>NZ_JACHGT010000035.1 GCF_014202425.1 Phytomonospora endophytica | reverse complement strand
TAGTACTACAGCTGTGGTTTGTTATTTGTATACTGTGGACTGTGGTGGCGGTTGATCTCGATGCGTGGGTTGCGGGTTTAGACGGTTTGCTGGCGCGGATCGCGGGGAGGTTTCCGGCGGTGCGGTCGCGGCGTCGGGCCAGGTCGTATCTGGTGGGTTTGCTGGCGCCGGTGGAGCGGAAGAACTCCTGGCAGTTGTCCGAGGTTGCCGGGGATGCCACGCCTGATGGGATGCAGCGCTTGTTGAACCAGGCGGCGTGGGATGTCGATGGGGTGCGCGATGACCTGCGTGCCTATGCGGCCGAGCATCTCGGTGCGCCTGGTGGGGTGTTGATCGTCGATGAGACCGGGTTTGTCAAGAAGGGGTTGATGTCGGCAGGGGTGCAGCGGCAATATTCGGGGACCGCGGGGCGGGTGGAGAACTGTCAGCTGGGTGTGTTCACCGCCTACGCTTCTGTGCGGGGGCGGGCGTTGATCGACCGGGAGTTGTATCTGCCGAAGTCGTGGACGTCTGATCGGGATCGGTGCCGGGCGGCGGGGGTGCCCGAGGGCGTGGAGTTCGCCACCAAGCAGGTCTTGGCGCAGCGGATGCTGGCCAGGGCCCTGGATGCGGGGGTGCCGGCGGCATGGGTGGCCGCTGATGAGGCCTATGGTCAGGACTCGAAGTTCCGCGGCTTTTGCGAACGGCGCCGTATCGGCTATGTGGTCGCCGTTCCCCGCAGTCAGAAGGTCACCACCGGGATGCTGTCCCAGCAGCGGATCGACACCATCGTCGCCGATGCGCCCGGCCGGGCGTGGAAGCGCCTGTCGGCCGGAGACGGCACCAAAGGCGAACGTCTCTACGACTGGGCGATGGCCAGGCTGCCCGGATACGGTGACCTCCCGGGCGGGCACGAACGCGCGATCTTGGCCCGACGCTCGATCACCAGACCAGACGAGATCGCCTACTACCTGGCCGCCGCACCCGCGCCCGCGGCGATCGAGGACCTGGTGCGAGTGGCCGGCACCCGATGGGCCATCGAAGAGTGCTTCGGCTCCGCCAAGAACGAAACCGGCCTCGACCACTACCAGGTCCGCCGATGGAACGCCTGGTACGCGCACACCACCCTCGCCTTGGCCGCCCACATCTTTCTCGCCGTCACCGCCGCCAGCACCCCAAAAGCCCACGCGGCCTGGTCGGCATCACGCCCGCCGCCATCCGACATCTCATGGCACACCTGATCTGCCCCACACCCACCCTCGACCACGCCATCACCGCCTGGCACTGGCGACGCCGACACCAAACCCGCGCACAACGCAGCCACTACCAGCGAAGACACCCACAACATCACAAACCACAGCTGTAGTA
>NZ_JACHGT010000034.1 GCF_014202425.1 Phytomonospora endophytica | reverse complement strand
TTCGAACACCAAACCATCAACGAACTCACCACCATCGCCACCCACAACACCAACACCCCCACACCCACACCCACACCACAAAACAACACGCCACTGGCGCCGATTCAGGAATGGTTCTTCGCCCAGACATTCCAGCAGCCTCACCATTGGAATCTCTCGACGGCGACGGCATTCGATGAACCGGTCGATGTCGCAGCGCTCGCTGAGGCGCTGAACGGTCTGGTCGCCCACCACGATGAACTGCGTGCGCGCTTCGACAGCGCCGACGACGGCGACCGCCGCCGGCGGCTCGCACCGACGGACTCGGGGCGTTGGCCTCTGACCGTCCTGTTGGACGGCGACGCCGAGGAGGTCGCCGCCGCGTTGGACACGGCCCAGGCGGACATGGGGCTCACGGAGGGGCCGCTGACCAGCGCGGTCCTGGTGCGCCCGAGCGACGGGAACGGTGAGGCCCAGCTGGTTCTGACGTGCCATCACCTGGTCGTCGACGCGGTTTCCTGGACGATCCTGGTCGAGGACCTGCACACCGCCTATCGGCAGAGGCTCCTCAGGGCGCCGATCGACCTCCCGGCCAAGACGGCCTCCTACGGTCAGTGGGCTGCCGAGTTGTCGGCGAACGTTCAGGCGGGCGCACTCGACGACGAGGTCGTCCACTGGCGTTCGGTACCCGCGTTTCCATTGTCGGTTCCCGGGATTGGCGCCGAGGACCCCGCCGACGGCGCCGGTGAGACCCTTCGGCAGCAGCGAACCGGGATCGAGCTCAGCCGGGCCCTCAGGGACCACGCGACCCGTCGGCACGGCGCCCGGCTGGAGGAGCTGATGATCGCGGCCCTCGTGTGCGCGGTCGGCGACGTCGGGCAGACGGGCGGGGTATCTCTTCTGCGCGAGATCCATGGCCGTCAGCACGAGATCAGCGACCTGGACACCTCCCGCACGGTCGGATGGTTCACCGGCATGCATCCCGTCACGGTCGCCCTGTCCGACGACGGTGACGTGGTGTCCGTGCTCCGCGACGTCAAGCGGTTCCTTCGCAACATGCCGCGAAAGGGCGCCGGCTTCCTGCCACTGCGTGAACTGACCGGCCACCTCGACGGATTCGACGAGCCCTCCGTCACCTTCAACTACCTCGGACACACCGTCTTCCCCTCGGGCGTGGTGGCGCAAGACTCCACCGCGGTGGGTTTCGGCACAGAACGGGCCCGCGACGAACACCGGCCACACGCCCTTGAGGTGGTCACCTTCCTGGAAGGCGACGAGCTCGTGGTCGACTGGATCGCGCCCGGATCGCCGGCCGCTCAGGAGACTCTCGATCTTCTGTGCGGCCGTCTGGTGGAGCAGCTGCGCCTGCTCGCCGTGCCGGACGGGCCAGTGGCCGGGGATGTCATCGCGCTCACCTCCACGCAGGAGGGCGTGTTGTTCGACGCGATGTTCGACGAGCCGGGGTCCGGGCGGTACGTCGAGCGGCTCGAGTACGAACTCACCGGGGTCGCGGGCGTCGAAGAGCTACACCATGCCTGGCGCGAGGTGTGCGGCCGCCACGCCATGCTGCGTGCGAGGCTCGTCTGGACGGACCAGGGAACCGCCCTGCTCGAAAGCTCACCCGTTGCCGAGGTTCCTTTCACCACACTGGAAGCAGGCAGTCAGGCGGAGTTCGAAGCCATCCGCGAGCGGGAACTGACCGCTCCGATGGCGGTCAACGACCCATCGCTGACGCGTATGACGGTGGTGCGCACACCGTCGGGCGAGCACCACCTGTTCTGGGTCTTCCACCACCTGCTGCTCGACGGCTGGAGCGCCGCCGTACTGCTCGACGAGTTCAAGACCGTCCATGACGCGCGATCACGGGGTGAGGTGCCGGTCCTGCCCGCGGCGCCGCGCCTCAACGAGTACGTGTCCTGGCTGCGGCGAACAACGCAGCGCCACGACTCCCATGACGAGTTCTGGCGGCGGCGGCTCGACGGACACGTCAGGACGAACACTCTCGCACCGATGGACGCACCCTCGGAGCACCCTCGGCCCGAAACATACGAGTTCGGCATTCCCGACGATCTCACCGCCGAGCTCGGATCGGTCACCCGCGCTCTGCGCATCACCCTCAACACCGTGGTGAGAGCCGCGTGGGCACTGACGTTGGGCGCCTACACGGCCTCAACCGATGTGGTGTTCGGGGCGACGTTGTCGGGGCGGTCGAGCCAGTTCGTCAACAGCGAGCGGTTCGTCGGCATGCTGATCAACACGTTGCCGGTGCGGATCGGCATCGATCCGGCGCAGCCGGTCCAGGACTGGCTGGTCCGGATCCAGGCGGATTCGGTGGATCTGCTCGAACACCAGCACAGCTCGTTGTCGCGCATCAAGTCACTCGTCGGAGATCAGCGGGATCTCTTCGACACCCTGGTGCTCTTCCAGAACTTTCCCCAGCCGACGGAGGACGCCGACACCGGTCTGCTCTTCCGTACGGTGACGGCGGTCGAGTGGACCGGGTATCCGCTGACGCTCAGGATCCACCCCGGCTCCAGTCTGCGCGCGGATCTGACCTTCGACGCGCGACGGCCCCCGCTGCCCGCCGCCGACGTGGCCAGAACCTTCGTCCGGGTGCTGCGAAGCATCGCGGAGCAGAACGAGTCCGCCACCGTCTCGGACCTGCGGCGCACCAGCGACGAGGACGCCCGCCGCACGCGCACCTGGAACGCTCGGGTCCGAACCGCGAAGACCGCCGGCACGTTGCACCGGCTAGTGGAGGACGCCGCGGACCTGACCCCGGATGCGGTCGCCGTCATCGACGGGCGACAGCGGCTCACCTACGCCGAACTCGACCGCCGCGCCAACCAGTTCGCTCGTCGGCTCCTCCAGGAAGACGTCGCGGGCGGAGAACTCATCGGGGTCGCCCTCCCGCGCAGCGCCACGCTGGTTGCCGTGCTTCTCGGCATTCAGAAGGCGGGACTCGCCTATGTGCCCCTCGATCCGGGCCTTCCACGGGAACGGATCGAGTACATCGTCGAGGACGCGGCCATCACCACCATCATCAGTGACGACGCGCACCGGGAACAGCTCCAGGAGAGCGGGTCGACCGTGCTCGCCCTCGACCGTACGGAACTCGACCGGATCGGCGCCATGAACGCCGATCGGCTGGACCTCGCCGTCGACCCGAGGGACCTCGCGTACGTCATCTACACCTCGGGCTCAACCGGTCGACCGAAGGGCGTCGCCGTCGAACACGGAGGCTGCACCGACCGCCTCGCCGGTGCCCGGCGGCTGTTCGCGGTCGCTCCCGGGGATCGCGTGCTCGCGCGCACTCCGATCAGCTTCGACATCTCGGTGTGGGAGACCTTCTTGCCGCTGTCGGCCGGGGCGACGGTCATCATGGCCGCCCCTAGCTCCCGGCACGACGACGGGTATCTGTCCGAACTGATCCGCGGTGAGCGGGTGACCGTCGCACAGTTCACGCCCTCAGGTCTTCTCACACTGGCCGAGGGCGGGGCCGGCGCGTCCCATCCCTCGGTGCGCCTGTTGTGGCTCGGCGGTGAACGCCTCGACCGGCACGTCATCGAACACGCCGTGAAGGTCTTCCCAGAGGCCCGGATCGTCAACATGTACGGCCCCACCGAGGCATCGGTCTGGGCGACCTGGTGGGACTGCGGAACGCCGATCGACGGCTCGACGGTGCCGATCGGGCATGCGCTGCAGAATGTCGCGATTCATATTCTCGACCCGCAGGGCCACGAGGTGCCCGTCGGCGGAGTGGGTGAACTGTGCATCGGCGGAATCGGTGTCGCGCGTGGTTATTTGGCGCGTCCCGGCCTCACCGCCGACAAATTCATTCCCAACCCCCATACCACCGACGGCACCCGCCTCTACCGCACCGG
>NZ_JACHGT010000033.1 GCF_014202425.1 Phytomonospora endophytica | reverse complement strand
GCAAGACCGGAAAGACAAGCAAGACTGAGTTACACGGTTAGACATAGACTTGTTAGATAATAGAAAACCTGCCAGTCGGGTCTGTGGACGGTTGTCTCGGGCTTTGGTGTGGGTGTGTTGTTTGAGAACTCAACAGGGTGTTTTTGGTCAGTTTGTGTAGGGCCTTATGAGCAACGTTGGTTGCTGTCTTTCGGGATGGTGGCTTGTTGTTTGTGGGTTTACTAGATGTTTTTCCTTGACCAATTTCTTTATTGGTCAGGTTCACTTTTCAGTGAAACTAAGTTTTGTTGGAGAGTTTGATCCTGGCTCAGGACGAACGCTGGCGGCGTGCTTCATACATGCAAGTCGAACGACAGTACTCGCTTCGGTGGGTATATGGAGTGGCGAACGGGTGAGTAACACGTGAGTAATCTGCCTTCGGCTTTGGGATAAGCCTCGGAAACGGGGTCTAATACCGAATATTCACTTCGCATCGCATGGTGTGTGGTGGAAAGTTTTTCGGCTGAAGATGGGCTCGCGGCCTATCAGCTTGTTGGTGGGGTAATGGCCTACCAAGGCGGTGACGGGTAGCCGGCCTGAGAGGGCGACCGGCCACACTGGGACTGAGACACGGCCCAGACTCCTACGGGAGGCAGCAGTAGGGAATATTGCGCAATGGGCGAAAGCCTGACGCAGCGACGCCGCGTGAGGGATGACGGCCTTCGGGTTGTAAACCTCTTTCAGCAGGGACGAAGCGCAAGTGACGGTACCTGCAGAAGAAGCGCCGGCTAACTACGTGCCAGCAGCCGCGGTAAGACGTAGGGCGCAAGCGTTGTCCGGATTTATTGGGCGTAAAGGGCTCGTAGGCGGCCTGTCGCGTCGATCGTGAAAACTGGGGGCTTAACTTCCAGCTTGCGGTCGATACGGGCAGGCTTGAGGTAGGTAGGGGAGATCGGAATTCCACGTGTAGCGGTGAAATGCGCAGATATGTGGAGGAACACCGGTGGCGAAGGCGGATCTCTGGGCCTATCCTGACGCTGATGAGCGAAAGCGTGGGGAGCGAACAGGATTAGATACCCTGGTAGTCCACGCTGTAAACGTTGGGCGCTAGGTGTGGGGACCTCTCCGGGTCTCTGTGCCGTAGCTAACGCATTAAGCGCCCCGCCTGGGGAGTACGGCCGCAAGGCTAAAACTCAAAGGAATTGACGGGGGCCCGCACAAGCGGCGGAGCATGCGGATTAATTCGATGCAACGCGAAGAACCTTACCTGGGTTTGACATACACGGAAAACCCATAGAGATATGGGGTCCTTTTAGGGTCGTGTACAGGTGGTGCATGGCTGTCGTCAGCTCGTGTCGTGAGATGTTGGGTTAAGTCCCGCAACGAGCGCAACCCTTGTCCTATGTTGCCAGCACGTAATGGTGGGGACTCATAGGAGACTGCCGGGGTCAACTCGGAGGAAGGTGGGGATGACGCCAAGTCATCATGCCCCTTATGTCCAGGGCTTCACGCATGCTACAATGGCCGGTACAGAGGGCTGCGATACCGTAAGGTGGAGCGAATCTCGTAAAGCCGGTCTCAGTTCGGATCGGGGTCTGCAACTCGACCCCGTGAAGTTGGAGTCGCTAGTAATCGCAGATCAGCAACGCTGCGGTGAATACGTTCCCGGGCCTTGTACACACCGCCCGTCACGTCATGAAAGTCGGCAACACCCGAAGCCGGTGGCCCAACCCTTGTGGAGGGAGCCGTCGAAGGTGGGGCTGGCGATTGGGACGAAGTCGTAACAAGGTAGCCGTACCGGAAGGTGCGGCTGGATCACCTCCTTTCTAAGGAGTAACCCCATCCAAGACCACCGAGCAGCGTTTCCGCTGTGAGGGTTACTTGGATCACTGAGGGTTCTTACACTTTCCCAGCGCGCTTGTCGTGTCTGGATGCTGACCGAAAACCCCTGTTGGGTCCTGAGGCAACACGCCTGGGACATGCCGGCCCCGTTCGGGGGTCGGCATTCCCGCGTGTTCTGCTGATGGACACCCCCGTTTGAGCGGTGATAACCACTCCATGGGGCTCTTGCGCTGAGAAGGCGTTGAGGGTCGGCGTTCGGTTTCGAACGCGTGGAGGGCTTGGTTCACTTGTTCTGGTTGCGGGGTGTGTGTGTTGTTTGAGATGTGCATAGTGGGTGCGAGCATCTAATTTTTGTTAAGTTGTCAAGGGCGCATGGTGGATGCCTTGGCACCAGGAGCCGATGAAGGACGTGGGAGGCCGCGATAGGCCTGGGGGAGTTGTCAACCGAGCTGTGATCCCAGGATGTCCGAATGGGGAAACCCGGCACTGTTCATACAGTGTCACCCGCCACTGAATGTATAGGTGGTGTGGAGGGAACGCGGGGAAGTGAAACATCTCAGTACCCGTAGGAAGAGAAAACAACAGTGATTCCGTGAGTAGTGGCGAGCGAAAGCGGATGAGGCTAAACCGGTTGCGTGTGATACCTGGTAGGGGTTGCGCAATTGGGGTTGTGGGAGTGTGTGTCCAGTGTCTACCAGCATTGGCTGCAGTAAGAAAGTGGTGTGTTAGTCGAACAGTCTGGGAAGGCTGACCGTAGACCGTGAGAGTCGGGTAGGCGAAAACACATCACCTGCAGATCGCATTTCCCAAGTAGCGGCGGACCCCTGAAATCTGCCGTGAATCTGCCAGGACCACCTGGTAAGCCTAAATACTTCCTGGTGACCGATAGCGGACTAGTACCGTGAGGGAAAGGTGAAAAGTACCCCGGGAGGGGAGTGAAATAGTACCTGAAACCATGCGCTTACAATCCGTTAGAGCCTGCGAGTTGTTTAGTCAACTGTGGGTGATGGCGTGCCTTTTGAAGAATGAGCCTGCGAGTTAGTGGTGCGTGGCGAGGTTAACCTGTGGAGGGTAGCCGTAGCGAAAGCGAGTCTGAATAGGGCGATATAGTCGCGTGCTCTAGACCCGAAGCGGAGTGATCTACCCATGGGCAGGTTGAAGCGCGGGTAAGACCGTGTGGAGGACCGAACCCACCAGCGTTGAAAAGCTGGGGGATGACCTGTGGGTAGGGGTGAAAGGCCAATCAAACTCCGTGATAGCTGGTTCTCCCCGAAATGCATTTAGGTGCAGCGTCGCGTGTTTCTTGCCGGAGGTAGAGCACTGATTGGTCTAGGGGGCCGACAAGCTTACCGAAATCAGTCAAACTCCGAATGCCGGTAAGTGAGAGCGCGGCAGTGAGACTGCGGGGGATAAGCTCCGTAGTCGAGAGGGAAACAGCCCAGATCACCAGCTAAGGCCCCTAAGCGTGTACTAAGTGGAAAAGGATGTGGGATTGCACAGACAACCAGGAGGTTGGCTTAGAAGCAGCCACCCTTGAAAGAGTGCGTAATAGCTCACTGGTCAAGTGGTTCTGCGCCGATAATGTAGCGGGGCTCAAGTACACCGCCGAAGCTGTGGCATTCACGCATTAACCCGGCTTGACCTTACGGGGTCTTGTCTAGGTGTGTGGATGGGTAGGGGAGCGTCGTGTGGCGGGTGAAGCGGCAGGGTGACCTAGCCGTGGACGCCATGCGAGTGAGAATGCAGGCATGAGTAGCGAAAGCAGGGTGAGAAACCCTGCCGCCGGATGACCAAGGGTTCCAGGGCCAGGCTAATCCGCCCTGGGTAAGTCGGGACCTAAGGCGAGGCCGAAAGGCGTAGTCGATGGACAACGGGTTGATATTCCCGTACCCGCGAAGAAGCGACCATGACGAACCTTCATGTGCTAACCATTCTAGACTGTGTCTGTCTGCCTTCGGGTGGGCTTCATGGTGGACGGGTGGGATCCTGTGGGGTAGTAGTCAAGCGATGGGGTGACGCAGGAGGGTAGCTGGACCCGGTGAATGGTAGAGCCGGGCTAAGCGTGTAGCCCGAGTCATAGGTAAATCCGTGACTCATTAAGGGTGAGACGTGACGGGTAACCGATTGAGGTGAAGCCAGTGATCCCATGCTGCCGAGAAAAGCCTCTAGCGAGTTTCGAGCGGCCCGTACCCCAAACCGACTCAGGTGGTCAGGTAGAGAATACTAAGGCGATCGGGTGAACTGTGGTTAAGGAACTCGGCAAATTACCCCCGTAACTTCGGGAGAAGGGGGACCCTGTCTGGTGACCGGACTAGCTCCGTGAGCTGGCTGGGGTCGCAGTGACCAGGGGGAAGCGACTGTTTACTAAAAACACAGGTCCATGCGAAGAAGTAATTCGATGTATATGGACTGACGCCTGCCCGGTGCTGGAACGTTAAGGGGACCTGTTAGCCTTCGGGCGAAGCGGAGAACTTAAGCGCCAGTAAACGGCGGTGGTAACTATAACCATCCTAAGGTAGCGAAATTCCTTGTCGGGTAAGTTCCGACCTGCACGAATGGCGTAACGACTTCCCCACTGTCTCAACCACAGGCCCGGCGAAATTGCATTACGAGTAAAGATGCTCGTTACGCGCGGCAGGACGGAAAGACCCCGGGACCTTTACTATAGCTTGGTATTGGTGCTTGGAACAGTTTGTGTAGGATAGGTGGGAGCCTGTGAAGCATTCACGCTAGTGGGTGTGGAGGCAATCTTGAAATACCACTCTGATTGTTCTGGGTATCTAACCTCGGACCGTGATCCGGTTCAGGGACAGTGCCTGGTGGGTAGTTTAACTGGGGCGGTTGCCTCCCAAAATGTAACGGAGGCGCCCAAAGGTTCCCTCAGCCTGGTTGGCAATCAGGTGTTGAGTGTAAGTACACAAGGGAGCTTGACTGTGAGACCGACGGGTCAAGCAGGTGCGAAAGCAGGGACTAGTGATCCGGCACTTGCGAGTGGAAGCGGTGTCGCTCAACGGATAAAAGGTACCCCGGGGATAACAGGCTGATCTTCCCCAAGAGTCCATATCGACGGGATGGTTTGGCACCTCGATGTCGGCTCGTCGCATCCTGGGGCTGGAGTAGGTCCCAAGGGTTGGGCTGTTCGCCCATTAAAGCGGCACGCGAGCTGGGTTTAGAACGTCGTGAGACAGTTCGGTCCCTATCCGCCGTGCGCGTAGGATACTTGAGAAGGGCTGTCCCTAGTACGAGAGGACCGGGACGGACGAACCTCTGGTGTGCCAGTTGTCTTGCCAAAGGCACGGCTGGTTGGCTACGTTCGGAAGAGATAACCGCTGAAAGCATCTAAGCGGGAAACTCGCTTCAAGATAAGGTATCCCATCCCGCAAGGGAGTAAGGCCCCCAGCTAGACTACTGGGTTGATAGGCCGGAAATGTACGCACAGTAATGTGTTCAGTTGACCGGTACTAATAGGCCGAGGACTTAACAAAACCCTCGCTCTTTGGAGCGTCATAGATTCTTGTCTCGCACCCACTATGTTCTTCTGAAACAACACACAGAAGCACACCCC
>NZ_JACHGT010000032.1 GCF_014202425.1 Phytomonospora endophytica | reverse complement strand
CCGGTGCGGTAGAGGCGGGTGCCGTCGGTGGTATGGGGGTTGGGAATGAATTTGTCGGCGGTGAGGCCGGGACGCGCCAAATAACCACGCGCGACGTTCGCCCCTCCGAGGTAGATCTCGCCGACCGTGTTGGACGGCACCGGGTTCATCGCCGCGTCAAGGACGTAGATCGACGTGTTGGGAAGAGGAGTGCCCACCTCGACAGGCCCGGGATGTCCGGGCAGGTGCCGCCAGACAGTGGAGTCCACGGAGGCTTCGGTGGCTCCGTACACGTTGTAGAGCTCAATTCCCGGCAGCTGTGCGTAAACCGCCTGCATCACTGTGTCCGTGAGCGCCTCGGCGCTGCACAGCATGACGCGCATACCCGGTTCATCGGCCTGGTCGCGCAGTGCGTCGGCGAGCACTGGGGCATAGGAGGGCACGCAGTGGACGGCCGTGACCCGGTGGGTGAGGCATGTCTCGGCCACGAGGCCGACGTCCTCCCGGGCGTTCGCCGGGGCCAGGACGGTGGCGCCGCCGGCGAGCCAGGGCCAGAACATCTCGGTGACCGAGATGTCGAAACCGAACGGTGTCAGCTGCAGCACCCGGTCGCCGGCGTGGAGCGGTATCCGGTCCTGGAGGCCCAGCAAGTATGCGGCGATCCCCCGGTGCTCGACTTCAACTCCTTTGGGGCGTCCTGTTGAACCGGAGGTGTAGATCGTGTACGCGAGATTCCCTGGAGCCGTGACGCGAACCGGGGGAATCGGCCGTCGCTCCCGGCTGACGTAGATGGGCATCGCGTGCCCCAGCACAAGATGATCATGGGTGGGATCGGTGATGGCGATGTGCGCGCCGCTGTCCTCCAGAATGAACCGGAGCCGATCCTCCGGGTAACTGGTGTCGAGGGGGACATACGCGGCTCCGGCCTTCAGCACTCCGAGGACCGCCACGACCATCGCCGCGCTGCGGGGCAGGCAGATGCCCACCGGGGTCTCCGTCGACACGCCCTCCTCACCCAGAAGATGCGCCAAGGCGTTGGCCCGCTCGTCCAGTTCGCGATAGGTGAGCACCGCGTCCCCATCGATCACCGCCGGAGCGTCAGGGGTGCGCAGCGCCTGTGCGGCGAAGAGGTCGTGCAGCAGGACCGGAGCCGACGGCAGAGCGAGGCCGGTCGCCTGCCGCAGCAGATCGCTCATCTCCGCCGGGCTGAGCATGTCGAGTTCCGACACACGCCGGTCCGGGTTGTCGATCACGGCGTCGAGCAGCCGGTCGAAGCGTTCGATGAATGCCCGGATCGACTCCGGGTGGTAGAGGGTGCTGTCGAACTCGACGCATCCCTCCACGATCCCGTCCCGCTCTGTCAGTTCCCAGGCGAGATCGAACTTCGCCCCATGCCTGGGACGGGGAACGTCAACGCCGATGCACTCGACCCCAGGAAGCGCCAGGGGAGTCGCAGCGTCGACGTGAGTGAGGGTGAACTCGATGTCGAAGAGGGGATTGCGGCCCGGGATCCGCTCCTCGCCCAGCGACTGGAGCAGGCCCAGGAAGGGCGCGTCCTGGTTGTCGAGGAGGTCGATCGTCGCGTCGCGAACCCTGACAAGGAGCTCGGCGAAGGTGGGATCGCCGGAGCAGTCGGCCAGGACGGGCAGCGTGTTGGCGAACAGCCCGACAACGTCCGGGGCCCCGACGGAACTCCGGTTGGCCAGGGTGGTGCCGAGCAGAAACTGTTCTCGTCCGCCATGCCGGAGCACCAGGATGTCCATCACCGACAGCATCGCCATGAACAGGGAGGCACGGTGACCACTCGCGAGTTCACGCAGCGCGGCGACCCGCTCGGCGCTGAACGACACGGGGATCGCCTGGCCGATGACCTGCCGGTCGAATGCCAACCGGGGGGCCGACGGTTCGGCCGGAAGCTCGCCCCTGGGGATGCCGCCGAGAGTCGAGACCCAGGCCGTGCGCTCCCGGGAGCCCGCCGCCTTCAGTTCGTGTTCGGCCCGCCGCCGCACCAGATCCGGGTAGGCCATGTCAACGGCGAACGGCGCACTACGGTCCCCCTTCACCCGTGCGTCGTACATCGCGTACAGGTCCCTGCTGATGATGCCGAGAGACCAGGCGTCGACGACGACATGGTGGGCCCTCAAGAAGAGCACATGGTCGTCCGGGGCGAGCCGGAACAGGGTGAACTCGGCGAGCGGCCCGGTCGAGAGGTCGAACGGCTCGGCCATCTGCGCCGATATGGGCCCGGCGACCAGGCCCGCCGGGTCGATGCCGGGTGGCACATCGACGACGCGCAGAGTCGACCGCGATGGGTCGAGGAGTTTCGGGTGTGGAATCCCCTCTCTCGATACGACCACCGTGCGAAGCTGGCCATGGCGTTCCGCCAGGTCGGCAACAACTTCTTTTAGAACACTCACGTCGAGTGCGCCGAGATAACGCGTCGCCTGGCCGACATTGTAATCGGGCCGGCCAGGGCGCAGAGCGTCCAGGAACCAGAGCCGCTCCTGTTCTGGAGACAATGGTTCGTTCGAAAGGTTCTCGTCGAATTCCACGCGCCAAACGTATGTGCGTCCCCTACTTGCCGCAAGAACACTGATGGTGACGATGGTTATGCACCAAAGTAGGCAACGGTATCACCCAACCGTATCGGGCGAGGCAGCCCAAGGTGCACGCTACCCCCTGCTATTGCCTAAGCGACGACTATCCATTGTCCCATTGGTGCGCGGCCGGACTGAAACTAGATTGAGTTGATCCTTGCCAGAACAATCTAGAGGGATCGGAATGTGAATCCGGCGAAGACGGTTGACACGGTGACCCAGATATGCCGCCGCACGGCGACTCCAATGGTGGAGGTCTCGGTCCTGGTGACCGATCAGAGACATCCGATGCGATTGAAACTGGAAGCGGAGAATCCTTGGGGATCGATCAAGGACCGAACCGCCCGCAGCTTGCTTGACGAACTGGAGAAATCCGCTCCGCTGGAACCCGGCGCCATGATCGTCGAGTCGTCGTCCGGTAACGCCGGCGTCGCGCTGGCGGCCCTGTCGCGGCAGCGTGGGTACCGATTCACGGCGGTGGTCGACCCACGGACCAGCCCCGCCAACATACAGAACATGAAGAAATACGGCGCACTCGTCGACATCGTCACAGATCCGGATGAGTACGGTGGGTATCTCCTCACTCGACTGAAGAGAGTCGAGGAACTGGTCAAGGAGCGCGGCTACCACTGGACCGACCAGTACAGCAGCCCGGCGAACCCCGAGGTGCACTACCGGGAGACCGGGCCGGAGCTCTGGAGTCAGGCAGGCGACGACTGCGACGCGGTGTTCGTCGCCGTGTCAACAGGGGGAACCCTCGCGGGTGTGGCACGTTACCTCCGCGAACTCGACAGGCCGCCGCACATCGAGGCCGTCGACGTCGTCGGCAGCGTCATCTTCGGAGGTGCTTCAGCACCCCGGCGACTGGTCGGCATCGGCTCCTCCCGAAAGTCCGACTTCCTCACCCCCCACCACTACGACGGCCACACCCTGGTCGAGGACGTCGACGCGGTGGGGCACTGCAGAGCACTGTCCGCGGGCACCGGCATCAGGGTCGGCGGATCCAGCGGGGCCGTTCTCGCCGCCGCCACCCGCTTCCTACGACGACATCCGGACACGCGGTCCATCGCGTGCCTGTGCCCAGACGGCGGCGACAGGTATCTCGACAGCATCTACGGCCCGTCCTCACCGGACGAGCCATGGCCCCACAACAGCACTGTCCTGGAGGACATTCGGTATGGATGACGGGTTCCTGTACCTGACCGAGGCCGATGTGATGGCCTCGCTGCCCGACGTTGACGCGGTGGGCGTCATGGCCACCGTGCACCGCAGGCACGCTGAGGGCCGCACGACACTTCCCCAGGAATCGTATCTGCGCTGGACGACCCCTTCGGGCGCCATGGCCCGCAATCTCGCGCTGGCCGGACACCTCGACGGCGCCGTGCCCGAGATGGGCATCAAGGTCATCAACGGCAGCCTGTCGAACCCGGACAACGGCCTCCCCCGCGCCAGCGGCATCACACTGCTCTTCGACCCGGAGACGGCACGGATCAGATGCGTCATGGAGGGTGCCCGGATCAGCGCCGTGCGCACCGCGGCGAACAGCGTCCTCGCGTTCCGCATGTACGCGGGCCCCGACGCCGACACCATGGCCATCATCGGCGCCGGTGTCATCGGCGCGGCACACCTGGACGTCGCATTGGCGAGCCTCCCCACCCTCCGCCACATCCATTTCCACGACGTTGTGGGCGAGCGCGCACGACGAATCCTCGCAGACCGAGCCGCCACCATCACCGCAGCCGGTGTCCGATGCACAGTCGTCGACACGCCGGAACAGGCGGTCCGACGCAGCGACTGGGTGGTCGCGGCGACCACCACGGCCGAGCCCTACATCTCCTGGAACTGGCTGCGCCCACGCGCGGTGGTGTCGAACGTCGGCCTCGACGATGTCCATCACGAGGTGTACGAACGCGCCGCGACTTTGCTCGTCGACGACTGGAGCCTGGTGGCAGCCGACGAATTCCGCACGCTCGGCCACCTACACCGCAGCGGCGTCGTGGCCGCCCCGGACGCGCCGCTCAACGGCGCCGCACGGCGCGTCGACGCGGTCCTCGGCAACGCGCTCGGCCCGGAAACCACCGTCGAGGACGTCGTACCCACACCTGGACTCGCCGCCGCCGAAGGCGTCGTGCTCTTCAATCCGTTCGGCATGGCCATCTGCGACGTCGCCCTGGCCGCGGAGGTCGAGCGCCACGCGCGCCGGCTCGGACTCGGGCAGACGATCCGACGCTGACCATGCGGACGACCGCCGCCAGGGCATGACAACCGGAGGAGAGTGGAAGGCCACATGCACGCCACGCACGCCTACGCCGACACCACCGAGGCGTACCAGCTTCCCAGACTGATAAAACTCGGACCGAACCTGTACGGCATCGCCTTCACCCTCATGAAGATGATCCCGGCGCGCTACATCCTCAACAAGGCACAACGCGACGGCCTCCTCGGTCCCGGCACGGTCATCGCGGAGACGACCTCCGGCACCTTCGGCCTCGCCCTGGCCATGCAGGGCGTCCATCTGGATCGCCGGGTGATCCTGGTCAGCGATCCGGTGATCGACGCGCGCCTGTACCAGCGGCTCACCGACCTGGGCGCATCGGTGGAACGCGTCCCCGAGAGCAGCGCGAGGAAGGCCGGCGGCTACCAGGTCGCCCGGCTGAATCGACTGGCCGAGATCAAAAACGAGCACGAGTCGGTGTTCTGCCCCGAGCAGTACTCCAATCCCGACAACCCACGCTCCTACTCACGGGTCTCCGAACTGCTGGTGGAAACCTTCGGGCAGGTGGACTGCATCGTCGGCCCGGTCGGATCCGGAGGGTCGATGAGCGGCACGGTCTCCTACCTGCGCACCGTCCAACCCGAATGCCGGGCCATCGCGGTGGACACTCATGCCAGTGTCCTGTTCGGCCAGCCCGACGGGCCCCGCGAACTGCGCGGCCTCGGCATGAGTGTCATGCCCACCAACCTCGATCACACCGTCTTCGACAGCGTGCACTGGTGCCAGGCCACGGCGGCCTACACCGCGACCCGACAGCTCCACCAACGTCACGCACTGTTCATGGGACCCACCAGCGGCAGCGCCTACATGGTCGCCCGCTGGTGGGCACAGGCGAACCCCGACGCCCTGACCGTGGCCATGCTCCCCGACGAGGGCTACCGATACCAGCACACCGTCTACGACGACGAGTGGCTCTCCGCGCAAGGACACCACGAGGGCCGACTCCCCACCGAGCCGGTGCTCGTGGACCGACCCGACCAGACCGCAGGCCCCTGGACGACATACGAATGGGCGAGACGCAGCTACACCGACGTCATGGCCTTCGACGCACTGGTCGACACGTGGTAACCCCCAGTCTGGCCCGAGTCGGTCGCATCGCCGGCCAACTCCGCCCGCGGACGCGCACCATCGTGTACGGCGAACTGTCACAAGCAGAACTCGAAACCGAGCTGCCCTTCATGATCCGAGTCGACCGGGCGCACGTGGTGATGCTCGCCGAGCAAAACCTCATCGACCCCGACGCCGCCCGGCAACTCCTCAACTGCATGGCAGACCTCACCGAACAGCGCTACCGGCCACTCCTGTCGCGCCCGGCACCCCGTGGCCTGTACCTGATGTACGAGGGCTACCTCATTGACAGCATCGGCCCGGAGATCGGCGGAGTCCTCCATACCGGCCGCTCGCGCAACGACCTGAAGGCCACCATCACCAGCATGCGCTTTCGGCAGTGGGCGCTGGACTTCAGCGAGCAGGCGACACGACTCGAAGGGGTCTTGCTCTCCCGAGCGCGCGCGTACCGAACAACGACCATGCCGGTTTACACACACTTCCAGGCAGCCATGCCGGCGACCTACGGCTACTACCTCCTCGGCGTGGCGCTCGCCATCGGACGCGAGCTCGACGCCGTCCAGGCCGCAGCCGAGGGACTCAGAACCAGCCCGCTCGGCGCGAGCGCCGTCGCCGGTACCGACCTGCCCATAGACGCGTCCCGCACGGCGGACCTGCTGGGCTTCGCGAACACCACCCTGCACGCGCTGGACGCGGTTGCGAGCAGAGACGTGCCCCTGCGGATACTCGCCGCGGCCACCAGCCTGACGGTCACCCTCAGCAGGCTCGCGACCGACCTGCAGCTGTGGAGCACGACCGAGTTCGGCTTCATCGACTTCCCTGACCGCCTGGTCGGCGGGAGCTCGGCCATGCCGCAGAAACGCAACGCGTTCCTGCTGGAGCACGTCAAGGCCAAACCGGGCCAGGCCTTGGGATCCTGGGCTGCCGCCGCCGGCACGATCGCGTCAACCCCGTTCACCAACTCCATCGAGGTCGGCACCGAGGCCGTCGCGAGCATCTGGCACGGGCTGCGAGCCGCCGAGCACTCGGTCCTCCTCAGCCAGGTCCTCGTCAGCGGAGCCAGGCCACGCAAGACGCGCATGAACGAACGCGCCCAGGCCGGCTTCACCTCGGCGACCTCCATCGCCAACCGGCTGGTGCGGCACGGCGTACCTTTTCGCACCGCACACCACATGGTCGGAGACGCCGTACGGACGGCCGTGGCCGCGAACTCGACGAGCCTCGCCGACTTCGGACCCCCCGGCTGGCTCGACGACATCGGGATGGCGACCGAGGATCTGGCCGCACTGGTGCGCGACCATGTCTTCGGCGGCGGGCCCGGAGCGTTCGCCGAGGCGCACCGGGCGGGCGTCGAACACTGGTCGACGCATCGGCAGTGGCATCAGCGATGGCGCAAGAAGGAGGAGGCGGCGATGGTCGCGTTGACGGAGACGGTCGCGTCCCTGACCGGGCGGGCAGGGCGGACATGAGCGTCGAGTGGCTGATCCTGGTGGAGAGCAACACCACCGGCTCAGGGCGACTCTTCTGCTCCAGGGCACGCGACATCGGCCTGCGGCCGGTCGTGTTCACCCATCGGCCGGACCGCTATCCGTACCTCCGCACCGACGGGATCGACACGCGCACGGTCGACACCACCGACCCGGAGGCGCTGCTCTTGGCCATTGCGGCCCTGGTCGAGGAGGAAGGCGGGCGAGCGGCCGGCGTGACGAGCAGTTCGGAGTACTTCATCGCCGCCGCCAGCACGCTCGCCCATCGGCTGGGGTTGCCGCACGCAGATGCGGAAGCCATACGCGCATGCCGGGACAAGGTCACGCAACGGACGCTCCTGTCGAGGGGCGGCATGCCCGGACCCCGGTTCGCCGCAGCCGCTACCCCAGCGGAGGCGGCCTCGGCCGCCTCCCACATCGGACTGCCCGTCGTGGTCAAGCCGCGGACCGGGTCGGGTTCGATCGGGGTACGGATATGCAGGTCACTCCCCGACGTCGAGGCGGCGGTGTCGGCAATCCTGGAAGCGGACACCGCCGGACTCGCACTTCCGACACAGTCATCGGTCCTTGTGGAGGAATACCTCGACGGCCTGGAGTACTCGGTGGAGGTCCTGGACACGACGGTGGTCGGAGTCACCCGCAAACACCTGGGACCCGAACCGCATTTCGTGGAGATCGGCCACGACTTCCCGGCCGCGCTGGACGCGCTCGAACGAGAGGCGATCTGCGACGCCGCCCTGGAAGCGCTGCGAGTGCTGGGCCTGGGATGGGGCCCCGCCCACGTCGAGCTGCGCCGAACGCCGGACGGATACCGCATCGTCGAGGTCAATCCCAGACTGGCAGGTGGGATGATCCCCCGCGTGGTCGAGGAGGCGTGCGGCATCGACATGGTCCAGCACGTGGTGGCCAAGGCCGTCGGACGAGAGACGACCCCGCGCCCCACACGGGCGCGGTCGGCGTCGATCCGCTTCCTGCTCGCCGGGCGGCCCGGGCGTCTGGCCGAGGTCGGTGGCGTCGAGAGGGCCCGGCTCGTCCCCGGAGTCACGGAGGTCTGCGCCAGCTGGGAACCGGGGTACGACGTGACGATACGCAACTCCTTCCAGGACCGGGCGGCCCACGTGATCGCGGCCGCCGACGACGGCCGGGCCGCGGCACTGGCGAGCGCGTCAGGACTGGCGGCCCTCGTCATCCGCTTCGCCGACGATGGCCATCCGGAGCACCCCACCACCCCGGCGGATCGGGGAACGACGTCTTACGTTCGATCGCCATGATCGAGGAACGGAGGCAGTCCACATGAACTCCACACCCGGCGGTCTGAGCGAGAACGACTCGGTCGTACTCGCCGAGCCCACCCGCGATGCCTTGAGAACGCTGGGCCGCATGCTGGTCGAAGTCGGTTACACAGAGGATGCGATAGCGGAAATCGTCGGCGCCCGCGACCCGGACGAGATGCTGAGTCACACGGCCAACTACGCCTACTTCACCGACGAGGAGACAACGGAACTTGCCACGACCGTGGGCGTCCTGGCCCGCCTGTTCCTTCTCAATCGAGCGGTGCCGGCCCCAGTGGTGCGGACTTCGCTGAAGCGAGAACTGTACGCGACTTTGGAATCGTTGGGCTTTCTGTCGACGGCCCAAGGCGCGTGTCGTGGCACGGTCTCAGTCACGCCGTATCGGTCGCGGCTCTTCCTGTCCGACCAACTGTTCACCAGCAAGGGCCCGCAGAAGGTTCGGCACAGCACCAGGACGGACATGGTCATGCCGCCCCACGCTACGAGCATTTTGTCGCTAAGCGAGGTGCCCGACGTCACGGGAAGCCTTCTTGACGTCGGCTGCGCCGGCGGCTTCTTGTCGATCATGGCGGAGTCGCGCTGCGATCGGGTCGTGGGCATCGATATCAATCCGCGAGCCATCCGCTACGCACGAGCGAACGCCACGATGAACAACACCGCCGCATGGTTCGAAACCGCGGACATCGGAGAATACTCGATCCACGCGAAGAGATCCTTCGACAACCTGCTGTTCAACGCACCGTCACTACCCAGGTTCCGGGCGGAGAACAGCGAGATGGGACAGATGTCCGCACAAGCGGCGTTCATGTTGATCGCAAGTGCGGCACGCCGAACCCTCTGCCGCGGAGGCACGGCACGGATCGTGATCACCGCGGAGGTCCAGGCAAAATTCGGGTCCCTCACCGCAATGGTCGATGAATGGTCGGCATCGGCGGGAGCCCCGGAGACCACCGTTCGTGAACTCGATGCACCCAGCCTGGGAATCACTCCCGAACAGCTGCGGTCCCGCCGCCTTCACGGGCGGAGCCTGCTGGTGACCGAACGGTCCGATGTCGACCTCCTCATGAACGCGCTCCTCGAACGGGACGTCATCGAGGTCGTGCCCGCCGTCATCCGACTCAACATGTAATCGGCCGACCGTGCCGTCCACGCGCTGATGGCTGCGAAGGCGGCTGCAAATCGGTGCGCTTCTTCACGAACCCTGTCTCGTCGACGATCAACACTCTGCCCGCTTCTCCGAGGTGCTCCACTGCCAGGTCACGCACGTCGTCGCGAACCCCATCGACGTCCCAGTCCGCCGACTGCGGCAGCCGCTGCATCCCCGCCGGATGCATCTCGCCGGCATGCTCGGCAATCGTCCAGGCATTCTTCCGTTCCAGACCCGCCACCAGCCCAGATACAAACCGCATGGACCGAGCCCGCGGCTCGGCACGCGCAAACCGCGACCCGATCCGCGCCGTTAACGACTCGACCCCGGCAAACCACCCAGCGACGTCCACACCAACTTCCAACCCACAAGTGTCGCTGCAGTATTAGTACTACAGCTGTGGTTTGTTATTTGTATACTGTGGACTGTGGTGGCGGTTGATCTCGATGCGTGGGTTGCGGGTTTAGACGGTTTGCTGGCG
>NZ_JACHGT010000031.1 GCF_014202425.1 Phytomonospora endophytica | reverse complement strand
GACCCCCGCTGGGGCTTCGCCCCAGACCCCACCAGGGACTCCGTCCCTGGACCCGGAACTCGCTGCGCGAGTCTCTTCGAGACTCGCTACGCGAAAACCAAGCCCTCGCCTCACGGCTCTCGTGCCGAAGTCTTAAGCCCCGAGCCCTCGCTACGCGAAAGTTCAAAACCCGAGACCCAAGACCCAGCCCCCTCCGCGAACCCCGCCCTCCGCCACACAGCAATGCGGGGACGAGAAAGCCTCGTCCCCGCATTACCAAGCTCTAACCCGCAGGCGCCCTGCGTTCGGGCTTCGCCCCAACCACCGCCGCGCTGCCGCCCTTCGCGTGGCGCTAGCCCGCGCTTCGCGCGAGTGGCGCTAGCCCGCGCCCGCGCCCGCGCTTCGCGCGAGTGGCGCTAGCCCGCGCCCGCGCCCGCGCCCGCGCTTCGCGCGAGCCGCGCACCCCGCACTAGGCCCACGCCCGCGCCGGGCAGCCACACCCGCGCTTCGCGCGAATGGCGGTAGGTCGCAACCCCGCTTCGCACAAGGCACACCTCCTCGCCAGACAGCAGCCGTGCACCCACGCTCTACGCGAGCCGCGTACCCCGCGCCTCCATACCTGGCAGCAGCCGCGTACCCCGCGCTTCGCGCGCATGACGCTGAGCCGCACCCCCGCACCCGCGCAGGGCAGCCACACGGCGTCCCCTCACGAGTGGCACTGAGCTGCGCCCCCGCGCTTCGCGCGCATGACGCTGAGCCCCGCCCTCGTGCTTCGCGCGAGTGACGCTGAGCCCCGCCCTCGTGCTTCGCGCGAGTGACGCTGAGCCCCGCCCTCGCGCTTCGCGCGAGTGACGCTGAGCCCCGCCCTCGCGCCTCGCGCGCATGACGCTGAGCCCCGCCCCCGCGCTTCACGCGAGTGACGCTAAGCCGCGTGCCTCGCACCGGGCAGCCACACCGCGTCCCCTCACGAGTGGCACTGAGCCGCGCCCCCGCGCTTCACGCGAGTGACGCTAAGCCGCGTGCCTCGCGCCCCCCGCGCTTCGCGCGAGTGCCGCTAAGCCGCGTGCCCCGCGCCCCCCACGAGTGGCACTAAGCCGCCCCCCCCCCACGACCCCTACCCCCGCCACCCCGCCAGGTACGCCTTCACCAGTGCCTCCGCCCGGGCCGCGATGTCCGCGTCGTCAACGGTCTCCTGGCTGTAGATCGTCAGTCCCGCCTCCAGTGAGACGTTGTCGTCCCACAGGTGGATCCGGTAGTTCGCCGCGTCGGCGTCGCCGTCCCATGAGCGCAGCAGCGAGTAGGCCTGCGTCCCGATCCCCGACATCTCGGTGAGTTTCCATCCGCCGTCGGGTTGGGTCTTCTGTTCGTCGAGTTTGAATTCCCAGTCGTTGCTGGCCTTGGCCGCCGAGTCGTAGACGCGGGAGTCGAAGGCGATGTCGACGCTGATCCCACCGTCGCCGTTCAGGGAGACCGAGCAGGTCTGTTCGGCGCCGCCGTCGGTCTTCGGTTCGCTCGTCTCGCGGTGGCGTGCCGTGTCCTCGGCCAGTGAGTAGTCGGCGACGGCGGCCTGGTCCAGCACCGAGCAGGGCTTCTCCAGCACGGCGTATTCGCCGCCGGCGTCGGTGCGTCCGTCGTCACCCGTTCCGAACAGCCACCAGGCTCCGCCCGCGACGGCCGCGAGGGCGAGCACCACGCCGACGATGACCAGGGTCCGTGTCAGGCCGCTGGCCTTGCGGGCGCGGCGCATCGACTTGAACTTCTTGTCGTCGGCGCCGCTGTCGGTCGACGGGGACATGAAGTCGTCGTCTTCCCGGGCGGGACGGGGGCGGCGTTCCTCACGGGGGACGTAGCCGAGGTGGCTGTAGACCTGCGTCCCGTGGTCGTCGTCCCAGGCCGAGGAGGAACCGTCGGCGAGGTCGGGGTGGTACGGGTCGGGGTCGACGGCCAGGGGCCGGAAGGCCCGTGTCGCCTCGGAGGGAGGCGCCGAGGTCGGCGCGGCGGCCGCGTAGCCCTGCTCCTCCTCATCGGCGTATCGACGGCGTCGGCGGCCCTGATCGGGGGGCTGCTGCCCCGAAGGCGGCGGAGGGGGCGGACCCCCGTATCCGCCGGACGACTGTGGAGGAACCGGCGGCTGCGTCGCGTGCCGTCCCGTCCCCTCTTCGCGGTACCCGCCGCCCTGCGCGTAGGGGTTCGTCGGCGCGCCGCCGTAGCCCCCGCGCCCTTCCGACGGCGAAGGCGGCGAAGCCGGCGGAGGCTGCTGCCCCGCAGGAGGTGGGGGAGTCCCCCCACGTCCGTAGGGAGACCCCGGGTCCTGCTCACGCCGCTCCCAGCCCGCCTGCCTCGGCCGCGGTTGGCGGGCTCGGTCGTCCTGCGGGTACTGGTCACCCGGATACTCCGGTCCGGCGTGATGCGATCCCACTTCAACCTCCACGTTGTGGCCGGCGGTGGCCAAGCGCTGGCGTCGCCGCCGAAAGCATCGAATGACGCGACTTTCTCACGTACGACATTGCAGCGTAGTCGCCCCCGCCCGGTACAGGTTCACCCATACCGGCGTCAGATCGCGTTGAAGACCTCGTTGGCGGTGTCCACGATGAGGTTCGCGAGCCCTTCCCGGGTCGCCGCGTCGGCGCTGTCGCTCAACGAGACGCGCAGGACGGCGTTGCCGTTGCGGATGACGACCGAGAGGGATTCACCGTAGGTGGAGTCCCCGGCCGACCAGTCCGACTCCTCGCCGATGGACGGTCCGCTGTAGGAGGTCCCGCTCATCGCGCTGACGGCGCTGTCGTAGGAGGTCTCCAGGTAGTCGGCGGAGTCGATGGTGAGGTCGACGCTCAGGCTGGCGTAGTCGAAGGTCGGCTCTTCGCGGTCCAGGGAGATGTAGCAGCTGGACCAGCCGTAGCCGGCGCCCGTGCTGGAGTCGCTGCTGGTGTTCGACGGGGTCCCGTCCTGCTCCATGGCGAAGGCCGTGGCGTAGCGGTCGATGTCGATCACGTCGCACAGGTCGCTGGGGTTGGAGTAGCTCCCGCCGGCGGGGGCGGCCGCGACGGTCGGCGTGTAGGCCAGCGGCTCCTCCTCGTCGGCCTTCACCAGGGCGCCGATGACGATGATGCCGACGACGCACACGATCACCAGGGCCCCGGCGACGATGCCGCCGATGATCCAGCCCTTGTTGCCGCCCGACTTCACCGGCGGCCCGGGCATGTACTGCGGCGGCGCGTAGGGCGCGGGCGCGTAGACCGGGGGCGGTGGCGGCTGGGGCGCGTATCCCTGCGGCGGCGGGTAACCCTGCGGCGGGTATCCCGGCGGAGGCTGCTGGGGCGACGGGACCGAGGTCACCGGCTGGTCGGGCCAGCCGCCGCCCTCGGCGGGGTAGAGCTCGTAGGAGGTCGGTCCCTTCGCGGGCGGGTCGTCCATGTCCGACGGTTCCCCGGTGCCGTCCGGACCCCACTGCGACGGGGGTGGCGGGGGGAATGGACTGGTCATGACCTGCCTCCTGGTGGCCTTCGGCTCGACGCCGGCCGGGCCTCGTCTGCGGTGTCCGGCCGTGATCACGGCGGCGTGGTTGTCATTGTGCACCGCCGGGACCACCGGTTTTCTCCCGGAGTTGTGCCGTGCGGCGAACGAAAGACCGGCCCACTCCACACGGGAGCGGGCCGGTCGGTGGAGCGTCAGGCCGCGAGGCCGGTCAGCATGTCCCGCATGACGGCCTCGACGGCCGTCTGGAGCGCGGAGTCGCCGATCGCGTCCTCGGTGGTCGACAGTCGCACGTCGGCGACGAGGTTGCCGTCCTGCACGATCAGGTAAGCCGAGGGGATGATCGCGTCGTCGAAGACGATCTTGGCGCGTTCGCCGAGACCGGACACGTCCGTGCCGGTCACGCCGCCGGTCTCATAGACACTGAGGTAGCTGTCGTAGGTCGAGGCGACCTGCGAGGTGTCGTCGAAGAGGGTCGCGTTGGTGGCCAGCGTCCCGAGGTCGTACTCGTTGCCTTCGAGGTCCTGGTAGCAGGACATCGCCGGGCCGGAGCCGTAGTCGGTGTTCGAGGGCGTGCCCGCACCGGCGGCACCGAGGACGTCGGAGTAGGAACTCTCCGAGACCACCGAGCAGAGGTCGTCGACCTCCTTGTACTTCGCGGCCGAGGAGTCGTCCCCGTCGTCGCCGCTGGAACCGGAGTTGCCCGAGTCGCCACCGCCGCTGTTGTTGCTGTTGTCGTCGGAGCTCATCGCGTTGACGACGACGAAACCGACGACCAGCAGGACGACGACGGCGGCCACGGCGAGACCGCCGAAGATCCAGCCCTTGTTGTTGTTCTGCGGGGCCTGCGGCGGGCCGGGGGGCATGAACTGCCCGGGCGGGCCGTAAGGCGGCGCGCTGGTCGGGCCGTACGGGGGAGCACTGGTGGGGCCGTACACCGGCGGTCCGGGCGGGGGACCGTAGGCGGGGGCCTGAGGGGGTGGCGCCTGGTTGGGGTCGGGCCACCCGCCGGTCTGCGGGTAGAGGTCGTACGACGGCGCGGCCGTCGGGTCCTGGGGCGGGGGTGGGCCGGGCTGTTGCCCGGGCTGTGGCTGCTGCCAGGAACCGTCGTTCTGCCACGGCTGCTGTGGTGGCGGGTACGGTCCAGTCACGGGCCTTGCCTCCTACGGCGATGTAAAGCGGGCTCAGGTGTCGAGGATGGCCCATGCCCACCTGCGCCCTGGCACGAGGCCGGGCGTGTTGGAGCCTCCCCTGGTGTATGCACCTCGATAGTGCCTCCGGAGGCCCCCGTACCGCCGGGCGCTACGTCCCTGAACGCGCTCCTTCGAGTACTTTTGTCCCTATCTTAATGAGCGCGTCTTTTACCTGATCGTTAGATACGTCATCGGCCGAAAGGCCGGTGGTGAAGACGGTCACGTCCACCGTGGCGTTGCTGTCGCGCGCCCGCAGCCGGAACTCCGAGCCCGCGTCGTCGGTCACCTCCGTGACGAAACCGGCCTGCTCGGCCACCCCCGACAAGATCTCGGGCTCCCGCTGCTCGGAACGCTCGAAGTCGAGAGTCCCGGAGTAGCCGGCCTTGGCGTCGTTGACGCTCGCGTAGACCCGCAAGGTCGCCCGCAGCTCGGCCGTCGCGTAGACCGTCGCCTCCTCCTCGGCGGACAGCAGCACCGTGCAGCCGACGGCCTCCGGCCGGGGCTCGGCCACCGTCGACGGCTTGCGCTCCCGCTCGGTCAGCTGCCAGCCCGCGACCGGCTCGGCGTCGACCAGCGGGCACAGGTCGGTCACCGCCCCCGCCGCGTACCGGCCCTTGTCGTCACCGTCCATCGTCACGGTGATGACGACCCCGACCGCGGTGAGCACGACGGCCACCGCGCCGAGTACCACGGCGACCTTCACCAGCAGCCTCTTGCGACTGGGCGGCCGGTGCCGCCCCAGGTAGCCGGGCTGCCCGGGTGCTTGGGCAGTGGTCACGATCACCTCGTTCGTCGATGTTGACAGGCGTAGGAGCACCGCCCGCCCGTGGCCGCCGTCCCCCAGCCGCCACTCGCAGCAAGGGTACGCAGGGGCGCTCGTTAGGCTGGATGGTTATGAGCGTGACGTCGGTGTACCCCGAGCTTGAGCAGCTACTGCCCCTGGTGAAGAAGCCGATCCAGTACGTGGGCGGCGAACTCGGCGCGGTCCGCAAGGAGTGGGACACCACCACCGTGCGGTGGGCCCTTATGTATCCGGACGCCTACGAGGTCGGCGTCCCCAACCAGGGCGTACAGATCCTCTACGAGGTCCTCAACGAACTCGACGACGTCCTCGCCGAACGCACCTACGCCGTCTGGCCCGACCTCGAAGCGCTCATGCGCGAACGCGGCGTCCCGCAGTTCACCGTCGACGCCCACCGCCCCGTCAAGGCCTTCGACGCCTTCGGGATCTCCTTCGCCACCGAGATGGGCTACACCAACCTCCTCACCGCCCTCGACCTCGCCGGGATCCCCATCCAGTCGAGCGACCGCACCGACGACCACCCCATCGTCATCGCCGGCGGCCACGCCGCCTTCAACCCCGAACCCATCGCGCCCTTCATCGACGCCGCCGTCCTCGGCGACGGCGAAGAGGCCGTCCTGGAGATCACCGGCATCATCCGCGCCTGGAAGGCCGAGGGCCGACCCGGCGGACGCGACGAACTCCTCCTGCGCCTCGCGCGCACCGAGAGCGTCTACGTCCCCCGCTTCTACGACGTCGACTACCTCCCCGACGGCCGCATCCAGCGCGTCGTCCCCAACCGCGCCGACGTCCCCTTCCGCGTCCACAAACGCACCACCATGGACCTCGACGCCTGGCCCTACCCCAAGAAGCCCCTCGTCCCGCTCGCCGAGAGCGTCCACGAGCGCTACGCCGTCGAGATCTTCCGCGGCTGCACCCGGGGCTGCCGCTTCTGCCAGGCCGGAATGATCACCCGCCCGGTCCGCGAACGCTCCATCACCACCATCGGCGAGATGGTCCAGAAGGGCATCGCCGAATCCGGCTTCAACGAGGTCGGCCTGCTGTCCCTGTCCAGCGCCGACCACTCCGAGATCGGCGACGTCTGCTCCGGGCTCGCCGACAACTACGAGGGCGACAACGTCTCCCTCTCCCTGCCCTCCACCCGCGTCGACGCCTTCAACGTCGAACTCGCCAACGAACTCTCCCGCAACGGACGCCGCAGCGGCCTCACCTTCGCCCCCGAAGGCGGCAGCGAGCGCATCCGCCGCGTCATCAACAAGATGGTCAGCGAGGAAGACCTCATCCGCACCGTCGTCACCGCCTACGGCAACGGCTGGCGCCAGGTGAAGCTCTACTTCATGTGCGGACTGCCCACCGAGACCGACGAGGACGTCCTCGCCATCGCCAAGATGGCCCACGAGGTCATCCGCGCCGGCCGCGCCGCCGCGGGCAACAAGGACATCCGCTGCACCGTCTCCATCGGCGGGTTCGTGCCCAAGCCGCACACGCCCTTCCAGTGGGCCGCCCAGGCCGACCCCGAGACCGTCGACCGCCGCCTCGACCTCCTCAAGAAGGAGATCAACAGCGACCGCTCCCTCGGCCGCGCCATCGGCTACCGCTACCACGACGGACAGCCCTCCCTCATCGAAGGACTCCTCTCCCGCGGCGACCGCCGCGTGTCGGAGGTCATCCTGGAGGCCTGGCGCGACGGCGGCCGCTTCGACGGCTGGACCGAGCACTTCTCCTACGAGCGCTGGGCCGGCGCCGCCGAGAAGGCGCTCGCCCGCTTCGGCGTCGACCTGGCCTGGTACACCACCCGCGAGCGCGGTGAGACCGAGGTGCTGCCCTGGGACCACCTCGACTCGGGCCTGGACAAGGACTGGCTGTGGGCCGACTGGCAGGACGCGGTCGCCGAGGTCGAGCAGGACGACTGCCGCTGGACCCCGTGCTTCGACTGCGGCGTGTGCCCGGCGATGGACACCGAGATCCAGATCGGGCCGACCGGCAAGAAGCTCCTGCCGCTGGCCGTGACCGGTCAGCCTTCGCGTGGTGTGGTCCCGAGCAGTCAGTCCTACGAGGCGGATGAGGCGTGATGAGGACCAGGCTTTTGGCGAGCGTGCGGCACGACCAGGGCGCTCGGCGGCACCCGGTGTCCCCGGGCGACCGAATCGCGCGGAAGGGCGGCGTGTGATGGCCCGCGTACAGCCCGAGCAGCAGGCGCCGGTCGTTCAGCGCATCCGCATCCGCTACGCCAAGCGCGGCCCGCTGCGCTTCACCTCCCACCGCGACTTCGCCCGCGCGCTGGAGCGCGCGGTCCGCCGCGCGCGCCTGCCGATCGCGTACTCGTCGGGCTTCCACCCGCACCCGCGCATCTCCTACACCTCGGCGGCGCCGACCGGGGTGGCGAGCGAGGCCGAGTACGCCGAGATCGCCCTCCAGCGCCGCATCGACCCCGCCGACCTCGTCCGCGACCTCGACGCGGCCCTCCCACCCGGCCTGGACGTCCTGGAGGCCGCCGAGTCGACCGGCGGGAGCCTCGACGAGCGGCTGACGGTCTCGCACTGGCGGCTGGAGCTGCCGGGCGTGACCGACGCCCAGGCCACCGACGCGATCACGGCGTTCCTGAACGCCGAGGAGATCTCCGTACAGCGCATGACGAAGAAGGGGTACCGCACGATCGACCCCCGTCAGCCGGTGCTGCACCTAGGCCTTCACAGTGACGAATCCGGCGCCTTGTCCGCGCCGCACGCGGCGGACGCGGACTCGTGTGCCATACTCGACCTTGTCGTACAGCACGTCACACCGTCTGTACGGCCCGATGACGTCCTGGCCGGTCTGCGGGTTGCAGCCGGTTTGGAGCCGCCGGTGCCACCCCGAGTCACCCGGCTTGCCCAGGGCATGGTCGCCGAGCACGGTGAAGGGTCCACTCCCTTCTCCGCTGGCACGGAATCCGCCACCGGCGCGGGGTTCGCCCTGTCCGCCGTCGGCGGGCTCGCCGATCCGCTCGGGCCCGATCGTGGCACGGTCGTCACGGAATAGCCGTCAACCGGCGGCCCTGGTCAAGTGTGTCGACCAGGTGGAGGACTTTCGGTGGTCTGGGAAGGCCATCGGCCAGCAGTGCCGCACCCGCGTGGCAGCGTACTTTTCGCGCCCGGGCGCGGCGGATACGGAGTAAGACCCACATGCTCGAAAACGAGCCGAAGCAGACAGCGGACGAACAGGGCAAGGCGGGCCGAGTTCAGCCCGCACCGGTCCTGTTCGTCGCACCGGAGGCCGCACCCGTGGCCGCTCCGGTCGACGACCGCGCCCCTGCTCGACAGCAGACCAGGTCCAAGAGCGCCGCCAAGTCCGACAAACCGGCGGCCACTACACGTAAACGCGCGTCACGCGCCGAGGGCCCTCCGGACGAGGCCCCCGCCGCCGCTGACACGGGGGAGCAGGCTCCGGCAGCCGACGCTCCCGCCAAACGAACCCGCCGTTCCCGCAAGGTCAAGGCCGCCGAGGCGGCCCCGGCCGAGCCCGTCGCCGAGGCGGAAGCCGACGGCGACGATGACGACGACCAGGAGCTCGGCCCCGACGGCGTGCGCCGCCGTCGTCGTCGCGGGCGCCGTGGCCGTGGCCGCGGCAAGGGAGCCTCGGAGCTCGACGGCGAGTTCGATGACGAACCGCACGACGAGGCCGACAACACCCCGTCGCGGGCCGACGACGGTGACGACGACTCCGCCGACGCCGGAGACGGTGTCCGCAGGCGTCGCCGCCGGCGCCGCCGGTCCGACGCGGCCGACGGCGGCGAGGACTCGCCGGTCGAGCCGGGCACCGACGTCGTCGTCAAGGTCCGCAAGCCGCGGCCCGTCGAGGACGAGGTGCAGGGCCTGTCGGGGTCGACCCGCCTGGCCGCCAAGCGCCAGCGCCGCCGGGACGGCCGCGGCCAGCACCGCACGCGTCCCCAGATCCTCACCGAGTCGGAGTTCCTCGCCCGCCGCGAGGCCGTCGACCGCCAGCTGGTGATCCGCCAGCTCGCCGAGCGGACCCAGATCGCCGTCCTCGAAGACGGCGTCCTGGTCGAGCACTACGTGACCCGCTCGGGCGGGCAGGGCATGTCCGGCAACGTGTACCTGGGCAAGGTCCAGAACGTGCTGCCGAGCATGGAGGCCGCCTTCGTCGACATCGGCCGCGGCCGCAACGCCGTGCTGTACGCCGGTGAGGTCCAGTGGGACCGGACCGGCCTCGCCGGGCGGGCCCGCTCGATCGAGCAGGCGATGAAGTCGGGCGACTCGGTCCTGGTGCAGGTCACCAAGGACCCGATGGGCCACAAGGGCGCGCGCCTGACGAACCACATCGCGCTGTCCGGCCGGCACCTGGTGTACGTGCCCAACGGCAACGCCTCGGGCATCTCCCGCAAGCTCCCCGACACCGAGCGCCGCCGCCTGCGGTCGGTGCTCAAGAAGCTCGTTCCCGAAGGGGCCGGCGTGATCGTGCGCACGGCCGCCGAGGGGGCCAGCGAGGACGAGCTGGCGCGCGACATCGAGCGCCTGAAGGCCCAGTGGGAGGAGATCGAGGGCAAGGTCTCCAAGGGCGGCGCCCCCGTGCTGCTCTACCAGGAGCCCGACCTCGTCACCCGCGTGGTCCGCGACGTCTTCAACGAGGACTTCCGCGAGCTCGTCGTCGACACCGACGAGGCCTACGACGAGGTGCGCGACTACCTGTCGGCGGTCTCTCCGGACCTGCTCGACCGGCTGCACCGGCACACCGGCAGGGGCGACGTCTTCGCCGACATGCGCATCGAGGAGCAGCTGCTCAAGGCCCTCGACCGGAAGGTGTTCCTGCCCTCGGGCGGCCACCTGGTCCTGGACCGCACCGAGGCGATGACGGTCATCGACGTCAACACCGGCAAGTTCACCGGTGAGGGCGGCAACCTCGAAGAGACCGTCACCCGCAACAACCTCGAAGCCGCCGAGGAGATCGTCCGCCAGCTGCGGCTGCGCGACATCGGCGGCATCGTGGTCATCGACTTCATCGACATGGTCCTTGAGGCCAACCGCGACCTGGTGCTGCGCCGCCTGACCGAATGCCTCGGCCGGGACCGCACCAAGCACCAGGTCACCGAGATCACCTCGCTCGGCCTGGTCCAGATGACGCGCAAGCGCATCGGCCAGGGCCTGCTCGAAGCCTTCAGTGAGGTCTGCGAGCACTGCAAGGGCCGGGGCGTGATCGTCCACCTCGACCAGCACGACAAGCACGGTGGAGGCGGCGGCAACGGCCAGTCGCAGGGCAAGGGCGGCGGCCGCCAGCAGCAGCAACAGCAGCAGGGCGGCGGCAAGAACGCCAAGTCGGAGAAGAAGGCCGAGCGCAACAGCAAGAACGCCAAGGAGGCCACCGAAGGCCGGGCCTCCGAGGGTGCGCGGGACGCCGGTGGCGGCGACGCGGTGGAGGCGGTCGCGACCGTCCTCGCCGGGACCCGTAAAGTCACCGAACCGGCCCAGTGACCACACGCACGCGGCCCCGTTTGGGGCCGAGTGCCGTCGTCAAGTACCCTTGTCGACGGCCTGAATTCGGATTCGAAGGAGAACAGCGTCCCATGTACGCGATCGTCAAGACCGGCGGCAAGCAGTACAAGGTCGCCGAAGGCGACGTACTTGTGGTGGAGAAGCTCGAAGGCAACCCGGGCGACTCCCTGACGCTGCCTGCCGTGCTGCTCGTCGACGAGGGCGCGGTGACGACCGACGCCGACAAGCTCGCCGGCGTGACCGTCAACGGTGAGCTCGTGGAGCACACCAAGGGCCCCAAGATCAAGATCCACAAGTTCAAGAACAAGACCGGATACCACAAGCGCCAGGGTCACCGCCAGCCGTTGACCCGCGTGAAGGTCACCGGCATCGACAGCGGGAAGTAGGCGCCAGCATGGCTCACAAAAAGGGTGCGTCGAGTTCGCGGAACGGTCGCGACTCCAACGCCAAGTCGCTGGGCGTCAAGCGTTTCGGCGGGCAGCTCGTCAACGCCGGTGAGATCCTGGTCCGCCAGCGCGGCACCAAGTTCCACCCGGGTGACCAGGTCGGCCGCGGCAGCGATGACACGCTCTTCGCGCTGGCCCCCGGTCACGTTCAGTTCGGCACGAAGCGCGGTCGCAAGACCGTGAACATCGTCGCCGCCGAGGCGTAGGCGCTTCAGGCGCGCAGAACATCCCACCCGGGTCGGGAGGTGTCACACCTCCCGACCCGGGTGTTTTCTCATTCGGCTCTCGAAACATGAGGGACAGTGGTCTCGTGACCAGCTTTGTCGATCGCGTCGTGCTGCACATCCAGGCCGGTAACGGCGGCCACGGATGCGTCTCCATCCACCGCGAGAAGTTCAAGCCCTTCGGCGGACCGGACGGCGGCAACGGCGGACACGGCGGCAACGTCGTCCTCACCGTCGACCCACAGGTGCACACGCTCCTGGACTTCCACTTCCGTCCGCACGCCAAGGCCACCAACGGCAAGGGCGGCCAGGGCTCCATGAAGAACGGGGCCAACGGCGAGGACCTCGTCCTCGGCGTGCCCGACGGGACGGTCGTGCAGACCCGCGACGGGCAGATCCTCGCCGACCTCGTCGGTGTGGGCACGACCTACATCGCCGCGCAGGGCGGTCGCGGCGGCCGTGGCAACCAGGCCCTCGCCAACAGCAAGCGCCGGGCACCGGGCTTCGCCGAGCTGGGGGAGCCCGGCGACGTGACCGAGGTCGTCCTCGAACTCAAGAGCGTCGCCGACGTCGGCCTGGTCGGTTTCCCGTCGGCGGGCAAGTCCTCGCTGATCTCGGTGCTGTCGGCGGCACGGCCGAAGATCGCCGACTACCCGTTCACCACGCTCGTGCCGAACCTGGGCGTCGTCCAGGCCGGCGAAGAGACGTACACGGTCGCCGACGTTCCCGGGCTGATCCCCGGGGCGGCGCAGGGCAAGGGGCTCGGGCTGGAGTTCCTCCGGCACATCGAGCGCTGCGCGGTGCTGGTGCACGTCATCGACTGCGCGAACCTGGAGTCCACGCGCGACCCGCTGTCGGACATCGACGCGCTGGAGCACGAACTGGCCGAGTACGGGGGACTGACCGACCGGCCGAGGCTCGTCGTGCTCAACAAGATCGACGTGCCCGACGCAAGGGACCTCGCCGAGTACGTCCGCGCCGACATCGAGGCGCGCGGGCTCCCGGTCTTCGAGGTGAGCGCGGTGACCCATGAGGGACTCAAGCCGCTGACCTACGCGCTGGGCGAGGCCGTCGCCGCGCACCGGGCCGCGCAGCCCGCGCTGGAGCCGACGCGGGTCGTGCTGCGTCCGGCCGCCGTCGACGACACCGACTTCACCATCGAGCTCGAAGACGACGTCTACGTCGTCAAGGGCGGCAAGCCCGAACGCTGGGTGCGCCAGACGGACTTCAACAACGACGAGGCGATCGGGTACCTCGCCGACCGTCTCGCACGCCTCGGTGTCGAGACGGCCCTGGCGAAGGCCGGCGCCACGCCCGGCTGCCCGGTGCGGATCGGGACGCAGGAGTTCGACTGGCAGCCGACCCTGCCGACCCTGCAGGCTCCCGTCGGCGCCCGGGGCACCGACCCGCGCATGGATCCCGACGAACGCGTCGGCGCGACCGAGCGGCTCGAAGCCCGCAGGGCACGCCGAGCCGAGCTCCACGCGGAGCTGGAAGACTCCTGAGCTGCGATAACACCGGGGCGGACACTTAGTCCGACCCCGGTGTTCTCGTCTGTGCAGGCCTACCGTAAATTTCTGTCTGCCCGCGGGGAACCGGACGGGAAAGGACGAGAAGCGCAAGCCTCTCAACCTGGACCGGCAGGCCCGCAGGACAATCCCACTCTCCGACCCATCAGGGTTCGAGAAGGGTGCGCACTCAGGAGGCGAAGTCCCCTAGTTGCGGACCTGGATCGAAGATGGTAGGCTGGTGGGGTTGCGCCAAAACGAGGTTGACGGGCTAGCTCAGCTGGCCCCGGCGACTCGGGGAGGCAACGGACTTGCTAGTCTGGCTCGGCGGTGAGAACCGCGGAACCGCAGCTGGAACCGAGTGAGGGCCCCGAGAACGGGCCGGAAAACGGATCTGGTAAGGTTCACCGAGCTAGAGACGGGAAACCGAGCAAGTCTAGCACGAAGATCCAGATCCGGCAAGACCCCGGAAACGGGGCCGAAAACGGGCCTGATAGAGTAAGCGAGCAAGACCGGAAAGACAAGCAAGACTGAGTTACACGGTTAGACATAGACTTGTTAGATAATAGAAAACCTGCCAGTCGGGTCTGTGGACGGTTGT
>NZ_JACHGT010000030.1 GCF_014202425.1 Phytomonospora endophytica | reverse complement strand
CCTGGGGCAGTCAAGGGAAAGAGCGCCCTTGACAGCCCCAGAACCTTCATGTCGTCCAATCAACGGCCGAAGCGACGGAGACACAGGTAGACGCCCAGGGGTGTGTCGCGCTGCGCGCGACCCCAGGGGGCCTGGCTCCCGAGGGTCACGGTCGTGTGGTGGGTACTGCGTCCCAGCGAACCCGGGAACACACCGCGAGGTCAACACCACCCGGACCCGCACCCGCATCCGCATCCGCACCCGCACCCGCTCTGGCTCGCGGCGGGTACCAGTCGCGGACGGCGGAATTGGGCGGCGGGCCGTGCGAGCCGAGGGTCCGCTCGCGGGGTAGCGCGGGGTAGCGCGGGGTAGCGCGGGGTAGCGCGGGGTCGGGCGCACACGGCGCCCCACGCCGCAACTCCGCCGCCATCACAACCCCGCAAGGGTGAACTCTGCCGCGTATGGCGCGGTGGTCGCCAAAGCCGCCCCGCGACCCCGTCCCCCCGCACTGCCGGCCAGGACGCCCCCGCCACCCGGTAAAGGCGGCGGAGGCGACCATCGTGCCCAGCGGCAAGCGGGCCGAAGGCCCGGAGGCGAAGCCGCGCAGCGGCTGAGCCGCATCGCGAGCGCAGCGAGCCAACCAACACAGCCCAGCAGGCTCCTTGTCTACACCCGGCGGTACCCGTCGGCCGCCATCATGTCCACGTCGGAGATCTTCACCGACTCGCCGGGCTGGGGCGCGTGGATGACCTGGCCGTCGCCGACGTAGATGGCGACGTGCCCGAGACCGGCGTAGAAGACCAGGTCGCCGGGGCGCAGGTCGCCCTTGGAGATCGGCGTCGTGGCGTTCCACTGGTCGACGGTGTAGTGGGGGAGCGACACACCCGCCGCCGCCCACGCGGCCATGGTGAGTCCCGAGCAGTCGTAGCCGTCGGGGCCGGTGGCACCGAAGACGTAGGGGATCCCGATCGCGCCGTAGGCGAAGGACACGGCCTTCCCGGCCTTGCCCGACACGTCGGGGATGTCGCCGCTGTAGGTGCTCGACTCGGTCTCGGCTTCTTCCTGGGCGAGCTTGTTCTCCAGCTCGTCCTTCTGCTTCGACAGTGTCGAGACGGTCTTCTTCGCCGCGGCGAGGTCCGTCTTGAGTTCCGCCTTGGTCGCGTTGGCGGCGGCGATGGCGGCGGCGGCTTCGTCGACGGCCCGCGTCTGTTCGCGGGCCAGGTCGGAGAGGTCGGTGAGCTGGCTCAGGAGCGTCCCGCTGCCGTCGACGGTGGTGGCGGGTGTCCCGATGAGCGCGACGGCTCCGGTGACGACGTCGTCGGAGCCCTTGATCGTCTCGTCGAGGGCCTTGATGCGCTCGGCGATGTCGTCGCGCTTTTCGACGGCCTTCTTGTAGTCGGTCGTGAGCGTGTCCAGTTTGTCCTCGGTGGTGGGCGCGGCGTGGGCCGTGCCGGGGACGAGGAAGGTCGCGACGATCGCGCCGGTGAAGACTCCGGCTCCGGCGGCGGCACGGGCGAGTCCGCGCGTCCGGGTCTTGGTGATTCGTCTGTTATGGAGCAAGTTGTGGCCGTGTGCCGACAAGACGGCAACCCTTCTTCCTTCAAGCCGCTTACCGGGTTAGCTGACGGGTTCGGGCCGGAAGATCGCCCTACCGCGCGTGTTCCGCGGATTCACCCCACGTACTCGGTGGGTCCCCGATTCGCCTCTGTGAGGCGACTCAGCGGCACTCGTACGGTCACTCCCTTGCTGGGAGTGAGGAGTACCGCACAAGCTCGGCGACGCTAACCGAGGGTGTTCGCGTTTGCCTATGGTGCAGTGGAATAGACCACACGCAATACGTGGCGTTCACGGAACAAACGGACCGCCTCTGGCAGGATGTGCTGATGCTCAAGGGTTTCAAGGACTTCCTCTTTCGCGGCAACGTCGTCGACCTGGCGGTCGCCGTCGTCATGGGTGCCGCGCTCACCGCGGTGGTCGCCGCTTTCACCGGCGCGTTCCTCACTCCGCTGATCACCCTGGTCACGGGCGGGGAGGAGAACGGCGGCAAATTCACCGTCAACGGTGTCGACTTCCCTTATGGAACGTTCATCGACGCGGTCATCACCTTCGTGCTGACCGCGATCGTCATTTACTTCATAGTCGTTTTGCCCGTCAAGACGATCATGGAGCGGATGAAGCGTCAGGAAGAGGCGAAGAAGGACGAGCAGCTCGAACTGCTCCGTGAGATCAGGGACGAGCTCCGCCGCGAGAACTCCGCTTCCTGACCATTTCGGCCAACAGTCCCGGGGGCGCGGGTGACGCGACGGCCGAGCCGTCGGTGTTCACCGGCGCCCCTTTCGCGTGCGCGGCGAATTCCGCGGAGTCGAGGTAGCGGGTCGGGAAGATGTCCCCGGCGGCGCGGCGGGCGATGGCGGCGTCGTCGAAGGGTCTCGTCGAGCCGCACAGCACGACGTTGCCGAAGCGGCGGCCGCGCAGGACGGTCGTGGAACCCAGGACGCAGCCGTGGGGGAACAGTGCCCCGATCGTGGCCGCCAGCGCCTTCGTGTACTTGAGCTGGCCGCCGTCGCCCGCGTTCATCAGGAAGGCGCCGCCGGGCCGGAGCACGCGCGCGACCTCGGCGGTGAACTCCACCGTGGTCAGATGCGCGGGTGTCACGTTGCCGGCGAAGACGTCGAGGACGATCACGTCGTAGCAGTCGTCGGGGGCGGCCGCGAGCTGTTCGCGCGCGTCGCCGATCCGCACCTTCACCTTGACCCGCTTGGGTAGTGGCGCGCTTTCCCGCACCAGCGCGATCATGTCGGCGTCGATGTCGACGGCCTGCTGGTAGGAGCCGGGCCGGGTCGCCGCGACGTAGCGGGGCAGGGTCAGCGCCCCGGCCCCGAGGTGCAGCACCCGCAGCGGCTCGCCTTTCGGGGCGAGCGCGTCGAGCACGTAGGACAGGTAGCGGACGTAGTCGAACTCCAGGTGCCGCGGGTCGTCGAGGTCCACATGGGACTGTTCGGACTCGCCCGCGTACAGGTAGAAGCAGCGCGGGCGGTCCGGGTCGGGTACCAGGCGGACGTCGTCGGTCACGGTCAGGACTTGTACTCGGCGAAGAGGTCGCTGAGGTTGTCGACGGTGGCGTCGGTCCCGGTACCGGACATGACCAGGGCGGTGTCGTAGCTGGTGTAGGCGTATTCGCCGTCGGTCACCGCGTAGGGGATCGAGTATTCGCCGATGCCGGCCTTGCCGCCGACCTGCCAGTCCTCTTTGACGCCGAAGATCCCGGAGATGTCCTTGACGAAGTCGATCTCGTCGGTGAAGCTCGGGTTCTGCACGAAGAGGATGCTGTCGGCCTTGTACTCGTCCTGGATGTCCTGGTCGAAGGTGCAGTACACGCGGTCGACCTTGTCGTCGTACTTGCCGAGCACCGTGTTGAAGTTGGTGGTCTCGGGACCGCTCCAGTCCTCACCGCTCGTCGCGACCCAGCAGGTGTCCAGCGCGGGCTTGAACGAGTCGTAGATCGTGGTGATGTCGTAGGGGACGGTGCCGCCGTTGACGGTCGGCTCGCTGTCGCTGAGGTCGCTGAAGAAGTTGCCGAACACGCCCGAGGTGACCGCCGGGTTGATGAAGGTCCCGTAGCAGCAGAAGGCGATGAGCGCGACGATCACCAGTGCGGTGATGGGGCCCTTCTTGCTCTTCTTGCGGGGGATGTACATCGGTTGCGGCTGCTGCGGAACCGGTACGGCGTAGGGGACCTGGATGACCTGCGGCTGAGGCTGTGGCGGAGGCATGCGCTGCTGGACGGGCGGCAGGATCGGCGGCCGGGGCGGAGGTGGGGGAGTGTAGGCCTGCTGCGGCGGCGAGTAGGAGGGCTGCTGGGGCCGGTACGGCGGGGGTGAGGGCGTCATCGGCGAGACGGGCGCGGCCGAGATGGGCGGGCTGGACACCGGGGGTGCCGACATCGGTGAGTTCGACGGCGCCGGGTTGGGCGCGTGCTGCGCCGGCGGCCGGTAGGGCGACTGCTGGCTCTGCATCGGGGGGCCGGAGCGCGGGGCCGACGGGGGTGCCGACATCGGTGACGAGGACGGTGGTCCGGACTGCTGGCCGGGGCCGGGCTTGGCGGCGCCGAGTTTGGCGGCGCCTTCGGCGACGGCGACCTCGGGCTGTTCGAGGACGGTCGGTGGGATGCCCAGTCCACTGTGGAGCATGCGGGCGACGAGGGGGACGCGGCTCGACCCGCCGACCAGGAACAGCCCGGACAGCTGGGCCGGTTCGAGGCGGGCCTCGCGGATGACCCGCTGGGTCTCGTTGATGGCGCGCTGGAGGAGCGGGGTGGTGAGGCGCTCGAACTCGTCGCGGGTCAGGTGCAGGTCGGTGTCGGTCTCGGGGACGTTGACCGGCGCGCTCGTGGTCCGCGACAGCGACTCCTTGGCGCCGCGCACGTCGTCCCACAGCAGCTGCCGGGAGCGGCGGTCGGCCGAGCTCTCGGGGTTCGACAGGCGGCGCCACAGTGCAGGGTCGCGCTGCGCGATGAGCTGCCCGAGGTGGTCGACGAGCGCCGAGTCGAGGTCGACGCCGCCGAGGTCGGGGAGGCCGCCGGTGGACAGGACGGTGAAGGTGTTGCCGTCGCGGCGGACGACGGCCACGTCGAGCGTGCCGCCGCCGAAGTCGAAGACGCCGAGGGGCCGCCCGTCGGCGACCTGGTGACCGAGGACGGTCGTGAAGTAGACGGCCGCGCCGACCGGTTCGGGGATGAGCCGGACGTTGTGCAGGCCCGCGGTCGCGGCGGCACCGGTGAGGATCTCCCGGCGGCGCGCGCCCCACGCGGCCGGGTAGGTCATCACGACGTCCTGCGGCATGCTCCCGGCGACCCGGCGGACCTCGCTCACGACCCGCTTGAGGACCGCGGCGAACAGGTCGGGCACCCGGTGCTCGCTGTCGCCGAGCAGAACGGTCTGCTCGTCGATGCGCTGCTTGGGGTTGGGTTCGTAGCGGGTCGGGTCGAGCCCGGCGCGGCGGACGGCGTCGCGGCCGACCTGGATCTGCCCGTCGGAGTCGGCGTAGACGGCCGAGCGCAGCAGCGGCGTCCCGTCGTCGAACAGCATTGATTTGGTCCGGCCGTCGGGGTAGGCCAGCACCGCGACGGTATGCGACGTACCGAAGTCCACGCCAAGACGCACCGCGATCTCCATTCTCAGGGGGCCGACACAGCATAGAGCCGTGGCGCATCTCGCTTGTGCCCGCGCGTGTCCTTGGTCACGGCACGGTGAAACCCCAGGTCGCGAGCGCTACGGGCGGTCGTCGCGGCCCTCGTCGGGACCGGTTGTGTTGATCTTGTTCGAGTAGTGCTCCTGGGCCAGCCTGCGCAGCCCGGCCCAGACCTGCTCGCCGATGACCGTGCCGATCACCGCGCCCTCGACGGCACTGTCCACATCGGACCGGGAGCTGACCAGGCCGACCTCGGCCTCGGCGACCAGCGCGGCGGCGTCGGCGTAGACGGGGAGCAGGACGGCGAGGTCGTCTTCGCCGAGGTCGAAGAAGGTGGCCAGTGCGTTGATCACCATCTGGCGGGCCCGGGCGCTGTCGGAGTCCCAGTCGCGTTCGGCCATGAGTGCGTCGAGTTCGATGCCCGCCCGGGCCTGGCTGGGCGTTGGCGGTCCCTGTTCGGCGGCGGCGAGGGTCGCGTGGGTGGCGGTGCCGAGGGCGTTGTGCAGGTTCTCGCCCTTGGCGTCGATCGAGTCGAGGAGCTCGCGGATCCCGGCGACCGGCACGCCGCCGACGTCGATGAGCGCGCGGATGAGCCGCAGCCGGCGCAGGTGACGCGCGTCGTACTGGGCCTGGTTCGGGCTGGTCCGCTCGCCGGCGGGGATGAGGCCTTCCCGCAGGTAGTACTTGATGGTCGGGATCGGCACCCCGCTCTCGCGGCTCAGTTCGGCGATTCTCATCTGCTCTCCCTCTTGCGATCAAGCTCCATGCTAGTGGATAGTTCGAGTATGGATACCGGACAGCAGCACTATCTAAAATCCGCCCTGCCGAGCCCGGGCCGCTTCCACCGGCCCCTCCTCTACGTCGCCGGCCTCATGGCGCTCACCGGAGCCATGGCCGTCGTCGGCCTCATCGCCGACGACCGCACGCTCACCAACATGCCCATCTGGGCCAAACCGCTGAAGTTCAGCATCTCCATCGGCCTGTACGCCCTGACCATGGCCTACCTGGTCCCCCTGCTGCGCAAGGGAAGGAAGGCCGGCTGGTGGCTCGGGACCGTCATCGCCGTCATGCTCTTCATCGAGATGGTCGTCATCGTCGGCCAGGTCTTCCGCGGACGCCCCAGCCACTTCAACGAGGCCACGCCCTTCGACGCGGCCATGTGGGCCACCATGGGCGCGAGCATCACCGTCATGTGGCTGGCCAACCTCGGCGTCGCGATCTTCCTCGCCTGGACCTCCATCGGCGACCGCGCCCTCACCCGGGGCATCCGCTGGGGCATGGGGATCGGCATCGGCGGCCTCGCCGTCGGCTACCTGATGGCCCGGCAGGACACCTCACACCTGGAGAACGTCGCCGGAGCCCACTCCGTCGGCCTTGACGACGGTGGCCCGAGCATGCCCCTCGTCGGCTGGAGCACCGTCGGCGGCGACCTGCGCATCGCCCACTTCGTCGGCATCCACGCCATGCAGGTCCTGCCCCTGCTCGCGCTGTGGCTCGGTTCGCGGGCCGTCAAGCGCGCGCGACTCGCCGACGAGGGCCTGCGCTCGCGGGTCGTGCTGGTCGCCGCGCTCGGCTACGCCGGGCTGACCCTGCTCGTCTTGTGGCAGGCCCTGCGCGGTGAGTCGCTCATCCACCCGGGCGCGACGACGCTGACCGCCGCCGGGGTCCTGGTGCTGGCGACGGGCGCCGGACTGCTGCTGGCCGCACGCGGCGGCGGGAAGCCGGTGGCGGCCGAAGGGTCGCAGCAGCCGGTCGAGGTGGCTTGAGCGACGGGGCCGAGGTGCGGGGCGCGGTCCCCCGTACCTCGGCGCGGCCCGTCTTTCTGGCAAGCCTCCAGGCGTCGGGCGACCCCACCGGGCCGCCCGCCTCGATCAGGCCCGGACGAGGCGGTTCGCCAGCGTCGACATCGTGTACGTCCCGATGCCGAAGACCACCTCAAGGGCATTGCGCTCGCTGTATCCGTGGGCCAGGAAGTCGGCCATCGCCTCGTCGGTGACGGCACCCGCGTCGGCGAGCACGGCCAGCGCGAAGAGCCGGACCGCCTCCAGGCGTTCGTCGTCGAGAGCCGCGCCCGTCCGCAGCGCGGCGATGAGTCCCTGGTCGGCGTCGAGTTTCCGGAGCTTCCCGGTGTGCATGGCGACGCAGACGCGGCAGTCGTTGCGGACCGCCACGGTCATGATCACGACCTCGCGGGCGACCGGGTCGAGGGTGCAGTCCTCGAAGCTCGCGCTCATAGCCAGGAAGCCGTTGAGCAGTTCGGGTGACCCGGCCAGTCTGGCGGCGGCCTCGGGGACCGCGCCGAACTCGTCGTGCAGTCGTTCCAGGGTCGGACGCGAGGCTTCGGGCGCGGTCGTGACGGTGTGCGTGGCGAACAAGGCGTCTCCTAGGATGGACAACATGGTTGACGATCGAATGGTAAACCAGGTTGACGACATCCGCAAGGGTGAGTCCCGGCCGGGCCACGAACTGCCCGTCCTGCTCTTCGCGGGTTTTCGCACGATCATCGACCGGGTGCACGCCGACCTGGCCGAACAGGGGCATCCCGACGCGCGGCCCGCGCACGGTTTCGCCCTGCAGGCGATCGGGCGGGGCGCCTCGCAGACCGAGGTGGCCCGGCGCCTGGGCATCTCGAAGCAGGCGGCGGGCAAGACCGTCGAGCGGCTCGTCGCGCTCGGCTACGCCGAACGCGCGGGGGACGTCGCCGACGCCCGCCGCAAAGTCGTGCGCCTCACCGAGCGTGGGGCCGACGTACTGGCGCGCTCGGCCGAGGCCTTCGACCGGCTGCGCGCGGAGTGGAGTGCCGTCCTCGGCGAGGAGCGGTTGCGCGCGCTGGAGGACGACCTGCGCGCGGTCGCCGAGCCCGGCGGTTTCCGGCTGGACGCGGCCGGGTGGATCGGCGGGATGGGCTAGCCGCCGTTATCCGGTGTGGCAGCCGCAGGAGATCCCGAGCAGCGGCCGGATCCGGCTGACCAGGTCGGCGCGGCAGCTCAGCGGACGGTCGAAGCCGAGCCGCACGTAACGGCTCTCGCCGGCGGTGAAGGCCATGCCGTAGCGGTCGAGGCGGACCATGCGCGGCAGGTCGGCGGGCACTTCGATCTGGCCCGCGGCGGCGAGCTGGGCGAGCGCGAAGGCGGCGACCTGCTCGCGGTGGTGGTCGTCGAGGTCGCCGAGGAGCTCGGCCTCGTCGGGGGCGACCGGGTCGGGTTCGGCGGCGGCGTAGGCGTCGGTGTCGACGTCGACCCAGCCGGACCGGCGTTCGAGGCGGACCTCGGCAACGTCGAGGCGGTGCAGGGTGTAGCCGTCGCCGACGGCGAGGAGGTCCCCGGCGGGGTTGATCGCGGCGAAGGCGAGGGCGGCGTCGCGGGCGTCCTCGTCGGCGAGGGGCGTCGCCCAGCCCGACAGCCAGAGCCGCCCGAGGCTGGGGGAACCGGCCAGCGGCGGGACGTCGTCGACGCACAGGAGCGCGGCCACGTCGTCGCCGGGCTCGCACGCGAGGGCGTCGGCGGTGCCGCTTCCGTCGCGGACCAGCAGCAGGGGCGTGCCGTCGGCGACGGTGGCGTGGCGCACGCGCAGGGGGCCGCCGAGACCGGTGCGGACCGTCCCGGTCAGGCGACCGGTGGCGAGTGTGCGGGTGATCTCCGCGGGGCTGGGACGCATCACGAACCTCCTGAGGTAGGTTAGGCGAGGCTAACCTAAAGAGATTGACTTGCAAAGGAGGCCCTGGTGAACCAGTCCCGGCCGAAGGTCCGGTTGTCCCGCGCGCTCGGTATTCCGCTGACGCCCAAGTGCGTCAAGTACTTCGAGAAGCGCCCTTACCCGCCCGGCGACCACGGGCGCGCCCGGCGCAAGCCCTCGGACTATTCGGTGCGGCTGCTGGAGAAGCAGCGCCTGCGCCACCAGTACAACATCGGCGAGCGCCAGCTCCGCCGCACTTACGACGCGGCCCTCAAGCGGCCCGGTAAGAGCGGCGAGAACCTCGTCACGCTGCTCGAACGCCGCCTCGACGCGATCGTGCTGCGCTCGGGCCTGGCCCGGACGATCTACCAGGCGCGCCAGCTCGTCGGCCACGGGCACATCACCGTCGACGGCAAGAAGGTCGACATCCCGTCGTACCGGCTGCGTCCCGGCCAGGTCGTGTCGGTCCGGGAGAAGAGCCGGACCATCAACCCCGTGCTGATCGCCGCCGCCGGCGGCAACAGCGACGGGCCGACCGTGCCCTACCTCTCGGTGGCCTTGAGCGACCTGCGGGTGACGCTGGTGCGCGAGCCGGTCCGCTCCGAGGTGCCGGTGCACTGCGAGGAGCAGCTCGTCGTGGAGTTCTACTCCCGCTGACGCCCGCGAAGAAGCGGTGGCCCCGACGGGGGCCACCGCCTCTTCGTGTGGGGAGATCAGGCCGCGTGGCCGCCGTCGACGGCGACGCACGAGCCGGTCATGTAGCTGCCGCCGTCACCGGCGATGAAGGCGATCGTCTCGGCGATCTCGCCGGCCTGGCCGAAACGGCCGAGCGCGGTCTGCGTCCGCTGGAACTCGGCGAAGGGGCCGTCGGCGGGGTTCATCTCGGTGTCGATCGCGCCCGGCTGGACCAGGTTCGCGGTGATGCCGCGCCCGCCCAGGTCGCGCGCCATGCCCTTGGTGAACCCGACCAGCGCCGACTTCGTCATCGCGTACAGCGTCATCCCCGGTCCCGGCGTCTTGTTGCTGACCGCGCTGCCGACGGTGATGATCCGGCCGCCTTCGCGCAGGTGCCGGGCGGCGGCCTGCGAGGTCACCACGACCGAGCGGACGTTGACGGCGAGCAGGTGGTCGAGGTCGTCGAGGGGCATCTCCTCGAAGGGGCCCATGGCGCCCCGGCCGACGTTGTTGACCAGGATGTCCAGGCCGCCGAGTTCGGCGACCGCACGCTCGACGGCCCCGGCCGAGGCGGCCGCGTCGGCGGCGTCGGCCCGGATCGCCACCGCCTTGCCGCCTTCGGCGGCGATCTCCTTGACGAGTTGGTCGGCGTGCTCGCCGGAGGACGCGTAGGTGAAGGCGACGGCCGCGCCACGGGCGGCGAGCGTGCGGACGGTGGTGGCGCCGATGCCGCGGCTCGCGCCGGTGACGAGGGCGGCCTTGCCGGTCAGATCAGACATGTCGTTCCTTAGTCGGGGGAGTCGGTTGCGCCCCTATGAACACCGCCTCATCCGGTGGGGTTGCGGCGGCCATGTCGCAGATCCGACAAAGGTCACCCGGGCGGGTGAAGCGGGGTGGGCGAGCTCGCCGGAAACCACCACAATCCACCCCTGGACGGACGCCCGAAGGTGCTTCATCACTGTCCGTCAGCTCACGATGCACCCTGTGTCCACGTCGGACGGTGTCCACGTGTTCGCTATGCTCCGTCGGCCCCGTGTTTCCCGCCAGAGCAAGGATCGACGACGTGAGCGCAGACGCCATCATCGAGGCGTATCTCAAAGGCACCGAGGACGGTCTGCGTTGCAGGCGTGCCGGGACCATGTCCGTCAACAGTGGACAGCTGTACTTCTTCGGCCCCGACAGTGACGACCTCGACGGATACTTCGGCGGCACCGAAGGCTCCCTGCCGAACGGCGACCACCCCGTCTACGTCGTCACCGAGCCCGACGAGACCGCGATCGTGCGAATGGTCCTGGTGACCTTCGGCGGCGGCGACCCCGTCCGCCGTGAGTGGCGCCAGTACGGGCCCACCTCCCTCGAAGGCGGCCTGGTCGCGTTCAGCCCGGAGTGGACCGACTGGGAGCCCGACGTCGAGGAAGGCCTCGACGAGGCCGGCGGCATCGACGTCGAGGACGGCCCCGCCTACCGGCCGGTGTTCACCACCGAGTCGGGCGACACCGTCCTCGTGATCAACATGGACGCCAGCATCTGGTACGCCTACGAGGTCTTCGACGCCGCCGGTGACCTCGTCGCCGTCCTCGTCGACTTCACCGACGGCGACGTCCCCTCCTAACCCGCGGCGAGCGCGGCGGCGAGCCGCACGGTCTGCGCGCGCAGTCGCTCCTCGCCGAGCTCGGGCAGCAGTGCCGTGACGTGCTCGGCGCCGAGCGCGGCGAGCAGGGCGTGGGCCCTGAACTCGCCGTCGCCGCCGAACAGCAGTGTCAGGTGCCGGTGCCAGAAGCGGTAGGCGCCGATCCGGTAGCGCGCGCCCGGTGCGGCGGTCTCGGACATCCGCACCAGGTCGAGGTGCGCGAACAGGTAGTCCAGGTAGGCCTCGGTGAACGCGGTCGCCCGTTCGGCGGCGGCCGCGTCCGGTCCCAGTGGGGGCGGACCGGACAGGATCGCCTCCTGCAGTTCGCCCTCGCGGTGGTCGAGCAGTGCCACCGCCAGGCCGGCCTTGTCGCCGAAGCGGCGGAAGAGCGTGCCCTTGCCGACGCCCGCCGCGGCCGCGATCGCGTCCATCGACACCGACTCCACACCGTGCTCGGCGAACAGCCGCGCGGCGGCGGCGAGGATCGCCGCGCGGTTGCGGGCGGCGTCGGCGCGTTCCTTCGGGGGTGGCGTACGCAACAGTTCCAGGCTCGTCAAACCGGACTGTGGTCCGCTACGCTTCGAGGGCATATCCGGACTGTAGTCCAGAAAGGTGGACCCGACATGGCCGCCCTCATCACCCGCACCGAACTCGCCGCCGCCATCGACGCCGGGACGGTCACCGTCGTCGACGCGCTCGGCGGCGACTACCACGCCAAACAGCATCTGCCCGGCGCGCTTCCCCTCGCGCCGCCCGAGGTCGAGGAGAAGGCCTCGGCGCTGCTGCCCGACAAGAACGCCCCGATCGTCACCTACTGCTCCAACCGCGCGTGCCCCAACAGCGGCCAGGTCGCGGACCGCCTGACCGCGCTCGGGTACACCGACGTGCGCAAGTACGCCGAAGGGATCGAGGACTGGGTGGAGGCCGGACTGCCCACCGAGCCCTAGGCAAGGCGAAGGGGGCGGGTGTCCCCGCCCCCTTCCCTCAGGTCGTCAGTGCCCCCGCGCCACCCATTCCTCCAGGTGCGGAGCCTCCGCCCCGATCGACGTGTCCGCGCCATGGCCGGTGTGCACGACCGTCTCCGGCGGCAGCCACAGGAGACGCTCACGGATCGAGTCGATGATCGTCGGGAAGTCGCTGAAGGACCTCCCCGTCGCCCCCGGGCCACCCTGGAACAAGGTGTCGCCGGTGAACACCGCCCCCAGCCTCTCGCTGTACAGCGACACCGCGCCCGGCGCGTGGCCCGGCGTGTGCAGCACCCGCAACGCGACGTCGGCGACCGGCAGCTCCTGCCCGTCGGCGAGCTCGCCGTCCGGCGCGCGGTCGGGGTGGGTCATGTTCCACAGCTCGCGGTCGTCGGGGTGCAGCAGTACGGGTGCGTCGACGAGCCGCGCGAGCGCGGGGGCCGCGTTGACGTGGTCGTCGTGGGCGTGGGTGCACACGATCGCCTTCACCGTGCGCCCGCCGACCGCGGCGGCGATGATCTCGGCGTCGTGGGCGGCGTCGATGATGATGAGCTCGTTGTCGTCCCCGACGAGCCAGACGTTGTTGTCGACGTCCCAGCTGCCGCCGTCGAGGCTGAACTTCCCCGAGGTGACGACCTTCTCCGCCCAGGCCGTCACAGCAGGACCACCGATCGCAGCACTTCCCCGCGTTCCATCCGCGCGAAGGCGTCCTCGACGTCGTCGAGGGTGATCGTCTCCGACACGAAGGCGTCGAGGTCGACGCGGCCCTGCAGGTAGAGGTCGATGAGCATGGGGAAGTCGCGTTCGGGGAGGCAGTCGCCGTACCAGGAGGACTTCAGCGAGCCGCCGCGCCCGAACACGTCGAGCAGCGGCAGGTCGAGCCGCATCTCCGGCGTCGGGACGCCGACGAGGACGACAGTGCCGGCCAGGTCGCGGGCGTAGAAGGCCTGCTCGTAGGTCTCGGGCCGGCCGACGGCGTCGATCACGACGTCGGCGCCGAAACCGTCGGTGACCTCGCGGATCGCGTCGACCACGTCGTTCTGGCGGGCGTTGATGGTGTGCGTGGCACCGAGATTGCGGGCCCAGGTGAGCTTGCGCTCGTCGATGTCGACGGCGATGATCTTCGCCGCGCCCGCGAGTCGCGCTCCGGCGACCGCCGCGTTACCGACCCCACCGCAGCCGATCACGGCGACACTGTCGCCACGTGTCACGTTGCCGGTGTTGAGCGCGGCACCGAAGCCGGCCATCACGCCACAGCCCAGCAATCCGGCGACCGCGGCCGATGCCGTCGGATCCACCTTCGTGCACTGCCCGGCGGCGACGAGCGTCTTCTCCGCGAAGGCGCCGATCCCCAGGGCGGGGGAGAGTTCGGTGCCGTCGGCGAGGGTCATCTTCTGGGCGGCGTTGTGAGTGTCGAAGCAATACCAGGGCCGGCCGCGACGGCAGGCCCGGCACTTGCCGCACACGGCACGCCAGTTGAGGATCACGAAGTCGCCGGGGGCCAGGTCCCGCACGTCTTTCCCGACGGCCTCCACGACCCCCGCGGCTTCGTGCCCGAGGAGGAAGGGGAACTCGTCGTTGATGCCGCCTTGGCGGTAGTGCAGGTCGGTATGGCAGACACCGCAAGCCCGCACCCGCACGAGCGCCTCGCCGGGGCCTGGATCGCCCACCAAGATGGTCTCCAGTCGAACCGCGGCGCCCTTACCGGGGGCCACCACGCCGCGCACCTTCTGTGACATCGCCGTCTCCCTTAGGCCGGGTCTTCGACCTTACGGGGGTTTGGGGGTGGGTGGGGGCTCGGCGCGGGAGTGATCGGGACGGGGCGGGGGCTCAGGGCGCGCGAAGGTCGACGGTTTCGCCGGCGGCGATGGCCTCGGCCGTGCCACGCCAGCTCCCGCCGGTCACCCCGGCGACGGCCATCTGCCGATCGAGCTCGGCCTCGATCTCATCGACGGACTTGTCTCCATGGCTGGCGGCAATGGCGTCGATGATGGCACTGAGCCGGTCACCCATGCCACGCCCGAGCTTCTTAGCTGCTTGGCGATCGATGCGTACGCGGGACATGGGGACATGATCTCACCTGAGGGGCGGGGACGGGGGGTTGGGATGGGTTTGGTCTTCGGGGGTGAGACTTGGTCTTGATCTTCGCGTAGCGAGTCTCGAAGAGACTCGCGCAGCGAGTTCCGGGTCCAGGGACGGAGTCCCTGGTGGGGTCTGGGGCGAAGCCCC
>NZ_JACHGT010000029.1 GCF_014202425.1 Phytomonospora endophytica | reverse complement strand
ACCGCCTGGCACTGGCGACGCCGACACCAAACCCGCGCACAACGCAGCCACTACCAGCGAAGACACCCACAACATCACAAACCACAGCTGTAGTATTAGAACTCCTAACAGGATCTTGGTCGTTGTCTCAGGTAGATAGTGCGCAGGCGAGGGATACCAGGGTGCCGTGGATGTCGAGGCGTTGTTCCCAGCGGATCGCGGAGCGTTTGAACTGGTGGAGGTGGGAGCTGGTCTGTTCGACGATGCAGCGGGGGTTATCGGCATGATCTGGCGTGCGGTGTTCTGGGCGCGGACGGCGCGGAAGTCGTAGCTTTTGTCGGTCAGGAGAGCCTCGGGCCGGCGCCGTGGTCGACCGGGTCTCCCACGGACGGGTCGGATCCCGTCGACCAGGTTGATCGCCTAGGTCACGTCGGGGATTTTTCTCTTGCCCGCACGTGACCGGCATCGGCCACCGCGCGTCCAGTCGATCCTCCCCGCGGCATTCAGCTCCGCGAGGAGCACCTGCTGCAGGGCGTCGAACACGCCCGCGTCCGACCAGCGCCGACACGTCCGGGCGACGACGGGAAACCGTTCACGATTCCCGTCGTCGAGGGGCGCGTCGAGTCGACGCGATCGTGCGGCGACTGACGGCACGGGTGAGTATGTTGCTATCGACGGAGTATGTCCGGTACGGCATGTCGCCGAGTCGGCTGAACCCATCCGGAAGTAGCGTTGCTTTTCCAGGACCAGGGCGGTCGCCCGCTTGCCTAACCTCGCGTGGGGCCACCTCCCTGTCCGATCCTTCATGCGAGGACCTTCAAGGAGACTGTGATGACTGTCCCTGACGGCTGGAGCGCCAAGCCCATCGCGATCGTGCGGTACCCGAGCGGCAACATCAAGAACATCGTCATCAGCGGGACCGCCCCGAAGGCCGAGGCCGGGAAGTCCTACTGGATCCAGGTTTCCAAACCCCTGGATGGTCGCGCGAAGCAGACGTTGGCCGAGGCCGAGGTCCGCATCGACCATGACGGCTGCTTCGCCGGCCAACAGGGCTGGCCTCTCGGCAAGGAGGCGCCGAACGTGGCCGACTACACCTACGAGATCTACGCGATGGCCGGGCGGCTACAGACCCCGACGGGTCCACCGATCCACATCGGGACCGGAACCACCAACGTTCAACTGTGACGCCGGCCCTGTCAGCGCAGTAGGTCATGTCGTAGGCGGGGTCTTCGGCTCGGAGAAGGGGCAGGCCATGAGCTTCAGTGTCGGGAGCGTAGTGGACATGGAGACTCCTATCAGGGAGCGGTGAGAGGGCCGGGTCCCGGCGGCAGCGTCCATCGGAACCCGGCAGGTCGGCGGTTGGCCGGGCCACGAGGGCTGTTCCAGGACGCGGTCAGCCACAGCACGTCGATCGGTGGGGAGCGGTGGGCGCGGACGTCGGCGTCGCGGAAGAAGCGAGCCGTCGTGTAGCCGGGGTCGCTGCCCAGTGCGCACGCGAAGTCGTACGTGGCCAGAACCGTGTCACCGAGTCGCCAGGCGGCGCACCCGTGACGAGTACGCCGACGGCAACGAGAGACGCCGCGCGGACGCGACGTCCCCGTGGTCGGAATCCGGCTCAGTTCGGGAGCCGTACCGACAGGGTGTGCCGGAAGTGGTTTCGTGGATCCCACGTCCGCTTCACCTGCTGGAGGCGAGCGTAGTTGTCCCCGTAGTAGAGGTCGTGCCAGGAGACGGTGGAGGTGTTCTGCGCCGGGTCTGCCAGATCGGGGTCGGGATAGTTGATGTAGCAGCCACCGTTGCGGGAGTCGTGCGGCGGTACGCCACCGGTCGCGGCGTAGACCTTCCGGTAGAGGTCGCGGACCCATCGCTGATGGGCGGCGTCCTCCTCGGCCGACGCACCGGACGCGGTGAAGATCGCCTTGAGCACCGAGTCGCGTTGCACGACCGCGGTGTCGCCGGGGGCGACGGTGTTGACCTCGCCGCCGGTGGAGACCAGCCACACCGCGCCCTGCGGACCGCCTTCGGGAGCGGCGGACAGCGCCTCCCACAGAACCTGGATCTGCGCGTCGGTGAACCGGTCGCGCAGGTATCCGGTCTTGGCGACGAATCGGGAGCCGAGGATCTCCTCGCTGTCGGCCGCCGAGGTCTGGTTCTCCAGCCACGGCCGGTAGGTCTGCTCAAGGTAATGCGGTGCGCTGGTGCCCGCGGTGAGGGCGGCGACGTATCCGGCCAGGGTCTGCTCGGCATCCGGGCCGACCACCTGGCCTTTCACGATGACCGCGCCGAGCTTGGTCCCGAACAGCAGCAGCGCGCTGTGCAGGTCGGTGCCGGGGGAACCGGGCGCGCTGTTGGCGGCGTGCCATTGGCCGTGCTGGCGCACCAGGCGGGTGAAGGACTCGTGGTCGAGCTGGTCCCATCCCCACAGGAGCTGAAAGTCCAGTACCTGCGCGGGCGGGCGCGGCAGCAGGCGCCGTGGGTCGCCGCCGGTCGCACCGGGTGTCCGCAGCCAGTAGCGGGTGACGACGCCGAAGTTGCCGCCGCCGCCTCCGGTGTGCGCCCACCACAGGTCACGGTTCGGGTCGCGGGGCTCGCGGGTGGCCACGGTGACCCGGACCCTGTTGGAGGCGTCGACGGTGACGACCTCGACGGCGTAGAGGTGGTCGACGCCCAGCCCGTGCAGCCGCGACATCGCTCCGTGTCCACCTCCCATGATGTGCCCGCCCGCCCCGACCTCGGGGCAGCTCCCGAGCGGAACGGTCACCCCCCAACCCAGGAACAGCCGCCGGTACAGCTCACCGAGCTGCACGCCCGGTTCGACCGCGAAGGCCCGCACGGCCGGGTCGAACCACAGGCCGGTCATCCCGGCCAGGTCGATGACGACCTTCGTGTCGGGGTTGTCGACGAGGTCGGCGAAGCAGCCTCCGCCGCTGCGCACCGCGACGCGTTTCCCGGCCCGCACCGCCTGGGCCACGGCGTCGGCGACCTGGCCGGTGGTGGAGGCCAGGTGGACGTAGTCGGGACTGGCGCGGAATCGCCGGTTGGCGCCCCTGGCGACCAGATCGGGGTAACGGGTGTCGCCGGGGCCGACCTTGTCCCCCGGCATCGGCGGCGGGCAGCCGGGGGCCGTGGCCACGGCCGACGGAGGCGTGGCCCGGGCATCGGCGCCGCCGATGGCGATGGCGCCGACGGCTCCGGCGGCCAGTCCGGTCAGAACGGAACGGCGATTGGGCATGCTCATGGAAGGTCCTCCTGGGAAAACAGAAAGAGGGGGATGCCGGGCACGCCGGATCGGCCGGACGTCATGCTCCGGTGATCACAGCAGTGACGGCGGCGTCGACGGCCGGGCACCGTCTCGGTGAGCCACGCGATGCGCGGGCGTCGTCGTTATCGGCCGCTGCCGAACATCCGATCGACGTACGTCCTCAGTGCCGCACGCGAGCGCGCGGCGTCGAAGCTCTCGGTGGTCGCGTGATGCAGGCACAGTCCGTCCACGAAGGCCACCAGTGCCGCGGCCTCGGCTCTGACGTCGAGGCCGGGCGGGAGTTCCCCGGCCCGCTGCGCTCCCTCGAAGGCGACGGTGAGGCCATCGATCAGTTCGGTGACGCTCGCCTGATGAGTGGCGGCCAGCTCCGTATCGGTGAGCGAGGCCTGGACGAAGCTCAGCCAGACGCCCAGCTCCTTCTCCCGGTCGGGCTCCAGCGGGAGGATCTGCTCCATCAGCGCGATGACGACGTTGCGGACCGGGAGCACGATCGGGACCCGGCGTACCCGCTCCTGCGTGCGCCGGCAGACGTGGTCGAAGCCGAAGCGCAGGAGCTCGTCCTTGGAGCGGAAGTAGCGCTGCACCAGCCCCACCGACACACCGGCCGTCGCGGCGACGTCGGTGAGGGTGGTCCGCGCCAGCCCGCGCTCGGCGACCGTGGTCAGCAGTGCTTCGGCGACCTGGATACGTCGTGTCTCGGCATCGGCGTGCTGGGTCATGAAAGAATAGTATCAGCATATTCTTTTATGATCAAGATGAGCGGGCCCGGCCGTGCCGATCACTCACCGCCGGGCAGAAGCTCGACGCCGGAGACACCGTCGCCACCGCGATCGGCAGCGACTCCGGCGTCACGCACGACGGGAAGGTCCACATCCTCCCGCCTAACACGATGGGCGTGCGCGTCTTCGATGACGGCACCGTCGGATACTCCAGCCACAGCACACCGGAACGGCCCAGTAGGCCCGGCCGTCGGAAGCGGGCACGCGAGGGCGCCCCTCAGCGGCATCCCCTGGCCGTCGACGTCAGCTCGAACGCGTCGATCGAGCTGCCCGGCTCGGTGGCGCGCGAGGGCGCCGATGCCGCGGCGGTTCTGGCGCGGGTCAACAGCACCCCGTATAGCAGCGTGCCGTCCTAGACGGCGCCACAGAGATCGTGATCGACGAGGCGACCATCGAGGACCTGACGTTGGGACCACAGCCGGCGCGGGTCCCACCGCACCTGGAACTCGGGCTGCGCGTCCACAGTGACAGCCTCGCCGGCATCGACCACGGGGACTTCCGCATCGAGGTTGTCCTACCGCGAGATCGGTGACCGTCACAGAGAAGGCCAGGCGCTGAATAACCTCGGCCTCGCGCTGGCCGCCGGCAAACCGCCCGCGAAGCAGCGGCCTTGCTCAGTCCGGAACAGCAGCCGGCCAGAGCTTCAATCGGCGGTTGTGACCGGCGGCGTGCGCTTCCGCCGCCCTTTGAGGCTGAGTCGCGCCCCGGCCCGGCACAGCACGCCCGCGGCGTGCTTGTGCAGGTTCGAACCTTTAGGGCGCGTCCGCCATCGACGACCGGCTCCCCGACCCAGCAGAGACCGCCGTACCGCTCCTCGCCTTGGCCGACCACCGTTTCGCCGTCGAAGCGACCGCGCCTGTCGCTCCGGCAGAGCTCACCGCCCGGATCCCGCTGCTGACTCATCTCCTGCGCCACGCCACTGGCCCACACCGCGCGATCCCCGCGGCCCTGCTCGCCGACCATGTGCTCCGGACCGGGAACACAGGCCTCGCCCGACTCTCACTCGACCACGCCAAGCACGCCGCACCGAACGACCCGCTCATCGCTGTAGTCGCGCGCCGGCTTGCCTCCACCGGGAGCACATCATGAGCCCTGAACAGCTCCAGGTTCTCCTGGGCGCCGCCAGAACGTTCGCCGCCCGCCACACGGGCGCCGCACCCGAAATCACCTACACGCACTGGAACGCTGCGGCGCGACTGCGGTCGACCGGCCGTCGCGCTCTGGTCCGTACAGGCGACGACCACGACCTCCCCGGCGGCGGCGAAGCTGTCCTGATCGCCGTTGCCCGCCACACCCTCACCCGACAGGACACCGCCATGCCACCCGAACCCAGATCACTGGCCGACACCAGCGACGACACCCTCACCGCCCTGATCACCGCCCTGGCGTCCTACCTCGACCACCGCACCACCGCACGCCTCCACCACACCCGGGGCCTGCGCACCTGGTCTGCCGAACAACAAGCCGACGCCGATCGGTCTCTCACTGAGGCCACCCGGCTCCTGGCCACCAGCACCAGCAGCGACGCGGTACTAAAGGCCGCCGCTGGGAGCACATCTCCACCGCCATGGTCTCCAGGAGCGGTTGCGGCGCATCGCCAAGCTGCTGCCCGGCTTCGCGCTCGGGCAGCACGACCACAGCACCGTCCTGTGTGGAGAGTTCACGAAGACGATCGTCATCGGACTCACCCAGGACAGGAAACGCCTAGCTTTTCACGGAATCCATCCCGCTCCGAAGCCGCGACCCAGCTGGTGGAACAGCAGCGCAGATGAGACCATCACCGTCACGACGGCAAAACCGGACCACGTCATCGCTGCCGACATGAACACCACCGGGCCGCACGCGATCAGCTCCTCGACACCCTCCTCGCCCGGCTACCCGGATCATGGCGGCTCGAACCCGGGCCGGTCCACCATGCCTTCGTGCGAGCCAGTCGCTGGGACCACCCACTCGTCTCCAACATCGAGATCCGCCTCGGCCGCCACAGCACGAGCAGCCAGTGATCAGCCTCGAACCTTGCTCGTGACGTCACCGCCGACGGGGTCCACGAAGGCTTCGGGGAAGGCACCTCGCCACTCCGGAAAATGGTGTGGCCACCGCACGCCACATCGTCCAAGCACCTAGTCGCGGGGGCTGAGTTCAAGCCAGGAGTGCACCGGGACCGCGGCCCGCTCGCGGTCGGCGAGTATCCGTGCGATCTACTCGGTGTCGCAGATCTGTCCGTGCCAACCGCGGATCTGCGTGTGCTCGACGTACCAGTCGCGCCCGATGCGGCCAACGGTGACCGGTGTGCGCCGCACCGACCGTCCGCCACGCGCACACCGGCCGCCGCGCGCCGGGTCCGGCGCCGGCATCTCCCAAGTCACCATCGCGACATCTTCGCACAGTTGTTCGATCAGCACAGGGTCGGCCTGGCCCGGCAACGGCACTACACGCTCCGCCTCGCGCCCGCGGGTGCCCAACCCTGTCGAATGTCGCGACGGCCTGCGTTTCTGGTCAATCGGCGAAGGGCGAGGCGAGACCCGCTGGAGCGGGTCTCGCCTCAGCCGGTCAGAGCCGTCACTCCGCCGTCGACACGGCTTCACCGCAAGGCCGCGGAACCATCAGCATCGGGTCTGGGTCAGTGGCCCAAGGAGGAAGGTTCCGGAGATCCACCCGACCTGGAGACTGTTGGTGTAATTGAGCACCAGGTGCCAGTAGTTGCCCCACGGCGTACTGAGCGGCACGTAGCACAGGTCCTTCAGATGGTGTGCCGGCTGGGCAGTGCCCTGGTTGCAGTTGCTCGCCGGGCACTGGAACAGCGAAGCGTTGTTGATCGTCACCTGCGTGTTCCGTGGCATGCCTTCGCAGTTGTCGCCACTCAGGGTCCCGCGAAGGAATGTCGACGAAATCCAGCCGACCTGGTTGCTATTCGAGTGGTTGAGCACCAGGTTCCAGAGGCCGCCCCACTGCGGAGGGCTGACGGGAACGTGGCAGATGTCGGCGACGTCGTCGGCTGGCTGGGCGGTGCCCTGGTTGCAGTTCGTCGCCGGGCACTGGAACAGCGAAGCGTTGTTGATCGTCACGTGTACGCCCACGCCGATCCCGTTGACCCCCACGTCGCCCGGGTCTGCCGCCGCGTTCGACGGCGCGATGAATCCGACCGCCCCGGCGACGAACATCGCGACGACCGCGATGTTCGTCGCCGCCCTTCTCCTCAAAGTGCTGAACATGCGTTTCTCCTTCGCACATCGCGGAACTTCCGGTGTTCTGGAACACCGATCCTCGTCAGGCCGGCGGGTCACCGACAGTGCCTCCCTTGCCACAATTCGATGGATTCACGCCACACAATGGTCATGTCGCTCTCGACACCGGGTGTCAGTCTCGTTCGGCACCGGCACCGGCCCCGGCACCGACGGGGCGAGTCTGATGTCCGATGGACCTATGGCCCCGGGGCGCGCGACGCTGGCTGGAACCTGCATCTCCTCACCCTTGCCGGGTCCCTGGGCGACGGCCAGGTTCTCGGCCACGAGAGGTCGGGCATCGACGGCGAGGATCGCGACACTTGGAGAGCTCACCGAGTGGCCCGCCGATGCGATGCCGTGGGATCACGCTGAGATCTGGACCGCGGTCTTCGACGATCCCGAGTCCGCTCGCCTCATTGCCGGCGGCGAGAGGAGTCGGCGACGCAGCCCACGTGGGGACCGGACGGCAGCCTCTACTTCATGTCCGACCGATCCGGCTGGTGGAACCTCTATCGAGCCTCCGGAACGCGTATCGAGCCGGTGGCTCCCATGGAGGCCGAGTGCACCGATGCGCTCTGGGAGCTGGGCTATCGCAGCACCGCATTCCTGCGCCACGGCCGAGTCGCGATGATCGCCCAGCGCGGGCCGGATCAGCGCCTCGTAGTCGTCGGCAGTGACGGCGGGCAACTAAGGTTGGGTCTGCCGTACACGTCCTTCAAGCCGTATCTCGCAGAGCTCGGCGGCAAGGTCGCCACGATCACCGCCTCCGGCGATCAGCAGCAACAGGTCGTGTTGCTCGATCCCAACGGGCGGCAGGCACCTCAGGTCGTCCGCGGTGACTCGACGTCCGTGCCCGCTGTCTCATTGCCCGAAGTCGTCACCGCGCACACCTCCGACGGACCGATCACGGTCCTGCTGTACCGACCACAGACCTTCCATTCTTCAGGGAAGCGCCCGTTGATCATCCGCGCACATCCGGGCCCGACGCATCACTCGGAGCTGCGCCTCGAAGCCGACGTCCAGTACTTCACCGCCAGAGGTTTCGCGGTCGCAGATGTCGACTACCGAGGCAGCACGGGCTACGGACGAGAGTTCCGGAGCGTCCTTAATAGACGGTGGGGCGTTCTTGACGTTGACGACTGCATCGCCGCCGCGGAGACGCTCGTTAAGACGGATGTCGTCGACGCCGACGCGGTCGTCATCAGCGGGTCGAGCGACGGCGGATACACCGCCCTGAAGGCAGTGTCGCGCCCGGACACGCCGTTCGCGTTGGCCGTGGCGCGCTCAGCCATCGTCGACCCGGATACGTGGACGCGGACCGCGCCTCGGTTCCAGCGTGCTCACGCCGCGACACTCACGCACGGTTCCGCCGGCGTGGACCAGGACGCGATCTGTCGGCCAGTACTCCTGATCCACGGGCTGACTGATCACGTTGCTCCTTCCGAGGACACCGAGGTTCTGGCCGCCGCGCTCCAGAAGCGCAAGCTCCTGACCGGTTATCTCGCTCTGCCGGATGCGGGCCACTACGTTTCCGGCGCCGAAGTCCGGCGGGCCGCACTCGAGGCGGAACTCAACGCCTACGAGTTGCAGCTCACGTCGTCAGCGCCAGGCTCTCGAACGTGACGTGGGCGAAGTCCCGCAGATCCCGGACGAGGCGTGTATCGCTGTAGGGGTGGAACTCAGCGAACATAATCGCGATCCTGTGCTGGCTTCGGAACGAGACCGTACGCGCCGCGTGGACGACGGCTTGCCGAGCGAGGTGGCAGCCTTCGTCGAGGTGTGCCGAGCGGGCGAGCGCGGCCGCGGCGAGCGCGTTCTCCATCGCGAGGTGGCGCACACGGGACGGTTTGAGCAGCGCGATCGAGTCCACCGCTTGCCGGTGGGCCTGTTCCAGGCGCCCCAGGTCGAAGAAAGCGTGCGCCATTTCCTCGGCCAGGTCGGCTGGACCGAAGTAGGTGATCCAGGACGGTTCGAGCGCAGGGTTGCTCCGCCCGAGTTCTGCCTCGACCTGCCGAAGCTCCGATGGACGCGGCGCCCGAGTTCATAGGTCGACCATCCTTGTTCCGTTCGCAGGCGACGCAACTCAGCCCCGAAGAAGTGCAACGGGGATGCCGCTGGGGAGAGCGCTTTTAGGTATCTGGCCCCTCATCGGTGACACTCCTGGCTGTTGGACACCTTCACCGTCATTTTGCCCCGCCTACCGCTTGGACTGCGGGGATGAGCAAGTCCAATGCGGACGGCACGTTGGTCCGCATTGGATAGTTGGGCGTGACGGCAGTCGAAGGCGTGCACCTGTGTCCGCAAGCGTCGGTAGGGTGGCGCGTTGGCGAGCAAGTTCGAGCACGCGGTGGAGGACATGCGCGCGGGTTTGGCGACTGCCGCTGAAGGCGGGCGGTTGATGCACGAGGCCGCGGAGAAGTACGCCGATGCCGAACACCTGCTCGCCGAGGCCGGCGCCGGGTCCGGGTCCGGTAACGAGAAGATCGTCGCCTCCACTCGACATCTCACCGCCGTTCAGGAGGCACTAGGCCGGGCGTATGAGCACCTGGAGGCCGGACGTGAGGTGCTCGGTGAGTATCTGTCCCTGATCGGGGCAGATGGGGTCCTCGGTCATGGCACCGGCACCTCCGCTGCTGCGTCAGCTGACGCCCGCCGGGAGCAGGTGAGGTTGGAGGATTTCTCCCCCAAGCGTCCTCATGGTGGGGCGGTCGCCGCGATCCGTGACCTGGGCTGGCACACGAATGAGGCCGGGAAGGTGTCTGCGCGCGGGAACCTCTACGGCGCTGATGGAACCCAGCTGAACGAGAAGGCATTGAAGGCGTAGCGCAAGGGCGAGGCTCCGCCCCTGCCGGAACTGCGGGAGCCGTGGTCGTCCGATCCGGACATGACCACCACGTGGCATGCCGAGCGAGACGCCGCGAAAGTGATGCGCGACCGGGGCTTGAGCGAGGGCGCGCTGTACTTGAACATCCCCACGTGCGGGAAAGAGTTCGGGCACCCGAAGCGCTGTCACGCCAACATCGAGAAGATCATGCCCAGGGATGGTGACCCGCTGGGCCTCGTAGTCAGTCATTCTTGATCGCCTCTCCGGTTTCTACATAGCGCCTGCGCGTCAGGCCTCCATCCTTGTTGACGCTCCACACCACTAGTACCGCGATCCCGACCTAGAGGCCGCCCTCCTCGGCCGGGTCGACGAGCTGAGCAGTCAGGCCCTCGCCGAGTACGCCCACAGCCTCGGCCTGTACCCGCCCGGCTACACCGACGGCAAAAACCCACCGGTCTCACTCGCCTGGCCGCCCGGAGCCGACTACGACCAGCCAGGCATCCTCATCTGGGACCTCGGCGACGGCGACGAAGACCAAGCCGACGAGGAGAACGACCTCAACGGCAACAGCACCCGATAGGCATTGCGGCGAGGCTCGGGCGACTGGACCCCACCAGCTGCGGCTACCGCACCATCACCGAACAAGACAGCGGATGGCCCTGAGCACTGCGGTCATAGCCCCGAACTCTCCTGTCACACCCCGACGCCGCCCGCACAGCGGTGCTGTGCGCTCTTCAAGTCTCAAGTCTCAAGTCCCGAACACCGGACCCGCACCGATCCGTGGAAGCGTGAAGAAGTACCCGCCACCGAAGGTGAGTACGTATTTCTCCAATGCCTCTCCTGCGAGCCGCTGCTGGGCGCTGACGAAACCGCGTTCGGGATCGCGCTGGAAACAGGTGAATACGAGCCCTTGATCGGGATGCCCCGCAGCGTCGGTCCCCTGGTCGTAGGAATGGCTTCGCCGGAGGATGGTGTTCTCCTCGGTCGGTGCGTGGGCTCGTCTGATGTGGGCGGTCAGCGGGATCCGGGCGCCGGCGGGATCTTCGGCGAGACCCGGATCTGCGATCTCGCTATCACGGCCGAGGGGCGCGCCCGACTGCTTGTGCCGTCCGAAGACCGCCTCCTGGGCGGCGACAGAGTCACCGTCCCAGAGCTCCATGGCGAAGCGGATCAGCCGCACGACCTGATAGGTCCCGCCGACCGTCCACGACGGCTCGTCGCCGTCCGCACGAACCCAGACGACCCGGTCCATCAGCGCGGTGTCGGTGGTCGCGGGGTTGCCCATCCCCTCCTTGAATCCGAAGAGGTTGCGGGACACCGGCTTGCCGCTCGCGGTCGTGGTGGGCTCCTTGCGGAAGCTCTCGATCGACCACTTCGCCTCCAGTCCCGGAAGGACCACCAAGGCGGCCATGGCCGACGTGGCGGCTGCGTCGGTGTCGGCGCCCACCTGGACGAGCACGTCGCCGTGGCACCACGATTCGTCGAGGACGTCACCGGCGAACCCCGCCATAGACGACAGTCGCCGTGGACGCTGCGCCGCGAGTCCGAAACGTTCGTCGAACAACGTGCCGCCGACCGAGACGGTCAGTTCCGCCTCCGCGGCCGGCACCGTCGCGGCGATCGCGGCGAGCAGCGATTCGAGCCCGTCTCGGTCTTTCGCGGTCACGGTGAAGGCCGCATGCACGGTGAAGAGCCGGGGCGCGTTCACCACCCCCGCAGGGTGCGCGTCTGGCGCTTCCGGTGCGGCGCCCTCCCCGGGTGGCGCGGAGCAACCGGAAAGTCCGGCCGCGAGGACTCCCATGCCGACGACCACCGTGCGTCTGTTCACGGGCGCCGACCTCCTTTCTGGCGATGATGGACGGGAGGGCCCCGAAGGGCCTCCCGTTTCAGGCGAGTCGTGCCGCGTGGCGCAGGGCGGCCGCGGTGAACTCGTCGGGCGGGCGGTAGTAGTGCTCGCTGATGTAGTGGATGACCATGGTGGGCGCGGCGAATCGCATGCCGTTGCCGACCACGTGGATCTCGCCGTTGCCGAGCATCGTGCTGCCAGTGGGGTCGTGCGGGTTGGAGAGCACCGGGACCACCGGCTTCGGGCAGAACTCGCAGGCGTGTACGCCCCGCATCAGATGCTGGACGTCGACGACCAGCACGCACAACGCCTCGACCAGCGCCGGATCGGCGTCGGCCATCGGATGGTCGTGCGCCGGATCGAGCCAGCCGACGTTGAGCATCGGCTTGCGGCTTCGCGGATCACGCTGCTCGGGTTCGAGGTAGTCATAGACCGTCAGATCCTCGAAGTGGGTCATAAACGGGCTTCCTTCCACTCGATCGTGGGCGCCTCATCGCCTTCCTCCTGCTGGCAGACTTCGTCTCATGGAGTGTCTGGTATGCGGTTCTGACAATCGGCCACGGAGGCCGCGCTTCCAGGGCGAGCGCCCGGAGTTTCAGTGCGTCCATTGCCTCGCTCTGAACTTTCAGGCTGAGGACGGCTCCTGGGCGCACCAGCCGTATCGGTCACCAAGTGACCGCTGGCCCGCCGGGAGCCGCAGGAGAGGCAACGCCGAAGAGCGTCGTCGTGAACACGCCGTCGCCGACGAGGCGACCCTCTGCGGACTCCCGGAGGCCGCGATCACCCTCTACCGACATCTGTGGTCGGCGACGGCCGCAGCCTCCTGCGCCGACTGCGTAGCGTCGGCGCAGGAGGTGGACGGACGGTGGCCGACCGACCTCCGGTGAAGCCCGTCAGCCCATGTCGTAACTCCGGCATGCGGCCCAGTGACAGGTGCCCATCCCGGGCTTGAGCAGGTCGCTGAGACGGGTGGAGTCGGAGACCGTCTGTGAACCAGACATGATCTTCAGCCTGTCCGGGGTCTTGAGGACATAGTCCGGGATCCTGTCGCCTGGACCGTAGACCTCGATCGGGGACCGCCAGCTTCCGCGTTCGACCTTGAGCCCCTTGGACTGGCTGAGCCCTTTCCCGTGCGGCCCGTAGAACTTGATCGTCGTCCCCTGCGGCACCGTGAAGTAGCCGTCGCCTCGGTAGACACCATGGCCGGCGAAGACGGTCTGCCCGTCCTTGCGGCCTCCCGGGATGACCTGTTTGGCATACTCGTGTCCGTTGCCGGCCGTGCCTCGCGACGGGGCGGGCTTAGGGCGTGTCCTGTAGATCATGTGGTGTGTTCACAATGGTCTGATGGTGCGTCGTGGTGAGTTGAGGCGATGCTGCGTGGTTGGTGATTGAGCCTTTGTTGCCGTCTCAGGCGGTGCGTGGGGGCAGGTGGCGTGATCATCGGTTGGTGATCAACGGGATTTGTGGAAGCTGAGAACAGGGGCTCCGTGGCGTGATCTGCCTGAACGGTTCGGGCCGTGGAAGACCTGTCATGAGCGTCTTCGCCGGTGGACTGCGGATGGGACGTGGGAGAAGATCCTCGCGAGCGTGATCGTTCATGACGATGGGCAGCCCGTGGAATGGGTGATCAGCGTCGACTCCAGCGTGGTGCGGGTGCACCAGCATGCGGCCGGGGCGCGTAAGAAGGGGGATCTGAGGGGTCGTCGCCGCCCGCGCTAGCCGGTGAGGCGATCGGCCGGTCGCGTGGCGGGTTGTCCACGAGGATCCATCTTGCCGCCGACGGTCGAGGCAGGCCGCTGTCGATCCTGCTCACTCCAGGTCAGGCCGGGGACAATCCGATGCTGTTCCCGCTCCTGGAGGCGATCGCGGTCCCGACGGGGAAACCCGGATGGCCGCGCCGGCGCGAGATCCGCCATGTGATCCCTGAACGCGCCGACACGATCAACCGACGCGCTGCGAAAGGCTCACGCGGTGGGCGGCCACCGGTCTTCGACCCCGACGCCTACAAGCAGCGCAACGTCGTCGAACGCTGCTTCAACCGGTTGAAACAATGGCGCGACCTGGCCACTCGCTACGCCAAACGAGCATCCATCTACCAGGCCAGCCTGACCATCGCCGCCATCATGATCTGGCTCCCATCATCCGCAGGACACGGCCTAGCCGGGAGTGCTCCAGAGCTGGAGGCGGGGGGCGTCGGCGGTTCCGGTGACGGTGCCTTGGTGGTAGCCGATCGCGGCGGAGTCATCGAGGACGGTGATGTCGCCGGTGGCCAGTTCCACCACCCAGGTGCGCGGCTGGGCGAGTTCGGGGCGGTCTGGGACGGCGGTGATGACCAAGTGCCCGGTGTCTGCGTAGGAGCGGCCGTGCTGGCCGCCCGCGCCGATGTTGACGTCGACGTCGAGAGGACGGTCACCACCGCGACCGACTCACCGACCTTCAGCGTTGGGCACGACAAATCCTCGCCGCCGATGACCGGCTGCCGGCCCCTGACGCCACCGCGGTCCTATCGCTCGTCCTGGCCGACCACGGCTTCGCCGTCGAAGCCACCGCACCGACCGCGGCCGGTGAGCTCACCGGCCGCGTTCCCCTCCTGACCCACCTGCTCAGGCATTCGACTGGAAGACGTCGCGCGACCCCGGCCGCGCTGCTCGCCGACCACGCGTTCCGCGCCGGGAACGGCGGTCTGGCACGTCTCGCCCTCGACAACGCTCACAGGGCCGATCCACACGACCCGCTCGTCGCCGCGGTCGCGCGCCGCCTCGCCTCCACCGGGAACACCCGTTCGACATTGCGGGTGTTCAGGTAGACATCGACCAACAGTCGACAGTGGACGTTAATATCAATCCATGAACACAAGGAATCCCGTACCGCCAGTGGAGGATCCAAACTATCGAGTTGCCCGTACTGGTTTGCGGTGGACCATTGGTGGCGTGATTCTATCAGCGCTCATCGGAGTAGGGGCGTGGCAATTACCAAAGAATCCTCAGTCGGAATCAACAATCAACCCGCCACTCATGTACGCTTCGCCCGACTCGGAAAGCAGCTCGGAGGAGCCACAAGCTATATGGAGGGAGGAATACACGACAACGCATCCACTTGAACTTCAGGAATGTAGCACCACGCAGACAGATCCCTATTACACAACGCTTGGCTACGGAAAGATCGACTTTGACAGCGAAGAACCTTCGGAGGGCTTTGAATACGAGCTCCAATACGACGAGGAGGGAGAGGTCTCCGACAGCGTGACTTGGGATGCCCGATGGTCTCCATGCATGGAAGGTACCCTTCTGTTCACAACCATGGATGGCCGGATAGCTGTTCGCGCCCTCCAGGAGGATGCGGAGACTCCCGAGGACTGCACGGAACGACTGAAGGAGGCGCACCCGGAGGGCGGAGTCTCACTTCAGCCGGTCCTGGAAAAGGAGCCCAGCATCATCTGCATGATCACGGACAATTACGCAGACTCTGAGAATGAGCGGTTGGTCCGGATACATTTCGAATCATACATCAGTAGCACCGGGGAACACTTGGATATGACAGTCACGTCATGGGTGCGCACCAGGAAATGAAGCCAGTCGACGGGTGACTAATTGATGCATTCTCACCGACCGTTAATGCACCGAGATCTCCGGCCATCACTGGATCAAACTTGTCTCTTGCGCCTACCGTGCTCAGCTGGGCGGAGGAACGCTTATCGATGGGCGCTAAGAGTTCCTAAGAGCTTCTAACAGGGTCTTGGTAGTCGTCTCAGGCAGATGAGTGCGCAGGCCAGGGATACCAGGGCGTCGTGGATGTCGAGGCGGCGTTCCCAGCGGATGGCGAGGCGTT
>NZ_JACHGT010000028.1 GCF_014202425.1 Phytomonospora endophytica | reverse complement strand
CTGGGGCTTCGCCCCAGACCCCACCAGGGACTCCGTCCCTGGACCCGGAACTCGCTGCGCGAGTCTCTTCGAGACTCGCTACGCGAAGATCAAGAACCACGCGCTCCGCCCCGTGGTGTGTCTCACCTCGCTCGGGGAGTTGCTCGTGCCCCCGGCCGAACTCGCGTCGCTGATCGCGGCCGGTGCGGTCACCGACGGGTACACCCTCGCCACCTACCTGCGTGCCTCCCTCAACGGGTTGCTCTGACCCGGGGTGCGGCCCCTTGGCACACTGGCCCCCGTGTGGAGACTCGAAACACGGCGTGGACTGCCCGTCGACCTGATCCTGTACAGCGTGTCGGCGTTGTTCGCGGGATACACCGCGCTGTTCTCCACCTTGACGCCGCATCGGGTCTGGGGCGGCATCGCCGTCGGCGGGTACCTGCCCGCCGCGATGGTGACCGCGCTGCTCCTGGCGCGGCCCGCCGTCGCGTTGAGCAGCCGCGTCTACGTCCTCGCCGCCACGTACGCCGCCACGACGTTCTTCCCGCTGGTCGCCGAAGCGATCTCGCGCGCCGAGGGAACACCGGGGCGGGCCCAGGAGGAGGTCCTCGTCGTCGAGCAGGCCGGGGTCCGGCTCTTCGAGCTCGGGACTCCCTACCTGGGGCGCGACGCGATCACCGCGATGTCCGACCCGCTGCTCGGCTACAACCCCTACCAGCCGGGCATGGCGCTGTTCGGGGTGCCGCGCGCGATCCTCGGCGACGGCTCGTGGCTCGCCGACGCGCGGATCTGGTTCGCCCTCGCGACACTCGCGGCGGTGCTAGTCGCCCTGCGGCTCCTGCACCGTGACGGCGCGCCCGTCTCGGCACTCATCCGGGCCGCGCAGGCCGTCACGGTCCTGCCGATCTGCGCGCTGACGCTCGCCACCGGCGGCGACGACCTGCCCGTCCTCGCGCTCTCCCTGCTCGCGCTGGCCCTCGCGGCGACGAAGCGGTGGGTGTGGGCGGCGGCCGTGATCGGCCTGGCGGCGGCACTGAAGCTGCTGGCGTGGCCGATCCTCGCGGTCCTCGTCGTCTTCGCGATCCTCAGTGGACAGTGGCGGCGTTTCGTGCCGCTCGCGGTCGCGATCCCCGTCGTGGCACTGATTCCGGCGATCCTCGCCGACGCCTCCGCGGTCGCGGAGAACCTCATCGCCTTCCCGACCGGACACGGCCTCGTCGCCTCGCCCGCCGCGAGTCCCTTCCCCGGACACCTGATCGCCGAGAACCTGCCCGGCGGACGGCCGATCGCCCTTGCCCTGCTGGTTCTGGCGGCCGTCGCGATGGCGATTTGGATGTGGCGGAAGCCACCGCGCGACGCCGCCCGAGTGAGCCTCGTGATCGCGGTCGGCCTGCTCGCGGCCATCCTGCTGATGCCCGCGACACGATTCGGATATTTGTTGTATCCGGCCGCTTTCGCCGTCTGGTGGCTTCCGCTGCGAGCGATTTCCGGTGCCGACCAGGTACCGTCGTGGGATGGAGATGACCTGTCCCAAGTGCCACGGCCGGATGCGTCAATTTGAGCGCAATGGCGTCCACATCGACCAATGCACCGAGTGTCGTGGAATCTTCCTGGACCGCGGTGAGCTCGAACACCTCATCGACGCCGAGAACCGGCTGAACGCGCCCCCGCCGCGTCCCGCCGGCGCGTCGGCTCCCCCGCCGCCGCCCCCGCCCCCCGCGCAGCCCTACCCGGCCGCGCCCGCCGCGTACCCGCCTCCGGCGCCGGCCTACGGCTACGGACAGCCGCACTACCGGCACGGACACGCCGGTTACCGGCACGGACACCACGGCTACAAGCGGAAGAGCATCTTCCGCGACCTGTTCGACTAGGCCGCGACCACCGGGACAGGCCCGGGCCGCCACGCGGCTCGCCCACGACGGCCCTCACCGGACCGCCGACCGACCACGACCCCCGCTCACCCTCCCGGGTGAGCGGGGGTTTTTCACGCCCTCCCCGCCCTGACCTGCGGCGGGTGACATATCAGTCAAAGCTCACGTATTACCCGAGGTCCCGACCCTCCCGCCGCATCGAGCGTCCAGGCCGCACGCCGGTCCCCCGACCGCGTCCAGCCCCTCCAGGCCACCGCCGGGAACGCCGCCGTCACCGTCGCCCTCCGCTTCGTCCGCGGTCGGCCATCACGGCGCGCAGATCTCCGTGAGGTACGGCCACCGGTCGACGTGACCAACAGCACCGCGCACACCCGGGTGCACTCCGCCGCCCTCGGCTTCGTCCAGCACCCTCTCAGCACCGGCCCTGCCACCGAGGACCAGCTCCGCGCCGGCCGCTTCCCCGGCGACCTCAAGCCCCCCGACCCGCTGAACACCGCCTTCCTCGGCGAGCGAGACCGGCCTTCGTAACCCGCTTGCGTCCCCGCCCCTCGTCGCCCACCCTCGGAACATGCCCGAGCCGACCCTCACCGACGGCCTCGTCACCTTGAGCCCGCTCGGCCCCGCCGACGCCGAAGCCCACTTCGCGGGCGAGGACGACGAGCTCGTCCGCTGGCTCAGCGGCGGCCGCAGCACGCTCGACGGCGTCCGCGACTACATCGGCCTGTGCGTCCGGCGGTGGGCCGAACTGGCCCCTCACCGCGCGTTCGCCGTCCGGGTGGGCGCCGAGCCCGTGCTCGCCGGGACGCTCGACGTCCAGTTCGAGCTGCCCCACCCGATCCTCGCGCCCGGCCAGGCGAACCTCGCCTACGGCCTCTACCCGCGCTGGCGTGGCCGTGGCATCGCCGCCCGCGCGGTCGTCCTCGCCTGCGCCTACGCCGCCGGGGAGGGCGCGACGCAGGCCGTCATCCGGGCCGACCCGGACAACCCGCGGTCGTCGGCCGTCGCGCACCGGACCGGCTTCACCTTCCAGCGCCGGCTCGTCGAACCCGACGGGGAGCGCCTCGACTGGTTCGTCCGCGACCTCCCCTGAAACGCGAAGGGCCCGGTCACCGAGCGGCGACCGGGCCTTCGAAACACGAGTGGCTAGCTCGTCACGTCCGTGCACTTCGTCGAGATCGTGCCCGCCTGCGCGGGGATGTCCGACGCGAGCTGGGACAGCTCGTCCGCCTCGGCGGGGGTCAGCGAGGCCGGGTCGTTGGTGGCCTTGTCCTGCAGCTCGGCGAGACGGTCGAAACCGTCGGCGAGCTTGTTCACGGCGTCCTTCAGCTCCTGGTCGCCGACGTCGGCGGCCTGCTCACGAAGCTTGGTCGCCTGCTCCTTGAGGGCCGCGGAGTCTCCGGCGATGCTCCCGAGGCTCTCGGTGACGGCGCCGCTGAGGTTCGCGCAGTCGACGGCCTGTTCCGCCGCGCCACAGGCGGCCAGGGTGGGGAGGGCGAAGGCGCCCGCCACCACGATCGTCGCGATCCGGCGCGTCATGCGGTTCATGAATCTCTCTCTTTCGGGGGAAAGTGGGTCTTGCTGGAACAACTGTACGGACAAGCCGCAAAAACAAACCGCCACCGCCTCTGTGGGCGGTGGCGGGTTCGCGAGCGATTCTTGCTATTCGCGGTAGAGCTCGGCGCAGAGCGTCACGTCGAAGCTGGACCCGATCGGGCTTTGTACCTTGTACCAGAAGGTCGTCCTCGACTTATCGCACAATTCCTCGTCGTACTCGCCGTCGATGCGTTCGAAGACCTGGTAGACGTCCTTGGCCTCCTTGCAGGCGTCCATCAGCTCGGCGTCGTAACCGCTGCCGTCGGTCAACTCGATCGCCTGGAGGCAGTCGCCCTCCTGGGCGTTGACCGGGTCGGTGTCGTCGACCGGCGGCGTGGTCTCGGTCGGCTCGGGGTCCTCGGTGGGCGTCTCGGTCTGCGTGGTGCCCGGGTTGGCGTTGTTGCCCGGGTCGTCGTCGCCCTGCGAGGCGAAGAACCAGATCGCTCCGCCGCCGAGGACGAGCACGACCAGCACGATGAGTCCGGCGATCAGCGGCCCGGAGTTGCTCTTCTTCGGGGGCATCGGGGCCGACTGCTGCCAGGGCTGCTGCGGTCCGCCGGGTGGGCCGAACGGAGGCGCGGAGGTCGGGCCGTACGGGGGCGCGGACGTTGGCCCGTAGGGCGGGGCCGACGCCGGCGAGGGGTTGTACGGGTCGGTGTGGCCGTAGGCCGGCGGCTGACCGTAAGGGTCCTGCTGCGGCGGCTGACCATAGGGATCTTGCGGCTGCTGGGGCTGCTGGCCGTAAGGATCCTGCGGCTGCTGAGGCTGGCCGTAGGGATCCTGAGGCTGACCCCAGCCCCCTCCTGCGGGCGGCTGCTGGCCGTACGGCGGCTGCTGCTGGCCGTACGGGTCCTGCGGCTGGCCATATCCGCCACCAGGTGGCGGTCCGTACGTGGACATGCCGTCTCCTTTGAGGGGATCGTCTTGAGGACACGGTAACTCGTGTGGGCAAGTGTGCCATCCACGGGCATGAATCTGACCAGCGAGTGGGCGTGATCGGATTCCGTCGAGAAAGGTATCGGGGAATCTAGGGTGGAGCCGAGATTCGCCTATACACCGCTACAGCAACCTCGGCTGCTCCACCTTGGTCACCTCGTCGGGCACATGCCCGTAGACGCGCACGAGCCCCGAGTGCATCTCGGCGAGCAAGGGCGAAGGCGTACCGACATGCGTGAGGTACACCAGATCCCGCGCGCGGGTCAGCGCGACGAAGAGGCGCCGGCGGCTCGCGGTGTCGACCGGCAGCGCCTCGGCGTCGGCGCCGGGCACGATCACCACGCGGAACTCGCGCCCGACGGCCGCGCCCAGCCGCAGCGAGGTCGCCCCGGCGACCTGCCGGGGCTCGCCGAGCCAGAGCACGCCGATCTCACCGGGCGGGACGCCCAGGCGCGCCAGGCGCGTGACGATGTCGGCGACGACACCGGTCTCCTCGGCCTCGTCGGCGGCGGCGTAGCGCTGGACCGGCGGCGTCGCGACCGCCTCGCGCCGGCACGGCTGGAGCAGCCGCGAGCGCGCGACCGCCACGGGCGAGACGAGCAGCCCGGCGGTCGCCAGGATCGTCTCCAGGCTGCGGTAGTTGCGGGTGAGGCGGAAGACGCGCGTGTCGGTGTGCTCGGTCGTGAAACGTTCGAGCAGGTCGGGCTGGCCCTCGGTGAGGGTCTGGTCGGCGTCGCCGGTGGCCGAGACGAACTCGCCGTCACCGCCGAGACCGCGCAGGACCTCGTACTCCTCGGCGGTGAAGTCGTGCAGGTCGTCGACGAACACGTGCCGCCACGGCTCGGCGCCGGCCAGCGCGTCCAGGGGCGCGACGACGACCTCGGCGGCGCGCTCGCCGAGCAGGCGGGTCAGGCGGGCGCGCAGTTCCTCGGCGGCGCGGGCGTCGCGGGTGATGGCGACGCATTCGCGGGTGGGGACGTCGAGGTCGGCGATGAGGTAGGCGATGCGGTGGGTGAGGGTGTGGGTCTTGCCCGTGCCGGGACCGGCGTTGACCAGCAGCGGCCCGGGAGGGGCGGAGGCGGCGACGCGCTGCATCATGTCGAGGCGGTCGAGCAGGCCGGTGCCGACCTCTTCCATCCCCGACAGGGGCGGCCCGACGGGCGCGGCGACCGAGCGCTGCGGCACCAGGACCGGGTCGGGCACGGGAACGTAGGTGACCTCCGGCCGCGACCGGCGGGCGGGGCTGCGGCGGCGGCGTACGACCCGTGCGCCCTCGGGCAGGGCGAACAGGCCGTCTGGTTCGTTGGTGCCGGCGGCAACGGGTTCCACACCGAAATCCTGCCATCATCGCGGCGCATTGGCGGAGAAGGTGCGACGGCCGTGTCCCCACCTCGACCACGGCGGCCGTGATCACGCGAGAGGATATGGTGCGGGCGGGACTCCGCCGAGAGCCCTACTGGCGGGTAACATGAGCCGCGCCCCACAGCCTCACCGAGGAGGATCCGGATGGACGCCCTGAACATCGTGGCGCTGGCGATCGTGGCGGTGGTCAGCGCGGCCGCCGTCGTGATGGTGGTCCGCACGGCCATGCGCATGGTCGCCGTCATTCGCCTCGGCGCGAGCGACAAGACGCGCACCGACCGGGCCGGCCGGCGCGTCAAGACCATGCTGAAGGAGACCCTCGGGCACACCCGGATGCTCCAGTGGGGCGTCGTGGGGGCCGCGCACTGGTTCGTCTTCATCGCCTTCGGCGCGCTCCTGCCGACCCTGGTCGAGGCCTACATCCAGGTGATCAACCCCGAGTGGGCGATCCCGTGGTTCTCGCACTGGCCGGTGTGGACGCTCGGCTCGGAGCTCATCGCCCTCACGATGCTCATCGGCATCCTGACGCTGATCGTCATCCGCCGGCTGAACCTGCCGTCCCGGCGCCCGAAGGCCCGCTTCGAGGGTTCGCGGATGTGGCAGGCGTACTACGTCGAGATCACCATCGTCGCCATCGGGGTGTGCGAGTTCGCGCTGCGGTCGCTGGTCATCGCCGAGGGCGCCGACATCCCCGCGTGGGCCTCGCCGATCGGGTACGTCCTGTCGCGGCTCTACACCGCGGGCGACGGCGTGCCGGCCGCGATCGTCGTCGTCGCGGCGATCAAGATCCTGGTCTCCATGGCGTGGTTCATGGTCATCGCCCGCAACATCACCATGGGCGTCGCCTGGCACCGGTTCACGGCCTTCTTCAACATCTACTTCAAGCGCGACCCCGAGCGCGTCGCCCTCGGCGCGCTCAAGCCGATGACCGTCGACGGCGAGAAGCTCGACTTCGAGACCGCCGACCCCGAGAAGGACCCCTTCGGCGTCGGCCAGGTCGAGCAGTTCACCTGGAAGGGCCTGCTCGACTTCACCACCTGCACCGAATGCGGACGCTGCCAGTCGCAGTGCCCGGCCTGGAACACCGACAAGCCGCTGTCGCCGAAGCTGCTGGTGATGAGCCTGCGCGAGCACGCCTACGCCAAGGCCCCCTACCTCATGGCGGGCGGCCGCAAGGACGCCCTCGGCGAGGAGACCGCCACCGAGGAGCAGCTGGCCGGCGTGAACGTCCTGGCGCTGGCCGAGGCCGAGCGGCCGCTGGTCGGTCCCGTCGCCGACGGCGGCGTCATCGACCCCGACGTGCTCTGGTCCTGCACGACCTGCGGCGCCTGCGTCGAGCAGTGCCCGGTCGACATCGAGCACGTCGACCACATCATCGACATGCGCCGCCACCAGGTGATGATCGAGTCGGCCTTCCCCGCCGAGGCCGGGACGATGCTGCGCAACCTGGAGAACAAGGGCAACCCGTGGGGCGCCAACCCCAACACCCGCGACGACTGGACCAAGGGCCTCGACTTCGAGGTGCCGCGCGTCGAGGACCCGTCGACGGAGTGGGACTACCTGTTCTGGGTCGGCTGCGCAGGCGCCTTCGACGACCGCGCCAAGAAGACCACCCGCGCGGTGGCGACGCTGCTGCACGAGGCGGGCGTCAAGTTCGCCATCCTCGGCAAGGCCGAGGGCTGCACCGGCGACCCGGCCCGCCGCATCGGCAACGAGTTCCTGTTCACGATGCTCGCCGAGGCCAACGTCGAGACCCTGAATGACATCGGACTCAACAAGACCGATCCCTCAGTGTCGACGAAGATCGTGGCGACCTGCCCGCACTGCCTCAACTCCCTCGGCAACGAGTACGGCCAGCTCGGCGGGCACTACGACGTCGTGCACCACACGCAGCTGCTGGCCACCCTCGTCGCCGACGGCAAACTCACCCCGGTGTCCAAGGTGGACGGTGGCGTGACCTATCACGACCCCTGCTACCTGGGCCGTCACAACCGCATCTTCACCCCGCCGCGCGAGGTGCTCGGCGCGGTCGCCGAGGAGGGCCTGACCGAGATGCCGCGCAACGCGGAGCGCTCCTTCTGCTGCGGCGCCGGCGGCGCCCGCATGTGGATGGAGGAGACGATCGGCACGCGCATCAACATCAACCGGACCGAGGAGGCCCTCGACACCGGTGCCCGCACCATCGCCGTCGGCTGCCCGTTCTGCGCGACCATGCTCGGCGACGGCGTCAACGCCAAGGAGGCCTCCGAGCGCGTCGAGGTCGTCGACGTGGCGCAGGTGCTGCTGCGGACGGTCAAGGGCGTCGACAAGTAGGCCTGGAACCATCGAGCGGCCCGGTCCTTCGCGGACCGGGCCGTCCTCGCGTCCGGGATCGGAATCCGCGGCGGGACCGCGCGGTCGGGTTCCGGACCCTCCCACTCCACTCCGTGGCCCCCGAGCCGGGACAAGCCCCCGCAAGCCGGGCGCGATGAGGCCGGGCGGAGCACCGGAAGCCTTGTACACCACCGATTCCGGGTCTTTTCAGATCCGGCCACGAGACAGTAACCTTCCGCTGTGGCGAACGCGGGTAAGAAGTCCTTCTGGCTCACCAGGAAAGGGCTGCTGATCATCGGTGTGGCCCTCGTCGGCGTGGTCCTCTATTCGAGGATCAACCAGCCGAAGTTCCCGCCGGACGCCGAATGCGGCACGCCGAAGATCCACATCTCCGACGAGCGGCTCAAGGACGGCGAGACCCTCTACTACGCCATCACCGGCGCCGCCGAGGGCCGCTACACCCTCACCATGGCCGTGTCGAAGCTCAAGCGCGGCACACCGTCCACGATGAAGGTCGAGAAGTCCGAGGAGGACGCCGGGAAGAAGGCGCGGATCCTCGGCGACAACCTCACGATCCTCAATTGCCTGATCGTCGGTGAGGTCGAGATGGACCTGCCGTACGGTGAGTACACCCTGCGCCTGTGGGACGTCACCGGCGCGGCCCCGAAACAGGTCGCCGAGACGACCGTCGATAGCAGTGGATGATGTGGACGGAGCCCGCCGCGTGAGGTGGTCGAGATAGACGAGCTGTGGCTCACCGCGATACCCCTGCTGGTCTTCGTGCTGCTCACCGCGGGCAACGCCTTCTTCGTCGCGGCCGAGTACTCCCTGGTCACCGTCGACCGGCCCGCCATCGAGGCCGCGGCCGAAGCCGGTGACCGGCGCTCGCGCTCGGTGTCGGCGGCGCTGCGGCGGCTGTCCTTCCAGTTGTCGGGCGCGCAGCTCGGCATCACCATCACCGCCCTGCTGACCGGTTACCTCGCCCAGCCCGCCATCGCGCGGCTGCTCGAACCCGTCGTCGGTTTCCTCGGCGACGCCGGACCGGCCGTGGCCACGGGCCTCGCCATCGTCATCGCCATGCTCGTCTCGACGGTCTTCGGCGAGCTCGTCCCGAAGAACGCGGCCCTGGCGCGGCCGATGGCCGTCGCGCGGGCCACCGCGGCGCCGCAGCGGGTGTTCTCGCTGGTCTTCGGGTGGCTGATCACGATCCTCAACGGGAGCGCGAACTGGCTGGTGCGGCGGATGGGCATCGAGCCGCAGGAGGAGCTGGCGACGGCCCGCAGCCGCCACGAGCTGGGTCTGCTCGCGGTGACCTCGGCGCGGGCGGGGACGCTGTCGCCGGAGATGGCGCGGCTGCTGCGGCGGACCGTCCGCTTCAACGAGAAGCGCGCGGCCGAGGCGATGACCCCGCGCGTCGACGTGGAGGCGCTGCCGGCCGAGGCGACGGTCGCCGACCTGTTCGCGAAGGTCGCCGAGACCGGGCACAGCCGTTTCCCGGTGTACGTGGACACCCTGGACAACGTGGTGGGCGTCGCGGCCGTCAACGACGGGCTGTCGGTGCCGCCCGCCGCGCGTGCGGCGACGCTGGTGCGGTCGGTGGCGCGCGAGCCGGTGTTCGTGCCCGAGCAGCTCGACCTGGACAGCCTCCTGGCGCGCCTGCACGAGATGAACAGCGACATGGCCGTCGTCGTCGACGAGTACGGCGGCACCGACGGCGTGGTGACGATCGAGGACCTGGTCGAGGAGCTGGTCGGCGAGATCGCCGACGAGCACGACTTCGACGAGCACGACACGGTCGACGACGCCGACACCGACAACTACCTCTCCACCTCCGCCGAACCCTACGAGGTCGACGGTGTGCTGCGGGGAGACGAACTGGCCGAGCAGACCGGTTTCCGGATGCCCGACGGCCCCTACGAGACCCTCGCGGGCTTCCTGATGTCCTCGCTCGGGCACATCCCCGAGGCCGGGGAGTGCCTGGAGCACGAGGGCTGGGAGTTCCACGTGGTGGAGGTCGAGCGGCACCGGATCGAGCGCGTCGTGGTCGTGCCGCCCGCGGGCGAGGACGAGGGCGGTGAGGAGTCGTGAGTCTCGTCCTGACCGCGGTCCTGCTGCTGGGCAACGCGTTCTTCGTGGGCGCCGAGTTCGCGCTGATCGCCTCCCGGCGCACGGTCCTGGAAACGCAGACCGACTCGCGGCGGGTGCGGTGGGCGCTGTCGGCGATGGGGCAGCTGCCGCTGATGATCGCCGGGGTCCAGCTCGGCATCACCATCTGCACGCTGGGCCTCGGCGCCGTCGCCGAACCGGCGATCGCGCACCTCCTCGAACCCGTCGCGCACGCCGCCGGTGTGCCTGAGGGGGCGGTGCACCCGGTCGCGCTGATCATCGCGCTGACCTTCGTGACGTACATGCACACCGTGTTCGGCGAGATGGTCCCGAAGAACCTCGCGCTGGCCGGGCCCGAGCGGTCCGTGGTGTGGCTCGGGCCGCCGATGCTGGCGTTCTGCGCGGCGACCAAGCCGCTGCTGGTGGCGATGAAGGCCCTGTCGGCGTGGATCCTGCGGCTGTTCAAGATCGAGGCCGCCGAGGCCGTCAAGAGCACCTACACCGTCGACGAGTTCGCCGGGCTGATCAGCGAGTCACAGGCCGAGGGGCTCCTGGAGAAGAGCGACCACGCGCGCCTCTCGGCGGCTTTGGAGCTCGGCCAGAAGCACGCACGCGACGCGATGCGGCCGTGGGCCGGCGTCACGACCGTCACCGACGACACCGGCAACGAGACCCTCGAAGCCCTGGCGTGCAGCTCGGGCCTGTCGCGCTTCCCGGTGATCGCGCGCCAGGGGCGGCGGATCCGCGGCTTCGTGCACATCAAGGACGTCATCAACGTCGATCCGGCGAAGCGCGCCAAGGCCCTCGACCCCGGCGCGATCCGGCCCCTGCCGGCCGTCCCGCCCGACCGCAGCCTCGGCGACCTGCTGCTTCAGATGCGGCGGGCGGCGGTGCACATCGTCCTGGTCGCCGAGGGCGGCGCGCCGCTGGGAATCGTCACACTGGACGACGTCCTGGCGGCCCTGGTCGGACGCGCAGGATCGCCCGGCGCCACTCGTCGATGAAGGCGGGATAGGCCGCGGCGAAGGCGTCGAGTTCCGTGCGGCCCTCGGGCGTCAAGGCGGTCAGGTCGTAGGCGACGGTCACGGCCGTGCGGTCGCCGACCGCTCCCAGCGACACCGTCACCGTCCCGGCGTTGCGCCCGGGAATGACCCGGGCGTAACGGATCCGGCGGCCGGGCTCGCGGTCCACCACGATCCAGGTCGCGCCGTGCGGGGAATGGCCGTGCGGGCGCGACTCGAAGACCGTGCCGGGCGCGGAGTCGTCGTCGGGTTCGGCCGGGAAAACCGGGTCCCAGCCCTCGGCCCACTCGCGTTCACCGAGCGGCGTGAACAGGACGAAGGCCTCCTCGGGCCTCATGTCGAGCAGGAAGGCGGCGATCAGGGACGGATGCTGACGTGGCATGGCGGCCTCCGGGTTCGGTCTCTGATCCATTGAAGCGCTTGACCTTCACCGCTAGCCTGCCCCGATGTCCCGAATGCCCGCGACCGTCCGGATCGCCACCGCCGTCCAGTTCGCCACGGCCGGGCTGACCGCCGTGGGCGCGACCTTGGCCGTCCTCACCACCGCGCACCTCCTCGACGCCGTCGAGAGCGCGATGCGCGCCCAGGGCGCCGGCTACGACGACGCCACGGCCGCCTCGTTCGTCACCGGACTGTTCTCCTACGTCCTCATCGGCGTGTGGGCCGCCGGAGCGCTGCTCGTCGCCCTCTTCGCCTTCGGCTACCGGCACGAGGTGGAACGCTGGACCCGTGTGGCGACCTGGACCTTCGCGCTGCCCGTCGCGCTGCTCGGGGTGCGGGCCATGGACCGCGCCGCCACGCCCCGGACAGGGCTCGACGACGCCGAGTTCCTCGCCCTGACCGGCCGCGCCCTCGACCGCGCGATCCCCGGCTGGTGGCCGCCGGCGCTGGTCGTACTGGAGGTCCTCACCGCGGTCGCCTACCTCGCGATCGTCGCGCTCCTCGCGACACCGGCCGCGCGGGCCTGGTTTCGCCGGCCGCGCGAAGATCACTCTTCGAAACCGCCCTGAAACGCCGTTCCCACCGGGCAAATGACACAGTGAGCGAATGGAATCCGCCATCTTCGGGCCACCGGCCCACCACGGCTCGCGCCGGGCACTGATCACCGGCGCCACCGCCGGTATCGGCGCGGCCTTCGCCCGCCGGCTCGCCGCCGACGGATACGACCTCGTCCTGGTCGCCCGCGACGCCGAGCGCCTCACCGAGTCGGCCGAACTGCTCCACGAGACCTACGGCGTCGAGGTGGAGGCCCTGGCCGCCGACCTCACCGACGACAAAGGCTGCGAAGTCGTGGAACGTCGGGTATCCGACGCGGCGCGCCGGGTCGACTTCCTTGTCAACAACGCCGGCATGGGCTTGCAGCAGGGCTTCCTCGGCTCGCCGGTCGAGGACGAGGAACGCCAGTTGCGGCTCAACGTCCGCGCGGTCCTGCGCCTCACCCACGCCGCCGTACCGTCCATGATGGACAGAGGCTGGGGAGCGGTCGTCAACGTGTCCTCCGTGGCCGGTTTCGGGGCCATCGGACCAGGCTCCACCTACAACGCGTCGAAGGCCTGGGTCACCAACTTCTCGGAGTCCATCGGCCAAGCGGTGCAAGGGAAAGGCGTGCGGGTCATGGCCCTGTGCCCCGGCTACGTGCGCACCGAATTCCACCTCCGCGCGGGCATCGAGACCGGCGGCATCCCCGACCCGCTCTGGCTCGACGCCGACGCCGTCGTGGCCGCCGGTCTGCGCGACCTGGACCGCGCCAGGCTGGTCAGCATTCCCACCGCCCGCTACCGCGTTGTGTCCGAAGTGGTCAGACACGCGCCGAGATCCTTGCTGTATCGGCTGGCCGGGCGCATGCAGAAGCGGTCGGGGCGCGGCGGAATCGACTGACCACGCCACGTACCCTGTCAGGCATGTCAGAGCGCGACCAGCTGCGCACCCTCATTGCCGATCTCGCCGTCGTGCGGGGTCGCGTGGTGCTTTCCAGTGGGCGCGAGGCCGACTACTACATCGACCTCCGCCGAGTCACCCTGCACCACGCCGCCGCTCCGCTGGTCGGTGCGGTGATGAACGAGTTGACCGCCGACTGGGAGTACGACGCCGTCGGCGGCCTCACCCTCGGCGCCGACCCGGTCGCCGGAGCCATGCTCCACCGCGCGAAGCGTCCCCTCGACGCCTTCGTCGTGCGCAAGAGCGAGAAGACCCACGGCCTCCAACGGCGCATCGAGGGCCCGGACGTGTCCGGGCGCAGGGTGCTCGCCGTCGAGGACACCTCCACCACCGGGGGCAGTGTCCTCACCGCCGTCGACGCGCTCCGTGAGGCGGGCGCCGAGATCGTCGGCGTCGCCGTGATCGTCGACCGCGGTGCCCGTGAAACCGTCGAGGCCGCCGGGATTCCCTACCTGGCCGCCTACACCCTCGCCGATCTCGGACTGTAAGCCGAACCACCCCTCTTCGATCAATCCCCAACTGGAGAACACGTTCATACTGGGCCATTTGCCGCCATTCACGGCCTCCCGACCTTGACCATCCTCATGGCCGGGAGCCGATGGCGCGATCGACAGAGATGGTGAAAGGAAACACCCGTGCCACGCGCGATCGTCGACACCACCTATGCGACATCACCGCTAGACGGTGAACCCATGCAACATCCCGACGCCGAACGGCTCGCCTCGGTCCTCAAGGCCCTCGCCGACGCCAACCGGCTGCGGCTGATCAGCCTGATCCAGGCGTCCCCCGACGGGGAGGCCTGCGTATGCGAACTCACCGGGCCGCTCGGCCTCTCCCAGCCAACGATCAGCCACCATCTGCGAATACTGACCGACGCCGGTCTGCTGGAACGAGATAAACGCGGCGTGTGGGCGTACTTCCGGCTCGTGCCGGAGGCGCTGACCATCATCGCCGGGTCGATCACGCCGCCCAAGCAGCGCCGCCAGAGCCGAGGGGGAAGTCCGGCCCCCCGCCGCAGGTGAGCCTATGGCGATCCGGCACCGTCGTCCCCCACGGCTCGGACGCAAGACGAGGCGCACCCTCATCGGCTGCGCCCTGCTCGCGCTGCTCGTTCCCCTGACGGCCGTCGCCCTGCGCGTCGTCATCGACCGGGCGCAGGACTGCGCCGAGACGCTCGACCTTGAGGTGGCCGCCGCACCGGCCATCGCCTCGGCACTGCGCGACGTGGCCGGATCCCTCCCGCCCGGCTCCCTGCGCGTCAACGCCACCTGCGTCTCGGTGACGATCACCGAGGCGGACTCGGCGGCGGTCGCCGCGGCACTCGTCGAAGCCCGCGGCGGAAGGATAGATGTCGGAGACGGGAGCGGGAACGGGCCCGCGGCCGTCCTGCCGCACGTGTGGGTTCCGGAGTCGCGGGCCTGGAGCCTGCGTGTGGACGGCGCGGTCGACGCCGGGTCGGGGACGGTCCTGGGGGCCCACCAGCCGTCGGTCGCGTTCAGCCCGGTCGGGCTGGCCGCGAGGGGAGCCGACGCCGAGAAGTACCGGCCGAGCCTGGACCTGGACGACTGGGATCCGGCGAAGCTGCCGGTATGCGTCGGCGACCCCAGGCGCGACGTGGCGGCCCTGGCCGCGCTGGCGGCCTTCGACAACGTCGGGGCGGGCCGCAAGGTCGAGATCGACACCGAACTCGCGGCCGACGAGCTGCCGAAGGGGTTCAAGGCGGTGCCGATGTCGCGTCTCGACCTCGACGCGCACAACGCCGAACACCCCGATGAGCCGTGGGTGCTGCTGGAGACGCGTCCGGCGGTGACGGGGCTGGATTTCCCGTACGCGATGCGGGCCGACCTGTCGGGGCTGCTGAGCCAGGCCGCGGAGAAGTTCCTGGCGGTCCTCGACGACGAGGCGAACCTGGCGCGGCTGACCGCCGTCGGGTTGCTGCCGCCCGACCAGTACCAGCCGGTGCTGACCACGGCGGCGGTGACGGCGGCGCTCAACGGCGTCGAGGGCTCGGGCACCTAGGCCACCGGGGCCGGTTCGCCGGAGGCGACGCGCGCCTCGCGGAACCAGGCGTTGGCCGCCGGGGTCGCCAGGAGCACGATGATCGCCAGGTAGGACGCGAAGGTCAGGGCCTGCACCATCGCGTTCGTGCCCGACCACCACGACGGCGTGGCCGCGTCGAGGGCCTGCTCGATGCGCTCCGAGGTCGCGGGGTTCTCGCCGTAGCTCTTCGGTGAGCCAGCGCTGGCGAAGCCGCACACCCCGCACAACACCAGGGGCCCGGCGACCGCCCAGGTCCAGTTGCGCGCCCAGCGGCTGCCGCGGCGATAGAAGCGGGCGAAGGACGCGAAGACCAGCGAGCAGAGCAGCCACAGGCCGATCACGCCGTAGGAGGCCGCCCTGGTCGTGAAGACGGCCGTCTCGCGCTGCGCCTCGGTCGGGAACTCCTCGGCGAGGGCTCCGGGCAGGACGGCGGCGAGTTTCTGGGCGATGAGGATGCTCAAGACGGCTCCGGCGAGCGCCAGGCCGGCGGTGGCGTACTGGACGCCGGCCGCGATGGTGACGGCCCTCGGAGGCAGTATCGGGCGCATCGCCCCAAATTAGACCATTACGCCCATTGTTGTGGCGCGATCGGCGGACGTTGCCTCATTGCGGTGAACCAGGCGTTGGCGCGGCCGGTGGCGAGCAGCGCGATCGCGGCGACGGTGGCGCACATGACCAGCGTGACGATGATCGACAGGAAGACCAGGACGGCGGGCGGGCCGCTGTTGTAGTCGGCCAGCTCAGAGGCGGTGATCATCGACATCACCGCGGAGAAGCCGTCGCAGAGCGCGGCGGCGCCGCCGACGACGTAGACGGCGACGCGGGGGCCGTGCTGCCCGCGCAGCACGAAGATGGCCAGGACGCCGACCGCGACGTGCAGTATGGGGCCGAGGCAGCCGGCGAAGGAGAGTCCGCCGCCCAGCGCACCGAGCGCGGCGACGTCGAGGAGCGAGGTCAGCAGCATGAGCAGGCCGATGACGCCGATGGCGACCATGAGGATCGCGGCGGTGAGGACCTGCTGGGGCCGTTCCGGGGCCGGCTGGACCTGGTAGGGGACCTGGTAACCGTAGGGACCTTGGGGTGGGTAGGTCATGGGCGTTCACTCCTGGCTGCGTGGTTCAGCGGGGCACTTCGAACCCGCCGCCTCCGGTGCCGGGCGGTGGCCGGCGGGACGTGTGCTCCAGTGAGGCGGGCAGGAAGAGCAGCACGAGGGCGATGGTGCCGATGAGGACGGCGGCGGTGTTGTGCGCCACGGTATAGGTCGCGTACCAGCCGGGCAGGGCGGCGACGACGTGCTCCAGGTCGGCGGAGTGGGAGCCGGTCTCGGCGGTGAGGGCGACGAGCTGCTGCTGGACGCCGTCGGTCGAGACGCCGTAGACGGTGACGGCGAGATTGACGGCGACGAGGCCGATGCTCCACCAGTAGCCCATGGCGCCGCCGCCGAGCAGCGCGCGGGCGGCGAGGGCGGTGGCGACGGCGTAGAGGAGCGCGGTGAGGGACGCACTGAGCAGCGTGAGCCAGATCTGGACGGTGAAGCGCCCGCCGGCGGCTCCGTCGGCGGTGAGCGCGTCGGCGAGGCCGGTCGTGCCGGCCAGTCCCATGACGGCCCACACCGCCGCCAGCGCGGCGACGGTGTAGACGAAGGCGGCGGCGACGCCGAGCAGCCGCGCGGGCGGGCGCGGGGCCTCGGGGACCCCGAAGCCGCCCACGGGCGCGCCGGTCACGGCTTGGTCGGCGGCTCGTAGGGCAGGTAGATCTGCGGCTGCGTCGGCGGGCGCATGGGGCGGAAGTACTCGTGCGCCTTGGGCATCAGCAGGAGGATCACGACGGTGGCGTACAGGGCGGTCGAGATGATGTTCGAGACGACCGAGTAGGCGGTGAACCAGCCGGGCATGAGGGCGTTGACGTCGACGTTCTCGGCCCAGGCGTATTCGCCGCCGCCGGTGGTGTTCGTCGAGGCCAGCGAACCCTGGAGGCCCGAGGTGAGCACCGAGAACAGGCCGCACAGGACCGCGATGCCGCCGAGGATCCAGGTGGTGATGCGGACTCCGTTGACGCCGCGCAGGGTCCAGATGCCGAGCAGCGCGAAGGCGGCGGGCCAGATCAGCAGGCAGAAGTAGACGACGCCCATGCTGATGGCGAGGAGGCTGGCGAAGTCCTCGGCGTCGGCGTTGGAGGGCGCGCCTTCGGCCATGAGGGCGTCGGTCAGGTCGGGGATGATCGAGCGCGCGATCAGGTAGCCGATGATCGCGTTGAGCAGCGCGAAACCGAACACCGAGAACTGCAGGACGCCCGCGGCGGACACGATGCCCGGGCGCGGCGGCTTGGGGGGTGCGGCGAACATGGGGGCGGCCACGGGGCACCTTTCGGCGTGGGGACTGGCTGTGTACTGAAGCTATGAGGAAGGCGGCGCCCGAAGAGGCGCCGCCTTGAAGTTACGGGGTCGGAACTGCTTACGCCATACCGGCCGCGCGGGCGGCCTTGTGGGCGTTGAACCAGTCCTTCGAGGGACCCATCGCCAGCGTGACGATGATGCCGATGCCGCAGCCGATCTGGACGACGTTGAAGATCAGCGACAGCGTCGTGTACCAGCCGGGGAGCAGGTTGTAGGTGTCGGCGCTCGACAGGGCCGCGTTGCCGATGAGACCGAAGCCCCAGCAGGCGAGGAAGATGCCGTAGAGCACGAAGGCGGTGATCCGCGCGCCGTTGCGGCCGCGCAGGATGCCCAGCGCCAGCGCGGTGAAACCACCGGCGACGATGATGTAGATGACGGCGGTGATCATCGAGTAGCTGCCGGAGACGGCGTAGCCACTGGTGACGATGATGCCGAGAACACCGGCGAGGAACGAGAAGGCCACGGTGGCCATGACCAGCATCGCCGCGACCGTCACGATCTGCGGGCGCTCACCGGGGGGCTGCACCTGCCCGTACCCGGGCTGCTGGCCGTAGGCCGGCTGTCCGTAGGCGGGCTGGCCGTACGCGGGCTGCTGGGGCTGCCCGTAGGCAGGCTGCTGCGGCTGGCCGTACGGCGCGCCCGAGGACTGCGCGTACGGGTCGGGCTGGCCGTAAGGGGCCGGGGACTGCGGCTGGCCGTAGGGCGCGCCCGAGGCGGGCTGCTGCGGCTGGCCGTAGGGGGCACCGGAGGCCGGCTGCTGTCCGTAGGGGTCGGGCTGCTGCCCGTACGGGTTCTGCTGCCCACCGTACGGCTGCTGTGGTGGATAGGTCATGACGGGTGTCCTCTTTCCGTACGGGTCGATCGAGCGCCCACCATACCTGCGTCATGCGACAGAAGGGTGTTTCCGCCCGCAACGCACGCCGAGCGCGACCGTACTGTGACCTTTCCGCGACGAAGTCACGCGCGGGAGTCGCGCTCCTCAAGCGCCGCGCCGAGCAGGCCGTACTGCTCGGCGGCGGCGTCGCGCAGCCACCCGGGGTCGATGTCGGTGCCCTCGGGACGGATGTCGGTGTGGATCCGGTCGTAGGCGATCTCGCTGAGCAGGACCGAGACCTCTTCGAGAAGGGCCGGCGCGAGGGGTGGCCGGGAATCGGAACGGGACGCGTCGCGCGGAATGTCGTTCATGCCGCCGTCACTCTCCTCAAGCCACGATCGGCTACCTCGGCGTCACACCAGTATGCCCCAGGCGCAGGGGCACGCCAACCCTCACCGGGACCCCCTTGCGTCGGATTCCGGCAGCTGCGCGCGGACGTAGCGGGTGAGCTTGTCCATCAGCGGCCGGTTCCCGATGACCTCGAAACCCTTGGTGCCCAGCAGATCCGGCAGGACCCGTCGCAGGGCCGTGCCGACCGTGGCGCCGGCGAGGACGAGGACCATGCAGTCGCTGACGAGACGGTCGGTGTAGTCGCGGACCAGGCCCGGATCCGGCGGGTCGATGACCAGACGCCCGTCGCCGGTCGTCGGGCCCTGCTCAAAGCTGATCGTGTCGATGCGACGACGACGCCCGAGCGGACGCTCCACATAGGCCTCGAACCAGGGCATGCGCTCACCGTCGGCGTGCACGTTCCCGCCGCGGGCGCGCATCAGGGCCAGGACGAGGACGATGTCGTCGTGCAGGGCCGCCTTGGCGCCCGGACCCTCCTGGACGGTGGAGGTGACCAGGGCCTTCTCGGCCAGCCACTTTCGATACGGCCAGATCTCGGCCGGGACGGGACCGTGGAAGCCCACGTAGGTCAGGATCAGGCGCGCCAGATGACGCTCCCAGTCGGAGGCGCACGCGTCGTAGACGCGGGCGACGACCCCACGCGGATCGGTGCGGGCGAGGGCGCCGAGGCTGACGCGCATATGGCGGAACCGGTCCAGCATCAGGCATTCGGCGACGCGATAGACCCATCCGTCGGGGTCGGCGACCTCGTCACGGCGATCGGCGTAGCGGCGGCACGTGATGCAGAGGATTTCGCCGTGTTCACTGACGCAGTCGGCGCAGCCGGGAGCGGCGGCGCTGCCGCCGGGGTCGTCGGGAGAGTAAGGCGCGACCTGGGTGGGACACCACCAGTCGACGCCGTGGGTGCGGTGGAGCGCGTGCCGCAGGGGTGCGGTGGCATGCCAGACGACGCGCGCGAATTGCGGGTACCAGGCGTCGGTTGCCGCCCGGCGAGCAGTGTCCTGGATCATCGCGAAACCTCCGAGGACTCACTTTTGGGGAAGGGAGGATGCGCGGGCGACGTTGCCCTGGCGGGCGTCCGCGAGCCGACGAATCGCGTGGCCTCGATGTGGAGCGTGGTGGCGAGGACGCGGGGACGGCGGGCGCGGAACGGTTTTTTTGTGGTGGGGTGGTGCGGGTTTTGCGGTGGTGCGGGTTTTGCGGGTGCGGGTCTTGCGGAGTGCTTTGTTTCGTGGACGTCGCGGTCGCGTTTCCGAACTTAGCGACCGTTAAGGAGACTCCAGCATGGCTGGCAAAGTCGGGCCAGTCCAGAGGCGTTGGGTGGATTTTTTTCCCGGGAGGTCTGCAGAAGCGGGTTGCGGGGTTGCCAGTGCGGTCGCCGGCGGGGGTTTCGGGCGGATTGCGGACGGGTTGCCGACGGGCCTGATTCCATGGTGCGCCTTGAAGTGGGGATGTGGATAGGGGCGCGCGGAGGATCTGGCCTGGCGGCGCTTTCGGTTCAGCCCAACGGGTCGGGGGTACGGGCGCCGCTGCTTGGTTTCACGCGCTGGCAGGCGATGCTCGCGCCGCTTCCCGCTTCCCGCTTCCCGCTTCCCGCTTCCCGCTTCCCGCTTCCCGCTCGCCGCCCGCCGCTTCCCGCTCGCGCCGCTTCCTGCTCGCTGCGCTCGCCCCCAGCCTCGTCGGCCGCTCACCCGCTCACCCGCTCACCCGCTCACCCGCTCACCCGCTCACCCGCTCACCCGCTCACAGCTTGAAACCCGGCCGAGGCCACCGTTACGCGAAAACGACACCTCGTCACTGGTACCCCGCCCCCAATCACAGCCCCCACCGCCACCGCCACCGCCACCGCCACCGCCACCGCCACCGCCACCGCCACCGCCACCGCCACCGCCACCGCCACCGCCACCGCCACCGCCACC
>NZ_JACHGT010000027.1:14406-87945 GCF_014202425.1 Phytomonospora endophytica | reverse complement strand
AGCCCCAGAACCTTCGTGTTGCACCAATCCCTGGCCGAAGCGACGGAGACACACGCAAGTGGATCGAGGGGACCAGTCGCGCTACGCGCGACAGAGCCAAGACCCACCCCCAGAGTCACGGTCATCGTCCCCACCCCCCGGATGGCGAAAAGTAGGCTGCCCAAGGTCAGCGCGAGCGCGGGTGCGGTCCCCACCGGCCGACAGGACACACGACCAGCGCGAGCACGATGATCCCGAGCCACCCCCACCCCGGGTGTATGAACTGTCCTATGACGCGAGTGACCATCGACCTCGACCACGAAGACCCCCCACCCCCACCACCGCGCCGCTGGCCGGTCGCGCTGTTCTTAGTCGCCGGTCTCCTGGCGGTGGGGGCCGTGTTCCTCACGCGACCGGCGGAGGAACCGGTCGAGCCGCCCGGCCCCCTCGACGTCCCGGCGTTGTGGGCGGCGACGGTGCCCGACGGGTCGGGGCGGGCGCTGGCCGCCCGCGTCGTCGGCGAGTCGGTCCTCGTCGTCGGCGAGCACGGCGTGGTCGCCTACGGCAGGAAGGGCGGCGGCGAGGTCTGGCGCCGGAGTCTGTCCGGTGACGTGACGTCGGCGTCGGCCTGGCAGCACGTGCGTGTCGCCGATGGCGTGGTGGTCGTCGACGACCCGGCGGGTTACGTGGTCGTGGACGTCGCGACGGGCTCCGTGCGCTTCACGATCCGGCCCGATGGCGAGGCGGCCGGGGCCGTCGTCCTGCCCGACCGCGTCGTCGTCTTCGGCTGCGACGGGGGCGACTGCACGGCCACCGCGACCGGCCTCGACGGCACCGCGCTGTGGCGTGCCGAACGCGACGCCACACCACTTCTCCCCGAGCCCGTCTCCTCGCGGCATCAGACCGTCGCGGTGGCCAACCCGGCGCCGATCGTGCCCGAGCCCGGCGGCGGCCTCTTCCTGTGGCGCGACGGCGGCGAGCGCACCGCCGTCGACCTCGCGACCGGTACCGAACTCGGCACCTGGGCCGCCTCCGAGGGCGCCGACCTGCGCGTCTACGGCGGGCACGTCGTCGACGTCGGCCTCAGCCACACCCTCCGCTGCCTGAACCCGGCCACCGGCGAGACCTTGTGGACGCGCGCGACCCTCTCCGAGCCGGGCGAGTCGGGGCCCGTCACCCTCGTCGACGGCCACTTCCTCGACAGCGCCGATTCCGCCAACCACGACTCCCCCGGCTACTACCAGCTCATCGATCCCGCGACCGGCGACATCCCCTCGACGCCCACGGCCGCCGGCCGCCGCATCCTCGCCGTTCACACCGGACTCGCCGTCGGACTCGACCCGGTCACCGCCGAGTTGACCGCCGTCCGTCCCCGCGACTCCGTCTACTGGCGCGCGACGCTGAGAACCGAAGGACCCGAGACCTTCGGGTTCGTCACGACCGGCTTCCTCACCGGCGACGGCTGGCTCGCCGTCGGCGACGTCCGCGGCGGCCTCTGGTACATCGAACTCGCCACCGGCGCGGTCGGGAACACCCCGGGCGGCGAGGTCATCGGCCTCGACGACGGTGCCCTGATCTCCGCCGACAGCACGCGTCACCGCGTGGAGCTGCGCGAACTGGGCTTGCGTTAACCGCTCGCGATCATGATCAACACTGGTTAGCCTGCCGAAGTGAACACGCACATCACCACCCTCGCCGAACGACCCGAACTCGCCGACACGGTCTGGAACATGCCGGACTCGTGGCCGGAGTTCATGGACCACGACCCGGTCGCCTGGTCGCTGTTCGGGCCGGTCACCGCGGCCCACCGGGAGTTCGCGGTCGTCGCGACCGACGAGGGTGGTGCCGTCGTCGGGCACGGCCACAGCGTGCCCTTCTCGCGGGCCGTCGGCGGTCGCGGCGGGGAGCTGCCCGACACCGGGTGGGACCAGGTGCTGATGTGGGCGAACTCCGACCTGCGCAAGGGCGTCGAGCCCGACACGGTCAGCGCCGTCGAGATCAGCGTGCACCCCGAGCACCAGGGCAAGGGCTTGTCGGGGCTGCTGGTGAAGGCCTTGCGCGACAACGCCCGCGCGAAGGGATTCAGCGAGATGCTGGCCCCCGTACGCCCGAGCGCGAAGCATCTCGAACCGCACACGCCCATGGCCGAGTACGCCTTCCGCACCCGCGACGACGGCCTGCCCGCCGACCCGTGGCTGCGCGTGCATGTACGCGCGGGCGGGAAGATCGACAAGGTCGCGCCCGCGTCGATGGTGATTCCCGGGTCGCTGGCGCAATGGCGCGAGTGGACCGGTCTGGCCTTCGACGCCGACGGGCCCGTCGAGCTGCCGTTCGCGTTGTCGCCGGTTCATTGCGACACGACGCAGGCGTGCGCGGTGTACGTGGAACCGAACGTGTGGGTGCGGCACGCGCTCTGAGCGCCCGGAATGTCTACTGAGGACAGCGGGTCGTCACGGACTTCGAGACTCTGGGACGACCGCGTGCACGGGGCACACGGTTCGAACTCCGAGAGGGGGTCGGCATGAGCGTGATCGCCAAGCTGACCGACCGGGTCATCGACAAACTCGTCCGCAAAGCGAAGGCGGACGCCGGAGGATGCACGACGCGGCAGTGTCCCGGGAGGCCCGGCTGCTACCAGACGTGCTGTCCGCATCCGTGCAACAACAACTGCTTCTGCTGAGTGAAGACGCCTCTCCATTGAGGTGAAGACGCCCGTCCGGCTCGCCCGGGCGGGCGTTCTCGGTGTGGGTGACGGCGTCGGTCACCGTGTCAGGAGCGGTGTCAGAACGATGGCGGGACCGTGACAGGCGGGCCGCCGATAGTTGCGGACATGACGAACAACGACACGCTCTCCGCCCAGTCCAAGACCACCATCCGCACCGCCGCCCAGGGGGCCGTCGCGCTGATCGCCTACGCGGGCGTCGCCGGTTCGCCGCACAAGATCGCGACGCACGGCAGCCTCGCCTACGGGTCCGCGACCGGACTCGTCGGCCACGTCCTCGCGCCGAAGAAGAACGATGTCAAGCTCGACTACTCCTCCGCCGCCGCGCTCGCCGACCAGACACTGCCGGCGCTGGCCGACTCGGTGCGGATCCTGCGGGAGCAGGCGCCGGACGAGGTCGACAACTTCCGCAGCACCATCAACGTCGCCGTCCAGGCCGCCGCCCAGGCCGGTCGCGGCGAGGTCAGCCCGCCCGTCGCCGAGATGCTCCGCAAGATCGAAGGGGCGCTCGACGCCGCCTGACCCGGACTGAAGCTCCGCCCCCGACCGAGGCCCCCGCGACGCGGGGGCCTCGAACTCTTGGTCCGGGGTCCCTCGCGGTCGGCGTGATCTCCAGGTTCTCGCGGAGGAGCGGGAGCACGCGATCGGGTCGTCGTGTCCCGCCGAACCGGACGTCGCGTCCCCGGTCTTGGACTCCTCGAACGCGCCCAAGGCTCAGGCCGAGTTCACCCACTCATCGCTTCCGTCGGCGAAGTGCTGGTGCTTCCACACCGGCAGCCTCGCCTTGACCTCGTCCACCAGCGCGGCACAGGCCGCGAAGACCTCGGCCCGGTGCGGGCCCGACACCGCCGCGACCAACGCGGCGTCCCCGATCGCCAGCGCCCCCACGCGATGCGTCACCGCCACGTGCGTGATCCCGGGCCGGGCGGCGATATCGGCGGCGACCTCCTCCACCACCTTCGCGGCACTGGGGTGGGCCTCGTAGACCAGGGCGGCCACGGACTTGCCGCCGTCGTGATCCCGCACGACACCGGCGAAGGACACCACGGCACCGGCGGTCGCGTCGGCGACCATCTCCTCGTGCGTGGCCACGTCGATCGGCTCGCTCGTCACGGCGGCGTGGATCATGACGGGATCCGCACGAATCCGACCTGCTGCCCCGCCGATCCGTGCTCACCGGGCGGAATGATGGCGAAGCCGTCGGCGGCGGCCAGCCCTCGCAGCATCGCCGACCCGGCGTGCGGCAGCGGGTAGGCCTTGCGCCCGTTGATCTTCACCAGCGACAGGTGCGTGTAGTCGCCGCGTCCGGCGATGTCGGCTCCGAGCTCCACGGTGGACGTCGCCGGGAAGTCGCGACCGGACAAGCCCGCCAGCAGCGGCAGTACGAGCGAGACCACCGCGACGATGGCCGACTGCGGATTGCCGGGCAGCCCCACGACGAACCTGTCGCCGGGCAGGGCCGCCACCAGCATCGGGAACCCGGGCCGCACCGCCACGGTGTTCACCACGTAGGAGGCCCCCAGCTCGGCGAGCGCGGGATGCAGATGGTCGACGGGCCCGTGCATGGTGCCGCCGGTGGTGCAGACGACGTCGGCGTCGTCGAGGGCGGCGCGCAGGGCGGAGACGTGGGCTTCGAGGGTGTCGTCGATCGGTCCCCGGGGCCGGAATCCGGGCACGGGCTCGGCGCCGGCGTGCGCGAGCATCGAGGGCAGGGACGGCCCGAGGGCGTCGCGGACGCGGCCGTGTCCGGGCGGTCCGGTGACGGCGAGTTCGTCGCCGAAGATGAGCAGCGCGGCACGGGGTTTGGGCCGCACGGAGATCAGGTCGTGGCCGCAGGAGGCGGCGAGCCCGATGACGCCGGGTGTGACGGGGTGCCCTTCGGGCAGCAGTTCCTCTCCGGATCCGGCCTCTTCGCCGATCTCGCGGACGTCGACGCGTGGTCCGGGGATGTTCTCGACCGAGACGTGCCCGTCGGCGACGGTGGCGTTCTCGACGCGGATGAGCCGTTCGGTGCGCTCGGGAACCATGGCGCCCGTGGCGATCTCGACGGCGGTGCCGTCGCGCAGTTCGCCCGGTTCGCCGCCGGCGAGGACGCGCCCGGACAGTCGCCAGGGCCCTTCGCCGCGGACGGCGTAACCGTCCACACTGGACGTCGGGAAGGCGGGCAGCGGGGTGAGGGTGCGCAGGGCCTCGGCGAGGGTGGCGCCGTCGGCCTGGCCGATCGGGTAGCGCACGGGCAGGAGCTTCGCGAGGAGTCCGGCCTCGTAGGTCGTGCGCCGGGCGGCGGCCCAGTCGAGCGGGGCACTGCCCGGTTGGGAGCGTTGCTGCTGCCTCATGAGGATTCCTTGTCTCGCGGGGCGTGGTCGCCGCCGCCGATCTGGTCGACCGCGTGTCCGAGCAGTGGCCCGAGGACGGCGAGGCCGTCCTTGGCGCCGCCGCGCGAACCGGGCAGATTGACGATGAGGGTGCGCCCGGCGACACCGGCGAGCCCACGGGAGAGAGCGGCGGCGGGGATCCTGGCGTATCCGTACGCGCGCAACGCTTCGGCGATCCCGGGCACCTCGCGGTCGAGCACCCGCCGGGTCATCTCGGGGGTGCGGTCGGTGGGCGTCAGACCGGTGCCGCCTGAGGTGAGCACCACGTCCACTGTGGAGCGTACAGCCGCCTGGAGGGCGTCGTGCACGGGTTCCCCGTCGGGCACCACGAGCGGTTCTTCGACAGTGAAACCCAGCTCCCGCAGGCCTTCGACGAGCAGCGGGCCGGAGGTGTCGGTGTACACGCCGGCCGCGGCCCGGTTCGACGCGACTATCACGCGGGCGGTGCGGGTCACCGGTCGCGCTCCCAGTGGCCGGTCTTGCCGCCTTCCTTCGACAGCACGCGCACCTCGTCGAGGGACGCGGCCGGGTCGACGGCCTTGATCATGTCGATGAGGGTGAGCCCGGCGGTCGCCACCGAGGTGAGCGCCTCCATCTCGACACCCGTGCGGTCGGCCGTGCGGGCGGTGCACAGGATCTCGATGCGGTCGCCCTCGCAGGTCAGTTCCACGGTCACGCCGTGCAGCGCGATCGGGTGGCACAGCGGGATCAGGTCCGGGGTGCGTTTGGCGCCCATGATCCCGGCGATCCGGGCGACGGCGAGCGCGTCGCCTTTGGGGAGCGCGCCGTCGCGCAGCAGGTCGACGACCTGCCGCGTGGTGCGCACGACCCCTGCCGCACGCGCGGTGCGGGCGCCCGGCTCCTTGCCGGAGACGTCCACCATGCGCGCCGCGCCGGTGTCGTCGACGTGGGTCAGCCTGTCCGTGGTCACCCTGCGAGGGTAGTCGCCGGGGGTGACCTTCGGGGCCGGACGGGGTTGCGTGAGGGGCCCCGTCGGCTCATCATCTGAAGTCATGACAACGGGGGAAGCACGTCCAAAAGAAGACTCGATCGTTCCGTTACGCAAGAACCGCGACTTCCAGATCCTCTGGTCGGCGCAGGCGATGTCGGGCCTGGGCAGCACGGTCTCGGGCATCGCGTACCCGCTGCTGATCCTCGCCCTCACCGGCAGCGCCACCTACGCCGGTCTCATGGGCACCCTCGAAATGGTGTTCCTGCTGCTGGCGACGCTTCCGGCGGGTGTGTTCGCCGACCGCTTCGACCGCCGCAGGATCATGATCGGCTGCGACCTCGTCCGCGCGGTGGTCCTCGGCGGGATGGTCGTACTCGTCATGACCGACCGTGCCTCGATCTGGATGATCCTCGTCGCCGGCTCGCTGACCTCGATCGGCGACGGCCTGTTCAGCCCGGCGGCGGGCGGTGCCCTGAAACAGCTCGTCCCGGCCTCCCAACTCGCCGCCGCCGCTGCCGCCAGGGAAGGCCGCAACGCCGCCGCGGCGATGGTCGGCCCGCCGCTGGCGGGCGTGCTGTTCACCGTCGGGCGGGCGATCCCGTTCCTGTTCGACGCGGTGTCCTACCTCGCCGGGGCGATCGCGCTGCTGTTCATCCGCCGCCCGTTCCAGCGCGAGCGGGGCACCGAGCACGCCGAACCGATGTGGAAGGGCGCCACGGCCGGTTTCGTCTTCATCTACGGCGAGCCCGTACTGCGCGCCCTGATGGGCTGGGCGGTGCTGATGAACATGGCCTTCGCCGGGGTGCCGTTGGTGCTGATCGCGCACGCGGCCAAGACCGGTGCGAACTCCGCGCTGACCGGCCTGATGATCACCCTGCTCGGCGCGGGCGTCCTGCTCGGATCCTTCGCCGCGACATGGCTGGTCAAGGTTCTGCGGCCGAGCCAGGTGGTGCACCTGAGCGCCGCGGCCCTGCCGATCGGGCTGACCGCGGCGATCTTCATCCCGTCGCCGATCGTGCAGGGCATCGTGTTCGGCGTTGTCGTGTTCATGATCCCGCCGGGGAACGCGCTGCTCGGCGGATACATGGGCGCCATCGTCCCCGACCATCTCCAGGGCCGGGTCAACGCCGCGATGAGCATAGCCGCGATGGGCCTGAAACCCCTGGGACCGATCGCCTTCGGCATCGTCTTCGACCATTTCGGCACCGGCTGGGCCTTCGCCGCCGCCGCGGCGGTCACGCTGTTGGCGGGACTGTTTACCCTCGACCGCGACGTCCGGCACATGCGGCGTCCCGAGGAGTTGGCGGTGGAGTAGGGATGTGGGTGTACTTCGGCGGCCGGGAGGCCGTCCTCGGCGGGGCCCGTGAGCGGGCGATGCGGTCCATCGAGGTCGGCGTCGCCGAGTGGATGGACGGCCGGATCAGCCACCTCGTGGTCGGTGAGAACGACCGCAAGCGCGCCTACGTCGAGTACAGCGAGAACAACGACGTCCCGATGATCACGCCCGCGGAGTTCCTGGAGAAACTCGACGCGATCGAGGCCGCGCGGCCCTCGCCCGGGCCGGCCGAGGCGCCCGGTCCACCGAACTCCGCGTTCGGGAAAGGCCTGTGGCTGCTGCCGATGGTCACCGCCGGTGTGGCCACGCCGTTCTCCTTCGCGCACCTGGCGACGAAGAAGGGCACGTGGCTTCACGCCGTGTGGGGCGTGCTCTACGGGTTCGCCACCGGCTTCGGGTTCTACGCCGTCGTCGAAGGCGGCGACATGACCGCGCCCGGCGTCGCGGCGGTCGTGCTGTCGGCGTTCGCCGGGGGCGTGCACTTCGCGCTCGCCGAGGCCCGGGCGCGCCGAACGGCCGAGGCGTGAGGGTCTACGTCGAGGGCTGGGACACGTCGGCGAACGAGGCCCGGCGGCTGGCGAAGTCGGCGGGCATCGAACTGGCCGCCCGCATGGACGGCGACATCACGCACATGGTCGTCGGGTACGGCGTGCGCATGAAGGCCGCGCACCACGAGTTCTCGGTGTCGAGCGGCGTCCCGCTGCTCAGCCCCGACGAGTTCCGGGCCCTGGTCACCGGCGACGCCGGCGAAACCCGCCCCCTCGGCGAGATCAAGACCGGGCCGCCGGAAGCCGAACCCGTCGCCCGCTCCCGGCACTGGACCGGACCGCGCGAACACCGCGGCCACGGCCCCGCCTTCGACCACGGCATGTGGGTGTTCCCGCTGTTCACCTGCGGCATCGCGACCCCGTTCATGTTCGCCTACCGGGGCGCGAAGACCGGCTCCTGGTGGACCGCGCTGTGGGGAGTGCTCTACGGCTTCCTCGTCGGCTTCGGCGTCATGGCGATCGGTGCGGGCGAGCCGATGGCGATCTACGGGACGGCCGCCTTCGCGGTGTCGACCCTCGCGGGGACCTTCCACGTCGCGATGGCGTTCAGGACGCCAAGGAACTCCTGACCGGAACCGTCAGGGGCCGCTCCGGCTGCGCTTCCAGGCACGGCTTCGTGCCCGTTCGTCGTTGGGGGCGACTACGTCGGCTGCCTACAGTGGATGGTGACCGGCCGTCGGTCGCGGCACGGTCTCCCGACCGCGGATGCCGAGGGCGCCCATGGACCCGGATCGTTTCGACGCCTTGAACCTGACGGTCGCCCTCGTCGCGCTCGCGGTCTCACTACTCGGCACCCGCATCGCCTGGATGCAGTACGCGCTGCAACGCGGCCCACTCGGGCGTATCGCGAGGTTGCGGCGACTGTGGATATGGGCCTCGATCGTGGCCGTTCTCCTTCTCGGCGGCTGGGGTGTGCTGGCGTTCTTCGGATCCGCACGTGTCCCCTGGCTACGAAGCACGACCATGTCCTGGGCGGCCCTGACAGCCCTGCTCCTCCTCGGCTCCCTCACCTTCGTCAGGTACCGGCACCTCCGCCATGCCCCACCGACCACCGTCGAGGCCGTCACCAACCCCTCGCCGGCCCCACTCGAAAGCGACGCCGAAGCCGTCATCGGGATTGCCGCGGTCGGTCTGCACACGCACCCGCCGGTCCACGCCTCCCGGGTCACCTGGCCCCACCTGCAAGGACGACTCCCACAGTCGGCGGGCTCCCTGCTCCAACGCCCCACCGACACCTCGCTCAGCACCGGGCCGTCGAACGGCACCACCGTCCTCGTCGGCATGGCGGGGGTCGGCAAATCCCAGATCGCCGCCACCTACGCGCGCCGAAAGTGGACGGACCACACCCTCGACCTGCTCATCTGGATTCCCGCCTCGACCCGAAACGACATCCTCGCGGCCTACACCCGCGCCGCCGCCGACATCACCGGAGTCGAGGACATCGACTCCGGAGCCGCCGCCGAACGCCTCCTCGGCTGGCTCGCGAAACCCCACGGCAGACGCTGGCTCATCGTCTTCGACGACGTCTCGACACCCGGTGACCTCACCGGACTGTGGCCGCCCGACAGCCCTCAAGGCCGCGTCCTCGTCACCACCCGCCGTCGAGAGTCGGCCTGGGAAGGGCCCGGCCGCGACCTCCTCGACGTGGTCGTGTTCACTCCCGCGGAAGCCTCGGCCTATCTCAAGGGCAAACTCGTCACCGCGCGCAGACTCGCCGCGGCCGCCGAAATGGCCACCGACCTGGGACACCTGCCGCTCGCGCTCGCCCAGGCCGTCGCGTACATCGAAGATCTCGACCTCACCTGCGCCCGCTACCGCAAACGCTTCGCCAACCGCCACAAACGGCTCGCCGAACTCGTCCCTGAACACGACGCACTGCCCGACGAGCACATCGCGTCCATCGCCACGACCTGGTCACTGTCCATCGAGCTCGCCGACAGGCTGCGGCCGACAGGAGTGGCCCGGCCACTGCTGGAGCTGGCCTCTCTGCTCGACTCGCACGGCGCGCCGATCGAACTCTTCACCGGCTTGGCGATCAACCGCGCGGCGGCCGGGGACCGGGAAGGACAGAATCCCTTCGACGCCGAGGACATCGGCGATGCCCTGCGAAACCTCCACCGGCTGCACCTCGCCGACGTGGGGAACGGCTCGGTCCGCGTGCACTCCCTGGTGCAACGCGTCGTCCGCGAACAACTCACCACCGCCGACGTCGATCGTCTCGCCTTGACGGCGGCCGACGCGCTCACGGCGCTCTGGCCGGACGACGAGACACGTCCCGAGGAGACGCAGTCGCTGCGGATCAACACCGTCGCCCTCCACCACCACACCGGCGACGCGCTGCTCTCACCACGCGCGCACGGCGTGCTGTTCCGGGCCGGCCGCAGCTTCGGCGAGGCCGGGCAGTACGACGCGGTGATCCACTACTACAAGGTCCTCGACACCCATGTCCGCAACGTGCTGGGCCCCCACCACGTCCAGAGCCTCACCACCCGAGCCAACCTGGCCCTCTGGCGTGGGCGATCGGGCGACGTGGCGGCGGCCGTCAAAGAACTGGCGCTCATCGCCGGCGACCAGACCGCCCTCCTCGGCGCCGACCATCAGAACACGCTCCTCAGCCGTGTCGCTCTCGCTCACTGGCGAGGCGTGAACGGCGACGCGAGCGGAGCCGTCACCGCCCTGGAACTCGTACTCGACGACATGCGCAGGGTGCTCGGTCCCGAAAGCCGGCACACCCTGGCATGCCGCTCGCATCTGGCCGACTGGCTGGGCAGAACCGGGAGGACCGAGGCCGCGCTGGCCGCGTTCACCGGAATCCTCGCCGACCAGATCAAGGTCTACGGGCCCGACTATCGGTACACGATGGCCACCCGAGACAACGTCGCCCTGTGGCTCGGCAGGTCAGGGGACATCAAGGGGGCCGTTTCCGCCTATGAGGCCCTGGTCGCCGACCAGACCCGGCTCCACGGCACCGACCAGTACTACACGCTCATCAACCGCGCCAGTCTGGCGGGATGGCGCGGCAAGGCCGGGGATCCCGTCGCCGCGGTCCGGGAGTACGAGGAGGTCCTCGACGACCAGCGGCGGGTACTCGGCCCCGATCACCCGTCGACCCGCGCGACGAGGGCGAGCCTGGCGAAATGGCGGAAGGCGAGCGGATCCCCCGAGATCGCGATAGCCGAACTCGAACTGCTGCTCGCCGACCAGATCCGCATCGACGGCGACGATCACCCGCGAACCTTCAAGACGCGCGCCGACCTGGCCTCGTTCTACGGCGGCAACGGCGAGGTCGACCGTGCCCTGAAGATGCTGCGGGAACTCCACGCCGCGCAGACCAGACTCCATGGGCCCGATCAGCTCGTCAACATCCAGACGAGCGCGAGCATCGCCCACTTCGCCGAACAGAAGGGTGAACCGAAGGAGGCCATCGCGGCTTTCGAGGCCCTTCTCGCCGAACGGAGCCGCATGTCGGGCCCGACGGACCCGCGAACTCTGGGCACCAGGATCAAGCTCGCCTACTGGCAGCGTCGGGGCGGTGACACCGCGAAGGCCGCCATGACGCTGGCCGAGCTCCTCACGTACCAACTGGACGCCTTCGGCGCCGAACACGACGATCCCCGCCGAACCTCCACCCGCCTCGCGGGGTGGTGCAGGAGCATCGAGAACGCCGGAGACGCGCTGGAACCGTACCGGCATCTCCTGATCGGGCAGGCCCGGATTCTCGGCCCCGAGGACGAGAGGGTCATCCAGACCGGCGCGCGACTGTCCCGGTTGTGCGAGGTGAACAACGACCCCCAACGGTCTCTCGACCTGTATCTGGCGATCGTCCAGGACCGGGAACGGCACTTCGGGGCGGACCATCCGCACACGCTCGTGGCCCGTCGCGGCGTCGCCAAGAGGTGGGGACTCGTCGGTCAACCCCGCAAGGCACGAGATCTGTTCCGTCGCGTTCGAGACGACCAGCTGCGCGTCCTCGGGCCATCCGCGCAGGCCCTGCCCAAGTCCAGCATGGGCGTGCTGCGCTGGAGTTTCGTGCTCGGCGAGCTCGCCGGGGTCCTCGACGCCTACGAGATCACACTGGACGATCACGTGCGCGTTTTCGGGGCCGATCACGTCCGGACGCTGGCCGTGCGAACGGCATGCGCGCGCTGGCTCGCCGAGCGAGGCGAGGTCGGCCTGGCCGCCCCGATGCTTCGAGCGCTACTCCGCGACCAGCTCCGGCTTTTCGGAGCCGACAACCCGCACGCTTTCGGCACCCGCACCGCCCTGGCCCACCTCCTCGCCGCGAGTGAGCCGGAGAGTGCCCGCGCCCTGCTCGAAGGCGTCCTCGCCGACCGCGTCCGTGTCCAGGGCGCGAATCATCGAGAGACCGTCGCGCTGCGCACCGAACTCGACGGCCGTGCCGACGCCGCGTGAGAACGCCTCCCGGTCGCCGCTGTCGGGACGTGATCGGGCCAACAGCCGAATCCAGGTGGCCCGTCGGCGAATTCCTGACCGGAACTGTCAAGATCTCATGACAGTGTCGACCCATGGACAAGCCATTGAGCGGGAAGGTCGTCCTGGTCGCCGGGGCGACGCGTGGGGCGGGCAAGGGCATCGCGACCGAGATGGGCGCGGCGGGAGCGACGGTCTACGTCACCGGTCGCAGCACGCGCGATCAGCGCAGCGAGTACGACCGCGACGAGACCATCGAGCAGGCCGCCGAGGCCGTCACCGAGGCGGGCGGCACGGGCATCGCCGTCCAGGTCGACCATCTGGAACCGGCGCGGGTCAAGGCCCTCGCCGAACGCGTCGAGGCCGAGCAGGGCCACCTCGACGTCCTCGTCAACAACATCTGGGGCGGCGAGGGGAAGTGGAGCTTCACCGACAGGCTCTGGGAGCACGACCTCGACAAGGGGCTGCGCGTCGTCCGGCTCGGCATCGAGACGCACCTCATCACCAGCCACTTCCTGCTTCCCCTGCTGCTCAAGCGTCCCGGCGGTCTCGTCATCGAGATGAACGACGGGACCGAGGAGTACAACCGGGCGAACTTCCGCAACTCCTTCTTCTTCGACATCGCCAAGAGCGCCGTCGGCCGGATGGGCTGGGCGACGGCGCACGAGATCGGCCCGCTGGGGGCGACCGCGCTGTCGCTCACGCCGGGCTGGATGCGTTCGGAGATGATGCTCGACAACTTCGGCGTCACCGAGGAGACCTGGCGCGACGCCCTCGACCAGGTCCCGCACTTCGCGATCTCGGAGACCCCCCGCTTCGTCGGCCGGGCCGCGGCCGCGCTGGCCGCCGACCCGGACGTCGCGCGCTGGAACGGGAAGTCGACGTCGAGCGGTGAACTGGCCGGGGTCTACGGCTTCACCGACCTCGACGGCAGCCGTCCCGACGCCTGGCGCTACATCGTCGAGGTCCAGGACGCCGGGAAACCCGCCGACACCACGGGATACCGCTAGCTACAGGGCCTCGGCGTAGGCGTTGGCCTCGTCGATGGCCCCGCGGGCCAGGTTCACCGCTTCCTCGACGCGGTCCTTGGCGCCGTTGAGCATGGTCAGGGCCTCGCCGGCCTGATCGTGGCCGCTGCCCTTGGTCACGCCGGCGAGCTGCCCGCCCGCCTCGTCGAGCTTGTCGATGACGGGCGTGCTGTGGTCGATCGCGCCCTCCATGAGCCGCACCGACTCCAGCAGCCGGGCCTTGACGCTCTCGATGTCCACCATGGACGGTTCCCCCTCGGCTAGAACACGACCTGCCCGCCGATGAGGCAGACGATCAGCCATGTACTCAGACAAACGATCAAGCCGAGCCGGGGGTTACGTACCGGTTTGCCGTCACCGAGCCGGGGACGTCCGGCGACGCCGATCGTCAGCCACCCCAGACCGAAGGCGACCAGCGGGATCAGGAAGCACCAGAACGCGACCCACCCGCGCCCGGAGAGGGTGTCCTCCGCGGCCGAGGCGCCCACGATGATCCCGACCTGCACGAGCAGGCCGAACAGGGCGTAGACGCCGTAGATGACGGCGTTGCGCTCGTCGACGCGCCAGCGTGGGAACAGCGGCGGGCGATGCGCGAGGTAGTCGGTCTCGGTGACGAGGGCGTCGGCGGCGGCGGCGTCCTCGCGGGCACCGCGCAGGACCTCGGCGACGTCGGCGCCCGCGAGGTGCGGTGCGGGCTGCGGCTCGAACTTCAGCGGCATCCGCGCGACCGTCGCGACGTTCTCCAGCGAGGTGCGCTGGCGGGTCAGGTTCGTGCCGATCTCGGCCAGTTCGGCGCGCCGCGCCCCGACCCAGGTCTCCCGCTGACTGCCGCGCGTGGTGTCCTCGGACCTCAGGCGGGCCAGATCCCTTGCGGCGGCGAGGTAGTCGTCCCAGGCGCTCATAGGTCATCTTCTCCGCTGTAGGGCAGGATCAACGTCCGGGTGTCGGCGTGCCGGTCGATGAGCAACGCGCGGTTGGGGCGCGGCTGCCAGTCGGCGACCGACTGTCCGAAGTGGCTCGTCAACTCGTTGCCGGGGATGTTGAGGACAACCGCGCAGGCGACGTCCTCGCGGCCGCTGGAGCCGCCGATGTCGTCGGCGAAGCGCCGCAGGGTCCGCCACCAGCCCAGGACGTGCACGCGACGGGCCGGTCCCCGGCGCAGGATCGCCGACAGTTTCTGGGTCTGGGCCCGGTCGAGCGTGGCCGCGTCGAGACCGAACCCGATGAGATAGGTGTCGGTGACGTCCTCATCGGACAGTTCGTCGAGCAGGGCCGGGAGGTCGCCGATCCGGTGCCGGGCGACGGTCACGCCGCGACCGGCGATGTCGAGGATCGTCTCCTCGACAAGTTCGGGCGAGGTCGCCGCCGCGAACAGGAAACGCGCCCGGGGCGACTGGCGCGCCAGGGACTGGGCGGCGGCGGCGAGAATGTCGGCGCCGCGCGGGTCGGCGCCCAGGATCGCCAGGTGGCGGCCGGGGCCGGAGTCGAGGGAGACCGCCGCCGTGCTGGAGGTCAGGTCGACGGTCCGGCCGACCAGCGCGCGCGGCACGGTCGTCTCGGTCAGCGACGCGAAGGTCGGGTCGTCGGCGAGGCGCTGTTCGGCGTATCCGGCGAAGACCGGCGGCGGGGGCGAACCCTGCGCCCGGCGCTCCCACATGCGGTGGCGCAGCTCGTCGAGGGTGCCGGATCCGTCGTGGGCGTTGGGGAAGCGGATCAGTCCATTGTGGTCACGGATGCCGCCGGCGGTGTTCACGATCGCCTCACCGACGCGCAGCCCGGCCGCGGCGGTGTTGAGCACGTCGAGGACGGAGTTGGCTCCCGGCAGGGCGACCCGCATCGGGAACTGCCCGAAGATGGAGTCCTTCTTGGTGTACAGCGCCTCGATGCCCGACACGGTCTGGCTGGCCAGGACCATGTGGATGCCGTAGGAGCGGCCCTTGCGGGCCAGATCCTCCAGGAGCGCGACGGCCTCGCGCGCGACCTTGTCGTTGCCCTGGAACAGGACGTGGAACTCGTCGACGACGAGCACGACCCGCGGTACCTGCTTCAGCCTGCGCAGCTGGGCGTAGCGGGTCACACCGGCGCGCTTCATCGCCACCGAGCGGCGGGTCATCTCCCCGGCCAGCTCGCGCAGGACGGCGACACCGTACTCGCGGTCGGACTCCACGCCGACGGCCCGGGCGTGCGGGATCCACGTCGGATCCAGCTCACTGGGCGTGAACTCGGTGAAGGACACGCCCTCCTTGAAGTCGAGGAGGTACAGCGCGAGCTCCTCGGGGGAGTAGCGCGCGGCCAGTCCATAAAGGACGTCGAGCAGGAAGACCGTCTTACCGCCACCGGTACGGCCGCCGACGAGCCAGTGCGGTGTCGCGTCGTCGAAGGACAGCACCGCCGGGCCGTTCTCGCCACGGCCGACGATCGCGCGCAGGCCCTCGTCGGCGCGTTCGGTCCACAACTCGGCCGGGACGAGATCGGCGAAGCCGATGCGCAGGGCGTCGCGCTCGCGCGCGGCCAGCTGCGACGCGAGGGCGATCAGGTCGTCGATGTCGGGCGCCGGGTCGAGCGTGACGCGGGCGGCGAGGCCGGAGCCGTCGGCGCTGTAGGCGGCGCCGGGACCGTCGCCGACCTCGGCGTAACCCTCCCTTATGGACACCTGCACCGCACCGGCCAGACCGCTGAAACCGCAGGCGATGAGCTGCACCCCGGCGGCCACGCCGCTGCGGGCCAGCGCGTCGAGACGTTCGGCGTCGGCCTTGCTGTGCGGGGGCGCCGAGGCGATCACGAGGACCAGCGTTGGGCCCTCGGCGCCGTCCTGGAGACGCGAACGGACGTGCGCCTCGGCGGTGTCCAGTAGCGCGCGAAAGCCGTTCTGGTCGGTGATCGGGGCGCTCAGGACGCCCGCGTCGACGAGGGGCCGGAACGGCGCGAAAGCCGCGCCGAGCCCGGCCGCGTCGACGCACCTCACCCGCAGCGAACCCGGGTCGGCACCCGTGAACAGCTGCGGGATGACGCCTTTGAGGAGGTCGGCGACCCGCGGGTCGCGCGTGTCCACATCGGTCACCAGGTGCGCCGAGCCGAGGAAGGGGACGACCACCGGGGTCCGTCGCGAGCCGTAGGCGAACTCACCGATGCGCAGGTAGCGCGCGTCGGCGGGGATGCGGGTCGCGGCGGCGGCCATGCGGCCCGCGGCGGCCTCGTAGGCGGCGGGGTCGGCGATCACCGCGCCCCCCGCGACCTGGTCGAGGGCGGCCGAGGCCGCCTGCACCCGGCCGACGGCGCGCTGATGGCGCGCACCGGCCTCGTCCAGAACCTTTCGCAGGCGCCCGGTCACCACGTCGCGTCCCCACTGTCGTCTCGGCGTGTCGCCTTAGCCTATGGCGCGCGGGGCGCGCGGAGAAGACCGCACACGCTGGGACCTGTCACAGGAGAGAGCTACCGTCGGGGCATGGCCGGACTCACCGACCGCTACGGTCGCACCGCGGTGGACCTGCGCGTGTCGCTCACCGACAGGTGCAATCTGCGGTGCACCTACTGCATGCCCGCCGAAGGGCTCGCCTGGCTGCCCAAGCCGGCGCTGCTCACCGACGACGAGGTGGTGCGGCTCGTCGGCGTCGCCGTCGGGCTGCTGGGGGTGCGCGAGGTGCGCTTCACCGGCGGGGAGCCGCTCCTGCGGCCCGGCCTCGTCGACATCGTCGAGCGCACCGCACGCCTTGACCCCCGGCCGAAGATATCCATCACGACGAACGGGATCGGGCTGACCAAGACCGCCCCCGCCTTGCGGGCCGCCGGCCTCGACCGCGTCAACGTCTCCCTCGACACACTGCGGCCCGAGCGCTTCAAACAGCTCTCCCTGCGTGACAGGTTGTCCGAGACTCTCGACGGCCTCGCCGCCGCCGCCGACGCGGGCCTCACCCCGGTCAAGATCAACACCGTGCTGATGCGCGGAGTCAACGACGACGAAGCCGTCGAGCTGCTCGCCTTCGCCCTCGACCGCGACTACCGGCTGAGGTTCATCGAGCAGATGCCGCTCGACGCCCAGCACGGCTGGCGCCGCGAGGAGATGGTCACCGCCGAGGAGATCCTCGCCGCGCTGCGCTCGAAGTACGCGCTCACTCCGTCGGCGAAGCCCCGCGGCGCCGCCCCCGCCGAGGAATGGCTCGTCGACGGGGGGCCCGCGACCGTCGGCGTCATCGGCTCGGTGACCAGGCCGTTCTGCGGGGACTGCGACCGAACGCGCCTCACCGCCGACGGGCAGGTGCGCGCCTGCCTCTTCGCGACCGGCGAGACGGACCTGCGGGAGGCCCTGCGCGCGGGCGCGGCCGACGAGGAACTCGCCGAGCTGTGGAGAGGGGCCATGCTCGCGAAGAAGCCCGGGCACGGGATCGACGATCCCAGCTTCCTGCAACCGCCCCGGCCGATGTCGGCGATCGGGGGGTGAGGGGGACGTGGTGACCGTTCGCTTCTTCGCCGCCGCCCGCGCGGCCGCCGGGACGCCCGAGACGACCCTGGCCGCCGCCGACCTCGACACTCTCCGCGCCGGCCTCGCCGAGAAGTTCGGCGGCGAACTCGCACGCGTGCTGTCGGTGTCGTCGTTCCTCGTGGACGGAGTCGTCGCCCGCGGCGGCCCACTCGCGGAGGGCACGGTCGTGGACGTGCTGCCCCCGTTCGCGGGAGGTTAGGGACCGCCCCTAAAGCCCCAGCCACATGCTCCGGTCCCGCTGCCCCGCCTTCCGCGCCGGAATGTGCGCGAACCCGTACCGCAGATACGCCGCCTCCGCCGCGTCGTTCCCCCACACCACCTCAAGGTGCACGGCCCTGTCGCCCACCGAGCGCGCGTGCTCGACGACCGCGTCCGTCAGCCGCTGCGCGAGCCGGGCACCCCGCGCCTCCGGCGCGACCCACATCGAGATCAGCTCGGTGACGTCGGCCTCCAGTTCGTCGCGCACGGCACCGACCATCCCGGCGGGTTTCCCGTCGACGAAGGCCGCGAAGACCGTGACGGCCTCGATCCAGGAGCGCCACTCCTCGTCGGTGCGCGTGACCGTGCCCTCGTACGTCGACAGGAAGGCCGTCGGCGCGTCCTTGAGCGCGGTGAGCCGGAGCGTCCTGGCGACGTCGAGGTCGGCGGTGGTCAGACGGCGAACGGTGATCGGCATGCGGCAAAGCTAGTCCGCGGACCGCACGGCCGTCGCCATGATTTCGGCCAGCCCGCGCATGCGCTCGACCAGTTCGGGCGGCCCGAGGACGGTGAACGGGATCCCGAACATGGGCACGTGGAGGGCCAGTTCGTCGAGGTTGTTGGCACCCGCCCGCAGCAGACACGACTCCCCGTCGACGGCTTCGAGGGTCCCGACGGTCGGCGGGATTTCGGCGGTGGCGGTCGCGACGGGCACGTGCAGCAGGAACTCGCCGTGGTGGCGGTAGACGTCGGTGGAGATGCCGCGCGAGACGTGGAAGGCGGGGTCGTCGGGCAGGTCGCGCGGCGCGAACCTCGGGCCCGCCGGGATCACCGGGGTCATCCGGTCGACGCGGAAGTTGCGCCAGTCGTCACGGTCGAGGTCCCAGGCGAGCAGGTACCAGTGGCGGCCGGAGTGGACGAGCCGGTGGGGTTCGGTGCGCCGTCGGGCGGCCGCGCCGTCGCGGCCGGTGTAGTCGAAGCGTAGCTGCTCGTGGGCGTGCGCGGCAGCCGCGACGGTGGTGAGCACGTCGGGGTCGACGGCGGCGCTGCCGGGCATCGCGACGGTGACCGCGTTGAGCCCGGCGACGCGATGCCGCAGCCGCGACGGCAGCAGCTGCTCCAGTTTCCGCAACGCCCGCAAAGACGCCTCCTCGATGCCCGCGACGCCGCCACCGGCGGCGGTCCGCAGCCCGACGGTGACCGCGACGGCCTCCTCGTCGTCGAGGAGCAGCGGCGGCATCTTCACCCCGGCACCGAGCCGGTAACCGGGCAGGCCGGGCGTGGCGTGGACGGGATAGCCGAGGGCGCGCAGCTTGTCGATGTCGCGGCGGACGGTGCGCCCGTCGACGCCGAGCCGGTCGGCGAGTTCGGGGCCCGACCAGTCGCGCGGGGTCTGGAGGAGGGAGAGGAGGCGGAGGAGTCGTGCGGAGGTGTCCCACATGAGTTCCATTCTGCCCCTCACCTAGGACAAAATATGTCCTAGCAGGTCCTTAGGCTGGACACATGACGAACACCGAGATCCGCCCCTTCCGCGTCGACGTTCCCCAGGCCCGGCTCGACGAGCTGAACGCCAAGCTCGACGCCGCCACCTGGCCCGCGCCCCTCCCCGGCGACGACTGGGATACCGGCGTTCCGGTGGCGTGGCTGCGCGGCCTCGCCGAGTACCTTCGGCACTCCTACGACTGGCGCGCCGCCGAGGCCGAGCTCAACGCGCACCCGCAGTTCACCACCGAGATCGACGGGCAGAACATCCACTTCCTGCACGTCCGCTCGACCCGCGCCGACGCCACGCCGCTGCTGCTCACGCACGGCTGGCCCGGTTCGGTCGTCGAGTTCCTCGACGTCATCCCGCTGCTGCGCGACGACTTCCACCTCGTCATCCCGTCGCTGCCCGGGTTCGCGTTCTCCGGCCCGGTCGGCGAGGCGGGCTGGACCCCCGACCGCATCGCCCGCGCCTGGATCACGCTCATGGAGCGGCTCGGGTACGAGCGCTTCGGCGTGCAGGGCGGCGACATCGGCGGGGCGGTCTCGCCGGAGGTCGCGCGGATCGCGCCCGGCCGCGTCATCGGCGTCCACACCAACGGCGGACCCGGCCCGATGCCGCCCCTGCCGATGCCCGAGGACGAGCTCGCCTCCCTCACCGACGTCGAACGCGACCGCGTCGCGCGCATCGAGGCCTTCATGCAGGAGGAGTTCGGGTACATCGCGATCCAGTCGACGCGCCCGCAGGCGCTCGCCTACGGGCTGGTGGACTCGCCGATCGGGCTGCTGGCGTGGCTGATGGACAAGTTCCGGGAGTGGACGCACCCGCGCGCGACCGTGCCCGACGAGATCCTCGGCCGCGACCGGCTGCTGACGAACTGGATGCTGTACTGGGCGACCGGCACCGCCGGGTCGGCCGCCTTCGTCGGCTACGCGCAGAACGGGCCCTGGGGACCCCCGAAGATGAACTCCGGCGTCCCCACGGCGGCGCTCGTCCTCGCCCACGACGTCGCCATCCGGCGCTACGCCGAGACGGAGAACACGATCGTCCGCTGGACCGACGTCGACCGCGGCGGCCACTTCGCCGCCTTGGAGGAGCCGGAGCTGCTGGCGGGGGACGTGCGGGAGTTCTTCGCGGGGCTCAAGTAGGGGACTACCGCCCCTTCTGTCCCCCGACCCCCACCACACTCGCCCCGACGACCACCAGCAGCAAAGCCACCGCCGTCAGCGCGAACGACGTCCCCGCAGGCCCGAGGTCGAGGCCGAGCGCGGCGAGGATCCGGTGCGCGCTGTACACGGTCCCCACGGCGCTCCCCACCGCGAGCAGCAACAGCCCGGTACGCGAAGCCGCACGCGTCTCGCGCCCCCGCCGGCGGAGGCAGAGCCGCGCGACCTCGGCCAGGCACGACCCGAGCACCGCCGCATACGCGACCAGGTACGCGGCCACACCCGCCGTCCCGGCGTGGGGCGGCGCGAGCAGGTTCAGCCAGTCGGCGCCCGCGTCGACGGACCCCACCGCGACCGCCGCCGCGGCCCCCATGACCGCCAGCGCGACCCCGAGCAGGCCACCGTGCAGCACGACGGACCGCCTGGCGCGGGCCGGGGTCGCGGTGGCGTAGGCGGTGAACGCGGTCGCCGCCGTCGCCGCCGCCAGCGCGGCGGCGTGCTGCCCGACCCGCAGGGCGACGAGGCCGGCCCCGTCCCCGGCCACGGCGTTCATCAGCGGCGGCCAGCCGACGGTGAACGCCACGGCGATCGCGACGAGGGCCGCGGTGAGCCACCGCGACGACACCGTGGCCTTCCCACCGCGCAGGTGCCCGGCGACGCGGACCGCGACGGCGGCCCACGCCACGAAGGTAACGGCGAGCTGGACCAGGTCGGACGGTGACATGTGGGGTGGCTCCGATCTGCGGATCGGCCCAGTCTCCCCACCTCGCGCAAGCCCTTCCCCACGCCGTCACCCCTGTCAGTGCGGCGGCGTGCCGCCCGACCCGCAGGGCGACGAGGCCGGGGCAGCGGGTTCGAAACGCGGGCCCGGGCACGGCGGCGGTGTGGCGGGGCGTTGATCCCACACCACTGCGCGGCCGCCGCGCGGCGCCACGGTCGAGCGTAGGGAGGAGGCCGGGAGGCCACCGGCGGCGTTCATGTCTCCCGAAGGCCCGCCCCAAGCCCCACGCCCACCTCGCGCAAGCCCGCCCCTACGCCGTCACCCCCGCGTCCACCGCGATCGTCGCGCCCGTGATCATCCGCCCGCCTTCCCCTGCCAGGTGCGCGACGGTCGCCGCGATGTCCTCCGGTGAGCAGTACGCGCCGAGGGCGGTGAACGCACGTTCACCTTCGGCGTCGGGCCCGTCGGCGGGGTTCATCTCGGTGTCGGTCGAGCCGGGGGCGACGAGGTTGACGGTGATCCCGCGCGGCCCGAGGTCGCGCGCGAGGCCCTTGGTGAGCCCGACGAGCGCCGACTTGCTCATCGCGTACAGCGACCAGCCCGGGTAGGGCACGCGTTCGGCGAGGCTGCTCCCGATGAACACGATCCGCCCGCCGTCGGGCATGTGCGGCGCGGCGGCCTGCGCGAGCAGGAAGGATGCGCGGGCGTGGATCGCGAGGGTGCGGTCGACCTCGTCGAGGGTCACGTCGGCGAGCGGGCCGAACGGCGCGATGCCGGCGTTGCCGACGAGGACGTCGACGCGCGAACTCGGCGACCGTGCGGTCGACGACCGCGCGCAGGTCACCGGCGTCGGCGGCTTCGGCGCGCAGGGCGAGGGCGCGGGCGCCGCCGTCGCGGAGGGACGCGGCGAGGGCCTCGGCGCGGTCTTTCGCGGCGGCGTAGGTGATGACGACGTCGGCGCCGTCGTGGGCGAGTCGGCGGGCGATGGCGGCGCCGATGCCGCGGCTTCCACCGGTGATGAGGGCGACCATGGGACTCCAATCGGAACGGATTCCGCTTCAGCTTAAGCGGAACGCGTTCCGGAAACTAGCCCTCGGCGTATCCTGAGCGCGTGAACGCCGTCACTCAGCGAGAACAGCGGCCCGAACGCCCCGACGCCGCCCGCAACCGCGCCAAGATCCTCGCCGCCGCCGGGGAGATCGTCCGCGCCCGCGGTGTCGACGGCCTCGCCATGGCCGACGTCGCCGCCGCCGCCGGAGTCGGCGTCGGCACCCTCTACCGCCGCTTCGGCGACCGCTCCGGCCTCGCCTACGCCCTCATCGACGGCCGTGAACGCCACTTCCAGGCAGCCTTCCTCGAAGGCCCGCCGCCCCTGGGCCCCGGCGCCCCCGCCCGCGACCGCGTCCGCGCGTTCCTGCACGCCCTCGTCGACCGCACCGCCGAACAACTCGACCTGCTCCTCATGGCCGAGACGGCGACCCCCTCCGCGCGCTTCGGCGGCGCCTACGCCGCCTACCACGCCCACCTGTCCATGCTCATCACCGAAGCCGCACCGGGCGCCGACGCGGGTTTCCTCGCCGACGCCCTCCTCGCCCCGACGGCCGCGCCGCTCTTCGCGCACCGGACACGCGAAGGCGGCTGGACCACCGAGCGGGTCACATCCGGCTTCGACGAACTCCTCGACGGCCTGCGCTAGGAGTCCATCAACTCCCGCGCCTTCACGATCAGCCGCTCCAGCCGCTGCACGTCGGCGTCCTTCGTCGCCGCGAACATCGCCCCGGCCTCCTCCTCAAGCGACGGCAGCCACGCCCGGTCGCCGTCACCCCGCAGCACCCGCGCGAAGGCCCCCGCCAGGAGGGAAACCCGCAGCTTCGGCGCCGCCGCGAGCCACTCCCGGTCGAGATCGGCGACCGCGACGGTCCGCACCGCCTCCTCCGACCCGAGGTCGGCCGGCGCCAGCCACCGCACGTTCGCCGTCGCCACCGAACCCGACGCGCCCTCCTTCAGCACGACCTCGTACAGCGCCGTCACCGTGTGCCCCGGACCCATCTCACCGCCGTCGACGGAGTCGTCGCGGAAGTCCTCGTCGGCGATCTCCCGGTTCTCGAAACCGAGCAGCCGGTACGACACCACGTTCTCGGTATCGAAGCTGACCTGTACCTTCGCGTCGCGCGCCCGCACCGTCAACGTCGCCGGCAGCCGCGACACGAACAGCTCCTTCGCCTGCTCCTCCTTCGACACGTACACCGCGAACCCGTCACCGTTGTCGGCCAGTTGCTCCATCAGCGCGTCCCCGTACTCGGCGCCCACCCCAACGCACAACAACGCGATCCCCTCGGCGGCCTTCTCGGCGACACTGCCCAAAATCGCGTCCGCGGTCGTCGAACCGGTGTTGGCCAGCCCGTCCGACAGCAGGATCACCCGGTTCGTCGACCCCGCCCGGAAACCCTTGCCCGCGACCTCATAGCCGCTGACGAGGCCCTCCTCCAGATCCGTCGCGCTCTCCGTCGACAACGCGTCGACCGCGGCGTGCAGCGCCTCCCGGTCCGACACCGGCGTCATCTCCCGCAGCACCTCCGCCGTCTCCGAATAGGCCACGATCGCGACCGCGTCGGACTCCGCCAGTTGATCGATCAGGTGATGCAGCGCGGCCTTGACCAGGTCGAGTTTCCCCGGATCGGCCATCGAACCCGACACGTCGATCACGAAGGTCAGCGCCGCCGGCGGGCGCTCGCCCTCGGGCTCGGGCTTGGTGCTCAGCCCGATGCGCATGAGCCGCGCGCCGGCGGCGCCGTCGTACCAGACCGGCGGGCGCGTGCCGTCGGCGACGACGCCGATGCCGTCGCCGGGCGGTTCGGGATAGTCCTGCGTGAAGGCGTTGACAAACTCCTCGGGCCGGATCTGCTCGCCCGACGGGAGCGTGTTCGCCTCCAGCTGCCGGGCGGCGTAGTCGTAGGAGGCCGTGTCGATGTCGATGGCGAACGTGGACTCGTCGTCCTCACCGGTGGCCGTGTTCGGCGCGGAGTCGGACTGTTCGGAGCCGCCGCCGGAGCAGCCCGCGAGAAAGACGAGCGCGGCTCCGGCGGCGGCGATGAGCCTGATGACGGGGAGTCGGGACATGGCGGGCACCCTCCTTGGTCCACGATGGACTTCCCGGATGCGACCCGCCATCGGCCGAGCGGGTTCCGGCCGTTGCCGAGCTGAGTCGCAGCCGTGACCCGAGGTGGCCTCCCCGTTACACGGCCGCCATCACCGGCACGGGGTCGTGGTGCCGCAGCGAGCGCGACCACGCGACCGTCCCGATGCCGACGAGGGCGAGCGCGGCGGTCACCAGGGCTGGCGAGGCGAGGCCGTATCCGCCGTCGATGAGCAGCCCGGCGAGCCACGGGCCGAGGGTGATGCCGACGTTGAAGGCGGAGATGTTGGCGGCTCCGGCGAGGGTGGGGGCGTCGCCGGCGAGGGTGAAGACGCGGACGTTGACCGCGGGGTTCGTCATGAAGCCGAGGAGCCCGAGGGCAACCACGAGGATGACCGTGACCGCGGGGTTTCCCGCGGCGAGGAAGATGCCGACGGCGACGATGGCGACCCCGGTGAAGCCGAGGTTGAGGGTGGCGAAGGCGGCACGGTCGGCGTAGCGGCCACCGAGGCTGATGCCGGCGAGGGAGCCGAGCCCGAAGAGGAGCAGGACGACGGGGACCCAGGCCTCGCCGACGCCGGTGCGGTCGATGAGCATGGCGCCGAGGTAGGTGAACAGCGCGGTGACCGACCCGGCGGACATGGCGGTGGCAACGTAGGCGAGCCAGAGGCGGCGGTTGGCGAAGACCCGCAGTTCGGCCCGCAGGCTCGGGGTTTCCCGGGTGCCGACGTGGGCGGGGATGGTCGCGACGATGAGGATCGCCGAGAGTGCCGAGAGCCCGGCGACCGCCCAGAACGCCGCCCGCCAGCCGACCTGTTGCCCGATGAGGGTGCCGGCGGGGACCCCGATGATGGTGGCGATGGTCAGGCCGCCGGTCACGACGGCCATGGCCTTGCCCTTGGCGTCGCCGGGGACGAGCCGCAGTGTCGTCACGGCCGCCACGCCCCAGAAACCGGCGTAGGCGACGGCGCCGAGGACGCGCAGGCCGAGCAGGACGCCGTAGTCGGGCGCGAGGGCCGACAGGACGTGGGTCAGCGCGAACACGCCGAGGAAACCGAGCATGGTCGCCCGCCTGGGCAGGCGCAGTGTCGCCACGGCCAGGATGGGCGCACCGACGAGCATGCCGAGGGCGAAGCCGGAGGTGAGCAGGCCCGCGTCGGGGATGGACACGCCGAGGTCGTCGGCGACGGCGGGGAGCAGTCCGGACAGCATCAGCTCGGAGGTGCCCTGGGCGAAGATCGCCAGCCCGAGGACGTACACCGACAGGGGGATCTTTCTGCTGGTCGTCATGGGTTTCCTCAAGATTTTAGATTGATCGGTACAAAACTTGGGCAGGCCGGGGAACACCACGCGGGGGGAGCTGACCTACAAGGCGGCCTTGGCGACGTCGGCGATGCCCTGGAGCACCGGGCCGGCGGCGCCCGAGCGGGCCGAGATCCGGATCCCGCCGATCACCGACATCAGGTAGTTGGCCACGGCGAGCGGATCCGCGCCGGGAAACTCCCCGTCGCGCTGCCCTTCGCGGACCAGGTCGCCGAGGACGTCGATCCGCCGGTCCCGCTCCCGGTTGAGCATCGCGTCGACCGCCTCGTCGCGCGGGCCGAGCTCGACGGTGCAGTTGACCGCGAAGCAGCCGTCGCGGCCCTGCCCGGCGGCCTCCTCGACGGTGATGTCGAGCAGCCGCCGCAACCGCGCCGACGCCGAGCCCCCGCTCGCGACGATCTCGTCGAGGGTCGCCGAGGTGATCGCGAAGTAGTGCTCCAGCGAGCGCGTGAACAGGTCGTGTTTGCTGCGGAAGGTGTTGTAGATGGAGGAGCGGCCCAGGCCAGTGGCCGCGCACAGGTCCTGCGTCGAGGTCGCCTCGTAACCCTGCGACCAGAAGACGCGCATGGCGGCGTCGACCGCCCGCTCCTCACTGAACTGCCGTGGCCTGCCCATGCCGCGGACGCTACCAGGTTTTGAATCGCGCGGTCCAATACGCTCCGGGTGGGGCGCGACACGCCCAAGGTGTGCCAACGTCGCCGACTTTCTTCATCCACAACCGGTGGACGAAGAAAGCGCAGCTCAACCGCCTGAAATGGACCGTCCACAGTGTTTGTCCACAACTTGTCCACAGGTCTGTGCACAACATCCACGCGGTTATCCACAGGATGGTCCACAGCTTCGTCCACTGTCCGATTTGAGGGCGCGGACCATGGCTCGTACAGTGCAATGTCCTGCCCGGAAACTTGTCGTACGAGCGGCGTACACCGGGTGACAGGGGCGGAACACAGACGGGAGGCGTCGACGTGGCACTGACCGACGAACGGTCCGTCGAAGGCGCACCGCCCGACGAGTACGGCGGGTACGAGCGCACACCACCGCAGGACATCGCGGCCGAGCAGTGCGTCCTCGGCGGGATGCTCCTGTCGAAGGACGCCATCGCCGACGTCGTCGAGATCATCACGACCAACGACTTCTACCGGCCTGCCCACGCCCTCATCTACGACGTCATCTGCGACATGTACGGCCGCGGCGAACCCGCCGACCCCGTCACCGTCGCCGCCGCCCTCACCGACTCCGGCGAGATCGGCAAGATCGGCGGCGCGCCCTACCTGCACACGCTCATCTCCTCGGTGCCGACGGCCGCCAACGCCGCCTACTACGCGCGCATCGTCAATGAGCGCGCCACCCTGCGCCGCCTCATCGAGGCCGGCACGCGCATCGTGCAGCTCGGCTACGGCTCCGCCAACGGCCAGGGCCGCGACATCGACGACCTCGTCGACCTCGCCCAGCAGGCCGTCTACGACGTCACCGAGCGACGCGTCAACGAGGACTACTCCGTCCTCGCCGAGCTGCTCCAGCCCACGCTCGACGAGATCGAGGCGATCGGCTCGCGCGGCACCATGGCGGGCGTGCCGACGGGCTTCACCGACCTCGACCGCCTCATCAACGGCCTCCACCCCGGCCAGCTCGTCATCGTCGCCGGGCGCCCCGGTGCCGGCAAGTCGACGGCCGCCATGGACTTCATGCGCTCGGCCTCGCTGCACCACAACCTGGCCTCGGCCATCTTCAGCCTGGAGATGAGCAAGGTCGAGATCGTCATGCGACTGCTGTCGGCCGAAACGCGCGTGCCCCTGCACGTCCTGCGCTCCGGCGACCTCTCCGACGACGACTGGACCAAACTCGCCCGCCGCATGGGCGAGATCAGCGAGGCGCCCCTGTTCGTCGACGACAGCCCGTCGATGAACCTGATGGAGATCCGCGCGAAGGCCCGAAGGCTCAAACAGCGTCAGGACCTCAAACTGATCATCGTCGACTACCTTCAGCTCATGAGCTCACCGAAGCGCGTGGAGAGCAGGCAGCAGGAGGTCTCCGAGCTGTCGCGTGGCCTCAAGCTCCTCGCCAAGGAGCTCGAATGCCCGGTGATCGCCGTCGCGCAGCTGAACCGTGGACCCGAGCAGCGGACGGACAAGCGGCCGCAGCTGTCGGACCTTCGCGAAAGTGGATCTTTGGAGCAGGATGCGGACGTCGTGATCTTGTTGCACCGCGAGGACTACTACGACAAGGAATCCCCCCGCGCGGGCGAGGCCGACTTCATCGTCGCCAAGCACCGTAACGGCCCCACCGACACCATCACCGTCGCCGCGCAGCTGCACCTGTCGCGTTTCGTGGACATGGCGATCGGCTGATGATGCGCAGCGTCGTGGACCTCAGCCACCCGATCACCGACGGCATGGTCACCGTCCCCGGCCTGCCCGGCCCGAAGATCGGCCAGTTCCGCTCGCACGCCGAATCGGCGCCGAACTACGCGCCCGGGACGTCGTTCCAGTTCGGGCACTTCGACATGATCAGCCAGACCGGTACCTACCTCGACAGCCCGTTCCACCGCTACCCCGACGGCGTCGACCTGTCCGGCCTGCCGCTGGCGTCCACTGTGGACCTGCCGATCGAGCTGATCACCGCCGGGGGCCCCGTCGACGCCTCGACGCTGGAAGGCCGCGACGTCGAAGGCAAGGCCGTGCTGTTCCAGACCGGCTGGGACCGGCACTGGGGGACCGCCGCCTACGCCGTCGGCCACCCGCACATCACGCGCGACGGTGCCCACTACCTCGCCGACAACGGCGCCGTCCTCGTCGGCTTCGACGCGTCCAATGTGGACGACACGACCGACCCGGAACGGCCCGCGCACACCGTCCTGCTCGGCCGGGGCGTGGTCGTCGTCGAACACCTGCGGGGACTCGACCGCCTCCCGCACGACCTGCGCCACTGGCGTTTCCACGCCGCCCCACTCGCCGTCGCGGGCATGGGGACCAGCCCGGTGCGCGCCTACGCCGTGCTCGTGAGCTCGCCGACGTCGGAGTCGGTGCCCAGCTCGTAACCGGTGACGACCTCGGCGCGGATGCCGAGCAGCGCGATGTCCTCGGCGTCGGCCCAGTCCGGAATCCGCGAGCGCAGGGCATCGAGGTCGACGCGGTTCTCGACCTCCTCCTCGTTGATGAACCTCACCGGGCCCGTGACCACAACGCACCAACCGGTGTGCAGGTGCCCGTTGAAGATGTCCACCTCATACGCGATCACGTACTCCCCGATCGTCGAACCGCGCAGCCCCCGGCAGAGAGCGGAATCGCGGTGCGCGAGGACGACGATGAGCTCCCCGTCGACGAGATGGGTCGTCGGCCACACGGCCGGCAGAGCTCGCGCGAAGTACACCAGCCGGCCAAGCGAAACGCTCGCGACTCTGCGCAGCGCCTCCTCCGTTGGCAGATCGTGCAACTTTCGAGGTTGCAGCAGCATGTTGTTCCCTTTCCTGTGACACACCCACACCCTGCGGCACTCGCTCACCCAAGTCCGCCCCCTGTCGCGCTGTCGGCCGCCCTCGGGGACTCAAGCGTGTGTCCTGTTCAGCACCGTGCCAAGAGTCGATCGGCCCTAGCGGATCGGCACTTTCGTCTCATAGGACATCATCGACACCAGGAGGTTTTGACGACGATGTCGACGACGACGCACGAAGTTCTCAACCAGCCACCGCCGTACACCGATCGCAACGTTTTCAACGACAACGCGCCCCTCCGCGACGCGCTGGGATGGTCGGGAGCGGGCTGGATCGCCGGTCACGCCGGGAAACTCGGATCCACGGTGGGCAGTGCCGAGTGGGCGCGCAAGGCCGAGGACGCCGAGCGCCATCCGCCCGTCCTGCGCACCCACGACCGCTACGGAAACCGCGCCGACGTGGTCGACTTCCACCCGGCCTGGCACGACTGGATGGGCCTCTCGGTGCGCAACGGCCTGCATTCCCTGCCCTGGCAGGGATCCGCCCGTGGCGCCCATGCCGCCCGGGCCGCGCTGTTCATGCTCACCTCGCAGGTCGAGCCCGGCCACGGCTGCCCGATCTCGATGACCTACGCCTCGATCCCGACCCTGCGGGCGAACCCGGCACTCGCCGAGCAGTGGGAACCGCGGATCACGTCCACCGAGTACGACTTCGGGCTGCGGGCTCCGCAGGACAAGCGCGGCCTGATCCTCGGCATGGCGATGACCGAGAAGCAGGGCGGCTCCGACGTCCGCGCCAACACCACCCGGGCCGTCCCGGCCGGTGACATGTACGCGATCACCGGGCACAAGTGGTTCTGTTCGGCGCCGATGAGTGACGCGTTCCTGGTGCTGGCGCAGACCGCGGGCCCGGCGGGCAAGGACGCCCTGTCGTGTTTCCTGCTGCCCCGGGTGCTGCCCGACGGGACGCTCAACGCGATCCGCTTCCAGCGGCTGAAGGACAAGCTGGGCAACCATTCGAACGCCTCCTCCGAGGTCGAGTACGACGGTGCCCTCGCCCACCTGGTCGGTGAGGAGGGCCGTGGCGTGCGGACCATCATCGAGATGGTCGGGCACACCCGCGTCGACTGCGTCCTCGGCACGACGGCCGGCATGCGTCAGTCCACTGTGGAGGCGCTCTGGCACGCGTCGCACCGGTCGGCCTTCGGCGCCGAACTCGTCGACCAGCCCCTGATGGCCAACGTCCTGGCCGATCTGTGCGTCGAGTACGAGGCGGCGGTCGTCACCGGCATGCGCCTCGCGGCCGCCTACGACGACCCCGCCGACGCCCTGTTCCGGCGCCTCGCCGGGGCCGTGGCGAAGTACTGGGTGTGCAAGCGCGGTCCCGCGCACGCCGCCGAGGCGCTGGAATGCCTGGGCGGCAACGGATACGTCGAAGAGGCTCCGCTGGCCCGCCGCTACCGCGAGCAGCCGCTGCTGTCGATCTGGGAGGGCTCGGGCAACGTGATCGCGCTCGACGTGCTGCGCGCCCTGTCGACCTCGCCGGAGTCGGCCGAGGCCTACTTCGCCGAGGTCGACCGCGCCGCCGGGTCGCACCCCGTCCTCGACGCCCACGTCGCGCGCACCAAGAAGACCCTCGCCGACGGCGTCGACGCCTCGCGCGCCCGCCGCCTGACCGAGGACCTCGCCCTGGCACTACAGGGATCCCTGCTGGCGAGGCACTCCCCGGCGGCGGTCTTCGAGGCCTTCGTCGCGTCCCGGCTGGACGGTGACCGCGGCCTGAACTACGGCGATCTGCCCACCGGTACCGACACCGCCGCGATCATCGCCCGGCACGCCCCGCCGGTGTGAACGTACGGGTGACGCCGGCCGGTTCCGTGGATCGCGACCCGCCCGCCGGAACCGAAACCACCGTGTTCACCGCCCGGCACTCCCCGCCGCCGTGAACACGTGAGCAACGCCGGTCAGCTCCGCAGACCGCGCCCACAGGGACTCCTGTGCGGCGCGGTCGTTCGCTTTCCGGGAGGCGGTCACGATCCCGGGGTATCCGGCGATCTCGAACAGTCCGGTCGGGCCGTAGTACTCGCCGCCGCGAGCGGCGGGATCGGTCGCCGCGCGCAAGGTCGGGAGGGCACCCATCTCCGGCGTGCGGCCGAATGCCCTGGCCACGCATAGATTGACGGCCCTGACGAGCGGGTTGCCGTGCCGGAAGACGGCCGTGGCCGCGCCGCCGGGGTGGGCGGCGAGCGCGGTCGTGGTGGCGTCGGCGGCGGTGAGGCGTCGACTGAGGGCGCCGGTGAACTGGAGGTTGGCGAGTTTGGCGCGGGCGTAGGCGCCGCGGTCGCCGGTGAGGTCGGTGGTGTCGCCGAAGCGGTGGGCGATGCTGGCGACGGTGACGACACGGGACGCCTCGGTCGCCAGCAGGAGGGGAAGGAGCAGGCCGGTGAGGGCGAAGTGGCCGAGGTGGTTGACGGCGAGCTGGATCTCGTGGCCTTGTGCCGTGCGGCCTTTGAGGCCGGTGACGCCGGCGTTGTTGACGAGCAGGTCGAGACGCGGGTGACGGCCGGCGAGCTCACCGGCCGCCGCGCGGATCGACGCGGGGTCGGCGAGGTCGAGCCGGAGCGTCTCGACGGTGGAAACGCCGATGGCGTGTGCGGCCCGTTCGGCTTTGGCGGTGTCGCGGCAGGCGAGGACGACTCGGGCGCCTCGTCGAGCGAGTGCGCGGGCGGTCTCGTAGCCGATGCCGGAGTTGGCACCGGTGACGAGTGCGACGCGTCCGTGCTGGTCGGGGATGTCGGCGGCGGTCCAGTGGGGCATGGTCGACTCCTAACATGAACGTCGGTTCATCATCTATAGTGAACCACGGTTCATTTTTTGTCGAGAGGAGCCCACCAGTGCGCGCCGACGCCCTGCGCAACCGGACCGCGATCCTGAACGCGGCCCGCCTGCTCGTCACCACCGACGGGCCGGAGACCGGGATGGACGAGATCGCCGCCGCCGCCGGCGTCGCCGTGGGGACGCTGTACCGGCACTTCCCGACGAAGACGGCACTCGTGGGCGCGGTGATGGCCGAGACCTCGGCGCAGATCGTGGCGCGGCTGGAGGCCGCCGTCACGCGCGTCGAGACGGGCGAGAGCCACGCGGTCGCGGAGGTCGCGGGACTGTTCGCCTACGTGGGCGTCGACGGCGCCCACGACCGCACACTGCGACAGGTCGCGGCGGGACTCGGCGCCTACCGTCCCGTGGCGCTGGAGATTCCCGCACGGCGGCTGCTGTCGACGCTCGTCGACGCCGCCCACGACGAAGGCGGCCTCCGCCGGGACGTGAGCGTCGACGACCTCGGGCTGCTCATGGCGACGATGCCGGGTCCGGAAGTCGACGCGCCCGCACGCGAACGCTGGGTCGCCCTCGTCTGGCGCGGCCTGGTCAGCTGACGTCGACGTCGACGGTGTCGCCGACGGCCACCTCACCGCCACTCTCGACCACGGCGTAGACACCCGCCGTCGGGAACGTCCCGAAGTCCGGGATCGTGACCCGGTGATGCTCGGCCAGGACCCGCAGGGCGTCGCGGTCGCCGGGCAGCCCACCATGCGCGAGCGTCGGGATGGCACAACGAGGACTGGGCAGCAGAACCCGCAGCCGCGCCCGCCCGCCGAGCACGACCGTCCGCCCCACCCACGCGTCCTCGGCGAACCCGGACCCGTTTCCTGTGTCGATCACAAGATTAGGTCGATACCGCTCGACCTCGACCATCCCCCGCGACGAACGCCCACCGATCGCCGCCAGGGTCCCCGTCGTGATCAGGTGAATCGGCGCGAAGTCGAAGAACGTGCCGGGCAGGATCGCGCCGAGGGTGCTGACCGTGGCGTCGACCTCGGCCTCCACCCCGAGTTCCAGGACCTCCTCGGGCACCGAACGATGCAAGGACGCCCCCTCCGGCACCACATCGGTCAGGCGCACATTCCGCCCGGTCAGCTCCGAAAGCGCCGCGTCCAACCCCGCCGAGGGCCCCACCACGACACGCCCGTCGGAGAACGAGACGCGCACACGGTCACCACCGACCACGACCGCCGACGCCGACAACAACTCCCGCCACAACCGCGGCTGCTTCGCACTGGCGACGAGACCGGTCTCCCCGTCGACCAGGGCGAACCGTCGATCACCGGCCACCCCACCCTCACCGAGCACGGCGGCGGAAAGGGACTCGCCGAGAAGCGACTTGACGGGGTAACGACGCAGAGCGGCGAGTTTCACGGGGCAATGGTGCCAGGAACCCGCGCTAACCTGACCCCGTCGGCGACGGTCAGGGGGACAGCGTGGAATTCTTTGTTTTAGGTCCCCTGGAGGTCCGCCTCGGCGAGCGGGTCGTGCCCGTCCCGGACGGCGCCCTGACGCGACTGCTGGCGACGCTCCTCCTTGAGGCGGGCCGGATCTGCCCGGTCCCGCGGCTCGTCGACGCGCTCTGGGACGGCGCTCCGCCCACCACGGCCGAGCGGCAGGTCCGCAACGCCGTACCGCGCCTCCGGGAACGGCTCGGCGACACCGAGCGGACCCTGATCGAGACCGTCGCCGGCGGATACCGGCTGCGTCCCGAGGCGGCCCGGATCGACTGCCGCGATTTCCAGGACGCCGTCGCCCGCGCCCGCGACCTGCGGGCCACCGGGAGACCCGACGCGGCCGAGACCGCGCTGGCCGAAGCGCTCGCGCTCTGGCGCGGCGAGGTGCTCGGCGGGCCGGCCGGGCAGGTGCTCCGATCCCTTGCGGCGCCTCTGGAGGAGGCGCGGACAGCCGCCTACGAGGACCACGCGGAACTGCGCCTGGAACTCGACCGGCCGCTGGACCCGGTCGTGGACGAGTTGTCACGGCTTCTCGGAGATCACCCCCTCAGGCAGCGGTTGACGGAGCTGCTCATGCGCTGCCTGCACCGCCAGGGCCGCAGGGCCGAGGCGATCGACGCCTACGAGCGCCTCCGCGAACGACTCGCCGAAGAGTTCGGCATCGACCCTTCCGAACGGCTGCGCGCCCTCCTGCGCGACGAATCGGCACCCCCGCCGGCCGCGAGACCCGCCTCGTCCGGTGCCCGGCCCGCACAACTGCCCGCGGCCCCCGCCGGTTTCTGCGGACGGGCCGCCGAGCTGCGCGAACTCGACGCGACGCTCGCGCCGGTCGCGGTCGTCTCGGCGGTGTCGGGCACGGCCGGGGTCGGCAAGACGGCGCTGGCAGTGCACTGGGCGCACACGGCCGCCGAACGCTTTCCCGACGGCCAGCTGTACGTCGACCTGCGCGGGTTCGGTCCCGAACCGGGCACCGTCGACGCCGTCGACGCGCTCGGCGCCTTCCTCGCCGCACTGGGGATGCCACTGGACAAGCAGCCTTCCGCCGTGGACGCGCGGGCCGCGCTGTACCGGTCGATGCTGGCCGGCCGACGGATGTTCGTCCTCCTCGACAACGCCCGCGACGCCGACCAGGTCCGCCCGCTGCTGCCCGCCGCTCCCGGCTGCCTGACGCTGGTCACCAGCCGCCGCCGGTTGCCCGAGCTCGCCGACGCGCACCGGCTCGACCTCGACCTGTTCACCACCGGCGAGGCACACGAGTTCCTCCGCCGCCGTCTCGGCGACGACCGCGTCGCGGCCGAACCCGAGGCCGCCGAGGCGCTCGTCGAGTCCTGCGCCCGGCTGCCGCTCGCGCTGGCGATCGCCGCCGCCCGCGCCGCCCTCCAACCGGAATACCCCCTGTCGGTGCTCGCCGCCGAACTCGAAAGGACGCGCGGCGACCTGACCGCCTTCGGCGACGACGATCCGGCAACCGACGTCCGCGCGGTCTTCTCCTGGTCCTACCGGGCCGTCAGTCCCCCGGCCGCCCGCCTGTTCCGCCTCCTCTCCCTGCACCCGGGCCCCGAGATCGGGACCGCCGTCGCCGCGAGCATCGCGGCGATTCCCCCGGAGGAGGCGAAAAGGCGGCTCGACGAGCTGGTCGGCGTGCACCTGCTCACCGAACGCGCGCCCGGCCGCCACGTCTTCCACGACCTGCTCCGCGTCTACGCCGCCGAGCGGAACCACGCCGAGGACCCGGCCGAGGAGCGGACCGCGGCGACCCGCCGGGTCGCCGACCACTACCTGCACACGGGAGCCCGCGCGCGGGAACTGCTGGTGCCGGGAGCACCGAGGCTTCCACTGCCCGACGCCGGGCCCGAGATCGCCGCCGAGTCCCCGGCGACGATGGACGAGGCGCTGGAGTGGTTCGACCGGGAGCGCACGAACCTGCGGGCCGCCTTCGGCCGGTGCCGAAGCGACGGCTTCGACCTCCACACGCGGCGGCTCGCCTGGATCCAGTCGGAGTACCAGGGACTGCGCGGCCACCTCGACGAGCTGATCTCGATGCAGCACACGGCGCTCGAATCGGCTCGGCGAGACGCCGATCCCGAGGCCGAGATCTACGCCCACCGCGCCCTCACTATCGCCAACGCCAGGCGAGACGACTACGACGCGGCCGAAGAGCACATCGCCGCCGCCCTGTCGCTCTGCGGCGACAAGGACCCCGTGACCACCGGAACCCTGCACCGCAACTACACCGTCATCCTGGACCGGCTGGGTCGTCCGAGTGAGGCGCTTCGGCACTGCCGAGCCTCGCTGGAGGCCTTCGAGCGAACCGACGTGACCCGGGGCAGGGCACTGGCGCTGGCCGGGATCGGGTGGTTCTCGGTACTCGAAGGGGACCTGGAGACGGGGATCGACCACGCTGTGCGGGCACTCACGCTCTTCGAGGAGATCGGCGCCGACGACCTCACGGGCGGGGCCCTCGACACACTCGGCCTCGCCCATCACCGGCTGGGCGAACCGGACACCGCGATCTCGTACTACGAGCGGGCGCTCGCCGGCTGCCGCAGGCGCGGCGACCGTGGGAACACCGCCGGCGTCCTCGACCATCTCGGCGACGTCCACGCCGACGCCGGGCGCGCCGACGCCGCCCGCCGGTCCTGGGCCGAGGCACTGGCGATCTTCGAGGAACTGCGTGAAGCGCGGGCCGCCGACGTCCGCGAGAAGCTGCGGACGACCGCCCACTGAGGAAATCCACGTGACCCCCGTCCCCCGCTCCCGCTAACCTCCCGGGGAACCGCACCGAAGGAGGCAACCCGCCGTGTCCGCCGAACGAACGACCCCAGCCTGAGCCCACGCGACCCCGCGGGGCTCTGACCGTCGATTTCGTCGGAGGGCCTTCGTGCTCCGTTTCCTCACAGACCCCATCAACCCGTTCACCTCCCGTGTCGCCGCACTCCCGCGGACGGCGTGGTCCTTCCTGCTGCGCGAGTTCCGTCCGCTGCGCCTCGTCGTGGCCGCGAGTCTGGTGTCAACCGTCATCGGCGCCTCCGTCGAGGTCTGGCTGATCGGCTACTCCGGGCGCCTCGTCGACTCGCTGACCGCGACCGCCCCGCCGGACGTCTGGCGCGTGCACGGGCCCGAGCTGCTCGCCGTCGCGGGGCTGCTGCTCGTCGTCCGGCCGCTGCTGCACTTCTTCAGCGAGGCGCTCGACGACCTCGCCTTCCGCTCCAACGCCGAGGCGCTGGCGCTGTGGCGCACCCACCGGCACGTCTCCCGCCAGTCGGCGGGATGGTTCCGCCGCAACCTCTCCGGCCGCGTCGCCTCCCTCGTCGAAGGCGGCGGCCAGTCCGCCTCGGTGGCCGCGTACGTCGTGATCCACACCCTCGCCTACGTCGGCGTCTACATCATCGGCTCGGTGTGGGTGATGTCCTCGGTCGACGCCCGGATGGCGCTGCCGATGGCGCTGTGGATCCTGCTGTACGCCGGGCTCGCCGCGCACGTGATCCCGCGTTACCGGCGCACCTCCGAGCACCGCCAGGAGGCCGAGTCGGAGCTCACCGGACTGCTCGTCGACTCCTACGGCAACGCCGACACCCTCGCGCTGTTCGCCGACCGGGCGGCCGAGGACGACCTCGCCCGCCGCGTCATGGACCGCACCCGGCGGTCACGTCAGGACGTCGGGCGCGTCGAGGTCACCGTCAACACCGGCATGATGCTGCTCAACGGCGTCCTCATGACCGCCCTGATCGGGTACGGCATCGTGCTGTGGTCGCAGGAGGCCGCGCCGATCGGGCTCATCGCCTCGGCGCTGGCCTTGAGTTTCCGCATCGGCTCGATGGCCGAGTGGCTGCTGGACGGCGTCTCGTCGCTGTTCAGTTCCCTCGGCTCGCTGCGGAAGTCGCTCGACACCGCCGCCGAGCCGCTCGCCGTGCCCGACGACGGCACCGACGTCCTCCAGGTGACCGAGGGCCGCATCCGGCTGTCGGGCGTCCACCACCACTACGGGCGCGGCGCCGGTGGGCTCGACGGCGTCGACCTGGAGATCCGGCCCGGCGAGCGCGTCGGCCTGGTCGGCCGTTCCGGGGCGGGTAAGTCGACGCTGGTGAACCTGATCCTGCGCTTCTTCGACGCCGAGGACGGTCGTGTCGAGATCGACGGGCGCGACGTCACGTCGGTGACGCAGGAGAGCCTGCGGCGGGCCATCGCGATGGTCCCGCAGGAGGCGACGCTGCTGGCCCGCACGGTCCGCGCCAACATCGCCCACGACGGGACCGACGTGGAGGAGGCCGCGAAGAAGGCCTCCGCGCACGGTTTCATCACCGCGCTCCCCGACGGTTACGACACCCTCGTCGGCGAGCGCGGCGCGGTGTTGTCGGGTGGTCAGCGGCAGCGCATCGCGCTGGCGCGGGCGATCCGGAAGGACGCGCCGATCCTGGTGCTGGACGAGGCGACGTCGGCGCTGGACTCCGAGGTCGAGGCCGCCATCCAGGACACCCTCGACGAGGTGATGGAGGGCCGGACGGTCATCGCGATCGCGCACCGGCTGTCCACGATCGCGCGGATGGACCGGATCGTCGTGCTGAACGCCGGCCGGGTCGCCGAGGAGGGCTCGCACGATGAGTTGCTGGTGCGGGGTGGGTTGTACGCGTCGTTGTGGGCGCGGCAGTCAGGCGGGTTCCTGGGGGAGTGATCGCCCGTTTCACGTGAAACATCCGCTCTGGCGTGCGTAGAACCGGCCGGTCGACTCACCCGACCGGCCGGTTTCCGTTCGAGTACCCGTTCCGCCGCGATTCCTCACCCGCGATGCTTCAGCTGTGCGAACCCACGAGGGGGAGGGAGCCCACTGCACACCGTTTCACGTGAAACATCCGTTCGAGCCCGCGCCGGGACCGGCGTTCGACTCCGGCCGACCGCCACGTGCGCCCGGCAGCCCGCTCCCGAACCCGCTCACCTCACCCTGCACCGTTTCACGTGAAACGCCCCCTCGGCCTACAGAGACCACAAGCCAGAGCCAGAGCAGGCCGTGACGAGAGAACGCCCCCACCCAAAGACGGCACACACGAAAACGGCCGGTCGAAAACCCGACCGGCCGTTCCCACACGCGTCCGCGCCCTACGACAGGTACCCCTCCACCTCGCCCGCCGGGCGTGCCTTCGCCGTCGCCGGGTCTTCTCCGACTTCGGTCAGCGCGCGGCGCTGCCGCAGCAGGTCCCAGCAGCGGTCGAGTTCGACTTCCAGCTCGTGCAGCTCGGCGCGGGCGCCGTCGCCGTCCGGGCCGGCGGCGATCTGGGCGCGCAGGCGCTTCTCGGTCGCGACCATGTCGCTGATGCGGTGCAGGATCCGCTTCTCGGCGGCGGCTTCGCTCTCGGCATTCATCGTCGGCACCTCCTCGCCCTCGAACCTAACGGTCAGGCGGCGAGCGCGGCGAAGAACGCGCGGACGTCGCCGACCAGCAGGCCGGGCACCTCCATGGCGGCGAAGTGCCCGCCACGATCGAACTCGGTCCAGCGCACGATGTTGTTCCCGCCTTCGGCGTAGCGGCGGACGGCGACGTCCTGCGCGAACACGGCGACACCGGTCGGCGCGACGCCGGGCTTGAAGTCCCACGACTCGGTGTGCATGCCCTCGTAATACATGCGCGCCGAGGACGCGGCGGTGTTGGTCAGCCAGTACAGCATCACGTTGGTGAGCATGCGGTCGCGCGCCACGGCGTCCTCGGGCAGGCCTTCGCCGCCGCGCGGGCCGGTCCACTCGCGGAACTTGTCGACGATCCAGCCGAGGAGACCGACGGGCGAGTCGGTCAGCCCGAAAGCGACCGTCTGCGGGCGGGTGGCCATGATCTGGAAGTAGCCGTTGCCCTCGGCGTGGTAGTGGGCGAGGCGGTCGAGGGAGGCGCGCTCGAAGTCGGTCAGGTTCGCCCGCTCCTCATCGCCCACCTCGCCGAAGGGGATGAACCCGTAGGTGGCGGCGTTGACGTGCACGCCGATGACGCGGTCGGACGCGATCTTGCCCATCTCGACGACGACGAAGGCGCCCCAGTCACCACCCTGCACGCCGTAGCGCTCGTAGCCGAGGCGGCCCATCAACTCGACGAAGGCCGCGGCGACCCTGTCGCTGTTCCAGCCGGCCTCACGCGTCGGCCCGGACAGTCCGAAGCCGGGCAGCGAGGGGATGACGACGTGGAACGCGGGTTCACCTTCGTCTTCGGGCTCGGTGAGCGGTCCGACGGTGTCGAAGAACTCGACGATCGAGCCCGGCCAGCCGTGCGCCAGGAGCAGCGGGGTGGCGTCGGCGCGGGGCGAGCGGACGTGCAGGAAGTGGATGTTCTGCCCGTCGATCTCGGTCACATACTGCGGGTATGTGTTCAGTTCGGCCTCGGCGGCGCGCCAGTCGTAGGAGGTGCGCCAGTACTCCGCGAGCTCGCGGAGGTAGCCGTTGGTGGTGCCGTACCTCCAGTCGTCACCGGGGGCGGCCTCGGGCCAGCGGGTGTTCGCGAGCCGCGCGTGCAGGTCGTCGATCTGGGCCTGCGGGACGTCGAGGTGGAAGCGGCGGATCTCGGTGTTCGTCATGTGAGTAAGGTTAAGGACGCTTGCGGACAGGTCCTGTCCTCAAGGGAAGGCAGATTCCAGGTATGTTGCAGACATCGGCACGACTCCTCAAACTCCTGTCCCTGCTAGAGATGCGACGCGACTGGGCGGGCGACGAACTCGCCGGGCGCCTGGAGGTCACGACCCGCACGGTCCGCCGCGACGTCGACAAGCTGCGCGAGCTGGGCTACCCGGTGCACGCGACGACCGGGACGGCCGGCGGCTACCGCCTCGGCGCGGGCGCGTCGATGCCGCCGCTGCTCCTCGACGACGAGGAGGCCGTGGCGATCGCGGTCGGGCTCGGCGCGGTCGTCTCGGCCGGTGTCGGCGGCATGGAGGAGACCTCCGTGCGGGCGCTGGCCAAGCTGGAGCAGATCCTCCCGCCGAAACTGCGCAAGCGGGTCGGGGCGTTCCGCTCGCACACCGTCGGGATCAACTTCGGCGGCGAGACGGTCGACGCGTCGGTGCTGACGCTGCTGGCCAACGCCTGCCGCGACCATGACCGGCTGCGCTTCGAGTACCGCGCCCACGGCGGCTCGGAGTCGTACCGGATCACCGAGCCGCACCGGCTGGCGCGGGCCGGGCGGCGCTGGTACCTGCTCGCATGGGACATCGACAAGGCCGACTGGCGAATCTTCCGCGTCGACCGGATCACGCCAGTGACGCCGACCGGGCCGCGCTTCACGCCGCGCGAGCTGCCCGACCCCGACGTCTCGGCCTACATCGGCCGCAAGGTCACCATCGGTGCCTACCAGACGAAGGTGCGGGCGACGCTGCACTGCCCGGCGGAGCTCGCACGGCAACGGATCCCGGAGCGGTACGGGACGGTCACGCCGATCGACGACGAGACCTGCGAGCTGGAGTCGCGAGCGGACAATGTGGACGGTTCGGCGTACTACCTGGCGAGCTTCGGCTGGGACTTCGAGGTGCACGAACCGCAGGAGCTCAAGGACCGGCTAGCGGAGTTGGCGACCCGGCTGACGAAGGCGGCGGGCGCCTGACCCGCGTCCGTTGAGAAGGCCGGGCTCGCGAATCAACTTTCCAGCACCGTGCGGGCGTTAGTCCGAAGAGGACGGACGACCGTCTTCACGGACAGCACGGGAAAGGCCGATTCGTGAACGGATCAATGACGACCAGGCTCACCGCCGCGGCGGTGAGCCTCCTCGTCGGAGGCACCGTCCTGACGACGGGCACGGCCTCCGCCGAACCGCCGCAACCGTCCGCACCACCCGTCACCGCCACCGACGGCCGACCCCACCAGGTCCGCCTCGTCACCGGCGACAGCGTGCTCGTCGGCGCCGACGGCGCCCTGTCCTTCCTGCCGGGGAAGGGCCGCGAGCACATCGGGTTCGACACCGTCGCACTCGACGGCGACACCCACGTCGTCCCCACCGACGCCATGGGCATGTTCGCCGACGGAACGCTCGACCGGCAGCTGCTCAACGTCTCCCTGCTGGTCAGGGACGGATACGCCGACACCGACACGCTTCCGCTCATCGTCCGCACCCCGGGCGACGGCCTCGGAATCGCCGCCGCCGGCGAGCGCGTCGCGGCCCTCGACGCCGAAGCCGTCGAGGTCGGACCGGCCGAGACCGCGGCACTGTGGGAATCGGTGGCCGAGGACGCCCCCGGCGACAGAAGGACCGGGGACACCCGCATCTGGCTCGACGCCCGGACCAGGCTGCTGCTCGACCAGTCGGTCCCGCAGGTCGGCGCGCCCCAGGCCTGGGCCGCCGGATACACCGGTGAGGGCGTCACGGTCGCCGTCCTCGACGGCGGTTACGACGCCGCCCACCCCGACCTGCAGGGCCGGGTCACCGCCGCGCAGGACTTCACCGAAACCGCGATCGCCGACGGCTACGGGCATGGCACGCACGTGGCGTCCACAGTGGCCGGTACCGGTGCCGCCTCCGACGGCAGGTACAAGGGTGTGGCACCCGGCGCCGATCTGCTCATCGGCAAGGTCTGCGATGACGACGGCTGGTGCCGCTACAGCGATGTCATCGAGGGAATGCAGTGGGCCGCCGACAACGGGGCCGCCGCCGCTAACCTCTCCCTCGGTAGCGGCCAGAGCGACGGCACCGACCCCATGTCCCTGGCGCTCAACGAGATCAGCGCCGCCAGTGGAACCCTGTTCGTCGTCTCCTCCGGCAACGACTACTGCGGCATGTGCGTCAGCAGTCCTGCCGCCGCCGACGCCGCCCTGGCCGTCGGCAGCGTCACCAAGGCCGACGAGATGAGCGAGTTCACCAGCCGCGGCCCACGCTACGGCGACCTCGCGATCAAGCCCGACATCTCGGCACCGGGGAGCTCCATCGTCGCCGCCCGCGCGTCGGGAACGGAGATGGGCGAACCCGTCGACGCCTTCTACACCTCGGCCGACGGCACCTCCATGGCCGCACCGCACGTCACCGGAGCCGTCGCGCTCCTCAAGCAGGCGCACCCGGATTGGCAGGCGCCGCAGCTGAAGGCGTCGCTGATGGGCGCGAGTCACGGCCTCGACGGCCTGAGCGTCTACGACCAGGGCGCCGGACGGCTCGACGCCGGGCGGGCGGTCGCCCAGCCGATCACGGCGGACGTCGGCAGTCTCAGCTTCGGGCGGTTCCTGTACCCGCAGGACGGCGTGCCGGTCACCAAGACCGTCACCTACACCAACACCTCCACCACAGACGTGCCCCTCGATCTGGCGCTGAGCGCGACGAACCTCGACGACGTCCCCGCACCCACCGGACTGTTCACAGTGGACACACCGCGGGTCGTCGTGCCCGCGGGCGGATCCGCCGACGTGACCGTCACCGTCGACCCGGCCGTCAACACCGTCACCGGAACCTTCGGCGGCGTACTCACCGCGACCGGCGGCGACACCGCCGTCCGCACGCCGGTCGGCGCGTTCGTCGAGAGCCCGATGTACGACGTCACGTTCGACATCACCCCGCGCGGGGACGCCGAGAGCGGCTTCCTCTCGGTCGCCCTCTTCAACCTCGACACCGGCGAGACCGACTGGCGCTACTCCCGCGAGAACGACCCGACCTTCCGGCTACCTCCGGGCCGCTGGCAGTTCCTCTCCGAACTCAGCGAACAGGTCGGCGAGGAGGAGTCGCCGACCTGGACGGCGATCTTCACCCACGAGACCACCGTCGGCGCAGGATCGACCTCGCTCACCCTCGACGCGGCCGACGCCACCCCGCTGGACATCGACATCGACCGAGACGAGGCGGTCCTCGACCAGATCAGCGTCAGCATGACCTCCTGGTCCGGCGAGGAGCGGGCCGAGGCCGGTTTCGTCTACGGGCGCGGCAACACCGTCTACATCGGACCGAGCGCGCCGCTCAGCACGCAGTTCCACCTCATCGTCAACGCCGACCTGGTCAGCCCGGACGGCGCCGCCGCCCCCTACCTCTACATGTTGTCGTTCCACGAGACCGGCACGCTGCCGGCCGATCCGGCCTACGTCGTCGGCCCGGCCGATCTCAGCGTCGAGCCCGCCCGCTACCACTCGCAGGGGCCGGCCGGAAGCGAGATCGGACACTCCGAGTTCGCCGCCTGGGAAGGCGCCCGGCCGCTCGCCCGGGCGGGGTCCGGCGGCTGGATCGGCGCTCCCACCCCGTTCTCCCGCACCGAGTACTACTCCAAGGCCCCGGGGCTGTCGTGGGACGGGGACGGCTACATCATGTCGGCCGACCACTTCAACGTCCTGGAGTACATCCAGCGCCTCGACACCGCACGCGGCTCGAAGTCCACGGTCCACTGGAACGGCGCGCCGCTCACCGTAGGCCTGACCGGCCATTTCCGCGACGACGGCAGCGACGAGGACGAACTCCGTGGCGTACAGCGTGACGGGGACCGCCTCAGCGTCGAAGTCGCGCTGCGGACCGGACCGAACCCCGACATCGTCAACACCCTCAACCGCCGGGCCGGAACCGACCGGACCGAGCTCCTCACCGACGGCGTGGTGATCGCCTCGGCGAACTATCCCTGCGGTGGCATCCATCCCGAGCTGGTCCCCGAGGTGAAGACCTACACACTGCGGTGCACGTCGGCCCGCGATCAAGCGTGGACCGACCTCGCCACCCGCACGTCCGTCGAGTTCACGTTCACCTCGGGCCGCACCGAGGAGCCGACGTGGCTGCCGCTCAACGCCGTCCGGCTCTCCTCGCCGACGGTCGTGGACGGCACGGCACCGGCCGGTCAGTGGCAGGCGGTCCACCTCAACGCCTACCGCCAGCCGGGATCGGAGGACAGCGGCACCAGGCGGCTGACCTTCGAAGTGTCCTATGACGACGGCGTGACCTGGAAGAAGGTCACCGTGAACCGTTTCGGGGACGACGCGATCGCGCTGCTGAAGCCGCCCGCCGACGCGGACTACGTGTCGGTGCGGCTCACCGCGGCCGATAACGCGGGCAACAGCGTCAAGACCACGACCATCAGGTCCTATGGTCTGAGCTGAGGCGCCGACCATTCACCGCGACGGCCGGGAGGTTCGCCCCCGGCCGTCGTGGTGTCCCTGCGAGGACGGGTAAGTCTAAGCTCCACCGTCCTCTGTGGACAAATCGAGGTCGCCGTAACCTCCGCCACCCGGTGTTTCCAGCACGAACACGTCGCCGGGGCCGACCGTCGCGCGGTCGCAGCCGCCGAACTCGGCTCGCGTGCCGTCGGCGCGCTCGATCCATTGGCGTCCCGGCGATCCGTCCTGGCCGCCGGCCATGCCGTACGGGCCGCGCAGGCGTCGGCCGCTGAGCAGGCCGACGGTCGCGTCCGCCTCGAAGCGCAGGCGCCGGACGGCGCCGCTGCCGCCGGGCCAGCGGCCCGCACCGCCGCTACCGTGGCGGATCGCGAAGGACTCCACCAGAACCGGGCAGCCTTGGCGGTCGGAGTGCCACTCCAGCACCTCGGTGTCGGTCAACCGCGAATTCGTCATGTGCACCTGGACCACGTCGGTGCCGGCGAAGCCCGGTCCCGCACCCGATCCGCCGGCGACGGTCTCGTAGTAGGAGAAGTTCTCGTCGCCGAAGGTCACGTTGTTCATCGTCCCCGAGCCTTCGGCCATGACCCCCAGCGCGGCGTACAGGGCGCCGGTGATCGCCTGCGAGGTCTCGACATTGCCCGCCACGACCGCCGAGGGGAACACCGGTGACAGCAGGCATCCCGGCGGAATGGTCACGGTGATCGGGGCCAGGCACCCCGCGTTCAGCGGGATCTCGGCATCGATGAGGGTCCGGAACACGTAGAGGACGGCGGCCATCGCCACCGACGAGGGCGCGTTGAAGTTGCCCGGCACCGCCGCCGACGTACCGGTGAAGTCGACGTGCGCGCAACGGTTCTCGCGGTCGACGGTCACGGCGACCTCGATGACCGCGCCGTTGTCCATCTCGTAGGTGTGGGAACCGTCGTGCAGTACCGAGATCACCTCGCGCACGGCCTCTTCGGCGTTGGCACGGACGTGGTCCATGTAGGCACGCACGACGTCGAGCCCGAAGTGCTCGACGAGGGCGCGCAACTCCTCGATGCCCTTGGCGTTGGCGGCGATCTGCGCGCGCAGGTCGGCGATGTTGTTGTCCGGCCCGCGCGACGGGTACCGCGCGCCGGTCAGGACCCGCACGACCTCGGCTTCGCGCAGGTCGCCGTCCCGGACGAGCAGCAGGTTGTCGATGAGGACGCCCTCCTCGTCGATGTGCGCGGAGTCGGGCGGCATCGAACCCGGTGTCGTGCCGCCGATCTCGGCGTGATGCCCGCGCGAGGCGACGTAGAACAACGGTCCACTGTGGCCGAACACCGGGGAGACCACGGTGATGTCGGGCAGGTGCGTCCCGCCCCGGTAGGGATTGTTGAGGACGTACACGTCTCCGTCGCGCATGTCGGGGTTGGCCGCGATGACGGCCTTGATGCTCTCGCCCATCGAGCCCAGATGCACCGGGATGTGGGGCGCGTTGGCGATCAGGTTCCCCTCGGCGTCGAAGAGCGCGCACGAGAAGTCGAGCCGTTCCTTGATGTTCACCGAGTTCGCCGTCGCCTGGAGGCGCACGCCCATCTGTTCGGCGACCGACATGAACAGGTTGTTGAAGACCTCCAGCAGCACCGGATCGGCCTCCGTGCCGACCGACACGCGCTCCCGCCCACCGACCCGGGTGAGGAGGAGATCGCCGGTCTCGGTGAGCTCGCCCGACCAGCCGGGTTCGATCACCGTCGTCGCGTTGGCCTCGGCGATGACCGCCGGGCCCTTGACGCGGTGTCCCGGCCGCAGCCGGTCGCGGACGTGCAACGGCACCCGCCTCCATTCGCCACCCGTGAACATCGCGATCTGCTCGGCGGCAACGGTTTCGCCGCCGCCGGCCGCCGGGGCGGGGGCCTCGCCGGAGGGCGCGCGGGCCTCGACCTCGGCGGCTTCGACGAGCAGTCCTCGGCCGGGCATCAGGAAGGAGAAGCGCCGCCGGTACAGCTCGGCGAAGGCGGCTTCGATGCGGGCGACGTCGGTGTCGTGGTCGACGGTGACGATCGTGTCGGTTCCCTCGTAGCGCAGGCGGAGCCGGCGCGCGACGACGACCGTGTCACCGGAGACTCCCTCGTCGCGCAACTCACCGCGGGCCTCCGCCTCAAGCTCGCCGAGCACGGCCTCCACCGTGGACATCGTCGCCGCCGTCAAGGGCAGTTCGACCGAGCGTTCCCGCAGCGCGGTCGTGTCGGCCAAACCCATGCCGTAGGCCGAGAGCACACCCGCGTAGGGGTGGATCAGCACCGCGCGCATGCCGAGCGCGTCGGCGACCCGGCACGCGTGCTGGCCGCCCGCTCCGCCGAAGGTGACCAGCGCGTACTCGGTGACGTCGTGCCCGCGCCGGACCGAGATCCGTTTGACGGCGGCGGCCATGTTCCCGACCGCGACCTCCAGGAAGCCTTCGGCGACCTGCTCGGGCGTGCGTCCGTCGCCGATCTTCGCGGCCAGCTCGGCGAACGCGGCCCGTACCGCGTCGACGTCGAGCGCCTCGGTGCCCGATTCGCCGAAGACACGCGGAAAGTGGCCGGGCTGGACACGGCCGAGCAGGACGTTGGCATCGGTGACGGTGAGGGGACCGCCGCGCCCGTAGGCGGCCGGGCCGGGGTCGGCGCCGGCCGAGTCGGGTCCGACGCGGTAACGCCCGCTCTCGAAGCGCAGTACCGATCCGCCGCCCGCGGCGATCGTGTGGATCGCCAGCATCGGTGCCCGCACCCGGATCCCGCCGATCTCGGTGTCCGAGACGCGCTCAAGCCGTCCACTGTGGTGGGAGATGTCGGTGGACGTGCCGCCCATGTCGAAGCCGATGACGCGCTCGAAGCCCGCCGCCTTCGCCGTCGCGGCCATCGCCACGATCCCGCCCGCCGGACCCGACAGCATCGCGTCCTTGCCGCCGAAGTGGGCGGCGTCGGTCAGGCCGCCGTGCGAGCGCATGAACATCAGCCGCACGCCGGCAGTTCCGTCGCCAGGCGGTCGATGTGGCGTCGCAGCACCGGTGAGAGGTAGGCGTCGGCGACGGTGGTGTCGGCCCGGCCGACCAGCTTCATCAACGGGCTCACCTCGTGCGAGACCGACACCTGCGCGAAGCCCTTGGCGCGGGCCAGTTCCGCGGCGGCGGCCTCCTGCGCGGGATGACGGTCGGCGTGCGCGAAGACGATCGCGACGGCGTTGAACCCTTTGGCACGCAGGGCGTCCAGGTCCGCCGACAGCTTCCCGGCGTCTAGTGGGCGGATCACCCGGCCGTCGGGGCCGGTCCGTTCGTCGGCCTCGATGACCGCCGAGTGCGGCGGCTCCGGCAGCACGATCTCGCGCGCGAAGATGTCGGGCCGGTTCTGGTAGGCGATCCTCGGCGCGTCGGCGAACCCGCGCGTGATGACCAGCGCGGTCGGTTCGCCCGTGCGGGTCAGCAGCGCGTTCGTCGCCACGGTCGTGCCCATCTTCACCGCCGCGATGTCCCCGGCGGGGACGGGCTCGCTGTGCGCGATCCCCATCAGCGCGCGGATTCCGGCGACCACGGCGTCGTCGTAGCGGGCCGGGTCGGCCGACAGCAGCTTGTGCGTCACGACCGTCCCGTCGGGCCGTCTGGCGACGATGTCGGTGAAGGTACCGCCGCGGTCGATCCAGAACTCCCAGCTCATGTGCCCATCCTGCCGCAGATCGACGACGGCAAGTGCTTTCCCTTGGGGAGGCACTTGCCGACAGGGAAAGTACTTGCTAGTGTTGCCGCATGACTTCCCCCACCCCCGAAGAGGCGCGCGAAGCCCTCGCCGCCGTCACCCGCCAGAAGCACACCGCCGTCGACGCCGCCTACTCCACGCCCGCCTGGTACTTCGCCATGATCGGCGGCTTCACCCTGTTCTCCGGATCGCTCTACCTCACCAAGGACTGGGTCGAGCGCGCGTGGGGCGAGCCCGCCTCCTTCGCGATCCTGATCGGCGGCGTCCTCATCAGCACCACCCTTCTCGCGGCCGTGTCCGCCCGCTTCGTCCAGCGCCGCGACGCCGTCCCGCCCGGCGGCGACTTCACCAACAACCGGCGCGGCCTGCTCATCACCCTGCTCGTCGCGGCCGTCGGCGCCCTCGTCCTCTACTTCGCCGCCTACGCCGCGATCGGCGACTGGGACTACGCCCTCGGCGTCATGCTCGTCGCCGTGGCACTGACGGTCGGGGCCGCGGGCAAGCCGATCCAGAACCTCATGCGCAGGCGGGCGCACCGCCGCGTCGACACGGTGCCCGCGCGATGACCACCCCGAGCGACGGCTTCGACGCCCTCATCCACGCACCGACGCGGCTGGCGATCGTGTCGCTGCTTGCACCGCTGGAATGGGCCGAGTTCAAGTTCGTCCGCGACCAGGTCGGGTTGTCGGACTCGGCGCTGTCGAAGCAGATCACGACCCTCGAAGAAGCCGGGTACGTATCAGTACGCAAGGACTTCGTCGGGAAGAAGCCGCGCACGTCGATGCAGCTCACCGCCGACGGGAAGACCGCGCTGGAGCGGCACGTCGCGGCGTTGCGGGCCATCGTCGGGGACCTGCTCTAGTGGCCGTCGCCGTAGCGCTCGCCGCCGCCGTGGTCCTGGCGACGATGGTGATGGGGGCGATCACCGACGTGCTGCACCGCCGTTTCGCGCGGCTGTGGGCGCGCGGCGCCGGGGCGATGCTCGCCGTCGGCGGCGTCGCCTACGGTGCCGGACTCGCGCAGGGGACGGGCGCGTGTTCGCGGCGGTGGCTGCCGTTGGGTGCCGAGGCATGCGACGGCGGCGAGCTCGTGGAGGCGTGGGTGAACCCCGTCGTGGGCGGGTGCCTGGTCGCGGGCGTGGCCCTGGGGATCGTGGCGGTGCGGCGGCGGGGCGGTCAGTCGGAGATGTCGGCGAGCGAGGCGCCGTAACCGGCGACGAGCTCGTCGATGTCCACGAAGGCGCTGAACCCGTGCGCACCGGCGCCCATGGCGACGCGGGCGCCGGTGAGGCTCGCGTCGACGTAGAGCGGCCAGGCGCGTGAGGCGCCGATCGGGGTGATGGTGCCGCGCTCGTACCCGGTGGCCGCCAGCGCATCATCGGCATTTGGCAGCGACAGGCGTTTGACACCGACCGCCGCCCGCAACTTCGGCCACGCGATCGCCCGGTCACCCGGCACGACGGCGAAGAGGTAGTCGCCGTCGCCGCGCCGGACGACGAGCGTCTTGGCGATGTCGGCCGGCGTGACGCCGAGGATCGCGGCGGCCTCGGGCAGCGAGTTCGCGACGGGCCGGGGACGCACCTCGACGGCGACACCGTGCGCTTCGGCGTCGGCGAGCATGGCGGCGATGGCGGGCGGGTGCTCGGTTGTCATGGGGCATGTATACCGCATGGGGGTATTAGCCGCCAGGGGAACGGGTCACCACGGTCGGAGGACCCCTGCTCCGCCGATGCCGACGCGATCAGCTTCGTCTGGTGCGCAAGCGCGGCGACCGCCTGAGGTGTCGCCCGTTCTACCTCGGGCGTGACCGCCTCGTCCGTCGCTCACAGCAGGACGCCTTCGTAGCAGTCGGGCAGCGCGGCCAAGCACAGCTGCGTCGCGCCGGGCTCCCACGCCTCCTCGAACCACGCCCGGTACCGCTCGCGCATCTCGTCGGCCCCGGCCGCGACGGCCTCACCTCGCCGGAGCGCCGAGTCGATCCGCTGCAGAACGTCGGCGAGGAACGCCGTCGCCACGGGATCCTCGATCGGCCATGTGAGCGCTGGGCGCCAAGGGAACTCGGGCGACGAGGGCCCGCCGAGCCCGTTAGCCTCCGCCTGTGGACAAACCCCTCCGCCTCGGCGACCCGGTCGGCCACGTCGGCCTCCATCTCGTGCGCGTCGTTCCCGCGCGTGATCCGGACCACCCGTATGCGCCGTGGCGGTATGTACTCCGAGCCGAGGGGCCGCAGGGGACCTTCGAGGCCTCCGCCGGGTTCTGGACACCCGACAGCCCGGGCCGCTTCCTCGGGTCGCTCGCCCTGGACTTCCGCGGCTGGCCGGGTGAACGCACTTGGCGCTCACCGGACACCGCCCTGCACGTCACCGCGACCCACGACGGGCTCGGGCACGTCCACCTGCGCTGGACGGTGACCGACGGGCGGCTCGATCCGGGCTGGGAGCTCACCGTCACCACCATCGTCGACGCGGGCGAGGACATGCGGCGGCTGGCGGCCGACGTTCGCGCGGTGGAGCGGGCCGACTGACGGCCACCGCCGTCAGAACCCCCGCCCCGCCGAGGCCAGCTCGATCAGCTCCCGCTGGTACCCCAGCGCCTCGACCGCCTGTGGAGTCGACCGCTCGACCTCCGGCGTGATCGGCTCGTCCGTCGCCCGGAGCAGCACGCCTTCATAGCAGTCGAGCAGTGCCTCCATGACGGTCGCCGCCGACAGTTCCAGCCGGGCGGCGAAGCAGAGCAGGGCCGCCGAGCACAGCTGTGCCACACCGGGCTCCCACGCCTCGTCGAACCACGACCAGTACCGCTCGCTCATCTCGTCGGCGCCGGCGGCGACGGTCGCGCCGCTTCGCACCGCCGACTCGATCCGGTCCAGGGCCTCGGCGATGAACGACGCGGCCTCGGAGTCCTCGATCGGCGCGTCCGGGTTCCGTACCGCCCACGCGACCGCGCGGTACGCCGTCCTCGGGCGGATCCCGGGTTCCAGCGCCGCCACGCGCGGCTCCACCCCGGCCATCTCGACGCTCCAGTGGCTCACGTCCGCATCCTCTCGCGGCGGAGCGATGCGTAACCCCCACCCCTCCCGGGTACCCAACCCGAACCCCGCCCCCGGGAGGACCCATGCGATCCCTGCGCATGGCGGCCGCCACCCTCGCCGCCGCCGCGACCCTGTCCGCCTGCGCCGTCACCGGCGACCGCACGCCCGTCCCCGACCCGGAGGGCGCGGGCGGCGGCGAACCGGCGCCCATGGCCGCCGCCTTCCTCCTCGACCTCGCCGCCGTCGACGCCTCACTGGCGGCCGACGAGGACGCGATCCCCGCTGCCCAGGAGCTGTGCCTGCGCATCGCCGACGGCGCCGACGAGGACGCCCAACTCGACGACGTCGAGGAACTGTTCACCGACATCGAGCCCGCCGACCGTGAGCTGATCCTGGCGTCGGCGAAGGAGAACATCTGCTGACCGCGGACGACTCAATCCCCGTCGTCGGGCTCGAAAAGCGACAGCGCCGTCCAATCCAGCGGCGCCACGATGGCGGCCAGCCGGGTGAAGGCGTCGTCGCCGGGTGACTGGAACCAGAGGACCGACAGCACGGCCCGGCCGAGCCCGGGTGAGTCGGGGCGGGTCTCGAAACGGGTGAGGCGCGCCTCGGCGCGCATCCGCGGCAGCCAGGTCTCGGTTCGCGCCTCAACGTCGGCGCGGATCGCGTCCAGGCCGTCGATGTGGAGACCCTGGTTCGCGGCCCGCCGGGGTTCGAGTTGCATGAGCCGCATCTTGCGATGCAGCAGCGGCGTTCCTTCGAGCATTCCCTCACGGTCGTCGGAGAGCCGCAGCTCCCGAAGTGTCGCCTTGACCCCGCCCACATCGAAGACGCACAGCTCGTCCATGACCGGCAAGCGTAGGACACGAAAAGGGCCGCCCCCAAGGACGGCCCCTCACATTCCGAAACCTCTACCCGAACAACCCCGGCAGCGTCCCCTCCGACGCCTCCGCCAGCTCGCCCGTCGAGATCGCGAAGTGGTCGACGACCTCGATGCCGCCCGCGGACGAGTCCACGATCCCCAGCGGCGTCCACGGCACGTCGTGCTCCTCGCACAGTGCCCCGAAGGCCTTCTCGTGCCCGCGCGGGATGCACACCAGCGCCCGCGCGGTCGACTCGGCGAACAGCCACACGAAGGGGTCGGCGTGGTCGGGCAGCTTGATGCGCGCGCCGACCTTGTGCCGCAGCACCGACTCGACGAGGGCCTGCGCGAGGCCGCCGTCGGACAGGTCGTGCGCCGCCGAGACGTGCTCGACCTCGGCCGCTCGCTTCATGACCGCGGCCAGCGCCTGCTCGCCCGCGAGGTCGACCGCCGGCGGGATCCCGCCGAGGTGACCGTGCTGCGACCACGCCCACTCCGAACCGGACAGCTCGGCGTAGGTCTCCCCGAGCAGCACGATGACGTCGCCGTCGTTCGTGAAGCCCATCGGCACGCGCCGGCGCACGTCGTCCATGACCCCCAGGACGGCCACGATCGGCGTCGGGTGGATCGCGGTCATGCCCGTCTGGTTGTAGAAGGACACGTTCCCGCCGGTGATGGGGATGTTCAGCTGCGCGCAGCCCTCGGCGAGGCCCTCGACGGCCTGCGCGAACTGCCACATCACGTGCGGGTCCTCGGGGCTGCCGAAGTTCAGGCAGTCGGAGGCCGCGATCGGCGTGGCGCCGGTGACGGCGACGTTCCGGTACGCCTCGGCCAGCGCCAGCTGCGCGCCCGTGTACGGGTCGAGGCGCGCGAAACGCCCGTTCCCGTCGGTCGACAGGGCGATGCCGATCGGCCCGGACCCGACGGTCCCGGAGTTGTCGAGCCGCAGCACGCCCGCGTCGTCGGGCATGGACAGCGCGGTGTTGCCGCCGACCATGTTGTCGTACTGCTCGGTGATCCACGTCTTGTCGGCGAGGTTCGGCGACCCGGCCATGCGCAGGACGGTCGCGCGCAGCTCGTCGTCGGTCGACGGGCGCGGCAGCGTCTCGGCGCGGTCGGCGGCGATGAGGGCCCGGTCGTTCGGTTCCTTCATCGGCCGGTTGTAGACCGGGCCGTCGTCGGCGAGGCTGCCGGGAGGGCAGTCGACGACGGTCTGGCCGTGCCAGTTGATGATCAGGCGCCCGGTGTCGGTGACCTGCCCGATCGCGGTGGCGAGAACGCCCCACTTCGCGGCGACGGCGAGCACGTCGTCGACCTTCTCCGGCGAGACGATCAGCAGCATGCGCTCCTGCGACTCGCTGGCGAGGACCTCGTGCGCCTCCATCGACGCCTCGCGCAACGGCACGCGGTCGAGGTCGACGTACATGCCCATGCCCGCCGCGGCGGCGGTCTCCGACAGCGCGCAGGTCAGTCCGGCGCCGCCGAGGTCCTGGATGCCGACGACGAGTTCGGCGTCGTACATCTCCAGGCAGGACTCGATGAGCAGCTTCTCCACGAAGGGGTCGCCGACCTGGACGCTGGGCCGGTTGTCGGTGTCGCCGTCCTCGAAGGTCGCCGACGCCAGCACCGACACGCCGCCGATGCCGTCCTTGCCGGTTTTCTGACCGAGCAGGACGACGACGTTGCCGAGGCCGGAGGCGTTCTTGTTCTGCAGGCGGGAAACCGGCAGGACGCCCACGCTCAACGCGTTGACCAGGGGGTTTCCCTGGTACGACGGGTCGAAGACGACCTCGCCGCCGATGTTGGGCAGCCCGAGGCAGTTGCCGTAGAAGGAGATGCCGGAGACGACACCGGGCAGCACGCGCTTGGTGTCGGGGTGCTCGGCGTCGCCGAAGCGCAGGGCGTCCATCACCGCGACGGGCCGGGCGCCCATGGCGAGGATGTCGCGGACGATGCCGCCGACGCCCGTCGCCGCGCCCTGGTGCGGCTCGACGTAGCTGGGGTGGTTGTGGCTCTCCACCTTGAACGTCACGGCCAGGTCGTCGGTGATCTGGACGACGCCGGCGTTCTCGCCGATCCCGGCGAGCATCCGGTCGGTGCGCGGGTTCTTCTCGCTGAATTTCTTCAGGTGTACCTTGCTCGACTTGTACGAGCAGTGTTCCGACCACATGATCGAGTACATCGCCAGTTCGGAGCCGGTGGGCCGGCGTCCGAGGATGTCGCGGATCTTGGCGTACTCGTCGTCGCGGAGTCCGAGTTCGGCGTAGGGCTGGGGCTCGTCCGGCGTCTTTGAGGCGACGTCGACGGTGTCCAGCTCGTCGAAGGTGTTCTCCGTGCGATCGGCTTCGTGTGTGCCGGTCATGTTTGTGAGCTCCCCGCTCCTACCGCGGTCCGTCCGAGGTGGGCGATCACTGAGGTGAACAGCCCGAGGCCGTCGACCGACGGGCCGGTCAGCGCCTCGACGGCGTGTTCGGGGTGCGGCATCATGCCGACGACGTTGCCGGCCGCGTTGCTGATCCCCGCGATGTCGCGCATGGCCCCGGACGGGTTGCCGTCCACGTAGCGGACCACGACGCGCCCTTCTCCTTCGAGTTCGTCGAGGGTGCGCTCGTCGGCGACGAAGCGGCCCTCCCCGTTCTTGACGGGGATGACGATCTCCTGGCCGGCGTCGAAGTGGCCGGTGAACGCCGACGTCGTGTTCTCCACGCGCAGGCGCTGCGAGCGGCGGCGGAAGTGGAGGTGCGCGTTGCGGGTCAGTGCCCCGGGCAGCAGGTGCGACTCGCAGAGGATCTGGAAGCCGTTGCAGATGCCGAGGACGGGCAGCCCGCCTTTCGCCGCGTCGACGAGCGTCTCCATGACGGGCGCGAAGCGGGCGATGGCGCCGCCGCGCAGGTAATCGCCATAGGAGAAGCCGCCGGGCAGGATCACCGCGTCGACGCCGCGCAGGGCGGTCTCGCCGTGCCACAGCGCGACCGGCTGCGCCCCCGCGAGCCTGATCGCGCGCTGGGCGTCGCGGTCGTCGAGGGAGCCGGGGAACGTCACGACTCCGATGCGGGCGGTCACGCCGCGTTCTCCTCGCCGGTCTCCGCGGCCTCCGCGGTGTCGGCGGCGACAACCTCTTCGAGGTGAATGGTGAAGGTCTCGATGACCGGGTTGGCCAGCAGCGCGTCGGCGACGGCGCGCGCCTGGTCGAGGTCCGGTTCCCCCTCGAATTCGAGTTCGATGCGCTTGCCGATGCGCACCGAGGTGATGCCGTTGACTCCCAGGCGCGGCAGCGCGTTCGCCACCGCCTCACCCTGCGGGTCGAGGATCTCCGGCTTGAGCATGACGTCGACGAGGACGCGCGCCACGGAAGTGCTCCTGTCGGTAAGAGTTGTAGGCCCCGCACAAGAGAATATGCGGCCCTTGTTGATCGTCCACGTCCAGACCCCCGTCCGTGGAAGCGCCTTCAGGGAATGTCGCCTGCGACATACTCAGAGGTACGTGGCTTGCGGGGGTCGTCCCCGCCTGAGCGACTTGTCGTGTTGGGGTCGAGGGGGCGGTATGTCACTGAGTCTTCAGGGTCCGGTCGTCGTCGGCTTCGACGGATCGGAGTGCTCGCTGCTCGCGGTGGACTTCGCCGCGAAGGAGGCGGCGTGGCACGAGCGCGAGCTGCGGATCGTGCACGCCTTCATCTGGCCCATCATGCGGGTCCCGGGAGGCACGGCGGGACTGCGGCAGCAGGCCGAGGGCTGGCTGCGGGACGCCGCCGAGGCGGCACTGGCGGCGGCCCCCGGAGTGATCGTCACCACAGGTCTCATCACGGGCGCGGCGGGCGCGGTCCTGCTCGACGCCGGGCGCACCGCCGGGCTGCTCGTGGTCGGCTCGCGCGGACTGGGCGGGTTCGGGCGGCTGCTGCTCGGGTCGGTCGGGGCGCAGGCCGCGTCCTACGCCCCCTGCCCGGTGGTGATCGTGCGGGAGGCCCCGGCGCCCGACGGGCCGGTCGTCGTCGGTGTCGACGGGTCGGCCGCCTCGGAGGCCGCCGTCGGTTTCGCCTTCGCCGAGGCCGCCGCGCGCGACGTGCCGCTGGTGGCGGTGCACGGCGCCGACGGCGAGGTCGGCGACTACGAGAGGCATCTGCTCGCCGAGTCCCTCGGCGGTTTCGCGGCGAGGTTTCCCGAGGTCGCGCTGGACATCCGCTACAGCGAGCGGAAGGCGCCCGACGCGCTGCTCGAAGCCTCGGCGGGCGCGTGCCTCCTCGCCGTCGGCTCGCGTGGGCGCGGCGGCTTCAAGGGCCTCCTGCTCGGCTCGGTGAGCCAGGCGGCGGTGCAGTACGCGTCGTGTCCGGTGGCCGTGATCAGGCCCGAGGAGGGCTAGGCAGGACGGCCTCGCCCTAAAAGGTCCATCGCGGTTCGCAGCGCCATGTCCAGGGCCTCCATGCTCGCCCGGCACACCTGACCGTCGTACGCGCCGAGCCGTTCGGCGGCCAGCCAGTTGACGCGCCACGCGAGGATCGCCCCCGGCACCGGGTCGTCCTCACCGAGCCGAACGGCGAGCATTCCCCGAATCCCCGCCGGTGGTTCGGCGTCGATCTCGGCGACGATGACGGTCCCGTGCTCGTTGAGCGGATCGGTCGACACCACGACGAACCGGCGATCGAACGCGGCGTGCCGGTAGACGCCGCCGCGCTTGACCGTCACGCCGAGTACCCGAAGCGCTCGGACTCCCAGGCGGCCTCGGCGTCGGCGTCGCGGCGCGCACGCCGCGCCTCGTAGTCAGCGACGGCAACGGCCTCCTCGCGCAGTAGCTCCTTACGCGCCACATCGGCGAGCCACCCTGACACGTTGCCGTCCGCGGCGGCACGGATCTGCGCGGCGAGCTCATCCGGTACCGCGAGTGTCAATCTCGTCATACGATCGATCATACCCAAGCGCATATCGATCGTCACAACAACTCGCACACCTCCGCCGCACGCGGCCTGCCTAACCTTGAGGAGACCCCTCGTGAAAGCAGTCGTCATCGGCGCCGGCATCACCGGCCTCGCCGTCACCGCGCGTCTCCGCGACCTCGGCTGGGAGGTGGTCCTCGTCGAGAAGGCACCCGGACCGCGCCCCCAGGGCTACATGATCGACTTCTTCGGGCCCGGCTACACCGCCGCCCGCGAGACCGGCCTCGAACCGCGCCTGTGGGAACTCGCGGGGCAGGTTGACGAAGTCGCCTACTTCGACCGCGACGGCGAACGCCGCGCCGGGCTCGGCTACGCCGCCTTCCAGCAGGGCATCGACGGGGACCTGCTCAGCATCATGCGTCCCGATCTGGAACTGGCGCTGCGGGAGACCCTCGACGAGCAGCCGCGCTACGGCGTCGGCATCGCCGGGATCGACAACCGGCCCGACGGGGTCACCGCGACCCTCACCGACGGCTCGCGCGTCGAGGCCGACCTGCTCGTCGGCGCCGACGGTGTCCACTCCCGCACCCGCGCGCTGGTCTTCGGGCCACCGGAGGGTTTCCTGCGCCCACTCGGCCTGCACACCGCGGCCTGGATCTTCGACGACCCGAAGGTGCGTGAGACCGTCGGGCAGCGGTTCGCGCTCACCGACAGCGTCGACCGCATGATGGGCCTCTACGGCCTGCGCGACGGGCGCGTCGCCGTGTTCAGCGTCCACCGCGAGACCTCGACGGAACTCCCCGGCGACCCGCGCCCGATCCTGCGGGAAACCTACGGTGACCTGGGCTGGGTCGTCCCGAACGCGCTCGCCGGGCTGCCGGAACCGGCCGGGATCTACTACGACCTCGTCGCCCAGGTGGAGATGGGGACATGGCACCGCGACCGCGTCGTGCTCCTCGGCGACGCCGCCTACGCCGTGTCCCTGCTCGCCGGGCAGGGCGCGTCACTCGGGATCGCGGGCGCGTACGTGCTCGCCGGGCTACTGCGCACCGAACCGATCGGCGAGGCGCTCACCGCCTTCGAGCGCCGGTGGATGCCGGTCACGAGCGAACGGCAGCGCAAAGGGCGGCAGGGCATCGACTGGTTCCTGCCCCACAGCCGGGGACGGCTGTTCGCGCGGCGGATGGCGATGCGCGCGATGGTCGTGCCGGGCGTGAACAGGCTGTTCAGCACCGCGCTCGTCGGGAAGTCCCACGAGCCGGTCCTGAGCGCGGGCGGCTGACACCGCTCAAGATCGAGTAAAGGTTCTCGCGGCCTCCACCCCGCATACTCTCTCCGACGCCCGGCTCTTCGTTACCGCGGGCGCCGCCGTCGAAGGAGCGAGCATGTCCCACCCCCTGCCGCCGCAGCAGCCCGGCCACCACGTCCCGCCGCCGGGACACGGTCCGGGACCGGCGGGTTTCCCGCCCGGCATGGTCGGCCCTCCGGGAATGCCGCCCCCACCCGGCATGGGCCCGCGCCCGATCCCGCCGAAGAAGAAGCACACCGGCCTGATCGTCGGGATCGTCGCGGGAGTCCTCGCCGTCTGCTGCCTCGGCGGATTCGGGGGCTGGTACGCCTTCCTCGGCGGCGACGAGGTCGTCGACGAGATGACGGCCGGAGAACCGGGTTACCCCCAGGCCTACGCGGCGCAGGTGCCGCCCGCGGCCCCGGCCAACGCCACCTACGGCGCCGGGACGATCGGCGGCGGCGGACTCTGCCAGCACGCCGACACCCTGCGCATCGGGTACGTCCTCTCGGTCGAGCGGACGGACGACACCACCAGCGACTACGGCGACTCCGACGGGTTCGAGTGCCGCGTGACGCTGTCGAACACCGACGAGTACTACGACAAGGGCACGACCGGGGAGTTCAGCCTCCGGGTCCAGATCTTCGACGAGGCGAGCCGCGCCGCCCAGGACTTCGAGACGAACTCCGGCCTGTTCTCCACGACCCTTCCCAGCGACGGCCTCGAACTGCCCGCCCTGGTCTTCGACGCCACCGACGACCAGGCGAGCAGGCGGACCCTCGTTCAGGTCCTCGACGGGAACATGCTCATGACCGCCGAGTTCGAGGTCCAGACCGCGGCGGTCCCCGTCGAGGTGCTCCGGGGCGTCTCCGTCGACACGATCAACGAGGTGTTCCCGCTGCTCACGCCCTAGCCCTGGTTGAACCGCAGCAAATTCCCCGCCGGGTCCCGGAACGCGCAGTCGCGTACCCCGAAAGGCTGATCCATCGGCTCCTGGATCACCTCCGCGCCCGAAGCCGAGACCCGCTCGAACAGCCCGTCGAGGTCGCCCGTGGTGAAGATGGCACCGCGCATCATGCCCTTCGCGAGCAGCTCCTCCAGAGCCTTCACGTCCTCCGGCGAGGCGTTCGGGTCGGCCGAGGGCGGTTCCAGCACGATCTCCAGATCGGGCTGCTCGGGCGACACCACCGACACCCAGCGCATGCCCTCGAAGGAAACGTCGTTGCGCACTTCGAGGCCGAGGGCGTCGCGGTAGAACGCGATCGCCTTGTCGTGGTCGTCGACGGCTATGAAGCAGTGCGAAAGCCTGATGTCCATGCCGTCGACACTACGGCCGGGAAACCGCTCGCGCTTCTCCGTTCGTGACCGGACTAGAGGATCGCGCCCGGGCGGTAGGCCGCGGCATCCGGGTGCTCGGCGACGACCTTCGCGACCCGCGCGGCGACCGACGCGACCTGCGCCCCCGCCGCGCCCGTGAACTCCAGTGGCGCGGCGATGAGCGCGTCGAGGTCCTCCCGCGACAGACCCAGACGACCGTCGGCGGCGACGCGGTCGAGCATGTCGTTGCCCGCCGACCCCTGTTCACGCATGGCCAGGGCGGCCGCGACCGCGCTGTCCTTGATGATCTCGTGCGCCTGCTCGCGGCCGACGCCCCTGCGGACCGCCGCGAGGAGGATCTTCGTCGTCGCCAGGAACGGGAAGTACCGCTCGATCTCCCGATCGATGACCGCGGGGAAGGCCCCGAACTCGTTCAGCACCGTCAGGAAGGTCCCGAACAGACCGTCGGCGGCGAAGAACGCGTCGGGCAGCGCGACCCTGCGCACCACCGAGCACGACACGTCGCCCTCGTTCCACTGGTCCCCGGCGAGCTCGCCGACCATCGACGCGTAACCCCGCAGAATCACCGCGAGGCCGTTGACGCGCTCGGTGGAACGCGTGTTCATCTTGTGCGGCATCGCCGAGGACCCGACCTGCCCGGGCTTGAAGCCCTCGGTGGCCAGCTCGGCGCCGGCCATCAGCCGGATCGTCAGCGACAGCGACGAGGGCGCGGCCACGGCCTGCACGAGCGAGGAGACCACGTCGAAGTCGAGGGAGCGCGGGTAGACCTGCCCGACGCTGTCGAACACGCGCGTGAAACCGAGGTGCGCGGCGACGCGCTCCTCAAGGCTCGCGAGCCGGTCGGCGTCACCGTCGAGGAGGTCGAGCTGGTCGGCGCTGGTGCCGACCGGGCCCTTGATGCCGCGCAGCGGGTAGCGCGCGAGGAGGTCGGTGACGCGCTCGTAGGCGATCAGCAGCTCCTCGGCGGCCGACGCGAAACGCTTCCCGAGGGTCGTGGCCTGCGCAGGGACGTTGTGCGACCGCCCGACCATGGCCAGGTCGGTGTACTCCACAGCCCGCGCGGCCAGCCGCGCCAGGGTCGCCACGATCCGGTCGCGGACCAGGGCCAGCGAGTCGCGGACCTGGAGCTGCTCGACGTTCTCGGTCAGGTCGCGACTGGTCATGCCCTTGTGGATGTGCTCGTGCCCGGCGAGCGCGCTGAACTCCTCGATGCGCGCCTTCACGTCGTGGCGCGTGACGCGCTCGCGCGCGGCGATCGAGTCGAGGTCGACGTCGTCGAGGACGGCCTCGTAGGCGCCCACGACGCCTTCGGGCACGTCGACGCCCAGGTCGGCCTGCGCTTTGAGGACGGCCAGCCACAGGCGCCGTTCGGCGCGGATCTTGGCGGACGGGTCCCACAGCGAGGTCATCTCGGCGGAGGCGTAGCGAGCGGCGAGCACGTTCGGGATCACGCGCCCATCCTCGCATCCCACCGGGGCGGTGCTGGTGGGGCCGGGTCGGGACGTGACCCGTAACCTCATCGGCGTGCGTACTCTCCTGATCGGCACCGGGGGCCGGGAGCACGCCCTCGCGCTCGCCCTCGCCGCCGACCCGTCCGTGACCGAACTGATCTGCGCGCCGGGAAACCCCGGGATGGCCGAGGTGGCGCGCTGCGTGCCGGTCGACATCACCGACAACGACGCGATCGCCGCGCTGGCCGTCGAGTCGGGCGCCGACCTGGTGGTGATCGGGCCGGAGGCGCCGCTGGTGGCGGGTGCCGCCGACGCCGTGCGCGCCAAGGGCATCGCGGTCTTCGGGCCGTCGCGGGCCGCGGCCGCGCTGGAAGGCTCGAAGGAGTTCGCCAAGCGGGTCATGTCGGACGCGGGTGTGCCGACCGCGCGCGCCCACGCCTGTTCGACGCCGGAGGAGGCCGCGGCGGCGCTCGACGAGTTCGGCCCGCCCTACGTCGTCAAGGACGACGGTCTCGCCGCCGGCAAGGGCGTCGTGGTGACCTCGTCGCGTGAGGAGGCGCTGGCGCACGCGGCCGCGTGCGAGCGGGTCGTCATCGAGGAGTTCCTCGACGGCCCCGAAGTCTCCCTCTTCGTGGTCACCGACGGCACCACGGCCGTCCCGCTGTTGCCCGCGCAGGACTTCAAGCGCGTCGGCGACGACGACGAAGGCCCCAACACCGGTGGGATGGGCGCCTACACACCTCTGCCGTGGGCCGGCGACGACCTCGTCGGCACGATCATGCGGACGGTCGCCGAACCGACCCTCGCCGAGATGGCCGCTCGGGGAAACCCCTTCGTCGGGGTCCTCTACTGCGGTCTGGCGCTGACGGCCGACGGCCCGCGCGTCATCGAGTTCAACTGCCGTTTCGGCGACCCGGAGATCCAGGCGGTGCTGTCGCTGCTGGAGACGCCGCTGGGCTCGCTGCTGTGGGCGGCCGCGCGCGGTGAGCTGGCCGCGGTCCCGGCGCTGAAGTGGCGCGAGGGCAACGCGGTCACCGTCGTCATCGCCTCGGAGAACTACCCCGGCACGCCCGTGACCGGCCGCGTCATCACCGGCGCCGACGGCGTTCCGGGTGTCCTGCACGCGGGCACCGCGCGCGACGAGTCGGGCGCCCTGGTCTCGGCGGGCGGGCGGGTGCTGTGCTGCACGGCCGCCGGAGCCGACCTGGCCGCGGCCCGGTCGGCGGCCTACGGGCTCGTCGGCGGTGTCGGCCTCGAAGGCTCGCGGTACCGGACCGACATCGCGCTCAAGGCCTCGCTGGGCTAGGAGTCACCGTCGCCTCCCGCGCGGGAGGCGACGGTTTCCCGCCTAGGTGTTGCTCGGACCCCACAGCCACCAGGTCTGCAGACCCACGCCGTTATGGCGCACGTCGTAGTCGACCTGGCCGTCGGCGGAGTACCCGGACTTCGCTCCGTAGTCGTACCAGGGACTGATGCAGGAGACCTCGCCGCTGGCCTCGGTGTTGACCAGCTCGGTCGCGTTGACCTCGCACAAGGTGAGGACGGTGTCGACGTCGGGCTGACCGGGCGGGGTGGTGCCCATGTCCTTCTCGGTGTTGACCTGGAGACGGACGTGGTGGAAGCGTGGTTCATCGGTCAGCGGGTTGCTCCAGCGCAGCCAGCCCTTGCCGCGGATCTCGTCGCCGTGGACGTCGCGGCAGACCTGGGATTCGAGGCGGACGACCTCGGTCTCGCCCGGGATCACCACGTCGATGGACGTCGCCTCCCGGCAGTCGACCTCGATGGCCGCCGCCGGTCCCGCCGTCGTGATGGGCACGACGGCGGAGAGGACCGCGGTCGCGATCAGCGCTCCCGCCCGTTTGCTGAGTTGCATGCCTTCCCCCTTGACATACGTACCAATGGATCGAAGCCAGTGGATCACCGAGAGGCCATCGGCGAAGCCGTTTCCGCCGAAGTCTTCAGTAGACGGAAGCCGACGGCGATCGCGGCGACCGTGACGAACACGGCGGCGAGGGCGGGGTCGTAGCGGTCGCCGAAGTTCGGGAAGGCGAACTCGGCGACGTTGACCATCGTGTGGAAGCCGACGGCGGCGAGGACGCTGCCGGTGCCGACGTGAATCCACATCATGATCACCCGAAGGCCGACGGCGAGCACGCATTTGGCGACCGTCCAGCCCACCGGCTGCCCGGCGAGCACGAGCCAGCCGACGACGTGCCACGCCGCCCAGAACACGCCGAGGAGCAGGGCGGCCGGCAGCGCGCCCCAGCGCTCGCGGGCCGGGTCGGTGAAGTAGCCCGTCCAGCCGGTCTCCTCGCCGAGCGCGCCGAGGAAGAAGACGACGAGGAAGATCGCGATCGCGCCGAGCGGGATGACCGGTTCGGGGAGCGGGCGGCCGAGGAGACGCATGGCGGCGTAGGTCGCGACGGACACGGCGGGCATGAACAGTACGACCGGCACCAGCCAGCGTCCCGGGAAACCCGCGAAGGCGGAGGCGAGCAGCCTTCGGACCGCACCGGGGCCTTCACGGCGGACGAGGATCGCCGCGGCCAGCAGCGGGCAGAAGGCCTGGAGCGAGCTCATCGGGAGATTGATGGGCAGGTACTCGCGAGTGTCGACGAGTGCGCCGAGCAGCCACAGCGGCAGCGACATGGCCGTGACGAGGAGGAGGAAACCCACGGGGGAGCGGTCGGCGGTGAGCCTCCGCAACGGTTGCGAAACTTGGGATACCATGTCTCAAACTTAAGCAGCGGAACGGCGAAGCGCATCCGGGAAACCCCCGAGGTCGAGCACCCCGGAGGTCTGGACGCCACGAGGGCCGACGCGACACGAACGGCACGACGAGTGATCATCCGATGTGGACGAACCCGGACGAAGGAGGTCACTTTCAGTGATCAACAACTACGTCGAGTCACCCTCGTCCCGCCTCGTTCACGCTGGGAGAATCGCTCGATACCCGCAGTTTCCCCCGCAAAGGCCCTTGACCCGGACCAGTAGGGTGCATTCGCCCCACACGACCGATCAAGGAAACAAATGAAACTCCTCGCAAAACGCACCATGCTGTCCGTCGCCGCCGCCGGTCTGTTCGCCTTCGGGCTCGCGGGCTGCGGCGGGAGCGCCGACAACGCCGGGAACGACAACACGTCGGGCAGCGGGTCCTCCCCCGCGGAAGAGAAGAAGCCGGGCGTCCTCACGTGCAAGGACCTGGAGAAGCAGACCGACAAGACCGGTCTCACCGAAGGCCTGACCTTCGACGATCTTCCCCAGGACAAGCTCGACACCATGTACGCGTGGATGGCCGAGCACGGCGCCGAGTTCAAGGACGTCGCGCTGGGCGAGTCCGTCACGGCCGTCGGCGAGAACGGCCCTGACTACGACGCGGTCCAGAACCCGCCGCAGGACGTCTTCGACGCCTACGTCGAGGGTTCCACCGCGATCGACACGGCCTGCCCGGGCATCGGCTTCGGATTCGAGGAGTAGGGCCTGAGACAACGGGGACGGACCGCCCGGGCATCACGCCCGGGCGGTCTTCGCGCCTAGTCCCTGCGGCCGGTGACCGCGACGGTCACACCGAGCCCGATCATCGCCAGGCCCCCGGTCCCGCCGATCATCGCCATCCGGCGCTCCGAGCGCCCGAACCACTGCCGCGCCGCGGCCGCGGCCAGCCCCCACGCACCGTCCATGACGCACGCCAGCACGCAGAACAGCGACCCCAGTACTACCATCTGCACCGGCACGCCACCGGCCTCACGCTGCACGAACTGCGGCAGCACGGCGGCGAAGAACACCGCCGCCTTCGGGTTGGTCACGCCCACGACGAAACCGTCACGCGCCGTCCGCAACGCCGACCTCGCCTCCCCGGCCGCCTCGTACACGGCGTGCAGATCACGCCGCCGCCGCCAGGCGACCACGCCCAGATAGACCAGGTAGGCCGCACCGGCGAGCTTCAGGACGGTGAACACCACCGTCGATTTCGCCACGATCGCGCCCACCCCGAACGCCACCGCCGTGACCTGGACGAAGGCCCCCACGGTGTTGCCCGCGACGGTCAGCAACGCCGTACGCCGGCCGTGCGCCAGGGCACGGCCGATCACGAACAGCACACTCGGACCGGGCACGGCGATGAGGACGAAGGCCATCGCGGCGAAACCCGCGAGGTGACTGAGCGAAGGCATGAGGGGACCTTTCGGGAAACGAGGGTTCATTGTGACTCCGGCCTCGCCTCACCGGGACACGCGTTCCCAGCAGACAAGATGGGGACGTGCCCATGATCGCCGACCGCGCGCTCAACCGGACCAGGCTCGCCCGCTCCCTGCTCCTCGAACGCCACCGCCTCAACCTGCCCGACGCCCTCGAACGCCTCACCGCCCTGCCCGCCGCCACCCCGCACGAGCTCCACCTCGGCCTGTGGTCACGACTCACCGCCTACCGGCCCACCGAGACCTCCCGCCTCCTCGCCGACGGCGCCGTCGTCCGCATCGGCCTCACCGACGCCCACGAGCAGATCCTCAGCGCCGCCGACTGCGCCTGGCTGCGCCACACCGTCGCCCCCGGACGCGAACGCCGCATGCGCGCGGCCATGCCCCGCGACATCGCCGGCCTCGACCCGCGTGAACTCGCCGCGACCGCTCGCGCCCTCCTCGACCGCGACGGCCCCCTCACCCCCACCGCCCTCGGCGAGGCGCTCGCCGCGCACGGCGCCCAGGTCGGCTGGGGCGAGCGCGCGCCCGAACGTCTCGCGCGGGCCGCGGGCTGCCTGACCGGGCTGGTCGCGGTGCCGCCGCGTGAGCCGTGGTCGGTCGTGGCCGATCCGGTGTACATGACGATGGAGACGTGGCTCGGGCGGCGCGCGGGTGCCGCCGAGCCGGAGCGGCTGGTCCGGCGCAGGCTCGCCGCGGCGGGACCGTCGACGATCGGGGAGCTGCAGATGTGGTCGGGGCTGACGCGGCTGGCGGAGGTCGTCGACCGGATGGGCCTGACCGTGTACACCGATGTCGCCGGGGAGACCCTGTTCGATCTGCCGGGCGCCGAGATCGCCGACCCGGAGACCCCGGCCCCGGTGCGTTTCCTGCCGCACACCGTCCTGGTCGACGGTTTCCCGACCGCGACCTGGGCTTTCCGTGAGACGCCCGAGTCGGCGACGATGACCGTCGAGGCGAGCCGGAAGCTGACCGCCGAGGAGTCGCGGGCGGTCGCCGCTGAGGCCGCGGGCGTGCTGACGCTGTTCGCGCCAGGCAGGGCGCACGTGGTGGAGAGCCCATGACGAAGGCGCGGCCCCGAGGGTTTCCCTCGGGGCCGCGCCTGAAGTGCTCGCGACTACTTGGCCGCGTTGACGTCCAGCTTGAAGCCGGCCGTGACCTCCGGGTGGAGGCGGACGGCGACCTGGTACTGGCCGAGCGCCTTGATCGGGCTGGTGAGCTCGATGCGGCGGCGGTCGAGCGCGGGACCGCCGGCGGCCTTGACCGCGTCGACGATCTCGGCCGGGGTGACCGAACCGAAGAGGCGTCCGCCCGAGCCGGCGCGCGCGGTCAGGCGAACCTGAACGGCGGCGAGCTGGGTCTTGACCTCGTTGGCGTGGTCGAGGCTGCGGATCTCGCGGGCCGACTGGGCGCGCTTGATCGTGGCGACCTGCTTCTCGGCACCCTTGGTCCACGAGATCGCGAAGCCCTGCGGGAGCAGGTAGTTGCGGCCGTAGCCGGGCTTCACGTCCACGATGTCGCCGGCGGAGCCGAGGTTGGAAATCTCCTGAGTGAGGATGATCTTCATGTTCGCCTCCTTAGCGGGTCGTCGCGGTGTACGGCAGGAGCGCCATCTCGCGAGCGTTCTTGATCGCGCGGGCGATCTGACGCTGCTGCTGGGCGCTCACACCGGTGACGCGGCGGGCACGGATCTTGCCGCGGTCGGAGATGAACTTCCGCAGCAGGGCCGTGTCCTTGTAGTCCACGTAGGTGATGCCCTCTTTGTCGAGAGGGTTCGCCTTCTTCTTGGGCTTGCGAATCGGCGGAGCCTTCGCCATGGTTCTGGTGCCTTTCTTACGTTCTTGAGGAGCGCGGGTCTAGAACGGGGGCTCGTCGTTGAACGAGCCTGCCGACGCACCGGCCGGAGTCGCGGTCGCCCAGGGGTCGTCCATCGGGGCGCCACCGCCGCCGGAGGAACGGCCACCGCCGCCACCGCCGCCGCCTTCGCGTCCCATGCGCTGAATCTTCGCGGACGCGAACTTCAGCGACGGACCGATCTCCTCGACTTCCAGCTCCATCACGGTGCGCTTCTCACCCTCGCGGGTTTCGTACGAGCGCTGCTTCAACCGGCCCTGCACGATGACGCGCGTGCCCCTGGTGAGGGACTCCGCGACGTTCTCCGCGGCCTGACGCCACACGTTGCAGCTCAGGAACAGCGGTTCGCCGTCGGTCCACGCGTTCTTCTCCTTGTCGAAGAAGCGCGGCGTGGAGGCCACCCGGAATTTCGCCACGGCGGCACCGGACGGGGTGAATCGAAGCTCGGGGTCGTCGGTCAGGTTCCCGACGACCGTGATGACGGTTTCTCCTGCCATGACCACTCCTTGATATGGGTCGCGTTACGGCGTGAGATTAGGTCTATCAGTGGGGTGTGTCAGTGCATCTCGGGACGAAGAACCTTCGTCCGCATGATCGACTCGTTGAGTCGCATCTGACGGTTGAGCTCGGCGACCGCCTCCGGCGTGGCGTGCAGGTCGATGACGGCGTAGGTGCCTTCGCTCTTCTTGTTGATCTCGAACGCGAGACGACGACGTCCCCAGATATCGAGCTTCTCGATGGTCCCGCCGGACGTCCGGATCACGTTCAGGTACGTGTCCAGAGTCGGAGTGACCTTCTGCTCCTCAAGATCGGGATCCACGATCACCATGACCTCGTAATGACGCAAGACTTCTCCACCTCCTGTGGTCTCGTCGGCCACGGACTGTCCGTGGCAGGAGGGTCTGCGTTGTCGCGCGCACGGGAGGAACCCACGGCGCAACTCAACAAAGGTACACGAGCCGTTCGCGGGGTGTTACGGCAGGTCAGCAAGGATCCGCGCGGCCTCGTCGGTGACCTTGGCGGTGAGGCCGGCGACGTCGCCGTAGTAGATCGCGTAGACGCGCTGGGCGTAGCCCTCGCCGCTGATCCAGGTGTCGGCGCCGTCGGTGAGCCGCACGCGCGCCTTGCACGACATGGTCGCCGACTTCCCGGCCGCGACCTTCTTGAGCTGGGAGCACTTGCCCTCGTTGCCCTCTTCGACCCAGGCCCTGGCCTCGAAGCCGACCATGAAGGCGAAGCGCACGCCCTTCTCCTCGGGCGCGACCTCCAGTGTCACCTTCACCTTCAGCGTGCAGGTGCCGCGGTGATCGCAGGACAGGTCGACGGTGTCCTGGTCGACGTCGCTGAAGATGTTGTCGAACCAGCGGACCTCGCCGACGCGCCCGACCGCGCCCAGCACGTCGTCGCGCATCCGCTCGACGCCGGTGCGGTCCATGGGTGCGACGTCCCCGGTGAAGTCGACGCCCGAACCGTCGATCCCGGCCACCTCGACGTCCTCGACGCCGAGGATCGAGCCGTCCTCGCCGATCCGCACCGTCCCTTCGCCGACCTCGACGACATGGGCACGGACCCCGTCGACGTCCACGGGGAGGGGGAGCGGCCGGTCGAAGACCCCGTTGATCTCCATGGCCTCACCGAGCGCGGCGGCGTAGGCGGCGGGCGTGAAGAAACGCGCGGGGTCGATCACGCCCTGGTCGTAGACGCGCGCCCAGGCGTCGCCGATGCCCTTGGAGCCGAGCTCGCTCGACGGTTCCCGCGCCCAGTACTTCTCCGGGGCGTGCAGGAAGACCATGCCGTCGACCGACATCACCCCGATGTCGAAGCCGTCCCCGGCGGCCCGACCGTAGGCGGTCGCGCCCGAGGTGACCTGCCAGGAGACGGTCCAGTCCTTCCCCGCACCGGAGAAGCTGTTCTGGACGCCCTCGTAGGACAGCGCGGGCAGCGCGCCGAAGGCCTCGATGCCGGCGTGGACGGCGGCGGCCTCGTCGTCGGACATCGGCTGCGGCGAGACGAGGTCGGCCTGCGGCGTGCACGCGCCGAGGACGAGGACCGCGGACAGCGCGAGGAGGGATGTGCGCATGATCTCCTACTACGTCGAGCCTTTGACCGATCGCCAGACGCGGTCGGGAAGGTGCCGGGCGGCCTCGTCGAGGTCGAAGCCGGGTGCCCCGGCGAGCCACCGCTGCGCGGCCAGGCGCGGCGGGCCGAGGACGAGGGTCTCCAGCAGGAACGGGGGCAGCGGGTCGAGCGCGCCGGAGGCGATGTGCGGGGCGAACCACTTGCCGATGACGCCGACCTTGGGGGCGTTGGCGCCCGTGGCGCGTTCGGCGTCGCCGGGGGCGCTGCCCGGGTAGGCGGCGGCGTGCAGGACCAGGGCCTTGGTGGGGACGTCGGCGGTCCACCGCAGATAGACGGTGACCATGGCGCGGACGCCGTCCTCGGCGGTGCGGCAGCCGTCGAGACCGTCGATGAGGTGGGTCATCAGGTCGTCCATGCAGCGGTCGTAGAGGGCGGTGCCGAGCCCATCGAGGCTGCCGAAGTGGTGATAGAGGCTGCCGACGCTGACCCCGCTGGCGTCGAGGACGGCCTGGAGGGTGAATCCGTCGCGCCCGCGTTGGGAGTACACGGCGAGGGCCGCGTCGAGCAGCCTCGCGACGGTGCCCTGTCCGCGTTTGACCGGCACTGGCATCACCTTCTCATCGACAGGTCTAGAGAATATCTCTAGAAGCGGGCTCTAGTCCAGGTCTAGGCCACGGTAGGGGGTGCACGGCCCCCGCACGCGCGATCCGGCGATGTTTCACGTGAAACATGGCCGCCGTGACCCCCGCCACTTCGGTTTGCGTTCGAGCGCGCTCAAAGCCATAGCGTCGCCGGCATGACGAACAACGCGAAGACCTGGCTCATCACCGGCGCCTCCCGCGGCTTCGGCCGCGCGCTCGCCGAGTCGGCGCTCCGGTCCGGCGACCGCGTCGTCGCGGCCGTGCGCAGGCCTGAGAGCGTCGCCGACCTGACCGCCGCCCACACCGGCTTCCTCGCCGTCCCCTTCGACGTCCTCGACGCGAGCGCCGCACCCGGCCTCGTCGCGACCGTCCTCGACCGCTTCGGAAGCATCGACGTCCTCGTCAACAACGCCGGCCGTGCCGTCGTCGGCGCCGTCGAGGAGGTCGGCGACGCGCCCCTGCGCGAGCTGATGGACCTGCACCTGTTCGGTCCGGCCGCCCTCGTCCGGGCCGCGCTGCCCACGATGCGCGCGCAGGGCGGCGGCACGATCGTGCAGATGAGCAGCCAGGGCGGACGCATGTCCTTCCCCGGCGTCGCGGCCTACTCGGCGTCGAAGTTCGCGCTCGAAGGCTGGTCGGAGGCCCTCGCGGGCGAGGTCGCGCCGTTCGGGATCCGCGTGATGATCGTCGAGCCGAGCCGTTTCCGCACCGACTTCAACGCCGCCGACGTCCTGGAGTTCACCGAGCCCTCCGACGCCTACCGCGACGCGCTCGCCGCAGTCCGCGCCGACATGGCCGGAGCCGACGGCGGCCAGGAAGGCGACCCGGAGCGCGCGGCCGACATCATCGTCTCCTTCGCGCACGCCGACGAGGTCCCGCTGCGCCTTCCCCTCGGACGTGAGGCCGTCGACCGCATCGCGGGCTCCTACCGGCGCGGCCTCGCCGAGGTCGAGCGGTGGGCCGAGACGGCCCGCTCCGCCGACTTCGACGACGTCGCCGCCTCGGTCCGGCCGATCTAGGCTGGCCCCATGGCCACCGACGATCTGATGACCAGGGCGCTCGACACCCTCGGGGACGACGGCCTCCCGTCGGTCGAGGCCATCCACCGCCTCACCGATCCCGCCGCCGTCTCCGAGCCCATGACGATCGCCGAGGTCGCCGACCTCCTCGACACGTCGCCGCACACCCTGCGGTACTACGAACGCGCCGGGCTCGTCGACGTCCCCCGCGACTCCCAGGGGCACCGCCTCTACGACACCGAGGCCGTCCGCAGGCTGGTGTTCCTCACGCGTATGCGTCTGTCGGGCATGCCGATGCGCGACCTCCAGCACTACGTCGCGCTCGTCGACGCGGGCCCGTCGACCGAGCCGGAGCGGCTGGCGATGCTGGTCGAGCACCGTGCCTTCATCCGCCGCCGCATCCGCGAGCTGAACCTCTCGCTCACCGCGACCGAGTACAAGATCGCGACCTACGGCGGTGCGACCGGACCCGACGTGGCCTAGCGCCTCACACGGCGTCCTTGAGCTTCATCCGGTGCGCACGCACGCGCGCCTTCACTCCACAGCGCCCGCTCGGGCACCAGCGGCGGCGGCCGGTCGGGTCGAGGAAGATGCCGCCGCACACCGGTTCGGCGCACATCCGCAGGCGCGACGCCTCTTCGCCGACGAGTGACACCATCGCCTGACGGATCACCCAGGTCATCGCCTGGTCGACCGACTGCGGCGGGGTGTGGCGCAGGCGGCCGTCCTCGACGTAGACGGTGGCGGCGCGGTAGGCGGAGAGCGCGCGGTTGGCGGCGGCGACGGCCTCGGGGTCCGGCGGGACGCCTTCGAGGGTGCTGACGGCGAGGGAGCGCAGGACCGCGCGGACGCGGTGGGCGCGGGCGAGGTCGGCCTCGGTCACGTCGAGAGCCGGGTCGCTGCCTAGTTCGTGGTGGAGCCACTCGGCGAGGCGGGCCGTGTCGGAGAGGCGTTCGGCGGGGTCGGGGCCGAGGCGGTCGGCGACGGTCGCGACCAGGTTCAGCCACGGCGAGCCGGCGACGTAGCAGAGCTGATGGCGGCTGTCGTTACTCATGCCACAACGGTAACGCCTTGTGCCGTTACTTCCGTGGCACTAGCGTCGAGATCACTGATGTAACGGATGCTGCCGTTACCGACGCACGGAGGTCCGTATGACACCGGCACGACGCAAGGCACTGCTCGTCCCGCTGCTGTCGGGCGTCTTCGTCGTGCTGTGGACCAGCGGCTTCATCGCCGGACCGATCGGCGTCGACGCCGCCCCGCCCCTCGCCCTGACCTTCTGGCGCTTCGCGCTCGCCGCCACCATCCTCACCGCCGTCGCGCTCGCGACGAAGGCACCGTGGCCCCGGGGACGCGCGGCCTGGACGCAACTCGTTCTCACCGGCCTGCTCATGCAGGCGATGATGTTCGGCTTCGCCTACCTCGCGCTCGACGCGGGCGTGTCGGCCGGACTCGCCGCGCTGATCAGCGGCGCCAGCCCGGTCATGATCGCCCTCGGCGGCACGCTGGCACTGAAAGAGAAACTGTCACCGCTCCAATGGGTCGGTACGCTCCTCGGCTTCGTCGGCATCGCCGTCGCGGTCACCGGCGAACTCGACGGCACCGGCCTCGGTCTCGGCGTGCTCTTCGCGCTGATCGGCACCGCCGGATTCGCGGCCGGAACGCTCGTCCAGCGACGCTTCGGCGTCACGATGGATCTGCGCACCGGACCGGCCGTGCAACTGGCCGCCGCCGCGCTCGCGGTCGCGCCGGTCGCCGCCGTCAAGGACGGACTGGCCATTCCGTTGACCATGCCGTCCCTGGGCGCGCTGGCCTGGCTGGCACTGGGGAACTCGGTGCTCGCCTTCGGCGTGATGTTCTTCCTGCTGCGGCACCGCACCGCCGCCGACACCGCCCGGATGATGCTGCTCGTGCCGCCGCTCACGGCGGTCGTGGCGTGGCCACTGCTGGGGCAGCCGACCGACGTCTACATCTGGGCCGGCCTCGTCATCACCGGCGCCGGCGTCGCCATCGCCTCCCGCCGCGTACGGCGACGCGAGACGGTGGGAGTCGCGGTGGCCGAGCCCGAACCGGAACCCGCACTCAGCCCGCTTCGCTGAGTGTGGCGGTGGCGGTGGCGGACCACGTCGGCCGCCTGACGGGCCCGACGTTCCGGGGAGGGCACCGACCGCACCCGACACCGGCGGTGGCTGAACCTGAACCCACGTTCACCATCCTCCGGCGAACACCGCGGGTGCGGCGAACGCGCCGCACATGCGAGCGCGGCCCGCGGACCGCTCGCTCGGCTCCGTCAGCCCGAAAAGGCGCCCGGCAAGCAGGCACCGTCGGCGAAGCGAAGCTGAACCCACGTTCACCATCCTTCGGCGGCCGCCGCAAGTACGGCGAGCATGGTTCGGCCACGTCAGCGAGGCGAGCGCACTCGCACCCGCGACCGCGCATGCGAGCGCGGCCCGCGGACCGCTCGCTCGGCTCCGTCAGCCCGAAAAGGCGCCCGGCAAGCAGGCACCGTCGGCGAAGCGAAGCTGAACCCACGTTCAC
>NZ_JACHGT010000027.1:0-14315 GCF_014202425.1 Phytomonospora endophytica | reverse complement strand
CACGTTCACCATCCTCCGGCGGCCGCCGCAAGTACGGCCAGCACGGTTCGGCCACGTCAGCGAGGCGAGCGCACTCGCACCCGCGAACGCGACCGCGAACCGCCACCCAGACCGCTCTCTCGGCCCCTCAGCCCGAGAAGCCACCCGGCGAGCACCGTCGGCCTCCTGAACCTGAACCAGCGTTCACTGTCCCTTGACGAGCGCGGCCAGTGCGGCGGCGAACTGCCCCGGCCGCTCGACCGGCCCGAGGTGTCCGCCCGGCAGCTCCGTCAGCGGCACCCCGAGACCTGCGGCGAGCGCCGCCGCGGCGCGGTAGGGCAGTTGTCCGCGGGAGTCGATGCCGGCGACCGGGACGAGTCGCGAACCCGCGGCCTTCAGCGCGTCCGGGTCCACGTCGTTCGTCGTGAACGGGACGAGGACGTGTTCGAGGAACAGCGGCTGAAGCGCGCCGAGTGTCGCGAACAGTTCGAGGAGTTGCGGGGTCGGCGGCTCGGGGGTCGTGTCGGCGTAGCCGTCCAGCCAGTCGCCGGGGTGGCGCAGTTCGAAGTCGACGGGGGCTTCGCCGGGGGTGGTCATGGTCGCGGTCATGAGCCGGGCCGCCTCGTCCATGTCTCCGGTGCGTGCGGCCGCCCGGACTGCTTCGATGGCCTCGCGCAGGCTCGTGGCCTCCGGGAGCAGTCCGAGGACCGGCGGTTCGTGGACGACGGCGAGCCGGAGGCTCTCCGGGTGACGTGACAGCAGTTCGAGTGTCGTGATGGCGCCGGCGCTGAAGGCGAACACGGCGGGCGGCTCGTCGAAGAGTTCGTCGATGACGGCGTGGACGTCGTCGGCGTAGAGCTTCGGGTGGTGGTCGACCGGGTCGGCGCCGGGCCGTGCCGAGGCGAGGCGGCTGGACATGGCGACGACGTGGTGGTCGGCGGCCAGGTGGGCGATGACCCCGTCGAGGACACCGGCGTGGCCGGAGCCGCCGGGCACGAGGAGCAGCGGTGGGCCGTCGCCGTCTTCGCGGTAGTCGATGGTGACGCCGTCGTCGAGGGTGAGCGTTGCGGTGCGGATGGGGCCGTCCTCCTAGATTCGCGACCAGTCGGTCAGGGTGTGATGGAGCGCGTCGACCGCCCTGCGCCATGAGGTTTCGAGGCTGTGATCGGCGGTGAAACCGCCGGTGGCCTCCAGGTCGCTGAAGCCGTGGAAGGTGCTGCGCAGCAGTCGCACGGCGTCGGTGGCGGCGGGCTCGTCGAGGTCGTAGCCGCGCAGCAGCGCGTAACAGACCTCGATGATGCGGGCCACGCCCGGCGTCGCGGCCGCCGCTTCGGGCGACACCGGGAAACGCGTCGCGGCGTAACGGCCGGGGTGACCGGTCGCCATCGCGCGGTAGGCGTCGGCGAAGGCGACGAGGGCGTCGCGACCGGATCGGCCTTCGACGGCGGCGCCCAGCGACTCGGCCCACTCGGTGAGCGCGAGCAGCGCGACGCGCTCCTGGAGGTCGGCCAGTCCGCGGACGTGCGTGTAGAGGCTCGCGTCGCGGACGCCGAAGCGCTTGGCGAGTGCCGCGAGGGTCAGGTTCTCGAAGCCGATCTCGTCGGCGAGGTCGGCGGCGGCGGCGACCAGTGCGTCCGGGGTGATGCCGGCACGGGGCATGGCGCTTCCTAACATCCCTAGGTTGAACCCTAGGATACCTAGGAAACGTGGAGCGGCAAGCCCTAGGCCAGCTCCGCCGCGTAGTACAGCAGCGAACGCCGGTACCGCGTGAAATGCCCGCCCAGGGCACCCAGCGTCATCGCGAGTCCTTCGCGCTCCCGGCCGAGGTCGGCAAGCGCCAGGGCGAGGAACGCCACGACCGCGTCGTCCAGGTCGTCGCTGACCCGACCGCGCTCCTCCGTCAGCAGCGCCACCGCCCGCTCGGGATCCCCGATGTTGCGGTACGAACTCGCCAGCTGGATCACGCACTGCCGCCGCCGGGAGTCGTCCAGTCCCGCCGCGAGCGCGCGCTCGTAGAACCCGACCGCGCCCTTCTCGTCGCCGGTCGCGTCCCGCGCTCCGCCGCGCTCGAACAGCGCGACCGCGTGTTCCTCCGGCAGTTCGGCGGCGATCTCGTCGACGAGCTCGATGTAGGAGTCCTCGTCCCCGCCGGCGTAGACGTCGTCGATGCGACGTTGCCAGTCGGTGTCCACGGTGTCCACGGCGTTCTCCCTCCAGGCGCCCACCCGTCGGCGGGCGCCTGGATCATCGCTCAAGAAGATGACGGCTCGATGAGCAGCCGGGCATAATTTCGCGTCGAACGCTGATACCTGGGCAGATGCGCGGCCATGGCCGAGGCGACCATCGCCAGGCCTTCGCGCTCGCGGCCGAGGTCGGCGAGCGCGAACGCGGTCATCACCGCGACGGCGTCGTCGAGTTCGTCGGTGGTCCGTTCGCGTTCCTCGGTGAGCAGGCGCAGCGTCTCCTCGGGGCGGCCGAGGTTGCGGATCGAGCTGGCCATCTGGATCACGACGCGACGGCGGCGCACCCCGTCGAGGCCGAGGGCCAGCGCGCGGTCGTAGAGCGGCACGGCCTTGTCGGAGTGGCCGGTCGAGTCCCAGGCGCAGGCGCGTTCGAACAGCGCGATCGGGTGATCGTCGCCGAGTTCGGCGGCGTGCTCGCCGACGAGCGCGCGGAAGTCGGCGGGCTCGTGGTCGTCGATGGAGGCCCAGATCTCGTCATTGCGGGTTTCCCATGCGGTGTTCATGGGGGAAGCCTGCGCGGGGCGCTACCGTCGGGACAAGAGATTCGGCGACCGCCGAATCACCTGGAGGTCCGGCATGCCGGTGACGCTGCGGTTCACCCCCGCCGACCTGGGACGCGTCCGTTTCGCGATGTCGCCGGTGTGGGAAACCCTCGGCGCGGTCCGGCTGCTGTCGCCCGAGGAGGGCAAGGGGCCGCACGTGCCCTGGCTCGCCGCGATCCCCCGCGACGTCGACCTGCGGCCGCTGTCGATCCTGCTGCCCCGCCGCGGATACACGCCCGACTTCTGGACGCCCGCTCCCCTCGGCCCGGCGACGAGCTTCGCGATGGACCTCGCCCGCGTGCGCTTGACGTCGCCCCGGCGGGCGCGCGCCGAGATCGCCCGCGCACTGGCCGAACGCCGTGGCGCGGCGACGTCGGAGCTGGGCCGTTCGCTGCTGGACGGCGACCCCGCCGGGACCCTCGCCCGGCTGTGCGACCTGATCGCGGCGGCGTGGGAGACCATGGTCGAGCCCTACTGGCCGCGCGTGAAGGCGCTGCTCGACGCCGACCTCGCCTTCCAGTCGCGGCGCCTCGCCGAAGGCGGCATCGACGGCCTGTTCGCCGAACTGCACCCGACCCTCCGCTGGCACGACGGCGTGCTCACCCGCTCCCGGGGCGACGTCGAACACCGCGACCTCGCCGGCGAGGGCCTCGTGCTCATGCCCAGCGTGTTCCGCTGGGATCAGGTGCTCGTCATCGTCGAAGAGCCCTGGCAGCCGACGGTCGTCTACCCGGCCCGGGGCCTCGGCACCCTGTGGCACAGCGGTGGTGGCGACGCCGACCGCGCCCTCGCCCGCCTCATCGGCAGGACGCGGGCGGTCCTGCTGACGGGCTTGACCGAGCCGACCGCGACGACGACGCTCGCGCACCGCTACGCCCTCGCGGCGGGAACGGTGTCGGAGCACCTGGGGGTGTTGCGCGACGCGGGGCTGATCGCCGGGGAACGGCACCGGCACGAGGTGCGGTACCGGCGGACGGGCCTGGGCGAGGGGATCGTGGCGGGGAAGGGGTGATGTTTCACGTGAAACGGGCGGTTTCCGGCCGGTCCCAGCGCGATCCGCCCGCAAGCGCCCACGCCACGACCATCGGCCGAACCCCGTCGCCGATCATCCCGTTTCCGCACGTTGAGCGAGATGTCTCCTGGTGGCCGTGCCTATCGTGGCGATGGTGACGCTGGGGCGACGCCTCGACAGACGGGACGACCCCATGGAAACCACGCCCGGGCCCCTCGATGCCCAAGAGGACCACATCGGCCCTCAGGGACATTGGGGCTGGATCTTCCTGCTCGCCATGTTCGCCGTGCCGACTCTCGTCCTCGTCATCGGGATGTACGCCGCGAACGCGCCCGAACCGACCACGGTCGCCGCGACACCGACCTCCCCTCGCCCCACCCCCGCAGCCACCACCACCTCGCCCTCGGCTCCCATGGTCACCGTCGAGTGCGACGGACACACCGCGCGCCTGCCCATCGGCGAGAAGCCGGACTTCTCCGGAATCTGGAACGCCGAGTCGGATTACTGCGACGCCGATCGTCCCGCCGGCGTCCCCCTCACCGACCTCGAACAGAAGGCCTTCGAGAAGTCGGGCTACGACACGTCGTCCAGCGTCCAGACTCTCTACGCCGTCTGTGCCCAGGCCGACCCCGACGGCTACTACACCTCCGGCGCTCACCGCGGCTCCCCCGAGCAGGCCGCCGAAATCCGCGGCGCTCTCGTCCTCTGCCCCGACCATCCCTTCGCCGATGAGCTGAAGGCCACGGCCGAAGGTGGTGAAGAGGACGCCGAACTGGAGAAGGGCGGCCGCCTCTTCCACTCCGGAACCTTCCTCGTCGGCGAGGAGATCCAGCCCGGCACCTACGTCGTCACCGGCGACATCGAGGACTGCTACTGGGAACGTCAGGACCGCAACGGCGGAATCATCGACAACTACTTCTCCGCGAGCGCCCGTCGGGTCGAGGTCACCATCCAGGCGAGCGACTACGCCTTCTCCTCCGACGGCTGCGGCGAATGGCGTCCGGCGTGAGCGCGACCACGTGAGCGCGACCGACCGGGCCGACCGGGCCGAACCCGATCCCTGGGGCCTCCCGGCCTCCTCCCTACCATCGACCGTAGCGCCGCCCCAGGCATGAGCCGGCGAACCCGAGCAACGCTCGCTGTGGATTACTCGCCGGTTGTGGACAACGCAAGAGCGGCCGCCCCCGGCGGCCGCCGCCGCCCCAACGCAAACCGCGAGGCACTGAATCCGCAAGCTGGGTGGGACCTGGGGAGGAACGACCACACCGTGTGCGTAAATCCAGTGCCCCGCGGGGCTTGTGCTGGGGGTTCGATCTATCTCTTCATTCTGCCGCCAAGCGATCTAGCGGGCAACCGTCGAACGCTGCTGCGCGACCGTCCGAACGGCCGCCGCGCCCACACCGACCAGACAGACCGTCGCGATGAGCGCGAGCAGCCCCGTCGAACCGCTGTTGGTCACATCGCCGCCGACCGGCTCGACCGCGAATTCGCTGCCGGGCTGGCTGTTCGATCCGGCGCCGGGAGTGTTGCCGTCGACCGGGGCGGCGGGGGTGCTGCCGTCGGCGGGCGCGTTACCGCCCGCGTCGGGCGGGACGGCACCGTCGGCGGCGGGCCGGTCGGTGTCGACCTCCGGGCGGTTGCCCGTGTCCGGCGCATCGCCGGGCTTGTCGTCACCGGAACCAGAACCGGATCCCGAGCCGTTGCCGTTCCCGTCACCATCGCCGTTGTCGCCGGGCGGCTGGGTCGGGTCGACCTCGTCGGGCGGCGTCGTGCTGCCCTTGACGGTCACGGTCGCCGACTCCATCTTCTCGAACAGTCCGTGTTCGAGCATGCAGTCGGGGACCATCGCGACCTCGACGGACTTGTCGTCGAGCGTCACGACCTCCGACTCGCCCTTCGGCACGTCGACCGTGGTGGCGCCGACGTGCAGGACCGCGTTCGAACCGAGGTCGTTGGTGAAGGTCACCTTCGTGTCGGCCGGGACCTCCAGCTCGCTGGGGTCGGGCGTCGACGACGGCGCGAGCAGCCCGATCAGGCCGCAGCCACCGTCGAAGGTGATCGTCTTACCGTCGCCGGTCTCCTCTGCCGAGGCGAACGGCGTGCCCAGCAGCATCGCGCCACCGAGTCCGAGCACCGAGACCGTCATGGCGACCGCTCGCCTGCTGACTCTCCTCGACGACTTCCTGCGGTGACGCACGTGGGCCCCTTTCGCGGCTTTGCCGATGCTTAACGTCATGAGTGTCCCAAGGCGATGAGCTTCTATCCAGGTAACGATCCGGATCTTCGGCGGTGACGCGCACCGGCGAAGAAAATTCTGATGTTGGCGCGCGCCCGAATATGCCGGTTCGGGTGGCATCGCGCCAAGCTTAGACACCTCGCCCCACTTGCGAAAGACCCAAGTCCCTGGTAATCAACCCACTACGGACGCGCCCGGACCGGATAGGCTCACCCGCATGCGCATCGGGGCACACGTTGACGACGTCGATCCACTCGCCGAGGCGGCCGAACGCGAGGCCGATCTCGTCCAGTTCTTCCTGGCCGACCCGCAGGGCTGGAAGGCACCGGCGAAGCGCGAGGACGCGCAGGCGATCAGCGACTCCGACGTCGACGTGTTCATTCACGCCCCCTACGTCATCAACCTCGCCTCACTCAACAACCGCATCCGCGTCCCCAGCCGCCGCCTGCTGCTCCAGCACGCGAAGGCCGCCGCGACCGTCGGCGCCAAGGGCCTGATCGTCCACGGTGGACACGTGCGCGACGGCGAGGACATCGCCACCGGCTTCGACAACTGGCGCAAGGCCTTCGCCTACGCCGAAAAGGAAGGCGGCCTGCCGACGCCGGTCCTCATCGAGAACACCGCCGGTGGCGAGCACGCCTGCGCCCGCCGCTACGAGATGATCGCACGGCTGTGGGACGCGATCGGCGAGTACGAGCCGGGCTTCTGCCTCGACACCTGCCACGCGCACGCCGGCGGGCTCGACCTCACCGACGTCGTCGACAAGATCAAGGCCATCACCGGCCGCATCGATCTGGTGCACGCCAACGACTCCATGGACGGCTTCGACTCCGGCCGCGACCGCCACGCCAACGTCGGCCACGGTGAGATCGGCGCCGAGGCGATCGCGCACGTCATCCGCGAAGCCGACTGCCCCGCGGTGGTGGAGACCAAGGGCGGCGCCGCCAAGCAGGCCGAGGACATCCAGACCTTGCGAGAGCTTCTGAAATGAGCACCGAGACCACCCCCGACGAGACGACCGAGACCACCGAGGCGCCGTCCGACGGCACACGGCCGGACACCACGCTGCCCAGTCAGGCCTCCGAGCCGACGGTCACCGAACCGTCGCGCGGCTCGGTGATCACGGCCGAGCAGGACCTCATGGAGGCCGCCGACGCCGACCCGTGGCACAAGTTCGCGACGTCCACGGTGGACCACCACGAGGACCCGTCCGAACGCGGCCGCTGGGGACTGGTCCGGGCCAGGGCGTGGCTCGTCGCCAGGCACGAGTGGACCATCGCGGCCGTCGTCAGCGTCCTCGCCGCCGTCGCCATGACCTGGCCCGCGCTCGCCGACCCGACGCACACCGTTCCCCACGACGCGGGGGACCCGCTCGTCTCGGCGTACCTCATCGGCTGGGGCGGTCACGCGCTCTTCACCGACCCGCTCAACCTGTTCAACCTCAACGCCTTCTACGGCGAGACGCTCAGCTTCGCCTTCGGCGACACGCTGCTCGGCTTCGCGCCCGCCGGGATCATCGGTGAAGGCCAGGCCGCGGCACTGTTGCGGTACAACATCCTCTACGTGCTGTCGATCGCGCTGGTCGTCTTCGGCGCCTACGTTCTGCTGCGGCAGCTCGGATCGCGCCTCCCCGGCGCGGTCTTCGGGGCCGCCGCGATCGCCTTCGCGCCCTGGCGCATGGCGCAGGCCGGGCACCTCCAGGTCATCGCCGTCGGCGGGATCCTGCTCTCGCTGGCGATGCTCGCCAAAGGCCACGGATGGTCGATGCGCAACGGATACCGGCCGCGCCGCACCCGCTGGGGCTGGGTCGCGGCCGGGTGGGGCGTGGCGACGTGGCAGATCACCTTGAGCTTCGGCATGGGCGTGCCCTTCGGGTACCTCCTCGCCGGAATCGTCGTCGTCGCCGCGATCGGCTGGCTGCTCGCGAAACGTCCGAGGATCCCGAAGTGGGTCCTGCTCACCGACGGGATCGGCGCGTTCGTGTTCGCCGGCGCGGCCGTCGGCCTGTCGATTCCGTACTTCCGGGTCGTGGACCAGTACCCCTACGCCGCAACGGATCTGGACCTCGCCGACCGCTTCTCGCCGTCGTGGCTGAGTTTCATCACCGCGCCCGCCGAGTCGTGGATCTGGGGCGGACTGCACGCCCCCGCGCGCGACGCGATGTACTGGCCGGCCGAGACGACGCTGCTGGTCGGCTTCGCACTGCTGGGGCTGGGACTCGCCGGTTTCGTGTACTCGTCGTGGACACGGCGGCAGCGCTGGTGGCTGGCGATCGGGCTGGTCGTGTCGGTCGTGCTGACGATGGGCACGAACTTCCTCGACGACGGCGACTGGGCTTACGGCGCGCTGCACCGTTTCCTGCCCGGCTTCGGGGCGCTGCGGGTCAGCGGACGGCTCGTGCTGTACGTGACGATCGTGCTCGCGATCCTCGCCGCCGGAACGATCACGCGCCTCGGCGACCGCCTGCACGACATGGCCGTCGAGCGGCGCATCGACCCGCGTGAACCGGTCCACCGGCCCATTCTGGCGAGGCTGGCGCTGTTCCTGCCCGTCGCCCTGGTGGTCCTCGAAGGCATCAGCGTGGCGGCGCACCCGACGGTGCCGACGGCACCGGCCGCGCTCATCAGCGCCCAGGGCCCGATGCTCGTGCTGCCCGCCTCCCGCGCCGACGACGCCCAGACGATGCTGTGGTCGACGCAGGGCTTCCCCCAGCTCGCCAACGGCACGGCGACCTTCGTGCCGCGGACTCAGGACCGGATCTTCGACGTGGCGGTGTCGTTCCCACAGGCGAACGCCGTCTCCGCACTGCGCGCGCTGGGCGTCAAGACCGTTGTGGTGCAACGGAACAAGATCGCCGGGACATCATGGCAGCACGTGCTGGACTTTCCGCCGACCGATCCGAGCGTGTCGGTGAACGACTTGGGCGAGGTCGTGGTCTTCACGATCGGGTAAGGCCCCGGGTGCGTTGTCCACAACCCGCGAGTTGTCCACAGCCTCGCCGCACGCGCCCTGCACACCCACGCCCGGTGCCCATCTACAGTCAGAAGTGGGAGGCGGCATGGGCGGCCCCGCGTATCCGATCCAGCACCTCGGCCCCCCGCGTCCCCCGCTCCGCCGAGTACACCACGACGCACTGATCGGCCTCCGGCACCAGCAGCACGTCCCCGTCGAGATCCACCGGTCCGTACTCCGGATGCCGGATCGTCGCCGTCACCGGCCGTCGGCGTCCACCCCGGCCCGTCCGCCAGAGTTCGTCGAAACGTTCGCTGCCCGACCGCAGTTCGGCGACCAGCGCGGCGAGCTCGGGATCCCTCGGGTAGCGCGCCTGCGCGGCCCGCAGGCATCCCACGCAGTGCGCCGCCGAGGCCTCGTCCTCCTCGGGATCGAGCGAACCGGCGAGCCCGCCGCCGAGGAACCGCCCCCGAATGATGTTGCGCTCGCGCGGCGGCATGGCCGCGAAATCGCCGAGAAGCGTTGCGGCCAACACGTTCTGGGCCAGTACGTCCGACGCGGCCGACAACACCAGCGCCGGCATGCCGGTCATCCGGTCGAGGATCCTGCGCACACTCGGCCGCACCGTCCTCGGCACGAAACCGGCCGTCGGCGGTTCGCTGCCCGCCAGGCGGTACAACAGATCCCGGTCGTCGTCGCCCATCCGCAGCGCCCGCGACAACGCCGCGAGCACCTGCTCGGAAGGCTTCGGCGCCCGCGCCTGCTCCAGCCGGACGACGTACTCGACGCTCACCCCCGCCAGCCGCGCGACCTCTTCGCGTCGCAGGCCCGGCACCTGCCGTCGCCGGCGGTGGGGGAGCCCGACGTCGTCGGGATCGACGCGGGCGCGGGCATTGCGCAGTACGGTCGCCAGTTCGGTGCGGTCCACGTGATCAAGTCTGCCTCGCGCTCGCCTGGTACCGGTGGTACCTGGGCGGGCCTCCCGAACGCGATCATGCTCGGCCCATGGCAGAAACGATCGCCCTCGTCACGGGGGCAAACAAGGGTCTTGGCCGCGAGACCGTCCGGCGGCTGGCCGCCGAAGGCTGGACCGTCCTCCTCGGCGCCCGCGACAGGGCGCGCGGTGAGCAGGCCGCCGCCGAACTCGGCCGGGGCGTCGTCTTCGTCGAGTTGGACGTGACCTCCGAGGACTCGGTCGCCGCCGCCGCGCGAACGGTCGCCGACCGCTTCGGCCGTCTCGACGTCCTCGTCAACAACGCCGGTGTCGGAGCACCGCCGACAATCCCGGAGGACACCACGGCCGACGAGTTGCGCGCCGTCTTCGACGTGAACGTGCTCGGCCCGGTCCGCGTCACCCGGGCGTTCCTTCCCTTGCTGCGCAAGGGAACCGACCCGCGCGTCGTCATGGTGTCGAGCGGCATGGGCTCCATCGCGGTCTACGCCGATCCGCGACTCGCCGCCCTGGCCCCGCCGATGCTCGCCTATCCCGCGTCGAAGGCGGCGCTGAACATGCTCACCGCGCAGTACGCCCGTGGGCTCGACGGGATCCGCGTCAACGCCGTCGATCCCGGCTACACCGCGACCGACCTGACCGGCGGTGCCGGGTTCCAGACTCTCGAAGAGGGCACGGATGCGATCATCCGGCTGGCGTCGATCGGCGCCGACGGCCCGACGGGCGGGTTCTTCGACCGGAATGGAGACGTGGCGTGGTGAAGACCGGGAGGGTGCTGTCGATCGGGCTGCGCCCGAGTGCCATCGACTTCTCGAAGTACGCCGATCTCACCGAGGAGATCCTGACCGCGCGCATCGAGGCCGGGGAGGCCACGATCCGTGCCGCGGGCATCGATCTGGTGCCCTGCCAGGTGCCGGCGGATCCCGACGAGGCCGGGGCGCGGGTGCGCGCGGAGACGGGCCCGTTCGCGGTCGCGATGATCGGCGCGGGCGTCCGGATGGCCGGTGAGCACACGCTGTTGTTCGAGCGCCTGGTGAACGTGCTCATCGACGCTCACCCCGGGCTTCCCCTGTGCTTCAACACATCGCCGGAGTCGACGATCGACGCGCTGCGGCGCTGGGTCTAGGCGGTCTTGAGCGGCGGGAGCAGAGAGTCTCCCTTGTAGACGGAGTCTTCGTCGTCGTCGGTGGCGTAACCGGCGACGACGTCGAGCTCCGGCCGCCACAGTTCGCGGATGATCTGTCCACAAAGGATGGCCAGAGTAATGATCCGGCCGAGCGAGGCCACGATGAACACCCACTCGGGGAAGGCGAAGCCGCCCCCGGCGTTGATGAGTTCGCCGTAGAAGGCGAGGAAGTAGCCCAGTTCGGCGGCCTGCCAGGCCAGGAACGCGCCCCACTTGGGCCGCGCCAGCACCACCAGCGGGATCAGCCACAGCACGTACTGCTGCGACCAGACCTTGCCGGTCAGCAGGAACGCCGCCAGGACGAGGAACAGCAGCTGCGCCAGGCGCGGCTTGCGCGGCGCGAAGGCGACCATCACGGCGATCCCGACGCAGGCCACGACGAACAGCAGCAGGTAGGCGGAGTTGAGGAACTCGCGCTGGTCGAGCAGGTGCGTGCCCTCCGACGGTGTCAGGAAGCGCAGCACGTACCAGATCGTGCCCCAGTCGATGGGCCGCTCGGAGTTGAGCTGGAAGAAGCGCTTCCAGCTGTCGGTCCACAGCAGGGCGACGGGCGCGTTGACCATGACCCAGGTCAGCAGCGCCGTGCCGAGCGTCATCATCGTCTCGGCGTAGCGTCTCGATCGCCACGCCAGCAACAGCATCGGCCCGGCGAACAGCAGGGGATAGAACTTCGCCGCCACCGCCAGCCCGAGCAGGATCCCGGCCCACACGAAGTGCTTGCGCCCGAAGGCGAGCAGGAAGAACGTGGCCAGGGAGACGGCGAGCAGGTCCCAGTTGACGGTCGCGGTGTAGATGATGGCGGGAGCCGCCGCGAGCATCATCGCGTCCCAGGGCCGCCGACGTCGCAGGGCCCAGATCGCCGCCACGGTACCGATTCCGAGGAGGGACAAGACGATGGCGTTGAGGTCGAAGAAGGTGCGCGCCTGGTCGAGGGCGGCGTTGTTCTGGCCCATCCAGTGGACGGGAAGCCCGAGCGCGCCCATGAAGACACCGGTGAGGACCGGGTACTCGACGGGGTGGTCGCGGTAGGGGACGGCGCCGTTGGAGAGGTTCTCGGCGTAATAGAGGGCGACGACGTCGGTGTAGCAGTACTGCTTGTACTGGCTGTTGTCCTCCCATGCGCCGTCGCGGCACGGCGACTTCTGCAGGAAGGAGAACGCGAAGCCGATGATGGCGACGAACAGCACGACGCGCAGGACCGTCCAGAACCGGCGGCGGGGCGGGCGCACGGAATGCTCGCCCGCCGGGCCGCCGATGACCTCGGAGAGTTCGCGGACGACCGGATCGGTGTCGGACGGGGCGGCCTGGACGGGCGTCATGGTGGCTTATCTTGCCATGCCGCCCCGGCGTCAGTCCTTCTTGCGGCGGCGGAGCAGCAGGCCGACGATCCAGCCCGCCGCGAAGGTCACGATCAAGGTGATCCACATGGGCATGGACACCTTGGCGATCCACAGCTGGACGGTGGCGGTCCGCGTGTTGGCGAAGATGAACCACAGCGCGAGGCCGACGATGACGACGCCGACGACGATGCGCGTGATGGAGACGCCGCCCTTCGTGGAGGCGGAGTGCGAATCTGCGGCCATGGTTCCCCCGTCGCTGCGCCGGGGGATCGGCCCCGGCCGATTCGAGTTCCTGGGGGCATTGTCTCCCGCGACGGGGATGATTGCGGGCTTATAGGCATAAAGAGGTCCGGCAGGGTACCCCGGACGACCAGGTTAGTGATTACTCACTAACCTGGGTTCATGTCGATCACCAAACCCCGCCGCCGCATCCTCATCGCCGTACTCGCACCCGTCCTCGTCCTCATCGCCGCCGCCGCGCCCCTGGCCTACCTGACGTTCCTGCGCTCCCCCGAGCACACCCCCGGCGACTTCCTCGCCGACGACCGCGGCGACAAGCCCGTCGTCCTCGTCGCCGGCGCCAGCTCCGTCCACGGCATCGGCTCGGCCGACTTCGTCTCCGTCCTGCGCGAACGCATGGGGGAGGAGCGCACCTTCGTCAACGCCGGCCACAACGGCGACACCGCCGCCGACCTCCTCGCCCGCGCCGACGAACTCGTCGCCGTACGACCCGACCACGCCGCGATCCTCGTCGGCACCAACAACGTCCTCGCCGCCGAAACCGACGAGGAGACCGCCCTGTCGGACTACCGCACCGACCTCCAGGCCCTCGCCGCACGACTCGACACCGAAACCGGCGCCCAGCTCGCCTTCTACTCCCTGCAACCCCTCGGCGAAGACCTCGACGACGACGGCAACCGCCGCCTCGCCCGCTTCAACCAGGTCATCACCGAGGTCGCCGCCTCCGTCGGCGCCGCATACCTGCCCCTCAACGAAACCCTCACCGCGACCATCCGCGCCGAAGGCGGTTCGCAGCCCTGCGGCTTCTCTCTCGGCGCCGCGGCGCTCGCCGGAGCGCGCCACTACTACCTCGGCCAGAGCTGGGACGAGGTCGGCCGGGCGAACGGCTACACCGTCCTCACCGACGGCGTGCACCTCAACGACCGCGGCGCCTCCGCCGCCGCCGACCTCGCCGAGCACTGGCTGCGCGGGAGGTAAAGGGACGCCGCCCGGCGCGCAGTCGACCGACTCGAACGGTCCCGAACCCTGGCCACGGGTACGACGAATTCGCCCGCCGCAAAACGTGAGACTCGCCTGGTAGATGGATGCGCGTTTGGCGTAGCGGGTGGCCAGGTCGCGCCACTGCTTCAGGCGGTTGAAGCAGCGTTCGACGACGTTGCGTTGCTTGTAAGCATGCTTGTCGAAGCCTGGTGGCCGCCCGCCGCGTGAGCCCTTCGCCGCGCGGCGGGTGACCTGATCCGAGCGTTCGGGAATCACGTGCCTGATACCGCGACGGCGCAGCCAAGCGCGGGTGGAATCGTGTGCATAGCCCCTGTCGGCCAAAAGCAGATCGGGTCGCCGTCTGGGCCACCAGGGCTTCCCCGTCGGGACCGCGATCGCCTCCAGGAGCGGGAACAGCATCGGATTGTCCCCGGCCTGACCAGGAGTCAACAGGATCGACAAGGGCCGACCACGCACGTCCAAGCGGCATCGGTCAACTCACCACGACGCACCACAACACCATTGCGGACACAACAACATGATCACCAGGACACGCACTAGTACTACAGCTGTGGTTTGTGATGTTGTGGGTGTCTTCGCTGGTAGTGGCTGCGTTGTGCGCGGGTTTGGTGTCGGCGTCGCCAGTGCCAGG
>NZ_JACHGT010000026.1 GCF_014202425.1 Phytomonospora endophytica | reverse complement strand
AGGTCGCGCGCAGCGCGACACACCCCCCACCACTACTTACCTGTGTCTCCGTCGCTTCGGCCAGGGATTGGTGCAACACGAAGGTTCTGGGGCTGTCAAGGGCGCTCTTTCCCTTGACTGTCCCAGGTTCTTCGTGTCCCCTTGACCGGCCGAAAAAGACGGAGACAGGTTGTGCCAAACAACCTCAGCCCCGCGCCCCGGCCACCCGACCGGAGACCGCTAGGGCACCCCCAGTCTCCCGAGCGAGGCCGGGGGTCAAGGGGGCGAAGCCCCTTGCGGGGTCCGGGGCAGAGCCCCGGCAACGCACCCGATCTCAAGGACGCGGACACCTCGCCGCAGCGGGTGAACCCGCAACCCTGCCCGCGACGCACACCCGCCGGCTCGGACCTGTACCCGACCGGCACACGTGTTGCCTCATGAGGTCTACCGGTGGTACCGAAAGTTGTGAGGCCGGGCCAGACAGGCAGGCGCCGAGCGATCGAGGTACATGACCGGGAGCCCCACCCCCGCGCCCGCGAACCGTGGCCCGCGGCCGCACCCCCCACGAGGCCCAGGCGGCGGACGTAGCTGGCACGCGAGCAAGGCGGCCAGCCGCGCCGAGCCCCCACCCCCACACGAACGAACCCCGCCACGCATGGCGTGGTGGCCCGCAGAGCCCACCACCGCGCCCAGCGGCAAGCGGCAAGCGAGCCGAGGCCGCCCAGCGACTGAGCCACATCGCGAGCGACGCACACCCACGCCCCAGCGCCAACAAGCAAGGGAGCCGCGGCCAGTCGCCGCGGCTCCCCACGAGGACCTTCCGGCCCTCGCGTACCTACCTACTGTTTACCGCCCGGCGATGTCCCCGGTCAGCGCCTTGCCCGGCATGCCGCCGGTCAGGTCGCCCACCAGCGGCAGGCCGCCGAGCAGGTCGGTCGCGACCGGCATGCCGACCTTGCCCTCGGTGGGCACGCCGACCGGCGCGGCACCGGGGAGGCCCGGCAGGCCGCCCTTGGTCAGGCCGCCGACGACGGGGAGTCCACCGGTGGTGCCGGTGACCGTCGAGAGCGGGCCGCCCGCCAGGCCACCCGCGACCGGCAGTCCGCCGACGAGACCCGAGATCGGGTCCGCCTGGGGCTGCGGGAGCGGCATGGGCTGGTCGGCGGGCTTGACCTTCTTCTCGGTCGCCTTGGCGGGCTTCGCGGGCTTGGGGGCCTGCGGAGCCGCGGCGGGCTGACCGCCGGTCAGGCCGCCCACGAGGGGCAGGCCGTTGGTGATGCCCGCGGTCGGCAGTCCGCCGGTGAGGTCCTGTGACGGGATCGCGCCCGTCGCCCCACTGAGGACGTTGCCGGCCGTGGTGTCCAGGCCACCGACCGGAAGGGGGAGCCCTTCGGTCGGCTGCTGGTCGAGAACGGACTGGACCGACATGAGGTCGGCGACGACGCTCTGCGAGTCCAGGCTGTTCAGCCCGTCGGCCGAGGGGATCATGCCGAGCGGCATGTTCCCGACCGAGGGCAGGCCGCCGTTGACGGGCAGCCCCTTGCTGACGCCCTTCTGGACGCCGTGGGTCAGACCACCGGCCATCTTGCCGAACGCGTCGGCCGGACCGGCTTCCTTGACGCCCTTGCCGTGTCCCTTGTCGGCGCCGAGCAGGCCGCCGCCAGGCAGCGAGCCGAGGGCTCCGGTCGGGGACGGCAGCCCGAGCGGGCTGTCGCTGGCGAGGGCGCCGGTGGCCCCTCCGACGAGGTCGGTGGGGTTGAGCATCTGGCCGAGCCCAGCGACACCAGCGGTGGGCGCTCCGGCCTTACCGACGGTGGTTCCGTCGGCGGCCTGCGCGACCCCTGCCGCGAGCAGGACGACCCCGCCGGCGACTCCCATGGTGCCCACAGTGCGTGTAAGCCACTTGTTCATTGCATACCTTTCAACATTCGTCACTGCCGATGGGTCGCCTGCTCATCCCGCAGGCGACTGCTGCGGCCTGTCGCCGCCGTGGCGTCGTTCTCCGCGCGGTTGCGCGGGTCGCGGCGTCGCGGTGCCGTCCGGGCCGGATGCCCGGGCGGACGGTTGGGTGCTGAAAATTCGCGGATCCATGTGGCCGACTCCGGTTTCGCCAACCGGGGACACGCGAGGTCACGGGCGCGCACTGCGGGCCGGCAGTCGCCAGGCCGGCCTTGACACCGGTGCGCGCGCTTGCGTCTCGCGAGGCGCGCGGCGCTGGAAGCGCCGTGCGCGTGTCGGCCGTCGCCGTGGATCTGCGACCAGCGGTCCCAGGCGAACAAGGCCGTCAGACACTGGCTGTGCCTCAGTCGATACAACGAGCGACCTCCTGCTTAGGCACTGCCTGTGCTGGAGGAATTACCGGCGGGTCGATATCTCCGACGCGGACAAGATCGCGTTATGGCGTCGGCTGGTTAGCCTTCAGGGCATGCTGGCCCCCCTCGCCGCGCGGCGGCGCAAGTCTCATCTCGTGGTGTGCGGGGACGACGCCTTGGCTTTCCGGCTGGTCGAGGAACTGTGCGAGCGCGACGAGCAGGTCACGGTCCTGCTGCGGTCGAAGAAGCACGCGCACGGGCCGCAGATCGCGCGGATCTCGAAGGTGATCGTGATCGAGTCGGAGCGTCTCGACGAGGACGCTCTGCGCAGCGCGGGGATCGAGAACGCGAAGGCGATCGCGTTCATGCGCCAGGACGACGTAGACAATGTGCACGCGGCCTTGCGGGCCCGCGCGGCGAACGCGCGCATTCCGGTGGTGCTGCGACTGTTCAACACGTCGATCGGCGCGCGGGTGCGGGAACTGGTCGACAACTGCACGGTCATCTCCGACGCCGACATGGCGGCACCATCCTTTGTGTCCACCGCGCTGGGCGAGATCCCCGACGCGCACGTCGAGCTCGGCGGCGGACAGAACCTCTACCTGTCCCGCGCTTCGAACATTCCCGACGCCAGGACCGTCTGCGGCATCCGCAGCACCGACGACGGCAAGAAGCTCGTCCCGGCGACACATCCGGAGGCCGAGCTGGTCCTGGCGCTCGCGGACGAGCCGCCTTCGCCGGCGAAGTCCCTGGTCCGGCATCGCCTGCGCAGCGCGGCCACGAAGGTCTGGGACGTGCTGCGCGAGACCGTCGACCGCAAGCTGCGGATCGCGACGCTGGGTCTGTTGCTGTTCGTGGTCCTCGGCACCTTCCTGATCGCCGAGAACCACGCGCCGCCGATCAGCTGGCTCCAGTCGGCCTACATCATCATTTTGACGACGGCCGGCGGCATCGACCCGGACCTGAAGGCCGCCGGGATCGAGCAGGTCACGCACATGATGGTCGCCTTCGCCGGCGTGGCACTGGTTCCGGTGCTGACGGCGTCCATTGTGGAGACGGTGGTGGGCAGGAGGCTGGCGGCCGCGACGGGGCAGCTGCGGCGGCCGATCAGCGACCATGTCGTGGTGATCGGCCTGGGGAACATCGGGGTCCGGGTCATCACGCAGTTGTCGAATCTGGGTGTGCCGGTGGTGGCGATCGAGGAGAACGAGCTCTCACCGGGGATGGAGAGTGCGCGCAGGCTCGGGGTTCCGGTCATCCACGGCGACGCCAGCCGTGCCGAGACCCTGCAGGCGGCGCAGGTCCGGACCTGCCGTTCGCTGGTGGCGGTGACGAGCAGCGATGTCGCCAATCTTGAGGCCTCGTGGAACGCGCTGGAGATCCGTTCTTCGCTGCGGGTCGTCCTGCGTGTCGGTGACGGGGATCTGGCGAAGCGGATCGACGAGCGCACCGACGGGACGAAGACGCTGTCGGTGTCCACTGTGGCCGCCCCGGCCTTCGCGGCGGCGATGACCGATCAGGACGTGCTGGGGACCATCACCGTCGACCGGGCGGTGCTGGTGATCGCCGAGGTCGAGGTGGGGCGGGGGTCCGATCTGGACGGTGCTCCGGTCGCCGCGATCCGGGAGGGTGTGGTGCGGACCGGGGTGTGGGTGCTGGCGGTGCGCGACGAGCGCGGGTTGGCGTTCTCACCGCCGGCCGCGCGCGTGTTGAGGGCGGGCGAGGGCTTGCTGGTCGTCGCGGGTCGCGCGGATCTGCGACGGACGATGCGGCGGGTGGCGACGCCGTTGGAGCCGGCCGAGGGCTAGCGGAATGCGCCTGTTCTTAAGCTGCGCCTGTTCTTAAGCTGCGCCTGATCTTCAGCTGCGCCGAGTGAGTGTGCGGTGGTCGGCGCGGATGAGGGCTTGGACTTCGTGGAGGTCCCACATGCGGTGCCGGCCCCGGAGCCGCCGGAAGGCATGGGGGAACACAAGAGAGAGAACGGATCGGGGTGTCGCGGCGGTCCGGCGGGCGAGGGATGCGAGGAGCTGGGGGGTGGTGCAGTGATGGTGACGGGCCCAGCGCCCGAGGAGCGCCAGACCGGTGGTGAGGAAGAGAGTCGAGGACGCGCCGCCGAGTGCGGTGATGTGCGGGGGAAGTTCGGCTAGGTTGTGGAGCGACATTGAGGCTTGTCCTTTCTGTTGGAGAGCCACCCCGGGAGCTGCCAGGCTTTTGTCGGGGTGGCTCGTTTCGCTATGGGGCCTGGGTGTGTTCCGGGTTCAGGTGAGGCCGTATTCGGCGGCTTTGACGCGGAAGATGCAGGCGGCGACGGGGTTGCCGCAGGTGCAGACGCGGGGTGAGGCGGACGCGGGTTGGTGGTGGACGAGGATGAGGCGCCACCAGAGGCGCCACTCGCGGTTGAGGTCAGGTTTCGGGTGCAGGGTTTCAGGCGGCACGGATCCCCCAAAGGCGTGCGGAGTTTTTGGGCAAGGGGGACCGGACGGATGTTGTACACGCGTCGATGCGGTGCCGCCCGGTCCCGGCCCGCCGATAAGGCGGGTGACTGGGGATCACCGCTCATGAAAAGATGAGGGTGATCGGGAAGTGAATGTCGAAAGGCATCTCCCTTCTTCGGTTGTGGGGACCGGGGCGGGACAGGCGACCAACCTTTAGGCCCGCCCCGGTCTGTTTTGAGCGAATCTCGCGATGACGTGACCGCCCTCACTCGATTGCTCTCCGTAGTTGTACCATGATGTAGCTGGCTTTACAACGTTGGCATGATGGTTACTACAGATTTCGGGATGTGAATGATGGCGACGAAGCGCCGCCCGACACTGCGGGCGGTCAGGCTCGGCCAAGAGCTGCGGCGGCTGCGCGAAGAGGCGGACTTCAGCGTCCGCAGCATCGGCGCCGACCTCGGAATCGATCCCGGCAACGTGTCCAAGATGGAATCCGGCAAGCTCCCGGCGACGATCCGGGATGTGGACAACTACCTGCGAGTCTGCAACGTCCACGACCCCAAGCGGCGAGATGACCTCCACAAGATCTGCCGGGATGTTACCCAGAAGGGCTGGTGGGAGGGCTACATCGAAGACATCGCTGGCGTACTCATGGATCGAATCTGGCTGGAGTCCAAGACCGAGGCGATCGACGCGTTTGCTGCGATTCTCATTCCCGGACTTCTACAGGTCCCCGGATACGCCGAAGGCTTGATGCGCCTCGATCGCCCGGAGGCGACCGATGACGAGATCCAGCGATGGATCGAGGTCAGGACCACACGGCAGCACATTCTGACCACACACGATCCCGTGCAGTACAGCGTTGTGATCGACGAAGCCGTTCTCAAACGTCCAGCAGGTGGCGTTGAGGCGATGGACCGCCAGTTGGACTATCTGGTGCAGATGAGCGAGCGGCCGAACATCGAGATCCGCATACTTCCCTTCTCGGTGGGCATGCACGCAAGCTTGACCGGTGGCTTCGAGATCCTTCGCCTGGAGGATCCGTATCCGGAGGCATGTCTCCTTACGGTCCCAGGTGGAGATGTCTGCGTTGAAGGAGACATGGTCGACACTCTTGCCCAGACGTATGATCGCGTCCTGAAAGCAAGCCTCGGGCCTGAGGCTTCCCGTGAACTGATCATCGCCGAGAGGAACAGTCTGTGATCTCCTGGCGCAAGAGCAGCCGTAGCGGCAACGCCGGTGGCTCGAACTGCGTTGAGGTTGGCTGCCGCACGAATGCCGGCATCGCCGTCCGTGACACCAAGCACCGCACCGGCGCCGTCTTTACGCTCACCCCCGACTCCTGGTCGGGCTTCGTGCGCGACCTCAAGTCCGGCGGCTTCGACGTCGCCTGACCTCCGAACAAACACGGCCCGCCACCCTCACGGGTGGCGGGCCGCTTCATTCACTCCCCTACACCGGGATCACGCTGACCACGGCATCGTCAGAACTCCCGTGCACGTAGTACGGGTGGTCGGCAAGAAGCTGGTGCTTCAGATAAACAGAGAACACCGGAAGACATCCGCTCCCCGTCAGCACCGGCACCTTGGGGTTATGCAGGTACACCGGCTGATGGTGCACGTACTGCGGGATCCGCACATCACTCGACACGGTGCTCGTCTTACACACCGACCCGTCCTTCTTGAACTGCGTCGCCACCAGGGTGGTCCGTACGAGGGACCCCTTCTTGTCGTTGGCGGTCACAGGGCACGGAGCCTTGTCCTTGCCATAACAGGTCGTGAGCTGGGCATCCCCGAAAACGCTCAGGCTCGTGGCGCCACCGGGCGCCTGCCACAAGCCCGTCGTCTTGGGCACGGACGCGCTTCCCTTGACAGCGGGAGCCCACACGGGGGCCGACTTGGTCACAAGGGACCGTCCGGTCGTGGCGGCCTGTGTCGTGCCGGCGTACTTCCCGGCGACCTCAACGAATCCGCTCATGAGACCGACCCGGCCGGCATCGCCCAGCGAGCGCGTCCACAGCGACAGGTCGCAACGGAAGCTCGCGGCGGTCGCGGTGGGCAGCAGGAACCTCGTCGTGAGGGCCACTGTGGACAGGGCTCCATTCCCCGCCGCGTAGACGTTCTGGCTCCGCAGCAGCTTACGAACGGACGTCCCCTTGTTGTTGAAGCACTCCACCTGGTTGTCGACGAGAATCCGGGTGGTGGCGTTGCCGAACTTGAGACTGCTGTTGATGTAGGCGGCCTGCCCGGCCGCGACGTTGAAGGTCACCGAGGCGACCTTGACGTTCAGCATCGGCGCGTTGTACGCGGGCGAGCGGTAACTGGCGGGTTTGACGTCGGCCCGCGAGGACAGCGCCGTCGCCTCCTGGGTCAGCAGTAAACCGGCGGCCGCGACCGCTACGGCGAGGACGCCGTACAAGGTGCGGCGGAAGAGTCTTGCTCTGGTCACAGGGTTCCCCGTTCTTGCTGTATCGGCGATACACGAGCATGACGGGAACCGGCTTCAGAACAGCTTCACCCGGTCCCGTACCGCCGACATCCTCTCGCATCGCCACAAGTCGCCCCCGGCACGCCGAAACCGCGCCTCCCCCGCCAGAGGAGACGCGGTCGCGACACCCGTCCTATGTGGTCGACCCACTCGCGAAACGCACCGTCCCGGAGACTCCTGGCCTCCGGGACGGTGTCCGCTTCCCGATCCGCACGGCGCCACAGTCACCGACGCGGAAACCGGGTGCTGGGCACGCGGCCTAGAGGTTCCCCCGCTTGTCCTGCTCACGCTCGATGGCCTCGAACAGGGCCTTGAAGTTGCCCTTCCCGAACCCGAGCGAACCGTGGCGCTCGATCATCTCGAAGAACACCGTCGGACGGTCCTGAAGCGGCTTGGTGAAGATCTGCAGCAGGTAACCGTCCTCGTCGCGGTCGACGAGGATCTTGCGCTTCTTCAGCTCCTCGATCGGCGCACGCACATCACCGATGCGGGCGCGCAGCTCCGGGTCGTCGTAGTACGAGTCGGGCGTGTCGAGGAACTCGACACCGGCGGCGCGCATGGCGTCGACGGAGGCGAGGATGTCGTTGGTGGCTGCCGAGCTCGACATTGCCGACGACGTGGTCGATGGCCTGACCGTGCCCATTTAAAACCACGCGCTTCGGGCCGGTCGTGCGCTCCACGATCGGGTCCTTCGCACCGAAGCCGGGCAGAAACGGCCCGGTGTACTTCGAGCGGTCAACGGTCTCGGGGAGAAAATGCGGTGGTACGCACCGCTGCGCCAGTGGAGATACCCGCCGATCACACCAACTCGATCCCCAGGGCCAGCACCCCCAAAGCCTCCCGCTCCGGCGGATAGATCTGCCGCACGTTCGCGAGCTGCTGCTCCCTGCTCGCCAGCGGGTTCACCGATCCGAGATCCTCATGAGCGAACATCTCCTCGAAGTCCGCGTACCTCGCCACCCGCGTCACCCTCGTCAGTACCTCTTCCTCCCGGCAACGGAACCTGATCAGCGAGCCCACCTTGATCTTCTTGCGGCTCGAATCGTTGACCCGGATCTCGGTCGTCTTCCGGCCCGAGGCGATCAGATCGAAGTACCGCTTGTAGATCCCCATCTCGTGGGCACGAGGGCGCGCGTCGAGATCGTCCGGCCGCACGCTCATGAGTCGCCCGAGCTCCTTCACCGTGAACGAACGGAACAGGTGCTTCGGGTCGGCGAGTAGTTCGCCGACCAGCCAGACCAATGCGTCCACATAGTTATCGGTGCTGCCCTGCCAGGCGGTGGTGTCCAGCATCCACGGCTCGACATCAGCGGGGAGAAGGCTTGATCCGTGCTCTCTCAGCAGAGACTTCGACAGTTTCGCCCCGGTCGGAGCCAGTACCTGCGGGGTGAAGATCCTCATCGGCATCTGCGCGGCCGGGGTCCCGAGGGCACCCAGAGCGCCGTCGACCAGCTGGCACCCGAAGGCCCAGTCTCCTCCCTTCATCATGACGCGCAGGACACTCGTGTCGCGACCAAGCGCCCGTTCCTTCACCAGGTTCCGATAGAGGGTCGCGAGATCCAGGTACGGTCCACCATCCTCGGGATCCACCTGCGCCTCGTAACCCCCGTGATCGAGGCACACGGCCGTGAACACGGCTCCGTCCTCGTCGAGGTGAACGAGCTTTGTCCGGTCTGCGCGCTTCTCCGCCCATCCGCATTCCGGACAGGGCACTCGAACATGCACCACGCCGTGAGACGGCGCGATCCACCAGCGAATACCGTCCAGGTGTTCAAGTGTTCGCAAGAACTCCGCACGGAAGCCCGGCGACGCCTGTTGATCGGTGTAGGTCTCGATCACGTAATCGGTACCGGTCGCCTCGGCGAGCGATTCGAAGAAGTCCCGGTAGTACGTGTCGATCAGCTCGCCGATGCCCTCCTTGCCCAGTGCATGGAAGTAGGTCTGCTGGTAGGCGTGGTGGGTGTCCGGGTCGAGAGTGACCTCGAAGGGCGCGTTGTCGAGTGCTCCGAAATAGACGGTCGTGTCGATGCTGAACTCTCGCCGGGCGACCTTGGCCAGGAGGAACGCCGCCGTCTGGACGAGGTTCGTGCCCAGGTGGGGTGCGCCGTTGATCTGCGTTCCAACGACGAACTCGATGCGCTGCGGCCGCGCAGCCTGCACACGCGGACGGAGGATGTCGATCGTCCTGAGTAGAGCATTCGCCAAGACGCTGTTGGGTGAGAGCAGCAAGGCCTGGTTCTCCGGCACGACTCACGCACCACGGCTCGGTTTGGGCAGGCGGAGGTTGGCGCAGATGAAGTCCAGGCGCTCGACGGCGGAGTTGGGTGGTACGAACACCGGCTCGTATCCTGCGTCGTAGTACCCCTGGACGATCAGCTCGTGGACCCGTCGTATCTCCCGGTCCTGCGCCCACACGACGTCGTCGGCGTCTTCGAAGCGGTCGAGCGGGTCCAGCACGAAGACGACGTCGTACCGGTAGATGCGGTTCGCCTGCTCCAATTGAGGAGTGGGACCAAGACCGAAGAAGGCGTCCCACCCGTATCCGTCCGGGATCCCGCGGTTGAAGAACCGGATCCCGTGCTTGTGACGAGTGAACTCGGAGATGAAGGCGTCGAGAACCTCCAGCGAGTACTCGTGGCGGTCTTCCCTGCGCAGGTGCCGCCCGAGCCTCGCTCTGTGCTTGCGGTAGATCTCGCGCCCCGGTTCGGCTTCCATGCACGGGATCTGGGCGTCGAGGATCGCCTCGATCAAATCGTCCTTGCCCGAACTCGGACCTCCGGTGATGACATACCGGAGCGGGCCCGCGGCGGCCGCCGCTCCCAGAGCCTCCGCCAGTGCGGTGCCGGTCATCGTGACTCCTCATCGATCGCGGTGGAAAGGAACGGCCGGATCCACGCGTTCCCGAGTTCGACGTCGCCACGGACCGAGGCGAGGAATTCACGGCGCGAGTCCGCCGTCGACGCCGCTTCCCTCAGACGTGTCGCCAATGGCGCGGGCAACGGGGGTGTCCACCCCGCGAGTGAGAGCATCACGTCGGGAGTCTGACCGTCATTCCGGCCGTAGGCCTGGCCGTGTGCCACTGCGGCGGCACTCGCGCGTCCCCACATCCAGGCCGCCGTGACCGCGCGCGGCACGATCTGGGCTTCTTCTGATCCGAGGCTGACGAGCCGCTCGATCGCCACGAGCTCGGCACGAAGCCCGTAGATCGCGGCCCAGAGCCGGGACACCGCCTCTTCCTCCTCCGCGACTTCCCACGCGAAGGGATCGGCGGGGACTCGCGGTCGGGCGCCGGCCGGGGTGAGACGGGGGGCGATGGCCTTGGTGCGGGTGAAGCCGTCCGCGTCGGCGAGCAGATCGGCGGCCAGTTGCTCGATGAGCCGCGGCTCGACCCGCTTGCGAAAGTGGTGCACCTCGTGGCCGGCACTGACCGCCGCGGCGGATCTTCGCTGAGTGAGGTTCTGCCCCGGCAGGGCGGGCGGCAGTCCGAAGAGCGCGCGAACCGCTTCGGCGTACCTGGCGTCCTTGAACCGGGCGAGAAGACTCTGCAGGAGTCCGTTCAGAGCGCTCGTGCGACTCGGCGCGTCCGTCGGGTCCACCGCACGCGCGACGACGCCTCGAAGTTCGGTCAAGGAACCGGTCGCGCTCGTGACGGGAAGCCCTCGCCGCAAGACCTGCTGGAGGCCGTAAATCACGTCCTGGCTAGCTGGGCTTTTTTTGGGCATGCATTGAGTGAACCACGATGCCCAGAAAAAGCCCAGAGCCATGCCCAAAAGATGCCCACCAGCGCGCGAGAAGCCGCCCCGGAGACACGGACGATGGTCCCCGAGGCGGTATCCGCCTCCCCTACCGCCGCTGTCGCGAAAGCCAGGATGTGCGTAGGTACGCGGCTTACCACCGGGCCCCGCGCCTCCCCCGCCAGAGGAAACGCGGTCGCGACACCCGTCCCATGTGGTCGACCCACTCGCGAAACGCACCGTCCCGGAGACTCCTGGCCTCCGGGACGGTGTCCGCTTCCCGATCCGCACGGCGCCACAGTCACCGACGCGGAAACCGGGTGCTGGGCACGCGGTCTAGAGGTTCCCCCGCTTGTCCTGCTCACGCTCGATGGCCTCGAACAGGGCCTTGAAGTTGCCCTTCCCGAACCCGAGCGAACCGTGGCGCTCGATCATCTCGAAGAACACCGTCGGACGGTCCTGAAGCGGCTTGGTGAAGATCTGCAGCAGGTAACCGTCCTCGTCGCGGTCGACGAGGATCTTGCGCTTCTTCAGCTCCTCGATCGGCGCGCGCACATCACCGATGCGGGCGCGCAGCTCCGGGTCGTCGTAGTACGAGTCGGGCGTGTCGAGGAACTCGACACCGGCGGCGCGCATGGCGTCGACGGAGGCGAGGATGTCGTTGGTGGCCAGGGCAATGTGCTGTGGCCCGGGACCGTCGTAGAACTCCAGGTACTCGTCGATCTGCGACTTCTTCTTCGAGATCGCCGGCTCGTTCAGCGGGAACTTCACCTTGCGCGTCCCGGAGGCGACGACCTTGCTCATCAGCGCCGAGTACTCGGTGGCGATGTCGTCGCCGACGAACTCGGCCATGTTCGTGAAGCCCATGACGCGCTTATAGAACTCGACCCACTCGTCCATCTTGCCGAGCTCGACATTGCCGACGACGTGGTCGATGGCCTGGAAGAAACGCTTCGGGCCGGTCGTGCGCTCCACGATCGGGTCCTTCGCGACGAAGCCGGGCAGAAACGGCCCGGTGTACTTCGAGCGGTCGACGAGGGTGTGAACCGTCTCGCCGTAGGTCTCGATGGCGGCGATACGGACCTCGCCGTGCTCATCGGACAACGTCACCGGCTCGGTGTGGCCGATCGCGCCCTGCGCGAGGGCGTGAGCGTAGGAGGCGTCGACGTCGGGAACCTCAAGGGCGATGTCGACGACGCCGTCGCCGTGGCGGGCGTGGTGGCCGGCGCCGGGTGCCTTGGCGTGGACGGCACCACTCAGGACGAAGGTCGCCCCGCCGGAGACGAGGACGTACTCGGCGTAGTCGCGATAACCCTGCTCGGGGCCGCGGTAGGCCACGCGCTTCATGCCGAAGGCGGTCTCGTAGTAGTGGGCGGCCTGCTTGGCGTTGCCGACCATGAAACGGACGTGGTCCCAGCCCTTGATCGGGAACGGGTCCTTGGTGATGTCGTGGTCGATGGCGCCGACCAGCACCGACTCGTCGATCTCGGGTTCCACCTGGGTCATGGCCGCCTCCTCGCGTTCACCGTGGGTTACCGGCGAAGCATCCCGTGCCGGCCACGGGTTGGGCAAGAGTGCGAGCGATCCATGGTCATCTTGACCAGATGTGCAGGCGTACCGCCGAGTACGGTGGACAACATGACCAGTGTTTCGCCGATCGACTCACTCGACGCGCGGCTCATCCGGCTGCTCGCCGACGAGCCGCGCATCGGCATCCTGGAATGCGCCCGCCGCCTCCACGTCGCGCGCGGGACCGTCCAGGCACGGCTCGACAAACTGGCGGCCCGGGGAGTGATCCAGGGCTTCGGGCCCGACATCGACGCGGCCGCGCTCGGCTACCGCGTCACCGCGTTCGTGACCCTCGAAATCCGGCAGGCCGGCGGGCACGACCGGGTCGGGCGGCACCTCGCGGGGATCCCGGAGGTCCTGGAAGCACACACCGTGACCGGGGGCGGGGACATCGTGGCGCGGGTCGTCGCGCGCGACAACGCCGACCTGCAACGGGTGCTCGACCAGATCGTGGGATACGAGGGGGTGCTGCGGGCGTCGTCGGTGATCGCGCTGGCCGAGCAGGTGCGGTACCGGACGCTGCCCCTGGTGGAGGCGGCCGGTGGGGCGTGAGCCGCCCCTAGATCACCACCACCAGCTTGCCGAACACCCGGTTGTGCTCCATGTCGTCGTGCGCCCGTGGCACCTCGTCGAGCGCGTAAACCGTCGTCGGCCCGGCCGGAACCGTGCCCGCCGCGAGCTTGTCCAGGTACCCCTGCAACACCTCCGCCGGAAGGTCGGAGGCGTCACCGCCGTAGCCGGTCAGCCGCACCCCCGTCGGGATGTACCCGATCGGATAGAAGTCGCGCACGATCCACTCGTTCGACAACATCCCCGTGAAACACACCGTCCCGTGCACGCGCGTCGCGGCGAGCGTGTCCGGGAGCGTCGGCGTCCCGACGAGCTCGACGGCCGCGTCGACGCCGTCGGGGAAGACCTCGCGCACGGCGTCGGCGATCGTGCCCGAGTCGACGAGTGGGTGGTCGACGCCCTGCGCGGCGAGCGCGTCGAGGCGTCCGGGGCTGCGCGTGGTCGCGAGGACCGTCGCACCCATGTCCTTGGCCAGGGCGGTCAGGGCCATCCCGAGCGCGGAGGTGCCGCCGCGGATCAGCAGGCTCTGCCCGGCCCTGAGATCGAGGCCGGTGGTCAGGCTCCCGTAAGCGGTCTGCAACGTCTCGGGGACCGCGCCCAGGGTCTCCCACGGCAGCTTCGACGCGAACGGGATCAGCTGCGCGCGCGGCACGACCGTGTACTCGGCGTACCCGCCGTCGAAGGTGCGGCCCATCCCGCCCATCATCGCCGCGACCTGCTGTCCGGGCGCGAGGATCCCGTCGGGGTCGAGGTCGACGGTCCCCGCGCACTCGATCCCGGGCACGCGCGGGAAGGTCACGCCCTCGGCGAGCCCGAGTCGCGTGTGCAACTCGGAACGGTTGAGGCCGAACGCGCCGACCTTCACACGCACCCAGCCGGGCTCGGGAACGGGCACGGGCAGGTCGACGAGTTCGAGGTTCCCGGGCGGCCCCGGTTCACGCAGGCGAACGGCGCGCATGGTCGTCATACGCCGATCTTGACACCGCCGTGACGAGCGCGAGCGTCCCCCCTCGATCTCCCCTGACACAATTGCGCGGGTGAGCAGCATCGAGCCCGGCTGGTACCGGGACCCGGCCGAACCCGACACGCAGCGCTACTGGGACGGCGAGCAGTGGCTCGGCAAGCCCCTCGCCGCCGACGCCGAACCCCCCGACGGCCCCCCGGAACCCGAACCCGAGCCGCCCCTGTCGTTCCCCGCGCAGCCCGGCGCCCAAGGCCTCCCCGGCCGCGCCGACCCGACCTGGGCGCCCCCTCCCGCGGGCGTCACCCCCATCGACCGGCGTCCCCCGCAGGACATGCCCGGCAAGTCCGGCCCCGTACTCCCGCCGGGTTTCCCCGAACCGTCCGGCGACATGCAGAAACACACCCTCGCCAGCGCCGGCCAGCGCCTGTCGGCCCGCCTCATCGACACCGTCGCGGTCCTGCTGCTCAACGTCGTCGTCAACGGGTACTTCATCTACCAGTTCTTCCAGGAGGTCACGCCCGCCGTCGAGGCGGCGATGCGCCAGGGCACCCAGCTCAACCCGCTGACCCTGTCCGAGCGCGCCAACAACCTCCAGCTGACCATCATGTTCATCGGCCTCCTCCTCTGGTTCGTCTACGAGGTCCCCATGACCGCCTACACCGGGCAGACACTGGGGAAGAAGATGGTCGGGATCAAGGTCGTGCCCCTCTACGGTCAGCCCCTGCGGCTGGGCTGGATGGGGCTGCGGTGGTCGTTCATGGCCCTGCCCTTCCTGTTCCTGGCCTGCGGGATCTTCCTGCTCCTGGCGGACGCGCTGTGGTGCCTGCGCGACCGCCCGTATCGTCAGTGCCTGCACGACAAGTCCCCCGGCACCACGGTGGTGCTCGCCCCTGCCGCCGCCGACCCCGCACAGAAGGTGAAAGGAGACACCGATGTCTCGTCGACTGACGCGCGCTGACCTCGACGCCCTCCCCAGTTACGTCCCCGGCCGCAACCCCGCCGACCTCGCCCGCGAGCTCGGACTCGCCGAGGCGATCAAGCTCGCCAGCAACGAGGTCCCCTACGGCCCGCTGCCCGGTGTCCCCGAGGCCATCGCCGACGCCGCGACGAACGTCCACCGCTACCCCGACATGGGCGTCCTCGCGCTGCGCGAGGCGCTCGCCGCGCGGTTGTCGGTCGGGATCGAGCGGATCGCGACGGGCTGCGGGTCGGTCGCGCTGTGCGAGCACCTGCTGAAGGCGGCGACGGTTCCCGGCGACGAGGTCGTGTTCTCGTGGCGGAGCTTCGAGGCCTACCCGATCATCGCGGCGACGGCCGGTGTGAAGGCCGTGACGGTGCCCAACGACGCCGGGCACGGGCACGACCTGGAGGCGATGGCGGCGGCGGTGACCGACAAGACCCGCGTCGTGATCGTCTGCAACCCGAACAACCCGACGGGCACGAGCGTCCGCCGTGCCGAGCTGGAGCGTTTCCTCGACCGGGTCGGCACCGACGTGCTGGTCCTGCTCGACGAGGCCTACCGCGAGTTCGTCACCGACGCCGAGGTGCCCGACGGGCTCGTCGAGTTCGGTGACCGGCCCAACGTGGTGGTCGTGCGGACCTTCTCGAAGGCGTGGGGACTGGCCGGGCTGCGCGCGGGTTACCTGGTCGCGCACCCCGACGTGGCCGACGCCGTCCGCAAGGTCGTCACGCCCTTCTCGACGAACGCCGTCGTGCAGGCCGCCGCGCTTGCCGCGCTGAAGGCGCAGGACGAGATGGAGCGGCGGGCCGCGCAGGTCATCGCCGAGCGGACGCGGCTGACCGAGGAGGTGCGCAAGCTGTTCCCCGGCGTGCCCGACAGCCAGTCGAACTTCGTGTGGCTGCCGCTTGGCGAGAGGGCCCTGGCGTTCGGGAAGCACTGCGAGTCGCGCGGAGTGATCGTGCGCCCGTTCCCGGGCGACGGCGTGCGCGTGACCGTGGGGACGCCCGAGGAGAACGACACGTTCTTGAAGGTCGCCGCCGAGGCGGTGTAGGACCGTTCGGGTCAGGACGGTTTTCGGACGGCCCGCCGCCTTCGGGTGGCGGGCCGCTCTCGTGTGCGGGGGCGGCGCTCAGGGCAGCCGGAACCCGCCCGCGGTCTCGACGACGAAGCCGGTCGGCGCGGTCACGCCCGCTCCGGCACGCGACCGAGTGTTTCAGGACCCGGGGGCCCGCCCACCTGTTCCCGGCGCCGGCTCGCGGGTTCCCGGCGCTCAGGGCAGCCGGAACCCGCCCGCGCCTTCCACGACGAGCCCGTCGGCGACCAGCCCGGTCAGCGCGCGTTCCCGCCTGTCCGGCTCGTGCCACACGGTGTCCAGGGCGACGCGCGCGACGGGGTCGTCGGCTTCGCGGAGGACGGCCATGATCAGACCGCGGACGTGGCGGTCGGTGCCGGTGTACTTCTGCGGTTTGCGGCTGGGGCCTTCGGGCAGCGCCTCCCCCTTGGCGTGCCAGGCGCAGTCGTCGGCGAGCGGGCATCGCGCGCAGACCGGCGCGCGGGCGGTGCAGATCAGGGCGCCGAGTTCCATCAGCGCCGCCGAGGCGACGGCGGCGGCCTCGGCGTCGTCGGGCAGGAGGGTTTCGGTGGCGCGGAGGTCGGCGGCGGTCGTCGCCATGCCGGCGTCGGGGTTTCCCGCGACGGCGCGGGCGACGACACGCCGGACGTTGGTGTCGACGACGGGGTGGCGCTGCCGGTGGGCGAAGGCGGCGACCGCGCGGGCGGTGTAGGTGCCGATGCCGGGCAGAGCTTCGAGGGCGGCGATGGTGTCGGGGACGACGTTGTCGTGGTCGCCGGCGACCGCGACGGCGGCGGCGTGGAGGCGCAGCGCGCGGCGGGGGTAGCCGAGGCGGCCCCAGGCGCGGATGGCCTCGCCGGTGGGTTCGGCGGCGAGGTCGGCGGGCGTCGGCCAGCGTTCCATCCACTCGCGCCAGACCGGTTCGACACGGCGGACGGGGGTCTGCTGGGACATGACCTCGCTGACCAGGACACCCCAGGCGGTGGTGCCGGGTTCGCGCCAGGGGAGGTCGCGGGCGTTGGCGGCGAACCAGTCGGAGACCAGGCGCGCGATCGGTGCGGATTGGCTCATCGGGGTCGATGGTCGCACAGCGTGTCGTGATCTTTTTCGGGGCGGATGGGTCTACCGTCGCGCCGATGAGGACGATCGTGGGACGTGAATCTCCGCGGACGTACTGGCGGCGGCGGGCCATCGTGCTCGGTGCCGGGGTGGTGCTGCTCGCGGCGGGGTTGTGGGCTTGCGGCGGGTCGGGGGACGACCCGGCGGAGCCGGTGGCGGCCGAACCGTCGGCGCAGGCACCGGCGAGTGCGGAGCCGTCGAACACCTTTAAGCGGCCGTTCGTGGGGGACGCGCCTCCGTCGGCGTCGTCGGACGTGTCGGCCGCGCCCTCGGGTTCGGCCGCGCCGCCTGCGGGGACCGTGCAGGGCGGGCCGTGCGCGGACGTGGACCTGCGGCTGGAGCCGAAACCGGCGACGGCGGTGATGCCGAAGGGCGGGTACCTGACGATCGAGTTCCGGGCGACGAACGCGGCGGCGGTGTCGTGCGTTCGGGACGTCGGGTCGAAGGCGCAGGAGGTCCAGGTGAAGGCGGGCGGGGAGCGGTTGTGGTCGTCGGACGACTGCGCGGGCTCGGGCGAGTCGTCGAAGCGGACGTTGCAGCCGGGTGAGGTGGTGACGTCGCGGATGACCTGGGACGGGAAGACGTCGACGCCGGGGTGCAAGAAGAGCCCGAGGGTGGTGCCGTCGGGGAAGTACCAGGTGATGGCGCGGCTGGGGAGCGCGTGGAGCAAGCCCGTCGAGTTCACCATTGATTGAGATCTATTCGGGTTTCCCGTGGTAATTTTGGCTACGGAGAGTTAGTTAGAAGTTGCTCGATGTCTAACCGGCTCCCCGACCGGGGTCGTCTCGGCCCCGGCCACCACGGCCATTGGCCGCCATAGAAGGGCCGGCACGGGCCACCGACTCGTCCGCCGACGTGACCGTCGGCGTGGTGACGTGCCGCCGACGCACACCGCAACACGTTCGCCTCGTACCGCGCGAACGCCCCTAGGCGGTGTGGAGACCGACGCCGAGGGGACGCGACTTCCCACGGCGACCGGCGGGCGGGATGAGGCCGGGCGTCGGCGCGACAGCGCCGGACGCGAGCGTTTCGGGCGCGCAGCGCCGGAACGCGGCCGCAGGGGCGGGCGTCGCAGAGGTTGCACGCACGCCGCCGAAAGCGGGGGGTGGGAGGAGCGGACCGGGGGCGCGTACCCGGTCCGTTTCCGTGCTCCGGGCCGGTGTCCCCCGGTCAGCGCTCCTCGGGTTCGAAGACGGTCGCGGGACCGCCTTCGAGAGCGATCGCGGTGAGGCCGGTGTCGGTTCCGGTCGTGTGGACCTCGCCGGGCGCCCAGTACGCGGCCTGACCGGCGGTGACCGGGACGCGCGCGCCGTCGGTGCCCGCGACCCAACCGGAACCCGACACGATGAGCAGCACCTGGTGCGAGGCGGCCGGGTGCGTCCCGATGACGCCGCCGGGCGCCACGGCCAGGCAGGTCGCGCGGGTCGTGTCGGTGAACTGCGCGACGCGGGTCGCGTGCAGGCCGACGCTGTCGTGGCCCGTCACCTCCCGCTCGTCGCGGTCGAACGTGAAGACCCGCACGGATGGCTCCCTTCGCCGGTGGTTCGGGCTCGAACGAGGGTACGCGACCTCCGCACCCGGCACCGGCACACTTGACGCGGGGGTGACGCCGATGCCCGACAACTGGCTCCAGCGCTTCGCCGCGCGCGTCGTCGAGGTCAAGGCCGTGCGCGACGGCGGCAAACGCACCTCGGCGGGCTACCTCGCCGCCGACGGGCTGGTCCTCACCGCCGGTCACGGTTTACCGTTCGGCGACCGCTACTCCGTCCGCCCCGCCGGAGGCGGGTCCTGGTCGCCCGCCGAAGCGGCGTGGCGTGGCGGCGGCGACCTCGACGCCGCCCTCCTCCGCGTCGCCCCCGGCGTCCTCGAACCGCCCATGACGGGCGTGCGCTGGGGCCGCGTCGAAGGCCGCGACCCCGTCGCGGGACGCGCCCTCGGCTTCCCCCGCGCCTCCGCCGACGGCGCCGTCCACGACACCGAACAGGTCGCCGTCGCGATCCACCCCGACGCCTCGGCGCGCTCCGGGTGGATGAAACTCGACGTCCGCGGCCCCTCCCCCGCCCAGGCCGAAGGCTGGCAGGGCCTGTCGGGAGCCGCGATCCTCGACAACCACGACCGGCTCATCGGCCTGGTCGCCCGCGCACCCGCCGCCTGGGGCACCGACCGCCTGCACGCCGTATCGGTCGCCGCGCTGCTCACCGACCCCGAGTTCGCCACGCTCGTCGGCGTCTCCCCCGAGCACGTCGAGACCATCGGCGACGAGTGCGAACTCGTCACGCCGGTCCCGCGCGGCCCCATCGAACCCGACGAGGACGACCCGGTGTCGTGGCCGCTGAAGGCCGCGCACCAGCTCGTCGGCTTCGTCGAGGAAGGCCACGCCGAAGCCCTCACCGACCTGACCGACTGGTGCCTGAGCCCGCGGCCGCACGCCGTACGCCTGGTGACCGGACCCGCCGGGGCGGGGAAGACCAGGCTGGTGCTGGAGCTGTGCCGCCGGCTGCGCTTCGAACACGACGCCTGGTGGCACGCGGGGACCACGACCGACGACGAAACCGGGCCATGGGAACGCTTCGACCCGCGCAGGGACACGCTCCTGGTCTTCGACTACGCCGACGACCCGAAGTGGACGGAGGCGTTCCGCGCGCTGTTCACGCGGGTGCGCGCGCTGAGCCGGGGACGGCGGCTGGCCGCGCGCGTCCGCATCCTGCTGGTCGCCCGGCATCGCGGGGAATGGCTCGACCGCCTCGACCGCGACGTCGAAGGCGCCCTCGAAGCCGCGCTGGACAAGGAGGCCGAGCTCGCGCTCGACCGCATCACCTTCACCGGCGAGGTCCGGCGAGCGCACCTCGCGAAGGCCTTCGACGCCTTCGCGTCCCGGCCCGCCCTCACCGACGGCGCCGACCCCCTGCGGCCCGACGTCGACGACGACCAGTACGACCGGCCGCTGCTCGTCCACATCGCCGCACTGCTCGGCGCCAAGGGCATCGGCGTGCCCGCGCCGGGCAGCGCCCGCATCCGCGAACGGCTGCTGCGCCAGATCCTCGACCGCGAACGCAAACGCTGGTCGGCGCTGCCCGCCGCCCACGACGCCCACCGGCAGCAGGCCGTGTGCGTCACGACACTGACGGCGCCGACGGTCGTCGAGGCACGCGAGCTGCTGCGCTCGGTGCCGGTGTGGCGAGAGCGGGCCGAGGACGCGCGAGACGACGCCGCCAGGCGGCTGCACGAGCTGTATCCGGGCGTGGAACGGCGCCGGATCGCGCCGATCGAACCGGACCTCATCGCGGAATACCTGGTCGCGACGACCGACGAGCTGCCGGATATCCTCACGGGCCTGCAAAGCAGCGACGACCCCGTCCACCACGCACGGACGCTGCGGCTGATGACGCTGGCGGCGGACAACCATCCGGAGATCGGGGATCTCTACCGCGAGCGGCTGGCCACGGGCCTGGGGCGGCTGCTGGAGCTGGAGGGAGAGGCGCCGCGGGAGTTGCCCCAGCTGCTGGCGGAGTGTTTGCCGCAGCTCGTCAACGCGGCGGCCGAGCGCTCCGGCGCCGACGACCACACCGCGACCAACCAGCTCACGGCGGCCCTGAACAGCTGCCCGCCCAGCGACGAACTCGGCGAGACGGCCACGGCGCTGACCGAATGGAACATGGGCCAGTACCTGCCGTTCACGGCCCTCGACACCGCCCTCCACCGGCACAGCCTGAGCTGGCTGGAAGGCGACTCATCGAACCTCCCCCTGATGGCGTGGACGAGCAGCGGCCTCGCCACACTGCTCGGCGTCGCCGGGCGGGACGGCGAGGCGCTCGGCCACATCCAGCGTGCCGTCGAGATCCAGGAGAACCTGGGCCCCGGCGCCGAGCTCGCCCGCTACCTCGGGGAACTCGCCTACGCGCTCAACCGCCTGGGGCGCGACGACGAAGGCGTGCAGGCCTCCACCCGGTCGACGGAGATCCACCGCGGACTCGCGCGGGCCGAACCGGGCGATCACGACGTCAACCTCGCCATGTCGCTGAACGTTCTCGGCATCGGCCTGCACTCGCTCGGCCGGCGCGAAGAGGGCCTGACCGCGATGCGGGAGTCACTGGACATCCTCACCCGGCTGTCCGGTGCGGGGCCGGCGGGTTCCACGGCCGAACTCGCGGCCACACTGACCAACCTGGCGGTGCTGCTCGGCGGGCCGGAGGGCGTCGAGGCCCTCTACCAGGCCCTCGACATCTACGAAGAACTCCTCGAAGAGGCACCGGACGAGATCCTGTCGAAGATCGCCTCGACCGTGATCATCCTCGCCGACTGCCTCGCGGAGACCGACTCCGCGAAGACACTCTGGCTGAACGCGAAAGCCGTCAAGGTCTACGAGCATCTCAGCGAAGCCTCCCCCGAGGTCTTCGCACCCCACCTCGCCACCTCGCTGACCACGCTCGCGGAGCGGCTGCTGGTCGCCGAGCGTTTCGATGAAGGCCAGGCGTCCGCCCGGCGCGGCGCCGAGATCTACAAGCCGCTGTTCGAGGCCGAAGACGGCGAGCGGTTCGCCGGGCCCTACACCCGCGTCCTGACCACCCTCGCCAAGGCGCACTACTTCCTTGCGGAGTGGACCGAGACCGTCGACCCGGTGGTCACCGTGCTGCAAGTCGCCGACGGAGTGGCGTCGGACTTCACCGACGAGTGCTTCGGCGTCCTGTTCAACGCCCACACCGCCGACCCCGCCGCCGTCGAAGCCGAATACACGAACCTCCTCGGCCGGCCCTGGCCGGCCGAATACCCCTCCCCTGACGCATGAAAACGCCGCCGCCCCTCCCGGGACGGCGGCGCCTTGCGTCTGGCTCAGGCGAGGACTACTTCTCCTCGCCGCCGTTCGTCTTCGACTTCGTCGTCGGCTCGGCCGTCAGGTCGGCCGGAGGCGCGTCGGGCACCTCCACGAGGGCCGGCTTGTCGGCTCCGCGGAAGACCAGGCGGGCGTTCTCGACGTCCGTCGGCTCGCCCTCCACGTCCACGACGATGATCTGACCGGGACGGATCTCGTTGAACAGGATCTTCTCCGAGAGCGTGTCCTCGATCTCGCGCTGGATCGTGCGACGCAGCGGCCGCGCGCCCAGCACCGGGTCGTACCCCTTCGTGCCCAGGTACAGGCGGGCGCCGGGGGTCGTCTCCAGGGTCATGTCCTTGTTCTTGAGCTGGTCCTCGATGCGGTGCAGCATCAGGTCCACGATCGAGACGATCTCGCTCTCCGAGAGCTTCGGGAAGACGATGGTGTCGTCGATGCGGTTGAGGAACTCAGGCCGGAAGTGCTGCTTGAGCTCGTCGTTGACCTTCTGCTTCATCCGCTCGTAGCTCGCCTCGCCACCGTCGTCGTCGTTCTGGAAGCCCATCGAGACGGCCTTCGCGACGTCACGCGTACCGAGGTTCGTGGTCAGGATGATGACGGTGTTCTTGAAGTCCACGATGCGGCCCTGACCGTCGGTCAGGCGGCCGTCCTCCAGGATCTGGAGGAGCGTGTTGAACACGTCGGCGTGGGCCTTCTCGATCTCGTCGAACAAGACCACCGAGAACGGCTTGCGGCGGACCTTCTCGGTCAGCTGGCCGCCCTCGTCGTAACCGACGTACCCGGGAGGCGCACCGACGAGACGGGACACCGTGTAACGGTCGTGGAACTCCGACATGTCGAGCTGGATCAGCGCGTCCTCGGAACCGAACAGGAACTCGGCGAGCGCCTTGCTCAGCTCGGACTTACCGACACCGGACGGGCCGGCGAAGATGAACGAGCCCGACGGGCGCTTCGGGTCCTTCAGACCCGCACGCGTCCGGCGGATCGCCTGCGACACGGCCTTGACCGCGTCGACCTGGCCGATGATCCGCTTGTGCAGCTCGTCCTCCATGTGCAGCAGACGCGAGGTCTCTTCCTCGGTCAGCTTGTACACGGGGATGCCGGTCCAGTTCGCCAGTACTTCGGCGATCATCTCGTCGTCGACCTCACTGACGACGTCCAGGTCGCCCGCCTTCCACTCTTTCTCGCGGCGGTCGCGCTGGTCGATGAGCTGCTTCTCCTTGTCGCGCAGCTGCGCGGCCCGCTCGAAGTCCTGCGCGTCGATCGCGCTCTCCTTGTCGCGGCGCGCCTGGGCGATGCGGTCGTCGAAGTCGCGCAAGTCCGGCGGCGCGGTCATGCGGCGGATGCGCATGCGGGCGCCGGCCTCGTCGATCAGGTCGATCGCCTTGTCCGGGAGGTAGCGGTCGGAGATGTAGCGGTCGGCGAGGGTCGCGGCGGCGACGAGGGCGTCATCGGTGATGGACACGCGGTGGTGCGCCTCGTAGCGGTCGCGAAGGCCCTTGAGGATCTCGATGGTGTGAGCCAGGGTCGGTTCGTCGACCTGGATCGGCTGGAAACGGCGCTCAAGAGCGGCGTCCTTCTCCAGGTACTTGCGGTACTCGTCGAGAGTGGTCGCGCCGATCGTCTGGAGTTCGCCGCGGGCGAGCATCGGCTTGAGGATGCTGGCCGCGTCGATCGCGCCTTCGGCGGCACCCGCCCCGACGAGGGTGTGAATCTCGTCGATGAACAGGATGATGTCGCCGCGGGTGCGGATCTCCTTGAGGACCTTCTTGAGCCGCTCCTCGAAGTCACCGCGGTAGCGGGAACCGGCGACGAGCGCGCCCAGGTCGAGGGTGTAGAGGTGCTTGTCCTTGAGGGTTTCGGGCACCTCGCCCTTGACGATGGCCTGCGCCAAGCCCTCGACGGCGGCGGTCTTGCCGACGCCGGGCTCGCCGATGAGCACCGGGTTGTTCTTGGTGCGGCGCGACAGGACCTGCATGACGCGCTCGATCTCACGCTCGCGGCCGATGACCGGGTCGAGCTTGCCGTCCCGGGCGGCCTGCGTGAGGTTGCGGCCGAACTGGTCGAGGACCAAGGACGTCGACGGGGACTGCTCGCCCGTCGCCGTGCCGGTCGCCGCCTGCTCCTTGCCGCCCTGGTAGCCCGACAGCAGCTGAAGGACCTGCTGGCGGACACGGTTCAAGTCGGCGCCGAGTTTGATGAGCACCTGAGCGGCGACACCCTCGCCTTCGCGGATCAAGCCGAGAAGGATGTGCTCGGTGCCGATGTAGTTGTGGCCGAGCTGCAGCGCCTCGCGAAGCGACAGCTCAAGGACTTTCTTGGCGCGCGGGGTGAACGGGATGTGCCCGCTCGGAGCCTGCTGCCCCTGCCCAATGATCTCTTCCACCTGCTGGCGAACGCCCTCGAGCGAGATGCCGAGGCTCTCCAGAGCCTTGGCGGCGACGCCCTCACCCTCGTGGATGAGCCCGAGCAGGATGTGCTCGGTGCCGATGTAGTTGTGATTGAGCATCCGGGCCTCTTCTTGGGCCAGGACGACAACCCGCCGCGCTCGGTCGGTGAACCTCTCAAACATTCTCTCGTGCTCCTCACATACCTGCGACGGGGCTCCCGACGCCGGCCGGACCCTGCTTGCCGATGGCCCGGCGTCTTGCCGGTCCGGGTCAGTTAGTGCCAAGTGCCCGGGTCTTCACTCTATCGTCGGTCACGGACACTCCAAGTGCCCAACCTACGTGGCGACCGGTGTGTTCCGGGGGAGTGCGGTTGTACGCCGACAGCGAAACTGGGAAGGGGTGGGGGGTGGGGTGGGGGGGCTCGGGGTGGCCGACGGGTGAAGGTGTCGGTGGGGCGCGGTTCTGAGGTCGGGGTGCGGGGTGGGGGGGGCTCGCGGGGTGAGGATGGCTCGCTCGGGACGCGAGGTGGTGGTGACCTGCCGAGGGCACAGGGTGGCTGGGCTCGGATCGCCCGGTGGGGCGAGCGGGTGAGCGACACGGGGTGACGTGCGGCGGGTGGGGTGTGGGTGGGGCGCTCGGGACGCGGGGTGAAGCGGGGCTCGCCGGGTGGGGCGGGACTGCCGCACGGGCGGGCGGGTGACGGCTCGCGGGGTGAGGACTCGGGCGCACCGGCCGGGGTGAGCGCGTGGGAGCGGGCTCGCCGGTGGCTCGCTCGCTGCGTAGGGGTAGGGCGAGTTGGGCCCGCGCGAGCGGAGGGCAGCGTGAAGCGGCGGGGGCTCGAACGAATCGCGCACTCCCCCGCACGCCCCAAAGGGGCCCCAAAAATCACGATACGGGTGAGGTATGACAAAACTGACCCGCGTGAAACATGCGCATCTTTCAGCCGAGAGGGCGGGTGGACTCACGCAGAAGGCGGAGCAGCGGGGTGCCCGATCGCCCGGCTCACGGGTGACGGGTCACGGGTCACGGTCACAGTCACGGATGACGGATGACGGGTCACGGTCACGGCTCGGACAGGTGGGCGGCAGGCGAGCGGGCGGGCCGGAGTGTGCGCGTGCGGGCAGACCTGCGGGGTGAAGGCAGAGCCCGCGGTCGGGTGAAGCCTCACAGACGGCGGCCCGCTTGCCAGCGGGATGAACGGCGCGGGCGGGGTTCGGGGCCTCCGGCTCGCCGTGTGGGCCGGCCGGGGTGAGCCGGTGCGGGCAGGCCCGCCGGATGAAGGCCCGCAGTCGGGTGAAGCCTCACAAGCGGCATACCGCTTGCCAGCGAGGTGGAGGCGCAGGCGGGGTTCGGGCCTCCGGCTCGCCGTGGGAAACGGGCTCGCCAGGTGGGTAGGCCGGGGTGAGCGCGCGTGGGCAGACCTGCGGGGTGCGGGCAGACCTGCGGGATGCGGGCAGACCTGCGGGATGCGGGCAGGGCCCGCAAACGGGTAAAGGCTCTCGACCAGCGGCCCGCTTGCCGGCGGGTGACGGACGCGGGCGAGGTTCGGGACCTTGGGCTCACTGGGCGAAGTGGGCCGAGGTCAGCGCGTGAGGACAGACCCGCCGGATGAGGGTTCGCAGGCGGCCTGCGGCCCGCCAACGAAAGGACGGACACAGGCGGGATTCGAGGCTCAGGCTCGCCGGGCGAGTCGGGCGGGGGCGAGCGCGTGTAGACGAACCTGTCGAGCGGGCCGGGCGAAGTGGGGCTCGCGAAACAGTGCGCACCCGGACAGGGACGGCTCGCTGAGTGGGGCTCGCGGTGAGCCAGATGGGGTGATGGCTCGCTAGGAAGGGCGACCGTGCAAGCAGGGCCCTTGGGCAGAGCTCGCCGGGCGACCACTCGACGTGAGGCTCGCGGGAAGGACGGGCCGGGCGAGATGGCGCTCGTGGAGGTTTCGCCGGTGGTCCGACGTAGTGGGACTCACAGGCAGGATTCGCCGCGTGGGACGAGGGCTTGGGGCGGTGCGTGGCTCGCCCGGCCTGCGAAGTGCGGGATCGCCGGGCCGGGTGGTGAGGTGCGGGTGACGGCGGATGGACCGGAGCGACCTGGCGCCTTGCTCGTGTTCTCGGCGCTGACGAGCCGTGCGGACGGCCTCAGCCAGCGGCCCAGACCGGCAGACCGGCAGACCGGCGAACTGGCGGACGGAGGTCCAAGCCGCGGGGTACCGGGCAGCGTGGTCGTGGAAGGCGAGCGGGGTGGCTAATAGGGCGAGCGAAGGCGGGGACAGGTGGCGGAGAGCCGGGACGACGCGGGGCAAAGCGCGAGCGGGCGACGCAGGGCCAGCACGGAAAGCGAAGTGGCAGCGCCCCGGAACGAAAGCGAGTGGGGACAGAGCGGGCGGCGAGCAGGTACGGAGCCGACACCGGCCTGGTAGGCGGACCTCAACGCTCGACCATCAGCACGCACACCCCGCACGACGAGAAAAGGCGGCCTTTCAGCTTCGTCGCGAAACGCACCGCCCCCGCCTCAAACCCGCGTCCAAGCCCCTTTCGGGCCGAAGGCTCGTTTTGCGAGGTGCATTTCGCCCGCCGCGACCCCGTTTCTTTCGTTACCGCCGCCCGGGACTTGAGCCGCGTCACACATCCGCGTCACACATCCGCCCACATCTCCGCCACACATGCCGTGGGGTGTCGCGGGTGCGGCGGTGATCTCGGATGCGGATGTGTGGGGGTAAAGCACGACCCCACCGCGCCGTTCGGCGTGGTGGGGTCGTAATCGCTCCGCGGCCGTTCGGGCCGGTTCGATGTCGGCGAACGGCTGCTGCTTCAGTGCCCGGCCTGGGCGTGGTACTCGTCGATGATCTCCTGCGGAATGCGCCCGCGGTCGGAGACGGGCTTGCCTTTGCTCTTGGCCCAATCGCGAATGGCCTTGTTCTGCTCACGATCGGTAGTCGGGCGCACCGCGCGGCCTGGCACGCCGACCGGAGCCTTACCGCCAACCGAAGGGAACCGTCCAATGGGCCGACCGGCCGCGACGTAGTCGGCCAGCGCCTCCCGCAGGGTCTGCGCCTTGTCGGCCGCCAGGTCGATCTCATAGATCTTCCCGTCGAGACCGAACTTCACCGACTCGTCGGCCTTGCCGCCGTCGAGGTCATCGACGAGGATTACCTGAACTTTCTGCGCCACCTGGGTTCCCTTCGTGAATGCCCCGAAAGTTTATTCGTACGAGCATACGATAGCCCACGCTATACCCAAACAAAACCGCAAGCTCTCTATTAGCGCGTCGACCTGCGGTTCATGAGCCCCACTGACGATCATCGACTCGTCCGTTCGGCCCACTAGGCCGGCGAGAACGCCGCGACAACGCCGCTACTCCGGCCGCAGCATTGGGAACAGGATCGTTTCGCGGATTCCCAGACCGGTGAGCGTCATCAGCAGCCGGTCAATCCCCAAGCCGAACCCACCCAGCGGGGGCATCCCGTACTCCATTGCCCGCAGGAAATCCTCGTCGAGGCGCATCGCCTCGTCGTCGCCGCGCGCGGCCTGTCGTGCCTGCTGAACGAAGCGTTCCCGCTGCACGACGGGGTCGACGAGCTCCGAGTAACCGGTCCCCAGCTCGACGCCGAGGGCGTACAAGTCCCATTTCTCGGTCAGGCCGGGCTCGGTGCGGTGGTCGCGGACCAGAGGAGACGTCTCCACCGGGTAGTCGCGCACAAAGGTCGGCGCCCGAAGATTGTCGACGACGAGTTCCTCGAAAATCTCCTCGGCGAGCTGTCCGGCGCTCCACACGGGGTCGACGGCCAGTTCGATGCGGTCGGCGTACTTCTTGAGGGTTTCGTACGGCGTCCGTACCATGACCTCCTCACCCAGCGCTTCGGAAATGGCACCGAACAGCGTCACTTCGCGCCACTGTCCGCCCAGGTCGTACTCGGTTCCGTCGGCGTGGGTGACCACAGTGGATCCGTACACGTCGCGCGCCGAGCCCTGGACCAGATCACGAACGAGAGCCGCGACGGTGTCGTAGTTCCCGTACGCCTCATAGGCTTCGAGCATTGCGAACTCCGGCGCGTGACTAGAGTCACTGCCCTCGTTGCGAAAATTCCGATTGATCTCGAATACCTTGTCCAGTCCGCCGACCACGCAGCGTTTCAGGTACAACTCCGGTGCGATCCGCAAGAATAGATCCGTATCGAAAGCGTTACTGCGCGTCGCGAAGGGCCGGGCGCTGGCCCCGCCGTGAATCGGCTGGAGCATGGGGGTCTCGACCTCCATGAAACCCCGCTCATGGAACTGTTCGCGAAGAGATCGTACGACCGCCGAACGAGTTCGGACCGTGTTCTGCGCCGCCGGCCTCATGATGAGGTCGACATAGCGCTGACGGACGCGCATTTCCTCGCTCATGTCCTTGTGCGCGACGGGAAGAGGACGCAGTGCCTTCGACGTCATCTCCCACTCGTCGGCGAGCACCGAAAGCTCACCGCGGCGGCTGGAGATGACCTCGCCGGTGATGGCGACCTGATCACCGATGTCGACGAGGTGCTTCCACGCCGCGAGGCGTTCCTCGCCGACATTGGCCAGCGACAACATCGCCTGCAATTCGGTCCCTTCGCCTTCGCGAAGTGTCGCGAAACACAGTTTTCCGGTGTTTCGCATGAACATGACGCGGCCGGTGACGGAGACCTTGTCGCCGGAGGCGGTGTCGGTGGCCAGTTCGGCGTACTTCGCGCGGATCTCGGTGAGGGAGTGCGTGCGCTTGGCGCCCAGCGGGTACGGTTCGGCGCCCGAGGCGAGCAGTTCGGCGCGCTTGTCGCGCCTGATCCGCATCTGCTCGGGCAGATCCTCGATTCCGGGTACGGCTGGGCTGTCGCTCACGGCACGTCCTTTGGTGTGACTCGACCGTCGTCCGCTGCGCGCGGCGTGGTCGTGGGAAAGATGCGACCTCAGGATACGTGCCGCGCTTTCGTGGTCACGACGGCTTTTAGCCGGTGTGCCGCAGTCGGTACGCGACGGTGACGTACGGGAGGTCGAAGGTGTCGCGGCCGGCGAGGTCGGGGTGGGTGCGGACGAGGTGCCGGGCGCGTCGTTCCAGCTCCGCGCGGTGGGCGTCGTCGCCGGTCAGGTAGTAGGAGCGGGACTTCACGAGATCGACGAGGGCGTCTTCGGTGAAGGGGCGCGTGTAGTGGGTCTCGAAGCGTTCGGTGGGCTCGAAGTAGGGCGGGAAGTGGCTGTCGTCGAGTTGCCGGACGGTGGCCTCGGCCTTGGAGGTGCCGATGTACTCGGACATCTCGCGCACCCAGGGGACGGAACCGTCGCGGATGTTCCAGATGGGCACGAACACGCCGCCGGGGCGCAGGACGCGGGCGATCTCGGGGTGGGCGCGGTCGGGGTCGAACCAGTGGTAGGCCTGGCCGGCGGTGACGGCGTCGACGGAGGCGTCGGCCATGGGGATGTGCTCGGCGTCGCCGGTCTTGGCGTCGGCGACGCCGGGGCTTTTGGCGCGCAGGGCGGCGAGCATCTGCTCGTCGGGTTCGACGGCGATGACGTGGTGGCCCTCGTCGGCGAGGAGGCGGCTGAGGATGCCGGTGCCCGCGCCTAGGTCGACGACGGTGCGGGGTTTCCCGACCAGGGCCCAGGTGACGGCTTCGCGGGGATAGGTGGGGCGGATGGCGTCGTAGGCGTCGGCGGCCTGGCCGAAGGAGAGGGCGTACTGCTCGTCGGCGGTCATGGGTTCGATCTTGCCACCGGCGTGCGCATACCGCTCCGCACACGGGATCCGGGCGTGGATTGACCTCGCCGAAGAGCGCGGTGATCATGAGGGCTCCGCTCGGGGCCGCTCCCCCGGCCCCGGGCGGTAAGCGCACACGGGAGCGCATACGGGCCTTTCCGGGGATGAAACGGTTCCGCAGCTCGGCGCCCGGAACCCCACGGGAGTCCGGATCCGGGGTGTTGACCGGGGCCCCACACGCCGTGATCATCGGGGCGGGACCGGCACCGCCGGTCACGACGTGGAGGAGGATCCCTCATGAAGAAGATCGGTAAGCTCGCCGACCGCGTGCTCGGCCGTCTCGTGCCGAAGCAGGACGCCGCGGCCAAGTCCTGCTGGTGGGACAAGTGCCCCAGTGACCCGAACTTCGACGCCTGGTGCTGCGACAACAACGGTGGCGTCATCGAGTGCGCCTGCACGGGCTGACGGACTGACGATACGGCCGCCGCGCACCCCGCGCGGCGGCCGTTTTCGTGCCCGCGTCCACAGTCGACTGTCTAAAAGCGCCGCCTACGCTTCCGTAAGGGCTCGTCAGCGTCCTAGGGTGTGCCACATCGTGACGGGCCGCATCCCCCATCCCCTCTTTCGGCCCGTCGAATGAGGAGGACCCCATATGGAGATCGACGACCATCGCGTCAGGCGAGCCGGTCACCGCATCCGCCAGGTCGGCGACGACGCGCGCGGCTTCCTGGACCGCATGGCCCCCGCCCTCGACGGCGGCCTCGGCAACGTGCGCGGACTGGCGTCCGTGACGACGCTGCGGCAGGTCATCACCCGCTTGGCCGACACCGTCGGCACGTTCGCCGAGGAATCCCGGCATCTCGGCGGCAACGTGTCCACGGCGGCCGACAACCACCGCGACAACGAGAAGCACAGCGCCGGCGCCTTCACCGACCTGGTGGGCGCCACCCGGAAGATCGGGGGGCGGTGACATGGACTTCCCCAGCCTCCGCGACCTCGTCGTGGAACCCCTCGAAGGGGTCGCCCAGGCCGCCCGGAAGATGGCCACCGAGCTGGAACGGTTCTCCAGCGAGACCGACCGGGAGCGCGTCGCGCTGACCGGCGCGTGGAGCGGCGCCGACGCGTCGGCGGCGGGCACGTCGCTGAGCGGGAACGCCACCAGCTACAAGGGAGCGGGGGCGCAGTACAGCGCGATCGACGAGATCATCACCACCCTCGTGAGCCAGCTGACCTGGGCGAAGCGGGCGCTGGAGTCGGCGATCGACGTCGCCCCCCAGATCCCCGGTTCGGTCAACGGAACCGGCACGGTGTCGGTGAACTGGGCCGCGCTCGGCTCGAACCCGTCGGGTGCGGCGATCGCGGCCGCGAAGGCCCGGGCGCAGCAGGTGGCCGGCTACATCATGCAGGCCCTCCAGCACGCGAGCCAGGCCGACCAGCAGGCGCAGGCCCAGCTCGCGCGGATCACCGACGTGCCCGTCCCGACGGCCCGGCCCGACGTGAGCGAGGACGTCCCCGTCCCGGAGGAACGGCCCACGACCGGCCTCAACGAGGGCAAGCCCGCCGACGTCACGACGGAGAAACCCGCCGACGGCGCTTCGTCCGGGGGCGGCTCGGGCGGCCGGCCGAACGGATCAGGTTCGGGCAACGACAGCGGGACCGGCACGGGCTCCGGCTCCGGCGGCGGCCAGTCGCCGGGCGGCGGCGGTCAAGGCGGCGGCGAAGGCGACGGTCAGGGCGACGGCACCACACCGCCCCCGGTCGTCCAGCCCGGCGAGGACGGCAAGATCCCGCCCGTCGCCGGACTCACCGAGCAGCAGATGGAGAACGCCCGCACCATCATCGAGGTCGGCAAGCGCCTCGGCATCAGCGAGCAGGGCCAGGAGATCGCACTGGCCACGGCGATGCAGGAGAGCAACCTGCGCAACCTCGCGAACTCGACGATGCCGGACTCGCTGAACCTGCCCAACGAGGGCACCGGCAAGGACCACGACTCGGTCGGCCTGTTCCAGCAGCGGCCGAGCGCCGGGTGGGGCACGGTCGCCGAGTGCATGAACACCGAATACGCCGCCGAGGCCTTCTACCAGGGCCTGGAACGCGTCGACGGCTGGGAGAACATGGAGCTGACCGAGGCCGCCCAGTCGGTGCAGCGCTCGGCGTTCCCGGACGCGTACGCGAAGTGGGAGGACGAGGCCGAGGCGGTCCTGGACTCCTACCGCGCGAGCCGCTGACGACCAACGGGACGGTGGCGGCCGGCGCCGTCACCGTCCCGTGAGTCCTAGACGTTCTTCTCGTAGATCATGCGCAGGCCGATCAGGGTCAGCATCGGCTCGTAGTGCGTGACCGTCGCGCACTCCCCGATCACGACCGGCGCCAGTCCGCCCGTCGCGACCACGGCCGCGACCGACCCGCCCAGTTCGGCGATCATCCGCGTGACCAGGCCGTCGACCTGCCCGGCGAAGCCGTAGACGATCGCCGACTGAAGGCACTCGGTGGTGTTCTTGCCGATCACCGAGCGCGGCTTGACCGGCTCGACCTTGTGCAGCTGCGCCGCACGCTGTGCGAGGGCGTCGATCGAGATCTCGATCCCGGGCGCGAAGGCCCCGCCGAGGAACTCGCCCTTGCCGCTGATGACGTCGATGTTCGTCGAGGTGCCGAAGTCGACGATGATCGCCGGGCCGCCGAAGAGGGTGTACGCCGCGAGGGTGTTGGTCACCCGGTCGGCGCCGACCTCCTTCGGGTTGTCGATGGCCAGGTGCACGCCCGTCCTCGTGCCCGGGCCGACCACGACGTTCGGGACACCGCCGTAGTGGCGTTCGAGCATCCGGTGCAGTTCGCGCCCGGCCTGCGGGACGGTCGAGCACAGCGCGACGCCGGTGATCTGCACGTTGTCCCCGGCGAGGAGCCCGCGCAGGGTCAGCGCGAGCTCGTCGGCGGTCGCCCGCGGGTCGGTGCGGATCCGCCAGGAGTGCACGAGCTTGTCGCCGTCGAAGGTCGCCAGGACGGTGTTGGTGTTACCGACGTCGATGCACAGCAGCATCAGATGCTCCTAGTTCACTGCCTCAGGTCGAGGGCGATGTCCACGATGGGCGACGAGTGGGTCAGCGCCCCCACCGAAAGGTAGTCAACGCCGGTCTTGGCGTAGGCCACGGCGTTGGGGAGCGTGAGGTTTCCCGTCGCCTCCAGTTCGGCGCGGCCGCCGACGGCGACGACGACCTTCGTCAGCGTCTGCGTGTCCATGTTGTCGCACAGCAGGAAGTCGGCGCCCGCCTTGACGGCCTCCAGGGCCTCCCCGACGGTGGTGATCTCGACCTGGACGCGGATGTCCGGGAAGGCCTTGCGCACGCGCTGGTAGGCGGCGGTGATGCTCCCGGCGGCGAGCTTGTGGTTGTCCTTGATCATGGCCACGTCGTAGAGGCCCATGCGCTTGTTGTCGCCGCCGCCCGCGCGCACGGCGTACTTCTCCAGGATCCGCAGGCCCGGTGTGGTCTTGCGGGTGTCGAGGACGGTCGCCTTGAAGCCGTGCAGGATCTTCGCCCAGGCGCGGGTGTGCGTCGCGACGCCCGACATGCGGCACAGCAGGTTCAGGGCGCTGCGCTCCGCGGTGAGGATGGAGCGGGCGGGGCCGGTGACGGTGCCGAGGATCGTGCCGGGTTGAACCTCGGTGCCTTCGTCGACGGCGTAGACGAACTCCGCCGCGGTGTTGGACGCCGCCTCGAAGACCATCGCGGCGACGGGCAGTCCCGCCACGACGCCCGGTGCGCGGGCGACGATGTCGGCGGTCGCGACGGCCTTCTCGTCGATGGTGGCCACGGACGTGACGTCCGCGCCGTCGGGCCCGCCGAGGTCCTCGGCGAGGGTGTTGCGGACGATGCGGGTGACCTCCAGGAGGTCGAGGCCGACCGCTTCGAGGCGGTCGACGGTGTTCCTGGTATCGGTGGTCGAGCTCATCTGATGGCCTCCCAGGCTGTGGTGAGCTGGTCGTCCGGGCCGATCGACGCGAGCAGGTGGCCGCGCCAGGCGTCGACGGCGTCGGGGTGGTCCTCGCGCCAGTGGCAGCCGCGGGTCTCGGTGCGGCTGTGTGCCGCGGACACTAGCGCGCCGGCGACGGTGAGGAGGTTGGTGACCTCCCACGTCTCGGTCCGCGGTCGGCCACTGCGGGCCTTGCCGAGCGCACCGAGGGTCTCGGCGACCTGCGACAACCCATCGGCGTGGCGCAGTACCCCGGCACCGCGAGTCATCGCGCGCTGGAGTTCGGCGCGCGACGCGGTCGACGCCACCCACTGGGGGCAGTCGCGCGCGACGGGTTTCGGGTCGGACTGAGTCGGCAGGTCGCGGGCGATGTCGGCGGCGATGCGGCGGGCGAAGACGAGGCCCTCCAGCAGCGAGTTCGACGCGAGCCGGTTGGCGCCGTGCACGCCGGTGCAGGCGACCTCGCCGCAGGCGTAGAGGCCCGGGACGGAGGTGCGGCCGTGCAGGTCGGTGCGCACGCCGCCGGAGGCGTAGTGCGCGGCGGGCGCGACGGGGATGAGGTCGCCGACCGGGTCGATCTCGGCCGCGCGGCAGGCCGCCAGGATCGTCGGGAAACGCTCCTCCAGCATCGTCTTGCCGAGGTGGCGGGCGTCGAGCCACACGTTGTCGCTGCCCTCGGCGAGCATGACCCGGGTGATGCCCTTGGCGACGACGTCGCGGGGGGCGAGCTCGGCGAGTTCGTGGGCGCCGACCATGAACCGTGTCCCGTCGGCGTCGACGAGGTGCGCGCCCTCACCGCGCAGGGCCTCGCTGATCAGCGGCTGACGGTCGCGGACCCCGGCGAGATACAACGATGTCGGGTGGAACTGCACGAACTCCAGGTCGGTGACGACCGCGCCCGCGCGGAGCGCGACGGCCACGCCGTCGCCGGTGGACACCGAGGGGTTGGTGGTGGTCGCGAAGATCTGCCCGAGGCCGCCGGTGGCGAGGACGACGGCGCGGGCGAGGATCCCGCCGACACCGTCCTCCTGGCCTTCGCCGAGGACGTGGAGGCTGATGCCGCAGGCGCGCCCGTTGTCGTCGGTGAGGAGGTCGAGGACGAGGGCGTGCTCGATGAGGCGGATCCACGGGTCGCGGTGGACGGCGGCGTGCAGGGCGCGCTGCACCTCCGCGCCGGTGGCGTCGCCGCCGGCGTGGATGATGCGGTTGGCGCGGTGCCCGCCTTCGCGGGTGAGCTGGAGGGAGCCGTCGGGGTTGCGGTCGAACTCGGCGCCCGCGCGGATCAGCTCACGGACCTGCGCGGGACCCTCGGTGACCAGCACTTTCACGGCCTCGGGGTCGCAGAGGCCGACACCGGCGATCTCGGTGTCGACGGCGTGCGCCTCGGGCGTGTCGAGCGGGTCGAGGACGGCGGCGATGCCGCCCTGGGCCCAGCGGGTCGAGCCGTCGTCGATGTCGACCTTGGTGACGACGGTGACGTGCAGGCCCGCCTCACGCAGGTGCAGGGCGGTGGTGAGGCCGGCGATGCCCGAGCCGATGACGCACACGTCGGTGGTCTCGGTCCAGGACGGTTCGGCGGCCTTCAGGCGCCTGGGGACCCTGGGGAGACTCCCCAGTACCTCCGGCGCGAGGAGCGTCACCGCTCGCCTCTGACGAACGCGGCCAGGTCGGCCGACTGCCGCAGCCGCGATTCCTCGTGGACGTACATCATGTGACCGGCCTCGTAGTACTTGTAGTCGACGTTGGCGTACAGCTCGGGGCCGACGGCGAGGCGGTTGAGGGTGTACTCGGCGGCGAAGTGCGGGGTGGCCGCGTCGTGGTAACCGCAGGCGACCTGGACGCGCAGGTCCGGGTTGGTGCGCATGGCCGCGGCGAGTTTGTCGGCGACGGAGATGTTGCGGCCTTCGAACTCCTTGAAGGACCAGGGGTGCACCTGGCGGGAGAGGACCTCGTAGGACAGGTCGCTCTCGTAGTTGAGTTCGGCGCGCAGGTAGTGGTTCAGGGCGGCCGTGTAGGGCCCGATGATCGCCGACATGGACGGGTCGGCGGTCCAGTGCTCGCGGCCGTAGTCGGTGTCCTCGCCGGTGAAGCGGCCATCGAGGCGGCCGACGACCAGGCGCTTGCGGCGCAGCAGCTCCGAGGAGAAGCGGATGTGCTCCACGCGCAAGTCGACGCCGTCGACGTACTCCTCCGACAGGCCCGTCAGGCGGGCCACGGTCGCGACGGCCTCAGCGCGCTCCTCGGCGGTGAGGCGGTGGCCGCGCGCGAGCGCCCACGGGTAGTCCTTGGCGGCGTAGTCCTCGGCCTCGGCGACGACGTCGGCGAGGGGCCGGTCGCCGTGCAGGCCGTGGTAGTGCGCGATGGCCGCGTACGTCGGCAGGTACGTGACGTAGGGGACGTCGTTGTGGTCGGTGAAGTCCAGCGTGCCCAGGTCGATGGTCAACGAGATCATCATCAGGCCGTTGAGGTACATGCCGTGGCGGTTCTGGAGGTGCTCGGCGACCGCGGCGGCGCGCAGGGTCCCGTAGGACTCGCCGCACAGGAACTTCGGCGACAGCCAGCGGTTGTTGCGCGTCACCCACAGGCGGATGACCTCGCTGATGTACTCCACGTCCTTGAGGTAGCCGTGGTAGTCCTTGGCCTTCCCGCCCTCGGCGACCCGCGAGTACCCGGTCGACACCGGGTCGATAAAGACCAGGTCGGAGTCGCGCAGGAGCGTCTCGTGGTTGTCGTCGAGGCCGTAGGGGGGAGGCAGGAGGGCCCCGGCGTCGCCCATGACGACCTTGCGCGGCCCCAGCAGGCCCAGGTGCAACCACACGCTGCTCGACCCCGGACCGCCGTTGAACGCGAAGGTCACCGGGCGGTCGGCGCCGCCGCCGTCGACGACGTACGACGTGATCGACAGCTCGGCCTTCGCCTTGTGCCCGTCGAAGACGTCGTCGGTGTGCTGCTCTTCGCGCAGGACGATCCGCCCGGTGGTGGCGGTGTAGTGAAGGTCATCGTGCCCGGGAGACGTCAGGGTGTGCTGGGACGACACCAGGTCGTCGCTCGGCTCCGGCTTCTCGGCCTTGTCGGCCGCGGGGGTGTCGCCATTGCTTGCCATGGGACCGGAGCCTACGGCCTAACGACCATGAGCGTGCACGGATATCGCGTGCGGCGAACGGCGCGGGTTTCCCGCCGTGCCCGGCACGGCCGCCGAAGGGTCGGCGCCCAGCTCGATGACCTGGTTGTCGGCGTCGACGTGCACGACCTTCGGCGCGTGGGCGCGGGCGGTCGCGTCGTCCATCTGGCCGTAGGAGATGAGGATCACCAGGTCGCCCGGGTGCACCAGGTGGGCGGCGGCCCCGTTGATGCCGATCACGCCCGAGCCGCGCTCACCGGGGATGACGTAGGTCTCCAGGCGGGCGCCGTTGGTGATGTCGACGATCGCGACCTGCTCGCCCGGGATCAGGTCCGCGGCGTCGAGGAGGTCCTCGTCGACGGTCACCGAGCCGATGTAGTGCAGGTCGGCCTGGGTGACGGTCGCCCGGTGGATCTTGGACTTGAGCATGGTACGGAGGAGCATTACTTCGCCTCCACGGTGAGGGGAATGTTGTCGATGAGCCGGGTGGCGCCCAGACGGCCGGCGAACAGTAGCCGGGCCGGTCCGCTTTCGGGCGCGGGCCCCAGGTCGGGTGAGGTGACCTCCACATAGTCGAGGTCGATTCCGCCCGGGAGTTCAGCGATCACATGGGCACGAACGTCGGCGGCGGTCGCGCCCTTACCCGCCAGTGACGCGCCCGACTGCATGGCCGCGTGGATGCCGGGGGCGGCGGCGCGTTCGGCGGCCGAGAGATAGACGTTGCGGCTCGACTTGGCGAGGCCGTCGGCCTCGCGGACCGTCTCGACGCCGACGACCTCGACGGGGAAGGACAGGTCGGCGGCCATCGCGCGGACCATCGCCAGCTGCTGGTAGTCCTTCTCGCCGAAGCAGGTCACGTCGGGACGGGTCACGTTGAGGAGCTTCGCGACGACGGTGAGGACGCCACCGAAGAAGCCGGGACGGAAGGCGCCTTCGAGGATGTCGCCGACCGGGCCGGGGTTGACGGTGACCTTGGCGCCCTTGATAGACGTCTGTCCCGTTGGGTACATGTCCTCGCGGGTCGGCGCGAAGACCGCGTCGACGCCCTCCGCACGGCAGATCGCGAGGTCGGCGTCGAGGGTGCGGGGATAGCGGTCGAAGTCCTCGGTGGGGCCGAACTGGAGCGGGTTGACGAAGACCGTGACGATCAGGTGCTCCGCGCGCTTCCGGGCGTCGCGCATGAGGGCGCGGTGGCCCTCGTGGAGGGCGCCCATCGTCATGACGACCGCGACCCGGCCGGTCATGCCCGCGCGGACCTCGGCCATGGTGGCCCGGTCGGGGACGAGAAGGGTCATGAGGACTTCTCCTGGGGGCGGTCGGCGAGGACGCCGAGGAGGGGCTCGGCCGCTTCGGGGGTGAGGCGGTGGTTGTCGATGGCGCGGTCGGCGGTCCGGCGGGCCAGGGCGACGTAGGCGGCGACGGAGTCGGGGGCCTCGGCGACGAGCGCGTCCAGGTGCGCGGCGACCGTGCCGACGTCGCCGCGGGAAACCGGGCCGGTGAGGGCCGCGTCGCCGAGCCGGAGGGTGTTGTCGAGCGCGGCGGACAGCAGGGGCGCGATCATGCGCTCGGGCATGAGGACACCGGCGGCGCGCAGCACGTCGCAGGCCTCGTTGACCAGCGTGACCAGGTGATTCGCGCCGTGGGTGAGGCCCGCGTGGTAGAGCGCGCGATGCTCCTCGCGGATGAACTCGGGCTCGCCGCCCATCTCGACGACGAGGGCCTCGGCGATGACGCGGGCCGGTTCGGGCGCGGTGACGCCGAAGGAGATGCCGGAGAGGCGTTCGAGGTCCTCACCGCGGCCCGTGAAGGTCATGACCGGGTGGAGGGCCAGGGCGAGGGCGCCGTGCGCGGTCGCCGGTTCGAGGACGCCGATGCCGTGACTGCCCGAGACGTGCGCGACGATGCGGCCCGGCGCGAAGTGGCCGGTGTCGGCGAGGCCCTGGACGAGACCCGGGAGGGTGTCGTCGGGGACGGCGAGGATGAGGAGTTCGGCGAGGTCGGCGACGCGTTCGGCGGGCGCCAGCTCGGCCTGCGGGATGAGGCGTTCGGCGCGGGCGCGGGAGGCGTCGGAGACGGCCGTGGCGGCGATGACGTGGTGGCCCGCGCGGGCCAGGGCGGCGCCGAGGACGGAGCCCACACGTCCGGCGGAGATCACGCCAACGGTGAGGCGGGCGGCGTTCGGCGCGGCGTTCGGCATTGAACTCAGGCTCCTGATCCAGTCCTATGGGGGTACCGGTCAACCTGGTCAAGTATCGCTGAGGGGGTGGGGGCGGGGGGAGAGGTTGGGAGGGTGAGGTTTGGCACTGCGGCATTAGGCTGCGCATGCCCACGCCCCACTGTCTACGCCCGGACGGTGCCCCATATGCCCATATCGCCCCTTCGTCTCGCTGACACGTACGCGCGCGGTCTCCAGCGCCATCCGGACGGGAACGCGCTCACTCCCGAGCAGGCCCGAGCCCTGCCGCCGCTCATCGACGAACTGCGTCGCCGGCTGCGCGCCGTTCCCCGCATGCCACCGCAGCTCATCGGCATGCTCATCGGCGCGGCAGCAACCGCCGCGGGCTCGCTGCTGTCCGAATTCGTCGTGCGCGAATGGCGCCTGCCGCTCATCGCGGCCGTTGCGGCCATCTGCTCCTGGCCGATTCTCCGGGTCGCCCGCCGCCCCACGCTCCGCGGTTCGGGGCCTCCGGCGACGGGCACGCCTGCGGAGCTGGCCGACGAGCTCATGGGCACGCTGCAAGGCGCCGCTCTCCTGGCCGGACGTTCACGCCGCCCTTTCATCGCGCACGCCGAGGCCCGTGCGGCAGCCGTCTGGAGCATTGTGCACGGTGGGCCGGTGTTCGCCGGCGAAGCACCACCGAACCCCGCCTGGCGGCCGAGGTGGGCACGTCGGGAGGTGAATCAGGTCTACGACGTGGCCGCGCGGCTCCACGAGCTGGGACACATGGCCGCCGAGGAAGCCGCGGCCGCCGACGAACCGGACGCCGCCCTGCACCGCCTGGCGCGATACACGGCCGCCCAAGACCGGCTCGTCGCCGCGGCGACGACACTCAGCGGGCGCGCGCTTCGGTGGCAGCGGGTCGCCCTCGTGGCGGCCCAGGTGGGGTACGTCGTGCTCGTGGCCGTGCTGCTGCCGAACATGACGGTGCTGGCGCTCGCGATAGCGGTCATGGTGCTGCTCGGACCGCAGCTGGCGCGCCCGGAGTGCCGCACGATCGGGGTGTCCAACGTCGACTGGTCGCTCCTTTCAGCCGGCGTCGTCGCGGGCATCGACCAGTCCTCCGCCGACCTCGCCGACCTCGCGCAGACCCCGGCCGTCGTCGCGGCCCTGGCCGAACTCACCGCCGCCCGCGAGATCCTCGCGGGCGGCTACAACTCGTCCACGTAGGTCCACTCCGCGTCGACGCGTTCGATCGCCGCGTCGAGAACCTCCCGATCCGAGGCTCGCACGAGCGCATGCGAGTCCCCGTCCAACCGCAAGATCACGCCGTCGGCGCCGTGCCAGGTCGCGTCCACGCCCTCGTAGGCGGGAAACCGCAGGGCGGGGAAGGTCTCGCGGAGGCGGTCGGCGTCGCCGTCGGCCAACTCGCCCATGGCGGTGCACTCGTCGTCGAGGAGCAGCGTCTCGGACAGGACCATGTCGACCACGGCGTGGGACAGGCGCCCGATGAACGGCTCCCATCCGCGTCCGGCCGGGTCGGCGGTGTCGGTGCGCATGAGCACTGCCGGATCGTCGCCGGTCTCCCGCCTGAAGCCCCATTCGCAGACCCACTGGTTCTCCTCTCGGAAGACGACGAACTCACCGTCGGTGCGCAGATCGCCGGGGGCGAGGAGACGGTCCTGATTGGCGGTGAGGTCGTCGCGGCGGCCGAGCAATGCGTAGGCCTCGCGTAGGGCGGCGGGCAGTGCGGGATCGGAGGTGAGGCCGTCGTCGGCGGTGAGGGGGCGGCCGCACCAGTCGGCGTAGTCGCGGAGGAAGGTCCAGGCGGTGGCGCGGTCGCCGTCGGCGACGGACGAAAGGGCTCGGGCGAAGTCCATGGCACGGGAGGCTACCGTTTCCCGGGCACGACCAGCCCGTTCTCGTAGGCCGAGATCGCCAACTGCACGCGGTCGCGAAGACCGAGCTTCGTCAGGATCCGGCTGACGTGCGTCTTCACCGTGGCGTGACTCAGCACGAGGGCGCGGGCGATCTCGGCGTTGCTCAGCCCCCGCGCGATCAGCCGCACTATCTCCCGTTCCCGCACGGTCAGCGGCCCCAGACCGCCCGTGGCGGGTTCGGGGGCACGCAGGAAACGCGCGATGAGGGCGGCGGTCGGCCCCGGCGAGAGCAGCGCCTCCCCGGCAGCGACGACGCCGATGGCGTCCAGCAACTGCGCGGGACGGCAGTCCTTGGCCAGGAAACCGCTCGCACCGGCGCGCAGGGCCGCGGCGACGTTGTCCCCGTCGTCGTAGGTCGTCAGGACCAGGACGCGGATCTCGGGTAGTTCGGCGACGATCCGCGCGGTCGCCTCGATGCCGTCGCCGCAGGGCATGCGCAGGTCCATGACGACGACGTCGGGCCGGGTGCGGCGCGCGGCCGCGAGCGCGTCGGCGCCGGTCGACGCCTCGGCGACCACGTCGAAGTCGGGCGAGGAGTCGATGAGCAGCGCGAAGGCCTCGCGCACGAGCGCCTGGTCGTCGGCGAGCAGGACACGGATCACGCGCGCTCCCAGGGGACGTCGAGGGTGACGGTGTACGTCGCGGTGAGGGTGCCGCCGATGGCTCGGGCGCGCTCGGCCATGCCGGTGAGGCCGTGGCCTGCGCGGACGTCGTTGGCGACGGTCGTGGTGAACCCACCGGGGCGATGGGTGTGGCGGACCGCGACCGGGCCGGCGCCGTGGCGGGCCGCGTTGGTGAGGGACTCCTCGACGATGTGGTCGAGGGCGCGGCGAGCGAGCGCCGGCAGGCCGTGCGCGGGCTGCCCGTCCGTGTCGACGGTGAGGCCGAGCGGGTGAACGGGCGTGCCGGTGCGGGCACCGTCACCGTTGGACACGTCAGGGGCGGGGAGCGGCGGGGTCGCGCCTCCTTCGCCGCGCAGGTCGTCAAGGGTCCACCGCAGTTCCTCACGTGCCCTCGCGCTCGCCGCCACGATCGTCTCCAGAACGCGCAGGAGCCGTGCCTTGTCGATCCGGTCCGCGTCGAGCAGGTGCGCTCCGACGCCGGCCTGGACCTGCGCGACGGTGATCGTGTGCGCCAGGACGTCGTGCACGTCCCGCGCGAGGCGCAGCCGTTCCCGCGCCTCCGCGCCCGCCCTGCCCGCGCGGACGGCGGCGCCGAAGGCGACGGCCGCGAGCATCCACCCGGCGCCGTCGACGACTTCGGCATCGGAGGTCGCCGCGCCGACGGCGAGGACACCGACGGCGAGAATCCCTCCCACGGTCAGCGCTCGGCGGCGGGTCCCCCCGGCGGCCACGGTGTACAGCGCGACCAGTACGGGCGCGAGCAGTGCGTCATGGGGGTAGTCGAAGCCGTGGTAGACGACGCTGGGTGCGGTCACGGCGCCCAGCGTCCACAATGGCCACCGTTCCCGGACCAGCAGTGGAAGGCAGGCCGCGGCGGCGAGCCCGAGCGCGAGTCCGTCGAACTCCCGGCCGCGGCCCGCGAGCGTTCCGACGACCACGGCGGCGAACAGGCAGACGGCGGGAGGCAGGGCTGGCCGCACGGCTTCCTCCTAAGCGGACGGTCGCGAGCGGACCGTCGCCGTGACGAGACTAGCCAGCACGATCAGCGCGTAGCCCGTCAGCAGCGCGATGCGGATCCCGTGCGAGCCGACGTAGGCGGCCTGCGCGGGATGGAGCGAACCGTCGGCGCGCAGGGCACCTTCGGCGCGGACCGTCTCGGCCCAGTCGCCCCACATCCAGATCCGCGAGACCCACACGGCCGCCTGCGCGAGCAGCCCCGCGGCGGGCAGCCACCACGGGACACGCGGGTGCCGGAACACCAGGAGCGCGACGGCCCCGGCGGCCGCGACGGCGTTGAGCGGGACGCCGAGGTTGTCGGTGAGCGCCTCGTAGGAGGCGTCGTAGGCGCGCACGTCGGCGACGTGCGGGAGCAGGAGATGGTGCATGTGCGTCATCCACACGAAACCGGCGCTGAACCCGGCGAGCAGCAGTGCGCCGGCCAGCAGGAGAGTCGCGTACAGGGGTCTGGTCTTCATGCCTCGACCATCGTCGCCGGGACGGGTTCGCCGCGTCGGCCGCGAGAGGGCATCCCGGGCTACATCTCGCGATGTACGGTCCCCGGAGGGGCCGCCTCGTCCATAGACTCACCCCCATGTCAGCGCTGATCGAGAGTCCCTGGGGCCTGTCCGCGTACGGGTCGGCGAACGCGCACGCCGCGCCCGACGTCGCCCGCGTCCAGCTGGGCGCCGAACGCGTCGAACCGAGCGCCGCCGAGGCCTTCGCGGCGACGCGGGCCCTCGTCGAGCGGATCCGGGCGGCGCTGCGCGCGCAGGGCGTCGCCGACGACGCGGTTGAGGAGTCGCGGCTGTCGCTGTCGACGGACTACGACGGCTACGGCGAGGAGCGGCGTTTCCTCGGCTACCGCTGCGAGGCGTCGTTCTCGGTGGAGTTGCGCGACCTCGACGCCCTCGAACCCGCGCTGATCGCGGCCACCGAGGCGGGCGCGAACCGTGTCGACAACGTCGTCTTCACCGTCGCCGACGCCGACGCGCTGGTCGCGCGGGCACGGCGTGACGCCGTCGCGGCCGCGCGAACCCGCGCCGAACTGCTCGCCGACGCGGCGGGGGTGCGGCTCGGTGCGGTCGTGCACGTGGAGGACCTGGACCGGCCCGAGCAGGGGCCGGTGATGTACCGGGCGATGGCCGAAGCCGCCGGCAGCGGCGGCGGTGAACTGGCGCCGGGGCGGGTCGGGGTGTCGGCGAGCGTGGTGGTGGGGTTCGGGATCCTGCCCGGTTAGGGGCGAAGGAGGTCGCGGGCGGCGGCGAGGTCGGCGGCGGCCCGGGCGGCGGGCTCGCCGGGGAGGCGGGCGACGTCGGTGAGGTGGGATTCGACGGACGCGAGGACGGCTCGGCGTTCGGCGGGGAGGCTGTGGATCCTGCGGGCGGAGGCGGCTCCACGGAACACATTCACCCCGCCCGAGGCGCCGACGAGTACGAAGTACGGCACGAACATCAAGAACGTCATCGGGGCCTGTGAGGAGGGACCGAGCGCCACGACGGCGACGACCCACAGCACCGCGGCGAAGACGAAGCCCTCGGGCCGCACCGGCTTGCTCCCGCGCAGTTCCTTCGCGGCCGATCGCAGGCGGTGGCGGGCCACGTCGTAGCGGGCCAGGAGGTGCAGTGCCGCGTCGGACGCCGCCTCTTTCCGGACGGCGGCGACGAGCACGTCCAGTCGGTCGGCCGACGAGGAAACCGTCCCGGCCGACTGCTGTGCTCCGGCGACCGGGCGCGGTTCCGGCGTCGCCTCGCGAAGCCCGACGGCCGGCCCGTCGTGGCCGAGGCTCCAGGCGCGGGCGGCGCACGCGTCGCTGTCGGCGAAGTGCGCCTTCGCGGGCACGTTTCCGATGAGCCCGGCGAGGTGGTCGCGCAGGGACGTCTCGGGGACGGTCGTCGTCGGCGGGATCCGGCGCGGGCCGGGCTTCGGGAGCACCTTCCGCATCAGCAGGACGAACGCGTAAGTGATCATGCCCGCGAGCGGGAGGGCCGCGAGGAGGAGCAGATACCAGGGCCCGGCCATCTGAGCGCGCAGGAGCAGGCCGCCCCCGCCGGAGGCGAGAAGGCCGAGACCGAGCACGAACACGGCTGGGATGTGCCCCCACGGGTTGCCGTGTGCGGCGCCGAGTTTCCCGCGCAGCTCGACGAGGGTCTCCCGCAGGAGCGATGCCCGCACGGGGCCGAGCCCGTGCGTCCCGGCGGCGAGGTGGGCGAGCGCCGCGCGGGCGTGGGCATCGGTCCGGGCGAGGTCGTCGGTGATGGTCACGGGTGGTCCAGGAGGTCGCGGGCGGCGGCGAGGTCGGCGGCGGCCCGGGCGGCGGGCTCGCCGGGCAGGCGGATGACATCGGTGAGGTGCCGCTCGATGGCGGTGCGGAGTTGGGGGACGGTCCAGGCGAGAGTGCGCGGGCGGCGGTCCTGGCCGAGCCAGGCGATGCGCAGGCTGACGGGGGTCATCGCGGCGGCGAGGAGCGGGAGTCGCCACCACGGCCACGAGAGGGTCATGACGGGGATCGGTGCGTAGACGATGGCGAGGACGAGCGCGATCCCGGCCGTCCAGCGCACGCGGTCGGCAGGAACCCCTCCCCGCAGCAATGCCGACGCGGACGCCAGCCGGCGGTGGACGTGGTCGTGGCGCGCGAACCGGTGGAGGGCCACCGGGTCCGCGGCGGTCTCGGCGTGGAGGAGTTCGTGGGCGCCCGTGAGGGTGCGCCGGAGTTGGTGCGCCTCGAAGCGGGACGCCTCCGGCTGCCGGGCGACGAACGGCGGTTCGCCGCTGGTCGTCTCGAGCCCGCCGTGGCCGAGGCTCCAGGCGCGGGCCGCGCACGCCCGAAGGTGGAGATCCCACCCCCAGACCGCGGCGACCAGGCCGTCCAGCAGCTCGGGGAGCGTGCCCTCGGGGACCGGGCCGGTGGCCCGCCGCCCCGGCATCCGCCGGGGCACGAGGAGGGGCAGCGGGATCGCCGCGACCATGACGAGCACGCGGAGCCACACGAGGTCGATGAACGCCGAGGCCGCCGAGGCGACGGCCAGGACGGCGACGATCGCGAGGTGGTTCAGCACCCGTCGCAGCAGCCACTGCGGACCGCTCTCCACGTCGGCGAGTCGCCGCCGCAGCTCGACGAGGGTCTCCCGCAGGGCGGTCACGTCGCCGGCGCGTGCGAGCGCGGCCCGCGCGTACGCGTCGGCGACGACAAGAGGCGAGGACACGGGCACCGTCCTGGGCAAGGCAATGTGCGGCCCGCGCGATCCTACGTCCTTCCCCGCCCCCGCAACAGGTCCCGCGCCCTCCGCAGGTCCTCGGCGACCGGTCCGCCGACGGCCGTCGCGATCTCCTCCAGCTTGCGGGCGGCTTCGGTGGCGACGGCTCCGGCATCGGAGGCGCGGTTCAACGTGCGCAGTTGGGGGCAGGAGTCCGGGCCCGAGCGCATCGTCGACAGCACGACGGCGGCGACCGCGACGGGCACGGCGAGCCAGGGCCACGGCACGGCGGCGGCGTACGCGGCCGCCAAGACGATGAGCCAGATCCAGCCCCGCACGCTTCGCGTGCGCGCAGAGGGCGCGTGGTGCGCGACGAGCCGGTGGGCCGCGTCCATGCGGGCGAGGCGGGCCGGGGAGCCGCCGTGGGCGTCGTGGGCGAGGGCGTGGATCCACGGTGCCACCGGCCGCAGGGCGTCGAGCCCGCCTGCGGGCGCGGCCGGGGGCGCGAGTCCCGCTTCGAGCCGGGCCAGGCAGGCGTCGGCGTGCAGGGCGAGGGGTGCCGGCGGCCGCACGCCGAGGCGCCAGGCACCGACGACGGCGGTGACGCGGGCGGTCGCCGCCGACAGGTCGGCGAGCAGCACCGCCAAGCCGACGGCCTCGGGTGCGGGGACGTCGCGGGGAGCCAGGCGGGCCCGGGGCGGGCGGATCGGCCAGGTGAACACGACGGCGGCGAGCGCGGCGGCGGGAACGGCGAGGTACCAGTCCAGGGCGAGTCGCAGTCCGGCACCGGCGGCGACGGCGAGCGTGAAGGGGGCGAGGAATCCCAGAGGGCGCAGCCAGCGGTAGGGCCGCAGCTCGACGGCTTCGGCGAGGCCGCGCAGGTGCCCGCGCAGTTCGACGAGCACGTCGCGGACCGGCCCGTCCTCGGCGCGCAGGTGGGCGGCGAGGGCGAGGTGGTCCGCGTGGGCGAGGGCGTCGAGGAGTTCGTCGCGAGTGGGCATGGGGCACCGCCCTTCACGGGTTTGGCGCAGCCTAAAGGCGATCCGGCCCGCCCAGCAACAGCAAGGCCCGCCGGAGATCCGCGGCGACGTCGCCGCCAACGCGGTCGGCGACCGCCTCGATGTCGGCGAAGGACCGGTGCACAAGGCCGCCGTCGTTCATCCGGGCGCTCAGGCAGCCTCCCCCCAACGTCGACAGCAGGCACCCGAGCAGGAACACGGCGCCCCCGAGGGCGAATCGCAGCCACGGCGGGCCGAACGCGAGCCCGAGACCGACGACGGCCATCTGCGCCATGCCCGTCACGCTCCCGAGACCGAACAGCGAGGACGGCGCCGTCCCGGTGTCCCCGGCCCGCCGGCTGAGCAGGCGGTAGGCGGTGTCGATCTCGGCGAGGCGATCGGTGACGTAGGGGTCGTGTTCGTGGAGCAGCGCGTGGGCACGGCCGACCGCCTTGCGCAGCGCGCGCTTCTCCGCGAGCGGCAGCGCGTCCTCGCCCGACGTCAGCGGAACGCCGAGCGGCTCGCCCTCGCGCAGCGCGCGCACCCGGGCCAGACAGCTCGCGGTGTGGACGGCGACGCACCGGGGGTTCATGACGCGGACCTTCGCCAGGCGCCAGGTCGCCACGACCTCCAGCACACCTTCGATGTCGTCGACCAGGTCGTTCCACTTACCGGCGGGGCGTGAGGGCGGCTCGGGAAGCTCCGCGGGAACTTTCGCCGCCCGCTTCGCCGTTAACCGGCGAGCGAAGCCGAACACCATCGTCGCCGACACGACCAGGGCCGCAGCCGCGTACCAGGGAAAAAGCCCGCCGAACAGGACCATGAGCGCCACGAAGGCGGCCGCCTCCCCGACCGGCACCGCCGCGACCCATCTCAGGGGACGGTCTCGGACGGTGAGCCCCAACTCGCGCAACCACCAGCGCAGCTCGATCAGGCCGTCGCGCACGTGCGCCGACCCGCGTGAACGCGGCTCATCGCGGGCGAGCCGGTCGGCGCGGGCGAGCGCGGAGAGCAGTTGTCGGCGATCTGGCATGGGCACCGCCTTCACACGTGGTCCACCCAGCCTGCCAGACTCGCCTGCGTGGCGACGACGTGGCGGAAGGCGGTGCAGGAGGCCCTCTACGGCATCGACGGCTTCTACCGGCGCAACCGCCCGGCCGAGCACTTCGCGACCAGCGCCAACCGCTCCGGCGTCTTCGCCGAGGCGGTCGTCCGGCTCCTCCACCGTCTCGACGCCGCGCTCGGGCATCCCGATGAGCTGATGGTCGTCGACGTCGGCGCGGGCTCGGGCGAACTGCTCAGCGCGGTCCTGGAGTTTTCCACAGGCTCTGTGGACAAACCTGTGCACAACCCTGTGGACAAGTCCTTCGCCGACCGGCTGCGGCCCGTCTGCGTCGAGCTGCGGCACCGCCCGGCCGGGCTCGACCCGCGCATCGAGTGGAGCGACCTGCCGCCCTCGCGGGTCACCGGCGCGATCCTGGCCTGCGAGTGGCTCGACAACGTCCCGGTGGACGTGGCGGCCGTCGACGAGGCGGGCCGGGTCCGCCAGGAACTCGTCGACCCGTCGACGGGTGAGACGGCGCTCGGCGAGCCCGTCGACGACGCGTGGCTGTCGACGTGGTGGCCGCTGGCCGAACCGGGTCAGCGCGCCGAGATCGGCCGCCCCCGCGACCTCGCCTGGGCCGGACTGGTGTCCACGGTGGAGCGCGGGGTCGCGCTGGCCGTCGACTATGGACACACGCGCACCCACCGGCCGCCGTTCGGGACGCTCACCGGCTTCGCCGCCGGCCGCGAACTCCCGCCGGTCCCCGACGGGTCCCGCGACATCACCGCCCACGTCGCCATGGACGCCGTCGCCGCCGCCGGAGTCTCCGCCGGGGCGCGCACGACGAGCCTCGCCCGGCAGCGGGAGGCCCTGCGGGAACTGGGTTTCAGCGCCGAACGACCACCCCTGAGCCTCGCCTCGCAGGACCCCGCGGGCTACCTGCGGGCCCTCGCGCGGACCGGCGAAGTCGCCGAACTGACCGATCCCTACGGTTTGGGAGCGCACTGGTGGCTCCTCCAGCGAGTAAGTTGCTGAGATGGCCACAGCGCGGGAGATGACCGTCGGCGTCGGCGCGGGCGCCGAACAACTCGACACCACCGAGATGGTGCTCAACATCGGCCCCCAGCACCCGTCGACGCACGGCGTGCTGCGACTCAAGCTGAAACTCGACGGGGAACGTGTCACCGCGTGCGAGCCCGTCGTCGGCTACATGCACCGGGGCGCCGAGAAGCTCTTCGAGGTCCGCGACTACCGGCAGATCCTCATGCTCGCCAACCGGCACGACTGGCTGTCGGCGTTCTGCAGCGAACTCGGCGTCGCCCTCGCCGTCGAACGCCTCATGGGCATCGAGGTGCCCGAACGCGCGACCTGGCTGCGCACGGCGCTCGCCGAGCTCAACCGGGTCCTCAACCACCTCATGTTCCTCGGCTCCTATCCCCTCGAAATCGGCGCGATCACGCCGGTCTTCTACGCCTTCCGGGAACGCGAGACGCTCCAGGCGGTCTTCGAGGAGGTCGCCGGCGGCCGCATGCACTTCATGTTCAACCGGATCGGCGGCCTCAAGGAGGAGGTCCCGGCGGGCTGGACGACGCGAGCGCGGCAGGCGATCGGCGAGGTCCGGCGGCGGATGCCCGACCTCGACAACCTCATCCGCCGCAACGAGATCTTCCTCGCCCGCACGCGGGGCGTGGGGGTCCTGTCGGCCGAACAGGCCGCCGCCTACGGGGTGAGCGGGCCCGTCGCGCGGGCCTCCGGCCTCGACTTCGACCTCCGCCGCGACGAGCCCTACCTCGCCTACGGCGAACTGGACGTCCCGATCGTGACCCGCACCGCCGGGGACTGCCACGCGCGTTTCGAGTGCCTGCTGGACCAGGTGTACGTGTCCCTCGACCTCGCCGAGAGGTGCCTGTCCCATGTGGACACCCTCACCGGGCCGGTGAACACGCGGCTGCCGAAGGTCGTCAAGGCGCCCGAGGGCCACACCTACGCGTGGACCGAGAATCCCCTGGGCATCAACGGTTACTACCTCGTCTCGCGCGGCGAGAAGACCCCGTGGCGCCTGAAACTGCGGACGGCCTCCTACGCCAACGTGCAGGCCCTGTCGACGTTGCTCGTCGGCTGCCTGGTGCCGGACCTCGTGGCGATCCTCGGCTCGATGTTCTTCGTGGTCGGAGACATCGACAAGTGACCGGTGAGATCCCGCCCGCCGGAGGCCTGCCCCGGCGCCGTCGCAGGCAGTCCGAGGACGAGGTCGCCGAGCGGATGCTCACCACGGCGATGGGCATGGTCACCGCGACCGGCCTGACCGTCAGCCTCGACCACATCGGTTTCGAGGACGTCATCCGCGAAGCCGGTGTCGCCCGCAGCGCCGTCTACCGGCACTGGCCCTACAAGGATCTGTTCTTCAGCGACCTGCTCAAGGAACTCGCCAAAGGCGCCGGACCCGCGATGACGCAGGGCGAACCGTCTGCCTACCGGGCACTCGTCCGCGAACGCCTCGACCGGCTCGCCGACCCCGGCGAGCGCCTCGCCCTGGTCGCCGAACTGGTGCGCGTCGGCGCGGCCGCGGAACTGCTCGCCTTCCGCGACTCCCCCGACTGGCGCACCTACATCGCCTTGCAGGCGACGTTTCTCAGCCTCCCCGAGAGCGAACTGCGCGACGAGGTGCGAGCGGCGCTGACCCGCTCGGAGAGCGAACTGACCGAGCGGCTCGCGGGCGCCTACGAGGCCTTCGCCGGGCTCGTCGGCTGCCGGCTCAAGCCCGCGCTCGGCATCGGTTACGCCGACGTGGCGCGGCTGACCAGCGCGGCGATGCGCGGGATGGTCATCATGGCCCCGACCTCGCCGGCGCTGACGACCGAGACGATCGCGACCGATCCGTTCGGGCTGGGCACGGCGGAGTGGTCGGCGCCCGGGCTCGCCATCGCCGGGATCGTCATGGGTTTCGTGGAGGCCGACCCCGACGTCGTCTTCGACGACGCCCGGACAGCCGCCCTGCGGGCGCTGCTCGATCAGGACGGGTAGGCGCGGCGGCCCTGGTCGTAGGGCTGATCGTCACGGTAGGGCTCACCGACGGTCTCGCGGTGTCCGAAGTGGACCTCGGCGCTGCGCTCCTCGGCGCGCCAGCCGCCCGGAGCCGGTTCGGCGTAACGGGACGGGGAGCGGTAGCCGGTGTCCGGGCCGCGCCAGAACTGGCCGGTGTCGAACTTCGACGGCTCGCGGCGGACCGGTTCACGCGCCCTTTCCCGCTCGTCGGCCCGCAGCGCGGCGATCCAGCTCTCGGCCGCGGGATCGTCGTGCGGGTGCCGCGAGCGCGACTCCAGCCGGGTGTGGCGCGGGTCGGGTGAGGGCACGACCGGCGAGGCCTGGGTGCCGTAGGTGACCGGGTTCCGGTACGGCGTCGGGGAATGCGTCGTCTCGCGGCGGGTCACCGAGACGCGTTCAGTGGTGTGCGAGACGACCTGTTCGAGGTTCGCGGCGAGCTGGATCTCCGGCTCGTCCTCGGCGGCGTGCCGCGGACCAGGGGGCCGGCGCGGCAGGGTCGCCGGGACGGCGCGCATGAGCGGCTGCTGCCCGGTGTGGGTGTCGAGGGCGTCGTGGGCCTGCTGGGCGGTGCCCATCAGCCGCAGACAGAGGTCGTCGACGACGATCTTGAGGTCCCTGGTCTCGGTACGGGCCTTGATGATGGCCAGCCTGGCGGCCTCATCGGCCTCACCGAACTCGTAGCGGACCTGGGCGACCTCCTCGCTGAGCTCCACGTAGACGATCTGCGGATCGCTGCGCAATCCGATGGACAGTCCGATGAGGACGATCGAGGACACGGCGAGCAGGACGGACGTGCGCGACGGGCCCCCACCATCGCCCAGCAGCAGCGTTCCCGCGGCCACCGGGGCCAGCCCCACACCGCACCAGAACAGCACGGTGAACAAACGTCCTCCCCGCTGCCTCTGGCGAGGCGACGAGGGTGGCATAACGCCAGAGGTTACGCCTAAAAAGGTCGTATAGGAACCCCTGAACGGCGCGGCGACCTGCACAGTGTCCATTGTGGTGGTGTTCGTACGCCTTTCGTTGATCTTGGGGGAGTTCGCCGAAGGCGGGTATGTTCCCTCCCATGCCCCAGAAAACACGCCCCGAGACCGCCCGCGACGTCACCATGTTGTCGGGGCTTTCGCTGTTCCTCGGGTTCATCGCGCTGCTCTGGTCGGCGGTGGCGACCTTCGGGAAGGACTACCCGCAGAGTGTGTCGGCCGCGCTGCTGGGTATCGGGCTCATGCTCGCCGGGATCGGCATCCGCCTGAAGCTGCTCGCGCCCCTCCCCGGACCGGAACCGCTGGCGGAACCGGCCGGGAAGGACTCCGGCGAGTGGCCGGCCGGACCCGGTGAGGGTTACGGGGATCCGGACGGCAAGTAGGCCTTCCTAGACCACGACCTCTCCCCCGCGCAGCACCCGCCGCACGAGCGGCACGCCGGGCCGGTAGGCGAGGTGCAGCGCGCTGGGAGCGTCCAGAATGGACAGATCGGCGCGCGAGCCGGGCACCAGGCGCCCGACATCGGTGCGGCGCAGGGCCTTCGCGCCGCCGACGGTCGCGGCGAGGATCGCCTCGGGGACCGTCATGCGCATCTCCCGGACGGCCAGCGCGACCATGAGCGGCATGCTCGACGTGTAGCAGGAACCGGGATTGCAGTCGCTGGCGATCGCCACCGAGACACCGGCGTCGATGAGCCGGCGCGCGTCGGGATAGGGCTGGCGGGTGGAGAACTCCACCCCCGGCAGCAAAGTGGCCACGGTCGACGACGAGGCGAGCGCGTCGACGTCGGCGTCCGACAGGAACGTGCAGTGGTCGGCCGAGGCCGCCCCCAGTTCCACCGCCAGCCGGACGCCCGGGCCCTCCCCGAGCTGGTTGGCGTGCACGCGCAGGCCGAGGCCGTGCTTCGCCGCCGCGGTGAGGATCGCGCGGGCGGCGTCGGCGTCGAAGGCCCCCCGCTCGCAGAACACGTCGGCCCACTTCGCGTAGGGCGCGCAGGCGTCGAGCATCTCCCCGGCGGCGAGCGCGACATAGTCGGCCGGGTCGGCGCCGGCGGGGACGACGTGGGCGCCGAGATAGGTGGTCTCGGCGGTGAACTCGCGCGCGATCCGCAGCGAACGGGACTCGTCCACAGTGGACAGGCCGTAGCCGCTCTTGATCTCCAGCGTCGTCGTGCCCTGGCGCAGGGCCTCGGCGACGTGGCGGGCGGCGTTGGCGCGCAGGGTCTCGTCGGTGGCGGCACGGGTGGCCGCCACGGTCGTGCGGATCCCGCCCGCCTGATAGGACTCCCCCGCCATGCGCGCGGCGAACTCCGCCGACCGGTCCCCGGCGAAGATCAGGTGCGCGTGGCTGTCGACGAAGCCGGGCAGCACGGCCCCGCCCTCGGCCGACAGCCGCTCGTCGGCGGCCGGAGCCGAGTCGGCGGTCCCGACCCAGGCGACCTTGCCGCCGTCGATGACGAGCGCGGCATCGCGCACGACCCCCGTCGGGCCCTCCCCGAGGGACGGGTCGCAGGTGGTGAGCTCGGCGATGCCGTCGAGGAGCAGGCTCATACCGGCACCGAGGCCACGGTCGTCACCAGCATCATCACGCGGTACGCCTCCTCGTAGGAGTCGGTCTCGAAGCGGACGGTGCGGCCGCCGACGCGTGACACACCGGGGATGAGCACGGCGAGGTCGACGATGTAGGGCCGGTGCACGTCCATCTCCAGCTCGATCGGCCCGTCGGCGGCCACCGGCGCGATCGAGGCGCGCCTGGCCACGGCACGGGCCGCGCCCTCCCGCAAGCGCGAGTTGATCACCTTGGGGTGCACCGTCTCGGCGGAGGCCTGCCCGACCGCGCGCTTGACCTCGACGGCGATCCCGCCGGGCACCACGTCGGTGAACTCGGCACAGGCCGCGTCGTCGCCCGAGCAGAAGACCACCGGAGCGCCGATCCGCCCGGCGAGCATCGCGTTGACGCCGATCTCGCCGACCGAGCGGCCGTTGACCCGCACGTCCAGGTTCGCGCCGTTCATGGTGTGCGACAGCACGGCCGGGCCCGCGCCGGACCTGGCGTGGTAGCCGACGAACAGGACCGCGTCGGCACCGTCCTGCACACCGTCCATCATGGACATCGCGCGCGGACGGCCGCGGATCAGCGTCACGCGCGGATCCAGGTCCTCGACCAGGATGTTGCGGAACTGGCCGTGCGCGTCGGCGACCCGCACCGAGGCGCCAGGCTCGGTCTCCAGGACGCCGTTGATGACCGCGTTGACCTCGGCGGTCATCAGGCGCCGGAAGCGCTCGTAGTCGGGCTTGCCGATGGTGACGTCGTCCCAGTGCGCGACCCCGCCGACGCCCTCCATGTCGGCGGAGATGAGGACCCGCATCAGCCCTCCCGCATCGGGACGCGCACGCCGGTCTCGGCGGCGACCTGTTCGGCCCGCTCGTAACCGGCGTCGACGTGGCGGATGACGCCCATGCCCGGGTCGTTGGTGAGGACGCGCTGGATCTTCTGCGCGGCAAGGGCCGTGCCGTCGGCGACGGTCACCTGCCCGGCGTGGATCGACCGGCCCATCCCGACGCCGCCACCGTGGTGGATCGACACCCACGAGGCACCCGAGGCGACGTTGACCATCGCGTTGAGCAGCGGCCAGTCGGCGATCGCGTCCGATCCGTCCAACATGGACTCGGTCTCCCGGTACGGGGAGGCGACCGAGCCGCAGTCGAGGTGGTCGCGGCCGATCACCAGCGGCGCCTTGAGCGTCCCGTCGGCGACCATCTCGTTGAAGCGTTCGCCGGCTTTGTCGCGCTCGCCGTAGCCGAGCCAGCAGATGCGGGCGGGGAGGCCCTGGAAGGCGACGCGCTCGCCGGCGAGTTTGATCCAGCGGGCGAGGGATTCGTTTTCGGGGAAGAGGTCGAGGATCGCCTTGTCGGTCTTGTGGATGTCGGAGGGGTCGCCGGACAGCGCCGCCCAGCGGAACGGGCCCTTGCCCTCACAGAACAGTGGCCGGATGTAGGCGGGAACGAAGCCGGGGAAGTCGAAGGCGCGGTCGTAGCCGCCGAGTTTCGCCTCGCCGCGGATGCTGTTGCCGTAGTCGAAGACCTCGGCACCGGCGTCCATGAACCCGACCATGGCCTCGACGTGCTTGGCCATCGCCTGGCGCGAGCGGTCGGTGAACTCCTCGGGTTTCCTGGCGGCGTAGTCGGGCGCGTCGGGCAGGTCGATGCCGTCGGGCAGGTACGCGAGGGGGTCGTGCGCGGAGGTCTGGTCGGTGACGATGTCGATCGGCACGCCCATCCGCAGCAGTTTCGGGACGAGGACGGCGGCGTTGCCGACGACGCCGACCGACAACGCCTTCTTCGCCGTGCGCGCGTCGACGGCCAGTTTCACGGCCTCGTCGAGGTCGGCGGCGACGACGTCGAGGTAGCGGGTCTCGACGCGGCGGCGCAGGCGCACCGGGTCGACGTCGATGATCAGGCAGGCCCCGCCGTTCATGGTGACCGCGAGGGGCTGCGCGCCGCCCATCCCGCCGCAACCGGCGGTGAGGGTGAGCGTCCCGGCGAGGGTGCCGCCGAAGCGCTTCTCGGCGACGGCCGCGAAGGTCTCGTAGGTGCCCTGGAGGATGCCCTGGGTGCCGATGTAGATCCAGGAACCGGCCGTCATCTGGCCGTACATCATCAGCCCGAGCTGCTCAAGGCGGCGGAACTCCGGCCAGGTCGCCCAGTCGCCGACCAGGTTCGAGTTGGCCAGCAGCACCCTCGGCGCCCACTCGTGGGTCTGCATGACGCCGACCGGCCGTCCACTTTGGACGAGCATGGTCTCGTCGGCCTTGAGCGTGGTCAGCGTACGCAGGAGGGCGTCGAAGCTCGGCCAGTCGCGGGCCGCCTTGCCGGTGCCGCCGTAGACGACGAGCTGGTCGGGGGCCTCGGCGACGTCGGGGTCCAGGTTGTTCTGGAGCATCCGGTATGCGGCCTCGGTCTGCCAGTTGTCGCAGGTCAGGGCCGTGCCGACGGGGGCTCGCACCGGTCGGGGTCCGCTCGTGGGAGCGTCGTTGCTCTCGGTCATGAGGCCGAGCGTACCGATGATCACCGGATGCGGGAGGCTGTGGTGCGCTAGGGCATTCACTTGCCGACGGTCCCGTCGAGGAACCAGTCCTCGACCATCTTGGCGTCGCCCACGGGGTCGATGTCGGCGATGCTCGCGTCGGCCGCCTCCAGTTTGATCTTGGGGCCGTACTCGGGGTGCTGCTTGAGGAAGGCGATGATCTCCTCGTCGGTCTTGTGCACCAGCTCCTTCGAGGCGCTCTTGGCGACGATCTCCTCGGGCAGCGCCAGCAGCATCTCGCGCTGCATCCGGTGCGACTGGAACTCCGCCCGCAGGGTCCCCAGGGACTGCAGGCGGCCCTGGACGCTCTGCGCCCGGTGCGCCAGCTCGTGGGTGAGCGCGCTGGCCATGTCGTCACCGGCGCGCAGGATGATGAAGTCACCGCGCCCGGAGTAGAAGCCGTGATAGTTCTTCCGGCCGAAGTCCCTCATCAAGGCGATGGCGTGGGCGTCGACCTCGGCGGCGGGGACCTGGCCGGACGCGCGGACGATGCGCTTGAACTCGCCGAGGGTGCCGCCGGCGTTGCCGGGCAGGTAGAAGGCGATCTTCTTGCCCGCGACGAGGTTGGTCGCGGCACCGTCGACGGCTTTCGCCAGGGCCTGCCGCGGCCCGTCCTTCTCGGCGGCGGCGGCGATCTGGGCGAGGAGCTGCTCCAGGGCCTCGGCGGCGCTCTTGCCGCCGCCGAGCTTCTCGAAGAGCGCGGCGAACAGGCGACCTCGGGTCGTCGCGGGCAGCGCGGCCCGGCCCATCTCGGCGTTGAGCCCGATCATCGCCTTGACACCGCCCTTCTCGACCAGCGCCATCGCCGTGCGCAGTTTCTTGAAGGCGTCCATCGCCCCGGTGAAGCTCAAACCGAGGTCGATCAGGTCGAGGGCCAGCCACAGCAGCCCCGGCTCGTCGGTGGAGATCGCCTGGGCCTGGTCGAGGCTCATCATGTTCTCGGCCTTGGCGAGGCTGTACTCCTTGTAGTGCTCGTAGAGGTTGTTGAGGCTGAAGGCGGCGCCGACGGCGGCCGAGGCCACCGCGAGCCCGGCGAGGAGGGTGCCGCCGCCGCTGGGGATCGCACCGAGGAGGCCGAGCCCGATGCTGACGACCGCGGCGATCTTGGCGACCATCGACGCGTCGGCGCCTTTCGCCGACGCGGCGGCCTTCTCGTCGACGATCCGGGCCTCCCAGGGCGCCAGGGCCATCTGGGTCTTGGTGAGCCCGACGACGCGCGAGTGCTTCCACGGGTTGTAGTCCTTGGTCCCGATGGCCTCGCGGACCTCTTTGATGCTCTTGAGGCGTTCGTCGATGGTCGAGTACAGGGAGGCCGCGAGGCCCTGCCTGCTCTTGCCGACCAGGTCGAACAGACGGGTGGCGGCGTCGTCCTGCTTGGTGTAGGCCGCCAGGACGGGGTATTCGATCTGCTCCTTGGCGCAGGCGGCGTGGTACTCGTCCTCGGCGGCGACCCAGGTCTTGCGGGCCGCCTCGCGGGCCTGGACGGCGGGTGAGACGCCGGGCAGGAACAGCTCGATCTTGCGGGCGTCGTCGGCGGCGGCCTTGTCGGCGGCGGTGAACGCGGCCGAGACCCGGTCGGTCTCGGTCCGCTTGCCGGCCAGGCGGCGGGCGGCGTCGCGCAGGCCGGTCTGGAGGGGGCCGTCGTCCATCGAGTAGCTCGTGGTGATGCCCAGGAAGGTGTTCTCTTTGAGCCCGTAGTGGGCCATCTCGCCCTTGAGCTGGGTCTCGCTGCGCTTGAGCAGTTCGGTGGTGACCTCGTTGGCCCTGGTGATGAAGCGGCCCGAGGCGAAGACGACGTCGCCGAGGTCGCGCCCGAGCGGGCCGGTGAGGTCCTCGGCCATGTTCCGGCGCCGCTGCATCTCGTTGCGCAGGCGCTGTCGGCAGCGGCCGGTGAGGTCGAGGTCGGTGCCGTACCTGAAGTCCTGTGCCGGCTCGGCGGTGATGAAACGTTCGGCCCAGGCGATCGTCGCCGACCAGCCCAGCTCGGCGATGACGCGGTCGAGGAGCTTCTCGGTGGCGGTGGCATCAGGGGTCAGCTGCCGGTGCTCGTGCACGATCGCGCTGGAAGTGAGCTTCTCGCGCTGGACGTAGGCGACGGCGGCCCGGTTGCCCGCCGTCCGCTGGATACCGAGCAGGGGGTGACGGCCCGATCGATCGGCCCCCGGCCTCTCGCGGGAACGACGTGCCGGACGGTCCTCGGACCGCCCGTGTTCCAGGTTCCCCACCGCCTTCCATTCTCATCGGCGGAGTCTTCGCAGGTCATGCCCCTCGGGGCAGGTTTTCGGGCGACGTCGCTCCGAGCCGCCCGGGCGGGAACGGCCTAGAGTCGACGCGTGACCGAGTCGACGCCGCAGCCGCCCGCGCCCGAAGGCCGACTGGAGGCCGCGCCTCCGTCGCCGCCGCCCACGTCCGTCGGCACGCTCGAACCGCCGCCCCCGCCGGCCGCGCCGCCCGAGCGGCCGTCGACGTGGGGCCCGCTGGCCGCCGTTTACGCCGTGCTCGCCGGGCTGTGGGCGGTGACCTGGACCTTCGTGTTCCAGACCGGCGCGTGGGTGTGGTGGCAGTGGCTCCTCGGCACCGACGAGAAGGTCCCGGCGACGCTGTGGACGATGGTCGGGATCGCCAACGCGATCATGGTCGCCGCGGGCGCCCTGCCGATGCTGTTCATGCGGCGGTGGCGGGCGCTGTGGGTGACCGGCGGAGCGTGGCTGTCGGCGGCGGCGGTCCTGCTGGTGCTGGCCGCGACGAGGCTCGTGCCGGGCGTCGCCAACGAGGTACTGCTCGGGGTGCAAGGGGTCGGGGCGCTACTGCTCGCGGGGATCGCGTGGCTGGTGCGGCGACTGCGACGTGGTGAGGTCCCCGCCGTCGGCGTGCATGGCGAACCCGCCGCTGGGGCACGGCAGTGGTGGGCGGCCGTCGCGGGCGGCGTGGCGTTGCTGCCCTGGCTGTGGGCGGGCGGCCTGGGCAGCGTGTGGGAGACCCTCGCGGCGGCCGTGGCGGCCGTCGGGCTCGCGGCCCTGGCCGGGACGGTCCTCGGACGGCGCTTCTGGGCGCCGTTCACCGGCCTCGGCGGCTGGAAACTCGTGCTCGGCGGGGGCGCCGCGGCCGGAGCCGGACTGTACGTGCTGGGCGCGTCGGTCGGTGGGACGGGCGTGCAGGTCCCGCTGATGGTGATGCTGTCGGCGCTGGGCTTCGCTATCGCCGCGCTCCAGCGCGGATCGGCACGGGCCGGGCAGGTGGTGGCCTTCGCGGTCGCCCCGGCGGCCTTCGGGCCCCTCGCCTTCGTGGACTCCGACGAGTTCCTGCCGCTGATCCTCGGACCCGAGGACTTCGGCCGCTGGGCCGGGATCGCGCTGCTCATCGCGGTCGTCGCGGCCTGGGTCCTCGCCGTCGTGTACTGGGCCGGCGCACGCAGACTGCTGCGGCTGCCCGCCGTCGGCGCGGCGGTGACCGTCCTGGTCGTGGCGACCGCGTGCGCCGTCTACTTCACCGGCAATCCCGGCTTCAACGGCGAGCGGGTCGTCGTCGTCCTCGGCAGCCAGGCCGACCTCACCGGCGTCGACGCGATCCCCGACCGGAACCAGCGGCTCACCGAGACCTACCGGCGGCTCGTCGCGCACGCCGAGGAGACCCAGGCGTCGCTGCGATCCGAGCTGGACGACCGCGGACTGAACTACACGCCCTACTACCTCGTCAACGCGATCGAAGTCGAGACCGGCCTGGAGTCACGGCTGTGGCTCGACGACCGCGACGACGTCGCCGCCGTCCTGCTCAGCCCACAACTGCGGCCCGTACCCGAACCGGCGCCGGTGATGAACGGCCCCACGGTGCCGCTGAACGCGACCCAGCCCAACATCTCGATGATCGGCGCCCCCGACGCCTGGGCGTCCGACGTGGACGGAACCGGGATCACCATCGGCATCTCCGACTCCGGCGTCGACGGCACACATCCGGCGCTCGCCGACGGCTATCGCGGCGGGGACGACTCGTGGTTCGATCCCAACGGCGGCACCACGACCCCGAACGATCCCAACGGTCACGGCACACACGCGCTGGGACTGGCGCTCGGGAACGACGGGATCGGCGTGGCGCCGGGAGCGTCGTGGGTCGGGTGCATGAACCTCGGCCGCAACCTGGGCAACCCGGCGGACTACATCGCGTGCCTGCAGTTCATGCTCGCGCCCTACGCCAAGGGGGAGGACCCGTTCACCCAGGGCGATCCGACGCGTGCCCCGCACGTGCTGACCAACTCCTGGGGCTGCCCGACGATCGAGGGCTGCGACGTCAACGTGCTCGGCCCGGGGATCGACGCGCTCTCGGCGGCGGGGATCTTCGTGGTCGTGGCGGCGGGCAACTCGGGACCGACGTGCGGCAGCGCGTCGACGCCGCCACCGCGGTACGCGGAGTCGTACGCCGTCGGCGCGGTGGACAACGCGGCCAAGGTCGCCGGGTTCTCCAGCCGGGGCCCGGTCTCCGGCACCGGACTGGCCAAGCCGGACATCGCCGCGCCGGGCGTCGAGGTCGTGTCCTCGCTGCCGGGTGGCGGCTTCGGGCCCCTGTCGGGGACGTCGATGGCGACGCCCCACGTGGCCGGTGTCGTGGCGCTGATGTGGCAGGCGAACCCGAAGCTCATCGGCGACATCGCCGGCACGAAGGCGATCCTGGCGTCGACGGCGACCCCGGCGACGGGTGCGCTGGACATCCTCGACGAGGAGATCCCGGGCGGCCTCGACGAGTGCGGCGGGTCGAAGAACGTGGTCGGCGCCGGCGTGGTGAACGCGGGCGCGGCCGTGGCGGCGGCACGGGAGGCCGCCGAGTAGGTCAGCTCCGGGCCTCCCCGAACGCCCGCCGGTAGCCGGCGGGCGTCGTGCCCAGCCGGGCGCGGAAGTGCCGTCGCAGGTTCAGGGCGGAGCCGAGCCCGACCTTCCCGGCGACCGCGTCGACGGTCAGCTCGTCGCGCTCCAGCAGCTCACGGGCCGCGTCGATCCGCCGGGCGAGGACCCACTCGCCGGGCGGGACGCCGAGCTCGGTGGTGAACCGCCGCGCGAAGGTCCGCGACGACATGCGTGCCCGCGCCGCCATCGCCTCGACCGTCAAGGCCGTGCCGAGGCGCCCGGCGGCCCATTCCAGGACCCCGCCGAAGCCTTCCGGCTCGGGCGTGATCCGGCGCGCGTACTGTGACTGACCGCCTTCCCGGTGCGGCGGCAGGACCATGTGGCGCGCGATCTCGGCGGCGTGGGCGGCACCGTGGTCGCCGCGCACGACGTGCAGGCACAGGTCGACGCCCGCCGCGGTTCCCGCGCTCGTGGCGACGTCGCCGTGGTCGATGTACAGGACGTCCTCGTCGACGGCGACCAGCGGGAAACGCTCCGCCAGGGCGGCGGCCACGCGCCAGTGCGTCGTGGCCCGGCGCCCGTCGAGGAGCCCGGCCTCGGCGAGCACGAAGGCCGCCGTGCAGATCGCGAGGATCCGGGCGCCACGGGCGTGCGCGCGGCGGAGGGCGGTGAGGATCGCGTCGGGGACGTCGCGGCCCTGCCAGCCGGGGATGACGACCGTCTCGGCCTCGTCGAGGAGATCGAGGCCGTGCCCGACGGTCATGCCGTAGCCCGCGATCGTCGGCAGGACACCGGGTTCGAGCGCGCAGACCGCGAAGGAGTAGCGCGCGGGCAGGCCCGTCCGCGACAGGCCGAAGACCTCGGCCGCGCAGGCCAGTTCGAAAGGCGACTGCGGCGGATGGGCGAGCGCGACGACACGATGCATGGCAGAAATATATCCAACAATGACTTCTCTGCCACTGCCCGGCGCGGCACCGTGCGGACAAGATCGAGTCCATGACCACCGCACCGGAAGACTTCGTCACCAGCGTCCACCTCGACGACATCACCCCCACCGACATCGCCCCCGGCATCACCCGCCTCGCCCTCCCCGGCAACGCCGTCGCCGCCCGCGCCTTCGACTTCGCCCCCGGGACCCGGTGGCCGGAAGTCGACCAGCACCCCGCCGACGAGCTCGTCTACGTCGCCGACGGCGAGCTCCTCGACAACGGCCGGCGCTACCCCGCCGGGTCGTTCCTGCACTACTGGCCGGGTTCGCGGCACCAGCCGGGCACGGAGACGGGGGCGCGGATCATGGTGTTCACCGCCGCCTGACGACACGAGGAGACGCCCCACGCGTTTCGCGCGGGGCGTCCCTTCCCAGTCAAGACCCCCGGGGCCGTCCACGGCGTCCACCACGACGCCGCCGACGGCGTGACCGCGCGCTAGATCTGCGCGCCCTCCCACCTCTCGGCGAGGAACTTGTAGCCGTTGGCCTCGGCTTCGAGCCAGGCCCCGTATTCGCCGCCGTCGGGCGTCGCGCGCCAGACCTTCTCCCTGCGGACATCGATGACGACGGGTGTGGCACCCGCATAGATCTCGGGCATGGCCTCGCGGGCCAGCCAGAGCATCGCCTCGGCGTCGGTGCCGGGCAGCGGGTCGGCCTTCACGTACAGCCACAGGGCTTCCTTGTGGCCGTCGGGGAAGGCGAGGAGCATGTGCGGGGTCACCCGCACCGTCACGGACTCGTTGTGCCAGCGCCCGGTGTGCACCGGCAGGGGGCGTGTGTCGGCGAAGTCCGGCAGGACCTTGAGCCAGCCTTCCACGACCGACTCGTAATGCGCCTTCTTGTACTGCGGGGCGGCGTCGAGCACCGCCTTGCAGATGGCCGCGTCGTCGTTGGCACGGCGGCCGGAGACCATCGCGTTGATGATCCGGCGGTAGAAGTCCCGGGCCGGGGAGTAAGGCTCGGTGTACTGGGTGAGCTGGCGGGTTACCACGTCCACCCGTGCGGCGCCGCGGGTCCGCAGGAAGTTGACGAATCCATTGAGGGTGATCTCGAACTGGCTGGGCATTTTTGTACCCCTCCCTCCGCGTCTGTACCCCTTACTTTAGGCGTGGGGTACGACAGTTTTCCATGTCACCGAAGCGTTGCTAGCCTTCAAGGCGGAGCCTCCATGGCGGAGGAAAGCTCCGAGCTTGGGGAGATTGATGACGACGGTCAACGACGCGGCCACCTTGGCGGAACTCGGCACCGAGCAGGCCGACGCGAGATACGCCCACATCGACCGCATGTCCGTGGGCGAGTTGGCCGCGACCATGAACGACGCCGACGCCGAGGTGCCCCGCGCGGTCGCCCGGGCGCTCCCCGAGATCACCGCGGCCATCGAGGCGATCGTGCCGCGCCTGAAGGCGGGCGGCCGCATCCGCTACGTGGGCGCGGGCACCGCCGGGCGGGTGGCCGTCGTCGACGCCTCCGAGGCTCCGCCGACCTACGGCACGCCCCCCGAGTTCATCCAGGCGATCCTGGCCGGCGGCCCCGACGCGCTGGTGCTGTCGACCGAAGGCGCCGAGGACGACGAGGCCGCCGCGGTTGCCGCGATCGACGAGAACCGGGTCGGCCCGAACGACGTGGTCATCGGCATCGCGGCCAGCGGCCGCACGCCTTTCGCGATCGCCGCCGTGGCGCGGGCGCGGGAACTGGGGGCGCTGACCGTCGGGATCTCCTGCAACACCGGGACGCGGCTGTCGGCGACCGCCGAGCACGCCATCGAGATCAACGTCGGGCCGGAGGTCGTGGCGGGTTCGACACGGCTGAAGTCGGGCACGGCGCAGAAGCTCGTGCTGAACATGATCTCGACGATCGCGATGGTGCAGCTCGGCAAGACCTACGGCAACCGCATGGTCGACATGCAGATCCTCAACGACAAGCTCGCCGTGCGGGCCGCGCGGATGGTCGCCGAGATCACCGGCGTCGCCTTCGACGCCGCCGAGACCGCGCTGGCCAAGGCCGGCAACAACACCAAGCTCGCGGTCCTGATGATCGAGCGCGGCGTGGACGCCGAGACCGGCCGCGACATGCTCGCCGCCGCCGGCGGACGGCTCGGTGCCGCCCTCGGCGAGTCCTAGGCCACCACTTTCCGGGCGGTGTCGGCGAAGGCCCGCACCGCCCGGTTCTCGTCCCCGGCACGCCAGACCAGGCCGTAGTCGACCGGCTCGGCGGCCAGCGGGACGTAGACGACGTTCGGGCGCGGGTGGTAGTCGGCGGCGTGCGCCGGTGACAGCAGCGCGCCCTTCCCCGCGCCGACGAGGGTCAGCGCCTCCTGGAAGTTGCCGACCGCCGCTCCGCGCGGGATCTCCCGGCCCGACGGCGTTCTGGGCGGAGCGTGGAAGTCGCGCCAGTAGGACGGCGGCTCGCCCTCGAAGTCGAGCAGCGCCACCCCCGCGAGGTCCTCGACGGTCACCTCGCCGCGCCCGGCCAGCGGATGTCCCTTGTGGACGGCGAGCGTGCGCTTCTCCGACAGCAGCACCGGACCGGCGTCCAGGTCGCTCTCCCGGACCGGGAAGGCGGTCAGCTGGACGTCGAACTCGCCCTGCCGCAGCAGCCCGAAGGGGTCGTTGAACGGGACCTCGCAGATCTCGACGGCGACGTCGGGGTGCCGGCCGCGCATGGCCTCGGCGGCCTTGACGACGGCCTCGCCGGTGAGCGGGTTGGTGAAGCCGACGAGCAGGACCTCGTCGATCCCCTTCGCCGAGGCGATCGCGCGGGCCATCGCGGCCTTGATGCCGCGCTGGTGCGGTTCGAGGTCGTCGCGCAGCCGGCGCCCGAGAGTGGTCAAGGCCACGCGCCTGCTGGTGCGCGCGAACAGGGGTGCGCCGACGCGGCGTTCGAGTCGCTGGACGAGCTGGCTGACCCGGGCGCGGGACAGCCGCATGCGCTCGGCGGTGCGCCCGAAGTGCAGTTCCGTCGCCAGGATCAGGAAACAGTCGAGCTCGTCGCAGTCCACCGGTGGGGTCCTCTCGGGCGATCGTTCAGTGTCAGTGAACGAAGCGTTGCGATCTTCGCCGTTGTTCCCCGCCCCCGGCCCGGTGATGTTGGGGGAATGACAAAGCGTGAGTGGGGCGTGCTGTTCGTCCTGTGCGGAGCGATCTTCCTGGAGGGCATCGACATCGCGATGCTCAACATCGCCCTTCCGGCGATCCGGGCCGATCTGGGCATGAGCACCGGTGAGCTCCAGTGGGTGGTGAGCGCCTATGTGCTCGGCTACGGCGGGTTCATGCTCGTCGGCGGGCGGGCGGCCGACCTGTTCGGGCGGCGGCGGATGTTCGTGGCGTGGCTGGCGGTGTTCCTGGCCTTCTCGGGCCTCGGCGGTTTCGCCGAGGAGGGCTGGGTGCTGATCGTGGCGCGGTTCGTGACCGGTGTGGCGGCGGCGTTCATGACCCCGGCGGGCCTGTCGATCATCACGACGAGCTTCGCCGAGGGCGCGGCCCGCAACCGGGCGCTGCTGATCTATTCGGGGACGGCGGCGGGCGGCTTCTCGGTCGGGCTGGTCGTCGGCGGGCTGCTCACCGCGGTGGACTGGCGCTGGGTGTTCGGCGCGCCGGTGGTGCTGTCGGCGGTGGTGCTGATCGCCGCGCTGGTGCTGATCCCGGCTTCGGCGCGGCCGGAGCGGACGGGACGCCGGGTGGACCTGGCCGGCGGGATCGCCGTGACGGCCGGGATCGTGCTTCTCGTACTGGGTGTGGAGCGGGCCACTCATGCCGGCGCGGGCATGACGGCGCTGACGATCGGGGCCGGCCTGGCCGCCTTCGCGGCCTTCGCGGTGATCGAGCGGCGCAGCGAGTTCCCCTTGGTACGGCTGAGGATCCTGCGTTCGGCCGCGCTGATCCGCGCCAACCTGGCGACCCTGCTGATGGCCGCGGCCTTCTTCGGCTTCCAGTTCCTGGCGGTGCTGTACATGCAGGAGCTGCGCGGGTGGTCCACATTGGAGACGAGCTTCGCGCTGCTGGTGATGGGCGTCGACGTGGTCCTGGCACCGACGCTGACACCCTGGCTGGTCAGGCGTTTCGGCACCGGCCGGGTCATCTTCGGCGGGCTGGCCGCCGCGGTGGTCGCGTACGTACTGTTCCTGCCGATCGCCTCGGACTGGACCTACGCGGCGATGTTCCCGAGCCTGCTGCTGATCGGGCTGTCGTTCTCGCTGGCCTACGGACCGCTGACGATCGCGGCCACCGACGGGATCGCCGAGGAGGAGCAGGGCCTGGCGGGCGGACTGCTGTACACGTCGTTCCAGTTCGGGGCCGCGCTCGGCCTGTCGACGGTGACGGCCGTGAACGTGGCCGCCACGCACGGGACCGGCGCCGCCGCGATGCTCGGCGGTTACCGGGCCGCGCTGGTCGTGCCGCTCGCGCTGGCGGTCGTCGCGGCCGTGGTGAGCGCATTCGGCCTGCGGCGGGTGCGGGTGCCGGAGACCGTCGCCGCCTGAGCACGCGCGGGTCCGTCCAGCGTGGACGGACCCGCGCTCGTTCACCGGCTGAGCCGGCGGTACTTGCGCATGCACAGCGGCAGGAACACCACGAAGGCGACCAGTGGCCAGGCGATCGCCAGCACGATGGCGTTGTCGGTCGCCCAGGATCCGTCGACCACGCCGGGGTTGCCGAAGAGCTCCCGGCACGCGGTAACAGTCGCCGACAGGGGATTCCACTCGGCGACGTAACCCAGCCAGGTCGGCATCTGCGCGGGCGAGACGAAGGTGTTGGCCACCATCGTCAGCGGGAACAGCACCATCCAGGCCGCTCCGGCCGCCTCGGGCTTCAGCAGCAGACCGAGGTAGATGCCGACCCAGATCATCGCGAAACGCAGCAGCAGCAACAGTCCCGCCGCCGCGAGCGCGCCGTCCAGTCCGTTGTGCCAGGACCAGCCGATCGCCATGCCGCAGCCGAGCAGGATGATCAGTTCGAGGGCGGCGTTGATGATGTCGCTGAAACTGCGGCCCAGGACGACGCCGGCCTGCGACATCGGCATCGTGCGGAAGCGGTCGGTGACGCCTTCGGAGGCGTCGGAGCTGGTGACGGCCATCGTGCCCATGACGCCGTTGGCCATGGCCTGCGCGAACATGCCCGGCATGAGGAACTCGGCGTAGTCGCCGCCGCCTTCGACGGTCATCGCCGAACCGAGGACGAGACCGAAGAGCGCGACCATGACGATCGGGTATAGCAGCCCGCCGATGGCGACGGCGGGGTTGCGTATCCAGTGGACGAGGCCGCGCGTGGTGATGGTCCAGCCGTCCTTGAAGGCCCACACCAGGTGGTACCCGAGGGTGGGGCGGGTGTCGTCGATGACGGTCATCGCGTCTCCTTGGCGTCGTCGGGGATGTGCTGACCGGTGAGGCGCAGGAAGGCCTCGTCCAATGTGGGGCGCCGCAGTGCGACGTCCTCGACCTCGACGTTCTGCTCCTCCAGGTCGCGCAGAACCGTGGTGAGCACGCCGATCCGGTCGCGGGCCGGGGCCCGCAGGCGCCGCTCGTCGGGTTCGATGTCCACTTCGGACCCGGTGACGCGGGCGAGGGTTTTGGCGGCGGCGTCGATGGCCCCGGCGTCGCGGACGACCAGGTCGATCTGGTCGCCGCCGATCATGGCCTTGAGGCCGTCGGGGGTGTCCTCGGCGACGATGCGCCCGCCCGCCCCCGGAAGCGCGGCGAGCACGGCGATCCGGTCGGCGAGCTGGTCGGCCTCGTCGAGGTACTGGGTGGTCAGCAGGACGGTCGTGCCCTCGTCCACAAGGGAGCGGACGGCCGACCAGACCTCGTTGCGATTGCGCGGATCCATGCCGGTGGTCGGCTCGTCGAGGAACAGCACCCGGGGCGCGAGGATGAGGCTGGTGGCCAGGTCGAGGCGTCGGCGCATGCCGCCGGAGTAGTGCTTGGCGCGACGGTCGGCGGCGTCGGTGAGGCCGAACTGGTCGAGCAGTTCGCCCGCCCGGCGCCGGGCCCGTTTCTTGCCGATGTGGTAGAGCAGGCCCCACATCTCCAGGTTCTCGCGGCCGGTGAGGATCTCGTCGACGGCCGTGGACTGGCCGGTCAGCCCGATGCGCCGGCGGACCTCGCCCGGGCGCCGGGCGACGTCGAAACCGGCGACCCGGGCGCTACCGCCGTCGGCGCGCAGCAGGGTCGCCATGATGCGGATGGCCGTGGTCTTGCCCGAGCCGTTCGGGCCGAGGAGACCGCAGACGGTGCCCTCCTTGACCCGCAGGTCGAAACCGGCGAGCGCCTCGGTCTTGCCGAAGGTCTTGCGAAGTCCGTCGGCGACGAGTGCGTGCACGGGACTCACCTCCTTGTTTTGGGTTGCCGAGACTACCATTTTGGAACATGAATGTTCCATATGGATACCTGAATGTCCCGGAAGAGTGTCCGGACGCCCGCTACGATCGGCCCATGACCAGCACGTCCGCCGACTCGCCGACCAGAAGCCGCACCCGGCGCGCGATCCTCGCCGCCGCCGCCACCACGCTGTCCCGCAACCGGGCGGCGACCCTCGCCGAGATCGCCGAGGCCGCGCAGGTCGGCCGCACCACCGTGCACCGCTACTTCCCCGACCGGGACGAACTGGTCAAGGCGACCGTCGCCGACTCCATCGACGTCATCAACCAGTCGATCTTCGACGCGAAACTCGACGAGGGCCCGACCCGCGAGGCGATGCGCCGACTGATCACGGCGATGGTCGACACCTACGAGCGGATGATGTTCGTCTGGGGCGAACAGGGCATGCTCGAACTCATCGACGAGGCCGACACCGACGACGCCGCCGACCGCGCCGTCCGCGACCTCATCGCGCGCGGCCAGACCGAAGGCGTCCTCGACCCCGAGGTCAGCGTCGACTGGATCCAGCAGACGCTGTGGGCGCTGACCTACACCGGCGGCGAGGCGGGCGCGAAAGGGCAACTGCCGCGACACGGGGTCGCCGCGGTGGTGATCCGGACCTTCGAGCGCGGGATCGTGGTGGGATAAAGGCCGGTCGCGCCCGCCGGGCTCGTCGCACGGCAGTCAGCGCGGCCGGAACGCCCGCCGGTACGCCTGCGGCGTGGTGTGCAGCGACCCGGCGAAGTGCTGCCGCAGATTCACCGCCGTACCGAAACCGCAACTCGCGGCGACCTCCTCGACCGACAGCGCGGTCGTCTCCAGCAACTCCTGCGCACGATGCACGCGCTGCCGCAGCAGCCACCGCAGCGGCGTCGTCCCCGTCTGCGCCCGGAACCACCGGTTCAGCGTCCGGGGACTCACCGCCGCCTCCCGCGCGATCTCGGCCAGCGTCACCGGCTCACCGAGCCGGTCGCGCATCCAGCGCATCGTCGGTTCGAGCGAACCGACGTCGCGCGGCTCGGGGTGGACGATGAACTGCGCCTGGTCGCCCTCGCGCTGCGGCGCGACCACGATGTGCCGCGCGACCTCGGCGGCCACCGCCGCACCGAAGTCGGTGCGCACCATGTGCAGGCACATGTCGAGCCCCGTCGCCACACCCGCCGAGGTGAGCACGTCCCCGTCGTCGATGAACAGGACGTTCGGGTCCACCTCGACCGGCGGGAACGCCCCCGCCATCAGCTCCGCGAAGGCCCAGTGCGTCGTCGCGCGACGGCCGTCGAGGAGCCCGGCGGCGGCCAGCACGAACGCGCCACTGCAGATCGAGGCGATCCGGGCGCCACGAGCGTGCGCGGCCCGCAGAGCGTCGAGCGCCTCCGCCGACGGGGACACCCCGAAGGACCCGCCCGGCACGACGACCGTGTCGGCCGACCGGAGTTCGTCCAATGTGTACGGAGCCGTCAGCCGGTACAGCTCGACGCCACCGCCGTCCATCTCGACGCTGTTGACGGTCAAGCCCCGGCGCTCGCCGCACACGACGACCTCGTAGAGCCGGGCGCCGTCCGCTCGCGCGGTGGTGAACACCTGCGCGGGTATCGCGAGGTCGAGCGCCACGACCCGGTCGACGACGAGGATCGCGACTCGATGCATGGCGCGAATCTATCGAAGGGTGTCAACGCGGGCACTGTTGGTGAAGGGTCGGATTCGCGACGATCGACGGGTCTCGATCACCGACCTGAAGGAGACGGCATGCCCAACGGGTCCATCGGCCCGGCACGCGATCTCGGCTCCACCTGGAACAGGGACGCCTTCGAGCGACGCGAAGGCGTCTGCGCCTGACCGGCGCCGTCGACCGGCGGGTGCGATCGCGACGGGGGAACGCACCCGCCCCTAACCCACCGGCACCGCGCAGAACTCCCACCGGCTCGTGCTCTTCCGTCCGCCGCCCCCCTTGACGACCTCGCCGTTCGGATGACCGTCGCAGGCACCGAGGTCGGTGTCGTACTTCCCGCCGGTCACGTACTCGACGATCTCGTAGGCCGCCGAAGGATCGTCACAGGCCACGATCGAGTAGCCCTCGAACTCCTCGGTGAGACCGCTGAGGCAGTCGCCCTTCTCGGGCCGCCCGTTCCAGATGAACCCGAAGTACACCGCGCCCCAGACCACGGCGCCGGCGACACCGATCAGCACCACGATCCGCAGGAACTTCTGTACCTTCCGCCCTCGCTCCAGGCGCGGATCGACCGGCGGCGGGGACGGCGGCCCGTAGTGGTGGACGGGCGGGGCCTGACCGTAGGCCTGCGGCTGGTAGCCGTAGGGCTGCTGGGGCTGCTGATGCCCGTAGGGCTGCTGGGGCGGGTACGTCACGATCGGCCTCTCTCGCGGTGAGACCCCAGTGTCGGCCGACGCCGTCGCGGAAACCTTGAGCGGAGCTTGACCCGCGATCGGCTCCCCGGCTCCCCAGCCCGCGGTTAGGCTCCCCCAAGGGGTGATGGCCGATGACCGGCGCCGCGACCGCCCCTGCCGACGAGGTCTTCGCGCTCGTCGAGGATCTCGTGCGCACGCTCCTCCACGGCAGCTACGAGGGCACCTACACCTGCGAGAACCTCGTCAAAGGGGTCGCCGCCGCCTACGGCCACGACGTCGAGGTCACCTTCCTCGCCGACTCCGCCGTCGTCACCCTCGGCATGCGCACGGCCTCCTTCTCCGCCACGCCCGACGTGCCGCCGCTCGACCGGATCTCGCGCCTGAAGCGGATCCTCATCGGCGTCCACGACGGCTCGTTGTCCCCCGTCGAGGCCCGAGCGCGCCTGCGCGCCGACGCCGCCCGGCCGCCACGCTGGTCGAAGCCGTGGCAGGTGCTCGGGCTCGTCCTGTTCAGCATCGGCTTCGGCGTCTCGCTCCAGGCGAGCTGGCAGCAGGTCGCGACCTGCACGGTGACGGGGCTGCTCGTCGGGCTGCTGGTCGTCGCGGGACGCGGGAAACTGTGGCTCACCCTGGCCTCGCCGCTGCTCGGGTCGATCGTGGTGTCCTCGGTCGTCCTGTTCGCCCACGAGCGGGACTGGGTCACCGGCGCGCCGATTCCGCTGATCATGCCCGCGCTGTTCTACTTCATCCCCGGCGACGCGCTGTCGGCCGCGTCGCTCGAACTCGTCGTCGGGCGCATGACCGCCGGGACGGCCCGCCTGGTGTACGCGCTGGTCACCCTGCTCGTCCTCGCGTTCGGGGCGACGCTGGCGACCTTCGTCGCGGACGTGCCCCACCAGGACCTCTTCGACAGCGGCGACGGCGGGAACCTCGGCCGGTGGGCGGTGTGGTGCGGCTGGATCCTGTTCACCGTCGGGATCATGCTCGCCTTCTCCATGTCCCCGCGCGATCTGCCGTGGGCGCTGCTCGTCGTGCTGGTGACCGTCGCCGCCGTGCAGCTCGGCACGCGCGCCTTCGGCGACCCGACCGGCACCTTCGTCGGCGCCGTCGTGATGACCGTGATCGCGCTGACCCTCGGCCGTTCCCGTCGGCTGCCGCCCGCCTACGTGCTGCACCTGGGCGCGTTCTACGTCCTCACGCCCGGCGCGCACGGCCTGCGCGGCCTGGAGACCTGGCTCGGCGGCGACCAGGTCGACGGGCTCACCGACATCGCGTCGATGGCCCAGCTGCTCATGGCGATCGGGCTGGGGATGCTCGTCGGCGCGATCCTGGCGGGGCCGAAGGCACTGCGGAACACCTTGTGAACCGCCGGCCGCCGGACCGTCCGGCGGGGACGGCTAGACCATGTCCTCCAGCTCCCGCCCCTTCGTCTCGCGCACGGCGCGCCACACGAAGATGAAGGCCAGGAACGCGAACAGCGTGTACAGCCCGTAGGCCAGGAACAGGCCGATGTCGGCGAGCATCGGGAACGTCGTCGAGATCAGCCAGTTGGCGATCCACTGCGCGGCGGCGGCGACGGCCAGTGCGGTCGCGCGGATCTTGTTGTTGAACATCTCGCCGAGCAGTACCCACACGACGGGACCCCACGAACAGCCGAAGAAGAACACGTAGGCGTTCATGGAGATCAGCGCGGTCGTCGACATCGCGTCGGACAGCTGCGGCGTGTCGTCGACGACGGTGGCGGTCGCGAAGGCCCAGGTCATCATCGCCAGCGTGACGGTCATACCGGCGGCGCCGATGAGCAGCAGCGGTTTACGGCCGATGCGGTCGACGAGGGCGATGGCGACCAGGGTCGTCACGATGTTGGTGATCGAGGTGATCACCGACGTCAGCATCGCGTCGGACTCGCTGAACCCGACCGACTGCCACAGCGTCGAGGAGTAGTAGAAGACCACGTTGATGCCGACGAACTGCTGGAACACCGACAGCAGGATGCCGACCCAGACGATCCCGAGCAGCCCGAGCGTCGGTCCGCGCAGGTCCTTGAGGTGCACGGCCTTCTGCCCGGCGAGGGACCGCACGATCTCCTTGATGCGCTGGTCGACGTCGCCGCCGACGAGCTTCTTGAGCACCTCGCGGGCCGTGCTCACCTTGTTGATCTTGACCAGGTAGCGCGGCGATTCGGGGATCTGCAGGGCGAGCACGCCGTACACGATCGCCGGGAGCACCGCCGAGGCGAACATCCAGCGCCAGGCCGTTCCGCCCCACGGGACGGATCCGGCGGCGCCGCCGGCGCTCTCGGCGAGGACGTAGTCGATGAGCAGGGCGGCGAAGATACCGGTCACGATCGCCAGCTGCTGGAGCGAACCGAGGCGGCCGCGCATGTTCGCCGGGGAGATCTCGGCGATGTAGGCGGGCGCGATGACGCTGGCGGCACCGATGGCGAAACCGCCGACGACGCGCCATCCGGCGAGGCTCAGCGCGTCCCAGGCGAGTGCGGAGCCGACGGCGCTGATCGCGAAGATCGCGGCCGCGGCGAGCATGACGCGCAGGCGGCCGTACTTGTCGGCGATCGGCCCGGCGAACCAGGCGCCGATGGCGCAGCCGAGCAGTGCCGAGGACACCACGAAGCCGATGATGGTCTCGGAGACACCGAACTCGTCGCGGACGGCGTCGACGGTGCCGTTGATGACGGAGGTGTCGAACCCGAAGAGGAAGCCGCCGAGCGCGGCCGCGACGGCCACCATGATCGTGGCGCCGTGGTGCGCGGGCTCCGGTGCCGCCGTCGCGGCCGATTCACGCTGCATGCCACAGCTTTGCACCGTCCGGTGTGGATTCGCGCGGCTTTGGGAGCTTTCGGTCCGATGGGACCGTTAGGGCACGTATCCGATGAGGACCGGGTCGGTCTCCCACATGGGCTCGGTGAGTTCTTCGAGTTCCTCGCCCTTGTCGCTGTAGAGGCGCAGGACGGTCGAGCCGGAGGCGAGGGAGGTCCGGGCCACGAAGCTGTCGCGGAACATGACGGCCTGCTGGACGGCGCTGAGGCCGGACACGCCACCGCCCTCGATCGGGATCTCCGAGACGGCCGTGCCGTCCCGGCTGTCGGTGTCCAGGGCGACGATGGTGGTGCAGAAGTCGCCGCGGGTGTCGGTCATGTCCCCGGGGAAGGTCTGGTCCAGGAGGGTGTCGACGCACATGAGGTCCCCGTCGGGCGACACCGAGTACGGCTGGCGGATCCATGTCCCGGGGAAGACGCCCCAGTCGTACCCGGCCTGCGGCTCGGGCGTGTCGACCTCGCGCAGGTTGGTCATCTGCCGCTGGTCGTCGTAGCTGGTGTAGTTGAGCATGTCGCGCCCGGCGTCGTCCTGCCATACCCGCAGGTGGCAGCCGGGCACGTCGCCGATCTGGGTGAACGTGCCGGTGGTGATGTCGTAGAAGCCAACCGGTCCGCCGTCGCCGGGGTTTCCCCGGTGCACGAGGAGTCGGCGGCCGTCGGGCGCCCACACCGGGGGCGCGCACAGCTGCGCGTCCGGGACGGCCATGATCTGCCATTCCCGGCCGGAGGCGAGGTCGCGCAGGACGAGCTGTCCGGTGCGCACGAAGCTCAGGTAGCGGCCGTCGGGTGAGACGTTGACGGTGCCGGTGATCGGCAGGCCCTCGGCGACGACTTCGAGGGCGCCGTCGCCGTCCCAGCGCAGGAGGCTCTGCGTCTCGGACTGCGGGTCGCCGGAGTCGAGCGAGCTCGGCGCCAGGTAGTAGAAGTCGCCCGACAGGTTCTCGGCGACGCCCGCCACGGTCACCGGAGCGGGCAGGGCCGGGACCTCGACGGGCCGGTCGGCGGCCGGAATGTCCTCGGGCGCGGCCCGGTCGGTCCACACCGCGTTGAACCCGAGGAGGCCGACGAGCAGGACCGCCACGGCGCCGACGACGCCCGTGGTGATCCGCCGCGCGCGCAGCCTCTGCGAGGCCGCGATCGCGCGTTCTCGCATGTCGACCGTCTCGACCGCACCGGCGAGGTCTCGCAGCCCCTCGCCGAGGCTCTTCAAGGTCATGGCCGATCACTCCAGGTCGCCGGTCGCCGGTTCGTCGTCAGCACGTCATCGATGTCAGCACTGCGCGCGTCAACAATCAAGACGCCCCCCACGGTGCGTCCGGTTGCCGTCGCGGAAAGGCCCTTTCGGGTGAAGTCATGGAGCGAACGCGAGCAGGTACGCGTCGGCCAGCGCGGGCGGTTCGGGGAACGTCTGGGCGACGAGCTCGAAGTCGACCACGGTGGCGTCCCCGAATTTCTCGGATGCGCCCTCCTCGACGGTATAAGACGCCTGCGCCACGACGACACCGTCGTCGGACGTGCGGACCCGGAGCATCACGTCCTGCGTGAAGCTCATCGCGATCTCGCCCCCCTCGTCCGGGCCGCTGCTCGACGCCTCACTGCCCGGACCGAACATGCCGTTCAGGAAGGTCGCGCCGGTCAGGGTGCCGTCCACGGGCAGTGCCGCGGTGACCAGGCCCTTTGGCGTGGCGAGGGCCCCGCAGCTCGGCCGCGCCGGGAGGGCCTCGACGTCGACCGTCTCGGACAGGCAGACGAGGTCGCCGTCGCCGCTGGCTCCGGCCAGGCGGCCGGGCAGGAAACCCAGGTCGTCGGCCGGGTAGGTCCTCGCCGCGGTGAGCGGGGTGCCGTCGCCGGCGTCCTCCCAGGAGACGTTGCCGTCGGTGTCCATGTAGGCGAAGGCGAAGGTCGCGATGTCCTTGCCGTAGGTGAAGACCTGGGCGTCGCAGCCGTCGGGCCGGAAGAGCTCCGCCTCGGCGGGTTCCCCGCCCGACAGCTCGACCATCGTGGAGGTGTCGGCGTCGCGCGGGTACATCACGACCGCCGAGGAGTCCTGCGTCCAGGTCGGCGCCAGACAGGAGTCGCCGGGGCCCTCGGCCTGGTAGACGACGTCGTCGGCGTTGGCCGGGTCGAAACCGGACAGGTCGGCGACGGCCATCCGGTCCTCGGTGTAGTAGGCGGCGTACCGGCCGTCGGGCGAGATGGCGACGGACTCCGCGAAAGTGGTCTCACCCGAGAGCTCCGGCCGGGGATCCGAGCCCGGCGCCCACGAATAGACGGTGTAGGAGTCGGGGGAACCACCCTGCGCCACGTAGTAGCCGACGCGCGCGAGCACCTGGAGGGGCTCGGTGCCGTCGTCGTAGGCCGACGCCGAATCGGTGGCGTCCACCACGGCCCGTTCGGCGGCGTCCATGCCGGTGCCCGGACTCGTCCGGTGCCAGGACAGGCTCACGCCGATGACGAGCACCAGCACGAGGGCGAGGCTCCCGGTCATGACCGCCGCCGCGCGCCGGGCCCGCAGCCGCCGCGAGGTGCGGATCGCGCGGTCGTGCAGGTCGACGGGCTGGGCGTCGGCGGCGAGTTCCCGCAGGCCCTCGCTTAGATCTCTGAGTGTCACAGCCGCCCCTCCAGCAGTCCGGCCATGCTCGGCATGAGCTGGCGGAGTTTGCCCAGCGCCTTGGCGGTCTGGCTCTTCACGGTGCCGGTACTGCACCGCAGGACGGCCGCGGTGTCCTCCACCGAGCGGTCCTCGTAGAAGCGCAGGACCACCACTGCCCGCTGCTTGTCGGTGAGCTGCGCCAGAGCCTTCTGCAGGGTGAGGCGGATGTCGGCGGCGGTGGCCACATCGGGTTCGGGGATCGGCTCGGTCGTGGTCGTGCCGAGCCATTCGCGGATGCGCCGGCGCCTCCAGGTCGCGACCTGGAGGTGGTACATCGTGCGGCGGACGTAACCGAAAGGGCTGTCGTCGATGCGGTGCCAGCTGCGGTGGGCACGGGCGAGCGCCGACTGTACGAGGTCCTCCGCGTGGTGCTGGTCGCCGGTGAGGAGATAGGCGGTACGCAGCAGCGTAGGCGTGTAGGCACGGACGAACTCGTCAAAGTCGCCCGCGGGGGCACTCATACTCGCGACTCTCCCCGGGATGATGGTGCGGTGGAATTCCACCTGGATAGACGTCGGCCGCCGGGTGGCGGGTTGCCGTCGGGACCCGAACTATTTTCATTGACCTTTCTTCACATCTCCGCTCTCGGTGATCAAGGTCGCGGTGAAAGACCCTTAAGATCAGCCACATGTTGCTTGAGGTGATCGCTCTCGATGCCGTGGACGCCGCGGCCGCCGCCGACGGTGGAGCCGACCGACTGGAAGTCGTCGCCGACATCGCCGCCGACGGACTGACGCCCGCGCCCGAAACGGTCACGGCCATCAAGGCCGCCTGCGACCTGCCCCTCCGGGTCATGCTGCGGTCCAACGACGGCTTCGGCGCCACCCCCGCCGAACTCGACGCGCTCCGCCGCTCCGCCACCGCACTCGACACCGTCATGGGCGAACACGACGGCTTCGTCTACGGCTTCCTCGACACCGACGGCGCCGTCGACCACGCCGCGGTCACCGCCCTCCGCGACGCCGTCCCCCACCGCGCCTGGACCTTCCACCGCGCCATCGACCACGCCGCCGACTACGCCGCCGCCTGGACCGCCGTCGCCGCCCTCGACGGCGTCGACCAGGTCCTCACCGCCGGCTCCGCCGCCGGCGTCAGCGCCGGACGCGACGCGCTCGCCGCCCACGCCCGCCCCGAACTCGCCATGATCGGCGGCGGACTGCGCCCCGACCACGTCGCCGGCCTCGTCGAACTCGGCGTCCGCGCCTTCCACATCGGCGGCATGTCCCGGCACGGCTGGAACAGCCCCGTCGACGCCGCACTCGTCCGCAACTGGCGCGTCGCCCTCGACGGCGGCGTCCGCGTCTAGAAACCCGCCGCCCGAGACCGTCAACCCGGAAGCGCCCGCCCACGTCTAGGTGGGTGACAGCACGCCACCGCCTCCGGGGGAGACCAGATGACCGACATCGCGGCCGAGTTCACCGAATTCGCTCGCGCCCACACCCCTTCGCTCCTGCGCTCCGCCTACCTCCTCACCGGCGACCAGCAACTCGCCGAAGACCTCGTGCAGACCGCCCTCGCGCGCACGCACCGGTCCTGGCGGCGCATCGAGACCACCGGCAGCGCACCCGCCTACACGCGCAAGATCATGTACCACCTCCAGGTCAGCTGGTGGCGGCGCAAGCGCGTCAGGGAACACCTCGCCGAGCACACCCCCGAAGGACCGGGCACGACCACGACCCGCGACAGCGCGTCGGACATAGCCCTCCAACTCACCGTCCGCACCGCCCTCATGCGCCTCGCCAGGCAGCAACGGGCCGTCATCGTGCTGCGCTTCTTCGAAGACCGCAGCGTCGCCGAGACCGCCGAGATCCTCGGCTGCACCACCGGAACCATCAAGACACAGACCTTCCGCGCACTGGGGCACCTCCGCAAAGCCCTCCCCGAACTCGCCGACCTGGTCGAAGGGAGCCGATGATGTCCGCCGAACGACTGCGCGAGATCTTGAACAACGTCGCCGACGAGACGCGGCCCGTCCCCCTGGAGGTGGCCGCCATGGCCGAGTCCCGCCGTATCGGCGTCCGCCGAACCGTCATCGGAGCCGCGGCCGCGGCCGTGCTCCTCGTCGCCGGGGTCGTCGGGGCGACGGCCGTGTGGAGCGACCGGGGGGCGCCGCCGGTGGATCCGGCGATTTCGGAGAGCCCGACGTCGCCGGTGCCGAACGAGAGCCCGAACATGAAAGGGACCCGGCTCTACTACATCGACGACAACGACGGCCTGCAGGTGCTCATCGACAACCGCGAGCTCCAGTCGGTCCTGACCAATGAACCCGGCCTCGCCGCCAGCGCGAACTTCTCCAACGACGGCCGCTGGCTCAGCTGGGTCACCGCCGACTCCGAAGTCAAACTCCGGGACATGAACACCGGAGAGGTGCGCGTGATCATCGACGACTACGGCGACGACCTCTGCCAGGAGCCGGTCTGGTCGGTCAACTCCTACCAGCTCTTCGTCAAGGTCGGCGGCGAGTGGGGGTTCTACGACGTCGGCGACGACGCCTTCACCCCGCTGTCCTTCGGGTTCGGCGACGACTGCCACGTCCAGTTCAACGAGTGGCCCGGACAGGGCGACCCCGCCATCCAACGCGAGTACTTCGTCGTCGACTGGTACGAGAACACGATCACCGTCTTCGACGACAACGGCCAGGTGACCGCCGAGGCCGACAACAGGCTCGGGGAGAACCCCGCCGGGCTGGGCGCGGACCTGGAGATCCTCGGCATGCGCAGCCACGCCGACGGTGAGTACTACTGCCTGGTCACCAGCACGAAGGACGCACCGCTTGGCGACTTCGGCCGCTCCCCGGACTGTGACACCTACGCCGACTGGGACGGTGAGACCTTCACCCCCCTGTACGTCAAGAACGAAGGCCCCACGGGCGATCCCTCGATCGACGCGACGGTCACCGTCCGCGAGCCGATCAACTTCGGCGAGAGCTGGAGGTTCGTGGAGTACCAGGGCGCGGACCCGGTCTGGTCGGAACCGGAGTATCCCGGCCTCACCGAATGGTCCCTGCTGTACTGGGGCAGCACCGACGAGTGACCACCGTGGCGAACGAGCCCGCGTCCCCTGTGGACGCGGGCTTCTCCCTACCCCACGAGCCGTTCCACGGCCTCGTCGGCGATCCGCCGCAGGTTCTTGTTCCCGCTCCCCGCCACCAGCCCCGCCACGTGCCCCAGCGACAGCTCGTAGGCCACGTCGAAGGCCGCGCCCGCCGGCACCGCGATGTCCGGCACCACCCCCGTCCCCTCCCAGTTCGCGCCCGTCACCGCGTTCACCGGGCGCTCGTCGGGGATGTGGGCGTCGACGTGGTCATCGATCCGGAACACCGCGAAGGAGTGCGCGGCACCCGCCGTGCGCTCGCCCACGACCGTCGCGCGGCCGAGTCCCTGGAGGGTGTAGGCGGCGTCCTCACCGCCGGAGAAGGTCTTCGCACTGGTCAGGACATGCACCGGCCGGTCGAGGTAGCGCGGGCCGGGCAGATGGGCGGGCGTCCAGAACTGCCGCGCCTCCGGTCCCTTGTGGACCGTCGAGAGCCGGACCGGTTCGGCGCCGAGGAAGTACGCGCAGAACTGGACCGCCGACAGCGGCCAGCCGCCGCGATTGGCCCGCAGGTCGACGATCAGCGCGTAGGTCCCGGCCAGCAACCGCATCGCCGCCTCGTAGACCGGCCCGGCGGCGACCGGGTCGGCGAACCCGGCCAGCGCGATCAGCCCGACGTTCCCCGGCAGCCGCTCGACGCGGGTGACGCCTTCGGCTTCGAGCCGGAAGCGCTCGCGCCATACGTCGAGGGCCGCGGCCTCCGCACCCGGCTCGGGCTCGGGTCGCGGCTCGTCGCGCCAGACGACGGTGAGGTGGCGGTCGTCGTAGACCGAGCGGAGGTCGGCGGTGACGGTCGCGCAGAACTCGGGCCCCGGCAGGCCGGTGTAGGCGCCTTCGGCACGGCGGGCGCGGACGAGGGCCGCCATCGCGGCGGCGGTCTCGGGGTGGACGTAGTGGGTGCGGACGGCGTCGAGTACGGCATCGAGGAGGGCTCCATCGGGATGGTCGGCGATGGTGCAGGAGTGTTCTTGAGTCACTCTCGAATGCTAACGATATATCGCCGACATTCGCAAGCCTCGGGGCATGAAAAAGCCGCCCCCGCGAAAGCGGAGGCGGACGAGGTACCCGCGGTTCAGGCACGCACGAGCGTGTAGGTCGAACCCTTCGCGTCGGTCACGTCGAAGGTCTCGGCCATCGCACCCGGCTTGAGCGTCAGCACCCACTCCTCCAGGTCCGCGTCGGTGCTGACCAGCGTCACCGTGAAACCGCCCGCGCCGTCGGGATCGACGGTCCCCGCGAACCCGCGCGTCGCCAGGGCGCCATCGGAGGCCGGGACCTCCGCCGTGCCCTCCTCGGTGACCGTCAGCGGCGTCTTCGTGTGCGGCTCGGTCGGCACCAGCTCCCAGTCGCCGACCAGCGCGTCGAGGTCGGAGGGGCCGTGATCGTCGCCGACGTCCGAAGGCTCCTCGACCGGGTAGGACGTCGAGGAGTCGGGCCCGGCGGGATCGGCCTCGCCACCGCAGGCGGCCAGACCCACGGCGAGCACGGCCGCACCGGCCACCGTGACCAAACGGGATGAGAGGCTCAATTGCTCTCCTTCGTCTCAGGATGAGCGCACAGTCTCCCAGACCGGATCAAGACGAACGAAAAAGCGGCCCGCCCCCTTTCGGGGACGGGCCGCCGGGCCTGGATCGTTGATCCTACAAGGGATCTAGAAACCCATGTCCGGGGCGCCACCGGGCGCGGCGTCGGCCTTGGCCGGCTCCGGCTTGTCGGCGACGACGGCCTCGGTGGTCAGGAACAGGGCCGCGATCGACGCCGCGTTCTGCAGGGCAGAGCGGGTGACCTTGGCCGGGTCCGGGATACCGGCCGCCAGCATGTCGACGTACTCGCCGGTCGCGGCGTTCAGGCCGTGTCCGACGGGCAGGCCGCGCACGTGCTCCGCGACGACGCCGCCCTCAAGGCCGGCGTTGACGGCGATCTGGCGCAGCGGCGCGTCGAGCGCCGACTTCACCAGGGCCACACCGGTGGCCTCGTCGCCCGTCAGCTCCAGCTTCTCGAACGCGCGAACCGCGGCCTGAGCCAGCGCCACGCCGCCACCGGCGACGATGCCCTCTTCGACGGCCGCCTTCGCGTTGCGAACGGCGTCCTCGATGCGGTGCTTGCGCTCCTTCAGCTCGACCTCGGTGGCCGCGCCGACCTTGATGACCGCGACGCCGCCGGCGAGCTTCGCCAGGCGCTCCTGCAGCTTCTCACGGTCGTAGTCGGAGTCGGAGTTGTCGATCTCGTTACGGATCTGCGCGACCCGGCCCGCGATCTGCTCCTCGTCACCGGCACCGTCGACGATGGTGGTCTCGTCCTTGGTGATGACGACCTTGCGGGCACGGCCCAGCAGGTCGATGGTGGCCGACTCCAGCTTGAGGCCGACCTCTTCGCTGATGACCTGACCACCCGTCAGGATCGCGATGTCGGTCAGCATGGCCTTGCGGCGGTCGCCGAAACCGGGCGCCTTGACGGCGACCGACTTGAACGTGCCGCGGATCTTGTTGACGATCAGCGTCGCCAGGGCCTCGGCCTCGACGTCCTCGGCGATGATCACCAGGCTCTTACCGGCCTGCATGATCTTCTCAAGGGTCGGGAGCAGGTCCTTGACCGCGGAGATCTTCTGGTTGGCGATGAGGATGTAGGGGTCCTCAAGCACCGTCTCCATGCGGTCGGGGTCGGTCACGAAGTAACCCGACAGGTAGCCCTTGTCGAAGCGCATGCCCTCGGTGAGCTCAAGCTCAAGACCGAAGGTGTTGCTCTCCTCGACGGTGATGACACCTTCCTTGCCGACCTTGTCCATCGCCTCGGCGATGATGTCGCCGACGGTGGTGTCACCGGCCGAGATCGAGGCCGTGGACGCGATCTGGTCCTTGGTCTCGACGTCCTTGGCGATCTTCGCGAGCTCCTCGGCGACGGCCGCGACGGCCGTCTCGATGCCCCGCTTGAGCGCCATCGGGTTCGCGCCGGCGGCGACATTGCGCAGCCCCTCGCGGACCAGAGCCTGAGCCAGAACCGTCGCCGTCGTGGTGCCGTCACCGGCCACGTCGTCGGTCTTCTTGGCTACCTCTTTGACGAGCTCGGCACCGATCTTCTCGTACGGGTCCTCAAGCTCGATCTCCTTGGCGATGCTCACACCATCGTTGGTGATGGTGGGGGCGCCCCACTTCTTCTCCAGGACGACGTTGCGTCCCTTGGGGCCGAGCGTCACCTTCACGGCGTCGGCAAGGATGTTCATGCCGCGCTCAAGGCCACGGCGTGCTTCCTCGTCGAACGCGATGATCTTGGCCATCTGGCGTTGTCCTCCGGATTACGTATGTCGCACGCCGTACGGCGCGCTTCGCACTGCTTGATCCGGCCGGGCAGATGGCCCGCGACGATAACGACCCGTCCCTGTTGAGGGAGGGTCCCACCACCCCGACCTTGGCACTCACGGGTCGCGAGTGCCAACACCTTGTTTAGCACTCAAGGGAGGAGAGTGCAAGCCGAGAGGGAGGGGAAGGGACGGGGTTCACTGGGCCGGTTCTGGGCGGCGCGAACGAAACCGCCTGGAAGGTGGGGCATCGGGCTCGGCTTTTCCGGGCGGCGCGAACGAGACCGCCTCACGGGTACGGAGTCGGGCCCGGCCCGCCGCCGGTGAGGCCCCTCAACCCCACCCCCTCTTGCCATGACGCCAATTAGACGTCATGATGAGGCCATGAACTCCACCAAAACTGACGCCATAGACGTCAAGACCTTCCGTCCCGATGACATCACCCTCGGCGACGCGATCTACGCGGGCTGGCGGGCGGCCCAGCTCCACGACGTCCCCGACGTCACACCCTTCGGGCGCGACAACATCCAGGCCATGCTCGAAACCCCGCCGCACGGGTGGACCGGCGAGTACTTCGTCGCCACCGTCGGCGACGAGGTCGTCGGCGCCCTCCTCCTCTTCCTGCCCCAACTCGACAACACCCACCTCGCCCACGTCGAAGGCTGGGTCCACGTCGAGCACCGCCGCATGGGCGTCGGCCGACGCCTCTACGCGCACACGCTCGACCGCCTGCGCGAGCTCGGCCGCACGACCCTCGTCGTCCGCGTCCAGGACCCCGCCGACGCCGACCCGCCCGCCGCGGGCCCCCGCTTCGCCGACGCCGTCGGCATGACCTGCGCCCTCACCGAGGTCACCCGACGCCTCCAGCCCGGCGAGGTCGACACCGCCACCACCGACGCGCTGCTCGCCGACTGCCGCGCCCGCGCCACCGACTACGAACTCCTCCAGTGGAGCGACGGCCTCGACGGCGCCACACCGCCCGAGCACGTCGACGACCTCGCCCGCCTCGAAGTCCGCCTCGACACCGACGCCCCCACCGGCGACCTCAACATGCAGGCCCGCGAACCCGACCCGGAGTCCATCCGCGCCCGCTGCGAACGCAACCGCCTCGCCGGTATCCGCAACTTCCACACGGCGGTGCGGCACCGCGAAACCGGCCGTATCGTTGCCTGGACCCTCATCAGCTCCCCGCCCTCGGACCCGGGCCACTGCTGGCAGGGCATCACCGTCGTCGATCCCGATCACCGCGGCAAGCGCCTCGGCACCTACGTCAAGCTCGAAAACCTCCCCTACGCCACGGCGATGGAGCCCTCGCTGCGGGTCGTCGAGACCAACAACGCCGGCGAGAACGCGCACATGATCGCCATCAACGAGGCCCTCGGCTACCGGATCCACGGCCGCACGCACAACTACCAGAAGGAGGTATAGCCCCGATGGAGTTCCAGCCCTTCACCAAGCACGACCTCGACGCCCTCGCCGACTTCCACGCCCTCGCGCTGGTCAACCACGAGCCGTACACCGGCCCGCCACCGACCTGGGAGCGCCTGCGCAGCGGCTTCGGGGAGTCCCGGCCGGGGACCTCTCAGCGCAACTGGCTGGCGCGCGTGGACGGCGAGGCCGTCGGGCACGTGTCACTGATGCTGGGCACGACGGAGAACCTGCACCTGGCGATGCCGTGGATCCAGGTCCACCGCGACCACCGCCGGAAGGGGATCGGCACGAAACTGCACGAGTTCTTCGTGGAACGAGCCGAGGAGGAGGGTCGCGACACCTTCATCGCCAACGCCAACGAGGCGCTGCCGGAATCCACCGAGCCGATCGACGGCGCCCCCTCGGCGTTCCTCCGCAGGATGGGCTACACGCCGGCGATGACCTCGCTCCACTCACGGCTCGACATGGCCGCGGTCCCCGAGGGCGCCCACGATGAGCTGGCCGCCAAGGCGTGGCGGCACGCCGAAGGCTACGAGCTCACGACCTGGGTGGAAGGCGTCGACGGCGGCGACTGCCCCGAGCATCTCCTCGAAGACCTCGCCTACCTGGAGTACCGGCTCACCACCGACATGCCCTTGGGCGACATGGACTACGAGCCGGAGCGGCCCGACGCCGAACGCGTGCGGGAGCGGGCGAGGTCGGCGCTGGCCAGCGGGCAGACCTTCTGCAACGCCGCCGCCGTGCACACCGCGACCGGGAAGGCTGTGGCGTGGACATTCCTCGGCCTGTCGCGCGACTCCGGCGAGCACGCCTTCCAGGCGATCACCGTCGTCGACCCCGACCATCGCGGCCACCGTCTGGGGACGCTCGTGAAACTCGCGAACCTCGCCCCTGCACGGGAACTGCGGCCCGCCCTCCGCTACGTCGACACCGACAACGCCGAGGACAACGCGCCGATGATCGCGGTCAACACCGCCATCGGCTACCGCCCCGCCCACGCGAGCGTGACCTACCAGCGCAAGATCTGACGCCCTCGACGGTGGGCGCCCCGCCGCGTGCGCAGGTCACGCCGGTCGGGCGCCCGCCCGTACCGGGCACGCCGCCGCGACGGCCGGACGCTTTCGTAGCGCCGCCCGAAACGCACCGTCACCAACCGTCGCGTGGGAGCGGTCGCCTGCGGCATCATGTGAGCATGACGCACCCGATGCTCACGAAGCACCGTGACACCCTCGACCGCGCGCTCCAGGCGATCGGCGAGCGCGGCTATTGGTCGGCCTACCCCGAGTCGCCCAGTCCCCGCGTGTACGGCGAGACCGCCGCCGCCGACGGGAAGGCCGCGTTCGAGGCGTACCTCGGCGCGGACTTCCCCATCGACCAGCCCGGTCCGGCCGACCGGGTCGCCACGGAGGTGAGCCCCTACGGGATCCCGCTGGGGGTGCGCTATCCGCGTGCCGATCCGCGCGCGTTGATCGACGCCGCCGCGGCGACGCAGCCGGCGTGGCGGGAGGCGGGTCCGGCGGTTCGGGCCGGGGTGTGCCTGGAGATCCTCGACCGCATCTCGCAGCGGTCGTTCACGCTGGCCAACGCCGTGCAGTACACGACGGGGCAGGCTTTCGTGATGGCGTTCCAGGCCGGTGGCCCGCACGCCCTGGACCGCGGCCTTGAGGCCGTGGCGTACGCGTATTCGGAGATGACGCGCGTCCCGGCGACGGCGTACTGGGAGAAGCCGCAGGGCAAGCACGACCCGCTGCGGATGTCGAAGACCTATCACGTGGTGCCGCGCGGGCTGGCGCTGGTGATCGGGTGCAACACGTTCCCGACCTGGAACTCCTACCCGGGCCTTTTCGCCTCGCTGGTGACGGGTAACCCGGTCATCGTCAAGCCGCACCCGGGTTCGGTGCTGCCGCTGGCGATCACGGTCCAGATCGCGCGGGAGGTCATCGCCGAGGCGGGCTTCGACCCGAACCTGGTGACCCTCGCCGCGGAGGACCCGGCCGACAAGGTCGCGTCGGCGTTCGCGACGGACCCGGCCGTGAAGATCATCGACTTCACCGGCGGGACCGCCTACGGCGACTGGCTGGAGACCAACGCCCGGCAGGCGCAGGTGTACACCGAGAAGGCGGGCGTCAACACCGTCATCATCGACTCCACCGACGACCTGAAGGGCCTGGCCCGCAACCTGGCCTTCACGCTGTGCCTCTACAGCGGACAGATGTGCACGACGACGCAGAACATCCTCATCCCCGAGGGCGGCATCGACACCCCCGAGGGCAAGGTGTCCTTCGACGACGTGGCGACCGCGATCACCGGGGCCGTCGCGAAGCTGACCGCCGACCCGGCGCGGGCCGTCGAGCTGATCGGCGCCATCGTCAACGAGGGCGTCACCGACCGGCTCGCGCGCGCCGAGAAGCTCGGCGAGGTGCTGCTGGCGTCGCAGGCGCTGACGCACCCTGCGCACGCCGACGCGGTGGTCCGCACTCCCCTGATCGCCAAGCTCGGCGCCGGGGACTCCGACGTGTACGGCGAGGAGTGGTTCGGGCCGATCGCGTTCCTCGTGGCGACCGCCGACACCGCCGACTCGATCCGCGTGTTCCGCGAGACCGTCGGGGCCAAGGGCGCGCTGACCGCCGGGGTGTACTCCACCGACGAGGACGTGCTCGCCGAGGTGGAGACCGCGGCGTGCGACGTCGCGGTGCACCTGTCGTGCAACCTGACCGGCGGGGTGTTCGTCAACCAGTCGGCGGCCTTCTCCGACTTCCACGCCTCCGGCGGGAACGCCGCGGCCAACGCCGCCCTCACCGACGGTGCCTATGTCGCCGGGCGCTTCCGCTTCGTGCAGAGCCGCCGGCACGTCGCCGCCGAGACGGAGTGACGGACCGGTCCGGGACCGCCGCGGACAACGTGGGACCGCGTCGGTCTCGGGCCGGACACGAAAGGATTAAAACGCGGATTGGCCTCGCGTTCCACAGGGCCGCTGAGCGGGGATTCTCCCGCGACAAACTCCGTCGTCATACATCACATTCCGACGCCCGGCGACGGGCAGCATGCCTAGCCACGGAAGCGCGGCTCGTGTAGCGTGCGAAGTCGGTCATCTTTCTCGCGAACGCAAGTCCACCATCGGTGTGGGTGCGCCGGCGGTGGACGATGGCCCCGGCGATCCGCGCCGCGGCGCCGGTGAAAAAAGAGTAAGGGAAGTGCACAGTGGCACAAGGCACCGTCAAGTGGTTCAACTCCGAGAAGGGCTACGGCTTCATCGCCGTGGACGGCGGGGCGGACGTTTTCGTCCACTTCTCGGCGATTCAGCTGGACGGATACCGTTCGCTGGATGACGGGCAGCGCGTCGAGTTCGACGTCGCGCAGGGCCAGAAGGGCCCGCAGGCGGAGAACGTCCGGGTCATCGGCTGACCCGGGTCCACCGACCTACCCAGGGCCGAAGACGCTTCGCGCGTCTTCGGCCCTGGCGTTTCCCCAGAACGGGCACAGTAGCGGCAGCATCAGGCGAATGTCCTAAATAGAGGCATTTGAGTTGGTAGCTTGCGAATATGACTACACCGCCACCGCCTCCCGGCGGCACACCTCCCGACGAGCCCTACGACCAGGCCCGCGACCCGCACGCCCAGCCGCCCGCCGACAGCGGCGGCGGCGGCGAATGGCCGGCGGAACCGCCGCGCTCGGAGGGCTACCCGTCGCAACCCGCGGGAGGCGACTACCGGCCTCCCCCACCACCGCAGCAACACGACTACCCGCCCCAGGGCGCCAGCTACCAGCCGCCACCGGCGGCACCGGACCCCTACGCGCAACAGTCGGGCCACGGTGAACCCGGTTCATATGGGGCACCCGACCAGGGCGGATACCAGGCACAGGAGCCGTACACGCCGCCACCGCCGTCGGGCGGCTACGGCGCCCCGCCGCCCGCCGGCGGCGCGGGAGGAGGAGGCGGCTACCCGCCACCCCCGCCCGACGGGCCCTACTGGCCCCCGGAGCCGGGACAAGGAGCGCCCGACCCGTACGACCCGATCGTCGCGACCGACTTCAACACCTGGTTCAACCGCGTCACCGGCGTCTTCAAGCGAAGCTGGAAATCCATCGGGCTGATCATGCTGATCGGCGCCGTCATCCCCAGCCTCGTCGTCGGAACCGTCAACACCGCCGTCGGACCCATCGGCGACGACATGGACAGCATCAACTGGGGCGACTACGCCGGCAGCGGACTGTGGTCCCTGCTCGCGTGGGTGATCACGGGCTTCCTCGCCGCGGCCGCCGTCGTCGCCGCGATCCGCGTCGCCGTCCGCGAAGGAACACCCGGAGTCCAAGTCCCCTTCGGCGAGTCCATGTCCTACGGCTTCGGACGCGCCCTGCCCATGTGGGGATGGACGATCGTGGCGTCGATCGTGATCACGATCGGACTGTGCGCCTGCATCCTGCCCGGCATCTACCTGGCGATCGCGCTCGCCGTGATCGCGCCCGCCTTCGTCTTCGAAGGCGGCAACCCGTTCATGCGCAGCTTCAAACTGACGCACAGCGACTTCGGACGGGCCCTGTCGAGGCTGCTCGCCGCGGCCGTCGCGTTCCTGGTGTACGGCTGCATCATCAGTCTGCCGCTCGGCCTGATCGAAGGGGCCGTCGCCAAGGACGGGCTGGGCTTCGGCGGGTTCATCGTCGTGCTGATCCTGGAGGCGATCCGGGCGGTGCTGCTGGTGCCGGTGGCGATCGCGGGGGTGGCCGTGGTGCTGGTGACGTACGCGGAGCTGCGCGCGAGGCTGGAAGGGCGGCTCAGTACGCAGCAGCTCGTCCAGGAGGCGGACGCGGTGGCGAATCGGTTAGGAGACGGTGAGGGCCCCCGGCGCGGATGCGTCGGGGGTTTTTTGTGTGGGGTCTGTTTCTGGGGGGTCTGTTTCTGGGGGGTCTGTTTCTGGGGGGTCTCGCGCCGAGACCCCTGCGTCCCTGGTTGCGGGTGCGTTGCCGGGGCTCTGCCCCGGACCCCGCAAGGGGCTTCGCCCCCTTGACCCCCGGCCTCGCTCGGGAGACTGGGGGTGCCTTAGCGGTCTCCGGCCGGGTGGCCGGGGCGGCGGGCTGGGGTGGTTTGGCGTTGCGTGTCTCCGTCTTTTTCGGCCCTCTCAAGGGCACATGAAGAACCTGGGGCAGTCAAGGGAAAGAGCGCCCTTGACAGCCCCAGAACCTTCATGTCGTCCAATCAACGGCCGAAGCGACG
>NZ_JACHGT010000025.1:11882-96087 GCF_014202425.1 Phytomonospora endophytica | reverse complement strand
TCTAATCGGCCTTTTCAAGGGCACATGAAGAACCTGGGGCTGTCAAGGGAAAGAGCGCCCTTGACAGCCCCAGAACCTTCATGTCGTCCAATCAACGGCCGAAGCGACGGAGACACAGGTAGACGCCTGGGGGTGTGTCGCGCTGCGCGCGACCCTGGGGTCTGTTCTCGAAGGTCACGGTCGTGTGGTGGGTATGGCTTCCCGGCGAACGCGGGAACACACCGCGAGATCAACACCACCCCCACCCGCACGCGCCCTAGCCCGAGAGAGGCGGGGAAGGCGGGGGTGCTGGCGGCGGGAGAGGTGGCGGTGGTCTCGGTCGGCGACACGGCACACGGCGAGCGCAGGCACGGCGAGCGCAGGCACAGCGAGCACACGCCCAGCGAGCACAGGCCCAGCGAAAGCGAACCTCGCGAGCGCGGTTTCGGCGGACGCGTACCCCCGGCGACCCCAAACCTCCCGCCAAACCTCCCGCCCACTCCCGAGCACCGCCATTCAGTCGGAAATCAGTCACTCACTCCCTCTTCCCGCACTAAAACCCGGAATTCCGCCCCCTTCCCACCCCGCAACACTGTGCACGCGATTTCTCACCCCCGGAACACCCCAGGTCACCCCCGCGTCAATACGCCTTTGCCTCGATCACCCACAGTCAATTCCTCCGACTTGTCTACACAAGTTCCCAGGTCAGGGGCGTTCCCGTCTGGTTGAATCCCATGCCTGAGTGTCAACTTGACGACCGCCAATTTGTCTTCGGCGTGTTGAAGTTGGTTCCATCGAAACAGCCGTCGGGCGGCTGAGCACCGCCCGGCCGGATCACTAGGAGCACACCGTCCAATGAAGACTCCAACGACCGGCCGCCCCAGGACGGTCGATGATCGTTTCGTCGATCACGATGCCGGACACATTCACGGACCCAACCCGGATGGTCTCTGCAAGGACGACGGATTGCCCTACCCCTGCCCGATCGTGCGGGCCGTGGCGGCGGGCGCGGTTCCTCCGCGCGCGCCGGCTGAGCGGGGCTGAGACGACCCTCCCCTCGTGAGGGGTCCATGGCTGGTGGGGCCGTGGACCCCCTCGCTCTTCGCCGTTCTCCCCCTCCGACGCGCGCTTCGGGGCGATAGTGGAGCCGGAAGCCGGTTTCGAACCGTTTCTCCGGGGTATCCAGGGGTCAGCGGAGGGAGCGATCATGACGGAGGCACCCACCGCGGCGGAGGCGTCCACTGCCGAGCTCGTCCGCCGCGCGACTGAGCAGATGTCCCACCTCGTTCGCGATGAACTGGCCCTGGCGCGCGCCGAAATGGCGCAGAAGGGCAAGAACGCCGGGGTCGGCATCGGACTTTTCGGAGGAAGCGGCGTCTTCCTCCTCTACGGCATCGGCGTGCTGATCGCCGCCGGGGTGCTGGCGCTCGCGCTGGTCATGCCCGCGTGGCTGTCGGCTCTTCTCGTCGGCGTCTTCATCCTGCTCATCGCCGGTGTGATGGCACTGGTCGGGCGAGCGCGCGTCAAGCGCGCTGTCCCGCTCAAACCGACGGAGACCGTCGAGAGCGTCCAGGCCGACATCGCGACACTGCGGGGAGAGGAGAACGGGTCATGAGCACCGCCGAGAACGATGACGTCGTCCACGGCGCCTCCTTGTCCCCGCCGCCTCCGCCGCCTTCTCCGCCGGAGGACATCGACGATATCCGCGCCGACATCGCCGCCACGCGCGCCGAGCTCGGCGACACCGTCGCGGCGCTGACCGCGAAACTCGACGTGAAGGCACGTGCGGGCAAGGCCCTGCACGAGGTGCGGGAGTCCATCGAGGACCGCGCCTCAACGGGTCTCAGGGTCCTGCACGACGTGCCGGTCGCCGTCGTGGTCATCGCCGTCGGCGGTGTCGTCGCCGCGGGCTTGATGTTGTGGCGCGCGTTTGGAGGTAAACGGTGAAGAACCTGCTGTACAAGCCTTTCGGTCTCATCGCGGGGGTCGCCGGTGGTCTCGTCGCCGGCTGGGCCTTCAAGCAGGTCTGGCGCCTGTCGACGGGCGACGACGACGCGCCCGACGCCACCGACGCCGACAAGGGCTGGGGCGAGATCCTGACCGCGGCCGCCCTCCAGGGCGCCATTTTCGCGATCGTGAAGGCCGCCATCGACCGTGGGGGCGCCGCCGGCGTCCGCCGCCTGTCCGGTGGGAGCGGCCGTCGCTGACGACGGGGGAGTCATGAAGATCTGGGGCGTCGTCAAGAGCACGGTCAAGGAGTTCGCCGACGACAACCTGACCGATCGGGCCGCGGCGCTGACGTACTACGGCGTCCTGTCGATCTTCCCGGGCCTGCTGGTCATGGTCTCGGTGTTCGGCATGCTCGGCCAGTCGGCCACTCAGCCCCTCATCGACCAGCTGGGCGCGATCGCGCCCGGTCCGGCCCGCGACCTGCTCACCCAGGGCGCCCACGGCATCCAGGACTCCGGCGGCGCGCCGGTCGTGTTCATCGTCGGTCTGGTCACGGCCCTGTGGGCCGCGTCGGGCTACATAGGCGCGTTCATTCGAGCGTCCAATGTGGTCTACGACGTGCCCGAGGGCCGTCCCTTCTGGAAGACGGTTCCCTTGCAGTTGCTGCTGACCGTCATCGTCGGCGTCATGCTCGCGATCTGCGGTCTCATCGTCGTCTTCACCGGCCCGGCCGCTGAGTGGGCCGGGGCGAAACTCGGTTTCGGCGGCGCGGCCGTCTCGGGGTGGAACATCGCCAAGTGGCCGGTGCTCGTCCTCCTGGTCTCGCTGATCTTCGGGTTGCTGTACTGGGCTTCGCCCAACGCCCGCGTCGGGCGCTTCCGTCTGGTGTCGGCGGGCAGCCTCCTCGCGGTCGTGCTCTGGATCGTCGCCTCGGCCGGGTTCGGTCTGTACGCGGCGAACTTCGGCTCCTACGACAAGACCTACGGCACTCTCGGCGGTGTCATCGTCTTCTTCGTGTGGCTGTGGATCTCCAACTGCGCGGTCCTGCTCGGCCTGGAGTTCGACGCGGAACTGCGCCGGGCGAAGGCCGTCGACGACGGGCTGCGGCCCGCCGACGCCGAACCCTTCGTCGAACTGCGCGACGAGGACAAGGTCGAGCCCCGCGCGCCTGTACCGGAGTGACCGTCTCCGCCTTCGGACATACCCGCACCTCTGTCCCACGACGGACGCGCGCGTACCGAAACGGCACATAGCGTCTCCGGACATGACGAGACCCACCTTCGCGACCTCGCGCCGTTCCATGCTCGGCCTTCTCGGCGCCGCCGTCCCGTTCGCCGCGGGCGCCGCCCTCGCCGTGGGCGAGGAGCCCGCCGCCGCCGACGAGGGCTCCCACGTACCGCCCGGCCTGCGGCCCGGCGGGGAGGTCGACCGGCTCATCCGCCGTCTCCACTCCGAAGGCGCCTTCTCCGGCACGGTTCGCGTCACCCGCAAGGGCCGCACGGTCCTCGAACGGTCGGTGGGCATGGCCGACCGCGCCACCGGCACCGCCAACACCCGCGGCACGCGCTTCTGCGTCGGGTCGGTCACCAAGATGTTCACCGCCGTCGCCCTCCTGCGCCTCGTGCAGGAGCACCGGGTCGACCTGTCCGCGCCCATCGGCACCTACCTCGACGGGTTCGCCGCGGACGTCGCGCGCACCGTCACACCCCACCACCTCCTCACCCACACCTCCGGTCTGGGCGACTACATGCGGGTGCCCGGCTTCTTCGACGAGGCGCCGGGCTGGGCGACCGTCGCCGACGCGTGGGAGGGCGGCCTGTCCTTCGTCCGGCGCGACCCGCTCGCCTTCCCGGCGGGCGGCAGGCACGTCTACAGCAACTCCGGCTTCTACGTCCTCGGCGCGATCGTCGCCGCGGTGTCGGGCCGCTCGTACTACGACTACGTCGCCGAGCACGTCTTCGCGCGTGCCGGGATGCGCCGCTCGGGCTTCTTCACCAAGGACGTATGGCGCTCGGACACCACCATCGCGCGGCCCTACCAGGACGGCGCCGACGTCCTGGAATCCGCGCACTTCCACATCGGCTCACCGGCGGGCAGCTCCTTCGCCGACGCGGCCGACCTGGAGCGCTTCATGAACGCGCTCTACACCGACCGGCTCCTCAACGCCCCCCACACCCACCTCGCGACGAGCCCGAAAGGCCGCCGCCCGGACCTCCCGCCCGACCCGTCGAAGCCCCGCCTGGACACCTTCTACTCCTACGCGCCCGCGCTGCGGCTCGTCGCCGACCGGGATTGGGCCGTCGGCCACGGCGGCGGCGCGCCGGGCGTGTCGGCGAACGTCGAACGCTATCCGCGCGGCGAGTGGGTCGCGGTGACCCTGAGCAACGCGGGCGACCGGGCGACCGGGCCCGTCGACCGCCTCATCAGCGACCTGATCACCGGTTCCTAGACACGGCGAAGGGCCCGCGCTGGGCTGAGCGCGGGCCCCTCATTACCGGTAAAGCCTTGCCGACCTCAGCAGCGCGAGGGCTTCGACCGCGACACCAGAGCCGTGGTCCCGTAGGAACCGTCGAGCCAGACCGCGCGGCGGCCCTCGTCGGCGGTGACCCGGAACTGGAGGCCGTCGGCGCACGACATCTTGGCGATCCTCCCGCCGTCGATGCCGATCTGCCAGACCTGCGGAACCGTCGGGCCGGGCCAGTCCTCGAAGGTGACCGCGTCGTCGGTGGCGTCGTAGTCGCCGAGCAGTGGGCCGTCGGTCTCCTTGACGAGGACCTTGACGTTCGTGCCGTCGTGGTCCATCCGCCAGATCCCGGCGCTTCCGCCCGCGGTCTGGTCGACGCCGACGACGATGTGCTCGTCGGTCAGCTTGAGCGCGTACATCCCGGCGAAGCTCTCACCGCTGTCGTCGAGGATCTCCGGCAGGAGGGTCTCGGTCCCGGTCGTCATGTCCCGCACGGCGATGTTGAGGTGGTAGGCGCCGTTACCGCCGGGCGTGCGGTCGGGCTGGCGGAGCAGGTAGTACAGGCTCCCGTCGCGCACCTCGCCGAAGCCGCTGCTCTTGTAGTAGGTGCTCTCGACCATCTGGGCGGTGCCCGCGGGGTCGTTGGCGTTCATGTACCACTGCTTGCGCCCGGCGATCGGGTGCGTGGTGTTCCACGAGATCCAGTCGCCGTCGACCGACGTGTTCGACGGGCTCAGCGTGGTCCACAGGACCTCCGGCGGCGCCGAACCGTCCACGGGCGCCCGCATCAGCTGCGCGTTACTGGCGCCCCAGGCCCACCACACGGCCCACTTGCCGTCGGTGGCGGGGTAGACGTTGAAACGGTCGTCGACGGGGTCGGCGAGCTTGATCGGGTCGCCCTTGCCGTTGGTGCGGCCGGAGTACATCGCGTAGGCGCCGTCGCCGTCGATGTCGCCCTTCGGCGCGACCCACCAGCCGCCGGCCGCGCTGGGACCGGTGCGCTCGGCGGTGATGTCCTCCATGAGGATCGTGGCGTCGCCGGAGCGCTCCTCCCAGCCGTCGATGATGCCGTGGCGGACGAAGGCGGCGATGACGCGGCCGAGCGACACCAGGCCGATGCGCGAGTCGAACGCGGCCTGGACGACGGCGTTGCGGCCGTCGACGAAGTCGTCGGTCGGGGTCATGTACTCGGTGAGGGCCTTGTAGATGAGCTTGTCGGCCTTCGCCGAACCGATCGTCTCGCGGATGTCCCACAGGGCACCGGAGAAGATCGTGGAGTTGGCGTGCACGCCGCCGTTGTCGTACTCCCAGGTCAGGCCCTCGTAGTCGGCGGTGGTGCGGCCGTCGTTGAGGTCCCGCAGGGCGCAGTCGCGCGGGCTCGCGGTCCGGCACAGGTCCTCGCCGAGGAGCCCGGCGTCGGGGTCGCGCATGGAGGTGCCGGTGACGTCGACGTCGATGGCGTTGCCGAAGTAGTCGGCGACCGCCTCGTTCATCGCGCCCGACTGGTGGGCGTAGATGAGCCCGGCGGAGTGCTCGACCACGCCGTGGGTCATCTCGTGCCCGACGACGTCGAGGTCGGCCGAGAGGGTCTTGTACTCGGCGTCGCCGCCGCCGTAGACCATCTTCTGGCCGTCCCAGAAGGCGTTGATAAAGGGCTGGCCCCAGTTGGTGACGCCGACGACGGAGGTCATCGCGCCGCCCTGCCCGTCGAGGCCGTTGCGGCCGAGACCGGCGTAGAAGTCGTAGACGTGGGCGGCGTTGGCGTGCGCGTCGACCGCGCCCGACTCGGTGGCCTCACCGTCGAAGTGCGCGGTCGGGCCGACGAACACCGGGATGTCGGCCGGCATCCGGCCGAGGACCTCGCCGACGTCGTAGGCGCGGCCGTCGTAGGTGCTGATCGTCGAGTCCTGCGACTGGTCGACCATCTGGAAGGAGCCGTCGTCGGCCTGCGTCAGGCCGAGCGGAACCTCGTCGCCGTCGTAGTCGACGCCCGTGCCCTCGACGGGCGAGGAGAACTGGATGCCGTCGTAGGAGAACAGCGGCCACGCGGTGTCGGCGTCGACGTAGACCTCCTTGACGACCGGAGTACCGGCCTCAGGGGCCACAGTGGACACCGTGACGTGGTAGGCCAGGGTGCCGGTGCCGTCGGGCACGATCACCAGACCGTTCGAGGCGGCGGTCACCGTCTCGTCCGGGCCGTCGCTGAAGCGGCCCCCGGCGAGCTGGTCGGCGACGTAGATCCGCGCCTGCTCGATCGCCGACTCCGGCGCGGCCGTCGCCGTCGTGTCGACCGACAGATCGCTGTAGTAGGTGCCGTTGGCGCCGAGGACCGTGGTGTCACCGCCCTTCGGGCGCATGTGCACCAGGTACTGCGCGCCGAAGACCGGAACACCGTTGTGGCTCTGGGCGAAGCGGACCGTCTCGGTGCCGTCTGCGGCGTAGGTGCCGATCGGGCTCAGCTCGGCGCCGTCGATGGCGAAAGTCGAGGCGTGGTCGCCGAGGTACTCCTTGGCCGCGGCGACGGGCTCGTCAGCCGAGACCGTCTGCTCGTCACCGCTGACCTGGGCGGGGGTGTCGGTACCGGTGCCCGGCACGACCGCGGACGGATCGATGCCGTCCTCGGCGTGCGCGGGCGACGCCGTGACCAACGCCGCGGCGGCACACGCGGCCGTCGTCAGCGCCAGCAGGCGGGCACGTGATCTGGACACGTGTACTCCAATGGGCTCGTCTGAGAGGGGACCCGTTGGGGAAGCGGGTCGGGGGCGCTCTCATTCAAGAACCTTGGAGATCGATGATCAATACTTTCGGGTGCCCAGTTGTGGACATGAAGACTTGTGGGCGCAGCCGTCCGGAGGTCAGACTCGATCGAATGGAGAGCGAACAGCCCCTCGCGGACTGGGTCGGACTCGACTCCGATGAGGCGGCCCTGTACCGCGCGCTACTGCGCGACGGCGGGCCCGCGCGACCCGAAAGACTCGCCGCCCAGCTCGACCGCACCGTACCCGACGTCCGCGGCGACGTCGAACGCCTCGCCGACCTCGGATTCCTCACCCCGCGCGGACCCGTCGCGCCGTCCGTCGCGCTGCGGTCCGTCCTGCACCGCCGCCTCGCCGGACTTCACGAACAGCAGTCCGCCCTGGAGGCCGCCGCCGCGCAGGTCGACCGGCTCGCCGCCGGATTCCTCGCCGCCGAACCCGGCTCCATGCCCGTCGAAGGCGCCGAACTCGTCGTCGGCCGCGAAGAAGTCGCCCGCCGCGCCGGAGACATGGTCGCCACGGCACGACACGAGATGCTCATCCTCGACGCCCCGCCCTACGCACAAGTCGCCCCGCCCGCCCCCGACCAGCCCTGCGAACCCTTCAGCTCCGCCGCCGACTCCGACGTCGGACAGGCCATCGCCCGAGGCGTCCAATTCCGGCGCGTCATCGCCCAAGACGCCCTCGACCTCCCCGGCCGCATGGCCGCCATCAGCGAACTCGTCGAACTCGGACTCGCCGTCCGAGTCACCAGGACCGTCCCGACGAAACTCATGATCGCCGACGGACGGACCGCGCTCGTGCCACCATCACCAACCGCGGACCCCGCGTCACAAGCACTGGTCGTGCACGACGGACTACTGCTCAACGTGCTCAAACCCTTCTTCGAAGTCGTCTGGGACGCCGCCATGCCACTGGGAGGAGCATCCGACGCGCCGAGCGAAGCCGACCGGGCACTGCTCGCATTGCTCGCCGGAGGACTGAAGGACGAGGCGATCGCACGACAACTGGACGTGCACGTGCACACCGCACGACGACGGATCAGCGCGTTGCTGGAGAGACTCGGCGTGACGACGAGATTCCAGGCAGGGATGCAGGCGGCGCGGAGGGGGTGGCTGGCGGAGTTACCGGGGGTGGTGGTTGGCTCGCCGCGCTCGCGATGCGGCTCGCCCGCTGGGCGTGGTGGCCGTCCCCGCCGTGACCCTCCCCACCCCCCACGCCCGATCCTCACCCACTTCTCAGACTCCCCCCATACCGTCACCCCTCCCCACAACGGAGAGGAGTCGCCATGTGGCGCAACGACGCGGGCGATGTCGTCTGGGGGACGATCGACACCCTCGCGCGGCCCGGTGTCCTGCTGCTCCTCGCGGGTGGGGTCGTCGTCTCGCTTCTGCTCGGGCCTTGGCTCGGGGGGCGACTCGTCCGGGCGCCGCGTGTCGCTCTCACCGGCGCGTTCCTCGCCCTCACCGCCATCCTCGCGCTGACCATGCCCGTCGACGGGGTCATCGAGGCGCCCCGGATGAGTGCCGAGGCCTTCTGGCGTGACCTGCTCGACCCCACCGCCTACGCGCACTACCGCGAATGGGGCTTCGGCTCCAGCGAGGGCCTCGCCAACATCGCGCTCTTCGTGCCCTTCGCCTTCTGTCTCGCCATGGCGACCCGGCGTTTCGTCCTCACCGCGGTCGTCGGGGTCGCCTTGAGCGTCGGCATCGAGACGGTCCAGAGCATGTCCTACCGGGCCGCGACGGTCTTCGACGTCGTCAACAACGGCCTCGGTGTCCTACTCGGCGTCGCGCTCGCCCTCGTCGTCACGCTCGCCGCGAGTCCCGTCCATCGTGCGCGCAGGGCCTTACTGCGGCACGCCCTCGTCGAGGACGACGCTGAACTCCAGTTGCGGATTGTCGGCGCCGTAGGCGATGAAGTGCTCGGCGACGGCCGCGTCGTTCGTGACCAGCCGCAACGGCACCGGCGACGCCACGATCGCCAGCTCCAGCGGGCTCAGGTCGGCCGGCGCGTACCCGGTCGCGTAGACCTGCGTCCGCAGCGCGCCCAAGTCGTGCTGCAGCACGGCGAGACCGACCGACACGTTCGCGTTCGTCCCCGGATCGGGACTGGTGATCGCGACGGTCGCCGGCCCCTCCAGGTACCCGTGCTCGGTGAGGTAGGCCAGCGCGGGCGCGTGCGGGCCGCGATAGAACTCGCCGCTCGCCCACACCCGTCCCCACGTCGTGTCACCGCCCAGGGCGTGCTCGTCGCGGTCGAACTGGATCGGCCCGATGCTGACGGCCCCGGCGGCGACCGCCCCCAGCGCGACCGCCGCGACGGAGGCCAGCGCGAGGCGGCGTCCACCGGTCGCGGGCCCGAAACGCAGCCACCGCACCGAAATCCCGGCGGCGACCAGGAGCAGCACGAGCATCGTCTGCGCGCCCTTGTCGAAGTAATAGGTCAGGAATCCGATCTGGCTGAGCTGGTAGGCGCCGATCGCGATCAGCGGCACGCAGGCCGCCGCGACGCCGATCCCGTAGACCCGCCGTACGGGGGAGCGGCGTGAGTTGCGCACGCACAACCCGGCGACGGCCAGCCCGATCAGCGTCAGCATGAGCATCCACGACGGCCGCACCACATAGCCTTCGAGCAGCAGGTGCTCACCGGTCTCCAGCCCGGCCGTCTGCGCCATGACAGTCGGGACGAGCACGATCACCGCGGCCGCCGCGACCAGCGACGTGCACGCGATCCAGTGCCGCCGGAAACGCCGCCGGTAGACCACGACCGCGCAGATCCCTACCGGCGCGAGGAACAGCGCGAACAGCGGATACGCCGACACCGCGACCACGCTCGCCGACAAGCCGATGACCAGGTGCTCGATCGGCCCGCGCGGCCCGCGCGCCAGGAAGGCCGCCGCGACCACCAGGAACGCCGTCGAGAGCACCTGCGGGTCGAAGGAGCACCAGATGGCCGTCGTCAGCACACCCGCCGCGACGACGCTCGCCGCCGCCGACATCGCCAGGCTCCGCCGCCAGCCGCCCGTGCCGGGCCCGGCGACCCACCGCACGGCCCACGCCGAGGCCAGCGCGAGGAAGGCGAAACCGGCGACGACGTAGGCGTAGTAGCGGTCATAGCTCGCGAGCGCGTCGCCGGGACCGCTGCCACCGGTGAGGAAGGAGTCGATGAGGGCGTAAAGGTAGTGCGCGCTCTGCGGGTAGACCTTGGCGATGTCGTCCTGCACGATCGGCGCGGCCGCGTCGTAGTTGAGGAACGGGTAGCCGCCGATGTGCAGGATGCCGTCGAAGAGGTTGAAGTGGCGCATCCGGTCGCCGGTGATGGCCGAGTAGGACAGCCGCTCGGCGAGAGATCCACTGTGGAGGGTCGGCCAGGCCGCGACGAGCGTCGCGAAGACCGTGCCGGCCAGCAGGATCAGGTCGGAGCCGAGGAGACGGCGCGGCAGACTTGGCCGCCGCCCGCTGATCAGGGCCGCCCCGCCGAGGGCGAGCAGCGCCACGGCCGCCACCGCGTAGGGGTTGAGTCCCCACGGCCAGAAGGTGAAGGCGTACCCGGCCGCGACGGCCACACCGGCGACGACCGCGACGGCGGCCATCAGTCGATCCAGCAGCGTGCGGCCGACCCGGAGGAGCGAGGCGGTGCCGACGACGATCAGCGCGAGCAGCAGCGCCCCAAACAACATGGGGGACAGCGTAGAGAGTCCCCCGCAGGCGTGTGCGTGCGCACAGGTCGTGCGAAACGGGAAAGGACGTCGTATTCGGCGGGTCGTACCCACGCGTATGGGCACGTACGGTGCGATGATGTGACACCACCGTAAAACCTACAAAAAGACTCATGGACTCACATGTCTAACTTTTTCGATTCCGATCTCCAGTCGACGGAATTCTCGGTCGCCATGCGCGGATACGACCGCGCCCAGGTCGACTCCTACGCCCAGCAAGTCCTCAACGCCATGAAGACCGCCAAGCAGCACCGCGTCGACGCCGAGCGCCGCCTCGACGACGTCCGCACCAAGCTGCGCCGTACCGAGGAGCGCATCGCCGGACTGGAGCGCCGCCTCGCCGACTCCGACGCCGCGATCGCCGAGAACGAGCGCCCCACCCTCGCCGGGCTCGGCGCCCGCGTCGAGAAGCTCCTCCGTGCCGCCGAACTCGAAGCCGACGACCAGCGCGAGGACGCCCGCCGCCAGGCCGCCGACATCCGCGCCCGCGCCCTCGCCGAGGCCGCCGAGACCTCCGAGTCGGCGCGCATGGAGGCCCACTCCGTGACCGGCGCCGCCGAACGCGACGCCGCCGAGACCCGTACGACGGCGGCGAACGAGGCGCAGGAACTGCGCACCAACGCCCGCCGCGCCCACGACCTCAAGCGCGCCGACGCCACCCGCGAGTCCGAGCAGATCCGCGGTGTCGCGCACAACGAGGCCGCCGAACTCAAGTCCTCCGCGGAGCGCGAGGTCGCGATGCAGCGGGCCGTCACCGACCGCGAGGTCACGCAGCTCCGCGCCGGCGTCGCCCGCGACGTCGACGAACAGCACGCCAACGCCAACACCCTGCTCGCCGAGGCCGCCGACAAGCGCCAGAGCGAGATGCAGGAACTCGCCCTCACGCTCGCCGAGAAGCGCGAGCGCGCCGAACGCGAGGAGAGCGCCCGCCACTCCCAGGCCGTCAACGCCGCGACGCACGTCGTCGAGGAGGCCGAACAGCGCGCCTACCTCGCCGAGCAGCGCTCCCGCGAGTCCGAACAGCGCGCCCAGGAACGCGGCATCGACGCCGACCGTCGTGCCGCCGACCTCAAGGCCCGCGCCGAGGCCACCGCGGCCCAGCTGCGCGTCGAGGCGCAGTCCGAGGCGGCCCGCATCCGTGCCGAAGCCGAGTCCGAGGCTCTCAGCCTCGTCAACCCGCTCCGTGAGGAGCTCGACAACCTGACCGCCCGCCGCGACTCCGTCACCGCCCACCTGGGTGAACTCCAGCGCCAGCTGGGGACGGTCGCCTCACCGCTGCGCGACCTGCTCGCCGAAGGCGGCTCGCTGCCCATCAACCGGCCCCGGGAGCCCTACGAGGCCGACCGCCCGACGCAGCAGATCCCCGTCGTGCGCTCGGGGGATTTAGCTCCCACCGCACGGGCGATCGGCCGCGCGACGGTTCGCACGCCCGCACGCCGGCCGCGCCCGCGGCCGTATCCGAGGTGACGTGAGGCCCCGGTCGCTTGTGCGGCCGGGGTTTTCGGTGTCGCTAGTGGGCGGCGGTGGGCGCGGCCTCCGCTGGTCCATGGTCGCCGTCGATCCGAACGACGGTGGTGTCAGCGTGACACTCTGGCCTGGAGCCGCTGCGTGGTCTTGGGGTTAGTCTGACCTCCATGGACGACCAACGTCGGGTTCGGCGGGCGGGCGGTGGTGGCTCGGTTCTCGCGATTCTGCTTCCTGGCCCGAGCGACGGTCAGGGTTGCAGCTTCGTAGGACGGTGTCGGCGGGAGTCTCCATGGCCCTCACCGTTGCGTTTTACAAGGTGGGGGTAGAGAACGATGATGATGCGCTGGCAAGCCTCCGGGTCGATCATCGCCAGCGGGAGAACGAAGTCTTCGAAGCGTCCGAGCGGCAGCGCTTCCGCCATGAAGCGCCGAGCGACCGCCGCGGGAAGTCGTCCGAGCTTTATCAGCTTCAGCAGCAGTTGGCACAGCCTGTTCGGACTGCATTTTCGCCGCGCGAGGCGCACGGCGAGCTCTGGCTCGCCCGCCTCGGCGATGGCCAGGAAGATCGCGTCCTGCTCGGTGAACGCGCGCGCATGCTCGGCCAGCTCGGTGGCCTGCTCGATGCGTCCGGCCACAGCGTGGTCGAAGGCGCGTTCGGATGGGCTCGGGCCATCGGGGTATTCGCTCAGCACCGTGAAAGGCCTCAGCCTCTCGGGACGGACCTGTGGCGTCGGAAGGTTCGGCGTTGTGGAGATGCCTTCGGCCAGCTTCATGGCAAGGTCGTCTTCACCCTGTTCGAGAAGATGGGCGACGACCATCCACAGTGCCTCGTTCCGGGCTCCGGGCTCGCGTACCGTCCGGGCGTGGTTCGCCGCTTCTGTATGCAGTCCGGCACTGCATAGAGCCGCTACCACGGCACCGATCGCATGGTCGAGAACCGTTCGAGTCGGGTTGGGCTTACCGATCGCCTCGTTTTCATGTCCGGCGGCGCCTTCGAGGACTTCTGAGATCAGTGCTCGGCGAAGTTGCGGATCTATGGAAGGTGCGGCGATGATCGTGCAGAGCCCTATCGGTGCCGGGGACTCCGAGTCCACCAACCGGGCCAGCCGCACCGCACTCTCGACCCTCCCGGCGTCGATCCAGGCTTCTATGAGGGTGTTCGGGGCCGCGCCGAGACGGGTCGAGCCTGCGGCGGTGAAGTCATTGTCAGGAAGCAGCGCGGAAGCGATTATCAACAGCGTCGGAAAGTCGACGACACGGACTGACGCCCGGGCCAGTCGTTCGCTTGCCAGGGCTGCTTCACGTGCCCGTTCATGATCACCGCTTCTGGCGTAGCAGCCGGCGAGGACCGCGAAGCTCTGGGCACGTTCGATGTCGTTCGGCGATGCTGCGAGGAAGCGTGCGGCAGCCGTATGGTCACCAGAGCTTACGGCGAGATCGATTCCCCGGTGGATCAGCGGCGTCTCCTTGCTCGCTTCCACTTGGGTGAGCAGACGTTCGAGGAACTCGGTGAAGCACACCCGGTCGCCTACGTGCAAAGCCGCGAATGCCAAATGGCACAAGGCTTCTGGGTCCTTCGCGTCGAGAGGAAATGCCGGGCGCTCGTCTGGGAACGCCAACATCACCCGAAGTGCTAGGAGTCGCGCTGCGGCCCAAGGCTCAAGGTTCAAACCGAGCGCGACGCGGAGAGCCGCTCGATACAGCTGCTCGGCCTGGACCAGATTCCCCTTGGCGATCGCGCATTCGGCCAGGTCGAGCAGGGCCTTCAGTCTTGGGGCCGGATCGAGCCGTGTGGCGAGTTCGATCGCCTCGGGAAAGCGAGTGGCCCCACCCAAGGCGGCGATCAGGTGACGCCGTGCGTCCGGATACCTCTCCACGAGCCCTGCCAAGGCTCTCAGGAGGCCGTTCGTGAGGACCCGCTGGCCACCCGTTGCTGCCGCTTCGACGAGGCGCGCCAAGACCCGCGCCTGCACCATGAGCCGTGATCCGCCGATCCGCTCGCGTGCCTTGGGGGTGAGTGCCGTCAGGCGGGCGGTGTCACCGGTGATCGCGTAGGCGACGGCGAGTTCGGCGGTGGCGTTTAGATGCTCGGCAGCCTCCGTGATGCCCCCCAGAAGTGCTGTCGTGCGATCGTGTTCGCCGAGGAGGGCCCACACCGCCGGCAATTGGGACGGGATGTGGGCGTTGCGATCGGCCACGCGGTCGCGGTGGGCGGTGAGGAGCGCCAACGTGTACAGGTCAGGTGGCTCGGCTCCGGCCAGCATCCGCTGCGCCGTGCGTATTTCCGTCAGTGCCCAGGCGTCGCCTCCGGTGAGCCGGAGCATGTGATCATGCCGGGCGCTGTCGTGGGCCAGCCGGGCGAGAATGGCGGTTTCTTCGTCTTCCTGCAGCATCGCGAAGTACGGCCCGAACACGAATCCCGGCGTCTCTTCGGGCCATCGTTCGTTCGAGTAAGTCTCGGCCCAGGCGACGACGCGCTCGCGGTAGGCCCGAAGTTGCCGGTCGCCCAATCGGGCCCGGGCCTCGTTGAGCAGTGTCTCGTGGGCGAACGCGTACGTGTCGTCCTCAGCCCGGTTGAGGGTGCGGCCGACGACGCCTCCCAGCATGTCGGCGATCAGGTCCCTCGGGATCTCGGTCAGTTCCTCTAGATCCTCGACGGTCATGCCGCCGCCCCCGGCGGCCAAGAAGCCGACCACGTCGCGTTTCCAGCCCATGTCGCCCAGGACCGACCGCAGTTCAGCCCGAGCGAGACGAGCCAAGTCGGCGGCGTGGGGGGAAGGCCTGAGCGTCCGTGGAGCACAGGTCCGAAGTGGATGGTCATGGGCGACGTCATCGGGGAGGTCCGGGCTGGGACGGGAGGCGACGATAACCTGCATGTCAGGAGGTGGGTGGCGGGGCAGCAAGGACGCGATGCCGGGCGCGCCCTCGCCGGACAGGTCCTCGTCGAGGCCGTCGACCAGCAGGACGAGCCGCCTTCCCTGGGACGCGAGGCGTTCGGCGACCTCTTGCAGGAGCCTGGATCGGTGGTGGTCGCGCTCGCCGACCGGGGTGCCTTCGCCGTTGAGGCCGGCGAGGCGGGTCAGCAGGAACTGTGTAAAGGCATCACCGGTGGCATCCGCGGCGACGGCCGCGCGGATGAAGTAGGGGACGACTTCGACGTGCGGCGGGGGATTCAGGGAGAAGGCCGCCATCAGCGCCGACTTTCCCGCCCAGGGCCCCGCCTGCCACCAGAAGTAGGACTCTTCCCCCGAGCAGAAGGCGGCCATGGCGTCTAGTTCCGCGCCTCTGTCGAGGAGACCGCCGACCGGCGTGAACTCGCGGAGGTGCGGATTCTGGGCGGGCCGGGGCACATATCCGAGTAGTGCGGTCAGTGGCGGGCACCCGTCGACGCGGGCGGCCGTCAGCCTGTTGAGCCCTTCGCGGGCGTGGTGCCTGGCGAGGACGCCGACGAGGCTTCCGCCCACGAACACCGGCCCGCCTGAGATCCCCTGCCACGGCGACGAATCCGGATCGGGATGCGCCTCCGGTGGCGCGACCGTGAGCTGGAGGGTGCCTTCACGATCGTTGGCCAGCACGGCGATCGAGCCCTGTTCGTGGGCCAAGGAGTAGGAGCCGTCGGGCCGCCGCTTCCACCAGGGGTAACCGGCGACGGAGGCGGCGACGAAGTCACCGTCGAGGGAGGTGAGACGAACGGGTGAGACGACGGGGGTGCCAACCGCATCGAGGACGGCCAGATCACTTGCGGCGTCGAAGAAGGCGACCGTCGCGGCCGATAGTGAACCGGCGAGACGGATCCGCAGCGCGGAAGCCCCCTGCACCACATGCCACGCCGTCAGCACCTTCCCCGGGCAGACCAGGTATCCCGACCCGGCGCGTCTCTCGGCGTCGTCCCGTAGCACCTCGACGACCCTCGCTGCCTCCACTCCACCCCCTTACCGACACCGAAGCGCCCCGGCCCACACTAGCCCGGGGCGCCCCAACGTGAAGCAGTCAGCTCCCCCAGTCCGGCCGCAGCGGCATGTGCGCGTTGGTCCCGTCGAGCCGCACCGCGAGGAACTGGTGCAACTCGATCCCGTTGTGCTCGAACCCGAGCCGCGACCCCACCAGGTACAGCAGCCACGCTCTCGCGGTCTGCTCGCCGACCTCGGCGACGGCCGCGTCCCAGTTCGCCTCCAGGTTCGCCGTCCAGCCCCCCAGGGTCATGGCGTAGTGCTCGCGCAGGTTCTCGGAGTGGCGGACCTCGAAACCGACGTCGTGGATGTGCGTCATCAGGTTGCCGGGCCCCGACAGCTCCCCGTCGGGGAAGATGTAACGGGTGATGAACCCGCCCCGCTCGTTCGGCGGGAGCGTCCCGTCCGGGTGCGTGATCGTGTGGTTGAGCAGGCGGCCGCCCGGCTTCAGCTTGTCGTAGAGGGACCGGAAGTAGTCGGCGTGCTGCGCGCGGCCGATGTGCTCGGTCAGCCCGATCGAGCTGATCGCGTCGAAGCCCGACTCCGCGGCGTCGCGGTAGTCCATGAAGCGGACCTCGGCGAGATCGCCGAGGCCTTCGCGTTCGATCGCCTCCTGCGCCCAGGTGGCCTGAGCCTTCGACAGGGTCACGCCGAGGGCCTTCACGCCGTACTCGCGGGCGGCGTGCATGACCATCCCGCCCCAGCCGCAGCCGACGTCGAGCAGCCGCATCCCCGGCCGCAGCCCGAGTTTGCGCGCGACCAGGTCGTGCTTCTCGAACTGCGCCTCCTCAAGGGTCGCGTCGATCTTCGGGTACACCGCGCAGGTGTAGGCCATCGACGGGCCGAGGATCAGTTCGTAGAAACGGTTCGAGACGTCGTAGTGGTGGGCGATCGCGGCGGCGTCGCGGCGCTTGGAGTGCGTGCGGCCCGACAGTTTCGCCTCCCCGGCCGGCAGCGGTGGCCGCTTGAGCAGCTTCAGTCCCCCGAGCTTGCTGAAGATGCCCAGCGCCTCGCCCCGAGACGGCGGCGACACGCTGTCCCACAGCTCCTTGAGCCCCGAGTACAGGTCGCCGGTGACGTCGATCGCGCCCGTCACGTAGGCCCGCGCCAGCCCGATCCCGCCACGCAACCCCGTCGCCAGATAGTTCAGGGCCAGCGGATCCCGGACCACGATGGTGGCCACCGCGTCCTTCGGACCGGCGTGGCTGCCGTCGTAACCCTGGAAGGCCACGGGCACGTCGGGCCCGACGAATCGTTCGTACACTTCAGACAGTCGCATGATCACCTGCCACCTTCTCGTACAGATCAGGGAATCGTCCGCGCGGGTCGTAGCGCTCCTTGAGCCGCCCGTACGCCTCACCGTTGTAATGCCGCCAGAACTCCGACCGTTCGTAGTGGACGGTCGAGTACAGCGACTTGTGCCCGCCGAGTGAGTCCACGAGCCGCTCCACGTAACGGTTGTGGTGGTCGGCGGGCTGTCCCTCGGCCAGGGGCGCGGTGGCCCAGAAGCCGAAGTTCACGTAGGTCTCACCGGGTGCCAGCGGGTACAGGGGCCAGGCCGAGGAGTCGGCCAGGGCCAGGGGGCACAACCAGATCGGCCGGATCGGGACCTCGGCGCAGAACTCGGCGAGGAACTCCGCGGCCCGCTCGATGGGCACCTCGACGTCCTGCACGACGAACTCGCTTCGCTTGCCCCGCATGGAATCCAGCCGCGCGGTGAAACCGTGCCGCTGGTCGAGCGCGACGAGTTTGCGGTACACGTCCGACCGGCGCAGCTGGCGCGGCCACAGCGCCCGCACCACCGGGTTCTGCACACCGAAGGCGGCCGAGCACCAGAACCAGTCGGTGTCCCAGCGCCACAGGTAGTCGGCGACGCGCAGATGGTCGACCCGGCGCTCCCGCACCGACTTGTAGTAGACGCCCATCCCCGTGTAGTCCGAGGTGTAGGGCACCTCGTCGGCGAAGGTCCCCACCGACAGGTACATCTCCGTTGGCCCGAAGACCACGCCGTCGAGGAAGTCGACGGTCCGTCCATCGTGGACGCGTGACGCGCAGATCTCGGCCATGGCGGCGAAGCAGGCCGCGGCGTCGTCGAAACGCAGGTGCCGGACGGTCACGAAGGGCTTGACCGGCTGCAGGTCGATGACCAGCCGCAGCGCGTATCCGAGCGTCCCGTAGGAGTTCGGCAGACCTCGCAGCAGCTCGGCGTGCTCGCCGTCGCGGGCGGCGGTCACGAGCTCGCCGGAGCCGGTGAGCACGTCCATCTCGCGCACCCATTCGTGCGGCAGTCCGGCGAAGAAGGACGTCGACTCGATGCCGAGCCCGGCGACGGCGCCGCCGAGGGTGATCGTCTTCAGCTGCGGCACGACGTGCGGCATGAGACCGTGCGCGAGGGTCGCCTCGACGAGCCTGTCGTAGGTGATGAGCCCGCCGACCTCGGCGGTGCGCGCCTCGGCGTCGATCGACAGGACCTGGTCGAGACCCTCGGTGGGCAGGCCCGGCGCGCGGTCGCGGGCGCCGAAGCGGAACAGGTTCGAACTGGGCTTCGCCAGCCGCAGCGGAGCGTCGGGAGGGAGGTCGCTCAGGGCGCCGCGCAGGCGCTCGACGGCCTCGTCATGGGTCGGCAGATCGCGCACTCGGCCATCCTCTCCGCAGGTCGTGACGTCACGGGCGGGTTCACGCCCCTGACATATATCTCACCGGAGTGACGATTCCATGCGGATGCATGCGTTGGCAATGATTTTGGCCTACACCACATTCTTGAGAGGAGCCTGAGGTAGAGAGAACCCCGGGCCGAGGCGGCCCGGGGTCGTGTGGTTCTCGTGCCTCAGCGCTGGAGTCTCGGCCCGGCGACGCCGTCGAGGACGATGTCGAGCACCTGCTCGGCGAGCGTCTCCGAACGGAGCCGGGGGTTGGGGCCGAAGAGCTTGTTGACCAGCATCGGGGCCGACAACATGGTGATGACCACCTCGACCTCGGCGTCGGGCCGGATCTCGCCGGTGGCGATGCCGCGCCGGATGACCTCGCGCGAGATCTCCCGGCGCTGCTCGACGACCTGCTCGTGGAGCTTGGCGAACTTCGGGTTGCGCCGCATCTCCAGGGCCACGCACGGGATGACCCGGGCGTCGCGGTCGACGTCGCGCGAGACCGCCGAACTCTTCATGATCGCCAGCAGGTCGGCGCGCACCGACTCGCCCTTCGGGACCGGGATCTTGCTCTTCATGGCCGCGATCGCGTCCAGGATGAGCTCGTCCTTGCCCGGCCAGCGGCGGTAGATGGTGGCCTTGCCGACCCCGGCCTTGGCCGCGATCGCCTCGACCGACAGCGCCTCGATGGACGCGCCCTCGGAGAGCAGGGTGATCACGGCGTCGAAGATCGCTTCGGCGACGCCGGGGTCGCGCGGCCTCCCAGGAGCCCGCGCCGCCCCGGCGTCAGCAGAGATGGTCATCGTCTCAGGCTTCCACAAGTACCGGCTCGACAGAAGGCGGCGTCTCCGGCTCGGTGGGCCGCTCGGTCTTGCGACCGGGCAGCAGCACCCAGCTGACCAGGACACCGAACCCGGCGATGACGGCCGCGGCGATCGTCGTGGTGTGCATGGCCGAGATGAAGGCCGCGTTCGCGGGCTCGATCAGCGACTGCCCGGCGGGTCCGGCCTGCTCGGCGACGGCGTAGGTCGTCATGATCGAGCTGGACGCGGTCTCGCGGGCCGCCTCGGGCAGCGCGGACAGGGACGGGGTGATCTCGTCGCGGTAGATCTGCGACAGGACCGAGCCCAGCACCGCCACGCCCAGGGCGCCGCCGACCTGGCGGATCGTGTTCGACACCGCCGAACCGACACCGGCCTTCTCCCGCGGCACCGACGCCTGCACGGCCTCGGTCGCCGGGGGCATCACGTTGGCCATGCCCGCGCCCTGCACGAAGAACATCACGCCGACCAGCCACATCGGGGTGTTCTCGTCGAAGGTCAGGTAGACCAGGAACGACGCGGTCACGATCGCCATGCCGGTCGCCGAGACGGCGCGTCCGCCGTACTTCTTGACCATCGCGGCGCTGCGCGGCGCGAAGATCAGCTGCGCGGCGGCGAAGGGCACGAAGAGCAGACCCGTCTGGATCGGGCTGAGCGCGTGCACGGCCTGCAGGTAGAAGGCGAAGAAGAACATCAGGCCCATGGCCGCGAAGAACACCAGGCCGATCGTCGCCGTCGCGCCGGAGAAGGTCCGGTTGCGGAAGAGCGAGACGTCCAGCGCCGGGTTCGGGATGCGCCGCTCGTAGAGCACGAAGGCGGTCAGCACCACGACGGCGCCGGCGAGGCTGCCCCACACGGTGAACTGGCCCCAGTCGCCGCTGTCGCCGCCCTCGATGATGCCGTAGGTCAGCAGGGTCAGGCCGACGATCGACATGAGCACGCCGACCACGTCGAGCTTCGACGGCTTCGGGTCCTTCGACTCCGGCACCAGCGCGAAGATCGCGATGAGCCCGATGACGACGACCGGCACGTTGATCAGGAAGACCGAGCCCCACCAGAAGTTCTCCAGCAGGAAGCCGCCCAGGACGGGACCGATGGCCGCGCCGAGGCCGACCGCGCCGGCCCACAGGCCGATCGCCTTGCCGCGCTCACGCGGGTCGAAGACGTTGGAAATGATCGACAAGGTGGCCGGCAGGATCCCGGCGGCGCCGATGCCCATGCCCGCGCGGGCCCAGATCAGCTGGTCCGGGGTGGTCGCGAAGGCCGAGATCAGCGAGGCGAGACCGAAGATCGCCATGCCCGCGACGAGCATCTTGCGGCGGCCGATGCGGTCGCCGAGGACGCCGAAGGTGAACAACAGGCCGGCGAAGACGAGGGTGTAGGAGTTGATGGCCCAGGCGAGCTGGCTCTGGCTCGCGCCGAGGCCGGCCTCCGGATCGGAGATGGTCTTCATCGCCACGTTGAGGACGGTGTTGTCCAGCACGACGACGAGCAGGCTCACGACCAGGACGCCGAGGATCGCCCACCGACGGGGGTGGCCGCCCATGGGGGCCTCCGTGGACGGTGGTCCGGCGGGGTTGGATGACATCAGGGTGTCCTTAAGATTTCGATACGGGTTCGTCTCAGAATTAGCGCGTGCTCGAAACTACGCCGGGGAATCCGATACGGCACCGTTTCGTATCGCAGGTCACAGTGTCGGATTTTCGCGCTCGCGAGGGGCTTGCCGGGAGTTCACCCGGATGCCGCCTTCGATACGTCTCGCCCGGGCCGGGCCGAGAGGTCGCCGGCGAGCGTCGGCGGTGCTCAGTCGCTGTTTTAAGCGTTTGGCCGACCATAGCGGGGGCCTCTGACAGTTCCGGTGAAGTTCTTGCGCCGTCCGGTCCGCTGGTTCAAACTGTAAATACAGCGAACCGTTAAGGTTCCTGACTACTTCCCCCTTGGCACTACCCGGCTCCACCCCCGCAGAGGCCGCACACCCGGAGGACCTCATGAGCACCCGGCCCAAGATCCGCACACTGCCGTTAATCACCGGCGTCGTCGTCGCCGCGCTGGCGGTGGCCATGGGGATCTTCATCCCCACCATCGCCCAGTCCGCCGAGGACCACGCCGCCTGCCGTCCCGACGGCGTCTTCCTGCAGACCGGCGTGAACGTCCCGTACTGCGACGTCTACGATGCCGACGGCCGCGAGAAGATGGGCGGTCCCGACCGCCGCGTCATCGGCTACTTCGCCAGCTGGCGCAACGGCTCGAACAACCAGCCCACCTATCTCGTCCCCAACATTCCGTGGGGCAAGGTCACGCACCTCAACTACGCCTTCGCCCACATCGACGGCGCCAACAAGATCTCGGTCGGCGCCGACGGGCCGAACAACCCGCACACCGGGATGACCTGGCCGGGCGTGCCCGGCGCGGAGATGGACCCGACGCTGTCCTACAAGGGCCACTTCAACCTGCTGACCAAGTACAAGAAGGCCAACCCGAACGTCAAGACGCTCATCTCGGTCGGCGGCTGGGCCGAGTCCGGCGGCTACTTCGACGACAACGGGACCCGCGTCAACAACGGCGGCTTCTACACGCTCGCCGACGACCAGGCGAAGATCAACACCTTCGCCGACTCGGTGGTCACCTTCATCCGCAAGTACGGCTTCGACGGCGTCGACATCGACTACGAGTACGCCACCAGCGCGCCCCACGCCGGCAACCCGCTCGACTTCACCTTCGCCGAGCCCCGCCGGGCCCGCCTGATGGCCGGCTACGTCAACCTGATGCGCACCCTCCGGGAGAAGCTCAACGCCGCCTCGGCCGCCGACGGGCAGTACTACATGTCCACCGCCGCGGTCTCGGCCTCCGGCTGGATCCTGCGCGGGAGCGAGTCCTACCAGGTGACGCAGTACCTCGACTACGCCAACCTGATGACCTACGACCTGCACGGCTCGTGGAACAAGTTCGTCGGCCCGAACGCCGCCCTCTACGACGACGGCACCGACGCCGAGATGCAGCACTGGAGCATGTACAGCACCTACGGCCAGGGCTATCTGAACACCGACTGGGCCTATCACTACTTCAGAGGCTCGATGCCGGCCGGGCGGATCAACATCGGCGTCCCGTTCTACACGCGCGGCTGGCAGAACGTCACCGGCGGCACCAACGGTCTGTGGGGGAGTTCCTCGCTGGCCGACCAGACCAAGTGTCCACCGGGCACCGGCAGTGACGTCGGCTCGACCGTCCCCTGTGGAGACGGCGCGATCGGCATCGACAACCTCTGGCACGACGACGACACCACCGGCCGTGAGGTCCCCTCGGGCGCCAACCCCATGTGGCACGCCAAGAACCTCGAAGACGGCATCACCCCCGACTACCTCGACGACTACGGCCTCGACCCGGTCAACGACCCCGCCGACCGCGTCACCGGCGACTACGTGCGCAACTACTCCTCCACGCTGGTGGCGCCGTGGCTGTGGAACAACACCAAGAAGGTGTTCCTGTCCACTGAGGACGAACAGTCCATCAACGCCAAGGCCGACTTCATCGCGGCCAAGGGCCTGGGCGGCGTGATGTTCTGGGAGCTGTCGGGCGATTACCGCTACAACTCCACCAAGGGCCAGTGGGAGATGGGCGACACGCTCGTGTCGGCCCTCTACAACAAGCTCAACAACGCCGGCCCCTACGGCAACCTCAAGGCCAACGGCCCCATGCCGACCGAACAGCTCAACGTCAACGTGACCTTGAGCGGCTACGCCGTCGGCGACGCGAACTACCCGATCAACCCCGAAATGAAGATCACCAACAACTCCACGACCACCATCCCCGGTGGCGCGACCCTGGAGTTCGACTACGCCACGACCGCGCCCTGCGACATGTCGCAGCAGTCGGGCTGGACGCTGACCAACGGCCCTTGCGGCCATACCGGCGGCAACAACAACGGTGGACTGAAAGGCGACTTCCAGCACGCCAAGATGACCATCCCCAGCTGGCAGAACATCGCGCCGGGTGCCTCGGCCGCGGTGAAGATCGTCTACCGGCTGCCGATCTCCTCGCCCTCGAACTACAAGCTCACCTTCGGCGGCAAGTCCTACCGGCTCTCGGTGGACCACCCGCGCGGCACCGGCACCGGGCCCAACCCGACCGATCCCACCGGTTCGCCGACGACGTCGCCGACGGTCTCACCGACCACCTCGCCGACGACCTCGCCGACCGCCGGACCCTGCGCCAACCCCGCGTGGCTGGCGACGAAGGTCTACAACGGCGGCAACCTGGTGTCCCACAAAGGACACAACTGGCGCGCGAAGTGGTGGACTCAGGGCGAAGAACCCGGCACGACCGGACAGTGGGGAGTGTGGGCCGACCTCGGCGCATGCTGACCCCGTGACGGGGACCGCCGCCTGATCCCTTCCAGGCGCGAGGTTCCATCCCCGGCGGGCACGTTCCCGACCCACCAGGAACGTGCCCGCCTTCCCGGCGTCTAAGGGATGTACGCCAGCAGCGAGTAGCCGGCGTAGGCGGCCGGTTCATCGACGGTGGCCACGACCTCCCCGGAGGCGCCGATCAGCGTGAGCGTCCCCTCGGTGCGCAGCAGCATCGAGCCGTCGGCGGTGAAGCGCACGGCCGTCACCCCGTCGAGTGGCAGCGGCACGGCCTGACCGGTCGCCGCGTCGATCACCGTGTCGCACTGGATCGCCCGCGTGACATCGCCGACCGGCTCGCCCGCCCCGACCGTCGACACGCAGAACCGTCGCGCCCCCGGGCCGACGTCGACCAGATCGGTCACCTCGCGGCCCGGGATCTCGAACGTGACGTCCCGCTCGCCGGTCAGGTCGGCGTCCATGACCGTCGCCGCGCCCTCGCCGAGCGCGCCCGCCATGATCTTCGTGCCGTCGGCCGAGTAACGGTAGTGGCAGCTGACGGCCGCGCCCTTCTCCTCGGGGCGACTCGCGCCGGGCGGGACGACACGGACCGTCGACGGACCGGAGACGCCGCCCATCCCGTAGAGGAGAACGCCTTGCGGGCTCCACACCGGTTCCACGCAATAGGGATCGGCGCCGGCGGCCACACCCCAGGGCTCCCCGCCGATCTCGTTGTCCACCACGTCGAACTGACCGTCCACGCTCACATAGGAGACGAGCGAACCGTCGTTGGACACGTTCAGCGAGGACCAGCCCGTGGCGTAGTCGACCTCGACGGTCTCGACCCCCTTCCCGCCGCTGAACTCGTGCAGCGAAGTCGAGGAGAAGTCCTCCGGCGAACCCAGATAGAAGACCCGGCCGGGGAGCCCCCCTGCCGGCCGGGACGCCGAGCCCGACGGACCGGGATCGACGCGACCGCCGGGCGAGCAGGCGGCCAGGGCGGCGAGGACGGTCGCGGCGGTGAACGCCGCGAGAAGCGCGCGAGGGGTGGTGGTCACGCCGCCGAAGGTATCGCCTCCGCGCCGGGGCGGGACGTATCGGACCCGGAAACCGTTCCCTCGCAACCGAAGCGAACCACGCCCTTCATTCACTGACTTGGCACCGGCGGCCTCGCGGCGCCCCAGCTCACCGTCCACTTCGGAGCCCACCGTCGGTCCCGTCCCGACTTTCCGTCACCGAAGCGGCAACCGCCCCCGTCGCGGCGAGCGTCCTTGAGACGTGGGCATCACGCCCATGGATCCACTGGGAGAACTAGGGGAGTTCAACTTGAAGATTCGCTCCGCAATCGCGGCCGCGGGGGTGACCGCCCTCGTCCTGAGCAGCGGCACCGCCGCCGCGGCCGAGCCCACGTGGCCCGGTGCCACCACACAGCCCGACACCGCCCACGCGATCGATCCCACTCAGCCGAGCCAGGTCATCGAACTGATCACCGGGGACAAGGTTTTACTCCAGTCGAGGAACCGCTACACCTTCGTGCCCGCCGACGGCCGTGAGAACGTCGGCTACACCAGCTTCATCACCAAACGCGACGGTGCCGAAGAGCGCCTGGTCATCCCGCGCGACGCCGTTCGCCTCCTCGCCGACGGCAAACTCGACCGCCGCCTGTTCAACGTGACCGCGCTGGCCCGCGACGGCCACGCCGACGCGGCTTCGCTGCCGCTGATCGTCCAGTACGAGGACGGAACGCGTCCCGCCGGCGACATCGCCGGAGCCGAGCGCACCTCGACCCTGTCGGGCATCGACGCCGCCGTCTACGACGTGGCCCCCGCCGACGCCGAAGGCGTCTGGGATGCGCTCACCACCTCCAACGGCCGCGCGCTCTCCTACGGTTACCAGCACGTGTGGCTCGACGGGCGTTCCAAGCTCCTGCTGGATCAGAGTGTCCCGCAGGTCGGTGCTCCGGTCGCGTGGGAGGCGGGTTACACCGGTTCTGGGGTGACCGTGGGTGTCCTGGACACCGGTTACGATCCGGCCCATCCCGATCTGGCTGGTCGTGTCAGTAAGGCCAAGGACTTCACCGGGACTTCGCCCGGAGCCGTTGACGGTTACGGGCACGGGACGCATGTGGCGTCGACGGTGGCCGGTACGGGTGCGGCGTCGAACGGGAAGTACAAGGGTGTGGCGCCCGACGCGAAGCTGCTGATCGGGAAGGTGTGCGACGACGACGGCTTCTGTGACGATTCGGCGATCATCGCCGGGATGCAGTGGGCCGCCGATGAGGGCGCGGCCGCGGTGAACCTGAGCCTGGGTGGTGGACCCAGCGACGGGACCGACCCGCTGTCGCTCGCGGTCAACGAGATCTCGCTGGCCTCGGGCACTCTTTTCGTCATCGCCGCGGGTAACGACGGTGCCGATGAGGCGGTCTCCAGTCCCGCGACGGCCGATGAGGCGCTCGCGGTGGGCAGTGTGACCAAGTCCGATGAGTTGTCGGACTTCTCCAGCCGTGGCCCGCGATTTGGTGACGGGGCGGTCAAGCCCGACATCTCCGCGCCGGGCAGTGACATCGTGGCGGCGCGTGCGGCCGGAACCGATGGCCCGGCACCGGTCGATGACTTCTACACCGGGGCCAGTGGCACCTCGATGGCCACCCCGCACGTCGCGGGGGCCGCGGCGTTGCTGAAGCAGGCGCACCCGGACTGGACCGCGCGGCAGCTGAAGTCGGCGCTGATGAACAGCTCGAAGGGCCTTGACGGGCTGACGATCTACGAACAGGGCGCGGGCAGGCTCGACATCGGCCGGGGCGTTTCCCAGGAGGTCACCACCGATGTCGGTTCGCTCAGCTTCGGGAAGTTCGCCTTCCCACACGGCCAGCCCGCGGTGAGCAAGACGGTCACCTACACCAACGGGTCCAGCACCGAGGTCACCCTCGCGCTGTCGCTGGCCGCGACCGCTCCCGATGGTTCACCGGCCCCGGCCGGTGTCTACGCGGTGAACAAGTCGAGCGTCACGATCCCGGCCGGTGGCACCGCCGGGGCCACCATCACCTTCAACCCGATCGCCGGAAGCCCCCAGGGCGCCTACAGCGGCGTACTCACCGCCAACAACGGCGACGACCTCGTCATCCGCACCGCGGCCGGCGGCGTTCTTGAGCGGGAGATGCACGACCTGACCATCAAGGTCAAGCCCCGCAAGGGAACCACGATCGAGGACTACGCCTTCTTCTACTTCAACGTCGCCGACGGTGAAGGCGACCTCGCCATCGCCGACGGCTCGGGCGACACGACGGTCCGCGTCTCGCCGGGCACCTACGAGATCCTCGGAACGGTGTGGAGCGAACAGCCCCAGCCCAACTACACCCTCTTCGCCGGGGACCTCACGATCGGCCACGCCGACGCGATCTCCGCCTGGGACCTGAACAAGGCGACCAGGCACAGCGTCGGGCTCGCCGACCGTACCGGTGAGAAGTTCGTCGGCTCCCTCATCTCGATGGAGGCGACGTCCCAGGACGGCTCGTCCGGTTACGGCATCGACGGCAGCATCGGGCCTGGTGAGGCCGCGTGGGTCATCGAGAGCAAGGCACTGGCGAGCAGCGACTTCCTGTACCAGGTGCACCCGGTGATCGTCAGCCCGGACGGGGCCAAGAAGCCCTACCGCTACGAGCTGAACTACGTCACGAAGGGCAAGCTGCCCAAGGGAAGTACGCAGAACCCGAAGGACTCCGCCTTCACTCGTGAGAAGGCCGTCTATCACAGCCAGGGCGTCAAGACGACCGGCGAGCGGGTCAACTTCCCGGAGCTGTTCCCGCACTCCACCTCCGGTTTCGGCCTGGAGGTCGCGCTGCCCTCGACGGTCGACGAGTACTACCAGACCGGCGAGTGGGAATGGTCGAGCGACCTGTACGTCGGGGACCTCAACGAGTTCGACGTGGAGTACCAGGGCTTCGTCTCGCCGCGCAAGGTCAACCGGACGGTCAACTGGAACCACGTGCCGCTGACACCGTCGGTCGAGAACTGGTCCGTGGGCCGTTTCGAGGACTACATCGGGGTCGGAGTGTCGATGTTCTCGGGGCCGACCCCGGGTATGCCGACGAACTCCTACTCCGCCAACGGGGTGACCGGGACGACGTCGCTGCTGAAGGACGGTCAGGTTCTCGGCTCGTCGGATTACCCGTGTCTCGGTGACTTCGACCTGCCTCCGGGCACCAACGGCCGCTTCACCCTCAAGTGCGAGGCGACGCGTTCGGTGGCGTGGTCGAACATCGGGACCAAGTCCAGTGGTGAGTGGACCTTCGACAGTTCCTACTCGCCGGAGGGCGAGGCCGTGAACCTCAGCGCGGTCCGGATGGGCGCCGCCGGCGTCGTGAACGGATACGCGCCGGTCGGGTCGACGCAGGCGGTGACGCTCGACGTCGAACGCGGCAACCCGGATGTCAACCCGGGCACCAAGAGCCTGAAGTTCGAGGTGTCCTACGACGAGGGCAAGACGTGGAAGACGGTCACGATCAGCCGGACCGGTGACCACGCCACCGCGAGCCTCAAGCACCCGGCGGGTGCGAAGTCGGTCTCGGTGCGCTTCTCGACCACCGACAAGACGGGTCAGACCTCGGTCCACACGACGATCAAGGCGTATGGACTGAAGTAGAAGGCGTTACTCGCGAGGACGTGCCGGTCGGGTGGGCCGACCGGCACGTCGTGGAGGGCGTGCCGCCGGGCGGGGGGCACGCCCTCCTTCAATTCTTCTTCTCAACGGGGGCAACCTTTCCCGGTCCCGGACCCGTCTTACCAACGGCGGCACCCCGCGGGTGCGCGCCCACGACGTTCTTGTTGAACGCGACACCGGGTGGGCCGGTGGCGCGGCGGAGGAGGACACGCCTGCCGGAGGCGTGTCCTCCTTCCTATTCAGGTCCACAATGGATGTCGTCGGAGACGGCGACGGCGGCCCGCGAAGGCAAATGGGGCACCGGGTCGAGAACGCCTCGGTCGCGGCCATTTCCGCACGGCGACTTCCCAGGTGGGCGACCGTGCCGGTACGGACTGAAATGGAAGATCAACACTTACCAAGGTTAAACATTTCAGATTCTGGACTATTTCCGGGCGAGGTCTGGTCCGCCCCCATGATCGTGACGTACGGTGTGCCGAACTGATCCCTGCCCGCTCACGCATCCTCCTGGGGTGATCATGTCTTTGGCGCTGGTGCCACAGCCGTTGTCCGTCACCGAGAACACTGGAACCTTCACCCTCGACGGGGGTGTTTCGATCGTCGCCTCCGGTGAGGCGACCGGCCCCGCCTGGCTGCTGCACGACGCGCTCCGCGCCGGTACGGGCCTCCCGCTGCCGGTCCTGCCCTCCGCCGACGGCCCCGCCGTCACCTTGGCCCTGGAAGGCGACGCGGTCGAGTACCCGTCGGTGGCCGCCGAGCGCTACACGCTCGACGTGGACGCCGCCGGGGTACGCCTCACCGCCGCGCACCCCGCCGGCCTGGCCCGCGCGGTGCAGACCCTGCGCCAGTTGCTCCCCGCCGACACGCTGCGGGCCGGTGCGGTCGACAGTGGACGACCGGTCGAGGTTCCGGCCGTGTCCATCGTGGACGAACCGCGCTTCGCATGGCGCGGCGTGATGCTGGACCTGGCCAGGCACTTCCTGCCGAAGGTCGACGTGCTGCGCCAGATCGACCTGGCCGCGCTGCACCAGCTCAACGTCGTGCACCTGCACCTCACCGAGGACCAGGGCTGGCGCATCGAAGTGCCGGGCTGGCCGAAGCTGACCGAGCTGGGGTCGTGGCGTCCGGAGACGGTCGTCGGGCACGCCGGGAAACCGCAGGGCTACGACGGCACCCCGCACGGCGGTTACTACACGCGCGAGGATCTGCGCGAGATCGTGTCCTACGCGGCGGCACGGCACGTGACGGTCGTGCCGGAGATCGACCTGCCCGGGCATGTGCGCTCGGTGCTGGCGGCCTACCCGGAACTGGGCAACCAGGACGTGCCGGGGCGCGAGGACAAGGGCGTGGCGACGACCTTCGGGATCTTCCCCGAGGTGCTGGCACCGACCGATGAGGCCGTGCGCTTCATCAAGGACGTGCTCGACGTCGTCGTGGACGTGTTCCCCTCTCCCTACGTCCACATCGGCGGCGACGAGGTCCCGCGCGTCGAATGGCGCGAATCGCCCGCCGCACAGGCGAAGGCGGCCGAGCTCGGACTGGCCTCGACCGACCTCATCCAGTCCTGGTTCACCAAGATCATGGGCGAGCACCTGACCGCCGCCGGCCGCAAGATGATCGGCTGGGACGAGATCCTCGACGGCGGCGCGCCCGCCGACGCCGCGGTGATGGTCTGGCGGGACTTCTCGATCGCCGCCAAGGCCCTCCAGGCCGGCCACTCCGTCGTCATCGCACCGCACGACGAGGTCTACCTCAACTACTACTCCTCCGAGGACGCCGACGAGCCGCTGCACATCTTCGGGCTGAACACCGTCGAGGGTATCGCCGGCTTCGAGCCGATTCCCGAGGGTCACTCCGCCGAGGGCGTGCTCGGTCTCCAGGCCGAACTGTGGAGCGAGTACATCCCGACGCGCCTCGCGCTGGAGTACTGCGCCTATCCGCGACTCGCGGTCGTCGCCGACGTCGCCTGGGGCGCCAAGGACGCGCGCGCCGCCGCGCCGATCCTGGACCGCCTGGAGGCCCACATCGGCCGCCTCGACGCGCTCGGGGTGAACTACCGGCCGCTGACCGGACCGCACCCGTGGCAGAAGGGCGGGACGGGTGGCCGGGCGCGTGTCGAGAAGCCGTACGAGAACCTTGAGGACCACCACGAGAAGCTGGACCTGCCGCCGATCTAGGCGCGTTCTGTGGGGCCGCCGGGGTAGACCCGGCGGCCCTCTTTGTTCGATGCGGGTCCCGCGACCGGTGAGCCGGTGTGTCAGCCGGCGTCGTGGGCGGTGTTGCCGATCCAGTGCTCGACCACGCCGGCGTCTCCAAAGACCTCGATCCCGTTCGACGCCAGGGGGATCCGCCGGGTCAGGCTCAGCAGCAGCGATCCCGCCGGGCCGCTGACCGTCGCGTCGGCGTCCCCGGTCCCCGGCCGCCAGGCCGCGCCTTCGGGGTGCCGCTCGACGAACCAGCCGGCGTCGGTGTCGGTGGCCGTCCACAGGAGGGTCTGCCCGGTGCCCCGGATGGCCTGTGCGGACTCGGGACGCTGCATCTCCCAGGTGGGGGAGGTGAGCATCTTGAAGTGGTTGTCGATGAGCGCGGCCGCGACGTCGGGTTCCACGTCGGGCGGCAGGCCGGCGGCGTTGGCGGCGTCGAAGCCGTGGACGACGGCTTCGTTGAGCATGCTGGACATCCAGAACCGAGTACCGGTCCGCTCGTCCCCGGCGGCGTTGAACACGGGGGCGTCGATCGCGTCGTCGGAGCATGCGTCGGCGACCCGCTGCGCGGAGGCCGACAGCCACGCGGGCCACTCGGCGGGATCGTCGGGGAGCGCGGCCATCTCGGTGGGCAGCCGCGTCGGGTCGGCGATGCGGCGTTCGATGATCTCGGCGACCCAGTTCTGGGTCTGGCCAAGGTGCTCGACCAGGCCGGTCACCGTCCATTTCGGAGTGGTCGGCACTGCGGCGCCGGGCCCGGCCGCTGCCGCCGCTTCGGCCATCCGCCGGGTGTGCTCGACGATCGCCCGCCGGGTTCGTTCCGTGCTGAGCTGGGGCATTGGTGAGACCTTTCCCTAGGTTCGCCGAGCCGGGATCGGTTCGGCGTGCCGAGGCGAGGCGGCGCCATGGGTAAGGTACCGCGCCTCGCGACGGCGTCAAGGGAGAACGGGTCCGGGCGTGGAGGGTCAGCCGAAGACGGTCTCGAACTCCTCGCTGACGCGTCCGTCCCCGTAGATCGCGAACGCCACCCTGGGCCTTAGCGCCGGCGAGGAAACCGCCGCCGGGGTGACTCGGCGGCCCCTTTTTTATGACGGGTCAGAAGAGCCGGTGGCGGGTCTCGGTGTCGATGTCGTCGAGGATCGCCCGGAGCCACGGGAGCCGGACCGCGGGCAGCCGGACGAGGGTCGCGTGGAACACGTCCCAGTCGGGCCCGAACAAGCGGCCCGGGCGCGGTGGCGCGGGATCGTCGCGAAGGACGTCGTCGGGCAGGCGCCCGGAGGCGAGGAGGGGCAGGTCCGGTCGCGGGAAGGCCAGCCATCGCCAGATCCCGAACGGCAGCGGCACCCGAACGGTGGTGGGATCGCCGCCGTCCCACGGCGTCCCGGTGTTCGGGTGCTCCGGCACGAGGAGGATCTCGGCGTCCTGGTTCGGGAGTCCGGGCCCGGCCGGAGCGGCCCGGAGCGCCGGCGGAGCCGCGGGGAGAAGGGCGTCCAGGACGCGCTGGAAGGCCTCCGCGGCCATACCGGTGGGAACGATCACCGCCGAGCCGTCCGAGGCCGCCAGAAGGTGCGCCAGCGCCCGTCCGGCCGCCGCCTCCCAGCGTGGGCTCCACGACCAGCGGTGGTCCAGCCTCAGGCCGCCGTTCCAGGTGGAGATCACTTCGAGCGGCGGTGTGCTCTCGCCGCTCGCGAGGAGTTCGTCCCAGGTCGGCGGTGGTGCTTTGGCGCCGGTGGGGAGAGCGCGTACGGCCTTCGGGTCGAGCCATGCCGATTGCCAGTACGAGCAGTCGTCGATCCGGGTGGCTACGGGCAGATCGCAGACCTCGCAGGCCAGGTTGGGACCGTCGCCGCCGTCGAGGCCGCAGCAGTACCCGCTGGTCTTCGAAGGGATCAGGACGGTGCCGTGGATGTCGCCGGGGGCGACGACGATGGCGCCGGGATCACCGTAGGACAGGGCGAAGACCGGCGCGTGGACCCCGCGTGCCGCCGCCTCCCGCGGATCGATCTCCGCCCACCTCCGTGACGGCGGGCCGGAAGGCTCGGGATCGACGGCGAAGGTCCCGGAGGCCATGAGCGTCGGCAGCCGGGTCGCGTTCCCGTACCGCTGGTGGGCGTGGACCGGTAGCGCGACACGGGTGAGGGCCGTGGTCAGCTCGGTGTCGCAGCCCGAGCACGCGAACACTGGCACGCGTCTTCTCAGCCTCCGCCCAGGACGTCGGCGAAGGTGTCTCGAACCGCACCGCCCCCGTAGATCGCGAACACCACCCGCTCGAAGTACGGCACCGCCTCCAGCGCCCCCCTGAAGGCTTCCGCGACCGTCCGCGGCTCGTTGCGGAACACCCCGCATCCCCATGCCCCCAGTACGAGCACGCGGTGTCCGTGCGCGGCCGCGACCGTGAGCACCCGTTCCGCGCGGCGGGCCAGCACGTCGGGCACCGAGTCGGCCAGTTCCGGTGTGTTGCGCAGGATCGCGCCGAGGTTGGGGGCGGCGGCGGTCAAGAACGTCGCCTCGTAGGGCTCCTCCAGCAGCCGGCCCTTGTCGTCGCGGAAGACGGGCACGGCGGGGGAGTGGATCACCCGGTCGCTGTAGCGCAGGTCGCCCTGGGAGCGGTGGTAGGCATAGAAATCCGGCTCCGTCCGCAGGCACCGGTACAGTCCCGACGCCCGCGCCACCGACTCCTCCTGGGCCTGGGCTCCACCGAGGAAGCCGCCGCCGGGGTTCTTCGCCGAGGCGAACACCAGGCAGGCGACGTCGGGCGCGAGCCTGCGCGTCGCCTCCAATGTGGACTCCGCGGTGACCTCGACGTCCGGTGCGGCCGTCGATCCCTTGGGGCGCAGGGTCATGCCGGGGGCGTACATCCTCGTCTCGGTGGCGGCACCGGCGGCGTCGATGACGACCCGGACGCCCGACGGCGTCTCGTAGGCACCCGTGTCCGCGATCTCCACGGTCCGGAGCGCGATCTCGCGCAGTCTCCCGCTCATTGCCGCAGGCTATTCGCGGTAAGCCCGGCGGCACAACGCAAATAGCGCCCCGGCCGGGTGGGCCGGGGCGCCATCGCGCGAGACGTCAGGGCCTGCCGAAGCCGTACACCGGCATGGAGTCCACAGGGGACACCCGCACCGTCTGCCCGGCCTCGGGCGCGTGGATGATCATCCCTTCACCCGCGTAGATGGCCACATGATGGATGTCGTTGTAATAGAAGACGAGATCGCCCGGCTTCGCCGCGCCGCGGTCGACCTTGCGCACCGCGTCGTACTGCATCGCCGCGTTGTGCGGCAGCCCGACACCGACGCTGCTCCACGCCGCCGAGGTCAGCCCCGAGCAGTCGTAACCGCCCGGTGAGGACCCGCCCCACTGGTAGGGCGTGCCGATCGCACCGTGCGCGTAACGGACCGCCTCGGCGCCCCCGCCGCCCGCCGGCAGCGAGCCCAGAGTGTAGGTACGGCCGTCGTTGTAGCCGAAGGCGACACCGTCGCGCAGCTGCGTCAGCCGGGCCAGTTCGGCCTCGATCGTCGCGCGCTTCTCGGCGAGCTCCTTCTCCAGGCGCTCCTTCTCCTCGCGCAGCTCGCCGAGCGTGGTCTGCTCCGATTCGAGTGCGGTCTGGGTCTCCAGGAGGCCGGTGAGTTCGCGGTCCTCCTGCCAGGCGAGGAAGTCGAGCGTGGTGAGCCGGTCGGCGAGGTCGTCGGCGTGGCCGGTGAACATCGCGTTGAGCTGGCTGAGGCCGCCGGTCTGGAAGTAGTGCGTGGCGATCTCGGAGAGACCGTCGGCGTTGACGGCCATCATCTCGCGCAACGGGACGAGCGCGTCCTTGACCTGCCCGGAGCGTTCGATGACGGCGTCGAGTTCCTCGGCGGCCTTGTTGTACTGCTCCACGACGACTTCGAGGTCGTGGGAGGCGGAGTCGATCTGTTCGTCCAATGTGGGGTCGGCGTAGGCCGCCGAACTCGACACGGACAACGCCAGCGCGGTCACGGCCGCACCGGCGAACAGGAGTCTGGAAAGTCTTAGGAGATACCGGGTTGTCACCGGAGTGGTCATGATGACCGGCTCCTTCAAAGGTCCCCGGGGGTGGTGACAGGAAGTATGGGGTCAGCGCCGTAGCGTACCACCCCCGGGTGGCTTTGAGGTGAGGTGTCCCGGTCTAGCTGGGACGTCCGAATCCGACGATCGACATGGAGTCCAGCGGCGCCGTGGTCACGTTCTGCCCCGCGGTGGGGGCGTGCACGATGACGTTGTCGCCGGCGTAGATCGCCACGTGGTTCAGATCGTTGTAGAACACCAGGTCACCGGCGGCCAGCTGGCTGCGGCTCACGTGCGGGACCTCGTTCCACTGCATGTTCGTGTTGTGGGACAGCGACACACCCGCCGCGCCCCAGGCGCCCTGCGTCAGGCCCGAGCAGTCCCATGAACCCGGACCGCCCGCGCCGTACTCGTAGGGTTCGCCGATCTGGTCGTAGGCGAAGGACACGGCCTCGCCCGCGCGTCCGCTGGGCGGCGGGGGCTTCCCGACGCCGTAGTCCGGCTCCAGCTCGTCCTGCATGGCCTTCAGGTCGTCGAGTTCGCCTTCGATCTTGTCCTTCTTCTCGCCGATCTCCTTCTTGAGGTCCTCTTGCTCTTTGATGGTGGCCTCAAGGGTTTCCTGCTCGGTCCGGAAGGCCTCGTTGGCCTCGTTGAACCTGCGGATCTCGGCGACCTGGGTCTGCCCGAGCTGGCTGAGCAGTGAGAGTCGTTCGATGGTCTCGTCGGGCGAGCCGGAGAGCATGATGTTGACCTGGCTGAGGTTGCCGCCGGTGTAGGTGCTCGACGCGATGGCGTCGATCTCTCCTTGGGCGATGGCGACCTGTTCGGCCAGCGGACCGAGGGTCTTCTCGATCTCCTTCTGGCGCTTCTCGGACTTTTTGAGCTTCTCCTTGGCGCCGTTGTACTGCTCGATCACCTTTTCGAGCTCTTCGCCCTTTTCCTTGACCTGTTCCTTGACCTCGTCGAGGCTGGGGTCGGCGTGTGCGGGACTTCCCGCGAACAGCAGCGCGACGGCTGCCGTGGCCGCGGCCAGGGCGACATAACGGATGCGCACCGTTGGTCGGCTCCTTCTTCCTCGGACCGCCTACCGGGTTAGCTGACGGGCTCGGGCGGGAAGAAGCATCGCCCTACCTGCGTTGTGGTGCAGGATTCGCCCCGATGGCGTGGTTCCCCGGTTCACGTGGGGACGCGTGAGCGTCGGTGATTCGGCGGTGTCGCTCCGGTGTCACCGGGGTGGTGGCAAGGGGTCCGGGCTGACGGAGCCCAAGAGTAGGGTGAGGCGACGGCCGATATCAAGTCGTGACGTATTCCAATCCCTCGAATGGCACAGCCCGTAGGCGGATCGTACTGCGATGATGACCCCCTGCGGTCGTGTACTATAGGGGGGTAGGGTACACGGACGGCAAAAAAGCAGAGGTGAGCGGCATGGCGGATTATTGGTACAGCACGGACAAGAAGGCCCTCCTGTCGCGCCTGCGCCGGATCGAGGGTCAGGTGCGCGGACTCCAGCGCATGGTCGAGGGTGACGAGTACTGCATCGACATCCTCACCCAGATCTCCGCCGCGGACAAAGCGCTCAAAGCCGTCGCCGTGAGCCTGCTGGAAGGGCACATCGGGCACTGCGTGATGGAGGCCGGCAACGATGCCGAGGCCGCCGCCGCGAAGGTGAAAGAGGCCTCCGACGCGATCGCCCGGCTCGTCCGTTCGTAGTCGTCTGCGTACGCTTCACTCCATGAAACCCGGTGGCCGACTGCGCGATCCCAAGCTGCCCGTCTACGTCGGCGTGCTCGTCCTCGCCGTCCTGATGGGCGTGGGGATCGGCCGCGTCATCGGACCCGTCTCGACCTACCCCGGCGACCCCGGCCAGAACACGGCCGGGCAGCCCTCCGGACAGCCGCAGGGCGGCGGCGGCCCCGTCGTCGCCGCCGACGGCCACATCCACGGCGCCACCGGCTCCGGCGGATCCACCGGCGGCGCGCCCTCCCTCGGCGGCCTGGAGATCACCGCCTCCGGCTACACCCTCGCCCCCGCCGCCGACGAGTACACCGTCGCAGGCGAACCGCAGGCCGTCGAGTTCCGGATCCTGCGCGCCGACGGCGAAGCGGCCACCCAGTTCGCCGTCGTGCACGAGAAGCCCATGCACTTCTTCGTCGTCCGCCGCGACTTCGGCGACTACCAGCACCTGCACCCCACGATGTCCGAGGACGGCACCTGGCGCGTCGACGCCGACTTCACCGAACCCGGCCCCTACCGCATGTACGCCGACTTCACCGCCGTCGACGCCGCGGGCACCCAGGCCGCGGTCACCCTCGGCGCCGATCTGTCGGTTTCCGGTGACTACGAACCGAAACCGCTCATGGACCCGGCCACCACATCCACTGTGGACGGCCTGACCGCCACCATGGCCGGTGCCGCGACCCCCGCCGTGGCCAGCCCGATCATGTTCACCGTCGCCCGCGACGGAAAGCCCGTCGAGCTCCAGCCCTACCTCGGCGCCTTCGGGCACCTCGTCGCCCTGCGCGACGGCGACCTCGGCTTCGCCCACGTCCACCCCGAACCGCAGCTCGCCGACGGCGCGGTGAAGTTCTGGCTGACGGCCCCGACACCGGGCACCTACCGCCTCTACCTCGACTTCCAGGTCGACGGGAAGGTCCACACGGCGAACTACGTCATCGTCGTCGCCTAATCCGCTTGCCGCGCGCCGGGGCGGCGGCGAGCATGGCCGGATGCAGCCCTCGCCGCCGGTCGTCCGCCCGTACACCGATGCCGACTGGCCGCACATCTGCCGCATCCACGACGCCGCGAGGCTCGACGAGCTGCGCGGCTCCGCCGGCGTCGACGCCTTCCTGACCCTCGAACAGACCGCCGAGGGCGAGGGCCTCTTCGACGGCGCGCTCTGGGTGGCCACAGTGGACGGTGAGGTGGCCGGTTTCGCGGCCTTCGACGAGGGCGAGTTCACCTGGCTCTACGTCGATCCCGCCCGTTACCGCCGGGGCGTGGGGCGTGCCCTGCTGCGCCATGCCCTCGCGGAGGCGGGGGAGGACCGGGTCGAGACGACCGTCCTCGACGGCAATCCGGCCGCGCTGGCCCTGTACCTCGCCGAGGGCTTCACGGTCGTGGAGACCCGCGCGGGCAAGCTCGCCGGGAACGAGGCCTTCGCCGCCACCGGCCACATCATGGAGTGGCGCCGGGCCGGATCCGCGCGGTGAAGGCGATCGCGGCCCCGGCCAGCAGCAGGACGGTGGCGATGATGAGCGTCCGGTCCATGCCGGCGTCCCAGCCGAGCGAGCTCAGCAGCGAGATGGCCACGGCGACGCCGACCGAGGAGCCGATGTAGCGGGCGGTGTTGTTGGCGCCGGAGCCCATTCCGGCCCGGTGTGCCGGGACGCTGTCGATGGCCAGCCGCGCCGAGGCGGCGTTGACGAGCCCGGCGCCGATCCCGGAGATCCCGAAGCCGATCAGGACGCGCCACAGTGACCACGTGCCGCCGGTGCCGAGCAGGAGGATGAAGGCGGAGGCGAAGAGGTAGCCCACTCCGAGCATGCGTACCGGGCGGATCGTCAGCCGCCGGGCGGTGAGCGCGGCGGCCAGCGAGGCTGAGGACCACAGGGTGAACAGCAGCGAGGTCTGGAACGCGCTGAAGTGGTGCGCGTGCTGCCAGATGGTGGCCGTGACGCTGCCCGCGCCGATGATGGCCAGGCCGTTGAGCAGTGCGCCACCGGTCGCCAGCAGGAACAGGGGCTGCCGGAACAGCGCCAGGTCGAGCATCGGCGCGGCCTTGCGTGCTTCGACGCGTGCGAAGGCGATGGCCAGCGCGACCGTCGCGGCCAGCAGGATCAGCACCGGCGGCTGTGTCCAGCCGGTGCGGCCGAGCGTCACCGCCGACAGCAGCGCCACGAGCGCGGCCGCGAGCAGGGCCATCCCGGTCAGGTCGGGCCGCTGCGGGTGCCCGGCGCGCGACTCGGGCAGCGAGCGCGCGACGAGTGCCAGGGCGATGGCCCCGGCGACCTCGACCCAGTACACCCCGCGCCAGCTGATCATGGTGAGCGCGCCGGCCAGCGGCGGGCCGACGGCGAGTCCGGCGCCGAGCGCGGCGGCCCATGTGCCGGTGGCCTTGGCGCGCGCGGCCGGGTCGGTGAACAGGTGGCCGACGATGCCGAGGCTGGCGGCGAGCAGTGCGGCCCCGGCGGCGCCCTGGCCGACACGCGCGGCGATGAGCAGCGCGGGGGTCGTGGCGATGCCGCCGACGGCGCTGGCCACGGCGAGCGCGACGGCGCCGTAGGTGAACAGGCGGCGTCGGCCGAGGTTGTCGGCGAGGGAACCGGTGACCAGGAGCATCGCGGCGAGGCCGACGGGGTTGGCGTTCATGATCCACGTCTGGGCGGTCAGCCCGGCGCCGACGCCGGCGGCGGTCTCGGGGCCGGTGATCAGCGGGACGACGTAGACGGACAGGACCAGCAGGGGTGCGGCGGAGGCGATGGCCAGGGCGCCGGTTCGGGTGCGCGGCACGGTCGAGGTCGTCAAGGGGACTCCTAGGTTCAGTCAACGAACCTACGCAAGCTAGCACGGTAGGTTCGCTCATTGAACCGAGGGCGCTAGGATCGGCACATGGCACTGGGCAAGGACTACGACGGCCAGCGGGACTGCGCGATGGCGCGCGGGCTGGAACTGATCGGCGAGCGCTGGACGATGCTGATCGTGCGCGACGCCTTCTACGGCGTCCGCCGCTACAGCGACTTCCTCGCGCACCTGGAGATGCCGCGGGCGGTCCTCGCCGAACGGCTGTCGGCGCTGACCGCGGCCGGGATCCTCACCAAGCGCCGCTACCAGGAGTCCCCGGCCCGCGAGGAGTACCTCCTCACCGACGCCGGCCTGGCCCTGTGGCCGGTCCTGGCCTCCATCGGGACGTGGTCGGCCCGGTACGTCATGGGCGGCAAGGTCCACCGGCTCTACACCCACGCCGACTGCGGCGAGCGCCTCGTCGGCGGCTCGGTCTGCCCGCTGTGCGGGGTTGTCGACCCCGCCGAGGTCGAGTTGCGCCCCGGGCCCGACGCCGACCTCGAGCGGGAGGACCCGGTGAGCGTGGCGTTGCGGGAGCCGAAGCGGCTGCTCGTGCCCATCAGGGCGTGAGGGGTCGGGGGCTGCGGGGGTGGCCGTCGCGGCCATACGATCGGGGCACGACCTGACTTCTCTCCTCGGGCAGGTGCCCATGTCCCGCGACTTACCCCGCGAGTCCGTCATGGCCGTGGCGCGCCGCCGCGAACTCGGTGAGTTCCGGCGCAGGTGCCCCGCCGTCCGCGTGCGGCGGGCGTGGCCGCCGGGATGGTGCCGCTGATCGCCATCGGCCTGCTGCTGCGGTACGGGCCGCTCAACGCCTTGACCATCACCGTCCTGGTCCTGTGCGCCCTGATCACCGGGGGCTGGACCTACGTGTGGATCCAGCGCCTGCGCGGCGGCTTCTTCGTGTTCGCCGACGGCTTCGTCGACGCCGTCGGCATGCGGATCATCGCCTTTCCCTGGACCGACGTCATGGGCATCATCTACGAGGAGACCGGCGGCCTCCTGCGTCCTTCCGGGCGCGGGGCCCCGTTGTACAGGCTGGAGTTGCGGTCCCCGGCCGATCCGGCGCGGACCGTGGCGTGGGGGATCGACGCCACGTACGCCGGAAACCGCGTACTCGCGGCCCTCATCGCCCGCCACGCCGGTGTCTCGATCGAGGACGGCACCCGGCGCCCAGCCCGCTAGCGCGCAACCCGCCGGCACCGCTGGGACCGGTCCCTCCTGCACGGGCCGTCCTGGTTTTACGATGGGTTGCCCCGTCCCCATCCCCTTTGCGCAGGCGCCCATGTCGAGCCAGAACCCACCCGAGCGCGTCGCCGCCAGGGCCCGCGAACTGGAGCTCGGTGCCTTCGAGCGCCGGGTGCGCCGCCGTCCCGGCCTGCCGGGCGCCTTCTTCTGCCTGGTGCTGCTGTGCGTCGGCGGGAACTTCCTGCGCAACGGCCCCTACAACGCGCTCGTCGTCACGGGCCTGGCGCTGGGCGCGCTGATCGTCCTGTGGTGGGGCTACCTGTGGATCCGTCGCGTGAACGGCGGCCTGTACCTGTTCAAGGGGGGCTTCGTCGACGCCGCCGGGCTGCGCCTGATGGCCGTCACGTGGGCCGAGGTCACGGCGGTCACGACCGATTCGACGCGCTACTCGGTCAACTCGCTGCCCGTCGGGACCACCTTGCACTACAAGGTCATGGTGCGCCGGGAGTCCCGCGACTGGGTCGACACCTGGGAACTCAACACCACCTACGCCGACGTCTCCGAGATCGGTTTCCTCATCGCCCGCCGCGCGGGCGTCGAGGTCGAGTACGTCAGGACGCCCTAAGGCGCGTACCGCAGGATCGCCGCCACGTCCCCGCCTTCGGGCACGTCCTCCCGGCGCACGGCCAGGACCCGCCCGCCCGACAGCCACACGCGCCGGGCGATCTCGTCGACGACGCCGTAGGCGACCGCGTCGTCCTCCTCGCTGTAGGAGACCTCGCCGTTGTCGTCGACGGTGCCCGGGACGGTCGCGTCGAAGTCCACGAAGACCGTGTCGACCGCGCCCTGCGTGGCGAAGCGGGCCGCGTCGCCGACGTCGACGACCGTGCGTCCCTGCGAGGAGCGTTCGGCGAACAGCGCCTTGAGCTCGCCGAGGGCGGCGGCGTGGACCTCGTCGAGGACCTTGCGCGCGTCGGCGGTCAGTTCGGCGTCGCCGCGCCCCTCCGGGTTGCCCGAGACGACGTCCTCGGCGACGTCGGGGTAGGAGCACACCTCGCGGAAGATGCTCAGCAGCGGTTCGGCGCCGGCGAGGACCAGTGGCACCCCGCCCGAGGGCAGGACGGCCCGCAGTGCCTCGTCGATCTGGCGCGCGTACTGCCGCATCCTCATCTTCTGTCCCTCGCTGCCCTGCACCCGGCGGGCGGGGGAGCGGTCCTTGATGCTCGCCTTCCCGACGGCGCTGGCCACGTCCTCGGGCAGGTCCGGCACGTCGATGGTGGTCCCCGCGACGCCTTCGGCGATCTCCATCAGCCGCACCGAGCCCTGTGCGAGGGCCAGGAGGTAGCCCGACTGCGGGAACGTCACCGACCGCAGCAGCGGTTTGACGTGGAAGCGGTCGGCGACGGCGGCCTGCGGCTGGAGGTGGTTGGGCAGCCGGAAGGTGCGCACGCGCGCGGGCGTGGCGAACACGGCGAGGCTGCGCGCCTGGAAGCGCCAGAACCGGCTGTCGGCGTGCAGGTCGGTCAGATGCTCGTCGAGGGCCTCGACCTCGCCCTTGGGTGTACCGGCCGCGCGGAGCTGGTCGAGGGCCTGGCGGGCGAGGTCCTTGAACGCGATCGGGGCCGCGTTCGGGTTCGCCGGGTCGGTGGGGAGATAGAGCGACACGCTCGCCGCTTCCCGCGCGTTGAGTAGCGCGTCGATCTGCGGGCGGCTCGGGATGTCGGTGTACAGGCCGGGCATGGCTCCCCCTCCGGACGCGCCGGTGGCGTCCCCCGTTCGGATGCTACGGCCGGGCGGGAGGACTCGTGCCGAAACGGGAGGGCTCAGGCCGTTTCGAGCAGTTCGGCCAGCTTCGGCCGCACGCCCCACTGCTCGACGAGGGTGTCGTACTCGACGCGCGCGGCCGTCCGCAGCGCCGCCGGTGTCCGCGCCGGGCGCGCCCAGATCATCGAGTTGCGCGGTGTGTGCTGCGAGGCGATGAACTCCGAGACCTCGACCTCGTAGCCCAGCGACCGCAGCAGCAGCGCCCGCAACGCGTCGGTGAGGGTGTCGGCGAAGCGCTCCCGCAGGATCCCGTCGGCGACCAGCGCGCCGTAGGGTCCCGGGGCCTCGGCTCCCTTGAGCTGCTCGGCGATGTCGTGGTGGCAGCAGGGCGCGGCGAAGATGTGCGCGGCCTTCAGGCGCACGCCCCGCGCGATGGCCTCGTCGGTCGCGGTGTCGCAGGCGTGCAGGGCCAGCACGATGTCGGCGCCGGGCAGGTCGGCCTCGGCGGCGGTGTCGGCGACGAAGTGCATCCCGGCGGCGTAGCCCAGCTTCTCGGCGACGGCGTTGTTGTGGACCCGCTGCTCCTCGCGGATCTCCACCCCGGTCACCGTCACGTCCAGTTCGCGGACGCCCGAGAGGTACTTGTAGGCGGCGAAGGTCAGGTACGCGTTCCCGCAGCCGAAGTCGACCACGTGCAGCGGCGCCCCGTCCGTGCCGAGTTTCCCGTCCACCAGGGTCAGGAAACGGTCGACCTGCCGCCGCTTGGCCGCGTCGGCGCCGACCGCCGCGAACAGCGGGTCGTCGGGCGCCAGCAGATGCGACTTCACGCGGTCGTGCGAGGTGACACGCTCGCCGCCTTCGGCGGTGCGGTGCACGAAGGCCTTGCCCTTCTTGGTGATGCGGACCGCGACGGTCGCGTCAGTGGTGACCACGTGCCAGTTCGCGTAGGGCCTGGCCAGCAGTTCCTCGACGGCGGTGGCCTCGACGTTGCGCACGATCGGGCGCCCGGCGGCGTCGGCCGTCTCCAGCTGGAGCAGCTCGCGGCCCTTGACGGTCACCGGCCGGATCCTCGTCGGTTCGGGCGCCTCCTGGCCCTTGCGGCGGCCCCCGGCGCTCGCGGAGACCAGCCGCTCACCGTCGAGTAGCAGGTCGCGCAGTTCGGCGAGGGCGTCGTTCAGCTCGGCATCCACCCCGAAATCCTTCCACGCCGCCGGCGTGCGGCCCGCCCGGTGTCGCCGGTGTCACCGCTCGCTGAGGGTCCGCACGGCCAGTTCGGCGACATCGCGCAGCAGCGTGTCGGGCTCCAGGGGCACGCCGGCGATCGCCGAGAAGAGGCTCGGCAGGCCGGGCAGGCAGTACCCGTCGTCGGCGGCCACGGCGGCGCCGATGTCCCCGCGCTTGGCGATGGCCTCCCGGCTGCGGGCCCACACCTCGCTGACCTCCTCGCGGGAGGGGACGCCGAAGCCGTGCCCGACGGGGGCGGCGTGCCGCAGCCGGATCAGGGCGCTGTCGCCGAAGGCGAGCGCCACCGAGCACCGGTCCTCCAGGGACTCCTGCACGGGCTTCTCCAGGCAGTTGACGACCCCGCAGCGCTGCCGGCAGCGGGCCGCGCACACCGCGAGGGCGTGTGAGACGTTGCTGTGCTGCCGGTCGAGGTAGGCGCGCCAGCCCTCGCCCGGGCCCGAGGCGACCTTCAGTGCGCGCTGGGTCGCGCCGGCGTCGGTGCGGTTGTGGTCGCAGCGGCGCTCCTCCTGCGCCTGCCGGTCGCCGAAGCGCGAGCCCATGACGTCGACGGTCGCGGGGAGCAGCGCCGGGTCGGCGGCGTGGCCCCACACCGATTCCCACACCAGCAGCGGCAGGTACTCCGACATGATGTGCGCGCAACTGACCAGTCCGGCCATGTCCCCGCGGCGCCACCGCGCCTCGAAGACCTCCAGGAGCAGCCCGAAGGCCGGGCGCATCGTGCGCAGTGCGCCCCGGTCGGCCTCGCCGGGCTCCTGCGGCATGCGGCAGCGCTTCGCCCGCGCGATGAGCGCGCGCAGGTCGGGCGCCGCGCCTTCCAGGCCCTCCATGTCGAAGTCCTCGGCGTCGAGATCGGCCAGGCGCTGACCGAACAGGCACAGCCGGCGCAGGCGGGCCAATTTCGGCCCCGACAGGTCGAGGGCCGGCAGCAGTGCCCGCACGTCGCCGAAGGCGTAGCGGTGGCACAGCGTGACGAGCAGCTGGTGGGCCAGGTCGGCGTTGGTGCTCATGGGCGCCAGTTTGGTACACGCCCGCGACTCCTGTTCAACCGGACACAGTGGGCCGTTGACCGTGTCGGTGAGAGGTGCCGCGTCGTAGGCTTCCCTCGGCGATATCGGCCCGCAGGCTTGGAGAACGACGTGACCGATGACGAGCGCGAGATCGACCTGTCCGACGACGGTGGACTCGACATCCTTCCCGACCAGACCCGCGACGACACCGATGCCGGCTGGGGCGAGCGCCGGAGCACGGTGAGCGAGGACGACCGCCGGCTGCTCGACGAGCGGCCGCCGCACTGGGAGTAGCGGGGGACCGGACGACTTTCCGCCCCGGTCGCGCACGCGCGGCCGGGGCGTTGCCGTAGCCGAATCACGAGACGAGACGATTCGTCTTGTCAAGACACGCCGGATGGTCTATCGTCGTGTTCATCGAACGAGACGATACGTCTCGTCTAAGGCGAGGAGTTCGCACTGACCGTTCCAGGCCACGTCACCGACCCGATCCGCGACAACACCAGGAGGCGAACCGTGCACACCCGGCTTTCCCTGTCCGTAGTCACCAGGCGCTACGGCGACACCCTGGTCCTCGACCAGGTGACCCTCGCGGTCAAGCCCGGCGAGAAGGTCGGCGTCGTCGGCGACAACGGCTCCGGCAAGTCGACCCTGCTGCGCCTGATGGCCGGACGCGAGACGCCCGACAACGGCACCGTCACCGTCTCCGCGCCCGGCGGCGTCGGGCACCTCGCGCAGACCCTCGGGCTGCCGGAGACGGCCACCGTCGGCGATGCCGTCGACCTCGCCCTCGCCGACGTCCGCGAGCTGCGACGGCGCCTGCGCGAGGCCGAGCAACACCTCGACACCCCCGCCGACCTCGCCGCCTACGCCGAGCTGCAGTCGGCCTTCGATGCCGTCGACGGGTACAACGCCGACACCCGCGTCGACATCGCCCTTCACGGCCTCGGCCAGGGCGGACTCGACCGCGACAGGCGGCTCGGCACGCTCTCCGGCGGGCAACGCCGGCGGCTGGCCCTCGCCGCGACCCTCGCGGCGAACCCGGAACTGCTGCTCCTCGACGAACCCACCAACGGCCTCGACGACAAGGCCGTCGCCTGGCTGGAGGAACACCTGGGCCGCCACCGGGGGACCGTCGTCGCCGTCACCCACGACCGGGCCTTCCTGGACCGCGTCACCTCGACCATCCTGGAGGTGGACCACGACGCCCGCACCGTCCGGCGCTACGGCGACGGCTACGCCGGATACCTCGCCGCCAAGGCCGCCGAGCGGGCCCGCCGCCTGCGCGAACACCGCGACTGGCGCGACGAGCTCGCCCGCAGGCTCGCCCTGGTCGACGCCAACGCCGGGCGCCTGGCCGTGATCCCGCGCAAGGCACCGGCCTCGTTCAGCGGCGCCGGGGCCTTCCGGGCGCGATCGCGGGCGCACGGGGCGATGAGCCGGATCCGCGACGCCAAGGAACGGGTGCACCGCCTGACCACGTCGCCCGTCGAGGCGCCGCCCGAGCCGCTGAGCTTCACGGGCCGGTTCGGCGGCGGCGAAGGCGCCGCCGCCGAACTGCGCGACGTGCGCGTCGACGGGCGGCTGCGCCTCGACGGCGAGCTGACCATCGCCCCCGGCGACCGGCTGCTGGTCACCGGACCCAACGGGTCGGGCAAGACCACGCTTCTGCGCGTCCTCGCCGGTGAACTGGCACCCGACGCGGGTGAGGCGCTGGTGCGCGGCCGCGTCGGGTTCCTGCGCCAGGAGGACGCCGACGACGAGGGCCGTGGCTCGCTCCTGGCCGCCTACGCCGCCGGGCGCCCCGGGCCGCCCGAGGAGTACGCCGACGAACTGCTGGCGCTCGGGCTGTTCCGGCCGGCGGACCTGCCGCGTGAGGTGCGGGTGCTGTCCACCGGGCAACGACGACGGCTGGAACTGGCCCGGCTGCTGGGCGAGCCCGCCGGACTGCTGCTGCTGGACGAACCGACCAACCACCTCACGCCGGCGCTCGCCGACGAGCTGGAGGCGGCACTGGAGGGCTACCCGGGCGGGGTGGTGCTGGTGAGCCACGACCGTCGGATGCGGGCGGCGTTCAAGGGAAGGGAAATGGAGGTGGAGGCCGTGGGCACGCCTGCGGGGGCCGGGAGGTAGGGCGGTGCCGTGATCCCCGTCTCGCCACCCCCGTGTCCCCACCGCCGTCGTCCTAGCCTGGCGTCATGACCGCGCTTCCCCTCCCCGAACTCGTCGAAGCCTGGGTGTCGGGCTGGGCGCTGTCGCGCGCCACGCCCGCGCCGATCGCGATTCCCGGCGGCGTCCGCGTGGAGGTCGGCGACGTCGGCCACCGCGTCCGGCACGTCTTCCACACCTACGACCGCGAGCGTCTCGCCGCCGTGCCCGCCGGGCCGGGCGCGTGGATCAAGACGGCCGGTGAACTCCCGCCGATGCCCGGCTGGACCCACGGCCCGCCCGGGCACCTGATGTCGATCGAACTCAAGCGGGAGAAGACCGAGCCCCCGCCCGGCTACACACTGCGCATCGTCGACGGCCCGGTCCTGCGGTCCGTCATCGAGGCCGCCGACGGCACGACCGCCGCCCACGCGCACATCGCCGTGGAGACCGGCTCCGCCGTCATCGACCGTGTCGAGACCGACCCCGCCCACCGCCGTCGCGGCCTCGGCCGCGTCGCCGTGGGCGCCCTGACGACGCGCGCGTCGGAACTGGGCGCGCGCACCGGCGTCCTCGTCGCGACCGACGTCGGCCGCGACCTGTACACGGCGATGGGCTGGACGTGGCGCTCTCATCTGCCGTCGGTGTTGGTCCCCGAGACCTGACACGCGAAACCGCACCGCCCGAAAGGGCGGTGCGGTGCGAACTCGCGGCGAGCGCTAGGCCTTGCTGTCGGCCTTGGCCTTCGGCTTCGACTCGGCGGGCTTCGACTCGCTCTTCGGCGAGGAGCCCGTGGCGGAGCCCGCGTCCGAGCTCGACTTCGTCTCGGTCGCCGAGGTGCTCTTCGACGACTCCTTGGACGACCCGGTCCGGTTGTCGGTCCGGTAGAAGCCACTGCCCTTGAACACCACGCCCACGGCCGAGAAGACCTTGCGCAGGTCACCCGAGCACGAGGGGCACTCCTTGAGCGGCTCGTCGGTGAACTTCTGCGCCGCCTCCAGCTCGTTGCCGCACTTGGTGCAGGCGTATTGGTACGTAGGCACGTCGTTCCTCCGGTCAGCAGCTTTAGCACTCAGCTTCGCCAAGTGCTAATTGTGCAGTGAACGGCCCGGATCGTCCAGCCGGGGCGGCGGTGAGAACCGCCGCATCACCCCGGTGTCGCGTACCAGCCCCTCGGTGTGATGATCCCCGTCACACCCCTGTCGTGGTCCTCGCCGGGCACCTCGTCGACGAACTCGCCGTCGTCGAGGAGCGCGATGACCGGTGTGGACGGTGCGACGCGGGCCAGTGCCCGGTCGTAGCTGCCGCCGCCGCGGCCGAGGCGGGTGCCGTCGGCGCCGACGGCCAGGGCGGGCACCAGTAGTACGGCGGCCTCGGTGACGGCTTCGCGGCTTCCGGTGCCGGCGGGTTCGCGCAGTCCGCGCAGGGCACCGGCGGAAAGCACGCCGGTGTAGGCGATCCAGTCGAGGTCGAAGTCCGCGCGGAAGACCGGCAGCAGGACGCGGTGACCGAGCGCGGTCAGGAAATCGGGCAGCCCGTCGCCGCCGGGCTCACCGGCCATCGGGACGTAGGCCGCGACGGTCGAGCCGGGCTCGGCGAGCACCGGCAGGGTCGCGGCGAGGACGGCGCGGATCGCCTCGTCGGCGGCCATGCGATCCTTTGTGGACAGTGCCCGTCGCCCGGCGAGGAAACGCGACCTTAGTGCCGTCTTTTCCGATTTCTCCACTGATCCCAACGCATTTCACCTTTCCGGGGACACAAGCCGCGCGTAGCCCGGCGCGGTGGTCAATCGTTGTCCAAACGTGGTGTGCTGGCAAGGCGGACCGATGGTTACATTGCTTCGCGCCGACTGTGGCCCGTGTGCGCGGACGGTGTCGGTCTGCGAGCACGCGGACTCGCTCGCGATGCCCCGGCGGACCCTGACACGCAGAGCTGAGGTGACCTCGACATCATGACCTTGCGCGCCCGGCTCACGGCCGCGTTCCTCGCCGTCGTGCTGGGACCGGTCCTCCTCGGCGCCCTCTTCGTCGGCGTCATCGTCACCGCCGTCGGCCAGAGCCGGGCCGAGGAACGCCTCGAATACGGCGCCGCCGCCCTGCACACCGCCGTCGACTCCCTCTGCACCCGCCTGTCCGGCACCGCCGAGACGCTCGGCCTGATCGCCACCGAGTCGGGCGCCCTCGACGCCCCCCGCGCCACCGAGTACGCCGGGGCGCTCGTCCGCCGCGGCCTCGCCGAGGCCGTCACCGTCACCGACGCGGGCGGCACCGCCGTCGCCGACGCCGGTGCTCGCGTGCACACCTGGACCGACTGCGCCGACACGACCACCGTCACCACCGGCACGGGCGCCGGCGCTTCGGGCGGCGAGTCGGTCGCGGCCCTGTCGGCGCACATCTCCCTCTACGACAGCGACGGCCGCGCCATCGGCACCGTCCGCGCGGGAGTCGCCGTCGACGCCGGGCTCGTCGACAGCCTCGCCGCCGTGTCGGGCTGCGGCGTCACCGTCATCGGCGCCGACGGTGACGCGCCCCTGTCGAGCCTCCCCGCCGACGAGGCCACGTCGGTCGCCGCCACGGCTCGCGGCCTGAGCTCCGGCCGCTTCGAGGACACCGACGACGGCGGCCTCGTCCGCGTCGTGTCCGCCGACGGCGGCCAGCCCCTCGACCTCGCGCTGAGCACCGACAAGAACCTCCCCACCGGCCTCTACCCGCTGCTGCTCCTCTCCGTGGCCGTCGCGGGGTTCGCCGCCGTCGGCGTCGCCTGGTGGCTGGCCCGCTCGACGACCCGCCCGGTCACCGAACTCGCCGCCGCCGCCGACCGCGTCGCCGCCGGTGACCTCGAAGCCCGCGTCCCGGTCCGCGGCAGTGACGAGGTCGCCGCCCTGGCCACGAACTTCAACCGCATGACCCGCGAGATGCAGGGCTACGTCCAGGCCCTCACCGCCAGCCGCGACCAACTGCGCGGCAACCTCGGCCTCCTCGGCGACACCCTCTCCTCCACACACGACCTCGACCGCATCCTCGAAGTCATCCTCAGCACCGCCATGACCGCCACCGGCGCCCAGTCGGGCGCGATCCTCCTCGTCGACGACGAAGAGGACGCGACGACCACGCCCGCCACGCTCGTCGCCCGCTGCCACGCCGGAGTCATCGCCGGCGACCCCCGCGCGGCCGGCGGCATCCGCGTCCGTGTCGGCGAGGGACTCCTCGGCCGCATCGTCGCCGGAGGCGAACCCCAACGCGGCCGCGTCACCGAGGAGACCGCCTTCGCGCCCCAGGAACCCCACTGCCACACCTACATCGCGGTGCCCTTCACCGGAGCCGACGCCCTCGTGCGCGGACCGGGCAAGACCGCGCGGCCCGTCGGCGTCCTCGCCCTCTACGACCGCCTCGGCTTCGACGAGTTCGACGACACCGACCTGTCCACCCTGCGCACCTTCGCCGGGCAGGCCGCCGTCGCCGTCGAGAACGTCCTGCTGCACGAGGAGGCCCAGCGTCTCTCCCTCACCGACCCGCTCACCGGCCTGTGGAACTACCGCTACCTCAAGGTCACCATGGACAAGGAGGTCGAGCGCGCCCACCGCTTCGGCCGCCGCACCGCCGTCATCGCCATCGACCTCGACCGCTTCAAGGACGTCAACGACACCTACGGTCACCCCGTCGGCGACCAGGTGCTCATCGAACTCGCCTCCCGCATCACCGCCCAGATACGCGAGGTCGACTTCGCGTTCCGCTACGGCGGCGAGGAGTTCGTCGTCCTGCTCCCCGAGACCGACCGCTACGGCGCCATCCCCGTCGCCCGGCGACTCGGCGAGGCCATCCGCCGCGATCCCTTCCCCCTGCCGCCGAGCGCCGACGGCACCGCCCGGACCGTCCCGGTGACCATCTCCATGGGTATCGCGATCTTCCCCGACCACGGCGAGTCCGGCGCCGACGTCCTCGCCTCGGCCGACGAGGCCCTGTACGCCGCGAAGGCCGCGGGACGCGACACCTACCGGGTGTCGAAGTCCGATCCCGAGAAGACCCCCGACACCGACGGCAGGGACGAACGGCCCGTGACCGGCCCGGGCGACTGAACGGATGGTCCGCCCCGGCCACGAAGCAAGATCGGAAACGGCCCGTGACGGATCGAACCGGCGCGTACGGATCCGGGCGACCGAACGTCCAAGGGTTCAGGCCGCCCGACACCCGTCACGGAGATCGCTGCCGCAACTGCGGACGGTGAACCCGTAGGCTCCTACTCATGTCGAACCGTGAGCCAGCCCCCCCGGTCCGTCCACTGAAGGCGGTAATTCCGGCTGCCGGATTCGCCACCCGCTTCCTGCCGGCGACCAAGGCGGTGCCCAAAGAGCTCCTGCCCGTCGTCGACCGGCCCGTCCTCCAGTACATCGTCGAGGAGGCCGCCGCCGCCGAGATCCGGGACATCCTCCTGGTCACCGGGCGCGGCAAGACCTCCATGGTCGACCACTTCGACCGGCGCCCCGACCTGGAGGCCCGCCTCATCGAGAAGGGCGACGACGAGCGCCTGCGCGCCATCCTCGAACCCTGCGACCTCGCCGAGATCTACACCTGCCGCCAGGGCGAACCCCTCGGCCTCGGGCACGCCATCTCCTACGCCGAGTCGCACGTCGGCGACGACTCCTTCGCCGTCCTGCTCGCCGACGAGTTCACCGAGATCGGCGACCGGCTCCTCCCGCGCATGCTGGCACGCCAGGCCGAGACCGGCGGCATCGTGCTCGCCCTCATGGAGGTCCCCCGCGACCAGGTCGACCGCTACGGCGTGGCCGCCGTCGAAGGCGAAGGCGACATCCTCAAGGTCACCGGCCTGGTGGAGAAACCCGCCGTCGACGAGGCGCCCAGCAACCTCATCCTCATCGGTCGCTACGTCCTTCCCCCGACCATCTTCGGGGCCATCGCCGAGACCAAACCCGGCCGCGGCAACGAGATCCAGCTGACCGACGCGATGGTCCGTCTCCTGGAGGCGGGCACGCCCGTGCACGGTGTCGTCTTCCGAGGCACCCGCTACGACACCGGCGAACCCGCCGGCTACCTCCAGGCCGTCGTGCAGCTCGCCTGCCAACGTGATGATCTCGGCGCGTTTCGCGACTGGCTGACCCGATTCGTGGAAACTCAGATCCAGTAGTGAATGGGGGTGTACTTCGATGGCCGAACTCCATCCGGACGCACAGCGGGGCGAAGACGTGGTGCCACTCGTGCGGTTTCTCAGCGACGCGCTCGCCAGGGTGCGGCCGCTGCCGTCCATTGATGTGCACCTGACTCAGTCGCACGGGCACGCGCTGGCCGCCGACGTGACCGCGCCGGGCCCGATCCCGGCCTTCGATCACGCCACGGTGGACGGTTACGCCGTGCGCTTCGACGACGTGGTCGCCGCGACCGAGCGCCGCCCGGTGCAGCTGAAGGTCCTCGGGGACGTGGCGGCGGCGTCGTGGCGGCCGGTGCGGATCCTGCCCGGCACGTGCTTCGCGGTCGCGGCGGGCGCGCCCCTGCCGACGGGGACCGAGGCGGTCGTGCCCCTGTCGTGGACCGACCAGGGCATGGCGACCGTCGAGATCACCGAGGTGCCCAAGCGCGGGTACGGGCTGCGCCGGACCGGCGACGAGGTCGCTTCGGGCGCGGTCCTCGGCCGCGCGGGCCAGACGGTGAATCCGCACCTGATCGCGCTCTTCGCCGCCTCCGGCGTGAGCGATGTCCACGTACGGCCGGAGCCGCGCGTGGTCATCATCGCCACCGGTGACGAGCTCATGGACGCCGGGCGGATGAGCCAGCCCGGCCAGGTCGTCGACGTGGACTCCCCGGCGCTCACGGCGGCGGCGGCCGAGGCGGGCGCGCACGCGTTCCGGATCGGCATCTGCGACGACGAGCCCGAGGCGCTGCGGACGGTCCTCGACGACCAGACCCTGCGTTCCGACCTGGTCATCACCACCGGCGGCACGGGCGTCGGCCCCGGTGACATGGTCCGCCGGACCTTCGGCCGGGACGGGGCCGTCGACTTCGCGACGGTGTCGATCTTCCCGTCCTCCACACTCGGTTTCGGCACGATCGGACCCGAGGAGATCCCGATCATCTGCCTGCCCGGCGAGCCCGGCGCGGCCCTGATCGCCTTCGAGGCCTTCGCGCGCCCGATCATCCGGCGGCTGGCCGGTGTCGAGCCGGTGTTCCGCTCGCAGGTGAAGGCGCACCTGCTGGAGACCGTGTCGTCCCCGGCGGGCCTGCGGGAGTTCCGGCCGGCCGAGGTCACCGAGCGCCGGGGCGGCGGGTACACCGTGGCGCCGCTGTCGGGCGGTCCGTACACTCTGTCCGGTCTGGCGGTGGCGAGTGGCCTGATGGTGCTGGGGGAGAAGGTCACGAACGCCCCCGCGGGATCCACAGTGGACGTACTCCTCTTTGACAGGCGACGATGACCGACGAACGGATGGGCTGGCCCGTGGTCCTCACGGACGGCCCCGTCACACTCCGCCCCTACAAACGCGGCGACGCCAAGGCGTGGAGCCGGATGCGCCGCGCGAACGAGAACTGGCTCGCGAAGTGGGAGCCCACGCCCCTGGGCTCCTGGTACGACACGCACAACCCCGCCGCCTTCCGGGCGCTGTACCGCGACCTGGCCAAGTCGGCCAAGATCGGCGCGGCCATGCCCTTCGCGGTCTGCTACGAAGGCGCGTTCGTCGGGCAGCTGACGGTCGGCAACATCGTCCGCCGCGCCTTCCGCTCGGCCTACGCCGGCTACTGGGTCGACCAGGGCCACGCGGGGCTCGGGATCACGCCGACGGCGCTCGCGCTCGCCGTCGACCACGGCTTCGCCAACGGCGGCCTGCACCGCGTCGAGGTCAACATCCAGCCCGACAACAAGCCCAGCCAGCGGGTCGTGGAGAAGCTCGGGTTCCGCCGGGAGGCGCTGCACGAGCGCTACCTCTACATCGACGGCGGCTGGCGCGACCACATCGGCTACGCGGTGACCATCGAGGACGTCGTGGAACCGGGCGGGCTGCTGGGCCGGCTGAAGGGCTCGGCCTCCTAGACGGCGTAGGTGAAGACCTCCGCGCCTTCCCGCACGAACACCGGGATCCGCTCCAGCGGCGCCGCCGCCTCGACCGTCGTGCCGCCCTCGATCACGTCGCCGGCACCGAGTCCGCGCCAGTTCGCGCCCGCCGGGAGGTGGACCTCCCGGCTTCGCGCGCCCGCGGTCGTCACGGGCGCGACGAGCAGGTCGGGGCCGAGCATGAACTGGTCGGCGACGTCCCACGCGCGTTCGTCGCCGGGGAAGTCGAAGAACAGCGGCCGCATCGGCGGCGCGCCCGTCAGGTGCGCCTCCCGCGACAGCGTCGCCAGGTAGGGCCGCAGTCGTTCGCGCACGGCGAGGTGCTCGCGCAGGATCGCGTAGGCCTCCTCGCCGTAGGACCACACCTCGTTCGGGCCGCCGGTCATGTCGGTGGAGAAAGAGGTGAAGTGCGGCCTGCGGTCGCCGTGCAGCCGCATCACCGGGCTGAAGGTCCCGTATTGGAACCACCGCACGAGTAGCTCGCGGTAGGCCGGATCACCGGGGTCCCCGCCGGAGAAGCCGCCGATGTCGGTGTGCCACCACGGGATCCCGCTCATCGCCACGTTCAGCCCGGCGGTGATCTGCGCGGCGAAGGACGCGAAGGTCGGCGCGACGTCGCCCGACCACAGCGCGATCCCGTCGCGCTGCCCGCCCGCCCAGGTCGAGCGGACCAGGCTCAGCGGGCGCTCGACACCGTCGGCGCGCTGGCCCTCGGTGAAGGCGCGGTGGTGCAGGGCGCCGTAGACGTTGCCGAAGGCCGCGCCGTCGCCGATCGCGTAGCGGGCGCGGCGGCCCGTCCACGGCGGGCCGACCGGCTCGTTGGCGTCGAGCCAGAACACGGCGACGCCCGGGTAGTTGCGCCGCATGATCGCCCACATCGCCTCGCGCGCGGCCGGGTCGGTCGAGTCGATCAGCGCGCACGGCGACCTGTCGCTCCCGACGGCCGGCCACGTGTGCGTGAGCAGGCCTCCGCGCACGTCGCCGACGAGGTGACCGGCGGCCTCCAGTGCGGCGAAGTTCTCGCTCTCACGGTCGACGGTCGGCCACACCGACACCGCCAGCTTCACGCCCATGCCGTCCAGTTCGGCGATCATCGCCGCCGGGTCGGGCCAGTCGGCCTCGTCGAAGCGCCAGTCGCCCATGCGCGGCCAGTGGAAGAAGTCGCACACGATCACCGACAGCGGCAGGCCACGCGCGCGATGCTCCCGCGCCACCGACAGCAGTTCCTCCTGCGAGCGGTAGCGCAGCTTCGACTGCCAGAACCCGGTCGCCCACGACGGCAGCTCCGGCGCCGGGCCGGTCGCCTCGGCGTAGGCGGCCAGGATCTCGGCGGGGGAGTCCCCGGCGGTGACCCAGTAGTCGATGCGGTCGCCCGCGTCGGCGACCCAGCGCGTCGTGTCGGCGCCCAGCTCCACGCGCCCGAGCGCCGGGTTGTTCCACAGCAGCCCGTACCCGCGTGAGGAGTGCAGGAAGGGGATGGACACGACCGTGTTGCGCTGCACCAGGTCGACCACGTGACCCTTCTGGTCGAGGCGGCCGTGCGGCTGCTGACCGAGCCCGTGCAGGCGCTCACCGTCGTAGGCGGTGAAGTGCTGCTCGATCGCGCGCGACTCGTCGTCGGGGCCGGGCAGGACGCGCGGGCCGGGCGTGAAGGCGCGAGTCCCGCGCTCCGCGAGCAGCTCGCGGCCGCCGGCGGTGTGCAGGAAGCGGATCCGCCCGTCCTCGACGGCGACGGTGATGCGGCCGTTGACGAGCCGGCCGCCGTCGAGGCGGGCGACGGAAGGCGACGGCGGCCGGTCGAGCGCGCCGGGGAGTTCGGTGAAAAGTCCGGCCGGGCCGGTGGCGGCGCGCACTCGCACGGAATGCGCACCCCACGCCTCGATGCGGACGGTCTCGGTGTCCGTGCCGAACACGAGGGCGGCATTGGCCGACATGGGGCTCCCTGGCCAGGATGGAAAGCGCTTTCCGGCGGAGTCTAGGAGCCTTCGGCAAGATCGTCAAGCCACTCCGGAGCGTCCACTTCGGACCGCGCGCCGCCGCCGCCGACACCCACATATCCACACGCTTCACGCTCCCGGCGGCGTACCCTCGGGTAACAGCGGAAGGGTGGGAGCTTCAGGATGCCGACGTCGGTGCTGCTCGCGGTGCTCGCCGCGGCCGGGCTGCTCGCCCTGGCCCCTGCGCTGGTGCGCCGGTACGACGCGGGCGAGCGGATCGCCGCCGAGCGGGCCACGTCCGACGCGCGTGTACTGTCCCGCGACCGTCGCAAGCGGACGGTGCCGGGCGTGCTCCCTCTCAACCCTCCGCTACCGGACGATCACACCGGAGTCGACGATAGCGTCGGCTGCGCCGAAGACCCAGCGGAGAGTCAACCTCCCGACAGTGCGCGCGGCGGGTGGTCGCGTGTTGGCCGTGCGCGTGCCTCCTCGGTACGGTTGACCGCTCAGACTTCTCAAGCACCGGTGGGTGAAGCGGACGTGGCAACGATCGAACGACGCGCCTGGTGGCGCCGTCGGCATCGCCGCATCCTCATCGGCATGCTCGTGTTGAGCTTCGCCGAGCTGCTCGGGGTCATCTTCCTCGGACCGGGATTCTGGATCGGCTTCGCCGTGGTCTTCCTGGTGACGCTCTGGTACGTGCGCTACCTGCGCCTCCGCGCGCTGGCCTCCTCGCGCGACCAGCGTCGTGCGCTCCCGTCGGCCGAAGGGCCGCGCCACTACCTCCCGCGTCAGGCGGAGGGACCCCTCGCGGAGTCCGACCCCGCCTGGGTGGAGGAGTCGGACGAGACCGACTCGCGCTGGCCGCAGGAGCCCGGGCCGGTCGCCTATGACGACGAGGACGACGAGGAGGACGACGAGGGCGACCAGGGCGGACCCGCGCCGGTCGAGCCGCCGCGGCGCCGCGGCGGGGGTATCCGGGGCCGCTCCTACGAGTCGCCGGCCGCGAATGTCTGAGGGGTGGGGCCGGGCCTCACCCCTCCACATCGGCTCCCCGGTATTCCCGCAGGCCCGCGACGAACTTCCGGCGCAGCGCCGGGATCTTGTGGTTGGCCCGGAAGAAGGTCCGCGCCATGGCCAGGGAGATCCGTCCGATGACGGGCTTGTGCAGCGGATCGGAGCCGCTCATCCCGTTCTGGGCCAGGGAGTCGGCGACGCGCGCGGTCCCGTAGGGCAGCATCGCGGCCTCGTAGTCGCCGACGGCCTCGACGAGCTTCTTCTCCCCGTCGCGGACCCGCGCCAGTTCGCGTTTGAGCAGTGTCGCGTCGCGCAGGGCGGTGTTGGCGCCGACGCCCATGCCGGGCGTCATCGTGTGGATCGCGTCGCCGAGGAGCGTCACGTTGCCCGGTTCCCAGGGCTCGACCGGTTCGGAGGTGCGGATGCGGACGGCGAAGCAGCTGCCGGGGTCGGAGCGGCGCATCAGCTCGCGCATGTCCGGGTGCCACTTCGCGGTCATCCTCAGCGCGACGTCGAGCAGTTCGCGTCCGCGCAGGTCGGTGACGTTCGCGGGGAAGCGGTCGGCGCGGGCCGAGTAGCCCCAGTTGAGGTAGTCGCGGGTGTTGTCGTAGAGCAGGCCGGGCCAGCGCGCGATGAGTTCGGCGTCGTTGCCGCCGATGCCGTCCTTGACCTTCCCGTCGCGGTCCCACTTGAACTCCATGGAGTGCAGGATCATGAACTGTCCGAGTGGCGCGAAGAAGGTCGAGATCCCGTTGAGCGCGACCTCGGGCACCAGCGCGCGGTTCTCGGGCGTCGAGGCCGCCTTGGCGGCGATGGCGACGACGCCGGAGTCGCGGACGACCGCGCCGGGCAGGAACTGGCGGCGGACGGGGGAGTTGGTGCCGTCGGCGGCGACGAGCAGGTCGCCGGTGGCGGAGGTGCCGTCGGCGAAGTGGGCGGTGACGCGGCCGTCGGGCGTCCGCTCGTAGTGCGTGAAGGTCTTGCCGTAGGAGACGACGTCGTCCATCTCCGACAACAGCACCTGCCGGAGGGTCATGCGTGAGACGGAGTGTTCGGCCTGCCCGGGATCGTCGGGCGGCTCGATCTCGAAGGACGCGACCGGCCGGTACTTCTCGGTGTAGACGTTGAAATGCCGTGGCGCTCGGGCGCAGGTCGCGACGAAGGTGTCGAACAGGTGCGGCGGCAGGCATTCGCGCAGGGCGCGCGCCCCGGTCGGGCTGATGCCGACGCGGTAGCCGTGCAGGCCGTCGGCGCGGGTCTTGTCGCGTTCGTAGACGGCGACGGAGATCCGGCGCCGCGCAGGCCGTGCGCGAGGCACATGCCGCCGGTGCCGGCGCCGATGACGAGGACGTGGAAGCGGTTCACGGTCGGGCTCCTTCGAAAGGTGGCGGGTCAGCGGCCGGGGTGCTCGGCGGCGGGGTCGACGACGGTGACGGGGGTGCCGTCGCGGTGGGCCCGGCGGGCGTCGGCGACGAACTCGCGGGTGAAAAGGGCCGACAGGACGGCCACGCCGCCCCGGTTGACGCGGATCTCGCCGTCGCGGATCTCACCGGTCAGGCGGATCCGGCGGCCGGTGTTCGCGTTGCCCTTGACGTGGTCCTTGACGCCCCCGCGGCCGGTGACGCGCAGGTCCCAACGATCGACGACGGTGTCGTCGGCGACGAGGAGTTTCACGGTCGAGCGCTCGGCGTCGAGGGTGATCTCGATGTCGCCGGCGGGGATGTGCGGCGAGCGGAGGTCGATGACGACCTGGGCGCGGTGGGCGCGGATCTCGATGTCGCGGCTCTCGGTCCAGTGACCGAGTTTGCGGACGAGGGTGTTGAAGGCGGGGACCTGTTCGGTGGTGGCGCTCATGGGATCCTCCCGGGTTTCCTTGGCTATCATGTAACTCGATAGTCGAGCTATTTATATCTTGAAGGTCGAGGTACTTGAATGTCAAGTGATTCCTTGGAGAAACTGCGGGCGGCCCTGGGCGGCGAGGTCCAGGCCAACCAGTCGGCCGTCGACGCCTTCGACGAGCGGGCCGCGACGATCCTTGGCGTCAACCGGACCGACATGCGCTGCCTTGAGCACCTGCTCGACACCGGCGACGCCGCCCCGACCGAGCTCGGGGCCCTCCTCGGGCTGACCACCGGCAGTGTCACGGCGATGCTCGACCGCCTGGAGAAGCTCGGTTATCTCACCCGCAACGCCGATCCCGCCGACCGTCGCCGCGTCGTCGTCCGCGCCACCGACCTGGTCCGCGACCGCGCCATGGCCCTCTACATGCCGATGGTCGAGGAGGGCGACCGGCTCATGCTCGGCTACAGCGCCGAGGAGCTGGAGTTGATCATCGGTTTCCTGCGGGTGACCAGGGGCGTCTACGAGCGGCAGCTCGACCGCGTGCGAGCGATCGAGCCGTATGTGAAACGCAAGCGCTGATCAGGTTTCCCTCTCGCGGGGGAGGGGGCCACCGCTCGCCGGGGAGCCGGTGGCGGCCGTGGGCGGAGATGGTGGATCCATGACCGCGAACGCCCGTCCCGCCCCCGCCCCACCCGTGCTGATCGCCGCCGCCGGCGGACTCGCCTACGTGGCGAGCAAGCTGCACTTCGCCGCGTCCGGTGAACTCGGCATCGCGGGCTTCTACGCCATGCCCGAGGCTCAGGCCGCCTTCGGCGACGCCACCGCCGCGCAGCTGGGAAACGCCGCCATCGGCCTGGTCGCGGTACTGGTGGTCCTCGCGCTGCTGCGCCCGCCGCGCCACCGGCTCGCGCGCCTGGCCCTGCTGGCGGCCAACTGGGCGGGCGCGCTGATGATCGGCGCGGGTGTCGTCGGCTTCATCCTGCGGGCCGCCGGCGCGACGTCCAGCGTGGACTGGGCGCCGACCGGCTGGCAGGCGTGGGCGACTCTCGCGGTCGGCGCGGCATGGGTCGCGGGATGGCTCACCGCCCTGCTCGTCAAGCGCTGAGCGCGGCGGCGGCCATCCTCGCCAGGGTCGGCGCGAACCCGCGCACGTCGCCGGGTTCGCGCAGGACGAACAGCCAGGCGAAGACCGGCCCGAGCAGCATGGCGTGGACGACCGCCGCGTCCGGCCGCGACGTCAGCTCGCCCCGCGCGACCGCCCGGTCCAGGACGGCCGTGACGTTGGCCCGCTGATGGGCCACGAAGGTCTCCCGCATGCGGGAGACCACGGCGTCGTCGCTCATGTCGGCCAGCAGGCCGCCGAGCGCGCCCGCCACGGCCGGTCCGGACAAGGTCGCGGCGATGACCTCGGTCAGCCACTCCAGTTCCGCCCGCAGCGAACCCAGGTCGGGCGGTGACTCCAGGTCGAGGCCGTGCACGGCGGCGGCGAAGACCATTTCCTGCTTGGTCTCGTAGCGGCGGTAGATCGCGGCCTTGCCGATTCCCGCGCGCGCGGCCACCGCGCCGACGGTGAGACCGGCGTAGCCGCCCTCGACGAGCAGCTCGCGGGTCGCCGACAGGATCGCGGCGTCGACGCGTTCCTCGCGCGGGCGGCCCCCGCGTGCCGTGGGTGCGGACATCGTGCCAGAATACAGAACCATCAGTTCCGAAACTGTTGGTTCCGTAAAGGAGGCATGTGATGCGACCCCCGCGCAAAACCATCTGGTCCGGCGCGATCCTGATGGTCCTCGGCGCCCTGCACCTCGCCATGACCTTCGCGCTGTCCGCCCGCCACATCCCGGGCTGGCTCGGCCGGGGCCTGTGGATGAGCGAGAACCCCGACCTCGACATCTCCGCCCTCCCACCCGAGATCGGCGGATTCTGGTTCTCCTTCGGTAGCTTCGGGCTCCCGCTCATCCTGCTCGGCGCCCTCGTGACGCACCTCGGCAAACGCGGCCAGACCGCCCCCGCCCTCATCGGCTGGGTCATCGGCGCCTGGGCGCTCCTCGGCGCCTACCTGCTCGAACCCTCACCCTTCGCGCTCGCCGTCATCCCCGCGGTCATGATCGTCACGGCGGCGCGCGCCGCGACCCCTCAGAGCACCGCCGTGCCCGCGAGCGCACCCACCCCGTAGGTGACCGCCGAGGCGACCGCCACGATCAGCAACTGCCGGGCCGCGCTCCACCACGGACCGCGGCCCGAGCCGACGCCCAGATTGGCGCCGACGCCGAGCGAGGCCACCGCGGTCATCGCCGCCGACCAGACCACCGCCGTCGCCCCGCCGGTCACGAACCACGGCAGCAACGGCACCATCGCCCCGACCGCGAACAGCAGCAGCGAACTGATCGCGGCGATGACCGGCGACCCGGCGTCCTCAGAACCCACCCCGAACAGGATCCGCGTGCTGTCCTTGGCCGCCGTCCGCCGCACCGACACGACCCCGCGACTGGCCTTCTCCGCCGTCGCCGCGTCCAGGCCGTGCTCCCGCATGCTGCGGGCCAGCCGCGACAGGACCACCGGCGGCGACAGACGCCACGCCCGCTTCAGCGAACCCTCGATACCGCCCGCCACCTCGACCTGACTGCGCACCGAGACCCACTCCCCGGCCGCCATCGACAAGGCCCCGGCGACCAGGCTGGCCACCCCCGACAGCCGCACCGTGCCCGGATCGGTCGCGGCACCGGCCACGCCGAGCGTCAGACACAAGTTCGTGACCAGGCCGTCGTTGACACCGAGGACCGCCGCGCGGATCCCACCACCGGCGACCCGGTCGGCGGTCCGCTTGACCTCGTCGAGAGTCTCCTCGGCCTCGGCGTCGTCCTTGGGGGACCGGTTCTTCGGATCCCAGTCGGGCGCCAGCGCCGACCAGTCGGTGGGCTCAGTCATCGTCGTCCCCCTTGACCCGCAACAACGCGTCGAACACGTCCCGCCGCTTGAGGCCGTGCCGCTGCGCGACATCCGACATCGCCGCCTTCCGCGGCATCCCGTCGGCCTCCCGCGCCGCCACGGCCGCGGCGATGTCGGCGTCGGACAACTCGCCCGGCTCCGGCGGTTCCGCACCGGCCACCACGAGCGTGATCTCACCGCGAGGGGCGTCGGCGGCCACCGACTCGGCCAGTTCGGCGAGCGTGCCCCGCCGCACCTCCTCGTAGGTCTTCGTCAGCTCCCGGCACAGCGCGGCCTGCCGGTCGGCGCCGAACTCGTCGCGCATGTCGGCGACGGTCTGCTCGACCCGGTGCGGCGACTCGAAGAACACCATCGTGCGCTGCTCGTCGGCCAGCAGCGCGAACAACTGCCGCCGCGCACCCGGCTTCCGGGGCGGGAAACCCTCGAAGCAGAAACGGTCACAGGGCAGCCCCGACACCGCGAGGGCCGTCGTCACCGCCGAAGGACCCGGCACCGAGGTGACCGCGATCCCCGCGGCGACCGCGGCCCGCACGAGCCGGAAACCCGGGTCGGACACACTCGGCATGCCGCCGTCGGTGATGACCGCGACGGTGAACCCGGCTTCGAGCACCTCCAGGAGCCCACCCTCTCTTTCGGACTCGTTCCCCTCGAAATAGGAGACGACCTTCCCTTCCGGTGAGACACCGATCTCCCGGGCGAGTCGCTGGAGCCGGCGAGTGTCCTCAGCGGCCACAACGTCGGCCGTGCGGATGATCTCGGCGATCCGAGGAGAGGCGTCGGCGGGGTTTCCCAGGGGCGCGCCAAGGAGGATCAAGCGGCCGGATGCTGCGGTAGACACCCGCTCAGCTTAGGATCGCGTGGATGACCGCCATCGCCGAACGGGAGGACACCGCCGTCAGCGTGCCCTCGGTCGCCCCCGACGTACGCGAACGGCTCGCCCCCCGCGCGCCCGACGACCGCCTCCGCGGCTGGCTCATCACCGGCGCCGTCGTCGCGATCGCCGCCGTCCTGCGCCTCGTCGGCCTCGTCCACCCGCGCGGAATGATCTTCGATGAGGTCTACTACGCCCAGGACGCCTGGGATCTGCTGCACCACGGCGTCGAATGGGACGACCGCAACGGCAGCGGCGCCTTCGTCGCGCACCCACCGCTCGGCAAATGGTGCATCGCCCTCGGCGAATGGCTCTTCGGCTTCAACGAGTTCGGCTGGCGCATCTCCGCGGTCGTCGCCTCGCTGATCTCGGTGTTCCTGATCATCCGCATCGCCCGCCGTCTCTTCGGCTCCAGCGTGCTCGCCGGCGTCGCCGGGCTGCTCATGGCCGTCGACGGCATGGCCTTCGTGACCGGACGCACCGCCCTGCTCGACGTCTTCCTCATGGTGTTCGTGCTCGCCGGGTTCTACTTCCTCGTCCGCGACCGCGAACAGCGCCGCCTGCGCTGGCTGCGGGCCATGGAGAACGGCCTCGACACGACCCGCCGCAGGCCCGGCTTCGCCGTGCCGTGGTGGCGACTCGGCGCCGCCGTCATGCTCGGCTGTGGACTCGGCGTCAAATGGAGCGCCGTCTGGTACATCGCCGTGTTCATGGCGCTGATCTTCGTGTGGGAATGGCGCGCCCGGCGCTCCGCCGGAGTCCGCCACGCCTTCCGCGACACCCTCATCGACGAACTCGGCTGGCTGTTCCTCTTCGGCGTCATCGTCGGCGTCGTCTACCTCGCGACCTGGACCGGATGGTTCATCAGCGACGACGGCTGGGGCCGCCACTGGGCCGAGTCCCAAGGACGCGGCGAACCACCGATCTGGGGCGCGATCAGCAACCTGATCAAGTACCACGAAGACGTGCTCAACTTCCACGAGCAACTCGCCTCCCCCCACACCTACCAGTCATGGCCCTGGCAGTGGATGCTCGACGCGAGGCCCGTCGCCTACTACTGGAGCACCGAAGTCGACTGCGGCGCCACCAGCTGCGCCGCCGAAGTGCTGCTCCTCGGGACACCCCTGCTGTGGTGGTCGTTCATCCCCGCCCTCATCGCCGTCGCCGTATGGGGACTCGCCAAACGCGACTGGCGATCCTGGGCGCTCCTCGTGTCCGTCGCCGCCGGGTTCCTGCCATGGATGAACTACCCCGACCGCACCATGTTCTACTTCTACGCCCTGCCCGCCGAGCCCTTCCTCATCCTCGCCGTCGTCTTCGCCCTGGGCATGATCGGCGGATACGGCCGGACGGCCACCGTCGAACGCCGCCTCACCGGCGCCTTCATCGTCGCCGGATACGTCACCGTCGTGGCTCTCTGCTTCGCCTACTTCTACCCGATCTACACGGGTATGGCGATCCCCTACGACGACTGGTACGCGCGCATGTGGCTCGACAAGCTATGGATTTGAAAGGCCCCCGGGGGGCCGTGTTAAGGTACTACCCGGTCCACCGCACAGCACTACGGTGCGGAAGACCGGGCCTGGGGCTGTGGCGCAGTTGGTAGCGCGCCTCGTTCGCATCGAGGAGGCCAGGAGTTCGAATCTCCTCAGCTCCACTCTGTTGGCTGGCGACTTCGTCGCCGTTGGGGGGAGACTTCGTCTCCACCCCAAACCCCCCTCTCCCTCCCGAGGGTTGCGGTGGGGGAGGTGCCCGGCGTCAGAGCCGGTGCGGAAGGTGCCACCTGGTCTTGCGGCCGGGTGGCTTTTCTGTGTGCGGCTTCGCCGTGTGCGCGGGGCTGCGCGCCGCCTGGGCGCATGGCTACTCTCCACGGCATGACTGGCGTCCAGAAGTTCCGCGATATTGCCAGGCTCATGACCGAACTCGAAGCGGGCGTGGGGTACAGCGCCATCATCTTCGGCCGCGCCACGCCCACGGCACCCGGCGAGATCTATCTCAAGCTCATCTCCGATCGTTTCCACCGGTCCCGGTGGCACATCATCGGCGAGCCGACGGCGATGAAGGGCCGGGCCGGGAAACTCGTGATGCTCGTGGAGCGGTTGAACGAACTTCCCGTGGTCGAATGGCGCGGCACGCTGTGGCTCCAGGACCGGGACCTGGAAGACCCCGACGCGGTCTACCTCAAAAGTGAGCTGACCGGGTTCCTCGGGCTGTTCGGCCCGAGGAAGTGGCGTGTCAGCGTTGACTGAGTTGGGGCCGAAGGGGCGACACGGCAACCGAGAAGGGGGCACGGTGAGCGGCGGGAGCGACGACATGTCGCTCCCGCCGTTGTCGTTCGGTGTCGTTGTGTGTGGGGGCTAGAGGTCGAAGCCGCCGGACTTGACGGTGGCGAGGAACGACGTCCAGTTGGGGTGGTCGGCGGTGAGGACCGGACCGGTGCGGTGCTTGGTGTCGCGGACGGCGACGGCGGGAGTGGGGGAGGCGGCCGAGGCACCGACCTCGACGCAGTTGTTGCCACCGCCACTGCCGCTGCGGCTGCTCTTTCGCCAGGCACTGACGTTCACAGGTTGTCCCTTTCGGCGATGATCAAACCTCTGGATGCCGCCGGATCAAGGCTGGCAGCCAGGAAGCGATCATACGCTCGGGACAACACTTCAACTGTCGGTCCTTCGACGCAAATGTCTCCCGCAGGAGTTCCGACGTAGGCGACCTCGGGGTACGGATCCATGAGATCGAAGACTTCGAATGAGCCTGTCACCCCGGCATGCGCCGAACTCGGCAGGACCCTCAGCTCGACATTCTGGCGTTCGCTTGCCTCCAGCAGGTAATCAAGCTGTGCCTTCATGACTACTCGCTCGCTGACGACCCGCTGAAGAAGACTCTCGTCGATCACGGACACAAGACCGATCGGGTCGTGACGCGTGAGAATGTGCTGGCGAGTCATGCGGACCTCAAGCCAGCGCGCGATGTCCACATCAGACGAGGACGGATCCACCAGTCGCATTACCCCTTCCGCGTAGGCGGGCGTCTGGAGGAGCCCAGGCAGCGAGTTCATCTCCAGGCTGCGGATCGACACGGCCTTGGACTCAATCCAAGCCCGGTCCATCAACGTGGCGACGACGTCGCCTTTGTAGCCGTCCCACCAGCCTGATTGAGCAGCATCTCGGCGGATGGTCGCCAGATCGGCTCGTCTGTGCGGATCCGTGATGCCGCACATGTCCAGATACCCGTCCAGCACTTCTTCGCTGACCGGAATCCGGCCGTCCTCCATGCGGCTGACCGATGAGGGATCGCGCCGGATGTGCGCCGCGGCATCCCGTGCGGTCAGGCCGGCCTCGACCCGGATTTCTTCGAGAGCCTTGCCGAGCCAGATTCCCCGGAGCGTGCGCTTCTGGAACCGCTTGTCAGCCACTTCGCCTCCTAGATCAGAAGTTCTTCGCTAGACACAGCTGTGCAAGGTTGCGCAGGTGCATCGCCCATGATACAAACAATCGTGAGCTCGGCAACACAGGCGGTAATCGAAGGCTTGTGGGCTGGGAAAAGACACCGGGGCGGGATCCTGATTGGCGTCCGGCCCGCCCCGGTCCATAACAACCGGAGGTAAACACCCCGATCACCTAACTGTCTACCACCAGGGTCGGACAAAACCCCAATAGCTCCCCCGGGACGGTGGGCCCTCCCGGGGTCGAGAGGGCGGGCAGCCCACTTCACGCACCACCGCCATCACCGCAGACGGCCACGCGCGTGCCTTCTTCCCCGGCAGGCACCGCACCGTCTGGGCGGTCGGTCGGCGCTGCCCGCCCACCCCACAGCACCACCACACGACTTCCCGAACGGAGCACCACCATGCCGACCGTCAACCGTGAGTGGGCCGCCTACTGGCGCGCTCTTCTCGCCTGGCACGTCAACAACCCCCACGACGACATGTGCGCCTGCGGCGACCGTTCCCCCGACTGCCGCATCCGGCGGGTGGCGGTGAAGAAGGGCATTCTGCGGGAGGTCACCGAGAACCTCGACCACATGGGCGGTGGGCTGTGACCCTCGCGATCCCCCGCCAGCGCGTCACGTCCTCACCCGTCGAGTTCCACCTCAACCTCGCCCTCGTCCGACACCGCCGCCAACAATCCGTCCTCCGGGAGCACAAGCCGGGACGGCGACGCATCCGCATCGTCCGCTTCGCAGGCTTCCCCATCCCCGCCCTCGTCGCCCGATGCCGCTGCTGCAACGCCATCTGGCCCTGCCGCGAACTCATCACCGTCCTACGCGACTGGTTCGGCTGGACACGACGACTCGACCGCGCCCTCACCCTCCTCCGCCGCAATCTGGAGATCACGCCGACCACACTCGACCCCTAAGCCGTTCGCCCTCGATCACTCGCCCGACGGCGAGGCCGACGGACCGGGCGCTCAACGGCCGGTCGCCGGACGGCTTCCCTCCGCTCTCCCGTCACGACAGCTCCCGCACGGCCGCGAGCACAGGTTCGGGCCGGTCGTGGTGGATGTAGTGGCCCGCGTCAGTGACCGCACTGTGGACACAGCGATCCGTGCAGCCGTCGGCGCGGATCCTGGCGGCCGCCGCGTCCCGGGATCCTCGTACGGCGCTGAGGATCCGCGTCGGCACCGGCGGCGACGGTGGTGGTGGGTCGCCCGCCGGAATCCGGGCCTCGTCGCGGATCATCGCGACCTGCCCGCGCGTCGTGTAGCAACCGAGGTACGCGTGGACGAGCGCGTCGCGGACCTCCGGGTCGGCGGTCGCGGCCTCGGCGAGCCTTCGTGCCTCACCGGCGGCGAGCCGTCCGAACAGTCCCAGCCGGAACGCCGCCACCAGCAGCGAACCCATGGCCCGTTCAGCGAGCCGCAACGGCCACGGCACACCCGCCAGAACCTTCACGTCGAAGGGATCCAGCAGTACCAGGCCCGCGACCGGCTCCCGTGCCGCCGCCAGCCGCGCCAGCAGGCCACCCCAGCTGTGCCCGACCACGACCGACGGACCGACCTGCGCCAGCAGCGCGGCCAGGTCGGCGACCTGTCCGTCCAGGTCCAGCGCGGGCGCGGGGTCGCTCATGCCGGTGCCCGCGCGGTCGTAGGCGATCACCCGATGCCCGGCCGCCAGCTCCGGCAGCACCGTCGCCCAGGTCAGGCACGTCTCCCCGGCCCCGGCGACCAGCACCACGGGCGGTCCTTCGCCGGCCTCCACCCAGCGCAGGCGCCGCTGACCCGGCCGGGTCAGCGACCCGCGTTCGACCGGCCGCCCGCACAGCGCGGACAGGGCCTCCGTCATCGCGTCCATGCCGGGATTCTCGCCCGGATCGCGGTCCGGCGCTGTCCCGCGACGCCGTCCGGGAAGCGTTGGCGCGCCTAACCCGCCACCACCGCCGCGAGATCCTCCCGCAGTCGCCGCTGGCGCTCCTCCGACAGCGGCGAGAACAGCTTCTTCTCGACCGCGCGCACGGCGACGCTCGCCTTGCGCAGCAGCGTCCTGCCGTCGGCGGTGAGCTCGGTCGGCCGGGCCCGTCCGTGGGCCGCCTGTTCGGGGCGGGTGAGCAGGCCGCTTTCCTGGAGGCGGTGGACGACGACGTTCATCGACTGGCGGGTGACGAAGGCGCGGCGGGCGAGTTCGGAATTGGACAGTCCGGGCTCGCGGCCGAGTAGTTCGAGACACGCGTACTGCGGGACGGTCAGGTCCAGCGGGCGCAGCGTCTCGTCCATGGCGGTGCGCATGGCGGCGTGCACCTGCTTGAGGACGTAGCTGACCGACCTGTCGAGTTCGCCGACCGCCTCCGGTTGCTCCATGTCAGTAGTTTGACATAGGCTCCCAATGTCAGGACATTGACATGAGGAGGACGATCATGAACGGAAAGGTCACGTACTTCGAGCTGCCGGCCGGCGACATCGCGGCGACCGAGCGTTTCTGGGGCTCGCTGTTCGGCTGGCGGTTCCGCGCGGGCAACTTCCCCGGCTACTCGATGATCGACGGGTCCGCACCGACGGGCGGTTCCCCGCACGACGACGCCTCGCGGCATCCGCGGATCTTCTTCGCCGTCGACGACATCGCCGCCGCCGTCGCCCGCGTGCGCGAACTCGGCGGCACGGCGGACGACCCGGTCACCATCCCGTCGGGCGCGTACGCGCACTGCGTCGACGACCAGGGCGTGGCGTTCAGCCTGTCCGAAGAGCCGGGGGAGCGTTCTTGACGCGCCACGCTGGCGACGGCCCAGGGTGACGGCGATCCTCGGGTCGACGCTGCTGGTGATGGCGGGTCACTTCACCGTCTACACCTACATCGGCGCGATGACCTCGGAGGCCTTCCCCAGGGCGCTCACCGTGACCCTGTCCGCCCGGGGCGTCGGCGTCCTCGCCGGCAACGTCGCCGCCGGGCACCTCGTGGACAGGCGCAGTCAGGAGTGGACGGCGGTCACGCTGCTCGGGCTCCCGGCCGCGGGTCTGGCGTTGCTCGCGACAGCACTGACGTCGCGGAGGGACGGGGTGCGGTCCGGACGGGTGTGACGGCGGGCCGGTAGCTTCGCCGCATGCCGCTCCACAATCCGACGCGTGCCGCGCTCGCCGCCGGTGCGCTGTTCACCGACGAGGCCGGGCGGGTTCTGCTGGTCGAGCCCACGTACAAGGCCTACCGCGACATCCCGGGCGGTTACGTCGAGCCGGGCGAGAGTCCGGCCGCCGCGTGCGCGCGCGAGGTCCACGAGGAGCTCGGGATCCGGGCCGACATCGGTCCGCTGCTCGTCGTCGACTGGGCGCGGACGGTCAAGGACGGTGACAAACTCCTGTTCGTCTTCGACGGCGGGCACCTGTCGCCCGAGCAGCACGACGCGATCCACTTCCCCGACGGGGAACTGGCCGGCTGGGAGTACGTGGCCCCGGAGGATCTCGGCGACCACACGATCGAGCGCCTCGTCCTGCGGATCCAGGCGGCGCTCGCCGCCAAGCGCGATGGCGGGGCGGCCTACCTGGAGTACGGCCGCCCTGTCCCGGCGGCGGCCGCCGATCGGTCCTTCAGCCGCCCGTGACCCCGGCCAGTTCCCGCTCGGCCCCCGCGACGATCAACCGCGCACCTGTCTCGAAGCCGCCGCCGCCCGCGCGGCGGGCGGCAACCAGCGTCCCGGGCAGTGCGCCGACCGGCCCCGCGCCGGCTGTCGGCGGTGACTGTTCCCGCAGCAGGAAACCCGTCGTGTAGTGGCTGAGGGCGCTGATCGTGTCCAGCGCGAGTCGCGGGGTGAAGCCCTCGGCGACCAGGGCGCGGAGTTCGGCGTCGAACAGTTCCAGGGCCTCGGCGCCCAGGCGGGTCGAGGACGCGACGACGAGGGCCCCGTCGCGGTGGCCGAGGACGGCGGCGCGGTAGGCGAGCGCGCGCCGGACGAGCCAGTCCTGCCAGGGTTCGCCGTCGTGCGGCGGTCCCAGTCCGGCGGCGCGGACGATCGCCTCGGCCACCCCGTCGAGCAACTCCTGTTTCGTGCGGATGTGCCAGTACAGCGCGGGTGACTTCACGCCGAGGTCGGCGGCGAGCCGCCGCACGGTGAGGCCTTTCAGGCCGACCTCGTCGAGCAGGGTGAGGGCCGCGTCGATAAGGCCCGCGCGGGTCAGGCCGGGTTTCTCGCTCATCACCGCCCACTTTAGCAGTGCTAAGCTGCTCCTTAGCATTGCTAAGGAGGCACGTCATGGACCCCGACATCCGCTACCGCGACGAAGGCTCCGGCCCCGCGATCCTCGTCCTGCACCCCGGTATGGACGACGGCTCGCGCTGGGGCGCCGTCGCCGCCCGCCTGACCGCGACCTACCGCGTCGTCCGCCCACACCGCCGCCAGTACCGCCTCGACCTGCACGCCCCCGACGGCGGCTTCACCATGGCCCAGGAGGCCGCCGACGTCGCCGAGCTCGCCCGCACCCTCGGCACGCCCCTCCTGCTCGTCGGACACTCCTCGGGCGGTGTCGCCGCCCTCGAAGCGCTCGTCGCCACGCCGGAGCTGTTCACCGGAGCGCTGCTGTTCGACCCGGCCGTGACCCTCCGCGCCGATCCATGGGACGAACCCCTCGCCCGCTCCCGCGCCGCCGTCGCCGAGGGGAAACCGGGCCGCGCCATGCGCATCTTCAGCCGCGAGGTCCTGCGCCTCCCCACGCCGGTCGCCTGGCTCGGCGGCGCCTACGTCGCCCTCCGCAAGCCCTACCGGGAACTCGTCCCGCGCCAGATCGACGACATGAAGGCGATCCACGAGCTCGGCGTCCGCCTCGGCGCCTACGCCGCCATCACCACGCCCGTCCTCCTCCTGCGCGGGGAACGCAGCACGGCTCTCGCGCGCGAACGCGACGAGGCCCTGGCCGCCGTCCTCCCCAACGCCGACCAGGCCGTCCTCGCCGGACTGCCCCACGACGCCAACCGCACCGCCCCCGGCGCGGTCGCCCACGCCATCGACGGTTTCTACCACCGCCTGCTCGACCGTTAGGCGAACAGCCTCCACTGCCCCTCGGACACGACCCGCACGTCGCCGTCGGCCACCGCGACGGCCGAATCGTCGTCGATCGCGTACGTCGGCGCGGGAATCCGCGCCGCCCACTTCTCCGCGTTGGCGAGCGACGCGTCGGGGTGGCCGGGGTTCTCCAGGTGCGGGATCACCGCGAAGTCGACGAGCCCGGCCCCCTGCCCTTTGACCAGGATCCTGTCGACGCCGCCCTCGAACTCGACGGCCTCCGACTCCCACGGCCCGTCGTTGCCGTGCGGCGGCTCCGTGTAGGTCTCGACGAAGGTGGAGGCCGCGGCGATGCTCCCCGCGCTCACGCCCACGTAAACCGCCTCGGGCCGCATCGTCGGCAGCAGACCGGCAAGGCCCGACCTGCGCATCCACCCCGCGAGGAACAGCGGGTCCCCGCCGCACACCAGCAGCGCGTCGGCCGCCCGGACCGCCGGGGTCCACACATCCGGGTCGATGCTCGGCAGCGCCGTCAGTTCGAGGATCCCCAGCGACTTCCAACCCAGGGCGCCGAAGCGGGTCCGGCTCTCCGGGGAAAGCGCGCGATACGCCATCTCCGGCCCACCCGGGAACGGATGGAGGGCCGTCGGGATCACCAGCGCGCTCGACTCGGCGACCGGTCTGCCCAGCAGCTCGACGAGCGCGGCCCCGATGGCGCCGTTCGTGATCCCCGACGAGGTCAGCAATGCCCTCATGTCCTCAGCTCCCTGGGTCGCGACACCGACACCGTAGAACGCGGGTACGACACGACCGAGACCCCCGTCACCCCATGTCACCGTAGGCCGCGCTGTCTCGTCTCGGGTGGTGAACCGACACCGATCCAAGGAGCAACGATGAGCGAATACCTGCGAGTCGCCCTCGTCACCGGCGCGAACAAGGGCATCGGGCGCGCGGTCGCCGAGCAACTGGCCGCGCTGGGCATGACCGTCCTGCTCGGCGCCCGCGACGCCGCGAAAGGCGCCGAGGCCGCCGCGGCCATCGACGGCGACGTCCACCCCATCACCCTCGACGTGACCGACGCGGCGACCATCCAGCGGACCGCGAAGCACATCGAGGAGACCTACGGCCACCTCGACGTCCTCGTCAACAACGCCGGCATCACCGGCTCCGGCAAGGTCTCGCCCGCCGACGCCGTCGACCAGATCCCCAGCACCGTCGACCTCGACATGGTCCGCGCGGTCTTCGAGACCAACGTCTTCGGCGTCATCGCGGTGACCAACGCCGTACTCCCCCTGATGCGCAGGTCGCGGGCCCCGCGCATCGTCAACGTCAGCAGTGGTGCCGCGTCGCTGGAGCTGTCGGCCGACCCGACGAGCGTCCTGTCCTCGCTGGTGCACTCCGCGGCGTACACGCCTTCCAAGACGGCCCTGAACTCCCTCACCGTCCAGTACGCCAACGAACTGCGCGCCGACGGCTTCCTGGTCAACGCCGTCGCGCCCGGATACGTTGACACCGAGATCAACAATCACCAGGGCTTCCTCACCCCGGCGCAGGGCGCCAAGGTGATGGTCGAGTACGCCACCCTCGACGACGACGGCCCGACCGGCGGCTTCTTCGGCGAGACCGGCCCCGAGCCCTGGTAGGAGGCGCGCACATGGACCGCGACGAGGAGTTCGAGGAACTGCGCCCGCTCCTGTTCACCATCGCCTACCGCATCCTCGGCAGCGTCGGCGAAGCCGAGGACGCCGTCCAGGAGACCTGGCTGCGCTGGGAGGCCACCGACACCGAACCGGCGTCGGCCAAGTCCTTCCTCTCGGCCGTCGTCACCCGGATCTCCATCGACGTCCTCCGCTCCGCCCGTGTCCGCCGCGAGGAGTACGTCGGCCCGTGGTTCCCCGAACCCCTCCTCACCGACCCCTACGAGGACCCGGAACGCTCGGCCGAGCTCGCCGACTCGGTGTCGATGGCCGCGCTGCTCCTCCTCGAAAGGCTCAGCCCGCTCGAACGCGCGGTCTTCGTGCTGCGCGAGGTCTTCGCCTTCGGTTTCCCCGACATCGCCGCGGCCGTCGGGCGTTCCGAGGCGGCGTGCCGGCAACTCGCGGTCCGCGCCCGCCGCCACATGGAGGGCGGGCGCCCCCGCTTCGAGGCCGACCGCCGCGAACGCGAGGAACTCGCCGGGCGCTTCTTCGACGCCATGGCCGAAGGCGACGTGGAGAGCCTGCGCGAACTGCTGTCGGCCGATGTGCGGATGGTCGGCGACTCCGGTGGCAAGGCACCGCAGTTCTCGCGCGGCATGTCGGTCGGCTTCGACAACGTGACGCGGATGCTGGTCCTGTTCCTGCCGACCTTCACCGAGATCGGCGGGACCATCGAGCCCCACGAGGTCAACGGTCGTCCCGGCGTGGTGCTCCGCTACCGCGAGGGCGGGATCTTGAGCGTGTGGAGCCTCGACATCCAGGAGGGCCGCATCCAGACCATCCGCGCGGTCAACAACCCCGACAAGCTCGCCCACCTCGGCCCGGTCGCCGACGCCTGGGCGGCCCTCCGCGAAGTCGGTCGCGTGCGCAAGTGACGCCGGGGCCGGGAAGTGGCACCATCGCGGGATGGAACACGCCGAACTCGCCGCCGTATTCGCGCACGAGGGCGTCGCGGCCGCCTACCGCCACCGTCCGCCCTATCCGGCCGAGGTCTTCGGGATCCTGACCGGGCTGTTCGGCGACCGGCCGCGCACGGTCCTCGATCTCGGGGCGGGGGAGGGCGCTCTCGCGCGGCCCCTGGCGGCGCTCGTCGACCGGGTCGACGCCGTCGACGTGTCGGCGGCGATGATCGCGGTCGGCCGGGAGCGGCCGGGCGGTTCGCGGGAGAACCTGCGCTGGATCACCGGCGCGGCCGAGACCGTGGACCTCACCGGCCCCTACGGCCTGGTCACGGCCGGCGCGAGTCTGCACTGGATGGCGTGGCCGACGCTCATGCCGCGACTGCTCGACCTCACCGCCGAGGGGGCGCCGCTGGCCGTCGTCGAACACGGCGAACGCGACGTGCCCTGGCAGGACGCGCTCAACGAGGTGATCGTGCGGCATTCCCGCAATCCCCGCTACGACCCGGACTTCACCGTCGTCGACGTGATCTCCGACGGCGGGCACTTCGCCGAGACGGGCCGCGCCGAGACCGCGCCGGTCACCTACCGGCAGAGCGTGGAGTCCTATGTGGAGCGTTTCCACTCCACGTCGAGTCTGGCGCGGGAGAACATGCCCGCCGAGGAGGCGGCCGACTTCGACCGCGAGGTGCGGGAGGTCGTCGCGCCCTTCGTCGTCGACGGCGGCCTCGACCTCAAGGTCGTGGCGACCGTGGTGTGGGGGAAGCCGCTCGCCTAGGGCTTGCGGCGGCCGGCGAACCGCAGCCGGAAGGGCAGCTTCGCCGACTCGATCTTGACCTTCAGGCTCATCTTGCTGACGCCCTCATGCCTTTCGTGGAAACGGATCGGGATCTCCACGATCTTGCCGCCGGCCAGCTTCGTCACGTAGTTCATCTCGACCTGGAAGCTGTAACCCTTGCTGTGCAGGGAATCCAGCTCGGCGGCGAGCAGTGCCGCGCGCGTCCAGATCTTGAAACCGGCCGTGGCGTCGCGGATGTGCAGGCCGAGGATGGCGTTGACGTAGACGTTCGCCCAGCCCGACAGGAAGCGCCGGTGCAGTTTCCACTCGTCGGCGAGGGAGCCACCGGAGACGTAGCGGCTGCCGATGACCATGCTCGCGTCGGTGGACAGCAGTCCGCCGAGCAGCGAGGGCACGTACTCCGGCGGGTGACTCAGGTCGGCGTCCATCTGCACGATGTACTCGGCGTCGGTCTCCAGGGCCTTGCCGAAACCGGCGATGTAGGCGCGGCCGAGGCCGTCCTTGCTCTCCCGGCGCAGGACCGACACGAAGTCGGGCCGTTCCGGCGCGAACTCCTTGCCGAGCAGTTCGGCCTCGTCGGCGGTCCCGTCGGGCGAGCCGTCGTCGACGATGATGATCCGCAGGTTCGGCAGCGGCAGCGCGGCGATCCGGTCGAAGAGCTCGCGGAGGTTGCCGCGCTCGTTGTAGGTCGGCACGACGATGGCGACGCGACTGTCCGCCCAAGGCGACGGCAGAGCGATCGCATCCGGCGTTTCGGGGGTCTCCATCACACTCTCCGTGTCCGTGGCTTCTGCGGGGATCCGGACGATGCTACCGGTACGTCGCCGCGTCCTTTCGGGTGCCGCCGACGGCCTCAGACCCGGCCGGTCCACGCGCTCGCGGCGGCGTGGCAGGCGCCCCGGCCTTCGGCCCGTGCGGTGATCCGGCCGCCGGTCACGAGGGCGGCGGCCTCGGTGGCGTCGCTGACGGCGGTGAGCCCGAGCGCGGCGGCGAGTTCGTCGCCGTCGAGGACGAGGCGGACGCGTGGCCACGCGCCGGGCGGGGCGGCGTGGCGGAGACGGTCGCGCAGCTCGGTGAGCACGAGCCGGGCCAGGGGTTTCAGTTCGGCGGGGGAGCCGGTGACGAGGGCGATGGTGAGGTCGGTGCCGGGGGCGCGGCGGGCGGCCTCCTCGACGGCTTCGAGGCGGTGCAGGCCGAGTACGGCGACGAGCCCGTCGGCGGGCGGTGGGCCGGTGGTCTCACGCAGGGCGTCGGTGACCGGCGGGGGCGTCCACGGGTCGTCACAGGGGATCGCGGGCCCGATGAAGGGCAGGTAGGCCGGCTCCGGCCACGTGTCGTCGATCCCGGCGAGGGCCTCGCAGGCGGCGACGACGGTGAAGGGCTCGACGAAGCCGGGCGCGGAGGCGGCGAGCTGGCCGGCGCCGTGCAGGGTGGTGAGCAGCGACTCGGCGAGGCGGACGCGGCGCCCGCCGCGCGGGTCGAGGTTCTCCAGGGCGAGGCCGAGGACGATCGCGTCGAGCTTGAGCAGCTGCGCGAACGGCAGGCGGACGGCCTGGTCGGCGGCGGTCTCGGGGAGCAGGCCGGCGCCGAGGTGGACGGGACCCTCGGAGAGCGGCAGCCGCGACATCCACGCCCGCGCGACGGCTCCGGCGGCCTCGCGCACCGAGACGCGCGCGGGTTCGGCCGGGGCGGGGGTGGTCGCGGCGAGTTCGGCCAGCACGGCGAAGTACAGGGCGCGTTTGCCGGGGAAGTTGGAGTACACCGCACCCCGGGTGAGCTCGGCGCGGTCGGCGATCCGGTCGATCTTGGCCTCGCGGTAGCCGTGTTCGGTGAACTCCTCGCGCGCGGCGGCCAGCACCCTGGCCTTGTTCCGCTCCTGCTGTTCGGCCCTGCTGAGCCGGCCCATGCGCGCTCCCTCGGTGTTTGCCGCCGTCGGCGATCCAGGATATCTTCAGCATTCAGATGACATGACCATCTGATTACATCATCTGGAGGCCGCGTGTCCGCCCTTCCCACACTCGACCTGAGCGACCCCGCCGTCCTCACCGACCCCTACGGCGCCTACGCCGAGATCCGCGAGCGGTCGCCCGTCGCGATGCTCACCGCACCCGGCATGCCCCCCATGTGGGCCGTCACCCGCCACGCCGAAGGCAGGGCGATGCTCGCCGACGAACGCTTCGAGATCCTGTCGCACAGCTACCAGCGACCCGACGTACCCGAACACTGCCGCCGCTACATGCGCACCATGTCGGAAACCAACGGCGCCGAGCACCGGCGACTGCGAAGGCTCGTCGCACCGCCCTTCACACCCCGCAACACCGAGTCCTTCCGGCCGCACCTCGCCACGATCGTCGACGCGCTCGTCGACGCCCTGCCCGCCGGCCGGCCCTTCGACCTGCTCGCCGACTTCGCCAGGCCCCTGCCGACCGAGGCGATCAGCGAACTCGTCGGCGTCCCCGCCGCCGACCGTCCACGGTGGCGCGCCTGGGGCGCGGCCGTGGTCGCCGGGCACGGACCGGAGTTCACCGCGGCCATCCCGGGCATCCTGGCCGCCGCCGAAGCCCTCGTCGCCGCCCGCCGCGCCGAAGCCGCCGACGACCTGATCTCCGACCTCGTCCGCGCGCAGGACGAGGGAAACCGGCTCAGCGACGACGACCTCGTCACCTTCGTCTGGCAACTGCTGCTCGCCGGGCAGACCCCGACCAACCTCATCGCCAACGCCGTACAGACCCTCTTCACCCACCCCGAACAGCTGGCACTGCTGCGATCGAAGCCCGAACTGATGCCCGGCGCGGTGGAAGAACTGACCAGGTTCGCCGGACCGCAACTGCTCACCGTCCCCCGCTACTCCGCAGTGGACGCCGAGATCGGCGGCGTTACCGTTCCCGCCGGTTCGCCGGTGACGGTCGCGCTCGCCTCGGTCAACCGCGATCCGCGTGTCTTCACCGATCCCGACATCCTCGACGTGACGCGGCCCGTCGGCCGGGACGGGCACATGGGATACGCCCACGGTGAGCACTTCTGCCTCGGCGCGCCCCTGGCCCGGGCGCAGACCGAGCTGGCGCTGTCGGCGCTGTGGCGGCGTTTCCCGGATCTGGCCCCGGCCGGGGACGTGTCCTTCCTGCCCGATCCGGGGACGTGGCGGCTGGCGAGCCTGCCGGTGGTGGGCTGAGCCTTGGGCACGGTCGTCCACATGCGACTGGACCGGCTCGTGTGTTCCTTCTGCGGCAGGGGTTCCGAGCTGGTTCGGCACCTCATCGCGGGCCCGGACCGGTACTGCATCTGCGACGAGTGCGTGGACCGCTGCAACGAACTGCTCGACGAGGAGGGCCTCGGCGGGACGGCGTGAGCCACGGGCGGCGGGATCCGGCCGGTCAGCCCGGCCCGGGTCGCGGTCTCACCTCGCGCCGGAAGCGCGACATCGACAGCCATCCGGCGCCCTGCAACTGCGCGAAGACGAGGACCCGCAAGGCTTCGGGAGCCCCGGGATCGAAACGCACGATCATCGCGCAATGGCTGGAGACCGCCACCGCGGGCTGGTCTCCGGCCGTGCCGAGGTAGCGCACACCGGGCACGCGGTGAACCCGGCCGTAGACGACGTGCACCAGGTGGCCTCCGTCGGCGTCCAGGATGTCCACCGCCGCCGCCGTCGACGCGTGCCGGCGTACGGAACCGGCCGGGTTCCCGTCGGCGTCGGTCACCGCCGGCACGGCGGCTCCGCCGGGGTGGTCTTCTCCCCGGACCCGCCCCGCGAACCCGCTCCGCACGGGCAGCCGCTCCTGGAGGTCGGAGCTGCCGGCGCCGTCGGCGCCGCCGTGCGCCACGGAAGGCGGGATCCGCGAGGATCCCGCCTTCCGCTCGGGTGAGCCCGGCTCGTCCCACCCGTGAACCGCGTCGGCCGCCATGGCGACGGCGGGGCCGGCGCGGTCGCTACACCCCGTAAGCCCGGACGATGGTCTGTTCGACGCTCGTCCCGTCGGCCGCCGTGAGCGCGACCTTGAGGGATACATACCCACTTGCCGCCGCGGTGTTGTCGACGGTCGCGGAGAATCCCCCGCCGTCGGCCGCGACGGGCACCTCGACCCAGGTCACACCCTCGTCGAAGGACGCCCACGCCCTGGCGCTCAAGGCGCCCGGCTCGTACCCGGGCTGTCCTTCGGCGCCGAAACCGACCCGGTACCCGGCGACGGCCGGGGCCTTGTTGAACAGGTCGACGTCGAGGTCGTATCCGGGGACCAGCATGGGAAGCGCGCCGACACCGTCCACGGTGGACGACTCGAAACGCCACACGGTCCCGGTCGCCGACGACAGCTCGTCGCCGGGACCGACGTAGTTCCTGCGGGTGTTCATCTCCAGTTCGTAGACGGCCGGACCGGCCGGAACGTTCCACCCCGCGGCCAAGAACCCGAAGGTTTCCTGCATGCCGAGACTCACGCCGTCGGCCCTGAGGTCGAGCGTCCCGTAGTCGGACAGGAAGTTGCCGGTCCCGGCGTGGTTCGGGTCGGAGTCGCTCCACTGGGCGAAGTCGACGCCGATCACGTCGTCCTCGCGCAGCCCGACGTAGAAGGAGGCACCGTCGTCCTCCCGCCACGGGCCGGGACGCGCCGGACCGGCGAACCAGTCCTCGTCGCGGTGCGCGACCTTCGCGTAGGTCCGCAGCCGGTCACGCATGTAGGACTGGATCGTGAAGTCACCGGCCAGGTGCTGCCAGGAACTCCCGTCCCCGGCGGTGTAGTAGGCCGTGCGGCTGATCCCGGTCGGCAGGTCGTCGCTCACCGCGGCCGTGCCGACGTAGTGCGGGCGGACGAGGGCGACCATGTCGGCGATCGACTTCGACGAGCCCTGCGCGTGCCAGTTCTCCGTCACCGACGCCAGATCCCGGTCGCGCGCGACCAGCGGAACCGAGGAGTCGACCTCGTCCTCGTGGAAGGCGAGGTTGTACACGTACGGGCTCACCGCCGTCGCCGACCAGTCGAAGGTCACCGGACCGACCGCCAACGCCGCCCGCAGGGCGTCGCCCTCGGCCGCCGTGATCGTCACGCCCGGCGTGAGACCCGCCTCGCCGAAGGAGAAGAAGCGGCCCGGGGCGTCCATGTCGAACAGCACGCCCGTCACGCCCAGCTCCGTGGCGGCGGTGAGGACCTCGCGCACGTCCCACATCGACGTCACCCGGACCAGCGCGAACTTCCCGGCCGCCGCGGCCAGGGCCCCGGCCGACCCGTCACCGGCGTCCACAAGGGACGTCGAGCCGGTGCCGTCGAGCTTCGCCGAGTCGTAGAGGTACTCCTGCCGCAGTTCCACGCCCGCGCTGTTGCCCAGCACCAGTTCCGGCGCGCTCATCCGGTAGTACATGCCCAGCTCGAAACCGCCGGTGCGCACGGCATCGGTGTCGGCGGTGTAGATCGCGTCGTGGTACCGGTCGGCCCCGAGACCACCGCCGATCCGGGCGCCGTCCCACCATCGGCCGTACTGGAGATACATCGACCGTGTCTCCAATGGACGGTCGGTGACCACCTCCCGTCGCGTCGCGGCACGCGCGTCGAGGGTCACCACGGTGTCCTCGGACAAGGTCACCTCCGAGTCGCCGAGCCACGAGATGGACTCGCCGAGCCCCTCGCGAGGACCGGTCGTCCCCTGATCCCGGCTGTACAGCAGCGCGTTCACCGCGTACTTCCCCGCCGGGACCGTGAAGGTCTGTTCAGCCGACTCCTCGTCCAGGAAACGCAGATCGAAGGTGTAGCGGTCGATCCCGATCAGGTCGAGCGTGCTCCCGAAGGACGGCGCCTCGCCCCGCCTGTCGAGCGTCTTGACCGTCAGGTCGATCGTCTTCGGCGCCAGCCAGAAACCGACCGGCGTCACGACGCGCTCGCCGAGTCCGCGCACGACGAGCCGGAAACCGGAGCCGCCGTAAGCGGCGAGGCGCTGGACCTTGCGCGGATCGATGCGGACCCGAACCGTCGCGGTCCCCTTGGCGGGCACCACGACCAGATGGTCCACAAGGGACACCGTGCCGCGAGCGAGGCGCCCGCCGTCGGCACCGGTGGCGTCCTCGATCGAAGGGATCATCAGCTGCGGGAAGCGGCCGGTGTTGGTCAGCGTGACCGGAACCGTCAGCGGCGACCGCGCGTCGTGCGGCCAGTCGAAGGATCCCGCGTCGACCGTGCCCGGCCCGAGGACCCTGGCATCGATGGCGTTACCGAGGTCGACCGGCCCGGCGCCCTGGGCGTAGACGTGGTCCCCGGCGTCACGGACGGTCGAGACGATCGCCGCCTTGAGGCGTTCGGCGGACCAGTCGGGGTGCTTCTGGCGCAGCAGCGCCGCCGCGCCCGCGACGTGCGGCGTGGCCATCGAGGTGCCCGACATCGTCGTGTACGCCTCACCGTGGGGGCTGCCCGCGGCGGCGGCGAGGATGTCGACGCCCGGGGCCGACACGTCCGGCTTCAGGACGTGCGCGGCACCGCCCGGGCCGCGGCTGGAGAAGGACGCGGTGGCGTCGTCGGCGTCGTGCGCGCCGACGGTCAAGACCTCGGCCACGCAAGCGGGTGAACCGATAGTCTCGCGGCCGCCCTCGTTGCCGGCGGCGACCACGAACAGCGTGTCCGTGTCGCGCGACAACCGCCGCGCGGCCTCGGCGAGCGGGTCGTCGCAGCCGGGGCTGTACCCGCCGAGACTCATGCTCGCGATGTCGGCGCCCTGTTCGGCGGCCCACTCCATCCCGGCGATGATCCAGCTGGTCCGCCCCTCGCCGTAGTCGTCCATGACCTTCCCGACGAGCAGACCCGCGTCGGGCGCCACGCCCTTCTCACGCCCGCCGGAAGCGGCACCGGTACCGGCGACGGTCGACGCGACGTGCGTCCCGTGGCCGTGCCCGTCGACCGCCTCGGGGGAGGTGCCGGTGAAGTCCCGGGCGGCGGTGACGCGGCCGCCCAGGTCGGGGTGCGCCGGGTCGTAGCCGGTGTCGAGGACGGCGACGGTGACGCCTGCGCCGGTGTAACCGGCCTTCCACGCCTTCGGCGCGCCGAGCTGCGCCACCGAGTCGGCGAGGGCGACACCGACCTTCGCGTCGAGCCACACGTGCCCGGCCGCACCGAGGGCCGCGAAGGAGTCCACCGCGCTCGACTTCGCCGCACTCACCGCGGTCGCGCCCGCGGCGGGCAGCTCGGCCAGCGTCGTCACACCGGCCGGGACGGCGAAGGTCCCGGCACCGTGCTCGACGATCAGGGGCAGCGCGTCGGTGGAGGCGTCGTCGAAACCCTGCTCGACCAGGCCCGTCACGTTGAACAGTTCCCGGTCGAGCCGTCCGGCGGCCAGCGCCTCACCGGCCGAGACCGGATACACGTACAGGTCCTCGCCGACGGTTCGGGTCACGTAACCGTCCCGTTCGGGCGCGGCGGGCAGGAAGACGGCCGAGGCGCGGCCCTCGACGTCACGGGTCACCACGACCCGGTCGCCGGTGATGAGGGTGACCGTCGCGCCCGCGTCGGGCTGTCGCGACGGGCCGGGCGGGCCCGCCTGGGCGGTTCCGGGCACCGCGACGAGCGCGGCGCCCAGGGTCGCGACGGCGCACAGGCGCGCCGCGCGGGGAAGTTTTCGCATCGGGAGACTCCCGTTGAAATGGGGTGGGGGTGATCGACAACGTAACCGCCGGGTATCGCCGCCACAACGATCCGGACTGGCCCATTGCGGTCAGTGGCATCAGTGGGCCACGCTCGCCCGATGGCCGCACTCACCCCCGCCGGAGTCGACCCCTTCGATGAGGAGGTCTACCGGGCCGTGCTCGCGCGCCCCTCCGGTACGCCCGCCGAACTCGCCGGGGAGCTCGGGCACAGCGCCGACCGCGTCGGCCGCGCCCTCGACCGTCTCTACCGGCACGGCCTCGTCGGCCGCCTGTCGGGCGTCCGCCGCCGCTACGCCGCCATCGAACCGAACACCGCCGTCGGCGCCCTCATCCGCGCCCGCGCCGAAGAACTCGACCGCGTCGCCGAGGCCACCGCCGAACTGTCGCGCATGTTCGCCGCCGCGAAGGCCTCCGCCGCCGACGAGGTCGAGATCCTCACCGGCCGCGAGGCCCTCGGCCGCTGGTTCGTGCGCCTCCAGCAGGAGGCCTGCGACGAGGTCATCACCCTCGACCGGCCGCCCTACGCACTGACCACCGCCAACCCCGTCGAGAGCAACGCCATGACCCGGGGTGTCCGCTACCGCGCGATCTACGCACCCGAGGCCCTCGACTGGCCCGGCGTCCACGACGACATCCGCCAGCTCGTCGCCGACGGCGAACAGGCACGCGTGCTGCCGGGGCTGCGGGTGAAACTCGCGATCGCCGACCGGCGGCTGGCGCTCATGCCGCTGTCGCTCGACATGACCGACGTGCGCGCGGCCGTCATCCGCTCGTCCTCGCTGCTCGACGCCCTCATCGACTACTGGGAACTCGCCTGGCGGCAGGCGCTGCCGCTCGACGGGCCCGCCGCCGACCCCGTGTCCGACGAGGACCGGGCCCTGCTGCGGATGCTGGTCAGCGGGCTGAAGGACGAGGCGATCGCGCGGCAGCTCGACTGGTCGATCCGGACGATGCGGCGGCGGATGAGCCGGCTGCAGGCGTTGCTGGGGGCGGAGAACCGCTTCCAGGCGGGCGTGATCGCGGCCCGGCGCGGGTGGATCTGAGGGGCGGGTCACGTCGGCGTCAGGGACGCATCGCGGATGCGGCGGCGGATGTAGCGATCCCGTCAGGGGAGGCGGCGGCGGGACGGTCCGTGCCTAGCGTCGAAGAGGCCGCCACATCGCGGCCCGACCGACGAAGGAGCATCCACCGTGGACGATCCCGACCATGTCCGCTACGTCCCCGTCCGGCCCGCGCGTCTCGTCGACGCGGTCGTCGTGCGCACCGGGCGGCTCCCGGACGGGGGCCGCGTCGGCATCGCCTTCAGCCGCCTCGATCTGCTCGCCGCCGCCATGGGCGACTCGCAGCGCTGGATCCGGCTGTCGGACTCGGCGTTGCGGTCGATGCTCACGCCGCTGGGGATCACGCGGACCCAGCTCGACCCGGTACTCGTCGCGCCCGACATCTCGACGCCTTCCCGCCCGACGGAGACACGCTCGCGCGCCGGTGCGGAGCGCCGCCCGGCGCTCGCCGCGCGGGGGAGCCGTGCGTGACGTGGTGGGGGTGTGGCGGCTGCTGGCGATCGTGGCGGCGCTGACGCTGGTGGCGACGGTGGCGGGGTGGGTCGCGGGCTCGTGAGCGCGTCGCCGCGCTCGCCCGCCCGGGGGCGGCGCTCGCGGCGGGGCCGCTGGGAACCACCGGCCCCAGCGGCCCCGCGCGAGAGGGTTTCGCCCCGCTCGCCCGCCGACGCGGGGAACCGGGCTGTGTTTCGGCGCCCACGGGTGGGTCTTGCCCGCTCGCCCACACCGGGGACCCGCCGCAACCCTCCCGGCAAGGACGTGTCTCGCTTCGCCCACCCGCCGACACTGGGTGCCGGGCAGCGTTTCCGCACCCCGGCGTGTCTCGCTTCGCTCGCCCGCCGACGCGGGAAACCCGCCTGCGTTTCGGCACTTCGGCAGGGGACCGGGCACCGGCGGCGGAGCCGCAGCCCGATCCCATGCCTGGCAGGCGGCGGCTTCGTTCGTGTTGGCCGAGCTCCTGCACATGGGGACTGCACCGGCCGAGTTCCCGCACGCGGGGAACGCGCCCGCCGTGCTTCCTGCACGCCGGGGACCCGGCACCGGTCGAGCTCCCGCACGTCGGGACTGCACCGGCCGAGTTCCCGCACGCGGGGAACGCGCCCGCCGTGCTTCCTGCACGCCGGGGACCCGGCACCGGTCGAGCTCCCGCACGTCG
>NZ_JACHGT010000025.1:0-11786 GCF_014202425.1 Phytomonospora endophytica | reverse complement strand
GTCGGGACTGCACCGGCCGAGTTCCCGCACGCGGGGAACGCGCCCGCCGTGCTTCCTGCACGCCGGGAACCCGGCACCGGCCGAGCTCCCGCACGCCGGGACTGCACCGGCCGAGTTCCCGCGCGCGGGGGGCCGCGCCCGCCGTGCTTCCTGCACGCCGGGAACCCGGCACCGGCCGAGCTCCCGCACGTCGGGAACCCGGCACCGCGGCGGGGCCGCAGCCCGATCCCATGCCTGGCAGGCGGTTTCGTTCGCCGCCGCCAGGCAAGCATCGCCGCCGCCAGGCAAGCATCGCGCCGCCAGGCAAGCAACGCCACGCCCGCCTTTCGTCCCCATTCCCGGCGGCCGAATGAAAGCAATCTCTCACTCGCGCGACAAAGCGAACGCCCGTTCGACTCCGCCGTGTCGAAAGAATCGTTTCCGCAGCTCACGCCCTTGTCGGAGATTCCCCGCCGCATATCGCCCAGGTGCGTCCTGGCGCCCATTTCCGCACGCGAACCACCCTCGTACCCAGGGATCTCCCAGCAAATAGGGGGCGTAGACCCCCTAGAAACCTACGCCACCGTAGGCTACGGTTTCGTAGGTAAGTCCAGCCTTCCCGCTCTCCACCTGCGAGGATCCATGACCACACCCGCGATCGACGCGTCCAGCGCGTCCCAGGCTGATCCGAAAGAACCCGCCGCCAACGCGCCCAAGCCGCTCACCAGCGGCAAGCAGAGCCGCACCACGCTCATGGGACTGTGGGCCTTCGTGGTCCTGCCGTTCCTCGCGCTGATCGCCGCCGTGCCTTTCGCATGGGGCTGGGGACTGTCCTGGGTCGACGTCGCCATCGCCGTGGTCATGTACTGCATCTCGGGGTTCGGCGTCACCGTCGGCTTCCACCGCTACTTCACGCACGGCTCGTTCAAGGCGAAGCGCTGGCTGCGTGTCACCATGGCCGTCGCGGGTTCGATGGCCGTCGAGGGCTCGGTCATCCAGTGGGTCGCCGACCACCGCCGCCACCACATGTTCAGCGACGTCGAGGGCGACCCGCACTCGCCGTGGCGTTTCGGTGAGACCAAGCGCGGTCTCGTCAAGGGCCTGTGGCACGCGCACATCGGCTGGATGTTCAGCCGTGACCTGTCGAACAAGGACCGGTTCACCCCGGACCTGATGGCCGACAAGGACATCCGTCGCGTCGACGACATGTTCCTCGCGCTGACGTTGACCACGGCCTTCGCTCCGGCGATCGCCGGTGGCCTGATCACCTGGTCGTGGCAGGGCGCGGTGACCGCGTTCTTCTGGGCCACCCTGATCCGCATCGGCCTGCTGCACCACGTCACGTGGTCCATCAACTCCGTCTGCCACGTCTACGGTGAGCGTCCGTTCGCCACCCGCGACGGCGACAAGGCCTCGAACTTCTGGCCCCTGGCGATCATCTCCATGGGCGAGTCCTGGCACAACCTGCACCACGCCGACCCGACCTGCGCCCGGCATGGTGCGCTGAAGGGCCAGATCGATCCTTCGGCTCGGGTGATCTGGGCCTTCGAGAAGTTCGGCTGGGTCTCGAATGTGCGCTGGCCGAAGCCGGAGAGGCTGGAGGCTAAGATGGCCGAACAGCGTGAAAAAGACTCGAAAGCCTTGGTGTGAGCGAAGACAAGACTTCTCGTGCGAACCCGGCCCGGTCCTCGGGCCGGGTTCGCATGTCTGCGCCCAAGCGTCGCGAACAGCTGATCGCGGTGGCGCGTAAGACCTTCGCCGAACGCGGTTACGACGGCACGAGCGTCGAGGAGATCGCGGCTCGCGCGAAGGTGTCGAAGCCGGTCGTCTATGAGCACTTCGGCGGTAAGGAAGGCCTCTACGCCGTCGTCGTCGACCGTGAGGTCACGTCGCTGCTGGACCGCATCGCGCGGGCCCTGACCGGCGACCACCCGCGGGTCCTGGTCGAGCAGGCCGCGCTGGCGCTCCTGGACTACATCGAAGGCGACACCGACGGTTTCCGCGTGCTGGTCCGCGACTCACCGGTCGGGTCGGGCGGGAGCTTCTCCAGCGTCCTCAACGAGGTCGCCCACCAGGCCGAGAGCATCCTGGACCGCGAGTTCAAGTCCCGCGGTTACGACACGAAGCTGGCCGAGCTCTACTCGCAGGCCCTCGTCGGGATGGTCGCGCTGACGGGCCGCTGGTGGCTCGACGTGCGCAAGCCCCGCAAGGAGGTCGTGGCCGCGCACCTGGTGAACCTGGCCTGGAACGGCCTGAGCCATCTCGACGCGAAGCCGTCGCTGACCCCCGGGTCCAAGGCGGACGACTGAGGCGCGACGGCTTCGCGGAGTACGGGCGGGTCAGTTGTTCTTCTCGACGGCGGTGAGGTTCTCGTCGGCGTCTTCCTTTTCGGCGACGACCTCGACCACGTCGACGGGTTCGTCGCCGGTCTCGTTGCCGACGACGCCCTGTTCACGGCCGACGGTCCGGTGGCGGCGCGCCTCTTCGGCGGCCTCCCGTTCGACGCTGCCGACCCGGCCGTAGAGGCCGGCGGTGAACAGGATGAGGCCCAGGATCGCCGACACCACGCAGGTGCTGACGCCGAAGCCGAGGAAGTTCAGGTCGGTGCGCAGCAGGAGCAGCATGAACATGCTGGCCAGCATGAACACCGCGCCGGCGATCAGGTTGATCCAGCGGTCGATGTTGCGGCCGATCAGGGCACCGATGACGACGATGGCTCCGACGACGATCGACAGGGCGGAGAAGGCCGGGTTGGCGTGGAGGCCGAGGACCCAGGGCAGGCCCTCCTGCGCGGTCCAGGCGAGGCCCTCGTCGCGGGACTTGATGAAGCCCAGGATCCCGAAGACGAGGATGTAGACGCCGGTGAGGAAGGCGAGTCCGCGCCATAGGGGGCGAAGCCGGTGGTTGATAGGTAGGTGATCCACATCGGTGATTGTCCCGTACGCCTCGGGCGGGGTGGCGCTAACCCTCCGCATCGGCCAGTTCGAGCCAGCGGGTCTCGACGTCCTCCTTCTCGGCGAGCAGCGCGTTGAGTTCGGCGTGCAGCTCGGTGAGGCGCTGGTGGTCGGTGGCCGCGGCGGCGAGTTTCTCGTGCAGCGCGGTCTCCTTCGAGGAGAGTTTGTCGAGCTGGCGCTCCAGGCGCTTGAGTTCCTTCTGGGCTTCCCGGTTGACCTTGTAGGTGTTGGGGGCGCCGGTGCCCTTGGCGGTGGTGGCGGGGCCGCCGCCGTCGGCGGGTTTGCCTTCGACGAGTTCGAGGTACTGGTCGACGCCGCCGGGGAGTTCCTTCAGGGTTCCGTCGCCGAGGAGCGCGACGGTCTTGTCGGTGACGCGTTCGAGGAGGTACCGGTCGTGGCTGGCGACGATGAGGATGCCGGTCCAGCTGTCGAGGAGGTCTTCGAGGGCCTGGAGGGTGTCGATGTCGAGGTCGTTGGTGGGTTCGTCGAGGAGCAGCGCGTTGGGCTGCTCGGCGAGCAGGCGCAGTAGCTGGAGCCGACGCCGCTGTCCGCCGGACAGGTCGCGGACATGGGTCCACAGGTGCTTGTCGGTGAAGCCGAAGATCTCGGCGAGTTGTCCGGCGGAGATGTCGCGGTCGCCGAGGGTGAAGCGGTTGCCCTTCTCCTGGACGGCTTCGAGGAGGCGCAGGTCGCCGGGCAGTTCGTGGAGTTCCTGGGACAGCATCGCGGGTTTGACGGTGGCGCCGGTCTCGACGGTGCCGCCCGTGGGCTGCTGCGTGCCGGTGAGGAGCCGGAAGAGGGTGGACTTGCCGGCGCCGTTGGCGCCGACGAGGCCGATGCGGTCGCCGGGACCGGCGTGCCAGTCGACGTGCTCGAAGATCGCGCGCCCGCCGAACTCGACGGAGACGTCGGCGAGTTCGTAGCCGCGGCGGCCCAGGCGCGTCGTGGCCAGACGCGCGAGTGTGAGCGTGTCGCGGGGGTCGGGGACGTCGGCGATGAGGGCGTCGGCGGCGGCGATGCGGAACTTGGGTTTGCTGGTGCGGGCGGGGGCGCCCCGGCGCAGCCAGGCGAGTTCCTTGCGGACCAGGTTGCGGCGGCGTTCCTCGGTGGCGGCGGCCTGGCGGTCGCGTTCGGCGCGGGCGAGGATCCAGCTGGAGTAGCCGCCCTCGTAGGAGTTGATGGTCTGGTCGGTGACTTCCCACGTGGTGTCGCAGACGGCGTCGAGGAACCACCGGTCGTGGGTGACGGCGATGAGGGTGCGGGCGTTGGCCGTGAGCCACCCGGCGAGCCAGTTGATGCCGGTGATGTCGAGGTGGTTGGTCGGCTCGTCGAGGATGAGGACGTCGACGGGGCGGGTGAGCAGCGCGGCCAGCGCGACCCGGCGGCGTTCCCCGCCGGACATGGTGTCGGTGGAGGAGTCGAGGCCGAGGTTGTGCATGCCGAGGCCGTCGAGGATGTTGCGGATCGCGGCGTCACCGGCCCAGTGGTGCTCGGCGGTGTGCTCGGTGGGGAGCCACGCGTCGCCGAGGACGACGTCGGTGATGGTCGCGCCCGCCGGGTACTCGATGGTCTGGGGGAGCATGCCGACGCGCAGGTCGCGGCGGTGGGTGATGCGGCCGGCGTCGGGTTCCTCGGTCTTGGCGATCAGGCGCAGCAGCGTCGTCTTACCGGTGCCGTTGAGGCCGACGACGCCGATGCGGTCGCCGGTGTTGACGCCCGTCGACAGGTCGCCGAACAGCGTGGTGGTGCCGTAGGACTTGGCGACGGTGTCGAGGTTGATGAGGTTTCCGGTGTTGGCCACGGTGTAACTGTAGGGAGCGGGTCACCAGTCCCCGAAGACCCTCGCCCCCGTCGCCGACAGTCCCGCACTCAGCTCGCCGGTGTCGAGCCCTTTCAGTTCGGCGATGAACCGCACGGTCAGCGGCACCAGGTAGGGCGCGTTGTTCCGGCCGCGGTAGGGGACCGGCGTCAGGAACGGCGCGTCGGTCTCGACCAGCATCTGCTCGACGGGCGTCACGAGGGCGGCGTCGCGGAGGTTCTGGGCGTTCTTGAAGGTGATGTTGCCCGCGTAGCTGAGGAAGTATCCGCGTGCGACGCATTCGCGGGCGAAGGCCTCGTCGCCGGAGAAGCAGTGCAGGACGACCGTGTCGGGCGCGCCTTCGCCGTCGAGGACCCGCAGGACCTCCTGGTGCATCTCGCGGTCGTGGATGACGAGGGCCTTGCCGTGGGCCTTGGCCATCTCGATGTGGCGCCGGAAGGAGTACTCCTGCGCGGCGAGCCCGTCGGCGCCGGTCCGGTAGGAGTCGAGACCGGTCTCGCCGAAGGCGCGCACGCGCGGTTCGGAACCCATCTTGTCGATCTCGGCGAGGGCCGTTTCGAGGCCGTCGAGGATCGGCGCCTCGTTGGGGTGCAGCGCGACGGCGGCGACGACGCGGGCGTCGTGCGCGGCCAGGTCGGCGCCCCAGCGGGAGCTGCCGACGTCGACGCCGACCTGCACGACCCGGTCGATGCCGACGGCGGTGGCCGCGTCGAGCTCGGCGGTGACGGCGGCGGAGTCGGGCGGCGGCGGCCCGGCGGAGTCCTCGCCCCACTCGCCCGACAGGACTATGTCGAGGTGGGTGTGACTGTCGGGTACGGGGACGGTGAGCGGCTCGGGCGCCGGGGGACGCTCCCCGTCGCGGCCCGCGCTCTTGCGATTGTTCCTGGACATCGCCTCAAGGATGGCACGTCCCTATGCGCTCGGTTAACCCGATATTCATCAGAGGCGAATAGCGTCCTTCCTGTGAGTACACAGCCCTCTACTGTCGAGTACCGGGGTGTGCGCTACGCGGCCGAGATGATCGCGGGCGGTGCCGCGTACGAGCTGTTCACCTCGGAGCCCGCCCAAGGTTTCCTGCCCAATCCACGACCCGAGGCCCGCTGGCCCTACCGGCGTTTCGTGCACGTCAGCGAAGTCGGCGGCGAGTCGGCGATGGTCGCCTGCGCCGAGTCGCTGCTGTCGGCGCCCCTCGTCGCGGGCGTCACCTGGCGCCGCATCCACGAGCAGAGCCAGTCCCCGTACGGCGACGAGGCCACCCGCGCGCTCCTGCGCGCCGTGCGCGACTCCGCCCGCGTGCGCCGGGGCACGCGCATGGTCAAACCCCTGTCCCCGCGCCAGGTCGTCCGCCTTCTCGGTTCGGCGCCACTCGTCGCCGGGTTCTGCTACCGCGAACACGATGTCGCGCACCTGCGCACCCCGGCCCAGCGCCGGGTCCTGTCGGGCGACCCCCGGCCCGGCGACGACTTCGCCGCCTTCGCCCTGCGCTGGCGTGCCGGGGACCCCGTCGACTACGTCGTCCCCGAAGGCGACGCCTTCGCCGGCCTCACCCGCATCCCCGGCAGCTCCCGCCGTGGCGGCCCCGTCCTCGGCACCGGCTTCGCCCCCAGCAACCGCTACCTCCTCCCCGAGTTCGTCACCGCCGAACTCGCCGACGTGCCCCTTCCCGCGCGCAGCGAGATCCTCGCCTACACCGAGGACGGCACGGAGGTCACCATGTTCCAGCTGGTGACCGAGCAGGGCGCCTGGACGCGCATGGCGGGTTCGCGCTGGCGGGACCTCCAGCAGGAACTGCCGGGCATCGAACCGCACCAGGAGTGGTTCCCCGTGCCGGCCGGCGAGCACAGCGGACTGTCGGGCGACTACCGCGGCCAGCGGCACCCCGCGGTCGCCGACCCGCCCCACGGGTTCCGGATCGCGGCGAAGTCGCAGGCCGGGCGCTTCCCCGTCGACGCGGTCCGCCGCTCGGTCACGCACGCGACCTGGCGTGGCGCCGAGGCGACGGTCGTCGGCGCGCAGGACGGCTGGACGCGCCTGCGGCTGACCGTCCCCGACGAGGGGACCGTCCTCGGGACCGGTGCCGAATGCGTCGAACGCGGACTCTACGAATGCTGGGCACCGAGCGCCGAAGTCGGGGCGCGCGCCACCGAAATCGCCTACGCCGCCTGACCCGACGGCCGATGGGGTAGAAAATTCCACATCCGGCGTGAGAGTGTCGCGTGAGCCCGACGCGGAAGGTGCCCTCACATGTCGACCACGCCCGCACCGCCCCGGCGGCGCGTCATCCTCAGCGGTGCCGTCGTCCGGACCCTCGCGGTCCTCGCCGGAATGACATTGGGGGCGATGATCGCCTCCTTCGCCGCCGCCCCGGGAGCGCCCCCGCTGCCGTCCCGTAAGGAAGCGCTCGACCTCGCCGTGCTCGTCCTGCCCGGCCAGCCCTTCGACCCCGAGTGGTACAACGACACCTCCGTTCAGGACCGCGCCAGCCGCGAAGCCGCCGACGTCGGCCTGACCGTGCCCGACTGGCTCCAGTTCCTCGTCGGCGACAACACCCAGGAGGCGTCCACGAGCGTCGTCTGGGCCCCCGGCTCCGCCGAGGAGCCCGGCCTCGGCACCGGCTACATCTCCACCGCCGCCGGGAACCTGCGCGCCGGCGGCTGGGACGTCGAGGAATCCGCCGCCCACGGCGTGATCGCCCGCAAAGGCACGCTCCTGCTGGAGTTCTACGCCGACGACTACGCCGCCCCGACCCTCGACATCGTCCGCGTCCCCCCGACCTGGCACCGCTGGGCCGTGCTCGCCGGGGCCGTCCTCGGCGGCGTCGGGGCCTTCGTGCTCGCCCGCTCGGTGCGGCGCCGCGAGAACGGCGAGGACGCGCACACCTCGACGTTCCTGCTGCTGCTCGGCGTGATGGCCGTGCTGCCCAGTTTCCTCGTCGTGGTCGCGGTGTCGGTCTTCGAGCTCGTCTGGCACCCGTGGATCGACACGCTCCTGTGGCGGGCGGGACGGTTCGTGCCCTTCGGGGCGACGCTCAACGCGGGCGTGGGGCTGCTCGCCGTCGGATGGATCTGGCACCTGCGCCGTGACCGGTCGGCGCCGGTCGACGAGCTGGACGAACTGGATGATCTCGACGCCGAGAACGAGGACGCCGAGAACGAGGACGAGCCGCCCGCCGGGGACCGCCCGGGCCTCGACAGGGAACGTGAGCTCGTGGTGGAGGCCGATCCGCTGCCGTAGACGGCTCCCCCTCGCCCTATGTAGGGTATCGAGATAGCCCTCGGTGAGGAGCCGTCCATGTTCACCGTGCTCGAACCGCCCCCGACGCGCACCCGCTTCGGGACCGCCCTCGGCCGGATCCTGGCCGTCGCCGTCGGCCTCACCCTCGGCGCGCTGCTCGCCTCCGTCGCCGCGGCACCGGGCATGCCCGACCTGCCCGGCGACGCCGAAGTCGAGGCGCTCGCCGCGACCATCGACCCCGAGCATCCGTACGAACCGGCCTGGGGCGACGACTACCTGCAAAGCCGCCCGCCCGAGGACATGCCGTACGGCCGCATGCCCGGATGGCTCCGGTTCCTCCTCGGGGACACCACTGTGGAGAGCCACACCGGAACGGCCTGGATCGACCCGGTCACCCCCGGGCTCGTCGACGCCGCCGACCCGCGCCTGCGCGCCGACGGCTGGCGCACCCACCGGCCGCTGCCCGGCGTTCTCGAAGCCCACCGCGGCACCGTCCGCCTCGCATACCTGACCGACGGCGACCGCGCCGAACTCGCCGTCTACCGCGTCGCCGGCCCGTGGCACGTCTGGGCGGTGCTCGGCGGGGCGCTGCTCGGGGCGGTCGCGGCCTTCCTCGTCGCCAGGTGGGCGCAGCGGCGGCCCGTCGGGCTCATGGTGACGCTCGGGGCGGTGGGGGTGCTGCCGAGCTTCATGTGGGCGGTCGGCATGGTCGTGTACGAGCTGGAGCGGTACGGCTCCCTCGACACTCCTTTGTGGAGGGACGCGCGGCACATCCCCTTCGGTGCGGTCTTGAACCTCGCGATGCTGCTGCTGGCGATCGGACTCTGGCGGTGGCCCGCGCGGGACGGAAGCGGCCCCCGCTACCGGCGATACGGGTGGACCTGACCCATGTTACTTGTGCAAGCGGGTTAATGCATCTGCATCAAATGCACGTTCATGCTAGGATGCCGCTCATGGCAGCGACGCCCGAAACGAACCTCGTGGAACGGTGGCGTGACGTCCTCACGTGCTACTCCGCCGTCTCCTGCGCCCTCGAACGCGCACTCCAGGACGCGCACGGCCTCGGTATGAGCGAATTCGAAGCCCTCGACCGCATCGTCGACGCGCAATGCGAGAAACGCCGCATGAACGAACTCGCCGCCGACATGTACCTCTCCCAAAGCGCCCTCTCCCGCGCCGTCGCCCGCCTCGAACGCGACGGCCTCGTCAGCCGCGACATGTGCGCCGAAGACCGCCGCTCGATCTTCGTCCGCATCACCGACACCGGCCGCGACAAACACGCCCAAGCCCGCGAGACCCAGCGCGCCGTCCTCGCCGAACACTTCGCCTGAACCGCCACCCCTTAAGATCGGGCGGTGAGCGGACTACTGGGCGCATCGACCATCAGAGCACTGGCCAAGGCCCTCGACGTGCGGCCCACCAAAACCCTCGGGCAGAACTTCGTCACCGACGCCAACACCGTCCGGCGCATCGCCGCCGCCGCGAAGCTCGACCCCACCGACGTCGTCCTCGAAGTCGGACCCGGCCTCGGCTCGCTCACCCTGGCGCTACTGCCACTGAGCGCGCACCTCCACGCCGTCGAAATCGACCCGCGCCTGGCCCGCGCACTCCCCGAGACCGTCCGCGTCCACGCCGGACCCGACGCCGCCAAACTCCAGATCCACACCGCCGACGCCATGCGCGTCACCCGCGACGAGATCGGCGAACCCGCCCCCACCGCCCTGGTCGCCAACCTCCCCTACAACGTCGCCGTCCCCGTCGTCCTCCACCTCCTCTCAGAACTCCCGACCCTCCAGCGCGGCCTCGTCATGGTCCAATCCGAAGTCGCCGACCGCCTCTGCGCACCCCCCGGCAACAAGACCTACGGCGTACCCAGCGCCAAACTCGCCTGGTACGCCGAAGCCCGCCGCGCCGGACCCGTACCCCGAGGCGTGTTCTGGCCCGTCCCCAACGTCGACTCCGGCCTCGTCGCCTTCACCAGACGCCAACCCCCCCAAGGCGACCGCGTGGCCACCTTCCGCGTCGTCGACGCCGCCTTCGCGCAACGCCGCAAGACCCTCCGATCGGCACTCGCGGGCTGGGCCGGCTCCCCGACCGCCGCCGCCGACATCCTCAACGCCGCGGGCGTCGACCCCACCGCACGCGGCGAAGCACTCACCATCGAGAACTTCGCCGCCATCGCCGCGGCCAAGCCGACAGGGGAACAGCGATGACCGAGGCGCTCGCCTACACCGACGGCGCCGTGCACGTCCGCGTGCCCGCCAAGATCAACCTGCACCTGGGGATCGGGCCGCTGCGCGAAGACGGGTACCACGACCTCACCACGGTCTTCGAGTCGATCTCCCTCTACGACGAACTCACCGCCACCCCCGTCGAAGACACCCTCACCCTCACCATCGAAGGCGAAGGCGCCGACACCCTCCCCACCGACCGGCGCAACCTCGCACTCCTCGCCGCCGCCGAACTCGCCGCCTACGCCGGCATCGACGCCGGAGCCCACCTCCACCTCACCAAACGCATCCCCATCGCCGGAGGCCTCGCCGGCGGCAGCGCCGACGCCGCCGCCGCCCTCATCGCCTGCAACACCCTCTGGGACGCCGGACTCACCCCCGCCGAACTCGACAAACTCGCCGCCGCCCTCGGCAGCGACGTCCCCTTCTGCCTCCACGGCGGCACCGCACTGGGCACCGGCCGCGGCGAACAACTCCACCCCGTCCTCTCCATGGGGACACGACACTGGGTCGTCGCCACCGCCGACGGAGAACTGTCGACCCCAGCCGTCTACCGCGAAGTAGACCGCCTCCGCGCCCTAGGCGACGGCGAATACCACGACAACGTCGACGCCCTCCTGGCCGCCATCCGCACCAGCGACCCCGACGCCATGGCGACAGCACTGCACAACGACATGCAAGCCGCCGCCGTCGGACTCATGCCCTCCCTCAAGGACACCCTCCAGGCGGGGATCGACGAAGGAGCGCTCGCCGCGCTGGTCTCGGGATCCGGGCCGACGTGCCTGTTCCTGGCGCGCGACGAACGCCACGCGGGCGTCCTCGCGAAGCGGCTGACGCTGCGACGAGTCGCGCGCGCCGTACACGTGGCGGAAAGCCCGGTGGGTGGCGCGGGGGTTGTGGGGTAGGGGGTGGTCGCGGGGGCCGGGCTGGGGGTGGGTTCGTGTTCGCGCCTGGGCTCGTCACTCGCGCTCGCGTCCGTTGTTGGTTGGCATCGCAGCCGCGGCTTGAGTCGCGCTGGTCCTCGTACTTGGTGTTCGGGCTGCCTCCACGTGTTGCGCTCGCCGTGCTTGCGTGTCTGTTACGCGCGCTCGGGCTTGAGTTCGCGCTAGCCCTGGCACCTGGTGTTCGCGCTCGACTCCACGTGTTGCGCTCGCCGCGCTTGCGTGTCTGGGACGCGCGCTCAGGCTTGTCTTCGCGCTCGCCCGGGTACTTGGTGTTCGGGCTGGCCTTCGTGCTCGTCTCTACGTGTCGCGCTTGCCGTGCTTGCGTGTCTGGGACGCGCGCTCGGGCTTGTCTTCGCGCTCGCATCCACTACCTGCGCTCGCCCTCGTACCCGCTCTCGTGTTTGCCGTCGTGTTCGCATCTAGTGCTTGCGTTTGCTGTCGCATGTGGCCTTCGTTTTCCTCTTGGGGCTCGCTGTCTGCTGGGGGAGGGGTGTCTGTGGCTGGGCCGTGACTCTGGGCGGGTCTTGGTTCTGTCGCGCGTAGCGCGACTGGTCCCCTCGATCCACTTGCGTGTGTCTCCGTCGCTTCGGCCAGGGATTGGTGCAACACGAAGGTTCTGGGGCTG
>NZ_JACHGT010000024.1 GCF_014202425.1 Phytomonospora endophytica | reverse complement strand
CTGGGGCTTCGCCCCAGACCCCACCAGGGACTCCGTCCCTGGACCCGGAACTCGCGTAGCGAGTCTCTTCGAGACTCGCTACGCGAAGATCAAGACCGGGCTTCGGGGGGACGCCACGCTTGGGGCTTTGTCCTCGCCTTTCGCTTTGCGAGTCTCTTCGAGACTCGCAAAGCGAAAGGGCTCGTTCGTCTCGTTCGTTCGTCTAACAGTCGTACAGTGAGTTCGGCTCCACCTTCTCGCAGTACCTCACGTGCAGATGGTTGTCGTGGTTCGCGTATTGCGTTGTCAGGCCCTCGCTGATCAGGGTTGGGTCGTTGAAGAAGATCAATGCCACGTGGCCCGGTGCCGCTGTGCGGATCGCCTGTACCAGTTGCCTCGTCGCCGCACGGTCGTACGTCGGCGACTGCCAGGTGATCCGGCCCGCCGTGCACTGGCCGTTGTCCGTGCGGATCGGCCAGATGTCGGCGTCCAGGCCCACCCGGTGGGAAGAATGGCCGTTGATCGCGCCTCCGTGTTCGAAACCCACATCACCCAGAGGAACCTGGCCCTGGCCCGTCGTCGCGAAGCTGCGGACCGCCGACTCCAGTTGCGCGACCGCCGCGGCCGTACCCCAGTTGGCCGTGCCGTTACCGTCGGGGTTCTGATCGCAGATGCCCGCACCGAAGTCCGGATAGTCGTAGTGCCAGCCCAGATTCCGCCACGTCGTCGGACCCACGACGCCGTCGACACCAATGCCCGCGTGGCTCTGGAAATCCCGCACGGCCGTCGTCAGCGCCGCACCGAAAGTCCCGTCCACCGCGAGCGACAGCCGCCGCTTGGCGTTGAGCTGGACCTGCAGCGCCTTCACCGCGGCGCCCGAGGCACCCTGCTGGATCTGCGGTGCCAGGGCCGCCCAGGTCTGCGGACCGACGATCCCGTCGACGCCCAGGCCCTTCGCCGTCTGGAACGCGCGGACCGCCGTCGTCGTGCCGGAACCGAAGACGCCGTCGGCCGTCACGGACTGCCCGTGATGCTGGAGGAGGTACTGGATCGTGAGGACGTCGGCGCCCCTGTTCCCCGCGCTCTGCGTGTGAAAGTAGGCGTTCGGATAGGCCGCGGCCGGAGTGGCCGAGACGACGAGGGCCATCGCGCTGACGATCGCGACGAGCAGCAGACGTAAGTGCCGGAACATGGTCTCTCCTAGATGTCGGTGATGCGGAAGCCGATGCCGTTGGGGACATCGCGTTCGTACCCCATCGACGGGTGGTTGCGGACGCTGAGCCCGTCGGCGCCCGGGAGGCGGGCGACCATCGTCGACGAGCCGCCGCCGTCGAGACTGAGCACGTCGGCGGCACCGAGCCCGGCGAGGAAACCCGCGAGCTCGACGTAGGTCATGCCCACGCTGTCGTCGCTGCGGCCGTCGACGGTGACCAGCCACATGCGCGAACCGTCGGCGGAGAAGCCGACGGCGGTGCGGGGATTCGGGGAGTAGCCGTCGGGGGCGACGGTCTCACCGTCACGCCTCAGGACCTCGTTGCCACTGATGGCGGTGTACGCGTCCGGGGCGGGAACGTCGAGGGTCACCGGGTCGCCGACCTTGAGTCCGGCGAGCGCCACGGCTCCCGCCTCGCGTCCGATGAGGACGGTGTCGGTGCCGGGCCGCCAGCCGTCGGGGGTGTCGGCGGTCTCGGTGACGAGGCCCGCGCCGACCCGGACGGCGCTGACCTCGTCGGCGCCTTTGACGGTCTCGCCGAGGTCGGCCTCGCCCCAGGCGGGGGTGTACGCGCCGACGCCTCCGTCGGCGACGTTGCCGGAGTTGAGGTTTCCCACCTGGACGGGGCCGGTGGGCAGCGTGGCGGTCGCCGACATCCGCAGCGTCTCGACGCGGCCGCGGCGGTCGGCGCCGACGACGGCGGTGTCGTTCCAGCCTTTCGCGCGGCCGTGCAGGAAACCGCCGCCGGTGACGCCGATGCCGTGCGGGGCGTCGGTGTGGCCGAGGTCGAAGAAGTCGCCGTTGACCGCGGCGACCGCCCCCGCCAGGCGCGCCTGTTCGCTCAGGGGCGCGGTGGCGCTGACCGTGCCGGGGTTGAGGTAGACGGTTTCAAGACCCGGCGTGGCGAGGTCGGCGGTGATGACGGAGACGACGACGGGCCCGTCGAGGCGGTGCTCGGTGAGGGTGAGGCCGTCGGCGAGCGCGACGGCCGCCGCGTGCGCGGGTGCCGTGACGAGGACGGCGGTGAACAGGACCGCCGCCATGGTCGCGCGTGTCGTCGTCCCCACTCGCACGGCCGCTCCCCGGGTCGGCGGACAGTCGCGTCGAGGGTATTGGCCGGGCGCGTCGCCGTCAACGACCTACGGTTTCCGGGCGTGTTCCGTAGCCGGGCTACCTCACGTCGAGGAAACCCCGCTGGACGAAGTGGGTGATGACCGGCGCGAGCGAGGCGGCGAGGAGGCCGTCGGGCGCTTCGTGGGCCGCGGCGAGCAGGGCGATCTGGGTGCGGACGGGGACCAGTCCGTTGCAGCCGCCGAGGAACGCGACGAGCAGCGGGTCGACCTCTTCGACGAAGCGCATGCCCGCGGTCTGGGCGAGGAGCTGGCGTCCGACCTCCCAGCCGTCTTCGCCGAGGGTCGCGTCCTGGCGCAGTTCGACGCCGTCGGCGAGGCGGAGGCGGGCGGCGAGGAGCCGTTCGGGGGTGAGCCCGGCGATGACGTCGTAGCGGCCGAACCAGTCGGCGATGCGGTCGGCGTAGGGCGAGGTGACCTGGTGGCGGATGTCGTCGCAGTGCACGATCGGGTCGTCGCGGCCGGAGCGGCGCGCGGTGATCATGCCGAAGCCGACGCCTTCGACCTTGCTCGCCTCGAACCAGTCGAGCCAGGCGGCCAGGGCGTGCGGGTCGTGCGCCTCGGCGGCGTCGCGCTGCCAGACGCGGACGTAGTCGAGGGGGTCGGTGACGTCGCGCTGGATCGCCCACACGTCGCAGCCGGTGCCGGCGAACCAGCCGCCGACGCGTTCGCGCCAGTCCTGGCCTTCGACGTGGACCCAGTTGGCGAGGAACTGGAGGGTGCCGCCGGGGTTGAGGAGGGCGGGCGCGGCGGCGGCGAGTTCGGCGCAGACGCCGTCGGCTTCGCGGCCGGAGTCGCGGTAGGTGAAGGCCGCGCTTCCGGCGCCGATGACGAAGGGCGGGTTGGACACGACGAGGTCGAAGCGGCGGCCCGCGACCGGTGCGAGCATGTCGCCCTGGAGCAGTTCCCAGTCGAGGTCGTTGAGGCGGGCGTTGGCCGCGGCGAAGCCGAGGGCGCGCCCGGACAGGTCGGTGGCGGTGACGCGCTCGGCGTGGCCGGAGAGGTGCAGGGCCTGGACTCCGCAGCCGGTGCCGACGTCGAGGGCACTGCCGACGGGCGCGCGCAGCGTCGCCGCGGTCAGGGTGGACGAGGCGCCGCCGACGCCGAGGACGTGCTCGCTGTCGAGGGCGCGGCCGGGCGCGGCGGGCAGGTCGGCGAGGACGTGGAAGTCGCCGTGGACGGTCAGGGACATCCCGGCGGTGTAGCCGTCGCCCGCACGCGTGAGCAGGCCCCACGCGAGGGCGGATGCGACGTCGAGGGGTGCGAGGGCCGCGGCGACGGGGGCCGCGGCCACGGGCGTGGCGCACATGAAGAGGCGGACGAACACGTCGAGGGCGTCGAGTCCGGCCGTCGCGGCCAGCGCGCCCCGGTGATCACCGCGTTCGGAGGCGGCCGTGTCCCGCTCGCCGAGCCGGGCGCGAACGCCTTCGGGATGGAAGCCCGCGGCGGCCAGTGCCTCGCGAAGCCGGTCGATGTCGCTGCTGGGAATCCGCACCCGCAGATCTTACGAGGAGGTCAGCGCGACGGCCCGGCGGCTGCGGGCCAGGATCGTGCCGAACGCGAAGGCGGCGGCCACGCCGACCACGACGCTCACCCAGGACGTGTTGAACAGCAACGCGTTGAGGTATCCCAGGGCGACGGTGTAGGCGGCCCACACCGCGGCGGCGACGGCCGAGGCGAGCTGGAAGCGGGCACGCGGCATGTCGGGGTCGGTCGCGGCGACGGCGGTGGCGAGGGTGCGGCCGGTCGGGATGAGGCGCGCGAAGGTCATGGTGCTGATCGGGCGCGCCTGGAGGGTGTCGCGCAGACGGTCGTTGACCTTGGCGGCGCGCGGCATGCGCGCGAGGAAACGGTGGACCGGGCCGGCGCCGGGTTCGATGGCGCGGTAGGCGAGGTTGTCGCCGAGGGTGGAGGCCACCGCGCCGCCGACGAGCAGCAGGAGCATCTCGGTGACCGTGCCGTCGTGCTTGCCCGCGTAGACGACCGCGACGATGAGGAGCGAGCCGCTGGGCAGGAAGGGCACGAACACGTCGAGGGTGATCGAGACCATCACCAGGGCGTACATCCATGGTGAGCTGAGCAGTTCGGCGATCTGGGCGGCCATCGCGGTGGTGGGCTGGTCCCTTCTGAAGTCCGGCTGGGCCGGACACGTCAGTCCAGCTTGCCGTACCGTCTGCCGGGCGCGGAAGGATTTCAGCTGTGATGTGCGCCGGTAGACATGAACGCGCTTCTGCGCGGAGGTTACCCGCACGGGAGCTGAGAGAACCTGAGAGTGCGGGACGGACCGGATGGAACGGGATCTAAGGGCGCTGTTGGATCGGGTCGCCGGACTCGGCGGCTTCTTCGGGCTGCCCGGCGCCTGGCCGTCCCACGACCACACCGCCGCCGAGCTGTACGAGGGCGACGCGTTCGGCGAGCTCGCCGAGCGCGTGCGGGCGCGGCTCGGGGGCGAGCGGCGGGTCGTGCTGTCGGTGACGCACCTGGGGTACGTGGCGCGCCTGCTGTCGCCGTTCCTCGGCGTCGCCGTCGTCGCGGGGGCCACCCTCGTCGTGCCGCCCGAGTCGCTGCTGGTCCGCCAGACGCCCGAAGGCGGGCTGCGACTGGCGCTCGGGACGGGCGCGAGCGTCGTCGACGGGACCGGCGGTCTGGCAAGGGAACTCGCCGACCGGCACCTTCTCCCCCTCGCCGCGCGGCTGCGCCCCGACCTGGCGCCGACCCTGCTCGCGGGGAACGCGGCCTCGGCCCTCGCGGGCGCCGTCCGGGTCCTCCCGCCGGGTCTGCGGCCGGAAGGAGCGCGGGTACTCGCCGGGCTGCTGGAGCGGCCGCCGCTGGTGGGGGCGTTCCGGTCACCCGGCGTGCGGCGGACGTGCTGCCTGTTCCTGAAGCTGCCCGGCGGTGGCCGCTGCGGTGACTGTCCTGTCGTACCCCGCCTTTAACCTGCGGACATGCCGACCAAGTACACGAGTCCCGTCGACGTCTTCCTGATCCTCACGCGCGGTGAGGAGGTTCTGCTCGCGCTGCGGCGGAACACGGGCTACGGCGACGGGCAGTGGAACTTCCCCTCGGGGAAGCTGGAGGACGGCGAGGCGGTCGACGTCGCGATGTGCCGCGAGGCCTGGGAGGAACTCGGGCTGAAGCTGACTCCCGCCGACCTGCCGCCGCCGCGGCTGCTGCACGTCCGCTCGCCGGAGGGACAGGGCCGCATCGGGCTGTTCTACCCGGTGGAGCTGGACGCCGCGAGGTTCGGTGAGCCCGTCAACGCCGAGCCGCACAAGTGCGGCGGACTGCGCTGGTTCCCCCTCGGCGAGGCGCCGGAGGGGACGGTGCCGTACACGGCGCAGGGGTGGACGCTGTGGCGCTCGGGTGCGGCGTACGGGGCGGCGGGGTGGGGTTAGCCCGGGCTCCGCCGGCCGGGTCCCGCGCCCCGGCGACCCTTCGCCGCGCGGCCTGATTCCACGCACGGGCAGGCGCCGTGACGCCCGTCACTCCGTGCCCGTTTCCCTTGCCGGGCAAGCGTTTCCCGCCTTAGTGTACGAAACTGTTTCGTACACTAACTCTCATCGCCAGGGACGCCCCATGCCGCAGACCACGCCCGATCCACGACGCTGGTGGGCGCTCGCCGTCATCGCCGGTGCCCAGCTCGTCCTCATGCTCGACGCCGTCATCGTCAACATCGCCCTCCCCTCCGCGCAGGCCGAACTCGGGCTCTCCGACGGCGACCGCCAATGGGTCATCACCGCCTACACGCTCACCTTCGGCGGCCTGCTCCTGCTCGGCGGACGCCTCGGCGACCTCTTCGGCCGCAAACGTACCTTCGTCGTCGGCCTCCTCGGCTTCGCCGCCGCCTCGGCGCTGGGCGGCGCGGCGACGAGCCCCGGCATGCTGCTCACCGGCCGCGTCCTCCAGGGCGCCTTCGCCTCGGTCCTCGCGCCCACCATCATGTCGCTGATCGTCCTCACCTTCACCGACGTCCGCGAGCGCGGGAAGGCCTTCGGCATGTACGGCATCGTCGGCGCGGCCGGCGGTGCCTTCGGACTGCTCATCGGCGGCCTGATCACCGAGTTCCTGGACTGGCGCTGGACCATGTACATCAACGTCCCCGTCGCGATCGCCGCCGCCGTCGCCGGGTCGCGGGTCCTCGTCGCGGTGCCTCCGGGCAGGCGCACCCGGCTCGATGTACCGGGCACGATCCTCGGCACGGTCGGGCTCGCCTCGCTCGTCTTCGGCTTCGGCCGCGCCGAGAGCGCCGGCTGGGACTCCCCCGAGATCCTCGGCCTTCTCGGCACGGCGGCCGTCGCGCTCATCGCCTTCGTCCTCTGGCAGGCGTGCGCGAGGCAGCCGCTGGTGCCGTTGCGGATCCTCGCCGACCGCACCCGGGCCGGCGCGCTGCTGGCCATCACGCTCATGGTCGCCGGGAACTACGGGATGTTCCTCATGACCACCTACTTCATGCAGGGCATCAAGGAGTACAGCCCGCTGCAGACCGGCCTGGGCTACCTCCCGATGACCGGCACGATGGTCCTCGTCTCCACCGTCGTCATCGGCCGCGTCGGGGACCGTTTCCGGCCCGTCGCGCTCGTCATCACCGGTTTCGTCCTGGCGATCACGGCGATGGTCCTGTTCACCCGCGTCGACGCCGACGGCGGCTTCGCCACCGAGCTGCTGGTGCCGATGCTCCTGCTCGGCTCCGGGGGCGGCCTCATCTTCGGCAAGATCATCGGCCTGAGCCAGACGCGCGTGCGCCCCGAGGACACCGGCTCGGCCTCGGCCCTGACGAACGTCGCGCAGCAGATCGGCGGCTCGATCGGCGCCGCCCTCATGAACACGATCGCGATCTCGGCGACGGCGACCTACGTCGCGGCCAACGGCCCCGGCGACCCGGCCGCCGCGGCGACGCACGGCTACACCACGGCGTTCACGTGGTCGGCGGCGTTCCTGACGGCGGCACTGCTGTCGGTCGTGCTCCTCATCCGCACGCCCGCGAAGGAGGCGGCCGCTCCCGAGCCTCAGCCCGAGGTGGTGGCAACGGGCTGATCGAGGCCGCGCAGCAAAGGCAGCACCAGGGTGTCGATCAGTTCGACGTAGAAATCCTCGTCGGACTGGTCGACGTCGAGCCATTTCCGGCGCATGCACATCGCGGGCAGCGTCTCCGGCAGCAACCGGTTCTCCAGCAGTCCCGGCGACAGCTCCCCGCGTTCCACCGCCCAGGTCAGGGCCTGGTGGACGGCGTCACGGAAAGGCTTGACGAGCTGTTCGCGGACCATCCCGCGCAGCTCGTCGTCGCGCTGGAAGGCCGGGTGGATCCCGGCGAGGAAGGCCTCGTCGTGGTGCTTGGAGCCGACGTGGTCGTGCATCACGCGGATCAGGTCCGCGCGCAGGTCACCGGTCGAGCCGTGCTCCGGCGGGCGCGGATTCATGCGGTGCAGGACCGCCGTGGCGAGGTCGGCCTTGCCCGTCCAGCGGCGGTAGATGGTCGCCTTGCTGGCGTGCGCGCGGGCGGCGACCTGGTCGATGCGCATGGCGTCGTAACCGACCTCGGAGATCAGCGCGCGGACCGCGTCGAGGATCGCCGTCTCCCGTTCGGGATTGAGCCGCAGACGGGGATTCTCCGACTCCGCCATCGATGATCATCTCCTTCGCTTCGAGCCGCAAGCCTACGCCGAGGGCCGGTTCAGGCCGCCCGGAACGTGCGGCGATAGGCCGACGGGCTGGTCCGCATCGCGCGGGTGAAATGGTGCCGGAAGGTGACCGGGCTGTCGAAGCCGACGAGCGCGCCGACCCTGGTCACCGGGGCCTCGCCGGCCTCCAGGAAGGGCAGGCTCGCCGCGACGCGCTGCGCGATGACCCAGCGCATCGGCGAGGTCCCGGTGCGGCGGGTGAAATGGCGGATGAAGGTCCGCGGGGCCATGTGCGCACGCGCGGCGAGGTCGGTGACGGTGACGGCCTCGGTGAGGTTGGCCAGCGCCCAGCCCATGGCCGCCGAGACGCCGTCGGCGATGCCCTCGTCGACGACCGGCGCCTCGATGAACTGGGCCTGCCCGCCCTCGCGGTGGGGCGGCACGACGAGCCGCCGCGCGACGGTGTTGGCGACCGACGGGCCGTGGTCGCCGCGCACCAGGTGCAGGCACAGGTCGAGCCCTGCGGCACTCCCGGCGCTGGTCAGGACGTCACCGTGGTCGACGTAGAGGACCCCCGGGTCGACGCGCACGGCGGGGAAGCGCTCGGCGAGCAGGTCGGCGTACCGCCAGTGCGTGGTCGCCTCGCGCCCGTCGAGCAGCCCCGCGGCGGCGAGCGCGAAGGCGCCCGAGCAGATCGAGACGACGCGCGCGCCCCGGGCGTGCGCGGCCCGGACGGCGTCGACGACGGCAGCGGACGGCCCCGTGCGCGTGTCGGGCACCGCGGGGACGATCAGCGTGTCGGCGGCGGCGGCGATGTCGAGCCCGTGCGCGGCGACGACGTCGAAGCCGCCGACCATGCGCATCGGCTCGCCGGGCCGCTCGGCGCAGACGTCGAGGGAGTACCAGGGGCCCGCGATCTCCGGCCGAGGCAGTCCGAAGACCTCGACGACCGAACCGAACTCGAAGGGCGCCATCCCTTCGGAGACCAGGACGGCGACTCGGTGAGGGCGCGTGATCGACATGGCGTGATCTTAGCGGTGATGGGCGTTCACGCCACTTCCGGCGGAGCCGAGACGTGGGAATGATCGTGGGCATGACGCAGATGGCCAATGCCCCCGCCGTAGCCCACTTCGCGGCGAAACTCGCCTTCGAGACCGACGTGAGCGACGTCCACACCGCCGTCGAGAAGCGGCACGAGGTCACGATCGTCGACACCCGCTCGATCGCATCCTGGAACGCCGGCCACATCCCCGGCGCCGTGCACCTCCCGACGGGCAAGATCAGGCACCGCGCCGAAGGCCTGATCCCGAGAGACCGCCCGGTGGTCGTCTACTGCTGGGGCCCGGGCTGCAACGGAGCGGCGAAGGCGGCGCTCGCGTTCGCGGAGGGCGGATGGGACGTGCGGGAGATGATCGGGGGCTTCGAGTACTGGGTGCGCGAGGGCTTCGGGTTCGAAACGGCGGAGGGCCCGGACCGGCGGCCGGTGGACCCGCTGACGGCGCCGGCTCCGCGGGCATGACCCCCGATCACCTGACGCGAGGCCCGGCGTCCCCTGACGCCGGGCCTTCCCGCTCTTCCAACGTGCTCGTCACACCCCCGTGTGCTGCGTGATCCACTCACGATGCGACGGGATCGAGGTGTATCCGGCCTGGCCGTTGCCCGCCGGCTGCCAGCCGAGCGCGCACACGCCCGCCTGGACGTAGTCGCCGGTCGCCGGGCTCTGCACGAACACGGGCCCGCCGGAGTCGCCGCCGGCGACCGAACCGTCGGTCTGCGTGCACAGCAGGGGTGCCGCGTCGCTGTGGCAGCCGGTCGCGGACAGGTAACCGTCGGCGTACTTGAGGTTCTCGGGCAGCGGACCGGACCAGTCGGGGTTCTCCGATCCCCAGCCGTAGAGGGTGAGGCTCTGGTTGAGGGCGATGTCGCCGGAGCCGTCGGCCATGGCGACGTAGGTGTTCTCGAACGGTGTCGCGAGGTGCAGCAGCGCGATGTCGTGGGTCGGCCAGTCGAAGCCTTCGTGCCGGATGACCTGGTCGACGGCGACGACGGTGCCGCCCGAGGACCGCGTCAGCGACCCGATGCGCACGGAGTAGCCGGTGTCGTTGGGCACGCAGTGCGCGGCGGTGATGATCCAGCTCGCGCTGATCTGCGTGGAGGTGCAGGTGAATCCGCCGTTGCTGTGCAGGGCGGCGATCCAGGGTTTGGTGTCCTCGACGACTCCACCCCCGACGATGTCGGGGGTGATGACGCCGCCGTCGGGGGCCGTGGCGGATGCCGGGGTCGCCACGAGTGAGCCGAGTACGGCGAGGAGAACGGTCGAGAGAAGTAAGCCGAGACGCCGAAGAAGGGGTGTGACGGACATGTTTCTCCTAAGGGGGTAATGGTGGTTTGTCGCCCGCTGAGTTTTGCCGGGATCAGATCGGCTTGTCAAGAGTTGTCCCATCCCGCGATCTCTTGTGCCGCAAGGGATGGCGGCGGCGACCGGGGGCGGTCGCCGCCGCCATCGGGGCGTCACAGTCCGGTCGTCTGGGAGATCCAGGTCCAGTGCCGGAAGATCGGCGTGTAGGCCGCCCAGCCCGAGCCCGCGGGCTTGTGCCCGACGGCGCAGACCCCGGCGAGCAGGTAGGTCCCGGTGCGCGGGCTCAGCACGATCGCCGGTCCGCCGGAGTCGCCGCCGGCCACGGAGCCGTCGGTCTGCGTGCAGATCGCGGGCATCACGGAGCTGGCGCAGGACGTGCTGGACACGTTGCCGTTGGCGAACTTCAGCCGCTCGGGCAGCGGACCGCTCCAGTCGGCGTGTTCGGAACCCCAGCCGTAGATCGTGGCGGCCTGGTTCACCGCGAAGTCACCGGACACCTTGGCCATCGGCGCATAGGTGTTGGTGAAGGGCTGCGACAGGTGCAGCAGGGCGATGTCGTAGGCGGGCCAGTTGAAGTTGGGGTGCCGCACGACGCTGTCGACGTTGCGGACGGTGCCGCCCGAAGAGCGGTTGAGCGACCCGATCCGCACCGAGTAACCGGAGTTGCCGGGCACGCAGTGCGCGGCCGTCAGGATCCAGCTCGCACTGATCTGACTCGACGTGCAGGTGAACGAACCGTTGCTGTGCAGGGCCGCGATCCACGGGCGGCCGGTGGTGGCGTATCCGCCGCCGACGATGTCGGGCGTGATGACGCCCCCGCCGTCTCCGGGCGGCGCGGCGTGTACCGGGGTCGCCGCGAAGGCACCGAAGAGGACGAGGGCGAGCGCGCTGAGAAGTAACGCGAGGCGGCGTGGAGTGGGTCTGGACATGCTTGGCCTCCAAGGGATCCGCGAAAGTCCACCATGGACTGTCGAGTTCGCACGGGATCACACATCCCGTGGTTCACATGTCTCCCATGTCGGGCACCGGGCTGTCAAGACTCCTCAGTGATTCTTCAGTCGAGCACTTCCAGCGTGATGGACAGGGAGTGCTCGGCGGCGGTCTTCCCGGTCAGGTGGAGCCGGTGGACGGTGTCGGGGTTCTGGTGGTGGTCGACGGTGTCGATCCGGTCGGACGTGGCGGTGAAGTGCCCCGGTTCGTAGGTCAGCGTCACCCGGCCCCGTTTGCCGCGCCAGACGATGATCCCGTCGCCGAGGACGGGTTCGACGCGGCTGACGAAGCGCTCGACCAGCGGTACGCCCGTGGCGCTGAATCGGTCCCTGATGGACAGTTCGCCGGTCGACCACCAGTCGAAGACGCGTGTGAAGGAGCCTTCCATGTCGTAGGCGGCCGACAGGTCGAGTTCGAGGTGCACGCCCTCGCCGGTGTCGCGGTGCTCGACGACGACGGCCTCCCGCTCGCGGCCCGCCTGCTGGATCGCGCCGCCGATGACCGGGACGGAGTGACCTTCGGCCGACGGGTAGATCGAGTCGTAGCGCCGCGGCGAGAAGTAGGCCTTGTCGTAGAGGCCGGCGCCGAGGTCGGCGAGCAGCTGCTCGCCGCCGCAGTACAGCAGGAAGTGGCCGAGGTCGTTGTGGTTGTGCGGTTCGGCGTTGTGGCCCCCCTTGGCGGCGAAGCCGATCCGTACACCGTCCACCGTGGACCTGTCGACGACCCACGCCAGGTCGGGCAGGTAGTCGCGGCGGTCGGGACCGCGACGGCCGATGAGCTCCGGGTCCGTCCACAGTAGATCGCGGGAGAGGTGGCCCCAGCGGTGGCAGTGGTCGACCTCGAAGCCGGTGACGCCGGTCAGCTCCGGCACGACCGTGCCGAGCCTCTCGTGCAGCAGGGAGGCGAGGCCGGTCGGGACGTAGGCGTCCTCGCCGCCGTCGGAGAAGCTCACGCAGCGGCCGTCGCCGAAGTCCACGACCGACGGGAACGCCGCGACGGCACGGGTTTCGGGCAGCATGTCGAGCCCGGTGCGGGCACGCAGGGCTTCGGCGAAGTAGACGAAGTAGCCGTATCCGTAGACCCAGTAGGACAGGCCCTCGGGGCAGCCGCCGTCGGCTTCGAAGCCGGAGCGGAAGACCTCCATCGCGCGCTGGATCCGGTCCACGACACCGGTCAGGCGGCGGGGTTCGCCGTCGTCGAGCCACAGCGCGGCCATCCCGGCCGCACCGGCGCAGACCGCCGACCAGTTGTTGGTCATGGTCTCCCAGTGCTGCGGGCGGATGTCGTCGAGCCAGGGCGCCAGGACCCGGCGGCGGACCTCGCCCTCCACGCGGGCGACGGTCTCCGGGGCCAGTTCGGTCCGCAGGAGCCCGACGGTCTCGGCGAGGGTGTGCGCGGTCTCGGCGGCGAAGAGGTCGACGCCGAGGTCGGGGGTGCGGCCGAAGATGTCGGCGTGGTGCTTGTGCGCCGGCAGGCACCAGCTGTACTCGTCGCAGATCCGCCAGAGGACCTCGTCGAGGCGGGCGAGGTCTTCGGGCCGCCGGTCGACGAGGGCGGCGGCCGCGCACGCGACCAGCCGCGCGCGGCGGGCGAAGTAGCGGCGTTCGTAGGCCATCCGGTCGCCGTCGCGAACGTAGCGGCCGTACAGCTCGTGGGTCAGTTCGGGCAGCGGCTCCTCGCGGGCGGCCTCGGCCCGGACACCGGCGAGCAGTTCGGTGTGTTCGGGACGGTCGGCGGCGGCGCGGAAGGCAACCTCGTCGAGGATCGGGGTGGGTTCGGCGGCGTCGATGGCCGCGCGGATCTGCGTGAGGGTGTACACGGCGGGGGTCTCCGTCCACATTGCGGCGACAGCTCAGAATCGAACAGATCCGAGCATGTTCACAAGATCGACGGAAACTCTAGTTCATCCCCGGGTCTGCCGGGTAGAAGGCGACGGCCGCGAGCAGACCGACCTGGCGGCGCCAGACCATCGGCCACAGCTCCTCCGGCGTCGGGGAGAAGGCGTCGCCGGGGAGCACGTCGAAGACCAGCCACGCGCCCTCGTCGATCTCGTTCTCCAGCTGACCCGGCCCCCAGCCGGCGTAACCGGCGAAGATCCGCAGGCCGTCGATGGAGTCGGCGAGCGGCTCCGGGTCGGCGGCGAGGTCGAGCGTCCCGAGCCGCCCGGCGAAGGTGCGGAAACAGGCGGGTTGGCTGACGTCGGTCCGCAGACGCGCGACGGCGATCGCCGACTCCGGCTGCACCGGGCCGCCCTCGAAGACGACCGCCGGTTCGGGGATCAGTCCGTCCCAGCCTTCGAGAACATCGGTCACCGGCATCTCGGTGGCGCGGTTGAGGACGACGCCGAGGGCCCCGTCCGGCTCGTGCCCGAGGAGGAGCACGACGGTGCGGTCGAAGTTCGGGTCCTTGAGCACCGGACTCGCCACGAGCAGGCGCCCGGAGAGGGACGCGACGGTCCGGTAGTCGATCATTCCGGTCTCCTCAGACACCGTTTCCCTCCCTTCGCCCGGTACGCCGTACCTACCCCACGCACGTTAGCGGGTGAACCGGGCACTGCACAGTACCTCTACCGACACCGGACGGTGACGATCACACCGTAGCGGCCGGGATCCTGACTGTGAAGCGGCATCCGTGAGTCACGTTCGCGACGGAGACCTCCCCGTGGTGGGCGTCGACGAGCCCGCGGACGATCGCCAGACCGAGTCCGCCGCCGGGCGTCTCGCCGGGCGTGCGGGCACTCTGACCACGGAAGGCGACCTCGAACAGCCGCGGGAGGTCGTGCTCGGCTATGCCGCCGCAGGAGTCGGTGACGGCGAACCACCCGGCGTCGCCGTCGCCGCCGCCGGTGACGGTGATCGTGCCGTCGGCGGGGGTGTTGCTGATGGCGTTGCGCAGGAGGTTGGCGACGACCCGGGACAGCTCCTTCTCGCTGCCCCGTACGACGGGCCAGGCGCTGTCGACGGCGACGAGCCGCACGCGTTTCGCCTCGGCGACGGGCGCGACGGTCGCGACGACGTCGGAGACCACGTCGCGCAGCGAGAGCGACTCGATGGTCAGGCGCAGGGCACCGGCGTTGATGCGCGACAGTTCGAACAGGTCCTCGACGAGCGCGGCCATCCGGTCGCATTCCACCCGGATGCGCCGGTGGAAGTCGGCGACCGTGCCCTGGTCGATGACCACACCGTCTTCGAGGGCCTCGGCCATCGCGCGCATCCCGGCGAGGGGCGTGCGCAGGTCGTGGCTCACCCACGCGACCAGGTCGCGACGCCCGGCCTCCAGGGTCCGCTCGCGCTGCCGGGCCTCGGCGGCCCACATCGCCTCGGCGGTGAGGCGCCTGCCGAGCCACAGGCCCACCGACAGGCTGACGACGCCGGTCACGGCGATGACGACGAGCAGGACGGTCAGGTCGTGCTCGCTGATGAACATGGCCAGGGCCGTGCTGACCACGCCCGCCGCGACGGCCAGGACGGTGACGGCGAGGACCCCGCCGACGTGCGCGGTCACGCTGCGGCCGCGCAGGCGGCGCAGGACGAGCGCACCGGGGATCGCGACGGCGAGCGAACCGGCGAGGGCGATGAGGCCGACGAGGATCAGGTCACGCAACGGTGGCCTCCACGGGCTCGAAGCGGTAGCCGACACCCCAGACGGTGCGGATGCGGCGGGGGTCGGCGGGGTCGGCCTCCACCTTCTCGCGAAGGCGGCGGACGTGCACGGTCACCGTCGACTGGTCGCCGAAGTTCCAGCCCCAGACCTCTTCGAGGAGTTCGGCGCGGCGGAACGCGCGGCCGGGATGGCGCAGGAGATGGGTGAGCAGGTCGAACTCGCGGACCGTCAGGGCGAGCGGCTCACCCTCCAAAGTGGCCACTCGGGCGCCGGCGTCGACGACGAGGCCCCCGTCGGTGAGGACCTCGGCCGGCGCGCTCCGGGCCGCCGCGCCCGCCCGCCGCAGCACCGACTGGACGCGCAGCACCAGCTCACGCGGCGAAAAGGGCTTCGTGACGTAGTCGTCGGCGCCGACCCGCAGACCGAGGACCCGGTCGGCCTCCTCGCCGAGCGCCGTCAGCATCACCACCGGAACGTCCGAAGTGGACCGCAGGACACGGCAGACCTCGATGCCGTCGACACCTGGAAGCATCAGATCCAGCACCACCAGGTCCGGAGCGCCCTCCCGGAACGCCTGCAGCCCCGCGACACCATCGGCGGCCAGCGTCACCCTAAGACCCGCGTGCTCCAGGTAACGGCGGACCACGTCGCTCACGGTCGGATCATCGTCGACGACGAGGACATGTCGGGTATCGGCGGCCATGGCCCAACCGTAAGCGCGAAGCCGCGTTTTCGGCGTTCCACCCGCGCCGATGTCACCGAGCCGTAAGAGTGAAGCCACAGGCGCACCACGCGCCACGGCGGCCACGCCCGTACTGGGCAGGCGTGACGACATCAGGTGACCACGCGGTAGCTCTGGACATTGTCCCGCCTCATGGCCGATCATCTATAGAAGCCCGCTGACGGATGACCGACACCGGCTGGGTGGCATCGCCTCGGTGAGCCCGCCACGGTGTGGACCGCTTGCCGGTCGGTCAGTAGGCACCCCGAAGGAGGTGCGCCATGGCGGCGACACCCCAGTACGGCGTCGACTACCTCGACAACATTCAACAGCTGGAGCGATACGCGGCATCCGACACCCGCGAGTGGAGATTCTCGTCGGGCGAGGAGGTCTGGCGTTCCAGACTGCGGCAGAGCGTCTACGCTCTGCGCGACGCGTTCTACGCGCACGTCGCCACCACGGAGGGGCCCACCGGCCTCTACCGCGAACTCTGCGAGGCCGCGCCCCGGCTCGAACGCCGCGTCGGGAAACTCCGCCGCGACAGCGCGCGGCTCGCCTCCGCCATCAACCTGCTGCTCATCCGCAGCGAACACGCCCGCCCCGAATGGGTCCGCCGGTGGTCCGCCGAACTCGTCGCCGAGATGAGCCGCCACCGCGAGATGGGCACCGAACTGCTCTACCAGGCCTACGTGCAAGACCTCGGTGGAGAGACATAAGTCCAGGTGGAAGCGGCAAAGGGAAACCGGAATGCGAGCCAGGGGCCGAGGCGTTACGCTTAGCGGACAACTACACAGGGGGCTGACTGGTTTCGACTTTGTACGCCGATTCAGGGGAAGCGTGCCGAGGATCGCCGACAGTGTCTCGTTAATCAGTGTCGGAAACCAACAAGTGCCAACTCTAAGCGCACTTCCTTCGCTCTCGCTGCCTAAGCGACAGTGAAGGTGCCGGCCCGGGAGCCGCGTTCGTCCCGGTTTGCCGGCATCATTTAGAACGCTAGGGCGTCAGGACTGGCCACAGGGCCTGAACCCGAAAAGGACAGTGGCTGGAGCCCGTCACACCGACTTGCTCGCGTGATCGGTGGGGCTTGAGGAAAGACACAGCGAGCTGCGCACGGAGAAGCCCTGTCGAAGCGATGAAGGACCCGGGTTCAATTCCCGGCAGCTCCACCAGCGCGACCCCGTTAGGCCGGGGACGCGACAGCCCTTGTGAACAGACCGCCCCGCGAGGGGCGGTCTGTTTTTGTCGGCTCACCGGGCTGGTCGGCTCGCTGCGCTCGCGATGCGGCTCCTCGCCTCCGGGCCTTCGGCCCGCTTGCCGCTGCGGGATGGGGGCGGTATCGAAGCTTTCGCCGTTCGCCGCTCACCCGCCACCGCGCACCGCTCACTACCGGCCGCCCCCGTGCCGCCGCACGCCGCCCCGTATGCCGCGCGCAGACGGGGGTCACGGGTTCACGGCCGGTTCCGCCCGGTTTTCCACAACGGAGTAGTTGTCCACAACGACAGGACTCACGTTCACCGGCGACGCCCTACGGTGGAGGCCTCACCCCACCCCTCCCGCTATCCCCGCAACCCCGCCGCCCCCTCCGTCTCCAGCCACTGCGTGAAGCGGAGCATGCCCGGGTGGATCTCGCGGAGTGCGGGGATGTCGGCACGCCAGCCCGCGAAGCTCTCGCCCGTGGGGATACTGGAGGCGGCGCCCATGGCCGCCAGGGTCTCCGGCGTGTGCGGCGAGAGGTCGATGGGGCCCGCCGCCGTCGTGATCGCGGCGGCGAGGTCGTCGCGGGTGAGTTCGTCGCCGGCGAGTTCGTAGGCCTTGCCCGCGTGGCGGTCGGGGTCGGCGAAGGCCAGGGCGGCGAAGGCGCCGATGTCGTCGACGGCGATGAGCTGGACCCTCGCCGTCTCGGGGATGAGGCGGATGACGGCGCGGGGGCCCCGGACGCCGATGACGGGGTGCGCGTGGTTCTCCATGAACATCACCGGGCGCAGGACCGTCGTCGGGATCCCCAGTCCGGCGATGTGGGCCTCGATGCGCGTCTTGGTGTGCCAGGGGCCGTCACCGACGACGCGGTCGGCTCCGCCGACGGAGGTGTAGACCAGGTGCTCGACTCCGGCGGCCTCGGCGGCGTCGGCGACGTTGACGCCCATCGAGACCTCGTCGACGACCTCCTCGCCGAAGTTCGCCGGCTGGACACTGAAGACGCCGTGGGCGCCCGCGGTGGCGGCGTCGAGGGCGTCGCGGTCGGTCATGTCGCCGACGACGAGTTCGGCGCCCGCCGCGGCGAGTTCGGTGGCGCGCGCGGGGTCGCGGACGAGTGCGCGGACGTGCCAGCCGTTCTTGAGCAGGTGGCGGGCGGCGGCGTTGCCCTGCTGACCGGTGGCGCCGGTGACGAGGATGGTTCGCATGTCCTTCTCCTTGCTATTCTGCACGGAAGTGGAGCGGTGCTCCGAACTTAGCGGAGCACCGCTCCGGTTAGCAAGGTGAGTGAGGACACATGCCCGCGCGCGCTGACGCCCGACGCAACGCCCAGGTACTGCTCGACGCCGCCCGGGAGGCCTTCGCCGAGCACGGCACCGACGCGTCCCTGCGCGACGTCGCCCGCCGCGCCGGAGTCGGCATCGGCACCCTCTACCGCCACTTCCCCGCCCGCGAGGCACTCCTCGAAGCCCTCCTCCGCGACGACTTCGACCGCCTCACCGCCCACGCCGCCGAACTGGCCGGGACCCCGCCGCTCCCGGCCCTCATGGCCTGGCTGCGCGAACTCGCCGTCGGGCAGCGCACGATCCGCGGGCTCCCCGAGTCGGTCCTGGTGGCCCTGCGCGACGAGGAGTCGCAACTGCACGCCTCCTGCAAATCGATGCGGGACGCCGGCGGCCGCCTCCTCGCGAGCGCGCAGGAGGCGGGCGCGGTGCGCGCCGACCTGACCGCGAACGAGCTGCTCGCCCTCGTCGCGGGCCTGGTCTGGGCAAGCGAGTACGCGCCGGATTCGAGTGCGCGACTCGACCGGCTGCTGATGGTGGCGATGGAGGGCGTCGCGACCTCGGCCGACTAGAGTCGTGAGCCATGCCGAGACTCAGCGCCGGGATCCTGCTCCACCGCCGGGCGGGTGAGGACGTCGAGGTCCTCATCGCCCACATGGGCGGGCCCTTCTGGGCGAAGAAGGACGAGGGCGGCTGGTCGATCCCCAAGGGCGAGTACGACGAGGACGAGACGCCGATCGCGGCCGCCCGGCGCGAGTTCGCCGAAGAGCTGGGCGCACCGGCGCCCGACGGCGAGTACCTCGACCTCGGCAGGGCGCGCGTGACGAGCGGCAAGTACCTCACGGTCTTCGCCGTGGAGGCCGACTTCGACGCCGACGCGATCTCGCCGGGCACCTTCGACATGGAGTGGCCGCCGCGGTCGGGGCGGACGGAGTCCTTCCCCGAGGTGGACCGGGCGGCGTGGTTCGACCGCGCCACGGCCGCCGCGAAACTCGTGAAAGGCCAGGTCGTGTTCCTGGAGCGGCTGTGGGAGCGGCTCGCTCAGCCGCCGACGACCTCCCCGTAGACGCCGAGCACCCGCTCGGCGAAGCGCTCCGAGCTGTAGCCCTCGGTCGCGGCTCGCGCTCGCGCGCCCATGCGGTCGCGGGTCTCCGGCGACAGCACGAGCTCGGTCATGCGGCGGCCCAGGTCGGCGTCGTCGTCGGCGACGTAGCCGGTGACGCCGTGCTCCACGATGCCGTCGAGGGTCCGGTCCAGTACGACGGCGGGGACGCCCGCCGCGGCGGCCTCGGCGAGGACCAGGCCCTGCGTCTCGGTCAGCGAGGGCTGCGCCAGCAGCGTGCAGTGCGGCAGTACCTGGCGGACGACCGCGTTCGGCACGGCTCCGGTGAACAGGACCGAGTCGGCGACCCCGAGTTCGGCCGCGAGCGCCTCGAAGCCGCGGCGGAGGGGGCCGTCGCCGACGGTGAGGAGGATCGCGTCGGGGCAGTGCGGCAGGAGGTCGCGGGCCACGGCACGCAGCAGCGTCTCGAAGTTCTTCTCGCCCGACAGTCTCCCGACGAAGGCCACGACGGGCCGTCCGGCCAGTGTCGCGACGAGTGCGGCGGCGGCGGGTTCGGGCGCTCCTTCGACGGCGGTCTCGGCGGAGGGCACGACGTGCACGGCCTGGTCGCCGCGCCCGCAGGGCAGCGTCCCGGCGGCTTTGCGGGAGGGGGCGATGACGTGGTCGAAGTAGGCGAGGGCCTCGGCGAGGGTCCGCCGGTTCGCCTCGGTCTGCCCGCGGCCGCGCAGCGCGGCGCCGACGGAGCGCCGGGTGGAGCGCCAGGCCCGGGGCAGTTCACGCGGGAAACTCCACGCGATGTGCGACAGCGGGATCGCGAGGTTGATCGCGGGGTACACGCTGCAGTAGGCGAGCAGGTCGGTGTGCCAGGTGAGCACGCAGGCGGCACCGTTGCGCCGGGAGTACGTCGCCGCCGCGAGCCCGAGCGGCCCGAGGGTGTGGACGTGCACGAGGTCGGCGCCGAAGTCCTTCGCGACGGCCCCGACCGAGCGGGGCGTCGCCCAGCTCAGGTGGTAGTCGCCGACGGCGCGGATCGCCGGTGCCAGGTAGGTGCGGGTCCCGGGCGTCGGGTAGGTGCCTCGCGCGCGGGGTGCCAGGACCGCGACCTCGTGGCCGAGGGCGGTGAGTCCCTGCGCGAGACTCACCACGGAGGTGGTGACACCGTCCCGGTTGGGCGTGTAGTTGTCGGTGACCTGCAATACCCGCAGGGGCCGCGTGGGTGCGGTTAAAGCCCCGAAGTCCGCGGGCGCGGGAAGGGTGGGCGGCGGTGGGGACACGGCCGGTGCGCTCAGGTGCAGCATGAACCGCCCCGTTTCGAATAGGCGAAGCGTGGGACTTCACCGTATCCGTCCAGGTGAATAGGGGTGTGTCGATGAAGTTCAGTGACCGTGAACGCTGAGCTACAGCAGCCCTTCGACGACCCGCGCCACGCCGTCGTCGTCGTTGGCGGGCGCGCGACCGGTCACGGCGGCGAGGACGCTCGGGTGGGCGTTGGCGACGGCGTGCGGGCGCCCGGCCCAGGTCAGCATCTCCAGGTCGCTGGGCATGTCACCGAAGGCGGCGACCTCCTCGGCGGCGATGCCCCTGGCCTCGCAGTAGGCGCGCAGGGCGCTGGCCTTCGACACCCCGGGCGCGCCGAACTCCAGCATCGAGGCGCCGCCGGCGTGCACCCAGCTCGCGCCGAGCCCGGCGACGCGCTCGAACATGCCGTCGGTGTCGAGGGTGCGGCTGTGCATGTAGAGCCGCACGATGTGCTCGGTCTCCCACAGCTCGTCGAGGACCTCGACGATCCGGCGGGTGTGGAACAGCTTGGTGATGGCCCCGTACAGCGGGTCGGCGACCATCTTCAGGCCGGTCGTGACGGCGAAGCCCGCGTCGGGCATGACCGTGAGAGCCTCCTCGGCGGCCTCGCGGGCGTCGGCGGCCGCGATCGTCGACGACGACAGGACCCGCCGCTCGCCGATGTCGTAGAGGACCGATCCGTTGCTGACGATGGCGTTGCCGGTCAGGCCGCTGTCGACGGCGATCGCGTCGATGCCCAGCGGAGATCGCGCGGTGACGGCGAGGATCTCGATCCCGGCCCGGCGGGCCCGGTCGAGGACGTCGAGGGTGTAGGCGGAGACACTGCCGTCACTGCGCAGCAGCGTCCCGTCGAGGTCGGTGGCCACGAGACGGGGTTTGCGGGACACGCGGCAAGTATCCACGGCGGGCGAGCGCGCCGGCGACGACGATGACGGCGGCCACGGCGTAAGCGGCGGTCTCGGTGTGGGCGTACTGGCCGGGCACGTAGGTGACCGCCGACGCGGCGGCCGCGGCGAGCCATTCCCAGCGGCCGTCGAGGGCGGTGAGGCCGATGAGGAGGAGCGCGTACCAGGCGTAGCCGGGTGTCATGAGCAGGAAGGCGGCGCCGGTGAAGGCGAGCGCGCCTCGCCATGGTCGCGCCGGGTCGCCGTGCACCGCGATCGCGACGGCCATGGCGAGCAGGACGGCGAGGGTGACGCCGAGCAGCACGGCCGGGGTTTCCCACGGGCCGGGCAGGAGCAGGCGGATCAGGGCGTAGCGGCCGCCGCCGGAGTCCTCGTAGCCCTCCTCGTCGACGTAGCCGCCGAGGTACCCGAGGACCGAACCGCGCGACAGCAGCACGTAGGGGACGTAGGTCGCGGCGACGGTCGCCAGCGCGACGCCGACGGGCACGAGGGCCCGCCACCGCGGCCGGAAGCCGCGCAGGGCACCGGACAGCAGCCCGGGGATCGTGACGGCGGGCAGGAGTTTGGCGGCGATGCCCGCGCCGAGCAACGCTCCCCCGGCGAGCGTCCTGCGGGCGACGACGGCGAAGGCCGCGACGGTGAGCAGCGCGGCGAGGGCGTCGACGTGGGCGTTGTTCACCGCTTCGAGCGCGACGGCGGGGCACCACGCCCACAGCGCCGCCCATCGGCCGCGTCCCGCGCGGAGCAGGACCACCGTCGTGCCCATCGCGAGCAGCCATCCGCCGGCCTGCAGGGCGGTGATCCCGTCGACGCCCGGCGACAGGGCGTGCACGACCAGGAAGTAGCCCTCGGCGACCGGCGGGTAGATGGTGTGCACGGTCGGCCGGTTGACGCGGGTGCACACGTCACCGGCGTCCCACATGCCGGTGCAGTCCCCACCCGGCGGGAAGAGCAGGTCGTCGCGCAGGTGCGTCAGCGACGGGTCGGCGGGCGTGCGGTCGTACGGCGACAGGCCCGCGGCCTGCACGCGCCCGTCCCACACGTAGCGGTAGGCGTCGTCGCTGGTGCGCGGCTGCGCGAGCAGGCCCGCCGCGCCGACGAGCGCGCCCCCGGCCAGGACGAGCACGACCGCGTGCCGGGCGGGCACGCGCCCGAGCGCCCAGACCGCCACCGCGAACAACACCCACGCCACGACGTACCAGGCGAACATGGGCGCGATCTGCGTCGTGCCGCCGATCCCGGCCGCCGTCGCCGCCGCGACCCCGCAGACCAGCGCGCCGGCGAGCACCGTCCACAGCTTCACGGAGTCCACCGCCGGCGCATGAACAGCGGGACGGCCCGGGACTTCCCATTCCGGGGACGGATCCGCGCGATCGAGCGGGGACGCGGGCAACGCAGCGCCAGGAAGGCGCGGTCCCCTCCGGTCCACCACTCGCCGGGCGTCCAGCCGGTCCCTTCGGCGAGCCGCCGCAACGCGGGCGCGCCCACGCGGGCCCACGGGAAGTCGTGGCCGCGCTCGCCGCGCCCGTTGTCGACGCGCACGCTGAGCCGTTCGTCGACGTCGACCGGCGCGACCTCGGCGAGCAGGAGCCCGCCGGGCCGGACCAGGCGCGCGGTGCGGCGCAGGAGCGCGGCCGGGTCGCCGCCGATGCCGATGTTGCCGTCCATGAGCAGGACGGTCCCCCACGTGCCCTCGCCGGGCAGGGGGTCGAAGACCGAACGGCATTCGGCGCTGCCGCCGCCGTCGACGGTCCGGGCGACGGCGTCGGGGCTGAGGTCGATGCCCAGGGCGGGGGTGCCGCGCTCGTCGAGGGCGGCGACGAAGCGACCGGGGCCGCAACCGACGTCGAGGACCGGCCCGGAGCAGCGTCGCAGGACCGACAGGTCGGTGTCGTCGACGCGGGCGCACCAGCGTTCGACGTCGAGCGGGAGGAGCCAGCCGTCGGCCCTGCGCAGGAAGAGCGGGCCGTGGCCGGTGCGGAGGGCGGTGCCGTAGAGGTCGTCGCCCCAGGCGGTGACGGACGCCGTGACGGAGGTGAGGGTCACGCGATCACCGCTCCCAGGTCGATCGCGCGGGACGCGAAGCGCCCGCTCGGCGCGAGGGCCGCGACCGCGGCCACGTCGGCGGCCGTGTCGACGTCCCGCAGCGTCCCCAGGTCCCCGATGGAGAGTCCGGCGCCGGTGAGCCGGGCGCGTTGTTCGCGGCCGGTCGTGCCGGTCGACATGGGCACGCCCAGGAGCAGCGAAGGTTCGGGGCGGGCGAGGCCCAGCGCCCAGAAGCCGCCGTCGGCGGCGGGCCCGAAGTAGGCGTCGTGGCGTTCCCAGGCATCGTCGGCGAGCGCGGGCGCGAGGTCGGCGGCGGTGACCTGGGGTGTGTCCATGCCGATGAGCAGCGCGGGTCCGCCGGGGAGGCGGAAGGCGCCGGCGAGGCGTTCGTCGAGGCCGCCGCCGCATTGCGGGACGACGTCGAAGCCGCTCGGGAGCCACGTGCCGGGGGCGCCGTCGAGGTAGAGGATCCGGCGCGCGACGGGCAGCGCGGCGACGGTGGTGAGGGTGTCGGCGAGCGCGGCCTCGGCGAGCGACGCGGCCTCGGTCGGCGTGTACGGCGGGGTGAGCCTGGTCTTGACGCGTCCGGGGACGGGCGCCTTGGCGATGACGATGAGGGTCGTCACCGCAGGACCGCCCGCATGTCGCGCACGGCGTGCCAGGTGCCCTTCCAGGTGCCGGTCACCTTCGACCTACCGGCGCGGGGCAGGTAGGGGACGTCGACCTCGCCGATGCGCCAGCCCGCGTCGGCGGCCTTGACGACCATTTCGAGGGGGTAGCCGGAGCGGCGGTCGGTGAGGCCGAGGTCGAGGAGGGCGGTGCGGCGGGCCGCGCGCATGGGGCCGAGGTCGTGGAGGGGGACGCCGGTGCGTTTGCGGATCATGCGGGACAGCACGACGTTGCCGACGCGGGCGTGGGCGGGCCACGCGCCAGGGCCGGTGGGGCGGCGGCGGCCGAGGACGAGGTCGGCGGTGCCCTCCTCGACGGGGTCGACGACGCGGGACAGGAGACCGGGGTCGAGGGAGGCGTCGCAGTCGCAGAAGCACACGATGGGCGCGGTCGCCGCCGACAGGCCCGCGTGGCAGGCGGCGCCGAAACCGCGGCGGGTCTCGGTGACGACGGTGGCGCCCAGCCCGGCGGCGATCCCGGCCGAGCCGTCGGTGGACCCGTTGTCGACCACGATCGCGCGGTAGCCGTCGGGGACGCGGGCCAGGACCCACGGGAGGGCCTCGGCCTCGTCGAGGCAGGGCAGGACGATGTCGACCCGGCTCATACCGCGGCCCCTTCCCGCGGGTCCGCCGTGGCGAACTCGTCGATGCCCTCGGCGAAGCCGACCCGGGGCGCCCAGCCGAGTTCCGCGCCGATCCGTTCGATCGAGGCGGTCACGTGCCGCACGTCGCCGAGCCGGTATTCGCCCGTCACGACCGGCGCCGGGCCGGCGCAGGCCCGCGCCAGTTCGGTGGCGAGCTCGCCGACGGTCCGCGGGCCGCCGCTGGCGACGTTGTAGGCGGCGAAGCCGCCGGGCGGGACGGGCGCGCCGGTCACGGCGGCGAGGTTGGCGGCGGCGACATCGCGGACGTGCACGAAGTCGCGCCGCTGCCGTCCGTCCTCGAACACGCGCGGGGGTTCGCCTTTGGCGAGGGAGGAGCGGAAGAAGGACGCGACGCCCGCGTAGGGGGTGTCGCGAGGCATGCCGGGCCCGTAGACGTTGTGGTAGCGCAGCGACACGGCGGTGCCGCCGGTCATGCGCGCCCACGCCGACGACAGGTGCTCCTGGGCGACCTTCGTGGCCGCGTAGACGTTGCGCGGGTCGACCGGGGCGTCCTCGCCGACGAGGCCGGGAGCGAGGGACCGCCCGCAGTCGGGGCACGGCGGTTCGAAACGGCCCGCGTCGAGGTCGGCCTTCGCGCGCGGGGCCGGGCGCACCGGCCCGTGCTCGGCGCAGCGGTAGGCGCCTTCGCCGTAGACGACCATGGATCCGGCGAGCACGAGGCGTTCGACGCCCGCCGCGGCCATGCCCGCCAGCAGCACGGCGGTGCCGAACTCGTTGCAGGAGACGTAGTCGGGCGCGTCGGTGAAGTCCTTGCCGAGGCCGACCATCGCGGCCTGGTGGCAAACGGCGTCCACACCCTCCAGCGCGTTGTCGACGGTCGCGCGGTCGCGGACATCGCCGTGCAGCCAGGCCACGCCACCGGGCGGTTCGGGTCGGGCGCCACGGTTGTGGCCGCTCGGTCGCCCCGCTCCTCCTTCGCCGGCCGAAGCCCGTTCCCACCGCCCGCCGTCGCCCAACTCCGGCCGCGAGGCGTGCGCCGTCGGGAGCAGCGCGTCGAGCACGACGACCTCGTGCCCGCCGTCCCGCAACGCGCCCACGATGTGTGAACCGATGAACCCGGCACCGCCGGTGACCAGTACCCGCATGCCCCGCACGCTAGTTGCGGCTCAACGGCCGCCACCCCCGAATCGGCGGGCCGTCAGGGATTCGTAAGGAATCGGGCACGTCCCGGTCCGTAGTCTGGGCGGCGTGAACCAGTCGACCACACCCCGCGCGCCCATCGGCGTCATCGGCGGCTCCGGCCTGTACTCGCTGCTCGACACGCCCGCCGAGAAGAGCCGGGAAACGCCCTACGGCGACCCCAGCGACCGGCTCACCACCGGCGTCTACGGCGACCGCGAGGTCGTGTTCCTGCCCCGGCACGGACGCGGCCACGAGCACCCGCCGCACAAGGTCCCCTACCGGGCCAACCTCTTCGCCCTCCAGGCCCAGGGCGTCCGCCGGGTCATCGGCGTCGGCGCCGTCGGGAGCCTGCGCGCCGACCTGCCGCCCGGCAGCCTCGTCGTCCCCGACCAGCTCGTCGACCGCACCACCGGCCGCGAGCAGACCTACTTCGACGGCCCCGGGGTGGCCCATGCCTCCTTCGCCGACCCCTACTGCCCCACCGGCCGCCGCAGCGCCGTCGAGGCCGCCGCCGCGGCCGGCTGGCCGGCCGTCGACGGCGGCACGCAGGTCGTCATCCAGGGCCCGCGCTTCTCGACCCGCGCCGAATCGGTCTGGTACTCCGCCCAGGGCTGGTCGATCGTCGGCATGACCGCGCACCCCGAGGTCGTCCTGGCCCGCGAGCTGGGCCTCTGCTACATCCCGCTGTGCCTGGTCACCGACTACGACGCCGGTGTCGAGGCGGGCGCGGGCGTGACGCAGGAGGAGGTCTTCGCGGCCTTCGCGCGCAACGTCGACCGGCTCCGGGCGGTCCTGGCGGCCCTGCTCGGCTCGCTGCCCGACGATCCCGGCTGCGACTGCGCCGCCCTGCGCCCGCGGCCGGCCTGAGCTCAGGTCTCCGGCAGGACGCGGGAGATGGCGTCGGCGGGCAGACCGCCGGCGCCGAGCCGGTCGAGGGCCTCGGCGATCTTCTTCTCCTCGTAGAGGAAGTGCGTCTCCAGCAGGGCCGCGAGGGTGTCGAGCTCGCGCTCGATCCCTTCGGCCCCATCGGTTCCGGTCTCGCCGTCCAGGCGCTCCACGAGCTCCCGCACCGAGGTGAGGGTCGCGGCGACCATGACGTGGTCGGCGCGCAGCTCGTCGAGAACCGGTGCCAGCTCGGGGAACTCGGCGGCGACGGCGCCGAAGACCTCGCCGTCCTCCTCGGAGTGGTGCCGGGTCAGGACAGAGCAGAAGGTCAGGCAGTGGAGGCCCAGCTCACGGGGGCGTTCACCGCCGTCGAGATATGAGCCGATGCCCTCGCGCAGCGCGGCGAGCTCCTCGCGGAGCCAGATGTGCACGGCGACGAGCTGGCCGCCGAAAGCGGACAGGCGTCCATTGTGGTCGGTGTGGGACACGTGGGATTCCTTGCGTACCGCGCCTCCGCGCCCTCGGCGGACAATATGCCGGGTGCACTGCGACGCTGCCGAAGAGTGGATCATGCGACGGCGCCGCCGTCAAGTCCTCAGCAGCGGTGGCCGTTGATCCGGCAGGAGCGCACGTCGTTCGAGCTGTCGTCGGACCCGTGGCCGCTGAAGTAGAACTCGATGTCCCCGCCACCCGGGACGACGGCGTTTCCGTCCGGCTTGAACGTCACCTTCTGCCCGTCGACCGAGTAGGTCGCGCCTTCGGCGTCGATGACCGTCATGCCGTCGGAAAGGACGATGACGACGGTCCAACCGTCGACGTCCTCGTCGTTGGGGTTGGCCACGACGACCGTGCTGTCGACCTCACCGAGCCAGTCCGGATCGCCCGTCGACACGTCCGCCCGCAACGGCTCCGGATCCGGCTCCTCCGGAGGCGGCGGCGGAGGCGTCGGCGACTTCGAGGACGGCGACGGGGAAGGCGAGGCGGGCGACAGCGAACCCTCGGCGTCGGACTCGCGCGGATCCGGCGTCGGCCCGATGTAGTCGGGCACGACGGGAAAGTCGTCGTTGCCCTCCGGCCGGGGTGCTCCGGCACTGCTCTGACTGATCAGCCAGACGGCGAGGAACACCACGGTGAGCACGGTGAAGACCGTGATGATGGACGGCCAGCTTCCGAAGGTCCACCTACGGCGGGCACCGCTCATAGACTCCACACTTCCCTGATGCGCACACACTCTTCGATGCGCCGGGGACCGGCGGGGGTTGCCTAGTCGGTCATTCCCTTGCCGCGACGGCCCATGGCACGGGCGATCTCGCGGTCGGCGTCGCGCTTGGCGATGTCCTGCCGCTTGTCGTAGCTCTTCTTACCCTTGGCGAGGCCGATCTCGACCTTGGCCCAGCCGTCCTTAAAGTACAGCGACAGGGGAATGAGCGTGAGTCCGCTCTCGTGCACCTTCCCGATCAGCTTGTCGAGCTCGCCGCGGTGCAGCAGGAGCTTCCGGGGCCGCCGGGGCGTGTGGTTGTTCCAGGTGCCTTCCACGTACGTCGGGATGTGCGCGTTGTGCAGGAACAACTCGCCGTTGCGGATGTCCCCGAAGGCGTCGACCAGGGAGGCGCGACCCGCCCGCAGCGACTTCACCTCGGTGCCGGTGAGCACCAGCCCCGCCTCGTAGGTGTCGAGGATCGTGTAGTCGTGACGGGCCTTCTTGTTGGACGCGATGACCTTCTGGCCCTTCTCCCTTGGCATCCCGACATCCTATCCAAACCGTCGATCACCGGCGATCGGATAACGCGGGACCGCCGTTAAGCACAGGCAGCCGGGCAGCCAGCCGTCCGGGTTGACCGGACTGCCGTTGACCCGGACCTCGAAGTGCAGGTGGTTGCCGGTCGAGGCGCCGGTCGTGCCGACGCTGCCGATGTACTCGCCGCGCTTGACGTGCTGCCCGACCCACACCCCGATCGACGACTGGTGGGCGTAGCAGGTCGAGATGCCCTTGCCGTGGTAGATGCAGGTGTAGTTGCCGTAGCCGCCGTTCCACCCGGCCTGCACGACACGGCCGCCCGCCGCCGCGCGGATCGGCGCCCCGCCACCCGCGGCGAGGTCCATGCCCGCGTGCAGCTGCCACACGTTGTAGTACGGGTCATAGCGCATCCCGAAGTCGGAGGACTTCCAGCCGCTGACCGGCATCGACAGGCGCGCGCCGTGCGAGGACGGCGGCGGGCCGTCGTCGTTGCCGTTGTCGCCGGAACCACTCCCGTTGCCGTTGCCGTTGTTGGACGACGCGGCGGCTTGGAGCATGCGCTCGATGCGCTCGCTCTCCTCTTCGAGACGGTCATAACGCGCGAGGCTCTCGTCGCGTTCTTCCTCGGCGACGGCGGCGGCCGCGTCACGCGTGCGGTACAGCTCGCTCAGGGCGGCCTGGTAGGCCTCGGCCTCGGCGGCGCGCGTCTCGGCGGCCGCGACGGCGTCCTCGGCGGCCTCGCGGGCGTCGTCGGCCTCCTGTTTGGCGACCAGGGTCTCGTTCTGGCGCTCCTTGGCGACCAGGCCGGCCTTGAGCACCTCGTCGAGGGCCTCGTCCTGGCTGTCGGCGAGCTTGTCGACGTAGGTGAGCCGGTCGACGACCTCGCCCGGGCTGCGGGCGTTGAGGACGCTGCTGAAGGCGACCACCCCGAGGCCCTGGTAGGCGGCCGACACGCTGTCGCCGACGGTTTCCTGGGCGTCGTCGACGGCCTGGTCGGCGGCGGCCATCTTGTCGCTGGCCTTCTCGTAGACCACCTGGGCGGCCTCGGCCTTCTCCGTGGCGGCCTCGGCGGCGATGCGCGCGGCGGCCAGGATCCCCTCCGCCTCGGCCAGAGCGTCCTTGGCCCCGGGCAGTCTGCCCTTCACCTCCGCGAGCGCCTTGACGGCCTCCTGAGCCCGTTCGGTGGCTCCTTCGAGGGCGGCCTCGGCCTTGGCGAGCTCGCGGTCGACACGCGCCTTGTCGTCGGCGGGATCCGCGTGCGCCGACCCGGCGGTCAGCAGCAACAGTCCGATGGCGACGGTGGCGGTGGCTCCGGTAAACCAACGGTGACGCATGTGCCACAACTTACTCGCATTGGCCGGTCTGATGTGGATTTATCCGCTATGCACAAAAGACGGTGGCCCGCGCTGCACGCGCGGGCCACCGTCTTTTGTGTCCGTTCGGCCGGACTAGACCTTGATCTGGAATCTCAGGGTGACCCAGCCCGTGACGGCGCTGACCACCCCGGCGATGCCCGCCAGGATCGGGAACATGAGGTGCACGTTCGACCATGGGATCGGTGTCAGGACCGTGCTTTGGAACAGGCTCTTGAAGGTCCCGTCGATGATGAAGATCTTCACCCCGATGAGCGTCAGGTAGGCCAGGATGGCGCCGATGATGCCGGCGAACACCGCCTCAAGGACGAAGGGCGCCTGGACGAACCAGTTCGAGGCACCGACCAGTTTCATGATCGCCACCTCCCGCCGTTTCGAGAAGGCCGCGACCTGGATGGTGTTGGCCACCAGGAGCAGGGCCGCCAGCCCCTGCACGATCGCGATGACGAGGGCGAGCTTCTGCATGCCGCCGAAGATCTCGAAGATCTTCTCCAGGACCTTGCGCTGGTCGACGACGTTGGCGACGGCTTCCTTGCCCTTGTACTTCTCGATCAGGGCTTGGGAGTTGTCCGGGTCGACGGGCTTGACGCGGTACGACGCCGGCAGCGACTCGGGCTGGGCGGCGTTGACCAGGTCGGGCGCTTCCTTGAACATCTCCTGGAAGCGCTTGTAGGCCTCGTCCTTGGTCTCGAAGTCCCACTCCGCGATCAGCGGGTCGGCGTCGACCTCGGCGCCGATGGCGTCCATCTGGGCCTGGGTGGCGTCCTTGTCGAAGAAGATCGACACCTCAAGCTTGGTGTAGTAGTACTCCTCCATGTCGCTCACCTGGAAGTACAACAGGAGGCTCGCTCCGAGCATCGCCAGCGAGACCGCCATGGTGACGATCATGGCGATGGTCATCGTGACATTGCGCCACAGGCCGACCAGTACTTCGGACAGGACATATTTCGCGCGCATCGCTTCTCTATTCTCCTGCCTCGACCGTCAGCCGTAGACGCCGCGGGACTGGTCACGGACGACGTGACCGCCCTCCATCTCGATGACGCGGCGGCGCATCTGGTTCACGATGTTCGAGTCGTGGGTGACCATGACGATCGTGGTGCCGGTCCGGTTGATCCGGTCCAGCAGCCGCATGATCTCCACGGATGTGTCGGGGTCGAGGTTTCCGGTCGGCTCGTCGGCGAGGAGCACCAGTGGGCGGTTGACGAACGCGCGCGCGATGGCCACGCGCTGCTGCTCACCACCGGACAACTCGTGGGGGTAGCGGTGCTCTTTACCGCCCAGACCGACGAGTTCGAGAACCTCGGGGACGACGCGACGGGCGACGGCCTTGGACTTGCCGATGACCTCAAGCGCGAACGCCACGTTCTCCGCGGCGGTCCGGGTCGGCAGCAGCCGGAAGTCCTGGAAGACGCAGCCGAGCGACCGACGGAAGGCCGGCACCCGCCACGAGCGCATGCCGACGACCTCCTTGTCGTTGACCCAGATCTTGCCCTTGTTGGGCGTCTCCTCACGGAGCAGCAGCTTGATGATCGTCGACTTGCCGGCACCCGTCGGGCCGATGAAGAAGACGAACTCACCCTTGTCGATCGAGACGTTGATGTCCTCGATCGACGGCCTACTGGCCCGCGCGTACTTCTTGGTCACGTGCTCAAGGCGAATCACGGGTCGAGAGTCTACGCGCGCCACCTGCGAGCGGCACCACACCCCTTGGGGATATCTGCAAACAGGCTCGTACTTCCTAGGGCGCGTTCAGCCTTTCGGCCGAAAAGGGCTCAATCCTTGGTCCCCGCTTCGGCCGCTTCGGCCGTTTCGCGCTGTTTGCGCCAGCGGATGCCCGCTTCGATGAGACCGTCGATATCGCCGTCGAGAACACTGTCCGGTTGGTTGGTCTCCCAACCCGTTCGCAGATCCTTCACCATCTGGTACGGGTGCTGCACGTAGGTGCGCATCTGGTCGCCCCACGACGCCGTGACGTCACCTCGCAGCTCGTTGATCTCGGCCTCCTCCTCGGCGCGCTTGCGCTGGAGGAGTTTGGCCATAAGGACGGCCATCGCGCTGGCCTTGTTCTGGAGCTGGCTGCGCTCGTTCTGGCAGGAGGCGACCAGACCGGTCGGCAGGTGCGTGATGCGGACCGCCGAGTCGGTGGTGTTGACGCCCTGCCCGCCGGGACCGGAGGCGCGGTAGACGTCGACGCGGATCTCGTCGTCGGGAACCTCGATCTGGTCGGTGGTCTCGACGACCGGCACGACCTCCACGGCCGCGAAGGCGGTCTGGCGGCGGCCCTGGTTGTCGTACTTCGAGATCCGCACCATCCGGTGCGTGCCCTGCTCGACCGAGAGGGTCCCGTAGATATAGGGCGCCTTGATCGCGAAGGTGGCGGACTTGATGCCCGCCTCCTCCGCGTATGAGACGTCGTAGACCTCGGTGGGATATTTGTGCCGTTCGGCCCAGCGCAGATACATCCGCATGAGCTGTTCGGCGAAGTCGCTGGCGTCGGCACCACCCGCGCCGGAGCGGACGGTGACCAAGGCTTCGCGCTCGTCGTACGGGCCGGACAGGAGGGTACGAACCTCCAACTCGTCGACGAGCTTGCGCAGATTCGCGATCTCCTGACGGGCCTCCGACAGCGTCCCTTCGTCGCTTTCGTCGGCGGCCAGTTCCAGGAGCACTTCGGCGTCTTCGAGCCTGTGCCGCAGACCCGTGACGCGGTTCAGTTCGCCTTGCACGTACGAGAGCCGTGACGTGACCTTCTGAGCCTTGTCAGGGGTGTCCCACAGGCCTGGCTCGGCCGCGATGGACTCCAGCTCGGTCTTCTCCTTGGCCAGGGCGTCGAGGTCGAGCACCGACTCGACCGTCCGCAGTGTCGAGTCCAGATCGCGGAGTTCGGCGGTCAGATCATGGCTGGTCACAACCGTCAACCCTACGCCCACCGCAAACCATGATCTTCGAAGGCGTCTTCTAGGAGACCGACTTGAGCCACGCGAGGGCGGCCTTGTGGTAGCCGACGGCGAACTCCAGCGCGGCGGCGGCGTGCGGGTCGTCGCCGCGCTCCTTGGCCTCGGCGCGGACGTCGTTCAAAGCTGCCTTGTGGTACTCGGTCGCCGACTCGTACATCGACTTGATGTCACCGGGGGACAAGTGCTCGGAGAACGCCGTGCGCAGGGCGACGGGGTTGCGGAGCTGCTCGAAGCCGGTCTCCTCACCGAGCCAACGGGTGAACGCCTTCTTGCCGGTAGCGGTGATCTTGTACGGAACACTGGCCCGCGGGCCGGGCTTGCCGACCTTCACGTAGCCCTCCTCGGCCAAGGCCGGGAGTTCGCGGTAAACCTGGCTGCGCGTCATGCTCCAGAACGGACCGAGACGGCGGTTGGCCTCCGCGATGAGTTGACCACCGGTCATCGGGCCGTCGTGCAGTAGTCCGAGCAGCGCCGCGGCAGTGGCATTCACATTCTTTTTCGCCATGTGATCAAGAATGCCATAGCCCCATCTCGGAGGTTGACATTTGGGTGATCCAATGTGCACCGTCTCACTCGTACGCTGAACTGCGGTGACGCTCGGTCCACTGTCGAGTGACCGTCGATTTGCCGCGAGGGAACGGAAATCAGGGGAACTGCGGCAACGGTGACCCAAGTTGCTCTTGACCCGGGACCAACGGAATTTCACCATTGTCATTGCCATCACCGGGATCAGTCGGCGTGTCGTCCTCTGTAGAGTCCGTTTCCGGCCCCAGTGTCGGATCCTGCGAGGGCGCCGAGTCCGTCTCCGGATCGGTCGGATCCGTTGTGGGAGAAGGGATCTCGGGATTCTCGGAGGTGACCGCGGCCGGTTGCTGCCCAGGATCGCCCGGGCCGTCGCCGGAGTTCCCTCCGAAAAGGACATACGCACCAAGAGTCGCCAGAGCCACCACGGCCCCCACGCCGGCTCCAATGAGGACCCGGCGGTTTCGCCGCTCACGCGCCGCGCTGTCCTCCACACTGGAAGTGGTCGCTGCGATCTGCATCACGGAGGTCGCCGCGGCGGGTTCCGGATAGCTCATCTCGACCGGCGGGACCGTCCCCTCTGGACGGTTCGTGCCCACCTGTCGGGATTGGTACGTGGGGAGGTCGGCCGGCATCACGGGAAGCGGCGGAAGGGTCTCAAGCGACGGCATCGCCAGCTGCACGCGGGAGGGCAGATCGGCGGCGTCGGGACGCAGTTCGGGGTCGACCTGTGTGCACGCCAGGATCAGCGACCACAACTGCGGCGGGCAGTTCGGGAATGGCGCCGGCGCGCATTCCCGGTGACGTTTGAGGACCACGTCGACCGGGCCGCCGCGGTAAGGGCTGCGGCCGGACAGCATCTCGTAGAGGATCAGGCCGATGCCGTAGACGTCGGCCTTTCCGGAGCTGCCCGCACCGTCGATGATCTCGGGCGCGACGTACTCGGGAGTGCCGTGCGTGGGGCCGTATTCGGCGGTGCTGCGGTGCGCGACGCCGAAATCGGCCAGACGCACCGATCCGCCCGCGAAGGGGACGAGCACGTTGCCCGGCTTCACGTCGCCGTGGACGATCCCGACGGCGTGGATGGCGGCGAGCGCGGCGGCGAGCTGGCTGACGATCCTCGCGGCCTGGGCGGGACGCAGCGGTCCGCGTTCGCGGATCTGGCGGCGCAGGTCGACGCCTTCGACGAGGTCCATGACGAGGGCCATGACCTCGTCGGTGGCGACGAAGTCGCGGGGGCGGACGATGCCGGGGTGGTCGATCTCGGCGAGGACCTCGGCCTCGTCGAGGAAGGCGGAGACGACGCCGGGTTCGGCCGCGGCCTCGTGCCGGAGGACCTTGACGGCGACCTTCTCGCCGGTGGCGGTGTCGACCGCACGGTAGACGGTGCCGGCGGCTCCGCGCGCGAGCTCGGTCTCAAGGACGTACCTGTCGGCCAGCCGCTCGGTCATGGTGTCTCCCCGGTTCCGACGGCGGGGTGGGTGCGTCTGGTCTGTCCCGCCGACCGGTCCACGGTATGGCGACGGAGGGCGGGACGCCCGCGGCGGCGGAGAGGGTGGCACGAAGGGGGGAGTGAGCCCCCGCGCGGCTAGAGCATGCTCCGCAGTTCCCACAGTTCCGGGTAGCACCGCAGCTCGACCCTCGACCTCAGGTAGGCGCCGCCCGCGCTGCCCCCGGTGCCGGGTTTCGTGCCGATCTGGCGTTCGGCCATGAGCACGTGCCGGGCGCGCCACATGGACAGGAGCTGGTCGTGGTCGACGAGGGCCTCGGCGAGGTCCCACAGCTGCCCGTGGGCCGCGCGGTCGCCCGCGATGGTCCGGTACGCCTGGACGCGCTGGTCCTCGGTGTCGGTCTTGAACCCGGCGTGGCGCATGGCGGTGAGGAACCCGTCCCACAGCGACGGCTCCTCCAGGCGGGCGGTCAGCCTGGCGCGCTCGTCGTCGGTGAGGCCGCGGAAGCGCTTGAGGTACCCGGGGTCCTTCATGCCGGAGATGAACTCGACCTCGCGGAACTGGACCGACTGGAAACCCGAGGCCGGCGCGAGCCGGTTGCGGAACTGCAGGAAGTCCTGCGGCGTCATCGTGTCGATCACGTCGACCTGCCCGACCAGGACGCGCAGGATCGCGTGGCAGCGGGTCAGACGCACCCGGGGGACGTAGGCGTCGCCCTTGAGCATCTGGTCGCGCGCGTCGTCAAGCTCGTGCAGGAGCAGCTTGAACCACAACTCGTAGACCTGGTGGATCGTGATGAACAGCAGCTCGTCGTGCGCCTCGGGGTCGGAGGCGGGGTGCTGCTGGTCGAGGAGTTGCGGGATGCGCAGGTAGCTGCCGTAGGTCAGTACGCCGCCCTGCTCGCCGAACCGGGGGGTGGTGGGTGCATCGGTCACGAGATCACGGTAGCGCGTCTCGGTGACGGTCGTCGCGGGGACGAACGAGCGCGTGACCGGGGCACGAAGAAGGCGGGCGGCGCGAACGCCACCCGCCTCCGCACGTGCGAGCTCTACCCCATGTGCGGGTAGCGGTGGTCGGTCGGCGGGACGAAGGTCTCCTTCATCGTCCGCGGCGACACCCAGCGGATCAGGTTCTGCCAGGAACCGGCCTTGTCGTTGGTGCCCGACGCGCGCGCCCCACCGAAGGGCTGCTGCCCGACGACGGCGCCGGTCGGCTTGTCGTTGAGGTAGAAGTTGCCCGCCGAGAAGCGCAGCGCGTCGCCCGCCCGCGCCAGGACCGCGCGGTCGTCGGCGAAGACGGCCCCGGTCAGGGCGTAGGGGGCGGCGTCGGCGGCCTGCGCGACGACGGAGTCGAAGTCGCCGTCGTCGAAGACGTGCACGCCCAGGATCGGCCCGAAGTACTCGGTGTTGAACAGCTCGTGGTCGGGGTTCGTCGACTCCACCACGGTTGGGCGGACGAAGAACCCGACGGAGTCGTCGGCCGTCGCGCCGGTCAGCACGGTGCAGGTGGCGTCGTTGCGGATCCGGTCGAAGACCGCGGTGTGCTTGTCGAACGCGCGACGGTCGATGACCGCGCCGCCGAAGTTGGCGAAGTCGGTGACGTCGCCGTAAGTCAGTGAACCGGCGACGTCGGCGAGCCGGTCGCGGACCCCGGAGTTCCACAGCGAGCGCGGGATGTAGGCGCGCGAGGCAGCCGAGCACTTCTGGCCCTGGTACTCGAAGGCGCCCCGGACCAGGGCGGTGACCAGCGCGTCGGCGTCGGCGCTGGTGTGCGCGATGACGAAGTCCTTGCCGCCGGTCTCGCCGACCAGGCGCGGGTAGGCGCGGTAGTTGGAGATATTCTCCCCGATGGTGCGCCACAGGTGCTGGAACACGGCCGTCGAGCCGGTGAAGTGGACGCCGGCGAGGTCGGGATCGACCATCGCGACGCGGGAGACGGCCTGCCCGTCGCCGGTCACCATGTTGATGACGCCCGGGGGCAGCCCGGCGGCCTCGAACACGCGCATGACGTAGTGGGCGGCGAGCTGCTGCGTCGGCGACGGCTTCCACACGACGGTGTTGCCCATCAGCGCCGGTGCGCTGGGCAGGTTCCCGGCGATGGCGGTGAAGTTGAAGGGCGTGATCGCGAGGACGAAGCCTTCGAGGGGGCGGTGGTCGAAGCGGTTCCACACGCCGGGCGAGGAGCGCGGCTGGTCGGCGATGATCTGCTCACCGAAGGCCACGTTGAAGCGCAGGAAGTCGATGAGCTCGCAGGCGGAGTCGATCTCGGCCTGCTGGACCGTCTTCGACTGGCCGAGCATCGTGGCGCCGTTGAGGGTGTCGCGGAAGGGACCGGCGATGAGCTCGGCGGCGCGCAGGAAGATCGCGGCCCGGTCGGCGTAGGACAGGGCGCGCCAGGCGGGCGCGGCCTTCTTCGCGGCGGCGACGGCGTCGGCCACGTCGGCGTCGGTGGAGTTGTGCGTGACGCCCAGGACGTGCTGGTGGTTGTGCGGCTGCACGACCTCGATCGGGTCGCCACCGGCGGCGCGCTGCTCGCCGTCGACGGTGATCGTGAGCTCGTGCTTGACGGCGGCCAGTTCGGCCAGCTTCGCCTGAAGGCTCGCGGCCTCGGCGCTGCCCGGCGCGTACGTGCCCACCGGCTCGTTACGCGGAGTCGGCACCTCAAACAGGGCGTCCATTGCTGCTTCTCCTCGCGGTTCGACGGCGTTGTCGGGGATCTTCTGGCAGTGCTCATGCTGCCACGCGTGCTCGGTTCTCGGTGCGGAGCGAGGCGAGACTGTGAGTCCCCGTACCCTGACGTGCGTGGCTAGCACGAAAGAACGGTCCGTGAAGTCCCCGCAGAAGGCCCCCGCTCCCCCGCTTCCCGGTGGCACGACGCTCAGCGCGCTCGCGATCGTCGCCGCCCTGTGGGTGGGCCTCCAGCTCGACGGCCTGCGCAAACTCCTGCGCCTGGTCGTCGTCGACGACCCCCAGGGCGTCGTGCAGCTGGTCATCTACCTTTCCGGGATCCTCGTCGGCAGCACCTTCGCCGGCGCGGTCTGCGGCACGATCCTGCTGTGGTGGCTGGAGTCGCGGCCCGGTACCTGGGCGGCCAGGCAGGCCCGTTACGTGATCGGTGCCGCCGGCGGTTTCCTCGTCGGCGTCATCGCCGGCGGGCTGGTGTTCTGGACCTTCGCCGACAAGGTCGGCGTGGCCGCGCTCGTCGGCGGGGTCATCGGCGTCACGGCCATCGTCGGCGGGCTGATCTCGGCCATGCGACCCCAGATCATGGTCGCCGCGGGCCTCCTCGGTGGTGTCGCGCTGCTGGTGGTCTGGTTCATCCGCGGGTACCGCTCCGTGCAGGACGGGATCCTCGACCTGCTCAACGCCGGGACGACCGCGCGGGACCAGTTCAACGCCTACGGCTGGTACGGGCTGAGCACCTCGCTGCTCGCCGGGTTCGTCGTGGGCCTCGTCGTGCACTTCTACCTGCGCAAGCGCCGGGCGAGGCTGACCCTGCTCGGACACGTCTTCGCCGGGGCGCTGCCCGGTCTGTTCGCACTGATGGCCGAACTGTTCATGTGGGTCGTCGGCAACCAGCTGCTGTCCTTCGCCGGACAGCTCAGTGTGCTCGACGAGACCAGCGTCGGGCTGGCCAGCGAGGCGCAGTTCAACGGCGCGCTCGCGGTCCTGTTCGCCGGGGCGATGACCTCGCTGCTGGCGGTCGGGCTGCTCACCCCGAAGGACGACATGATCGTCACGAAGGGGAAGGGGAAACCCGCTCGCGGTGTGCCCGCGCCCCGCAAGACCACGGCGAAGAAGACCGTCGCGGGCAAAGGCGGGAACACCAAGAACGGCACGGCGAGATCCGGTGGGCCCGCGAAGAAGGCGAGCGCCGAGGAGAAGGCCACCGTCGGTGAGGAAGCCACCGTTGAGGGCAAGCCGGTCGCCGAGGAGCCGGCGAAACCGGCTAACTCAGCGAATCGACGAGGTCGCCCAGCTCAGAAGGGGCGTACCACTCCAGATCGTGCCCGTCCAAAGAATCGGCCGTAGCCTCGGCGTCCTCATCCGCCGCGATCGCCGCCGCGGCTTCGGTGACGAGTCGCGTCACCTCGGGCACGTCGGCGTCGACGTGCACGGCGGCGACGGCGGCGAGCTCGACCGGCGTGGTGACCTCGACGAGGGCGAGTTCGACCCCGCGCACCGTGCCGGGTGGGACGTCGGCGGCCACGACGACGCGCCTGCGGGCGGTGCCGGTGTGTTCGGCGATGCGGAAGAGCGAGGCGTAGGCGGCCGAGGTGAGCGCGGTGTACTCGCAGGACTCGTCGTCGGCCTCCCCGGCTCCGTCGGCGAGTTCGGCGCGCAGGCCGTCGGTGACGGTGTAGGCGTCACCGACCGGGAGGACGCCGGTGGCGTTCAGCTCGGCGAGGTCGGCGGCCGTCGCGGGCAGGTAGATGCGGGTCACACCGATCATTGAACCTTTCGGTCCGTCAGTACGTATCTCGGGGGGCGTGGCCGCGTTCTAACAGCCGAGGTCGGCGACACGCGCGTAATGTTCGTTGACCGTGATGGTGCCGACACTTAGAGTATTACTCCCGAGTAACTTTCGCGTCTTTCGTGTGACAGGACTGGCGTTTACACGAAAACGCCGAAACAATCTATACAAACCGTGGAGGCACACCTTGACCGTTGTCTCAACCGCCGACTGGCCCCTTGAGGGCCCGCGGGTCATCGGGCTGTACGGCGCGTTCGCGACCGAGAACAGCTACGACGCCGCCGTGGCCGCCTACCCCGCCTCCGACGCCCCACCCGTGCCCAAGGCCTTGGGGCGCAGCCCCGGCCACGGTCCGCCGACGGTGCAGAAGTCGGTGTGGAAGGCCGCACAACGCTTCGTCGAGGTGTCCACCGCCGTGCTCGGCGCCCGCTGCGGGCCCGAAGTGCTGCGTCAACTGATGAGCGAGACCGCCTACCAGGAGTTCACGCAGGTCCGCACGCTCCTCGCGAGCGACGGCGACCGGCCGGGCTCGGCCCGGCTGTCCTCGGTGCGGATGCGCACCAGCGAGCGCGTCGAGATCGTCGCCGTCCTGCGGGGAGCCCGGCGCGACCGGGCCCTCGCCGCCGCGCAGGAACTGCGCGGCGGGCAGTGGTGGTGCACGCGCTTTCAGCTTGTCTGAACATAGGCACCGTCAGCTTGTCTGAACGTGGGCATAGTCAGCTCGTCTGAACATAGGCACCGTCAGCTCGTCTGAGTACCGACCCGGCGGCCCGGATCCCGATGACGGGATCCGGGCCGCCGTGGCACCATCCCCCCATGATCACGATCGGCAGGCTCACCCCCGACGACCGCACCGCCTGGCGGGAACTGTTCGCCGGCTACAACGCCTTCTACGGCCGCCCCGAGGTACCGGAGGCGCTGTTCGACCGCGCCTGGACGGAGTTCCAGGCCGACACCCGCATGCACGCCCTCGGCGCGAAGGCCGACGGGAAGCTCGTCGGGATCACCCACTTCCTGGTCCACCCGAGCACGACCGCCGCCGACGTCTGCTACCTCCAGGACCTGTTCACCGCGCCCGAGGCGCGCGGCAAGGGCGTGGCACGGGCGCTCATCGCGGCCGTCGCGGACTGGGCGCGCGAGCGCGAGTGCAGCCGCGTGTACTGGTCGACGCACGAGACGAACGCGACGGCCCGGGCGCTGTACGACAAGGTCGCGGACAACCGCGGGTTCATCCTCTACCAGATCGCGCTCCAGCCTCCTCGATAATGGAGAAGCCGACGCTATAGTGGAAGCCGTGGAGAACGAACTTCTCGACGCCCTCGGTTCGCGCCTGCGCGCGCGGCGACGCGAGCGCGGTCTGAGTCTCGACGCGCTCGCCGAGGCGAGCGGGGTCAGCCGCAGCATGATCTCCGAGATCGAGCGGGGCGCGAAGGCGCCGACGGTGCTCGTGCTGGCCCGTGTCGCGACGGCCCTGGGCGCCACCGTCTCGCGTCTGCTCGGCGAGGACCAGGGTGAGCGCGTCGTGCACGTCGCCCGGGCCGATCAGCCGGTGATCGTCGCGGCGAGCGGGTGGGAGCGGCGGGTCCTCTCGCCGAACCTCGCGGGGGTGGAGTTCGAGTTCATCCGGACGCTCGTGCCGCCCGGGGTCGAGGTCGGTGAGTTCACCGCGCACGCCACGGGTTCGCGCGAGTACATCGCGGTGGAGTCGGGCGAGCTGACGGTGACCGTCGGCGGCACTCCCCACCGGCTCCGGGCGGGCGACTCGCTGTACTACGCGGGCGACCGGACCCACGCCTTCGCCAACGACGGCCCGGTCGAGTGCGTGTACTACACCGTCATGCACGTCGCCGGGCCCCACGCACCCCTGGAGCCCACGTGATCACCAACCTCGATCCCGCCGTCCTCCCCGCCGCCACGGGCAACTACACCCACGGCACCCTCGTCGAGAACCCGCGGCGCGTGGTCTTCGTCAGCGGCCAGGTGCCGTGGGGCGACGAGGACGGCGTCGTCCCCACCGACTTCGCCGAGCAGTGCCGGATGACCTGGCGCAACGTCCTGGCCGTCCTCGCCGAGGCCGACATGGGCGTCGCCGACCTCGCGAAGGTCACGATCTACCTGTCCGACCGCCGCTACCGGGCCCTCAACGGCGAGATCCGCGCCGAGGTCCTCGGCGAGCACCGGCCGGCCCTCACGATCATCATCACCGACATCTACGCCGAGGAATGGCTCCTCGAAATCGAGGCGATCGCCGTCGCCTGAGCGCGGCACGCGAAAAGGCGCCTCGGCCGAAGCCGGGGCGCCTTTCACGACACGCTCGCCGCCGTCTACTCCCCGCCGGGGGCGCCGTGGCAGCGCTTGTACTTCTTGCCCGAGCCGCACGGGCACGGCCCGTTGCGCGACGGACCGGAGCCGACCTTCTGCCCGGACGCGGCCTGCTTGCCGCCGGTCGCGGTCGTCGAGGACGGGCCCTTCTTGCGGGTGCCGCCACCACCGAGCGCGGCCGGGGTGTCGGACTCGATCTGCACACCGCCCGAACCGGCCTCACCGTCGATCGTCGGCGAGGAGTACTGGAGACGCTCGGGCTTGCGCGGCTCGGTCAGGCCCTTGACCTGGACGCGCGGCGAGGGCTTGCGCTTGGCCTCGGCGGCGATGTCCTTGGCCTTCACGCCGACCTGCGGGCCGGCGCCGACCTTCGCCGCGGTGGCCTCGTCGGCCTCCTCGTCGGCTTCCTCGACCTTGACCTCGATGTTGAACAGGAAGCGGGCCGTCTCCTCCTTGATGCCGTCGAGCATCGCGGTGAAGAGGTCGAAGCCCTCGCGCTGGTACTCCACGACCGGGTCGCGCTGCGCGTAGGCGCGCAGGTTGATGCCCTCTTTGAGGTAGTCCATCTCGTAGAGGTGCTCACGCCACTTGCGGTCGATGACCTGCAGGAGGACCCGGCGCTCCAGGTCGCGCATGACCTCCTCGCCGATCGTCTCCTCGCGCTTGGCGTAGGCCTCGTGGGCGTCTTCGAGGACCGTTTCGAGCAGGCCGTCGGCGTCGAGGTCGTCGCGCCCGTCCTCCTCGTCGTACTTCTCGAAGTCGATCCCGGCCGGGTAGAGCAGCTTGAGGGCCTTGCCCAGCTCCTCCATGTCCCAGTCCTCGGCGTAGCCGTCGGACGTGGCGCCCCGCACGTAGGCGGTGACCACGTCGTCGATCATGTTCGTGACCTGGTCGTTGACGTCCTCGCCGTTGAGCACGAGGCGGCGCTCGTCGTAGATCACCGTGCGCTGCTTGTTCATGACCTCGTCGTACTTGAGGACGTTCTTGCGCTGCTCGGCGTTCTGCTGCTCGATCTGGCTCTGCGCGTTACGGATGAGGCGCGTGACCATCTTCGACTCGATCGGCACGTCGTCGGGGATGTTCAGGCGGTTCATGACCGCCTGCACGGCCGCGGCGTTGATCCGGCGCATCAGGTCGTCTTCGAGGGACAGGTAGAAGCGCGACTCGCCCGGGTCGCCCTGACGTCCGGCGCGACCGCGAAGCTGGTTGTCGATACGGCGCGACTCGTGGCGCTCGGTGCCCAGGACGTACAGACCGCCGATGTCGACGACCTCCTCGCCCTCCATGTCGCACTCCTCGGTCCACTTGCCGAGGGCCTCGTCCCACTCCTTGGCGTACTTCTCCTCGTCGTCCTCGCTGACCCCGCGCTGACGCAGCTCGGCCGCGGCCAGGAACTCGGGGTTGCCGCCGAGCAGGATGTCGGTACCGCGGCCGGCCATGTTCGTCGCGACCGTGACCGCGCCCTTCCGGCCGGCCTGGGCGACGATCTCGGCCTCACGCGCGTGGTACTTCGCGTTGAGGACGGCGTGGGCGATGCCGCGCTTGGTGAGCATCGACGCCAGCAGCTCGCTGTTCTCGACGCTGACCGTGCCGACCAGCACCGGCTGGCCCAGCTCGTGACGCTCGGCGATGTCCTCGATGACGGCGTCGAACTTCGCCGTCTCGGTCTTGTAGATGACGTCGGAGCGGTCGTCGCGGACCATCGAGCGGTGCGTCGGGATCTCCACGACGCCCACGTTGTAGACCTTGTTGAACTCGCCGGCCTCCGTGGTGGCCGTACCCGTCATGCCCGACAGCTTGTCGTAGAGACGGAAGTAGTTCTGCAGGGTGACCGTCGCGAGGGTCTGGTTCTCCTGCTTGATCTGCACGCCCTCTTTGGCCTCGATGGCCTGGTGCATGCCCTCGTTGTAGCGGCGCCCGGCCAGGATGCGGCCGGTGAACTCGTCGACGATGAGGACCTCGCCGTCGCGGACGATGTAGTCCTTGTCCTTCTTGAAGAGTTCCTTGGCCTTGATCGCGTTGTTCAGGTACCCGACCAGGGGCGTGTTGCCGGCCTCGTAGAGGTTCTCCACGCCGAGACGGTCCTCGACCTTGGCGACGCCGGACTCGCTGATCGCGATGGTGCGCTTGCCCTCGTCGACGTCGTAGTCGTCGTCGCGCTTGAGTCGCGCGATGATCTTGGCGAACTCGGTGTACCAGCGCGAGGAGTGCTCCGCCGGGCCCGAGATGATCAGCGGCGTGCGCGCCTCGTCGATGAGGATCGAGTCGACCTCGTCGACGATGGCGAAGTTGTGCCCGCGCTGGACGAGGCCCTCCTTGGAGTGGGCCATGTTGTCGCGCAGGTAGTCGAAACCGAACTCGTTGTTCGTTCCGTAGGTGATGTCGCAGGCGTAGGCCTCGCGGTGCTTCGCCGAGGGCTGGTTCGGCAGGACGACGCCGACGCTCAGACCCAGGAAGCGGTGCACCTGGCCCATCCACTCGGCGTCGCGCTGGGCGAGGTAGTCGTTGACGGTGATGACGTGCACGCCTTTGCCCGAGAGGGCGTTGAGATAGGCGGGCAGGGTCGACACCAGCGTCTTGCCCTCACCGGTCTTCATCTCGGCGATGTTGCCGAAGTGGAGGGCCGCGCCGCCCATGATCTGCACGTCGTAGTGGCGCTTGCCGAGGACCCGCTTGGCCGCCTCGCGGACCGTGGCGAACGCCTCCGGCAGCAGGTCGTCGAGGGTCTCGCCGTCTTCGAGCCGCTCCTTGAACTCGTCGGTGAGCGCCCGCAACTCCTCATCGCTCAGATCGACGTAGTCATCTTCGATGGAGTTGACGGCATCGGCAATGGCGGAAAGGCGCTTGAGCATCCGGCCCTCGCCGGCACGCAGCAGCTTCTCAAATATCGACACGAGTTCGTTCACCGCTCCTATAGGACGTCCTGCTCGACAATCGTACGCGGGGCAATTGACTGGCGGGAGGTGCGAGTGCCCGGCATGCTTGCGCGATGGAACCGGTCACACTCGTCGCCGCCGACATCACCCTGAGGCCAGCCAAGGACACCGACTATCCCGCATTCGCCGCCGCCTTGGCAGACCGGGACATCTTCCGCTGGACCCTCGCTCCGGAGATGTTCAACGAGGACTCCTGGGCGGTGTACCTCCCGACGACCCACAAGCAGTGGATACGCGACAGCGTGTACCGCTGGTGCGTGGTCGACACGGACAGCGACGAACTGCTCGGCATGGTCGGTTTCCTCGTGCACAGGCATGAAACCCTCGAAATCGTCTACTGGTCAACGCGCGCCGGGCGTGGCAAGGGCATCGTCGAACGCGCCTGCCGCGTCGCGATCTCCTGGGCCTTCGACGCGGCAGGCGCCCGCCGGGTTTCATGGGACGCCATCATCGGCAACCAGTACTCGCGGCTGCTGGCCCGCAAGCTCGGCTTCACCATGACCGGGAAGTCCCGCGCGGCCCTCGACCAGCGCGGCACCCGCGTCGACCTGTGGACCGGCGAGATGCTCCCCGGCGAGCTGAGCGACGAGCCGCCGCCGGGCTACGCGACCATGCGGGCCAGGGCGGTCGCGCTCATGGAGGAGCAGCCGGTCTTGAAGACCGAGCGCCCGGAACTGACCCTGCGGCCCTTCGCCGACGACGACGTCGACGACATCGTCGCGGTCAGCCGCGACCCGGAGTCGGTCCGCTGGATCACCGTCCCGACCCCCTACACCCGCGAGCACGCCGAGGGTTTCCTGCGGATCGTGCGGGCCGGCTGGACCGAGGGCACGAACCTGATCTTCGCGCTGTCGGACGCCGACGGCCGCTACTCGGGCAGCATCGACCTGCGCCTGGGCGCCGACCTGCGCACCGGTGAGGTCGGCTACGCCGCCGCGCCCTGGGCGCGCGGCAAGGGCTATATGACCTCCGCGCTCAAGGCGATCAGCGCCTACGCCTTCGAGGTCATGGCCTGCGAGCGCGTCGTCTGGAAGGCCTACGTCGGCAACGAGGCCTCGCGCCGGGTCGCCGAGAAGGCCGGTTTCACCATGGAGGGCACCCTGCGAGCCGACCAGATACACCGCGGTGAACCGCGGGACTGCTGGGTTGCCTCGCTGCTGAAGGCGGAGTACCTGGAAGGGAAGGCGAAATGACGGCGGCGGTTTTCCCCGAGGGGGACGTGGTCACCGAAAGGCTGCGGTTGCGGCCGACCGTGCTGTCCGACGCCGAGGACGTCGCGGCCGCCTGCTCCGACCCGAGCACACGCGAGTTCCTGACGATGATGCCCGACCCTTACACGGTCGAAGACGCCATCGAGTGGATCGGCAACCGCGCCTCGAAGGCCCACGACGAGGGCCGCGCCCAGTGGACGATCGCCGACAAGGACAGCGGCCGGCTGCTCGGGTCGCTGGGTTTCCCGATGGTCATGCACGGCCGCGGGGTCGCCGAGGTCGGCTACTGGGTGGCGCCCTGGGCGAGACGCAAGGGCATCGCCACCGAGGCGGTCGTCGCCGCGACCGACTGGGCGTTCGCCAACGGCATCCACCGCATGACGCTGGTCGCCGACCTGGCCAACTTCGGCAGCCAGCGGGTCGCGCTGGCCGCGGGTTTCCGCCGCGAGTCGACCCTGCGCGGTGACCATCTCCGCCGCGACGGCTCGCTCGTCGACTCGGCCCTGTTCGCACGGGTCGCGGGCGACCCGCCCGGCCCGATCGAGCGCCACCTGCCCGACCTGCCCGACGGGCACCTCACCGACGGCGTCGTGACGCTGCGGCCCCTGAACGCCGCCGACGCCGACGACTTCCACGCCGTGCGGGTCCTGCCCGAGTTCATCCGCTCCTCGGCGCGGCCGGGGAAGCCGACCTATGAGCACACGCGGTCCTTCACGGCGACGGCCTACGCGCAATGGCTGTCGGGGGAATCGGCCCGGATGACGATCCGCGACGCCGCCACCGACGAGTACGCCGGCGGCATCGACCTGTACTCGCGCGGGATGGACAAGACGACCGGCATGATCGGAATCCACCTGGCGCCCGCCCACCAGGGCAAGGGCTTCGCGACCCGCGCGGTCCGCCTCGTGGCGAGGTGGGCCTTCGAGGAGGTCGGCGTCGACCGAGTCGAAGCCGGGACGGCGACGTGGAACGAGGCGTCGCAGGCGATCATGCGCCGGGTCGGGTTCACCCGCGAGGGCGTGCTGCGCTCGTACTTCAACGGCGGCGACGGCGAACGCACCGACAACATCATGTGGTCCCTACTCCCGGGCGAACTGGGCGAGGGGTAGCGCTCGGGAGCGGGCGGGACGGGTCTGGCGTGGCCGAGCGGGACGGTTCCGGCGGGACGCGGACTCGACCGCCCGGGCGCGGCGGGAGACGGGGGCGTGGCCGGCGGCACGCGTGGGGCGCGGAGGTGCGGGGGCAGGCCGGGGTGGCGCTTCCGGCTGCCGGGAGCTGCGCTGGCGAAGGCAGGCCTCGGTCGAGCCGCGCAGCGAGAAGCGGCTCCGGCACGTGGCCGCCACTCCCGGGCGAGCTCGGCGAGGGCTGGCCACGAGGCCCACGACGCAAGGGGCCGGGGCGCGGACGCGCTGGCGAAGGCAGGCGCGGCGGGCGACGGCCCCGGGGGCGCTCCCGGCTACCGGGCGCTCACACGCCACGGCCGAGCCGCGCGCAGCGAGAAACGGCTCCGGCACGTGGCCGCCACTCCCGGGCGAACTCGGCGAGAGCCAGCCACGAGGCCCACGCCGCAAGCGCCTGGAGGGACGCAGACTCGCTGGCGAAGGCAGGCGCGGCGGGCGACGGGTGAAGGCCGGGGTGACACTCCCGGCTGCCGGGCACTCACACGCCACGGCCGAACCACGCAGCGAGAAGCGGCTCCGGCACGTGGCCGCCACTCCCGGGCGAGCTCGGCGAGGGCTGGCCGCAAGATCCACACCGCAAGGGCCCGGGACGCGGCGGGCTAGGGGGGATGGCGCTTCCCGCAGCCGAGCACCCGCAGGCCACGGCCAAGCCGGGCCCGGCGGGAAGTGGCTCCGGCACGTGACCGCCACTCCCGGGCGAGCTCGGCGAGAGCCAGCCGCGAGGCCCACGCCGCGCAGGGCTTTCGCGGAGGGGGCCGCCGGATGGGGTAGTTCGGCATGCCTCGCGGCGAACTCGGTGGCGTCGGAAGGCCGGGCGGTCGCGGCGATGGCGAGCGTGTTCGGCTCCGGCGGGATCCCGTCGACAATGTGGACGCGGGCTCGGGAGGCTGGCGCGGCGAGAGCGGCTTCCGCACTCGCCCCGGCCGAGCCGTACCCGCGCCATCCCCACCCGCCCCCGCCCGAGCCGTACCCGCGCCATCCCCCCCACGAGAAGCGGCTCCCGCGTCGCGGGAGCCGCTGAACCTCGTATGCCTATGCGGGCGTCTCGCCTTCGGGGCCGGATTCCCCGAAGCGCGCGCCTCGTTGTGAAGTGGTGTCGTCGTCGTGTACCGCCGGGCGAGTTCGCCGGCGGCGGTCGGCCGCCTGTCGCGTCTCGCTTCGCCGCGTGTTCCGGCGCCGGGCCCACCGCCCGTCTCGCGCCGTCGCCTCCGCGGGCGGCGGTCGTGTGGCTAGGTGTCCAGCCGGATCAGGCCGTAGGCGTAGCCCTTGCGTCGGTAGACCACGCTCGGCTTGCCGGATTCCTTGTCGTGGAACAGGTAGAAGTCGTGCCCGACGAGTTCCATGTGGAACAGCGCGTCGTCGACGGTCATCGCCTCGGCGGCGTGGTCCTTCTCGCGGACGATGCGGCCGGGAAGGTCTTCGTCGACGAGGTCGGCGTACGGGTCGGAGGCTTCGAGGTCGGCCGCCGGAAGGCTCGCGGTCGGCCGGTTCGCGCCGTTGGCGTGAGCGCCATCGGCACCGGTTCCGTTGGCGCTCACGCCAACGGGCACGGGCAGGTCCGCGGTCGCCGCGGCGACCGAGACGGGCGTGCGTCGTCCGCGGTGGACGCGCCGCCGGTCGGCGGACTTGCGCAGTCGGTTGTTGAGTTTCTCGACCGCCGCGTCGAGCGCGGCATAGAAGTCCTTGGCGCACGCTTCGGCGCGAATCACCGGGCCCCGGGACAAGCAGGTCAACTCGACCCTCTGGCAGCGCTCGGACTGCCGGCGATTCGGTTCGTGGAGGAGCTCCACTTCGATCCGGATCAGCTTGTGGTCGAACTTCTCGACCTTCGCCAGTTTCTCTTCGACGAGCTGGCGGTAGTGCTCGGGCACCTCGACGTTACGGCCTTTGACAACGATCTCCACGCCTGACCTCCCACGCGATCATCATGTGATCTCACGTTGGGTTAACCAAGGGGTTAACCGGGATCTCTTCGGATGTCCGGCCGCCTGGGGAAGACACGGGGGCCGGTGTGTGCAAGATCGGACCTCCTCTCCAGCGGGCCGACATCGCGTCCGTACGTTGTCCGTACGACGTCTGTCCGTGTCGGCCTGTTCGAGACCATCGCGTTACCTTCCCGCGATCCTTAGACACTAACCGCTGATCACCTGGATGTCACCGGTCGGACGCCTGTGAATCACCTGAAGGTCTTGCTGGGGTGTATCCACAGGTTAAGCCCGGACGGCCGCGGATTCGCCCGGATTCCCAGGTCGGCACACCCTATTTCGCGCGCCTCCCGGCGACGGCGAGGACGGCCGCCCCGACCGGGCGCAGTCCCATCGTGGTGAGCGTGCGGGCGACCTCGCTCAGGGTGGCCCCGGAGGTGAGGACGTCGTCGACGATCAGCACGGGGGTGCCGCGTCTCGGGCGGCCGGCGAAGCGGGGCGCGTAGGCGCCGCGCGCGGCGCGCAGGCGGGCTCCCCGGTCGAGGCCGACGGAGTCCGGCCGACGCCGGGCGCGCAGGCATGGGGCGACCGTGCCGCCGACGAGGCGGGCCGCGGCCTCGGCGAGTGGGCGGAGGTGGTCGCTGCCGCGTCTGCGGCGGGCCGCGAAGGTGGTCGGGACGGGCACGAGGACGGGCGCGCCGGTGTCGTCGGCGAGCGCGATCGAGCGCGCGAGCAGGGCGGCGAGGGGGCGGGTGAGGTCGTGGCGGCCGCGTTCCTTGTAGGCGATGATCACCTCGGCGAGCACTCCGGCGTAGAGGCCGGCGGCGACGCAGGGCGGCATGCCCCGGGGCGGCGGGTCGGGGGCTGTGGACGCCGGTGTCCGGGTCTCCAGGGTGAGCAGGCATGGCGCGCACAGGCCCGGGAGGGGGCGCCTCCCGCAGCCCGCGCAGGACTGCGGGAGGACGAGGTCGGCGATCGCGCGGAGGGTCGAGGTCTTCGGTGAGGACATGGCTCGACCTTCCCCTCCGCCGGGCCGCGCCGCCAGTGCTCGGTGGGCGACCCTGTGGACAACCGACCGCTTGTGGACAACTCTTGCGGATGACCCTGGCATCGAGCCCCGTCGCGCGCATCCTCCAGGCGGTATCGTGCGCAGGAGATCCGCCGCCGCTCGCGAGGGGTTCGCACGTGATCGGACTCGACGACATCCGCAAACTCGCCACCGCCCTCCCGGAGGTCGTGGAGGGGGTGCACTACCGGCAGCCGAGTTTCCTGGTCGGCGGCGTCGACTTCGTGCGGCACGAGCGGGGCGAGACCCACGCGGTGATCGCGGTGGGCAGGCAGGAGGCGGCGATAGCGGTCGCCGAGGACCCCGACGTGTACGAAGAGGTGTGGCGCACCGAGCACGGGCGCGTCTTCGTGGGCCTGCGGGTGGACCTCGCGCGGGCACCCGCCGACCGTTTCGCCGAGCTGGTCGAGCACGCCTGGCGGGCCACGGCCCCGAAGGACCTGGTGGACACCTACGACGGTGGCGCGGTCTAGAAGAAGGGCGCCGTGCCGGTCATGGGGGTCCCGTCGGTGTTCTGGAGCTCGCGCAGCCGACGTGATTCGGCCTGGTAGATCTTCTTGTCGACCACGACGTAGACCTTCGCCGAGGTCGATCGTCCGCCGACGGGACTGTCGCACAGGACGGTCAGGAAGTCCGGTGGGAAGGACGGCCCGTTGTCCTTGAGCTGTTCGACCTGGACGTTGTCGATGGTGACCGAGCGCAGGAAGTTCTCCGGCCCGGAGTTGAGCAGGATGAGGCGGTGCTCCTCGCTCCAGCCCACGTCGACGACGTTGTCGTAGGCGCGGTCGACGGGCCGCCGGTCGCCCAGTTCAACGGTCCCGTCGCCTTGCGGGATCACGGGCACGACGTAGGCGCGGCCGTCGACGGTCAGGGCGAGACGTCCCCCGTCGGGTGCGGCCGAGACGCGCCCGACCCCGCTGATGAGGCTGCCCGACTGCGCCTTCCAGGTGCCGCCGCCACGATCGTTGACCGCGTAGAGCCGCCCGCCGACCGGCACCAGCAGCGTCTCTTCCCCGACCCAGGTGGGCCTGCCGACCGTGCCCGAGGGCAGGCCGGTGACGGGGAACGGTGTCACGACCTGTTCGGCCAGTTTCGTCGAGGAGACGACGTACACGGTGAGCTTGTTCGAGTCGTGCACGAGCGCGGTGTGCTGCCGGGACACGCTGTTGGCGACGTACTTGGCGTCCTCCACGCCCTGGTAGGGCCCGCTCCCGGTGGTGGAGGCCGACAGGACCAGGCCGTTGTCGATGCGGTGCAGGACCGAGTTCGTGTCATCGGCGAAGACCGCCGTGGGGTTCCGGTCGGCGTAGGCGCTGATGGTGCTCTCGAAGACCGGCTGCGCGTTGCGTTCCAGCCGCAGGGACAACCCGCCCGCGGCATCCCACAGGGTCCACGCGAGCTGGGCGGCCATCTTCTCCTCGTCGCCGGTGACCGCGTCGCTGCCGAGGTCGATGACCAGGGCGCCGCCCACCTGGGTCGGGGGCCTGTTGAGCTTGGTCGCCGACGGGAAGGCCGTGGTCACCGCCCGGGACAGCCAGGTCGACGGGCCGTGCAGCAGCCAGTCGACCAGCTCCTCGCGGGTGCGGTCGTCGGTGGCGTACTTGTAGGTGTAGCGGATGTCGGGGACCAGCGCGGTGGAACCCACGCGCTGGAAGTACAGCGGCGACACCATGTACGCGCCTTTGAACGCCTCCTCGTCGAGCAGGAGCCGCGTCGGCCGGTCGACCAGGCGCCACTTGCCGTCTGGTTGATCCTTGGCCAGCCGGAAGTCCATCGTGAAGTCGCGCTTGCCGTCCGGCGGCGACAACTGGCCCCACTGGTCGTAGACGCCGACGATCTCGGCCCGCAGACGGTAGTTGACCTGGCCGTTCTCCGAGTCGGGAAGCTGGGTGAGGTCGGTCTGGCGGATGACGTTGACGACCTGCGACTGCTCGATCGGTTCGGTGGAGGGCGAGACGAAGAACTTGTTGAGCCGTTCCCCGCGCGTGGTGGAGATCCCGGCGGCGGCGCCCAGGAAGTTCCGCAGCGAGTTCCCGGCGTCGGTCTCGGGTTCCAGCGAGGACGGGCCCGGGTCGCTGAAACCCGAACCGCCGTTCTGCTCGATGGCGATCTCGGTCGCCGGGCCGTCCGCGGGCACACCGCAGCCCGACAGGACCACGCCCGCCGACAGGACGACCGCCAGTAGCGGGCTTCGGCGCCTATCCACTGTGCACACCTCCGGCCGTCTCCTGCGTTTCCTGCCCGGCGGGCTCGACCGCCGGTTCGCCGAGGTTCAGCGACAGCGGCGAGGACAGCAGCCGGTCACCACTGCGCAGCGGCAGCGTCAGCCGGAACACCGAACCGACGCCCGGTTCACCGACCGCCTCCAGCCAGCCGCCGTGCAGCTTGGCGTCCTCGACGCTGATCGACAGGCCGAGGCCCGTCCCACCGGTCTGGCGGGCGCGCGAGGGGTCGGCGCGCCAGAAGCGGTTGAAGACCAGCTTCTCCTCGCCGGGTTTGAGTCCGATACCGCGGTCGCGGACGGTCACGGCGACGGCGGTGCCCGACGCGGCGAGCTCCACGTCGACCGGGCGGCCCTCGGCGTGCTCGACGGCGTTGCCGATGAGGTTGCGCAGGACGCGCTGCACCCGGCGCCCGTCGACCTCGGCGATCGTGGGGGCCCGGGGGACGCTGACGCGCAACTCCACCCCGCAGCGGTCGGCGAGCGCCGCGAAGGATCCGGCGACCGAGCGGACGATCGGGTTGAGGTCGACGGCGTCGGCGTCGAGCTGGGCGAAGCCGGCGTCGAAGCGGCTGATCTCCAGCAGTTCGCCGAGCAGGTCCTCGAAGCGGTTGAGTTCGTCCTGGAGCAGCTCGGCGCTGCGCGCGGCCTCCGGCGGGAAGTCCTCGCGGGAGGAGTGCAGCAGGTCGGCGGCCATCCGGACGGTGGTCAGGGGGGTGCGCAGTTCGTGGGAGACGTCGGAGGTGAAGCGCCGCTGGAGGCGCGACATCTCTTCGAGGCGGACGATCTGCTGCTGGAGGTTCTCGGCCATGAGGTTGAAGGACCCGGCGAGTCTGGCGAGGTCGTCGGCGCCCTTGACGGTCATCCGCTCGTGCAGCAGGCCCGCCGACAGGCGCTGGGCCGTGCGTGCGGCGACGCGTACGGGCGTCACGACCAGGCGTGTGACCAGCGCGGCCAGCAGGGCCAGGAGGATGACGAGCGCCGCTCCGCCGAGGAAGAGGGTCTTGCTGACCAGGTCGCTGACCGCGGCCTCGTTCTCCAGGGGGAAGAAGTAATAGAGCTGGAACCCGATCGAGTTCGTGCTCAGGGGTGTCCCGAAGACGAGGAACGGGCTCACCGGCGCCTGGTCGAAGGTGGCGGAGGTCAGCTGGTAGCCGCTGTGCCCGTCGGCGACCATGGCGCGCAGGTCGTCGGGTACCACCATCGTCTCGGCCTTGGCGGGGTGCCCGAAGCCTTGCCGGAAGGGCGCGACGGCGTCGCCGATGCGGGGGTCGGGGACCAGCAGGACCTCGTAGCGGCTGCCGGGCTGGGTGGGCTGGGTGGCGAGGGTCTTGACCAGCTCGGTCGCGACTCGCGGCAGCGCGGTGTCCTGCGGGCCGACGAGGGAGGACAGTTCCTTGATGGCCTGTTCACGGCCACCGACCACCACGGCCTGCGAGTTCTGGATCTTGTTGTTCACCAGGCGGTCGGTGATGCTCTTGCCGACGATCAGGCCGAACATCGCCACCAGCAGCGTCGTGGTCACCAGGGTGATCGCCACAACCCGCAGCTGGAGGGACCCGCGCCACGTCCGGATGATCGGCCGCGCCATGCGCAGCGAGGCGCGGTAGGTACGCCTCAGCAGCGCCCGGACTTTCGGCCGTCGCCAGGGAGGGGTGAACGCGGAGGGCAAGGCTCGGTCTAACCGATGCCGGCCTTGTAGCCGACGCCGCGCACGGTCTGGATGAGCTGCGGGTTCTCCGGGTCCGGCTCGATCTTCGCGCGCAGCCGCTGCACGTGGACGTTCACCAGCCGCGTGTCGGCGGCGTGCCGGTAGCCCCACACCTGCTCAAGGAGGACCTCGCGGGTGAAGACCTGGCGCGGCTTGCGGGCCAGCGCGACGAGCAGGTCGAACTCCAGCGGGGTCAGCTTGACCTCGGCGTTGTTCAGCGTGACGGTGTGCGCGGGCACGTCGACGACCACGCGCAGCCCCGGCGTGCCGATGGTCAGCCGCTCGGGCATGTCGTCCTGGCTGCCGCGCAGGCGGGCGCGCATGCGCGCGACCAGCTCCTTGGGCTTGAAGGGCTTGACGACGTAGTCGTCGGCGCCCGACTCCAGCCCGAGGACGACGTCGACCGTGTCGCTCTTGGCCGTCAGCATCACGATCGGCACGCCCGACTCGGCGCGAATGGCCTTGCAGACGTCGATGCCGCTCATGCCGGGAAGCATGAGGTCGAGCAGCACGATGTCCGGGCCGTTCTCCCGGAACGCCGACAGTGCCCGTTCGCCGTCCGAGACGAACGACGGTGTGAACCCCTCGGTGCGCAGCACGATGCCGAGCATCTCCGCCAGGGCGGGATCGTCGTCAACAACCAGTACCCGTGCTCTCATGCGCTCCATAGTTCCATCCCGATGAATAAATCTTGCAATCGTGGCGGTGGGGGTTACTCACTGTTAAGAGACGAATCAGTCCTGATCATGACATTTTGCGCGTTGTGAGTCTCGTTACCACCCGAACGGCCAGGTGAACGGGCGGTGTGGACGGCCCGGCCGGCGAGGTCGCGGACCCCGTGACAGCGCTCCCGCGGCCACGAGCGCGGCCATGGCACGATGGGCGGGCACCACCGGGCGTCGGAGAGGGGACCAGGTGAGCGGCACGCAGGTGCTCCCGTTGCGCCCGATGACCGTCGGCGAGCTGCTCGACGCCGCCGCCACGCTGCTGCGCGCCCACTGGAAGCCCCTGCTGGCCGGTTCCTTCGGCCTCGCGGCCGTCGAGCAGGTCATCATGACCTGGATGCGGCTGTCGACGCAGGACGCGCTGGCCCCGAGGTACTCCTCCGACCTCTTCGGCGAACCGACCGTGCTGTGGCTGTGGATGATCGCCGGGCTGACCACGGAGATCCTCATCATCACCGTCCTTGGCGTGCCCGCGAGCCGGGCGGCGCTGGCGACGGTCCTCGACCGTCCCGCCCCCGGTTTCGCCGAGCTGTACGTGCGCGGCGTGCCGTGGGGGCGGGTGGTGGTCGTGGCGGTGATCATCGCGCCGGTCGCCGCGCTCACCGCGGCGATGTGCGGGCTGCCGTGGTTCGTCGTCTACGCCTTCGGCGGGCTCATCGTGCCCGTCCTGATCATCGACGGAGCCCCACTGGGGACCGCGATCGGCCGCGGCCTCGCCCTCGCCGGGCGCGCGGGCTGCCGCGCGGCGGGCGTCCGGCTGCTCGGATACGGCTCGTGGCTGCTGGTGCGCCTGGCCATCACCTGCGGTGCCTGGTCGGCGGCCGACCAGATCGCGTCCTACTCGTCGATCCTGGAGGGGAACCTGCTGCTCGTCCTGGGCGGCGCCTACCTCGCCATCAACACCATGGCCTACGCGATGCTCGCGTGCCTCGACGCCGTGACCCTGATCGAGACGCGCATCCGCACCGAAGGCCTCGACATCGTCTTGACCCGGGCCGCGGCCCGCGGCGACGCCCCGAACCTCGCGCCGCCGCGGATGCTCGTGTACCCGCCGCACGGAGGGCCGCCGCGGTGAGCGAGAACGACGGGCCCGTCTCGGGCGGAATCGCGCGCTGGTGGTCGCAGCTGGTCGCCGACATCTCCGACTGGTACCCCCTCGGCGTCGGCGGGCTGCTGCTGACGCTGCTGATCCTGGCCACGGTCGTCGCGCTGTTCTCGCACGGCACGGGCTGGCTGCGGCGGGAGCGCAGGTACGACGGCGTCGTCGAGTACGACAAGGCCGCCGAAGTCCTCGACGACGAAGTCCCCGACCTCCCCTCCGACCAGCTGCGCGCGCGTGCCCGCGCCTACGCCGCCGCCGGCGATCACCGCCGCGCCGTGCGCGAGTGGCTGCGCGCGAGCGTCCGCGACCTCATCGACCGCGAGCTCATCGACCACCGCCCGGGCTGGACGGTCACCGAACTGGCCGCGGCCGCCTCGGCGGCGCTGCCCCCGGCGGCGGTCGCCATGGACGAGGCCGCGCGGATCTTCTCCGACATCTGGTACGGCCAGCACGAGGCCGACGCCGGGCACGTGGAGCGCATGGCCGAGCTCGACGCGACGATCTCCGCCGCCGCGGGCGGCCGCCTCGCCGGGAGCGCGACATGACCACGACGACTCCCCCGCCCGAGACGGTCGAGGCGGCACCCGCCGCGAAAGGCCCGGTCAAGAAGAAGAGCCGCTGGTCGAAGCCCCGACTGATCACCCCCTACGCGGTCGTGTTCCTCCTGGCGATCCTCACGGTGATCGCGGTGTCGGTCGAGACGCCGTCCCCCGGTGACGAGGACTACCTGTCCCCCACCGCCACGAGCGATTTCGGGGGCAGCGTCCTCGCGCAGCGGCTCACCGAGCGCGGGATCGCCACGACCGTCGCCACCAACGTCGCCGACGCGCTCGCCGCCGCCGGGCGGCCGAACACCACCCTGTTCGTCCCCGCGCCCGACTTCGTGCGCGCCGACCAGCTGCTGGAGATGAGCTACCTGCCGGAGGGCACCAGGATCGTTCTGGTCCGGCCCGGCGCCTTCCGCCTCATGGCGCTGACGGGTCTCCAGGTCGCCGACAGCCGCATCGCCACCGGGCTCGCCGAGCCCGGTTGCAACGTCCCCGAGGCCGCCGCGGCCGGTCCCGCCGAGGTGTTCCGCGACCGCTACGCCGCACCGGACCCGCCCAAGGGCATGCAGCCGGTCACCATCGGCGTGCCCTGCTACGACGGCTCCATGGTCACCGTCCCCTCCGTCGAGGAGATGCCCGAGATCGTCGTCGTCGGCGCCGCCGACCCCTTCGACAACGCGCGCATCAACGCCGCCGGGAACAGCGAGCTGGCCGTCGGGATGCTCGCCACGCGCCCGAATCTGGTGTGGCTCGACATGCACGCGTCCGAGCCGCCCCCGAAGTACGACGGCGAAGAGCAGGAGCCCGACCCCTACGTCCCGCCCAAGGCGAGCAGCCCCGAGAACCCGCTGTACAAGGCCTTCCCGGCCTGGATGTGGGCGGCGCTGATCGGCCTGCTCATCGTGTTCGCGCTCGCCGCGCTGGCCCGGGGCCGCCGGCTCGGCCCGCCGGTCGTGGAACCCCTGCCGGTGCAGGTCCCGGCCGCCGAGACCGTCTACGGCCGCGCCCGCCTCTACCGGCGCGGCGACGGGCGCGAGGCCGCGCTCAGCGCCATGCGCGACGGCGCCCTGCACCGGATCCTGCCCGCGGTCGGCCTGTCCTCGAAGGCCGACCTCGGCCAGATCGTGGAGACCGTCGCCGCCCGCGCCGGACGGGACCGGCAGCAAGTGCGCATGATCCTGTTCGGGCCGCCGCCCGGCTCCGACCAGGACCTGCTCAACTCGATCCACGCGCTCGACTCCCTGGAGCACGCCGTCCTCGGCGAGCGCCCTCATGAAAGGCGGCACCGAAGGTGACCGAGAATCCCGTCAGCGCCACGGCCGGCGCGAAGTGGTCCGGCTCCGCGCCCGTCGCGGCGGCGCCGCAGGTCAGCCCGGCCGACACGGCCCGCGCGCGGGCGGCCCTCGGCCGTCTGCGTGACGAGGTCGGCAAGGTCATCGTCGGGCAGCAGTCGACGGTGTCCGGGCTGGTCATCGGGCTGCTGTGCCGGGGGCACATCCTCCTTGAGGGCGTGCCGGGTGTGGCCAAGACCCTGATCGTGCGGACCCTGGCGGCCGCATTGTCGCTGGACACCAAGCGGCTCCAGTTCACGCCCGACCTGATGCCGGGTGACGTGACGGGCTCGCTGATCTACGACACGCATTCGTCGAACTTCGACTTCCGGCCCGGCCCGGTGTTCACGAACCTGCTGCTGGCCGACGAGATCAACCGCACGCCCCCGAAGACGCAGGCCGCGCTGCTGGAGGTCATGGAGGAGCGGCAGGTAACCGTCGAGGGCAAGCCGCGTCCGCTGCCCGAGCCGTTCCTGGTCGCGGCGACGCAGAACCCGGTCGAGTACGAGGGGACCTACCCGCTGCCCGAGGCGCAGCTGGACCGGTTCCTGCTGAAGCTGACCGTCGACCCGCCCTCCCGCGAGGAGGAGCTGAACGTGCTGCGCAAGCACCACGCCGGTTTCGACCCGCGCGACCTCGCGGCCGCCGGTGTGCGGGCCGTCGCGACCGGCGAGGACATCGCCGCCGCGCAACGCGCGGTCGCCGCGACGCAGGTCGCCGACCCGGTCATGGGCTACATCGTCGACATCACGCAGGCCACCCGGCACTCGCCGTCGCTGTCCCTGGGCGCCTCGCCGCGTGCGGCGACGGCGCTGCTCAACGCGTCGAAGGCGTGGGCGTGGCTGGCCGGGCGCGACTACGTGACTCCCGACGACGTGAAGTCCCTGACCCGCCCGTGCCTGCGTCACCGGATCCAGGTGCGGCCCGAGGCCGAGCTGGAGGGCATCGCCTCCGACGACGTGCTGAACTCGCTGCTGGCGACCGTCCCGACGCCGCGATGATCACCTGGCGCCCGGTCGTCGTCTTCGGCGTCCTGCTGCTGACCCTGCCGCTGTGGCCGCTGCCGTGGCTGGGGTTGCTGCTGTACATCGTGCTGGTCGGTGTGGCGTGCCTGGCCGACGCGATGATGGCCGCGCCGCTGGACCGGCTGACGATGTGGCGGTCGGGCGACAAGATGGTGCGCCTGACCGGCACGGCGACGGTGACACTGCACGTCCGCAACGACGGGCCGCGCACCCTGCACGGCGCCCTGCACGACTCGTGGGTCCCCTCCGCCGGGGCCACGCCCGCCTCCCACCCGGTGACGCTCCCGCCAGGCAAGGCGCGCGAGCTGGTGACGACGCTGACGCCGACCCGGCGCGGTGACCGGCCTGCCGTGCGTGTGACCGTCCGCTCCCACGGCCCGATGCGCCTGGCCTACCGCCAGACCCCCCGCGCCCGTGCCGACAAGGTCAGCCCGCCGTGGACGCTGCGGGTCCTGCCGCGCTTCGACTCGCGGCGGCACCTGTCGGAGAAGTACTCCCGGCTGCGGGTCCTGGAAGGCGCCGTCGCCGCGCGCGGACGCGGCCGGGGCAGCGAGTTCGACTCGCTGCGGGAGTACGTGATCGGCGACGACATCCGCTCGATCGACTGGCGCGCGTCGGCCCGCCGGGAGTCGGTGATCGTGAAGACCTGGCGGCCCGAGCGCGACCGCCGCGTCGTGTGCGTGCTGGACACCGGCCGCACCTCGGCCGTGCAGGTCGGCGACACCAACGGCGGCGGCCTCGCCGAGCCGCGCCTGGACGCCGCAATCGACGCGGCCCTGCTGTTGTCGGCGGTCGCCGCCCGCGCGGGTGACCGCGTCGACGCGCTCGCCGTGGACACCGAGGTGCGCGCGGTCATCGAGGGCGGCGCCCGGCGCGGGCTGCTGCCGAAACTGGTGCGGGCCCTGGCCCCGCTGGAACCGGCGCTGGTCGAGACCGACTTCGGGCTCGTCGTCGCCGAGGTGCTCAAACGCGAGGCCAAGCGCGCGCTGGTGGTGATCTTCACGTCGCTGGAGCCGGGCGCGATCGCCGAGTCGCTGCTCCCGGCGCTGCCGCAGCTGGCATCACGGCACAAGGTCATCGTGGCCGCCGTCAGCGACCCGGTCATCGCGCGCATGCGAACCCGGCGCGGATACGGCGACGGGGACCCGATGGACGTGGCCTACCAGGCCGCCGCCGCGGAGAAGTCGCTCGTCGAGCGGCGCCGGGTCGCGGCGAGCCTCGTGCGCTACGGCGTCGAGGTCGTCGACCAGCCCGCCGACGTGTTCGCGAGCAAGGTGACCGACGCGTATCTGGCGCTGAAGGCGAGCGGGCGGCTCTAGCCGGGGAAGCCGACCGATGCGCACCGGAGTGGGCGCGAGCCGGCGACATCTCCCGCAGCGCCGCCCACTAAAACGCCCGGGCCCCGTCTCCGGAGCCCGGGCGCGTGCCGGGTCTCGCGTCTTGCCCGCCCGGCTCTCGCCGGGCCACCTCAACGTCTCGCTATGGCGTGTTGTTCGCCAGGGCGATGAGCCGGTCGCGGCTTCCGTTGAAGATGTTGCGGTCGCAGTTGCCGCTCACGCCGGGCACCGAGCCCGTCGAGGTGTACTGCCAGAAGGTGTACACCGGCCAGCCGTTCGGCATGTTCGGCGTCGACACCCCGTAGTGGGCGATCCACAATGGATTGCTCGCTACGAAGTCGGTCGAACCGGCCATGCAGTCGTTCCACCAGCTGGCCGCGGTGTAGACGAGCGCGTCGCGGCCGGTGCGGGCCTTGTAGGTGTTGAGGAAGTCGTGCGTCCAGGCCACCAGCGATCCCGCCGACATGCCGTAACAGGCCGCTCCGTAAGGGTTCCACTCGATGTCGAGCGTGGCCGGGAGGGTCTGGTTGTCCGCCGACCAGCCGCCGCCGTGGTCGACCAGGTAGTTCGCCTGGTCGGCGCCGGAGGAGACGTTCGGGAGCCCGAAGTGGTAGGCGCCCCGGATCAGCCCGGCCTCGTAGGAACCCACGTACTGCTGGGCGAAGTGGTCGTTGGTGTAGCTCGTGCCCTCGGTCGCCTTGATCATCGCGAACTGGATCCCGGCGCCGGCGACGGCGCCCCAGTCCACGTCGCCCTGGTGGCCCGACACGTCGATGCCCTCGGGCGGCGCGTCGGCCGAGGCCGGACGGGCCAGCCAGAGTCCGGCGGCCAGCATGGCGATCGCCGCGACGACGGCGATCACGCTCCGCTTACGCGGTAATGCGAAACGGGTCATGTTGCTCCTTTCGGGATTGAAGGGATGCGCCGCACTCTACCCACCGGTAGCAAGGCGGGCGTGCCAGAATCCGCCCATGGAGAAACGGCCCGACTGGGCACCGTTCGTCGAGCACACCAACCACCGGCCGGCCCGTGCGGTGCATCTCAAGGCCCTGGAAGGTTTCGACGCCCCCGGCCGCGCCCTCGATCTGGGCTTCGGGGCGGGCAACGAGAGCGTCGACCTCCTCGACCGCGGCTGGGATCTCACCGCCGTCGACAGCACGCCGAAGGCGATCGACAACCTGCGCGAACGCGCCGAGGGCCGTCCGGGGAGACTCACCCTGATCGAGGCCAGGCTCGCCGACGTGCCACTGCCCACCGTGGACTACATCTACGCCGGCTACAGCCTCTTCTTCACCGAACCGGAACGCTTCGACGGCCTGTGGGCCTCGATCCGCGCGGCCCTCGCACCCGGTGGGGTCTTCGCCGGGCACCTGCTCGGCGACCGCGACACCTGGGCCGAACTCCCCTGGATCAGCCGGCACACCGAGGAACGCGCCCGCGAGCTCCTCGACGGCCTCGACCTGGTGTGGTTCGAGGTCGAGGACGCCGACGGTCAGGCCCTCGGCGGCCCGAAGCACTGGCACGTCCACGAGTTCATCGCGCGACGCCCCCGGTGATCAGCCTTCCAGCGCGGTCAGGTCGCGTTCGGCGAACAGCCGGTGCTCCCAGCCCTCGTTGAGGACGACGAGGAGGCATTCCCGGTAGGGCACGCCTTCCTCGCTCGGGTAGCCCGGTGACGTCCGTGTGACCTCGCCGGCCAGCAGCTCGTCGGTCAGCGCCGTCAGAACGCGCCCGATCGTCGCCTTGCGCTCCTCGCGGACGGCGAGGACCTCGTCTAGCGAAGGCCTGGCCTCCCGGTCCCAGGGCACGACGCCGGGCCAGCCCGGCGCCTCGTCCCAGGGCAGGTCGAGCGGGTGCCACGGGGCTTCCACGCCGAGCAGCATCCGGTCGACCCAGCTCGCGTAGGCGAAGTTGAGGTGCCGCAGGGTCTGGATGAAGGACCACTCGCCGTCGACGCGCTCGTGCAGCGTGTCCTCGGGGAAGGTCCGCGCCCGCGCGATCGTTCCCTCCCAGCGGCGTTCCAGCGCGGCCCAGCCGGCGCGGAAGCCGTCGGGGTCGCCGGGCCGCATGAGGACCCGGTCGGGGTCGCGGCGGTCGAGTTCGGCCTCGATGAGCGGTGCGACGTCGACGCCGTTGACGACGACGTCGCGCAGCTCACCGCTGATCTCGACGCCCCGCATGTACACACCGCGCAGGCGGGTGTCGCCGAAGAGGGCGCCGTGGACGCGCACGCCGCCGAAGTCGACCTCGCGCATCCGGGCGCCGTTGAAGCGGATGCGGGTGAAGGAGGTGTCACGGAGGTTCACGTCCTCGAAGCACGCCCCGGAGAAGTCCTGTTCACGAAACTCGGTCATGCCCGACAGGCTAGGCCCGGTTCCGGACGTTCCGCGTCCGGAACCGGCGGGCTACATCTCCAGCCGCGCGGTCAGTCCGGCGATGCCGTCGGCGACGAGTTCCTCGTCGCCTTCCTGGACGCCGTGCCGGATCGCGTGGACCGCGCCCATCCACACGTAGAAGCGCAGGCGGTCCGGCGACACCGTCCCGCCGTAGTCGGCGATCAGGTCGCGCGTCACCTCCTCGCCGAAGGTGATCCACAGGCCGACGAAGTCGATCGTCGGGTCCCCGACGAGCGCCGTCTCGAAGTCGATCAGCGCCGTCGGCGAGCCGTCCTCGCCGCACAGGATGTGCTCGGTGCCGAGGTCGCGGTGCACCAGCACCGGCGTGAACCCGGTGAGCGCGTCGAGGGCCTCGTCGTGCCGCTTCGCGAGGACCGCGCGCAGCCCCGGCTCCAGTCGCGGCATGACCTCGCCGTCGATCCAGATCCGGTCACGCGCGTACTCGTCCCGCCAGCCGCCGACCGGGCGGCCGAGCAGTTCCGCGGCCCGTTCGGCCGGGAAGGAGTGCAGCTCCCGCAGCATGCCGGCGACCTCGCCGACCCGGTCGCCCGCGCCGATCGCGCGGCCCGGCAGGCGCGGATAGAGCATGTAGGTGTGGCCGCCGAACTCGCCGACGGTCTCGGGGACCGGCACGGCGAAGGTGACGTGCCGCGCCAGTTCGGGCAGCAGCCGCTCCTCGCGGCGGTGGGCGGCGGCGATCTCGTCGTTGCGGGCGACGCGCAGGATGCGGGTGCCGCCGATGTCGAAGGTCCACGAGGCCCAGCCTCCGTGGATGGGCGTGGCGGGCGCGGTGATGCCCAGCTGGTCGAGGAGCGCCGAGGGGTCCATGAGGCCCGAGACTAAGGGGGACGTGTTCCCGAGTCGCGCGGTTTTCCGCGACGCCTCTGGTAGGAACAGGGCATGAGCGGACTGGCCATCACCGGCGCCACCGGCGCGATCGGCGGCGCGGTCGCGGCGAACATCGCCGCGGCGGGCGCCGCCATGACCCTCGTCGTGCGCGACCCGTCCCGGGCGCCCGAGTACCCGGGCGCCGAGGTGCGGCGGGCGTCGTCGTACGGGGACGGCGCGGCGATGCGCGCGGCCTTCGACGGGGCCTCGACGGTGTTCCTGGTGTCGGCGACCGAGTCGGCCGACCGGGTCGAGCAGCACCTCGCGGCGGTCGACGCGGCCGTCGCGGCCGGTGTCCGGCGGATCGTCTACCTGTCGTTCCTGGCCGCCGCACCCGACGCGACCTTCACCTTCGCCCGCGACCACTTCGCCACCGAGGAGCACATCAAGGCGAGCGGACTCGCCTGGACCTTCCTGCGGCCGAGCCTGTACGCCGACTACGTGCCGGGCATGGCCTGGGACGACGGGGCCATCCGCGGCCCCGCCGGGAGCGGACGCGTCGCCTGGGTGGCCCGCCGCGACGTCGCCGACACCGCCGCCTCGGTCCTGATGACCGAGGGCCACGACGGCCGCGTCCACGACCTGACCGGCCCGAAGGCGCTGACGATGGTCGAGACCGCCGAGATCCTGTCGACCGTTACCGGGAAGGGCGTCCACTACGTCCCCGAGAGTCTCGACGAGGCCCGCGCCTCCCGCGGTGGCTACGGCGCCGCCGACTGGGAGGTCGAAGGCTGGATCACGTCCTACGCGGCCATCGCGACGGGCGAGATGAACGTGGTCTCCGACGCGGTCGCGACCCTGACGGGCCGCCCGGCGACGGGGCTGCGCGAGGCGATCGAGCAGCTGTAGGGCTAACCCCCGACCTTCTCCACCCGGGGCCCGTACAACGTGTCCCAGACCTGCGCGGTCACCGCACGGCTCGCCGCGAGGCGCCCGGCGTTGCGCCGGTAGCGCTCGGCGAGGACCGCGCTCATGAAGGCCCAGCCGGGTGTCCCCGGCGGGGGCGGCGGCACGACCTTGGCGGCCAGTTCCGCGGCCAGGGCCTGCCCGAGCGCCGTGCGGGCGGGTTCGCGGATCTGAGCGTTGCGGGACAGGAAGTGCCGCACGGCCAGCGCGAGTTCGTCGTCGAGGTCGGCGAGGTCGACCAGGGAGGCCCACGCGCCGAGCTGCGGCGGCATCAGCGGGATCCAGCCCCACACGGCGGGCGAGCGCTCGTGGATGACGACGGTGCCGGCGGCGAGGTCGCCGAGGCGTTTGCCCGCCGGGTTGATCAGCATCGTCCACAGCCCGACCAGCCAGGTGATACCGGGCAGCAGCAGTCCGGGGAATTCGAGGGTGACGCCGACGAGCGCGCGCACGAGCGCGTGCCGGAAGCGGATGGGTCCGCCGTCGTCGCGGACGACGCGCAGGCCGGCGGCGAGTTTGCCGACGGAGCGGCCCTTGCTGAGGGTCTCGACGCCGGCGGGGATCACCACGAACAGGATGATCAGGTCGATCAGGACGAACGCGCTGACCAGGGCGCCGTCGACGTCGGCGCCGCTCTGGTCGAGTTCGCTGAGGAAGTACGTGGTGAGGGTGCTGAGCAGGAGCGCGGCACCGGCGAGGACCATCAGGTCGAGGGCGAAGGCGAGCATCCGCGAGCCGAGGCGGGCGACGCGCACGTCGAGTTCGACCGCTTCGCCGCTGACGAAGCGGCCGGGGAGGATGGTCGACGCGTCGGCTGCCACCCGCCCAGTGTGCCGTACGCGCGCCCGTCGGCGCTCACGCGTCCGAGCGCCCGGGCGTTGCCGTCGGGCGGTACCGTCGCTGCGTGGACCTGGATGCCTACGTCGCCGAACACAACGCCGAGTGGCTGCGCCTCGACCAGCTCAGCCGGGGCGCGCGACTGACGGCGGAGCAGTCCGACGAGCTGATGATGCTGTACCAGCGCGCGGCGACGCACCTGGCGGTCGTGCGCAGCCGGATGCCCGACCCGCTGCTGGTGGCACGGCTGTCGCAGCTGGTGCTGCGGGCGCGCAGCGCGATCACCGGAACGACGCGGACCTCGCCGCGCCAGTTCGTCCGCTTCTTCACGCACACGTTCCCGGCGACGGTGTACCAGGCGTGGCCGTGGTGGACGGGCGTGATCGCCTCCTTCGTGCTGATCGGGGGCGGTCTGATCTGGTTCGTGGCGGCGCATCCGGCCACCCAGCTGGCGCTGATGTCGCCGGAGCAGATCGAGGCGCTGGTCAACCAGGACTTCGAGGCCTACTACAGCGAGTACGCCGCGCAGAACTTCTTCCTGAGGGTCTGGACGAACAACGCCTTCGTCGCCGCGCAGGCCCTCATCGGGGGCGTGCTGGTCCTGCCGACGCTGTACGTGCTGTGGCAGAACATCCTCAACCTCGGCATCACCGGGGGCGTGATGGTCGGCAACGACGGCGCCGACACGTTCTTCCTGCTCATCGCCCCGCACGGGCTGCTGGAGCTGACGGCGGTGTTCGTCGCCTCCGGTGTCGGGCTGCGAATCGGCTGGTCGTGGATCGCGCCGGGTCCGGCGCTGACGCGCGGGCAGTCCCTGGCCGCCGCGGCCCGCTCGGGTGCGATGGTGGCGATGGGACTGGTCGCGGTGCTGTTCGTCAGCGGCCTCATCGAGGGCTTCGTGACGCCGTTCCTCCCGGCGCCGCTGGCCATCACCATCGGCGCCTTCGTCTGGGTCGGTTTCCTGGCCTACGTGGTGATCCTCGGCCGCCGCGCCATCGCCGAGGGCGAGACGGGCGACCTCACCGCCGACGTGCGCTGAGGCTGGCGCCGCGCGGCCGCCAGGCCGTATCGTGACGTCACCGGCCACAGTGGAGCGAGACGGGGAGGCTGCGCGTGGAGCTGCGCACGGAGCGGAAGCCCGGGGTGAGCTCGCCCGGGCCGGTCCGCACGGCCGGCCCGAAAGCGCCCTAGCGTGGAGATCGGGAGACGGTACGCGCGGCTGTACGGCATGAGCAGCTACCAGGACGGCTGCGGCATCGAGGATCTGCCGGCCGCCGGCACCAACGTCGAGGCCCTCAAGGACGCGTTGCCGCACTGGGGTTTCGTCGTCGAGTCGACCAAGAACCCCGTGCAGTCGCAGATCGAGCAGGATCTGCAGATCTCGGCGGGCAAGGTCACCGGGGACGACGTGTTCCTGCTGTACCTGGCCGGGCACGCCTTTCTGGACGAGGACCACGAGGACATCTACTTCGCGACTCGCAGCACCTATTACAAGAGGGACTACGAGCAGTACTGCTACTCCCTCGCGGCGGCGCTGCGGGCGCTGGGGAAGATCGGCGCGAAGCTGAAGGTGCTCGTCCTCGACTCGTGCTTCAGTGGTGCCGCCACGTATCTGCCGGGGGCGCTGTCGGCCGGATCGGCTCGCAGCAGCGTCGCCATCCTCGCCTCCAGTATGCGCACCCGGCCGTCCTTCGCCGTTCCGGGCGAACCCTTATCGCGGTACACGGGCGCGCTCGTGGACTGCCTCGGCACTTTCGTGCGGTCCGCGACCGACCCCGTCTCGCTGAGCATGCTGGCCGAGGCTCTGCTCCGGGAGATGCGGGACCGGGAGGGTGATCAGACGCCGGAACACCTCATCCGCGGCGACGGCGCCCTTCCGCTGCTCAAGCGCAGCACCCCGCCCGCGCCACCGTGGGCGCACAATGTCAAGGCCGCTCCGGCGGAGGCCGGCCGGTCGCGGCTCACCGCACCGGCCGTCCTCACCGGCGGCGGCCGAAAGGCCGGTTCCTCCTATTCGAGTTTCCTCCGGTCGAGTGCGGCCCGCGGGCCGGGCGGGGCCCAGGTCGTCCCGAACGCCGAGCGGTCGTCCATGCTCGACGCGACACCCGGCGCGGCCCCCGAGCGCGGCCCCGAACCGCCACCGCCCACCACGCGCCAAAGGCCGAGGAGCTGATCCGTCACATGTGGACCGAGTCCTGGACCAGGCGTCTCCCCCTCAGTCCCGGAACCCTTGAGGAGCACCTCATCTGGGGTGTCCTCGGCACAGCCCACGGCCTGCTCACCGCCGACGTCGACGGCCGTGTCACGCTCTTCGGCGCCGACGGCGAGGCGACCGTCCTCGGCTCGCACGACGGCCCGGCCAGGCGGCTCATCGGCGACCCGCTCGGCCGCACACCGCTGTGCGCCAGCAGCGGCGACGACTTCGCCGTCCGGCTCTGGGATCCGGCGAGCGGCCGCGGACACGGCGTGCTCCGGGGACACGACGGCGTGATCCACAGCCTGGCCATGGGCGTCCACAAGGGACGCGTGCTCGTCCTGAGCGCGTCCGCCGACCTGACGGCCATCGTCTGGGACATCGCGACGACCCGGCCGCGGCGAACCCTGCGCGGCCACCGCGACGCCGTCTACTGCGCCCGGTTCCTCGCGTCCGGCCTGGCCGCGACCGGCGGAGAGGACGGCACCGTCCGGGTGTGGGACCTCGACGACGACTCCGGCGGGACCGTCCTTCATGGACACACCGCTCCCGTCGGCGCGCTCGCCGCCGACGGCCCGCACCTGCTCAGCGGTTCCGACGACGGCGAGGTCATCGGCTGGGACCTCGCCCGATCCCGCCCGCACTACCGGATCCGCGCCCACGACGGCTGGGTCCACGACATCGCCCTGCACCGCGACCTCGCCGCCACCACGGGCGACCGCCTCGTCCGCGTCTGGCACGCCGGCACCGGCCGGCCCGTCCTGAGCCTCGAAGGCCACGCGGGACCGACCACCAAGGTCCGCTTCGCGCGGCTCGACGGCCGCGACGTGCTCGTCACCTCCGCCGAGGACCTGCGCATCCGGGCCTGGGACCTGGCCGACGGCTCCGAAGTGGACGGTGTGCCCACCACCGCCGAGGGCGCGCTCTTCGACCTCGGCGCCGACGGACGGCTCGCCGTCGGGCACGGCCCGCGGCTCTCGCTCCACACCCGCGGGTCCGACCGCATCACCGACACCGAACAGGAAGCCCGAGCGACATGACCGACACAAGCGACAGTTCCACGACCGAGCTCGCCGAGGTCCTCGCCGAGCAGCTGAACACCATCCGGGCCTTCCAGCAGGAGCTCAACCGCGCGCGCGAGCAGCAGGGCGTCCTCGAAGCCCGCGTCCGGAAGCTGGAGGAGCCGCCGCGGACTCCGGCCCGCGGTACCGCCGTGGACTGGTCCACACTGGCGGGACCCGAGCGGGCGCGGCTGCTCGGCGAGCTGGCGGTCTTCGTCGCCGGGCTCGTCGAACGCCAGCAGCTGCGCAGGGTCGTCCTGCCCTGCTGGTGGCGGCATCCGGCCGCGGTCGAGGAGCTGGGCGCGCTGTGGCAGGCGCGGGCCTACGCCTACGACCCGGCGCGCGACGCCAGCCATCCCAGCTGGTGGCGCGACGTTCTCGACCGCGCGGTCCCGCGTCTGCGCCGGATGTTCGTGCTCTGCCACGAGGGCCACGCCGAGGAGCCCGGCGCATGGGAGTCCGATGTGGACGTGGCGGCGTTCGCCGCTCACCTGGAGGAGCCGGGCGGGTCCTAGCAGCGGTCGATGTAGACGCAGCTCGTCGAGACCAGAACGGGCATCGCGTTGAGGAACCCCGTCAGCAGCGTCTCCGGGTCCTCGATCAGGCGCACGCCCTCGTCGCCCTCCTCCAGGTTCGCGGCGGCGGCCTCGGCGGCGATCGTGCTGATCGCCCCCCACAGGTTCTCGGCCTGATGCGCGAAGAGCCACATGTGGTAGACGTCGTAGCCGACGGTGGCCCGGGGCGCGTTGGGCATGCCGATCTGGAAGCCGCCCAGCGACTGGGGCGTGTTGCCCAGCCCCAGCGCCAGCGGCCGGATCTGGTGTCTGCGGGCGAACTCCTCGGCGTCCGGTCCGCTGGTGCGGGTGCGGACGAGCAGGCCGTCCTTGGCCAGGCCGTCGAAGAGCGGCGCGGGTTCGCGCACGCCGGCGCGCGAGGCGGCGTCCTCGACCATGGCGCGGGTGGTCGGCGAGGCGCCGACCGACTCGGGATCGCCGTGCGCGACTGCCCACACGGCGTACTCGGCGGCGCTCAAGGAGAAGACGCCGTCCCGGAAGCGGACCTCGAAGGACTCCGGCGCCTCGGCCTCGGGACGGGTGAACATGGGACCGGCGAAATGGCCTACGGGCAGCACGAGTTCCACATTGGAGTTGTCGAGCGGGCCGCCGCCGTGCTCGGCGAACTCCTGGCGGATCCGCCGGGTCTCGGCCAGGATCGCGCCGAGGTCGGGCGCGGTGTTCACGGTTTCGGTGCGGTCGCCGACCGCACCCGCGTTCTTCGCTGACGCCACCGTCGCCCCCTCCACCCGTGTCTCGGGACCGCACTCATTCTGCGTGAGCGCCGGTTCGTCCACAAGGCCCGGTGGGCGCGGCGGTCTCAGGCCCGGCGGTCGAGATAGACGCAGCTCGTCGAGATGAGCACCGGCAGGGCCTCGATCACGTGACGCAGCAGGATGTCGGGGTCGTCGACGAGTCGCGGGCGATCCTCACCGTTCTCCTCGGCGTTGGCGTCGGCGGCCTCACGGGCCATCTCGGCGAGGGCCGACCACAGATCGGCGGCGAGGTGCGCGAAAAGCCAGATGTGGTAGACGTCGTAGCCGACACTGACCCGCGCGGCACCCGGCATGCCGATCTCGAAGACGCCGGGCCGTTCCGGGGAGTTGCCGAGGCCGAGGGCCAGCGGCCGGATCTGGTGGGTCATCGCGAACGCGCGCGCACCCTCCACATCGGACGGTACGAAGGCGACGAGCCCGTCGGCGCGCAACCCGTCGAGCACCGGACCGGGCGCGTCGAGCCCGGCGAGGCGGGCGGCTTTCTCGGCGTCGGCCCGGGTCAGCGGCGACCCGGCGAGGTCGGCGGGCTCACCGTGGGCGCTGGCCCACATGACGTACTCGGCGGCGCTGAGGGAGAAGACGCCGTCGCGGTAGCGGATCTCGAAGGAGTCGGGCGCGGCGGCGCCCCGATGCGGGTAGACCGGTCCGGCGAAGTGCCCGACGGGGAACAGGTGCGGTTCGCCGACGTGCGGCGGCAGCGCCGAACCCAGCTGGCGGCGGATCGCGCTCGGTGCCCCGATCGGCTGCGCCTCGGTCATCTCTGCCCTCCGCACGGTGATCACCACATTCTGTGCCAGTGGCGCCCGCCGCACAAGGGCCTCGGCGACGACTCCCCTACCGCTGGGGCTTGCCGTCGTCGTCCCGGTCGCGCTGGATCTCCTCCATGATCTCCTCGCCCGTCGCCTCCTCGCGGGCCGCGGCGGCCTTGACCGCCGACAACGGGGTCGCGACGTCCTCCAGGGACTTCCGTTCGGCGTTCACGCCCAGGGTGATGGCCGTGACCCCGCCGAGGCACATCAATCCCGCGCCGAGGAGGTAACCGATGAACAGGGGCGTGCGGCTCGACGCGTCGCCGATCAGCATCCCGAACAGCCAGGGCGCGATCACGCCCCCGCAGAACTGCGCGATGGCGAAGAAGAACGCGATCGCCTGGCTGCGCAACTCCAGCGGGAAGATCTCGCTGACCGTGAGGTAACCCGAGGAGGCCGCCGCCGAGGCGATGAAGAAGACCACGCACCACAGGACCGTCTGCGTGACCGCGGTCAGCGCGTCGATCCAGAACAGGTACCCGCTGACGGCCAGGATCGCCGCCGACACCAGGTAGGTGCCGCCGATCATGGCGCGTCTGCCGATGGTGTCGAAGTAGCGGCCCAGCACCAGCGGCCCGCACAGGTTGCCCAGCGCGAAGGGGATGAAGAACCACGGGATCGTCTCGTCGGCGATGCCGTAGAAGTCGGCGAGCACCAGCCCGTAGGTGAAGAAGATCGCGTTGTACAGGAAGGACTGGGTCACCATGAGCACGAAGCCGAGGGTGGATCGCCGGAGGTACTTCTTCAGCATCACCGAGGCGATCTCGCGGTAGGTGACGGGTGGATAGTGCCGTACCTCGATGGCCTCGTCCTCGTGCACGTGCTCGATCGTGCCGCCTTTGGAGCGGACGTAGTCCTCGATCTCCTTGACGGTCTTCTCGGCCTCCTCCTCCCGCCCGTGGGTCATGAGCCAGCGCGGGCTTTCGGGGATGTGCTTGCGCAGCTGCCACACCGCCGCGCCGATGAGCGGGCCGATGAACATGCTCAGGCGCCAGCCGACGTCCTTGCCGAAGATGTCCGGGTCGAGCAGGAAGGCGCCCATGACGGCGCCGAGCGCGGCGCCGGCCCAGTAGGTGCCGCTGATGGCGAGGGAGACGCGGCCGCGGTAGCGGGCGGGCATGAGTTCGTCGATGGCGGAGTGGATGGCGGCGTACTCGCCGCCGATGCCCATGCCGGCGATGAAGCGGAAGGCCGCGAACATCCAGAAGTTCAGGGAGAGACCGGCCAGGCCGTTGAAGACCAGGTACAGCGTCAGCGTGAGGATGAACATCTTGCGGCGGCCCTGCCGGTCGGCGAGGCGGCCGAACAGCAGCGCGCCGACGACCTGCCCGAAGAGGTACACCGACGCCGAGGCGCCGACCTCGGCGGAGGTCAGCGCGAGGGTGTCCTTGTCGGTGAGCACCGAGGCGATCGAGGCGGCCATCTGGATTTCCAGGCCGTCGAGCACCCAGGCGGTGCCCAGGGCGATGATCACCAGCCAGTGGAACCTCGACCAGGGCAGACGGTCGAGGCGCGTCGGGACCGTGCTGCGTACTGACGCTGTGCTCATGGCGTCTCCCCGCTGGGTTCGTCGGCGTGCATGACCGTCGATACCCGGGCACGGCGGCCTGTACGCATTCACGTCACATCGGCGACCTCAGGCTATCCGCAGCATCGTCCCTTTTAGGACGTTTCGGCGACGAAGCGCAGGTAGGTGGGCAGGGATTCGGGGTTGGCCAGCGCACCTTTCGCCGCGGCCTCGTCGACGGGCGTGCCGGTGAGGATGCGTTTGACGGGGACTTCGAGCTTCTTGCCCGACAGGGTCTTCGGGACCGCCGGGACGGCGTGGATCTCGTCGGGGACGTGCCGCGGGGAGAGGTTCACCCGCAGTTCGGTGCGGATGCGCTTGACGAGCGCGTCGTCGAAGGCCACTCCCGCGGCCGGTACGACGAACAGCAGGAGCCGCCCGGCGCCGCCCTCGTCGTCTTCGAGGTGGACGACGAGGGAGTCGGCGACCTCGGGCATGCCCTCGGTGACGGAGTAGAACTCGGCGGTCCCGAGGCGCACGCCGCCGCGGTTGAGGGTCGCGTCGGAGCGGCCGGTGATAACGCACGTCCCGCGCTCGGAGACGGTGATCCAGTCGCCGTGGCGCCACACGCCGGGGTAGGTGCCGAAGTAGGCGTCGCGGTAGCGGGAGCCGTCCTCGTCGCCCCAGAAACCGACCGGCATCGACGGCATCGGCGCACTGATGACCAGCTCGCCCTGCTGCCCGATGACGGGCTTGCCCTCGGGAGTGAAGGCCTCGACGCGGGAACCGAGGCAGCGGCAGGTGATCTCACCGGCGACGACGGGCAGCATCGGGACGCCGCCGACGAAGCCGGTGCACACGTCGGTGCCGCCCGACAGTGAGGTGAGCACCACGTCGGGGGAGATCGCGTCGTAGACGTAGCGCCACCCCTCGGGCGGCAGGGGCGCGCCGGTCGAGCCGACACCGCGCAGGGCGGAGAGGTCGGCGATGTCGGCGGGCCGCAGCCCGCCTTTGCGGCAGGCGAGGAGATAGGGCGCTGACGTGCCGAAGTAGGTCATGCCCGACTCCTCGGCGAGGCGCCAGAGACGGCCGAGGTCGGGGTGACCGGGATTGCCGTCGTACATGACGATCGCCGAACCGACCGCGGGCGCCGAGACGAGGTAGTTCCACATCATCCAGCCCGTGGTGGAGAACCAGAAGAAGCGGTCACCGGGGCCGAGGTCGTGGTGCAGGGCGAGCTGCTTGAGGTGTTCGAGGAGGATGCCGCCGTGGCCGTGCACGATGGGTTTGGGCAGGCCGGTGGTGCCCGAGGAGTAGAGCACGTAGAGCGGATGCCCGAAGGGGACGGAGACGAACTCCAGGGGCGCCTCCTCGGCGAGGAAGTCCTGCCAGGACACCGCGTCGGGGATCTCGCCGCCCACATAGGACACGTGCACGACGCTCGTCAGGGACGGCAGGTCCGCCCGGATCGCGGCGACCTCGACGCGGCGGTCGACGGTCTTGTCGCCGTACCGGTAACCGTCGACGGTGACGAGCACCTTCGGCTCGATCTGGCGCCAGCGGTCGCACACACTGCGGGTGCCGAACTCCGGGGCGCAGCTGGAGAAGATCGCGCCGAGGCTCGCGCACGCCAGCAGCACGACGAGGGCCTCGGGGATGTTGGGCAGATAGGCGGCGACGCGGTCACCGCGGCCGACCCCGGCGCGCACGAGTCCGGCGCGGCAGCGCGCGACCTGGTCGCGCAGCCCGGCGAGCGTCACGACGACGGGTTCGCGGGAGTCGGAGTAGCCGAACACGACCGGGTCGTCGTCACCGAGCCCGGGGGCGCGCAGGACCCGTTCGGCGTAGTTCAGCTCCACCTCGGGGTACCAGGTCGCGCCGGGCATCTCGGCGGGATCGAGGGCCGGGCCGCGACGCTCGCCGACCTCGAAGAAGTCCCAGATCGAGTCCCAGAAGGCCGGGAGGTCGGTCGTCGACCACTCCCACAGGGCGGCGTAGTCGGCGAACTCGCGACCGCGCTCGGTGCGCAGCCAGTCGAGATAACCCCCGATGCGGCTGTCGCGCACCGTTTCGGGCGTCGGTGTCCAAAGCTCGTCGGCCATGCTCGTCCGTCCTCCCACAACACTGTGACCGCGCCCATCCTGCCATCCGGGATCGCGGGGGCACAGAGGGTGGCGGTGTGGGGCGGCCACACATCGAGGTGTGACACGTCCGGGCGAACCGGGGTGCCGAAAAGGCCCCACTCTGGCACACTCGTACAGTCTCATCGTACAAACATTCGAATGATCGCGAACGGAGACAGCGAACCGATGACCGATCCCACCGGCAGCGCCGCACGAGACCTCTACGCGGCCCTCGCCGCGGTCGAGCTGGCCAAGCCCGACGTGAGCCCCGGCCGCTCGCTGCGCAGCGAGACGCTGACCGTCGGCGGGAAGATGTTCGCCTTCCTCTACGCGGACAGGCTGATCGTGAAGCTGCCCGCCGACCGGGCCGCCGGCCTGATCGCGACGACCGGCGCCGTGCCCTACGAGGCCGGCGGGCGGCTGATGAAGGAGTGGGTGTCGATCCCGCTCCCCGAGGACCCCGAGGAATGGCGGACCGTCCTGACCGAGGCCTACGAGCACGTCCGGGCCATCGGCCTGACGGCCAGGGGATTACAGCGGACGACGTGACATGGGAGGGGCCGGTGCTCACGCACCGGCCCCTCCGCCTCCCGCCGCCCCGGCTCTAGAAGGCCAATGACACGAACACCTTCCCGGCCGTGTTGACGATCCGCACGGCGCTGACCTCGTCGGGCGGGACGATCGCCGCACCGTCCAATGTGGTCCCGTCGGCGGCACCCTTCGCCGAGACCCGCCAGCTTCCGGCGACCTCGACGGTCCCGTCGGCACCGAGGACCTCGATCCGGCACAGCTCGCCTTCGGGGATCCCGTTGACGGCGGTGGTCACCCGTACCCAGCCGTCGGCCGGGATCACCGAGGCGGTGAGGCGGGCGCCGGTGTCGGCGTCGACCGTCGTGCCCGACTTCGTGCCCTCCACCGGAGGCGGGACCGTCACGCCGGGCGGCGGCGGCAGCGCGTCGGGGGCGGGCGCCGTGGCCCGTCCGGCGAGGACACCGCCGACCGCGACGGCCGCGATGGCGACCACGCCCGCGGCGAGCGTGAACAACCGGCGCCGCAGGGAATCCGAGCGTTCCGCGACCCGCATCTTCGCCAGGGTCGCGTCGAGCACGTGGTCGGCTCCGGGCGGGCCTTCCAGCATCGCCTCGGGCGGTACCGCGTCCAGCATGACTTTCACCTCCTCCAGCTCGTCCAGTTCCGCGCGGCACTCGGCACAGTCGGCCAGGTGCGCCTCGATCTCCCGGCGCTCGTCCGGGTCGACGGTGCCCAGCGCGTAGGCACCCAGCAGTCGCTGCTCGTGCTCGCTCATCCCGCCACTCCTTCCAGCGCCGTCATCGTCGGACCGAAACGGTCCCTCAGCTTGCGCAACGCGTGATGGGAACGCGACTTGACGGTACCGGGCGGTATGCCCAGCGTCTCGGCCGTTTCGGTGACGCTGCGACCGCGCAGGTACAGCTCGACCAGCACGTCGCGATGCTCCTCGGACAGCGTGTCGAGGGCCTGGTAGGCCAGCATCGAGTCGACCACCTGCGGAGCGTGGTCCTTGGCGACCGGCACGACCGTCTCGCTCTCGGCCTGCTCGGCCGGGCGGGAGGCCTTGGCGCGGAAGCGATCGGTCATGATGTTGCGCGCGACCGTGAACAGCCACGCCCGTACCGAGCCCTCGGTGTCGGACAGCGACGAGGCGTTCTTCCAGGCCCGCAACAGGGTCTCCTGCAGCACGTCCTCGGCCGCCGCGCGGTCACCGGTGATCCGGGTCGCGTAGGCGAGGAGCGCGTAACCGTGCTCCTCGTACAGCGACCGGACCAACGCCTCACCGCTGGCTCGCTCGCGCTTGCGCGGCCACAGTCCAGCCATGGGTTCGTCCCTCTCTCATCTGCCGTCACGCTCCATCACGTAGGCGGCGGCGGAACGGTTCACCCGCGCCGGACTTTTCTCAGCAGCTCCGCTCACCGTTGAGACAGCCGACGATCGCCGCCATCAGCTCGGGCCCGATGGCCAGCACCGCGTCGGCGTGATCGGCGACGGCGCTGTTCTTCTCCTCGGGGAAGGTGTCGATGACGAAGTCGTCGCCGTCGAGTTCATAGGACAGGACCACGCGCAACCGCGGCACCGCGAAAGTCCCTTGAGGACAGGCACCGTTGACCGGAGACGGATAGGCCAGATGCGCGCGGTGGTCGGGACTGTCGGTGCGGCGGCCGTCCCAGCAGCTGGGGAAGTCGTGGATCCGCAGGGTCGCGGCACCGTCGGGACAGGACGGATAGGTGTTGGTGAGGCGGTCGCGGAAGCCCTCACAGGACCAGCTGGGCCGGGCGAAGGCACCGCCGCTGGTGACGGCCTTGGCGTTCCCGGCGAGCATCCGCATGGTGTCGGGGGCGGCGATCACCGGCCCCGTCGGGTTTCCCAGAAAGCTCAACTCCACATTGGACGGAGTCCGCACCTCGCCGCGGTGTGGTTCGCCGGTGCGCAGGACCGGCCAGTAGTAGGCCGAGCGGTCGCCGTTGAGGCACGTCGTCTCGGCGGCGGCCAGCGAGGCGTCGGTGGAGCCCGCGCCCGTGGAGACGTTCCCGACGTACTCGTGGAGGTGGTGGGCGGCGCCGCTCCGGCCGGGACTGGTGATCATGTTGTCGGCGTTGCGGTGTCCCTCACCGCCGTCGCCGCAGTCGAAGCGGTACTCGCCCGTCGACGCGCCGGGCAGCGCCGGCGGCGCGGCCACCGCGGGCACGGTGGTGATGTCGGCCGTGCCGGCGTTCCCGCACCCGGCGGCCACGAGGGCGAGCGCCACCGCGAGGACCGCACGGACGGCGATGTCCGTTCGCATGGAAGCAGACTAGCGGTCGGCGAGACCTCGTGGACGGGCCGCTTGAGCAGCACGGATGCCTTACGCCGCAATAAATCTTGACCGAATCCGAACTTCTGGTGAACCGATCCGCGCGACCCCGCGTATCCCTAGGTGTGCGGCACGACGAGCCGGAAGGGTCGGTCCACCGCATCGACCGCCGGCCGATCGAGGCCATCGAAGACTCGCGCCCCGGGACCTTTTCCCGGGCGATTGAAGGGCTTGAAAAACCATGAAGAAGCTGATGATCGTCGCCGCCTCCGTACTGGTCCTCGGACTCACCGGGTGTGGCTATGCGACCACGAACAGTCCCGCGACCGACCAGGTCGCCAACGAGGCCGAGGGCGCGGCCCTGTCGACGATCGACGACCCGAAGCTCGGCGAGATCGTCGTCGACGAGAAGGGCTGGGTCCTCTACCGCTTCGACGGCGACACCTCCGAACCGCCGAAGTCCAACTGTGAAGGCGAATGCGCGGCGGCGTGGCCGCCCTCGCCGAGCGTCGACGCGGCGAACCTGACCGGCATCGACGCGAGCGTTCTCGGCAGTTTCAGCCGCTCCGACGGTTCCGGCCAGTCGATGCTGAACAACTACCTGCTGTACCGCTACGCCGGTGACAAGAACCCCGGGGACACCCTCGGGCAGGGCGTCAACGGCAAGTGGTGGGCGGTCACGCCCGACGGCAAGCGCGCCGGCCAGCCCGCCGCGCCCGTGCTCGCCAAGGGCCCTCTGAGCACGATCCAGCACCCGCAGCTGGGCACGATCGTCGTCGACGCCGAGGGCTACGCCCTCTACCGCCACAAGGGCGACACCGACGACCCGATGGCCTCGACCTGCAACGGCCAGTGCGCCACCGCGTGGCCTCCCGTGCCCGCCATCAAGGCTGAGGGCTCGCAGGGCATCCAGGCCCCGATCACGAGCTTCCAGCGCGAGGACGGCTCCACCCAGAGCTCGCTGGACTGCTGGCCGCTCTACCGGTTCGCCCAGGACACCGCGCCCGGTCAGGTCAACGGGCACGGCGGTGCCGACGGCACGTTCTTCGCGGTGACGCCGGACGGGAAGTTCGCCAACGACGGCAAGCCGATCGCGACGACCGGCAGCACGTACACCTACTAGACCCTCCCTCTCACCGGGACGCGTCCGTGCCGTTCCAGTGGACGGCGGCCGCACCGACCAGACCTTCCCTCTCACCTGGAAGCCCTCGCCTGCCCCGGGCGGGGGCTTCCGCATGTCTGGAACAGTGGGGACATGGCGTCGAGCTGGAACCTCGAAGACGGCTACGGACAGGATGTGATGACCGCCGCGCGGCTGCGCGCGCGGGATCAGGGATCCACCGAAGCCGGTCTGGGCGAGCTGCTGTGGGCGCTCACCGCCGTACGAAGTCCCGTCCAGCGGCACCTGATCGATCTCGGCTTCGATGACGAGTACTCGAACCTGCGTTCCCGAGCGTCGTCGCGCCCTCACGAGGCCGGGCCGGCGGTGCCGCCGACGAACGAGCTTCGGCGCGTTCTCGCCCTCGCGCAGGCCGAGTCCCACGCGGTCGGCGGCGAGCGCGTCGAGGCCTCGGACCTGCTGCTCGGCCTGTTGCGGCACGAAGGCGGCCGGGCCCTGCTCTCCCGCGCCGACGGATCCCTGTCGGCGTTGAGTGTCGCCGTGACGCGTCCCAGCCCCTTCGGAGTTCGTCTCGGGCAGGCCGCCCGCGAGGGCCGGGTCCGCCCGGCCCTGAACCGCGACGGCGTGATCGACCGCCTCGTCCAGATCCTCTCCCTCCGGTCCCGGAACAACCCCGTGCTCATCGGTGAGGCCGGTGTGGGCCGGCGCGCCGTCCTCAATGGACTGGCCCGGCGCCTCGCCGCGGGCGAGGCGCCCCCGCGGCTGCTCGACCGCGAACTCGTCCTCATCGACTGGCACGAGCTCATCACCGACCGGAGCACCGACTTCGAGGGGCGCCTGCGCGTGATCTTCGAAAAGGCCGCGACGGCGTCCTCGGTGCTCCTCTGCGTGCACAACGCCGACCGGTACCTCGATCTGCACCCCCGCAGCGAACCCGGCTCGGTCGCGTCGGTGTTCTGGTCCCTGATCGCGCGCGGGGATCTCCAGGTCATCCTCACCATGCCGCCGGACGTGTACCGCCGCCATGCCGCCCGCGGGTCCATTCTGGACAGTCACTGCCGTCCGATCCCGGTGCCGGAACTGTCGGTGGCGGAGACGCGTGCCGTGCTGCTGGGCGTTCGGGACACCTACGAGGAGCACCACGGCGTCACATTCGGCTCGGGCGTTCTGTCCGCCGTCGCCGAACTCGCCGACCGTTTCATCACCGACCGCCATCTGCCAGCGAAGGCCATCGGCCTGCTCGACGAGGTCGGCGCGGCACGGCGCATGAAGGCACCGGCCGATGAGGGGACCCCGCCGGTGGGCCTCGACGACGTCATCGCCACGATCGCCGATCTCACCGGTATCCCCGCCGCCGAGATCACCCTCGCCGAGGAACCGGAACCCGCCCGCCCCAAGCCGTCCCGCTCGCCGACCCGCCTGCCCCACGCTCCCGCCTCCACCGCCCTCCTCATCGGCACCGGCGCCTACGACGACCCCGCCCTCCCCGACATCCCCGCCGTCGCCAACAACCTCGCCGACCTCGCCGACGTCCTCGCCAGCGCCTTCGACCCCGCCCGCGTCCACCGTCACCTCGACCCCTCGATCACCGACCTCCCTCGCATCGCCGAGGCCGCCGAGTCCGCCACCGACACCCTCCTCGTCTACTTCGCCGGGCACGGCTTCGTCGAATCCGACGGCGATCTCTATCTCGGCCTCAAGGCCACCGAACTCCCCCGCCGCAAGCATTCCGCGCTCCCCTACGACCGCCTGCGCGACCTCGTCCGCGACAGCCCGGCCCGCAACCGCGTCGTCGTCCTCGACTGCTGCTACGCCGGCCGTGCCGTCGGCACCCTCGCCGAGTACGGCGATCCCACGGGCCAGCTCGACATCGCCGGGACCTACATCCTCGCGGCGACCTCGCCGACCCGCCGTGCCCACGCGCCCGAAGGCGAGCGCCACTCGGCCTTCACCGGCGCACTGGTCTCCCTGCTGCGCCAGGGGATCGACAACGGCGAGGAGCTGATCCGCGTCGCGCATCTCTTCCCGCATCTGCGGACCGCACTGGTCGCGCGGGGCCTCCCGGCGCCGCAGCAGCGTGGGACCGACACCGTCGGCGATCTCGCGCTGGCCTGGAATCCGCGCGTCTGACCACTTTCGGGCACCGGCGTCGGTAGCGTCGGCGGATGCGCACGATCGTTCTGCTCTTCACCCGCGACCTCCGCGTGCACGACAACCCGATGCTCGCCTCGGCCTGCGCGGTCGCCGAACGGGTGGTGCCGCTGTTCGTCGTCGACCCGGCGATCAGGGCCTCGCCACCGCGCCGGCGGTTCCTGGCGGAGTCCCTCGCCGACCTGCGCGAATCCCTGCGGCGGCTCGGCGGGGACCTCCTGGTCCGCGAGGGCGCACCGGCCGAGGTCGTCGCGAAGGTGGCCGCCGAGGCGGGGACGAGGCAGGTCGCGCTCACCTCCGACGTCTCTGCCTACGCCAAGGCCCGCGAGAAGTCCCTGCGCGACCACGGTCTGGAGGTCCGCACCTTTCCCGGTGTCACGGTCGTGCCCGCCGGGAAGGTCCTGCCGAGCACGGGCGGCGACCACTACAAGGTCTTCACGCCGTACTGGCGGGCCTGGGAGGCCGCGCCGTGGCGCGACCCGAGCGAGGCCCCGGCGAGCATCCGCCTGCCCGACGGCTTCACCGGCGACGATCCGCGAAAGGTGCTCGGCGCGGCGAAGACGTCGCCGCTGATGCCCGGCGGCGAGCAGGCCGCGCAGGACCGGCTCGACGACTGGGCGCCCCGGTCGGCGGACTACGCCGACCTGCACGACGCCCTGGCCGTCGACGGCACCTCGCGGCTGAGCCCGTACCTGCACTTCGGGTGCGTCTCACCGCTGGCCCTGGCGACCGATCCGCGTGTGCCGTCGGCGTTCGTCCGGCAGCTGTGCTGGCGGGACTTCTACCACCAGGTCCTGGCGGCCTTCCCGAAGCTGGCCACCGAGGCCTACCGCCCGAACGCCGACGACGACTGGGCGGACGACCCCGAGGCCCTGGAGAAGTGGAAGGCCGGCGAGACCGGCGTCGAGGTCGTCGACGCCGGTATGCGCCAGCTGCTCGCGGAGGGCTGGATGCACAACCGCGCGCGGATGATCACCGCCTCCTACCTGACCAAGACGCTCGGCCTCGACTGGCGGGCCGGGGCGGCCTGGTTCGCCGAACGACTGCTCGACGCCGACGTCGCCAACAACTGCGGGAACTGGCAGTGGACGGCCGGGACGGGCAACGACTCCAAGCCCTACCGCCGCTTCAATCCCGTTCGCCAGCAGGCTCGCTTCGATCCGGACGGGGACTACGTTCGGCGCTGGCTCGGCTGAGCTTCGACGGCCACCAGATCCACCGTCCGATGTCGACGGTGAGCGCCGGGACCAGAAGCGAGCGCACGATGAGCGTGTCGAGCAGGACACCGAAGGCGACGATGAACGCGATCTGCGCCAGGAACAGGATCGGCAGGACCGCCAGGGCCGAGAAGGTCGCGGCGAGCACGACGCCGGCCGAGGTGATCACGCCGCCGGTGACGGTCAGGCCGCGCAGGGTTCCGCGTCTGGTGCCGAGGGTCTTGGACTCCTCACGGACCCTGGTCATGAGGAAGATGTTGTAGTCGATCCCCAGTGCGACCAGGAAGACGAATCCGAACAGCGGCACGACGGGGTCGGCGCCGGGGAAGCCGAAGACGTCGTTGAAGACGAGCGCCGATACGCCCATGGTCGCCGCGAAGGACAGCACGACGGTCGCGATGAGCAGGACCGGCGCGAGCAGCGAGCGCAGCAGCAACGCGAGGACCAGGAAGATCACCAGCAGCACGATGGGGATGATGACGCTCCGGTCGCGTTCGGAGGTCTTCTCGGTGTCGAGCTGGGTCGCGGTGGGTCCGCCGACCTTCGCGTCGGCGCCGGGGACGGCGTGGACGGCCTCGCGCATGCGGGAGACGGTGTCGACGGCGTCCTCGGAGTCGCTCGGGTCGGACAGGACCGCGTCGATGCGGACGAGGCCGTCGACGACCTTCGGCGCCTCGCCGGGACGTCCCGACAGGCCGACCTGCTCGACGCCGTCGACCCGGGCGGCGGCGATGACCGCGTCGGCGGACTCGGCCCGGGCGATGATGACCGTCGGGGAGCCGCTGCCGCCGGGGAAGTGCCGCGACAGTGCCTCTTGACCGGCCACGGAGTCGACGTCGGTGAGGAAGATGTCGGACTGGGCGGTGCCGTCGGCCTTCAGCTGCGGCACGAAGGCCACGCCGATGAGCAGGACGAGGACGGTGACGATCCAGACCGCGCGGGGTTTGGCGTCGATGAGTTTCGCGACCCGCGCCCACAGACCGCTCGCCTCGGGATGCGGCGAGCCGACGAGGGGTCGGCGCGGCCAGAAGGCGGCCCGGCCGAGCAGCGCGAGGACGGCCGGGAGGAAGGTGACCGAGGCGAGGAAGGCCGCGCCGATGCCGATCGCGGCGACCGGGCCGAGGGTGCGGTTGGAGTTGAGATCACTGAAAAGAAGGCAGAGCACGCCGAGGATGACGGTCCCGGCGGAGGCGGCGATGGGTTCGATGGTGGCGCGCCAGGCCCGGCGGACGGCGTCCACGCGGTCGGGGGTGTCGCGCAGCTCCTCGCGCAGGCGGGCGACGAGCAGCAGGGCGTAGTCGGTCGCGGCCCCGAAGACGAGGATGAACAGGATGCCCTGGCTCTGCCCGTTGAGTTCGAGGGCGCCGCCGTCGGCGAGGAAGTAGACGGCGAGGCTGGCCAGGCCGAGCGCGAAGGCGCCGGAGACGAGGACGGCGAGCGGCAGCAGCGGCGAGCGGTAGACGACGACCAGGATGAGGCCGACGACGAGGGCGGTGACCAGCAGGAGCAGGCCGTCGATGCCCTTGAACGCCTCGCCGAGGTCGGCGACCTGGGCCGCCGGCCCGGTGACCAGGACGGTGAGTCCGGCGGGCGGTTCGGCGAGGGCCGCGCGGATGCTCTCGACGCCTTCGCCGGGGTCGCCGGTCAGGGGCACGATGACCTGGGCGGCCTCGTGGTCGTCGGACTCCAGCGGCGGCGAGACCCGCGTGCCGTAGTCGACGCCGGCGAGGTACTCGACGTCACCGGGGGCGAGGCCGCCGGGCCGTTCGGCGATGACGACGGCCGGGATGGCACTGTCGGTGTCGAAGCCGCGGAGCAGTTCGGTGACCTCGGTCGCCTCGGCGGAGGCGGGCAGGAAGGCGGCGGAGTCGTTGGTGGTGACCTCGCTGAGCTTGCCCGTGTAGGAGCCGCCGAGGCCGCCGACGGCCAGCCAGGCGAGCACCGCCAGGGCCGGCAGCAGCCATCGGAGAACGCGGCGAGGGCGGTGGCCGCCGTCGGTCTCGCTTGCAGCAGGATTGCCAGGGGCCATGACGGTGGTCCTCCGAAATAATTTCGATGATCGAATCTTTCGCTGATCGAAACGATAACCCGAGGGCGAGGAGAGCACGTGGGCGACATGGCGGCAGACGCGAACGGCTCCCTGCCGAACCCTGAGACCGCCGACGGCCTGCTCATCCGGCTGCTGCGGCAGCTCACGGTGGAATCGGCGCGCTTCGCCGAGATGTTCGGTGAGGCGCACGGCCTGCACCGCACCGACCTCAACGCGCTCGCCGTCGTCATGGACGCCACCCGCCGCGGCCGGCGCATGTCGCCGGGGTCCCTCGCCGCCGCGCTGCACCTGAGCCCATCGGCGACGACATCGGCCCTCGACCGGCTGGAGGCCAGCGGCCACCTCAGGCGCACCCGCGACCCCGCCGACCGCCGCAAGATCGAGCTGGACATGACCGAGAAGGCGCGGCGGGTCGGCTCGGGGTTCTTCGCGCCCCTCGCGGTCGAGTTCGGCGACCGCTGGCGGGAGTTCACGCCGGAGGAGCGCGCCACGATCGTCCGCTTCCTGACCGCCTCGATCGAGGCGACCGTGACGGTGCGGGGTGATCTGGCGAAGGAGTGAGGCCGTTCGGGCTCCGCCCGGCCCTCCTCGGCTCGCGGACGCTCATCGCCTGCCGTGCCGCCGCCCGCGTCGAGGAGGACGACGGCAACACCGGGGACCCCTCGCTCAGCCGGATCTTCGGCGATCTCCGGGACGAGAAGCTCGCGTCCCGCCTCGTCGGGCCGTTGGCGTCGCCGCCTCCCACGTGCCGCCGCTGATAGGCGCGACGCGCCAGACCCACGGCCACCGGCCGCGGCCCGGCGAGCGGACGACCGCGTTCCCGCTCTGAGTCACAAGAACGGGGGCCCCTCCGCACCCGCGACCCCCTCCAGCACCGCGCGTTCGGCCGCGATGACCGGCGTGGACTCCAGCTGTCCCAGGATGTGCAGCGCGCGGCGGCGGGCCGCCTCGGCGGCGTCCGTCGCGCCCGCCGCGGCGTGGACCCCGGCGAGGACGCGCAGGGTCTGGACCTGGCGGAAGCGGTCGGCAAGCCGGTCGAAGCCCTCGGCGGCCTCACGCAGCGCGGTCACGGCACGGCCGTGCTCGCCGAGGGCCTGCTCGCAGGCACCGGTGATCTGCCCGGCGGCGGCGATGCCCCAGGTGTCGGCGACCTCTTCGAAGACCGCGCGGGCGGCGCGGGCCTCGGCGAGCCCATCCAGCGCCCGTCCACAGTGGATGTACACGGCGGCCAGCCGGTAGCGGGCCATCGCCGCCGACCGGGGCGCGTCCAGCGCCTGCCAGAGCCCCAGCGCGCGGCGGAGCTCCGTCAGCCCTTCGTCGTACTCGCCGTGCAGGCTGAGCGCGTGCCCGAGCCGGCCGAGTTCCTGCGCGGTCCCGCGCTTGTGCCCGCGCCCCTCGTAGATCGCCAGGGCGGCCCGGTGATGCGCCGAAGCCTCGGCGAAGCGGCCGAGATTGCGCGTGGCCAGCCCCAGGAAGCCGTGCGTCTCGGCCTCCTCGGCCCACTCTCCCGCGCGACGGGCGGCGACGAGTGCCTTCTCCAGATGGGCGACGGCGGCGGCCGGACGGTTCCCCTCGCTGTAGGACAGCCCGATCGCGTTGCGGGACACCGCTTCCAGCAGCGGGTCGTCGAGTCGTGCCGCGAGGGTCTGGGCGTGCCGCCCGACCGAACGCAGCAGGGTCCAGCGGCAGCGGTGGTCGCAGTACCAGGCCATCGCCTCGACGAGCCGGCCGAGCGTGCGCGGCGCCATCTCGCCGTGCTCCCGCGCCAGCAGGGCGAGCACGTCGAGGACGCCCTCGGCCTCCTCGTCCAGAAAGGACAGTGCGGCCTCGCTGCCACCCGGGTAGCCGGGTTCGGCGCCCGGCGTGAGCCCGTGCCCGGCCGCGATCGCCTCGCCGACCATGCGGTCGAACAGCTTCGCCCGCACCTCCTCCCGCAGCTCGGGCGCCTCGTCGAGGTCCAGCCGGTGGGCGGCGTAGACCCGCAGCAGGTCGTGGACGCGGTAGCGGCCCGGCCGCTCGGTCGGCGCGATCAGGCTCGCGGTGGCCAGGTCGGCGAGCAGCGCGGCGGCGTCGCCGCCTTCGGTCAGCAGGGCCGCGTGCCGTTCGCCGACGACGCCTCCCGGCACGTGCGCCAGCCGCCGGAACAGCACCCGCGCGGGCTCGGGCAGGGCTTCATAGGACAGGTCGAAGGCGGCGCGGACCTCCCCGCCGGGCACGTCGAGCGCCGCCAGCCGGCGCTGCTCGTCGCAGAGTTGGCCGGCGTAGTGCGCGACCGGCCAGTCGGGCGCGCCGAGGATCCGGTGCGCGGCGATCCGCAGGGCCAGCGGCAATCCGGCGCACGCGGCGACCACGCTGCCCACCGCCTCGGGCTCCCCGTCGCAACGTTCGGCGCCGATCAACCGTCGCAAAAGGACGGTCGCGTGCCCGTCGGGCAGCGGGGGCAGCGCGAGCTCGTGGTCGATGGACGGATCGGCGAAGCGTGAACGGCTCGTGATCAGCACCAGCGAGCGGCCCCCGCCGGGGAGCAGCGGCGCGATCTGGCGGGCGCTGAGGGCGTTGTCCAGGACGATCAGCGTCCCGTGATGCGCCAGCAGCGAACGCAGCAGCCCCGAGCGCCCCGCCGTGGACGGCGGGATGTCCGGCTCGCCGACGCCGAGGGCGGTGAGCATGTAGTGCAGGGCCGCGCCGATCGGGCGTTCGGCGTCGGCGAGTTCGAGGTGCAGCACGGTGTCGAAGGCACCGGTGATCCGCGCGGCGGTGTGCGCGGCGGCCAGGGCGAGGGCGGTCTTGCCGACGGCGGGCGGCCCGTGGACCAGGACGGTCACCGGGCGTTCGCCTTCGGCGGCGGTCTCGGCGTGGCGCCGTAAAGCGGCCAGTTCGCTCTCGCGGCCGACGAACACGGCCGGCGCGGCGGGCAGCTGGGCGACGGGCCGGTCGCCGCGCGCGGCCATCGCACGGTGGGTGAGCACGGCCCGGCGCAGGTCGGACAGGCCGCCGTTGAACTCCAGGATGCTCTCGTAGCCGTCCAGGATGTCCTGCGGTGGCAGGCGCCGGCCGAGTTCGTAGTCGGTGAAGGCGCTGTGCCCGTATCCCAGACGGGCGGCCATGGACCGCAGGGACACGCCGCGACGTTCGCGCGCTGCGCGCATCGCCCTGCCTAGGGTGACGAGCGCGTCTTCGAGGGGACGTCGGGACACGCGAACATTATCCCCACCGAAACGCTTTCGGCGGGCTCCCTCGCACAGCCGGGTTCGGCATGCCTTTCGGCCGAGCGACCGTCCGTTGGGGACAGTGCGAAGTGGACCGCGTCGGCACCCGACAGGAGGTCCTCGTCGGGATCGGTGACGGCGTCGGTGAGGCCGAAGCGCCGCCGCATCTGGGTCTGCACCTCCCAGGCGGCGACCGCGCGGGCCCGCAGCACTCCCCGGTGCACGACCGGTGTCGATCGCAACATCCGGTCGAGGTGGGCGGCGCGCCAGTCGACGAAGCCCTTCGAGCCGTAGCGCATCAGCGCGCCGGTCACCGCCAGTGCCAGGGGAAGCGTCCACGGAACGGTTCCCGACAGCGCGAAGGGAACCGGCACCAGCGCGGCCGCGACGACGAGCGGGCCGCAGCGCCACAGCGCCAGCCAGGCCCTCATGACGCCCTCGCCAGTCGAAGCGTCGAGCCGTCCGGCCTGCGCAGCTCGATGTGGGTCGGCAGTTCGCTCTCGCGGCCGAGCCGCAGGCCCAGCTCGCGGACGGAGTCGGTGAGCGACTCCTGGCTCGGCCAGCCGTCGATCTCGGAGAGCCGGCCGTGCGCGGTGAGGGCGTTGGCCACCAGGGAGACCGCGAGCATGCCGGTGGCGATGTCGGGGCCGGGAGTGCGTTCGGCGGCGAGATGGGCCTGCACGGCCTTCAGTCGCGCCAGTCTGTTGTGATTCGCGGACTCGACGGTGACGGCCCCACCGAGCCGTCGCAGAGCCGTCATCGGATCGCGGAACGCACCGATGCCCATGCTCACCCTCCCCACCTCCACGCCGGTGTCATTGAGGTCCCGATCGTGCCTCCGGCGCGGGACCTGCGACAACGGCGGAGCGGCATCTCCGGACAAGTTGCGGACACGTCATCCTCTGCGAACGACACAAGAATTTGCGATCATCGCAAATCGAGGTAGCATCGCTCCCATGACCACCGACCATGCCTTCCACCCGCTGCTCGCCGACATCGCCGCGATAGCCCATCCCCGCCCGGAGCCACCGGCCGGGATCGCCGGGGACCCCGCCGCCGCCGAGACCTACACCGCCGCCCTCGCCGAGATCTCCGCGCGGCGAACGTCCCTTATGGATGAACTGGCCGCCGCCTGGCACGCGCGGGACGCCGACCCGCTGCTGTCGGCGCTCGCCGGCGCCCGCGCCCGCAAGGAACGCGCCGAGGCCGAGATCCGCGCGCTCGTCGCCTATGGACGCGAGGTCGTCCGGCCGCGCTCCTACACGCTCACCTCGCTCGCGGAGGCCTCCGGCATGTCCTTCTCCGGCGTCCGCACCGTCTACGGCGACGCCGACGTCCGCGCCGCCCGGGCGGGCCGCGAAGGGAAGTAGCTCACGCCCGGATCCGGTACCCCGCACCGGTCACGGTGGTGATCAGCGGCGGCTCGCCGAGCTTGCGGCGGAGGGTGCCGACGGTGATGCGGACGGCGTTGGTGAACGGGTCGGCGTGCTCGTCCCACACCTTGTCGAGCAGGGTCTCGGCGCTCACCACGTCACCGTCGGCGGCGAGCAGCCGTTCCAGCACGCCGAACTCCTTGGGCGTCAGCGAAAGCAGCCGTCCACCCCGCTCGGCCGTCCGGCGGGCCGGGTCGACCACGAGGTCGGCCGAGCGCAGGATCGGCGGTCGCGCCGGGACGCTGCGCCTCGACAGGGCCCGCACCCGCGCCACCAGTTCACTGAAGGCGAAGGGCTTCCCGAGGTAGTCGTCGGCGCCCAGCGTCAGGCCGTCCACCCGGTCCTCGACGGTGCCCGACGCCGTCAGCATCAGGACCCGCGCGGTCCCGCGCTCGGCGAGCCGACGGCACACCGTGTCGCCGTGCACGACCGGGAGATCCCGGTCCAAGACCACGACGTCATAGGGCGTCAGCTCGCACTTGTCGAGCCCTTCCTGACCGTCGAAGGCCACGTCCACGGCGAAGCCGTGCTTGCGCAGCCCGACCGCGATGTACCCGGCCAGGGGCCGTTCGTCCTCCACCAGCAGCACCCGCACGCCCGAAGTATCCCAGCGCGGACCTATGGCCCGGGTATGAGCGCCGCATCGGGCCGCGATCGGGCCGCGCCGGTAGAACGGACCGGGTTCGCAGATCCCCGCCACCGCAAGGAGAAGCGCCATGGCGCAGACCCGCAGATCCCTCCTGGGACTCATCACCGCCGCCCCGCTCGCCGCGGGCGTCCTGGCGGCGACGCCGGCGTCGGCCGCCGCCTCGTCCGGCCGGCACGTCCCGGCCGACCTGCGGCCCGGCGGCGCCTACGACCGTCTCGCGGCGGCGCTGGCCGCCGAAGACCGCTTCTCCGGGACGGTCCTGCTCGCCCACCGCGGCCGCCCGGTCCTCGCCCGCGCGCACGGCAAGGCGCACAAGGCGGCGGGGACGGCCAACACCGTCGACACGGTCTTCTGCCTCGGCTCGATCACCAAGATCTTCACCGCGGTGGCGATCGCACAGCTCGCCGAACGCGGATCCCTTTCCTTCCACGACAGGCTGAGCACGTACCTCGACGGCTTCCCGCCCGAGGTCACCCTCCACCAGCTCCTCACCCACACCTCGGGTCTCGGGCGGCCGCCGCTCGGTCACGGCGAGCCGCCCGGCCTCGAATGGGACACCTTCGACGAGGTCATGGACGGCACCGTCGACCTCGTCCGGAACACGCCCCCGCAGTTCACGCCGCCGGGAATCCGGCACGTGTACAGCAATGACGGTTACTTCCTGCTCGGCGCGGTCGTCGCGCGCGTCTCGGGACGGTCGTACTTCGACTACGTGCGCGAGAACGTCTTCGCGGCGGCCGGCATGACGCGCACGGCCTTCCACTCCGCGCCCGAAGTCCGCGCGGGCAAGGGGATCGCGCGGCCCTACGCGACACAGCCCGACGGCACGCGCTTCGACTTCAGCGAAAGCCCGTACTTCCCGTTCAGCTACGGCCCGGCCGGGGGCGCGTACTCCACCGCGCCGGACATGCTGCGCTTCGCGTGCGCGCTGTCCTCGCACGAGCTGCTCGGCGAATCCTTCACCGGGCTGCTCACCGGCGGGAAGGTGCCACTGGCACCGGCGGACGGTCCGGCCGACCCTCTCGCGAGCGTGTCGTTCTACGGGTACGGCCACCGCGACTCCGTCGTCAACGGCCGTCGTGTGCACGGGCACTCCGGCAGCGCGCCGGGCGCCTCGGCCCGCCTCGACCTGTTCCCGGAGCGGGAGTACGTCTCGGTCGTACTGTCCAATTACGACGGTGCCGTCAACCCGCTGGTCGAGAAGAGCCGCGAGCTGATCACGCGCTGACCGACCCCCGGACCGGACTCGACGGCCATGCCCGCTCCCCCGCCGGGCGGGCCGTCGAGTCCCCTCGGCGCGGGAACGGCCGCACACGAGACTCTTCGGTCCGATGTGGACACTACGTTGAGGTCCGGAATACCGCGCGGTCGCTCATCCGACCCGACGGTGACTTGGGCCGCGGCGAAGACCGTCGGCCGCCGGAGGGGTGACAGCCGGGTACGAGGACATCGAAGCGGGCGGCGGACGTCCGCGCACCGTCCTCGCCGTCCTCGTGCTGGCGGCCGGTGGGCCCGTGCCGGTCAGGCGGCTCGCCGAGGCCGTGTGGGAGGAGCGGCTTCCGGCGAGCGCGAAAGGCAGCCTCCAGACCTACATCGGCGGCCTGCGAGGGATCCACGGCGCCGAACGGATCGCGACCTCACCGACCGGTTTCGCGCTGCGGGTCCCCGACGGCCTCGACACCCTCCACTTCGGATGGTTACTCGACGACGCGGCCGAGGCCGTCGACCCGGCGGCCGAGCGGCCTCTGCTGACCGAGGCCTTGGCGCTGTGGCGCGGAGAACCCTTCCAGGACCTCTCCTCCGCCGAGCTTGAGCGGACCGAGCGGCCGGGTCTGACCGAGCGCCACCTGGCGCGCTGGAGCGGCTCACCTACCTCGATCTCGCCACCGGGAACTGCACCGAACTCGCCGCGCCCTTGCGCGAGCTCACCGAGCGCTCCTCGTTACGCAACGGCGGTCCCGGTCGGGCCGGACGTGCTGTCGGCCGCCGAGTCCCGCGACCTGCTGCGGGCGCGGCTGCGCACCGACGCGTCCGCCGACGACGAACTCATCGCCTGGTGCGCGGGCTCCCGCCTGCGCTGGCGATCGCCGCCCGGGCCGCGCCGCGCCCGGGCGTGCCCCTGGCCGGGTTCGCCGCCGAACTGCACGCGGCCTGCATCGGCCTCGACGCCTTCGACAGCGGTGAGGAAATCACGAGAGCGCTCGGTGTTCTCCTGGTCGTACCGCGCTTACGGCGACGCGGCGGCCGGATGTTCCGCCTCCTCGGGCCGTACCCCGGCACTGAGGTCTCGACCGCGGCCGCCGCGAGCCTCGCCGGGCTCCCGCCGGCGCGGGCCGGTCGCGTCACACTGACCAGAGCCTGTCGGTGCCGTTCGACGGGCGGGGACGCCACGCCGAGGCCCTCGATCACTCCCGGCAGGCCTTGGACCTGTTCGGCGCCACCGGCACCGGCGCGGGATCACCGTGTCGCTCAACAGCATCGGCCACCACCTGGCCGACCTTGGCGAAAGCCGCGAGACCCTCGACCACAGCCGCGAGGCGCTGGCGCCGCACACCGAACTCGGCGCCCCACACGGCCGCGCGGGCGCCTGGGGCATCGGCTTCGCCCCTCACCGCCTGGGCGAGCACGACCACGCCGACGAGGCCTTCGGCGATGCCGCCACACTCTTCGCCCAAGTCGGCGACCGCCCGGCCTCGCCACGGCACCGGTCTGGGCCTCGTCGACGGTTCCACCGACGGCGCAGAGGACACCGTCGCCGTAGGCGGCGGTGGTGCCGGGGAGACGGCGAGGGTGAGCCTTTGACGGGCTGAGACACCCCCTAGTTCACGCCCTCCACCACCGTCCTCCGCCACCGCGGCGACAACACGACGGCGACAGGCCACCCCGCCACCCGTGGACACCACGAACGCGCCCTGGCCGTCCAGGACGAGCTCGGCCATGCGGAGGCAGAGGCGGAGAGGCGCGGCGGGTGCTCGCGGAGAGGTGAGGCGCGGAGGCGGAGAGGCGCGGCGGGTGCTCGCGGAACGGTGGGGAGCGAAGGCGTGAGGTAGGCGCGGGTGCAAGACCCCCGACCGTGGCGGGCCGGGGCGAACTGTCACACCCGCGCGCGATCCTCGTATCGGGGGCGCCTGGTGTGACCCGCATATATGCCGGCAGAGCCCCTCCGGCCACCACGCCTCACGGCCCGGCCGTCCGCCGCCACCACGCCACGCCCACAAAGACCGCGGGCGGCGTGTCACAGCACGCCGAGGCCCCACGTACGCGGCGACACGCGACCAAACGATCAGCTCGCCCCAACGCCCCGCCACCGCCGGACACACCACACTCGCGCCACACCGCACACCGCACACCGCACACCGAGCCCCGGGCACACGAGAACGCCCACGCCACCAGCCCGCACCCCACCACGCGCCGCCCGCACCCACCCACGCCGGGCCCCACCCAGCGCCCGAACCTCACACCTCCCCGAACAGCGCCGTCCCCGGCCCCTCCGGGTCGTCGCCCGTGTAGTAATCCCGCGCGGCGGCGGCGAACTCCTCGCGGGAGATGCGCCCGTCGCCGTCGCTGTCGAGGCGGCGGAAGGCCTGCTCGGCGGCGACCTCGGTCGTCCCGAGGAGCTTCTGCAGCGACAGGAACTCGCGGCGGTCGATGCGGCCGTCGCCGTCGTCGTCGCAGCAGGTGAACACCACGTCGACGAGCGGCTGCAGGTAGCGCCCGAAGCCGTCGGCGGGGGCGACGATCGCGTGGGCGAAGACCTCGCGGAACTCGGCCGGCGAGATCCGGCCGTCCTTGTCGGCGTCGAGGCCGCGGGCCAGCTGCCGGTAGTAGATCTCGACGCGCTCGTGCACGGCGAGCTGGACGAAGGGGTCGGTCGGGCCGAGCCCGTTGATGTAGGCCTGCGCCAGTTTGCCGCCGTCCCGGACGTCGATGAAGCCGTCGGCGTTGACGTCGAAGTGCCGGAAGGACCGGTCGACCTTGCGCCGCTGGAATTCGGTGAGCATGGATTCCTCCCCCTGACGATGGGTCCCGCCCTTGTGGACGGGCAGTCTCATCCGACCATGCCCCGGCGGCCGTTCGGGGGCAATCGGGTAGACGTCAGTCGGGAGATCGCGCCACACGCTCTCGCCCTGTCCGATGCAGATGCCGGGCACGCTAAGCCCCCGCCGTTCCCGGCGGGGGCTGTGGTCGAACTGGACGGTAGCCGGATCAGGCCGCGCCGAGGGCGTCGCTGATCTTGCGGGTCATCGCGACCACGGGCGGGCTCGCCTCACCGCGCTGGGCGCCGGCGGCGGCCTCGACGGCGATGGTCACGGTGCTGCGGAAGTTCTCCGCCTCGGCCGGGTCCTGCTTCTTGAGCAGGGCGACCGCCTCGGTGAGGGCGGGGAAGACCTGGTCGGCCAGCGCGGCGGCCGACTTGGCGTCGAGCTTGGCGCCCTTCGGGCGCTTGGCCAGCACGTGTCCGACGGCACCGGTCGCGGACGTCAAGGCCAGGCTGCCGTGCGCGGCGATCTTGCCGGGCGAACTGGCGACACCGGCGAAGGACATCAGCATGACGGCACCGTGCGCGGCGTTGTAGACGGTGATCTTGTCCTGGTCGGTAAGGGTGATCGACATGACGGCGGGCTCCTTTAACGGCTTTCCGATGGTTATGAGACTAATTGCGGCGGGGCCCGGTGCGGGACGGTTCGCGTCCTGCCCGGCCTCACCGGTCTCGGTCATGGGGCAACTATCGGTGGCCGTGCTGACACCGGCCTGACGTTGCCCTGACAGGACGTCTGACAGCGAGTTTCCGCAGGTCACTGGGCGATCCGGGGCACCAACGAGCACCGTCGCCGGTGCGGTCAAGGTCGGCTCAAGAACTTTCGCCCGCCGGTGAGGGACATTGGCCGCACGATCCGTTCCGTCCACAGGGGACGTCCGGGTCGCGGCAACGGGAGGTCACGTGACGTTCGTGGGAAGACTCGGCGACAGGCTGCTCGCCCGGCTGGTTCCAGCCTCGCGGGCGCGGGCGGCTCAGGCGTGCGCGCTACGGAACTTCTGGTGGTACAAGTGCGAGTTCACCTACCTCAAGAAGTGCTACCGCTGCTCGTGCACGCCGATCGGGCACTGCGACTAGCGGGCGCGGCCCGGCCGCGGAGTCCACTTCGGACTCCGCGGCGGGACGTGCGGCTGTGGCCTTGCTCGCAACGGGTCGGCGAGGCCGTTGCGCCAGGCCCGCGAAGGCCCGCACAAAGGCGGCCTTCCAGGCAGAACGCCGTCTCCCGCACCTCGATTTCAGGTGGGCGATTGCGGCCCGGTCAAAGCGTGTCTTAGCGTGTCCGCATGACGGGTTTCGACGAACCTGAGGGCCTGCGCATCGAGGTCGCCGACGAGGCGGGCATTCGGGTCATGCGGTTGTACGGCGAGATGGACATCGCGGTTCAGGGCGCGGTCGCCAACGAGTTTCATGCGCTCGTGTCCGAAGCGCCGGGCGTGTTCGTCGTCGTCGACATGTCGGAGGTCGGTTTCTGCGACTCCAGTGGCATCGGGATGCTCATCCGCTCGGCCAAGGAGTTGTGGAAACGGGACGGCGCCATGCGGCTGGCCGGCCCGCAGGATCACGTGACGAGCGTGCTGCGGACCAACGGACTGCTGACGGCGCTGCCGGTGTTCGCGACGGTCGAGGCCGCGCGCGCCGTCCAGGACTGACGACCCTCAGGTCGCCGAATCCGCCGCGGGCCCGGGCTCCTCGGTGCCCGGGTCGGTTCGGCATACGCCGGGAACACACTCGTGCGGTGCTCTGACCTCCGCTGGGGGAAGGAGACGGCCCACGACGTCCTGCGGATCGCGATAGCCGTTGCCGAAGGCCTCCATGTGGTCGACGAAGTGCTTCTCCACGAGTCATCACGTCCCTTCACGACCATTGTCGGCTCTACGGTCCTCCACCACGTCGTGTTCGAGATCTTCCTGCGTTTCCTGCGGGGAACGCTCGGCGCCGATGTGGCGGTCGCCGACGCGGAGGAGTTCGTCGAGTTGGAGCGTCAGCGCGCGAAACCGGCGACCGGTGGTGTGCTGGATGACGATGACCGTCACGAGGGTGACGGCGCCGCTGACGGCGAACAGGACGTCGAGCCAGGACCGGGTGAACCCGGCGGCCAGCCCGACGACCACCCACGCGAGGACGCCGGCGACCGCGAGGATCGCGGCCGCCACCGAGCCGGCGCCGTTGACGACGGCGGCCACGATCCAGGCCTCGCGCCCCTTCGCCTTGCAGGCGCGCCCGGAGCCCGGGCTCCCGTGGTGCGCGGGGCGGGGGGCGGTGGCCTCGGGTTCGCCGTCACCGTTCATGGCGCGGGCCTTCAGCACGGGGAACCCGTCGACGATGTCGGGATGCCCGGCGTGGCCGCTCACGCGCTTTCCTTGTCTTCGAGGCCGATGGCCGCCTTCGCCTCCTTGACGGCCGCCTTCACGTCCTCGGAGCCGCTCTCCTCGGCCATGGCGGCGAGGATCTCGGCGATGGCGTTGAGCTTGTCCTGCACGGCCTCGTCGGAGCGCGTCTGGGTGTTCTGGAGCAGAGCGACCATGAGGAAGGTGACGATCGTCGTGGTCGTGTTGATGATCAGCTGCCAGGTGTCGACCTCGCTGATCACCAGGATCGACGGCGCCCACAGCAGCACGAGCAGGACGCAGAAGGCGAAGAACCAGGGCTTGGAGAAGAACTTCGACGCCGACTGGGCGAAACGATCGAAGAATCCGACCTGAGACGTCACGTCGCTGGGCATGTGAGGCTTGTGCTGGTGGCTCATGGCCTCTCCTCTCGTCTGGCGCCGCACCGAGCGAGGCCGGGCGCCGTCTGGCTACCCGTGGTGATCGGAAAGCAAACCGCCGACGCGGTGCGGCCCCGAGGCATACGACTCCGCGGGCACTCGGTCCGCTGGATCCACCGCCCGACCGAGCCGGCCTCGCGGGGAGACCTCCGGCGGGGGGGGTACGGCCATGGACGCTGTGGGCATGCCACCGGGCCTCGATATCAGGGGGCGCCGACCACCGCGCGCGGGCCCTCGCCGCTTCCGCGGGTGGCGCCACGCACCCGCGCGAAACCGAGAACGCGCGTGCCGGGCGCGCTCTCTCCTCGCCTCAGGGCGATGCCGATCGCTCATGACGGTCGATCCCGCGACTCACGACGCGGGCACGTTCAGGAGCGTCGGTCGGCGTCGTCCAGGTGGGGCGCGCGGGCGGTGGAGTGGATCATCTCGGCCCACGCGGCGATCTCGGCGTCGGAGGCACCGGTGCCCACGAGCCGGACGCGGAGGGCCGCCTGGATGTCGGGGAGCGGCGAGCCGAGATTGGCGGCGGCGACGTCCATGACGATGCGGTGCTGCTTCTGTTTGACCAGTTCGACGAAGGTGCGGACGGTGTCATCCATCTTCGGAAGTCCTCGCTGAGGTTCCCGGCGGAACGTGCAGCGTCCGCCGATACGCCGTACCCCGGCGACGTGGAACCGTCGAGCCGTCGAGACCTGGGGGTCGATGTCCACGATGGGGACGCACATCCACAGACCCTCTGGTCATGACGCTACACGTGATGGGAGGCCCACGGGTTGTTCACGCAACGGTAAAGCGGTCAGAGAGCGGGAAAGACGCCGTTTCCCCCCGACCGCGGAGGCCTCGCCGGGACCGACCGGCCCCGGCGAGGCGGTGGGCAGCGCCCGACCGTGCGGGCCGGGCCCCACGTCTTGAGCCGGTGCCGGGGATGCCGGGACGCCGAGGCGTCGGGCGCCGTGCGGACCGGACTGCCCGATGACCAAGGTATCCACCACGATCAACCCCGGGCCGCGACGCGAAAGTTCCGGCCGAGAGGTTTGGACCCCGCGGGCGCCGGGGTACCTGCAGCTCAGCTCCTTTCCGGCGCCCGGTCTGCCGCTTCGATCCCGCGTTCGCGCGGATCGACGACCGGCGCCCGCATCGCACGGGATAGGGCGTCCCGGCCGATGCGGCGGTCGGCCGCCGCGCGACTCGCGCGGCGGCCGACTCCCTCCCGCGCGGGCCGGCGTCCGGAACAGGGCGTTCGTGCGGGCCGGCGGCGGCTCGGCTGCTCACCGACGACGCCCCACCACGCCGAACGCACCTGGAAATGCCCGCCACGGATCAAGATTCACCCGGACGCCTCAGTGCCGCGGGCCCGGCGAACGAGCCGCTGCGGGATCGGCCGGACCTCGGCCGAACCGGCGGAACGGGGACGGCGAAAAGCCCCCGCCGGCCACACCGGCGAGGGCTCCACGTCGCGCTAGTCGAAGACCGATCCCACGTTGGCGAGGACCTGCCGCGCGATGACGATCCGCTGCACCTGGTTCGTCCCCTCGTAGATCTGGGTGATCTTCGCGTCGCGCATCATCCGCTCGACGGGGAAGTCCTTGGTGTAGCCGTAGCCGCCGAGCAGCTGCACCGCGTCCGTCGTGACCTCCATGGCCACGTCGGAGGCGAAGCATTTGGCGGAGGCGCCGAAGAAGGTCAGGTCGTCGTCGTTGCGTTCCGACTTGGCCGCGGCGGCGTAGGTGAGCTGGCGGGCGGCGGCGAGCTTCATCGCCATGTCGGCGAGCATGAACTGGACGCCCTGGAACTCGGCGATGGCGCGGCCGAACTGCTGGCGCTCCTGGACGTAGGCGGCGGCGCAGTCGAGGGCGCCCTGCGCGATGCCGAGGGCCTGGGCGGCGATCGTCACGCGCGTGTGGTCGAGGGTCTTCATCGCGATCTTGAAGCCTTCGCCCTCGTTACCGATGAGGCGGGAGGCGGGGATGCGCACGTTGTCGAAGAAGACCTCGCGCGTGGGCGAGCCCTTGATCCCGAGTTTGCGCTCGGGCGCGCCGAAGCTGACCCCTTCGTCCTCCTTCTCGACGACGAAGGCGCTGATGCCGCGGCTGCGCGCCGACGGGTCGGTCACCGCGAACACGGTGTAGAACTTCGAGTCGCCCGCGTTGGTGATCCAGCGCTTGGCGCCGTTGAGGACGTAGGCGTCGCCGTCGCGGACGGCCTTCGTCTTGAGCGAGGCGGCGTCCGAACCGGCCTCGGGCTCCGACAGGCAGTAGGAGAACATCCCCTCACCGGCCGCGACGGGCGGGAGGTAGGCGCGCTTGAGCTCTTCGGAACCGGCGAGCAGGACCGGCATCGAACCCAGTTTGTTCACCGCCGGGATCAGCGACGAGGACGCGCACGCGCGTGCCACCTCCTCGATGACGATGGCCGTGCCCAGTGCGTCGATGCCCGCTCCGCCGTACTCTTCGGGTACGTGCGGTGCGTGCAGATCCGCCGCCCGCAGCGCCTCGTAGGAGGCCTGCGGGAAGGTCGCCGTGTCGTCGGCCTCGGCGGCGCGGGGGGCCACTTCGGCGTCGCAGACCTCGCGCGCGGCCGCGCGGATGGCCTCGTGCTCCTCTGGCAACCGGTACGCGTCGAACACCATTTACCTCGCCCTTCACCCGCCGTCAACTATCAGGACACCGTGTGCTCGCTTCGGCTGTGAGGATACCTAGGCATAGCAGTACGGCAGTACGAACCATATTCTCGTCGACAGCGTTACTCGCCAGTAGGGGGTCCGCTCAGTGAGCGTCCAGGTCAACGGACCGTCACCGTCCAACCCCATCACGCCACCTTCCGGTGCGCTGCGGCCACGGCTGGCTTTCGTGGGCTGCGGGTACCTGGGTTCGACGTACGCGGCCTGTTTCGCCGAACTCGGTTACGAGGTCGTCGGGATGGACGTCAGCGTCGAGAAGGTCGCCAAGCTCTCCCAGGGCGTCCTGCCCTTCCATGAGCCCGGGCTGGAGGCGCTGCTCAAGCGCAACATCGACTCGGGGCGGCTGCGGTTCACCACCTCGGTCGAGGAGATCGCCGAGTTCGCCGACGTGCACTTCATCTGCGTGGGCACGCCGCAGCGTCCCGACTCCGACGGCGCCGACCTGTCCTACGTCGAGGCGGCCGTGACCGAACTCGCGCCCCACCTGTCACGCAAGGCGCTGATCGTCGGCAAGTCGACCGTCCCGGTCGGCACCGCGACGTGGGTCGAGGAACTCGTCGCCCGCCACGCCCCGCCCGAGGCGGGCATCGAGGTGGCGTGGTCGCCGGAGTTCCTCCAGGAGGGCTTCGCCGTCGAAGACGTCCTGCGCCCCAACCGCGTCGTCTTCGGCGTCAACAGCGACTGGGCGCGCGGCATGCTCTACGCCGTCCACAAGGGAGTGTTCGAGCTCGCCGCCGCCGAGGACCGCCAGGTACCGGTCGTGGCCTGCGACTTCGCCACCGCCGAACTGGTCAAGGTCGCCGCCAACGCCTTCCTGGCCACCAAGATCTCCTTCATCAACGCCATGGCCGACCTGTGCGACACCACCGGCGGCGACGTCACGCTGCTGGCCCGCGCGATCGGCTACGACGACCGCATCGGCCCGAAGTTCCTGCGCGCCGGCGTCGGCTTCGGCGGCGGCTGCCTGCCGAAGGACATCCGCGCCTTCGTCGCCCGCGCCGAGGAACTCGGCGTCGGCGACTCCCTGCGCTTCCTCGGCGAGGTCGACCGCATCAACGCCCGCCGCCGCACCAAGGTCGTGACCATGGCCGCCGAGATGTGCGGACGCGTATCGGGTCCGGCCGGACCCGACCTGTCGGGCCTGAAGATCGCCCTGCTCGGCGTCACCTTCAAGGCCAACAGCGACGACGTCCGCGACTCCCCCGCCCTGTCGGTCGCCCGCAAACTCATGCGCGCCGGAGCCGTCGTCACCGCCTACGACCCCGAGGGCATGGCCACCGCCAAGGACGTCGTGCCCGATGTCATATACGCCAAGAACATCCCCGAAGCCGTCGAAGGCGCCGACCTCGTCTGCGTCCTGACCGCCTGGGAGGAGTTCCGCCACACCGACCCCGCCGCCCTGACCGGCCTGGTCGACCACGCCCGCGTCATCGACGGCACGAACAGCCTCGACCCCGTCCTGTGGACCGGCGCGGGCTGGAAATACCGCGGCATGGGACGGCCCGCGCACGGCTAGACCACACGGAAGCGGGCCCCCCCCCCCCCCCGGGGGGGGGGGGGGGGGGGGGGGGGGGCGGGGGCGGGGGGGGGGGCGGCCGGGGGGGGGGGGGGCGGGGGGGGGGGGGCCCGGCCGGCCCCGCCAGCCCGCCCCCGGGCGCGCGCGGCCCCGACCCCCCGCACGCCAGGGCGGCGAAGCCG
>NZ_JACHGT010000023.1 GCF_014202425.1 Phytomonospora endophytica | reverse complement strand
AGCAAACCGTCTAAACCCGCAACCCACGCATCGAGATCAACCGCCACCACAGTCCACAGTATACAAATAACAAACCACAGCTGTAGTACTAGGGCCAGACACAGAGGCACGCCACATGTTCGTCAACGGCGGCGCCCGATCCGCGATGAGGCGGGACAAGGAATGCGACTGATCGAGTCGTACTGTGGCGGGGTGAGTGACTCGGTGTGGATGACGATTCAGGCCGCTCGGCGTTGGCTGGACGAAGCGAACGGATCCAGTCAGATGGAACTGACCTGCCGGATCCTCAAGGTCACTGAGGAGGCCGGGGAAGCCGCTGGCGCATGGATCGGCGCCGTTGGACAAAACCCTCGCAAGGGGATCACCCACTCCCACGACGATGTCGCCGCCGAATTGGCCGACGTCGCGTTGACCGCGCTGGTGGCCATTGAGTCGCTCGGGATGGACGCGCGAGCGGTCATGGAGGCCTGCGCGCGGAAGGTGAGCAGCCGTCTCCCGAGCGAAGGCCGATAAGTTCGTCACAATGGCGGTAGTGAGAAGGAGCGAGCCGACACCATGCGGAGAACGCTGGCAGAGCGCTCCCGCGCGACCGCCAGGGCGGCCTTTGTCCGCCGCGGAGGCTCGCCCCAGGCGGATGCCAGAGTTCATCCTCTAGCGGCACGACCGTCGTCCCTAGCTTGGCGGCGGGCTTTGTTGCCGTGCGCTGCTTGGTCATGCGGATCACTTGCGGCCATCGGAAAACTGTGGCCACTCCACCTCCACGCTCGTCAAGAGCACGATGGCGATGACGAGCTGACTGACTAAAAGCGCGGACCACCTCCACGCCCGTGGAGAGCACGAGGATGACGTCAGCACCCACGGAGGTGTCGGCGGACCACCTCCACGCCCGTGGAGAGCACCGGCGAGATACTCCGCGAGCGCGGCGGGGATCGGACCACCTCCACGCCCGTGGAGAGCACCTGGTTGCGCCGATCGGTCGCGTTGACGATCGCGGACCACCTCCACGCCCGTGGAGAGCACTACGGAAACCCTGCACCGAGGCGGAGCGGGCGCGGACCACCTCCACGCCCGTGGAGAGCACATCGACGAGGACACCGAAACCGTCGACATCTCGGGACCACCTCCACGCCCGTGGAGAGCACCCCCGACCGGGTGCTGTACCCGACCTCTCCGCCGGACCACCTCCACGCCCGTGGAGAGCACGGACTCCAATCGTCCGTCCCTGGGTAGCCGCGCGGACCACCTCCACGCCCGTGGAGAGCACGGCCGGCCGCCGAAGACGAGTTCTGGCAACGCCGGACCACCTCCACGCCCGTGGAGAGCACGCCTGACCGCCAACACCCCGACCGACCTGGAGCGGACCACCTCCACGCCCGTGGAGAGCACGAGCACGAGGTCCGCCTCGGCGATGCGACGCTCGGACCACCTCCACGCCCGTGGAGAGCACAACAACGAGCTCGCCTGGCGCGTCGGCGAGGCCGGACCACCTCCACGCCCGTGGAGAGCACAACGGGCCGCCCACCGATCAGGGGCAGGGCGCCGGACCACCTCCACGCCCGTGGAGAGCACCATACCGGCGTGCCCTGCTTTCACTGCGACCGCGGACCACCTCCACGCCCGTGGAGAGCACTCGCCGAGCTGGGCCGGGATGTCGGTGCGGGCCGGACCACCTCCACGCCCGTGGAGAGCACGCTCCAACTCGCGCTCCCCCCGGGAGCCTGCCGAGGACCACCTCCACGCCTGTGGAGAGCACTGCCGTGTTTTCCCCGGTGAAGTCCGATCCCACGGACCACCTCCACGCCCGTGGAGAGCACGCCATTTGTCCCAGTCGGGGGTCCGGCCGATCGGGACCACCTCCACGCCCGTGGAGAGCACCCTGGCGGTGCCTGCGGCGGCCCTCGCGAAAGCGGACCACCTCCACGCCCGTGGAGAGCACACGTCTTCCCGGCTGTTGTTCGCGTTCATGATCGGACCACCTCCACGCCCGTGGAGAGCACGCGCTCGCCGCCTGTGCTGGCGTCCATTCCGTCGGACCACCTCCACGCCCGTGGAGAGCACCCTGCGAGACAAGGTGACCCCGTGGGGAGGGCAGGACCACCTCCACGCCCGTGGAGAGCACTGTCGAAACTGTTGCCGTTCGGCCGGACGCGGCGGACCACCTCCACGCCCGTGGAGAGCACGACATCACCACGCTGCACTCCGCCGCCGACGGCGGACCACCTCCACGCCCGTGGAGAGCACGCGGGCCTTTTTCTCCCGGAGATCGTTCCCAATGGACCACCTCCACGCCCGTGGAGAGCACCTCTACGGCACGGGCGATAAGCGGCCGGACATCGGACCACCTCCACGCCCGTGGAGAGCACGGTCACCGGCCGGATGAGGCGGTGGGTGTTGTGGGACCACCTCCACGCCCGTGGAGAGCACGGTGCCGCGAAGAACCGCCGCGCCCGCGAAGTCGGACCACCTCCACGCCCGTGGAGAGCACGGCGCGCAGATCCTCGCCGCGCTCGTGGCCTACGGACCACCTCCACGCCCGTGGAGAGCACATGACCGCGTCAAGCCTCCTCCGCGACGTCGACGGACCACCTCCACGCCCGTGGAGAGCACCAGGAGCGTGCGCTTCTCGCGGTGCATCGGCCCGGACCACCTCCACGCCCGTGGAGAGCACGTATGGACAGCGAAGCGAACGTGACAAACATCCGGACCACCTCCACGCCCGTGGAGAGCACGCGCGTTCGGGGTCTCGGACCACTCAACGAGCCGGACCACCTCCACGCCCGTGGAGAGCACCAGCCCTCAGCCCACGCGTCGCGGGCGGCCGCCGGACCACCTCCACGCCCGTGGAGAGCACGTCGTCCTCGTCGAGCTCATCGGCAGAGGCGGCGGACCACCTCCACGCCCGTGGAGAGCACGTGGACGGCCTGCCACACGTCGCCGTCGCTGGCGGACCACCTCCACGCCCGTGGAGAGCACATTTGAGCGGCGTGCTGGGGTTGCGGTTTTCCCGGACCACCTCCACGCCCGTGGAGAGCACGTCGGCACCGAGCCGAATCGACTCCGCCCCGGCGGACCACCTCCACGCCCGTGGAGAGCACCATCGAAACCGAGGTCCTTGTCCGACTGCGTCTGGACCACCTCCACGCCCGTGGAGAGCACACGTTGACGCCCAGCCACACCATCTCCGCGTGCGGACCACCTCCACGCCCGTGGAGAGCACGTCGCCGGTGTCGTTGTTGCTCATGTTGACTCCGGACCACCTCCACGCCCGTGGAGAGCACGGAACCTCCGAGGTGGACGATGTGGACGATGACGGACCACCTCCACGCCCGTGGAGAGCACTCCTCCCGGCTCAAGGGCAACCATGGCGAGGCAGGACCACCTCCACGCCCGTGGAGAGCACGATGCCGCAGCTCTGAAACCAGCGGTAGGGGCCGGACCACCTCCACGCCCGTGGAGAGCACCTCGTGCAGCAGGCCACGAATGCTGTCGACGCCGGACCACCTCCACGCCCGTGGAGAGCACACCAGCTCCACCCCCACTACCTAGCCGAAGTCCGGACCACCTCCACGCCCGTGGAGAGCACATCCTGGCCAGCCAGTACGGCATCTTCCAGGCCGGACCACCTCCACGCCCGTGGAGAGCACCCTTCGCGAGCTGGCCTTTTACTGACCCGTTTTACCGTTCTGCTCGTCAAGGCCTTGGAACGCCACGAGAGTGAGCCCGTCGAAGTCGATCGGTCGGCGTCGGCGTTGTCCGGCGGTGCGGATGGCGTAGCGCTGTTCGTTGTCGGCGGGATAAAGGCATACCGCGGCACCGTCGGCGACTGAGGCGGCGACGGCGTACCAGAGTTCGTCGCGGACTTTCGCGGACATGGTGCCCACGTAGAGGCCCGGTGCGGGTTCGGTCATCCAGCGGGTGAGTGCTCCGCGGACGTGGTCAGGTACTGCGGTTGTCGCGATCACGACCATGTTTGCCACAGCGGTCCTGCCTCACCAGTCTTCGTTGGTGGCGTAGTTGACACCGCCGGGGAGTTCGCCGCGGATGGGGTCCCACAGGTTCACGACTTGGGGTTGGGGTATCTCGTCGGGGGTGTCGGTGTCGGTGTCGGTGTCGGGGTCGAGGAGGGCCTGGATGTCGTTGACGATGCGTGGCATGAGCCGGTAAAGGCGGAACTCGTCGCGTAGGCGTCGGCGGGCTTCGCTGTCGGGGTTTCCGGCGCGGTGGAGGGCGAAGGCGAGGGGCACGGTGTGCTCGGCCTTGTAGAGGTCAGCGATGTCGTAGACGAAGGAGAGTTGTTTCCCCGAGTGCACGAACCCGAGGGCGGGTGAACATCCGAGGGCGCAGATCGCGGCGTGCACAATGCCGTAGAGAGCGGTGTTGGCCGCCGACAGGGCCTGGTTGACGGGGTTTTGGGCGTCCCAGGTGTGCGGGTCGTATTGCCGCCTGAAGCCGCGGAGCCGGTACTTGTCGGCCAGCGCCTGATAGAGGCGCTTCATCCGCTGGCCTTCGAGGCCACGGAGCTGGTTGAGGCCGGTCCCGGGCGCGATGTCTTCGTCGAAGCGCATCTCGTACATGAGGCGCGCGGTTTCCAGGCGGGTGTCGGTATCGGCCCAGGCTCTGACTTGTCGTTCGAGCCAGTGGGTGCCTTGTTCGCTGGTGTGGCCGGCGGCGTACATGCGCACACCGCCGGATCCGGTCCACAGCACGGTCGCGCCGTGGCGGGCGATGGTGGCGATGGCCGGGCTGGTGGCCGACGTGCCGGTGCCCAGCAGGATGCAGGCGAGGGCGGCGACGGGGAGGTAGACCTTGTCCTGTCGGCCGTCGGCTTGCACGACTTGGGCGCACACCCCGGTGTCGTCTTGGACGACGCGAACGTGCTCCAGGTAAAGAAAGGAGAGGCTGTCGGCGATGCGGGGCAGCATCGCCACGGTCGGCGCCGCGAGGCGCCGCCGCGGGTCGGTGGTGGCCATTGCGGTCAGGCGGGTCCGAGGCTGAGGAGGCCGCAGCCGTAGGACTTCGCGCGGCCTAGGCCGTCTGTGATCATGGCGCGGACGTGGTCGGCGTCGGTGATGACGGCGCCGCCGTCGAACTGGGCGGCGGCGTGGGATCCCTTGGCGCGCACCCGGATCTCGGGCAGCTTGCGGTACTCGACCGAGCGCACGTCGAGGCCGCCTTCGGCGGCGCGGTCGGTCCACCAGCGTTCGGCCAGAGCCCCGGAGACGACGTAGAGCTTGCCGGCTTTGCCGTCGTTGGCGGAGCGGCCGTGGCGTTTGGTGGGGTTGGCGGTGATGCGGTACCGGACGCGGTTGCCGTTACGCAGTCCCGTAAGGAATCCGGTGAGGTCGCGGACGGCGACTTGGTCGGCGAGGCGTTTGTCGAGCCGGGAGATGTCGGGCTCGACTGTCGTCTGGGCGAGGATCTGCGGTGTCCTGGTGTGCTGTTCGACGCGGTAGAGCAGCCCGGTCTGGGCACGCGGGTGGTCGCCGAGGCCGTCGGGGACGAGCCGCATGAGGGCGTTGTGCAAGGCGCCGGCGTCGTCGAGCAGCCGTTGGACGGCTCGGTCTCCGGCGACAAGCGTGATCTTGGTGAGCCAGGTGGTCATCATTGCCCGTCCAGATATGTGGCGAGACGGTCGAGGTAGAGGTCGCCGATGCCGGCGCACAGGCGAGCGGGTAGCCGCAAGGTCGAGACGTATACGTCGCGCCGGCGGAACCCGCGTTCACCGCCGGTGGATGCGACCGGGTCATCGGCGATCGCCGTCCGTGCGGGTGTTACCGCGGCTTGCGGGAATGGCCGTGATCCGACGACGTCAATGCCAACATCGTCGGCGCCCCTAGGTGCTGTTCGTGCGATGGGAACGCGCAGGAGCTCGGCGAGAGCGTCATCGTGGATCGCGCCAAGGCTCAGCGGCTGCTCGGGCGGACAGGATCGTCGCCCGAGGAACGGTTGCCACGTCGGCTTGGCAAGGGCGTGGAGGACGCGTTCAAGGACGCTGGTCTCGCCGGTGACGGCGGCGACGAAGGCGGCGTCGGCGAGGTAGTGGCGGCGGGTCACGATGGTGGCGCCGCCTTCGGGACGACGCCCTCCTTCTGCAGTGGGCACGGTCCAGTCGCGAGGCAGGCCGCCGCCGACGGTGTGGAAGTCGAGGGTGCGCACCCCGGGCCGGTCGACGCGGACGGTGAAGTCGAGCTGAGCGAGTTCGCCGAGGTCGCCGCCGCGCGGTATCCCGCAGGCGGCGGCGAGCATCCCCAGCAGACCCGAGCGAGTCGGGTATGCGGCGGTGTCACGCAGGTGGAAGCGGCTCTGCGACCCCCAGCTCTGCAGCGGCCCGGTCAGCCGCAGCAGGATCCCCGGCATCAGCTCGCCTCGCTGTACGCGCGCTCCAGGGCGGCTGTTACCAGTGCGTCGAAGGAATCCTGGCTCTCGCCAAGGCCGGTGACCACTGCATCGGTGCTGGTGACATGGGAGTGCCACAGGCGCCGGTCGGTGCCGAGGAGTTTTCCGACGCGTCCGGCGTAGGCGTCGAGGCGCTGGATGGACGGTTCGATGTGCCCGGTCTGCGAATTCACGGCGCTTTCGAAGGCCGAAGCCATCGACACCGGCCGGTCGGAGCGCACCGAGATGTAGACGAGATCAGGGATCGACATGGGCGCGGTAGGCATGGCCTTGCCGGTGGGAACCGTGACCAGGAATGCGTCGAGGAATGCTCCGGTGAGTTCGCGTGCGGTCTTGGTGTCGCTGCCGAGGTTGTCGAGCAGGTCGGCGAGATTGACGTTGGCGTACCGGTAGAAGGTGCCGGCGGAGAACAGGGCGGTGTTGATGTGGCCGCTGCCGGGGATTTTTGCTTCGGCTTCGATGTCGTCGACTGCGCTGAAGAAGTCGTACTCCGGGACGGTGGAGTGGGTGGTGAAGGCGTGGGCCATCTGGACGCTGCCGTCGACGTTGGCGCCGGGCAGTTCGGCGAGCATCCGGCCGAAGAGGTTGATCGAGGCGCTGCGGCGGCCGAGGACCTCGGTGATGCGGTCCGCGGGCAGGATTCCCTTGCGCTTGGCTTCGGGCTTATCTTCCTCGGCGACGATTTCGTCGCGGAACTCTGCGGCGATGGCGGTGAGTTCGTCCAGGCCGCTCTTCGGGAGGTACAGCAGCACCGAGGTTGTGAGGACCTCGGCATCCTGCTCGTCCTTGGAGCGCTCCAGCTTGATGCCCTTACCTGCCGAGCGGGCGACCTGACGGCCGGCGGCTTCGGCCTCGGCTTTCGGCCAGCCCTGCCCGACCAGGCGCTCGGCGACCCCGTGCACGACCCGGCGAGTGCGCACGGCGGCGTCCCCGACCTCGTGCTCCACCTTGAGACGGACCTGCCGCTTCCAGGACTGGCTGGAAATCCGCGAACGCTCCGTCCCTCCGAATTGGACGGTTTTCGGAGAACCGTGCTCGTCGCGGTTGGGGTTACTGAACGGCAGCGTCTGCAGGACGTGGATGTCGACGTAGCGGGCGGTGCTCATCGGTTCTCACTTTCGGGGGAGTCGCTGATCTTGTCTTTGCGCCGCTTGTTGGCTTCGAGGTTGAGTCGGGTGCGGTGGTAGTCGCGCATCCACGAACGGGCGGTCTCATTGCGGCCGTAGCGCCACTGCGCGAGGTCGACGATGAGCTGTTCCCAGCTCAGCGGGGTCCTCCCGTCTCGCAGGAACTTCACCAAGGTCGGAAGTCGGCGGTGCAGCCCGGCGGTGTCCTGCGAAGCGAGCTGAAGTAGGCGGCCTTCGGCGCCCTTGTCGTCGAGAAGACGGCGGTGCACGACCGCGATGGCCATCGCCCGGCCCAGCGACCCGGCTGACGGATCGTCGGAGGACGACACTCGGTCACGCCCGGTGTCGAGCGCCCGTCCGCGCGGGGACTGCCCGCATACCATCGCGGCGACGAGGAAGAAGGCCTGCTCCGTGGCGGTATCAGCGCCCGCAGGCAGATGTGGGGAAACGAACCGCTCGGCTTGCAGCCATGAGAGATCGCTGAAGGGTCTACCGAGACAGCGAGCGAGTGTCGCCCGGTCTCCTGGGATGTCGAGGATGGGCGGCGTCGCCTCGCCATTTCTCCATCGGTTCTTGGCGAGGTCGCGAATCAGGGCCGACGCCGCCGAGGTGAGGACGCTGGGCGCGGTGGTGCTCATGTGTGGTCTCCAAGCTTCTGCCAGCCGGTGAACAGCCAGCGGCGCTGCTCCTCGAGGGCGCGAACGAAGCGGGGGTTGAAGGCGTATTCGTTGGTGGCGTCGTCGAAGACCCTGGCGGCCAAGAGGATGAACGCGTTGGGAATCGGATCACCAGGTGGGTCGTCGGCGCCGACAATGCTCCAGAATTCCTGCTCGGCCTCGCTCCAATAGCGCGCGGCGGCCTTCTCCAGCCACGGGGGAGTTTTCTTCGGGTCGGCCTTGGTCGTCTCCCGCCATGCCACCGACAGGGTGGTGGTGAGTGCGTGTCCGCTGGTGTTCCCGGCGGTGACCGCGGCCTGGATACGGTGGGCGCGTTCGATGTCCTCGGCCAGCGCGTCGAGGATCGGTGGGGTGTCGGCGGTGAAGTATTGCCGGTCGCGGGTCTGGCCGTCCTGGTCGAAGGCGAACACACGGATCCGTAGTGTCTTCAGGTAGTCGACGCCGAAGGCCGTTGCGGCGTTGAGAACCTTCGGGCGGATCAGTTTGCGCTCGGCGCGGTCGTGGCGCAGGAGGGCGTCCAGGTCGCGCCAGATCGCGCGGTCGGCGTCGGCATATCGCGGGAACTGTTCGCCCTTGGCGTTGACCGCGTACATCAGGTACGGGTCGGTCGTCGGCTCGAACGGCTTACGCAACGACCAGGTCACATACGCATCAGTGACCATCGACCCGTCTTCATTGGGTACCAGCTGCACCGCGTGGCGGAACTGGCCGGCCAGGATCCGCGAACCGTGGAGTTCCGGCGGAACACCGAGGGGATTGTGCAACTGCGGTTCGTCCCACGCCGGGAGGTCTTCGTCGGGGTCGAAGTACTCGTCGTAGACCTGGCCCGCGATCAGGGTCTGGTACAACGTCGGGGCCCAGGGGTGGATCGACAGTGACCGCCGCAGTTGTCCGGCGGTCACGTTCGCCTCGGACTTCCCGTCGACGACACGCGCCGAGCATCGTCCCGACGGGCCGTAGTACAGCCAGGCCAAGAGGTGCCAAATCGCTTCGCTTGTGGGGATCGGTCGCGGCACGGCGTCGGTGTCGTGGGAGACGAACACCTGGTTGTTCCCTGCGACGCGGCCCCACACGAACTTGTTGATCCCAGTTGTCTTGGGGCATTCGGTGGCCAGGCGGGGATCCTGCAGCCAAGGGAAACGCTCGTCGAAGAGATCCCAGCGGGACTCGGCGGCTGTGCCGAGGACCCTATCGACGGCTTGAGGGTCGAAACTCGTCTGCTTCGCGAGGCGGAGGCGTTCTCGGTTCCAGTCGTCGTGCGCTTCCTGGTCGTTGAGGCCACTGATCTCGGCGGCGAGAACGTACAAGATGCGCATGAGACCGCTGGCGGCTGGCGGGGACGGGACGGCCAGATCGGCGATGTCCTGTGCGCGAAGGAAAAGCTCGCGGATGCCGATCGTTGATGCGGCACCAGGGGTCGGGTCGGTCCAGGTGACGGGGATGAACGGTTCGGTGAGGAGATTGAACGTGGGCGGTGACACGGTGCTCCCTTGTGGACTGGAGCGGACTGACGGATCCTGCCACGAGAGTCCGACGGAATGCCACCCTCAGTAGGGACTTGATCATCCTTCGTGGCCGATGTTGATCGTTCGGGCAAGGTGGCGTGTAGTTCGGTTGATCGGCTGTACTCTCCACGCAGGTGGAGGTGCGGTGATCTAGCTGGAGATATCCGCGGGCGACAGTGAGTTCACCCTGATGAAGCAGAGAATCACCACTCATTGCCTTGAATGACCTGCACCTTTTCGCACTCTCCACCGGCGTGGAGGTGGACCGGTAGCGGCGGTGCTTCTACCGTCTATGAAGTGAGGTTCTCCACGAGCGTGGAGGCGGCGTGGTGAGCCGAGTCTAAGGCGGCTCACCACGCCCCATTTCGGACGGAACTCAGCTGCGCTGGGTTGTGATCATTACGAGAACTACCAGGGCCAGTGCAATGTCAGCCCCAATGGCCGTAAGGGCAACTGCTCTCCAGCGTCGGGCCCTGATTCGCATGTCATCCTCCTTGCTCGCGAGGTCTGTTGGCGAGGTGAAGTTACACGGGCTGAAGCGAGCGCGTCGGCCCACTGAGCACCGCTGCAACCTTTGGTCGATCTTCGATTCGGGGAACCCCCAGGCAGGGCCGTCAGCCATCACCAAAAGACAGATCTTGGACAGAAACCGACTGATCGAGCCGTCATCCCCTGTGCGCTGAAATCCGAGGGATGCACCGCTTGAGGCGACGCTCGGCCAGAGCCGCGGAGGTCCTGGGGCCGCAGCCATGATGAAGCACGAGTGGTGACGGAAACTGGGCACTTTGTCGTCTCTGCCTCTTCGGATTCCGCTACTTCTAGCCAATGACCAGACCGAGCATCGGATCAAGATGCATCCGCCGATCCCCTACCGCCGCCGACACGAATTCGCCGTCATCCCCCATCCGCTGAACCAGAAGCACGAGTCGCTTGAGGTACCGGTCGTCGCACCAGTCGGCCGGCGGCTCGTGTTCGGCTCCGTGGTCGGCGATGTAGGAGTACCGCAGCGGCATGGTGTGGTTGATGACCTCGCGTTGTTCAGCGGCGGTGAACCACTTCCGGCCACCGAGTGTCGGCAAGGGCTTGGTCATCGCCGCGTCGAGGTAGCGCTCGCCGTCGCGAGCCTCGAAGACGGGCAGGACGCGTTCGGAGTCTGCGTCGAAGCGTGTGCTGATGCGCTCTTCCTCCACTGCGGAGCGGGTCAGCGAGCTGAGGTCCTCGCCGGTTTTGGGGAGTTCGTTGGCGCCGCGGCGTGCCTCGGCGCGCCGGACCAGGTCGTCGGCGAGGCGCTCGATCTCGGCGTTCTCGTAGCCGGCGATGAGGGACTCGTCGTCATAGATAGTGTCGACGAGATCCTGGACCTGTTCGGGGATGGTGATCGCGGCGTTGCTGTAGCGCTTCAGGAGTCGCTGAGACCGGATGAGCATCGCCGGCGGGTACACATACCCCCACGCCGCAGGCAGAGTGATCACACCGGCGGTTTCGGGGGCGGTCAACACGACCAGCCTCGTCGACTTCGCCCAGGAGGGCCGGCCAGCGTCGTTGTCGCGGTGGCGGCGGCAGCGCCCCGATCGCTGGATCAGCAACTCAAACGGCGCGAGATCACTGACCATGACGTCGACATCTACGTCTAGTGACTGCTCGATCACTTGTGTGCTCACGATGATCTCGGCCTGGGAACGATCCCCGCCCGGCCCGAACGTCGCCACGAGCTTCGCCGTCACCGACTCGCGCTGGTGCGCCGGCAGACGAGAATGCAGCAGCGTCAACTCGACCTGCGCCCCTTGGCCGTGCAGCCACGCGGCGAGATCCTGCCGAGTCTGCTGCGCCTGCTCCACAGTCGTGCAAATGACAGCCGCCGAGCCCGGTTCGGTCAACAGCGGCGACAAGACCTTCCGCAGCGCGCCCATCCGGTCGACTTTCCCGTCGACGACTTGAACGGGCTCGGTGGCGATCTCGACGTCGACGCGAGCGGTCGGAAGCACTTCGACGGCAACAGGCTCGACCATCCTCGATGGACCGTCCACATAGATCCAGCCCGGATAGTGCACCACCGGAGGCGCCATCTTCTTCCGCCGGCGCCGGCCCACGTCGAGATAGGCCTTCACGAGCTCGTCGATCGTCGCTGTTGGCAGCGTCGCCGACATCAGCACCACCGGGACACCGAGCTTCCCCAGCCACCGCAGCAACGCTGCGGCCAGTCCACGGGTGTAGGCGTCATAGGCATGGACCTCGTCGATGATCACCGTCTTGCCCGCGAGACCCAGGAGCCGCAAACAGTTGTGCCGCACCGGAAGGACCGACAAAAGCGCCTGGTCGATCGTCCCGACGCAGACCGGAGCGAACATCGCCTTCTTTGCGCCACGCATCCAGTCGGTGACCATGGTGATGATGTCCCGCTCATGCGACGACACCTCCGACGTGCCCGCAGCATCGGAGACCGTCGTGTACACCGGACTTAGCCAGGCCATGCTGTGTAGCAGACTCAACGGAGCATCGTCGAGAGCCCGTGACTCCACATAGGCCTTCAGCCGCCCGTGCATCTGATCGGCCGTCGCCATGGTCGGCAACGCGAAGTACAAGCCGTTGGTGCCAGCCGCCTCCCCGAGAATCCTCGCCGCGTGCAACGCGATCTCGGTTTTCCCTTCCCCAGGACGATCGGTGATGACCAGAAGCCCCGGGCCTTTCGCCATCCCCGGAAGACGCTGCTCAATGGACGCCTGAATCGGACGCGGGCTGCGCCCGAACTCTTCGGCGAACGTGCCCGGCCGCAACCGCAACCCCCGCAACCCGGCGCCCGCGACCACATCCGCTGCGGCGCTGACCGACCCGGCGAAGAACGCCGCCAACTCGGCCCGGCTCCCCGTCGAAGGCACCTCCGGGAGTCGCGACTTGATGTAGTCGACCTGGCTGGCCAGCCAGTCGGCAAGTACCACGATCCCGCAGATCAACACCGCCGCAGTAGCCGGGATGTCCTGCGGGAACGAAGGTTCATTGAGAATGCCGTAGACGCTTTCCAAGACCAGCCGCCGCTGCTCCTCCCACTCGCCGTCACCGATGTCAGGCACCGGACGGCAGAAGTCCGTGAGCGGTTCGACCCGGTCGAAGATCCCATGGTGTCCACCTACGACCTCAGCCAGACGATGCGCGGTGGCAGCGGTGGCGCCAAGGTCTTGCAGCGCTGTCCCCAACCACAACCGGCCGGCCTCCGCATGACCTAGCCGCCGTTGTGACACGTACGCCGGATATCCCGTCGGCACCGTATCGAGTGCCTGGAACAACAGCATGATCTTTCCGAGGTCGTGCAGACCCGCGATGAGCTCAACCAAACGACACGCCGCGGCCTCGTCCAACCCGAGCTGATCGGCCAGCCACGCCCTGCTCCCCGGGGAAACGAACGACGACCACAGTTCCCGCACCATCGCCGCGGTGTCGAGAAGGTGGCAGACGACGGGGTAACGCACTCCGTCACCAAGATCCTTCGACTTTCCCCACAGACGCAGATCGACATCCCCAGGAGACGGACCCATCGAAGCCTCCAGTGCAGCAGCATGGCAACAAGGCCAGAACTTACTCTTGAGCGGTGACAGGACAACCGACAGTGGGGACGGTGTCTCGGCGCTCGACCCAGACGTGTCAAAACGTGCAAGAGGCTCAGTAAAACTGCACTTCGCGAAGGGTGCTCTCCACGAGCGTGGAGGTGGACCGCGGACGACTCGAAGCTGAACAAGACCTTGGACGTGCTCTCCACGAGCGTGGAGGTGGACCGTCGACGAGCTGGGGCAGCGGCATCGAGCAGCAGTGCTCTCCACGAGCGTGGAGGTGGACCGACCTGGGTGATGCACTTTTCGCTCTCGACCCGGTGCTCTCCACGAGCGTGGAGGTGGACCGCTCATCGGCGCCGGCACCGACGACACGAAGTTGTGCTCTCCACGAGCGTGGAGGTGGACCGACCTGGCAGGCGTACGCGGCACTCCGCTACGCGTGCTCTCCACGAGCGTGGAGGTGGACCGGGTTTGGAGTCGTTCGTCGATGACAACGGTGTGTGCTCTCCACGAGCGTGGAGGTGGACCGTCACCGGCGTAGGCCTCGACGAGCTCGTCGGGGTGCTCTCCACGAGCGTGGAGGTGGACCGATCGGCCCCAGCCATCTCATCGACGAGGCCGAGTGCTCTCCACGAGCGTGGAGGTGGACCGGACGTGAAGGTCTGGTCCGAGGTGGGAAAGCTGTGCTCTCCACGAGCGTGGAGGTGGACCTGCCGTCAGCGCGTCCCGGATCAGCTGGGTAGCGTGCTCTCCACGAGCGTGGAGGTGGACCGGCTTCGCCACGCGCCTGTCTGCGACGCTGCTCGTGCTCTCCACGAGCGTGGAGGTGGACCGAACCGGCGGAACCCCGACTCGGGCGTGCGCACGTGCTCTCCACGAGCGTGGAGGTGGACCGCTGTGGGCGAAAGTCAGCGCTGGGAGCGCTGAGTGCTCTCCACGAGCGTGGAGGTGGACCGGCACCGGGCAACTCAGCTGACCTGGCGAGCGCGTGCTCTCCACGAGCGTGGAGGTGGACCGCGTTCAGGGGATCGGCTAGACAGCTGACCCCGGTGCTCTCCACGAGCGTGGAGGTGGACCGAACATTAAGGATCTGATTGCGGAGATTGACAAGTGCTCTCCACGAGCGTGGAGGTGGACCGCCGCCGGTGCGGGAGCCGCGCCGCTGGTACCTGTGCTCTCCACGAGCGTGGAGGTGGACCGCCTCTCGGTGGTGCGTTCACAGTGGATCGGCTGTGCTCTCCACGAGCGTGGAGGTGGACCGTTCGTAGGCGCCGTCGGGGTAGCCCATGTCGGGTGCTCTCCACGAGCGTGGAGGTGGACCGCAGCCCAGGCATTCCCGCGACCAATGCGACACGTGCTCTCCACGAGCGTGGAGGTGGACCGACCGTCGACGACACCCGCCCGTGGCTCGCCACGTGCTCTCCACGAGCGTGGAGGTGGACCTCATCGCCATTTGTCAGTCGCCCCAACGACATGGTGCTCTCCACGAGCGTGGAGGTGGACCGGTCCGCCAGCTCCTGGGCTACCCCGGCACCCGGTGCTCTCCACGAGCGTGGAGGTGGACCGACGCGGGCGATTTCGATGCCGCGCTGTGATGCTGCTCTCCACGAGCGTGGAGGTGGACCGGAACATCGAATCGAACAGCCACCGTACAACCCGTGCTCTCCACGAGCGTGGAGGTGGACCGTGCGCGCCGGTGCGGGATGCGTCGACGTCGACGTGCTCTCCACGAGCGTGGAGGTGGACCGCTTGCGTGTTCGCGCCGCCGAGGTCGGTGAACGTGCTCTCCACGAGCGTGGAGGTGGACCGGAGTATCTCGGCTTCATTGCTGAGGAGGCTGGGTGCTCTCCACGAGCGTGGAGGTGGACCGGCGGTGGGCGTGTCCGCATACGGGTCGCGTCCGTGCTCTCCACGAGCGTGGAGGTGGACCGGAGCGGTTCAGCGGCGGGCTCGCTCGCATGTTGTGACAACGTATCCAGGGTGGCGGCTTGCCCTGGTCAGCGCCTCGTCGCTGGCCAATTGTGTTGAGCGCCGCAACCTGACTCGTGTTTACTGCGGTGCCGGTACCGGTGGTGTCGGCTTCGTCGTGGCTGGGAGTTTGCTCATGCAGGAGATAGATCCCGTTGCTCATAATCGGGCGGCTTGGGACCGGTACGTCGATGCGGGCAACGAGTGGTCGATACCGGTGGGTACCGACGATGTCGAGCGGGCTCGTGCGGGTGACTGGTCGATCGTTCTGATCGGGCGTGAGCCGGTCGATCGCACTTGGCTGCCGGCGGACCTGGCCGGTAGGGACGTCCTGTGCCTGGCGTCTGGTGGTGGTCAGCAGGGGCCGATCTTGGCTGCGGCGGGGGCGCGGGTGACGGTCTTCGACAACTCGCCTGGTCAGCTGGGGCAGGACCAGATGGTGGCCGAGCGTGACGGGCTCGATCTGCGCACTGTCCAGGGGGACATGCGTGACCTCAGTGCGTTTGGTGACGCGAGTTTCGATGTCGTGTTCCATCCGGTGTCGAACTTGTTCGTGCCGGAGTTGGCGCCGGTGTGGCGTGAGTGTTTCCGGGTGCTGCGACCGGGAGGAAGGTTGCTCGCCGGCTTCCTCAACCCTGACGTGTACCTGTTCGACCATGAGGCTCTCGACGAGCGTGGTGAGCTGGTCGTGGTGCATACGTTGCCGTACAGCGATGTTGCGCAGTATTCGGCTGAGGAGCGGGCTGCGAAGTTCGGGGCGGATGCTGCTGTCGAGTACAGCCATACCCTCACCGGTCAGATCGGTGGGCAGCTTGAGGCGGGGTTCGTCGTCACCGGGTTTGCTGAGGCGCGGCATCAGTCCGATGCGTCCGCGGCGTACATGTCGCATTACTTCGCGACCTTGGCGGTCAAGCCGGGCTGACCGTGCCGGAGGGATCGTTGGTCGTGTGCCACCTCGCGCCGTGGGGCGCGAGGTGGGGTGCCGGTGCTTAGGCCGGCGGGCAGAGGTTGCCGGTGCGCTGGCAGGGGCCGCAGCCGGCCGCGGTGCACCACTTCTGGTAGTAGCGGCGGTCGATGCAGCCGCAGCTTTGCCAGGAGGCGACCGTCCAGTCGGATGCCGTGGCGGTGGTGTCCGGCAGTAGGGCGTTGAGCAGGCGATCGCTGAGCGAGCGCACGATTCCGATCATGGTGTGTCCCCGTTGGTCGTTGGCTCACCCGGTGCGAGTGGGCCGTGATGGAGGCACGCTACAGCTCTCGGACTGGGGTGTCCAGAGTGGACGGTTGTGGTGCCGGGGGAGTGGGCTGATCGGGTTTGCGGCGGCCGAGTTCCCAGGCGTCGGTGGCGGTGGATTCGGTGACGTCGAGGAGGCGTGCGGCCCGTAGGACGCCTTGGCGTTTGGCGCCGGCGCCTCGGTCGGCGAGCCAGCCTGTCCATTCGCGGCGGACGCGGTCGGGGGTGAGGCCGGCGGTGGTGATGGCGTGGAGGACCTGGTCGCGGTGGAGGTGCCGGTCGGCGAGGATGCCGTGGATGATGATCTGTTCGCCGGTGCGGAGGGCGTTGATCAGTACGAGGACGTCGAGTGGTTCGCCTGCCGGGGCTTGGGGGAGGAGGGGGTCGGTCATCGGGGCCTCCGAGCGCGTGGGTGTGTCACCGTTTGGGGACGCCGATCGCTAGTAGTGCGACGTCGTCTTCGACGCCTTCGCCGAAGCCTTCGATGATTTCGTCGAGGGCGGCGACGGTCGCTTGTGGGGAGGCGGGGGCGAGTTGGCGGGCGAGGGCGAGTAGTGCGTTGTTGCCGTAGCGGCGGTCGCCGTCGGTGTGGGCGTCGGTGAGGCCGTCGGTGTAGAGGAGCAGGGTGTCGCCGTGTTCGAGGTGGAGGTTCGCGGTGGTGATGTGGGTGCGGGGGAGGATGCCGATGAGTTGTCCGCCGGGGGTGGGGATGTAGTCGGCGGTGCCGTTGGCGCGTAGGAGTAGTGCTGAGGGGTGTCCGCCGGAGGCGAGGGTGATGTCGGCGGTGCCGTCGTCTGCTGGGCGGATGAGGCCGGCGGTGATGGTGAGGTAGGGGGCTTCGGGTCTGCTGTGTTCGTTGATGACGGTGTCGAGGGTGGTCAGGACCGAGTGTGGGTCGGGGTTGTGGACGGCGGCGGCGCGGATGGTGTAGCGGGCGACGGAGGTGACCACGGCGGCGTCGGCGCCTTTGCCGCACACGTCGCCGAGGAACAGTCCCCACTGGCCGGGGCCTTGTGGGTAGACGTCGTAGAAGTCGCCGCCGACTTCGTCGGGGGAGGCGATGTGGTAGCTGGCGGCGAGTTCGAGGCCGGGGACTGTGGGGAGTTGGGGTGGCAGGAGTGTTTTTTGCAGGGTGGCGGTGATGCGTTGGAGGCGTGCGTGTTCGCGTTCGGCGGTGTGGCGGGCGCGGAGGAGTTCGGTTTCGTAGGCGCGGCGGTCGCGGGCGTCGAAGATGGTGGTGCGGATGAGGAGTGGTTGTCCGTGGCCGCCGTATTTGAGGGCTGAGGAGATCAGGACCGGTAGGCGGGTGCCGGTTGCGGTTTTGAGTTCGAGGGCGATGCCGTTGACTTCGCCTTGCATGCGTAGCAGGGGCCCGAAGTGTGTTTCGTAGTAGAGCTTTCCGCCGACGGTGAGCAGGTCGGAGAAGTATGTGTGGCCGACGAGGTCGTGGCGGTCGGCGCCGAGCCAGGTCAGCAGGGTCGAGTTGATTTTGGCGATGCGGCCGTCGAGGAGTGTGGAGAGGTAGCCGCAGGGGGCGTTGTCGTAGAGGTCTTCGGCGCTGTCTTCGAGGAGGGCGGCGAAGGCGGGGTCGTGGGCGGGGCGCCGGTCGGCCATCATGTGGTCAGCCGGTGAGTGTGGTGGTGAAGGCGGTGATGGCTTCGGCGGTGGCTTCGGGTGCGCTGAGTTGGGGGCAGTGTCCGGTGGCGTCGAGGGTGATGAGTTGGCTGCCGTTGATGTGGGCGTGGACGAAGGCGCCGACGTCGCGTGGGGCGATGGCGTCGTAGGCGCATTCGGCGACCAGGGTCGGGACGGTGACGCCGGCGAGGTCGTCGCGGTTGTCGGCGAGGAAGGTGGCGCGGGCGAAGACTTGGGCGATGGCGGGGTCGGTGCGGCAGAAGCTGTTGGTGAGTTCTTCGCCGAGTTCGGGGCGGTCGGGGTTGCCCATGATGACCGGTGCCATGGTGGCCGACCAGCCGAGGTAGTTGCTGTCGAGGGATGCGAGGAGTTCGTCGATGTCGTCGGCGGTGAAGCCGCCTCGGTAGCCGGTGGCGGGGTCGTCGATGAAGCGGGGGGAGGGTGCCAGGAGCACCAGTCCGGCGAAGAGTTCGGGTTCGGCGACGGCGGCCAGGACGGCGATGGAGGCGCTGACGGAGTGGCCGACGAGGATGACGGGGCCTGAGTCGAGGTCGTGGCAGAGCTCGCGGACGTCTTCGGCGTAGGCGTCGAGGGTGGCGTAGCGTTCGGCGCTCCATGTGGTGGTGTCGGAGCGTCCGGAGCCGATGTGGTCGAAGAGGACGACGCGGTGGCCGGGGGCGAGGATGGGCGTGACCAGGCGCCAGAGGTTCTGGTCGCAGCCGAATCCGTGGGCGAGGACCACGGTGGGGCCCTCGGCGCGACCGGTGATCGTGACGTTATGTCGCTGGCGGACATCCATAGGGCTCATCCTCGCATCCTGGGCGGGTGTGGCAGGGGAGAGCGACACAGCCCGGCTAGTGGTGTCCGCCGCACTTGAGGGCCCCCGGCTGGAGGGCCTTCAGGTGCGGTTACCTGTTCACGCGGTAGGTGATGTGTGTGACGAGTTTCGTGCCGTGCACGTCGAGGGGGGTGAGGTCTATTGAGCCGACGTCGGCGAGGAGGCGTTCGCCGTGGCCGACGACGATGGGTGCGATGTGCAGGCGCAGTTCGTCGATGAGTCCGGCGGCGAGGTATTGGTTGGCGGTGTGGGCGCCTCCGGCGATGGAGACGTCACGGTCACCGGCGACCGCGCGGGCCTGTTCGAGGGCGGCGTGGATGCCGTCGGTGACGAAGTGGAACACGGTCCCGCCTTCCATGGTGATGGAGGGGCGTGTGCGGTGGGCCAGGACGAACACGGGTGCGTGGTAGGGCGGGTTGTCGCCCCACCAGCCGGTCCAGTCGAGGTCCCAGTCGCCGCGGTCGGGGCCGAACATGTTGCGGCCCATGATGAACGCACCGGCGTCGGTGATCTTGTCGACGACGGTGGTGTGCTGGTCGGCTTCTTCGAACCTCCAGCGCAGGAGGCGGTCGAAGATGTTCTCGCCGAAGGGGTTGTCCTTGCTTTGGTGGGGTCCGGCCGCATAGCCGTCGAGGGACATCGCCATGTCGCAGTAGACCTTGCTCATGACCTGCTCCTTGGGTCGCGGCGGCCGGGTGTCGGCCGCTCACCCGGTGGTCGCGGCCCGCGAGGGCTTCTCGACATTTTCGCCGAAAAGAATTCGGAGGGAGGTCGTTTAGTGGTGTCCGGCCAGCAGGAGGTCGGCGAGTGCGGCCAGGCGTTGGGCTCTGGTTCCGCGTAGCGCGTCGGGTCCGCCGATGTAGGCGGCGTAGGCCTGGGTCTGCGCGGCTCCGCAGATGGCCAGTGCCATGGCGTAGGGGTCGGCGGTCGCGGCGAGTTCGCCGGTGGTCTGGCAGGCGGTGAGGTAGTCGGCGATCTCGTTGATGGCCAGGTGGGGGCCGGTGGTGTTGTCGTGGTTGGTTTTCTGGTAGGTGGTGAACAGGTCGTGGTCGGCGATGGCGCCTGCGGTGAGGGGCAGGGAGGCGGTGTAGTAGGTGATGCCGCGGTCGATGAGGTCGACCAGGACGGTGCGCATGGGGCGTTGGCCGGGGGGTGTGGCCGCGTCGCGCCAGGCGCGTAGTTCGGGGAGTTCCTGGGACAGGATGGCGGTGAGTAGCCCGGCTTTTCCGCCGAAGTTCTTGGTGATGCTGCCTTCGGCGGCGTCGGCGGCCTGGGCGATGTCGCGGGTGGTGAGTCGGGAGATGCCGCGTTGGCGGAGGAGGGCGATGGCGGCGTCGAGGATGCGCTGTCGTGCGGGGCCGGCCATGGTGTCCTCCAGCGCGGAAAGTGAGGTGAGCGCGCACTACGTTATCATCACCAAAATGAGGTGCGTGCGCACCTCATTTTGAGGAGGTTTCCCGTGACCACCACCCCCACCGACGCGCAGAGCCCACCGCCCGCCCTGGGCTACTCGCTCGCGTTGGGACTGGCCGTGGTGTGCGCCTGGCTCGGCTACACCGCCGTCAGCGCACGCGACGGGCGCACACCCGTCACCGACTGGCTCGACCCGTTGCTGGCCGCAGTGACCCTGCTGGCCATCCTGGCCGCGATCGCCGCCCTGATCGTCTTGTGGACACCACTGCCCGGCACGGCGACCCGGCGCATCGCCGCCGGGGCGCTGCTGACCGCACAGTGGACCTACACCGCGGGCGAAGTCGTGTCCAACACCCTCACCATCGGCGAACCACCCTCCGACATCGGCGGCCTGCTGGAGATGGCCGCCGGTGTCATCGCCATCGCCGGTGTCCTGGCCATCGCCGGCGCGACCGTCAACCGGGCACGACGCCCCCGCTCCCTCGGCGCGATCACCGTCGTGGCGGTGCTCGCCGCCGCCGGGATGGCCTGGTGGTTCACCCACCCCATTGACCAGAGCACTCCCGGTACCCCGGCCTGCGTGCCCGGCAACGCCGTCTACAACTCCGTCCACGGCAGCGACTGCTGACGCCGAGGCCACAGTGCCGGAGCCTCTGGTGGCCCGGTGATCGCCTCTCAGGCAAGATCACCGGATCCCCGCCACCGTGACAAGAGGACCGACATGCCCGACGGACTCCGCTTCGCCCCGCTCGGTCCACTGCGCGCCTGGCGGCAGACCCGCGAACTCGACCTGGGACGCCCGCAGCAGCGCTCGCTGCTGGCACTAATGGAACCCGCACGGCCTGACCCACTCGTTCCCGACCCCGTCGCTCAAACGGTTCCGTTCACCCGCGCCGAGTTCGCCGAGGAGACACTTCTGCGGATGGCCACCGCATGGAGCACCGACCCCAGCTAACTGCCTGAATGGAGCCAGACCCACTGAACCGTCCACCTCGTCGCCACGAAGGCGACCGAAACCCTCGAAGTGTGCCCTTGCCCCAACTTGCTCGCGCGCAGCGCGTGCGCGAGTTTCGCCCTGCAGGTGCGCAATGTCAGGTCGCGGGATATGCCGAAATCCAGATGTACTTGTCGGGTGCGCTGTCGTTGTCCGGACTAACTTGTCGGAGTGGGGACGTGAGCAGGCAAGCGCGAGACCGTAGATGGCGCTGTCGAGACCTTCAGGCACCGAAGTGACGAACGAGGGCAACGGCGAGTGCCTTCACAGCCGGATCGGGAGCATCGTCAGCGACTGACATGAGAGCGGTCAGCCCAGTGGGGGTCATCCCAGGGCGCATGGCGAGGGTCCAGGCGGCTCGGAAGCGACGGGCGTGTCGCCGCTCGGAGGTGATCACGGTGATGAGCGCGGCTTCGTCTCCGGAGTGTGCAGTGCGGGAGGAATGGCCGGTGTCGCCGGAGGTCTGGTCGAGCCAGGTCTCGTACCAGCTGAGAAAGTCGTTGCCCGTGAAGTAGTAGTCGGCGGCGTCGAGGTTCTCGATGAAGACGCGACCATGCTCTTTGCCGGTGAGTACCAGGTGGGTGTAGTCGGAGCAACCATGATGGGCGATCTCGATGGTTCCGACCCACGGATCGGTGTCGTCATTGAGGGACTCCAGCCAGCCGGCGGGGTCGGGGTTTCCGTCGAAGACGATGCTATCCATGGCGTAGTCAGTGCTGGGATGGTCGTTCGCCGTGAGTGTCGTCAGGCCGTATCCGGGTCCGGTGCCACCCCCGGCCACCTCGATGAGGAAGCGGCGGTAGCCCTCCGGCAGCCGCACACCGTGCCGTTCCTCGAAATCGGCGACTTCGCTCTCCGGCACCGGCGACAAGAGCTGGAACCGATGCCCCACTTCACCGTGGGACCGCCTGCGCCCGTGCAGATCCGGCAGCAGCGCCAGCTTCGCACCGACACGCGTCAACACTTCACCCATTTGATCCACACCACAGAACCTAGACCCGATTCTGACGAGCCTGGCCGATGATCACACCGTATTACCCACAGGCCCGAACAAGTTCAGCGCCGCACAGCAGCTGCCTTCACGATGGCGTGCACACCCCGATGTCCGACAAGTCAGTCCAGACGATCGCGTGCTCAGACCCCCGCACCTACATGTCGGACGGCTGACCAGCGCCTTGATCACCCGGCAACTTCACGAGTACTTGGCACGTAACTTCTGTTAGGCGGCTTGGACAACCCGTCCGACTCCAGCGGCCGACCCGGCGTATGCGAGTGGTTCGGGCGGCACTTCGGCTGCCGGCTCGTGCCGTAGGAGCCCATGGGGAAGCACCGTACGCACGTGCCAGGGCCCGAAGACGGTCGTGAATGCGGCGGCGGGGTCAGGCTTCGACAGGGCCTCGGCGGCTTGTTCGGCCACGTCGTCGAGGCTGAGTGCCGTGACCGGGCGCAGCAGCCGCTCTTTGGTCGGGAAGTGGCGGAACACCGTCGCGATGCCGACTCCGGCCCGGCGGGCGACCTCCATGGTGGAGGCTCCGGTTCCGTTGGCTCCGAAGACTTCCACGGCGGCTTGGAGGACGCGGGCGCGGTTGCGGCGGCCGTCGGCGCGCATCGGCCGAACGTCGTCGGAGCCAGGAGGTGGTGTGGTCCGCGACTCTAAGAACTGCACCGGCGACGACTACCCGGTCCTCACCACCGACGCCGCGACTTGGCGCGGCCTCACGCACCAGTGCGCTGTCGGCGACTTCGACCGATAGTCCACCGAGGCCGAATCCACGATGCAGTTGTCCCGGCGTCTGGCCGGCTCAATCCGGTCAGTCAACCTCGCGTCGGGTGATGTCGGTAAGGCCTGACACTCATCTTTGACACCAACAACCAGCTCGGCACCGACCTGGCCCAGAGCGGGATCGCCAAAACCCGCACGGTTCGCATCAACCGCGAACTCGGCGCACGCAACCGTGCCCACGCCCTGGCCCTCGCCTTCCCGCGAGCCCGAACCGCCACCTACCGGGGAGCTCCCCTCACCCACACGGGTGGTTTCCGGGCCGAATAGGTCCCGAACCGTTCGCCGGAGCCGCATCGTGGAAGTCCTTTCGATGACGTCTGGAAAGGCCTTCCGACGATGTCTGGATCATTGCGACGAGTGCTCAGCACCGTCCTCTCCGGTGCGGCCGTCCTAACCGCCGCCCTCATCGCCCCCGCACCCGCGCAGGCGGACGTCGAAGCGCAACTGCTCGACACTCTCACCTGCGCCTCGTCCTCCACGACCACCTACGACCCACCCATCGGCCTCACGCCGGTGACAACCACCCGCACGATCCACCAGGTCTACGGCCCGTGCGTCGGCACAGGCGTCGCGAGCGCCGTCACCGGCGGCACGCACGACAGTTCGAACACCACCGCCAGGTCCTGCCTGCAACTGCTGTCAACTGCGACCGTGAGCTGGACGATCCACTGGAGCAACGGCTCACAGAGCACCGTCACCACCCAGCGGGTCTCCAACCTCGCCGGAGCCGTCTTCACCAACACGTTCACCGGAACGGTGACCTCCGGCCTGCTCACCGGGCACGCGGTCGTCGAGACGATGACGGCTCCCTCGACGCAGATCCTCGCCTGCACGCTCGGTCAGGGCACCGTCTCCAGCCTCGGCGCGGTCCACACGCTCACGATCGTTTGACCGGAACGGTGGGCGGGCTCTCGCCATCGCGGAAGTCCGCCCGCAGACTGAGGCCACAGGCAGGAATTCACCAGCTGCGAGCCGGCCACCGATCCGGTGCTCGCCGAGGCCGAGGCGTCCATGACCTGTTCTGCCGACACCGTAGTCCGAGCCGTAACTCCTCCGGCTGCAATCGAGCAGCTCATACGCACCGCAGCTCCAAGGCGCGACAGTATGCTCCGTGTTCATCCCCATCCAAAACGCTCCAGAACAGCCGGATAGGCTCCCCTGGTTCGCCGCTGGGGATGGAGACGCATGGGCTCGGCACACGCACATGAGGTCGAGGTCAAGTTCAAACTCGACCACGGGGACCTCCATGACGTCGCGACTTGCCTTAAGCAAGCCGGCCTCGAACTCGGTCCAGTCACTCATCAAGACGACCAGGCCTTCGCCCCCATCGGCTGGGACTACGGACAAGACCGCGTCGGCGTTCCCTTCGCACGGCTCCGCACCGACGAGACCCACGGCGACGGCGCCTGCCTGTTCACCATCAAACGTCCCGTCGACAACACCATGGCCTGCCTTGAAGCCGAGACGGTCGTCAACGACCGCGACGCCATGGCCCGTTCCCTGGAGCTGATGGGCTGGCGCCCAACGGTCCGCATCGTTAAGACCCGTCGCAGCGCCGAAGCTGCCGGTGGCCTGACCGTGTGCCTCGACGTTGTCGACCATGCCGGGGTGTTCCTCGAGGTCGAGAAACTAGCTGAGCCGGACACCGAAGGCATCCAGCTCCAAACACGACTTGAGCAATGGGTTCGCGACCTCGGCATCAACGCCTCCCGCTGCGAAGACACATACGACACCCTCGTCAGAAACGCCTTGGCAGGAGCGAACGCATACCCCGGGACCTAGCCGGCAGCCGTCCTCACCGTTCAGTGAGGAGTTGCATGGGGCCGCTCAGGAAGCAGCGTTGGACGACGTGTCCAGGCCGTACACCACCCTCAGGTGGTCGTAGCCCTTGAACAGGGGCTGTGTCACCCCTGGCAGCAGCACCGCATCCGATCAGGCCTGCTGCGACGACGGCGGCCCCGGTGATGACCGCGAGTTGCTCTCGTACGACTCTCACCTTGGTGTCAGGTCGAGCGGGACGGAGAGGAGAGGGCGGCCCGGTGGCAACACACGCTACCGAGGGTGCAGCGCGCACCGCGACGGCGCGTTCGCCTCTCCAGTCGTCTAACCCGAATTGCGCTCGCTCAGTCACGGCCATGTCATCGGTGCCGCTACTACTTGCGCGCTCGCGGAAGGAGTCCGCGACGGCGTGGACACGCGTTCAGAGGTTTCCGGCTGATCACACCCGCTGCCCTACGACAAGCTCGCCGCGGTTCTGCGCGGACCTCGGTTGAGAGGGTGGCCTCCGACGGAGGTGCTGCTCAACGTCAGCGCGGACCTGACGCGTCGCAATGTCGGCGTGCTGCTGAAGAACTCCGTCAACGGGTCGGACGAGGCACCGCAGCTGCCGTTCGCCGAACACGGTCTCGAACTCGAGACCGAGTCGCCGCGGCGCCGTACCAGTACTCCGGCTTCCTTTCCCACGCTCGATGCGGTCTTCGGCGACCAGGACTGGCAGAGGCTCGGCCTGGACGCGCTGAGCGCTCGCACACGCAACTTCGAGTTCGCCTCTGAGAGACTCCTGCACGCCTACGCCGCCAAACTGGCGCGGGACTGCTCGATGCGCAACATCACGGTTCCCGTGCGGCGTCGAGTGAGTCATCAGCCGGTTTATCACCTGGTGTTCTTGACCCGCAAACCGTACGGAACTTGGGTCTTCGCCGACGCCGTCGCCCGTGCGCGCATGAAGTGGCTGGCGCGTCTGACTCCCGACGAGTTCGCAGAAGAAGCGGCGATCTACACGTTCCAGTCGACCGTGAACGAGCACATCAAGGAAGAGCAGGTGCACGCACAGGCCACGATCGAACAGAACATCCTCGGCCTGGTCGGGCGGAGGCAGAAACGATGCAAGCTGCTGGACGTGGTCACCACCGCTTACGGGAGTGCCCACGGCATCGCGACCGAGACGACGCTGAGCAAAGCGGTGCTGCGGTTGGCGAACCAGGGCGCGATCTCACTGCAACGCGACGCCAAGACGAAGATCCGCGACTGGATGGTCGGCCCGGCGGTCAGGCCCTCTGCGTGAGGGGCTCAGGCAACTCGTCCCAGGTCCGCTCGTCGAGGGTGCGGCCGTTGGCTTTCGGCGTTTGGCCGCCCCACTGCTTGAAGAAGAACGGCACCGACACCGCCTGGCACTGATCACGCAAGGACCGCAGCCACGAGGCTTCGACAGGGCGCGCGGACGGACCCGACTCGCCTCCAGCGATGAGCCAGTCGACGCCCGTCAGGTCGAGTTGGCCCAGGTCCTCCAAGAGCGGCTCGGCGGAGACGAAACGCACCGCGGCGGGCACTGCCTTGAGATCGTCCAACCTGTCGGTCTGCCGACGTGCCTCGACGCTCACGCCCATCCAGACGTTGGCCGGCCATTCCAGGCCGCCCGCCAGTCGGCGAAGCCGCGTCGCCCGCTTGGTCAGCAGCTGGAAGTTGTGCTGCGGGCAATCCTTTATCACGGCGAAGACCTCCCGGACGAACGAGATCGGCACCCTCGCATGGAAGAGATCGCTCATGGAGTTCACGAAGACCGTCCGAGGGCTTCGCCATCGACGCGGGATGTCCAAGGCGTCCGGATGGACGGTCACGCCGAAGCCCGGCCCTGACGTTCGCGGGTCGCCGTCGTTTTGATACTTGGGCGAACCCATGGCCTTCAACCGTTTGGCCAGCGTGAGCGCATAACAGTGGTCGCAGCCCGGGGAAACCTGGTCACACCCCGTCACCGGGTTCCAGGTGGCATCGGTCCACTCAATCCCGCTCTTGTCGGCCACTGCGCCTCCTCTTCAAGACGACTGTATGGAACACGCGTTCGGAATGGAAGAGGATGGGGCACGGCCATCCATTGTCCACACTTCATCGGCCTGCGTACACCACGACCAACGACCAGAGCCGATGATCGTCACCCATCACCGGCACCATCGAACGCTGGTGGGGGCATGCGCGGAGGTAACAGTCGTCATCTTGTACTCAGTCTGATCTTCCGATGGGCAGCACCCGCACCTAGCTCCACGTCCCCTAGGGTGCCCGGCAGCTGCCCCCTACGAATCGGCTAAACCTGCGAGACTCGCCTGGAAGGTGACATGGACGTCGACGGGCACGATGCCCGCTTGGCCATCTTCCACGTCCGCGCCGTCTGATCCGGCCCACCCCGCTCGGTGGCTCGAAGGAAGGACTGCCAGGCCCTGTGAAAGCACGGGAACGAAGACGTGGGACGCTCCCGCGCCACTCCCGTGGTGCGGGACCGCGAGGTGCGCTGCGCCCCCTGTCCTGGCCCGCCTTGTGGGCGTCGGGCGGGGTCGGGCCGCCGGCGAAGGACGTGAGGAGCTTCTGGGCGGCATCGCTGTGGCCGACGAAGATGGTGCTCGGGATGATCGCGGCGAACCCCGCCCGGGTCTTGACCTCCTCGGGGGTGAGGTAGCCGCCGTCGGCGACTTGGAGCGTCGAGGCCGCGGCTACCCGACGACCTTCGCGAGCAGAGTGACCTCCGGTCGTCGTCCATCGTGATCTGGTCGACCGATCCGGGTCGGCGAGGTGCCCCTGAGGTACTGGAACGAACTCGACGGCCCCACCGAGCTCGAATAGCGGGGGTGCTTGGCCGGCGCCTCGTTGCCTGGCGCGGATGTGACGTGAAAGGTTAAGGTCCCCGTGCCCGTTACCGTGGAGAGAGAGGGAGTCCGATGCCCAGGGCCGCCGCGATCCAGCCCAATGAATGGGCGACGACACACAAGAATTTCGCCTCGTTCGACATCGGGGCGCTGAACGGGGTCGTGCTCGACTACGCGCTTGTCGAGCTGACGCTGGCGAACCGCTGGTATCGGCGCACGGCGCTGGGGAAGTCGGTGACCGTGGCCGGTTACAGCTTCACGGTCATCAGCCTGATCGCCTCGGTGGGGCTGGGGATCTTCATGCTCACTGGCGCCGTCGACAACGAGGCGCTGTTTCCGGTGGTGTGGGTGGGTGTCGGACTGTCCTGCGGTGCGCTTCTCGGGTTCTTCGTGCCGTGGGTTCTCACGCCGTATCGGCAGTGGGACCGGACTTTGCACGGCATCGCGGTGATGACCATCGTGATCGCGGCGCTCTCGCTCGGGGCGGCGCTCATCCGGCGATGGGACTACGCCTCGAACACAGTGCTGGCCGTGCCCTTCGTGCTGTTGCTGGCGTTCGCGATCGGCGTCATGATCGCCCATGTACGGCTTCGGAGCACCGAGAAGCCCCCGGTGGTGAACGTCGCGTCATTGTCGCCGAGGGACATAGAGATCCTGAGGAAGGCACGCCGGAGGGCGCTGGTGATCCTGCGGTCCCGAAACGTCGTGTCGTACAAGGACTTCAACGGCTACGACAACGCTCCATTCTGACCGGGTCTGCTCGAATTTCGAGGGTTCGGTTCGTTGTTCCCGCTGCTGGAGGCGATCGCGGCCTCGACGGGCAAGCCGGGAGGGCCCACCGTGGGCATACATACCTCGATCGCCTGCCCGATTCCGGGGTTGAGGAGGATCGGCGCAGGATAAGCCGATTGCTGATAGCGTCGCGCGGCGTGTCGTCCACCTTCGAGGCTCCCGGCGACCTCCTCGTCGCAGAACCGGCGGTCCCGAGCGGGATCCTCATCGGCTACGGCCATGTGTCGACCCGCCAGCAGAACCTCTCCGCCCAGACCGACGCTTTCAAGGCCGCCGGGTGCCGACACGTCTTCATCGACACCTTGTCGGAGAAGAACACCGAACGGCCGTGGCTGTTGACGTGCGTGGCCTGCGAGCCGCGTGCGTGCCCGGTTCGTTGTGGTTCCCATCGCGCTGCTCAACGCGGCAACCTTCATTGTGGCGCTGCGGGCGGCGAGCGCCACGGATTCGTGGACCGCGCTGCTGCCAACGGTAGCCGGCGGGATGGGCGCTGGAGCGGCAGCGGCGCCCGGTGCACGTGCGGAGCCAAGACGGCCGCGGCGACCGAGGGGTTCTCCGGCGCCGACATCGCCCACGTCGCGAAGGCCGCGCTCCAGCAGGCACTCAGCGCGTCGATGGAGGCGGGCGCGGTCACGCCGTCGACGGCGTCGTGGTTCGATCAGGTGGCGCCGGTGCGGAGTACGACGCCGACGACGGCACCTTCGAGCAGCTGCGGACCTACCGGGTGAAGCGGGGAATGCATGAGCCATCAGGAGATGGAAGCCGTCGAGCGGGACATGCTGCTGGGCTGGGAGCTCTACCGGGCCAGCCCCACCCATCCCCAGATCGAGCGCATCGCCCAGCGCCTCCAGGCGACGAACCCCCGGAGGAGCGACATCCGGATCCTCCTGGCGAAGCACCGCTGGGCCTGCGGCCGGGTCGCCGAGGCCCGCGAGATCCTCCAGGCTGTCGTCGCCCTGCGCGACGAGCGGTCCCTGGACGCGGCACGGGAACTGCTCAGCCTCGAACACCACGACGGCGACATCGCAGAAGCCCTGCGCTGGGCAGAGTACGTACTGCGCGAGGAGCAGGACCGCTGGTTCGACTGGATGGAACTCGGCGGGATGACCGCTCTCAACGGGGCCTTCGAGGAAGGCTGGCGGATCCTCGACGACGCCGTGGCGATGTGCGCGCGCACCAGCGCCGGCTCGCTGCCGCTGGCGCTGGTGCGGCGGGCGCTGTACCTGCTGTCGAGCTGCGCGCCGCCGGCGTTGTTCGTCCCGGCCGCCGAGGAGGCCGTGAGCGCAGACCCGTCCGACGAGAACATCGGCGGCCCGCTCATGTGGGCCTACCTGCACGAAGGCCGCTTCGACGACGCCGAGGAACTCGCGCTGCGGATGCTGCGGCTGGACCCCACCAACAAGGCCCTCTCCCAACCCTTCGAAATGATGCGCAACCTACAGGCGACACTCGCCGAGGACGCGCGGACCCTCGACGAACTCCACGGCACTGGCCTGTTCGAGCGGCTGTGGACCCAGATGCGCGACCGCCGACTCGGCCTGGACCTCACCGCCGCCCTGGCCGCGCTCGACGAGGTGATGCCGGCCGAGTTGCGGGCCGTGCTGAAACCGCCCGTCGACAAGGAGACGGCGCGGGCTGGAAGCATGTCCACCGAGATCGCGATGTGGCACGCCGGGCAGGCGCCCGGGGCCGGGGCGGCCTGGGGACTGCCAGGCGACTTCCGCCTGATGTCCGCCGAGGAGATCAAGGCGATGGACGACGCGATCGAGGCCGACCCAGACGCATACCCGCAGTGGCGAACCGTCCAGGTCGACGAGTACTACGACCAGTTGATGACCGACGACGCCGGCGCCTACCTCGTCGAGCTGATGACCGGCGAGGTCGTCATCCGGCAGCCCGGGGCCGCCGACGAGCGGATCGCGGAGAGCCTGGCGGACTTGTTCTGGCGCAGGGTGGCGGCGTTCGGCGGGCACGACCCGCGTCCGCGGGCCACGGGCTGAGCCGCGTCACCGCTTGACCGTCCATTTCCACCACGTGTAGTGGTACTCGCCTTCCAGGCGGTGTCGGTCGCCGTGGATCTGGCCTCGCGCACGCAGGTGTGGGCCGCTCCCGGAGTCGCCGCTGGAGTAGTCGTCGATCAGACCAAGCTCCTCGACGGCCTCGGGCTCGATGGTGCGCACTGGCAGGTGACGGCGCAGGCCGATGACGCCGCGACGATGACGGCGGTGGCGCGCCTGCACGGCCTAGAGGGCGTGGTCGCCAAGCGCCTCGAGGCGGCGTACGGGGGCGGGGCCTCCCACGACTGGATCAACGAGAGGTTCAGTGAAGTCGTGGACATGGTCGTCGGCGGGGTCCGCGTCGTCGGACAGCGGCGCGTCGAGCTGCTCGTCGGCGAAGAAACCGCCGACGAGGGCCTCGTCTCCCGGGGGGCGGTGACCGTGCACGGCGACGGGGTCGACGACCTGCCCGGCATCCTGGAGCGCCTGGCGCGGCCGCGGCCGCCGTTTGCTGGCGGCGTGCCGGGCGACCACGCGCGCGGCGCGACGTGGCTGGACCCGCTCGTGGCGGTCGAGGTCTCCTACACCGCGCTTACCCCGCAGGGACGGATGCGCGGCGGGCGCCTGGCCCGGGTCCGCCTCGACCGCTAGATAGAGCCGCTAGTCAGGGCCCCGCCCGTGTCCTCTTCACCTTGTCGATCGCTCTGCAACTTGCAGCTGCATATTGCAGAACGTTCAGGGTGGAGGGGAACAGGAGATGCGTTGATGGTCCCATAGACGTACTGCTTTCCAGGCTTTGTCGAACTGTCCTGACCTGGGAGTTCACAGGAGACGTGGTCTTCCAACAGTTCAATGTGAGCGCGGTTTGAACATACGCGGCTCAGGTTCACGTACGCTGATTTTCACTGCCGTCCGATGAGGACGGTACGCAAAGGACGGCCCCGCCGGTTCCCGCCGGCGAGGCCGCTCGATGCGTTACGTATCAGCCCACTCGTCCCCGGGTCCTGGTGTCCCTCCAACACCCTCGGGATGGGTCTCACGCCACCACCACGCTCTAGTGCGCTGTGATAGTGGCAGAAGGAAGTCTACGTGTTTCAAAGTGAACAACAACGCCGCTACGTTAAAAATGGCGTGGTCGTATGAACCTAGAAAATACGATCGGCGCAACGGTCGCGGTAGAAGAATTCGGTATTGGAGCGGCCGTATCGTGAGCGGTCCGCTGTTTTCGCTGCGTACGGCGCTGGTGCTCGTCATCGCAGCGGTCGCTGGCCTCGTGGGCGGCACGATCGCCTACGTCGCCGACCCGAACCTCGCGCGGGCGGCGCTGTACGCCGTCGGCGCCGCGGTGGGGGGACTCCTGCTGAGTCACCAGCTCATCGGCCCGGAGAAGCCGTCGGACACCGACCGGCATCCCGGTGCGGGCACGCCGTCGCCGTAGGGCGTCGCACGTGCACGAAGGGGCCCGGCCCTCTGGCCGGGCCCCTTCTCGTCGGCGTGCTCAGGTGGTCAGGGTGCGGGTCATCGTGGCGGGGTCGGCGGTGAGCACAACGCGGATGGTCTGGCCGCGGACGAGTTCAAAGACGCGGGCGGTGGGCGTGGGTTCGACGACGTCGAGGCCGGCCTGGTCGAGCGCGGCGCGCCAGTCGGCGGCGGTGCTGATGCTGTCGGCGAGGCCGACGATGGTGCGCCCGGTGGCGCTGATCGCCCACACCAGCGGCGCGAGTTTGCGGGAGTGGACTTCCCTGCGCAGGACAGTAATGGCGTCGAGGGCGTAGCCCTGCTGCTGGTAAGTGGTCATGACCGGCATGGCGTTTCTCCTGTTCGGGGGCGTGAGGAGGGCTACTGCTCGATGCCATAGCGGGAGATCGCCCAGGTGCGCACGCGGGCGGCGGCCTCGCTGGGCAGGGTGGTGACGACGCGGGCGAGGACGTCGGCGCGGGTCTCGTCGGCGGCCTCGGTAAGGGCGTTCATGGCGGCCAGCTCGGGGTCTGCGGCGACGGTGGGCCCGGCGAGGGTGGCGCGGACGTAGGCGACGTCCTCGTCGCGGTAGGCGGTGCGGACGCCCGACGGGCTCAAGCGGGCGGCCCGGCCGAGGGCTTCGAGGCTGTGGCGGCGGCCGGCGGCGAAGTGCCGGGCGTAGGCCAGCACGATGCGGCGCTGGTGCTCGGCGCCTTCGATGGTGGCGGCCAGCCGGGCGAGGGCTTCCAGGATCGGGTCGGCGTCGCCGCCGTCAACTGCGGCGGCGAGGTCGTGTTCGTACCCCCAGCGTTCACCCTCGACGTGGTCGAGGGCCTCGTTGTACGCCTCGGGCGGTGAGACGTGCTCGGGCTTGGGGTCGGGGTGGAGAAGGAGCGCGATCTGCTTCACGGTATCGACCATGCCAGCGATTCTAACAGACTTTGCGACAGTCGTATAATCAGCAAGTCTCTCAGACTATGCGATCATCGCTGATTTGTGCTTGCGGACGCCGGCGTCCGGTTCCGTCGCTGGCTCCGCATCTGCGCAGTGCGGTGCAGCAGGGGACTCGGGCGTGCGGCCGAGGTTCTTGCCCGGGTCTGTCGGCTCCGGGCTGTGGGCTTAGACGCCCTCGGCGGCTTCGTCCTCGGGGCCTTCCCACAGCAGCATCAGGTCATCGGTCATGGCGTCGCGGGTGAACACCGCCTCGCCGAACCAGGCGTCGCGAGTGAACACCGCATCACTGAACCCGGCGTCGCTGGCGAACACCGCATCACTGAACCCGGCACGGTTTCCGAATATCGTCACGTGGGACCAGTCGTCGTCACTGGTGAACACCGCCTCGCCAAACCCGGCGCGGCCAGCGAACACCGCCCCGACGAACCCAGCGCCGCTGGTGAACACCGCCCGGTGGAACCAGGCGCGGCCGGTGAACACCACCATATGGAAGGCACCTCCTGTGAACACCGCCCCGCCGAACTCGGCGCTGCTGGTGAACATCGCCCCGCCGAACCCGGCGCCACTGGTGAACACCGCCCCGTCAAACCAGGCATTGCCGGTGAACACCGCCTCGCCGAACCAGGCGTCGCTGGTGAACACCACCCCGCTGAACGAGGCGCCGCTGGCGAACACCGCCCTGTCAAACCAGGCGCGGCCAGTGAACACCGCCCCGACGAACCAGGGATCGCCAGTGAACACCGCCTCACCGAACCAGGCGCTGCCGGTGAACACCACCCCGCCGAACCGGGCGCGGCCTCTGAATGTGGTGTTGGTGAAAGTGGCATTGGCGATCCAGCAGTCGTCGAGGTTGATCGCTGGTAGGCGGGTGTTGCTGAGGTCGATGTCGAGGGGGCCCCAGAAGGTGGCCGTCACCGGGGGCGGCGTGATCCGGGGCTTGCGTTCTCTGTGTGGTCGCGGGTCGCGTAGGCGGGCGGCAAGAAGTTCGGCGATGGTGGTCTGGACGTGGCGTTCTTCGCTGCTGATGGTGGTTTCGCGGGGTGGTTCGGGTTCGTCGTCGGGGCCGGGGTTGGTGGGCTGGGGGTTGGTCATGCGCAGGTAGGAGCACCAGAGGTTGACGATGACCTGGCGGTGTCTGGGGTGTTCGCGGCCGAGCCGGTCGAGGGCGTGGACGCCGCCGAGGCGGACGGCGGGTTTGTCGCTGCCGAGCTGGTCGACGGCTTTCATGTACAGCTCGGTGATGCGTTTTTGGGTGGCGTCGTCGCGAGTGTCGTCGGCGACGTCGACGCGGTGGTCGTGTTCGCGTTCCTGCTGCCATTGGCGGCGGGTGAACAGCGCGAGGGTGATCAGCCCGCCGAGGCCGGCGACGATGGAGAAGGCGATCCGCGCGGCAGTGAGCCGGTCGGTGAGCGGGGCACCTGTGGCGAGGTCCATCAGCCACCACACCACCGCCCCGCCGATGACGGTGAACAGCACGGCGGTTCCGGTGATCCACCGCCTCCACCGCAGCGGCCGCCGCACCCGATCGGGCACCGGCGCCGAAGTCGTCTCCCGCCGGGCGGTGTCGCGGCCGGTGCCGTCCGGCTTGCTCGTCAAGACCACCCATGCCCGCCGGACGCGTCCCGGCGGGCGCTTCCCCCCTTGTGCCATGGCGATGACCCTGCGCGACCGGCTGCCTCGATCACCATCGGCCGAACAGCCCGACGCGCGCGGAACCCCGGTTCTGTCGCTGGCTCCGCATATCCTCCCCATACGCGGAGCCAGGAAACCCCCAAAGTGGACAGTCTGCCAGCGCCTGCGCGGCCCACGACCCGACATCCTCACGGGGTACGCCGCTCAGCGGCTCTCCGCGCGGAGCTGTCGCAGCCGGAGGTGGCGCCTTCATCGCCGCGGTGGCCTTCCTCCACACGATGATCATCCACAAGTAGACCCGTGGGGCGGTATTGGACGTACCGTGGTCAGGGAGACCACCTCAGGTCCTGGCCTGGCTAGGTACGGACCGGGGCGTCGACTCGTCCTAGGCGAGAGCCCCGAATGCGTCGTTCTTCTCCTCGCTGCCAGGGATGCCGGTGGTGTCCTGTGAGAAGAACTTCGCGCCGGTGCCGGTGATGCCGCTGGCGTTGCCGTACAGGACCGTGAGCGCGCCCGCACCGGAATCCTCACCCGCGGCGCCGACCAGTAGCGACAGGTGGCCATTGCCCTTGGTATCGGCGAAGCGGAGCTCAGCACCCCACCGGTCACCGGCCTCATTGCCGCCGGGAACACCGGGTGAGTCCTGGCTCCATGCTTGGGCGCCGCCGTAGGAGAGACCGTTCGAGTCACCCGGGATCACGGTGATGAAATCCTCGCCGGCGCCGTAGACGACCAGTTCGTCGCGACCGTCGCGGCTGCTGTCACCGGCGGTGATGGTCGCGCCCCAGTTGTCCTCGGCGCCGGGGTTGCCCGGCAGGCCGGACGACTTCTGAGTGAGCTCGACCGCGCCTGTCGTACCGATGCCGGTGCCGTCGGAGTACAGGATGGTGACGGTTCCGGCATCGGCCTTGCGTTTGCCGTCGGTGCCGGTCACCGGTGCTCCGGGCGCGGCGACGGCGAGGTCGTCCTTGCCGTCACCGTTGAAGTCGGCGAGGATGACCTGCGCGCCGAACTGGTCGGCGGAATCGCCCTTCGATGTGTTGAAGGAACCGGGCGAGCCCGGGACACCTGCAGTCGATTTGGTGAGGCGCTCGACCTTCTGCGGAGCCCTTGTCGATCCGAGGAACAACGTGACCGAACCGATCGGCGAGCCCTTGACGTCGTAGTCGTCGACGGCTCCGACGGCCAGGTCATCGAGGCCGTCACCGTTGATGTCCCCAGCGTCGAGGGAGTACCCGAACCGGTGATTCTGCGACATGTCACCCAGACCCGAGTACTGCGAGCTGAGACCCATGTCGCCACCGTTGTACACATACAGTGAGTTGGCGCCCGGCCCGCCCACGGCGAGATCGTCGCGGCCGTCACCGTTGAAGTCACCTGCCGCCAGAGAACTGCCGAATCCCCACTCCGCCTCGTGGTAGGACGGATAGATTCCAGCGACGCCCGTGGTGAGCAGCCCGCTAGCCGAGCCCTGGAAGACGAAGACCTCGCCGACGTTGGAGACCGAACCGATGTCCTCGCCTGGCGCGGCGACCGCGATGTCGGCGTAACCGTCACCGTTGAAGTCACCGAAGACTGTGGCGTGCCCGAAGCGGTCACCATCCTCGTTGGCGCCGATGACGCCGGTCGTGTCCTGGTGAATCGCCTTGTTTCCCGCAGTGGTCACACCAGTGGACGAACCGTAGAGGAGATGGATCTGGCCGGTGTCGGTGTCGTCGCCGATGTCTTCGCCCGGCGCGCCAACCACGGTGTCGGCGTAACCGTCACCGTTGACATCTCCGGGCAGGCCGCGCATGACGACGCGCACGTCCGCCTGGACGGAGGTGTGCTCAGCGTCGCCGGTATAGGAGAAGCGGTACAGGACCCGGCCTAGGATTCCCGGCGTGTCCTGGAAGCTCACGGCACCTTGAGCGTCGGTCATGACGGTGCCCAGGTTATGGGTTCCGTTGGCGCCGAAGCGAGTCACCGCGAGAGCCGTCGGCACGCCGGGACCGTATTGCAGGTTGCCGGTGACGTTCACGGTCCCATTGCGCGGCACCGAGACCGGAGCCCTGAGGCTCAGTCGGGTCGCGTAGGTGGTGGCCAGCTCGAAGACTGACAGGGTTGCTTTTTCACCCGAAGAGGCGACGAAAAGTTCGCCGCCATCGGTGAGCGCGAGGCCCCCCGCTCCGATCGTCAGGGCCGGAGAAGTGACGTCACGGATCCGTGCGCCTGTCTCAGCGTCCCAGATCGATGCCGTTGCGGTGGTCCCGAACAACAGCCTGCTGCCAGTGGCGATGAAGCGACCGTCCGGGCTGACGGTAGCGGCCGTGGCTGTCATGGACGCGGGAGGCGATGAGGCAGGCAATGTCCTGATGAGTTGAAGGTCAGCAGTGCTCAAGATCCTGGTCCCGGCGGCGCCGCAGGGAATCGCGACCTTGTCGCCATCGGCGAACAGCGTGGGACGGGAACAGGGGGTAAGACCCATCGGGCCACGGGAAGAGACCACCGTGGGGGTGTCGCCGGTGACGTCGTATACGCGCAATACCCCTTGCGTCTCACCGGTGTCGGCGCGGAGCAAACGGTCAGGTTGGTCGGGTAGGGCGCTCAGCACACTGTTTGCATGGGTTTCGGCCAGGGCGGATCCGACCTCGCCGGTCGTGGGGTCGTAGGAACCGAGCGATCCACCCGTCGTGCAGTCGCCGTCGCGGTAGGAGAACCAGAGCTTTCCACCGGTGTACGCAGCTGAGATCACACAATGTTCGGCCGTCAGCGGGTGATGAGTCACGGCATTGGACTCGGCGTCGATGGCGGCAAAGGATGCCGTCTCCCGCTCGGTGACGTAGATCGTCGATCCGTCCTCGCTCGGCGACAGTTCGCTCGGGTTGGTGATGCCGGCGATCGTTTGAAGGACCGTCCCAGTGAGGTCGGTGACCACGACAGCGTCCGGACCGGTCTTGGCGAGGAAGACCTTTCCGCGGGCTTCATCGACCATGACGTCGGTGTAGACACCGCCGGGTAGGGCGACGTGACGCTCGGGCGGATCGGCCGCTGCGGGCTGAGCGGCGAGGATGGCACCGGTGGCGGTGATCGCGCAGGCGAGGGCACCCGCCAGAAGGCGTCTGTTCATGTGTGGCTAGTCCCGTGGGCTGAAGGCCGGGTGGGCTCCCGGCAGCGCAAAAGTACCAGCGCACATTGAGACGCCGCAGCGCTGCGGATCACGCCTCAACGACCGACGGCCTGGAAGCCTTCCTCAGCGCACCGAATGATGATCATGTGCCTAGGTTGTGCCTGGCTTGTGCCGCCTTGAACCAGCTTTTCGCTTTGCGTTCATGTAGAACTGGCGCGACGACGCCCTCGTAGAGGACACCGCCGGGCGGCCGGCCGCCCTCGTCGACGCCGACCTCGCGGTCGTGCCCCTGGCCGACCTCGGCGACCGGGCGCTGCTGCTGAGGTTCGCGTGAGCCGCGCGCCGCTCGGAGCTGGTGCACCTGCTGGTCGGGGACGTCGTCGATGACGACGACAGCCTGGTCGTGAGCATCCGGTCGGAGAAGAACAGTCACGCGATCCGCGACGTGGCGATCCCGTACGGGACGAACAGGGAGATGTGCCCGGTGCGGTCGTGGCGGCGGTGGCGCGACGCCGCCCGCCTCACCCCGGGCGAGGCGGCCTTCATGCGGATCGACCGGTGGGGGCGCCTCGACCGGGTCGCGATGACCGGTGAGGCCGTCGGTGACCTCGTCACCCGCCGCGCGAACCTCGCCTCGGCCGACGGGATCCGCGGCCACTCCCTCCGGCGCGGGCTCGCAACCGAGGCACGCCGCGCCGGCCGCGACCGCACCGCCATCGCCCGCCAAGGCGGCTGGTCGGAGAAGTCCGGCAGTCTCGACGCATACCTGGAGACCGTCGACCGGTGGACCGACAACGCCACCGCAGGCCTTCTTTAACCACATACATGGAGGCGACTTCCATATCGGACATCGCTCGGGCGTAACGAACCCAGGTTGTGTCACCGAAAATCTTGGAGTTCGGGCGTCCAACGATTGGCCAGTCGAACGCGATGGCAGCAGTGCCCATCAATGGCGTTCGTTTGCGATTGCCGTGCCACTGGTGGCGTTGCCGCGCCTGGGGTTCAGTCCTGTCGGTGCGATGCCGCGGCGGACCGCCAGGCGCGCCTGGCGGCGGCGATAGGTCCTGCTGAGATGACCACAGGGGCCCTGCCGCGCAGGCTGGGTAGCGCTCACCTTGAAGGCAGGAAGGTGTCGGTGGCGCTCCAACAGCGCGCAGCGTGGTCAGGTGCATCGCTTCCCGATGGAACGAGCGCTTGGGAAGGGCCGGGCGCGAGGAGGTCAGCACGGGGCGCTGGTAGTGGTGATGGCCGATATCGCTTGCGTCGGCGGCGCTGACAGCGGTCGTTTGTCTGTGGGCTGATCAGGGAAGTTGGCCGGCCATCCGTTGCAGCGGATAGGCCGGCCGCCGAGTCCTGTTCCGAACCAAGGGAACGGGCGTCTCGAATGCCAGGCCACAGACCACCTATCGCCAGGTCAAGGTGCACGCTTGCGGCTTGGCCCCTGATAGCTGCGGTCTGCGGGTTCAATCTGAAGCATGCATCTCCACAACGACCATCGCCAAGAGAAGTTACGCAACTTCCGAAAGGCCTCACAAGAAAAGCGCCGTGACCTGCATAAACACTAGATGATCCTCGGCAGAATTTCTGACACAACTCCTTTGTGGACTGTTGTCCTGGTTGATCCTGTTTTTCTGAGCCAGCTCGGCGGCAGGATCGCGCAGCGTTCATGCAAAGTTGATGGCGGTGCAGGTGTTCCTCCCCGGTATGGGTTGCAGCCCAAGGGAAGGCCGCTTCGCCGAAGTCGGTTCCGAACCAAGAGCGGGCCGCCGGCCAAGGCTGGCGGCCCGCCGTCACCGAACGGAGTGTCCTTTGTGGACCTGAACGACCCTGGGCGTCCTACGCCCGAATGGGGCTCTACCTCGCCGTCATCGCACTGGTGCTGATCGTGTTCGGCTTCGCCGTCGCGTTCTACAACCTCAGCGTCGACAAGGACATGGTCGCCATCGGCGGCTTGATCAGCTCGGTCCTACTCGCCGTCGGCGGGCTGGCTGGGTCATGCGCCGCCGGCGTCGCCTCTAAGGTCCCGGACAGCGATCATGGCGCGGCCCTACACGCCGCTCGGGTCCGGTCCGCTCCACGAGTTCGCACAGCAACTGCGCGAACTCAAGGGGCGGACCGGTCTCAGCTTCGTGCAACTCGCCGACGGCGCTCCGTGCTCGATGGCGACGCTCTCCCGCGCGGCCCGAGGGGAGAGGCTCCCGTACTGGCCGACGGTGAAGGTCTTCGTCGAGGTCTGCGGCCGCAACCTCGGTTACACCGAGAAGCAGATCGAGACCGAGATCGAGATCGACGAGTGGCAGGCTCGCCACGAAATCGCCGACGCGGCGGTCCGCGAGATCACCCGGCTCAAAGCTCAGCACCTCCTCGACACCCGCCGCCTGTCGCAAATGGCGGACGTCATCGCACGCACCCACCGTAGTAGCCGACCCGCCCCACACACGCAATTCGCGGCGGCTCTTCGGACTCAGCAACTCAGCGTCGGCATGATCAACGAGCAACTCGCCAGACGCGCTGGGTTCAGCCTGCTAGACGTCTTCCGCATACTCTCGGGGGGCGTGTTGCCCAGCTGGGCAACCACCAGGCGCCTCGCCGCAGTAACCAACGCTGACCTCGCGGTCCTTAAGCCCCTGTGGGAACAGGAGCGGGAGAACCTGACGCACCGCTCCGGCTGAGCGAGGATAACCAGACCCGCAAACCGAAACCGCAGGTCCCGACACATTTCATGGTCACGGTATTGGACCTCACCGTGACCATGAGACACCTCAGCCCGCGTTCGGCTCCGTCGCCTCGGTGGTGGCCGGCGGCGGGTCGGGAATGCGTTCGAGGGGCCGTCCATCGCCGCCGTCGGCGGCACCGACCCGCCACCCCGCCGGCCATGCATGGTTACGATCCGGGCGCAGCACCCGCGCGCCTTCAAAGTTGACCTCGGCGCCCCCGGTGAACGTCGCCCAGCCGAACCCAGTGTCCCCGGCGAACGTCGCCCCGCCGAACCAGGCGCCCCCGGTGAACGTCGCCCCGACAAACCCGGTGTCCCCGGCGAACGTCGCCCCGACAAACCCGGCGTACCCGGTGAACGTCGCCTCACCGAACCCGGTGTCCCCGGCGAACGTCGCCTCACCGAACAAGGCGCCCCCGGCGAACGTCGCCCCGCCGAACCTGGCGTCCCCGGCGAACGTCGCCCCGCCGAACCTGGCGTACCCGGAGAACGTCGCCCCGCCGAACCGGACCGTGCCGAGGTGGCAGCCGGTGAGGCGGAAGTCGTGGAGGTGGGCGCCGGTGAGGTCCATGTCCATGACGCCCCAGAATTCTCCGGTCGCCTTGGGGTTCTTCTTCTTGCGCTGCTTGTCGGGTGGTCGCAGGTGGTGGGCGATCAGGCGCTGGACGGTGGCGCGGACGTGAAGTTCCTCGGCCGGCCATGTCGGGCCTGGCTCGGTGGCTGCGGCCGGTGCGGCGCCAACGATGAACACCTTGGGTGTGGACGTGGCGGCTGGGGACATACGGAGGTAGGCGCACCAGACGTCCATGACCGCGCGGCGGCGGCTCTTGTGTTCCTGTCCGAGATCGTCGAGGGCGTGCAGGGCGCCGACGCGGACGGCGGCCTTGTCGTGGCCGAGCTGGTCGACGGCCTTGACGAACAGTTCCTGGGCGCGCTTCTGGATCGCGTCGTGCTTAGTGTCGGCTGCGGTGTCGCGGGCGTGGGTGAGGTTGTCGGCGGCGACCTGCATGCGGTGCTTTTGGTCGGCAAGCTGGCGGACGTGTTCTTCGCGGGCGAGGTGCTGGCGGTGCATGACCGTGCCGAGGGTGAGCAGCCCGCCGGCGCCGACGGCGGCCGCGGCGGCCACCTGAAGGATCCTGATCTGCTGATTGAAGGCCTCAGCGCGGTCGGCGGACTCCTGTGCGGCGATCTCCGCTGGGGTCATACCTTCCGTTGACACCTCGACGGGCGGCTTCAACAGCACGGCGGTGAGCCAGATCCACAAGCCGACACCGACGACCAGCGGGACAAGCAACAGCAGAAGCAATACCCACAGCGGCCATCGCCGCTTGACAGGCTGGTTCCCCCCAGAGTCCATACCCGGCAGCGTCCCCTGTGACCTGCAAGGTCACCATCAGCCGAAACGGTATGAGGACGTTACCGTGGTAATGGGACAAGTCAGGTCCCGCCCGGCTCCTGCACCTCGGTGGCCAGCGGGTCCGGGATGCATACGAGGGGCAGGCCTGTCACGCCGTCGGTCGCACCGACCCGCCACCCCGTCGGCAACACGTGCCCACGATCGGGGCGCAGGACCCGCGCCTCAGCAAAGTCCGCCGCGGCGTTCCCGGTGAACGTCGCCTGTTCGAACCAGACGTTCCTAGAGAACGTCGCCTTGTTGAATCTGGCGTCCCCTGCGAACGTCGCCCCGCCGAACCAAGCGCCCTCGGAGAACGTCGCCGCGCGAAACCAAGCGCCCTCGGAGAACGTCGCGTCACCGAACCGGACGTCCCCGGAGAAGGTCGCCTCACCGAACCGGGCGTCCCCTGCGAACGTCGCCTCGCGAAACCAGGCGACCCCTGCGAACGCCGCCATGTTGAACTCGGCGTCACCGGCGAATGTCGCCCCGCGAAACCAGGCGTCACCGGCGAACGCCACCCCGGTGAAATCGGCGCTGCCCAGGCGGCAGTGGTCAAAGTCGAGGTCGTAGAGCTGGGCATTGGTCAGGTCGATGGCCATTGGGCCCCAGAATTCCCCAGTCGCCTTGGGGTTCTTCTTCTTGCGCTGCTTGTCGGGTGGTCGCAGGTGGTGGGCGATCAGGCGCTGGACGGTGGCGCGGACGTGAAGTTCCTCGGCCGGCCATGTCGGGCCTGGCTCGGTGGCTGCGGCCGGTGCGACGCCAACGATGAACACCTTGGGTGTGGACGTGGCGGCTGGGGACATACGGAGGTAGGCGCACCAGACGTCCATGACCGCGCGGCGGCGGCCTTCGTGTTCTTGGCCAAGGGCGTCAAGGGCGTGCAGGGCGCCGACCCGGACGGCGGCCTTGTCGTGCCCGAGTTGCTCGACGGACTTGGAGAACAACTCATTGGCACGTTTCTCGCTCGCGTCGTACTTGGCGTCGGCGGCAACGGCTTCGACGTGGTCTTGAGCGCGGGCCTGCAGAACCTGGCGATGTACCAGCAAGCTCAAGGTGACCAGCCCGCCGAACCCGAAGATGACCGACACGAGCGTACTCACGGCGGTAACCCTGGCTCGTGGATCGGCGCCAGCCACGTCGCTGAGCCAGCTCCACAACACCACCGCGACCGTGGCGACCACGCCGAGAGCCAACAGCGGACCCAAGGTCCACAGCAGCCATTTGCGGTTGCATCGCCACCAGCCCGACAGGTTCGCCCAGACCTTCTTCAACCATCCCGGCCCAACCTTGACCACGACGACCGGCGGCTTCCCCCCAGAGTCCATATCCGGCAGCGTCTACGGTGACCCGCAAGGTCACCATCAGCCGAAACGGCATGAGGACGCTGCCGGGCAACACCGACTTGAACTCGCTCGCGTTCGTTGCTCGCTCATCCACCTGGAACCGGCCCAACGCCCCGTCTGGAGGAGATCTGGGACAGCCTCCTCGCCCACATAGACGACGCTGAACGCGAAGGCCGGCTCGGTGAGGTCGAAGGATTCACAGTCAACCTGTCCGGCGCGGAAGACAAGCTCACCCGGCTCGACCGCATCAGCCGTGACGAACGTGCCCAGGCTCCTGGTCACGGTCATGGCGTCTTCATCGCCACATGGGGTTACGACTCGGCAGCCACGGGCCGAACAACGACTCGTACTCCTCACCGGTCTCCACGATGAGCACATAGTCGGGCTCAGTACTGAGCACCGCATCACGCAACCGAGCAAGCAACTCCGGCACGGGCGCAGTCTCCAAAGACAGCGCAGACACGGCTTGGGCGCGCCGGGATCGAAGGCCCGGCTCGTCCCTATGCTCATCACGCTCCAGATGCTCAGCCGCCACCTGCATCACCGCCAGATCCCCGCCACCGGAGAATTTCAGGCAATCCCACCACGACGGCAGCCCGACCAGAACCTCCAGGACTTCGGCGAGGTTCCGGCCAACAACACCGGCCTGCCCCTCAGAACCGGCGTACAGCACAGGGCGAGTCGGACCGTGATCACCGCACAGGAAGATCGTTCCACCGGTGAAGTCTCCGGCAATGCCCTCCAGGGAGAGCCCGGATGAAAACCGGACTGGCTCACCATGGTCCCCGCGCGTCAGATCGAACTCGCAGACACGCGACAACAGTTCGGTCAGACCTCGGTCCTGCCGGATGAAGTTCAGGAGGTCATCGTCGCTCCGCACGCGCGGACCATAGCAGCAAGTACTGACTCAACCGCCCTGGAGATCATGAGCAACCTGTCCAGAGCAGCGGGCATTTTCGTGATGCAGAGGCTTCCGCGTTGGCGCCCACAGGTGCCAAGTTCGACCCCGGTCGGTGCTGTCCTACGGCGGGCCGAGGCATGCGACTCCGCGTCGGGCACGTTAGTCCCGCTCTGCTTGGACTCGATGGATGCCGTCGAACAGGCGTTCGGGGCGGTTCGGCTGGGCGGCGGCGGAGCGCGTCGACGAAGGTGTCGTGATCTCAGGGTGACAACTCGACGAGGATTACATCGCGGTCATCGGCGACGGCCCGGCGCAGCACCTCCAGGAGCTCCTCGACGGTCTGGTGGAGGCGTGCCTGCCACCATTCGGGGCTCTGGGCGTACTCGGATCCCGCGAGGCCGGTCTCGCGCCAGAAGCCTGCGACCTCAGCCAGGCGTGGCAGCATCCGCGCGCAAGCCGCAACCGGAATCCGTCCGGTGTCGACGTAGCCGAAGTCGAGCAGCGGCCGCAGGGATGAGGCGATTGTGTCCCACGTCGTCGTCCCGCCGTGGTGGAGCATGCTGGGCAGATCGATGCCCTCAGCGTCGGCGAGCAGCTGGCGGAATTGGTGAATGACGCCGAGCCGGAAGAGCACGACCGGTGCCGGCGATCGGTCCTCGTCGCTGGGGAGGGATTCGACTGTCAGGTCCATGCTGAAAGCCTCCTCGCATCCGGGCTAGCTGTGCGTTGGGCGCCAAGGTGTCGCGGGTGAGCGCCGATCGGCGGTCCTGGGCGGAGCCGGTGTCCACGGTGTGACGGCATGGGGCACTGGCGTGGCGGCGGAGACGGATGTCTACTTCCCGCGCAGGCGCTCGATGTCGGCCGCCAGCACGATCATGTTGTGCAAGTGCGCGTAGTACTCAGTTGCGTAGGTGTCGTCGATCGCCGGGAGGACACTCTCGAACACCGATGTCAACTGCGTCAGACCAGCACGGTGTCGTTCACTCAACGGGCCCTCGCGGACGCTGGCAACGCAGCCGTAGGCGTCCGCATCGAGCATCACCAAGTCCTGATCATCGATCTCCAGGCCACGAAGGCCGGGCGGAAATGGCCTGGCCATGTGCTGGGCCATCATCTGCGAAAGCGCGTCGAGCTTCTCGTCGAGCATGAGGCACATCCTTCCAGGCCGGTTACGCGCCGGGCCTCGATCTCGGCCAGCGGCCAGTGGAGGCGGTAGAGGATCCGCTGCCGGGTGAGGAAGGGATGCCGGCAGGGCGACCGTAGGGGTGGAGGAGCAGTTCCAGGGGTGCCTTGACCTGCTCATCGGCGTCAAGGCCGATGCATTGCCGGGGTGCCGAGACACGGCCCCGAACCACCGGCGAATGGACCCGCCACCGCGAACCCAACGGGATCGTTGAGTACCTGTGCCTGGCCGAACATCGAGCAATGCACGAGCAACCCGCCGCGTAGCAGGGCAGCCTCATACCGAGCACATGCCAACTGCGATCCGTGCAGACTCGACGATTCCGCAGGTCAGCGGGCATGTCTCAGAATCTGTGCCTCAGCCTCATGCGACACACCGGCGCCGGTCTAAGAGTCCATGAGCCCGTTAAAAGTCCGCAGCTCTGCCATTGAGCTAGAGGCCCGGTTGTGCGCCGATGAGCATACCTGGGGGCGGGCAGGGCTGGTATCGAGTAGCGTTTCATGCCTATATCTTGCTTAGAATCCTATTGTGCTGGCGTTTCTTGGTCCCAAGCCAGTTCCGACACACGGGAGGCACGGCTTGGGGCCGTCAGCCGGTCGTGGCGGGTAATGCTGGGTGGTGACGGCTGCTGATGGGTCGTCCGGGCTTCCATCGAGCGTTTTTCGAGCGATCGCAGATCCACGGTGGATGACAGTTGTCCGGATCAGGTTCTGGCATGGAGTGGGTTCAGGTCACGCGCCGCCGGCTGACCGCTGCTCGAAGTCCTGCAATGCACGCAACCCGCTGAACCCCGGTCAGGTCCACCGCCGACACACGCTTAGAGCGAGCCTTGGAGCCACTGATGTGCGATCCATCCGCTTTCGGAGTTCCAGGCCAGGTAGCGTCCGCCAAGAGGTTCTGGGTCAGCCACAGGTCGGTGACATTCCCGGTCGCAAGTGCTGAGGTTCATGAACGGTCATCTCGGGACTGGCCGGCAGTCATGGCAACACCGTAACGACGCGAGCTCCAGAGCGGCCTCGGGCGTCGCGGGCGTCAGGGTGGCTGCGGTGATGCCGGTGTGGCTGTTCTTCTGGCTGGTTACTTTCGGCGGGTGGGTGGTCGTGGGGCACCTCGGGTTCGCGGTCGCGATCCACGTGGTGGAGTTCCGGTCGGCGCGGCTGGCGCGCCCGGCCGGGGTGGGCGAGCTCGTCGGGGCGCGGTGAGTCTTGGGGGCTTGGGGGTGGGTGGCTTGTGGGGTCGGTGCCAGGTCGCCTTTTGGGACGGTGCGGCGGCCTCCAAGATCTTCACGCATCCGCTGTACGGTCCATGGCTTGAAGGGATCGACCGGCACGCCGCGATACTGCGGCTGCGGTCGTGTCCTGCGGGTGAGGGTTTCGGCGAGCTCGCCGGTGTCGATGTCTCGGGGTTTTCGAGACGCTCGGTACGCGTGACGTCGCGGTGAACACGATGAGTGGGCATGCTTCGACGGGTGTGCAGTTTCTGCTGCGTAAGGCAACTGTGGCCGGGTAGTTGTGGTGGCCCGCCCCGGACCTGTGGTCCGGGGCGGGGGTGAGCTCGGTTCAGTAGAAGCAGCCGCTGGTGGGGAGGTTGCTCGCCGCCGGCGGGGAACCGCCGTCGTAGATGGCCAGCAGGAAGGGTTGCGGGCAGCGTCCGGCGCCGGCGTAGATCTCGATGTGCAGGTGGGGGCCGGTGGAGTTACCCGTGCTGCCCGACCAGCCGAGCAGTGTGCCGGGGCCGACGCGTGCGCCGTTGCCGACGTTGTGCCGCGACAGGTGGCAGTAGTAGTACGTGGCACCGTCGTCGCCGGTCAGGGCGTAGCCCAGGCCGCAGCGGGAGTTGTTGATGGTGCCGGCCACGCCGGAGCGGACGGCATAGACCTGGGTTCCGGTGCCGACCGGGAGGTCCAGGGCGGGGTAGTCGTGGTGCGGGTCGTCGTAGTAGCCGCGTCCGAGGGCACCGCGCGGGATCGGCAGGGAGAACCCGCCGCCGCCCGAACCCGAGCCGACGAGGCTCTGCCAGGTCTGCGGTCCGACGATGCCGTCGACGCCGAGTCCGCGCGCCGACTGGAACGACCGCGCGGCCGAGGCCGTGCCGGGCCCGAAGGCCCCGTCGACGGCCAGACCGTAGCCGTGGGCGTTGAGCGCCGTCTGGGCGGCGGCGACGGCTTCGCCGCTGTCGCCCTGCCGAACGGTGACGATCAAGCCGCCCCAGGTCTGGGCACCGACGATCCCATCGGCGGTGAACCCGCGCGAGGACTGGAAGTTCACCACGGCGCCCCGTGTCGCCGGGCCGAACGCGCCATCGACGTCCACGCCGTGTCCGCGGGCGCGCAGCAGCCGCTGCACGACCGACACCGTCGAGCCCGTCGCTCCCTGCGCCACGACCGGCCAGCCGGCCGCCGAAGCCGACTGCGCGGGTGCGACGACCATGACCGAGACCGCCGCTGCCACGACGGCCAAAAGCACAAGGCAACGGCGAAGTCGTCCTGTCATGAGACACCTCCTCAAAGGGACCGGGTGCGTCCATAGAGGACGCACGGGGATCCGGTCGGCCCGAACCTAGGACCCGCGCCGTGGGCGTGCATCGTGTGTTCGACCCACGTTCTTTTCCGCCCGAGCCGACGGGCACTAGGCTGTCGCCGACAGCGGTCGGCCGGTGGCCGGTGGCCGCACGGACCGGGTGAGTGGGATGGCCTCGAACGCAGCGCACGGCGCCGTCGAGGCGCGCTTTTTGTCCTCCGCCCGCCAGCTCGTCGGCCTCCTGCGTGGTGCGGCGCTTCTGCTCATCAGCGTTTTCGGTGTGCTGGCCGTCCCCGCCGGCTCTCTCCACATCGGACTCGGGCTGCTCGGGCTGATGGCGGCCGGAGCCGCCGTCGACGTCTGGAGCGGCCTGACCGGACGCGCGGCTTCGCTCACGCTGATCCTCGCCGTGGCCCGCGTGGCGGCCGTCTGCGCCACCCAGGACCACACCGGCGGCGCGCCCAGCCTGTGGGCCCTCAACGTCTTGACCACCACGGCCATCACGCTGCAATGGGAGTGGCCGCCGACGGTGACCGCCCCGGTCGTGGCGGCCCTGTTCGCCGTCGACGTCACCGCCATCGGCATCGCCGAGGCCGGGTCGGTCGGCCCTCGCCTGCTTCTCGAATGCGTTCTGGCGCGGCTCGCGTTCGTCCTGCTGCGACGCTCCAGCCGCCGCATGGACGTCCTCCGTGAACGCCGCACCGCCCTCGCCCGCGCCGAGGCACTGTCCCTGGCCCGTCACCGCCAAGACCGCGAATACCTCGCCCTGCTCCACGACACCGCCTCGGCCACCTTCCTCTTAACGGCCACCCACGGCGACCAGGCCGCACCCGGCCAGATCGCCGACGCCGCGCGCCGCGACCTCGCCGTCCTCACCGGCGCCACCGGCACCGCCACCACACAAGACAGCCCCGTCGACATCACCGCCGCCCTGCGCGCCGTCGTCGAACGCGCCCCGATCACCGTCGAGACCCACTGGACGCAAGGACCACCTCTGCCGGCCTCGGTCGCGCTCGCCCTGGTCCGTGCCGTGCGCGAGGCCATGGCCAACGTCGCCCGCCACGCCGGGGTCAGGTCCGCCGAGCTCCGCGTCGAGCACGCCCGTCGGCGGGTCACCGTCACCATCGTCGACAAAGGACGCGGCTTCGATCCCGACGACGTCGCTCCCTCCCGTCGCGGGATCCGCGGATCCATCGTGGAACGAATGACCGGCGTCGGCGGGACCGCGACGGTCACCTCGCTGCCGACGGCCGGAACCATCGTGCGGCTGGAGTGGACCGGTGAGTGAACCCCGGCCGCCTGCCGACCAGGTCATCGCCACCGTGCGGGTCGCACTCGTCTGTGTCGTCGCCGTCCTCCAGTTCGGGCTCGGCCTGCGCAACCTCCTGCGCCACGACTACCACCCGCGATTCCTGGCGGTGGGTGCGTTCGTCGCCCTGGCCTGCGTCACCGCCGCCACCGCGGCCTGGGTGCTGCGCCGGCGCCCCCCACCCGAACCGGTCGTCGCCGCAGGCACCGCCATCGTCTTGGCGGCCTCGGTAGCGGCGACCACCGCGACACCGGCCGCCGACCAGTTCGGCCCCGCCGACTGGGCCTTCGGCCTCATCGGCTGGCACCTCCTGCTGCTGCTCCTCGACCGCGCGCCCGTCTTGTTCGCCGCCTTGGGCGTCCACTTCGCCGTCACCGTCGGGCACTTCCTCGCCGACGGTGTCCCCGACCGCGTCGAACTCGGCACCGCCGGGACCGTCGTCATCGGCACCACCGCCGTCCAGCTCGCCGCCGCGGTGATCTCCCACCTGCTCAGCCGCCGCTCCCGTGAGGCGATGGCGCTGGCCGCCGAACGCGACCGGCTGGCCACCCGCGTGCTGTCGGCCGAACAGTGGGAACGCGGGCAGCGCACCGCCTTCGCCGGGCACCTCGGCGCGACCCTGTCCCTCCTCGCCGACCTCGCCGACGGGCTCCTCGACCCCCGCAAGCCCGACACCCGGCGCTTCGCGGCCCTGGCCGCCACCCAGCTGCGGCGCCTGTTCGCCGAAAACGACGACGTGCCCGACCCCCTCGTCCACGAACTCACCGCCTGCGCCGACGTGGCAGAACGCCGCGGCGTCGATGTGTCCCTGGCCGTCAGCGGCACCGCCGTCGACGTCCCCGACCACATCCGCCGCGACCTCACCGGGCCCGTCGCCGCCGCGCTGGCCACCGCCGGGACCCGCGCCCGCGTCAGCGTCCTGCGCACCGACACCGAAGTGCGCGTCGCCGTCGTCAGCGACGCCGGCGCCCACGCGACCCCCGCGAACTCACCGGAAGTCAACGTCGAGTCCGGTACATATGGCCAATACACGAGAATGGAGGCCCGGTGGCGCCGACAGAGCTGAGCGCGGTGGTCGTCGACGACCATCCCGCCGTCCGCGCGGGTGTGGCCCACTGGCTCGGATCCGGCGACCCGCCGATCCGGGTCGCCGCGGCCGGCGACGACGTCCGCGTCGCCTGGCTCGACGACGGCGCCGACGCCGACGTGGTCATCCTCGACCTGCACCTCGGCGGGCCCGTCCCCGTCATGGGCGACCTGCGCCGACTCGTCCAGGCAGGACGCCGCGTCGTCGTCTACTCCATGCGCGCCGACGACGCCACCGCCCTGCAATGCCTCGAACTGGGCGCCTTGAGCTACCTCACCAAAGCCGAAGGCGCCGACCACCTCCTCCAAGCCACCCGCGCCGCCGCCGACGGCCGCGCCTACACACCGCCCTCGCTGGCCGGTGCGCTCGCCGGGGACCGCTCCGACCAGCGCCCCGCCTTGACCGCACGCGAAGTCGAGGTGCTCGTGGAGTGGTTCCAGTCGGAGTCGAAACACCTGGTGGCCGAGCGGCTCGGGATCTCCCAGAGCACCGTCAACTCCCACCTGGAGCACATCCGCGTCAAGTACGCCATGCGCGGCCGTGAAGCACCGACGAAGGCGATGCTGGTGGCCAGGGCCATCCAGGACGGGCTGGTGCGGCTCGACGACCTGTGAGCGGCATCGGTCGATCACACGATGCCGTGTCGCGTCGGCGCCCCTAGGTTCGAGGCCGACGGCGGCCTTCGGGCCGGGACCGAGCCGGTGACCTCAGGCCACCGCCGAGGAGAGGCGTGCATCGTGACACTCACCCGACGACATTGGCTGACCGGCGGCATGGCGGTGCTCGTGGCGGCCGCGACGGCCACGATCGCCGCACCCGGCTCCGCTGCGGCGGCGAGCTGGCCCGTCCTCGCCGACGGCGACGGCGGCCCAGGAGTGACGGCCGCCCAGTACTTACTGCGTTCCCACGGGTACACCCTCGACACCGACGGGGCCTTCGGGCCGCAGACGAAGAACGCCGTGGTCGCCTTCCAGACCGCGCGCGGGTTCACCGCCGACGGGATCGTCGGCGCCCAGACCTGGGGTGGCCTGATCGTCACGCTGCGGCAGGGGGCCAGTGGTGACGCCGTGGCCGCGGCCCAGACCGCGCTCAACGCCCACGACTACGGGCTCGCCGTCGACGGCGGCTTCGGCCCGGCCACCGCCGCGGCCGTGCGCGCGTTCCAGACCGCGAAGAGCCTGACCGCCGACGGGACCGTCGGACCGCAGACCTGGCAGCACCTCCTCGACGGGCTCGGCGGCGGCTGCTCGGTGCCCCCGCAGGCCGACCCGCAGGTCCTGGTCACCGTCCTGCGTGTCGCCACCGGCCTGGGCGCCGACGACCGCGTCCTGCTCGCCGGTTTCGAGGCCGGGTGGGTCGAGTCGCGCATGAACAACGTCAACTGCGGCGACCGCGACTCCCTCGGTGTCTTCCAGCAGCGCCCCTCGCAGGGCTGGGGCACGCCCGCTCAGATCCTGGACGTGGCCTATGCGTCCAACTCCTTCTTCACCCGCGCGATCAACGTCGCCGCCGCCCACCCCGACTGGAGTGCCGGCCGCGTCGCCCAGGCCGTCCAGATCTCGGCCTACCCCGACCGCTACGACGCCGCCCAGGCGACCGCGCTGGCCCTGATCGCGCAGGCCCGCGAGCTCTCCGGCGCTTAAGACCTTCCCTGAGAGCCGGCCGGGCACCCGGCGCCCGGCCGGCATCCCCTCGTCGCGGGACGGACCGGATGGACGACCCCCCTCGGTCCATCCGATCCGTCCCGCGACGTTCACGTCCCGGCGATCCCCAGCACCTGGCGTCCGGCGTGCGGCCGGTCCGGTGAAGTAGTCGCCGATCGCTCGCGTCATCACCGGGAAGCGGGCCCGCACGAGCAGCCGCGCCTCGTGGGCGGGGCGGCGAAAGGCGACGAGGGTGGCCATCGCCAGCTCGGAGACGCCCGCGCGCCGCAGTGACTACCTCGCGCCTGAGACGATCCGGGCGCCGTCGCGGTGTGCGAGCAGCGCGGCCCGCAGCGCCGTGAGGGTGTCGAGCAACCAGACGCGCCCGTCGTCTCCCGACGGCTCGGGCGCCGCGGCGATCGCGTCGTCCATGATCGCGTCGGCGACGGCGTCGAGGAGCCCGGACTTGTTCTTGATGTACCAGTACAGCGTGGGCGCCCGCACTCCCCGCCGTGCACGGCGCGCTCGCCGGTTCCGGTCTGCGGCTGACCGGCGGCTCAGGCCGTCAACTGCCCGAAGAGCACGGTGAAACGCGCGAGCAGCGCCGCCGCCGTCGCATCGAGGTGGCGGCCCGCCGTGACCCGGCGGGCCTCGGTGGAGGAGAGCTCCACGGTCACGTCCACATCGCGCAGGACCGGATGAGGCAGCCGCGCGGCGGCGCCCGGAAGCTTCAGTGAAGCCAGGACACCGGCCCCGGTCACCCGCATCCGCCGTTCGGCCGCCAGCGGAACCGACGCCGACAGGTCCCGGCGGAGCTGGGCGAGCCGCGCACCGTGCTCGCCGGAGTCGGGCACGTCGACGGCGGTGAGGCCGCCTTCGTGCCAGACGAGCAGCGTCGTCGGTGGCGCCTTCGACATGGAGGCCAGGGCGAGCGTGAAGGCGTAAACGGCCTCGGGCGACTGATCATCGCGCCACTGTCGTGCCAAGGCCACCGTGGACGGTCCCGGGCGGGCATCGGCCGGGCGGCGCAGCTCCACGCGCGTCAGCGCGATCCGCTCGGTGAGGCGGGCGCGGATCCCGGCGGCGGTGGCGCGCACCGTCGGCATCGCGAACAGGTCGCCGACGGTGAGGATTCCCGGATAGGCCTTCCCGAGGCGTCCGTGGACCTGCACGATCGTCAGCGAGGTCCCGCCCAGTTCGAAGAAGTTCTCACCCGTCCCGAACTGGGTGTGGCCGAGGACTTCGGCCCAGATCGCCGCGATCGCGGCCTCGACCTCATCGGCGGCAGCGATGCGTGTCCCGGTGCCGGCGGGAACCGGTGGAGGCAGGGCGGCGGCGTCGACTTTCCCCGACCGGTTCAGCGGGATCGCCGCGATCACGGCGAGGTAGGCGGGGACCATGTACCCGGGCAGCCGCTCGGTGAGAAAGACGCGCACCCCGGCGGTGTCCACATCGGAGTGACCGTTCGGTGTCACATAGGCCGCCAAAGCGGTCGAGCCGTCGCGTTCCTGATGGGCGACGACGGCGGCGTCACTGACATCCGGGTGCTCGCGCAGCGCCGACTCGACATCGCCGACCTCGATGCGAAACCCGCGGATCTTGACTTGTTGGTCGTTGATGCGTCCGAGGTATTCGATGGTGCCGTTGTTGAGGCGTCGGGCGCGGTCTCCGGTGTGGTAGAGGCGTCCTGGTCCGTGGGGGTTGGGGGTGAATTTCTCCGTGGTGAGTTCGGACAGTCCTATGTAGCCGGTGGAGAGGCCGTCGCCGGCGACGCTGAGTTCGCCTGCTTCGCCGATGCCGCAGAGGCGTTCGCCGTGGAGGATGTGCACTTGGGTGTTGGCGACCGGGACCCCGATGGGGATGCGTGCGGGGTCGACCAGGGCTTCACCGGTGTCGTGCCAGCCGGTGGCCAGGACGGTGGTTTCGGTGGGGCCGTAGGCGTTGACGTAGGGCACGTTCTCCCGCCGGGCTTTGTCGACGACGGCGAGGCTGGAGGCGCCTCCTCCGGTGGTGACGATCCGCAGGGGCAGGCCTTCACAGAGCAGGTAGTACTGGGGCGGCAACAGGCCGAGTGTCACGCCTGCACGGTGGCATTCGCGGGCGAGGAGGGTGGTGTCGTGGACGGTGTCCTGGTCGACGATGACCAGCCCGGCGCCGTTGAGCAGCGACAGCGCGATCTCCCACACCGAAGCATCGAAGGTCAGGTTCGAAAACTGCAACACCCGATCATCGGCCGTCACCCCGTATGCCGCGCGGAGGTGGGCCCGGAGGTTGGCTACTCCACGGTGAACGAGCAGCACGCCCTTGGGAGTCCCGGTCGTACCCGAGGTGTAGATGCAGTAGGCCGGATCATCGGGGGAGGGGAGCCGCCCGGCGAACTCCCCGAGATCCCAGGCCGCCGCCCCGAAGGAGGCGAGGTCGTGCACGGACGTCCCGGACAGGGCCTCGCCCAGCGCCGAAGCCGTCTCGGCGGCACGTGACCCGTAGGTCAGCAGCGCCGCCATCGAACTGTCGGCGACGATCCGAGCGATGCGAGCCGGGGGAGAGCCGACGTCGAGGGGAACGAAGTGGCAGCCGGCGAGCATCGCACCCAGGATCCCGACGATCACATGCGTACTGCGTTCACCGATGATCCCGACCGCCGCTCCTCGCGGTGTGCCGTCGGCGACCAGCCGCCGCGCGACGGCGGCGGCCGCGCCGGCCAACTCCGCGTAGGTCATCGACCGCTCGCCCCACACCAGCGCCGTCCGCTCAGGATGTGCGCGCACACCGTCCAGGAAAAGGCTGACGGCGGTCATCTCCGGCCGATAGTCCAGCGCGGTCTGGTTGAAGCCTTCGCGCACCGTCTGTTCCTCGGTCGGCGGTAGGGACGCGACCTGGCCCAGCGACCTGTCGGCGCCGTCGGCCACAGCATCGAGGAAGTACAGGATCCGGGCGAGCACCCGGTCCACATCGGACCGTGCGAGCGCGCGGCGGTCGTAGAGGACGCTGAAGGCGAGCTCATCGCTGTCTTGCTGGACGACGAGGTTGACGGGGTAGTTCGTTTCTTCTTCCCGGCCGCGTTCGAAGGTGAGGCCGCCGCCATGGATGGTGCCCGCTTCGACGTGGTAGTTCTCGAAGGCGAAGAGGGATTGGATCAGGCCTTCCACGGGTAGCGCGCGCTGGATGCGGGCGAGGGATCCGTGGTCGTGCTCGGCGGAGGCGAGTGCCTGGTCGCGGACGGCTTCGAGGAGTGCGGTGACGGTGGTGCCGGGTGGGGTGTGGACGCGGACGGGGATGGTGTTGATGAACAGCCCGACGGTCTTGTCGATGCCGGGGATGGGGGCGTCGCGGCCGGAGACGACCTTGCCGAACACGACGTCATCGGTCCCGCATGCCCGCGCCAGGATCAGGCCCCAGGCGGCCTCGGTGATGTGGCTCAAGGTGACGCCGCGCGGCGCGTAGGCCTCGGTCAGCCGGCGCGCGAGTCCGCCGGTGCTCGACACGGCTATGCGCCCCACGCCCCGGCCTTCGCGTTCGGCCACGGGTGCGGCCGTGGCCAGCCCGGCGCCGGTGTCGTAGCCGTCGAGGAGGCGCGACCAGTAGGCGTCGAAGGCGGCGGTGTCGCGTCGGGCGACATGGCCGACGTAGGCGGAGAAGGCGGGCGCGCCCGGGGTTCCCGCGTCTTCGCGTCCTTGGGTGGCAGCACGGTAGAGCCGCAGGAAGTCGCCGAAGAGTGTGGACAGTGACCAGCCGTCGAGGATGATGTGGTGGTAGGTCCATGCCAGGCGCAGGACGTCGCGACCGTTGTCGGCCGAGTGGATGGCGGTGACGCGCAGGAGTGGGTCGTGGGTGAGGTCGAATCCGCGGGTGACTTCTGCGGCGAGCACGTCGTCGATGGTGGTGGTGGAGTCGTGGCGTAGGTCGACGGTGGTGAAGCCGATCTCCCGGTCGCGAAGGACGACCTGGCGTGGACGGTCCAGGCCCTCGGCGACGAAGGCCGTCCGCAACATCGGATGCTGCCGCCCCAACGCGTGCAGGGCCGTCTCGACGGCGTCGACATCGAAAGGTCCGTTCTCGTCGGCGGCGACGAAGACCTGCTGGACCACGTAGGCGCCGCTCGCGGCGTCTTCCAGGCCGTGGAACAGCATCCCCTCCTGGAGAGGCGTCAGATCGGTGATCTCGTCGAGCCGCGGATGGCGGGCCTCGATGCGGGCCAGGTCGTCGCGGGAGAGGCCGACGGCGACCGGGTGGTCGGAGGGGGTCTTGCGGCGCGGGCGGCCCGCTTCGCCGGTCAAGGTCTGGAGACCGCGCCGGTAGCGGTCGGCGAGACGGGACAGTTCGGCCTCGGTGAGGGTGGCGGCCTCGGCGCTCAAGACGATGACCAGCCGCCCGTCTGTGACCATGGCGTTGACGGCGAGGCCGGTGAGGTGACGGTTGCCGGGGTGGGAGGGCGTCCCGGTGCGTGCGAAGACCGTGGCGCCGAAGCCTTCGGTCTCGCGGGTGTCCTGCTCGGCGAGGTAGTTGAAGGTCACCGAGGCGGTGATGTTGGCGTATCCGCCGGGGCGCAGGCCGTAGCCGATGCCGTCGTGGGGGACGGTTCGCAGGGTTTCCTTGGTGGTGATGAGGGCTTCGGCGGGGTCGGTGTGGTGGTGCAGGACGATGGGGAACATGGTGGTGAACCAGCCGACCGTGCGATCCACCGGCGGCAGCGCGTCGTGCCCGGTCCGGCCGTGGCGTTCCAGGCGGATCGCGATCCGGTCGGGCCCCTGGACGCTGATCGCAAGACCGGCGAGCAGGACGTCCTCCATCGAGGCGTGATAGGCCGTGGCGGCCCGCCCGAGATCAGCGGTCGATGCGGGGTCGAGCACGATCTTTCGCACCGACATGCCGCCTTCGCCGCCTCCGGTCAGGTGCGCGTCGGCGGCCGCGGCGTCGACGGCGTCCCAGTACGCCTGCTCGGCCGGGACGAGCGTCGCGGACAGCTCGTCCAGGGCCGCCGACCAGTCGTGGAGGGAGGCGGTCTTCTCCGCGAGTCTGATGGGGCGGTTCGCTTGGGCGTCGCGGATGCCGGTGAGGACGTCGTCGGTGATGATCTGCCAGGAGACGGCGTCGACGACGAGGTGGTGGGCGGCCAGGAACAACCGCGAACCGCCCGGGCCGACCACGAGGCCCGCCTGGAACAGCGGCCCGCCCGCCAGATCCATCGAAGCGTGCAAACGGTCGGCGACGGAGTTGACGGCCAGGTCCAGTTCGGCCGGGTCGGTCACCTGGTGGTGCTCGAAGCCGTAGGCGGCCTTGTTGTCGCGCAGGTGAAGGGTCCGGTCGGTCACGATCGCGCGGAGGGCGTCGTGGTGAGCCCACACGGCATCCAGGGCGGAGCGGACGTGTTCGGGGGCGCTGTAGCCGACGTCGATGAGGATGTCTTGGTTGAAGTGGGCGGGAACGGTGAGGTCCCAGGCGAAGAACTCCTCGATGATCGGCCACGTGCCGACCGTTCCGGTCACGGCGCCCTGCTCGAAGGCGCTGACGGCTTTCCGTTCGACGCGTGTGGCCACCGCGCGCGGTGTCATCCCCGCCATGACGGCGCCGACGGCGACGTCGTATCCGGCCTGGCGGACGCGGGAGACGACGCGGATGGCTTTGATGGAGTCGCCGCCGAGTTCGAAGAAGGAGTCGAGGACACCGACCACCGGCAGGCCGAGCACCTCGGCGAAGGCCGCACACACGACCGCCTCGACCTCATCGGCGGGCGCGGGGCCCGCACCGGCCGCGACGGGCACCGGCGCGGGGAGGGCGGCGCGGTCGATCTTCCCGTTGCGGGTCAACGGGATCGACGGGATCGCGATGACGTGGGCGGGGACCATGTAGGAGGGCAGGCTCGCCGACAAAAACGCCCGCACGTCGGCCGGGACCAGGGCGCCCTCGGCGACGATGTAGGCGGCCAGGGCCGACACGCGCCCTGCCTCCCGGTGGGGCAGGACGACCGCGTCACGGATGTGGGGGTGTCGGCGCAGTGTGGTTTCGATGTCGGGGAGTTCGATCCGGTAGCCGCGGATCTTGACCTGCTGGTCATCGATGCGGCCGAGGTATTCGATGGTGCCGTCGGCCAGGCGCCGGACGCGGTCCCCGGTGCGGTAGAGACGACCGTAGGGGGTGTCGGTGAAGCGTTGGGCGGTGAGTTCGGGCAGCCCGAGATAGCCCGTAGACAGGCCGTCGCCACCGGCGCACAGTTCCCCGACCTCCCCGATCCCGCAGACGCGGTCACCGTCGAGGACGACCACGCTCGTCCCACCGATCGCCCGACCAATCGGGACGGTGCGGGTGCGGGCCCTGGGGATCGGGTGAGTCGTGGTGAAGGTGGTGTTCTCGGTGGGGCCGTAGCCGTTGACGATCGTGATCGAGGGTACGGCGTCGTAGACGCGGTGAACGTGCTCGGCGCTGACGGCCTCACCGCCGATGAGCAGGTGGTCGAGACCGGTGAACGCGGCCGGGTCGCCGACGGCGATCTGGTTGAACAGCGAGACCGTCAGCCACATCGTCGTCGCGCGATGCTCGGCGACCATTGCGGCGAAGCGCTGCGGGTGGAGGAGGTCTTCGCGGTCGGGGATGACGAGGGTGCCGCCGTTGAGCCACATGCCCCAGATCTCGAAGGTGGAGGCGTCGAAGGCCACCGAACCGGTCTGGATCAATACGTCATCGCACGACAAAGGCAGGGAGGGGTTGCCGCACACCAGTCGCAGCACCGCCCGCTGCGGGATGACACTGCCTTTAGGGCGACCGGTCGTACCCGATGTGAACATCACATAGGCGACATCACCACCACCAGGCGCCCCGGCGACTGCGGCACGCCGGTACCCGCCACCGACCGCCACCGCGACATCGAACACCGGCGCATCCGCGGCGAGTTCGCGCGCGAAAGCGACCGCGCGTCCACCGGCGGCAACGACCGCCGCGACACCGGCGTCGGCGGCGACGGCCGCGGCACGCGACACCGGGGTGTCGACGTCGATCGGCACATACCCCGCCCCGGACAGCGTGACCCCGAGCAGCCCGACGAACAACTCGACCCCGGCCTGTCCGGTGACCCCGACGACGTCGCCGGTCCCGATCCCCGCACCCGCAAGGCTTTCGGCGACCCGCCCTGCCCGCGCGGCCAGCTCCCGGTAGGTCAAACGCTCATCACCGGCGACCAGCGCGACACGCTCACCGTGCTCGGCGACGACACCGGTGAACACGCCACCGATCCACCCATCACGCGCATAGCCCACACAGGACGCGTCGCAGACGCCCGCGACCGTCTCGGCCTCACCCGGCAGAAGACTCGACACCTCAACCAGCGGCCGCTCGGCGTCGGCGGCGAACTCCTCCAGCACCGCCAGCAACCGCCCGGACAACCGCCGCGCGTCCTCTCGCGCCAGTACGCCTTCGTCGTGCAGCACGATGAGGTCCAGCTCGTCGCCGGTGCGCTGCACGGTCATCGTCAGCGGATAGTCGGTCTGCTCCCGGCCCCGCTCGAAGGACAGGCCGCCGCCGTCGATGACGCCCTCGTCGACCTGGAAGTTCTCGAACGCGAACAGGCTCGACACCAGGCCTTCCACCCCGGCCAGCGTCTGCACCCGGGCGAGGGACCCGTGGTCGTGCTCGGCGGAGGCGATCGCCTGGTCGCGGACCTCGCCGACGAGGCCGTGCACGCTCGCGGTGTCGTCGACGGTGACCCGCACGGGGATGGTGTTGATGAACAACCCGACGGTCTGCTCCACCCCGGGCAGGGCGACGTCGCGGCCGGAGACGACCTTGCCGAACACGACATCGGGTGTTCCCGTCTGCCGTGACAGCACCAGTCCCCAGGCCGCCTCGGCGACGTGGGCGAGGGTCGCGCCCCGCGCGGAGAACCCCTCGGTCAAACGCCGCGCCAGCCCGCTTCGGCTCGACGCGGTGAACCTCCCGGCACCGCCATGGAGCGTCGCGGCGGTCGCGGGCAGCGGCGCGGGTGAGCCGCCGCAGTCGGCGAGCAGTTCCCGCCAGTACTTCTCGAAGGCGCGGGTGGGCCGTTCGGCCAGATGCCGGACGTAGGAGGCGTAGTCGGGTGCCTCGCCGCGCTCCCGTTCGGCGAGGGCGATGATCGTGGAGGCGTTCGCGCCGTCGGCGGCGAGGCGGTGGTAGCGCAGGAAGTCACCGAACAACGTCGACAGCGACCAGCCGTCGAGGACGATGTGGTGGTAGGTCCACACCAGACGCACGTGTTCCCGTTCGTCGTCGACGGTGCGGATCGCGGTGACCCGCAGCAGCGGATCGCGCGCGAGGTCGAAGCCGCGGGCGACGTCCTCGGTCAAGAACCTGTCGACGGCCGGCGCGGCGGCGGGCCCGGCGGTGCGCAGATCCACCACCGCGAAGCCGATTCCGCGCTCGCGCAGCACCACCTGGCGCGGACGGTCCAGTCCTTCGGCGACGAAGGCCGTGCGCAGGATCGCGTGCTTCACCGGCAGACCGCCCAAGGCCGCCTCGACATCGGCCACCGCGAAAGGGCCCTCGGCGTCGCCGGCGGTGAACACCTGCTGCACCACGTAGGCGCCTCCGCCGGGATCGGCCAGTGCGTGGAACAGCATCCCCTCCTGCAGGGGCGAGAGGTCGCCGACGTTGTCGATGCGGGCGGTGACCAACTGCTGCGACATCGTGTGCTCCGAAGGTCGTCAAAGAAGGGGCGGGCCGGGGGAGAGGGCGCGGCGGGTAAAGGCCGAGGTGGCCATGATGATCGCGATCGGGTGCCTCGGTCAATTCCTCGCGACCGTTGGCGAATTGTTCACCGCGGGTTCGCCGAAAACCGCTCGTGGCGGGTCGCGAAAAGGTCGGTGCGAGACGAGTTTAGCCACAGCATTCTATTCACCAAAGGCACTGTCCACTGTAGGGTGGCGTATTTAGCGATCCCGACGGCTAATTCGTACTTCGCGTGGTTGGCGCCGGACGCCCGATTTGCGTTCACGGGACATCGGTTGAACGACCGATGCCCGTACTGTCGGCATCGGACATCATGAGCGCACCAGCTAGGCAGGCCGCGCTCGACTGGTGGGACGCGCCCTGGCGATCCTTGCCCAAAGGTCGCAACCGTCGTGTTGCTCGCTGGTCATTCGACTCCGAAAGGGATGGCGCGAGCCCGCATGTCATTGATCAAGAAAGCCTTGCTGTGCTCGGGGCAGGGCGCGCAGTACGTCGGTATGGGACGCGACCTGTGCGCTTCTGAAAAAGTCGCCGACGACACATTCCAAGAGGCCAGCGATGCTCTCGGTCTCGATATGCGCCAACTGTGTTTCGCGTCGACGAATGCCGAACTCGCCCGCACCGAGAACACCCAGCCGGCGATTCTCACACACAGCATGGCCCAGTTCCGCGTCCTCATGGAACGCGAGGATCTCGACGTCGACCTCGTCGCCGGTCACAGCCTCGGCGAGATCACCGCGCTGACCATCGCCGGTGCGATCGCCTTCCCCGACGCCGTGCGCCTGGCCCGCCGCCGGGGCCAGTACATGCAGCAGGCCGTCCCCGAGGGACGCGGCCTGATGCTGGCGATCCGCACCCGCGACCACGCCGAGATCGCCGCCCTGTGCGCCACCGTCGCCGAAGAGACCCACGAGGTCGTCAGCGTCTCCAACCTCAACTCCAACACGCAGATCGTCGTCGCCGGACATCGCGCGGCCGTCCTGCGCGTGCACGAGATCGCCGAGGAGCGCGGGCTGCGCGCGGTGATCCTCAACGTCAGCGTCCCCTTCCACTGCGCGCTCATGGAACCCGTCGCCGCCGCGCTGCGGGAGGATCTGGCCGGCATCGCCATCGCCGAACCGCGCATCCCGGTCCTGTCGAACGTGACCGGCCGTCCCTACGGTTCGGCCGCCGAGGTCCCCGACCTGCTCGCCCGGCAGGTCGTCGAACCCGTGCGCTGGGTCGACGACCTGACCTACCTGCGCATGAACGGCTTCAACTACGCCGTCGAGCTCGGCCCCGGCGACACCCTGGCCAAGTTCAGCCGGCACACCTACTCCGAGATCCGCACCTTCCCCTACGACCGGGAGCAGGGCCGCACCGATCTCCACCGCATGATCGAGCGCACCACCTTCCCCTTCGTCTCCCGCGCCCTGGGCGTCGCGGCGGCCACCCGCAACACCAACTTCGACGCCGAGGCCTACGACACCGGTGTGGTCAAGCCCTACCACCGGCTGCGGCGCATGAACACCGCCCTCGGCCGCGAAGAACGCGCCGCCACCACCGAGGAGATGCGCGAGGCGATGGACCTGCTGCTGACCATCCTGCGGACCAAGGGCGTGCGGCCCGAGGAGCGCCGGGTGCGCGTCGAGGAACTCCTGCGCGACACCCGCACCGCCGACGTCTTCGCCGCGCTCGACCCGAGCGGACCCTGAGGCCCCGGTGGACGGTGTGAACCTCGACCGGCTGCTCGCCGAGATGGCCGGCGACGGCTTCGACCTCCCCGAGGCCGAACCCGATCCGCGCGAGCAGGGCGTGGCCGTCATCGGGATGTCGGCGCGCGTAGGCCCCACGGCGAGCCCCGAGGAGTTCTGGAACGCGCTGAAAGGCGGAGCCGACCTCATCGGCGGGTTCCCCGAGCGGCGCCGCGCCGACGCGGGGGAACTCAAGGCCGCAGCGGCGGGCGAACCACTCGGGCAGGCCCTCCCGTACGGCTACCTCGACCACATCGACCTCTTCGACCCCGAACGCTTCGCCATCGCCCCCGGTGAAGCGGCCCTGATGGACCCCCACCAGCGCCTGTTCCTCGCCGCGGCGATGACCTCCATCGAAGACGCCGGATACGGCGGCGACGCGCTGCGCGGCACCCGGACCGGCGTGTACCTCGCCTCGGGCGCGTCCCCGGGCCTGTACCTCGCCGGACACCGGCCCACCGACCCGGCCGCGGCCGGTATGGCCGCCGCGGGCACCGCCCACGCCGTGGCCGCCTCCCGCATCAGCCACTTCCTCGACCTGCGCGGCCCCGCCCTGCTCGTCGACACCGCCTGCTCCTCCTCGCTCGCGGCGGTGATCACGGCCTGCCGCGATCTGCGCGACGGCGTCGTCGACACCGCCGTGGCCGGCGGCGTGCGTGTCACGCTGATCCCGCCCGAGCACGCCGAACACCGCTTCGGCATCGAAGCCCCCTCCGGGCGCACCCGCGCCTTCTCCGGTGAGGCCGAAGGCACCGGCGGGGGAGAAGGCGTCATCGCCCTGGTCTTGAAGCCCCTCGCCGCGGCCATCGCCGACGGCGACCACGTGCACGGCGTGATCCGCGGCTGGGCGATGAACCAGGACGGTGCCTCGGCCGGCATCACCGCCCCCAACGCCGCCGCCCAGGCCGAGGTCATCCGCGACGCCTGGCGCGACGCGAACGTCGACCCGCTGTCGGTGAGCTACATCGAGGCGCACGGCACCGCCACCGCCCTCGGCGACCCGGTGGAGATCACCGGCCTCACCGAGGCCTTCGCCGCCTACACCGACCGGCGCCAGTTCTGCGCCCTGGGCTCGGTGAAGACCAACGTCGGGCACCTCGACGCCGCCGCCGGGATCACCGGACTGCTCAAGACCCTGCTGATGCTCAAACACCGCAGCATCCCGCCCTCGCTGCACTTCTCCACCCCCAACCCGCGCATCGACTTCGCCGACAGCCCCGTCCACCCGAGCGACCGTCTCCAGGACTGGACCGGCCCGTTCCCGCTGCGCGCCGGGGTCAGCTCCTTCGGCATCAGCGGCACCAACTGCCACGTCCTCGTCGAAGAGGCCCCAGCCCCCGCAGAACGCCACACCCACCCGCGCGAGGAGATCCTGGTCCTGTCGGCCCGCACGGCCACCGAACTCCACGCGTCCATCGGTGACCTGCACCGGCACCTGGCCGCCCACCCCGACCTCGACCTCGCCGACGTCTGCTTCACCGCCGGCACCGGCCGCGGCACCTACGAACACCGCGTCTGCTTCACCGCCGCCACCCGCACCGAACTCACCGAACGCATCGACGCCCACCTCACCGGGAAGGCCCACGACGACGTCCACACCGGATCGGTGCGCGTCGTCGCCGACGCCACCGGCCTCGGCGAGGGCTACATCGACGCCGACACCTGCCAACGCCTGTCGGACGAAGCCGCAAAGACCTGCCGCGACGCCGCACCCCGCACGAAACGCCGGACCGCCGTGCACGACCTGGCCAGGCTGTACACCACCGGCGCGCGTGTCCCCTGGGCCCGCCTGTACGAAGGCCGCGACCTGCGCCGGGTACCGCTGCCCGCCTACGACGGCAGCCCCCGCCGCATCTGGCGCCCCGCCCCCACCGCCGTCGCGGCCCCACCCGCGCCGAAACTGCACCCCCTCGTCCACCGCCACACCGTCGAAGGACGCGGCCTCGACGTCTTCGAATCGGAACTGTCGGCGCCCACCTGCTTCGAGCTCGGCGAGCACGTCATCAACGGCCGCCACGTCCTGGTCGGCACCGCCCTGGTCGAGATGGCGCAGTTCATCGCCGCCCGGGTGCTGGGCCGCCCACCGGTCCTGACGAACCTGCACTACCGCGATCCGCTGGTCACCGACGGCGAACAGACGCGCCGCCTCCAGTGCGTCGCCACCGGGACGAGCGAGAGCCTGACCCTGGAGTTCCGCAGCCGCCTGGCCGACGCCCCCGAATGGACCGAGCACTGCCGCGTCGACGCCACCCCCGCGCCCGGCGGCCCGGCACCGGCCGACATCGACCTCGCCGCGCTCCTGTCGCGCTGCGAACCGGTCCTCGAAGCGGTGTCCTACCACCGCGAGATGGTGCAGACCGAAGGCCGCCTGTGGCGCTCCTCGCGCGAGCTGTACTTCGGCGACGGCGGCGAGACCCTGCTGCGCTACGAGGCCGACCCCGCCACCAGTGCCGCCAAAGGCGCCTACACCCTCTTCCCGCCGATCCTCGACTCCGGCGTCAACCTCGGCCTGCTCCGCGAGAAGGAACCCTTCCTCCCGCTGGCCTTCGAACGCGCGGTCTTCGGCCGGGGCATGCCCGACGCCGGGTACTGCCTGATCGTCCCCACAGACCGGCGCGAGCAGTCGGGTGTGCGCACCTTTGACGCGACCTTCACCGACGTCGATGGCGCGGTCACCGGGACCGTCACCGGCTACTCGGTCGGACGCGTCCCCGACCCCGCCACCTTCCTCGCCGGGTCACCCGCGCGCCTCCACGAGATCACCTGGAAGCCCGCGACCGACACCGGCACCCCCGTGTCCGATGCCGACGCCACCGTCGTCCTCACCGACGGTCGACACCCCCTCGCCGAGCACCTCGCCGCCCGGGGCGCGGCCGTGCGCAGCCTCACCGAGGCCGCCGCCGACGAGAACTGGGCCGAACAGATCGCCCGCACCGGCGTACGCCGGATCGTCCACATCGTCGCCGCCGCCGAACCGACGGCGGACCCGGCCGCACTGCCCGACGAGGCCCTGCGGCCCGTCTTCGACCTCATCCGGGCGCTCGCCCTGCGCTCGCTACCCGAACCGGTGGACTACGCGATCGTCACCCGCGACGGGCAGTGCGTTCTCGGCGAGGACGTCCCCGACCCCGCCGCCCGCGCGGTCGCCGCCGCGGCGACCTGTCTCGACGCCGAGTACGCCAACATCCGCCTGCGGGTCATCGACACCGACGACGCGGCGCCAGCCGACGTCGCCGCCGCGCTGCTCGGTCCACGCCGCCGCACCGTCGTCGCCGTCCGCGACGGCCGCGTCTTCCAGCCGGCGGTCACCGCGCTTCCGGCGACCACCGCCCCCTCGGTCTTCGCCGTCCTCGACGGGACCGTCGTGGTCACCGGCGGCACCGGCGGCATGGGCCTGGCTTTGGCCGCCCACCTCACCGCCGCCAACCCCGGCGTGCGGGTGGCGCTGCTCAACCGCCGCCACGACGACCGCGACACCAGCACGCTCCCGGCCGAGATCGCCTCGGTCCTCGACGCGCTCGGCGACGCGCGCGGCCGCGTCGGCCTGTGGCGCGCCGACGTCACCGACGGCCCGGACCTCGAAGCCCGCCTCGACGAGATCAGAGCGGCCCACGGCCCCATCACCGGCGTCGTGCACGCCGCCGGTCTGCCCGGCGACGGCTTCGCCATCACCAAGACCTGGGAGGAGTTCGCCCGCGTGCTGGCACCCAAGACCGCCGGTGTGCGGCTCCTCGACCGCGCCACCCGCGCCGACCCGCTGCGCTTCTTCGCGCTGTGCTCGTCGATGACGGCCGTCCTGGGCGCACCCGGGCAGAGCGACTACGCCGCCGCCAACGCCTACCTCGACGCCTACGCCGCCCGGATGCGCGCCGAAGGCCGCCCGGCGCTGGCCGTGGGCTGGACCGGCTGGCGCGACTCCGGCATGGCCTGGCGGCACGGCATCACCGGCACCGGGCAGCTCACCGCCTTCGTCGGCGACACCGAAGGCTGCGCCCTGCTCGACGAGGCGCTCACCGCCGCCGGCGCACACGTCCTCGCCGGTGCCTTCGTCGGCGAGGAGGTCCGCCGCCGTCGCGCCGAGATCGGCGAACTCATCGACCTTCCCGGAGCCGCCGAGGCGGCCACGGGCACCGCCCCGCCGGCAACCGAGACCGTCGACTTCGACGACCTGACCGTCCGCGGACTCCCCGCCCGGCAACTCACCGGCGTCCAGCGGGCCGTGACCGTCGCCTGGTGCACCACCCTCGACACCCGCGAGGTCGACGTCCACGACCTCTTCTTCGAGTCGGGCGGCAACTCGCTGCTCGCCTCGCGCCTGCAACTCGAACTCGACCGGCGCTTCCCCGGCGTGGTCAACATCGCCGACATCTTCGCCTACCCGACGGTCGTGCAGCTCAGCGACCACGTCACCGCCAAGACCGCGCCGCCCGCGCCGGTCGCCGCCCGGCGGCCCGCGCCGGCCGCCTCCTCGCTGTCCGATCTGCTCGACGACTTCCTCGCGGGCAAGGTCAGCATCCAGGAGGTCGTCGACTCGTGACCTCACCGCTCCCGTCCGACCAACGCCCGCAGAACCGCCTAGAAGGAGCCGACAGCATGAAGGCCGTGAGGCACGTGATCCTTGAGAAGCTCGCCGAGGGCGCGCTGTCCAAGCAGGACGCGGTGGAGGCCCTCGAAGCGCTCTCGGACGGGCAGGGCCCGGCCGCGGCGGAGATCGCCGTGATCGGGATGTCCTGCCGCCTGCCGATGTCGCCCGACGTCGGCCACTACTGGGACAACCTGCTCGGCAACCGCAACTGCTACGTGTCGAAACCGGCCGACAAGCTCCTTGAGGAGCAGGTCTTCGCCAACCCGCACTACGCCGAGTTCTACGACCACGTCCACCACACCGAGGCCTCCGAGGACCTCGAACGCTTCGTGGGCGCCTACCTCCACGACATCGACAAGTTCGACGCCCGCTTCTTCGGGATCACCCCGCACGAGGCGGCGGGCATGGACCCGCAGCACCGGGTCTTCCTCGAACAGGCGTGGAGCGCGCTGGAGGACGCCGGTTACCCCGGTGAGAAGATGCGCGGCAGCCGCACCGGCTGCTTCGTCGGCCGCGACGGCACGAACTCCAACTACTACCGGTACATGATCCAGTTCGACCGCAACCAGCTCAGCGGCGTCTGGGAGGGCATCCTCGCCAGCCGGATCAACTACCACCTCGACCTGCGCGGCCCCGCCTACGTCGTCGACACCGCCTGCTCCTCCAGCCTCGTGGCGATGCACATGGCCATCCAGGCACTGCACAACGGCGAGTGCGACATGGCCATCGCCGGCGGCATCACCTTGAGCTACAAGGGCGCCGACACCGACCACGTCGACATCGACGACATCATGGTCCGCACGGCCACACCCGGCGCGGTCGTCGCCCCCGACAACCGGGTCCGCGCCTTCGACGCCAAGGCCTCGGGCTCGGTGTTCGGTGAAGGCGCCGGTGCGCTGATCCTCAAGCCGCTCAAGGCCGCCGAACGCGACGGCGACCACATCTACGGCGTCATCGCCGCCACCGCCACCAACAACGATGGCGCCTCCAACGGTGTCACCGCGCCCAACCCGCGCGCCCAGGAGGAGCTCGTCCTCGACGCCTGGCGGCGCGCCGGCATCGACGGTGGCGAGGTCGAGTACGTCGAGACGCACGGCACCGGGACCCCGCTGGGCGACCCGATCGAGGTACTCGGGCTGACCAACGCCTTCGCGCGGGTCACCGACCGCAAGCAGATCTGCGGTATCGGCTCGGTCAAGAGCAACATCGGCCACACCGTCGGCGCCGCCGGCATCGCCAACGTCATCAAGGTTCTGCTGTCGATGAAGAACGAGGTCATCCCGGCCAGCCTGAACTTCGAAGAACCCAACCCGCACATCGACTTCGTCAACTCGCCGGTCTACGTCGTCGACCGCAACACCCCCTGGCCGCAGCGCGACACCCCCCGCTACGCCGGGGTGAGCGGCTTCGGGTTCAGCGGCACCAACGCCCACGTGATCCTCAAAGACCACCGGCCCTCCGCACGGCCCGACGACACCGAGCGCCGCCCGCGCGTCTTCACCGTCTCGGCCAAGACCGCCGAGGCCTTCGCCGCCTACCTCGACTCCTACGACCGTTACCTCAACGCTGAACCCGCGCGTTTCGAAGACGTCTGCTTCACCGCCACCTGCGGCCGGGACCACTTCACCCACCGCCTGGCGATCGTGGCGTCCACCATGGACGAACTCGTCGCGAAGTTCAACGCCTGCCGCGACGCCGGCTGGGCCGAGAACCCCTCGCGTGGCGTGTTCGTCGGCGCCCACCGCGTGGTCTCCGACCGCAAGAGCGACCTCGCCCGCGGCGACATCAAGGAGAGCGCCCTGGGCGACCTCAACGCCGACAGCGCCGCCCGCGTCAAGTCCGTCCTGGCCGCCGAGGGCCTGTCACGGACCATGACCACCACCGAACTGGCCCGCGACTACGTGCGCGGCGCCCAGATCCCCTTCGACGAACTCGCCGGCCCCGAGGCCAACCGCGTCCCCCTGCCCGGCTACCCCTTCGAGCGCACCCGCCACTGGGGTGAGCCGCGCACCACGCGCCTGACCGCCGCCGACTCCACCACCGGCGAGCGCGCCGCGACCGGTGCGCCGGTGGCGCAGCCGCTGGTGACCCGCCAGGTCGTCGACACGCAGTCGGTGAGCGTCTATGAGGCCGACCTGTCGATGCGTGAGCACTGGGCGGTGCGCGACCACATCGTGATGAGCAAGAACCTCATCGCCGGGTCGGTGTTCGTCGAGCTGATCACCGAGACGCTGCGCGCCCACTTCGGTGTCGAGCGGATCGCCATCGACGAGCTGGTGTTCCAGGCACCGCTGATCCTCGACGAGAACACCGACGCCACCGCGCAGATCATCGTCCGCGACGAGGACGGCCGCGCCGCCGTCGAGGTCGTCAGCCGTGTCGAACCCGGCGACGGGACGTGGACCGTCCACGCCCACGGGCACGGCCGCGCGCACACCGAGGAGCCGGCGGGGGAGCACCCGACGCTCGCCGAACTGCTCGCCGACCCCGATTTGGAGAGGCGCAGTTTCCCGCCGCTGACCCAGTTCGGTCCCACCTGGCGCAACCTCACCGCCGCGCTGCGGTCGACCCGTGACCCCGAGGTCTGCTACGGCGTCATGGAACTCCCCGAGGAGTACCACGACCAGATCGGGCGCTTCCCGATGCACCCGGCGCTGCTGGACAACGCGGTGTCGATCGTGCCGTTCCTGGTGTTCATGTCGCCGATCGTGTACCTGCCGATGCTCTACACCGGGTTGACGATGCACCGGCCGCTGCCGGCGCGGTTCTACTGCAAGAGCGAGCGGACCTCGGGCCGGCGCACCGAGTTGATGAGCTTCAAGACCACGTTGATCGACGAGGACGGCAACACCATCGCCTCGATCGACCAGTACGCGATGAAGCGCATCGCGCAGATGGACGACTTCGTCGCCAGTTCCTACTACGGGGTCGGATGGCGCCCCGAGGGTGCGCTTCCCGCCAGTGAGGCGGCGAGCGGGCCGGTGCTGGTCGTCGGGGACGCCGGGCCGCACATGGACGCCGTCCTGGCCAGGTTGTCCGATGCCGAGGTGCACCGGATCGTGTTCGCCGGGCGGCGTTCGGTCCCCTCGGCGCACCTGGTGACCACCGAGCCGACCGCCGAGGGCGTGGCCTGGGCACTGGCCGAACTCGGTGTGGGTGCCTTGGCGCGGGTCGTCGACCTGACCTCGGCGCGGCCCGGGAGACGCGAGCTCACCGAGGTGGAGGTGACCCGGGGCCTTGAGCTGGGCCTGCGGGGGTTCACCGCATTGGTCAAGGGCCTGATGACGCACTGCAAGGGCCGTGTCGAGGTCGCCGTGGTCGCCGACCACGCCGACCAGGTCACCGGCGACGAACCGTTCGTCGACGCCGCCCACGCCGCTCAGCTGGCGATGATCCGTTCCCTGCGTCACGAGGCGCCCAACCTCGTGTTCACCGCCGTCGACATCGACGCCGAGACCCCCGCCGACGTCGTCGCCGCCGAGGTTCTGGCCACTGTTCCCGGGCGGGTGTCGGTCGCGCTGCGCAAGGGCGAGCGGCATGTTCCGCAGCTGGAGGAGCGCACCCTCGACCGTGACGTGCTGCGGCCGGTGGATGTCACCGATGAGGGTTTCTACCTCGTCACCGGTGGCGCCGGTTCGCTCGGTTCGGCCGCGGCGGCGCTGCTGTCCTACATCGACAAGGCGAACTTCGTCCTGGTCAGCCGCCGTCCGCTGCCCGATCGCGCCGAGTGGGAGGGGATCCTCGCCGCCGAGCCGGGCGGTAAGACCGCCCAGGTCATCGAGAACATCCTCGATGTCGAAGACCACGACGGTGTGGCCGAACTCGCCTGCGCCGACATCGCCGACATCGCCGCGACGCGTGAGCTCGTCGAGCGGATGCGTGCGAAGTACGGGCCGGTGCGCGGCATCGTGCACGCCGCCGGTGTCGCCGGGGACGGGTTCTTGTACTCGAAGTCGCCCGAGGAGTTCGACCGTGTCCTCGCGCCGAAGGTCACCGGGCTGCGCAATCTGCTGGCCGCCCTCGACGGCGATCGCCCGGACTTCGTGATCACCTTCTCGTCGATGACGGCGATCCTGGGTGGTCCCGGCCAGTCCGACTACGCCGCGGCGAACGCGTTCATGGACGCCACGGTCCTTCAGCTGCGCAAGAGCGGCCTCAACGCCAAGTCGATCAACTGGCCGGGGTGGCGCGAGACGGGCATGGCCAAGGACAACGGGCTCGGTGACACCGAGGCCTTCTTCGACAGCCTCACCACCCAGTCGGGCATCGCCGCTTTCAACGCCGTGCTCGTCCACGACGTCACCGGCATCGTCCCCGGTGCGTTGAACGCCGGGCTGTTCTCCGCGGTGGGCGAGGACTGGTTCCCCTTCGCCTACTCCGGCCCGATCGACCGGGTCGTGCGCCGGCACGCCGCGAACCGGCCCGACCCGGCCACCGGCGAGGGTGGTCGCGCGCCGGTCGACGTGGAGAACATCGCGCTGCTGGGCAAGCCCGCCGAGGAGTTCACCGAGACCGAACGCGCGGTGGCCTACATCTACGCCTCGGTCCTGGGGCTGGAGGAGATCGACATCTTCGACAGCTTCACCGCCCTTGGCGGCGATTCGATCTCGGCGACGGCGGTGATGAAGGCCCTCAACGCGCGCTTCGACGACGTCCTCAACATCTCCGACATGTTCACCTACGCCACACCCGACGAGATGGCCGCGCGTCTGACCGAACTCACCGGCGCCGCCACCGAGGCCGAGCCCGCGGCCGCCGAAGCGCCGCGGGAGTCCTATGAGGACATGCTCACCAAGCTGGAGAGCGGCGACATCGACGCCGACTCGCTGATCACGTTCCTGGCCGACGAGAAGCGCTGAGCGACGGAAACCGGGAGACGACGACGTGCGACTGGCGGTGCTGTTCCCCGACGTGGACTCCTTCCACGTCGGGATGGGCCTCGAACTCTTCGAGCAGAACGACGCGGTGTGGGAGGCCGTCCGCGAACACGACCGGCGGCTGACGACGGTGCTGGAGGACGCGATCTGGTACGGCGGCCCCGACGCCCGCGAGCTCGGTGAGACCGAGCGGGCCACGGCCGTGCTCGCGCTGGGTGTGGGCTTCTACGGTGCCTTCCGGGAGCGTTACGGCGTTCCCGGGCACGTCTTCGTCGGCAAGGGCGTCGGTTATCTCGCCGCGCTGGTCGTGGCCGGTGGTCTCGAACTGGACAACGCGCTGCGTGTCGTGCGCGGTGAGCGGGTGCGCGGGAAGTGGTTTCGGCGCATCGCCCGCGATGTGTTCGAGGCGAGCGGTCCGGCGCCGACCCGGGACCGTCCGGGGATGTTGCGCACCGCCGCCGGTTTGACGTGTGGCGCTCCGATCGACGCCGCGGCCCTCGTCGAGCGGATCGGTGCGGCCGGTGCCGACACGGTCCTGGAGATCGGGCCGGGTGCCGTGCTGGCCGACGCGGTGCGGCCGCTGCTGCCCGAGGACGTCGTGCTCGGTGCCTTCGACGTGCCGCGCAACGCCCATGTCGTCTTGGACAACCTCAACATCGGCAAGTACTTCAATGCCCGTTTCCTCGCCGAGCGCGTCCTCGGTGAGATCGCCGGGACGCGCGACCGGCGTGGCACGCCCGAGAGCCGGGCCGCGGTCAACGAGCTGGCCCGCCGGGTCAAGCGCCTGATCGCCGAGGCCGGGCTGAGCGAGGACCCGGCGCCGGTGGTCTCCCGCGCCGACGCCGCGGTGATCCGCACGCTGACCCGCTGCTGGATGGACAACGGCCTCCACAAGGGACACAGCCCCGACGAGATCGACGCCTCGCTGCGTGCGCTGGAGGGCGAGCTGCTGTTGCCCGTGCGGCGCATCGGCGGCGCCGACGTCCATGCCTACGCCGCTTTCCGCCAGACGGGAGAACTCCGCCGTGCAGCCTGACATCGCCGATCTGGTCCTCAACGGTCTGCGCGACGGATCGGTCTCACGCGAGACGGCCGTGAAGATCCTGCGCAAGCTCAACGAGCGTGTTCCCGTCGCCGTGATCGGGATGGGCGCGCGGGCCTTCGACACCGACGACTACCAGGAGGTCTGGCGGACCGTCCGGGAGGAGCGCAGCACGATCCGCCGTGCGCCCGTCGTTCGCGGGCGGCAGGTCGCGCCGGTGGCGCCGCCGGGCATGTGCGCCCGGCCCCGGCAGTTCGCCAAGGGCTCCTACATCGACGACATCCAGCGCTTCGACCATGACCTGTTCGGCTTCGACGCCGACGCCGGGGCGCATCTGTTCCCGCAGGGGCGCATCGCGCTGGAGACGGCGTTTCGGGCGCTGGAGGACGCCGGGCTGATGGGGGAGTACTCCCGTGGGCACCGCACGGGCGTCTACGTCGGTTTCAACTACACCAAGGACCAGCTCCAGTCCTATCTCGGCTTGGCCATGAAGGCCACGCACTACGCCGAACCGGTCAGCGAGATGCTCGGCAACTGGACCAGTGGCATGGCCACCAGGGTCGCGTTGGCCTTCGATCTGCGCGGCCCGGCCTACACCATCGACGCCAGTTGCCCCTCGTCGATGGCGGCGATGATCTCGGCGTGTGAGGCCGTCCGGCGCGGGTCCTGCGACACCGCCCTGGCCGGGGGGCTCTACCTCGATCTGACGCCGGTGCGGGTCTACAACAGTCCCGGCCTGTTCGTCGCGCCCACCGAGGGCAGCGTCACCAAGCTCTTCGACCGCCGCAACGTTGGCTCCTTCCACGGGGAGTACGCCGGTTTCGTCGTCGTCAAACGCCTCGACCGGGCCATCGAGGACGGTGACGCCGTCCACGGCGTCATCCACGGCTGGTCGCACAACAACAACGGCAGCGAGGGCAAGTTCGACCAGGCCGCCCCCAGCGGTGTCGCCCGCGCGATGGAGGACCTGATCCGCTCCAGCGGCGTCGAGGCCGAAGACGTCGGCCTGCTCATCGCCGAGGGCTACACCCACGCCATGGAGGAGGCCCTGGAGACCCTCGGGTTGTCCAACGGGCTGCGGGAGTTCACGCAGAAGAGCCAGTTCTGCGCCTTGACGGCCCTCACCGGCAACCTCGGCTACCTCCACTCGGCCATCGGCGTGGCGAACCTGACCGTGCTGCTCCAGGCCCTGCGCGACCGCAAGATCCCGGCCGTGCCGCACTTCGACACCCCCACCGACCTGATGAACCTCATCGACACCCCCTTCTACGTGCCCACCGAGACCCGCGACTGGGAGCCCTCGGCGAACGGGAAACGGCTCGGCGTCGTCTACTGCTACGGCTTCGGCGGCAGCAACACCCTCCTGGCCGTCGGCCCGGCACCCGACCCCGTCGAGGCCCCGGTGGGCGACGGCGAGGACGAGCACGGCGAGCTGCCCTACTGCGTCTCGGCGACCGACGCCGACTCCTTCCACGCCAAGATCACCGCCGATCTCGCCTTCGCCGAACAGGCCAAGGACGGCGACTTCGCCGCGCTCTGCCACACCAGCAGCTGCCGTCAGTACCAGCACGGCCGCTTCCGCCTGGCCGTGGCCGCACGTGATCGCGAAGGACTCGTCGACGCGCTGCGCGCCTACCTGTCCGACGCTCCCCACCCCGACAACCTCTGGGAGGGCAGGGACCTCACGACCCGGGGCCGCCGCGCGTCCGTCCCGGCCGGGAAACGCGGCGTCCGCGAGCTCGCCGCGGCCTTCGCGCAGGGCGCGACACCGGAGATGACCGCCCTGTTCCCGCCCGGAGCGCGCCGGATGATCCGCCTTCCGCGCTACCGGATGAACCGGGTGCGCTGCTGGGTCGACCCCGTGCCCCTCAAGCTCCACCAGCGCGCCCGCATGATCCTCGGGATGATCGCCGCCAGCCGCAGTAAGGGGAGGGCCTCGTGACCGCCACACAGCTGTTCTGCGTTCCCCACGCGGGCGGGTCGGCCACCGCCTTCTACAAGTGGCGGCGGCTGCTCCCGGCGGGCATCGACGTCCAGCCCATCGAGCTGCCCGGTCGCGGTCCCCGCCTCGGTGAGCCCTTGACGACCGACGCGGTCGCGGCCGGCGCCGACGTCGCCGAACACATCCTCGGTCTGCGCCGCCCGGGGGTCCCCTACGCGATCTGGGGACACAGCATGGGCACCCTGATCACCTACGAGGCCTACTACGCGCTGCGGGAACGCACCGACGACCTGCCCGGTCACCTGGTCTTCAGCGGCCGCCAGGCACCCCATGCCGACCGTGAGACCACCGAACTGCACAAGATCGCCGACGACGACGCGTTCATCGCCGCCCTGGAGGTCTACGGCGGCGGAACCCGCGAAGCCCTGGCCGACCCGGGCCTGCGCGAGTTGTTCCTGCCCGTCCTGCGCGCCGACTTCGCACTGTCGGAGACCTATGCGTGGACGCCCCGGGCCGCCGACGTGCACTGCCCGATGACGATCGTCAACGGCCGCCGCGACGCCACCGTCGACCACACCCGCCTGTCGGCGTGGGACGAGCTGACCACGGCGGGCGTGGACTACCGCACCGCCGACGGCGACCACTTCTTCCTCTACACCGACCAGCCGCTGGTGAACTCCGTCGCCGCGGACGTGCACGCACGCCTCGCGACCGCCGCAACCGAAAGGACCGTCCGTGATCATTGAGGCCGAGGACCTGCGCAAGTCCTTCAAGGCGACCAAGGCCGTCGCCGGTGTCAGCCTCGCGATCGGCGAAGGCGAGACCGTCGGCCTCCTCGGCCCCAACGGCGCCGGCAAGTCCACCACCCTCAACCTCCTGCTCGGGCTGGTCACCGCCGACACCGGACAGGTCCGGATCCTCGGCGAGGACACCCGGCGCCTGTCGGATGAGGCCCGCCGTGCCATCGGCTTCGTCCCGCAGGAGTACGCGTTCTTCCCCGAACTGTCGGGCCTGGCCAACGTCACCTACTGGGCCCGCCTCTACGGCCTGCGCCGCCGCGCGCTGGACACCGCCGTCCGCGACGCGCTGGAGTTCACCGGCCTGTGGGACCGCCGCAAGGACGCCGCCAAGACCTACTCCGGAGGCATGCAGCGGCGCCTGAACATCTCCTGCGGCATCGTGCACAACCCGAAGCTGCTGATCATGGACGAGCCGACCGTCGGTGTCGACCCCCAGTCCCGCAACCACATCCTCGACTCGGTGCGCACGCTGAGCGCGGGCGGCGCCACGATCGTCTACACCTCCCACTACATGGAGGAGATCCAGGCTCTCTGCGACCGCGTCGTCATCATGGACGGCGGGAAGGTCGTCGCCGACGGTGCCCTGGAGAAGGTCATCCGCGACAACACCGACGAACGCGTCGTACTCCTGGAGACACCCAGCCCCGAAGCCGCCCGCGACGCCACCGACCAGATCCTGCGCCACGGCCTGCTCGCCGCGGCCGAGACCGACGTGGAAGGCTCCACCGTCGTCCTGCGCCTGCCGCCCGACGCCGACTTCAACGACCTCGCCGCCCGCGTCCTCGCCCTCGGCCTGACCCTGGAGAGCATCGGCGAGCGCCGCCCGTCCCTGGAGACGGTGTTTTTGACCCTCACCGGCAAGAAGCTGCGGGACTGAGACGATGCGCATCCTCCTCACCCACTTCCGTTTCGCCCTGCTCAAGGCATGGGCGGAGAAGCGCACCCCGCTGATGCGGCTGGGCCTTTTCGTCGGCATCACCTTCGTGCTCGGCACCGCGTTCAGCTCCTCCTTTCAGCAGGAGGACTTCGGCAAGGCCGCCGTCGGCTACCTCTCCGAGGACGCCGGCACCGGCGGCGACGCCTATTTCCAGCAGCTCACCGCCACCCCCGCCTTCGCCGGGGTCGCCACTTTCGAGGACGTCGCGTCCTTCGACGAGGGCCGCCGCCGCGTCGCCGACGGCGAACTCGCCGCGCTGCTCCACGTCACCGCCGACTACAGCGCCGACCTGGCCGCTGGCGGCGGGCACGCCACCGTCCACGTCTACGGCGAGAAGTACTCCGGTGTCGACGCCATCATCGTCCGCGCCGTCGTCGACGGCTTCAACTACGGCGCCAACACCGCCCGCGCCGTCGACGCCCTCGGCGAGACCCTCCCCGACGGGGCACTGACCGGCACCGCGCTCGACGTCGAGACCGTCGGGCAGACCCGGGAGATGACCGCCCTGACCTACTACGCGGTCGGCATGCTGCTGTTCCTGCTGCTGTTCGGCGCGGAGTTCGGGTCCTTCGGTGTCAGCGAGGAGCACCTGGGGGCGCTGGCGTCCCGGACCAGGCTGGCGCCCCAGCGGACCTGGCAGATGTTCACCGGCAAACTCGCCGCCTTCAGCCTGGTCACCCTCGCCCAGGGCGGCCTCTACGTCCTGATCACCGGGGTGTTGCTCGACGTGCGCTGGGGTGACATACCCGTGGTGATGCTCGTCGTGTTCAGCTTCGGCGCGCTGGCGATCGCGCTGGGCATGACCCTGATGCTCGCCACCGGCGACATGAAGAAGACCACCGGCCTGATCCAGGTGTGCCTGATCGGGTTCACCTTCCTCGGCGGCGGATTCATCGCCACCGGCTTCGGCGGCGCCGAACAGATCTCGCCGAACACCTATGCCCGCGACGCGCTGTTCGGCGCCATCTTCGGCGACCAGCTCGCCACGACCTGGCGCAACGTCGGCGTCCTGTGGGCCGTCGTGGCCGTCCTCGGCGTCGTCGGCGTCCTCATGAGCCGGAGGAAGACGGCATGACGATCCTGAAAAACAACCTGCGCCGCATGCTCGGCAAGAAGTCCAGCTGGGTGTACCTGCTGCTCATCCCGATCGCCTTGAACATCGGCATCGTGGCCATCAGCTCCCAGCAGGCCACCTGGGTCATCGGCGTCCACGACGAGGACGGCACCGCCCTGACCGCCGCCTTCACCGACACCTTCGGCCGCGACAGCGACATCGTGCCCGTCGCCGACCCCGGCACCTGGCAGGACGACCTGCTCGCGGCCGACTACGACATGCTCGTGGTCTTCCCCGCCGGGCACACCGCCGCCGTCATCGCCGGTGACGCGCCCGCCACCGAGGTCCATGTCCGCGGCGACAACAACCGCACCGACTCCCTCCAGGCCCGGGTGGGCGCCTTCCTCAACGGCGTCAACGCCGTCGGCACCGCCGCCGACGGCGACGCCGCCCGCTTCGACACCGGACTGCGCGAATACCTGACGCAGAAGTACGACGCGGAGTACACCAACTTCGCCGACGGCAGCGCCGAAGACGTCTCCCGCGCGGTGTCCACACTGGGGTACCTCGCCTTCGGGCTCATGATGATGATGGGCTCGGCGGCCGGCCTGCTGCTGGAGGACCGCAAACGCGGCGTCTTCGACCGCGTGCGCACCACCCCGCTACGGCAGTCGTCGTACTTCCTGCAGTACTTCGCCAGCATGGGCGTCATCGCCGCCGTGCAGCTCGTCGCGGTTCTGGCGATCATCCCCTTCGCCACCGGCATCACCTACGGCTCGACACCCGGCCAGGTCGGCGGCGTCATCGCCGCGACCTTGTGCTTCGCCGCCTTCTGCGTCGCCAAGAGCATGCTCGTCTACCGCTTCGCGCCCTCGACGATCGTCGCGGCCACCGTCAACTCCCTCATCGACCTGCCGATGCTCATGATCGGCGGCGCGCTGTGGCCGCGCGACATCATGCCCGACGCGCTGCAACGCGTCGGCGACTACCTCCCGACCCACTGGTACCTCAACGCCGGTGAACTCGCCGTCAACGGCGCGAGCGTCCAGACCCTCGCCACACCGCTGGCCCTCCTGCTCGGCGCCTCGGCGGTCCTCGTCCTGGGGTTCACCATCCGCGCCCGGCGATTCCGATGAAAGGAAGAGGACCGATGCGTCCTGGCGTCTCGGCGGTCCTGATCTCGGCACTGACCGCCCTGGGCTACCTCGCCGCCGTCGCCGTCACCGGATACGTGATCGCCGCCGTGCGCACCGCCGTCGACCAGTGGCGCACGGCCGGGGAGATCACCGGACCGGCGATCTCGCAGGCGATCGGCGCCACCGCCCCGACCGCCTCCCCCTGGGCCTGGATCGCCGTCGACGCGATCGTCCTGCTGCTGTGCTGGCGGGCCTTCGGCGCACCCACGGCAGGAGCGGCAGCACTGGACCGGAACCTGATGGTCTGGGTCCTCGCGGTGGTCACCGGCCTCCAACTCGCCTACTTCGCCCTCACCCGCCTCCTCGACACCGGCGGCGGATGGCTCGTCGTCCCCGCCCGCGCCCAGGACACCGGACTCGACTCCCTGACCGCCACCCCGACGGCGCTCGTGCTGCTCGCCGTGCTGCACCCCGTCGCCGTCGAACTGCTCTTCCGGGGTGTGATCACCGACCGGCTCGGCACGGGCGGGCTGTCGGCACCGGCCGTGGTCGCGGTGTCGGCGCTGCTGTTCGCCATCGTCCAGCCGACCGTCCCGCTGGCGATCGTCGGCGCCGTCTTCGGCCTCGCCGCAGGCGTCCTGCGCCACCGGACCGCCTCGGTGGCCGCCGCCGTGACCGCCCACTACGCCTTCGTCTTCGCCGGAGCCGTGGTCTGGGCCGGCACCGGGCTCATCGCCACCGACACCGCCCTGCTCGCCGCCGCCCTCGCCGGTGTCGCCCTCGCGGGATTCTCAGCGCTGCTCGCCGATCGCCGCGCCCGCGTGGCGCTCCCACCCGGCGGCACGCCGTGAGACAGGCGCCCCCGTCACCGGAGGCGCTGCTCGCCGCCACCGCCCTCGTGCTGGCCGAACTGTCCACATCGGACACGGTGACGGTGCGGATCGCCGACGGCCCGCCGGTCAGTCTGCGCGTCGCCGACGCCGATACCCTCGCCGACCTGGCCACCGCCGTCCACGCTCCGCCGGGCGACCTGGTGACCACCTGGGACCTCGACGCCGAACCCGTGACCCCGGGGCCCGTCGGCGTGGATTTCCGCCACGCCCGGGGAGAGGCCGGCGTCACCGTCCACGCCGGACGCCCCGGCGACCCCGTCGACCTCGCCGCCGTCCTCGCCGCGCGCATCACCCGCGTGGCCGCCCTGGCGCCCGATACCCGCTGCGCCGAGGTCGATCCCGTCCCGGCGAGCGAGCGGCACCTCGTCTTGGACACCTTCGGCCGCGGCGCCCCCGCGCACCCGCCGACCACCTTCACCGAGCTGTGGGACCGCGCCCTTGGACGCGACCCGTCGGCGACCTTCCTCATCGACGGCGACACCCGCCTCACCTACGCCGAGGCCGACACGCTCATCGACGCGATGAGCCGCGGCCTGACCGCCGCCGGAGCCGGTCGCGGCGACCGCGTCGCGATCTGCGCGTCTCCGGGCGCCCGCACCGTCTGCGCCCTGTACGCGATCCTGCGCACCGGCGCCGCCTACGTGCCCGTCGACCCGAAGGAGCCGCCCGCCCGGCGCACGTTCATCCTCGGCGATGTCGCCCCGGCCGTCGTCGTCACCGACCTCGACGACCTCACCGCCGACGCCCCGGTCCTCGCGCTGGCCGAGCTCGGGACCGGCGCGCCCGGACCGGTGCCCGCCCATCAACCGCGGCCGTCGGATCCGGTCTACGTCATGTACACCTCCGGCACGACCGGCCGTCCTAAAGGGACGGTCCTCACCCATGCCGGTGTCACCAACCTCGTCCTCGGCCTCGCCGAACGCTTCGGCCTGACCCCCGCCGACCGCGTCTTGTGGCACACCCGCTTCTCCTTCGACGCCTCGGTCTCCGAGCTTCTCCTCCCCGTCGCCGCCGGGACGGCCATCGTCATCGCCCCCGCCGGCGGCGACGTCGGCGCCCTCGTCGACCTCGTCGAAGGCCACCGCGTCACGCTCGCCAGCATGGTCCCGGGCGTCATCGACCTGTTCTGCGAACTCGCCGGGGAGCGCACCACCCTCGCGCCGCTCCGGACGGTCTTCTCCGTCGGTGAGGCCCTCCCGGCCGAGGTCGCCGAGAAGTTCCACCGCACCGCCGCCGCCCACGGCTCGGCGGCCGTGCTGGAGAACCTCTACGGACCGACCGAGACCAGCGTCTTCGCCACCGCCACGCCCGTGCCGCGCGACGTCGGGCGCATCACCGTCGGGCGGCCTTTGACCGGCGTGACCGTCCGCGTCCTCGGCCCCGGCGACCGCCCGGCCGGTATCGGCGCACCAGGCGAGATCTGCGTCGCGGGAACCGGCGTCGGCCTGGGCTACCTCAACCGCCCCGAACTCCACGCCGAGAAGTTCGTCGCCGACCCTTTCGGCGACGGCGTCATGTACCGCACCGGCGACATCGGACGGTGGCTCCCCTCGGGCGAGCTCGACTACCTCGGCCGTGCCGACGACCAGGTCAAGGTCCGCGGCCACCGCATCGAACTCGGCGAGATCGAGACGGCCCTGGCGGGCCTGCCGGGGGTCGACCGGGCCGCCTGCTGCGCGATCACCACCGGAGGCGCCACGTCCCTGCACGCACTGCTCGTGACCGGTGAGCCGGCGACGGTCACCCGCGCGCGGGCGCACCTGACCGAGGCCGTGCCCGCGCACATGGTGCCCGCCACCTTCACCCGTGTCGACGCGCTGGCCCGCAACGCCAACGGCAAACTCGACCGCAAGGCCCTCGCGCGACTCGTCGAACGCCGCCCCCGCCACGGCGGCCTGGCACCCACCGGGGAGCGGGAGGAATTGCTCGCCGCCGCCGTCGGCGGTGTCCTGGGCACCGACCCCGTCTTCGCCGACGACACCTTCCTCGACCTGGGTGGCGACTCCCTCAACGCCGTCCTCGTCACCGCCGCACTGCGCGGGGAGGGAGCCGCACTCCCACCGGCGAGCCTGCTCGGCGGGGGCACCATCGCCGAGGCCGCCCGTGACCTGACCACGACAACATGCGCCGCTGCCGACCCGTGGCGCCAGGACGGCTGGGAACCGTTCGCCTGGCGACCGGACCCGCACCGGGCGCCGGCGGAGTGGCGCCACGTCCTCGCCCGGACCGGGCCCGTCGAGGCCGTCCTTCCACTGACCCCGATGCAGCAGAGCATCGCCTACAGCCGTGCCCGCGACGACGACGGCACGGCCTACGTCGTCCAGCAGATCTACGACACCACGCCCGACCGCCTGTCGCCCGAGGCGCTGCGAGCCGCTCTGGCCGACCTCGCCGCCGCGCACCCGGCGCTGCGGTCGCGGGTGCTCACCGCGCCCGACGACGGGCGGCAACTGCACGTCGTCACCGCCGGGACCGAGCCGCCGCTGACGGTGCTCACCGTCGACGACCCGAAGGCACTCGACGAGGCCGTTCGCGCCGAGCGGCTCCGTCCTTTCGGCACCGACGACGACTCCCTGGTCCGCCTGACCTGGGCGACCTGCGGCACCGCCGCCGTGCTGATCGTCACCTACCACCATCTCGTCCTCGACGGCTGGTCGCAGGACCTCATCGTCGGCGAGCTCGTCGACCGCCACGACGCGCACCGGGCCGGGCGCGTCCCCGCCGACGTCGACGTCGAAGCGGTGGTGCGGCGCTATGGCGACGCGATCCGCGCCCAGGCCTGGGCCGCACTGGAGGTCGACGAGGCGTACTGGTCGGCGCTGCTGTCCGATGAGGACGCGCCGCCGCCGGCCCGGTGGCGCTCGCGCGGCTCGGATGAGACCGCGATCGGATCGGTCAGCGTCCCGCTCGCCCCGGATGTGCCGGTGTCGGTGGCGAGTCTCGCCGAGCGGTTGTCGGTGACGGCGAGCGCGGTCGTCGAAGCCGCTTTCGCGGTCACGCTCCAGCAGTACGCCGGTGCCCGTGACGTCGTCTACGGCAAGGTCGTCACCGCACGCGACCTGCCGGTCCCGGGGATAGCCGAGACCGCCGCCCTGGTGATCAACACCGTCGCGGTGCGGGCCCGGGCCACCGCCGCGACGACCGCCGCCGAGCTGATCGGCGGGTTGTACCGGCAGTCCCTGGACACTTTCGCGCGTGCGCGTGGCCCTTTGACGGGTGCCTTGCGGGCCGGTGGCCGCCGTCGCGGTGAACTCAACGCCCTCTACGTCCATGAAGGTGAGTCGCAGGCGCGGTCCCGGACCCGGGCGGCGGGTCTGCGCCTGCGTCAAGCCTCCACCGAACGCACCGACGCCGAGGTGACCCTGGTGGCGGGGGAGGAGGCCTTGACCGTCCTCTACGACGGGCGCCGCCTCACCCGCGCCGACATGACCCTGCTGCTGCGCCGGATGGCCCAGACCCTCGATGCGATGACGGCCGATCCGGGCGTGGCCCTGCACGCGATCCCGGCCCTGCTCCCCGGCGAGGTCCGCCCGCCCGGCGACGCGACCGGTACGCGCACTCGGGTCGACGTGTCCTTCCGGAAGGTCGCCGCGGCCCGCGCCGATCGGCCCGCGCTCGTCAAAGGCGAGCAGGTCGTGACCTACGCGCAGCTCGACGAGGCCTCCGACCGCGTGGTCGGCGCCCTCCGCGACGCGGGAGTCGCGCCCGGCGCGAGCGTCGGTGTCCCCGCCACCAAGAGCGTCACGTCCCTGGTGGCCCTGCTCGGTGTGGTGAAGGCGGGCTGCGTCTATGTACCCCTCGATCCCGCGCTTCCGCGTGAGCGCCTGGCCTACCTGGTGTCGAGCAGCGGCGCGAGCGCGGTCGTCGCGACGGCCGCCGACACCGCGCTCACCGAGCCGTTCGCCGGGCTCGTCGTCGATCCCGAAGGCGCGCCGGGGGTCTGCGAGCCCGTGCCCGGTTCCCCCGAGGACCCCGTCTACGTCATGTACACCTCCGGCACCACCGGTCGCCCCAAGGGCGTCGCCGTCGCGCACCGGGCGGTGACAGGGCTGGTCGAGGACGTCGACTACGTCGGCCTGTCCGGCGACAGCGTCATCCTCCAGACCGGTGCCCTCGACTTCGACGCCGCCACCTTCGAGATCTGGGGCGCCTGGCTCAACGGCGGCACACTCGTCCTCGACGACCTGGAGACCAAACTGGACACCGCGGCGCTCGGCACCGCGATCCGCCGCCACGGCGTCACCCACATGTGGCTCACCAGTTCCCTGTTCAACCTCCACGTCGAGGCCGACCCCACGGTGTTCGAGCCCCTCGCGGAGCTGCTCATCGGCGGCGAGCGGCTCTCACCCGAGCACGTCCGGCGCTTCTACGCCGCCAACCACGCAACGGTGCTGATCAACGGGTACGGCCCCACCGAGACCACCACCTTCGCCACCACCCACCGCATCGAACGCGACGTCACCGACATCCCCATCGGCCGCCCGCTTCCGCGCGCCGGAGTGCACGTCATCGGCGACGACGGGCCGCGCGGTGTCGGACTGCCCGGCGAACTGTGGATCACCGGCGACGGCCTGGCCCTCGGCTACGTCAACGACCCCGACCTGACCGCCGAGCGCTTCGTCGACCTCCACGGCACCGGCCGCGCCTACCGCACCGGTGACCTGGTCGCCTGGAACGGCGACGGCACCCTCGGCTACCTCGGCCGCGCCGACGACCAGGTGAAGGTTCGCGGATTCCGCGTCGAACCCGAAGAGGTGTCCGCCGCGCTGCGGACACTGCCCGGCGTCGACCGGGCGGCCGTGATCGCCCGCGACTCCACGGCCGGAGCCAGGGAACTGGTCGCCTTCGTCGTCGGCGCCGCCGACCTCGACCCGGCGGCGGCACGCACGGCCCTCGGCGCCCTGCTGCCCGCCTACGCCGTCCCCGCCGAGGTGCGCCGGCTCGACAACCTGCCACTGACCCCGTCGGGCAAAGTGGACCGCCGCGCCCTGGAAAGGCTCGCACCCCGAACACAACCCGCCCCACCCCCGCAAGCAGGCGAAGGACTCGACGCCGTCCGCGCGGCCTTCGCCCACGCCTGCGGCAGCCCGGCCATGGGCGCCGAGGACAACTTCTTCGAGCACGGCGGCGACTCACTCAAGGCGATGCGGCTGGTCGGCGAACTGCGCAGGGCGGGCCTCGACGCCACCATCCGCGACGTGCTCACCGCGGCCACCCCGGCGGCCCTGCACGCGATCCTGTCCGCCCGCGCGCCCCTGCCGCCACCCGGCGCACCCGCCGATACCGGCGGCACCACCGCGTCGCCGATGTCGGCGGCGACCGTGCGCGTCTACACCGCCCAGCAACGCCACCCCGGCAGCCTCGCCTACAACGTGCCTTTCGCCGTCGCCTTCAAAGGCCGCGCCGACAAGGCCTCCCTCGCGCGATTCCTCACCGCCTTCACCGCCCGCCACGAGGCCCTCCACAGCCGCTACGAGGTCCGCGACGGACGCTTCGAACAGTCCCCGGTCCCCGGCGCCCGCTGCGAACTGGAGACCACCGACGCCACCGGCGAGCCCACCGCGCTCCTGCGCGCCTTCGCCCGCCCCTTCCCGCTGGACCGCCCGCCCCTGATCCGAGCCGCGCTCTCCCACGGCCCCGAGCACGACGTCCTGCTCGTCGACGCCCACCACATCGCCTTCGACGGCGCCGCCCTCGACATCTTCCACACCGAACTCGCCGCCCACCTCGACGGCACACCCCTACCGAAGGCCACCCCGTACTCGGCGTTCGCCCGCGCCCTGGCCGCCCACGACACCACCGCCGACCTGGCCTATTGGCGCAAAGAACTCACCCACCCGCCGGCACCGGTGGTGCTCGCCATGAGCGCGGACGGCGGCCCCACCCGTCTGGGGGTCGCCGTCCGCCACCTGCCCGCCGAGGTCCGCGACGCGCTCGCCGTCCTCGCCGCCGGCGAGAGCGCGACGCCCTTCGCGCTCTACACCGCGGCGTTGGCCGTGCTGCTGCAGAAGTACACGATGCTGGAGGACCTCGTCATCGGCACGCCCGTCGACAACCGCGCCGTCGGCGAGTTCGACGGAGTCGTCGGCATGGGCGTCAACACCGTGGCCCTGCGGGTGCGCCCGGCCGACACCGCGACCGTCCGCGAGCTCCTGCGCGAGGTGCGCGACACCGTCCTGGCCGCCTTCGAACACCAGGTGCTGCCCTTCGACGAGCTGCTCACCGCCGTGACCGCCGACGGGCACCCCGCCCCACGCGACCTCCTTCGCGTCATGCTCGCCTACCGCGACGCACCACGCGAGCACGCCGGGACCGCCGTGATAGGGCCGATCAGCCTGGAACCCAAGTTCGATCTCGAACTCACCGTCACCGCCGCACCCGGCGGCGACGTCCTCGGCCTCGAATACTCCACCGGCGCCCTCGACGCCGACGCGGCCGAACTCATGACCGACCACCTCGTCGAGATCCTCACGGCCTTCCCGGGCGCGGCCGACGCGTCCATCGCCGAGCTCGGCCTCACCTGACCCGCCCGAACCCGGAGACACGATGAGCACCGCCGCGACCTTCGCCCGCCGCGCCACCGACCACGCCGACCGCCCCGCCCTCTCCTGCGGCGACCGGACCCTGACCTACCGGGAACTGGCCGATGCCGTCGGCGGCGTCGCGGCGTCGCTGACCGCATTGGGCGCACGGGCGGGGGACCGGGTCGCGATCGTCGCCGGCCGCAACGAGCGCATGATCATCGCCGAACTCGCCGTGCTGTGGATCGGCGCGGCCTTCGTCCCCATCGACCGCGCCAACCCCGAGGCACGGCTGCGGGCACTGCTCGCCGACTCCCGGCCCGCCTGCGTCATCACCTGCGACGAACCCGTCGACACCGGGCTGCCGACGCTCGACCTGCGCGAACTCCCGACGTCGACGGCTGCCCAGCCGCCGGCCGAGACCACACCGGAGACGGCCGTCTACTGCCTCTACACCTCCGGAACCTCCGGCACCCCCAAAGGCGTGATCGTCGAAGACCGCGGACTGACCAACCTCCACGCCGAGTTCATCGATCCGCTCCTCACCGCCGAAGGCGTCGGCACCGTCGGCCTCATCGCGCCTTTCGCCTTCGACGCCTCCATCAAGATGATCTACGGTGCCCTCACCACCGGCAGGCACCTGCGCGTGCTCACCGCCGGCGAACGCGACGACGTCACCGGCCTCGCCGCCCGGCTCGCCGCCTGGAACGTCGACGCCCTCGACTGCACCCCCACCTATCTCGGCGTCCTCTGCGACACCTGGCAACGAGGCCCGGCCGCCCACCTCACCGCCCTCCTCGTCGGCGGCGAAGCCCTCGACACCGCACTCGCCGACCGCGCCGCCGCCCTCACCGGCGCCACCGTCTACAACGTCTACGGCCCCACCGAAGCCACCGTCGACGCCACCTGCCACCGCCACGAACCGGGCACCCGCATGACGATCGGGCGGGCGATCCCCGGCGCCGATGTCCGCGTCGTCCGCAACGGACGCGCCCTCGGCCGGGGACTGCCCGGCGAGATCTGGATCGGCGGCGCCGGCGTCGCCCGCGGCTACCTCGACGCCCCCGAACTCACCGCCGAGAAGTTCACCGAGGACCCCTTCGGGCCCGGCTCGGGCCGCTTCTACCGCACCGGCGACCGCGGCCGCACCCTCCCCGACGGGAACCTGGAATACCTCGGCCGCCTCGACGAGCAGGTCAAGGTCCGCGGCTTCCGCATCGAACCCGCCGAGATCGCACGGGCCATGGAATCCCTGCCCGGAATCGGATCGGCCGCCGCCGTGGTCACCGGCGAGGGCCTGCTCATCGGCTACTACACCGCCGACACCGACACCGACGTGATCAGCGGCCTGCGGCTCGCCCTGCCCGAGCACATGGTGCCGGCCCACACCGTCCGCCTCGACCGGATGCCGCTGACCGCCAACGGCAAACTCGACCTCGCCGAACTTCGCCGCCGCCAAGCCCCGCGCCCGCGAAAAGGCGCACACGTCGAACCCGCGACCGTAGAAGAGACGGCCGTCGCCGCAGCGATCCGCGCCGTCCTGAAACTCGACACGATCAGCATGGACGCCAACTTCTTCATGCTCGGCGGTGACTCCATCAAGGCGATCCTGCTCGTCTCCGCGCTCGCCGACGCCGGGCACCGCCTCAGCGTCCGCGACGTCATGTCCTCGCTGACACCCGCCGAGATGGCGCGTCGGATCGAGCCGCGCCCGGCCGCCGTAGCGGCCGTCTCACCCGAAGGCGTCGTGGCACCGACCCCGATCACCGCCGACTTCTTCGGCCGCGGCTACCCCGCACCGCACCACCATCACCAAACGGCCGAGCTCCCGCTGGACCCCGCGGCGATCCCGCACCTGCGGAGTGCCTTGCGCGAGCTGACGCACCGGCACCGGATCTTGAGCGCCGTCGTCTCCGGCGACCGGCTCGTCGTCCCCCCGCTGACCGCCGCCGCCCCGCCGGTGCTGGAGGACTGGGACCTCACCGAGCACAGCCCCGACGATGCCGCGGCCGAACGCGCCCGCCGCGCCACGGCCTTGTGCGCCGCCACCGACCTGGCCACGGGCCCGCTCATGCGCGCCGCCGTGGTGCGCACACCGGACGGCACCGCCCTGTTCCTCGCGATCCACCACCTCGTCGTCGACGGCGTCTCCTGGCACGTCATCGCCCGCGACATCGCGAACCTGACCGCCGCCCTGGCCGCGGGACGGGACCTGCCCGCGCCCCCGGACGCGACGTCCTTCCGCGCCTTCGCCGAGACCCTCGGGCGAGGCGCGCCACGCCCGAACCGTGACATCCCCGCCCTCCCACCGGCCCAAGGGCCCGCCGACGGCCGCCGCAGGCGCGAGCGCATCGTCCTCGACTCCACGACGACGGCGGCCCTGGTCGCCGACCGCGCCACCGCACGCGACCCCGACGCCCAGGATCTACTGGTCGCCGCGGTCACCACCGCCGCGCACCGGATCTGGGGCCTGGACCGGGTGCCGCTGACCCTGGAGTCGCACGGCCGCACCGGTGCTGCCGACGCCGCCGCCGTCGGCTGGTTCACCGAGACCTACCCGGTCGTCGTGCCCGTGTGCCACGACCCGCGTGAGCAGCTGCGCGAGGCCCGCGCGGCTCTCGGCGGCGAGCCCGGCGGCGACGGCGGCGAGACCCTCGGGACCGTCAACTATCTCGGCGAGGTCACCGGACCCGGCCTCAACCCCTACGGCGAGGCGTCCTCGCCGCTGAACGTCGACCGCGCCCGCCTGAGCGTCGACGCGTCGGTCGTCGCCGGTGAACTCCTCATCGACGTCGCCGTGCGCCACGACGCCGCCTCGGCAGACGACACCGCCGCCTTCACCGAGACCTTGCGGGCCGCGTTGACCGGCTACGCCGCTCGCACCGCCCGCACCGGGCTGGCACCGGTCCCCGCCGACTACGGTCTCGACACCGTGACCCTCGCCCAGCTCGACGCCCTGCTCGGCGACAACCGCCCCGACGCGGTACATCCGCTGTCCCCTTTGCAGGAAGGGATGCTCTACGAGCACATGCGCGGCACCGGCGACCACGTCGTCCAGGTCGAATACGCCTTCCCCGCCACGACCGACCCCGACCGGCTCGCCCGCGCCTTCGCCGAGCTGTCGGCACGGACCCCGGCCCTGCGCACGGTCTTCGCCTGGGACGCACACACCGCGCCACACCAGCTGGTGCTGCCCGGCACAGGCGTGGAGTTCGCTCACGTCGACCACCGGGCACTGTCCGAACAGGACCGTCGCGCCGCGCTGGAAGAGCACTGCGCGCGCCAGCACGATCGGCCTTTCGACCTGCGCCGAGGACCGCTGTTCCGCTGCGACGCGTTCACCCACGCCGACGATTCCCACGTCCTGGTGTTCACCCACCACCACGCCGTCCTCGACGGCTGGAGCCTGTCGGAACTCTGCCGGCGCTTCACCGCGATCCACGACGCCCTCACCTCCGGCGCCGCCATGCCCGACGGCGAGACCGACGGAGGCCCGATCCCCCCGCACGGCGCCTACACACGCCTGCTCGCTGAGCGCGGCAGCGAGGCTTTCGACGCGTACTGGTCGCGGCTGCTCGACGGCCACGAGGGCGGTGTCGAGATCACCGGCGTCGAAGCCGACGGGACCGGCACCGGCCGCCTCGCCGCGTCGAGCACGACCGGCTTGGCGAGCAGACTCCAGAGCGCCTTCTCGGCACGGGGCGCGACCCTCGCCCACGTCGCCGAGGCGGCCTGGGGACTGGTGCTGTCACGGCAGACGGGCACGCCGGACGTGGTGTTCGGCAAGGTCGTCTCGGGCCGTGACGTCGCCCTGCCCGGGGTGGACAAGACGGTCGGGCTGTTCATCAACACGGTTCCGGTACGCGTCCGCCTCGACCCCGCGACCACGGCCGCCGGGCTCGTCGACGCCGTTCGCGTCCAGGCCGTCGCCACCGGCGAACACGACCACGGGTCCCTCGCGCGCATCCAGTCTGTGGCGGGAGTCGAAGATCTCGTGCGCTGCGTCTTCGCCGTGGAGAACTACCACGTCGCCGAGGACGCCACGGCGCTGGTGTTCCGGCGAGCCCGGGAGGCCACGAACTACCCCTTGACCGTCACCGTGGAACGCGTCGGCGACGAGCTGGAGGTGACCGTTCTCCACGACCGGGCCGTCCTTGGCACCGGTGACGCCGGGCGGTTGTCTGGGCGGTTGCTGGCGGTGCTGGAGGAGTTCGCCGCCGACGCCGTACGCCCGCTGACGAAAGTCGCGGGCCTCGTGGCGGGGGAGCGCGAGCGCGTACTCGACGTCTTCGACGCGTCCTGTGTGGGCTATGTGCGTGATGGGTGGATTGGTGGCGTGTTCGCCGGTGTCGTCGCCGGGCATGGTGAGCGTGTCGCGTTGGTCGCCGGTGATGAGCGTTTGACCTACCGGGAGCTGGCCGCGCGGGCCGGGGCCGTCGCCGAAGCCCTCGCGGGTGCGGGTGTCGCCACGGGCGACCTGGTGGGCCTGGTGGGTGCGGCCGGGGTCGAGTTGTTCGTCGGGCTGCTCGGGGTCACGCTGTCCGGGGCGGGGTATGTGCCGATCGACGTCGAGGCCCCCGCTTCGCGCAGTGCCGCGATCATCGCCGACGCCGGGATCACCGTGATCGTCGCGGCGGGGCAGCGGGGAGCCGAGGTCGCCGCCTCGGCGGCCCGGGACGCGCGATGCGTGGATGTCGCGGTGGCCGTCGGTGGCGGCTATCGGCGTGCCGAGGTCGCCGGGGCGCCTGGTGGTGGTGATGCCGCCTATGTGATGTTCACATCCGGGACGACCGGTCGCCCTAAAGGCAGCGTCATCCCGCAGCGGGCGGTGCTGCGACTGGTGTGCGGCAACCCCTCCCTGCCTCTTGGTCCCGAAGATGTGCTGGTGCAGACCGGTTCGGTGGCCTTCGACGCCTCCACCTTCGAGATCTGGGGCATGTGGCTCAACGGCGGCACCCTCGTCATCCCCGACCGCGAAGACCTCCTTGCCCCCGAGCGTCTCGGGGGCCTCATCACCCGCACCGGCGCCACCGTCATGTGGCTGACCGTCAGCCTCTTCAACCACATCGCCGTCACCGCCCCGGAGCAGCTGTCGGGACTCACACGGCTGTTCATCGGCGGTGAGGCCGTCGGCGCCGACCAGGTCCGCCGCCTGTACGACGCCGACGCCGACGTGCAGGTGATCAACGGTTACGGCCCCACGGAGAACACGACTTTCACGACCACGCACCCGATCCCGCGCGGATTCGACCGCGTCCCCATTGGTCGTGCGATCGGTGGGACGAGCGTGGTCGTCCTCGACGGCGACCGCGTCTGCGGGATCGGGGAGGTCGGGGAACTGTGCGCCGGAGGCGACGGACTGTCCACGGGGTACCTCGGTCTGCCCGAACTCACCGCCCAACGCTTCGTTTCCAGCCCCTACGGTCGTCTCTACCGCACCGGCGACCGCGTCCGGCGCCTGGCCGACGGCACCATCGAATACCTCGGCCGCCAAGACGACCAGCAAGTCAAGATCCGCGGCTACCGGATCGAACTCCCCGACATCGAAACCACACTGCGCCGACACCCCCACATCCGTGACGCCGTGGTCATCGCCGAGCGCCGTGCCGAGGCCACCGCTCTGATCGCCTATGTCGTAGCGGAAGCCGGCGAGGTCGACACCGCCGAGCTGCGCTTCTTCCTCGATGAGCTGCTGCCCTCCTACATGGTGCCCGCGCATCTGGTTCCCATCGCTGAGATTCCTTTGACCCGCAACGGAAAGCTCGACCGGCGGGCCCTGCCCGATCCCGAGCCGCCCGCGGCGACCGAGGGTGAGGCGCCCGCCGATGAGGTCGAGGCGGTCGTGTGTGCGGCCTTCGCCGAGGTGCTCGGCCTGCCGGTGGTCGGTGTCCTCGACTCCTTCTTCGAACTCGGCGGCGACTCCATCAAAGCCATCCGCGTCGTCTCCCGCGTCCGCCAAGCCGGTTTCGAGGTGGCGGTCGGTGCCGTGATGGCCGCCGGAACCGCCCGTGGCGTGGCCGCACGCGTCGAACGGGCCACCGCGAGCAGCTTCGAGCAGGGTGCCGTGACCGGAGCGGTCGGATCGTGGCCGATCGCCGAGGAGTTCTTCGCCTGGGAGCTGACGGTTCCCTCCCACTTCAACCAGGACATCCTCATCGACATCGCCGACGCGACCGTCGAAGAGGTCCGCTCCGCGCTCGACGCGGTGTGGGCCCACCACGACGCCCTCCGTGCGATTGTCAAGGGCCGGGCTGTTCACCTGCGCGGCGTCGAGGCCGCCTACGGTTTCGAGCACCACCAGGCCGGTGACGTCGGCACCGTGCTCGCCGATGTGGCCGACCGTCTGCACGCCTCCATGGACTTCGCCGGTGGGCCGCTGTTCCAGGCGGCTCTGGTGGGTTCGCGGTTGTTCCTGGCCGCCCACCACCTCGTCGTCGACGCCGTCTCCTGGCAGATCATCACCGACGACGTCCTCACCGGCATCCGTGACACCCGAACAGGCCGCCCGATCAAGCTCGCGGAGAAGACCGCCTCCCTCCACGACTGGACCAACGCACTCGCCGACCTCACCGCGACGCTCGTCCCGGCCGAGCAGGCGTACTGGAACGCCGTCGAGACCGCGATGACCGCGAGCCGAGGCCCGGACGTCGGCGTCGGGATGCGGGAGTTCGCCCTGGATCCCGGGACCACCGCCGAGCTTCTCGGCGGGCTCGCCGCGGCCTATCACGCCGACGTCGAGGACCTGCTCCTCGCCGCGCTGGTGATGAGCATTCCGCAGCCCTCGGTGGCGGTACGCGTCGAAAAGCACGGCCGGACCGGGCATGACGCGCTGCCGCCGGTGGATCGCACGGTCGGGTGGTTCACCACCATGTTCCCCATCGTCCTGCACCACCACACCGACCCCGCCGAAGCCCTCATCACCACCAAAGAAACCCTGCGAACCGTCCCCCACGACGGCATCGGCTACGGCCTGCGCCCCGGCGGATACACCAACATCAGCGCCGCCGTCTCCTTCAACTACCTGGGACGGCAGGACTCCACCGGCGTGGCCTTCGCCGGCACCGGCACGCCGACCCACCCCGGCAACCGCGCCCTGCCCGGCATCACCGTCAACGTCGTCGTCCGCGACGAGCGGTTGACCGTGTCCGTCGCCAACGACGGCGGCGAGTTCGCCGCTCGCTACGAGGCCGCACTGGCGGTCCTCATCGCGCACTGCCGGACCCCGCGGGCGCGGGAGACGACCCCGTCGGACCACACGGCCGCCACGGCACTGTCCCGTGTGGACCTGGCCGCGTTGCGGGCCGCGCATCCGGGTCTGGAGGACGTCGCCGATCTGACGCCGATGCAGGAGGGGATGCTGTTCCACGGCCTGGAGGGTGAGGCGAGTGGCGCCTACGTGGTTCAGCAGGTCTTCCGTGTCACCGACGAGGTCGCCTTCGATCTCGGCTCCGTACGGGCGGCCCTGCGGGGCCTTGGTGAGCGGCATCCGATGTTGCGGACGGCCTTCGTCGCCGAGGGCCTGGACCGTCCACGCCAGGTCGTCCTGCGGGACCGGGAGATCGGCTTCAGCACCGTCGACCTACGCCAACACGCCACGACCACCGTCGACGACGTGCTCGCCGCAGAAGTCACGCGCGGATTCGACCTCACCCACGACCCACTCCTGCGCGTCACCGCCATCCACTCGGCCGACAACGGTCGCGACGTCCTGCGCCTGGCATGGACCTACCACCACATCATCCTCGACGGCTGGTCACTGTCCACACTCTTCGGCGACTTCCTGCGGCTCCTGCGGGGCGGTGTGCTCTCTGGTGACGCGGGCCCCGGGTACGCGGCCCACGTCCGTCACCTGGCCTCGCGCGACGAGGACGCCTTCGAGGCGTACTGGTCGCGGCTGCTGTCGGGCTACGCGACGAACACCGCGATCGCGACCACCGCCCACGCCGACCCCGGCGGGACCGGCCGTGTCGAGGCGTCGAGCACGCGCGGCCTCGCCCGGCGGTTGACCGAGCGGTACGCGGCCCTGGGCGCGACCCTGAGCCACGTCACCGAGGCGGCGTGGGCGCTGGTGCTCGGCCGCGCGGCCGGATCCGACGATGTCGTGTTCGGCAAGGTCGTCTCCGGCCGCGACGCTCCCATTCCCGGCATCGACAAGACCGTCGGGCTGTTCATCAACACCATCCCCGTCCGCGTGCGCACGGAAGGCGGCACGACCGTCGCGGACCTGGTCGAGGCCGTCCGCGACCAGGCACTGGCCTCCGCCGGCCATGACCACGGATCCCTCGCCCGCGTCCAGTCCCTCGCCGGTGGGGGCGCGCTCGTCTCCACCCTCTTCGCCTTCGAGAACTTCCACGTCGAGACCGGCACGATCCACGGCGCGGGCCTGGAGTTCGAGAAAGGGCGCGAACAGACCAACTACCCCGTCAACCTCGTCGTCCAGCAGGACGGCGATGAGCTCGCCTTCAGCGTGCTCTACGACCCCGCCCTCCTGGCGCGGTCCACGGTGGAGCGTTTGCTGGCGCGGGTCGTCCAGGTTCTCGACCGTTTCGCCGAGGACGCGCACGTGCGCGTCACCGATGTGCCCACGCTGCTCCCCGGTGAGGCCACGTCGGTGCGCGACGACGTCAACGCCACCGTGATCCCGTATGCCGAGGAGGCGACCGCCGTCAGCCTATTCCTGGACGGTGTGCGCGCACATCCCGAGCGGACGGCGCTGGTGTGGGGCGAGCGGTCGATGACCTACGCGGAGTTGGCCGAGGCCGCGAGCGCGGTCGCCGGGGAGTTGATCACCGGGGGAGTGCCGCGCGGTGCCGCGGTAGGGGTGCTCGGTGAGCGCAGCACGCACGTGATCGTCGGGATCCTGGGTGCGATGCTCGCCGGCTGCCACTTCATCCCTCTCGACGTGACGGCTCCCGCCGGGAGGGCCGCGCGGATCGTCGCCGACAGTGGGATGCGCGCGGTTCTCACCTACGGTTCGCGTGCCGCCGCGATGGCGGCGGGTCTGCCGGGCGATGTCGCGGTCGTCGATCTGGCGGTAGCCCGCGAGGCCGCCGAGGTGCTGGCGCTGCGGCCGCCGTCGTCCGACGACCTCGCCTACTGCATCTACACCTCCGGGACGACGGGCGTGCCCAAGGGCGTGATGCTGCGGCATCGCGGTGTCGTGAACCTGCGCGCGTACCTGCGAGAGGTGTACGCGGTGACGGCCGATGACCGGGTGTTGCAGTTTTCGAATCTGACCTTTGATGCTTCGGTGTGGGAGATCGCGCTGTCGCTGCTCAACGGTGCCGGGCTGGTCATCGTCGACCAGGACACCGTCCACGACACCGCCCTCCTCGCCGGCGAATGCCACCGTTCAGGTGTGACACTCGGCCTGTTGCCGCCCCAGTACTACCTGCTCTGTGAGGGTCTGCCGTTGCGGATCGTCACCACCGGAGGAGGCGCCTCCAGCCTCGCCGTCGTGGAAAAGGCCCGACGGGAGAACGTGCCCTACGTCAACGCCTACGGCCCCACCGAAACCACCGTCCTGGCCACCGGCTGGCACGACACCGGTGAGGCCCTGGTCGACCCCGCACGCATCCCCATCGGCGTCCCGGTCGCCAACACCCAAGTGCACATCCTCCACGGCGAACGCCTCTGCGGCATCGGCGAAGCAGGCGAACTCAGCGTCGCCGGCGACGGCCTCTCCACCGGCTACATAGGACTGTCCGAACTCACCACGGAGAAATTCACCCCCAACCCCCACGGACCAGGACGCCTCTACCGCACCGGAGACCGCGCCCGACGCCTCAACAACGGCACCATCGAATACCTCGGACGCATCGACGACCAACAGGTCAAAATCCGCGGCCACCGGATCGAACTCGCCGAGGTCGAGACCGCGATCCGCGAGCACCCGGCCGTCCGCGACGCCGTCGTGATCGACCACCGCGAGCCCGACGGCTCGACCGCTCTGGCCGCCTACGTCGTGCCCACCGCCGGCGCCGGTCACGACGGGCTGCGGACCTTCCTCGCCGAGCGCCTGCCCGGGTACATGATCCCCGCCTACCTCGCCGTGATCGCGGCCGTTCCGCTCAACCGCAGCGGGAAACTCGACCGTGCCGCCCTCCCCGCGCCCGCCCTCGACGCGCGGGAAGGCGTCAGTGCGGCCAGCGAGGCCGAACGTGTCGTGTGCGCCGCCTTCGCCGACGTCCTCGGCATCGACGCGATCGGCGCGACCGACTCCTTCTTCGAACTGGGCGGCGACTCCATCAAGGCGATCCGCGTCGTCTCCCGCATCCGCGCGGCCGGACACGAGGTCTCCGTCGGCGCCGTCATGGCCGGTATGACCGCGCGCGCCGTCGCCGCCCGCCTCGATCGCGCCACGGCCCCCGGCGAGCAGGGTGAGGTTACCGGCCTGGTCGAAGGCCGCACACCGATCACCGACGCCTTCTTCGACTGGGACCTCGCCGTCCCCGGGCACTTCGACCAGGACGTGCTCATCGACGTCGGCGACGCCACCGCCGCGCAGGTCCGCGCGGCGCTCGACGGGGTGTGGGCGCACCACGACACCCTGCGCTCGGTCGTCCGCGACCGGCGGCTGCTGATCCGCCCCAGCGGCGAAGCCCGCTACGCCTTCACCCACGAACAGGCTGGCACCCCAGAGCTCCTGCCCGCCGCCATCGAGGCCGCGGCCGGGCGTGCCCGCGCGGCGATCGACCTCACCGACGGGCCACTGCTGTCGGCGGCGCTGGTCACCGCACCGGGCACCGCGCGGCTGTTCCTGACCGCGCACCACCTCGTCGTCGACGCCGTCTCCCGGCAGATCCTCGTCGAAGACGTCCACGCCGGAATCGGCGCGACCGGCCTCCCCGCGAAGACGGCGTCCACCAAGGACTGGGCAACCGCGCTCGACACCCTCGCCGAAACGCTCGTGCCCGCCGAACGCGCCCACTGGGACGCCGTCGAAGACAGCGCCCGGGCCGTCGCCCTGCCCACGCACCCCGGCCCGGCCGTCTCCGACATCCGACTGTCCACACTGGACCACGACCGCACCGCCGCCGTCCTGGCCGCGGGCGCCGCCTACCACGCCAGTACCGAAGACGTCCTGCTCGCGGCACTCGCCATGAGCCTCGGGGAGGTCACCGGCCGCGAGCGGATCGCCGTCCGGCTGGAGGGCCACGGCCGCTCGGGGCACGACGCGCTCCCGGCGGCCGACCGCAGCGTCGGCTGGTTCACCGCCATGTACCCCGTCGTCCTCGACCGCGGCGACGATCCCGGGAAGTCGCTGGTCGCGGCGAAGGAAGCCCTCCGCGCCGTCCCGCATCGCGGCATCGGCTACGGGCTTCGCCCCGGCGGTTACGCGAAACTGCCCGCGTCGGTCACCTTCAACTACCTCGGCGACCAGACCGGCGATCACGCCTTCGCCCACGAGTCCACCCCCTCCCACCCCGACAACAGGCTGCTCGAAGGCGTCCGCGTCAACGTCTTCCTCGAAGACGGCCGGCTCACCGCGTCCATCGCCTTCGAGACGCACACACTCACCCCCGAGCAGGCCGACAGTTTCGCCGAGCTCTACCCGCGTGCGCTCGGCGACCTCGCCGACCACTGCGCGAGCGTCGGCACCCGACAGCGGACGCTGTCCGACACCGACGCCACCGACCTCAGCGGCAGCGACCTCGACGTCCTCAACGCGCTGTTCGGGGGATAGACGCAGGGGCCGCGGAGGCGCGCTCCGCGGCCTCTGTCCCACCCGTGCGTCCACAAGGGATGGTTTCCGCTCGCCGCGTCATGGGCATGTGATCAACACCGACTTCCCTAGGAGGAGACATGCCCGGTTTCGTCTCAAGGATCCGCCCGTCCAAGCCCGCCGCCGTCTTCGGAGCCGTCGCGGGAGTCGCCCTGCTGGTCTTCGGATTCGTGACCTTCGGGACCGACGCGGGGGCGTTCATCTGGCTGTGGGGGGCCTTCGGGGTGGGGATCATCGCGTTCAACCTGTGGGCGGCGTTTTCGAGGAAGGGCGCGAGCGAAGTGGTGGAATCCGACGAGAGGGCCTGACCGGAGCACCGAACGTCTGTACACAAGGGACTTTCGCATCTTGCCGCACTCCGAGCACGGACCGCACGATCACAGTGGACGCCCCCTCGCCGAGGGGGCTCCGGCTGTACTCGGCCGGGACCGCCGTGAAGGGAATCGGCATGACATTTCTCTGGTTCGTCATCTGGCTCATCGCCAACAGCGTCGGTGAGCAGGAGCCGCTCCTCTTCGCCCCGGTCAACGCCTGGGCCGCCTTCCTCATCCTGGCCATCGCCCTCGACCTGAGCGCCGCCCACGCCCGAGGCTCGGCCAAGAAGAAGACCTGACGGGCGGGCCGAGTCGCCGGTGAGGAGCCCGTCGCCACCCCGGCCACCGGATCATCACCGGCACCGCCTGTGCCAAGATCCCCGCATGGTCCACGAGCCCAGCGCGGAAACCCACCCACTCGACCAGCATCGCGACCCGTCCCGAGTGGCCGTCGTCCAGGGTGTGGCCGCCGAGGTGGCCGCCCACCACGGCGGAGACCTCGCGCGGATGCGGCGCGCGAACGGGTACTCCAACGCGACGTGGGTCGGCGACGGCATCGCCGTGCGCATCGCGCACACCCCCGTTGACATGGCTCGCGAGGTCGCGCTCGCACGTGCCCTGCCACCGGCGGTCGGGCACCCGAAGATCCTCGCGGAGGGCACAACCGAAGGGCACGGCTGGATCGTGACCGCGGAGGTCCACGGCCAGAACCTGCACGAGGCATGGCCGGCGCTGACCCCTGCCCAGCAACGACAGGCGGTCGGTCAGCTGTGGGCGCGGGCCCAGACCGTGCACGACGCGAGCCCGTCTCTCCAGACCCACGTCGCATCGCACGGGGGGTACATACCGGCGGCACTCGACGATGCCACGGCGGCGGCCAGGCGCGCCGAGGCCGCACTGGGACTGTCCAACGCGCAGCGGTCGCGGCTTCACGAGGTCATCGAGGGCTACTTCCGGGCCGCACCCGAGGCCGAGCAGGTCGTCAACCACGGTGACCTCGCCTTGATGAACGCCCTGTGGGACGGCGAGGTCGTCGCCTTGCTGGACTTCGAGTTCGCCGTGCTCGGTCCGGTCGAGATCGACCTGTGCCGCCTGGTATGCGAGGCCCGCGTATCCGACGAAGGCCAGCGCGTCGATTCCGAGGCGGGTGCCGCCGCGGTCGCGATCGCCGCTGGCGCCATGGACCCGATCCACGGCAGTGCGCTCATCCACGGCGCCGCGATACTCGACCAGCTCCGCGACCTCGACATCTGGCTGGCCATCGACAACCCACAGGAACGCGTCGAGGACTGGCGGCCGTGCCGCCTGCTCACCGGCCTGCTCGACGCCGAGGGCGGCTACCTCGCACCCCTGCTCACCTGACCGCTGCCCCGCCCGAGATACTCGCTACCGGCGCCCGGGGCACCGTGATAGACATACGCGTGCAAAAAATCTTGGAGTTCCCCGAGGTCCTGCGGCTGATCGAAGACCGCTCGGCCGCGTTCCGCGCCGCGATCGCGTCCGCCCCCGACCTCGACGCCCGGGTCCCGTCCTGCCCGGACTGGAACCTGCGCGAACTGGCGCAGCACGTCGGCGACGGCCGTCGCCGTCAGGCCGCCATCGTCGCGGCGGGCCCGGGCGCGCAGCCCCCGGCGAAGACGGACCCGACGGGCGCCCCGACCGCGCCCCGCGACCACGCGGCCCTGGACACCTGGCTCGCCGAGTCGACCGAGCTCATGCTCGCCGCGATGCGCGAGGCCGGCCCGGACCGTGGCTGCTGGACCTGGTGGGGCCGCTCGCAGGCCCCGGAGAACTGCGGGGCCCTGGCCCGGCACCAGGTCCAGGAGCTCGCCGTGCACACCTACGACGCGCAGCTCACCCAGGGCGCCGCTCAGCCGCTGCCGACCGACGTCGCGGTCGAAGGCGTCGACGAGTTCCTGACGACCGTCGCGGCGACGAACGTCCCCTGGCCGTTCAAGCCGGCGACCATCGACATGCACGCGACCGAGGGCCGCTCCTGGCGCCTGACCCTCAACGCCGACGGCGTCCGCAGCGACGACCTCGACCCCGACGCCGAACCCGGCGACCTGACGGTGCGTGGCACGGCCGGCGAAATGGTCCTCTACCTCTACGACCGCGTCCCGTTCGACAGCCTGGAGGTCACCGGCGACACCACGCCGATGGACCAGCTCGCGGAGTGGGACCCGAACGCGTAGAACGGCTCGCTCAGCCACTTGGACCGACCGCTTTGCGGTCGGTCCTCGGTCATATGTGGCCTGAAACGCGCCATCGCACGGTGACGCGAGGTGACCCGACTGCCTCCCGCCCGCCGGTACACCGCCTTGTGACGCCCGCTTCGTCCCTGCAGGCTGAGCTGGTCCGGGCGAAGCCGACGGCTTCGCCCGGCCTTTCTTCCTACGAGGTCTGCGAGGGACGAGTCATGGCGTTATCGCGTCGCACACTTTTCGCAGCGGCCGGGGCCGCCGCACTCGGGCTCAGCGGGGTGGCGGCGGCGTTCCCGCGACAGGCGTTCGCCCTCGATCCCGACGGGATGGAGAGCAAGATGCTCTTCGGCGACGCCCGCGCGGGCGGGGCGGCCATCCCCAAGCCGAGCGGCAGCGGCTTCTACCACTCGGTCCGGATGGGCGCGATCTTCGCGATCCCGGGTTCGAGCGTCGTCGTGGCGATCGCCCAGGGCCGGCCGGACGGAGTCGCCGACGAGAGCGGGAACCACAACCTGCTGATGCGCCGGTCGACCGACTCCGGGCTGACCTGGAGCCCGGTGACGGGATTCGCCGGGGCGACCCTCTACAGCTGGGCGAACTCCACGCTGGTCCACGACCGGACCACCGGGCGTCTCTACTGCTTCATGCTGCGCCGGCAACCCGGGTCGCTCCAGGACGAGGACCCCAAGGTCTACCTCACCACCTCCGACGACAACGGGGCGACGTGGACGGATCCGGTCGTGCGCAACGACCTGAACCGGCGATCCGGCGACGGCCGTCCGACCAACGACTTCATCGGGCCCGGCAACGGGATCCAGCGCGCCGACGGAAGCCTCGTCATCCCGGCGAAGGGACGCCTGATCATCAAGGAGCCCGGCGGCGACTGGGTCGGTCACCGCGTCCCCAACGGATTGGCCGGACTGCCGTACGGCGAGGGAACTGTCGCGGAGCGGTCGGACGGGCAACTGATCTTGAACTACCGGGCGTTGAACCGCGAGATCAAGGGCGCAGGGACCTACCCCCACGCCCGTCGCGTCGCCATCGGCAACCCGGGCGACTGGCGGATGTTCGGCGACGAGTACTGGCGCGCCCAGATCATCGACCCCGGTTGCCACGCCGCACAGATCTCCCACTCGATCAACGGCGCCCCCTACCTGATCCACCTCAACTCCGCGAGCCAGACGCTCGACAATCGCTACGCGATGACGCTGCGCGCCAGCCCCGACGACGGCGAAACCTGGACCGAGTACCGCGAAGCACTGAGCGAGGACCCCTTGTCGAGCGAAGGAAACCTCGCCGGAAACCTGCGCGAAGGCGGCTACGCGGCCCTGACGTCGACCGGAACCGGAATCATCCTCGCCCTGGTCGAGGCCCGCAGGGTCCTCAAGGACCACCCCTCGCAGTACGACCTGAACTACCGCTCGCCCTGCGCCGTGGTGCTCCGCCGGTTCCGGCCGAGCTGGCTCGTGCCCGCCTGACTTACGGGCGAGCGCCACGCGCCCCGGCCCGGCGCTGCCGGGCCGGGGCGTTCGCCGATGTGGCGCGCCGGGGTCCGCCGATGCGTACGGCTGCGCGGGTAGGAACAACCAGTGACGTGATCTGGGTGGGTCACGAGATCAATCCGGTACGGAAAGCCTGGGCCACCGCGTGGGCGCGATCCCTGGCCCCGATGTTGCGGAACAGGTGCCGGGCGTGGGTCTTGACGGTGTCCTCGGAGACGGAGAGTTCCCGCCCGATCTCGGCGTTGCTCTTGCCCTGGCTCATGCCGACCAGAATCTGCATCTGCCGGGCGGTGAGGTTCCCCTTCGGCGGCGCGGCGACATCGCCCAGAGACATCGGTGTGGGGTTGATGCCGAGGTCGTGCAACGCGGTCAGGAGACCGTCGAGGAGCTGTCGTCCGTGGTCGGCTTGGCCGTCGTGAGCGCAGACTCCGAGCAGGGCGCTGGCCTGACGCAGGGCGCGATCGTAGATGGTCCGGCGGGACATGGGTCTGGTCAGGGCTGGGGTGCGCATGGCGGCTCCTCCGGAATGAGTGAAGTCATTCATGGCGGCTACTCCCTGATGGAGTCGGCCGCGGCTCGCAGGTCCCCGCTGTCAGTTTGCAGGCCGACGAGCTTGCCGGTCAGCTCGTCGATGCCGTCCATGACGGTGCGGGCGCGTCCGAACGAACCGCTGTCACCGGCTCCCTGGAATGTCGACAGCAGGCCCTCTCCCGCCTCGATGGCCGCGTTGGCGGCGCTGATCGCGTCGGTGATGCGGTCCTCGGTGGTCTGGATGAGCCCGGTGAGTTCATCGATCGTGGACATGGCTCGGTTCCTCTCCGGGGGTGTCGTCGTGGCCGAACTTCGAGCGCCAGGCCAGCAGCGCCACGACACGCACCCGTTCCCGTTCATCACGGTCGATCGGGTAGTCGCCGCTGATGGTCCAGTCGGAGGCGTCGGGATCGTCGGCGTGGTGGAGGGTTCCGACGAGCACGGGATGCCCGAGGCTGCCGATCCGGTACACCGTGAGTTCGCTCAGCCGGGCGCCTTCGGCCCGGTAGACCTTCGCCATGGCGTTTCCGGCGACGAACTCGATGACGCGCATCCCGCTCACCGCCTCGTCTCCTTTCGGATCGACACCAGCCGCAGCGTCATCGGCATCCGGGCGTCGACGCGGTCGCGGCGGTGTACCTCGGCGTTGCGGACATGCCACGAACCCGTTGCCGCGCAACGCAACCGCTGCAAGCCGTAGGCCGACGCCAGCCACGTCGCGGTCCGCTCGCTCAGGCATTCACGGCCTTGGTGCTGTTCGCAACGGACGGCCTGACGAGCCCGGCCAGCGACGGTCGCGGCGCCCGGAAAGGAGCAGCGTTTCGGGAAGTTCATGGCCGCTGTCCCCTCGCGTGCTTCTCTTTCATAGTCCCCACCTTTCGGTTTCGGCCGCGAGGCAGAAAGCACTGCCGTCACGTTGCCCGACGTATCGAACGAGGCGTTCTGGTCGGGGACGCTACGGAGTTTCGGCTGTTCAAGCCACACTTCAATCTGACCGACACGCCTTGTCAAAACCGCATGCCGCGACTTATCAAAATGAGAAGTCGTGGCGTGTCAACGAGAAGACTCAATTGCGGGCACTGTTCGTGCATCCTGTCGAAATGGCGGAGACACCTACCCTTACCAGGCGCCAGCTCGGGGTCAAACTCCGGAAGTGGCGCAACCGTTCCGGTCTGTCCCTTGACGACATCGAGGTGGCCGACATCATGTCGATCCCGAAGATGTACAAGCTCGAAGGCGGCAAGTCCCCCAAACCGTCGTGGCCGGAGATCCAGGAACTGGCGAAGCTGTACGGGGCACCGGCCGACGAGGTGAAGGAACTCGCCCGGATGGCCAAGGCCTGCCTCGTCTCCGGCTGGTACGTGCCCTTCGACGTGCCGCAGCAGTTCCAGACCTACCTGGACCTTGAGGGCGCGGCGTCGCGCTTGCGGTTCTACGAGAACGAGTACGTCAATGGTCTGTTCCAAGTTGAGCCCTACATTCGGGCGGTCCAGGAGTCTGGCGGCCTCATCGGCGAACAAGCCGATCCGCACGTGAGGTTCCGAACGCAACGGATCAACCGCTTCTGGGGGCGCAAGCCACTGCCGGTGGTCGATCTCGTGATGAGCGAGGGTGCGCTCAGGCGCATCGTCGGTGGACCGGAGGCGATGGCCGCCCAAGTTGGCCATCTGCGCGAACTCGATGCCGGACCGCAGGTCAGCATCTTCATCGTTCCCTTCAGCGCCGGGCCGCACCCGTCGATGGAGGGCAAGTACACGATCATGGAGTTCAATAGGGATGAATACCCGAAGGTCGTGTACCTAGAATCACGGAGCGAGTGTCAATATCACGAACGGCTCGCTGTGCTGGCACTGTACGAGCGCTCCTGGACGGAGACGCTGAAGCTGGCTGTTCCGATGAAGGAGTTCGAGCTGTGACCACCTCCCCATGGAAGAAGTCCACCCGCAGCGGCGCAGGCTCCGGGAATCAGTGCGTTGAGCTGCGCTTGAACAACGGCTCCCCGGAAATCCGCGACACCAAGGACCGCAACGGTTCCACGCTGCTTGTCGACGCCGGTTCGTTCCAGGGCTTCCTGGCCGAGCTGAAGGCCGACCGCATCTAACGTCACACCGGCCGTACGTCCTCGCCCCCGGCACGCACCTCTCGCAGCCGGGGGCGCTCCGCATCCACAAGCCCGGTCGCGCCGGGGGAAGTCACCACTGCCTGGGGGCAGGCCCGAGCCCTGCTCCGCCGGCCCATCCGGTGTCATGGTGTTGGGTGACGTATGTCCAGGTCCGCGTGGAGCAGGTCCCGGCCCGAGCTTCGAACGCCGTGTCGGGCAGGTTGATCGTCCGGGCGAGGTCGACGTAGCTGTTGCGGGTGGCTTTGGGATCCCACGACGTTGTTCGGTGCACCTCGACGTGATCGTGACGATGGCTTTTGTCCTGGCTGGTGATGCTCAGTACGTCGACGCTGGTCGCATGGGTGCGGAGGACCAGACATGGGCGTCTCTTCTGCCCTGTCCCGTCGCGGTAGGGGACGGTTGCCCACCAGATCTCGCCCGGGGTGGGCATGCCCGGCCGGCGCGGGGGCGACGCCCGCGTCGGCGACACGGGCGGAACCCAGACCTCGCGCGAGGGCGGCGCTCGGGCCGGTGGGGACACGGGCGGAGCCCAGACCTCGTGCGGAGGTAAGGGCGCCGTAGGCCGCCAGAGCTGAAAGTCCGGCGGCGGCAGTGGCCGATGCGTGGGGCGCTGGCTGCGGCCGACGAACAGTCCGATGACGAACGCGCTCACGGCCACCACCACCAGCGTGAACGCGACTCCGGGATCGAAGACGTATTCCTGCGCGGACATGCCGACAGGGTGCCTGACCGAGCGCGCTTTGGGAACCTCCACGGGCTGCGATTCACCCACCCGTGCAGACCGTCCACGATGGACTCGCAGCCCCCACGCGACGCTCGCAAGGTTCTCGCCGGTCATGAACGCCACCAGGAAGGCGCGCACGGTGTCACGGTGCAGCCGGATGCGCCATGTTCGAACACCGGTGCGCTGGCCGCCGAGGTCCCACGACCAGTCCCAGAGGTCGGCTGGTTCCGGTGGCGCATCGACGTCGGGACCGAAGGCGATGCCGCGTTCGCCGAAGTACCAGCCGAGACCTCTCGGGTCGCCGATGCAGGCTCGTGCGCGTGCGGCAGTTCGGCGTTTCTCCCGGGATGCGTGCGCGGTTTGGAGGGGGGTGCGCAGTAGTCCTTTGTAGGTTCTGAAACGAAATGTCGGTGCCAGGGGCGCTGACCTGGCGTTGCCAGCCGGTGCGTTGCCCTTCGACCGCGCGACGAATGTCGTCGGGGAAATCCGGGTGATGCAGGTGGGTCACGACGTGGCCTTGGCCGCCGCTGACACGCCCAGGGATACCGTAGCTGGCGCGGTATCTGCGAACGGTCTATCCAGTGAAACCGGGTTCTGCAGCGATGTCGTGTCCCGTAGCGTGCCGGTCAGCAGCGCAGGCGGGCCGCGGACAGGGCGACCGGTGCGGTGCCCCGGTCGTCGTCGAAGACGGTGACGGCGAAGGTGCGGTCGCTCGTGGTGAACGCACCCAGGTCGATCCAGCCGCGCCGGACGGACTGGTCGACCACCTGGACCGTCGATCCGGGCAGCCGCGTGTCCGCCGATCCCGCGTTATCCCTTGTGGACACCGAGTAGGTGGCTCGTCCGGCGGCCTGCTCGACCGCCGGGACGTACACCTCGACGTGGCAGGTGAGGTCGGAACCGGCAGGCGCCCCGGGCGCATCGGCCGGTGGCATCCATTGCCAGACGTAGGAGTCGATGCTCGGCCCGGACTGTCCGGGCGAGGCGGTCCACTTGGCGGCCCCGTCGCAACCATCCTGCGCCCAGCCGCCGGTGGTGTCTTGCCAGCCGTCGCCGTCGATGGTGTTGGCGAAATGGCCGGTGTAATGGTCCTCGCAACCGGGACCGACGATCTGCGACCACCCGGTCAGCTCACCGAACGGTGATCCCAGTGACGAGGAGTCCCCACCGGACGATGATCCCGGCGACGAGGGTTCGTCGCCGGCCGTGGCCCCTCCCTCCCGCATCGCCCACACGATCGCGCCACCGACCACCGCCGCCACCACGGAGGTGGCGATGACGATCGCGGCCGTGCGGCGTGGACGGGCGGGCGGGGCGGACACCGGCGGCGGCGGGTTCTCCCGGAGCGATGCGATGTCGTGCGCGACCGGTTGGCGGAACGCCTCCCATCGCCGCCGCCACCCGTCCAGAGCCGCACCCAGTTCTTCCTGGGACAGCTTGTCGTGCAGCAGCGCGGTCACCAGTAGACGCACGGTGTTCCAGGTCGGCGGCCGGTTCGGGTCGGGTGCGGCGGCCGCACTGAGGATCGAGACGCTCGGTGGCGGCGACCCGGTGGTCTTCCGGATCCGGTGTTGCACCTGGGTCCAGGTGAGCTTGCCCTTGAGGGCGGCGATGTCGGCGGCGAAGCGGGCGTGCAGCTCATCGGGTTCGGTGGGCACGGAGGTCCTCGTCCTTTTCGATTCCGAGTGTCCGAGTCGGCTTCCGAGTGTCCGAAAGGGCTGGTCGGAAGGGGTGTGTCGGCACAGCCTTGGCTCAGTGCCGCCGGATGAGCGGCCACAGTGGACACGAAAGGATCCCACATGTTCTCAAGGAAGGCGATCGGCGCGGCAGCGGCGATGCTCGGTCTGGCGGCCGGTGTGCTCGCCCTCGCCGAGTCGGTGCCAGAGCCGACACAGGCGACTCCGGCTGCGAAGTCGGCCGAGTGGGGCAAGTGCGATGACAAGACCGATGTTCCGGCGGGGCTGCTCCTCACTGCCGAAAAGTGGTGCGGGCGCAGCATCCAGGAGCGTGACGCGTGCGACGACAACTGGGTCATGTGCCTGCAGGCCGACGGCATCACCAACTGGGCTCGGGAGAACGACCGCAAGGTCTACAACGACCCCGAGGGCGTCTTCAACGGACGGTCCGACGCCGCCCGGCACTGCCTGTGGATGGGCGCGGTCTCGGGGCACACCACGCTCGCCTACGCCAACAAGCTCGGCTGGGCCCACGAACTGCCCGAAGGCGCGCCCAGTGGTCTGATCGAACCGTGGGCGCACGCCATGGACCTGCACAACAACGCGGTCATGCGGACCCTGGTGGAGAAGAACCGGGACGCGGTGTACGGCGAGAGGCTCATGGAGTCCTGCACGACGATGGTGGCCGACGCCGTGCCGATGAAGACCGTCGGGGCCCCCTTCAACGCAGCAGGGAACCCCTTCGCCGACGCGGTGCAGATCCTCGACATGAAGCCGATCGACCCGGCGGTCACGTCCTGGTCGAACCGGCTGGTGTACCTACCTGGCTGGAAGGACAACAAGCAGCAGGTCCTCGACGAGCCGGAGAAGAGCGACGACCCGGTCGACGAGCCGGAGAAGGGCGGCGACCCGGTCGGCGAGTCGGAGAAGGGCGGCGACGCGGTCGGCGAACCCGAAAAGGACTCCTCGGACTCTTCGGCGCCGCCCCGCACCATCGCAGGAACGATCATCTCCGACAACGGCCTCTACGCGCGCGCCGAGACACGGATGGACTCGGCGAAGGTCGGCGCGGCATACGCCTACCAGGAGATCGTGCAGATCCAGTGCCAGACCAGGGGCGAGACCGTGACCGGCGGCCCCTACGGCGACTCCGACCTGTGGGACCGCACCGACCGCGGCTGGCTTCCCGACACGTGGGTCCACACCGGCACCAACGGCATGGTCGCGCCGGAGTGCGGTTCGACCGCGTCGTCCGGTGAGGGTGAGGCGGCGATCGCCTGGTACCGGCCCTCACCCGCTGGGACGGCTCAGCACAACACGTCGACGACCGGAACGCGCCCCGCGGCGCCCCCGTCTTCTGGCGAGTACTGGGCCAGTGGGACGAGTATGGCCCCTCTTCGGAGGGACCCGACCCGGTACCTCGACTGAGGACGCGGAGGCTGGTGTGCGATGTCCGGGTAGGCGTTTCTGTCGCCGGCATCGCGCCTTCCCCATATGAGGAGCCGCCGCCGTCCAGCTGGACGGCGGCGGCTTGGCTCAGTGTTGGCGTGAGCGTCCGCGTCTCCGATGGCCATGCAGTGTGGGTGGTCTGTACTCCAGGCCGCGATCACGAACACCATGGCACCCCGCTGTGAGAGGGCGCATTGAACGCGGCGGGTGTCCCCGCCAGGTCGAAGCCGCCGGTTCAGAGCAGGTTCGCCTCGATGCCCCTCTTCCGCAGGGACTCCAGGGTCTCCTCGCCGACGCCGGTCAGTGTCATCGACCTGAGGTTGGGGAGCAGTTCGACGTCGCTGAAGTCGGTGACGTCGAAGCTGTCGTCCTCGCCGTTCCACAGTGGGGCGATCTGCATGTAGACGTCGTTGCCGCCGTCCTGTTCGAGTTCGACGACTTCGCTCAGCAAGGCGCGGGGCACGGGAAGCTCGGCGAAGTACGCGAGGGCCTCCGGGATCGGGGCGTGCCCCTCGGCGTCGATGTCGATGTCGCGGCCGGTGAACCCGTCGACGAACCCGCGAAGGTCGAAGGAGGGGCCGAGCAGACCCTTGTCGTACATGAGGTCCTGCACGACGAGGAGCTTGAAGTTGAGGTCGGTGAACTCGACCGCGTCGGGTACCGGTGTCGGCTTCTTCTTCGCCGGGGCGGTCTTCTTCTTCGGGCGCCGGACCTTCTGCTCCACGATGACGTCCGCGACGTGCTGGTCGGGTCCCGGGTCGGTGCGCCGGACCCCCACGTACCCGGCACCGAGATCGCGGCTCGGGTAGGTCGGGCCGGTCGGGCCGAACTCCTCGTCGAACGGGCGGCCCTCGATTCGCACCCGGTGGGCGGGACCGTCGACCCTCAACCGCAGGTTGAGCACGTGGATCCCGTCGGTGTGCTTCGCCGTCAGGCCCGTCTCACGCCAGGACCAGAAACCCCCGCGTCGTCCACCGGCTCCGTCGATCTTGTCGGGCTCCTCGTCGAGCAGCGCCTCCAGATCGGCGAGCGGGATCGGGAAGTCGTGGAGCCGTCCGTCGATCTCGATCCCGTCGAGCCGGATGTCCACGTCCAGAATCCTCGGCACCTCGTCGCCACCCGCCCTCATCCGCCAGCCTGGTCGTACCGAATCCTATGCAGGTCCACAGGGTGCAGCCCTGGCAGCTCGTCCTGAGGTACGGAGGCCGCGTCCGGGTGGACGGTCCCTGGATTCCTGTGGTGACTCTTCGAGATCATCCTGCCTCTGTCCCGCCGGTATCGCGCCTCGTGCATCCCTCCCCGTTTGGGAAGACTGATCCTTCGGGAGATGTCTCACGCGCTAAGAAATCGCAGGCTTCACCTGCTGGCGAACACCCCCGCAACACTCATCAGCCGCCAACCGGCGGCTAGGTCCGTCTTGGGAAGAAGGTGCCGCACTATGAAGACTCTCAGTAGGGCAGGCGACGCACTGCTATTCCGTTTCATGCCGAAGGCTCAGGCGGAGGCACGCTGTCCCGCCGAGACCTTGTACAGGTACAAATGCATCGGGACGTCCCAGTACCGCATGACATGTCAGGTCCAATACGACTGCACTACCCGGTGTGGGTCGTGGGTCAGGATCGGAAGCTGCCCGGTGTAACCGGGTACGCCTATGCCGTGGCGAAGCGCTGGCCCGATTCTGGGCCGGCGCTTTTCTCGTGCCGTCTTCTACGTGCCCGTCACGTTGGGCCGCAGCAGTCGGTTCGAGAACTCTCCATGAGATCTGCGACAACTCCAGCAACACGTATGGCAGCCCACGCGTCCATCAGATCCTCGAACGACGCGAGATCCACCTGTCTCGCAAGCGTGTCGAGCGCCTGATGCGCGAACCCGACATGCAAGGAGCGTTCCTGCGCAGAGGCTGGAAAGGGCGGGTCAACGCGCCAGAACCCGTGTCACGATCCGGCCCCGAACCGGTTGTGGGTCGCTGATGCCACCCGCGTCAACACCGGTGAAGGCGTCCTCTAGCTCGCAACCGCGCGGGACGCGTTCTCCAACCGGCTCGTCGGCTGGAAGACCTCACCGACCTCGTCCTCGGGGCACTGGAGTTTGCGACCTGGTCCCGCGACATACCGGAGCTTCGCCGTACGCGTCAGTGTCTATGTGTCCTCAACGGCCCACTGGGCCGCCAGCCCTTCAGCCTCGGACAGGTAGTGGTCCAGGCGGGTCTGGACGTCATCGGACTGCCGGGCGATCTTCCCGATCACGAGAAAGTGAGCGTCCACGGTGTCCCGTGGGGGGACCTCACTAAACAAGTGCTCCTCCCCGGCCGAAGCCCGGATCACGGCCTCGACCATGAGAGGTTTCATCGGAGGTTCCATGTTGCGGTAGTCGGAGCGCATCTCGTTGACGAAGGCCGAGATGGCGTCACGGGAGGAGTCGTTCGCGAATCGCTGCTCAAGCATGAGGGAGAAGAACGCTGCTACGTACGTGTGGAACTCTTCCCACTCGCTTTCAGGAATCAGGTCGTCCAGCTCTCGGATCTTGTCCGAGTCGCCCACGGCTATCGCCCTGACGTACTCACGGTGCGTCGCCTTCATTCCTTGCCCGGCCTTTCGAGCTGTGGTCGAGTCCGGACCGCTTCATCCGCCGCCCACCATGCGCACGGCTCCCTCCATAGCCTCCTTCGCGGCCTGCATCATCTGCTCGCAAGTGTTGAGGTGTTCCTGCGCCTGGACCAACGCCTGATGCGCCGCATTCAGACCCTGGACCTGCATCCCGCCCGCGGCGTGGGCCTGCACGAAGCCTTGAGATTGAGTCAGCTTCTCCCGCAACAGCGACACGCCGTCGAACGGCAAGCCGTTCTGCGCGAAAGCTGCCACCTGCTGTAAAGACTCGGCGAGACTCATCACGTACTCCTTCCTAGCAGCGGCTTGATGCAGCTGAGATCCATGAGCGGTACACCTCGACAGCGCCTGCGAGGCAGTCGCGCTCTTCCTCTTCGGTGAAGGCGATCAAGGGGCGCAGGTGCAGGGCGGGGTTGGTGTCCATGTGCTTGACCACGCCGAGCTCGTACGGGCCCCACGGCTCGGTGCGGACCAGCTGCACGGTGGATACGCCAGCGGCGCCCTGGACGCTGATGGTGCGGTGCCGCAACGGGAACGAGCCGTAGGTGATCATCGTTGGCCTCTCCAGGGATCGTGGGTGTCGTTGGTTGAGGCGCGGCGACGCGGCCACGGTGGCAGCACGCCACCGCGCCTCCGTTCAGAGAGCGGGGTTCAGCTCGCGGTCGTGTACTCGACCGACCTCGTGGGCGTGAACCCGCTGGGGATGTCAAGCTCCGGCAGCGGGTCTCCGAGTACCCGGTACATGACTCGCGGGCCGGTGAACGCGTTCCGGGCGTGCAGCCAACGCGTGTTGGAGATCAAGAACCCGTCCCCGTGCCGCAGCCGCAGGCGGACCGTGTGCTGCTCGATGACCTCTCGAAGAACATGGAGCTTGCAGGCGATCCGGGGATGAAACTTCACCAGGTGATCACTGCGGAAGCGGACGACGACCCGACCGGCCTTGCCAGGGCTGAACACCGTGCCGAGATGCCCGGCGCCCCCACCGAACAGCGCCGAACGCGGCTCGCCGAGTGCCGCCGCAAGGTCAGCGTCCACGGAAAAGAGTGCACTGTGGACGGCGGCGGCATCGACGAGCAGCGACTCGCCCCCGCTGACTGCGGGGCGGGCGCACACCAGCATCATCGCCGCCGGGGGACGGGCGAGTGTGGTGCCTTCGGTATGCGGGTGCAGCTCCTGATGCCCGAACCCAGCACAGCCGGGCCGAGCGGCGATCCCACCAAGGTCCCGGATCACCGTCACCCCATCGGCTTCGGCGTCACGATGCGACACCAGCGTCAGCACCTCGTCGGCGACTCGCAGCGCCTGCGCGCGTTTCGCGAGCCCGGTGAAGGTGGCGATGCCGTGGTTGGTGAGTGCCGAGGCCAGCCGTGTCCGGCAGTCGGGAGACTGCACGTCCACGGCGTACCGGGTGAAGAAGTGATCCATGTTGGACACCGCCTTGTCGGACCGATCGGGTCGTCGTAGCAACACCCTGCGTTCCAGAGAACGGCGCTGACAAGGGCAAACGCATTGACAACACGTCAACCCCGCCCCAAAGCGGCTCCGGAACCCGATCTGCAGGCGTAAACGGTGCCAGGGTTGACAAACCGTCAACCCCAGCGGCGTCACAGCGTCTGTTCTCACCAGTTGTGTCGTGTTACGTTCCGTCCCACCGACAAAGTGGAGGATTCCCGCCGTGTCCGCAGCCCCGCAGCCGTATCGCCCGCACTCGTTCCCCGTGTCGATCAAGGGCGTGTGCATCCAGGACGGGCGGGTGCTCCTACTCCACAACGAGCGCGACGAGTGGGAACTGCCCGGCGGGAAACTCGAACTCGGTGAAGACCCCGCCGCATGTGTTGCCCGCGAGATCGAAGAAGAATCCGGCTGGCCGGTCATCGTCGAGGCCATCCTCGACTCCTGGCAGTACCACATCCGCGACGGCATTGACGTCCTCATCGTTACCTACGGCTGCACCGTCCACACTGATGCGGCACCCGTCGTCAGCCACGAACACAAGGAAGCCGGGCTGTTCACCAGGGCAGAGGTCCCAGGTTTGCGGATGCCCGAGGGCTACAAGCGCTCCATCCTCGACTGGTACACCCGGCTCGACGCGAGTTAGCCACCAAGGGGGCGGCCATCATGCGGTGTGACCAATGTGGAGCCACAGTCCAACCCGGCCACGCCCGTTGCATCGCCTGCACCGCAACCTCCGGTCATCCGCTCCCGACCACCACCGCGCCGACCCGCTCAGTGCTGTGGCTGTGGACATCAGTGGCTGCGAAGGCTGCCATCGCCACCGGCAATCTCGCCGCCATTCTGCGCACCTACCGCACCCTGTCCGGCGTTACCCAGAAGGCGCTTGCCGACGCCCTCGGCTACGACGTCACATACATCTCCGCCCTGGAAAACGAACGCCGCCACATCACCAGCGTCTCCGATCTCCGCCGCATCGCCGATCACCTCGGCCTACCCCGCCACATCCTCGGCATCACCGACCCCCACGATGCCGACTATCAAGCCATGCTTCAGTTCGGCGAATCCACCCTCCGCCTGGCGATCATCGCCCGCGGCGCAGGCAAACCAGCCGAAGCCATCAACGAACTGTGGCCACTCATCGTCCTCCTCGAAGCCCGCCTCGCCGAAGGCCAAGCCGAACACGCCGTCCTAGATCTCCTCGCCCGAGCCCGCGCCCAACTCGGAGTCTTCCTCGGCGACGTCCTCCCCAAAGAACGCCTCGCCACCGCCACCCGCTGGACCGGCCGCGCCCTCCACATCACCAGCCGCCTCGACGACCAGAACCTGCACGCCTACGCACTCCGCGTCCACGGCAACGAACTCCGCAAAGCCGGCAACGAGACCGCAGCCCTCACACGACTCCAACACGCCGCCGCCATCGCATCCGACGACGAACGCCCAGCCGCACTCGTCCAACTCGCCCGAGCCGCAGCCGAAGTCGGACACGCCCAACTCTTCGTCGACACCCTCATCAACGCCCACCGGCTCTGCGACGTCCTGGCCCCAACCCCGTTGTTCAACCCCACTGTGCTGACCGAGGTTCAGCTGCGTGGACTGATGCGAACCGACCGCACCATCGAGGCGATCAACCTCGTCAGCACCGAGGCGGCCAGCGCGCACCTGGTAGCCCCGCAGTGGCGGATCATCGAACGCATCACGACGGGCGAAGTGTTGCTCGCAGCAGGAGATGCGAGTCATGCCGTCCATGTGCTCAAAGCAGCGCTCAGTTCGGCCGAGGTCCATCGCCTGCCCCAACAGATCCAACGAATCGCTCGCCTGGTGGAAGGGACACACGAGCAACTCGCCGACGCCGCGGCTGGGGCGCTGGCACGCCTTCGATGATTGGGCGATCGCATCGCCCGATACCGGCGAATGGTCAGCCACGTTGGCGATCGAGTAGTACTGCCTGCAAACCGAGCACCGACGCCGAACCCACGATCTCGCCCGAGGCAATCCGCGCCGGAACTTCCGCCAACGGGATCCAGGCGACCTCTTCGGCCTCGTTGACGTCTACGGGCGCTCCGGTGAACGTCGCTTCGTAGGAGACGAACAAGTGCTGAGCGGAATCAGCCGTCGCTACCCACGGCTGGAAAGCCAGCAGCGGCTTCAACGCGGTCGGTCGCCACCCCGTCTCGTCCTCAACCTCTCGCGCTGCGCACGCCACCGGATCCTCATCCGGATCGCAGTACCCGCCGGGCAGTTCCCACACCCACTGGTCGATTACCCACCGGTGCCTGTGCATCAACAGCACCCGCTCCTCGGCGTCGATCAGGAGGGCCATCGCCGAGGCCGGCGCGCGCAGCACGTATTGCTCAAACTCGACCCCATCCGGCAGCCGGGCGTGCGCGATACTCCACTTCGCCCGACGGGAACCGTCGACCTCGCGTTCGCCAGGCACGCAGGTCATCGCGCACCCCATCGACATCCCACGCCGCCTGGTTCAACAAGCGCTGCATCCCATCAGGCGTGGCATCCCCGGCAACCTCG
>NZ_JACHGT010000022.1 GCF_014202425.1 Phytomonospora endophytica | reverse complement strand
GCACATGAAGAACCTGGGGCAGTCAAGGGAAAGAGCGCCCTTGACAGCCCCAGAACCTTCATGTCGTCCAATCAATGGCCGAAGCGACGGAGACACAGGTAGACGCCCTGGGGTGTGTCGCGCTGCGCGCGACCTTGGGGGCCTGGCTCCCGAAGGTCACGGTCGTGTGGTGGGTACAGCGTCCCGGCGAACGCGGGAACACACCGCGAGATCAACACCACCCCCACCCGCACGCGCCCTAGCCCGGGAGAGGCGGGGAAGGCGGGGATGCTGGCGGCGGGAGAGGCGGTGGCGGCCCTGGCGGCGGGGAGAGGCAGGAGAGCCACGCGTGGCTTCGGCCAGCGACACGACACCCCGCGAGCGCGAACCTTGCGAGATCCTCCCGGCCGCTCAGGATGCCGTCGACCGAGACACCGTGACGGCACGGCAGGGCACGGTCCTACCCCGCCTCCAGTCGTCCCGCTACTACGATCCGGTCCATCGCCGCCTCGACGTCGTCGGCGAGCCCGTCTGGCAACGTGCTTTCCGCTGCGGCGGCGGCCAGTTCCGTCCGTAGCGTCTCCACATCGGTCGCTATTCGCTCAGCCGGGACGACACCTGCGGCTGCTTCGTGTTCGGCCTCTCGTTTGGCCGCCATCAGTTCGTCCAGGTAGTCCGGGCCGCCTTCCAGTCGTCGTAGGTCGGCTTCGATCCGGCCCGTCCGCATCAGGTGGATTCCCGTCAGCAGTACCCGGAAGGTGTACAGCAGCGGTTTGAGTTCGCCGGTCTGCTCGTACAGTTCCCACTGTCCGCGTGCGAAGCCCTCGTAGTGCCGCAGGTGTCCGCGCGTGACGCATCTCCCGGCGAGCGCGCTGAGTTCCCGGTGCAGTTCGCTCGTCGTGATCACCAGCGGCGACAGCAACTGCTCCAGCACGTACCCGTTGGGTTTCAGCATCAGCCGCGCGAACTTCGCCAGGTCGTGTGTCACGACGTCGAGTTCGACGCCGTCGCGGACGCCTTCCCGCGTCAGCGTCGCCGGTCCGGTGCGCAGGCCGATCACCTCACGTACGCCGAGGACGTGCACCCCGCGGATGTCGACGTCGGAGTCGACCGACGGGAAGCCGTACAGGTGCGCGCCGCTCACGGTCGTGAAGGCGACGGGCCGCCCGATCTCGGTGACGACCTCCCCGGCCCACTCGGGCACCGCCAGTGTCATGCCGCCACTCCCGCGCTCTCGGCCCGCGCTTCCACGAGCATCGTCTCCACCAGGTCCCGTCGTGGTTCGGCGGGCAGGTGCGTCGTCCTCGCCGCGGACTCCAGTTCTCCGCGCAGCCTTTCGGCCCAGGTGACGACCTCGTCCCAGGCGACGTGACCGTCGCGGACGGCCAGGAGCCGTTCGCGTTCGTCGCTGACGTCGACGAGGATCTCGCCCGTCGACAGGACGTGCGCGCCCGCGCGCAGGAGCCGCAGCATGTGCATCGCCTGTTTCCATTTGACGTGCCCACTGCGTTCCCGTCGTGCCGTCAGCTTCTTGAACTGCGCGAGCGCGTAGGCGCCGTAGGTCTGCGCGATCTTCGCCGACAGGAAGGCGCCGCGCGTCGCGAGGAGCCGTTCGCCGACGGGCGTCAGCCGCTCCACGATCGGCGACCACAGGCACTCAAGGACCGTCGGGTTCGCCGCCAGCGCCAGTTCGCAGCACCGCTCCAGTTCCCAGGAGAACCGTTCCTCGCCGGGCCCGTCGACGTGCGTCGGCGGCTTCTCGAAACGCCAGTACAGCGGCGTCGGGGCCTGGAAGACACCACGGCGGTCGACGTCGCTGCCGTCACGGTGCAGGCCGTAGGCGCGCGAGCCGACCACGCAGGCGTAGACGGTGTGCTCCTCGACGAGGCGATGCGGATCCATCCCGGCAGCGTACTGGCGCGTGGGTAGGCGAAAGGCCGGTGACATCGTCACCGGCCTTTCGTCGACGTGAGTCGGGTCTAGCTCTCGTCCTCGTCCGGCTTCGTGCTCGGCGAGCCGCTGGTCCCGTCGGCCGGAACCGTCCACGGGTTCACCGGGACACCGGCCGGGTCGGGGTCGCTGATGCTGGTGCCCTCGATCGTCACCGTCTGCTGCGGCGGGCCGTCGCCGGGGCCGCGGGCGTTGGGGTCGTTGGCGTTGACGCCCTTCTTCGCGACGTCCGTGACGACCTTGAGGCCGTCGGTCACGAAGCCCACGCGCGTGTAGTTCGCGGGGAGCTGGGTGTCCTTGTAGACGATGAAGAACTGGCTGCCCGGGTCCTGGCCCTGGCCCTCGGCCATCGCGACCGTGCCGGCCGGGTAGGCGCCGTAGCCGCTGTCGTCGGCGGTCGGGAGGTTCTCGTCCGGGGTGGAGAACGAGGGGCCGCCCATGCCGGTGCCCGACGGGTCGCCGCACTGGAGGACGAAGAGGCCCTCGGTGGTGAGGCGGTGGCAGATGCTCCCGTTGTAGTAGTTACCGGCCGACAGGAACGAGAACGCGCCCGAGGTGCACGGCGCGGCCTTGAGGTCCAGCTGGACGGTGATGTCGCCGCGGCTGGTCTGCATCGTGAAGTCCTGCGTGCCCTCGGCGGGCTGCGTGGACTCCGGCGTGCCGGTGGCGACCATGTTGGGGTTCGTGCCGTCGATCTGCTGGGGCGAGTAGTGGCAGTTGCCCGAGTCGGCGGCGGTGTCGGTGGAATCGTCGTCCTTGTTCACGAGCGTCACCACCAGGAGCGCGCCGATCCCGAGGATCAGCACGGCCGCGAGCGCGGTCAGCGCCGTGACCTGGATCTTGCGGCGCTTGCGCGCGGCGGTGGCCTTCTCGGCCATGCGCTGTTCAAGGCGCGCACGTGCTGCTGCGCGCTTGTCCCGGGCTGAAGGCACCCTGCACTCCTTAGGTGTTTGCTCGCTGGTCGAGCTACTTGTCGTCCGACGGCTCGTCGGAGGGGTTCGGCGACGTGTCTTCCGAGGGTTCGGTGCTCGGGTCGGTCGAGGTCGACGTCGTCACGTCCGGCTGCTGGTCGCCCGACTTGTCGTCGGCGAAGGGACCCCAGTCGAAGATGATGGCCGCGCCGATGATGATGACCACGATGAGGCCGATGAACAGCCCGGCCTGCAACTGGCGGCGCCTGCGCGCCGCCGCGGCGCGTCGGGCCAGCTGGCGTTCGGCCTTGGCACGGGCGAGCTCACGCTCCCGGGCCTTGCCCTTCGACGACGGCACAGTCGTACTCCTCGCTGCTTCTGCGGGCACTGCGGGCACACGTCCCCGCCGGTCGGGAGGGGATGCGCGGCAGCACGGTCGTTCTGGTGTCTGCGACGACGGCGAGTGTATACGTACATACTCAATTCATCGGCGCTCGGAGAGTCGGTAGGCTACCGGGGAATCGGCGGGAAAGGAACCGTGGATTTTCCCAAGCGCTGCGAGAAGGGGACGAAAGGTGCTCGTCACCAGCCTGGTCGCCGACGCGTTCGCCACGAATTGTTATGTGGTCGCGCCCGGCGAAGGCGAGGAATGCGTGATCGTCGACCCGGGTCTGGGCATCGACGCGCGGCTCGACGAGTTCCTGTCCCGGTACCGCCTGCGCCCCGTCGCGGTCCTGCTCACCCACGGGCACCTCGACCACACCTTCTCCGTAACGCCCGTCTGCGGCGCCAAGGGCATCACCGCCTACATCCACCCCGACGACGCCGAGCTGCTCGCCGACCCGCTCAAGGGCCTGTCGCCGGAGACGCGCGCGTTCTTCGGGGGCCGGCTGACCTGGACCGAGCCCGACGACGTCGCCGAGCTCGCCGACGGCGCCCCGGTACGGCTGGCCGGGCTCGATTTCACCGTCACGCACGCCCCGGGTCACACTCGCGGGTCGGTGATGTTCGGGCTGCCCGGCGAGGGCGACAACACCGGCACGCTGCTCACCGGCGACGTGCTCTTCGCGGGCTCCATCGGCCGCACCGACCTGCCCGGTGGGAGCATGGACGCGATGCGCGACAGTCTCCGCCGCACGATCCTTCCCCTCGACGACGGCGTCGAGGTCTACCCCGGGCACGGTCCGGCGACCTCGATCGGCGCCGAGCGGAGCGCCAACCCCTTCCTGCGCCCGGACTTCCTGGGCGGCCCGGAGCATATGTCGGCGCCGAGACGCGGCCTGTAGGCCCGCCGTCCGGCGCCGCAGCCTGCCCACGCCGACTCAACTCCGTACACAGGAGCACACCCATGGAACGTCCCACACCGCTGTCGGGTTTCCCCGAATGGCTCCCGCAGCAGCGCATCGTCGAGCAGCAGGTCATCGCGAAACTCCAGCGCACCTTCGAGCTCCACGGTTTCGCCTCGGTGCAGACCCGCGCCGTCGAGCCGATGGCGCACCTGCTCGCCAAGGGCGAGACCTCCAAGGAGGTGTACGTCCTGCGCCGCCTCCAGGCCGAGGAGGGCGACAACACCGACTCCGGTCTCGGCCTGCACTTCGACCTGACGGTGCCTTTCGCGCGTTACGTGCTGGAGAACTCCGGGAAGCTGCAGTTCCCCTTCCGCCGCTACCAGATCCAGCCCTGCTGGCGCGGTGAGCGGCCGCAGGAGGGCCGCTACCGCGAGTTCTGGCAGGCCGACATCGACATCATCGACAAGGACACCCTGCCCGGCCACTACGAGGTCGAGCTGCCGCTGGTCATCGCCGACGCCCTGCGCGGACTGCCGATACCGGCGATCCGCATGCACGTCAACAACCGCAAGGTCTCCCAGGGCTTCTTCCGCGGGCTCGGCATCGCCGATCCGATGGAGGCGATCCGCATCGTCGACAAGATCGACAAGATCGGTCCCGCCGGGGTCGGCAAGCTCCTCGCCGAACAGCTCGACGCCACCGACGCGCAGGTCAAGGCGTGCCTGTCGATGGCCGAGATCTCCTCGCCCGACGAGTCCTTCGTCGACGCCGTGCGCGCCCTCGGCGTGACCGACGAACTCCTCGACGAGGGCCTCGCCGAGCTCGCCGCGGTCGTGTCGACCGCCGCGGCGGAGGCGCCGGGCCTGGTGACCGCCGACCTGCGCATCGCCCGCGGCCTCGACTACTACACCGGGACGGTCTACGAGACCACCCTCGACGGTTTCGAGCGGCTCGGTTCGGTCTGCTCGGGCGGCCGCTACGACACCCTCGCCTCCGACGGGAAGAACACCTTCCCGGGCGTCGGCCTGTCCATCGGCGTCTCGCGGATCCTCGGCGCGCTGTTCGGCAACGGCCTCGTCTCGGCCACCCGCGAGACGCCCACGGCCGTGCTCGTCGCCCTCCCCGAGGAGGAGCGCCGGCGCGACTGTGACCGTCTCGCGCGCGTCCTGCGTACCCGCGACATCGCCACCGAGGTCGCTCCGGCGGCCCAGAAGTACGGCAAGCAGATCCGTTTCGCGCAGCGGCGGGGGATCCCCTACGTCCTGTTCCCCGAGGGGGAGTCGGGCGGCCCGGAGATCCGCGACATCCGCAGCGGCGAGCAGACGCCCGTCGACATGGACTCGTGGACCCCGCCGGTCGCCGACCTGCGGCCGGAGATCCGCGCGGGGGAGTAGACCCAGGCACCATGGAAGGGCCGTCGGCATCGCCGGCGGCCCTTTCGCCTCCACGCCCAGGAGTGTGCCCGTGAGCGATGACCGCTACGCCCTGCCCGCCGCCCACCTGAACGCGCTGCTCGCCGGTGCCGAGGACACGACCCTGAACGGTGACGCCCTGCGCCTTGGATATGTCACCGCCTTCGTGATGCTGCTGCGGGAGTTTCCCGACGGCTGCGAGCCCTTGGCGGCGGCCGCGCTGCTTCGCGACCTCGGCGAACACCAGGGTCCGTTGTCCGGGCGTGACGCCGCCCTCGGGCGCGAAGCCGAAGCCTTCGTACGGGTCGCGCTCGGCGAGTACCGGCTGGCGCCTTTCGCCGACTGGCCGGTCATCGCCGGTGCCGTGGGGGACCTGCTCGCCTCCCTGGCCCGCCGCACCCCCGCGACGGACGCGGTGACCGAGGCGCTGGCACTGCTCGCCCGCTTCGAGGGCGCGGGACTGCGCGGCGCCGCCTTCGCCGAGGAGATGCCCGACCCGCGGCTCGCCTACCCGGTCTCGTTCTTCGAGTACATCGCGCGTGGCGGACTGCCCGGCGCGACGATCATCGTTCGCCGCGACTACGAGCACGACGACTTCGCCTGGTCGGATCTCTCCGGTGAGTTCGTCCGCGCCGACCCGGAACGCCGGTGGGACTACCCGCGCAGCGCCTACGGGCGCCTGCTGCTCGGCTACGTCCGCGACAACCCGGCCACCCCGGTCTTCTCCGACCTGATCGCCGAGTCCAGCGGAGACGACGACACGATGTGGAGCCTCTGCCATCGGATCCTCACCCGGATCTGCCGCTCGCTGGCGGCCGGTGGCTTCGACTGGCTGATGCGGCTCGTGATCCGCGAACCCGAGCTCCTGCCGCCACTGCACGTCGACGCGGTGATCCGCGTGGCGCTCGGCGAGCGGACCCTCGACATCGACGACGTCGACGACGCCACCGTGCTGGGGCTCATGCTGCGGCTGGTCCAGTACTGCGGCCCTCGGCTACCCGAACTGCCCGAGGCCCTTCCCGCGGTGATCGCCGCCGCCGAGTACGGCACCGTCGAGGAGGGCCACGAGCTCAACTTCCTGGACTGACCGCCGTCCGGTGCACGCGAGCGGGGGAAGGGAGGCCGGGCACGGGCCTCGGTGTGACCGGCCCGATCCGGCGTGCCCCTCGGTCACCATCGCGCCTCCCGGTAGTCCTTGAGGAACACACCCCACACCGGCTCGCCCGCCTCGCCGCGCAGGACGGGGTCGTAGACGCGCGCGGCGCCGTCGACCACGTCGAGCGGCGGGCGGAAACCGGCGGCGGCGAGGCGGGCCTTCTTCGGCGCGGGGTTCTCGTCGGTGATCCAGCCGGTGTCGACGGCGCACATGTACACGCCCCGCCCGGCCAGTTCGGCCGCGCTGGTGCGGGTGAGCATGTTCAGCGCGGCCTTGGCCATGTTCGTGTGCGGGTGCCGCGACGTCTTGCGGTGGACCGCGAAACGGCCTTCCACGGCCGTCACGTTGACGATGTAGCGACGCTCGGCGGGGGAGGCCGTCAGCATCGGCAGCAGCCGGTCGCAGAGCAGGGCGGGAGCGACGGCGTTGACGAGTTGCACTTCGAGGAGTTCGGCCGGGTCAAGACCGCCGAGCGTCGCCGACCAGGAGTTGACCGGCGACAGGTCCGGCAGCAGTCCCGAGGCGTCGACGAGGCCCGCACCCACGAGACCGGGCAGCGCCCGCCGGTCGCCGAAGCCTGGTGCGGTCCACGCCCCGGGCGGGAGCGCGCCCGTCTCACCGGCGTCGAGCGCGGCGTAGGCGTGCACGGGACGGCGGACCGTCTGGGCGGCGTTGTTGACGAGCACGTCCAGACGCCCCCAGGTTCGCGCGAGACGGTCGCAGAGGGCGAGGACCTGGCGCGGGTCGCGCAGGTCGGCCCCGAGGACGCTCAGGCGCTCCTGGGGCGCCCCGGCGGCGGTGAAACGGCGCAGGGCGTCGTGCGGGAAACGTGTCGTGACGGCCACCTCGGCGCCGTCGCGCAGCATCATCAGCGCCAGCTCGAAACCGATCTTCACCCGTCCGCCGGTCAGCAGCACCCGCCGGCCCGACAGGTCCGTGCCCGCTCCACGGCGCCGGGTGCCGTCGGCGGCGCACTCGGGGCACAGCAGGTGGTAGAAGGCGTGCACGTCCCGGTAGAGGCCCTTGCAGACGTAGCAGCGGCGCGGACGGGTCAGCTCCCCGGCGCGACCGTCCACAGTGTCCAGAGGGGCGTCCTCGGTGCGCCCGGTGGCACCGGTCGAGGTCGCCGACAGCAGCCCGGCGTCGGCCGCCGCGACGGCGTCGGCCCTGACCCGGCGACGGCGCAGCCGCCCGTCCCGCGCGAAGGAGCCGGCCGCGTGCTCGGCGCGCAGCCGCACCTCGTGATCGGCGGGCAACTCGCGAAGCCGCCCGAGCACGGCGTGGAAGGCCGCCATCTCCTCGGCCGTTGGCACGTCCACCCTGTCCCCTTCCAACCGGAGCAGTGGACCCGAGCGGGATTCGAACCCGCGTCCCCCGCTGTGCAGGCGGTGCGACGGCCTCTGCGCTACCGGGCCCACGATCGTGGAACCTGCCCGAACGGCGGGATTCGAACCCGCGTCCCCCGTCCTGCGAAGACGGTGCGCCGGCCGGGCTGCGCTACGTCCGGGCATTGTGGAGCACCCTAGCCGGACCACGGCCTTTCCGCATCGCGAAAAAAGCCGTGGATCATGGTGAGTGGAATCACCGCGATGTCCGGCGACAAAGGTCGTACCCAACCGCGAACATAGATCGCGGAGGTCACCAGTCGTATGAATCTCACCCCTTACAAGAAGGTCTTCGCGCTCCCCGGCGTCACCGCCCTGATCCTCGTCGGGTCGGCCGCGCGTTTCCCCATCGCCGCGGCCGGGATGACCATGCTCTTCCACGTTCGCGACACCCTCGGCCGCAACTACTTCGAGGCCGGGCTCGTCGCCGCCGTCCTCACCATCGGCGTCGCGGTCGGTTCGACGGTCACCGGCCGGATCATCGACAAGGTCGGTCTGCGGCCCGTCATCGCCGTCACGACCGCCACCGCCACCTTGTTCTGGGTCTCCGCGACCGTGCTGCCCTACCAGGTCCTCCTCATCGTCGCGTTCCCCGCCGGGCTGCTCAGCCTGCCCGCCTTCAGCGCGATCCGGCAGGGCCTGGCCGCCATGGTCCCCGCCGACATGCGCCGCACCGCCTACTCGCTGGACTCGATGGGCGTCGAGGTCGCGTTCATCATCGCGCCGGCCGCGGCGATCTTCGTCGCCGGCCAGAACAGCCGCGTCGCCATGGTCGGCGTCGCCGCCCTCATCACGATCTCCGGCACGCTCCTGTTCCGCCTCAACCCGCCGACCAAGTCGGCCGCCGAACTCGCCGAGATGGCCGGGCAGGCCCGCCCGCCCCGCAAGGTCTGGCTGCGCGGCCCGATGGTCGCGATGCTGATCGGCGCCGTCGCCGCGACCGTCGCCCTCGGCGGCAGCGAGGTGTCGATGGTCGCGCTGCTCACCAAACACGGGCAGGCCGCGCAGGCCGGCATCGTGCTCGGGCTGTGGGCGGCGTTCTCGCTCATCGGCGGCTTCGTCTACGGCGCGATCCACCGCGAGGTCCACCCGCTCCTGCTGCTCGGCGGGATGTGCGCGATGCTGCTGCCCGTCGCGCTGGCGACCAACTGGTGGTTCATGGTCCTCGCGACCGTCCCGCCCGGGCTCCTGTGCGCTCCGGCGCTGGCCTCCATGGTCGACCGCGTCAGCCGGATCGTCCCGCCCGCCGTGCGCGGTGAGGCGATGGGACTGCACGGTTCGGCCATCACCATCGGCGGCGCGATCGGCGCGCCGGCCGTCGGCGCGGTCATCGACGGCTTCGGCCCGGAATGGGGCTTCGTCGCCGCGGGCGGGGCCGGGGTCGTCATCGCCGTCATCGGCCTGGTGCTGATGACCTTCTGGCGCGGACCGGCCGGGCAGGCCCAGCCCACCGCGGCCGTCCAGGACGCACTGGCGAAGCCGGGTGACGTGCTGCCCGAGGCCGCCTGAAACAATGACGGGCGAGCATTCCGGCCACCGCAGTCTGTAAGGAGACCGTCCCTTGTATCGCAGCCATGAGGCGGGCGCGCTTCGCGCCGCGCACGTCGACGAGCAGGTCACTCTCGCCGGTTGGGTGGCGCGCCGCCGCGATCACGGCGGCGTCGACTTCATCGACCTGCGGGACGCCTCCGGCGTGGTCCAGGTCGTCTTCCGCGAAGGCGAGGTCGCCGAGGCCGCGCACGCCCTCCGCAACGAGTTCTGCGTGCGGATCACCGGCACCGTGTCCCGCCGCCCCGACGGCAACGAGAACACCGAACTCGCCACCGGCCAGGTCGAGGTCGTCGCCGACACGCTCACCGTGCTGAGCGTCGCCGCGCCGCTGCCGCTGCCCGTCGACGACAACGTCGAGGTCGGCGACGACGTCCGGCACCGCTACCGCTACCTCGACCTGCGCCGCACCGGCCCGTCGAACGCGATGAAGCTGCGCAGCGAGGCCAACCGCATCGCCCGCAACCTCCTCCACGACCTCAAGTTCACCGAGGTCGAGACGCCGACGCTGACCCGTTCGACGCCCGAGGGCGCGCGCGACTTCCTGGTCCCGGTCCGCCTCAAGCCCGGCACCTGGTACGCCCTGCCGCAGTCACCGCAGCTGTTCAAGCAGCTGCTCATGGTCGCCGGCATGGAGCGGTACTACCAGATCGCCCGCTGCTACCGCGACGAGGACTTCCGCGCCGACCGGCAGCCGGAGTTCACCCAGCTCGACATCGAGGCCTCCTTCGTCACCGAGGACGACATCATCGCCCTCGGCGAGAAGATCGTCACCGCCCTGTGGAGCGAGCTCGCCGGTTACCGGATCAGTGGCCCGATTCAACGGCTGACCTGGCACGACGCGATGAACCGCTACGGCTCCGACAAGCCCGACCTGCGGCTCGACCTGGAGATCACCGAGCTCACCGACTACCTGCGCGGCACCGAGTTCCGCGTGTTCGCGCAGGCCATCGACAACGGCGGCTACGTCGGCTCGGTCGTCATGCCCGGCGGCGCCTCGCAGACCCGCAAGCAGCTCGACGGCTGGCAGGACTGGGCGAAGGCGCGCGGTGCCCGCGGCCTGGCCTACGTCGTCCTCGACGGCGAGACCGGTGAGGCGCGCGGCCCCGTCGCCAAGAACCTCTCCGAGGCGCACCTCGCGGGCCTCGCCGACGCGGCCGGCGCCAAGCCCGGCGACGCGATCTTCTTCGCGGCCGGCGACAAGCGCGTCGACGCCCAGGAGCTTCTCGGCGCGGCCCGTCTGGAGATCGGCCGCCGCTGCGACCTGATCGACGAGAACGCCTGGTCCTTCCTGTGGGTCGTCGACGCGCCCATGTTCGGCGAGACCGACGAGGGCTGGACGTCCCTGCACCACCCCTTCACCTCGCCGAACGCCGAGTGGGCCGACGGTTTCCAGGACAACCCGGCCGAGGCTCTCGCCTACGCCTACGACATCGTCTGCAACGGCAACGAGATCGGCGGCGGTTCGGTCCGTATCCACTCCGCCGAGATGCAGCGCCGGGTCTTCACGACCCTCGGCATCGGTGACGACGAGGCCGCCGACAAGTTCGGGTTCCTCCTCGACGCGTTCCAGTACGGCCCCCCGCCGCACGCGGGCATCGCCTTCGGCTGGGACCGGATCTGCGCGCTGCTGTCGGGCGTCGACTCGATCCGCGAGGTCATCGCCTTCTCCAAGAGCGGCGGTGGACACGACCCGCTGACCGGCGCGCCGACGCCGATCACCCCCGCGCAGCGCAAGGAGGCCGGTGTGGACGCGGTGCCGGAGACGGCCGCCGCGGAGCAGGCCGCGTCCTAGGGCGTGGCCCGTCTGCTGGTCACCGGCGCCAGCGGTTACGTCGGTGGCGCGGTCGCCCGGTGCGCAACGCGCGCCGGGCACCGCGTGACCGGGACCTACCATCGCGCGCCCGGTGACGTCCCCGGTGTCGACTGGGTGCGCCTCGACATCCGCGACCGTTCGGACGTGTCGGCGTTGTTCGCCTCGGCCGGTGCCGAGGCGGTCGTGCACACCGCGGTCGGGACCAGCCTCGACGACTGGGAGTGCATCGCCGACGGGGCCGCGCACGTCGCGGTCGCCGCCGCCGCGCGGGGGCTGCGGCTGGTGCACCTGTCGAGCGACGCGGTGTTCTCCGGGACGCGAGCGCCCTACGACGAGTCGGCGTTGCCCGAACCCGTCAACCGCTACGGCGCGGCGAAGGCCGCCGCCGAGACCGTCGTGCGCGCGGTCGACCCCGCCGCGGTGGTCGCGCGGACCTCGCTGGTCATGGGCGACGGCGAGAGCAAGCACGAGCGTTTCAGCCTCGACCTCACGCGCGGCCGGATCACCGGGGCCCTGTTCGACGACGAGATCCGCAGCGCCGTGCATCCCGAGGACCTGGCGGCGGCCCTCGTCGAACTGGTGACCGGCGACTTCGCCGGCGTGATCCACCTCGGTGGCGCCGACGCGCTCGACCGGCACGCCCTGGGACGCCTGATCGCGCAGCGGGAGGGACTCGACCCGGCGACAGTTCCGGCGGGCAGGGGAGCGGACCTGGGCGTACCGCGGGCGGCGGACACGACGCTCGACAGCGGACTGGCCCGGAAGGTGCTGCGCACGCGCCTGCGCGGGGCACGGGAGTTCCTGGGGGAGTAGGGGCGGCTTCCTCGGTACACCCTCGGGGGGGCGACTCGCGGCAGGGAGTTTCCGGGGGCTCTCTCGGCGAAATCCTCGCCGGAACCGGAAATCCCCGTCGGAAAATGTCACAGCTCGCCCGTATCGTGATTTGTGGGGCCCCTTTGGAGTGATGGGCGGAGTCCGCGTTTCCGTTCGGGCGCGGGCGTCGCGCGCTGCCCATGAGCAGCTCAGTCGATAACGGAAACTTATGTCCGTCCCTCCGGATTCGGCATCGTCTGACGTCAACGACCTGCCGCGACGCACCCGCCGGCACTTTTTTGAACACGTTCAACTTTCGCGCTACGCTCTCCCCATGAAGGTCGTCATCCCCGGAGGCACCGGACCCGTCGGCGCCGTCCTCACCCGCGCACTGCTCGCCCGAGGCCACGAGATCGTCCACCTCAGTCGCCGCCCACGCGCGGACGCGGCCGTCCGCACCGTCGCCTGGGACGGTCGCGGCCCCGGACCGTGGACCGCCGAGATCGACGGCTGCGACGCCGTCGTCAACCTCGCCGGCCGCAGCGTCAGCTGCCGCTACACCCCTGAGAACCTGCGCGAGATGATGGACTCCCGCGTCGACTCCACCCGCGCCGTCGGTGCCGCCATCGCCGCCGCGACGAACCCGCCGCCCGTCTGGCTCCAGATGAGCACCGCCACCATCTACGCCCACACCCACGCCGAACCCAACGACGATTCCGGCGTGATCGGCGGCGAAGAACCCGGCGTTCCCGCCTACTGGGCCTTCAGTGTCGACATCGCCCGCGCCTGGGAACGCGCCCAGGCCGAGGCCGACACCCCCGCCACCCGCAAAGTCGCCCTCCGCGCCGCCATGGTCATGAGCCGCGACAAGGGCAGCGTCTTCGACACGCTGCTGCGCATGACCCGCCTCGGCCTCGGCGGCCCGGTCGCCGGCGGCCGCCAGTTCATCTCCTGGATCCACGCCGAGGACTTCGCCCGCGCCGTCGCCTTCCTCATCGACCGCGACGACATCGACGGCACCGTCAACGTCGCCGCTCCCGGCCCGCTCCCGCAGCGCGAGTTCATGCGCCACCTGCGCGCCGCCGCGAAAATGCCGGTCGGTCTCCCCGCCACCAGGTGGATGGCCGAACTCGGCGCCCTCGCGATGCGCTCCGACACCGAACTCCTGCTCAAGAGCCGCCGCGTCGTCCCACGAAGGCTGCCCGAGAACGGCTTCGACTTCGCCTTCCCCGAGTGGCCCGAAGCGGCCGCCGACCTCGTCGGGCGAGCAGAGAGGTAAGCTCGCCACCCCCGTCGCAGCCGGGCGCTGACGGACGTGCCGAAGAGCACGGCCGGGCCTAAGGCAGTGGGCCCCACAATCCACCGAGCCGAAGGCGCTTCACCATGCCTCACGCCATGTCGACCGACGCCGCCCACGACACCGCACTGACCACCGAGCTCGCCGCCGAGCGCGAACATCTGCTCGCCTCCCACGCCGCCCTCGCCCGCATGCGCGACCGGACCACCGGCCTCGGTGACGTCGGCGGCAACGCCTTCTCCAGTGAGGCGCTCGGAAAGGCCCGCGTCCTGCGGCTGAAGGAACTCGTCGACCTGCCCGACATCCCGCTGTTCTTCGGGCGCCTCGACTTCCCGAGCGAGCAGTTCCACGTCGGCCGCCGCCACGTCGTCGACGACACCGGCGAACCCCTCGTCCTCGACTGGCGGGCTCCCGTCTCGCGCCTGTTCTACCAGGCCAGCGTCCGCGAGCCCATGGAGGTCGAGCTGCGCCGCCGCTTCGGGTTCGACGGCGGCCACCTCACCAGCTTCGAGGACGAACGCCTCGACGCGGGCGGCGAGGAGACCAGCAGCGCGCTCCTGGCCGCCGAGATCGAACGGCCCCGCGTCGGTCCCATGCGCGACATCGTCGCCACCATCCAGCCCGAGCAGGACGACCTCGTCCGCGCCGGGCTCGCCGACTCCATCTGCGTCCAGGGCGCCCCCGGTACCGGTAAGACCGCCGTCGGCCTGCACCGCGCGGCCTTCCTGCTCTACACCCACCGCGACCGCCTCAAACGCAACGGCGTCCTGGTCGTGGGCCCCAACACCGCCTTCATGTCCTACATCGACCAGGTCCTGCCGACCCTCGGCGAGGTCGACGTCACCCAGGTGACCGTCGACGACCTGATGGCTCCGCTGGTGCTGAAGGGCACCGAGGCCGAACACGTCGAGATCCTCAAACACGACGTCCGCATGGCCGAGCTCCTCCACCGCGCGGTGTGGAGCCACATCAGCCGCCCCGACGGGACCGTCACCGTCACCGACGGCGGCTGGCGCCACCGCATCCCCGAAGAGGACGTCCTCCGCTTCATCGACGACACCCGCCGTGAAGGGCTGCCGTACCACCTCGGCCGCGAACGCGTCCGCGCGCTGACCGTCGGCGCCGTCCAGCGCAGCATCGAACGGCGCACCGGCGAGTCGCCCACCGAGGGCTGGCTGCGCAAGCTCGGCCGCTCGAAGACCGTCACGGTCCTGCTCGACGCGGTGTGGCCCGCGCTCGACCCCCGCAAGCTGCTCACCCGCCTGTACACCGACGCCGGCTGGCGCGCCGAACTCAACCGCGACCTGTTCACCGACGAGGAGCTCGGCCTGCTCGCGTCGAAGACGAAGGCGCCGAAGTTCACCCGCGCCGACGCCGTCCTCGCCGACGAGATCGCCGGGCTGCTCGACCGTCCCGTGGGTTTCGGGCACGTCGTCGTCGACGAGGCGCAGGACCTTTCGGCGATGCAGTGCCGGGCCGTCGCCCGCCGCAGTCCGCACGGGTCGATCACGGTCCTCGGCGACCTCGCGCAGGGCACGTCGCCGTGGGCGGCGCGCGACTGGTCGGTGTCGATGGAGCACATGGGCAAGCCCGACGGCCGTGTCGTCGCCCTGACCACCGGCTTCCGCGTACCCGAGTCGATCATCGCGCTGGCCAACCGGCTCCTCCCGGCCCTCGACGTGGACGTCCCCGAGGCGCTCTCGCTGCGCCGGGACGGCCTGCTGGATCTGCGGGAGACCACCGAACTCGGCGGCGAACTGGCCTCGGCGATCGCCGACGCCCTGACCTTCGAGGGCTCGGTCGGCGTGATCGCGACCGAGGAGACCCTCGACGCCGTGCGGGCGTCCCTGCCCGAGGACCACGAGCGCGTGACCCTGATGCCCGCGTCCCTGGCCAAGGGGCTGGAGTTCGACCACGTGATCGTGGCCGAGCCGGCCCGGATCGTGGCCGCCGAGGCCCGTGGGCTGCACCGTTTGTACGTGGTGCTGACGCGCGCGGTGTCCCGGCTGACCATCGTGCACACCGAGCCGCTGCCGGAGATGCTGACGGCGGATCCGGCGGCGTGATCGGCGCGTCGCCGCCTGCCGGTATCGTCAGCGGGCGTGGATGAGCCTGGACTGTTCGACATCGGTGAGGCGGCCGCGGCGAAGCCGGTGGAGATCGACCCGAACGCGCCCCTCGCCGTGCGGATGCGCCCCCGGACCATCGACGAGCTGATCGGGCAGGAGCACCTGCTGGTGCCGGGCGGTCCGCTGCGGCAGCTCGTCGCGGGTGAGGCGCCGCTGTCGGTGATCCTGTGGGGCCCTCCGGGGACGGGCAAGACGACGATCGCGCAACTCGTCGCGGGCTCGGGCGCGCGCCGGTACGTGCCCTTGTCGGCGCTGTCGGCGGGCGTGAAGGAGGTCCGCGCGGTCATCGCCGAGGCGAAGATGCGCCGCCGCAGCGGTGTGCAGACCGTCCTGTTCATCGACGAGGTGCACCGCTTCACCAAGACGCAGCAGGACTCGCTGCTCGCGGCCGTCGAGGACCGCACGGTGACGCTGCTGGCGGCCACGACGGAGAACCCGTACTTCTCGGTGGTCTCGCCGCTGTTGTCGCGGTGCGTGCTGCTGACGCTGGAGCCGCTCACCGACGAGCACATCCGCACGCTGGTGAAGCGGGCGGTGACCGACGAGCGTGGGCTCAACGCCGAGGTGACCCTGTCAGCCGAGGCCGAGGATCACCTCGTCCGGCTCGCGGCGGGCGACGCGCGCAAGGCCTTGACGGCCCTCGAAGCGGCGGCGAGTTCGGTGCGGGCGACCGGCGAGAAGGTCATCTCGGTCGAGGTGGCCGAGAAGGCGGTCGACACCGCCGCGGTCCGCTACGACCGCGACGGTGACAGTCACTACGACGTGGCCAGCGCCTTCATCAAGAGCATGCGGGGTTCGGACGTCGACGCCGCCCTGCACTATCTGGCCCGGATGATCGTGGCGGGCGAGGATCCGCGGTTCATCGCCCGGCGGCTGGTGATCTTCGCCAGCGAGGATGTCGGGATGGCCGATCCGACGGCACTGCAGACGGCGATCGCGGTGGCCGACGCGGTGGCGTTCATCGGGATGCCCGAGGGCGGTATCAACCTGGCGCACGCGGTGATCCACTGTGCGACGGCGCCGAAGTCGGACGCGGTGATCTCGGCGCTGGGCGCGGCCTTGACCGATGTGCGGGAGGGGCGGATCGGTTCGATCCCCGCCCACCTGCGCGACGCCCATTACAGCGGTGCCAAGGAAGTTGGTCACGGCGTGACCTACCGGTCTCCGCACAAGGATCCGCGCGGTGTGCTGACCCAGGACTACGCGCCGGAGCCGGTGCGGGGGCGCACGTACTACGTGCCGAGTCCGCACGGCGGGGAGCGCGAGGTGGGGGAGCGGGTGGCGAAGCTGCGGCGGATCGTGAGAGGCGAGGCGACGTGACACGTGTCGTCGACGCGTTGCGGCGGCACAGCGCACGGGAGGCGCGGCTGCGGCTGACGACGTACGCGGTGGCGGCCGCCGCGGTGCTGAGCGTGGTGCCGGTGGTGTTGGTGGCGCGCGAGGTGAGCGAGGACCCGGTGTTCGTGGCGCTGGACGACCTGGGCCTGCCGGAGTGGGCGGCGGGTTCCCCGGTGGACGCGGCGCACGGGAGCCGCTGGTGCGTGGGGGAGTGCCGGACGCGGGAGCGGACGTGGACCTCGGAGCGGGATCTGCCGGCGACGCGGGAGGCCTTCGGTGCGGCCTTGGAGCGTGACGCGTGGGAGCCCCTCGTCGTGGAGGGCTGTCCGCCGTCGGTGGACATCATCGGGGTGTACGCGTGCTGGTCGCGGGACGAGTACGTGCTGGATCTGTGGGTGCGGCCGTTGCCGTGCGACGCGACGGATCTGGCGGCGCGGGACAGGTGCACGGGGGCGATGGCCACGGCGGTGGTGCGCAACCGGGTCGCCGACGGCAGGCGGTCACTGACGGCGGGGGCTTGACTTCGACAGCCCTACGCCGCTAAAGGGCGTGTCCGGCGCGAGCGGTAAGGTCAGCGTCGTTGTCCGCTTCGGGCGGCCACTTCCCTAGACTCACTCGCCACGCAAGGGGGACCTGTGTCGGTTTCGCCTGGAGAAATCGCCGGTTTGATCGCGGCAGGCGCATTCGTCGTTCTCGTACTGTTCCTGATCCGGCCTTTGTGGAGGCTCGGCGCGACGATCGACGCGGCGACCAAGACCGTGCAGGACATCGACAAGCAGATCGTGCCGATTCTCGGCAACGTCAACACCACGATCGACAACGTCAACACCGCGCTCGTGCAGGTCCACTCCTCGCTGGACGGCGTGAACATCCAGCTGGAGCGGCTGGACACGATCACCAACCACGCGCAGGCGGTCACCGCCAACGTCGCCAACATCTCCTCGATCGTCGGCGCGGCCGCGTCGAGCCCGCTGGTCAAGGTCGCCGCGTTCGGTTACGGGCTGCGCAAGACCGTGTCGCAGCGCAAGGCCGCCGACGAGGACCGCGAGGTCCGCGGGCAGATCAAGGCCCGCAAGGCCGAGGCGAAGTCGAGCCGCCGCAGCGGCCGCCACGCCAAGGGGGCGTGATGGTCAAGCGGCTGTTCTGGCTCGGTCTGGGGCTGGCGGCGGGCGCGATCGTGGTGCGCCAGCTGACCAAGAAGGCGGAGAAGTTCACCCCGGGCGGCATCGCCGACTCGGCGCGTAAAAGCGCTGTCGGGGTGGTCGATTCCGCACGTAGTTTTGTTGCAGACGTCTTCGACAACATGCACGAGCGTGAGGCGGAGATCCATCAGGCGATGGCCGAGGGCCACCTGATCGACTTCTCCGCCGATGAAGACGATGACCCGTACGACGATCGAGAGGGTGGCTACCGCCGATGAGGACCGCGGAAGTCAAGCGACGGTTCCTGGCTCACTTCGAGAAGAACGGACACACCGTGGTGCCCAGCGCACCGCTTCCGGCAATCGATGATCCGAACCTGCTGTTCATCAACGCCGGCATGGTGCAGTTCGTGCCCTACTTCCTCGGACAGGCCGAACCGCCGCACTCCCGCGCCGTCTCGGTGCAGAAGTGCATCCGCACGCCTGACATCGACGAGGTCGGCAAGACCAGCCGCCACGGCACGTTCTTCCAGATGAACGGGAACTTCTCCTTCGGCGACTACTTCAAGTCCCAGGCGATCCGTTTCGCGTGGGACCTGTGCACGATGCCGCTGGACAAGGGCGGGTACGGGATGGATCCCGACCGCATCTGGCCGACGGTGTACTTCGAGGACGACGAGGCCTTCGACATCTGGGAGCGCGAGATCGGGCTGCCCAAGGAACGCATCACGCGTCTGGGCAAGGGCCCGAACTTCTGGTCGATGGGCATCCCGGGGCCGTGCGGCCCGTGTTCGGAGCTGTTCTACGACCGCGGCCCCCAGTACGGTCAGGCGGGCGGCCCGGCGGTCGACGAGGACCGTTACATGGAGTTCTGGAACCTCGTGTTCATGCAGAACATCCGTGGCGAGGGCAGCGGCAAGGAGGACTACCCGATCCTGGGCGACCTCCCGAAGAAGAACATCGACACCGGCATGGGCCTTGAGCGCATGGCCTCGATCCTGCAGGGTGTCGACAACCTCTACGAGATCGACGAGGTCCGCCCGATCCTCGATCGCGCGACCGAGCTGACCGGCGTGAAGTACGGCGTGTCGAAGTCGCAGGTGGCTGCGGAGTCGCACCCCAACGACGTGCGCCTGCGGGTCATCGCCGACCACGTCCGCACCGGCCTGATGCTCATCGGCGACGGCGTGACGCCCTCCAACGAGGGCCGCGGCTACGTGCTGCGCCGGATCCTGCGCCGCGCGGTCCGCGCGATCCGCCTGCTCGGCTTCGAGGAGCCGGCCTTCCCGCACCTGTTCCCGGTGGCGCGCGACTGCATGGCGCCGTCCTACCCGGAGCTGGAGTCGGACTACGAGCGCATCTCCCAGTACGCCTACGGCGAGGAGGAGGCGTTCCTGTCCACGTTGCGGGCGGGCACGACGATCCTCGACACCGCCGTCAAGGAGGTCAAGGGCGAGGGTGGTTCGGAACTTCCCGGCAAGCGGGCCTTCGAGCTGCACGACACCTACGGCTTCCCGATCGATCTGACCTTGGAGATGGCGGCCGAGCAGGGCCTGACCGTCGACGAGAAGGGCTTCCGCGCGCTCATGACCGAGCAGCGGCAGCGCGCGAAGGCCGACGCGGCCTCGCGGAAGTCCGCGCACGCCGACAAGTCGGCGTACACGAGCCTGCTCACCGAGAACGGCCCGACCGACTGGGTCGCCTACGAGACCCTGGAGTCCGAGGCGAAGGTCCTGGGGATCCTCGCCGACGGCGCGCCCGTCGACCGCGCGGGTGAGGGCGACATCGTCGAGGTCATCCTCGACCGCACGCCCTTCTACGCCGAGTCCGGTGGTCAGCACGCCGACGCGGGCACGCTGACCGGTCCCGGTCTGTCGGCGGAGGTCCTCGACGTGCAGCGGCCCGTCAAGCGGCTCGTCGCGCACAAGGTCCGCGTGACCGGCGGCGAACTCGGCGTCGGGCAGACCGTGCACGCCGCGGTCGACCCGGAGTGGCGGATCGGGGCGCGTCAGGCGCACTCCGGCACCCACGTCGTGCACGCCGCGCTGCGCCAGGTCCTCGGGCCGAGCGCGCTTCAGTCGGGTTCCTTCAACCGGCCCGGTTACCTCCGCCTGGACTTCTCGTGGCGCAAGGGCCTGTCGAACACGACCCGCAGCGAGGTCGAAGAGGTCGCCAACCTGGCCGTTCGCAAGGACCTGCCCGTCGCGGTGGAGTACATGCCGCTGGGCCGGGCGCGGGAGATCGGCGCGCTGGCGCTGTTCGGCGAGACCTACGACGAAGAGGTCCGCGTCGTCGAGATCGGCGGCGAATGGTCCCGCGAGCTGTGCGGTGGCACGCACGTGTCGCACTCCTCGCAGATCGGGCCCCTGGTGGTCACCGCGGAGTCGTCCGTCGGTTCCGGGCAGCGGCGCATCGAGGCCGCGACCGGTATCGAGGCCTACCAGTACCTCGCGCGCGAACGCGACCTGGTAACGCGCATCAGCGAGGAGCTGGGCGCGCCCCGGGGCGAGCTCGCCGAGCGTGTCTCGGCGCTGGTGAAGCGGCTGAAGGACGCCGAGCGGGCCTCGGAGAAGCTCACCGAGCGTCTCCTGGGCGCCGAGGCGGCCGAGTACGCGGCCCGCGCGGCAGACGTCGCGGGGGTGGCGTTCGTCGCCGTCCTCGACGATGACAAGGATTCGCGCAAGCTGTCCCAGGCGATCCGCGACCACATCCCCTCGACCCGTCCGGGCGTGGTGGCGGTGGCCGCGACGAAGGGTGGCAAGGCCTCGCTCGTGGTGACCGTGAACGCGGCGGCGAAGTCGGCGGGTCTGTCGGCGAAAGAGCTGGTCAAGGCCGCTTTCTCCGGTCGCGGTGGCGGCAGCGACGACGTCGCGCAGGGCGGCGGCGCCCCGGCCTCGGAGGCCAAGGGGCTGCTGAGCACCGTGGGTGAGCGGGTCGGCCGGATCGTGGCGGGAGAGTAGCGCCGGGTGCCGGGACGAGACCGCGTCGACGCTGGTCATCGACGCGGTTAAGATCGCCCGTGTGTCGGAGAACGAACCCGAGCCGGCCGCGTTCACGCGTGGACGCAGGCTGGCCGTGGATGTGGGCAAGGTACGCGTCGGGGTCGCCATGAGCGACCCCGATGGCGTGCTTGCCTCACCTTTGGTGACTCTCGCGCGCGATCTCACCACAAAAAAGGGCGTTCCCACCGATATCGCCGCGCTCGTCGATCTCGTCGAGGAGCATGAGGTGGTGGAGATCGTCGTGGGACTTCCCGTCACCCTGGCCGGGACAGAGAGCTTCGCGGCGCGTGAGTGCCGCAAGTACGCGGGCCTTCTTGCCCGAACGGTCGAGCCCGTTCCGGTCCGTTTGGCCGATGAGAGGCTCAGCACCGCCTCGGCAAGCCGTAGGCTGGCGGAGCGGGGCGTCAAAGGCCGGCGCCGGAAGGCCGTCGTGGACCAAGCGGCGGCCGTCGAGATCCTCCAGCAGTACCTGGAGCGGCAGCGGCGTATCTGACGCCGTGCCGCGATCGTCCTCGTAGTCGTGGTCGCCATGACCGAACCCGTTGGGAGAGCGCCGTGTCCGTGCTTGACGATTTCGCGCGCACGGGAGAGGACCGTCCTCGCCCCAAGAGCCACCGTAAGAAGAAGAAGGGCCGGACCGGCGTCACCTTGCTGCTGGTCGTGGTCCTCTTCGGTGGTCTGGTCGCCGGGGGCTGGTGGGGCTTCGGGAAGCTCCAGGACGCTTTCGCCGCCGAGGATTATCAGGGTACGGGCACCGGTGAGGTGGAGGTGACCATTCCCGACGGCGCGTTGGGCTCGGACATCGCCAACATCTTGTACAACGAGGGTGTGGTCAAAAGCGGTGCGGCCTTCGTCGAGGCGTGGGACGCCAACCCCGATTCGAGCAAGGTCCAGCCGGGCACGTACACGCTGCGCAAGGAGATGTCGGCGGAGTCGGCGCTGGAGCTGCTGCTCTCGCCCGACAGCCGCGTCAAGAACGGCATCACCATCACCGAGGGCAGGCACTCCTTCGACATCTACGACATCCTCTCGGAGAAGACCGGGGTCGACGTCAAGGACTTCAAGGAGGCCGCGAAGGACACCGAGGCCCTCGGCATCGACGACTCCTGGTTCGAGCGGAACACCGACGACGAGAAGATCGTGAAGAGCGTGGAGGGTTTCCTGTACCCCGACACCTACGACTTCACCAAGGAGGACACCGCCGAGAGCATGCTCAAGGAGATGGTGTCGCGGTTCATGGCCGTCGCCGACGAGATCTCGTTCAAGGAGACCGTCGAGTCGACCTTCGAGGGGAAGGTGAGCCCGTGGGAGGCGCTGAACATGGCGTCGATGTCGCAGGCCGAGGCCCTCAAGGACGAGGACATGGGCAAGGTCTCGCGGGTCGGTTACAACCGCATCTTCGGGATCTCCACCGGCGATTTCGTCACCGGCCTGCTCGAATACGACGTCACCTGGAACTACGGTGAGCTGATGGCCGGCCGCAAGGCGCTGGCCTCGAAGGACATGGACATGAACGTGCTTCGTGACCCGGACAGCAACAAGTGGTCCACGCACGCTCACGAGGGCCTCCCGCCGACGCCCATCGGGAACCCGGGCAAGCCCGCCCTCGAAGGCGCGATGAACCCGCCGGACGGCAAGTGGCTCTACTTCGTGGCCGTCGACAAGGACGGCACCACGAAGTTCGCCGAGACGCTCACCGAGCACGAGCAGAACATCCTGGAAGCACAAGCGAACGGGGTCTTGTGACATGACCGGCCCGGTCCGGAAGGCCGCCGTCCTCGGTTCACCGGTGACGCACTCGCTGTCACCGGTGATCCACAACGCCGGTTACGCCGCGGCGGGCCTGACCGGGTGGGTCTACGACAGGCACGAGCTGACCGCCGACCGGCTGCCCGCCTTCCTCGACGGGCTCGACGTGTCGTGGGCGGGACTGTCGCTGACGATGCCGCTGAAGGAGGCGGCCCTCGACGTCGCCGACGAGGTGTCGCCGACGGCTCGCGCGATCGGCGCGGCGAACACGCTCGTCCTGCGCGAGGGCGGCCGCTTCGCCGAGAACACCGACGCGCCGGGCATGGTCGACGCACTGCTCGACGCCGGGATCGAGAAGGCCAACACCGTCGCCGTCCTCGGCGCCGGCGGCACGGCCCGCGCGGCGGTCGCCGCGGCCGTCGACCTCGGCGCCTCCGACATCGTCGCCTACGCCCGCCGCCCGGAGTCGCTCGCCGACCTTACGGCCGTGGCCACCGAACTCGGCGCGCACCGCTTCACCGGCGCCAGCTGGACGCAGGCCCCGGCCTGTTCGGCGGCCGACCTGGTCATCTCCACCGTCCCGCGCGGTGTCGCCGACGACCTGGCGGTGTCGTGGGGTGCGGGCACGACCCTGTTCGACGTGCTCTACGACCCGTGGCCGACGCCCCTGGCAGCCGGCGCCATCGAGGCCGGCTGTGTCGTCGTCGACGGGCTCGCGCTGCTGCTGGCGCAGGCCGTGCGGCAGTTCGAGCTGTTCACGGGCGTCGACGCGCCCGTCGAGGCGATGCGCGCGGCCCTGCGTGAAGCCGTCGCCGCCCGCTAGATCGCGCCGGTGACGACCCGCAGTCTGGTGTGCTCGCGGTAGCCGAGCCGGGTGTTGACCGCCAGCATGGCGGTGTTGCTCGCGTCGTTGTTGGTGAACGCCTCGGTGATCCCCTTCGCGGCGGCGCGGCGCAGGGCGTGGGCCTTGACCACGCGCGCGAGCCCGCGTCCGCGGTAGCCGGCGAGGGTCCCGGCCAGGCCGCTGAACATGCGCGTCCCGGCCGACTCCACGCAGGCCAGCGAGACGGGCAGGTCCCCGTCGTAGGCGACCATGCTCGCCTCGGCGTCGAAGATGGGGATACCGACGATCGCGCGCAGCCATTCCTCGTAGGGCATGGACTGGAAGGGCGTGTCACCGGGCACGTCGAGGCTCACCGCGCCGTCGAGTTCATAGACCGGGCGCAGGTCGGCGATGTCGGCCATGGACCGCAGGGTGATCCCGTCGGGAAGCGCGGGAGGCGCCGGCACGTCGCGCGGGTCGACCCGTGAGATCCGCTCGGTGCGGCTGAGCGTCATTCCCCGTGCGGTGGCGAAGGCCATGCCGTCGTCGTCCCCGGTGCGCACGATCAGTCGCGTCATGCCGAGCCCGCGCAGGTAGGCCAGCGCACGTTCGTGGAGGGCACCACCGATGCCGCGGCGCCGGGAATCGGGCGCGACCATCAGGGCGAGTGTGGCGACCCCCGGATCGGCCGACTCGAAGTCCACCCGGCAGATGGCGGCGCCCTCGACGACGCCGTCGACCTCGGCGAGAAGGGTCAGCCGCTTCTCGGCGGGCGGGCTGTCGACCTCCCGGGCGCGGATCAGCGCCTCGGTAAAGACCTGGAAGGGATAGCAGGTGGTCCACAGCGCGAGGACCGCGCCGTCGTCGGTGGGGGTGGCCTTACGCAGGATCATGCGGCCACCATGCCGCAGCCGGCCGGGTGTTGTCACGCCGTTTAGCCAACGGGCCGGACCATGGTGAGCTCTTCGAGCGCGGGCCGGTAACCCAGCCAGGTGTTGACCGCGAGCATGGCGGCGTTGTCCTCGGTGTTGGCCGTGTACACACTCATCACGCCCTTGGCGGCGACCTTGTGCAGGGACACGGCCTTGACGAGCCTGCCCAGGCCCTTGCCGCGGTGATCGCGGGCGGTCCCGGCGAGGGAGTTGAACGCGCGGTCGCCGTCGCTGTTGATGAACGTCAAGGCCACCGGGACGTCCCCGTCGTAGGCGACGATCGAGCAGTCCCGGTCGGCCACGGGGGAGTTGACGGCGAACTTCAGCCAGTCCTCGTAGGAGAAACCGGGCCCGCGCTCGCGACCGGGCATGTCGGCACCGCACTCCCGGTAGAGCTCGTAGACCGGTGCGAGGTCTTCGACGGCGGCGAGCGGGGTGAGCGTGATGCCCTCGGGAATGCGCGGGACGGGCGGTGCCTGTCGCGGGTCGGTGCCGGAGATCCGCCATACGCGGCCGGGCGTGAAACCGTGCGCCTCGGCGAAGGCCCTGCCTTCCGGGCCCGTCACCCGTCCTTTCAGCCGTGTCGCGGGCAGCGTCGCCAGATGCTCGGCCAAGGCGGCGTGGATCGCCGAGCCGACGCCACGGCGGCGCGCGTCGACGGCGACGCTGATCGTCTCGGCCGCCGTCGTGCGATCCATGACCTCCAGCTCCACCGACCCCGACCCGACGACCCGGCCGTCCACTTCGGCGACCACCGACGCCCTGCGCAGCGCGGGATCGGGCAGGAAATAGCGGATCATCCGCTCGCTGACCAGGACATGCGGATGGCACACCGCCGCGAGGGCGGCACGCGCCGCGGCGTCTTCGGGCACGGCCGGTCGGATCAACATCCGCACAGCATGCCCGACGCCCGCCGCCAACATCGACCCCGTCCTATTTGCGCGCTATGAGTAGACATGGGGATGGTCTACTCCGTCCTCTTCGCCGGTCTCCTCGGCCTCGCCTGCGCCCGCCCCCTCGGTGCCGCCGTCGGCGCCCACACCACACCGAACATCCCCGTCCTCACCATCACCACCATGGGACTCCTCGCCGCACTGGCCTTCACCCCACGGCCCCTCCCCGTCACCGCCGTCCTGGCCGCCCTCACCGTCCTCGGCGTCGCGCTCGCCGCCGTCGACACCGCCCTCCACCGGCTCCCCGACGCGCTCGTCCTCCCCGCCTGGCCGCTCACCGCCGCCACCCTCGCGCTCACCGGCGACCGCGCCTCCCTCACCCGCGCGCTCGCCGCCTCCGCCGTCTGCCTCACCGCCTACGCCGCCGTCCACCTCGCCGCCCCGGCGGCACTCGGCTTCGGTGACGTCAAACTCGCCGCCCTCCTCGCCCTGCCCCTCGGCCGGCTCTCCTGGACCACTGTGGCGACGGCCACCGTGTGCACCATCGCCATCGGCGCCCTGTGGGCCCTGGCCGCCGCCCGCGCCGGCCGCACCCACCTTCCGTACGGACCGTCGATGCTGCTCGGCGCCCATCTGGCCGTCCTCCTGGCCTGAACCCGCACCCGTCCCGAGGCCTGGGACGCGCCGCTCACCTGCTGACCGGTCACCGCCGCCTGCGTGACACACTTGCCACCGTGTTGCGTTGGATGACTGCCGGAGAATCACACGGACCGGCCCTGGTCGCGATCATCGACGGCCTCCCCGCCGGCGTCGCGGTGACCACCGAGGCCATCACGACCGAACTCGCCCGCCGCCGCCTCGGTTACGGCCGCGGCGCCCGGATGAAGTTCGAGCGGGACGAGGTCGAGATCATCGGCGGCGTCCGCCACGGGCTCACCCTCGGCTCGCCCGTCGCGATCCGCGTCGGGAACTCCGAGTGGCCCAAATGGGAGACGGTCATGTCGGCCGACCCCGTCGACCCCGCCCTGCTGGCCGAACAGGCCCGCAACAAACCGCTGACCCGCCCGAGGCCCGGCCACGCCGACCTCGCCGGGATGCAGAAGTACGCCCACGACGACGCCCGCCCGATCCTCGAACGCGCCAGCGCCCGCGAGACCGCCGCGCGCGTCGCGATCGGCACCGTCGCCAAGGCCTTCTGCAAGCAGGCCATCGGCATCGACGTCCTCTCCCACGTCGTCGCCCTCGGCGACGTCGCCGCCAAACCCGGGATCCTCCCCGAGCCCGGCGACGAGGCCCAGATCGACGCCGACCCCCTCCGCTGCCTCGACCCCGACGCCTCCGTGCGCATGGTCGCCGCCGTCGACGACGCCAAGAACGACGCCGACACCCTCGGCGGAGTCGTCGAAGTCCTCGCCTACGGCGCCCCGCCCGGACTCGGCTCGCACGTCCAGTGGGACCGCAAACTCGACGCACGCCTGGCCACCGCGCTCATGTCGATCCAGGCGATCAAGGGCGTCGAGATCGGCGATGCCTTCACTCAGGCCCGCTCGCGCGGCTCGGCCGCCCACGACGAGATCGTGGCCACCGCCGACGGCGTCAAGCGCCTCACCGACCGCGCCGGCGGCCTTGAAGGCGGCATCACCACCGGTGAAGCCGTCCGCGTCCGCGCGGCGATGAAGCCGATCTCGTCGCTCACGCGGCCCCTGTCCACCATCGACGTCGCCACCGGCGAGGCCGCCGCCGCGATCGCGCAGCGCTCCGACGTGTGTGCCGTGCCCGCCGCGGCCATCGTCGCCGAGTCCATGGTCGCCTTCGTCCTCGCCGAGGCCGCGCTGGAGAAGTTCGGCGGCGACTCGGTCGGCGAGACCCGGCGCAACCTCGCCGGCTACCTGGAGAACCTGCTGATCCGATGAAGCCCGTCTGCGTGATCGTCGGCCCGCCCGGCTCCGGCAAGACCACCGTCGGCGCCGCCCTCGCCGAACGCCTCGGCGTCGCCTTCCGCGACACCGACCTCGACATCGAGACCCTCGCCGGGAAACCCATCCCGGAGATCTTCATCGACGAGGGCGAAGACCACTTCCGCGCCCTCGAACGCCAGGCCGTCGCCGACGCCCTCACCGGGCACGACGGCGTCCTCGCCCTCGGCGGCGGCGCGATCCTCGCCGACGCGACCCGCGCGCTCCTCGGCGGGCACCGCGTCGTGTTCCTCAACGTCGGGCTCACCGACGCCGTCCGCCGCGTCGGACTCGGCGCCGGACGGCCCCTCCTGGAGATGAACCCCCGCGCGACCCTCAAGGTCTTGATGGACCAGCGGCTGCCGCTCTACCGCGACGTCGCCACCGTCACCGTCGAAACCGACGACCGCGACCCCGCCGGGATCGTCGACGAGCTGCTCGCCCACGTCGGCGAACGGCCCGTTCGCATCCCCTTCGGCGGCGCCGCCGACTACGACGCCGTCATCGGCCGCGACCTGTGGTCGCACGTACCCGAATACCTCACCGGCGCCGCCCAGGCCGCCATCCTGCACACCGCGCCCCTCGCCGAACGCGCCGCCGCGCTAGCCGTGGCCGTCGCCGACGCGGGTGTCCGGCCGCTGCTGACCGAGGTTCCCGACGCCGAGGCCGCCAAGTCGGTCGAGGTCGCCGCGGCCTGCTGGGACCACCTCGGCGCCGCGGGCTTCACCCGCACCGACGTCGTCATCGGCCTCGGTGGAGGCGCCGTGACCGACCTCGCCGGTTTCGTCGCGGCCGCCTGGCTGCGCGGTGTGCGCGTCATTCACCTGCCGACCTCCCTGCTGGGGATGGTCGACGCCGCCATCGGCGGGAAGACGGGCGTGAACGTCGCCGCGGGCAAGAACCTCGTCGGCGCCTTCCATCCCCCGGCCGTCGTCCTGTGCGATCTGTCCACACTGGAGTCGCTGCCGTCCGCCGACCTCGCCGCGGGGCTCGCCGAGGTCGTCAAGTGCGGTTTCATCGCCGACGCCGAGATCCTCCGACGCGTCGAGGCCGACCCGAAGGCGGCCCTGGTCGCCGATTCGGCGTTGTTGGCCGACATCGCCGCCCGCGCCATCCGCGTGAAGGCGGAGGTCGTCACCGAGGACCTCCGCGAATCCGGGCGTCGTGCCTTCCTGAACTACGGGCACACCTTCGCCCACGCCATCGAGAAGGTCGAGAACTACCGGTGGCGCCACGGCGACGCCGTCGCCGTGGGCATGGTCTTCGCCGCGCACCTCGGCCGCCTCACCGGTCGTGTCGACGTGGTCGGCAGGACCGTGGCGATCCTGGAGTCGCTGGGACTCCCGACCCACTACGAGGCCGGGAAGTTCGATGGGCTGCTCGCGGCCATGCGCGTCGACAAGAAGTCGGTCGGCGCGACGATGCGTTTCGTGCTGCTCGACGCGATCGGCCGGCCGGCCCTCGTGGACGACGTGACCGAGGAGCAGCTCCGCACCGCCTACGCCGAGGTGAGCGCATGACCACCGACGTCCTGATCCTCAACGGGCCGAACCTCAACCGGCTGGGCACCCGTGAGCCGCACATTTACGGTAGTACCACCTACGCCGAGTTGGTCACGCTCTGCGAGCTGGCCGCGAAGGAACTGGGACTCAACGCGGACGTCCGGCAGACCAACGCCGAACACGAGCTGCTCGCATGGCTGCACGAAGCCGCCGACAACGAGACGCCGGTCGTGCTGAACGCGGCGGCGCTGACGCACACCTCGGTGTCGGTGGGGGACGCGTGCGCGATGCTCACGGCGCCGCTCGTCGAGGTGCACATTTCCAATGTGCACAAGCGCGAGGCGTTCCGGCACCACTCTTATGTGTCGGCGCACGCCGACGCGGTGATCGTGGGGGCCGGCGTGAACGGGTACCGGCTGGCGCTGCGGCACCTGGCTTCGCTGGGGGAGTGAGGCGGGCCGCGCGGTTCGCCCGCCGCTAGACGCCGCCCGCAGTCCGGTGGCCCGTGGAGTCCTCGCTCTCCGCCAGTCGTACCCAGGGCCGTCTTCGCGCTTCGCCTTTGCAGCCGGCCCTGCCTCGCCCACCCCGCCCGGCTCTCGCTCTTCGCCCTTCAACCTTCCCGCCGCACCCCCCGTTGTCCCCTCACCGCAGGTAGCGCAGCACCGCCATGACCCGCCGGTTGTCGTCCTCCGTCGCGATGAGTCCCAGGCGCGTGAAGATTCCCGTCACGTGTTTCGCGACCGCGGCTTCGGACACGTGCAGTGTCTTCGCGATCGCCGCGTTGGAGCGGCCTTCGGCCATGAGGGCGATGACGTCCTTCTCCCGGCCGCTGAGGGAGGCGAGGGGGTCACGGTTGCGGCGGACGAGTTGTTTCACCACGAGTGGGTCGACGACCGTGCCGCCGGCGAGGACGCGTTCGACGGCCGCGCCGAACTCCATGACGTCGGCGATGCGGTCCTTGAGCAGGTAACCCACGCCGGCGTCGCCGTCGGCGTCGAGGAGTTCGCCGGCGTAGGTCGCCTCGATGTACTGGCTGACCACCATCACCGCCATCGTCGGGTACCTGTGGCGCAGCTCGATGGCGGCGACGAGGCCCTCGTCGCTGAAGTTCGGCGGCATGCGCACGTCGGTGACGACCAGGTCGGGCAGGTAGGCGGAGACGGCGTCGCGGAGTTTGACGGCGTCACCGACGACGGCCACGACGTCGTGGCCGAAGCGGCGGAGGAGACCGGCGATGCCCTCGGCGATCAGGACTCCGTCTTCGGCGAGGACGACGCGGGCCGTTCGCTGCGGTGCCAAGGGATCTCCACGTGTACTCGGGTCGGGCCGCCGGGCGGGCTCGACAGACTCAAGGTGCCGTCGACGACGGCGATGCGGTCGGCGAGGCCGGTCAGGCCGGTGCCTTCGGCGGGGTCGGCGCCGCCGTGACCGTCGTCGATGATCTCAAGACGCAGCCAGGACGTGTCGGCCTCCACCGACAGTCGCATGTTCGTGGCCCCGGAATGGCGCGCGACATTCGTGAAGACCTCGCGGGCGGCGAAATAGGCCGCCGTCTCGACCGCGGAGGGTGGCCGCTCCTCGGGCAGGGAGATGTCGGACTCGACGGGGATGCCGAGGTGGTCGAGCGCCTCCTCCAGCGCGGGGCCGAGGCCGCGGTCGACGAGGACCTGCGGGTGGATGCCGTGGATGAGTTCGCGGATCTCGGCGAGCGCGGTGGTGGACTCGGCTCGTGCGCGGTCGAGGAGGTCCTGGAGGTCTTGCCCTTCGGCGTATTTGGCGAGCCCGAGGGTCATGCTCAGCGCGAGGAGGCGTTGCTGGGCTCCGTCATGGAGGTCGCGTTCGATGCGGCGGCGTTCGGCGTCGAAGGCGGCGACCAGGCGCGCGCGGGAACGGGTGACGGCGGTGAGTCTTTCGCGGGCGTCCTCGGCGGGTACGGAGAGCAGGACGCGGGCGAGGGCGCCGCGCCCGGCGGCGTAGAGGGTGACGAGGTAGAGCCCGGCGACCAGGCCGGCGAGGCCCACGGGGACGGCGAGCAGGGCCTCGCGCCAGTCGTCGATGAGCCATAGTTTGACGAGTTTGACCTCGCCGTCCTCGGCGAGCGCGAGGGCCGCCGGCGCGATCAGCAGGCTGCCGGGGGCGACGAGGGCGAAGCCGAGGACGAGCAGGTCGAGGGGCCACAGCAGCGTGGCGTGCAGGAGGGTGTAGCCGAGGGCGCGCCAGGTGCTCTGTTCGGTGAGGCGCGTGCGGGCCCAGGAGGCGAGGCCGGGGCGGGGCGGTTCGCGGTGCGGGTCGTGGGCGGGGCGGGTGTCGACGAGGCGGAGGCGGAGGCGCTCGACGATGCCGACGGGGATCCCGGAGAGCGCGGCGGCGATCAGCAGGGGGATGCCGATGAGGACGACGGCGAGGGTCACGCCGAGGGTGAGCAGGGCCGTGATGGCGATGAACGCGGCGAAGCCGGCCAGGGCGCCGCCGGCCACGTAGGCGACGGAGCGCCACGGCCACCAGCCGCGCAGCAGGCGGCCCGAACTGAGCGCCCGCCATGCCGTCGAGATGTTCATGCGTCGACCGTACGGGCTGGTGGTCGGCGCGGTCACTGGTGCTGGTTCTACTTGTGGGGTAGAAGTTCTTCTACCCCGGAACTAGAACTTGTGCCAATGCGCGCGGGCCGATTCGCCGGTCTGATTGACCTATGACGAACGCAGTCCGGCTGACCGGTCTTCGCAAGACCTACGGTTCCGGGGAGAGCGCGGTCCACGCTCTCGCCGGTGTCTCCCTCTCTTTCGCGTCGGGCGGTTTCACCGCGGTGATGGGCCCTTCGGGTTCGGGCAAGTCCACTTTGCTGCAGTGCGCCGCCGGGCTGGATCGGCCGGACGCGGGTTCGGTGCTGCTGGGCGGTGGGCCGCCGGTGGAGCTGACGGGCCTGTCGGAGAAGCGTTTGACGACGTTGCGCCGTGAGCGGATCGGTTTCGTGTTCCAGTCCTTCAACCTCCTGCCGACGTTGACGGCCGAGCAGAACGTGAGCCTCCCGGCGCGTCTGGCCGGGCGCCGGGTGAGCCGAAAGGCTCTGCGTCAGGCCTTGAGCGAGGTGGGTCTCGACGGGCGCGGCGGGCATCGTCCACATGAGATGTCCGGTGGCCAGCAGCAGCGGGTGGCGCTGGCCCGTGCCCTGGTGACCCGCCCGGCGGTGCTCTTCGCCGACGAGCCGACCGGTGCCCTCGACACCGAGACCGGCGCGCAGGTCCTGCGCCTGCTGCGCGGGCTGGTCGACGGGCATGGGCTGACGGTGATCATGGTGACGCACGATCCGGTGGCGGCGTCCTACGCGCACCGGGTGGTGTACCTGGCCGACGGTCGCGTCGCCGGTGAGGATCACGAGCCGACGCCCTCGCGGGTGGCGGCGGCCCTGGCCGATCTGCGTCCCGTGGCGGTAGCGGCATGACACTCCACACCCGTCACCTTGCACCCGAGGCGGTCCGTCCATGTTGACCTCACCGTTCACCCTGCTCGCGATGGCCTGGCGTGGTCTGCGCTCGCGCTGGATGACCTTCGCGGCGACCTTCCTCGCCCTGGCCCTCGGCGTCGGTCTCGTCGCCGCGATGGGCCAGGTCCTCACCGGAACCTTCAGCGCGCCCGAGCGTGCGCCGGTCCGTTACGCCAACGCGCCCGTGGTCGTCCGGGCGCTCGCCGAGCTGAGTGTGGAGACCTCGCACGACACCGAGACCACGCCGCTGCCCGGTGAGCACGCCCTGTCGGCGGGGCTCCTCGACCGTCTCGCCACCCTCGGCGCGGTCACCGTCGACCGCGTTTTCGAACTCGGCGCGCCCGGCGGCACCGCGACGGGACGGCCCTGGCCGTCGGCGCGTTTCTCGGGCACCGAACTCCTCTCGGGACGGGCGCCGAAGGTCGACGACGAGATCGTGCTGGCCACCGGCGCGGGCGCCCTGGGCGAGCACGTCACCGTCTACACCCCACAGGGGCCACGGGCGTACCTGGTGACCGGTCTCGCCGCGTCCGCCGGGGAGGACCCGGGCGTCTACTTCACCGACGCCGAGGCCGCGCGTCTCCAACCGGTCGCCGGGCTGGCCGTCGTGGACGGTCCGGCCGCGGCCGTCCGGGACCTCGTCGGGACGGAGGCCGAGGTCTTCAGCGGCGGCGAGCTGCGCCTGCTCGACCCGGCGACCGCCCGCGACGAACAGGCGCTGATCGCGGCGAACTCCCTGGTCGGCACGGCGGGCGGGATCGCCGCCTTCGTCTCGGTGTTCGTGGTGGCCTCGACCTTCGCCTTCGCGGTGGGCCAGCGGCGGCGCGAGTTCGCCCTGCTGCGGGCGGCGGGAGCGACACCACGTCAGGTCCGCCGGACCGTCATGGCCGAGGCGACGCTCCTCGGACTGGCCGGGTCGGCCGCGGGCTGCGTCGTTGGCGACGCCGGCGGGCCTCGCATGGCGGCGTGGCTGCGGGAGCTGGGCATGGCGCCGCCGTGGTTCACCGTCGGTTCCTCGCCGGCGCCGTTCTACATCGCCTTCGCCGTCGGCGTTGTGGTCGCGTGGTGCGGGGCCTGGTCGGCCTCACGCCGGGCGGGCGGTATCGCGCCGACCGAAGCGCTGCGCGAGACTCACGTGCAGGCCCGTCGACTGTCACCCTTGCGCGCCCTCTTCGGCGCCGCCGCGCTCCTCGGGGCGCTGCTGATGCTGATCCAGCCGCTCCTGGAGGGCCCGGCCACGCTGCTCAAACGCAAGCAGTACACGCCCCTGGTCCTGATGCTGCTCGTCGCCCTGGCTGCCCTCGCGCCCCTGCTGACCGGGCCGATCGCGCGGCTGGTGACCTGGCCGTTGAGCAGGCTGCGCGGTGCCACGGGCATGCTCGCCCGCGAGTCGGCGCTGGCCACCTCGGGCCGCACGGCCGCCACGGCCGCGCCCATCCTGTTGACCGTAGGGCTCGCGATCTGCCTGCTCGGAGCCGTCGGGACCGTCGACGGCGCCCGGACCGAGGAGGAGACCGCGCGAGTGACGGCCGGATACCTCGTCCTGCCCGAACAGGCGCCCGCCCTGACCGAGGCCATGGCCACGGCCGCGCGGGACGTACCCGGCGCCGAAGTCAGCGTCACCCGCGAGACCGTCCTCTTCGACGTCGAGGAGGACACCGCCCTCCTGCGCAGGCAGGCACGAGCGGTCGACCCCGCCGCCTTCGGGACGGCGCTCGCGCCCCCGGTCCTCGAAGGCTCGCCCGGCGAACTCGACGACTCCACGATCGTCGTCGACACCGAATGGGGCCGCGAACTCGGCGAGGAGGTCGCGATCTGGCGCGCCGACGGCAGCCCGGTAACCCTCCGCGTGGTCGCCGTCATCCGCGAGGGGGCCGGCGGCAACGGCGCCTATGTCACCCCCGCCAACGCCCCCGGCGCGGAAGTCGGCGAGCTGTTCGTCTCGGCCGCACCGGGCCACGATCCGGCGGTCGTGGCCGCGGACCTCCGCGCGGGTCTGGCACCGCTCGGCGCCACCGCGGTGAGTCACCAGGACTGGGCGGCGTCGCGGCGAGCGGCATCCGGCGGCGTCACCGCCCTGGGCATGCGCGTCGTCCTCGGCATCGCCCTGGCCTACACCGGCCTGTTCATCGCCGGGACCCTCGCCATGGCCACCCGTGACCGTCGCCCCGAAAGACGCCTGCTCAGACTCGCCGGGGCGAGCGGCCGCCAGGTGCTCGCCGTGCTCGCCGTCGAGACGCTCGTGGTCCTGCTCGTCGGGACGGTCCTCGCGGCACTGGCCGGTGGACTCGTCCTCGGCGGGATGTCCCTGGCGCTCCTGCTGCTCACCGGGACGGGCGCGATCGTCGTCCCCTGGGGAGCCGTCGCGCTGGTGGTGGGGGCCTGTGGAGTGGTCGCACTCGGTTCGGCGCTCACCGTCGCCGTGCCCGGACTCAGCCGACCTTGAGTTCCTCACGGGTCAGCCCGAGCAGGTCGGCGAAGGCGGCGTAGCCCTCGTCGGTGATGCGCAGTCCACGCGTGTCACCGACGGGCACCACCCAGGTCCGCGAGGTCACCGCCTCCCGCAGCCCGGAGGCCGCCGCACCCGCCAGGTGCGGACGGCGCTCGGTCCAGTCGATGCACTCCCGCAGGATCGGCCGCCGCTTCCGGCGCAGCTCGGTCAGGTCGACGCCCAGGTCGGCGAACCAGCGCTCGCCGTCGTCGGTCAGCGCGGGGTGGTCGCCGACGGAGACGAGCTTCTCGCGCACCAGGGCCTCGGCCACCGCCACGCCGAGGCGCCCGGCGAGATGGTCGTAGCAGGTGCGGGCGGCCGCCAGGGCCCGCTGCCGGTTCGAGGCCCGCAGCGAGGTCACCTTCGGCGCGGGGGTCTCCAGTCGTGCCGTGAGGTTCTCCAGCAGCTCGGCGACCTCCGGATCGGTGATCCGCACGTAGCTGTGGCGGCCCTGCCGGTAGTAGGTCACGAAACGCGCGTCGGCCAGGCGGGTGAGATGCCCGCTGACCGTGGACGGCGCGACCTGGGCGTGCCGCGCGAGTTCCCCGGCCGTCCACGCGCGCCCGTCGAGGAGGGCGAGGAGGATCGCCACGCGGGTCCGGTCGGCGAGCACGGAGGCGAGCTCGGCGAGTGGGGCGGCCTGAGGGTCGGTCATGGCTCCATCTTGCGCCGTCGAGTCTTCGGCGGCGACCGAAGGATCGGCGGCAATCGGTTTGTCCACCCGGGCCCGAGCAGGGATGATGCCGGGATGGACGCACCCTTGGCCGACGCCCGCGACTTCGTCGCCGAGCATTTCCCCCAGGCCCGCTGGGCCTTGCTGGCGGGGAGCGTGACGACGTCGGCGCGGACACCCGGTTCGGACCTCGACATCGTGGTCCGCCTGCCCGACGGGGACGCCGCCGCCGGACGTTCCTCGCACCGGTGGCGGGGCTGGCCGGTCGAGATCTTCGCCAACGACCTGCGCGGCCACCGCCACTTCCTGGACATCGAGCTGGCGGCCCGCAAGCCGACCCTCCACCGCATGATCGGCACCGGGGTGCCGCTCGGCGAGGTCGACGGGGAGCTCGCCGGGCTGCGGGAGGAGTGCGCGAAGCGGCTCGCCGAAGGGCCGGGGCCGGTGCCGGCCGAGGCCAGCGACTGGAGCCGCTACGTCCTCACCGACGAGCTCGACGACTATCTGCACAGCGTCGATCCGGCCGAGACGACGCTCGTGGGGACACAGCTGTGGCTGTCGGCCGGCCGGGCGGCGCTGGAGTTCGGCGCCCACTGGACCGGCAACGGCAAGTGGCTCCTGCGGGAACTCCGCGCCCACGACGCCGGCCTCGCCGAACGCTGGACGGCCGCACGCGACGAGCGGGAGGCGCTCATCGCGTTCACCCGCGAGGTTCTCGACCGTGCCGGCGGGCCGCTGTTCGAGGGCTACCGCAGGTCCGCGCCGAAGCCCGGGACGCCCTAGGCCGACGCGGGTGCGGCCTTGTCCTTCTGCTCCGCCGCCGCCAGTTCGTCCTCCAGGAACAGCGGCCGCGAGATGTAGGCGCCGACGATCAGCGCGACGACCGCCGCGGCCAGCAGCATCGTGAACGGAGCGGCCCAGCCACCGGTCGCCTGGTAGAGCACGCCGACCAGCAGCGGCCCGGATCCGGCGATCAGGTAGCCGCCGGACTGCGCGAAGGCCGAGATCGCCGCGGTGCCCTGCGGGGTCCGCGTGCGCAGCCCGAACAGCGTCAGGATCAGCGGGAAGGTGCCCATCGCCACGCCTGTGACGACCAGCGCGAGCCACTGCAGGCCGCCGCGGCCGAGCCACAGGCCGGGCAGGCCGATCAGGTACAGGCCGACCAGGGTGAACATCAGCGCCTTCTGGTCGCGCATGCGCGCCGCCAGGGACGGCACGATCAGCGACACGGGGATGCTGATGGCCGTGAACACCGCCTGCATCACGCCGGCCTGGCCGGCGGTGTGGCCGGTGTCGCGCATCATCTGCGCCAGCCAGCCGAACATCACGTAGGCGATCAGCGACTGCATGCCGAAGAAGGCGACCATCATCCACGCGAGCTTGCTGCGCCACACGCGGCGGACGGGCGCGGCGGCCTCGGCGTGCTCGGCGGCCTCGGTCGCGGGACTGCGCCAGAGCAGCCACGGCACGACGGCCAGCAGCGCGGGGACGACCCACACGCCGAGGGCGAGGTGCCAGTTGCCGTCGAAGGCCTGCTCCAGCGGCACGGTCAGGGCCGCGGTCACCATGGTGCCGACGGCGAGGGCCGTCGAGTAGGCGGTGGTCATCGGCCCGACGCGGTCGGGGAAGTGGCGCTTGACCACGGCCGGGATCGCGACGTTGCCGACGGCGCCGCCGGCCAGGGCGAGCGCGGAGGCGGCGAGGAAGACGGGTGTCGAGTCGACCATGGCGCGGACGACGAGCCCGAAGCTCATGGTGAGCAGGGCCGCGGTGAGGAGTTTTCGTTCACCGAATCGCCGGGCGAGGGCGGGGGTGAAGCCGCCGAGCGCGGCGAAGGAGAGCACGGGGAGGGTGGTGAGGATCCCGGCGACGGTGGCCGACGTGCCGAGCCCGTCGCGGATCTCCTCCAGCAGCGGCCCGACGCTCGTCACGGCGGTGCGCAGGTTCGCCGCGGTCAGCAGGACCCCGGCGACCAGTACCCAGGAGGTCGAGACCACGCGCTGAGCACGCGTTCCCGCGGCCGGTGCGTCTTTGGCCAGGAGCGCGCTCATCCGGCTTGTCCTCTCGGTGACGGTAAGATTAAACGGGTCATCGAATGATGGGATGAATTTCCGTCTGCCAACATTAACTCGTGGACGCCGTCCGCGCTTCCTCGAAGACGCGGGCTGTGAGCTACGCCAACCGCGCCCGAAGGAGAGACGCGCCATGGCCTTGCAAACCGCCCGCCGGTCGGCCCTCGTCGACCAGGTCATCGGCCAGCTCCGCGCGCAGATCGCGGCGGGGGAGTGGGCCGTCGGCGAACGCATCCCGACCGAACCCGAACTCGTCGCGCTGCTCGGCGTCGGCCGCAACACCGTCCGCGAAGGCGTCCGCGCCCTCGCCCACGCCGGACTCCTGGAGATCCGCCAGGGCTCGGGCACCTTCGTGCGCGGCGCCAGCGAACTCGCCGGCGCCGTCCGCCGCCGCGTCGCCGACTGCCACAGTCGCGAGGCCCTCGAAGTCCGCCGCGCCCTCGAACTGGAGGCCGTCCGCCTGGCCGCCTCCCGCCGCACCGACGCCGACCTCGCCGCCATCCGCCAGGCCCTCGCCCGCCGCGAGGAGGCCTGGGCCGTCGGCGACGTCGAGACCTGGGTCGACGCCGACGTCCGCCTCCACCAGTTCATCGTCGAGGCCGCCCACAACACCCTCCTGCGCGACCTCTACTTCGACCTCGGCGACGCCATCCGCCACGCCATGCAGGCCGACTTCGGCGAACACCTCACCGAAGAGGCCTACATCGACCACTCCCGCCTCGTCGCCGCGATCGCCGACGGCGACGCCGACACCGCCGTGCGCGAAGCCCTCGAATACCTCGACGAGCAGACCGCGCACGACTAGCCGCTAGCCGCCTTCACCCGAGGCGATGTACACCGGCAGCTCGGCCTCCACCAGGAACCCGCCGCCGGGCAGCGGCCCCGCCCGCAGCGTCCCGCCGACCAGCTCGGCACGCTGCCGCAGCCCCAGCAGCCCGCTGCCCGAACCGCTCGCGGCCAGGCCCGCCGACCGCCGGCCCGACGCCGCCGAGTTGCGCACCGACAGCCGCACCCGCTCGGCCTCGTAACCCACTCGCACCGTCGTCGCCGCGCCCGGCGCGTGCTTGCGCACGTTAGTCAGCGCCTCCCGCACGATCCGGTGCACCGTCCGCCCGATCACCGGCGAGGTCGCCGGGCGTTCGCCGTCCTCCACGAAGGTCACCGGGAACCCGACCGCCGACGACTCCCCGGCCAGCTCGGGCAGCTCGTCGAGCCCGGGCGGCGACTGCCCCTCCGGGGTCGGCTCCCCGCGCAGAAGCCCGACGAGCTCGCGCATCTCACCCAGCGCCTGCCGGCCGGTCTCACCGAGCGCCTCGGCGGCCTCGCGCGTGTTCGCGTCGGGCGCGGCCCGGCGCAGCGCCTCGGCGTGCAGGATCATCAGCACCACGCGGTGACTGACGACGTCGTGGACCTCCCCGGCCAGACGCGTGCGCTCCTCGGCGCGGGCGGCCTCGCCCTGGAGGTGCTGCTCGCGTTCGGCCTGCTCGGCGCGCTCGGCGAGAGAGTCGATGAGGCGTTTCTGGATCCGCCGGCGCATCCCGATCGTCGCCGGGAGCACCGTGAACAGCAGCGCCGCCATCACCAGCTCGCCGCTGCTGTCCCACGGCCGCGCCAGCACCGCGAACAGCGCCCCCACCACCAGCCACGAGGCGAGCCTGCGTCCGGAGAACATCATGACCGCGTAAGCCGCGATCGGTGTCGCCAGCGAGACCCACACGTCGTCGGGACGGGCGGGATCGAGCAGCCAGCCCGGCGCGATGTACATCGACACCGCCAGCCCGATCGTGGTCAGCGTGACGATGACGCCGACGGCGATCGGATAGGCCCGCCGCCACAGCACGAGCGCGATGTTGGCGATGTGCAGGAACGTCGCCGACCAGAACCCGATACCCGTCAGGTCGTAGCCATGGGGCGCCCAGAAGGTGAGCCCGACCGAGATCGCGCACAGCACGCCGACGAACCACAGGTCGAAGGTCCGTTCGCGTCGGGTCTTCCACAGGGCGCGCACGTTCCGCACGGTACCCGCGAAGGGCCGGAGCCCCACGTCACACCCGCTTCGAGACGGGCACCTCCCGGCGCATCGCGAGCCGGGGCGCCACGACGATCCCCGCGGCCTCCTCGGCGGCCCACTGCTCGCGCATCTGCGGACCCCACTCCTCCCTCGGCCACTCCACCCAGCCCCGGGAGGAGTAGAAGGGACCGTTGAAGGCGACGTCGCGGAACGTCGTCAGCGTCACCGCCGCCGAGCCCCGCTCACGGGCGTAGTCGCACACGCCCTCCAGCAGCGCGGACCCCACCCCACGGCGCCCGAAGGCCGGGTCGACCGCCAGCTCCTCCAGGTGCACGCCGCCGTCGACGAGCGTCAGCGCGGCGAACCCGACCGGCGGGCGTCCCGCGGCCAGCACCACCGCCGCGTGCCGCAGGGTCTCCTCGGGGTCATCGTCGGGCAGGTCGATGCCGACCGCCGCGAACAGGGTCTGCGCGGCCGCACCGGCCCGCGCGAGCTCGCCGAACAGCTCCGGACCGGCCGTGTACACCTCGGTGTGAGTCACCCGACGATGATGCCAACGCCCCCGGAGGGCGGTACGGCCGAGGCCCGTACAGGTCGGTACACTTGCCTGTCGGTCCGTAGCTTCTCAACTGAAAGAGACACCCGCGAGCATGGCTTCCACGAACGATCTCAAGAACGGTCTGGTGCTGAACATCGACGGCGGCCTGTGGACCGTCGTGAAGTTCCAGCACGTCAAGCCCGGCAAGGGCGGTGCGTTCGTGCGGACCACGCTCAAGCACGTGCTGTCCGGGAAGGTCGTCGACAAGACCTTCAACGCGGGCGTCAAGGTGGACACGGCCACCGTCGACAAGCGGACCTACCAGTTCCTCTACGTCGACGGCGACGACTTCATCTTCATGGACACCGACACCTACGACCAGATCCCGGTCTCGAAGGAGACCGTCGGCGACGGTTCGAAGTACCTCCTCCCCGAGGCCGAGGCGACCATCGGCATGCACGAGGGCGTCCCGCTCTACGTCGAGCTGCCGACCTCCGTCGTCCTCGAAGTGACCTACACCGAGCCCGGCCTCCAGGGCGACCGCTCCTCGGCCGGCACCAAGCCCGCCACCGTCGAGACCGGTGCCGAGGTGGCCGTGCCCCTGTTCCTGACCACCGGCGAGAAGATCAAGGTCGACACCCGTGACGGCAGCTACCTCGGCCGTGCCTGACCAGGAGCGGCCCCCCGCGGACCGTAAGACCTCCTTCTCGTCGTTCCCGGCACGGCGCAAGGCGCGCAAGCGTGCCGTCGACGTGCTCTACGAGGCCGAGCAGCGCGACCTGCCGTTCACGCGGGTCCTCGACGACCGCCGCGACCTCGCCGAGCGCGACAAGGAGATGCCGACGATCCCCGAGTACACGACCGTCCTCGTCGAGGGCGTGTCGATGTACCGCAAGGAGATCGACTTCGAGATCGCCGGCGCGGCCCACGGCTGGACCCTGGCCCGCATGCCCGTCGTCGACCGCAACATCCTGCGCGTCGCCGTCTACGAGCTGCGCCACCAGGTCGACGTCGACATCCCGGTCGTGATCAGTGAGGCCGTCAAGCTCGCCGAGACGCTCTGCTCCGACGACTCGCCGTCGTTCATCAACGGCGTCCTCAACAGCCTCGCCGGGCACCAGGAGTAAGGCTCTACCCATATGTAAAGAGAGCGGGCCCCCTGCCGTGGGGCCCGCTCTCCTCATGTCACGGGGTCAGTTCTCGCGGTTGAGGAACTCGTGCGGGTCGCTGATCAGCACGCCCAGCTCGGTCAGCCGCTCCACCAGGCCGGAAGGCGTGGTGTCGTAAACAATGGCGAGCGCGGAAAGGTCGTCGGCGCGGATCGAGAGCATCCGGCCGTTGTAGTCGCCACGCTGCTGCTGGATCGCACGCGCGTATCGGGCGATCGGCGCGACCTCGTCGGCGGGGTGCTCGTAGAGAGCCTCAAGGTCGAGAATGATCTTCCCGGCGGGCTCGAACTTCATGGGCGTGCCCTCGGGCAGGAGCTCCGAGACGGGCACCCGGTAGAAGGCGGCGAGCTCGGCCAGTCGGGCGACGGTGACCGCACGGTCCCCACGCTCGTACGAGCCGATGACGACCGCCTTCCACTTGCCGGCCGACTTCTCCTCCACACCCTGAAGCGACAGGCCCTGTTGCTGCCGGATCTGGCGGAGGCGGTTGCCGAGACTCTTGGCGTACTCAGACGGCATTGACTAGGACTCCAGTCTTGTCGAGGTTGGGGGGACCCCAGTTTTCACTACGGAGAGTGAGGTTAGGCGGGTGGGGGTGCCCCGGTCAAGTGGCGCAGGTCATCCGGTCCGCGCAAGGCCGCCGTTCAACCCGCTGTTAGGCTCCGTGGCGATCACCTTTAAGGGACCGTCCAGTGAGGCGGGGAAGGGAGGTCGGAATGGCGGACCGTGTCCGAAACACGCCCGAACCATCCCGAGAGCTGCTGTCCGAAGCCGATATAGGCCGAGTCGTCGACCGCATCGCGCATCAGATACTGGAAAAAACTCGTGGCGCGCGCGAGGTGACGCTGCTGGGAATTCCCACCCGGGGCGTACCCCTCTCCGTACGTCTCGCCGAGCGCATCCGCTCATTCGAAGGCGTCGACGTCCCCCACGGAGCACTCGACGTCACCCTCTACCGTGACGATCTGCGACTGCGCGGCGCCCGCCCGCTCGGGCCGACCTCGGTGCCGTCCGGCGGCATCGACGGACGCCGCGTGATCCTCGTCGACGACGTCCTCTACTCCGGCCGCACCGTCCGGGCCGCGCTCAACGCGCTCTACGACGTCGGCCGTCCGCTCCAGGTCCAGCTCGCCGTGCTCGTCGACCGCGGCCACCGTGAGCTGCCGATCCGCGCCGACTACGTCGGAAAGAACATCCCCACCTCCCACAGCGAGAAGGTCAGCGTCCTCCTGCGCGAGGTCGACGACCGTGACGCCGTCCTCCTCGCCGGGGGCGAGCCGCAGAAGCCGAGCACCGGAGGCGACAAGTGATCACCCATCTGCTCTCCGCCGCCGACCTCGACCGCGACACCGCCACGCTGCTGCTCGACACCGCGCGGCAGCTCGGCGCCGCGCTGTCGGGACGCGAGGTCAAGAAGCTCCCGACCCTGCGGGGCCGGACCGTGGTCAACCTCTTCTACGAGGACTCCACCCGCACCCGGGTCTCCTTCGAGGCCGCGGCGAAGCGCCTGTCGGCCGACGTGGTGAACTTCTCCGCGAAAGGCTCCAGCGTCTCAAAGGGTGAGAGCCTCAAGGACACCGCCTGGACGCTCCAGGCGATGGGCGCCGACGCCGTCGTCATCCGCCACCCCGCCTCCGGTGCCGCGCACCGGCTCGCGCAGTGGGTCGACGGGCACGTCCTCAACGCCGGCGACGGTACACACGAGCACCCCACGCAGGCCCTCCTCGACGCGTACACGATGCGTGAGCGAATGGGCCGTCTCGAAGGACTGCGCGTCGCGATCGTCGGCGACGTCCTGCACAGCCGCGTCGCCCGCTCCAACGTCCTGCTGCTCAACACCCTCGGCGCCGAGGTGACGCTGGTCGCGCCGCCGACGCTGCTGCCCGTCGGGGTCGAGTCGTGGCCCGCGGGGGTGGAGTACGACTTCGACGCGGTTCTGCCGAAAACCGACGTCGTGATGATGCTGCGGGTGCAACGTGAACGCATGACCGACTCCTTCTTCCCGTCGGTCCGCGAGTACTCGCGGCGCTACGGCCTCGACGTCCGGCGCGCCGGGCTGCTGCCCGACGACGCCCTGGTCATGCACCCCGGCCCGATGGTACGGGGGATGGAGATCGCGCCCGAGGTCGCCGACTCGCCGAGGTCGGCGATCGTCGAGCAGGTCGCCAACGGAGTACTGGTACGGATGGCGGCGCTCTACCTGCTGCTGTCGGGTGAAAAAGGAGCCGGCGAGTGAGCCGTGAGAGGGAAGCAGTGAACAGCTGGCTTATCAAGAACGCGTCCGTCCTCGGCCGCCGGAACGCCGACATCGCCATCACCGACGGCGTGATCACCGCCGTCGGTGAAGGGCTCGACGCGCCCGAGGGCGCCGAGATCCTCGACGCGAGCGGCCTCGTCGCGCTCCCCGGACTGGTCGACCTGCACACCCACCTGCGCGAGCCGGGCCGTGAGGACGCCGAGACCGTCGAGTCCGGTAGCCGCGCCGCCGCCCTCGGCGGGTACACCGCGGTCTGCGCGATGGCGAACACCTCGCCGGTCGCCGACACCGCCGGTGTCGTCGAGCAGGTCTGGCGCCTCGGCCGGGACGCCGGGCTCGTCGACGTCCAGCCGATCGGCGCCGTCACCGTCGGCCTCGCCGGCGAGCAGATGGCCGAACTGGGCGCCATGGCCGACTCGGCGGCGAAGGTGCGGATCTTCTCCGACGACGGCTTCTGCGTCGCCGACCCGAAGATGATGCGGCGGGCCCTGGAGTACGTGAAGGCCTTCGGCGGCGTCATCGCCCAGCACGCCGAGGAGCCGCGCCTGACCGGTGGCGCCCAGATGCACGAGGGCGAGTACTCCGCGCGACTCGGCCTCGCCGGGTGGCCCGCGGTCGCCGAAGAGGCCATCATCGCCCGCGACTGCCTACTCACCGGGCACGTCGACTCCCGCCTGCACGTCTGCCACGTCTCCACCGCCGGATCCGTGGAGATCCTGCGCTGGGCCAAGAGCAAGGGCTGGCGCGTCACCGCCGAGGTCTGCCCACACCACCTGCTCCTCACCGACGAGCGGGCCGCGACCTACGACCCGGTCAACAAGGTCAACCCGCCCCTGCGCACCGACGCCGACATCGAGGCCCTGCGGGCCGGTCTCGCCGAAGGCGTCATCGACGCCGTCGCCACCGACCACGCCCCCCACGCCGCCGAGGACAAGGAATGCGAGTGGGCCGCGGCACGACCCGGCATGCTCGGGCTCCAGACCGCGCTGTCCATCGTCGTCAAGACCATGGTCGAACCCGGTCTCCTCGACTGGGACGGCGTCGCCGAGCGCATGTCGCGCACGCCCGCCCGCATCGCCGGGCTGGAGGGCCACGGGCTCGACCCGGCCCCGGGCGTCCCCGCCAACCTCACCCTGATCGACCCGAACGCGAGCTGGACCGTCGTCCCGAACGAACTGGCCAGCCTCAGCCGCAACACGCCGTACTCCGCCATGACGTTCCCCGCGACGGTGCGGGCGACCTTCCTGCGCGGTGAAGCGACGGTCCTGGATGGAAAGGCCACGAAATGACCAGACGAGCCCCGGCCGTACTCGTGCTGGAGGACGGTCGCGTCTTCCGCGGCGAGGCCTACGGCGCCGTCGGCGAGACCCTCGGCGAGGCGGTCTTCTCCACCGGCATGACCGGTTACCAGGAGACCCTGACCGACCCGTCGTACCACCGGCAGATCGTCACGATGACCTCCCCGCACATCGGCAACACCGGCGTCAACGACGAGGACGACGAGTCGTCCCGCATCTGGGTCGCCGGATTTGTCGTGCGCCAGGCGTCGCGAACCGCCTCCAACTGGCGGGCGAAACGGTCCCTTGAGGACGAACTGGCCGCGCAGGGCATCGTCGGGATCTGCGGCGTCGACACCCGCGCCCTGACCCGCCACCTCCGCGAGCGCGGTGCCATGCGCGCCGGGATCTCCAGCGTCGACACCGACGCCGACGCCCTCCTGCGCAAGGTCACCGCCTCGCCGCAGATGGCCGGCGCGAACCTCCTCGCCGACGTCACCACGCGTCAGCCCTACGTGGTCCCCGCCGACGGCGAGACCCGCCTGAAGGTCGCCGCGATCGACTTCGGCATCAAGCGCAACACGCCCCGCCGGATGGCCGAGCGCGGTATCGAGACGCACGTCCTGCCCGCGTCCTCGACCGTCGACGACGTCCTCGCCGTCGGCGCCGACGCGGTGTTCCTGTCCAACGGACCGGGCGACCCGGCGACCGCCGACCTGACCCTCACCAAGGCGCTGCTGGAACGCGGGGTGCCGGTCTTCGGCATCTGCTTCGGCAACCAGGTCCTCGGCCGCACCCTCGGGCTCGACACCTTCAAGCTCCGCTACGGCCACCGCGGCATCAACCAGCCCGTCCTCGACCGCGCCACCGGCAAGGTCGAGGTCACCGCGCACAACCACGGCTTCGCGGTCAAGGCACCCGAGTCCGGCACGACCTTCGCCACCCCCTACGGGACGGCCGAGGTCAGCCACATCTGCCTCAACGACGACGTCGTCGAAGGGCTTCGACTGTCCAACGAGGACGGCAAGGTGCTCGCCTTCTCCGTCCAGTACCACCCGGAGGCGGCGGCCGGCCCGCACGACGCGGACTACCTGTTCGACCGGCTCGCCGAACTCGCACGGCAGGAGCCGGCCAATGCCTAAACGCACCGACATCCAGCACGTCCTCGTCATCGGCTCCGGCCCGATCGTCATCGGTCAGGCCTGCGAGTTCGACTACTCCGGCACCCAGGCCTGTCGCGTCCTGCGCGAAGAGGGCCTGCGCGTGAGCCTCGTCAACTCCAACCCGGCCACGATCATGACCGACCCGGAGTTCGCCGACGCGACCTACGTCGAGCCGATCACCCCGGAGTTCGTCGAGCAGGTCATCGCCGTGGAGCGGCCGGACGCGATCCTCGCCACCCTCGGCGGCCAGACCGCGCTGAACACCGCCGTCGCCCTCTACGAGTCGGGCGCCCTCGCCAAGTACGGCGTCGAACTGATCGGCGCCGACATCGACGCGATCCGCCGCGGTGAGGACCGCCAGCTGTTCAAGGAGGTCGTCCGCCGCGCCGGGGGCGAGGTCCCGCGCAGCGCGGTCTGCCACAGCATGGACGAGGTCCGCGAGACCGTCGCCGAACTCGGCCTCCCCGTCGTCATCCGACCCAGCTTCACCATGGGCGGGCTCGGTTCGGGCATGGCCCACACCGACGCCGACCTGGAGCGCATCGCCGGGACGGGCCTCGCCGAGAGCCCGACCACCGAGGTGCTCATCGAGGAGAGCGTCCTCGGCTGGAAGGAGTACGAGCTGGAGCTCATGCGCGACCGCAACGACAACGTCGTGGTCGTCTGCTCCATCGAGAACGTCGACGCGATGGGCGTGCACACCGGTGACTCGGTGACCGTCGCCCCGTCGATGACGCTGACCGACCGGGAGTTCCAGGCCCTCCGCGACCTGGGCATCGCCGTGCTGCGCGAGGTCGGCGTCGACACCGGCGGCTGCAACATCCAGTTCGCGATCAACCCCGAAGACGGCCGCATCGTCGTCATCGAGATGAACCCGCGCGTGTCGCGGTCCTCGGCGCTGGCCTCGAAGGCGACGGGTTTCCCGATCGCCAAGATCGCCGCGAAGCTGGCCATCGGCTACACCCTCGACGAGATCCCCAACGACATCACCAAGGCGACGCCGGCGGCCTTCGAGCCGACCCTGGACTACATCGTGGTGAAGATCCCGCGCTTCGCCTTCGAGAAGTTCCCCGGCGCCGACCCGGTGCTGACCACGACGATGAAGTCCGTCGGCGAGGCCATGGCCCTCGGCCGCACCTTCGGTGAGGCCCTGCAGAAGGCGATGCGCTCGGCCGAGACCGGCACGCCCGGCCTGTGGACGAAGCCCGACCCCAAGGGCGCCACGAAGGAGAACTCCCTCGAAGCCCTGAAGACCCCGCACGACGGGCGCCTCTACACCGCCGAACGCGCGCTGCGCCTCGGCGCGAGCGTCGCCGAGGTGTCGGCGGCCTCGGGCATCGACCCGTGGTTCGTCGACGAGCTGGCCGCGCTGCTCGAACAGCGCGACGAGATCGCCGCCGCGGCGGTCCTCGACGAGGCGCTGCTGCGCCGGGCGAAGCGGGCCGGGTTCTCCGACGTCCAGCTGGCCGCGCTGCGGCCCGAGTTCGCCGGTGAGGACGGCGTCCGCCGCCTGCGCCACCGGCTCGGGCTGCGCCCGGTGTACAAGACGGTCGACACCTGCGCCGCCGAGTTCGCCGCCAACACCCCGTACCACTACTCGGCCTACGAGGACGAGTCCGAGGTCGCCCCGAGCGACCGGCCGAAGGTGATCATCCTCGGCTCCGGTCCCAACCGGATCGGCCAGGGCATCGAGTTCGACTACTCCTGCGTGCACGCGGTCATGGCGCTGCGCGACGCCGGGTACGAGACGGTCATGGTCAACTGCAACCCGGAGACGGTCTCGACCGACTACGACACCGCCGACCGCCTCTACTTCGAGCCGCTGACCTTCGAAGACGTCCTGGAGGTCTTCCACGCCGAGGAGGAGTCCGGCCGCGCGGCCGGCGGCCCCGGCGTGGTCGGCGTGGTCGTCCAGCTCGGTGGGCAGACGCCACTGGGCCTGGCCCGCCGCCTCAAGGCCGCCGGTGTACCGGTCGTGGGCACCAGCCCCGAGTCGATCCACCTGGCCGAGGACCGCGGCGCCTTCGGGCGCCTGCTGACCGAGAACGGCCTCCCCGCGCCGAAGTACGGGACGGCGACGTCCTACCCGGAGGCCAAGGAGATCGCCGACGAGATCGGCTACCCGGTCCTGGTCCGCCCGTCCTACGTGCTCGGCGGCCGCGGGATGGAGATCGTCTACGACGACGACGCCCTCCGCGCCTACATCAACCGGGCCACCGACATCTCCCCGGAGCACCCGGTCCTGGTCGACCGCTTCCTCGACGACGCCATCGAGATCGACGTCGACGCCCTGTGCGACGGCGAGGACGTCTTCCTCGGCGGCGTCATGGAGCACATCGAGGAGGCCGGCGTGCACAGCGGCGACTCGTCCTGCGCGCTCCCGCCGATCACCCTCGGCTCCTCGGTGATGACCGAGATCCGCCGCCACACCGAGGCGCTCGCCGCCGGGATCGGCGTGCGCGGCCTGCTCAACGTCCAGTACGCCCTCAAGGACGACACCCTGTACGTGCTGGAGGCCAACCCGCGCGCCAGCCGCACCGTGCCGTTCGTGTCGAAGGCGACGGGCGTCCAGGTCGCCAAGGCCGCCGCGCGCATCATGCTCGGCGCGACCATCGCCGAACTGCGCGCCGAAGGCCTGCTGCCGCCCACCGGCGACGGCGGTGCCTTGCCACCGCACGCCCCCATCGCGGTGAAAGAGGCCGTGCTTCCCTTCAAGCGGTTCCGTACCGTGGAGGGCAAGGGAGTCGACGCGCTGCTCGGCCCCGAGATGAAGTCGACCGGTGAGGTCATGGGCATCGACACCGCCTTCGGGCACGCCTTCGCCAAGGCGCAGGCCGCCACCTACGGGCACGTCCCGACCAGCGGAAACGTGTTCGTGTCGGTCGCCGACCGCGACAAGCGCGCGGTGGTCTTCCCGGTCAAGCGCCTGGTCGACCTCGGCTTCACCGTCTACGCCACGACCGGCACCGGTGAGGTCCTGCGCCGCCACGGCATCGACTTCCTCCCGGTCCGGCGCCACTCCGAGGCCGACGGCCCCGACGCCCTGCCGGACCCGGTCGAACTGATGGCCTCCGGCGAGCTGTCGCTGGTCATCAGCACGCCGACCAACTCGGCGGGCCCCCGCACCGACGGCTACGAGATCCGCTCGGCCGCCGTCACCTCCGACACCCCGTGCATCACCACGATCCAGGGCGCCGCCGCGGCCGTCATGGGCATCGAGGCGATGATCCGTGGCGACCTGACCGTGCGACCGCTGCAGAAGCTGCACGCGGCCCTGCGCGCCGAGGCCGCCGCCGCGGGAACCGACGATGCCCCGGCCGCCTGAGGGCGGGCGATCCGACGCCCGCGCGCCCCGGGAACGACCCCGGGGCGCCGGGCCATCCACGAGGAGGTCACCGGTGCTCTACCGCCAGGTCCTGCGCCCACTGCTGTTCAAGTTCGGCGGCGCCGACCCCGAAGACGCCCACGAGCGCACCATGTGGGCGCTGTCCCGGCTGGCGAACCGGCCGAGACTGCGCGAGGCCCTCGTCGGTTTCAACGCCCGCGCCTGCCCCACCGAGGTCTTCGGCCTGAAGTTCCCCAACCCCGTCGGCCTCGCCGCCGGGATGGACAAGGACGGCCGCGCCCTGCACGCCTGGCCGTCCCTCGGCTTCGGCTTCATCGAGGTCGGGACGGTCACCTGGCGTCCCCAGCCGGGAAACCCGCGCCCGCGCCTCTACCGCCTCCCGGCCAGTGAGGCCCTGATCAACCGGATGGGCTTCAACAACCGGGGAGCGATCTCCCTGGCCGCGCGTCTCGCCGACCTGGAGCCGCTGCCGGTGCCGCTGGGCATCAGCCTCGGCAAGTCGAAGGTGACGCCACTGGAGGACGCCGTCGGCGACTACCTCGCCTCCCTGCGGGTCCTGCACGAGTTCGGTGACTACTTCGCCGTCAACGTCTCCTCGCCCAACACACCCGGCCTGCGCGGCCTCCAGGACGCCGGTCAGCTGCGCACCCTGCTCACGGCACTCCGGGAGGAGGGCGGGCGCCTGGCGAGCACCTCACCGGGCGCACCGGCCAAGGTGAAGCCGCTGCTGGTCAAGATCGCGCCCGATCTGACCGAGCACGCCATCGCCGAGGTCCTCGAAGTCTGCGGCGAGGTCGGCGTCGACGGCCTCATCGCCACCAACACCACCCTCTCCCGCGACGGTCTCGCCGAGACCGACCGTCCGCGCGGTGTGGAACCCGGCGGGCTGTCGGGGCGTCCACTAGGTGCCAGGGCGCGTGCCGTGGTCGCCTTCGCGCATCGTGAGACCGGCGGGAAGCTGCCGATCATCGGTGTCGGCGGGATCGACACGCCCGACGCGGCGGCGCGGATGTTCGACGCCGGTGCCAGTCTGGTGCAGCTCTACACCGGGTTCATCTACCACGGCCCTTCCCTGCCCCGGCGGATCGCGCTGGACGCGCGCGACCGATCTTGAACGGAGACGACCTTTCGTGGTTGACAAGACTTTCGGCGCGAAAGCGCACAAGGCGCTGTCCAAACGCGGGCCGCTGTGCGTGGGCATCGACCCGCACGCGGGTCTGCTGAGGCACTGGGGCCTGTCGGACGACGTGGCCAGTCTGGAGCGCTTCTGCCGGACCATGGTCGAGTCGGTGGCCGACACGGCCGCCTTCGTCAAGCCGCAGTCGGCGTTCTTCGAGCGCTTCGGCTCCAAGGGCATCGCGGTCCTGGAGAAGGTCGTGGCCGAGTGCCGCGCCGCCGGTGCCCTGGTGATCATCGACGCCAAGCGCGGCGACATCGGCTCGACGATGTCGGCCTACGCGTCGGCCTACCTCGACCCGGCGAGCCCCCTCTCGTGTGACGCGGTGACCGCGAGCCCCTTCCTCGGTTTCGGTTCGCTCACGCCCATGTTCGATCTCGCCGAGGCGCACAACCGGGGCGTGTTCGTGCTCGCGCTGACGTCCAACCCGGAGGGCGCCTCGGTGCAGCGCGCGCGGCGCTCCGACGGCCGCACCGTGGCTCAGTCCATTGTGGACGATATCGCGGCGGTGAACGAGGACGCCGAGCCCCTGGGCTCGATCGGAGCCGTCATCGGGGCCACCGTGAAGGGCGCGTGCGCCGAGAACTCGGGGTCGATCACCGCTGTGCGAGAGCACACACACGGCATCACCCACGCCACACCACAGAGTGACTCCGCTCACGATTTGATGAAGATCAATGGACCGATCCTGGTCCCGGGCATGGGTGCCCAGGGCGGGAAGCCGAGTGACCTCAAACGCGTTCTCGGGCGCGCGGCGGCGGCGGCAATTCCGTCCTATTCCCGCGAAATCGCCCGGCAGGGACCGAGTCCGGCGGCCATCAAAGAGGCCGTCGCCAGGACCCTTGACGAGTGCCGTTCGGCACTGCGACGGTGAGTCCGGGCAGTCTTTCGGCCTGTCGGAGGCCACCCCGGATTGCGGGAACCCCTTTGCGACCGCTAGGTTTCCGGCGCTGGGTAAACAACCTGCCCGGTCCGGGTCGTGAGAGTGTGAACCCACGGATCCGGATGACAAGTCAACCCAAGGAGACCTCGTGCCGCTCCCGTCGCTTAGCCCCGAGCAGCGCGCAGCCGCGCTGGAGAAGGCCGCTGCCGCCCGCAAGGCTCGCGCAGAGCTGAAGGACCAACTCAAGCAGGGCACCACCACGCTGTCGGACGTCTTCGGCAAGATCGAGGACGACATCGTCGGCAAGATGAAGGTGTCGGCTGTACTGGAGGCGCTCCCCGGTATCGGCAAGGTCCGGGCCGCGCAGCTCATGGAAAAGCTCAAGATCGCCGAGAGCCGTCGCCTTCGTGGCCTCGGTGAGCACCAGCGCAGGGCGCTTCTTGCCGAGTTCGGACAAGCCGAAGCCTAGGCATCCGGTAGAAACGATCCGTGAGCTTTGACGAACACCGCCCGACGGCGGCACGCCTGACGGTCCTTTCGGGACCGTCAGGCGTCGGCAAGGGCAGCGTGAAGGCCCTTATTCGCGAGCGGTACCCATGGGTCTGGCATTCAGTGAGCGCCACCACCCGGAAACCCCGCCCCGGTGAGGTCGACGGAGTCCATTACCACTTCTACGAACGGTCCCAGTTCGAAGCCGCCATCGCCGGTGGCGAGTTCCTCGAATGGGCCAACTACGCGGGAAACCTCTACGGGACACCCCGCAAACCGGTCGAGCATCAGCTCGCGTCCGGACTTCCCGTCGTGCTGGAGGCAGACCTCCAGGGCGCGCGGCAGATCCGGATCGCGATGCCCGAGGCGCAGCTGGTGTTCCTCGCCCCGCCGAGCTGGGAGGAGCTGGTCCGCCGGCTCACCGGGCGCGGCACCGAGGATCGCGAGACGATCGCCCGCCGGCTCGCCGCCGCCAAGGAGGAACTGGCCGCCGAGGCGGAGTTCGACCACACCATCGTCAACGTCTCGGTGGAACAGGCCACGGCCGAGTTGGTAAGCTTGCTCGGTTCGCCCACCAGGGCTCCCGTGGCCAACGGCAACCACGTTGGCTGAAGTACGCGTCACTTTGCACGCATCGCACGCACTGTGGCGTACCGCAGCGGAAATTCGAGGCTGATCACACGTGTCCGGAACCATCGCGAACCCCATCGGCATCACCAACCCGCCGATCGACGACCTGCTGGAGAAGACGCCGTCGAAGTACCAGCTGGTGATCTTCGCGGCCAAGCGCGCCCGGCAGATCAACGCCTACTACAGCCAGCTCGGCGAGGGCCTGCTTGAGTACGTCGGCCCGCTCGTGGAGACCACCCCGCAGGAGAAGGCCCTGTCGATCTCGCTGCGTGAGATCGACCAGGACCTGCTGATCACCGAGCGCACCGACGGTGCCGACGTCTAAGGCGCCTTCGCGGGCGAAGAACATCGTCCTCGGTGTGGGCGGCGGGATCGCCGCCTACAAGGCCTGTGAACTGCTCCGGCTGTTCACCGAGTCGGGGCACCACGTACGTGTGGTGCCCACCGAGGCCGCCCTGCGCTTCGTCGGCGCGCCGACCTGGGAGGCCCTTTCCGGGCAGCCGGTCGCCACGGAGGTCTGGAACGACGTGCACGAGGTCCCGCACGTGCGGATCGGCAAGAACGCCGACCTCGTCGTCATCGCCCCGGCGACCGCGAACCTGCTCGCGAAGGCCGCGCACGGCCTCGCCGACGATCTCCTGACCAACACCCTGCTGACCGCCCGGTGCCCGGTGCTCTACTCGCCGGCCATGCACACCGAGATGTGGCAGCACCCGGCGACGGTCGACAACGTCGCCACCCTCCGCTCGCGCGGGGCGGTCGTCCTCGATCCGGCCGTCGGGCGCCTCACCGGGGCCGACACCGGCCCGGGCCGCCTGCCCGACCCGGCGGAGATCTTCGCCGCCGCGATCCGGCTCCTCGACCGGCCCGGCGAGCCCGACCTGGCCGGCAAGCGCGTTCTGATCAGCGCCGGCGGCACGCGCGAACCCATCGACCCGGTCCGCTTCATCGGGAACCGTTCCTCCGGCAAGCAGGGATACGCCATCGCCCGCGCGGCGATCGCCCGCGGCGCCGAGGTCACGCTCGTCGCGGCCAACGTGGCGCTGCCCGTCCCGGCCGGGGCCAAGGTCACCCGCGTCGAGACGACCGCGCAGCTGCGCGACGAGGTCGTCGCGCACGCCGCGAGCGCCGACATCATCGTCATGGCCGCCGCTCCCGCCGACTTCCGGCCCGCGAACTACGCCGAGGCCAAGATCAAGAAAGTGGCGGGCGAAGCGGCCCCGACCCTCGAACTCACCGAGAACCCCGACATCGCCGCCGAACTGGGCGCCGCGAAACGCCCGGGGCAGATTCTGGTGACCTTCGCCGCGGAGACCGCCGAGGCCGGGACCGCGCTGGAGTACGCCGCGGCGAAACTCGCGCGGAAGAAGGCCGATCTCTCGGTGCTCAACGCCGTCGGTGACGGCAGGGGCTTCGCCGTCGACGACAACACGGTCACGCTCATCACCCCGGCGGGTGTGCTGGCCACGCTGCCGGCGATGAGCAAGGACCGCGTGGCCGACGCCGTGCTCGACGCCGCCGTGGGTGTCGCGCCCGTCGGCGATCCGGCGGACCCGGACTGTAGTCGCCCGGCGTAGGGTCCACGCGGACTACGCCGGTTCACAGCACACGGCGTAGCGCCGCAAGGGGGCGGAGTGGCGTCGGATTAGACTTCAATCGGACAATCAAGAACCCTAAGGAGCGCCGTGGCACGCCTTTTCACGTCGGAGTCTGTCACCGAGGGTCACCCGGACAAGATCGCCGACCAGATCAGCGACGGGGTGCTCGACGCCCTTCTCGAACAGGACCCGGCCAGCCGGGTGGCCGTCGAGACGCTCATCACGACCGGTCAGGTGCACGTCGCGGGTGAGGTGACCACCGACGCCTACGCCGACATTCCCACGATCGTTCGGGAGACGATCCTGCGGATCGGCTACGACTCGTCGAAGAAGGGCTTCGACGGCGCTTCGTGCGGCGTGAGCATCTCCATCGGTTCGCAGTCGGCCGACATCGCGCAGGGCGTCGACAAGGCCGTCGAGTCCCGCGACGGCTCGTCCGGCGACGACCTGGACTTCCAGGGCGCCGGCGACCAGGGCATGATGTTCGGCTTCGCCTGCCAGGAGACGCCCGAGCTGATGCCGCTGCCGATCGCGCTGGCCCACCGGCTCTCGCGCCGGCTGACGCAGGTCCGCAAGGACGGCACCGTCCCCTACCTGCGTCCCGACGGCAAGACCCAGGTCACCATCGGTTACGAGGGCAACCGCCCGGTGCGGCTCGACACGGTCGTCGTGTCCAGCCAGCACGCGCCGGACATCTCCCTCGAATCGCTGATGACGCCCGACATCGCCGAGCACGTGATCGCCAAAGAGGTCGAGAGCCTCGACCTGGACGTGTCGGACTACAAGCTCCTGGTCAACCCGACCGGTCGCTTCGAGATCGGCGGCCCGATGGGCGACGCGGGTCTGACCGGCCGCAAGATCATCGTCGACACCTACGGCGGCTACGCCCGCCACGGCGGCGGCGCCTTCTCCGGCAAGGACCCGTCCAAGGTGGACCGTTCGGCCGCCTACGCGATGCGCTGGGTCGCCAAGAACGTGGTCGCCGCCGGTCTGGCCGAGCGCTGCGAGACGCAGGTCGCCTACGCGATCGGCAAGGCGCACCCGGTGAGCCTCTACGTCGACACCTTCGGCACCGAGACCGTGCCGCTGGAGCGGATCGAGGACGCCGTGCACCAGGTCTTCGACCTGCGCCCGGCCGCGATCATCCGCGACCTGCAGCTGCTGCGCCCGATCTACCGCGCGACGGCCGCCTACGGACACTTCGGCCGTGAGCTGCCCGAGTTCACCTGGGAGCGCACCGACCGCGCCGACGCGCTGCGCTCGATCGCGGGGGCCTAGTTCCCGACGTACACCGACGGCCCGGCTCGCGCGACGGCGCGGACCGGGCCGTTTTCGGTGGTGTGACCGGTCGGCGGCCCGGTCGGCCCGGGCACGCCTGGGCGCGGCCCGTCCCGTCACTAATCCGATTGCCGTGATCACCGGCGTCTGCTGAGATCGTTGGCATGCCCGCACCCGAAGGTTTCCATTACCAGAAGCGCCTCAACGGCACCGTCTACATCTCCCACCACGGCCGCGAGGCCGCCACGCTGCGGGGTCCGCGCGCCGCGAAGTTCCTCGACGAGGTCGAGGCCGGTGACCCCCAGGAGGTCATGGCCCGCTGGACCGGCAACTACAAGCGCGGCAACGAGCGTTCGGGCCGCAATCACCCGCGCAACCGCTGACCGAGCCCGGCGGACGCCGCCGGACAGAACCGGCGCCGGGCCGCCGTGAACGTCTCTCACCCGCCCAGGCGGCGTGCTGTCGCACCTCTCTGGTAGAACCGCACCGTGGATGAGGCGACCGGCGGTACCCGAGTGGCGCGAGTGTGCGTCGACAGTCCGCTGCCCCATCTCGACCGGCTCTTCGACTACCGCGTCCCACCCGAGCTCGCCGAACAGATCCGTCCCGGTTGCCGGGTCAAGGTCCGCTTCGCCGGTCAGGCGCTGTCCGGCTTCGTCATCGAACTGGCCGACGGCACCGACTTCGGCGGCCGCCTCGCCGACGTCGCCAAGCTCGTCTCACCCGAGCGCGTCCTCACTCCCGAGATCCTGCGCCTCGCCCGAGCGGTCGCCGACCGTTTCGCGGGAAACCTCTCCGACGTGCTGCGTCTCGCCGTCCCCCCGCGCCAGGCCCGCGTCGAGGCAGAGCCCCCACGCGAGCCCGCCGAAGCGGTGACCGCGCCCGAGGCGGAGGCCTGGCGCGCCTATGAGCACGGTGGTGCCTTCCTGCAATCCCTGGCCACCGGCCACCACCCGCGCGCGGTGTGGGGCGCCCTGCCCGGCGAGGACTGGCCCCGGCGTTTCGCCGAGGCCGCCGCGACGACCGCCGCCGCCGGCAAGGGCGTCGTCCTCGTCGTCCCCGACCAGCGCGACCTCGACCGCCTCGACCGCGCCCTCACCGAGGTTCTCGGCCCCGACCGGCACGTCACCCTGTCGGCCGCGCTCGGCCCGGCCAAGCGGTACCGCGCCTTCCTGGCCGTTTCCCGGGGTGCCGTCCGTGTCGTCGCGGGCACCCGGGCCGCCGCCTTCGCGCCCGTGCGCGATCTCGGCCTGGTCGCGATGTGGGACGCCGGCGACGACTCCCACGCCGAACCCCGCGCCCCTTACCCGCACGCCCGCACGGTCCTGCTGACCCGCGCGCAGAACACCGACACCGCCGTCCTGCTCGGCGGTTTCACCCGCACCACCGAGGACCAGCTCCTCCTCGACACCGAGTGGGCGAGGCCCCTCACCGCTCCGCGCGAGACCCTGCGTGAGCGGGCGCCGCACATCGTGCCCGTCGGCGACGACGCCCAGCTCGCCCACGACCCGCAGGCCGCCGCCGCGAGGCTTCCCTCGACGACCTGGAACGCCGCCCGCGACGCCCTCGCCGCCGACCGCCCGGTGCTCATCCAGTCGCCGAGGCGCGGCTACATCCCGATCGTGTCCTGCCAGGAGTGCCGCTCCCGGGCGCGCTGCCCGCACTGTCAGGGTCCGCTGGCACTCCACTCGGCGAGCGCGCCCCCGCAGTGCCGGTGGTGCGGCAAGCAGAGCCCTGACTTTCGCTGCCCGACCTGCGGTGGCACCCGCCTGCGCGCGGCCGTGATCGGTGCTGCCCGGACCGCCGACGAGCTCGGCCGCGCCTTTCCCGGGGTGCCGGTGCGCACGTCGGGTGGGGACCGGGTCCTCGACTCCGTTCCGGGCGGGGCGGCGCTCGTGGTCGCCACGCCCGGCGCCGAACCGGTCGTCGAAGGCGGTTATGGCGCCGTGCTCCTCCTTGACGCCTGGGCGCTGCTGACCCGCGCGGATCTGCGCGCGGGGGAGGAGACGCTGCGCCGGTGGATGACCGCGGCGGCGCTGGCGCGCCCGGCGCGTGACGGCGGGCAGGTCGTGGTCGTCGCCGACGGCGGTCTTGCGGTCGTGCAGGCCCTGTTGCGCTGGGATCCGGCGTGGTTCGCCGCCCGTGAGCTGGCCGAGCGGGCTTCGCTGCGGTTCCCCCCGATCGCCCGGATGGCCTCGCTCACGGGACCGCCGCAGGCGCTGGAGGATCTGCTGCGCCACGCGTCGCTGCCGCCGGGGACCGAGGAGCTGGGGCCGGTGCCGGTCGACGACCGGACCGAGAGATTGCTGCTGCGCACGCCCAGGACCCATGGCGCGGAGCTGGCCGCAGCCCTGCACGGAGCCTCGGGCGTGCGCAGCACGAAGAAGACGGCCGACCCGGTACGTGTCCAGGTCGACCCGTCGGAGCTGCTCTAGTCCTCGGCCTTGCGCGGGAGGAAGGCTCCCACGATCCAGCTGACGACGGTGACGATGATGGCGCCCCAGAAGGCCGCCCAGAAGCCGCCCACGTGGAACGGCAGGTTTATCTTGTCGGCGAGCCAGCCGGTCAGCCAGAACATCAGCGCGTTCACCACGAGGGCGAACAGGCCGAGGGTGAGGATGTAGAAGGCGCAGCCGAAGATCTGCACGATCGGTTTGATCAGCGCGTTGACCAGACCGAAGATCAAGGCGACGACCAGCAGTGTCATGAAGTTCGCGAAGGCGCCGCTGCCGCTGACGTCGATGTCGGGGACGATGACCGTCGACAGCCACAGGGCGCCGGCGGTCAGCAGGAGCTGGACTATGAAACCCACGGGTTCTCCTCTCCGCCGCGTCCTCGCCGGTGGCCACCGGCCGGTCCACCGGCTCGACCCAGCCTAGGCTCGAACCCCCCGATAGGGACGTAAAACAGTCACTTTCGGATGGACGGCCGATATCACTCGAAAAGCGTCTCTTCCGGTGCGGGTGTGGTTATGGTCATCATGCGCCACACGTCCCCCGGAGGAGGTTCTCGATGCCCGTCGCACCGTCCCGGGAACCCTTCGCCGACGCGCTCGCGGGCTGAGCCGTGCCGGGCCGTCCGCGGACCTGGTTTCGCGGCCTCAGCCGCCCGAGCGGGCGGGACGTCGTGTCGGGGCTGGTGACCGGACTGTTCAGCATCCCCGAGGGCATGGCCTACGCCTCCGTCGGCGGATTCAGCCCGGTACTCGGCCTGTACTCGGGCATGTTCCCGGCGATCATCGGATCGTTCTTCGCGCGCACGGTCCTCATGGTCACGACGCTGACCAGTGCACTTGCGCTGTCCTCGCAGAGCGTGCTCGCCGAGGCGGGCCTCGACCCGGCCGACCTGGGCAACGTCGCCACGCTGACGGTCCTCGTCGGGCTCATGATGATCCTGTTCGGCGTCCTGCGGCTCGGCTCGATCATGAACTTCGTGTCGAGCGCGGTGATGACCGGCTTCACCACCGGCATCGCCGTGCAGATCCTCACCGGTGTGCTCGGCGACGCCACCGGCTACGAACCGCGGGTCCACAACAAGGTCGCGCAGGCCGCCGACTGGCTCGTGCACGTCACCGACTGGGACCCGAGCACGACGGCGCTGGCCGCCGGTACGGTCGTGGTGTGGTTCGCGGCCCGCTCCTGGGCGCGGATCAGGACCCTGGCGATGCTCATCGCGCTGATCGCCGCCACCGTCGCCGCGCCGGTGTTCTCGCTCGACGTGGAGACCGTCGGCGACATCGCCTCGATCCCGGCGAGCCTGCCGGTCCCGGTCCTGCCCGAGCTCTCGGTGGTCCCCGAACTGCTCGTCGGCGCCGTCGCGGTGACCCTGGTCGCGCTGGCCCAGGCGGCGGGCATCGCCGCCGCCGTCCCGAACCCCGACGGCAGCCGCACCAGCGCCTCCGGCGACTTCGTCGCCCAGGGCCTGGCCAACGTGGCCGGCGGCTTCCTGCGCTCCCTCCCGGTCGGCGGCTCCCTGTCGCGGACCGGTGTGGCGACCGACGCCGGTGCGCGGACCCGCTGGGCCGGTATCTTCGCCGGCCTGTGGCTGACGGCAGTCGTGCTGGTCGCCGGACGCTTCGCCGAGTACATCCCCATGCCCGTCATCGGCGGCCTGATGCTCATCGTCGGGGCCGAGCTCATCGTCGGGCAGGCCCGCCACGTCCGCCTGGTCCTGCGCACGTCCCGGTTGTCCACCGCGGCCATGGCCGTCACCTTCCTCGCCACCACCCAGATCCCGCTCCAGCAGGCGATCTTCCTCGGGGCACTGCTCTCCCTGGTCTTCTACTGCGTACAGGCGGCCCGGCGCGCCAAGCTCGTCGCCCTGCGCTCCGACGGCGGCGGCTGGCGCGTCGCGGACCCGCCCGAGGTCCTCCCCGCCCGCCAGGTCACCGTCCTGCACTACGCGGGCAGCGGCTTCTTCGCCGGCTTCGGCAGCGTCGGCGAGCAGTGGCCGCGCACGGACGGTGCGGCACCGGCCGTGCTCATCCTCAGCGTGCGAACCCTCACCGACATCCCCTCCGCGACCGTCCTCGAAGGGCTCGCCCGCCGCGCTGAGGAACTGCGGGCGTCCGGCTCGCTGCTCATGCTCGCCGGACTCGACGCCCGCTTCCGCAAGATCCTCGACGACAGCGGCGTCCTCGCCCGCGTGGGCGCCGACAACGTCTTCGAGGCCGACGACGAGGTCTTCGGCGCCCTCGACCGCGCCGCCCACGCCGCCCACGTCTGGATCGCGGGACACCGGAGGACCGAATGAAGAGAACCGACGTGCGCGGACTGCTGCGGCTGGCGCCCCTGGCCGTGCTGATCGGCGCCGGGAGCGCTCTCATCCTCGTCGCCGCGAGCGTGCTCGCCGAGAAGCTCCAGCACTTCCTGTGGGACTGGCTGCCCGGCCGGTTCTCCGTCGGCACCGACGGGACCTGGTGGACGTTCGCCGTGCTCACCGCCACCGGCCTCGCCGTCGGCCTGGTCGTGTGGAAATGGCCCGGCGGTGCCGGACCGGATCCCGCCACGACCTCACTGGTCTCCGGGCCGCAACCGGTCTCGGCGATCCCCGGACTGCTCATCACCTTGGTCCTCGGCCTCGCCGGAGGAGTCAGCCTCGGCCCCGAGAACCCGATCATCGCCGTCAACGTCGCCCTCGCCGTCTTCCTCGGCCTGCGCCTCCTGCCCGGACCGGGAGCCGCGACCTGGGTCGGCATCGCCGCCGCCGGAACCATCGGCGCCATGTTCGGCACGCCCGTCGCCGCCGCGCTCACCCTCACCGAGTCCGCCGCCGGCGACCCGGAGACCCCGCTGTGGGACCGCATGTTCGCGCCCCTCCTCGCGGCCGGCGCCGGCTCGCTGACCCTCCAACTGCTCGAAGAGCCCTCGTTCACCATCACCGTCGCCGACTACCCCGGCCTGTCCGCCCTCGACCTGCTCACCGGACCCGCCGTCACGTTGGTCGCCGCGGCTCTCGGGCTACTCGCGACCCTCGCCTTTCCCCACGCCCACCGCGCCTTCCACGCCATGCGCCACCCGGTCCTGATCCTCGGCGTGGGCGGTGCCGTGCTCGGCCTCCTCGGCATGTGGGGCGGACAGCTCACCCTGTTCAAAGGCCTCGAAGAAATGAAGGAACTCGCCGCCGACCCCGGCGCCCACACCATCGGCGGGCTCGCCGTCATCATCGTCGTCAAACTCATCGCGCTCGTCATCGCGGCGAGCAGTGCCTTCCGCGGCGGCCGCATCTTCCCCGTCGTCTTCATCGGCGTCGCCCTCGGTCTGCTCGCCACCGCCGCCTTCCCACGGATCCCCGCCGCGCTCGCCGTCGGCTGCGGCATCCTCGGCCTCACCATGGCCATCAGCAGGCAGGGCTGGCTGAGCATCTTCATGGCGGCCGTCGTCGTCGGCGACGTCACCCTGCTCCCGCTGCTGTGCCTGGCCGTGCTGCCCGCCTGGCTGCTCCTGGCCAACGCGCCCGCGATGGAGATCCACCCGGCGAAAGCGCCGCGCCCGGCGCTTTGACGCCCGGATTCGGGCGTTCACCCGCCCGCGCGGCCGCCATTGGTCACACTGTGCCCATGACCACATACCGGCACCAACCCGACAATCCGTATCCGGAGGAGACACCGGTCTCCTCCCGGGTCAACGGCGGGCGCCTGTGGAGCGGCGGCGTCGCCGCGGCCGTCATCGCCGCCGGCCTCGCCGTCGTGGGCTTCCTCATCGTCAAGGGCCTGCTGAAGCTGCCGATCCTCGGTGTCGACGTCGACGGCGGTGTCGTCCAGCCCAGCATGATCACCTACGCGCTGATCGCCGCCTTCGCCGCGCTGCTGGCCACCGGGATCATGCACCTGCTGCTGCTGGGCACGCCCCGGCCGTTCCTGTTCTTCGGGTGGATCGTCGCGCTCGGCACGATCATCGCGATGCTCGTGCCGCTGCTGGGTGTCGACCGGCTCGCCACGGGCGCGGCGACCGCCGTGGTCAACCTGGTGATCGGCATCGCGATCGGCGTACTGGTCGGGGGCTCGGCGAAGGCCAGCCTGCGCGTTCCCGTGGCCGCCGATCCCGCCGACCCGTTCGCACCGCGCCCCGGCATGTAGGCGCGGTGGCGGTCTACCGGCACAAGCCCGGCCTCGATCGAGAGCCGGGCACCAGCCCGTACGCGCGCGGTTTCGGCGCCCGGCGTTTCTGGGGCGGCTGCGGGGTCACGGCGAGTGCCGCCGCGGTGATCGCGGTGGCCGGTTTCGTGGTGGTCCGCTCGGTCTTCGAGATGCCGATCCTCGGCGTGTCGGTGTACAGCGGCGTCACCGAGCCGTCGGTGGTGGTCTACGCGCTCGTCGTGGTGGCCGGGGCGGGAGCCGCCGCCCTGCTGATGTACATGCTCGTCACGGGCAGCGCGCGCCCGTTCGCGTACTTCCGCTGGATCATGGGCCTGGCGCTGGTCCTTGTCGCGCTGCTGCCGGTTTTCGCCGGCGACGACCACCCGACGGGCCTGGTCACGGCCGCCCTCAACGTGTTCATCGGCGGTGCGGTCTGGCTGGGCGTCGTCGTGGCCGCCAGGCTCGCGCTGCGGACATGACGAAGCCCGGCCGCGCGATGCGCGACCGGGCTCGGTGAAGTCGTGCGGGTCAGACCGGTTCGGGGGCGGGGGCCACCGCGGCGGTGGTCGCCGCCTTGGGGACCTTGCGCCGCATGCGAACCTCGATGAACGACACCAGCTTCGAGAGCGCGTAGGCGATCACGAAGTACACGATCGCCGCGACCACGAGCACCTGGAGGAAGGACTGCGTGTAGTACGACGCCGTCTGCTGGCTCATCTTGAGCAGCTCCGGGTAGGTGACGATGTACCCGAGCGCGGTGTCCTTGAGCAGGACCACGAGCTGGGCGAGGACCGCCGGGAGCATGTTCCGGAACGCCTGCGGGAAGACGATCAGGCGCAGGACCTGGCCGTGGCGCAGGCCGATCGCGTGACCGGCGGCCGCCTGCCCGCTGGGCAGCGCGTTGATGCCGGAACGCAGGATCTCGGCCAGTACCGCGCCGTTGTAGATGGACAGGCCGACGACGACGAAGTAGAAGCCGTCGATCGCGGTCCCGGTGTGGTTGCTGATCGTGTAAGGGATCCAGATCAGCAGCAGCACCGGGATGGCCCGGAAGAACTGCACGTAGACGCCGGAGAGGAAGCGGATCGCCTTGAAGCGCGAGATCCGGCCGAACCCGATGAACGAGCCCAGCACCAGCGCGCCGATGCTGGCCAGTCCCGCGGCCTTGAGGGTGTTGAGGAGGCCGGGGATGTAGGTGTTCTCGATGACCAGCGCGTCGAGCGCGTCGACCCAGCGGGACGAGTCGAAGAAATGCTTCGAGTTGAGCTGGAAGTACGCGTAGGCCAGGATTCCCAGTACGACGACGGCGCTGAGCGCCGAGAACAGCAGGACGCGCGAGCGTCCGCGCGGTCCGAGCGCGTCGAACAGGACGGAGCTGCTCTTGGAGGGGTTGCTCATGAGATCTCTTCCCGCTACCGCGCGAACGCCGCGCGCTTCTCGGCCCGGCTGATGAACCAGCTCGTGGGCAGGTTGATGATCAGGTAACAGGCGATGATGCCGACGACGACGACCCAGACGGGCGCCATGTCCTGGTTGATCATCCGCTCGGTCTTCGCGGCGAGCTCCTGGAAACCGATGACCAGGGTCAGCGCGGTGTTCTTCACGAGCGCGGTGTACAGAGTGCCGAGCGGCGGGATCACCGTGCGGACGGCCTGCGGCAGGATCACGTGCCGCAGCGACTGCCCGAAGGTGAGGCCGATGGAGCGCGCGGCCTCGGCCTGCCCGAGGGAGATCGAGTTGATGCCGGAGCGCAGGGTCTCACCGACGAAGGCCGAGGTGTACATGCCCAGGCCGATGAGGGCCCACTGCCAGGGCTCAAGGTCGATGGCGAGCTTCGGCAGTCCGAAACCGAACAGGATCAGGATCACGAGCAATGGGGTGTTGCGGAAGAAGGCGGTGTACGCCTGCGCCGCCCACCTTGCCGGTGGGGCCGGACTGACGTGCATCATCGCCAGGATCGCACCGAGCACCAGGGCCACGGCGAACGACGCCAGCGACAGCCACAGGGTGTTCCAGAACCCGCTGGCGAACATTTCGAGAACCAGCTTGGGGTTAGGCAAGGTCACTCCTCCAGGGACGAATGGTGCCCGCCCTCAGAGAGGGCGGGCACCATCGGTGATTCTCAGTAGCGAACGACCGGCGGAGGCGTGGGGGTCTTGGCGCCGGCCTTGCCGAGGGTGCCCTCGAAGGCCTTGACCCAGTCGCCGTTGCTGTAGGCCTCTTCGAGCATGTCGTTGATGAAGTCGCGGACTTCCTTGTCACCGTGCTTGCTGGCGATGCCGTAGGGCTCGGTGGTGAAGGTGGTGTCGGCGATGCGGAACGTGTCCGGGCTGGCCGACAGGAAGCCGCGCAGGATCGGCTCGTCGGTGCTCAGCGCGTCGTAAGTGCCGTTCTCGACGGCCTCACGGCAGGCGGAGTAGTCGGCGAGGGGAGCCGAGATGTCCGCCTTCGGGTTGAGCGTTTCGAGGTTCGTCAGCGAGTTGGAGCCGACGGCCACGCAGACCTTCTTGCCCGACAGGTCCTCAAGGGTGTTGATGTCGGTCTTGTCCTTGAGCGTCAGGATGCCCTGGCCGGTGATGTAGTACGGGCCGGCGAAGTCGACCTTGAGCTTGCGCTCGTCGTTGATCGTGTAGGTCGCCGCGAGAGCGTCGATCTTGCCGCTGGCCAGGTACTCCTCGCGGTTCTTGGAGATGGTCTCCACGAAGCGCAGGTTGCCGCTGTCGCCCTCGGTGTACTGCGGCCCGAAGATGCGCTGCGCCAGGAGGCGGCCCATCTCGGAGTCGAAGCCCTCGATCTTGCCGGTGGCCGGGTTGCGCTGACCGGTGGTCGGCTGGTCGAACTTCGAGCCGAAGTTGATGTAGCCGCGGTCCTTGATCGCCTGCAGAGCGGCGGGGAGTTCGGTGGCGGCCGGCATCGTGTAGGTGATGGCCTTCACATTCGGGTCGGCGGCCTCCTGGTCCTCGCTCGCCTTGCCTTGACAGGCGGTGGCGACCAGGGCGACGGCCGCGAGGCCGATCAGGGCCAGTTTGCGATGCATTCGCATGGTGTTTCTTCTTTCCTTCCAGAAAGGGTTTCCGCGTCCTTGGGCAGGACCGGGCTAGTGCGACATCACCTTGGAGAGGAAGTCGCGTGCGCGTTCGCTCTTGGGGCTGCCGAAGAACTCCTCCGGCGGCGCGATTTCGACGATCTGACCATCGGCCATGAAGATCACGCGGTTCGCGGCGCGGCGGGCGAATCCCATCTCGTGGGTCACCACGATCATGGTCATGCCTTCGCGGGCGAGGTCGATCATGACGTCGAGGACCTCGTTGATCATCTCGGGGTCGAGGGCCGAGGTCGGTTCGTCGAACATGATGACCTTGGGCTCCATCGCCAGCGCGCGGGCGATCGCCACACGCTGCTGCTGTCCGCCGGACAGCTGCGCGGGCAGGGCGCCGGCCTTGTCGGCGAGCCCCACGCGGTCGAGAAGGGCGCGGCCCTTGGCCTCGGCGTCCTTCTTGGTGAGCTTGCGGACCTTCATCGGCCCGAGGGTGATGTTGTCCAGCACCGTCATGTGCGCGAACAGGTTGAAGTGCTGGAACACCATGCCGACGTCGGAACGCAGCCGGGCCAGTTCACGGCCCTCGGCGGGGAGGACCTTGCCGTCGATGGTGATCTCGCCGGTGCCGATCGTCTCCAAGCGGTTCACCGTGCGGCACAGGGTGGACTTGCCTGAACCGGACGGGCCGATGACGACGATGACCTCGCCGGCCTGTACCTCAAGGTTGATGTCCCTAAGGACATGGTTGTCGCCGAAGTGCTTATTGACTCCGGACAACCGGACGAGCGGCGTTCCCGCCGTGGTCTGCGCTGCCATGGGAGCACCCTACGAGGTATGGCCCCGATTGCCTATTCGGGGACTGTTTCGTGACCAACCCGTTGTATGACGGGGATCTGACCGCTACCGAGACGTGTCGGAACTTTGCTTTCCGTACGGTATGTGAGCGCTGCGGCCGGGTCCGATCACTGACTCCCCGGGCTTGACGCGACGGGCGTCCCATGGCAGGAACGGCGGCCCGTTTCGGCCGCCGTTCCCCAAATGTTCGCCGGTCAGCCCGCGAATCCCTTGAAGATGTTGGTGAATTCGTAGAGGGACTGCGAAATGCCACTGCACGACGGTGAGACCCCGCCGCCGGGGCAGGTTCCGTTGTCGCGGCCGATCGACCAGAAGCCGATGAAGCCGATGTGGTTGCTCTGCGCCCAGCTCAGCAGGGCCCGGGCGTGGGCCTGCGTGGTCGTCATGCCCGTGTCGTTGCGGCCGATCATCGGGGTGACGCCGAGCTGCGCCTTGATCTGCGCGTCGGACTTGCCGGGCCAGATCGTGCGCATCTGGCCGAGCGTGGCGTTGGCCGCGCCGATCATGGCCTGGCCCCAGTCGCCGGTGTAGCCGAAGTTCATCAGCATCGGGTTGACGATGGGGGACAGGCCCTTGGCGGCGGCGTCCTGGAGGATCTGCACCGAGTACGGGTCCATGCCGTAGTCCTGGCCCTGGATGCGCATCGTGTAGCTGACGGTCGTGCCACGGGTGTCGACCAGCCGCTTCAGCGCGGTGTTGACCATGCTGTGCGGGATGGAGGCCTCGACGTCGACGTCGAGGTGGTTGCTGCCGGTCGCGGTCAGGACCTTGACGTAGGCGTTGTAGAGGGCGTCGGCGCTGCCGCAGATGTTCTCCAGGTAGGGGCCGAGCGCGCCGCCGGAGGCGATGACGACGTCGCCGCCCATCGCGCGCAGCTGGTTGATCTGGCCGATGATCCGCGCGTCGTTGAGCGGGATCGTGCCGCCCCACTGCGGGTCGCAGCCCACGGACGAGCCGAGGATGAAGGCCAGCGTGAAGTACTTCTGCCCGGTGGCGGTGGCGACCTGTGTGAGGGTCGGCGACTCGCGGGTGATGTCGATGTAGGGCGCGACGTGGATGCTCCCGGTCGGCGGGACGGGATCGTCGGTGTTGGTGCGGCCGCTGACGGAGGCGCCGTAGGCGGAGGTGTTCCCGGCGGCGTCCTTCGCGCGGACCTTGAAGGCGTAGGTCGTGTTCGGCGAGAGGCCGGTGACGACCGTCGAGGTGCCGCTCACCGCGACCGGCGTGCCGTTGTCGCGGGAGAGCTCGTAGCCGGCGACGGTCCCGGAGTTGTCGGTCGACGCCGACCAGGAGACGGTGAGGGTGCTCGCCGACGGGGCCGTGACGGTCAGGCCCGCGGGCACCGACGGGGGAGTGGTGTCGTCGCCGGGCGGCGCGCCACCGCAGGCGGCGCCGTTGAGGGTGCAGGCGGTCGGCGCGCCGGTACCGGCGGCGACCCAGCCGAAGGAGGCGGTCGCGCCGGGGGCGATGGTGCCGTTGTACTCGCGGTTGACGGCGGTGTACTTGCCGGAGCCGTTGCCGGTGATCAGCGCGTCCCAGTACGAGCCGACCGTGGTGCCCGACGGGAGGGTGAACGCCACCGTCCAGCCGCTGATGTTCGCGGTGCCGGTGTTGGTGATCGTGTAGCGGCCGGTGTAGCCGGACGACCAGCTGTCGTCCTTGCTGAAGACCGCCTTGCCGGCCGCCGCCGCGTGCGCCGGAGCGGCGGGGAGCAGGCCCAGTAACAGGACGGGGAGGAGCAGGAGCGCGATTCGCCGGAGCTTCATGGTGTGTCCCGAGGTGGAAGCTGTTAATTGAGTTAGCAGTAAAGTAGGCCCTCCCGTGAGCCGGCACAAGGGGACGGAAGGGAATCCGATCAGTGGCGTCGCTGGCAGACTTGCCGATCGTGACCGCCGACTCCCCGCTCCGCCGGGCCGCGCCAGGCATCGCCATGGCCGTGGCCGTCCTCGCGGTCTCCTCCTCGGCGCCCGTCGTGGTCCTGGCCAACGCCGACGGCGACGTCCCGGCCCTTGCCGTCGCCTTCTGGCGCAACGCGCTCGCCGTCGTGCTGCTGGTGCCGATCGCGCTCGTGTGGCGCCGCGCCGAACTCCGCGCACTCAGCCGCGCGGGGCTGCGACGCTGCACCGTCGCCGGCGTCGCCCTCGCCGTGCACTTCGCGACGTGGGTCCCCTCGGCGGTCCTCACCGACGTCGCCACCGCCACCGCCCTGGTCTCGACGACGCCCCTGTGGACGGCCCTATTCGCCGTCGTACGCGGGCACCGCCTCCCGCGCGCCACGTGGATCGGCATCGGCGCGGCCGTCGCCGGCGCCGCCCTGGCCACCGGCGCGGGATTCACCGTCTCACCGACCGCCGTCCTCGGCGACGTCCTCGCCCTCATCGGGGGCATCGCCGCCGCCGTGTACGTGACCGCCGGACAGCGAGCCCGCGAGGAACTGTCGACGGTCGGTTACACCGCGATCGTCTACACGGTCGCCGCCGTGGGCCTGCTCGTCGTCTGCCTCGTCAGCGGCGCGGAACTGTGGGGGTACGCCGCCGCGGGCTGGGCCGCGCTGGCGGCTCTGACCGTGGGACCCCAGCTGCTGGGACACTCGCTGGTCAACTTCGCCCTGCACGGCATCGACGCGACTGCGGTGAGCCTCCTGCTGCTGCTGGAGGTGCCCGGAGCGGCGCTGCTCGGCTTCCTGCTGCTCGACCAGACGCCGCCGACCGTGGCCGTCCCCGGCATCGCCCTGCTCATCGCGGGCGTGGCCGTGGCCCTGGTCGGCGGACGTCGCGCGGCGGCGCGGGGGCGAACGGCGGCGGCGGTCGGAGCGAGGGAAGGGTGAGCCCGCGGCCGGGCTCCCGCAGCGGTGACGAGAGCACCTCGCCAGTCCCTGCCCACCGCCCCAGCCCCTCCCCACCGCAACCGCATAGACTCGTCCACCGGACGAGTTGAGGACCAAAGGGGCAGGCGACGTGACAGTTCAGGCGATCAGGCTCTTCGGCGACCCGGTGCTGCGGACGCCCGCCGACGCGGTGGTCGACTTCGACAAGCAGCTCCGCAAGCTCGTCAAGGACCTGATCGACACGATGCTCGACGAGGGCGGCGCCGGCCTGGCCGCGCCCCAGCTCGGAGTCGGGCTGCGCGTCTTCGCCTTCGACGTCGACGACGTCGTCGGGCATCTCGTCAACCCGGTCCTGGAGTTCCCCGACGAGGAGGAGCAGGACGGCCAGGAAGGCTGCCTGTCCATCCCGGGCCTCTACTACGACACCGTGCGCCGCCAGAACGTCATCGGCAAGGGCTTCAACGAGTACGGCGACCCCATGCAGATCGTCGGGACCGGCCTGATGTCGCGCTGCATCCAGCACGAGACCGACCACCTCGACGGCGTCCTCTTCCTCGACCGTCTCGACGCCGACACCCGCAAGCAGGCGATGAAGGACATCCGCGCCGCCGAGTGGTACAACGACGGCCTCCAGGTCAAGGTCAGCCCGCACGATTCGCAGGGACGCTTCCTCTAGCGTCGGCTAGGTTGCCTGCAAGGACCTGATGGGGGATTGAGCGGATGCGACTGATCTTCGCCGGGACGCCCGAAGTGGCGATCCCGGCTCTCAACGCGATCGAGGCGAGCGGACACGACCTCCTCGCCGTGGTGACCCGGCCCGACGCCCGCGTCGGCCGCGGCCGCAAGACCTCGCGCTCGCCGGTGGCGGCGTGGGCCGACGACCGCAACGTCGAGGTCCTCACCCCGCTCAAACCCCGCGAGCCGGAGTTCCTCGACCGCCTCCGCGAACTCGCGCCCGACTGCGTCCCGGTCGTCGCCTACGGCGCGCTCGTCCCGACGTCGGCGCTGGAGATCCCCGCGCACGGCTGGGTCAACCTGCACTTCTCGCTCCTGCCCGCCTGGCGCGGCGCCGCCCCCGTGCAGCACGCGGTGTGGCACGGCGACGAGATCACCGGCGCGTGCGTCTTCCAGCTGGAGAAGGGCCTCGACACCGGCCCCGTCTACGGCTCCCTCACCGAGGCGATCGGCCCCACCGACACCTCCGGCGACCTCCTCGGCCGACTCGCCGACAGCGGCGCCGGCCTGCTCGTCACCGTCCTCGACGCGATCGAGGCGGGCGCGGCCCGCGCCGTCCCGCAGCCCGACGACGGCATCAGCCTCGCCCCGAAGATCACCGTCGAGGACGCCCAGGTCCGCTGGAGCGAACCGGCCTTCGCCGTCGACCGCAAGATCCGCGCAATGACTCCGGCGCCCGGCGCCTGGACCCTCCGCGACGGCCAGCGCGTGAAACTCGGCCCCGTCCGCCCCGACCCCGACGGTCCGGCGCTGGCACCCGGCGAGGTCGCCGTCGAACGCGGCACCGTGCACGTCGGCACCGCCACCATGCCCGTCCGCCTCGGCGAGGTCCAGCCGCCCGGCAAGAAACCCATGCCCGCCGACGCCTGGCTGCGCGGCAACCCCTTCGCGACCGGGGAGCGTTTCCAGTGACCGGTGGCTCGGGCCGCCGCGCCACCTCCGACGACCCCCGCAGCATCGCCTACGACACCCTCGCCGCCGTCAGCCGCGACGACGCCTACGCCAACCTCGTCCTCCCGCGCCTGCTCACCGAACGCAAGGTGACCGGCCGCGACGCGGCCCTCGCCACCGAACTCGCCTACGGCGCCAGCCGCGCCCGCGGCACCCTCGACCGGATCGTCGCGTCGGTCACCGGCCGCGAGACCGCGAGCCTCGACCAGCCCGTCGCCGACGTCCTGCGCCTCGGGGCCTATCAGATCCTCTACACCCGCGTCCCCGCCCACGCGGCCGTGGCGACCTCGGTGTCACTGGTCCGCAAGGTCGCCGGGCACCGGCCCGCCGGGTTCGTCAACGCCGTACTGCGCAAGGTCGCCGCCCGCCCCCTCGACTCGTGGCTGCACAAACTGAGCCCGTCCGACCCGGTCGGCGCGCTCGCCCTGCGCCACGCGCACCCCGAGTGGATCGTCCGCGCCTTCGCCGCGTCCCTCGGGGACGACGCCGAGCTCCCGGCCCTCCTCGACGCCGACAACGCCGCCCCGTCGGTGCACCTGTGCGCGCGACCCGGCCGCGTCGACCGCGACGAACTCGCGGCCGCCACGGGCGGGAAACCCGGCGCGCTGTCCCCGTACGCGGTGATCCTCCCCGGCGGAGCGCCCGGCGACATCCCCGCGGTCGTCGACGGCGGCGCCCACGTCCAGGACGAGGGCAGTCAGGCGGTCGCCGCCGCCCTGGCCGCCGTGCCGCTCGAAGGACGCGACGAACGCTGGCTCGACCTGTGCGCCGGCCCCGGAGGCAAGGCCGCGCTGCTCGGTTCGCTCGCGGCCCAGCGCGGTGCCACCCTCGACGCCGTCGAGGTCTCCGCCCACCGCGCCCGCCTCGTCGAGAAGACCGTCGCCGGGCTCCCCGTGACCGTCCACGAGGCTGACGGCCGCACGTTCGGCGAGGACGGCACCTACGACCGCGTCCTCGTCGACGCGCCCTGCACCGGACTCGGCGCCCTGCGCCGCCGCCCAGAAGCACGCTGGCGCCGCCAGCCGTCGGACATCGCCGACCTCACCGTGCTCCAGACCCGGCTGCTCGCCTCGGCGATTCGCCTCCTGCGTCCCGGTGGGGTCGTCGCCTACGTGACCTGCTCCCCGCACCTCGCCGAGACCCGCGAGATCGCCGAAGCCGCCGAAGGCGTCTCGGCCGTCGACGCGCGGCCGCTCTTCCCGGGCGTCGACGGACTCGGACCCGAGCCGCATGTCCAGTTGTGGCCCCATCGCCACGGTACGGACGCCATGTTCCTGGCCGTTCTGCGGAAGTGAACTGTCGGACCTCAACGGCACAATGGCGAAGGTGACGTCACAGGAGAACCCGCGGCCCGGCCGGCGGCCGCATCGGCAGGGTGGTGACCTCGCCGCGCTGACCGCCCATCTCAAGGACTTCCGGGCCGGCGGTTACGAGGTCGCGAGCGTCGCCGAGTCGGTCTGCGCCTCCTGCGGAGGCCGCGCCTTCGAGGTCGGCGTGGACGACGAGGCCGGCTGCGCCGAACGCCACTGCGTCGCCTGCGGCGAGTTCACGCTCATCGCCGACAGCGCCGACTACTGGACCGAGGCCGAACCCGAGCGGTGCGAATGCCCCTGCGGCGGCGACGTGTTCGCCGTCGCCGTCGGTTTCGCCGCCGCCGGTGAGGGCGACGAGATCCGCTGGGTGAGCATCGGCCTGCGCTGCCTCAAGGACGACCAACTCGGCGTCTACACCCACTGGAAGATCGACTACACGCCGTCGGGACACCTGCGCGACATGGCCTGACACGCGGGCACCCCGAAGGCGTCACGCGCCTACCAGGGGTGCGGCCCCTCCTCGCTCTCGAAGGTCCCCGTAGGACCGTCGGCGCCGATCAGCGCCATCCGGATCGCCGCCCGCGAGCCCTCCTCCGGCGTCCGGTGCCCGGCGTTGCCGTTGAGGTCGGTCGCGCAGTACCCGGGGTTGACCGCGTTCACCCTGAACGCCGTGTCGGCGAAGGTCTTGGCGTAGGCGATCGTGACGGCGTTCAGCGCCGACTTCGACGCCTGGTAACCCACGCCCCGGAGCGGATAATAGGGACTCTCCGGATTCGTCATCATCGCGAAGGACCCCACCTCGCTGGTGACGTTGACGATCCGCGGCTCCGCGGCACGCTCCAGCAGCCCGACGAGTGCGTTGGTCACCGCGATCACCCCGAAGACGTTGGTCTCGAAGGTGTTCCGGACCGCGTCCACGGGCGTCTCGGTCGGCATCCAGCCTTCCCTGCGGTCGATGATCCCCGCGTTGTTCACCAGGATGTCGAGCCGCCCGTGGGCCTCCTCGATGTGCTTCGCGGCGGCCGCGATCGTCGCGGCGTCGGTGACGTCGAGACGCACGAACTCCGCCTCAAGCCCCTCCGACCGCAGCGTTTCGGCGGCCGCCTCACCGCGTTCCGCGGAGCGGGCCCCCACCAGGACCGTCACTCCCGCCTTGCCGAGACCCCGGGCGATGTCGAGGCCGATTCCCTTGTTGGCGCCGGTGACCAGCGCGATCTTCGTCGTCATGGTCGAAGCCTCACCCCGGATCGCCGCGGCGGACAGAGACCCGCTGAACGTGGTATCGCCGGTACCTCCCTGGAACGGCCACCGCGAGAGACCCTTGACCCATGCAGCGCGCCGAACTCGCCGAGTACCTCCGGGCCCGCAGGGCCAAGCTCAAGCCCTCGGCCGTCGGCCTGCCCGAAGGCGGACGCCGGCGGACGCCCGGTCTGCGGCGGCAGGAGGTCGCGCAACTCGCCGGGATGTCCATCGAGTACTACATCCGGCTCGAACAGGCCCGCGGACCGCGGCCCTCGCGGCAGATCCTGTCGGCCCTCAGCCGCGCGCTCATGCTCAACATCGACGAACGCACCCACCTGTTCCACCTGGCCGGCGAGACCCCCGCACCCCAGAGCCTGCTGCGCAGGGACGTGCCCCCGAGCATCCTGCACCTCATCGAAGGGCTCACCGACGTCCCCGCCTACGTCCTCGACGCCAAATACGACATCCTCGCCTGGAACGACCTGGCCGTCGCGTTCATCGGCGACCTCTCCGCCCACCCCGAACACGACCGCAACGTCCTGCGCTGGATCTTCCGCGAACCGGTGCCCGAACTCTTCACCGACCGGCAGCACCTCGCCTTCGCGCGCTCCTCCATCGCCGACCTGCGCGCCGCCCTCGGCCGCTACCCCGACGACCCGAGCATCGGCGCCTTCGTCGAGGAACTCCTGCGGGCCAGCCCCGAGTTCGGGCAGATCTGGGCCGAACACGAGGTCGAGGTCCGCCGTGACCTGTCGAAGACCATCGACCACCCGGAACACGGCACCATGCACATCACCTGCCAGGTCCTGCTGATCCCCGACCGCGACCAGCGGCTGGTGCTCTACGTGACCGCGCCGGGATCGCCGTCCTACGCGACGATGCAGCGCATCCGGGCCGAACGGGCGCTCGCCGCCGATGCGCTGACGCGTTCGAGGTACACGCCGAACACCTGACTACACTGTGCCAGTGGACAGAACCGATACGGTTATCGCGCCGAGTCTCCTCGCGGCCGATTTCGCCAGGCTGGACGAGGCGATGGCGGCGGTCGCCGGGGAAGCCGACTGGCTGCACGTGGACGTCATGGACAACCATTTCGTGCCGAACCTGACGCTCGGGCCGCCGGTGGTGAAGTCGCTGAAGGCGGCCACCTCGCTGCCCCTCGACTGCCATCTGATGATCGAGGACCCGGACCGCTGGGCCGTCGGGTACGCCGAACTGGGCGCCTACAACGTCACCTTCCACGCCGAGGCGGCGGCCGACCCGGTCGCGATCGCGAAGGATCTGCGCGCGGCGGGCAGCAAGGCCGGTCTGGCGATCGACCGCGACACCCCGGTCGAGGAGTTCCTGGACATCCTCCCGGCCTTCGACACCCTGCTGATCATGACGATCAAGGCGGGCTTCGGCGGCCAGTCGTTCATCCCGGAGCTGCTCGACAAGGTCCGCACCGCGCGGCAGTCGGCACGCTCGGGGCATCTGGAACTGAGGATCGAGGTCGACGGCGGCATCGCCGACGACACGATCGCCGCGGCGGCCGAGGCGGGGGCGGACGCGTTCGTGGCGGGGACGGCGATCTACGGGGCACAGGACCCGGCCGAGGCGATCCGCCGTCTGCGGGCCCTGGCCGACAGCGCGGTCTTAATCCCATCGGCAGGCACAGCGCACGGGGTGAGGAGCGGGGGGTGACCAGTCCGGAGGAGAGCAACCGCGGGCTGGTGCTGGTGGTCGACGACGACGCCGACATCGCGCGTTTCGTCGCGCTGAACCTCCGGCTGGAGGGCTTCGAGGTCGTCACCGCCGGCGATGGTTACCAGGCGCTGGCGCACCTGGCCCGGCGCCGCCCGGACATGGTCCTGCTCGACGTCATGATGCCGATGGTCGACGGCGTCGAGCTGACCAGGCAGCTGCGCAGCGACCCGATGACGGCGAGCCTGCCGATCATCCTGCTGACCGCGAAGAACCTCTCGGCCGACAAGATCGTGGGACTGACGACCGGCGCCGACGACTACATCGTCAAGCCCTTCGACACCCAGGAGCTGGTCGCCCGTGTGCACTCCGTGCTGCGCCGCCACCGCGAGATCCGGGAGCTGTCGCCGCTGACCGGCCTGCCCGGCAACGCGCGCATCACCCGCGAGGTCACCGGCTGGATGCGGCAGGGCAACGAGTTCGCGCTCTGCTACGTCGACGCCAACCACTTCAAGAGCGTCAACGACGCCTACGGTTTCGTGCGCGGCGACGACTTCATCTCGACGCTGGCGTCGTCGCTGCACAGAGGAGTGGTCGGCGCGGGGCCGCCGCTGGCCTTCCTCGGGCATGTCGGCGGCGACGACTTCATCATTCTGTGCGTCCCCGAGCAGGTCCAGGCGATCACGCAGCGCGCGATCATGGACTTCGAGGAACGCGCGCTGGTGCTGTACGACGAACGCGACCGTGAGCGCGGATACGTCGAGGTGACCGACCGGCAGGGGAACCCGGTCCGGGCGGGTTTCGTGACGCTGTCGATCGGGGTGGCGATTTCCAGCCACCGGGTCTTCACCGACCCGCGCGAGGTGGTCGAGGTCGCCACGGAGATGAAGAGCGTGGCGAAAAAGCACAGCGGGTCCTTCGTGGCGATCGACCGGCGGCAGACGCTGTAGGTGGGGCGCGGTCGTCCGCCGCTGGTGGCGGCCCGGGTCGACCCACGCCGCGAAACATGCGTACGTTTCGCGGCCGGAGGTTTCTGTCACAACCAGCCCGTATCGTTATTTTCGGGGCCCCTGTGGGGGATGCGGGGGAGTGTTCGTTTCGTTCGCTCGTCCGCACCTGAGCGCTGCCCTCAGGTCGCGCTCGCCGGCGTCACCGGTCGCCTGAGTCCGCGCCCGCTGTCACGCCCCTCGTGGTCCGGCCGCCGCCTTAACGCAAAGAACTCCCAGAACTCTCCCGACAACTCGCCCCTAATCCCCACCTCTATGGAAACCATTGACATTACAACCCGGTCTCCCTAGCGTTAATTCAACAAGCTTTACCGCAAGGGAGACCCGACATGCGATCCAGACGCCCGTTACGACGTCCCACCGTCATCACCGCAGTCCTCGCACTCCTCTCCTCCGCGCTCGTCCTCGGCGCCACCGCTGCCCCGGCCCCAGCGGCACTGCCGAATCCGGCGGGCTGGAACCTCGTGTTCGGCGACGACTTCAACGGCGCCGCCGGCACCGGCGTCAACCGTTCCAACTGGATCTACGACATCGGCCACGGATATCCCGGCGGCCCGGGCAACTGGGGCACCGGCGAGATCGACTACAAGTCCGACTCGACCGCCAACGTCAGCCTCGACGGCGCGGGCAACCTGCGCATCACGCCGATCCGCGACGGCGCCGGCAACTGGACCTCCGGACGCATCGAGACCCAGCGCGGCGACTTCCAGCCCGCCGCCGGGGGGAAGCTGCGGATCGAGTCGCGCATCCAGATGCCGAACGTGACCGGTGCCCAGGCCCTCGGCTACTGGCCCGCGTTCTGGGCGCTGGGGACCCCCTACCGCGGCAACTACTGGAACTGGCCGGCCGTCGGCGAGTTCGACATCATGGAGAACGTCAACGGGATCAACTCCGTCTGGGGCGTGCTGCACTGCGGCGTGAACCCCGGTGGACCCTGCAACGAGACCAACGGCCTCGCCGCCAACAGGGCGTGCCCGGGGTCGAGCTGCCAGTCGGCGTTCCACACCTACACCTTCGAGTGGGACCGGTCGGTCAGCCCGAACCAGCTGCGCTGGTACGTCGACGGCCAGCAGTTCCACTCGGTCAGCCAGTCGCAGCTGGACGCCACGACGTGGACGAACATGACCAACCACGGCTACTTCGTGATCCTCAACGTGGCCATGGGCGGCGCCTTCCCCAACGGCGTCTGCGGATGCGCGTCGCCGAACGCGGGCACCGTCTCGGGCCGCCCGATGGTCGTCGACTACGTGGGCGTGTGGACCGCCGGCGGCGGCGGTGACCCCGACCCGGATCCGGGCACGGGCTTCGACGCCTACGCCACGATCCAGGCCGAGGCCTTCAACGCCCAGTCGGGCACGATCACCGAGGGGACCACCGACACCGGTGGCGGCCAGAACATCGGCGCGGCGAACAACGGCAACTGGCTGCGCTTCAACGGCGTGCGCTTCGGGACCAACCCGGCCCGGCAGTTCATCGCCCGCGTGGCCTCGGGCGCCGGAGGCGGGGTGAGCGGGCTGGTCGAAGTGCGGCTCGGCAGCCCGACCGGCGCGGTGATCGGGAGCTTCGCGATCGCCAACACGGGTGGATGGCAGTCCTGGCGGACGGTGCCCGCCAACATCGCGGCGACGACCGGGACGCACGACGTGTACCTGACCTTCACCAGCGGTCAGCCGGCCGACTTCGTCAACGTGAACTGGTTGAGCTTCGCGCACTGACGCGGAGGAGCGTGCCCCGGCGACCTCCGGGCCGGGGCACGCTCGAACCGTCGGTTCGAGCGCTTGCGAGCGGCGGCCGTAGGGCAGCGTGCGGCGGCGCGCGGTCTGGTGAATCGCGCGCTCTCCCGTGTGTCCCAAGGGGGCCCCAAAAATCACGATACGGGCGGTGTGTGACAGAAATGGGCGGCGTGAAACGTGCGCATGTTTCACGAGGGATGGCCGGCGAAGCAGTCGCAAGGAGCCCAGCTGTTGTTCACGGCGTATCCGAAGCAGGCGGCCTGCCGCTGGGCAGCGTGCGGCGGCGCGCGGTCTGGTGAATCGCGCGCTCTCCCATGTGTCCCAAGGGGGCCCCAAAAATCACGATACGGGCAGGCTGTGACATTTCCACCGGCCGCTTTTTCCGGGGGATGGTCTTACTGCCGCACTGCCGCACTGCCGCACTGCCGCACTGCCGCACTGCCGCACTGCCGCACCCTCCCGCCGCCGTCCCCGCCGCTCGCTCTACCGGCGGGCGGCCCGGTGCGCCTTCTGCCTGCACGCCGGGCCGCAGAACCGCGCCGGCCGTCCCGTGCGAGACGCCTCGATCACCTTGCCGCACTGCGCGCACGTCGCCGCCCTGCCCGCAACCTCGCTCCCGGCCTCGCGCACAACCTCGCCCGCGCGTCCGCCCGCCACGTCTCCCGCGAGCCCGCCCGCAACCTCGCTCCCGGCAGCGCCCGCCACCGAACCCCCACCCCGCGTTTCGTCTCGCACTCCCGCCAAGGTTTCGTTACGCTCCCGCTCAACCGCCGCGGGTTTCGTCGCGTCCGCCCGCAACCCCTCGGCGATCACCCGCGTCAAATGCCGACCCCCGCCCGTGTCCTTCCGGGTGGCCTCGATCTGCGCGGCACCCCAGATCAGGGCGTGCACGTCCATCGTGTCCACGTCGTCCCGCACGTCACCGGAGGCCTGCGCGGCGGTGAGCAGCCCACCGAGCACCGACAGGTACTCGGCGAACAGCTCCGCGGACAGTTTCGTCTCACGCCCGCTGATGGCATGAAACCCGTCGCACAACGCCCGGTTGACCGCGGCCTGCGCGACGACCTCGTCGAAGAAGGCGAAGAAGCGCACGCCCTGGTCGGCGCCGTCCTCCGCGAGCACGCGCCCGAGCGTGACCAACTCGCGGGTCCGCCGGGCGAGCACCTCTTCGAAAAGCCTCTCCTTACTGGGGAAATGCCGATACACCGTCCCCGCACCGACCCCCGCGCGCCGGGCGATCTCCCCGAGCGTCACCGCCATCCCCTCGGTCGCGAAGGTCTCCAGCGCGACGTCGAGAACACGTGCGCGGTTGCGCCGGGCGTCGGCGCGCAGGCCGCCCTCGGCCTCGGGCGTGTCGGCGATCACGTTCTTCTGCCTCCCGGTTGACGGCTAAGCGGGTTGGTGGTTCCGTGTGTGAAGCGGGTTGCTCGACCCGATTCTACCGTTCCAGGGAGAACCCCTTGCCGACCATTCTCGTCACCGGAGCCACCGGCCAGCAGGGCGGCGCCGTCGCCCGCCGGCTCCTCGCCGACGGCGCCGGCGGCCACAACCGCCACAACGGCCACAACCGCCCCGTCACCGTCCGCGCCCTCACCCGCGACCCCGGCACGCCGGCCGCGAGGAAGCTCGCGGCCCTCGGCGCCGAGCTCGTCCCCGGCGACCTCGCCGACCGCGCGTCGATCGAGCGGGCCGTCGCGGGCGTCGACGGCGTCTTCAGCGTCCAGCCGGTCGCCCGGTACAACGCCGCCGCCGACTTCGACGAGGAGGCCGCCGGCATCGCCCTCGTCGACCTCGCCGCGGCCGCGGGCGTCGGCCACTTCGTCTACACCTCCGCCAACAGCGCCGAACTCGACCTCGGCCTGCCCCACATGTACGGCAAACGCCGCATCGAGCTGCACCTGCTCGCCTCGGTGCTGTCCGCGACGGTCGTGCGGCCCACGTCCTTCATGGAGAACCTCCTCCTCCCGCAGTTCGGTCTCGGCCGCGCCGAACTCGCCACCGCCGCACTGCCGGAGATATCCATGCAGCTGATCGCCCTCGACGACATCGCCGACGTCGCCGCGGCCGCGTTCGCCGACCCCGCGCGCTTCGGCGGCCGGATCATCGACCTCGCCGGCGACTCGCTCACCAACCCCCAGATCGCCGCCGCCATCTCCCGCGCGACCGGCCGGGACGTCCCCTACCGGCAGATCCCCATGGAAGAACTGCGCGCCTTCAGCGAGGAGGCCGCACGCGGCTACGAGGTCATGAACCGCGACAACGGCACCAAGGTCGACATCCCCGCCCTGCGCGCGGAGTTCCCCGGTCTCCGCCGCTTCGACACCTGGCTCGACCAGGGCGGGGCCGCCGCGCTCACCGCGCTGCTCGACTCGCGAGCCCAGTGAGACTGCTCACCTCGCTCGGCATCGAACCCCGTCAGCGTGGAAGACTCGGAGCAGACCAGCATGCGCGCTGGCGGGGTCGGTGAAACTCCGAGCCGGCGGTGACGAAGCCTCTTCGTGCTTCGAAGTCCGCGACCCGGTTACCTCCAGTAACCGGTGGACCTGGTGAGAATCCAGGACCGACGGTCAAAGTCCGGATGGTAGTTGGCGCGCGCGGCACCGGCACGTCCCGAAGGGGCGGGCCGTCCCTTCGGGGGCGGGACCGGTGTCAGCGGTATCTCCCCGCCTGTACGTGTGCCCGATTTGACAGGTAGGGACACATGTTCACTGGCATCGTCGAAGAACTCGGCGAGATCGTCGCCGTCGATCCCGCACGCCTGGGCATCCGGGGCCGTACGGTCGCCTCCGACGCGAAACACGGCGACTCGATCGCCGTCAACGGCGTCTGCCTCACCGTCACCGATGTGGACGGTGACGTGTTCGGCGTCGACGTGATGGGCGAGACCTACGCCCGCACGGCGCTCGGAGCGCTCGTACCCGGAGACCGGGTCAATCTGGAAAGAGCCGCCACGATGGCCACCCGCCTCGGCGGCCACATCGTGCAGGGCCACGTCGACGGTGTCGGCGAGATCCTGAAGCGCGAAAAGGAAGAGGGCTGGGACACCGTCCACCTCCGCCTTCCCGAGGGCCTGGCGAAGTACATCGTCGAGAAGGGCTCGATCACCATCGACGGCGTCTCGCTGACGGTCATGGCGATCGGTGGCGACGAGTTCACCGTCGGCCTCATCCCGACGACCCTCGCGCTGACGACCCTCGGCCTCAAGGGCGCCGGCGACCCGGTGCACTTCGAGGTCGACATCCTCGCCAAGCACGTCGAGAAACTCCTCGCCGCGCGTGAGGGGGCCTCGGCATGACCGCCCCCAACCCGCACGCCGGACTCGACGACATCGAGCGCGCCATCGCCGACATCGCCGCCGGCAAGGCCGTGATCGTCGTCGACGACGAGGATCGCGAGAACGAGGGCGACCTCATCTTCGCCGCCGAGAAGGCGACACCGGAGCTGCTGGCCTTCATGGTCCGCTACACCTCCGGCTACATCTGCGCGCCGCTGCTGCCCGGCGACGCCGACCGGCTCGACCTGCCGCCGCAGTTCCACACCAACCAGGACAGCCGTGGCACGGCCTACACCGTCACCGTCGACGCGGCCGACCGCGAGAGCACCGGCATCTCGGCCAAGGACCGCGCGCACACCATCCGCCTGCTCGCCGACCCGGACGCCACGGCCGCGAGCTTCACCCGTCCCGGCCACGTCGTGCCCCTGCGCGCCGTGCCCGGGGGAGTGCTGCGCCGGACCGGGCACACCGAGGCCGCCGTGGACCTGGCGACCCTCGCGGGGCTGCGGCCCGTCGCGGCCCTGTGCGAGATGGTCAACGACGACGGCACCATGCAGCGCCTGCCCGACCTGCGGGCCTTCGCCGAGGAGCACGGCCTGGCGCTGATCAGCATCGTCGACCTCGTCGCCTACCGCCGCCGCACCGAGCAGACCGCCGACGTCGAGCGGGTGGCGTCGACGCGCCTGCCCACCGAGCACGGCACGTTCCAGGCCATCGGCTACGAGGCGGTCGATGCCAGCGAGCACGTCGCGCTCGTCCACGGCGACATCGGCGACGGCGAGGACCTCCTCGTCCGCGTCCACTCCGAATGCCTGACCGGCGACGCCTTCGGCTCCCTGCGCTGCGACTGCGGCCCCCAGCTGCACGCGGCGATGGAGGCCGTCGCCGCCGAAGGCCGCGGAATCGTGCTCTACATGCGCGGCCACGAGGGCCGCGGGATCGGCCTGCTCAAGAAGCTCAAGGCCTACGAACTGCAGGACGCCGGGCGCGACACCGTCGACGCCAACCTCGACCTGGGCCTGCCCGCCGACGCCCGCGACTACGGCACCGGCGCCCAGATCCTCGCCGACCTGGGCGTGAAGTCGATGCGCCTGCTGACCAACAACCCCGACAAGCGCGCCGGGATCGAGGGCTTCGGCCTGAGCGTGCTGGGACGGGTGCCGCTGCCGGTCGGCGCGCACCCGGAGAACCTCGCGTACCTGCGGACGAAGCGCGACCGCATGGGACACCTTTTCGCCGAGCACAACCTGAAAGAGGCCGTCTGATGGCAGGTTCCGGTACCCCCGCGCCGACGGGCGTCGACGCCTCCGGGCTGCGTCTCGGGATCGTCGTGACCCGCTGGCACGCCGACCTGACCGACCAGATGCTCGGGCGGGCCCTCGCCGCGGCCGAGGCGTGCAAGGTCACCGACGTGGTGACCGCCCACGTCGAGGGCTCGGTGGAGATCCCGGTCGTCGCGCAGGCACTGGCCCGGCGCTGCGACGCCGTCGTGGGTCTCGGTGTCGTCATCCGCGGCGACACCGCGCACTTCGACTACGTCTGCCAGGCCGTGACCGACGGGCTCACGCGCGTCGCGCTCGACGAGTCGACACCGGTCGCCCACGGCGTGCTCACCGTCGACACGCTTCAGCAGGCGCGCGATCGCGCGGGCTTCCAAGACTCGCCGGAGGACAAGGGATGGGGCGCGGTCATCGCGGCCCTCGACACCGCCGTGACCTTGCGTTCGGTGCGGTGACGTCCCAGCTTGTGGGCAGTCCAGGGCCGTACGGGAGCCGTCACCCCGGCGACGTAGGCTGGTCGACCGTGAAGACCTTCGACCAGTTGTACGCCGAGTTGGCGCGCAAGGCCGAGACCCGTCCCGACGGGTCCGGCACCGTGGCGGCCCTGGACGCCGGCGTGCACGCGATCGGCAAGAAACTCGTGGAAGAGGCCGCCGAGTCCTGGATGGCGGCCGAGCACGAGGGCAAGGAGCGGACCGCCGAGGAGATCTCGCAGCTGCTCTACCACGCCCAGGTCCTCATGATCGCCACCGGACTGTCCCTTGAGGACGTTTACCGACATCTGTGACGGCTCGCCCCCGTCCATGAGAGGTGAACTCCAAGAGGAGACGAAAGTGCTACGTGTGGCCCTGCCCAACAAGGGATCCCTGTCCACGAGCGCCTCGGTCATGCTGACCGAGGCCGGATACCGACAGCGTCGCGCCGAGCGCGACCTGACCTGCGTCGACAACGACAACGGCATCGAGTTCTTCTACCTGCGCCCCCGCGACATCGCCACCTACGTCGGGTCGGGCGACCTCGACCTCGGCATCACCGGCCGCGACCTGCTCATCGACTCCGGCGCCCCCGCCGAGGAGGTCCTCGCGCTCGGCTTCGGCGGTTCGGTGTTCCGCTACGCGGCCCGCCCCGGCACCGTCGACTCCGTCGACGACCTCGGCGGACGCCGGATCGCCACCTCCTACCCGGGCCTGGTCGCCCGCCACCTCGGCGAACGCGGTCTGGAGGCCGAGGTGATCCGCCTCGACGGAGCCGTGGAGAACGCCGTCGGCCTCGGCGTCGCCGACGTGGTCGCCGACGTCGTCTCGACCGGCGCCACCCTGCGCCAGGCCGGGCTCGAACCCTTCGGGGACGCCCTCCTGGAGTCGGAGGCCGCGCTCATCCGCCGCGCCGGCGGACCCTCCAGCGAGGCCGCCGACGGGCTCGTCCGACGCCTGCGCGGCGTCCTCGTCGCGCGCGAGTACGTGATGCTCGCCTACGACGTGCGCGTCGAACTCGTCGAACAGGCCAGCGCCCTCACCCCGGGCATCGAGTCGCCGACCGTGTCGCCGCTGCACCGCGAAGGCTGGGTCGCCGTACAGGCGATGACCCCGGCCCGGCAGGTGCAGCGGATCATGGACGAGCTGTACGCGATCGGCGCGCGAGGCATCCTCGTCACCCGGATACACGCGTGCCGGATCTGACCGGCGGAACACGGCCCCCGCACGCGAGTGCGGGGGCCGACCCCTACCCACCCCTGTCCGGAGGCCCCCATGCCGGAAAGCGAGCCCGCTAGAGCCACAGCGGTCGAAGACAAGGTTGTCCCGGCGAGACCGCCCGTACCCGCGATCGTCGCGATCACGGTCGCGGCACTCGCCGGACTGGCCACCGCCACCCAGTCGGCCGTCAACGCCGAGCTCGGCCTCCGGCTGGGCTCGCCCCTGTCGGCGGCCGTCGTCAGCAACCTCATCGGCGGCGTCCTGCTGCTGGCGATCCTCATCTCCGTCCCGGCGACGCGACGAGGCCTCGCCCGCGTCCGCCGCAACCCGCAGCCCTGGTGGGTCTACATCGGCGGGATGTTCGGCTCGGTGTTCCTGTTCACCGGCGCCTTCACCGTTCCGCTCCTCGGCGTCGCGCTGTTCACCGTCGGCCAGGTCTGCGGCCAGACCGCCGGCGGCCTGCTCGCCGACCGCGTCGGCCTCGGCCCGCACGGCCGCAGCCGCATCACGGTCTGGCGCGTCCTCGGCACCCTCATGGCGGTCACCGCCGTCGTCGTCGCCCAGTTCGGGCGCGGTTTCGACGGCGCATCCGCCTGGTGGCTGCTGCCCGTGGTCGCCGTGATGGGCATGGGCCTTGCCGGCCAAGGCGCCCTCAACGCCCGCGTCACGATGGTCTCCCGGCAGCCCTTCTCCTCCAGCATGGTCAACTTCGCCGTCGGCACCACCGCCGTACTCGTCGTGTTCGCACCACTGCGCCTGACCGGCACCATCCCCTGGAACGGCCTGCCCTCGGAACCGTGGCTCTACATCGGCGGACTCGTCGGCCCCTTCGTCGTCGCCGCCGTCGTCGTGTCCGTCGCCTCCCTCGGCGTCCTCCGCAGCGGCTTCGCGGTCCTCGCCGGCCAGCTCACCGGCGCCCTCGCCCTCGACGTCGTCCGCACCGGCGACGCCCCCTCACCCTGGGTCGTCGCGGGCGTCGCCATCACCGCCACCGCGGTCGTGATCTCCGGGCGCGGGGCGAAACTCGCGGCGAAGTTAGCGACACGAAGGCCGCCGCCCACCCGGGCGGCGGCCCCGGCGCGCTACCTCGTCATCGCCGCCGACATCTTCCGCTTGATCGGCCCGACGCGGTCGATCGTCCGGAACACCGTCCGCGTCATCGCGCGGGCGAAGGGGCTGTCGCTGACGCCCGACCTCAGGTTCCGCAACGCCCGCCTCACCGTCGGGTAGGCGTAGCCGCGCATCTCCTCCTCGTAGGCGCCGACGGCGGCGAGCAGCTCGCTCTCACCCCTCGCCACGGCCGTGATCCGGCGGCGCAGCACTCCCGCGTCGAGGATCGCGGTGTTCGCGCCCGCACCCGCCGTCGGCGGCATGCAGTGCACGGCATCGCCCAGCAACGTCACGTTGGACGGCTTCCACGCCGCCACCGGCGTCGCGGCCGTGAAGGGGTAGACCATCACCGTGCCCAGGTCGCTGCGGCGCATCAGCTCCCGCAGCCCGCCATGCCAGCCCGCGACCGCCTCCATCGCCAGATCTCGCAAGGCCTCCGGCCCCAGCGACGTCACCGACGCGCGCTCGCCGACCTTGTCCCAGGTCGTCACCATGTTCCACATGATGTAGTCGGCCGTCTCGTCCCACAGCAGGTCCGCCGGCGCGCTCGCGCGCTCGCCGCGGAACTCGTGCGCGGCCAGGAACATCGACTTCCCGTCGGGCCCGAAGACCATGCCGGAGCCGGCGAACATCTGGCGTGGCAGCAGCGTGCGGGTCTCGTCGGTCAACGCGACCTTCCCCGAGATGGTGAAGGCGCCGGTGTCGACGCGGGGAGCGTGGGGGAGCCGCTGCTCGCGGACCCGCGACCCGGCCCCGTCGGCGCCGACGAGGAGGTCGGCGTCGCCGTGGGTCCCGTCGTCGAAGTGGGCGCGGACCCGACCACCGGGAAGATCCTCGTAACGCGTGAACCGCTTCCCGAAGACGACCACGTCGTCGAGATCGGCGAGCAGGACCTTGCGCAGGGCCATCCGGTTGACCGACCGGTAACCGTCGACGTACTGCTCGCCGGCGGGGTTCTCCTCGCCGATGACCAGCAGCCGGCGCAGGTCCTCGTCGTAGAAGCCGAGCGAGGTGTTCGGCTTGCCGGAACTGTCGGCGAACGCGCGGTACAGGTGCCCGGGGAGGCACTCGTGCAGGGCCCGGCAGCCTTTCGGGCTGATGTGGATCCGGTAGCCCTGGAGGCGCTCCCGCTCGGTGTGGTCCCGCTCGAACACCGTGACGGGGACACCGGCTCCGCGCAGGCCGTGGGCGAGGGTCAGGCCGCCGATGCCGCCCCCGGCGATGGCTACTGTGAAGGTCATCTCGAACTCCCGTTTCCGCTGGTGGAACGCTTATGCGGCAACGGTATGGAATTCGTTTCGGCGTCGAATCCGTCATCTGACCGGCGTTGGCGACCGGTGTACCGCGACGGCCGCGCGGAGGGCGTCCGCGCGACCGTCGCCGCGCGCCCGGCGGACCCAGGAGTTTCACCGCCGGGCGCGCCGTCCATCCGGGCCCGGGCTGAGAACGGGCCCGAAGCGGACGACGTCGGTGCGTCAGAAGGCCTTGCGAACGACGCCTCCGGTGACCGCGCACCAGGTGCTCATCGACACCTTGCCGTTGCGCGGAAGTCCGTGCAGACGCTGCACGTCCTGCAGGGCGTCCTTCGTCGCGCGGTCGAACTCGCCGGTGAGGGCGACCTCGGCGTAGCCCTTCCCGTTGAGCATGAACTGGATCGCTTCGACCGCCAGGCCGCTGTCGTGGCGGCCGAGCTCGGGCGCGAGGGTCTCCCAGGTCGGGGGCGTCAGCGTGGCGTCGACGTCGACCGGGATGTTGTTGCGCGACTGCCAGTCCTGCACGGCCGCGACCGTCGAGGCGCCGAAGACGCTGTCCAGCGGCACGTCGTAGCCCTTGGCCTTGAGGAGGTACTGCGCGACGCGCACGACCGGCCCGCCGACGAAGCGCCAGGTGTCGGGCCAGCGACGCTCGGGGATGTCGCGGTGACGGGTGTCGAGCTTGTCGGCGACGTGCCTGCGCAGCTTCGGGAACTGGCGGTAGAAGGCCGCGCCGGGGCACAGCGTCGAGCGGTAGTCCCAGTGGCCGAAGATGTCGTGGGCGTGCAGACCGTACTTCCGGCAGATCGCCACGCATAGGTCGGTCAGCGAGTCGAAGAGCTCCTCGGGGGGTGTCTCGGTGACGTAGGTGCCCTCGTTCTCGATGCCGATGGCGCGGCCGTTCTCACCCGGGCAGTGCGCCGAGATGATCTGGTTGGTGCCGTTGCGCAGCGCGTCGAGGCTGCCCCGGCGGCCCTCCATGATGTAGCCGCCGCGGCTGACGGTGAAGTGCTGGCCGGTGTCGGACCAGCCGTTGCCGTCCATGTGCAGGTCCTGGCAGTCCTTGGCCAGCTTGACCGCCTGCTCGCGGGAGTAGTCGGTCACGTTGGGGAAGGCCATGTGGTGGACGATGATCTTGTTGGTGGCGATGGCGCTCGTCGACAGGGGACTCGACGGCGGGCGGGCGCCCCAGGAGTCGCAGTCGATGATGGGCGGGAACTTCCCCGAGTGGGCCTGCGCGGTGCCCGGAAGGGCGAGACCGGCGCCCGCGACCGAGACGGCGGCGGTGGCCAGGGACGCCTTGAGCAGGCGCCTGCGGGTCAGATCACTGGAGGTCATGGGGCGGATCCCTTCAAGACCAAGGGGTGGAGGGTGTAGAAAAACTCCTCACAGCTTCGCCGGGCCGAAGAAGATTTTCAAGAGGGCGAGTGGTGGGACCTGAGCCGAGGGGCGGCGCGTATCGTGATCGTTCGTGGCCGTACTTGACGAAAAGACACTCGCCGATCCCGTCGCCCTGACCCGCGCGCTCTGCGACATCGAGTCCGTCTCGGGTGATGAGGACGCGATCTCCGACGCCATCGAGAAGGCGCTCACCGGGCTCGACCATCTCACCGTCGAACGCGACGGCAACGTCGTCTTCGCCCGCACCGACCTCGGGCGCCCGCGCCGGGTCATGCTCGCCGGCCACACCGACACCGTCCCCCTCAACGACAACTTCCCGACCCGCACCGAGGGCGACATCATGTGGGGCTGCGGCACCTCCGACATGAAGTCGGGCACCGCCCTGGCGCTGCACTTCGCCGCGACCCTCACCGACCCGCGACACGACCTCTCCTTCGCCTTCTACGACTGCGAGGAGATCGAGGCCGAGCGCAACGGACTCAACCGCGTCGCCAAGACCCGCCCCGAATGGCTCGCCGCCGACTTCGCGCTTCTCCTGGAGCCGACCTACGCCGGCGTCGAGGCGGGCTGCCAGGGCACCATGCGCGCCGACGTCCGCACCACCGGAACCCGCGCCCACGCCGCCCGCAGCTGGCTGGGCAGCAACGCCGTCCACTCCGCCGCCGAGGTCCTCAACCGCCTCGCCCGCTACGAGGCCCGCAAGGTCACCATCGACGGCTGCGACTACCGCGAGGGCCTCAACGCCATGTTCATCAACGGCGGGGTGGCCGGCAACGTCGTCCCCGACGAGTGCGTGGTCCAGGTCAACTTCCGCTTCGCGCCCGACCGTGACGAGGCCGCCGCCGAGGCGCACGTCCGCGAGGTCTTCGCCGGACTCGACGTCACCATCGCCGACAGCGCCCCCGGCGCCCGGCCGGGTCTCGACGAGCCCGCCGCCAAGGAGTTCATCGCCGCCGTCGGCCGCCCGCCGACCGGCAAGCTCGGCTGGACCGACGTCGCGCGCTTCGCCGCGCTGGGCATCCCCGCCGTCAACTACGGCCCCGGCGACCCCAACCTCGCCCACAAGCAGGACGAGCGGGTCGAGATCCCGCTGATCCGTGAGTGCGCCGAGGTCCTTCGGCGTTACCTGACCGCCGAGGAGGGCGCGTAGATGAACGCCGCGAACGTCGAGGAGACTCAAGGCGTGGACCGGATCGAACCCGTCGTCTTCCGCCCCCGCAAGGCCCGCCGCGCCTGCTGGATCGCCGCGGGCACCGTGGTCGTCGTCTTCTTCCTGCTCGCCCTCGGCCTGACCGGCCCGACCGACGGCGGCGGGGTCTTCGAACCCGCCGACCAGTTCGCGATGGCGATCCTCGGCCTGCTCGGCGCCGGGCTGATCCTGCTGTTCACCCGGCCGCTGATCAAGGCCGACGCCAAGGGCGTGCATGTCCGCAACGTCGTCGGCAACTACGACCTGCCCTGGGAGGTCGTGCGCGCGGTGCGCTTCGAGCGCGGCTCCTCGTGGGCCAGCCTCGAACTCGAAGACGACGACGAGGTCTCCGTGATGGCGATCCAGGCCGTCGACAAGGGTGAGGCCGTCGCCGCCGTCCGCCGGCTGCGCGCCATGCTGGCCACCGCCAAGGGCGAGTCGCGGGACTGAGCACGACCTGGTACTCTTGGGTGTCGACCACATCGTCGGTGTCCTCGCCTTGCGCTCGATCCTTTCGAGTCGTACGGACCCGGACACGGACCGCCGATGTCGCAAGCGGAGCCCCGCTCCCACCCGAGCAGCCGCCTGGCAGTCAGTTTCGACTGAAGGACCAGGAATAGGCGGCCGGGTCCGGTCGTTCGCACAGGCGTCCGTCGTGACGTCCGTGCGAGCACAGCCGTGCACCCTGGTGTGCCCGGCACCGGTCGAGCGGGCCTCAAGCGCACCCACGGTGCGCCTGGGGCCTTGTTCTTTGGGGTTGAGCCCGCCTCTTGCGAACGGTCGTCCACAGACCAACGGTGTATTCGCAGACTCAAGGAGGCCCCATCAGCGACGCGCGCGTGAACGAACAGATCCGGGCACGGGAAGTCCGGCTCGTCGGCCCGCAGGGAGAACAGGTCGGGATCGTCTCCCTGGACCAGGCCCTGCAGCTTGCCGCCGACGTTGACCTGGATCTGGTCGAGGTTGCGCCCATGGCACGCCCCCCGGTGTGCAAACTCATGGACTACGGCAAGTACAAGTACGAGGCCGCGCTCAAGGCGCGTGAGGCTCGGCGCAACCAGCAACAGACCGTCATCAAAGAGATGAAGCTCCGGCTCAAGATCGACACGCATGACTACGAGACCAAAAAGGGTCACGTCCTGCGCTTCCTCAAGGCCGGGGACAAGGTCAAGGTGACGATCATGTTCCGCGGCCGTGAGCAGAGCCGCCCCGAGATGGGCAAGCGCCTGCTGGAACGGCTCGCCGGTGACGTGGAGGAGTTCGGTCTCGTCGAGTCGATGCCCCGCCTCGACGGCCGCAACATGATCATGGTGATGGCGCCGCACCGAGCCAAGCAGGCTCCCGCGGTCGCCAAGGCGGAAGCCGAAGCAGAGGCCGAAGCGGCCGCCGCAGCGGCAGTCGTCGAGTAGAAAACCCCGAGGAGTAGCGGCACAATGCCGAAAATGAAGAGCCACAGTGGCATGGGCAAGCGGGTCAAGGTGACCGGCAGCGGCAAGATCGTGCGTCAGCGCGCGAACCGTCGCCACTACCTGGAGCACAAGCCGTCGACTCTGACGCGCAAGCTCGCCGGCACCGTCGAGGTCGCCAAGGGCGACCTCAAGCGGGTCAAGAAGATGCTCGGGCTCTGACCCCGCATCGCAGTCAAGAGCATCGATCCAGACCGCCGGTCTCCGGCGGTCGTGATGAGGAGATTCACCCGTGGCACGTGTAAAGCGGGCAGTCAACGCCCAGAAGAAGCGCCGCTCCGTTCTGGAGGCCGCCAGTGGTTACCGCGGCCAGCGTTCCCGCCTGTACCGCAAGGCGAAGGAGCAGCTGCTCCACTCGCTCACTTACTCCTACCGGGACCGTCGCGCTCGCAAGGGCGAGTTCCGCCGGCTGTGGATCACGCGCATCAACGCCGCGGCCCGCGCCAACGGAATGACGTACAACCGGTTCATGCAGGGCCTGACGATCGCCGGTGTCGAGGTCGACCGCAAGGTCCTCGCCGACCTGGCCGTCACCGACGCCGCCGCGTTCACCGCGCTGGTCGAGGTCGCCCGCAAGTCGCTGCCGGCTGTCAACGCCTAGGCGCATGCAGGACAACTCACCCGGGGTGGATCCGTACACGGTACGGACCCCCCGGGTTATCAATGCCCGCAAACTCCTGCGGCGCCGCAACCGCGACGCCCGCCGCGAGTTCCTCGCCGAAGGCCCGCAGGCCGTCCGCGAGGCCCTCGCCGCCGGTGCCGTCGCCGAACTCTTCGGCACCACCGAGGCCCTGGCCCGGTACGCGGCCTTCGCCGACGACGCCCCGCGCGTGTCCACCGTGGACGAGCAGGCGCTCGCCGCGCTGTGCGACACCGTCCAGCCGCAAGGCCTGGTCGCGGTGTGCGCCTACGTCGACGTGCCCCTGCCTCCCGCCCTGAACCTGGGCGTGATGCTCGCCGGCATCTCCGATCCCGGCAACGCCGGGACGATCCTGCGCACCGCCGACGCCGCGGGCGCCGACGCCGTCGTCTTCCCCGACGACACGGTCGACCCCTACAACGGCAAGTGCGTGCGCTCGGCCGCCGGAAGCCTCTTCCATGTGCCGGTGGTGCGTGGGGGAGACCCCGCGGCGCTGTTGGCGCGGCTGCGCGCGGCCGGCACGAAGGTGCTCGCCGCCGACGCCCACGGCGACACCGACCTGCACACCCTCGCCGACACCGGCGGCCTCGACGGGCCGACGACGTGGATGTTCGGCTCGGAGGCGCACGGACTGCCCCCGGAACTGGCGGAGGCCGCCGACCTGAAGGTGAAGATTCCGATCTTCGGTGCCGCGGAGAGCCTGAACCTCGCGGCGGCGGCGGCGATCTGCCTGTACACCAGCGCGCGGGCGCAGCGGAGCTGACGGGCGGATAACCCGAAGCCCCGCCTCCGTCGCCTCCGCTACACTTCACCCGTGTCCTACCCCGCCCACATGCCGCCCGCCGGAGCCCTTCGAGGCCCCCGGCGCATCTCGGCGTCGTGGTTTAGCGGGCCCGCCGGTGGCGGGCCGCTGCGGTAGTCGACACGTAGGGCTTCTCTCCACACCGGCGGGCAGGCGGCGCAGCCGCGCGTCCAGCCAGGTCCTAGACTTCCCCACCGGTGAGTCTTTACGAGAGTGAGCCATGACGTACCGCAATGATCCGTACGACCCCAAGCAGGTCGCCCTCCTCGATCCGGCCGCCCTGGAGCAGGCCGTCGTCGAGGCCGAGAAGTCCTTCGCCGAGGCCGTCGACCTTGACGCGCTCGCCGCGGTGAAGCACCTCCACCTCGGTGACCGCGCGCCCGTGTCGCTCGCGCGGCGCGAGATCGGGGCGCTTCCGCCCGCGGCCAAGGCCGACGCCGGGAAGAACGTCAACCAGGCGCGGCAGGCGGTCCAGGCGGCCTTCGACGCCCGCCGCGCGGTCCTGGAGGCCGAGCGCGCGGCCCGGGTCCTGCGTGAGGAGACCGTCGACGTCACGCTTCCCGTCGACCGCCGCGCCCAGGGCGCCCGCCACCCGCTGACGGTCCTCGGCGAGCAGGTCGAGGACCTGTTCACCGGCATGGGCTATGAGATCGCCGAAGGCCCGGAGGTCGAGTCCTCCTGGTACAACTTCGACGCGCTCAACATGGGTCCCGATCACCCCGCGCGCCAGATGATGGACACCTTCTACCTGAAGACCGCCGCGGGGCAGGTCTCGAAGGACCTCGTCCTGCGCACGCACACCTCGCCGGTGCAGGTGCGCAGCATGCTCGACCGTGAGCCGCCGATCTACGTCGTGTGCCCCGGTCGCGTGTACCGGACCGACGAGCTCGACGCGACCCACACGCCGGTCTTCCACCAGGTCGAGGGCCTCGTCGTGGACAAGGGCATCACGATGCGCCACATGCGCGGGACCCTTGAGCACTTCGCGCGGGAGATGATCGGCGCCGACATCGTCACGCGCATGCGTCCCTCGTACTTCCCCTTCACCGAGCCGAGCGCCGAGCTCGACCTGTGGTGGCCCGACCACCGCGACGGTCCCCGCTGGATCGAGTGGGGCGGTTGCGGGATGGTCAACCCGCGCGTCCTGCGCGCCTGCGGGATCGACCCCGACGTCTACACCGGTTTCGCCTTCGGGATGGGCATCGAGCGCACGCTGATGCTGCGCTCGGGAGTCACCGACATGCGGCACATGGTCGAAGGCGACGTTCGCTTCGCCCGCGCCTACGGAATGGAGGTCTGATGCGCGTTTCGCTGTCCTGGCTGCGCGAGTACGCCGCGGTCCCCGCCGAGGCGACCCCGCTGGAGATCGACACCGCGCTGGTCGGCGCGGGCCTGGAGACCGAGTCGGTGGAGGACCTGCGCGAGCGGGTCTCCGGTCCGCTGGTCGTCGGGCGTGTGGTGAGCGTCGAGGAGCTCACCGAGTTCAAGAAGCCGATCCGGCACTGCCACGTCGAGGTCGGCGAGGCCGAGCCGCGCAGCATCATCTGCGGTGCCCGGAACTTCGCCGAAGGCGACCTGGTGGTCGTGGCGCTGCCCGGCGCGGTCCTGCCCGGTGGTTTCGCGATCGCCTCCCGCAAGACCTACGGTCGCCTCTCCGACGGCATGATCTGTTCGGCGCGTGAGCTGGGCGTGTCCGACGAGCACGACGGCATCATCGTCCTGCCCTCCGATGTCGAGGCCGCCGTCGGCGCCGACGCCCGCCCGGTCGTCGGTCTCGACGACGTGGTCTTCGAGGTCAACGTGACCCCCGACCGGGGCTACTGCTTCTCCGTGCGTGGCATCGCGCGCGAGCTGGCGCAGTCGATGAACGTCGACTTCCGCGACCCGGCGGCGCTGACCGTCGCCGCCGAGGCCACCGGCGAGGGCCCGTACCCGCTGCGGGTCGAGGACACCGAGGCCTGCCCGCGCTTCGCGCTGCGCGCCGTCACCGGCGTCGACCCGAAGGCGCAGTCGCCGCTGTGGATGCAGCGCCGCCTGACCCACGCGGGCATGCGGCCGATCTCGCTCGCGGTCGACATCACCAACTACCTGATGCTGGAGCTGGGTCAGCCCTTGCACGCCTTCGACCGCGCGGCGCTGCGCGGGACCCTCGTGGTCCGCCGCGCGCACCCGGGGGAGAAGCTCACCACCCTCGACGACGTGCAGCGCGTCCTCGACCCCGAGGACATCGTCATCGCCGACGACTCCGGCGTGACCTCCCTCGCCGGCGTCATGGGCGGTTCCACCAGCGAGGTCGCCGACGACACCACCGAGGTGCTGTTCGAGGCCGCCAACTGGGAGCCGGTGTCGATCGCGCGGACCTCCCGGCGCCACAGGCTGGTCAGCGAGGCCGGTAAGCGCTTCGAGCGCGGCGCCGACCCGGAGTTGTGCGCCGTCGCGGCGACTCGTGCGGCGGAGCTGCTGGTCGAGTACGGCGGCGGGGTGCTCGACGAGCACGTCGCCGACGTCGACCACCGCCGTCCCGCCGAGGCCGTCCGTCTCGACGCGGGTCTCGCGAGCCGCCTGGCCGGGCTGGACTACTCCGTCGAGGAGACCGCCGGGGCCCTGCGGACCGTGGGCTGCGAGGTCGAGGTGGACGGTGACGTGCTCGTCACGACGCCGCCGAGCTGGCGGCCCGACCTGACCGACCCGGCCGACTACGCCGAAGAGGTCATCCGGGTCCGCGGCTACGACATGCTGACCGGCGAGCTCCCGAACGCCACGCAGGGCCGGGGTCTGACCCGCGGGCAGCGGCGCCGCCGTTCCGTTGGCCGTTCGCTCGCCGAGGCCGGGTACGTCGAGACGCTCTGTTATCCGTTCGTCGCTCCGGAGGTGCACGACGCCTTCGGGCTGGCCGCCGACGACGTCCGCCGCCGCGTGCTGCGGATCGCCAACCCGATCGCGGCGACCGAGCCGGAGCTGCGCACCTCGCTGCTCCCTCCCCTGCTGGGGGCGCTGAAGCGCAACATCGGGCGCGGGCACCGGGATCTGGCGCTGTACGAGGCGGGTCTGGTGTTCCTCCCGAAGCCCGGCGCGGAGGACCTGCCGGTCCCCGAACTGCCCGTCGACCGTCGTCCCGACGACGCCGACCTCGCGAAGGTCGCCGCCGTGGTGCCCGACCAGCCGCGGCACGTCGCCGTGGTCCTCACCGGCGATTTCGCGCCGGCGGGCTGGTGGGGTGCGGGACGCGCGGCCGACTGGACCGACGCGGTCGCCGCGGCCGACACGGTCGCGCGCGCCGCCGGGGTGGAGCTGACCGTGCGCCAGGGCGAGTACGCGCCGTGGCACCCGGGCCGTTGCGCCGAGCTGCTGCACGACGGGCGCGTCATCGGCCACGCCGGTGAGCTGCACCCGGAGGTCTGTGAGGCCCTCGAACTGCCGCGGCGGACCTGCGCGATGGAGCTGGACCTCGACGCGCTGCCGCTGCCCGGGATCGTGCGGGCTCCGGGAGTGTCGATCTACCCTCCGTTCCTCATCGACGTGGCCGTGGTCACCGACGCGGCGACGCCGGCGGCGGAGGTCTCGCGGGCCCTGTCGAGCGGTGCCGGCGAGCTTCTTGAGGCGATCGAGTTGTTCGACGTGTACTCCGGTGAGCAGGTGGGCGAGGGACGCAAGTCGCTGGCGTACCGGCTGACGTTGCGGGCCGGGGACCGGACGCTGACCGCCGAGGAGGCCGTCGCCGCGCGTGACGCCGCCGTGGTGGTTGCCGCAGAGCGCGTGGGAGCGACCTTGCGGTCGGTCTGATCTCTGAGACGAGGGCGGGGCGCCACCGGGTTGACCGGTGGCGCCCCGTTTTTCGTGCCGGGCCGCTCAGCCGAGCGCGGCGACGCGTTCGGCGAGGGCGTTGTTCATGGCCTCGAACTGCGGGCCGGTGCGCTCCTGGAGCCGTTTGCGCAGGAACGGGACGAGCAGGCCGCGGAAGCCCTCGCTCTGGACCAGGCGGGTGCCGCCTTCGACGGCGGTGAGCTCGAAGCGGTGCTCGCCGTCGAAGATGCCGGGCATGATGAGGCGGCCCAGCCAGCGCAGTTCGTGCGGGGCGTCGACGGCCCGGACCGTCGGGCTGAAGGTCATCACCGAACCTTCGGTGTCGCGCATCTTGAGCGTGAGCCGGGAGCCGACGGTGAACTCGCCCGCGGTCTCGAAGATGAAGGGGTTCCAGTCGGCCCAGGCGCCGAGGTCGGTGAGCACGGCCCAGACCTTCTCCGGCGGTGCGGGGATCTCGGTGGTGCGGAGCAGTGTGAAGGCCAAGAGGTGCTTCCCATTCAGAGTCGCGATACGGGCGGGGAGAGCATGCCACGCCATGCTCGCGGCGGCGCGGCGCCCCGGAGCGATGTCCGGGGCGCCGTGTCGTCTCGTCGAGCGGGTCAGGCGTGCAGGATCTCCTCCTGCGCGCGGCGGAGTTCCACCGAGGGCTCCAGCCCGAGCTCCCGGCGCAGTACCTGCCGGGCCGAGCCGTAGGCGGCCAGCGCGCCGGCGCGGTCGCCGGTGTCGGCGAGGGAGCGCATCAGCAGCAGCCAGGCGTTCTCCCGCAGTGGTTGTTCGGCGAGCAGCATCCGCAGGTGCGGTATCGGTGAGGACGAGGTGTGCGTCGTGCTGCGGTCGGCCAGGCGCAGGCAGACCGCCGCGTACTTCTCGACGGTCGCGGCTCGCTGCTCGTCCAGCGCGTCGAGCGCCAGCTTGAGCGGTCCGTGGCCGGTTAAACCGTCGGCGGCCTGCCCCCGCCACACCTCCAGGGCGCGGCGCAGGTGGTCTTGCGCGTCGGTCAGTCGGGCCGTCGCCAATGCCGCGTCGGCGGCGGTGACGGCTTCGGCGAATATCTCCACATCGGACTCTCCGCAGTCGACACGCAGCAGGTACGACCCGCGTGGCGACTCCAGTCGAGGCATGCCAACGCGGCAGAGCGCCGCTCGCAGCTGCGAGGCGTACGTCCGTACGTTGGCCTGCGCGGATTCAGGCGGTTCCTTCTCCCAGAGCGTCTGCACGACCGTTCCCAGTGACACGCGGCGATTTGCCTGCCGCAGTAGCAGTGCCAGCAGGACGGCGCGTTTGCCCCGGTCGAAGACGACGCTCTCTCCGCGCATCCCCGTGACCTCGATAGGTCCGAGGAGCCGAAAACGAATCGTCAACGAAGCCTCCCCAGGCCATTGATCAATTGAACGGCGCCAATCTAGCGGCGTTGCGGACGACGCGTCAATGCCTTCGGTGACCGCGCGGGCGGCCACCGTGATCGTCCGCAGTGGACGGAGCATATGCGCTTCCATGTGCACCTGGGCCTTAACGTGATCATCGTTGCGCTCAAGGGAGCCATGAGATGGGAGCGATTCCATGCGGATGATCACCAAGCTGGCCGACACCTTGCTCGGTCGTGTCGCGCCGAAGGCCCGAGCCGAGGCGGCCTGCACCGGCCCGGTCGAGGAGTGGTGCGCCGACGGCGTCCTGTACCGCTTCACTCCGTGTCCGCGTCCCCGGACCGACGTGATCGGCACCTGCTGACACCTCACCGGTGCGCGGCCCGCGGGCCGCGCACCGGGTTGCCGCCGTTCCCGGTATGCGCTTTACTGCAAGCCGATCCTCAAATGTTCAATGTGGACACCCCTCACGGAGGCACGCCATGCCCTTTCTCATCGCCGCCGTCGTGCTGGTCGGCGCGATCGCGACGCTCAACCTGTTGCTGACCGTCGGCGTGATCCGTCGCCTGCGTGAGCACACCGCCCAGCTGGCCGACGTCGGCGGTCAGGGCGGCCCGAGCGGCCCGGTCGTCGGGGATCCCATCGAGGACTTCACCACCACCGCCGTCGACGAGACCCCGGTCGCGCGGGCGGACCTCGACTCCTACGCGCTGGTGTCGGTGATGAGCCCGGGCTGCGGCCCGTGCGAGGAGAAGCTGCCGAAGCTGGTGTCGATGCTCGAAGACGGCACGCTGCCGAAGAAGAGCGTGCTCGCGGTCATCGCCGGCGACGAGGAGGAGGCGGTGCCGATGGTCACCGCACTCAAGGACCTCGCGGTCGTCGTCCGCGAGGAGCCGGTCAGCGGCGCCGTGCAGAGCGCGGTCGGCATTCGCGCGTACCCGACGATGTTCACCGCGGGAGAGGGGAAGGTCGCGAGCCTCGTCCACGACCTCGCGAAGGTCAAGGCCAAGGTCTCGGCCGGCTGACGTCCGGCGGCCGCCGCGTCGCCGCGAGTGAATGCAGAAGAGAACCCGCCGACCGGTGACGGTCGGCGGGTTTCGTCGTTGTGCACCATGTGATCGGAGCCACGCGATAACCGGATGAGAGCCCGAAGTGGATTGAGATACAGTGGTCCGCATACTCATTCAGTCGGCTCCTCCTGGAGGAAACAACATGGGCACGCGCGTGGCGGTCGCCGGAGCAAGCGGATACGCCGGAGGCGAGCTGCTCCGCCTGCTCGTCGGCCACCCCGAGTTCGAGCTCGGCCCCCTCACCGCGCACAGCCAGGCCGGTGCCCCGATCACCTCGGTGCACCCGCATCTGGTCACGCTCGGCGACCGTGTCTTCGACCGTGCCACGCCGGAGGCCCTCAGCCAAGCCGAGCTGGTCTTCCTCGCCCTCCCGCACGGTGAGTCCGCCGCGATCGCCAAGGCTCTTCCCCCACACGTCAAGGTCGTCGACCTCGGCGCCGACCACCGGCTCACCGACGCCGACGCCTGGGCCGCCTACTACGGCGGCGAACACGCCGGCGCCTGGACCTACGGACTGCCCGAGCTCCCCGGCCAGCGCGACGCGATCGCCGCCTCGAACCGGGTCGCGGCGACCGGTTGCTACGTCGTCGCCTCCACCCTCGCCCTGCGCCCCGTCATCGACGCCGGGCTCGCCGAGCCCACCGACGTCGTCGTGGTCGCCGCCTCGGGCACCTCCGGAGCCGGCCGCACGCCCAAGGCGAACCTGCTCGGCAGCGAGGTCATGGGCGACGTGTCGGCGTACAAGGTCGGCACCCACCAGCACACTCCCGAGATCAAGCAGGCCAGCGGCGCGGCGTCGCTGTCCTTCACACCGGTGCTCGCACCACTGCCAAGAGGCATCCTCGCCACGGTGACCGCCCGACCGACCAGGCCGGGCCTTTCTTCCGACGAGGTCCGGCAGGCACTGCAGGCGGCATACGCCGACGCGCCCTTCGTGCACGTCCTGCCCGAAGGGCAGTGGCCCCGCACGGCCGCGACGTACGGCACCAACTCCGCCCACCTGCAAGCCACCGTCGACAAGGACGCGGGACGGATCATCGTCGTCTCGGCCATCGACAACCTCGGCAAAGGCGCGGCCGGACAGGCCGTGCAGTGCGCCAACCTCATGCTCGGCCTGCCGGAGACCACCGGCCTCGCCATCAACGGAGTAGCACCGTGACCATCACCACCCCCGCCGGCTTCCGCGCCGCGGGCATCGCCGCCGGTATCAAGGCCTCTGGAAACAAGGACCTCGCCCTCGTCGTCAACGACGGCCCGGCCCGGGTCGCCGCGGGCGTGTTCACCGCCAACCGCGTCCACGCCGCCCCCGTCAAGTGGAGCCGCCAGGTTCTCACCGACGGCCTCCTCACCGCCGTCGTCCTCAACTCCGGCGGCGCCAACGCCTGCACCGGACCCCAAGGCTTCCAGGACACCCACGCCACCGCCGAGAAGGTCGCCGAGGCCCTCGGCATCGGCGCCGTCGAGGTCGCCGTGTGCTCCACCGGCCTGATCGGCGAGTTCCTGCCCATGGACGCCGTTCTGACGGGTGTGGAGCGCGCCGCCAAGGAACTGTCGAACACCGGTGGCGCCGACGCCGCCGAGGCGATCATGACCACCGACACCAAGCCCAAGAACGCGACCCACTCGGGTGCGGGCTGGAGCATCGGCGGCATGGCCAAGGGTGCGGGGATGCTCGCCCCCGGCCTCGCGACCATGCTCGTCGTCCTCACCACCGACGCACGGATCACCGCCGAACTCGCCGACGAGGCACTGCGGGAGGCCTGCCGGCTGTCCTTCGACCGCCTCGACTCCGACGGCGCCATGTCGACCAACGACACGGTGCTGCTGCTGTCATCGGGCGTCTCGGACGTCGCGCCCGACGCCGAGGCGTTCACCGGGGCCCTCACCGCGGCCTGCCGGGACCTCGCCGGGCAGCTCCTGTCCGACGCCGAGGGCTCCACGAAGGACGTCGCCATCGAGGTCGTCAACGCCGCGAGCGAGGACGACGCGGTGACCGTCGGCCGGTCGGTCGCCCGCAACAACCTCGTCAAGACCGCCCTGTTCGGCAAGGACCCGAACTGGGGACGCATCCTCGCCGCCGTCGGCACCACCGACGCCGTCTTCGACGCCGACGAGCTCGACGTCGCCATCAACGGCGTGTGGATCTGCCGGGCCGGCGCCGCCGCCGAGGACCGCTCCCTCGTCGACATGGAACCCCGCGAGATCGCCATCACCATCGACCTCAAGGCCGGCGACGCGACCGCCACGATCCTCACCAACGACCTCTCGCACGCCTACGTGCACGAGAACTCGGCGTACTCGTCATGACCGACATGGACGACGCCCTGTCCAAGGCGCACACCCTCATCGAGGCCCTTCCCTGGCTCACCCGCTTCCACGGCAAGATCGTCGTCGTCAAGTACGGCGGCCACGCCATGGCCGACCCGGCCCTGCGCGCGGACTTCGCCGCCGACATGGTCTTCCTGCGCTACGCCGGGCTCAAACCCGTCATCGTGCACGGCGGCGGACCCCAGATCTCCCGGATGCTCGACCGCCTCGGGATCGAAAGCGAGTTCAAGGGCGGCCTGCGGGTCACCACCGCCGAGTCGATCGAAGTCGTCCGCATGGTCCTCGTCGGCCAGGTCGGCCGCGAACTCGTCGGCCTCATCAACGAGCACGGGCCCTTCGCCGTCGGCATGTCCGGTGAGGACGCGCGCCTGCTCACCGCCGAACGGCGCCACGCCTACGTCGACGGCGAGGCCGTCGACATCGGGCAGGTCGGCGACGTCGCCAATGTCAACACCGCCGCCATCACCGACCTCATCGAGGCCGGCCGCATCCCGGTGATCTCCACCGTCGCGCCCGACGTCGACGGCGTCCTGCACAATCTCAACGCCGACACCGCCGCCGCCGCGCTGGCCACCGCCCTCGGCGCCCAGAAACTCGTCGTCCTCACCGACGTCGCCGGCCTCTACGCCGACTGGCCCGACACCGAGAGCCTGATCAGCCAGATCACCGCCGACGACCTCGCCGAACTGCTCCCGCGCCTGTCCGCGGGCATGGTCCCGAAGATGGAGGCCTGCCTCCGCGCCGTCAAGGGCGGCGTTCCCCAGGCCCACGTCATCGACGGGCGACTGGCCCACTCGATCCTCCTTGAGATCTTCACCTCCGAAGGGACCGGAACCATGGTGGTGCCGTCATGAACGCCCCCGGCAACGACCAGAACCACTTCCTGCGGGAGCGCTACGAGGCCGCGTTCATGCCCAACTACGGGGTCCCGCCGCTGGCGCTGGCCTCGGGCAGCGGCTGCCACGTCACCGACGTCGACGGCAACGCCTACCTCGACTTCATCGGCGGCATCGCCGTGTCCAGCCTCGGCCACGCGCATCCCGCGCTGATCAAGGCCGTCGGCTACCAGGTCGCCACGATCGCGCACACCTCGAACCTGTTCCTCAACGAGCCCGAGATCCTGCTCGCCGAGAAACTGCTGGCACTGGTCGACGCCCCGGCTCGGGTGTTCTTCGCCAACAGCGGCACCGAGGCCAACGAGTGCGCCCTGAAACTGGCCGTCAAGTACGGCAAGACCAACGGCCGCGGTTACATCGTCGCCGCCGAGGACGGCTTCCACGGCCGCACCCTCGGGGCCCTGTCGATCACCGGCAAGGCCGCGATCCGCGAGCCTTTCGGGCCCTTCCCGATCGATGTGCGCTTCGTGCCCTACGGCGACGCCGAGGCCCTCGCGGCCGCCGTCACCACCGACTGCGCCGCGGTGTTCCTGGAACCCACCCTGGGCGAGGGCGGGGTCGTCCCGCCGCCCGACGGGTACCTCACCGCCGCCCGCGCGATCTGCGACGAGACCGGCGCCCTGTTCGTCCTCGACGAGATCCAGTCCGCGATCGGCCGCACCGGCACCTGGTTCGCCCACCAGCACGAGAACGTCGTCCCCGACATCCTCACCCTCGCCAAAGGACTCGGCGGCGGCATGCCCATCGGCGCCTGCCTCGCCTTCGGCGAGCACGGGACGCTCTTCGCGAAAGGCGACCACGGCTCCACCTTCGGCGGCAACCCGGTCTGCGCGGCGGCCGCGCTCGCCGTCCTCGACACGATCGACGCCGACGGCCTGCTCGCCAACGCCACCGCCGTCGGAAAGCACCTCGCCGACGGGATCCGCGCGCTGAACCACCCCGCCGTCAAGGGCGTGCGCGGCCGCGGCCTGTGGCTGGCGATCGTCCTGCACGACGACCGTTCCGCCGACGTCGAGGCCGCCCTGCGCGACAACGGCATCCTCGCCAACGCGTTGCGCCCCAACGCCGTGCGCCTCGCACCGCCCCTGGTCGTCACCCGCGACCACGTGGACACGTTCCTAGCCGCTCTCCCGGCAGCCCTGGATGCTGCTTTCCCCCCAGGAGGACGACCGTGACGCTCAATCCGGCACCGCTCATCCCGCCACCGCTCAGACACTTCCTCAGAGACGACGACGTGACCGCCGCCGAGCAGCGCAGGCTGCTCGCGCTGGCGTCGCTCCTGAAGGCCGACCGGCGAGCGCACCAGCCGCTCGCCGGTCCCCGTTCGGTCGCGGTCATCTTCGAGAAGCAGTCGACCCGCACCCGGCTGTCCTTCGACGTCGGCATCGCCGAACTCGGCGGCCACGCCGTCGTCGTCGACGCGCAGGGCAGCCACCTCGCCCGCGGCGAGACGATCGGCGACACCGCGCAGGTCCTGTCCCGTTACGTCGACGCGATCGTCATCCGCACCTACGGCGACGACCGCATCCGCGACCTCGCCGCCGCCTCGACCGTCCCCGTCGTCAACGCCCTCACCGACGGCTTCCACCCCTGTCAGCTCCTCGCCGACCTGCTCACCATCAACGAGCATCTCGGCACCGCCGAAGGCCGGATCCTGTCCTACATCGGCGACGGCGCCAACAACATGGCGCATTCCTACCTCCTCGCCGGGACGCTCGCCGGCGCCCACGTCCGCGTCGCCGCACCCGACGGGTACCTGCCCGACCCGGTGATCGTCGCCGACGCCGAGGCGATCGCCGCGACCACCGGCGGCAGCGTCAGCATCGGCGACGACCCCGTCGGCGCCGCGAAAGGCGCGCACGTCCTCACCACCGACGCGTGGGTGTCCATGGGCCAGGGCGACGCCGAGAACCGCACCCGCGACCTGACGCCCTATCGGCTCAACGCCGAACTCCTCGCCCACGCCGACCCGAGCGCGATCGTCCTGCACTGCCTGCCCGCCCACCGCGGCGAGGAGATCACCGACGAGGTCATGGACGGCCCGCAGTCGGCCGTCTTCGACCAGGCCGAGAACCGCCTGCACGCCCAGAAGGCGCTCCTCGCGTGGCTCCTCGACCCGGCGATGCGCACCGACGGAGGCACCGCATGACCGGTCCGCTCACGAAGTCGGCACGGCAGGCTCGCGTCACCGAACTCATCCGCAGCCAGCCGGTCCGCTCGCAGTCCGAACTCGCCGACCTCCTCGCCGGTGAAGGCATCGCCGCCACCCAGGCCACGCTCTCCCGCGACCTGGAGGAACTCGGCGCCGTGAAGGTCCGCGGCACCGACAAGCTCCCGGCGTCCTACGTGATCCCCGAGGAGAACGGCCCGCCGCTGCGGCCGAACGCCACCCCGCCCGACCGGCTCGTCCGGCTCCTGCGCGAACTGCTCACCGGCGCCGACCACTCCGGCAACCTCGCGGTGCTGCGAACACCGCCCGGCGCCGCCCAGTTCCTCGCCTCGGCACTGGACCGCTCCGGGCTCGCCGACATCGTCGGCACGATCGCCGGCGACGACACCATCCTCGTCGTCGCCCGCGACGGACTCGGCGGACCCGGCAAGACCGCGGGCGCCGAGCTCACCGACCGGCTCCTCGCCTGGGCCGGCAAGGAAACCTAGACCGCAAGCCACAAGGAGCGCAGAGCAATGACCGAGCGGGTGGTACTCGCGTACTCGGGGGGCCTCGACACGTCGGTGGCCATCCCGTACCTCGCCGAGCAGACCGGCGGCGACGTCATCGCCGTCGCCGTCGACGTCGGCCAGGACGGTGAGGACCTCGACGTCATCAAGCAGCGCGCGCTCGATTGCGGCGCCGCCGAGGCCGAAGTCGTCGACGCGCGCGAGGAGTTCGCCGCCGACTACTGCATTCCCGCGATGCGCGCCAACGCCCTCTACATGGACCGTTATCCGCTCGTCTCGGCCCTGTCGCGACCGCTCATCGTCAAGTACCTCGCCGCCGCGGCCGACAAGCACGGCGCCACGATCGTCTCCCACGGCTGCACCGGTAAGGGAAACGACCAGGTCCGCTTCGAAGCGGGCCTCGCCGCCCTCGCCCCCCACCTGAAGGTCATCGCCCCCGCCCGCGACTTCGCCTGGACCCGCGACAAGGCCATCGCCTACGCCGAGTCCAAGCACCTGCCCATCGACGTGTCGAACAAGTCCCCCTACTCGATCGACCAGAACCTGTGGGGCCGCGCCGTCGAAACCGGCTTCCTCGAAGACATCTGGAACGCCCCGATCGAGGACATCTACGCCTACACACAGGACCCGGCCGGCGACAACGACCCCGACGAGGTCGTCATCACCTTCGAAGCCGGCGTCCCCGTCGCCCTCGACGGCGAGACGAAGACCGCCCTGGAGATCGTCACCGAACTCAACTCCCGCGCCGGTGCGCAGGGCGTCGGCCGCCTCGACATGGTCGAGGACCGCCTCGTCGGCATCAAGAGCCGCGAGATCTACGAGGCCCCCGGCGCGATCGCGCTGATCACCGCCCACCAGGAGCTGGAGAACGTCACCGTCGAACGCGACCTCGCCCGCTTCAAACGCTCCGTCGACCAGCGCTGGGGCGAACTCGTCTACGACGGTTTGTGGTTCTCACCCCTCAAGAAGGCCCTCGACACCTTCATCGACGAGGCGCAACGGCACGTCACCGGCGAGATCCGCATGATCCTCCACGGTGGACGCGCCACCGTCACCGGCCGCCGTTCCGAGGCGTCCCTCTACGACTTCGGCCTCGCCACCTACGACGAGGGCGACCGCTTCGACCAGACCCTCGCACGCGGCTTCGTCGAACTGTGGGGCCTGCCCAGCAGGCTCGCCTCGGCCCGCGACGAACGGGTCAAAAGCGGGGGAGCGGCGTGACATCCGGCAACGACACTCACACTCGGCAAGGAGAAAAGGCATGAGCAGGCTCTGGGGCGGACGTTTCGAAGGCGGGCCGGCCGACGCGCTCGCCGCGCTGTCGGCGAGCGTCCACTTCGACATGCGGCTCGTGCCGTACGACATCGCCGCCTCCCGCGCCCACGCGCGGGTCCTGCGCCGCGCCGAACTCCTCACCGAAGACGAACTGCGTCAGATCATCGACGCGCTCGCCGACCTCGAAGTCGCCGTCGCGGCCGGGGAGTTCACCGCGACCATCGCCGACGAGGACGTCCACACCGCCCTCGAACGCGGCCTCGTGGAACGCCTCGGCGCCCTCGGGGGGAAACTGCGCGCCGGGCGGTCCCGCAACGACCAGATCGCCACCGACCTGCGCCTGTACGTCCGCGACCACGCCAGGGGACTCGCCGCCGACCTCCTCGACCTGTGCGACGCGCTCACCGAGCAGGCCGAACAGCACCTCACCACCCCGGCGCCGGGCATGACCCACACCCAGCACGGTCAGCCCATCACCTTCGGGCACCAGCTCCTCGCCCACGTCCAGGGTTTCCTGCGCGACCTCGACCGGCTGTCCGACTGGGACGACCGCACCTCGGTCTCCCCCCTCGGCTCCGGCGCCCTCGCCGGCTCGTCTTTGGAACTCGACCCCGTCGCCGTCGCGAAGGAACTCGGTTTCGCGTCCGCCGCCGCGAACTCCGTCGACGCCGTCTCCGACCGTGACTTCGCCGCCGAACTGCTCTTCGTCACCGCGATGATCGGGATCCATCTCTCCCGCCTCGCCGAAGAGATCATCCTGTGGACCACCACCGAGTTCGGCTGGGTCGAACTCGACGACGCCTTCGCCACCGGATCGTCGATCATGCCGCAGAAGAAGAACTCCGACATCGCCGAACTCGCCCGCGGCAAGTCCGGGCGACTCATCGGCAACCTCACCGGCCTCCTCGCCACCCTCAAGGCGCTCCCGTTCTCCTACAACCGGGACCTCCAAGAGGACAAGGAACCGGTCTTCGACAGCCTCGACAACCTCACGCTCGTGCTGCCCGCCATGACCGGCATGATCGCCACGATGACGGTCCGCGCCGCCGTACTCGCCGCCGCCGCGCCCCTCGGTTTCAGCCTCGCCACCGAGATCGCCGACTGGCTCGTCCGCAAAGGCGTGCCCTTCCGCGACGCCCACGAGATCACCGGCGCCGTCGTCCAGTACTGCGGCAAGGAAGGCGTGGACCTCCACGAGGTCCCCGACGAGGCCCTCGCCGCCATCAGCCCGCACCTCGACCCGACGGTCCGCTCGGTGCTGACCGTCGAAGGCGCACTCGCCGGCCGCACCACCCCCGGATCGACCGGCCCCGGACCCGTCGCCGACCAGCTCGCGCAGGTCAAGAAGACACTGAGCGGATGGCGCGACTGGGTGAGCGCCTGACGTAGACCCCGCGCCGCCCCGGGAGCAGGGCTCCCGGGGCGGCGCCGTGCTCAGATCCGCGCCACCCCGTTCACGGTCACCATCAGCGAGTACACCGCCGCCGAAGCCGTGATGAACAACCGGTTGCGCTTGGGTCCGCCGAACTCCAGGTTCGACACCGCGACCTCCGGGATCGCGATCTTCCCCAGCAGGGTCCCGTCCGGGTCGTGGACGTGCAGCCCGTCGCCCGCCGCGACCCACACGCGGCCGCCGGTGTCCACGCGGATCCCGTCGGGATTGCCGACGGTGATGTCGGCGAAGACCTCCCCGCCGGTCAGCCCCGCACCGTCCACACCGAAGACGCGCACGTGCCGGCGCGGGGTGTCGGCGATGTACAGCAGGCTCTCGTCGGCGCTGAACGCCAGCCCGTTCGGCCGCACGAAATCCGTCGCGACCGCCTCGACCGCACCGCTCACCGGGTCGATCCGGTACACGTGGCACCCGTCGATCTCCTGCTCGGCGCGCTCGCCCTCGTAGTCGGTGGTGATGCCGTAGGGCGGGTCGGTGAACCAGATCGCCTCGTCGGAGGAGACGACCACGTCATTGGGGCTGTTGAGGCGCTTGCCGTTCCAGGAGTCGGCGAGGACGGTGACCGACCCGTCGTGCTCGACGCGGGTGACGCGGCGGGCGCCCTGCTCGCAGGTGACCACGCGACCTCGGCGGTCGAGCGTGCGGCCGTTGGTGTAGCCGACGCCCGTCGCGTAGACGCTCGTGGAGCCGTCGGTCTCGTCCCAGCGCAGGATCCGGTCGTTGGGGATGTCGCTCCACAGCAGGTACTTGCCGGACGGGACGTAGGCGGGGCCCTCGGTCCAGCGTCCGCCCTTCCAGAGACGTTCGAGGTAGTCGTCACCGCGGACGGCACCAAAGCGCTCGTCGAGCTGTTCGTAGACCACCGGAATCAGATCGGGCATCGTCGCCTCCAGCTTGGATTCTGTTCGGCTTGAATATAGGATCACCAAATCAGCTTCGGCAATGAGGCCTTCATGACAGACAAGGTTCAGGCATGGATGAGATCGACCGGCGTATCCTCGCCCGGCTTCAGAGCGACGCCACCGAGTCCTACGCCGCCCTGGGCAAGGCCGTCGGGCTTTCCAGCGGGGCCGCACACGAACGCGTCCGCAAACTCCGCGAGCGCGGGATCATCCTGCGGACCACCGTCGACGTCGACCCGGTCGCGCTGGGCAGGGGAGTGCTGTCCTACGTGCTCATCGACGCGAAGTCGTGGATGGGCGAACCCGCGACCGGCGAGGCCCTCGCGGAGATCCCCGAGGTCGAGGAGGCCCACATCATCGCCGGGGCCGGGACGCTGCTGGTGAAGATCCGCACCGCCACCACGCAGAACCTCCAGGACGTGCTGCGCCGCCTCTACACCGTCGAGGGCGTGGCGAGCACCCAGAGCATCGTCGTCCTGGAGACCTTCTTCGAGCGCCCGCCCGACCCCCTGCGGCAGTAAGGCGCTCCGCCGAGGGCGAACATCCTTGCCCTCACCGCGGGCCGGGGAAAAGATCACCACATGCGAGTACTCATCCTCGGCGGCAACGTATACCTGTCCAAGGCCACGGCCAGGCGAGCGATCGAGCGCGGCCACGACGTCACCGTCGCCTCCCGGGGCACCAGCGGCGAACCACCGGAAGGCGCGCGCTTCACCGCCGTCGACCGTTCCACGGCCGACGGGATGTCGGCCCTGCGCGGTCAGACCTTCGACGCGGTCATCGACGTCGCCCGCGTCCCCCTCCACGTCAAGAACGCCCTCGACGTCCTGGGCGGATCCGTCGGCCACTACGGCTTCGTGTCCACCCGCAGCGTCTACACCGACCACGACACCGTCGGCGCCACCGTCGCCGGCAGTCCCGTCTTCGAACCCACCCCCGACGACGGCGCCGACTTCGCCATGGAGCTCTACGGCCCCAACAAGGTCGCCTGCGAGAACCTCGTCCGCGCCGCCCTCCCCGCCGCCCACGCGATCTACCGCGCCGGACTCGTCATCGGCCCCGGCGACCCCGGCGACCGCTTCGGCTACTGGCCGTGGCGCATCGCTCAGGGTGGCGAGGTCCTCGCCCCCGGCGACCCCGCCGCACCCCTCCAGTGGATAGACGTCGAAGACCTCGCCGATTGGGCCGTCGACGCCGCCGAAAAGCGCACCACCGGCACCTTCGACGGCGTCCAGCCCGCCGTGTCCTGGCGCGAGTTCCTCGACGGCGTCGCCGAAGGCGCCGGAACCCGCCCCACCTTCACCTGGGTGCCGCCCGAGCACATCACCGCCGCCGGCGTCGGCCCCTGGTCGGGACCCGACTCGCTCCCGCTGTGGGTGGGCGGCGACGGTTACGGCGGCTTCATGAACCGCGACGTCTCCGCCTCCCTCGCCGCCGGCATGCCCGCCCGGCCCGTCGCCGACACGACCCGCCGCTGGCTCGCCTGGAACGACGGCTCGCCCGCCGTCAAGGCCGGCATCACCCGCGAGAAGGAGGCCGAGATCCTGGCCGCCTTCCACGCCCGCTGAACCGTCACCATGAAAGGACCACCCATGCGCCTGCTCGTACTCGGCGGCACCGTCTACCTGTCCAAGGCCGTCGCCGAACACGCCGTCGCCCGCGGACACGACGTCACCATCGCCACCCGCGGCAAGACCGGTGAAGCACCCGAAGGCGTCACCCACCTGACCGTCGACCGCTCCACCGTGGAGGGACTCGAACCCCTGCGCGGCAAGGAGTTCGACGCCGTCGTCGACGTCACCCGCTTCCCGAACCAGGTCGGCAACGCCCTCGACGTCCTCGCCGGCAAGGTCGCGCACTGGACCTTCGTGTCCACCTGCAGCGTCTACAACGACGACGCCACCCCCGGCCAGAACGCCGACACCGCCCCCACCCACGAACCCACCCCCGACGACAGCGACGACCCCGCCATGGACCTCTTCGGGCCCAGCAAGGTCTCCTGCGAGAACCAGATCCGCGAACGCCTCGGCGACCGCGCCCTCGTCATCCGCCCCGGCCTCATCGTCGGCCCCGGCGACCGCGGCGACCGCTTCGGCCACTGGCCGCAGCGCATCGCCGAAGGCGGCGAGATGCTCGCCCCCGGCGACCCCGGCGAGAACCTCCAGTACATCGACGTCCGCGACCTCGCCGACTGGATCCTCGACGCCGCCGAAGCCCGCACCAGCGGCACCTACGACGGCATCTGCCCGCCCATGACCCGCGGCGACTTCCTCCGCGACATCGCCACCGCCCTCGACGCCGACGTCACCTTCACCTGGGTCTCGCAGGACCTCCTCGTCGAACACGAGGTCGCGCCCTGGATGGGCGAGCAGTCCCTCGGCCTGTGGCTCCCACTCCCCGAATACGCCGGCTTCATGAACCGCGACGTCTCCAGCGCCATCGCCGCCGGCATGAGGAACCGGCCCGTCGGCGAGACCGCGCTCGCCTGGCGGGCCGCCGCCGGACCCGAGCCGGCCCTGCGGGCCGGGATCACCCGCGAGAAGGAGGCCGAGATCCTGGCCGCCTTCCACGCCCGCTAGCCGCGTGGCGGGCGGCGGCCGCGTTCGCCGCCCGCCACATCCGTGACAACCCTGATGTCAGCGTGGTGTCGGTCTGCGACCATGGAATCGTGAAGACGATCCTGAACATCATCTGGCTGGTCCTGTCCGGGTTCTGGCTGGCACTGGGCTACGCCCTGGCCGGCGTCATCTGCTTCGTCCTCATCATCACCATCCCCTTCGGGATCGCCAGCTTCCGCATCGCCGGATACGCGCTGTGGCCGTTCGGGCGGACCGTCGTGCGCGACCCGCAATCCGGCGTCATGTCGGCGATCGGGAACGTCATCTGGTTCATCTTCGCCGGACTCTGGCTGGCCATCGGGCACATCCTCAGCGGTATCGCACTGTGCGTCACGATCATCGGCATCCCGCTCGGCATCGCCAACTTCAAGATGGTCCCCGTCTCGCTCTTCCCGCTCGGCGCGCGCATCGTCGACTCCCGCACGGCCCTGTGACGCCCCCTCGCGTGGCGGTCGTCCTCTTCGACGGCACACCCCTGTTCGAGGACTCCGTGCCGATCCGCGTCTTCGGTGCGCTGCGCGCCGACGTCCGCGTCGTCGCCCACCACGGCGGACCGTCGATCACGACCGCCGACGGCCTGTCGGTGTCGACGCCCGGCGCTCTCGACGACATCACCGGCGCCGACATCGTCGTCGTCCCCTCCTACGGAGTGCCCGCCGACGTCCCGCCCGGCCGCGAGATCCTCGACGCCGTCCGCCACGCGCACGACGAAGGCGCCGAGATCGTCGGCCTCTGCCTCGGGGCCTTCGTCGTCGCCGCCACCGGCCTGCTCGACGGGCGCGCGGCCACCACGCACTGGCACCAGGCGGACCTGCTCGCCCGCCTGCATCCCACCGTCGACGTCCGCCTCGACAGTCTCTACGTGCAGGAAGACCGCGTGCTCACCTCGGCCGGAAGCGCCGCCGGGCTCGACGCCTGCCTCCACCTCGTCCGCCGCCGTCACGGCGACGCGGCGGCCACGCGCGTCGCCCGGCATCTGGTCGTCGCCCCACACCGCGACGGGGGACAGGCGCAGTACGTCGAGCACCCCATCCCGAAGCCCGGCGGCGACCCGATCGGGCGGGTACTGGCCCATCTGCTGACCTCGCTGGCCGTCGACCACAACGTCGACGCCCTCGCCGAACGTGCCCGGATGAGCCGCCGCTCCTTCGACCGCCACTTCCGGGCCGGCACCGGAACCACGCCCGCGCAATGGATCCGGCACCAGCGGCTCCTCGCGGCCCAGCGGCTCCTCGAAGAGACCGACCTGCCCGTCGAAGCCGTCGCCCGCCGTTGCGGTTACCCCTCCGCCGCGGCCCTGCGGCCGCACTTCACCGGCGAGTTCGGCGTCCCGCCCGCCGCCTACCGCCGGACCTTCCGCGTGCCGCTTGGCTGAGAACCGACGCGGTGTGGCCGAAACCCGCCTCGCGCCCGAGTCTTCGGGGCGGGATGCTCGACCCATGACGAACGCGCTGATCATCATCGACGTCCAGCACGAGTACACGACGGGGAGGCTGCCGATCTCCCACCCGCCCGTCGACGACGCCCTCGCCAACATCGCCACCGCCATCGACGCCGCCGCCGCGCGTGGAGCCAAGGTCGTCGTCGTCCAGCACGACGCCCCGGAGGGCGCGCCCATCTTCGCGCCGGGGACCGAGACGTGGCAGAACCACGAGGTGGTCGCCGACCGCCCCCACGACCACCTCGTGCACAAGACGAAGGCCTCGTCCTTCGCCGACACCGACCTCGGCGAGTGGCTCGACGCCAACGGCGTCACGACGGTGACCCTCGCCGGCTTCATGACCCAGAACTGCGTCGTCGCGACCGCCTTCGACGCCGACGCCCGCGGACTGGCCGTGGAGATCCTCTCCGACGCGACCGGCGCCATCGGACTGTCCAACGCGGCGGGCACCGTGGACGCGCGCACGGTCCACGAGACCCTGATGACGGTGTTCGCCTCCAACATCGCGACGGTCGGCACGACGGCGGAGTGGGCGAAGGGGGAGGCGCTGACGGGGTCGAACCTGGTGGAGTCGGTGCGGGCGTAGCGAACACGGCGGCCCGGCGGGCCTGTTCGCCCGCACTCCTCGGACGCCGAAGCGCCGGACCGCGTTGAGCGGTCCGGCGCTTCGGATCGCCGCGTCCAGCCCTTCACACAAACGACCTGCTTGAGCCGCGCCACGACCACGCCGTGAGAGCGCAGGACCCTCCCTACACGCTCGCCAAGAACTGCGTCGCCGCCAACTCCGCGTACAGCGGGTCCTTCGCCACCAGCTCGGCGTGCGTCCCCACCGCCCGCACCTCGCCGGCGTCCATCACCACGATCCGGTCGGCCATCGTCACCGTCGACAGGCGGTGCGCCACGACCAGCACGGTCGTCGTCTTGGCGGCGTCGGCGACCGTGTCCCGCAGCGCCGCCTCGTTGACCGCGTCCAGCTGCGAGGTCGCCTCGTCCAGCAGCAGCAGTCGCGGCTTCCTCAGCAGCGCCCGGGCCACCGCCACACGCTGGCGCTCGCCGCCCGACAACTTGCTCCCGCGGTGCCCGACGACGGTCTCCAGACCGTCGGGCAAGCGCTCGATCAGGCCGTCGAGACGGGTACGGCGCAGCACCTCGGCGATGGCGTCCTCACCGACGCCGGGCGCGCCGAAGGTGAGGTTGTCGCGCAGCGTCCCCGACAGGACGGGCGCGTCCTGCTCGACGTAGCCGATGGCCGCGCGCAGGTCCCGCACCGGCCAGTCGGCGACGGGGCGCCCGTCGAGCAGGACGCGTCCGGCGCTCGGCTCGTAGAAGCGCTCGATGAGCGAGAACACCGTGGTCTTGCCGGCGCCGGACGGCCCGACGAAGGCGGTCATCCCGCCCGCCGGGATGTCGAAGGTCACCGACCGGTGCACGTCGGGGAGGTCGGGACGGTAGCGGAAACGGACCTGCTCGAAGGCGACCCGGCCCGGCTCGTCCGTCGCGGTGCGGGCCCCGGCGCTCGCGAACTCCTCGACCTCCATCGCGTCGACCTCGCTGATCCGCGAGATCGCCGCCGCGCCCACCTGCAGCTGGCTCACCGCGCGCACGATCCCCGCGATCGACGGGATCAGGTAGAACAGGTATAGCAGGAACGCGATCAGCGACGCGATGCTCATGCTGCCGGAGGCGACCCGCGCCCCACCGATCCCGAGCACCGCCAGGAACGAGATCTGCACCGCCAGCCCCGCCGTCACGCCGACCAGCGACTGCCATTTCGCCGCGCGGATCCCGGCGGTCCAGGCGACCTTCGCCGCCCCCTCGATCCGCTCCTCCTCACGGTCCTCGGCCCCCGAGGCCTTGACGGTCCGGAAGGCTCCGAGCATCCGCTCCAGCGCGGCCCCGATCTTGCCGACCGCCGCCTGCGACTCCTTTGTCGCCCGCGCGATGTGCGGCATTACCAGGCTCACGACGACACCGACCAGCCCGAGCACCCCGACGGTGACACCGAGCAGCACGACGTCCATGAACGACATCATGATCACCGTCGCGACCAGCGTGATCGCCGACGTGATCCCCGAGACGACCGCCTGCGTGCTCACCTGCCGCAGCAGCGTCGTGTCCGAGGTGACCCGCGACATCAGGTCACCGGGTTCGGCCGACTCCACCGCCGGGACCCGCAGCCGCAGCAGCCGCCCGACGAGCCGCCGCCGTGCCGAGAGGATCACCGACTCCGCGGTCCGCTCCAGGACGTAGTTGCTGATCGCGCCGATCACGGCCCCCGCCACGACCATCCCGGACAGCAGCAGGAGCGAACCGGTCAGGCTCGCTCCCGTGCCCAGGTCGTCGACCAGCCACTTCGCCGCGAGGGGCTGCACCAGCCCGGCGAGGCTGCCGACCAGGCCGAGCAGCCCGCTGACGATGATGACCGTCCGGTGCGGCCGGATGTAGCCCCACAGCGCCCGCCAGGTCGCGCTCGTGATCTCGCCTTTGGGAAGTCCGAGCCGGGCACGGCCACGGGGCTGTGGGATCTCTTGCTCTACGGCGGCCATGTCGTCCATCCACTTGAGGGGCGGGGGTCTTTCCGCGTGGTGCGGTGGGAAGGCTACGACCGCGAGGCTGAGACGGCCCTGTGTTCGAGCGTCACAGTCGGCGGGATCACCACCGGGATCGCCTTCGCCTTGAACTGACCGAGCACCATCGACCCGAACGCGACCAGCATGCCCAGCGTCTGCAGCGGCGTGAGGGCCTGACCGAGGATCGCCCAGCCCGCGACCGTCGCCGTGAGCGGGCTGAGCAGCCCGAGGAAGGTCAGCGGGACCGGCGAGAGCCGTGCGACACCGCGGAACCAGAGCCAGTAGGCCAGCCCGGTGTTGATGACGGCGAGGTAGGCGTAACCGGCCAGGTTCGCGCCGGTGAAGGACGGGAGACCGCCTTCGACGAGGAAGGCCAGCGGGAGCAGGAACAGACCGCCCGCGATCAGCTGCCACCCCGCGAACGCGCTCACCTTCACCCCGGGAGGAGGCCCCCAGCGCTTGGCGAGGACAGTCCCCGTCGACATCGCGACGGTCCCGGCGAGACCGGCGGCGACGCCCAGCGCGTCGAGTTTCGCGCTCGCCGTCAAGACGACCATGGCCACGCCCGATACGCCCGCGATGCCGAGCAGTACCGGCCGCAACCGCACCTTCTGGTTGAGCAGCAGGGCGGACAGGCCGACGACGATGAGCGGTCCGGCCGCGCCGACGACGGCGCCGACGCCACCGGGCAGGCGGTAGGCCGCGACGAACAGCAGGGCGAAGAAGACGCCGATGTTGAGCATGCCGAGCGTCGCCGCGCGCAGCCACCACCTGCCCGTCGGGAGCGTCCGGCCGATGAGCAGGAGCATCAGGCCGGCGGGCAGGGCCCGCAGGAGCGCGGTGAGCAGCGGACGGTCGGGCGGGAGGAGTTCGGTGGTGACGATGTACGTCGTGCCCCAGGTGATGGGGGCGAGGGCGGTGAGCGCGATGGCGCGGGCCTGGCTGTTCATGGCGCTTCCTCGGGGTGGTTTAGCTTGAGCATGTTTTACTTGATACCAAGTAACTTAGCATCAAGATACTTGAAGTCAAGCTACCATTGCGGTGACCCAGGGCACAGAAGGCGGAGACATGAACGACGAACAGGTCAGGGACGACGCGGTGGACCGGATCGTCGGGCAGTGGCGGAGCGAGAGGCCCGAGCTCCGGTTGCGCCCGATGGAGGTCTTCGGGCGGATCCACCGCCTGTCGCGGCTCACGCTGCAGCGCATCGAGCCGGTGTACCTGAAGTACGGGATCGGGCGCGCCGAGTTCGACGTGATCGCCAGCATCCGGCGGTCGGGCGAGCCCTACACGCTCTCCCCGAAACAGATCGGCGCGACGCTCATGCTCAGCTCCGGCGGCCTCACCGGGCGCCTCGACAAGCTGGAGAAGGCCGGGCTCGTCGAACGCCTCCCGGACCCCGACGACCGGCGCGGACTGCGCGTCCGCGTCACCGGGGCCGGGCTGGAGGCCGTCGACCGGGCCGTCGCCGAAGGTCTCGATGTGCAGGCCGAGACGCTCGACACGCTGACCGTCGCCGAGCAGGAGACCCTCGCCGGGCTGCTTCGCAAGCTCCACAACGGCTTCCTCGACGAGGAGATCGCCTGACAAATCGCTGGCGCGGCCCGCGTCGCGCCCGCACAATCTTGCGAGGCAACGCATCCGGACGAACCGAGGGAGGTCTCGCGATGCCGTATCAGGAACTGCCGGGTAAGACCGCACCGATCCGACTGTGGGCCGACCCCGAGTCCGTCGAGGAGCAGGCGCTCGGCCAGCTGTCGAACATCGCCGCGCTGCCGTGGCTGCACGGCCTGGCGGTCATGCCAGACGTGCACTTCGGCATGGGCGCGACCGTCGGCTCGGTCATCGCGATGCGCGGTGCCGTCTCGCCGGCCGCCGTCGGCGTCGACATCGGCTGCGGCATGACCGCCCAGCTCACCTCGCTGACCGCCGAGGACCTGCCCGACGACCTCGGAAAGCTCCGCGGCGCGATCGAGGCGGCGATCCCGGTCGGCTTCAACATGCACAAGCGCTCCGTCGACGTCGACCACCTCAAGACGGGGATGCGCGGGTGGTTCGAGTTCTGGAACGACTTCGAGGACCTCGCCAAGCCCATCGCCCGCCGTAAGAAGGGGCGTGCGATGCAGCAGCTGGGGACTTTGGGCGGCGGGAACCATTTCATTGAGGTGTGCCTGTCCACCGATGGACGGGTGTGGCTCATGCTGCACTCGGGTTCGCGCAACGTGGGCAAGGAACTCGCCGAGTTCCACATCTCGCGGGCCAAGGACCTGCCGCACAACCAGGACCTGCCGGACCCGAACCTCGCGGTGTTCCTCGACGGGGCCCCGACGATGGACGAGTACCGGCGAGACCTCTTCTGGGCGCAGGACTACGCCAAGCGCAACCGCGCGGTGATGATGGCGCTGCTGCGCGAGGTCGTGCGGAAGGCGTTCAAGAAGGTGACCTTCGAGCCGGAGATCTCCTGCCACCACAACTACGTGGCGGCGGAGGTCCACGACGGGCAGCAGGTGCTCGTCACCCGCAAGGGCGCGATCCGCGCCGGTGACGGCGACCTCGGGATCATCCCAGGTTCGATGGGCGCGAGTTCGTTCATCGTGCGCGGGCTGGGCAACGCGGCCTCCTTCGAGTCCGCCTCGCACGGCGCCGGACGCCGGATGAGCCGGACGAAGGCGCGCAAGCTGTTCGGCGTTGAGGACCTGGAGACGCAGACGGCGGGCGTCGAATGCCGCAAGGACGCCGGCGTGGTCGATGAGATCCCGGCGGCGTACAAGGACATCGACGTGGTCATGGAACAGCAGAAGGACCTCGTCGAGGTCGTGGCGCGGCTCAAGCAGGTCGTTTGTGTGAAGGGTTAGACGCGGCGATACGAAGCGCCGGACCGTGTTGAGCGGTCCGGCGCTTCGGCGTCCGAGGCCGGGACGGCCGAGGCGAGCGTGACGGTCGCGTGGTCACCGCCCCGGCACGCCCCGCCCAAGACCGTTCCGCGCTGTCCCTTGGCGCGTAGGGCATCGCGATGCGGTCCGGGAACGCTCTTGCGGATGTCTGCGCCGATGTGCTGCGGTGGATGTGCCCGAAATCGTCGAGGCCGGGCATGAGGCATGCGTCTCCCCGGCCGGTGGCTGCTCTGCCGGACAAGCGCTTAGTCGAGCGTCGCCGGCAGCCCGAACAACGGGAAGTTCTCCGCCCCGAGGAACGAGGTCAGCTCGGCGATGCGCCCGTCGGCGAGCGTGAGCACGGTGATCGACCACGGCGTGTGGGTCCCGGCGGCCTCGTCCCAGCGATAACCGGCGACGGCGGGCCTGCCGTTGGCGGCGGTGGGGATGTGGCGCCAGCCGCCGCAGCCGGTCAGCGGCACCGCGACGGCGAAGTCGGTGACGGCGTCGAGTCCCCGGTACCAGTGCGGCATGGGCGGCATGGACCAGGTGACGTCGGCGGTGAGGAGGCTGACGAGGGCGTCGGCGTCGCCTTCTTCGAGGGCCGTGGAGAAACCGGTGACGATCTCACGGACGCGAGCGTCGTCGATGTCGCGCAGGGGCCGCTGTCGACTGCGCGACGGGACCTTCTCGGCCACGACGCGCCGGGCGCGCGCCAGTGCCGAGTTCACCGACGCGACCGACGTCTTCATCGTGTCGGCGATCTCGGCGGCGGAGAAGCCGAGGACCTCGAACAGCAGCAGCGCGGCCCGCTGATTCCCCGGAAGGTGCTGAAGCGCGGCGACGAAGGCGAGCTCGACGGCCTCACGCTGCTCATAGCGGGCGTCGGGACCACCGGTGAGGGCGGCGTCGGGATAGGGGCCGAGCCAGGAGATCTCGGTGTCGAAGCGGTCCCCGACGACCGCGCGCGGGCTGGCGGGCCCGAGGTCGACGGGCATGGCGCGGCGCCCTCGGCCCTGGAGCAGATCCAGGCAGGTGCGGGTGGCGACGGTGTAGAGCCAGGTGCGCAGGGAGCTGCGGCCCTCGAAGTTCGGCAGCGAGCGCCAGGCGCGCAGCAGGGCGTCCTGGAGGGCGTCGTCGGCGTCGTGGAATGACGCGAGCATGCGGTAGCAGTGCGCGTGGAGCTCGCCGCGCAGCGGCGCGACGAGGCGCGCGAAGGCGTCGTCGTCGCCTCCTTTGGCCAGGGCGAGTTCGACCTCCGCGGCGCTCTGCGAAAAAACTTCGCTCACGAGCGACGATTCTGCCTCACCGGCCCGGTCTAACCATCGACCGAACGAATAACGGAGAGGCCCACCGATGAACATCACACCGAAGACCGGCACCCTTGACACCCCCGGCGCGCGACTGTACTTCGAGGTTCGCGGAGAAGGCCCGCTCGTGGTCCTGGTCGGCGCGCCGATGGACGCCCGCTCCTTCGAAGGACTGGCCGACCTGCTCGGCACCGACCACACCGTGCTCACCACCGACCCGCGCGGCATCAACCGCAGCACCGTCGCCGACCGCGACGCCGACTCGACGCCCGAGCAACGCGCCGACGACCTCGCGCGGCTGATCACGCACGTCGACGCCGGTCCCGCCGCGATCCTCGGGTCGAGCGGGGGAGCGGTGAGCGTGCTGGCGCTCGCCGAGGCGCGTCCGGAGCTGCTGGACCTGGCGATCGCGCACGAGCCGCCGCTGAACAGCCTGCTCGACGATCGCGAGGAGCTGTACGCGAAGACCGAGGAGATCATCGCGGCCTACGTGTCCGGTGACGTCGTGGGATCGTGGCGGTTGTTCATGAAGCTGGCGAACATCGACATGCCGGAGCCGCTGTTCCAGATGTTCTTCGGCGGCCCGCGTGACGCGCGGACAACCGCCGACGAGCTGTTCCAGTACGAGCACATGATCCGTCCGTCGACGCGCTGGCAGCCCGACGTCGAGCGCCTGCGCGCGCTGGGCCCGAAGCTGCTCGTCGGGCTGGGCGAGGAGTCGTCCGGGCAGCTGTGCGAGCGCACGTCGAAGGCCCTCACGGGCCTGCTCGGGACCGAGCCGACGATGTTCCCGGGCGGGCACACCGGCTTCGCCGAGGACCCCGCGACCTTCGCCGTGCGGATGCGTGAGGTGCTCACCGGCCGCTGACGCCTCGCCGGGACCGCTTCGGACGGGGAGCGGTCCCCGGCGAGGTCCCATAGCGTCCGCGGGCATGGGACGGTATGGCGTTTACGTGGTCGGCGTGCTGGTGGGCGTCGCGTTGCTGGTGATGATCCCGGTCACGCGGGGCGATCCGGACGACTGCGGCGGGAACACGATGGAGTCCGGCGACACCTGCGTGGAGTTCGGCGGCGAGGGGAGCTGGGACTACGGTGAGAACCGCGACCGGATCGAGTCGTCGAACAAGCGCAACGCCTGGTGCTGTGGCATCGCGGGCGTGCTGGCGATCGGGCTGTCCATCGCCGGCGCGGTGAAGACGAGCCAGGACGCGGCCACCGCCCCGCGGAGGCAGCTGGCGTGGCCCGTCCCGCCCGGTCTCGGCGCGACGGTGCTGTCGAGGAAGACCGTCCACGGCCGCCTCGACGTCCACGACAACGGTTTCACCCTCACCGACGACGTCGGCTTCATCAAGTCGGCGCGCTGGACCGACGTGCGCGACGTCGCCGTCGAGTTCTCCCGGGGACTGTCCGACATCGAGATCACCGTGGCCGGCCGGGACGAGCGGATCACCGTCAACGGCACGGTCACCGACCTCCGCGACTTCACCGCCACCGTCAGCCGCCTCGCCGTCGAACGGCAGTACACCGAGCTCCGCGGGCAGCTCCTCGCCGGGACACCCGTCCCCGTCGACGGCCGCGCCCACCTCACCATGCACGTCGACGGCCTCACCGCCCGCGACGGCCGCCGCCTGCCCTGGAACCGCGTCACCCGGGTCGACCTCCTCAACGCCACGACCCTGCGCGTCCACGCCGACGGCGCCACCTGGGCGAGCTGCACCGTCCGCGGCGCCCGAGGCGTGGCCCTCGCGGCGATGATGCGCACGGCGGCGGGGGTGTGATCTCGGCCGGGACGAACCGGAGGTGCCCCCACAGCCCCCGGCTCTCGGAGTACAACTTCCGCATGGACTACACACGTCTCGGAAACTCCGGCCTCACCGTCTCCCGCGTCTGCCTCGGCATGATGTCCTTCGGCGACCCCGCCCGCAGTGCCTGGGCGCTGCGCGAGCCCGAGGCCGAGCCGCTGGTGCGCGCGGCCGTCGAGGGCGGCGTCACCTTCTTCGACACCGCGAACGTCTATTCGACCGGCGCGAGCGAGGTCGTGACCGGGCGGCTGCTGCGGAAGCTCTTCGCGCGGCGGTCCGACTACGTCCTCGCCACCAAGGTGGGCCTGCCCATGTCCGACCGGCCGAACGACGGCGGCCTGTCGCGCAAGCACGTCTTCGACTCCGTCGACGCGTCGCTGCGGCGGCTGGGCACCGATCACGTCGACCTGTTCCAGATCCACCGGCTCGACCCGCATACGCCCGTCGAGGAGGTCATGGCCACGCTCCACGACGTCGTCCGCTCCGGTAAGGCCCGCTACATCGGCGCTTCGTCGATGGCGGCGTGGGAGTTCGCGAAGCTCCAGCACACCGCCGAACGCCACGGCTTCACCGCGTTCGTCTCCATGCAGAACCATTACAACCTCGCCTACCGCGAGGAAGAGCGCGAGATGCTCCCGCTGTGCGCCGACCAGGGCGTCGGCGTCATCCCCTGGAGCCCCCTGGCGCGCGGGCTCCTCGCCCGGCCTTTCGACGCCGAGACGACCACCCGCGCCCAGAACGACTTCGGACTCACCCTGCGCTACGGCAACGTCGACATGAAACCCGTCGTCGACGCCGTGACCACCGTCGCCGCCGCCCGGGGCCTCCCGCAGGCCCAGATCGCCCTCGCCTGGCTCCTCCACCAGGCCGACGTCACCGCCCCCATCGTCGGCGCGACCCGCCTCGGCCACGTCACCGACGCGCTCGCCGGCGCCGGTGTGAGCCTCGACGACGACGAGCTCGCCGCCCTTGAGGCGCCCTACCGTCCGCTCCCGCCGATCGGCGTCGAGACCCGCCAGGGCCGCCGCAACGCCTAGGCCGCCGCCGGCGTCGCGAGGTACGGCTCGTGCGGCGCGAGCACGTCGGGGAGGGAACCGTCTTCCTTTCACAGGTCGTACCACTCGTTGTCACCGGGCGTCGTGACGCGCGTGTACGTCCGCAACGCGTGCTCGCGCGGCCCGGCCGTCACCGTGAAGTCGTGCGCGGCGAGGAACTCCACGGCGTTGGCGTCGCCGACCTCGGCACCGAGCCTCGCCGCGATGAGCGCGACCGCGGCCAGCTGAGGCCCGCCGGGAGCCGCTCACCGAGCGTCTCGGCGGGCCCGTCGGCGAGGAAGGCGCCCATGAGCCCTGGGTCGAAGCGACCCTAGAGGCCGGGTGCGGCGGTCATGGCCAACCCGTCAACGGTGGGCGGCGAGAGCTCGTCGCGGTCGAGCCCGGCGATCGGGAGCCAGGCGACCTCGGCGGTCGAACCGTCGATCTCGGTGACGTGCGGCTCGCCCGGCGCGAGGTCGACGGCGTAGAACAGCGCGACCAGATGCCAGCTGACGCCGAGCCTGGTGGAGGTGTAGGCCCGGGCGTCGAGGAGACGCGCGTCGCGCAGTGCGAGGCCGGTCTCCTCGCGCAGTTCGCGGGCGAGGGCCTCGACGGGCTGCTCGCCGGGGTCGACGCCGCCGCCGGGGAGGTGCCACAGGCCGGGCTCGAAGACCGCCGACTCCGCCGACAGCCGCGCCAGCAGGATCCGCTCGCGCTCGTCGACGGTCACGGCGTAGGCGGAGACGCGCGAACGCGTGCTCTTGTCGGCGGTGATGTCCATGCCACCACGGTAGTTATCGCGTGGTGAGGGCCGCCCGCCCCGCCAGGAACGGGCGGCCCGGGAGGTCAGTACTGCGTGCGAACGGTGACGCCCGCGCAGGCGGCGGTCGCGTACAGGCTGACGTAGTTGTATCCGGCGGGCGGGTTGTTGACGGTGATCGTCTCGCCGTTGCCCGAGGCGGTCGAGCGCTGGGTGTACGACGAGGTCGTGGCCCAGTTCGTGCCGCTGTAGTACAGGTCGCAGTTGCCGGTGCCGCCGGTCGAGGTGATCGTCAGGCGGGTCGTGCCGGCGGGGACGTTGAGGTAGAGGTAGCTGTAGTTCCCGGTGGTCGCCGACAGTCCGGAGCGCTGGCAGTTCTTGCCGAGCGTGCGGGTGTCGCTTCCGGTGCAGGTGGGCAGGTCGCCGCCGCCTCCGCTGACCGTGACCGCCTTGGTGACGCTCGCGCTCAGTCCGGAGTTGTCGGTGACGGTGAGGCGGACGTTGTAGGTGCCCGCCGTGAAGGTCTTCGACGGGTTGGCCGCCGTCGAGGTGGTCCCGTCGCCGAAGTTCCAGGCGCGGGAGGCGATGGTGCCGTCGGTGTCGGTGGAGCGGTCGGTGAACGCGACGGTCAGGCCGGTGGCCGCGAAGGTGAAGTCGGCCGTCGGCGCGGTGCCCGGCGAGGTCCCGCCGCAGCCGCCGGCCGCGCAGGCGGCCAGCCAGGTGCGCCAGTCGGCGTCGTAGCGCGTGCCGATGGTGGACTTGAGGTAGGTGCGGGCGGCCTGCCAGTTCCCGCTGCGGTAGTGGCCGAGCACCGTGGTCATGTCGGCGCGGTGCGACTGCAGCATGTACCGCACGGCCAGGTAGCCCCAGCGGTAGACGCGAGTGGTGTCGGAGTTCTCGTAGGTCGTGTCGAACAGGGTGCTCAGGGCGTAGGTGCCCTTGCCGGCCTCCGTGATCGCCTCGGTGTAGGTGACGTTGCGGTACCCGTAGGAGATGTACTCGGCGAAGCCCTCGATCCACCACACCGTCGGGGTCGACACGCCCGCGGTGAAGTCGCCGTACATGTTGAAGCGACCGTCGAGGTAGTGCGTGTACTCGTGGTTGAGGTTCCAGATCTGGAACGTCGGCCGCACCCACTCGGCCTCGTAGGCGATGAAGCGCGGCACGTTCCCGGTCACCGCGGGATCGCCTTCGAGGTACATGCCGCCGTTGTTGGTGTCGATGTCGAACAGGATCCCGGCGTAGGTCCCGTAGTCGGTGCTGGAGTCGAACACGACCGTCTCCAGGCTCGTGTTCTTGTCACCGGAGACCGGGCCGGGGTCGTTGACCGCGTTGTGGAAGTAGGCGTCCTGGTTGGCCAGGCTCGAACACGACGCCGCGAGTTCGGCGGCGCTCATCTGCTGCGCCCGGATGCGCAGGGTCGCACTGCAGGTGTGGTTGATCGGCAGCGCGGCGGCGGCGACGCGGGCCTTGAGGTCGCAGGTGTTGTAGTAGGAGCAGTTGGCGTTGTCGTAGTAGTAGGTCGCGCCCGCCGCCGCGATCCACAGTGGAGCGGTCCGCCCGGTCAGGGCCGAGGCGTCGAGGAGCCCGCGGATCTGCGGCCGCACCTTCGCCTGGAGGCCGCTGTACTGGAGGAAGCGGCCGAGTTCGAGACCGGCGTTGCTGTCCAGGTAGGAGTTGTCGCCGCCGAGCAGCGAGGTCCAGCGGATCCCGAAGTTGTAGAGCGTGTCGAGCACACTCGGATCGGCCTGCACGGCCGCGCCGAAACCGGAGAGGCTGTGGCCGGCGAACAGCACGTAGTAGACGTTGTTGACGGCGTTGACCATCCACCAGTAGCCGTCGTAGCTCGTGCTGTAGCCGTTGAGCATGCGCTTGACGACGTACAGGTAGCGGATGTTCTCGTCGGCGCTGTCGATCAGCGTGACCGACTCGGCGAGGGTCTCCCCGTTGACGTCGTTGACGTCACCGGAGTGGCCGTTGGCGAAGAACGCGTCGAGGGCCGCGCGGATCGCCGTCTGCAGCGTCGGGCCGTACTCGCCGACGGTTCCCGGGGCGTAGAACTGCACGTAGTAGCCCGCCCGCAGGTAGAGCACGAGCTGCGCGGTTCCGGCGTTGTTGGTGCCGTCGTAGTAGAGGGCGTTGTCGCGGTAGCCGTAGGCGACGCTGGCCATCTGCGCCTCACGGAAGGCGAGGTAGGCGTCGTTGCCCGACAGCGAGAACAGCGTGTTGACGCAGGCGGTGGTGGTGGATTCGATGAACTGGACCAGTGCGGTTCCCGTGCGGCTGGTGAAGTCGGCGATCGAGCAGTTCGGGACCGCCGCTAAAGGCGCGGCCTTGTCGTCGGGGGTGCTGCGCAGGTGGTCGTCCGAGGCGGGGACGGGTGCGCGGTCGCTGAGGGGAGTGCGGACGCCGGTGTCGGAGTCGGGCGCGGCGGCGGTCGACGCCAGCGGCGCGCGCCCGTCGCCGGCCGGTGCGGCGGGGTCCGCCGCGGCCGGTGCAGCCGGGACGGTGGCCATCGAGGCCGCCAGCAACAGTGGCAGCAGCCCGTAGGCGACACGGAACAGTTTCGCTTTCACAGGGTTCTCCGGGGATGACCGCCGACCTGCCGATCGGCGGAAGGGCCGTCCAATATGGCATGTGACATTGCATTGCCGGACACGGGTGCCGAAAGGGCGGCACGGCCACGGATGGGCCGTGACGCAGGAGCGTAACCACGACTCCCGCACCGGGCAACGGATCTTGAGGCGCGCTTGAGGTCGCCCGCTCAAGGCGCCTGCAGCCGCACCCCCACGTTCCGGACGGTGTGCAGGTGCCTCGGCCGGGCCGCGGACTCACCGAGCTTGCGGCGCAGGCAGCTCAAGTGCACGTCGATCACCCGGTCATGCCCCGAATACCGCTCGCACCACACCGCCGCCACCAAGTCCTCCCGGGACACGACCTCACCCGCCCGTCCCGCGAGAAAGGCCAGGAAATCGAACTCCAGCCGCGACAACGACAGCGCGCGCCCATCGCACGCCGCCCGTCGCGCCGCCAAGTCCACCGTGATCCCGCCGACCGTCATCACCCGCGGCACCGGCCGCGAACGGCGCAACGCCATCCGCACCCGCGCCGCCAGATGTGCGCGGGTGAACGGCGCGATGAGGAAATCGTCGGCACCGTCCTCGACGAAACGCATCGCCAGCTCCTCGGTATCGGCCGCGGCCAGCGCGACCACCGCGCAACCCGCGCGCGGACCGATCGCGGCGACCGGCCCCGGATCAGGCGGCAACCGCACATCGACCAGGACCAGATCCAAGGCGACCGTGTCGGTGACCATCAGAGCCTCGCGGGCATTGCGCCGCACATGCAGGCGATGGCCCGCACCGGTGAGAGCGCGCTCGATCGCCGCCGAAGCCGTGGCCGGAGCGGCGGCGAGCAGGATGTTGGCTGACATGCGCCATTGTGGACACGTCCCGTTCACCCCCGCAAGATCGCGCCACCGGGTGTTATGCCAGGTCATAGCACCCGGTCAACCCGTCGGGACGACCTTGTTCCGATGCAGCCACGCCCGGAAATGCGGCGCCCGCGGAATCAGCTCGCGATACACCGACGCGGCATGATGATGCAACGCCGCGGCCAGCGCCGCGCCCGGCCCGTCCGTGCGCCACGCCAGAATGTGCCGCGACCACAACGGCGAACCGGCCAAGGGCTTGACGTTGAGACCCGCGACCGCGCGGACCGTCGGCTGGCAAGCCGTCACCCCCAGCCGAGCCGCGATCATCGCCAGCGTCTGGTCGGTACCGAGGAACTCGTGCGTCGCCGGGGGAGTGAACCCCGCCTCCCGGCACGCCGCGTAGAACACACCCGGCCAGCCCGCGCCGTCATCAGGCGTCACGAACCACGTGTCCGCCGAAAGATCCGACAACGCCACCTCCACCCGGTGCGACAACGGATGATCCGCCGGCATCGCCACGAACGTCGGCTCCGTCGCCACCACCCGATGCGCCACATTCCCCGAATGCCGCAACTCCAGCCCCGGATAGTCCATCGCCAGCGCCACGTCCAGCTCGCCGTCCTCCAAGGACCGAACCAGCGTGTCGGTCGCGTAAATACTGCTCACCGACACCGCCACCGAAGGAAACGCCGTCCTTAACCTCGCGACCAGACCCGCCAGAATCGGCGTCGTCGTCGACCCCAGCCGCAACGCCGTCACCACCGACGGCGGCACCGGACGCCGCACCAGAGCATCCGCCCGGTCCAGGACATCACGAGCCCGCTCCACGACGTCGAGACCATAAGACGTCAACCGCACACCCCCGCTGGTCCGCACGAACAAGCTCTCCCCGAAAACCCGCTCGATCCGCCGCAACTGCGTGCTCACCGCCGGCTGACTCATCCCCAGCGCCACCGCGGCCCGGCCCAGCCCACCCGTATCGGCGATCGCGACAAGAACACGCAGGTGACGCAACTCCAACTCCACCGCGCCTCCAGACACACCAGCAGACCGCCATTATGCTCCGCCGGTCTGAGCGGCGCGAACGAAACCGCCTGCCATGCAGGGGATCGGGCTCGGCCCGCCGCGATGCCGGGTTCGACGGGGGCGTGAAGAGGGAGCGCTTGCGCTTGGGGGCCCACCCTCACCCCCGCCCGCTATCCGCCAAAGGCTCGCGCCACGTCCTCCGCGACCCGCCGGGAAGCCGCGTCGACCGCGGGCGACACCCCATGCGTCGTCAGGAAACCATGGACCATCCCGTCCTCCCGCCGCCACACCACCGGAACCCCCGCGTCCCGCAGCCGACCGGCGTACTCCTCACCCTCATCCCGCAACGGATCATGCTCCGCCGTCACCACCACCGCCCGCGGCAAACCCGACAAGTCCTCCACCGCCAACGGACTCACATCAGGATCCCCACGCCGAGCCGCGTCCGGCACCCACTGCTCGACACCCCACGCCACCCCATCAGTCGTGAGCACCCAGCCCTCCGCCTTCTCCCGCGCACTCGGCCGCGACAACGTCAGATCCGTATTCGGCGTCACCAGCACCTGCACCGAAGGCGACACCTCACCCGCGTCCCGCAACCGCAGGCACACCATCGTCGCCACATGCCCACCCGCACTGTCCCCACCCACACCCGGGACACCGACACAACCCAACTCACCCACCCGCGCCAGCGCCCACCGCGTCGCCGCGACCGCGTCGTCGACCGCCGCCGGGAACGGATGCTCCGGCGCCAGCCGGTAATCCACCGCCAGCACCGACACCCCCGCGTCCCGCGCCAGCTCACGACACGCACGCTCATGCGTGTCCAGCGACCCGATCGACCACATGCCCCCGTGGAAGAACACCAGCAACGGCGTCGCCCCCTCCACCGGCCGGTACAACCGCGCCGGCACCCCACCGGCGTCGACCTCCCGCACCTCCGCCATCACCGGCTCCAGCACCCGAGCCCGCGCGGCCGCGGCCGCACGCACGTCGGCCGCACCCCGCTCCCGGAACGACGGACCATCGAAAGAACGCATCTCCGCGACAAAGGCGGCCAGCTCGGCATCCGCGAGCCCCTCGGGCAACGTCATCCCCGGATCATCGCACCGGGCACACTGACACCCGTGAACCAGACCGTCCGCGCCGAACTGCTCACCATGGCCGCCGAAGACGACCATGTCCGCACCGAACTCGCCGCCGACGGCAGCCTCTACGACGGCTACCACCCCCGCATGGCCGCCGTCCACCACGCCAACGCCGAACGCCTCACCGCCATCCTCGACGAACACGGCTGGCCCACCGCCGCAACCGTCGGCACCCAAGCACACGACGCCGCCTGGATCATCACCCAGCACGCCATCGCCGACCCCGCCCTCCAGCACCGGGTCCTCACCACCGCCGACGGCCCACCCGCCCGGCTCGCCACGCTCGCCGACCGCATCGCCTACTTCGAGGCCCGCCCCCAGACCTACGGCACCCAGTTCGACTGGAACGACGACGGCGAGCTCCGCCCCTGGACCATCGACGACCCCGCCCACGTCGACGAACGACGCGCCACCGTCGGACTCCCACCCCTCGACCCGCACCCCGAAACCGACGGCGAACCCCCACCCGGCGACCCCCGCATCCGCCGCGCCCACGCCCGCGTCTGGGCCCGCTCGGCCGGCTGGCGCACACCACCGCTCACCGAGATCCTCGAAGACCACGTCTCCGTCGCCGCCCCACAACTCCTCGGCTGCGAGATCACCGCCAACGGCGTCACCATCCGCATCACCGAAGTCGAGGCCTACGCCGGCCAGGGCGAAGACCCCGGATCCCACTCCCACCGCGGCCGCACACCCCGCACCGCCCCTATGTTCGGCCCGCCCGGCCACACCTACGTCTACTTCACCTACGGCATGCACTGGTGCCTCAACATCACCTGCGCACCCGACGGCCGCGCATCCGGAACCCTCATCCGCGCCGGAGAGGTCATCGCCGGACACGACCTCGCCCGCCGGCGCCGAGGACCGAAAGTGAGCGACCGCGACCTCGCCCGAGGACCCGCCCGCCTCGCCCAGGCGCTCGCCGTCACCGGCGACGACACCGGAAAACCCGCCCTCGACGGCACCGGCCCCGTCCATCTCCGCCCACCGGCGCACCCACCCGCCGACTTCGCCAACGGCCCCCGCACCGGCATCGGCGGCGAAGCCGCCACCACCCCCTGGCGCTTCTGGCTCCCCGGCGAACCCACCGTCAGCCCCTACCGCCCACACTCACCCAGAAACCGTTCGCGCACCCCCGGGGGCCATAAGCCAGAATCAAGGGCGTGAACATCCTTGACGACCTGCGCTGGCGTGGCCTGCTCCACGACTCGACCGACCCCGACGCCCTCCACGAGCACCTCAACGGGCGCGTCACCTTCTACGTCGGCTTCGACCCCACCGCCCCCAGCCTCCACGTGGGCCACCTCACCCAGGTGATCACCGCCCGGCGACTCCAGCTCGCCGGACACCGCCCGCTCCTCCTCGTCGGCGGCGCCACCGGACAGATCGGCGACCCCCGCGAGACCAGCGAACGCTCCCTCAACTCACCCGAGGTCGTCGCCGGCTGGGTCGAGAACATCCGCAACCAGGTCGCACCCTTCGTCACCTACGACGGAGACAACGCCGCCCAGGTCGTCAACAACCTCGACTGGACCGGGCCCACCAGCGCCATCGACTTCCTCCGCGACGTCGGCAAGCACTTCTCGGTCAACCGCATGCTCGCGCGCGAAGTCGTCAAGGCCCGCCTGGAGACCGGCATCAGCTTCACCGAGTTCGCCTACCAGCTCCTCCAGTCCAACGACTTCTACGAACTGCACCGCCGCCACGGCTGCACACTCCAGTTCGGCGGCTCCGACCAGTGGGGCAACATCACCGCCGGCGTCGACTTCATCCGCCGCAAGGGCGCCGGACCCGTCCACGCCTTCAGCACCCCCCTGGTCACCACCGCCGACGGCGCCAAGATCGGCAAGTCCGAAGGCAACGGCACCTGGCTCGACCGCGAACTCACCAGCCCCTACGCCTTCTACCAACACTGGTTCAACACCGACGACAAGATGGTCGGCCTCTACCTCCGCCGCTTCAGCTTCCGCGGCCACGAGGAGATCGAAGACCTTGAGAAGCAGACCGCCGACCGGCCCGCCGCCCGCGCCGCCCAGCGCGCGCTCGCCGAAGAGCTCACCGCCCTCGTCCACGGACGAGAAGAGCTCGACCAGGCCGTCGCCGCCAGCCAGGCCCTCTTCGGCCGCGCCGAACTCGCCGACCTGAACGCGTCGACGCTCGCCGCCGCGCTGAGCGAGGCCGGACTGACCACTGTGGAAGGCGAAACGCCCTCGGTCGCCGCACTGTTCAAGGAAAGCGGCCTCGCCAAGAGCCTCTCCGACGCGCGACGGGCCGTCGCCGAAGGCGGCGCCTACGTCAACAACGTGCGGGTCACCGACCCCGAAGCCACCCTCTCGGGGGACGGACTCCTGCACGGCAGATACGCCGTTCTTCGTCGCGGTAAGCGCAACATCGCCGGTGTTGAGGTACGCTGACCAGGCAAGACATCGTCCCGGGGGACGGTGGTCGGCCCTCACGGGCACGGTCACGGCGGCTTAATCCCTTGCCGTGACCCAGAACTCCCGCCCCCCGATTTGACGCTCCCCAGGGGGCGCGCTAATGTTTACGAGTCAGCGGGGAACCGGGCAGGAACGGACCGAGAGCCAGTAGGCGGATCGGGACGGTGACCGGCTTGCTGGCCGCCCGACCAAGATCAGAGCTACATCGTAGGTCTGCTATGGTCAACCTCCCAAGATCTGAACACACGAGCTTTCGTGCGCGCCCTGCCGAGTGCAGGCCCTCGATCACGGGACCACATGGATCAACCTTCGATTCTTGTAATCGTCGGCGCCTTCATGCGGAACCGAGGCCGGGAAACACGAAAATCGGATGTGCTAGGTTCTAGGGAGTCGCCAAAGAAAGCGGCGGAAACGAAGAAGGCCAGCGAGAACGGCCGGAAAACGGATCTGCTAAGCTTAAGCGGCGAGAAACGAAAGGCCGGAAACGCGGAAAGCCCCGAGAACGGGCCGGAAAACGGATCTGGTAGAGTAAGAAGCGCAAGACCGGAAAGACAAGCAAGACTGAGTTACACGGTTAGACATAGACTTGTTAGATAATAGAAAACCTGCCAGTCGGGTCTGTGGACGGTTGT
>NZ_JACHGT010000021.1 GCF_014202425.1 Phytomonospora endophytica | reverse complement strand
CCTGGGGCAGTCAAGGGAAAGAGCGCCCTTGACAGCCCCAGAACCTTCATGTCGTCCAATCAACGGCCGAAGCGACGGAGACACAGGTAGACGCCTCGGGGTGTGTCGCGCTGCGCGCGACCCCGGGGGCCTGGCTCCCGAGGGTCACGGTCGTGTGGTGGGTAGTGCGTCTCGGCGAACGCGGGAACACACCGCGAGATCAACACCACCCGCACGCCCTGACGCAGGAGTGGTCTCGGTCAGCGACACGGCACACGGCGAGCACAGGCACGGCGAACGCAGGGACGGCGAGCGCAGGGACGGCGAACGCGGGGACGGCGAACGCAGGGACGGCGAACGCGGGGAGTGCCGAGACAGCAGGTCCGGGCGAGCGCGGGAAAGTGCCGAGATGGCGGGCGTTGCGCACGTGCGGGTTGTGCCAAGACAGCGAGGGTCTGGGCGAGCGCGCGGAGTGCCGAGACAGCAGGTCCGGGCGAGCGCGGGAAAGTGCCGAGATGGCGGGCGTTGCGCACGTGCGGGTTGTGCCAAGACAGCGAGGGTTAGGCACGTGCGGGTTGTGCCGAGACGGCGGGGGTCTGGGCGAGCGCGGGGGAACGTGCCGAGACAGCGGGAACCATAGCGAGCGCGGGTGGTGTTGACCTCACGGTGTGTTCCCGCGCTCGCCGAGACGCACTACCCACCACACGACCGTGACCCTCGGGGACTAGCCCCTGGGGTCGCGCGCAGCGCGACACACCCCTCACCACCACTAACCTGTGTCTCCGTCGCTTCGGCCAGGGATTGGTGCAACACGAAGGTTCTGGGGCTGTCAAGGGCGCTCTTTCCCTTGATTGCCCCAGGTTCTTCGTGTCCCCTTGACCGGCCGAAAAAGACGGAGACACGCATGCGCCCAACAACCTCAGCCCGCACCCCAGCCGCCCGACCGGCGATAGCTAAGGCACCCCCCGTCTCCCGAGCGAGGCCGGGGGTCAAGGGGGCGAAGCCCCTTGCGGGGTCCGGGGCAGAGCCCCGGCAACGCACCCGACCTCAGAGACGCAGGGGTCCCGGTGGAGCGGGTGAACCGCAACCAAACAACCCCCAGCACAGCGGCCGAACCCCCACCCCCTCAAACCTTCAACTGGTAATAAGTCCCCGCCTGCAACCCCCGATACCCCAACGCCGTATTCACCGCCAGCATCGGCGCGTTGTCGTCGGCGTTCCCGGTGTCGACGAACTCCACCTCCGGCGCCACCTCCCGCAACCGCCGCAGGTTCTCCGTCTTCAGCACCATCCCCAGGCGATGCCCCCGGTGGTCCTTGCGGACCATCGTGATCCCCTGCATCCCGTAGTGCGGTGCGCTCGGGCGGACGTGGATCTTCGTCCAGGCGATGACCTCGCCGCTCGCGTCGTGCCGGATCGCCGTGTTGACCGTCCGGCGGTTCTGTGCGGCGGCTCGGGAGTTGTCGGCCTGCACGCGTTCGGGTGTGTACGCGAGCTCCTCGACGTCGAGGGTTCCGGTCGGGGTGTCGCCGTAGAAGCTGCTGAGCAGTTCGGCGATCCCTTCGAGGACCTCGTCGGGTGTCGGCCCGGCGATCCCGTCGGACCATTGGATCAGCGAGTAGCCCTCGGCCTTGGCCCAGGCTTCGCGGCGGAGTGTCTCCACGACCTCGTCGTCCACTGTGGACAGGTCGAGGCGGTAGGCGCCTTCGGAGCTGGCGGCGGTGAAGCCCGCGGCTTCACAGAAGCGCTCACCGTCCCGGTTTCCGAGCCCGCCCTCGCCGAGTGGGATGTGGACGTCGGTGACGATCGTGTCGCGGCCGTGCTCCTTGACGACTTCGACGACACCGTCGAGCAGCGCGCGTCCGACACCCTTGTGGCGGTGTTCGGGCGCGACCATTCCCCAGACTTCGGCGAGGTGCCTGTTGTCGCTCTCGAACATCTCGATGAAGGCGTAACCCGCGACTTTCCCGTCGACGTGGGCGAGCACCGTCACGTTCAGCGCGCCCTGGCGCGGCACGGTGAGCATCGTCCCGAAGGAGTCGCGGGCGACGAGTGGCACTCCGGGCCGGTCGACGGCGAAGGCCGCCTCGGCCGTGGCGTGCGCCTGGTCGAGGGCCTGGGTGTCGCCGTTGTCGAGTCGGGTGATCTCCATGTCAGAGGTCCTTCGCGTATTCCGCATAGGTCTCGATGGGCTCGAAGCCCAGTTCCTCGTTGATCGCGATCATATGACCGTTCTCGGCGGCGTTCCAGGTCTGGATCCAGCGCAGGTTCGGCTCGGTCTCGCGGGCGTAGCGGTGCAGCCCGGTCTTGACCAGCACGCCGAGGCGGTGCCCACGGTGTTCGGGGATCACCACGGTGATCTCGTGGTCGGCGTGGCGGCCGTCTTCGGCGACGACGGCCAGGAACGACCAGGCGACGAGATGCCCGCTGGGCTTGTGACGTACCGCGACGTGGTGGCGGCGGAAGAGTCTCGCGGCCGCGGCGTCCTGGTAGGCGATGATCTTGTCGGTGTCGAAGGGCGCCGGTTCCCAGTTCTCGATGTAACCGGCGGTGTCCTCGGAGAGCCTGCCGTTCATCACGGCGAGGTCGCCGAGGTACTCCTCGGGCGCGGGTTCGGTGAACCGCACGACCTCGTAGTCCTCCCCGGCCTTGGCCAGGGCGGCCTCGTGGAGGCGGGTCTCGACGTCGACGTCCACGGTGGACAGGTCGATGTCGCGGCGGACCTCCGAGCCGACCTGCCGGAATCCCGTCGCGGCGAGGAAGGCGGCGCCCGCCTCGTCGCGCTGGACGCCGTCGGGCAGCGCGAGCGCGGCATCGCTCATCGCGCGGGTGCGGCCTTCGGCACGCAGCCGCGCGAACAGCAGGTCGAGCGCGGCGCGCCCGATCCCCTGCCGGCGCAGCTCCGGCACGACGCCGAGCGCGATCCAGCCGACCGTCGTGTTCGACTGCGTCGGCATCCCGATCCGTGCGTGCCCGACGGCTTCGCCGTCGCGGCGGAGCAGGAAGACCAGCGCGACGCCGCCGGGGACGGGATGCGCCAGCCCGCCCACGTTGCTGTCCCGCCAGGGAAGCGCGGTGTTGATCTCGTCGACCGCGTGGGCCGCCGTGCGAACGGCGACCCACGCGTCGATCAGATCAGCGGGAGAGTCGGTGGTGATCTCCACCAGCTCCACGTTGCTCATCGTGAGTACTCAGACCTTCTTCTGGTAGGCGACCCAGCGTTCCTGAACGCGGTAGCCGATCGCCTCGTTGATGCTGATCATGAAGTCGTTCTCCTCGGCGTTCCACGTGTGCACGTACTTGACGTGCGGTCGGTAGTCGCGCACGAAGCGGTGGTTGACGATCTTCACGATGGTGCCGATCCGGTGCCCGCGGTGATCGGGGTCGACGATGGTGATCCCCTGCCACGCGTGCTCTTCCACACCGGCGTGCACGACGATGTCGGTCCAGCCGGCGACGGTCCCGCTCTCGATGTGCCGCACGACGGTGTTGACGCGCAGGGAACCACGGGTGTCGGAACGGCGCTCGCCTTCCCGGATCCGCTCGGCGTCGACCTTCATCGGCTCCATGTCCAGGGTGCCCATGGGGGCGTCCTGGAGCAGGCGGCCGTCGAGGTAGGCGATCCCGTCGACGACGTCGTCGGGCGCGTGGTTGACCCACTGCACCAGCTCGTAGCCCTCGGCCTTCTCCCACGCCCTGGCCAGCATGGCGTCCAGCTCGGCGGCGGGAACGAGGTCGAGGTCGGCGGTGCGGCGGACCTCGTCGAGGCCCTTGACGTAACCGTTCTTCTCCAGGAGGGCCTTGCCCGCCACGTGCTCGGGGTAGTCCTCGCGCATCCGGTCGGGCGCGTAGATCATGTAGGTGCGGCGGCCGTCGGCCGCGCCCAGCTCCTCGATCCGTCGCAGCAGCGCCGTGGCGACACCGCGGCGGCGGTACTCGGGATGCACGTCCAGCTCGAACTCCACGAGGTGGAGGTTGTCCTTGAGCGGGAAGCTCACCTCGGCGACGCCCACCACCCGATCGTCCACAATGGCCGTCAGGTACTCGGTGCGCGTCGACTCCGTCGGCAGCATCAGGTTGATCATCAGGTTCGGCTTGGACGGCGCCGGGAACAGTGGAAGGTCCACGCGCCAGGAACTCTGGATGGTGTCCAGCCACTGGTCGATGCCCGCGAGATCGGTCGCGGACAGGGTCGAGATCTTGATGTCGGTCATGGCTTTGCTACTTCCCCTTGATAGTCGACCCACGAGTCCACGACTCGGTAACCGATCTGCTCGTTGATCGTGATCATGTACGCGTTGCTGCGCGCGTTCCAGGTGTCGACACTGGTCAGATCCGGGTCCTCGGCACGGATCCAGCGATGCATCTCCAGCTTCGCGACCGTCCCCAGCCGCTTCCCGCGGTGTTCCGGGTCGACGATGGTGATGCCCTGGAAGCCCCGCTCGCGGTGGTGCGGGGCCGTCGCGATGAAGGTCCAGGCGGCGACCGTGCCGGTCTCCTCGTGGACCATCGCGACGTTGTAGCGCGTGCGCCCGCGCTTGTCGGCGGTCGCCTCGGCGGCGCGGAAGCGTTCCGCGTCGACCTTCGGCGCCTCGTAGTCGAGGTCCCCCATCGGCGCGTCGAGCACCAGGCGGCCGTCGAGGTAGGCGAGCCCGTCGACGAGTTCGGCGGGCGCGTTGTTCACCCACTTGCGCAGCGTGTAGCCCTCGGCCTTCGTCCATGCCTCGGCGAGCAGGCCGTCCATGGCCTCGGTGTCGACCGCCGTGAAGTCGATGCGGCGGCGCACTTCGGCGAGCTTGGGCGACAGGCCCATGGCGTCGAGGAACGCCAGGCCCTCTGTCCCGCGCGGGATCCCGCCCGCTTCGGGCTGGCACGCGGTGGCGCCCATTCGGGTGCGGCCCTGGTCGGCGGCCCTGATGTTGGCGTGCGCCCACACGGTCCGGCCGATGCCCCGGCGGCGGAACTCGGGGTGCACCGCGATCCAGGCCCAGGCGTTCTCAAGGTTCTCCAGGGTGGAGAACTCCAGGTTGAGGTGCGCGACGGCGCGGCCGTCGTGCCAGGCCAGGTAGTCCTCGTTGACCTGACCGGGCCACGCGGTGGTCAGGGCCATCCGCTCGTCGTCGAGGTCGGGCGGAACGTTGTCGGGCAGATCGGCCGCCCAGCAGGCGTGCTTGATGTCGAACATGGCGCGGACGTGGGCGTCGTCGGCCGGATCGAGCGGGCGGATGTCCACAGTGGTCATGGCTTCACATCTCCCTGGAATTCGGCGACCGCGTCCAGCGGGCGGAAGCCGACGAGTTCGTTGATGCGGATCATGTGGCCGTTGTCGGCGGCGTTGTAGGTGTCCACCACGCGCAGCCCGGGAGTGACGGCCTTGGCGTAGCGGTGGAGTTCGAGCTTCACGACCGTTCCCAGGCGGCGACCCCGGTGATCGGGGTCGACGATGGTGACGCCGTGGCTGGCGAACCCCTTGTGGTCGGCGCCGTGCGCGAGACAGCTCCAGGCCGCGACGCGGCCGGATTCGGCGTGCACCAGGGCGACGTGGATCCCGACGCGCCGCCGCGCGGCGGCGGCCGCCTCGGCGTCGCGGACTCGGGCGGCGTCGACCTTGAACGCCTCGACGTCGAGCTCACCGGTCGGCGAGTCGGTCAGGACGCGGCCGTCGAGGTAGGCGACGTCGTCGATGAGGTCGGCGGGGGTGAAGTTCACCCACCGGCGCAGTTCGTAGCCCTCGGCGTGGTTCCAGGCGTCGGCGAGCAGTGCGCCGTTCGCCTCCTCGTCCACAGTGGACAGTTCGACGCGGCGGCGGACCTCGTGGAGTTTCACCTCGGCGCCCATCGCGGTCAGGAAGTCCGAACCGTTCCGGTCGCGGTCGGCGCCCCCTTCGGCCGGCACGAAGGCGGTCGCCTGGACGACCGTGCATCCTTTGGCGCGCATACGGTCCAGCGCGTGGTTCCACAGGGCGCGGCCGATGCCGCGGCGGCGGTGGCCGGGGTCGACACAACCGCCGACCTGGGCGATGTGCCGGTTCTCGATGGTGTGGAAGCCCAGGCGCATCGAGGCCACGACGTGCCCGTCGAGCAGCGCGACCCATTCCTCGGGCACCAGGCCGGGCCTAGGGTGGGTGATGCTCGTGATGACGTCGTCGCGGTCGGGGGCGGGGTCGTCAGGCAGGTCAAGGGCGAAGGAGCGTTCCCGCAGCGCGAACCACTCACCGACGACGGTGGCGTCGTCGAGGTCGAGAAGGGTGATGTCGAGTTCGGGCATGGCTAGAGGTCCCCCTGGAAATGGGCGGCGAGGTCGTGCACGACGAACCCCATGGCCTCGTTGATGGCGATCATGTGCGTGTTGTGCACGGAGTTGTAGGTCTCGACGGAGCGCAGCTCGGGCTCGTCGGCGCGGAGCCGGGCGAGGTTGCCGAGCTTGACGAGCGTCCCGAGACGGCGGCCGCGGTGGGCCGGGTCGACGATCGTGGTGGTCTGGTGGCCGAGGGAACGCGGTCGCCGGGGCACGACCACGCCGGTCCAGGCGGCGACCTCGTCGGTGTCGACGTGCCGCGCGGCGGCGTAGTAGGTGGTCCGCAGACGCCTGACGCTCACGTCCTCGATGGCCCGCCAGCGCGCGAGGTCGAAACGCTGCGGCTCGATGTCGAGATCACCGGTGGGGACGTCGGTGCCCATGCGTCCTTCGAGGTAGGCGACGCCTTCGGCGAGGCTCTCGGGCGCGCGGTCGATCCAGGTGAGCAGCTCGTACTCGGCCGCCTTCGCCCACGCCTCGGTGTTGAGGCGGTCGAGCACCGCGTCGTCGACGGTGGCGAGGTCGAGGCCACTGCGGACCTCGTCGAGGACGCGGGTCAGGCCCATGGCGGACAGAAAAGAAACACCGGGCTCGGTCCGGGTGAACTTTCCACCCGTCACGTGCCCGGTGGTGTGTGCGGAGATCCGCGTGCGCTTCTCGGCTACGGCCTGTGCGGCGCAGTGGCGGTAGAGGGCCGTGCCGATCCCGCGGCGGCGGTGATCGGGGTGCACATGGCCCTCAAGCTGGGCCGACGTGCGGTTCTCGACCTGCGGGAGCATCAGTTCGGCGTAGCCGACGAGGCTGTCGCCGGAGCGGACGATCCAGTGCTGGAAGTCGTTGCCCGGCCGCGGTGCGCGCAGGAGGGCGGCGAGTACCTCGGCGTCGGCGCCGGGGTGCTCGGGCTCGTCGTGGGCGAGCACGGCGCGCCGAAGCTCCGCCAGTTCGCGAACGGCGGCGTCGTCGTCGACGTGGAGGGCTTCGATGCGCATGGTCGTAGCATCGCGGCGCCGTGACGCCGCCGCCACCGAATTAAGCGAGCCAAGACCGTAGTTGTGTTCACTACTACTCTTCTGCTAGCGTGACGTAACGTGATCGAACGCCTCGCCGCCCTCGGCTTCACGACGCAGGAGTCGCGCGTCTACATCGCGCTCCTGAGACAGCCCTTCACCACCGGATACGAGCTCGCGAAGGCCACCGGCCTGCAACGCGCGAACGTGTACCAGGTCCTCGCCTCCCTCACCGACCGTGACGTGATCGCCCGGGCGACCGCGGACACGCCGGCGAAGTTCGTCGCGCATCCGCCCGCCGAGGTGCTCGGCCGCATCAAGCGCCAGACCGCCGAACGGGCCGACGCGCTCATCACCGAGCTGTCGGCGCTGACCGTCCCCCAGGAGCAGGTCGCGTTCACCCTGCGGGAGCGCGAGGAGATCACCGACCGGATCGTCACGCTCGTCGGCGAGGCCCGCGAGCGCGTAGCCGCGTGCGTGTGGGCCGAGGACCTGGCGTGGCTGGCGGGGCCGCTGCGGTACGCGTCGCAGTCGGGCTGTCAGGTCGTCGTCAACGTCTTCGGAGACAGCGAGGAGGAGCTGTTCGGCGAGGTGTACCGGCACGAACCGGCCGCGCGGACCGTCGGCGGGAACCTCCTGACCGTCGCCGTCGACTACTCGACGGCGCTCGTGGCGTCCTTCGACGACCCGCCCGGCGCGGTCTTCACCAGCCATCCCGCGCTGGTGCGCGTCGTGGAGAAACTGATCCGCGACGAGACCTACATCGCGGCGATCTTCGACCGGCTCGGACCGGCCCTGGAAGCGGAGTTCGGGCCGCACCTGGTCGATCTGCGCACCCGCCTGCTGCCTCCCGAGCAGGCCGAACGGCTCATCTCGATCGTCGGCTTCGGTGCCGGCGAGGCATCCCTGCTGACCGAAGGAGAACGCGCGTGAGCGCCACCGTGATCGTCGACGCCCTGTGGGGCGACTCGGGCAAGGGCAAGACCTGCGCGCACCTGGCCAGGCGTGACGACGCGGCCCTGGCCGTCCGCGCCGGGATCGGCACGAACGCCGGGGCGAGCGTGACCCTCGACGACGGCGTGCTGCTCAAGGCCCGGCAGCTGCCGACGGGCTGGGTCAACCCCGGCACGCGGGCCGCGGTCGGGCCGGGCGTGCTGGTCGATCCGGGGATCTTCGCCGAGGAGGTCGAGCGTTTCGGGCTGGCCGGTCGCGCGTTCGTCGACGGCCGTTGCGCCGTCATCACGCCCGAGCACATCGCCGCCGAGGAGGCCGACGAGCACTTGCGCGGCACCGTCGGCTCGACGTGCACGGGCAACGGCGTGGCTCGCGCCGAGTTCGCGATGCGCCGGGCCCGGCAGGCGCGCGACGTGCCCGAACTGGCGCCGTACGTCGTCGATGTGGCGCGCGAGGTCAACAAGCTCGCGGCCGGTGACGGGGGCGTGCTCATCGAAGGGTCGCAGGGGACGATGCTGTCGCTGCACTTCAGCGACGACTACCCGTACACGACGTCGGGGAACTGCACGACCGCCGCGGCGATGGAGGACGTCGGGCTCAACTGGCGGCTGCTCACCGACGTGGTCATGGTTGTCAAGGCGATGCCGACTCGTGTTGGCGGCGGGCCGCTGCCGCATGAGATGTCGGCGGCGGAGGCCGAGGCGCGCGGGATCGCCGAGTACGGCGTCCACACCGGGCGGGCACGGCGGAAGGCGTCGCGGCTGGACTTCGCGCTGCTGGAGTACGCGGCGATGCTGAACGGCCCGACCCAGATCGCGCTGACGTTCTGCGATCACCTGGACCCGGCGATGCGCGGCCGCCGGGACGCGTCGGCGATCACCGGTGAGGTGCGGGCGCTGATGGCGGAGGTCGAGGAGGCGACGGGCGCGCCGGTGACGCTGCTGGACACGGGGCCGGGACTGAGCGACGTGATCGACCTGGGGTGAGGGCACGGCTCCCGGTGATGGGTGGGGGCTCGGGCGGCCACCAGGCGCGAGTCTCGCTCCCCCACCCACCCCGGGAACCCGGCACCGGCGGCGGGCCGAACCCGCCCCCTGCCTCTCAGGCGGTTTCGTTCGCGCCGCCAAAACCAACAGAGTGACCCACGTCCCACCCCGTGACGCGGCCCTTTACAGCCCCGCCCCTGTCTGCCTTACACTCCTCCCGTACTCATCCAGAGGAGCTGAGGGACACGGCCCTGCGACGCTCCGGCAACCACCGCCGCCCTTCGGGCATGCGGAAGGTGCCACTTCCGTCCCGCGTTCGCGCGGGGAAGATGAGGGAGGAGCCTCTCTTTATGTCCGCACCCACTGTGCCCTTCACCGGTAGTCCGGCGATCGGTCTTGTCTGCCGGAACTGTTCGGCCAAGTACCCGATCGCTGCTCAGCACGCGTGTTGGGAGTGTTTCGGTCCCCTCGAAGTCGATTACGACCTCGACAAGCTCGCCAAGGTCACCCGCGCCGATATCGAGGCGGGCCCGCAGAACATCTGGCGCTATGCCCCGCTGCTGCCGGCGGGTGTCGACCCGGCGACGCGGGTGAGTCTCGATCCCGGCATGACCCCGCTGATCGACGCCCGGAATCTCGCGGCCGCGCTCGGCATGAGGAAACTGTGGGTCAAGGACGACTCGGGCAATCCGACGCACTCGTTCAAGGACCGTGTCGTGTCGGTCGCGTTGACGGCGGCGTCGCAGCTCGGGTTCGACCGTTTCGCGTGCGCGTCGACCGGTAACCTCGCCAACTCCGTCGCCGCGCACGCCGCTCGCGCCGGGGTCCCGTCGATCGTCTTCATCCCTTACGACCTCGAACCCGGGAAGGTCACCGCCTCGGCCGTCTACGGTGGCGAACTCATCGCCATCGAGGGTTCCTACGACGACGTCAACCGCCTGTGCTCCGAACTCACCGAGACCGACGAGTTCGAGACGACGGCCTTCGTCAACGTCAACGTCCGCCCGTTCTACGCCGAGGGTTCCAAGACCCTCGGCTACGAGGTCGCCGAGCAGCTCGGCTGGCGGCTCCCCGAGCAGGTCGTGATCCCCATGGCCTCCGGCGAGCTCCTGACCAAAGTGGACAAGGCCTTCACCGAGCTCGCCGAGATCGGTCTGGTCGACGACCGGAACGTCAGGGTCTTCGGTGCCCAGTCGGCCGGGTGCAATCCGATCGCGACGGCCCTGCACGCCGGCACGGACGTGATCACGCCGGTGAAGCCGACCGGCATCGCCAAGTCCCTCAACATCGGTGATCCCGCCGCCGGGCCTTACGCCATCGAGGCCGTCACTCGCACGGGCGGCTGGATGGACTTCGTGTCGGACGATGAGATCCGTGACGGCATAAGGCTTCTGGCCCGCACGACCGGCGTATTCGCGGAAACAGCGGGTGGTGTCGTGGTCGCGACTCTGCGGAAACTCCTCGAAACGGGGAAGCTCGACCCGGAGGCCGAAACCGTCATCTACAACACCGGTGAGGGACTCAAGACCCTTGACGCCGTGGCAGGTGCGCCGACGCACCAGGTGAGGCCGTCGCTGAAGGCCGTGCGCGAAGCGGGACTGCTCGGCTAGCACGTGCATCCGGCGGGAACGGGTTACTGTCGGATTCCCGTCTGTTGGGCGAGGGGTCCTAAGCCTTGACCCGCAAGCGAAACGAGCGCAGAATACCCGGTGCGGGAGGTTGCAGCACCACCGTTCGTACCAGCTGATTTGGCGGTGCGGCGAGCAACGTCGGAGGCGTTGTGGTGATGCCGACCTCCCGACCAACGTGACAAAGGTCCCCGGTCATTCGTGACCGGGGACCTTTGCTTTTGGGACCTGTGGCCCCATGTCCGTGACCGCCGACACCCGCCCGCTCCTCCGTTGTCCGTGGTGCTTCGCCGCCGTCCGGACCGCATCCCCCGCCGACCGTCCCCCTCGCCCCCGGATCTTCGTTCCGTACCCGGCGCCGAACAGGCCGATCCCGTGCGAAACGCGCGGTTCGACGGGCACGGCCCGCGTACCTTCGCGGACATGGACGCCCCCACGCCCTACCGGCTCACCGAAGACGAACAGGACGCCATCGTCCGCAACGCCGCCCACGCCGCCGGCCGCCTCCCGGCCCGCGACCGCGACGCCGCGGTCGCGTTGGCCCTCGACCTCTACGCGACCGCCGCCGAACACGGCCACAGCCCCGCCGCCCTCGACGCCGTCAGCGCCATCCCCGCCGCCGCCGCCCAGGTCACCGCCGCGCGTCTGGTCGCCGCGGCCGGTCGCTGAGCGCCCACCCGATCTGCCTGGTCGTGTTCTCCGCCACGCTCGGCCTCGTGGCGGCGTAGGCCACATAGGCGTTGAGGCCGGTGGAGACCGCCCAGCCGCGCCCTCGCGTCCACGTCGCGTCGTCGACGCCGAGGGCCGCGCGGAAGACCTCGCGGGCCTCGCGCTCGAAGAGCGTCCAGGCGACGACCAGGTCACCGGCCGGGTCGCCGACACCGAGCCCGCCGAAGTCGATGACGGCGTCGAGCCGGCCGTCGACGGTGAGCAGGTTCCCGTTGTGCATGTCGCCGTGATGCCACACCGGCGGTCCCGCCCAGGCGGGAGCGGCCAGCGCGTCCTCCCACACCTCGGTCAGCGCCACACTGTCGAAGACGCCTGCCACGGCCGCGATCGCCTCGCGGGTCGACCGGTCGCGCTCGGCGAGCGGGTCGCCGGTGTCCGGCGCGACGCCGTCGGTCGGCAAGCCCCGCAAGGCTTTCAGGAACCCGGCGAGCTCGGCCGCGGCCGTCGGCGGGTCGGCGAGACCGTCGACGGTGGCGGTGTCGCCGGTGAGCCAGCGCGACACCGACCAGTGCCACGGGAAACCGAGCGCGGGCACGCCGAGTCCGACGGGGACGGGGATCGCGAGCGGCAGGTGCGGGGCCAGTCGCGGGAGCAGGAGGTTCTCCTTGGCGGCCTGGCCGGCGGCCCACTCGTTCGGGAAGCGGACGGCGAGGTCTTCGCCGAGGCGGTAGATGACGTTGTCGCTGCCCGCCGGTTCGAGGAGGGTCAGCGGAAGTTCGCGCCAGTGCGGGAACTGCTCGGCGACGAGCCGCCGCGCGAGGTCGAGGGTCGGTGTCACCGGGTCTCCGTGTGTGGTCGGGTGACGGTGATCATCGGCCGTGGAGCACTTCGGGCGCAAGGGGATACTGAACCCATGGCAGGTACCGAACACACCGAACCCGTCGGCGCCACCGATGACGAGCTCGCCTTCGTCGAGGAGTTCGCGCTCTCGCTGGAGCGCATGGGACTCGTCCGGATGACCGGGCGGGTCATCGCGTGGCTGACGATCTGCGACCCGGCCGAGCAGACCTTCAACCAGATCGCCGAGACGCTCCAGGCGTCGAAGGGGTCGATCAGCAACGCGCTGCGGTTCCTGACCACGTCGAAGTGGGTGATCCGCTCCTCGCGGCCCGGCGACCGCAAGGACTACTTCCGGGCCCGCAACGACGCGATGTCGGACCTGGTCGCCGTGCAGAGCAACCAGTACGCGCCGTTCGTCGAGGTCACGTCGAAAGGGCTGGAGATCCTGTCGGACGCGACGCGGGAGCGGCGGGCGCGGCTCCAGGAGATGCACGACTTCTTCGCGTGGATGGACAAGGAACTGCCGCTGCTGATGGCGCGATGGGACGAGGAGCGGCCGCGCTCCCGGGCCTGATCTCGTGAGACCCCGCCCGGGAGCGCGCCCGGTACGGCGGATCAGGCGTAGTGCTCGCGCAGGTACACCGAGATGTGCTCGCCGAGCGCGCCGGCGAGGTCGTCGGCCCGCTCGTCCTGCTCCGCGGTGAGGTCGCGCCCGTCGGCGCGGCCGGCGGTGGTGGCGACGACGAAGACGCGCAGCCGGCTCAGCTTCCACCAGTACTGCCCGTCCTGGCGCGCTTCGGGCTGGAAGTCGAACACGTCACCGGCCCGGTCTTCGAGGTTGATGAGTTCGTAGGCCGCCGTCGCCCGGTCCTTGTCGTCGTAGGCGAGGACGAGCGCGGTGATTCGGAACTGTCCGTCGGCGGTGGTGAAGAGCGCCTCCACGGCCCGGTGGCAGCCTTCGGCGGCCGCACCGCTCACCGGGCACTCGGCGTGTTCCCAGGTGTCCTCGCGGACGACGCTGTCGAAGGACTCGGTCTCACCGGGACGGATGAGCTCCGGTGCCGCCGCGAACACGTCGGCGGTGAGCTCGGTGGTGTGTGACGGGCTCGCGCTCGGCGTCGTGTCGGCCGCCGGTGTCGCGTCGTCGGCGAGCAGTCGCGGAACTAAGAGCGCCGCCGCGACGACCAGCGCGACGGCGGCGCCGATCGCGATGGTGAGCGGGCGTCGCCGGTGCGGACGTGGATTGTCTGTGGTCATAACGACCTCCCCCGTGGGCGTTGTCCTCCATGATGCGTGTTCGGGCGGTTTCACGCTGTCCCGTCGCGGTGAGCCGTGCCGCCGGGAGCGCCGATGGTGCAGTATCGGTCTAGGCAACCGCCGTCGAACGAGGAGCTTTCGTGACCGACCCCGCGCAGCCTCCGCAGTCCGGCTTGGGCAGTCGGCCCGAGCACGCGCCGGAGATCCTGCCGCCGCAGCCGCCGACGTACGCGCCCGGGCCGGACGCCGTGGACCGGGCGTGGCTCGGCGTCCACGTCGAGCAGGAGTCACCGCGGCCGCAGCGTGGGCCGATCGTGCTGCTGGCGGTGTTCGGGACGGTGATCCTGGCGGTCGTGGCGATCCTCGGGCTGTTCCTGGTCAACGGCGGCAACCCGCGCGAACCCGGCGACCCGCTCGGCGAGGACCCGCCGGTCGCGGTCCCGGCACCGCCGTTCGAGGAGCGGCTGCACGCCGACGAGATCTACGCCGGCGACTGGGACTTCCGGCTGGGCGAGGCCACCGGCTTCGCCGAGAAGGTCGAGAGCTGGGACCACGGCGACTGCGGCTCGGCCGCGCTGTTCAGCGGTGACGCCGACGAGCTCATCGAACTCGGCTGCCAGTACCGCATCGAAGGCGCCTACCGTTCGAAGGACGGGCACACCCTCCTCGCCGAGCAGGTGCTCGTCTTCGGCGACGCCGCCGCCGCCGAGGACGCCGCCTACCGCCTGGACTGGACGTCCTACGCGTTCCAGCCGGAGGGGACCTCGGTGGACGCGAAGATGTCGGGCGGGAGCGTCGACGCGAACAAGGAGTACCTGATCGTCACCTCGGCGGCGATCGACAGCGACGACGAGACGATCGTGTCCGACGCCGAGGAGCTGCTGCACTACTTCCACGCCGATCATGTGGCGGTATTCCACTGGCGGTGACCACCGGTGTGTGAGGCATGATGATGGCGCCCAGATCGACGATGCCGATGGACAACGCCGATCGACATCGCCCAGCACATGAGGTCGCCCGATGCCCGCAACACCCCCTGGATCCCCCGTGCCCGCGAGGCCACCGGTTCCCGCCGCCGAACCCGAGCCGCCGACCACCGCGATCGCCTTTCCCGCGGCGACCGCGGCTCCGGACGAGCAGGCGGCGACCCCGGCCTCCCACACGGCCGTGCCCGCGCCGATCCCTTCCGCCGAGTCCGGCGTCCCCATGGCCGGCACGGATACGTCCGCCGCTCCCGAAGCCGCGCCACAGCACCGGCCGGCGCCCGCCGATCCGGCGGTCCCGCCGGGCGAACCCACCCCTGCGGGTCCCCCGTTCACACCAGGCGAGGCCCCGCCCGCCTGGGGCTTCCCCCCGCCGCCTCCACCCGCCAAGTCACGTCGCGGCTTCGCCGTCGTCCTCGGGATCATCGGGCTCGTCGTCCTCGTCGTGGGCGCCGCCGTGGCCGTCGCGCTGGCGCGGCCCGGCGACGGCTCGGGCGGCGGCGACACCGCCACCATCACGCCCGCCGAGTCCGAGGCGCCGCCGTGGTCGGAGCCGCTGCTAGCCGAGGAGATCTTCGCCGAGGAGCTCATCCTCACCGACATCAATACCGGCGAGACCCACGACTTCGAGCTCGGGGACTCCTGGACGCACGGCGACGACTGCCCCGACGCGGGCCGTGACAAGGCCTCCAAGAAGTACCTGGCCGGCTGCGACGCCCGCATCGAGGGCTACTACATGAGCGCCGACGGCGACTACCAGGTCTCCTACCAGGTCTTCGGCTTCCCGCGCGACGAGAGCCTCAGCACCGACAAACGCTGGGACATGCCGGAGAAGTTCGACGTCCGCTGGAAGGCGCGGGCCCGGATCGACAACACCCACTGGTTCCGCGTCGACATCGTCGGCCCCTTCCTCGTCCTGACGCACTGCGGCCCGACCGGCGAGTGGACCGACAAGTCCAGGGACGTCACCGAGCAGCTCACCGAGTCGGCGAACTTCAACCTGATCGAGGCCCTCAAGGACGCCCTGTACTGGTGACGGAAACGACGAAGGGCGGGCCGCGAAACGGCCCGCCCTTCGTCATGTCAGCTCAGGACGTGACGTCCTTGCGCGTGAAGCGCCAGAACGCGATCGCGCTGAAAACCGTCCCGTAGACCAGGGCGACGACCACGCCGCGCACCATGTCGTCGGTCTGCGCGCTCGGCGACAGGAGCCCCAGCCAGGCCGTCGTATACCGCGTCGGCAGGATGTCGCGGAGGTCGCCCAGGGCGGTCACGGCGTCGAGGATGTTCGACACGATGAACAGCAGGACGGCCCCGCCGACCGCTCCCAGCGGCGCGTCGGTCAGCACCGACAGCAGGAACGCCAGCCCGGCCACGACCAGCAGTGTCACCGCGAGGTACCCGGCGACGGCCAGCACCCGCCACAACGCCTCCGGGGAGGCGATCTCGCCGCCGAGGGGCGCGCGGAGCGGACCCCAGCCGTAGGCGATCCCACCCACCACGATGGACATCCCGGTGAGGACGACCATGGACAGCGCGCAGTAGGCCAGCGCCACCGCGAGTTTCACCGACAGCAGCCGACCGCGCGGGACCGGCGTCGCCAGCAGGTAGCGCAGGCTCCCCCAGCTCGCCTCGCCGGCGACGGTGTCGCCGCAGAACATCGCGAACACCACGACCATCAGGAACGTCGACGAGACCAGCATCGCGAAGAGCGTGAAGTTCGCCGCGCCCGCGGTGCCGAGGTCGGCCATGGCGTCGAAGCCGCCACCGTCGTTGCCGCCCTCGCTGGAGCTGCCGCCCACCTCGAAGGCGATCAGCAGCACCAGCGGCAACAGGGCGAGCAGCCCGAGCGTCCACTGTGTACGACGGCGGGTGAACTGCCGGCGGAACTCCGTGGCGAAGGTCAGCGTCTTGCCGGGCCGGTAACTGGCGGCGGCGCCGTCGGCGCGCGGCTCGGCGGTCTGGACGGTCATGTGCGGCTCCCAACGTTCTCCACCAGCGTGAGGAACGCGTCCTCAAGGCGCGCACCGGTTCCGGTGCCGATCACGTCGGCGACCTCACCGGCGCCGACGACCCGGCCGCGGCTCATCACGACCACGTGCGTGCAGGTCTGTTCGACCTCGGCGAGCAGGTGCGAGGACACCAGCACCGCCCGGCCGTCGCGCGCGTAGTCGTGCAGCACGCGGCGCATCTCGGCGATCTGCGGCGGGTCGAGCCCGTCGGTCGGCTCGTCGAGTACGAGCAGTTCGGGGAGCCCGAGCATGGCCTGCGCGATGGCGACGCGCTGCTTCATGCCGTGCGAGTACTTGCGGACCTTGCGGTCGATGCGGTCGCCGAGGTCGGCGATCTTGACGACCTCGTCGAGGTGCGCCTCCTCGATCGGGCGGCCCGTGGAGCGCCAGTACAGCCGCAGGTTGTCCATTCCGGACAGGTGCGGGAGCAGGCCCGGGCCCTCGACGAGCGCGCCGAGGCGCGACAGGACCGGCGCGCCCGGGCCGACCTTGTGGCCGAAGACGGTCATGGTGCCGCCGGTCGGTTGCAGCAGGCCCATGAGGGTCCGCAGGGTCGTGGTCTTACCGGCGCCGTTGGGGCCGAGGAGGCCGACGACCTGGCCGCGTTCGACGCGGAAGTCGACGCCGTCGACGGCCACGAAGCCGTCCTTGTAGGTCTTGCGCAGATCCGAGACGACCAGCGGGGTGTCGGCGTCGGGGGCGTGCACGCTGCGGTCACGGCGGCGTCCGCGGTAGCGGGCGATGAGCCACGCCGCCAGGATCCCGCCGGGAATCGCGATGAGCACGACGATCAGCGCGATCATCCAGAGGCTGTCCTCGCTGGGCAGCACGTCGGCGGTGACGCTCGGCGCGGCCAGCGGACCGTCGACCGCCACCTGGTAGGTGACCGGCTCGACGGGGTTGGCGTAGGCCTGGTCGGCGGTCGCGATGACCAGGCGCAACCGGTGCCCGGCCTCGAAACGGTGCGCGATGCCGGGCAGGCGGACCTGGACCGGGGTGGCCGCGGCGATGTCGGTGGGCAGGCCGGTCAGCTTCACCGGCGCGATCAGTCCATTGGGGAGGGTCGCGCCGCCGTCGTCGGAGACGTCGTAGAGCTTGAAGTAGAGCGTCGCCTCACCCGTCGGGGAGGCCGCCTTGACCGAGACCGTCGGGGCGCCGGTGATCTCCAGAGGCGCGGTGAGCGCCTCGGACTGGAAGGCGGCGAACTGCCCCGGCAGGTCCAGCGACAGGCCCGAACTGACCAGGCTGGACAGCGAACCCATCGACGGCAGCGAACTCAACGCGGCCGGTGTCCCGTTCGGTGGGCTCGCGATCGCCTGCGGCGGACCGGAAAGCGCGATGGCGCTCGACGTCGAACCGTCGAGCCCCGGGTAGGCGTCGGCGACATAGCCCAATGTGGACATGTCCAGCTGCTGGTTCCGGACACCGGTGACGGTGCTGTAGGTGAAGGATTCGCCGGGGACGTCGCCCTCGCCCTTGAGGTAGTGGTTGAGCCACTGCCCGGTGAGGAGGTTGACGCGGTCGCGGTCGCCTTCGGGGCCGGTGGCGTCGTGGCCGCCGGCGTACCAGGCGACCCGGACGGGCGCGCCGGTGATGCCGCGGGCGTTGGCGTCGGCCTGGTCGAGACCGAAGAGGGTGTCGGCCTCGCCCTGGACGAGCAGCGTCGGGGCGGTGATCCGGTCGAGGATCGTCTTCGGGCTGGCGCCGTCGAGCAGCGTCATGGCCTCCTCGTCGAGCTCGCCCGAGGCGACGATGCGCTGGTAGACGGCGCAGACGCTCGGGTCCCAGCGGCCGCAGGCGGGATCGTACTTCGACGGATCCGCCGGCGGGGCCCCGTTCCCGGCGCCGAAGAAGCCGCCACCCCCGGCCATGCCGGTGGCGAAGAACAGACCCGCCCAGGTGCGTTTGAGGACGCCGTCGTGGGGCTGATCGGTCTCGAAGGGACCGGTCGGCGCGGTGGCGAGGTTGTTCGGGAACAGCGCCGTCGACAGGTCGTTCCAGGTGATCTGCGGGACGACGGCGTCGACGCGCTCGTCGTAACCGGCGAGCAGCAGCGCGAGCGCGCCGCCGTAGGAGCCGCCGACGGCGGCGACGCGCGGGTCGCCGGCCCGGTCGAGTTCGACCTCTTCGCGCCCGGCGAGCCAGTCGAGGAGGCCCCGGGCGTCGTTGACCTCGAAGTCGGGCTGGTTGAGGTGGATCGTGCCCTCGGACTCGCCGAAACCTCGCGCGGTGTAGGTCAGGACCGCGTAACCGGCGCCGGCCAGCTCGGCGGCCTGGGCGTCCACGGAGTCCTTGGTGCCGCCGAAACCGTGCGCCAGCAGGACCGCCGGGGCCGGGGTCTGATCGGGGACGTAGAAGGCGGTGTCGAGGGCGATGGGTTCGGCCCGCCCCGGGCCGGAGGACACGGTCAGCCGCTCCTCGTGCTTCTCGAAGCCGCCGGGGCCCGTCGCCTGCTGCCAGACGAAGGCGCCGCCGGCCACCGCCAGGAGCACCGCCGCCGCGATGACCCAGGCGCGGCGTTTAGCCAGCCATTTGCGCATGGGTAGACCGTACGGGCGAGGGCGGGGGCGGCGGGTGTGGATCTCAGGGGAGTCTCAGGTGAGGTCAGCGGGGTCTCAGGTCGCCGCCCACGACGGCGTCCACGTCACCGCCGGGACCGCCGCGGTCCTCGTCGCCGCGAGATGCCGCCGCAGGGCTTCGAGCCCCGGGTGCGGATTCGCCCGCCGCCACAGCAGCGAATGCGGGTACACCGGCACCGGGTCGGTGATCGGGATCCGGCGCAGGCCGTGGCCTTCGGGCCAGACGAGGCGGGTGCCGCCGCCCATGAAGGTCGCGAGCGCGGGGGTGTCGGCGATCGTGTCGAGGAGCGCGTCGGAGCCGAAGTTCGGGCCGGTCGCCTCGATCGTCAGGCCGAAGGCGGCGGTGAGCTCGTCGTAGTAGGCACCCCATTCGGTGCCGGGGACGATGCCGGGCATCCAGATCCGGTGCCCGGCGAGGCGCGCCATGGGCACCGACCGCTCGTTGGCGAGGACGTGGGCGGGGCCGGTGAGCAGTTCGAGCGGTTCGTCGATGACGCGTTCGGCGGCCATGTCCGCGGGGAGCGGCTTGCCGGGCATGGCGACGGCCCGGAAGGTGGCGTCGATGGTGCCCGCGCGGACGGCGGCGACGGCCGCGTCGATCTCGAAGAGCATCAGCACGTCGAGTTCGACGTCGGGGTGAGCGCGGTGGAAGCCGCGCATGAGGGCCGAGGCCGCGCTGCGGGAGGCCAGCACGTCGACGCGGAGGGGCCGGGCACCGGCGCGGACCGAGGCGACCGCGCGTTCGGCGACGCGCAGCAGCTCGCGGGCGTGGGGCAGGAAGGCCTGCCCGTCGATGGTGAGGGCCGCGCCGCGCGGGACGCGTGTGAACAGGCGGACCCCGAGGACGCGTTCGAGGGCGGCGACACGTTTGGAGACCGCCTGCTGGGTGACCGACAGGTCGGCGGCCGCTTCCTGGAACTGCCCGGCGTCGGCGACGGCGACGAAGGTGCGGACGGCGTCGAGATCCATGCCGACAGCCTAAACGCACAACCAATGGTTGTGCACGTTCGGTTTCCCGGTTGTTTGACCGCAGGCCACGCCCCCCGCTTTGATGCCTTCGGACACGGATCGGTTGTACGACTCGGGAGGCACGCGAGATGAGAAACGAGCGCGAGTTCGGCCGCTTCCGGGCCGCCTACGGCGTCGGCGCCCTCGGCACCTGGCTCGCCTTCGGCGCGCTCCCCCTCATCGCGATCGAGGTGCTGCACGCGGGCCCGGCCGAGGTCGCGGTCCTGTCCTCGGCGGGCGCGGCGGTCGGCGCGGCCGTCGCCGTACCGCTCGGCCCGTGGATCGAGTTCCGCCGGAAACGGCGGGTCCTGATCGGGGCCGACCTCGTCCGGTTCGCCGCGCTCGCCACGATCCCCGCCGCCTACGCGTTCGGCGTGCTCTCCTTCGCGCAGCTCCTGCTCGTCGCGATCGTCGTCGCGGCCGCCGACATCACCTTCCAGGCCGCCTCCGGCGCCTACCTGAAAGGCCTCCTCCCGGCCGAGGCCCTGCTCACGGCCAGCGCCCGCCTGGAGTCGACGACCTGGACCGCCACGATCCTCGGACCGCCCCTCGGCGGTGCGGCGGTCGGGTTCCTCGGCCTGATGGCGACGGTCGTGGCCGACGCGGTCAGCTACCTGCTGTCCGCCCTCGGCATCCGCGCGGCGGGCGGCCGGGAACCCGAACCCCGCCCGAGCAGCGGGCGCATGCGCGCCGGAGACCTGCTCGACGGGTGGCGCCACATCCTGGCCGACCCGGCCCTGCGCCCGCTGTTCCTCAACACCGCCCTGTTCAACGGCCTGCTGATGGCCACGCAGCCGCTGCTGACCGTCGTCATGCTCGACCGGCTCGGATTCACGCCCTGGCAGTACGGCCTGGCCTTCGCCGTTCCGGCGATCGGCGGTCTCCTGGGTTCGCGGCTGGCCCGCCCGCTCGCCGGGCGCTTCGGTTCCCACCGGGTGCTGCTCACATCGGGCGTACTGCGCGCGTTCTGGCCGGTCGGGCTGGTCTTCGTGGGGCCGGGGACGCCGGGCCTGCTGCTGGTGATGGGCGTCGAGTTCGGCCTCATCCTCTCCTGCGCGATCTTCAACCCCGTCTACGCCGCCCTCCGCCTCGAACGCACCCCGGCCGATCGTGTCGCGCGCACGTTGTCGGCCTGGTCGGTGACGACGAAGGGCGCGACCGCACTGCTCACCGTCACCCTCGGCGTCCTCGGCGGCCTGCTGGGACCGCGCACGGCCATCGGACTGGCCGGCGTGCTGCTGCTCGCGACGCCGCTGCTGCTTCCCCGCACACCTTTCACACACCCCGCAGAGGAGACCCCATGACCGACACGACCGCCCTGCTCGTCCTGGACTTCCAGCCGGCGATCCTCGCCGCGCTCCCCGACACCGAAGGCCTGATCTCACGGGTCGCCGCCGCCGTCGCCGGCACACGAGCCGACGGCGGCACGATCGCGCACGTGCGGGTCGCCTTCACCGAGGCCGACTGGGCCGCGGTCCCGGCGGCCAACAAGGCCTTCACCGTCCTCGCCGACCGGCGGCTCATGCGCCACGACGATCCCGCCGCGGACTTCCATCCCCGGCTCGCGCCCGAACCCGGTGACCTCGTCGTCCGCAAGACCCGGATCGGCGCCCTGTCGACGACCGACCTGGACCGGCGGTTGCGGGAACGCGGCATCACCGCGCTCGTCCTCGCGGGCGTCACCACCAGCGGCGTCGTCCTGTCGACCGCGCTGGAGGCCGCCGACCGCGACTACCGGCTGAGCGTGCTCGCCGGCGGCGTCGCCGACCCGGACCCGCGGGTCCACGAGGTCCTGATGAGCGAGGTGCTGCCGAGGACGGCGGAGATCGTCGACGGCGTGCGGGACCGTTAGCCCCGGCGCCCCTCCGCGTAGGCCTCCAGCGCCGCCAGCTGCGTCGGCTCCAGCGACGGCCGCACCCGCGAGCGCGCCGACTTCACGTGGTCGGCGGTGACCTCCGTCGCGTCGAGGGACTCGCGCATCGCCGACAGGGCGGCCTCGCGGATCAGGGCCGCGCAGTCGGCGGCGCTGAACAGCTCCAGCTCGCCGCCGAGGACGTCGAGGTCCACATCGGACGACAGCGGCACGCCCTTCGCGGCCGAGCGCAGGATCGCCGCGCGGCCACCGGCGTCGGGCGGCGGAACGTAGACGATCCGCTCCAGCCGGCCGGGCCGCAGCAGGGCCGGGTCGACCATGTCGGGCCGGTTGGTGGCGCCGATGACGACGACGTTGCGCAGGTCCTCGACGCCGTCCAGTTCGGTGAGCAGGGCGGCGACGACGCGGTCGGTGGTGCCGCCGTCGGTCGACTGGCCGCGCACCGGGGCCAGCGCGTCGACCTCGTCGAGGAAGATCAGCGTCGGCGCGGCCTGGCGCGCGCGGCGGAACAGGTCGCGAACGCTCGCCTCGCTCTCACCGACCCACTTGGTGAGCAGTTCGGCGCCCTTGACGCTCAGCACGTTGGCGCGGCCGGAGCCCGCGATGGCCTTGACCAGGTAGGTCTTGCCGCATCCGGGCGGGCCGTAGAGCAGGACCCCGCGCGGCGCCTCGACGCCGAGGCGGGTGAAGGCGTCGGGGTAGGTCAGCGGCCACAGGACGGTCTCGGTGAGGACCTGCTTGACGTCGGCCATGTCGCCGACGTCGTCGAGGGTCACCTGGGCCAGTTCGAGGGAGGAGTCGGCCATCGACGAGGGCCGCACGGTCTGGGCGGCCGCGAGCAGTTCGGCGCCGGTGACGGCGGGTTCGGCGCCGGATTCCTTGGCGCGCATTGCCGCGCGCACACCGGCCTCACGGACGAGGGTGACGAGGTCGGCGACGACGAAGCCGGGGGTACGGCCGGCGACGGCGGTCAGGTCGACGTCGTCGGCGAGGCGCATGTCGCGGGTGAGGACGCCGAGCAGCGCCTGGCGGGCGGCGGCGTCGGGCATGGGCGCGCTGATCTCGTGTTCGAGGATCCCGGGCTGCCGCAGCAGCGGGGAGACCTCCTCGGGCCGCGAGGTCGTGCACACCACGGCGTTCCCGGCGGCGATGAGTTCGCGCACGAGCCGACGGAACACCGTCGACAGTGGACTCCGGTCGTCCCGGGGGGCGAGTTCCTCGACGCCGGAGACCAGCAGGACGAAGGGTTTCGCCATCGCGGCGGTCGCCCGGCGCAGCGCCTCGGCGCCGTCGTTGGCGGTCAGCGCGGCGATCTCGGGCGCCCACAGGTGGGTGACCGGCACGCCGAGTTCGTGCGCGACGGCCCGCGCGAGGGTGGTCTTGCCGACGCCGGTCGGCCCGGTGACGAGGATGCCCAGGGACACCTGCGTGCCGACCGATTCGAGGATCTCGGCGTGGTGGAAGCCCAGGTCGAGGAGTTCGTGCAGCTGCTCGGCCTGCGCGGCGAGGCCCGCCAGGTCGGCGACCGGGGGAACCGTCTCTTTGGGACTGTCCGGCGCGGGCACGGCGGCCAGGGCGGGCGCGACCGTCGCGGGCCGGGCGGCCGTGCCGCCGCGCCGCCAGATCACGACCGTGTCGGAGGTGACCATCGCCGCCGTCGGCGGGTCGCACTCCACGACGGTCAGCAGGGTCGAGGTGTAGGCGAAGCCGACGGTGTTGGACAGCGACCGCCGGGTCGCCTCGACGACGTCGCGGGGTGCGCCGCCGATGTCGAGCGGCAGCAGCGAGACGTTGTCCTCGACGCTGAGCACCTTGCTCAGCAGGGCCTGCCGCAGCACGTCGCTGGTCACCGCGACGGCGACCTCCACGGGCCCGTCGACGACGATCCGCCGCGCGCCCGACAGCGTCACCGGCTCGATGACGATCGAGTCGCCGTCGCGGGCGCCGATGTTGCCGAGGGTCAGGTCGTCGGCGTAGACCGAGCCGCGCCCGGCCTCGCCGTCGGCGGTCAGCGCGATGCAGGCCGTCGCGCGCTGGCCGGTGAGGCGGACGGGGTCGCCAGCCTGGAGGCCGAGGGCGGCGAGGACCTCGGGGTGCACGCGGACGATGCCGCGGCGCGCGTCGAGGGCGGCGGGCTTGAGGAGGATCGAGACGGTGAGTGCGGCCACGGAAACGAGCGTAGTGCGCCGGGTCAGCCCGCGCCGTAGACCACGAGCGCGACGGCTATGAACTGCGCGACGTAGGCGGCGACGGTGAAGGAGTGGAAGACCTCGTGGAAACCGAACCATTTCGGCGAGGGGTCGGGGCGTTTGAGCCCGTAGACGAGTCCGCCGAAGCTGTAGAGGAGACCGCCGGCGAGGACGAGGATGCTCGCGCCGATGCCCGCGCCGGGCAGCAGCCAGGGGAGGAAGAACACGGCCGTCCAGCCGAGTGCGATGTAGAGGGCCGTGTACAGCCAGCGGGGCGCGCCGATCCACAGGACGCGGAAGACGACGCCGGCGGCGGCGCCGATCCAGATGACGAGGAGCAGCGTCACGCGTGGCGCGCCGTCGAGGGCGAGGACGGCGAAGGGCGTGTAGGTGCCGGCGATGATGAGGTAGATGTTGGCGTGGTCGAAGCGCCGGAGGAGTTCGGCGGTGCGCGCGGTGATGTTGGCGCGGTGGTACCAGCCGGAGACGCCGAAGAGCGAGACGGACGCGAGGACGTAGACGACCGCCGACAGGCGGGCGGGCGTGGACGGGCCGGTCGCGACCAGGACGAGCCCGGCGACGAGCGCGGCGGGGAAGGCCAGCGCGTGCAGCGCGCCGCGCAGGCGGGGCTTGACGGCGGTGTCGAGCATGGGGATGCACCTCCTCGGAGGACTAACCTACGCCATCGTAGGTTACTGACGGGTAGGACTGTGGCGGGCGTCGCGGACCGATCTTATTTCGCGGGGTGGGGACGTGTTCGAGGGCCCGACGGGGCCTCACGCGGGAGGGGTCGTCCGGGCGCGCGGTGTCGTCGCGGTCACCGGACGGGACGGCAGGGCCGCCGCCCGCGCCCACCCCGGAGGAGCGCTCGCCCCGCCACCGCGGGTTCGGCACCGCGGCAGTCCCCGCCACCCGGGCCCCGGGCGGGTGATCGGTCACCCACCACCGCAGATTCGGCACCGCGGCGGGGCCGCAGCCCGATCCCCTACCTGGAAGGCTGTTTCGTTCGCTGCCGCAAAACAGGCACAGCTTCACACGCCGCCGCGAAACAAGCCCTGTGGCGGGCGTCGCACGTGCTCTCGCCACCTATGCTGATCCGATCTTGCCGGGCTGATCTTCAGCCCGCGACCGAAGAAACGGATGATGATGCGAAAGCTGCGCACGGGGGCGGCGCTCCTTGCCACGGCGGCGGTGTTGACCGCTTGCGGTGATGATTCCAGCGATGGCTCGGCGACGCCGGACTCGGTTCCGTCGACGGGTGAGTCGGCGTCGCGGGAGTTGACCGAGTCGGAGTGGAACAACTACAAGTCGGTGGCGGAGGGGAAGTTGCCGGACTCGGACGGGCGGGTGGTCTGGTCGGGGACGGTGAGCGAGGGCTCGACGGCGGAGTTCGATGATCTGGTGTCGTCGGGGGACTATGTCCTGGATCTGGTGTGCGTGGGCTCCGGCGAGTCGTACATCGAGTTCACGTTGGCCGATACGGGTGTGACGACGTCGGTGCCGTGTACGACGGCGGGCCAGGTGACGAGCCGTGAGTTGTCGGCGGGGTCGAAGGGGCAGCTGAAGATCTCAGGCGGCTCGGGCGGTTCGGACACCGGGTCGGGCGGGTACGGCGCGAATGTGCTGGTGGGGCGGTTGACGGCGGTCTAGGCGTCATGCGGGGAGCAGGTCTTCGGCGTCGTCGAGGATCTGTGCCAGTTCGGCGCTCCACGCGCGGATCTGCGGCAGTTGTTCGGTGACGAGCCGGTCGACGGCGATGCGCCAGGAGCCGGTGTGGACCTCACGCCAGCCGGAGGCGTCGACGCAGGTGGCGACGTCGACGGCGAAGTCCTGACGGTCGTCTTCGCCGGTGATCGTGTAATAGTGGGTGCGGGCTTCCTCGATGGTCTCGAAACCTTTGCGGCCTTTGCCTTTCAGGCACGCGCGCCAGGCCGCCGACGCCGTCACGATGGCCGGGATCGCGTAGTACATCTCCCGGCGGGCGGTCCAGTCGATGGCGTCGGGTACCGGGATCGGTTGCCAGGCCCCGGTTGTGGGCGCTTCGTCGAACATGTCGCGGTGGACCGTCGCGACGCAGGACTCCGCGCCGTATTCGCCGGCCTCGGCTTCGCCGTAGTAGGCGTTGAGGTAGTCGTCGCGGTATTTCCCGGACTCGGCGTTGAAAGGGTCGTCGGGCTCCGGTGAGGGCGCGGGCTTCACCGGGTCCATGCCGAGGCCGACCTGCCGGGCCTCTTCGACGCTCGGGGCGAGGATCGGTGCTTCACGGTCGACGGGCCGCCAGTCGGCGAGCCGCTGCTCATTCTGGCGGGGGTGGACGTCGAAACCCTTGCCCGCCATGCATTCGCGTTCCAGTTCCCAGCGGATGTGGCCGAGTTCGACGTAGAGCTCGGTGCCCTCGTCGAGGACGGCCCAGCCGTCGGGGACGGGTGGCGGGTCGTCGCTTTCGGCGGTGCCGCAGGCGGAGAGGGCGAGCAGCGCCGACAGCGCGAGGGCGGCGGGTCTACGCATCGGCGTCCTCGTCGGCGCGGTCGAGCGCGGTCCGCAGGGTCTCGCACCAGGTGGTGATCTGCGGCCGGAAGCGTTCGTAGAGGGTGGCGCGGGCGCTTTCGCGGGCCGCGCGGTAGGCCTCGCGGAGGCCGGATCCGCTGGCACAGACCGAGACGTCGACGGCGAGGGCGAGTTCCTTCCGGCGGGCCTCGGTGTAGTCGTCGTCCTCGTAGAAGCCTTCGGCGTGTTTGCGGGCCTGGTCGACGGTGGCGAAGTCGGGGTGGTCACCTTTGCCGCGCAGGCATGCGCGCCAGTCGTCATATGCGGTGATCAGGCGGGGATCCTCGGTGAAGAGGGCCTCTTGGTTGGCGGGGTCGAAGGCGCCGGGGCGGGATGGGGCGATGCGGTCGCCGTAGAGGCGTTCGTTGACCTGGGCGAGGCAGGTGCCGGGCAGGGGTGGGGCGCCGGATGCGCGGTCCCAGTCGGGATCTCCGGCGAGGGCGGTAAAGTAGGCGTCCTGGTAGGCGACGGGTTTGGCGGTGAAGCCGGAGGTGGCGGCCTCCTCCTCGGCGTTGACGAAGCCGTGTTCGGCGGCTTCGTCGAGGGTGGGGACGAGGATGTAGTCGGAGAGGTCGGCGTCGTCGGGGTGGGCGGTGAAACCCTGTTTCTCCATGCAGTGGTGTTCGCGTGTGGTGGCGGCGTGGTAGACGCGGCCTTCGAGGTCGAGGGCCTGTTGCGCGAGGGCGTTCGGGTCGGCGGGCGGGGCTTCGCCGACGGGTGGGGCGAGCCATCCGGTGGCCGCGGCGGCGGCGATGAGGGCGGCGATGGTGATCGAGTACCGGGCGGCTCGTTTCGTGCCGGTGGTCCGGGCGCGTCGCATGTTCTTCCTCCGTTTCGGCCTACCGGTGAAGAACGGGTGCGGAGCGCCGAAAAGTTGCCGGGCGAATGTCATGGTTCGGTAATGAACCGCCCGGAAGATCCACTTGCCCGCCGTCGTCGCCCCGACATGCGAAAAGGCCGCCCCGGCGGGACGGCCTTTGTCGCACGGGCGGCTCAGGCGGGGTCGCGCAGCACGCCGAGGAAGTGCGCGACGGTCGCGGCCATGGCTTCGCGGCCGGCCTTGACGTACTTGCGCGGGTCGACGGCCGCCGGCTCGGCGTCGAGGTAGTCGCGGACGGCGCCGGTGAAGGCGATGTTGAGCGCGGTACCGATGTTGATCTTCACCATGCCGGCCGTGACGGCGCGGGCGAGTTCGCCGTCGGGGACGCCGGAGGAGCCGTGCAGGACCAGCGGAACCGGTACGGCGGCGGCGATCCGGGCGATGAGTTCGTGGTCGAGGGCGGCGTCGCGGGAGGTCATGGCGTGCGAGGAGCCGACGGCGACGGCGAGCGCGTCGACGCCCGTCGCCTCCACATAGGACAGTGCCTCGCCGGGGTCGGTGCGGGCGCCGGGGGCGTGCGCGCCGAGGGGTTCTTCGCCTTCCTTGCCGCCAACCTTGCCGAGTTCGCTCTCGACGTAGAGCCCGTGCGAGCGGAGGTATTCCACGGCGTGCGCGGTGGCCGCGACGTTCTCGTCGTAGGGGAGCTTGGAGGCGTCGACCATGACCGAGCCGAAGCCGAGCGCGGGGGCCTGCCGCCACAGGGACTCCGACTCGACGTGGTCGAGGTGCAGGGCGACGGGGACGGTGGCGTCCTTGGCGATCGCGGCGGTGGCCAGGGCGATCGGCGCGAGTTTCCCGTGGTGGAACTTGACGGCGTTCTCGCTGATCTGGAGGATCACGGGCGCCCCGGCGGTCTCGGCCCCGGCGACGATGGCCTCGGCGTGCTCGATCGCGATGACGTTGAAGGCGCCGAGCCCGAGGCCCTCGGCGCGGGCGTCGGCGACGAGTTGTGCGGTGGGGGCGAGGGGCATCGCGTACTCCTAGAGTTCGGTGACGGCAACGCCGTGGCGCAGCGACAGGAAGGTGCGGGTGTCGAGGTCGCCGGCCTGGGGCGCGGCCACGGCGGCGGCCGAGGCGGCGACGGCGTCGCGGAGCGCGCCGGGCCAGGGCGTGCGGTGGCGCCAGGCGCGCGCGATCGCCGCGACGCAGGCGTCGCCGGCGCCGGTCGGGTTGCCGCTGACGGCATGCGGTGGGACGGCACGGAAGGCGCCGTCGGGGGTGAGCGCGATGAGCCCTTCGGGGCCGCGTGAGGCGAGGACCGTGCCGACGCCGTGTCCGCGCAGCGCGGAGGCCGCGGCGAGTACTCCGTCCACGGTGGACAGGTCGGCGTCCGGTGCGACCTCGGCGAGTTCCTCGGCGTTGGGCTTGACCAGGTCCGGTCCGGCGGGGAGCGCGGCGGCCAGCGCGGGACCGGAGGTGTCGAGGACGACCCGGACGCCCGCCGCGCGGGCGGCGGTCACGAGGACCGCGTAGGCGTCGACGGGCAGGCCCGCCGGGAGGCTCCCGGAGAGCACGGCGACGCGCGAGATCGTGAGCAGCGCGGTGTAGTGGCCCACAAAGGACGACCACTCGGCCTCGGTCACGACCGGCCCGGGTTCCCAGAAGCCGGTGGCGTCGCCGTCGACGACGACCACCGTCCGCCGGGTCTCCCCCGCGATCGTCGCGAAGGCCGTGCGCATGCGGGCGGGTGAGTCGCCGAGCAGTTCGGCGACGCGGGAACCATTGCGGCCGCCCAGAAGCCCGGTCGCCACGGTCTTCTCGCCGAGGTGACTGAGCACCCGGGCGACGTTGAGGCCCTTGCCGCCCGCCTTCTCGACCACAGTGGACACCCGATGCGCCCGGTGCGGTACGAGCGCGTCGACCACGTAGGTGAGGTCGAGCGCCGCGTTGAGGGTGACGGTGAGGATCACGCCCGGTGCACCCACACCCCGGCGCGCATGACGCCGCGCAGGTTCAGTTCGGCGTCGAGTTCGAGCAGATCCGCGCGCAGCCCGTGCGTCACGGCGCCCACATCGGACAGTCCGAGGAGCCGCGCGGGCGTCGTCGCGGTCATCTTCACCGCGTCCTCGACGCTCACACCGGCGCCGTGGACGGCGTTGCGGAAGGCGTCGATCATGGTGATCGTCGAGCCCGCGATCGAACCGCCCTCGACCAGCCGCGCGGCACCGTCGGCGACCTTCACCCGAAGCCCGCCGAGCTCGTACTCGCCTTCGGGCATCCCGGTCGCCGACATCGCGTCGGTGATCGCCGCGATCCGGTCGGCGCCGATGGCGTTGACCGCGAAGGAGACCGTGCCCATGTGCAGGTGCACCGGGTCCACGATGAACTCGCAGACCACCGACGGCGAGTCCATGACCGCCACGACCGGGCCGGGATCGCGATGCCCGACCGGGCGCATCCCGTTGAACACGTGCGTCGCGGCGGTCGCACCGGCGGCGACACCGTCCTTGGCGACCTCGTAGGAGGCGTCGGTGTGCCCGATCGACGCGATGACACCGCGCGAGGCCAGGTAGGCGATCGCCTCGGCCGCGCCCGCGCGCTCCGGCGCGATCGTCATCATCTTCACCGCGCCCGCACCGGCGTCGACCAACTCGGCGAGCTCATCGAGGTCGGGGTCGCGCAGGAAGGCGGGATTCTGGGCGCCGCAACGGGAGGAGGCCAGGTACGGGCCCTCGAAGTGGATGCCGGCGAGGATGCCGTCGTCGACGAGGGGTTTGAAGGCCTCGATCGCCTGGAGCATCAGCTCCTTCGGCGAGCTGACCAGCGACGCGAGGGTCGTGGTCGTGCCGTGCCGGAGGTGGAACTCGGCGGCGACGATCGCCTGTTCGGCGTCGCCGACGGTGTAGGACGCGCCGTCCCCGCCGTGGCAGTGGATGTCGACGAAGCCGGGCACGATGTAGGTGTCGCCCTTGACGGTCGCGTCGGCCTGGACGCCGACGATCCGCTCCTCGTCGAGCAGAACCTCGCCGCGGACGATGCCCTCGGGAGTGACGATGTTGCCGGTGGGGCTCATGCGCTGTTCTCCTTCAAGCGGTCCATGCCCAGGAGTGCGGCGCCGATGCACCCGGCCTCGTCGCCGAGTTCGGCGCGCACCAGGCGCGGAAGCGTGTGGAAGGCGACGGCCTTCTCCCGCAGCGACTTCTCCAGGGGGTCGAAGAGCGTCGCGCGGGCCTCGGCGAGTCCGCCGCCGAGCACGATCGTGTCGGGGTCGTAGAGGCTGATCCCGGTCAGCAGGCCGCGCGCGAGGATGTCCACCGCGCGGTTCCACACCGCCAGTGCCGCCTCCTCGCCCTCGGCGGCGCGGTGGGCGACCTCGGCGGCGCCGATGTCCGCACCGGTCGCCGCGGCATAGGCGCGCGCGATGGTCGCGGCCGAGGCGACGGCCTCGACGCAACCGCGCTGGCCGCAGCCGCAGAGCTCGCCGCCGGGTTCGACGACGATGTGCCCGATCTCGCAGGCCGAACCGTGCGCGCCGTCCAGGCCGACCCCGCGCGGGAAGAACCCGGCGGCGATGCCCGTACCGATCGCCACGAAGAGCATGTACTCACTGCCCCGGCCCGCGCCCAGCCGGTACTCGGCGAGGGCACCGCTGCGCACGTCGTGCCCCAGCGCGGCCGGGAGGCCCACCTTCGCCTCGACGAGCGCGCGGAAGGGCACGTCCCGCCAGCCCAGGTTGGAGGCGTACACGGCGACGCCCTCGGCGGCGTCGATCACGCCCGGCACGGTCAGGCCGACCGCGAGGGGGTTCCCGCCGAAGGCCTTGGCCTGCGCGGCGAGGTCGCCGACGGTGTTGAGGACGGCCTCGACGATCGCGTCCGGGCCGCGTTCGCGGTCGGTCGGGCGGCGCACGCTGTGCAGGACCGCGCCGGCGGTCGACACCAGCGCGCACTTCATGAGCGTGCCGCCGACGTCGATGGCGATGACGACATCGCCCATGGGCTCTTTCGGCGCGGGCGTGCTCATCGGTTCGTCCCCGCGCGCAACTCCGCTCGCCGGCCGATCACGACAGGACGACCGAACGCGTCAGGTTGCGCGGGTTGTCGGGGTCGAAGCCCTGGTGCTGGGCGAGCGCGACGGCCGCGCGCTGCGCACGGATCAGGTCGGCGACCGGGTCGAGGTCGCTGGTCACGAAGGTCCCGCCGGTCGCGGCGACGTCGGCGTCGAGGCCCTCGGGCGCCGCGCCGAACATCCAGGCCACGCGCTTGGGGCCGGTGATGGAGATGGGGCCGTGGCGGTACTCCATGGCCGGGTAGGACTCGGTCCAGAAGGTCGCGGCCTCGCGCATCTTCAGCCCGGCCTCGGCCGCCAGGCCGTTCGTCCAGCCGCGGCCCAGGAAGGTGACCTGCTCCACCGTGGACACGTCCAGGGGCAGCGGAGCGGCGACGGCCTCCTCGGCGTCCGCGATGGCCTTGGTCAGGTCCTCACCGAGGCTGGCGCGCAGGAGGGTGAGCGCGGACGTGGCGAACCGGGTCTGCACGACCGACTTCTCGTCGGCCCAGTCCAGGATGACGCTGTCCCCGACCAGGCTCGGCAGCGGCGTGTCCGGGTCGCCGATGATCGCGACGGTCGGGACGTCGCCGGGGATGCGCCCGAAGAGGTCGAGGACCTCGGTCGTGGTGCCCGAGCGGCAGATGGACAGCACGCGGTCGTAGCGGCGGCCGTAGGGGAACTCCGAGGCGGCGAACGCGTCGGTCTCACCCTGCCCGGCGGCCTCGCGGAGCTCGGCGTAGGACTGGCCCATGAACCAGGAGGTGCCACAACCGACGACGGCGACCCGCTCGCCCGGCTTCGGCAGCGCGGCGGCACGCTCGGCGGCGACGTCGACGGCACGGCGCCACAGCAGCGGCTGGCTGGCGATCTCCGCTTCCACGTACGTCATACATCCTCCTGTGGGGGCTTTTGAGCAAGCCTGAGAAAAAACGCGCATCGGGTTCGACGCTGCGGCCCGCTTTCGCGCATTATTGTGCACACCAACCCGCTCATAGTCGAGACCGGGGGGAAGAAGGGATGCCGTGGACCGCTACGCCCGCTGGAACACGCTGTTGGAGATCCTCGCCTCAGACGGCCGGATCACCGTAGAGGAAGCCGCCGCGCGCATGCACGTGTCGCAGGCGACGATTCGCCGCGACTTCGACCAGCTCACCCAACAGCAGATGATCACCAGAACCCGCGGCGGGGCGGTGGCCAACGGGGTGTCCTACGACCTGCCGCTGCGCTACAAGTCGGCCAAGCGGATCGACGAGAAGCACCGCATCGGGGAGGCCGCGGCGGCCCTCGTCGGGCCCGGCATGGTCGTCGGCCTCAACGGCGGGACGACCACGACCGAGGTCGCCCGTTCCCTCGCGACCAGGCCCGAACTGGTCACGCAGTCGGGCACCACGCCGCTGACGATCGTGACCAACGCCCTCAACATCGCCAACGAGATGATCGTGCGCCCGCACGTGAAGGTCGTCGTCGTCGGCGGTGTCGTCCGGCCCCAGTCCTACGAGCTGATCGGCCCGCTCGCGGCGCCGATACTGCGCGAGATCACCCTCGACATGGTGTTCCTCGGCGTCGACGCCATCGACGTGCGTCTCGGCGCCGCCGCCCACCACGAGGGCGAGGCGGCGATAAACGCCCTCATGGCCGCCCGCGCGCGCCGGATCGTCATCATCGCCGACGGATCCAAGATCGGCGGGCACGCCTTCGCGCGGATCTGCCCGATCGAGAAGGTGCACACGCTCGTGACCGACACCTCCGTCGCGCGCGAGGTGACCGACGAGTTCGAAACGGCGGGAGTGACCGTCGTCCGTGTTTGACCGAGCCGTACCACAGATGTCACATCGACCTGGGACGATCAGATCATGAGTGAGCGCAAGCCGATCGAATGCTGGCTGTCGGACATGGACGGGGTCCTCGTGCATGAGGGCATCCCCGTGCCGGGCGCCAAGGAGTTCATCAACCGGCTCAAGGAGACCGGTCGGCGCTTCCTCGTGCTGACCAACAACTCCATCTACACCCCTCGCGACCTGCACGTCCGCCTGCGCAACACCGGGCTCGACGTGCCGCCCGAGGCGATCTACACCTCGGCGCTGGCCACCGCCGACTTCCTGAACACGCAGCGGCCCAAGGGCAGCGCCTACGTGATCGGCGAGGCCGGGCTGACCACCGCCCTGCACGAGATCGGCTACGTCCTCACCGACATCTCCCCCGACTACGTCATCCTCGGCGAGACCCGCTCCTACAGTCTCGGCGCGATCACCCGCGCCATCCGCCTCGTCGACGCCGGCGCGCGGTTCATCGCGACCAACCCCGACGCGACCGGCCCGTCCCCCGAGGGCATCCAGCCCGCGTGCGGTGCCGTCGCCGCGCTCATCACGAAGGCGACGGGCGTCGAGCCCTACTTCGTCGGGAAACCCAACCCGCTGATGATGCGCAGCGCGCTGAACAAGGTCGAGGGGCACTCCGAGTCGACCGCGATGATCGGCGACCGCATGGACACCGACATCGTCTCGGGCATGGAGGCCGGACTGGAGACGATCCTCGTGCTCACCGGCATCACCGGGCGCGAGCAGGTCGACCGCTTCCCCTTCCAGCCCAACCGCGTGGTCAACTCCGTCGCGGACCTCATCGACCTCGTCTGATGGCCGACGTCCCCGCCCCCCGCAGGCCCCTCGGCGACGAGGAGCTGGCGATCCTCGCCTTCGAGAAGCGCTGGTGGCGGCGGGCGGGGTCGAAGGAGCAGGCGATCGTCGCCGAGTTCGAACTGAGCGTGACCCAGTACTACAAGCGGCTCGGGGAATTGCTGGACGAGCCCGCCGCGTTGGAGGCTGAGCCGGCGGTGGTGCGGCGACTGCTCGCCGCGCGGGAGGAACGACACCGGTTGCGTTGAGGACCGCGGCTCGCCGGGGCCTGCGCGGGACTCACGCCGAGACGAGGAGAGACATGGCTGACGTGGTGGTGACCGACGCGCCCGAGGCGCGCCGCTTCGAAGCGCACCTGGACGGCGAACTCGCCGGTTTCCTGGACTACGCGCGCGACGACGAACGCATCGCCCTCGTGCACACCGAGGTCGACCCCGCCTACGGCGGCAAGGGCATCGGCTCGCAGCTCGCGCGTTTCGCGCTGGACACCGCGCGCGGCGACGGGATCCGCGTGCTCGCGCTGTGCCCGTTCGTCGTGCGGTGGGTGGAGAAGCACCCGGAGTACGGCGACATCGTGGACCTGGCGCGGACGCGGGGTTAGCGCGAGCGACGGCGAGCGCGCGGCCGGGTCAGGCGAGAAGCTCTGCCTCCCGCCCCTCCGTCAACCCGTTCGGCAGCTCCGGCCGCCCGCGCGCGTCGTCCCACGCCTTCACGTCCCGCAGCGTCTCGGCGAGGGGCGTCTTCGGCATCCCCGCCGCCCAGGCTTTCGACCCGTCGCGACGCAAGGTGTCCCACAGCTCCGGCGCGCGTGTCAGCGGGAAGAAGCGCGGGACCTCCCCCAACGGCACCGCGACGGGCTCCACCGTGGTCCCCGCCAGGCGCGCGCACGCCTCGATCACGCCTCCCAAGGTCACCGGCTCGGGCGGTCCCACGGCGTGGAAGGCACCCGCGCGGCCGTCCTCGACAAGCGTCACGATCAGGCTCGCCAGGTCGCGTGAGTCCACGAACTGCACCGGCTGCTCCGGCGAACCGGGCACCGCGACCCTGCCACCACGCGCGGCCCGGCGCACCCAGTACGTCGCGGCGTCGCGCACGTCGCCCGGACCGACCACCTTGATCGGCCGCACGATCGTCGCGCGGTCGCCGTAGCGGGCGAGCACGTCGTCCTCGCAGGCGACTTTGAGGCGCCCGTAGGTGTCGTCGTCGAGGACGTCGGCCTCGCGCAGCGGCTCACGGCGGGGCGCGTCCTCGGTCGCGCCGGGGCCGTTGGCGCGGTCGTAGACGGCGTGGCTGGAGACGAACAGGTAGCGCCCGACGCGGTCGCCGAGAACCTCCATCGCGTGCGCGACCTGCGCCGGGTAGTAGCCCGACAGGTCGACCACGGCGTCCCACTCGCCCGCGCGCAGTGCGGTCAGATCTCCGGTGTCGCGGTCGCCGGTCAGGCGGGAAACCCCGGGAAACAGCTCGCTCCCGGTCCGTCCCCGCGTGAACAGCACCGGCTCGTGCCCCCGCGCCAGCGCCTCGGTGACGACCGCGCCGCCGATGAACCCCGTGCCGCCGAGCAGAAGGATCCGCATGGCGCCAGACGTTACCCGCCGGGCGTAGGTCCCTCGTCGCACGCGCGCCCGCGCCGGATCCTCCCCGGGACCGAGACGGCCCGGCCCGGCGGCGGCGAGGCTGGTGAGCCACAACGGAGGAACCCCGCACGCTTCTCGCCGGAGCCGCCGCGAGCGCCTTTCCCGGCCTCGACCTCGACGTTCGCCGGCACGCCGGCCGGCCCTCGTCGACGCACGACCCGGCGCCCGAGAACCAGCCTCACGCGGCCGCCGAGGACACCGTGATCATGCGGCAGAACACGTCGGTGAACTTCGCGGCGCCGTTCGTGTTCCTGCTCTTCGGGGCCGACACGGCCCTCCTCGTCGACACCGGCGACACGCGCTACCCCGGTCACCTGTACGTGCCGGACTGGGCGCCCGCGCGGCCAGCGGCGACCGCCTCGTCGGCGGAGCACCCGGTCTCCCACGTCGAGATGTCGCGGCAACCGGGTCCGCTCCGCCCACGCGGCTCGGCCTACCGGCCCGGCGAAGCGGCGCCGACCATCCGCGCGGGCTCCAGACGGTCCTGCCCGAGCTGGGCGGGAAACCCGGCACGCACGTCTACGACGGCTGCGCGGTGGTCTACGGCGCGGGTTAGGAGCGCCGCGGCTTCGGCAGCGCCTCCACCAGGCGCCCCAGCTCTTCCTCGGTGTTGTAGTAGTGCACCGACGCCCGCACGACCTCCTCCAGTCCCCGCGCCGGCAGGTCGTAGCGGGCCGAACTCGCGCGGGAAACGCTGGTGTTCACGCCCGCCAGCGACAGCCGCTGCTTGACCTCGTCGGCGGAGACGCCGTCGACGGTGAAGGTGACGATCCCGCCGCGGCGGCGGCCGAGGTCGCGGACGGTCACGCCGTCGTGATCGGCGAGCAGGTGGCGGAGGGTTTCCCCGAGGGTGAGGACGCGTTCCTCGACGGCCTTCATGCCCCACTCGGCGGCGTAGGCGGCGGCGACGCCGAGGCCGATCTTGGCGGCGTAGTTGGTCTCCCAGTTCTCGAAGCGGCGGGCGTCGGCGCGGATCTCGTAGGCGTCCGGCGCGGTCCAGGCGGCCGCGTGGAGGTCGAGGAAGGGCGGTTCGAGCTTCTCGATGAGGGCGCGACGGACGTAGAGGAAACCCGTCCCGCGCGGGCCGCGCAGGAACTTCCGGCCGGTCGCCGAGAGGATGTCGCAGCCGATCTCCTCGACGTCGATGTCCAGCTGCCCGATCGACTGGCAGGCGTCGAGGAGGTAGGGGATCTCGCACTCGCGGGCGACCCGCCCGACCTCGGCGGCGGGGTTGATCAGGCCGCCCTGGGTCGGGACGTGCGTGATGGAGATGAGCTTGACGCGCTCGTCGATGCGCGCGCGGAGGTCGTCGACGTCGAGCTGCCCGTGCGCGTCGTCGTCGACGACCTCGACGACCGCGCCGGTTCGAGCGGCGACCTGGAGATGCGCGATGGCGTTGCTGGCGTACTCGTTGCGGCCGGTGAGGATCTTGTCGCCGGGCTTGAAGTCGAAGGCGTAGAAGGCCATGTCCCAGGCGCGGGTGGCGTTCTCGACGACGGCGATCTCGTCACGGTGGGCGCCGATCAGCGCGGCGACCGCGTCGTAGGTGCCCTCGACGCGGGAGGCGTGCGCGTCGGCGGCCTCGTAGCCGCCCATCCTCGCCTCGACCCGCAGGTAGTCGATCATCGCGTCGGTCACGCGCGCGGGCGGCAGGGCGGAACCGGCGTTGTTGAGGTGGGCCACGCGCAGGCAGCCCGGAGTCTCCTCGCGGGCACGGGTGAAGTCGAAGGTCACGCCGACGAGCGTAGGCGGGGCGGCGACGCTCGGCAACGTCTCTCAGGCCCTGCGCCGAACGGCGTACACGACCGCGCCCACGGCCAGGAGTGCCGCGCCCGCCGCGAGGCTGCGCCACGGGAGGCTGAAGCCGACGACCAGGCAGCCGACGAGCCCGACGCCCGCGACGATCCGCCGCCACCGCCCACCGAGGGTCCAGGCCGAGGCGTTGGCGACGGCGTAGTAGCCGAGGACGGCGAAGCTGGAGAAGCCGATGACCCCGCGCAGGTCGGTGACCGCGACGAGCACGGCGACGAGCACGCCGACGGCGAGTTCGGCGCGGTGCGGGACCTGCCGGACCGGGTGCACGGCGGCGAGGAAACCCGGCAGGTCGCGGCGGCGGGCCATGGCCAGGGTGGTGCGGCCGACCCCGGCGAGCAGCGACAGCAGAACACCGACGACGGCGATGCCCGCACCGACGCGCACGACCGGCGCGAGGCCGGGGAGACCGGCGGTGGTGACGACGTCGGCGAGGGGTGCGGTCGAGTTCGGCAGGGCGGGGCCGAGGACGAGGAGCGCGATGACGGCGAGGATCGCGTAGAGGACGACGACGACGGCCAGGGCGAGCCCGATCGCGCGCGGGATGGTGCGGGCGGGCTCGCGGACCTCCTCGCCGAGGGTGGCGATGCGGGCGTACCCGGCGAAGGCGAAGAACATCAGCCCGGCGGCGCCGAGGACACCGTGGAGACCGCCGGCGGGAGTCCCGAAGTCGAGGGGCGCCGAGAGGTCCCCGACGCCGACGGCCGCGACGAGGACCAGCACGGCCGCGGTGACCGCGAGGAAGATCTTCGCGGCGAGGGCGGTCTTGGCGACCCCGCGCAGGTTCACCGCGGTGAGGGCGGTGACGGCGGCGATCCCGACCGGTCGCGCGTACTCGGGCCACAGGTAGGCGCCGATCGTCAGGGCCATGGCCGCGCAGCTGGCGGTCTTGCCGACGACGAAGCCCCACCCGGCGAGGAAACCCCAGAAGGGCCCGAGGCGTTCGCGGCCGTAGACGTAGGTGCCGCCCGATTCGGGATGGAGGGCGGCGAGCGCGGCACTGCTGGAGGCGTTGCAGTAGGCGACGACACCGGCGACGGCCAGCGCGGCGAGCAACAGCGGGCCTCCGGCGAGGCTCGCGGCGGGGGCGAAGGCGACGAAGACACCGGCGCCGAGCATGGCCGACAGGCCGATGACGACGGCGTCGGTGAGGCCCAGGCGGCGGGCGAGCGCTGGCATGGGCGTCAGTCTAGGGACGCGGGCCGACATGTCGCGGACCTGAGAAGGCGGCGGGGTGAACATCGCGCCCCGCCGCCCTGAGGGCTACTCGTAGGAGGGGGTCCAGATGCGGACCTTGTAGAACTCGGCGCCCGTGCGGGAACGGTCGGCGAGGGTGGAGAAGCGCAGGGTCGGGCTGCCCCAGGTGCGCGAGCCGGTGTTGTCGGCGCGGATGGAGACGTACTCGCCGCTGGAGTGGCGGGCGAGGGCCTTCACGCGGGTCTCGCTGGAGAGGGTCGTGACGGCCTTGGTGGCGGTGTTGATGGCGTAGGTGCCGTAGCTGGCGGTGAACAGCAGGCGGGTCTTGTCCTTGTAGTCGGGCTGGAGGTCGTGGCCGAGGCCGCTGATGGCCTTGCTGCCCTTGAGGGCCAGGCGGGTGCCGCGGTAGGTGCCGGTGACGGCGTACCAGCGGATGACCTTGTCGCCGATCGCCCACAGCAGCTTCGAGCCCGGGTCCCACAGGACGCCGTGCGCGCCGGGCAGGCTGTAGGAGGCGACCTTGGCGAGGGTGCTGGGCTTGCTGATCGCGGTCGGCGAGTAGAGCGTCAGATAGCCGTTGGAGCTGGCGGCGACGATCGAGCCGTTGTTCTCGATGCGCTCGATGGCGTGCGGGTTGCCGCCGGGGGTGGCGTACCAGAGGAGGTCGTTGAGCTCGGCGTCCTTCTCGCTGGTGTGGTTGATGATGCCGACCCGGCCGCCGGAGGCGGCGGTGAGGACGACCCAGCCGTGCGCGGAGGTGTTGCGCAGGCGGACGTCGGAGAGGTTGGACCAGCCGCCCGTACCGGGGCTCCAGCTCCAGCTGCGGTTGTCCCAGGAGAGGGACTTGCCGGTCGGCCACACGTACAGGCGGTTGGCGACCTGCTCGGTCGCGACCACGCTGTAGGTGGCGGCCTGCGCGGGTCCGCTCAGTAGCACGGCGGCGGGTGTCGCCGCCGCCCCGAGAGCGAGACCGCGAAGGATGCTGCGTCGGTTCATCAATCGACTCCTATCGAAATCCGAAGGCGCGAGTATCCCCGCGCCCCGCCAGCCCGCAGCGTCGTCCCGCCGTCTCCGCGCGTGCGCTTTCGGGCCCGTCACCGGACCAGACGCGAGTACGGGGGCGGGAGGTTTCCCCGGTCAGAGATCCCCCCGGTACGATTCAGAGCGGAATTCGCTGGTGTGGCGCAATTGGCAGCGCAACCGCCTTGTAAGCGGTAGGTTGCGGGTTCGAGTCCCGCCACCAGCTCACCGAAAAGGCCCCGTCACCTGGATGAACACCAGATGAAGGGGCCTTTTGTTCACCATGTGGATCAGGGCCGCGCGGACAGCCGATCACGCCCGCCCGGACCAGGCCTTCGGGACGACACCGGGAAGCGTTCGCCGGTGCGCGGGCGGAGTCGTACCCGACACCCGCCCCACCGCGCCCTTCCCCACATCGACACCCGCCGCTAGCCTCTTGCAACATCACCTCGAACACGCCGCCGGAGGAGCAACGTGACCCAGCCTGTTCTCGCCGACGTCGCCAGTGAACGCCACCGCCAGGACGACCTGTGGGGCGAACAGAACCATCCCGACGGGACCGGCCGGGCCGCGCAGGTCGCCGCCGCCGAGGTGGCCCGCGCCATCACCGACCGCTCGGCCGAGGCCGGCACGCTGACCTGGGCGGAGATCCTCACCGAGGAGACCACCGAGGCGCTCGCCGAGACCGACCCGGTGAAGCTGCGCCGGGAGCTGGTGCAGGTCGCGGCCGTGGCGGCGGCGTGGATAGAGGCGCTGGACCGGCGCGGGGTCGGGGGCTGACTCAGCCGCGCACGGAGACCGCCAGCGAGGTGCCCCACAGCGTCGCGGCCGTACCGAGACCGGCGACGGCCATCGACGGGTCGCGCAGGTTCGCCACGAACAGCACGAGCGCGACGGCGGCGGCCAGGCACATGCCCACGCCGGTCCACCGGTACTGCGGCTGCCCGAAGACCTTCGCGAGCGGGAAGAAGTGCACGCCGACGACCAGCGCGATCGCGGTGGGGATGAGCTGGGCGAGGCCGGTCGGCGCGAGGATCGCCACGGAGAGGCCGATCCCGGCCAGTTCGAGGAGTCCGACGCGGCCGAAGGTCTTGTTCCAGCCCTCGGCGGGCGTGCGCTCGGGGCCGGGCCTGCGGCCGAGGGTCAGCGCGACACCGACGCAGGCGGCGGTGAGGACCAGCGACGCGATCCCGATGGGCAGGTTCGCGCCACCGAGGTCGGCGATCATCGTCCACGGCACGGCCGCGGTGCCGGTGATGAGGGCACCGCGGAGCCGGAAGTTCGGGTGAGGGGTGGGCATGGCACGCCTTTCGCGCAGGGCGCCGGGGTGGCGCGCGGGCGATCGTACGTGATCATGGCGCGTGATGCGCGTCGCGGGCGCCGCGCGGGTCACGCTCCCAGGTTCGCCAGGATCCGGGTGGCGGCCGCGATCGCGGCCGGAATCAGCTGCCCGAGGCCGGTCGGGGCGAGGACCGGGACCGGGACCGACAGTGCGACGACCCGACTCCGGCGGGCCACCACGACAGCAGGGTGGTGTGGCGCTCCTGGCGCCTCTACGGCCGACCGGCCCACCCGCAAGAACGTGAATGCCGCCAGGGACCTCCCGGCCTCCGCCCAAATTTCGACCGTAGCCCGCCGCCAGGCGTGGACGGCGAACGTGAACGGAGTTCCCTGTGGATAACCCGCCGGTTGTGGACAACCTTTCGGGACGCGACGTGCCCACGCCCGCGAAGGAGGCCCCAACAGCGACGATACCGGCGAGGTACGACATCCCGGACGGACGAGAATCCGTCTCACGCGGTCGCCCCGAACGCGACCCCGCACCGGCCTCCCAGCGGACCGTCGCACCCCGCTTACCCAGTCACGCCCGGCTGGCCCACTCCCCCCGACGCCTGCCGGATCGCCTTCTCCACCGAGCCGACCCGGTCGGCGAGCAGCCCGACGGCGCCGACGGCGCGGCTCATCGGGTCGTCGCCGTCGCCGCCGAGGGCGCGGGCCCGCAGGAAGCCCTCCTTGACCTCGGCCCAGCGCGCGGCCTGCTCGGGGGTGAGCCGCCCGCGCAGTTCGGCGAGTTTGAGGAGGTTCGCCTCGGCGCCGCTGGTGAGGGTCTGGGCCTCGCCGAGGTAGTGGTCGTCGATGACGGCCTCGACCTCGTCGTCGTTCATGGCGGCCACGACCCGCTCGGCGAGCTTGTTCATGTTGCGGTAGCTGCCCTGCAGCTGGAACGGCGGTTCGGTGCGGGCGGCGTCGGACTGGGCGGCCGAGGCGATGTAGGCCTGGTTGTTGGCCAGCACGGTCTTCTGCACGTGGCGGAGCTTGCGCAGTACCGAGAGGACGCGTTCGAGCTCGGTCGGCGAGTAGGGGTGCGCGAGCTGCTCGGGGGTGGCCGAGGCGTCGCCGGAGGCCAGCCGCACCAGCACCTCCACGTCGCCGCGTTCCCTTGTGGACAGTGGCGCGAGGACGGCGTTGGAGGTGAGCGAGTTCTCCAGGTAGCTCAGGGAGAAGAGTTCCTCCCGGCCCGACAGGACGTCGCCGAGGTTCCACACGTCGGCGCGGTTGGCGAGCATGTCGGGGATCCGGAAGCGCTGCCCGGACTCGGTATAGGGGTTGCCGGCCATGCAGACGGCGAAGCGCTTGCCGCGCAGGTCGTAGGTCTTGGTCCGGCCGCCCCAGACGCCCTCCATCCGGCGCTGCCCGTCGCACAGCGAGATGAACTTCTGCAGCAGTTCCGGCGAGGTGTGCTGGATGTCGTCGAGGTACAGCAGGACGTTCCCGCCCGCTTCGAGCGCGAAGTTGATCTTCTCGACCTCCTGACGCGCGGTCGCGTTGGGCGCGTCGGCGGGGTCGAGGGAGGTCACGTCGTGGCCGAGCGAGGGGCCGTTGACCTTGACGAAGACCAGACCGAGACGGGAGGCGACGTACTCCATGAGCGTCGTCTTGCCGTACCCGGGCGGGGAGATCAGCAGCAGCATGCCCGACTGGTCGGTGCGCTTGTCGTCGCCGGCCGCACCGATCTGCTTGGCCAGGTTGGCGCCGATCAGCGGCAGGTACACCTCGTCGAGGAGGCGGTTGCGCACAAAGGAGCTCAACACCTTCGGCTTGTACTCGTCGAGGCGCAGACGGCCGCGCTCGGCGTCCACGAGGGCGTTACGGATCCGCTGGTAGGAACGGAAACCGGGCACGCGCTCGCGACGGAAGCGGGTGGTGCGGGCGAGCACCTCGTCGAGGCGCAACCCCATCTTCCGGGCCTCGATCCGCGGATGTGTCCCCAGTAGACCGTCCACTGTGGCCGTCAACGTCGCCGAGGAGTCGCGGCGGGGCAGTTCCTTACCGAGGACCTCGACCGCGACGGCCTCGGGCAGGTCGACGTCGCCCTCACCCGTCGACGACAGGAACGCGCCCAGCCAGGCCGTGACGAGCTGGTGGCGGGCGGCGAGGTCGTCACCGAGACCGCGCAGGTCCTCCTCGTATCCGGCCAGCCGCGCCGATCCCGGTCCGCCGAGGGCGGCCCGGAAACGCTGCACGAGCGACTTGGCGGCGGCGCTGGTGACGAACCCGTTGCGGGACCCGGCGAGCTCCTCGAAGAGGTACTCGGCGGCCAGCGCGGGGTCGGTGACGCCCGGGAGTTCGCGGTCGGCGTGGAAGGCGGCGATCGCGGTCGCCAGTTCGGCGAGCAGGTCGCCCATCGCCTTCGGGAGCCCGAAGACCTCGCGAACCCTTGCCAGGGAACCGATCCGGGTCAGCAGCCCGGCCCGGTCGGTCTCGGCGGGGCCGTAGGCCCAGTAGAGCTGGGCGGCCGCGCGCGCGTCCGGCGGGTAGCGCAGGAGACCGGCGGCCTCGTAGAGGCGCAGCATGACGCGCAAGATCTCGGTGGCGTCGTGGTCGTGCACACCGCGCTCGTAGCCTTCGTCGTAGCGGGACTCGGCGGCCTCGCGGACCTTGGCGGGCAGCCCGTCGCCGACGGCGGCCTCGTGCAGCTGGAGGATCCGCCCGGCGGCCAGTTCGTCGGCCAGGATCGACGACGCGAGGTACTCCGCGCGGTAGACCTCGGCGGTCTCGGAGACCAGCAGCTGGTCCCAGTAGGCGTGGGTCTCGGCGAAGGCGGGATCCGTGACGAGGCTGCGGTAGTCGGTGCCGGTGAGCGAGAACGCCAGCCGTCCGTCCTGCGGTACCAGCGTCAGGTCGAGCGGCTGGGTGTTGACCGGCAGCCGGTGCTGCCCGAAGCGGATCGTCTCACCGCCGCCGTCGTAGAGGTCCTGGCGGTCGCGCAGCGAACGCCCGGCCTCCTGACGCGCGGCCTTGATCCGGCCGGCCAGTTCCTCGGCGCGGACCTGGTCGCCGAGCGCGCGCAGCTCCTCGGTGACCGAACGCAGCTTCGACACCATCGGGTCGGTGGCGAAGTAGGTGTTGACCGCGTCCAGGGAGTCCAGTGTGGACACCCGCCGGTTGACGCTGTCGAGGATCCGCGCGGCGGAGTCGGCGAGGCGTTCGGCGCGGCGGGCGCGCTCGTCGAGCAGGGTCTGCTTGCGCGAGGAGAAGGCCTCGTAGACGTCGGTGCGCTTGGCGGCCAGTTCGCCGAGGAAGTCGTCGAACTCGCCGAAGCGGGACTCCAGGTTCTCCAGCTGGAGCATGAGGCGGCCGAGCTGCTCGTCGCAGGCCTCGGGCGTCCCGGCCGCGGCGAGCGCGCCCGTGACGGCCTGGCCGAGGAGGGCGAACTCGGCGGCGAACTCGGCGCGGCCTTCGGCCGACAGCAGTTCACGGCGGCGGGCGTCCAGGGTCGCGCGGGCGCGGTTGACACCGGCCAGCACCTCGCCGATCCGTTCCAGGATCTGGGTGCGGACGGTCGCGTCGGCGATGTCGAGTGTGGACACGACCTCGGTGAGGACTTCGAGTCCGGCGGTCTGCTCGGCCAGCCGCTGGGTGAGCGGGGTCGACTGGGCGACGCTCGCGATCGCCTCGGCGTCGGCGGTAAGGCGGTCGATGGAGTCGTGGTAGCCGGCGAAGGCGTCGGGGCCCTCCAGGAAGGCCACCGCCCGCCCGGCGGCCGACTTGAGCTCACCGGCCACCGCGTCGTCCAGAGTGGACAGTCGCGCGAGGTCGACGTATCGCATGTCGCGCAGGGTGATCAGGTGGCCCTGCGCTCCACGCAGTTCGGCGAGCTGGGAGACCCAGGCGTCGGCGGTCTTGGGCGCCTCGCCGCTGGAGCGGCGGATCATCGACGCCGTCTCGGCCGCGGCCCGCTCCACCGCATCGGCCGACTGGGCCGTCAGTTCCCGGACGGTCTCGTACTCGTCGAGGACCTGCTCGGCCGTGGCGCGCACACCGTCGAGGGGATCGCGCAGGCCGCCGAGGGCCTCGTCCCCGAGCCAGTGGTAGTTGTCGATCGCGCGCACGCAGGTCGCGATGAGCGCCTCGTAGACCTCGATCGAGGGCGCCATCTCGCCGACCATCCGCGCCACCGACAGGCAGTCGGAGACCCCGCGGACCAGTTCGGCGTTCCCGATCCGTTCCAGGGGACCGGTTCCGACCGGTTGCGCGGCCGCGAAGGTGTCGGACACGAACGGCGTCTGCCACACCTGCATCGGGTGCACCCGCGAAGGCTCCTCGCCGTTGGCGCGGAAGGCGACCATCGTGCCGTCGTCGAACAGCGAGTACCCGTGACAGGTCAGCGGGCTCGCGACCTCCTTGCGGATCACGTTGTAGGGCAACAGAAGCGTGCGGCCCTCGGCGCGCTCGTGGAAGACGTAGAGGACGTCCTCGCCGTTGGGCGAGCGCAGGACGCGCTCGAACTCCAGGTCGGCGACGTCGGCGTCGAAGGTCTTGGCCACGCCGGTGGCGAGGTAGTAGCCGCCGGGGAAGATGATGCCCTGGTCCTCGGGCAGCGTGCGGCAGGACTGGCCGATCCCGTCGAGCCGGTGCACGGACTTGGTGCGGGTGTTGAAGACCAGGTGCCGCGCGGCCTTCTCGTTGTACGGGCGGATGCGCAGCAGGATCAGCGCGCCGACGCGGGCGTAGGCCACCTCGGCGTCGGCGAGGCTCTGCAGGGGCTCGTCGACGGGCTCGCGGTAGATGCCCTCACCGGACTCGGTGTTGTTCTCGATCTTGATGGTCAGGTCGCCGTTGACGGTCTCGACGAAGACCTCCCCGCCGATCGAGATGTGCGGGAAACGGCCGAGGACGTGGTCGTCGCGTGTCGTCTCGGTCCACTCGAAGTCATGCGAGGCCGGGAAGACGTGGTCGCGCTCGCCGCGATTGTCCAGATAGGACACCGAGCCGTCGGCGGCGACGGTCCAGCGCAGCACGCGCAGGTCGGCGAGCTTCTCGCCGATCTGGAAGACCGCGAGCAGGCGGCCCTCGACGCGGCGCAGCTGCGTGAGGTGCGTCTGGCGGTAGTAGCGGTACATCTCGGCGAAGTCGCGCTGGAACTGCGGATCGGCGATCAGGCCGGGCAGTTCGGCGGCGCCGGAGGCCTCCGCCGCGGTGAAGGTGAAGGCGTCGCCGTCGCGTTCGAAGCGGTGGAGGGAGAAGACGTCGTCGACGGTGGTCTCGGGGCGCAGGCCGATGAAGACGTTGTAGCCGAACAGCATCCGGCCGCCGACCTGGACGATGTCGCGCGGGACGCAGTTGTTCAGCGTGCGGATGCGCTCGGTGCCCAGGAGGGTGAGTTCGGTGCCGCCGAAGACGTCGAGGCGGCGGGTGTTGAGCTCCTCGGCGCGGCGAGCGAGGTTCGCGGCCTGGTCGGCGAGGCGGGCGCGGAGGACCTCGTAGGTGCCGGCGTCGAGGCGGTCGGTCGCGGCCTCGGCTTCGGGCGCGGCCGGGGTGTTCGGGTCGGTCATCGGGGGCTCCTCGCTCGGGCGGGCAGGTTGTCCACAACCGGTGCGTTATGACGCGCCGGTCTTGGCAATCCTCTGACCAGGCATTACGCTGGCCCTCCGGTGCTCCCGGCAGATTTCGGGAGCACCTTGGGAGCACCCGCTCAGTTTGGCGACAGACGGGTTACTCCCTGAACCGCTACGGATCATGGAGGGCCAGCTATGGCCAGCATAGAGTCACGCCTGCGTAAAAACGGTGAGACCTCGCTCCGGGTGAAATGGAACGAGGGCGGTACGCGGGACGGCGCGGCGCAATCTCAGACGTTCACCGACGCGGGCGAGGCGGAGCGTTTCAAGGCGCTGGTGGACCTCAATCGGAATCGGTGGCCGAACCGTGCGCAGTTGCGCGCGATGGGCTTTGACTACCTCGTCCCGGGCGCGGTCGGGGTCGGCCCGAAGCTGGGCGAACTCATTCACGCCAGCATCGACGACCGCGAGCGCAACGGCCGTATCAAGGCGTACAGCGCGACGCAGTATCGGCGAAACGCCGCCGCCCATATCGACAATGCGGTATACGGTCTCGCGGCCTACTGGCCGCAGGAGGCTACCGGGGCCGTTCTGAAGGGGTGGCAAGACCATCTGCTCTCTGTCGGCGGCGAGCGTGGGAAACTGGCGCCGACGACGGTTCGCGCCTACCGGCGGGGGCTGCTCGAACCGGTCTTCGATGATCTCTCCCGGCCCGGCCTGGACGGCTCCCCGGCCGTCCTGGAGCGCAACCCGTTGTCCCTGGTGCCCGAGCCCTGCGGAGACGGGCGGGAGGGCCGTGCGTTGGGGCTGGGCGCCCTTGAAGCGCTGTTCTATGAGCTGGCACTCATGGGCCCGGACGCCTATGACCCGGCCGTCGTGGCGGTGACCACGGGCCTGCGCTACAGCGAGTGGGCGGGGCTGCTGGTCGGCGAGTCCGTTCACGAGGACATCGCGTCATTCGAGGTGCGGTGGGTGTTCAAGCCCGACGGCACGGGCAAGCGCGTGTTGCAGGTCGGCCCGAAGAGTAAGGCGGGTTTCCGCATGGCGCCCTACGCGCCGGAGCTGGCGCCGCTGATCACCGGCCGCGCCGAGGGGAAGCACCGGGGCGCGGTGCTGCTGTCCGACCGCGACGGGCGCCACCTGCACCGGGGGACGTTCGTCAACCGCATGCGCAAGGCCGCCGAGCGGGCGCGCATTCCCGACTTTGAGACCTTGACCGGGCACGACTACCGGCACACCTACGCCACGGAGATGCGCAAGGCGCGCGTGGACGGCCGGACCCTGGCCGCCGTGATCGGGCACTCAAGCGAGCGCAGCACGCGAACCTACATCCATGACGACACCGTTGATACCGCCGCCGTGGCGACAGTGTCCACGGCGCTCCTGGCGCGCCTGTCGGCCCGGCAGAGGCCGGAGACCGCCGCCGCCTAACCCAACCCATTACCGCGCCCCCGCCGACTCGTCGGCGGGGGCGCTTCCCGTTGGGAAGCGTTTCCCGTGGGGAAGCGACACGCCGTTAGACGCGAGTCCCTGCCCGGAAATATCAAGTCTTCAGGATCCCCACAACGACCCTTGTGCGACGCATACAACTAATGCGAAGAATGAGCCGGTTTCACCAGAAACGTATCAATATTTACACCCATTTCTGGGGTCAAAAAAGGGGGTTGATCGGTGAGATTCTCACCGTTTCTCACCAGAACGAGAAAACACGTTCTGTCCAAGATCGACGGTCGGTGACCGAACTGGCACACTCTGTGGACTTCTCGCGTCCGATCGGCGGGCGCGCCCGAAACCGCAGGAAGCAGGCCACGTTGTCCACGCAAGACCCATACTGGAAGGTCAAGGACGTTGCAGCACGTTTCAAGGCCAGCCGGTCCACTGTGTACGGCTGGATCAAGTCGGGAGTCCTGACCGCCGTCCGCCCGTCGTCCGGCGGCGCCTTCCGCGTCCCCGAGTCGGCCATAGCCGCGATGGTCCACCGCGCGACCACCGCCGCACCCGAGCGACCCGCGCTCACCTTCCCCAACCCGCCGCCCCTGCCGCCGATCGCTCCACAGCGACGCCGCAAGCCCGGGAACGGTCCACGGTGACCGGTGTTCACCGCGCCGAGGTGTACGGCCCCCTACAGGGAGCCGCCTACGCCCTCGCCCGGCTCGCCGACGAACGGCGCGGCCACGATGTAACCGACTCCGACCGGTGGGCGGCGCTACTGGCGTCACTGGCCGCACTGGTCGCCGACGGCGCGCCGCTCCCGGCCGCGCTGGTGTCTCTTGGCGACGGCACCGCGCGCGTCCGGCTACGCACACAGTCCGATCTAGACGCCTGGTCGGTGCTCCCGCAGATTGGTGCACCGGCCGCCCACACCTTCCACCCCGACCCCGGCTTTCGCATCGCCGAGGTCCACATGCACGGCATCAGGGTCACGTTCTCCGCATGGGGCAAACACGCCGCCGTGCCCAAGCAATCCTCCCGCTGGCGCCCGTGGCGCCGATCGAGAAAGGACGGCTCCTGAATGGTGTGGGTGAAGAAGCAGGCCGAGGCCGCCAGGAACATGAAGTTCCGGGTCCTGGCGACCTCGCCGCAGAAGTTCTTGGCGCTGTTCGGGGCGTGGTCGGCGCTGCTGGGGGAGGCGTCGTTGGCTTACTCCAACGGGTTCCTTACCAGCGCGATGGTGCGGGAGTTCAGCACGCCGCCGCTGCTGGACATGCTGGTGTCCACAAAGCACGGCAAGGCGCCGCTACTGCATCAGCGCGGCGACAGGTGCCGGTGCATGGAAGTGCACCGCAACCGGTGGCCGTTCGGGTTCGACTACCTGCTACACGACTACCTGGACTTCCAGCCCGACGCAGTCGAGGCCGCCGTTAAGAACCGGCAGGCCGCCGAGCGCGACGACCGGGGGTTGCGTCGCCAGTTGCGCGAGCGGGACGGCGGGATGTGCCGCTACTGCGCCCGGGAGACCAACCCCAAGGACACCAGGGGCGCGACGGGGCAGCAATTCGACCACGTCGACCCACACACCGCCGCCGGGGCGTCCAACATGGTCACCGCCTGCCGCGAGTGCAACCAGCGCAAGGGGCAGCGCACACCCGGGGAAGCCGGGATGCGGTTGCTGACCCTGGCCGAGATCGGCGCTCGCCGACCACGGGCGGACCACGGGGCCGAGGTCGCCGACCACGGGGACGCGAGCTATCCGGCTTCGTACGGTACGGGACGGTACGGGGAAGACGAAGAACCCGCCGACGCGTTCGCGTCGGTCGGACCTCCGGAGATCTCCCGACCCGCCGACCGTCCCAACCCGTACCACCGAGGCCCCAACCGGCTCGACCCGGAGCACTTCGCCGGGCTGCCCGAAGTGGACGAAGACGGTGGGTTGCCCGCCGCCGCTTGACCGGTGGCTGGCCGGGCTGCGGGTGGCCGCCAGCCACCCCCGGGGATGCGGGCGGCCGTTCCGCCCGCATCCCTACCGGCCGGACCCGGCCGTCCCGGTCGACCACCGAGGAACCGCCTACTGCCGGTGCGGACTCCCGAAGTCCTCCCGCTGGCACGACGTCCCGAACGAAACACCGTCCGACGTGGACGAACGGCACCACGAACTCAACCGCCGCCTGAGCGGCCCGGGGGAATCATGACCGACTTGACCTGTCCACAGTGCCTCGCGTCCAACGTGCAGCGCACCACCACGGCCGTCGTCGCCGACCTGCTGTGCGTGATGGCACCGACCATCGCGACCATCCTGGAAGCCGTCCTAGACGACTTCCAGTGCGGATGCGGCATGCACGCCCACTACCGGTGCGGCGGCTGCGGACTGGTGTTCACCACCGCCCTGCCCGCCGAGGAGATCTCCGAGGAGGCGACCGCCAGTGCCGCAGCAGCCTGACGACCTGGACGCCCGCTTCGCTGACGTCCAGTCCACAATCCCCGGCCTGTCCATCATGGAGCACCCTGCTCCCGCCGGCGCCCACCGACTGGAACCGCGGATTCCATTTCGGACGACGACGTTCGGGCTCATCGTGCAGCTAGTTTCCTTGGTACTAGCGGGATACGTGATCGCGTTGCTGTCCATCATGGCCGTGTTCATCGGTTGCTCGATCCTCTTCGGATAGACCACGCGATGTCTCTGCTGGCGGCGTCGGGCTCCACAAGGGCCTGGCGCCGCTTGCGCGCGTTCATCCTCGACCGCGACGGGTGGACGTGCCTCGTCCCCGGCGCCGACGGGCGGGTGTGCGGCCGGTACGCGCGCACCGTCGACCACATCATCCCGCGCGCCCACGGCGGCACCGACGACCCCGCGAACCTGCGGGCCGCGTGCTCGACCTGCAACACGAAGTCCGGCGCCCTCGTGCGCCGCCCCGGCGCCCTGGTCGTGGTCGTCGGCCCGCCCTGCGGCGGGAAGACCACCCGCGCCCGCGACCTCGCCGGGCAGGGGGACGCCATCGTGGACTATGACGACCTGGTGGAGTGCTTCGGCGGCGAGCGCTACGGCCGTGACCGGCTGCCCATGCGGCTCGCTGGCGTCGCCCGCGCCGCCGTCGTCCGCTCGCTGCTGGCCACCCCGCCCACGGGCGGCACCGTCTACATCGTGCACACCGCACCGGGGCGCGGGCAGGTCGCCGCGTACGTGCGCGCGGGCGCCGTGTTCGAACTCGTGGACCCCGGCCGTGATGAGTGCCTACGCCGCGCCGCCGACGAGCGGCCCCGCGAGTGGGCGCGGTACGTCGCCGACTGGTACACCAACCCGCCCCGCCTACCCACCGACGCGCCTACGGCGCCCTCGTCGCGCTGGTGAGACACCCGGTTTTTTCCTCCGGCCCCGGGCCGGACACCCCGCGTCCCCTGTCCGTCTCTCCCCCGCACCGGCCTACCCCACGCGAGAACCACCCGGAACGCGAATGATCCTCACGGTTGCGGCCCGGAGGAGACGACAAGAGCCCCCGCGCGAGCGCGGGGGCTCTTCAGATGCTCGGTCAGCGGGTAACGGTGCTGAGAAAGCCGCGCCAGTCGTTGGCGCTGAGTTCGAGGATCGGCGAGCCGTCGGCAAGCTTGCTGTCGCGAAGCTCGAAACGGCCCGCGTTGGTGCGGGCCTCGACGCACTGGCCCTGATTCCCACCGCTGCGGCTGGACTTGCGCCAGGGGGAAGGCTTCATAGCTGGTACTCCTCAAGTGGCACTGCTTGCGCGATCATGCTTCCGAAGGTAGCCCTACGGCTCGCGAAGGCTTCGGCCGACTCATCGTAATGCGCTCCCGTTGCAGCCTCCGAGTACACCACATCCGGATCTAGGTCATCGGGGAATTCCAGCAGGGTGAACGGCTGCCCCTGCCCGGCATAGGCGCCGACGGACGCGGGCAGGACGAAGACGCGAACGTTCGGGCGGCTGTTCATCGTGTAGAGGCGCTCAAGCTGTTCGGCGTGCGCTGCGGGGCCACCGATGACGCGGCGCAGTGCGCCTTCGTCAATCGCCAGTTCAAGGCTGGGGAGCGGGATACGTGCGAAGAAGTTCAGGTGCCGCTTCAGTCGAAGGTCCACTGTGCTGTCAACGGCTTCAGCTTGAAGGGCTGGGTTCGCCGACAGCAGGGCTCGCATGGTCGCCTCCGTCTGCAACAGACCTGTGACGTAGGCGACCTCATAGGTCCGGATCGTGTGGGCGATCTGCTCAAGCTCAAGGTAGAGCTGGAACCATTTCGGCACACCGGAACCGAACGGCTCCCACCACCCGGCCTCTAGGCACGCCTTTGCCATCCTGACGAGTTCCTTGCTCAGATCGCTGGCGGGGTTCTGGCCGTACATGTCACACAGTTCCTTGACCTCGACCCAGGCGGGTTCGACGATCTCTCCGGCCTCAAGCCGGTAAAGCTTGCTGGTGCTCATGAGCTTCGTTCGCGCGATGGCTCCCGCTGAGATTCCGGCGACTTCACGGAGGTTGAGCAGACGGCGGCCGAGCTGGCGACGCGTGAGGATCGGTCCAGGCATCAGCACAGGATGCCGCATCACTGCGCGACATGAGAACCCTTGGCGTGGGGGAGTCGTCTCCCCATCTTGCTTGTCCCGTGGTGGGACAACGTGTCTTGCACGCTGAGTCGTGGCTTCTGCACCGTTCCTTTCGTACTGTCCCTTGTACACCGTCCCTGAGCAGGGCGGAAGCCTCGGGAGTCAGCACCCGGGCGACATGACGGAGGGAGGGGAGAACGTTGTCGGTTACCGGATTCCCGTTGGTGGGCGCTCTCCCCTTCCTCGTCCCGAAGTTCCCCGGCGCGGGGTGGCTCAGTGCCCGCCGCGCCGGGTGTACACACGCCGGGGCGCGGGCCCTTTTTCCTGATCGGGGCCGAGCGGCCTCTTTTCGGGTTTCCACCTGCCCGTGTCCCGGTCCAACCCGCAGGGAGCTGCGATGGACGGCGGACGACATCTGTACTTCGTGGCGGAAGGCGGCGGGTTCGAATGTGCCTGCGGCACAACGTATCCGCACTGTCCACACGCACCACGGTCGATCGTCTCCCGGCGCCGGTCCCCACGACCGCCCGGAGCCCTCGCGTCCCCTGCGGACAGTCCAACGCGAGCCCCTGGCCGGGCGCTTCGGCCCTAGGAAGCATCGGCGCCCGGCCAGGTTCGGAACCGACGTCGGCCGAGGCTGACGTCCTACACCAAGGAGATCACGATGAGCAGCGATCTGTACAGCCGTGACCTGTCCGGCGGCTACGTCCGCGCCTGCGGCGGCAACACCGGTGACCAGTCCGACCCCGGGACGCAGGACTCCTGTGTGGAGTACGCGCCGATCACCGGCGGCGGTTACGCCCTGCGCGACACGAAGAACCCCGACGGCCCCGAACTGCGGTTCAGCGCCGAAGAGCTGGACGCGTTCGTGCAGAGCTATCAGGGCCTGTAGGCCCCTTCCCGCCCCGATCGCAACACCGGCCCCGGCGGCGCCCCTCCGAGCCGCCGGGGCCTTCCACCACCACACACAGGGGATGCCATGACCATCGAGGACCAATGGATCTGCCACCGCTGGCGCGGACACGGCGACGTGCTCAACAAGGCCACCGACGCCGACCGCCGCAACCCGTTGACGAACCTCCCGCCGCTGATCACATCGGAGTGGCTGAACAAGCCGAGGGAGCTTCGCGCGAAGACGTGCGCCACCGCCGATGACGCCGTTGCGTGGCTGGAGACCGAAGTCAACGCCGTCAGCCCGCAGATCAAGGAACCCGGGGCCTGGTCGCGGTTCACGACGTCCATCGAGGACTTCCGGGACAGGCTGACGGCCTTCCGGCCGGTGACGGTCTCGTACTGGCTGGTCGACAACACCCGGCTGGACCTCAACGTCACGCCGTCCCGCTGGCGCGAGCCGGAGGCGCCGCCGTCATGAGCGACATCGAAACCCTCTGGGACGAATACCAGAAACACCAGCGGATCAAGGGCGGCCGGTGCTCATGCAGCGCCTCGTCGTACCCCTGTCGCTGGCGCGCCGACGTCCGCGACGCGATGCTCAAACTCGGCGTGGACCCCCTTGTGGACGAACGCAAGGCACCGGCATGACGACGACATTCGGCGGCAAGAGTTCCGCCGAGTGGTACGAGATCTGGGGCGAGCACCGAAGCAGGTGGTATGACGCGTCCGACCCCGATTCGAGGAGGTGCACGGCCGGTTGCGGGGGCTGGCCGTGCGAGAAGCGCAACGAGGCGACCCGGCGGCTCGCGCAGGCGGGTGTGAACCCGCGCGCGGTGCTGCGCGGCGAAGAGGAACGACCGGTGTAGACCTTCCACAGTGAGGAAACGGCGCGCGGCCTGCCGGGGACGCGCGCCGTCCTGCATGATTGCCCGCGTGACAGGGCCTTTCGAGGAATTCCAGAACGGAGCACGGCGCGCACTTGAGCTGCTGTCAGAGGCGCAGCGTTTACTACGCGGCGCCCGGGAGAAGTACAGCCAGGCGCGCGGCGAACTGACCGACGCGACCGAGGGCGCGGGCAACGACCGGGTCTCGGCGTCACTGGCCCGGCTGGAGACCGTGGGGGAAGTCCTGGAGCGCGCCGACGTGGGCTCTGTCGGCGCCGGGGAGACGTTCACCGAGTACCTGCGCCAGATCTACGCCGACGCCGCCATTGTGGATTCGGGGGTGCCGTCCACCGTAGACACCGGGCCGCAGCCGGCCGAAAGGACGCCGGAGCCGAGAACGCCTGTGCTGCAAGGGTTCCGGCCGCTGGCGTCTCATCCGGAGGCCGTCTCGGAAATCAAGCCGCACGTCGGCAAGCGCAACGCCAACGGCCGCCGGATCGCCGTCGGCCGCGTCTACGACGGCGAGGGCCGCCCGCTGGGGCCGGTCCACGAAGCCGACGACGACGGCCCGGCCGGAGACGGGAAGGACATTGTGGACCCGTGGCGGTCCTACCCCCGGATGCGTCGCCACATCGAGGCGCACGCCGCCGCCCGCCTGCGCCAGGACGAGAACATGACCAAGGCCGTCGTGTACATCAACATGAAGCCGTGCAACTACCCCGACGGGTGCGACCCGAACCTGTCCGCGCTCATCCCAGAAGGAAAGACGCTGTACGTTCACGAGGTGACGAAGCGGGGAAGCACCCGCGTGTGGATCTACCCGGGCACCGGGGAAGCGATCGAACGGGAGCGCGGCAGTGAGTCTTGACGGGACACCGGTCACCACCGACGAGGCACTACACGCCGAACTCAAGGCGCTCAGCGAAACCATGGGCACGCGCGAGCTGACCGAGCACGTCAAGACCCTGGGGCTTCTCCCGCCCGACGAACGGCCCGGGTGGGCCACTGTCCGCGAGTTCGGACCGGACGGCGAGGACATCGGCCTGGTGTGGGCAGAACCCGACGACGAAGACGACCGGGACGGATAGCCAGACCCGGCCGTCCTATGTCGACCAGACCTCGAGCAAACATGCAGGTATGCGCATGTTGGCATGAGACGCTGTCGGCATGGCGAAGAAGTCGGCGCAGCGCGACGCGCTCCCCGGGCTCAAGCAGCGTCCGGCGGGCCGAACTGAGCGCGCCGTCGGCGCGGCGATCACAGCAGGGCAGCGAGCGAAGACGATTCAGACCGTCGCGGATGGACCGCTTGCGGCGACCGCGCGGACGCTGGCGCGGCTGCTCGACGCGGCCTGTCTGGATGACGACCGGTGGGCGGCGGCGAAGCTGGCCGCCGAGTTGCGCGCCACGCTCGCCGATCTCGGGCTGACTCCGGCCGCGCGGGGTGCGTCGGCGCCGGACCGGTTGACGGAGTTGTTGGAGGATCTGGGGAAGCCGGATGCTGTGCCCGGTCCCGCCGCGTTACGCCACCGCCCGTGACCCGTCCCGGCTGACCTTCGGCGGGAAGGTCGCGAAGGTGTCGACGGCGCTCGGGGCGCCGTTCATGCCGTGGCAGCGGCAGGTTTGTGACACGGCCCTGGAGATCACGCCCACCGGCCAGTGGGCGTACCGGGTCGTGGTGGTCACGGTGCCGCGACAGGCGGGTAAATCGCTGCTTCTCGGGGCGCTGTCGGCGCACCGATGCCTGACGGGGCGCCGCCGCCGGGTGTGGATGACCGCGCAGACCCGCGCCGACGCCCGCGACCTCTGGCTTGAGCACGTCGACGCCGTGGACTCCTCTCCACTCTCGACGCTGATCACCTCGCGCATGTCCAACGGCTCTGAAGAGCTGAAATACACGGCCCTGGCGTCCACATTGCGCCCGTTCTCACCGGGTCCCGAGGCGCTGCACGGGAAGACGACGCACCTCGTGTCGGTGGACGAGGCGTGGGCCTTCGACGCGGTGCGCGGCGCGGAGCTGGCGCAGGCGATCATCCCGACGCAGACGACGACCGACGCTCAACTGTGGATCGTCTCGACCGCTGGCACCGCAACGAGTGCGTGGCTGCGCGAGTTCGTCGACAAGGGACGGGACGCCACCGCGGACCCGGGGCCGGCGGGGACCCGCCGGTCCACAGTGGCGTACTTCGAATGGTCCCTTCCGGACGGAGCCGCAACCGACGTCGAGACCGTGTATCAGAACCACCCCGCGCGCGGCTACACGCTGCGCCCCGACGCGATCGCGTCGGCCGCCGAGCTGCTCCCGCCCGGCGAGTTCGCGCGCGCCTACGGCAACCGCTGGACACAGACCGCCGAACTCGCCATCCCCGCCGAGTTGTGGGAGGCCGCCCGCGAACGCGAACCCGACCAGCCCGAACCCGGCGGGCCGGTGCTCACATGGGACGGTCCGGTGGACGGGTCGTCGGCCACGATCGGTATCGGCTGGCGCGACGATTCCGGGCGCCTGGTCGCCGAGGTCGCCGACCGCCGGGAGGGCACGGCGTGGGTGGTGCCGCGCCTCCTCGAACTCGCCGGGCGGTGGCGTCCACGGTGGGCGGTCGCCGACTCGCGCTCACCGATCGCGCACGTGACCGACGAAGTCCGGCGGCATGACGGGCTCGCCGAGATCCTGCACGAGACGTCCGCAACGGAGTACACCCGTGCGTGTGCCGGACTCCTCGCCGGAATGCGCGACGGCGGGGTGCGCCTCGCTGCTCACCCGGCGCTCGACGCCGCCGCAGAGGTCGCCGCGAAGCGCTCCGTCGGAGACGGATGGGCATGGGGACGCCGGGGCAGCGCCGGAGACATCGCGCCGCTCGTGGCCGTCACCCTCGCCGCATGGGCCGTGGAGAACGCACCGGCCGAGCTGCCAGAGTTCGCGATCCTGTTAGGACGCGCGCGCCGCCGCCGCGAGCGGCGCGCGGGCGGAGAGTTCAAGCGTGCGCAACTCGTCGTCGACAACTCCGGCGACCATCGAGACGAGTTCGAGGTGTGCGCCCTCGCCGAGTTCGAGCCCACGCCGCGCCAGCTCGTGCCCAATGAGGACGTCAAGGACCGTCGCAGCGGACAGGCCGGTCATCGCGAGCGTGAGGGCCTGGCGCGCCTTGTGCTTGTCGGCGGAGCGCTGCGGATGCGGAGCCGTGGGCGTGTTCGTCATGCTTCCTACTATGCCGCCTAGTAGATCGCGGTACGGTGTGGATCATGGAAAGCTCTTCGGGCGCCGCCGCGCCGATCCGGGGTGGACTGTCGCCGTACAACCGCGTCGTCTGGCCGGATGTGCTGCCGTGGATGGACGCCGACCGGGCGCGCACGGTGCCGGGTGTGGCCCGTGCACTGCTGCTCATCACGGGGATGATCCGGCAGACCACCTTGGACGACTACAAGGGAACGCAGCCGCTGCCGCGCACGCGGTTCCTGGAGCAGCCGGACCCGGCGCGCTCGTTCGCGTGGCTGTTCGGGCAGCTCGTCGACGACTACCTCATGCACGGCAACGCGGTGGCCTACATCTCCGCCCGCGACTTCTACGGCTACCCCGCCGCCCTGCGGTGGCTGCCCGCTGCATGGGTGGCGATCGAGTGCGCACAGGAGGACTACGCCCGGCCGCGCTACTGGGCTCGCGGCAAGGAGATCCCGGCCGCCGACATCGTGCACGTGCAGCGCGGCGCCGACTCGTGGTGTCCCGCGCGGGGTGTGGGCGTCGTGGAGCAGCACATGCGCACCCTGTCCCGGGCGATCGCAGAGGAGGAGTACGAGGCGTCGGCGCTCGCCGACGGCGCCGTGCCGTCGGTGGCGGTGATCGCGCCGAACCCGCGTCTGTCCGAAGAGGAGGCGACTGCCGCTAAGCAGCGGTGGACCGACCTGTTCGGCGGGCCGCGCCGCGAGCCCGGGGTGTTCCCCGCCGGTACGCAGATCCTCCCGTTGTCGTGGTCCCCTTCGGACGCCGAACTCACCGCCGCGCGGTCGGCGACGCTCGTCGACATCGCCAACGCGTTCTCTCTCGATCCGTACTGGCTGGGCGCGCCCTCGGAGTCCTTGACCTACCGGTCCCCGGGGCCGATGTACCTCAACCTCCTGCGGACCACGCTGGAGCCGATCATGACCGATTTCGAGCAGACGTGGACCGCACAGCTCGTCCCGCGTGGACACTCGCTCCGGCTCGACCGTCAACAGCTCCTCGCCGACGACATGTCGACCACCGTCACGACCCTCACCGAGGCCGTCTCGGGCGGGCTGATGACCACCGAGGAGGCGCGTGCCTACATGGGACTGTCCCCGGTGCCGGCGAATGCCGCACCGTCCACATCCGACACGCCGCCGCCGGAGACCGAAACCGTTGGCGGAGCACAGATCGAGGAGACCGAGCAGTCATGAGCGCACCCACCACGTTCGCGCCGGAGCTGCGCGTCTACGGCTCCCCGCGGATTCGCATGGCTCCACTGGAGACCGTCCGCGAAGAGCGCGACGCGCCGGTCGTCCTGGAAGGCCGCGCCGTTCCCTACGGCGTGGCCGAGCAGGTCAGCGACGAGTACGGCACGTACTTCGAGACGATCGCGCCCGGCGCGTTCCGCAAGTCCACGAAGGAGGCGGCCCGCGCGCTGCCGCTGATGCTGTGGCACGACCACGACGCATTCCCCATCGGGCGCGCCATCGCGTGGCGTGAAGAGCTGGACGGCCTGTACGGGGCGTGGGAACTCGACTCCTCGCCGCGTGCGCAGGAGGCCGGGCGGCTGGCGCGCGAGGGCCTGCTCACCGGCCTGTCGGTGGGGTTCGCGCCGATGGCCGGGCGCTCCACCGTCGACCCCGCCACGCGAGACTCGCTCGCGCGGGTCGTCCATCACGAGGGCCGTCTACTGGAGACCTCGCTGTGCGCCGTCCCGGCCTACGCCGGGGCCGGAGTCACCCTCGTGCGCACCGCAGGGCGCCCCGTCGGCGGACAACGCACCGGCCCCGCCCCGGCGCCGCGCCCGGCACTGGCGGAGTGGCAGAACTGGCGCGCGAACCTCACCACCTGATCTACTATCGCCCTTAGTAGTTCGCGCCGCCTCGCTGCGCCGACCGTCCACGCCGGACCCTTGCGGGCACCACCTGGCGGTCACCCGGAAGGCACCCGAACAGACCTTCATCCGTCTGTCCGCATTGGAGCCTTCTCATGGTCACCAACTGCACGCCCAACCCGGTCATCTCGCGCCTGGAAGAGCAGCGCGAAGCGCAGGTCGAGTTCGTCGACAACCTCCTGTCCCATGTGGAAGACGACGGCGGGCGCGACCTCGTCGACGCCGAGCAGGGCAACCTAGTCGCCGCCCGTGAACGCATCGCCGCGATCGACGCGCAGCTCAAGCCGCTGCGCGAGTTCGAGACCCTGCGCGCCAGCGCCGACACGGCCACCACGCGCGCCGTCGGCGGCGGCGCACGGGTCACCGAGCGGGCCGCGCCGTCCGCTGAGGACGGTCCGGTCTACGACTCGCCCGGTGCGCTGCTCCTCGACCGGGTGCGTTCCTTCGGTGCGCCGAAGATCGGCATCGCCCGCGATCCGGCCGCCGCCGAGCGCCTGACTCGCGCCGTGGCGAAGATGACCACGGCCGAGACGCCCGGCATCCTCCCGACGCCGATCGTCGGGCCGGTCATCAACATCATCGACGCGCGCCGCCCACTCATCACCAGCCTTGGTGTCCGTCCCTTGGGGAACATCCCCGGCAAGACGTTCTCCCGTCCGATCGTCACCCAGCACACGAAGGTGGGCGTCCAGACGGCGGAGAAGACCGAGCTTGCTTCGCAGGCGCTCAAGGTGGAGAGCCTGGAGTTCCCCAAGGCCACCTACGGCGGCGTGGTCAACGTGTCCCGGCAGGACATCGACTGGACCGACCCCGGCGCGTGGAACATCCTCACGACCGACCTCGCCGACCAGTACGGCCTGGCCACCGAAGCGGCGACCGCTACCGCGTTCGCGACCGGGATCACGCAGTCGGTCACCGTGGCCACCAACGATCTCGCCGGGTGGGCGACGGCGCTCTACTCCGCCGCCGCCAAGGCGTACGCCGGTGGTCAGCGCATGCCCGACACCATCTGGTGCTCGGTGGACATGTGGGCGATCATGGGCGCCGTCTGTGACACCGCCCGGCTGATGCTCCCGCCCCGCGCCGACGGCAACGGCGGAACGCAGGACATCACGAGCTTCTCCGGCGACGTGTTCAACGCGCCGCGCATCGTGGCGCCGCTGCTGCCGGAGAAGACCGTCATCGTCGGATCCAAGAGCCTGTACGAGTACTACGAGGTCCAGTTGGGACTGATCCAGGCCATCGAACCGTCCATCCTCGGTGTGGAGGTCGCCTACGGCGGCTATGCCGCGTCGGGATTCCTGGAGCCCAAGGGCTTCTGCAAGATCGCGCCCGCCGTCGTACCGCCCGTCGAGACCCAGAAGGCCGGGAAGTGATGGCCGGGTTTCTGTGGCGCTGCTGGTTTCGCGTCGTGACGTGCCGTCCGGTGTGGGCGGTCGCGGTCGCGCTGCGGGTCGTCCCCGGTGCGGGTTCTCCCCGCCCGCGCCGGGGCGCCTGCCGGTGCCGGGGCGCACGGCGCCGCCATCACACTCGGGGGCGACGTGATGGCGGCTTATCCCACCGTAGAGCAGGTCCGCGCGTGGCTCAAGCTCGCCTCGTCCTCAATGGACGACGCCGAGCTTGGGGTCGTCCTGGACGCCGAGACGGCCGCGCAGTCTCGCGCCTGCCGACTCCCCGCAGACGGGACCCTCCCGCCCGACGCCTACGCGGCGCTGCTGCGGCGCTGCGCCCGGGAGGTCGCCGCGCGCGGGGTCCCGCTGGGGCTGACCGGTCCGTCCGATGAGTACGGACCCACCCGGCTCCCGGCCTATGACGCCGAGATCGAGCGGCTAGAGGGCCCTTTGCGGATCGCGGTGATGGGCTTATGGGCATCCGCGAAGACCTCGCTGCCGCTGTGTCCACGGTGGCCGGTTGCACGGGGTATCGGGTCATGCCCGACACGCCGCAGGCCGGGGACGGGTGGCCGTCGTGGGTGTCGGCGACCGTCCTCACCGGATGTTCGCTCGCCGTCGTCTGGCACGTGTGGGTGGTCATGGCAGGCGCCGATCACGGAACCGTCGTCGACGCCGAGGACCCCGTTATCCCGGCGCTGGCCGCCGCGTGCGGCGAGGTCGGCCAAGTCGACCTCATCGAACCCGTCCAGCTCGCCGGGACCGACCCGGCCGGAAACCTCCTGCCGTGCGTGCGCGTGCAGGTCACCACATAGGAGCAACCGATGACGATCACCAAGAGCCGCCTCAAGAAGGGCAAGCTCACCTTGACCCCCGACGGCGGGATCGCCGTGGACTTCTCGTGCCAGCCCACCAACGTCACTCTCTCGACGGAGTACGAGGAGGACGGCGAAGTCTTGGAGGTCCTTTGTGGCGACTCCGACGCCCCGACGCTCAAGACGGGCCGCACGCTCAAGGTCACCGCTGTACAGGACTTCGACGACCCCAACGGGTTCATCAACTTCCTGTGGGACAACGAAACCGAGGTCGTGGCCTTCACCTGGACGCCCAACAGCGACGGCGGCCCGACCTACACCGGGCGCGTGCAATGCCGTCTTGGCGACATCGGCGGCGACGTGGCCGCACAGCTCACGTCCGATCTGGAGCTTCCGGTGATCGGGGAGGTAGACCGGGCCTTCCCCGCCGCCCCGGTGTTCACCGCCGAGGAGGACACCACCGACACCACGCGCATGACCGTCAAGGTCACCGTGGTCTCCGGCGGCCCGGCCGCGATCGCCTTCGGCGACGCCCGCGACAAAGGCGACGACACCACCGACACCCCCGACGCGGGAACCGCCAGCCACCTCTACACCGAGCCGAACACGTTCACCGTCAAGGTCACCGGCCAGAGTGGAGCCTCCGCCACAAAGTCTGTGACCCTGCCCTACACCGGCGGCGGGGGCGGGTGATGGCCCGCGAGGCGTTCACGATCGACGTGGACGGCGCCGCGCAGCTACGGCGCACCTTGCGTAAGGCGGGGGCCGATGCCGCCGACCTCAAGGACGCCAACGCCGCCGCCGCCGCGATCGTCGCTCGCGCCGGGGCCGCCGCCGCGCCCCGCCGCACGGGACGGCTCGCCGCGTCCGTGCGCGGCAACCGCGCCGTTGGTGCGGCCGTGGTGCGCGCCGGAGGCGCCCGGGTCCCCTACGCCGCGCCGATCCACTGGGGATGGCCGCGCCGGGGCATCGCCGCGCAACCGTTCCTGTCCGACGCCGCCCGCGCGACCGAGGCGCTGTGGCTGGCCGCGTTTTTCCGAGACATGCAGTCCATCTGCGACACCGTAAGGGGAGTGTGAGAAATGGCTACACGTAAGGGATCCAGCCCCCGCAATGCGGTGCCGGCCGAGACCGGCTCCGGCGCCACGGAATCCATTCAGGACAGGTACGGGCCCATCGAGGTTCCGTCACTCGACCAGCTGTCGTACGCAGAAGTGGACCGCATCAAGCGCGTGACCAACGTCGACCTGTTCGGCGCGAACCTCAAGCCCGGCAAGCGGCTCGCCGTCCTGGAGTGGTCGGCACGGACCCGCGCCGGACAGCCGGTGTCGCTGACCGACATCTACAACAACGGGTCCATGGCCGGATGGCAGAAGGTCGCCGCACTGTCCGACGAGGACGACGCCGACGGCGAGGACGCCGACGAGGACGCGGAGCCGCCGGACCCTACACGGACCCCGGCGGCGGCGTGATGAACCGCGCGCGTCTGGCCTACGCCTTCCAGTGCTCCCCGGTCGATCTGCGAGACCTGACCGTTGGTGAGGCGCGCGCGATGGTCGCCGTCCTGGACGAGGTGAACGAGGCGCACAAGCGCGCCCGCCGCAAGGGATGAGAGGAGGTGCGCCGTGGGAAAGCCCGCAACGCTGGTCGTCAACATCATCGGCAAGTCGCAGTCCTTCGTGAACGCGACCAACACCAGCGACCGCGCGATCAACGGCCTGGGGCGCACCATCCGCAACGTGGCGTCCGTGGCCGCCGGGGCGTTCGCTGTGGACGGTCTGTTGCAGTTCGGGCAGGACGCCTTGACGGCCGCCTCCGACGCTCAGCAGGCCATGGGCGCGGTGGACTCGGTTTTCAAGGGCGCCGCCGGACAGGTGCGAGGCTTCGCCGACGCCGCCGCCGAAGCCGTCGGCCTGTCCCGGGCCCAGTACGGGCAACTGTCGGCCGTCCTCGGTTCGCAGTTGAAGAACATGGGCGTTCCGCTCGACGCGCTCGCCGGGCAAACTGACCAGCTCGTCACCATCGGCGCCGACCTCGCCGCACAGTTCGGCGGCCCCACCTCGCAAGCCGTGGAAGCCTTGTCGTCACTCCTACGTGGAGAGCGCGACCCGATCGAACAGTACGGCGTGTCGATCTCACAGGCCGCCGTCAACGCGCGCATCGCCGCGTTGGGGCTCGACACGTCCACCGATGCCGCGCAGCGCAACGCGACCGCACAAGCCACGCTCGCACTGCTCGCCGAACAGACCGCCGACGCGCAAGGCGCCTTCGCCAGGGAGTCCGACACCGCCGCCGGAGCACAGCAGCAGGCGACCGCCGCGTTCGCCAACGCATCGGCCGAACTCGGCGAACGGATGCTACCGGCCTTGACGGCCGTGACGTCGTTCATCGGAGACAACCTCATCCCCGCCGTACTCGCCACCGCCGACGGGGTTCAGTCCTTCGTGGAGTGGCTCACCGGCACCTCGACGGCGGCGCAAGTGCTCCTGCCGATCATCGGCGGCATCGTCGCCGCCCTCACGGCCTACGCCGTCGTCCTCGGTGTGATCCGGGTGGCGACGATCGCGTGGACGGCTGCTCAGTGGCTTCTCAACGCCGCCCAAGCCGCCAGCCCGATCAACCTCATCATCCTGGCCATCGTCGCCCTGGTCGCCGCCGTGGTCATCGCCTACCAGCGGTCGGAGACCTTCCGCAAGATCGTTCAGGCTGTGTTCCGCGCCGTCGGTGTCGCCGTCGAGACCACTGTGGATGCCGTCGTGGAGGCGTTTGAGTGGTGCGCCGACATGGTCGACAAGGTGTGGACGGCGATCTTCGACGTGATCAACGGCGTGGTCTCCGGCATCACTGGATTCTTCGACGACCTGATCGGCAAGATTCAAAGCGTGATCGACTGGTTCGGTCGCATCTCCGTTCCCGACTGGCTTAAGGACGTCGGCGGCTGGTTCGGTGACATCTTCTCCTCGCAGTCGGCCCCGACACTGCGCATGGCCGTCACCCCGGCCGGGCTTACCGCCGCTCGCGCCGCGCCGTCGGCGACGTCGCCGACGAACCTCGCCGCGCTGCGGGTGCCGGTCGTGCGCGTCTACATCGGAGACCGTGAGTTGACCGGCATGGTCAAGACCGAGATCCGTGCCGAAAACCTCGGGCTCGCCCGCCGTATCCAGGCCCGGCCCGGACGGAGCACGCGATGACCACGCCACCGGCCGCGCCCACCTGCATCCCCTACGAAGACGCCGATCCGTGCCCGCGCGTGGAGATCACCGTCACGCCCGGCGCCGACAACGCCACGATCACCCTCTACCGGCAAGACTCCTCGGGCACCGTGCCGGTCCGGGGCGGGTGGCGCATCGAGGTCTCCGGCCCGGCGCTCGTCGTGGACTACGAGGTCCCGTTTGGACAGCCCGTGGAGTACTTCGCCGTCGGGTACGACACCGACGGGAACGCCTCGACGCCGGGACCGACGAGCGAGCCGGTCACCGTCGACAGTGACGGGTGCCCGTGGGTGCAGGACCCCACCGACCCCGAGAGCGCGCAACGCTGGCAGGTCGTGGACTGGGAGGGCATGGCCTACGGCCGGTCGGCGGCCGTGCTGCGCCCGATGCTGTCGGCGACCGCGATTGCCGTAATCGGGGTACGTCAAGAGCCCGAGTCTGAAATGGTCGCCCGCACCGTGACCGACTCCGCCGCCGCCGCGCTGCGCGCGCTGTGTGCCGTGCCGGTGCTGCTGATCCGCCCGGACCCCTCGTGGGGGTGGCCCGCGCGGTACTGGCTCGTCGGCGACGTGGAGGAGACGCGGCAGGCGCCGAAGACCGGCGACGACCCGCGTCGGGTGTGGACACTGCCGCTCACGGCCGTGGACGCGCCCTCGCCGTCCCTGCTGACCTTCCCCTATGTGTGGGCCGACGTCGTGGCCTACTGGGACACCTGGGCCGACCTCATCGCCGGTAAGGCAACGTGGCTCGACGTCATGCGCGACCCGGCCCCCGGCGGTGCGGCGTGATCGGCCACTCCGGCGCGTTCGCCGCGACGCTGGCCGCCTCGCACGAGGTCGTCACGACCGCCGATCTCTGGTACGCCGGGCGCCTGGTCGCCGCCGGGCTGCCACTTGTAGACGGACAGGTCCAGCAAGACGCCGACGACGACATCCGCGCCCGCCTCACGTGCACGATCGCGTGCCCGACCGGCGAACTCGTCCCCGACGGCGCGAACGGGCTCACCCCGTTCGGTGGAGAGCTGCACATTCGGCGCGGTGTACGCATCCCCGGCGGCGCCGTCGAAACGGTCTCGCTGGGCTGGTTCCGAATTCAGCAGACCGACGCCGAAGAGGCATACCGCCGCAACCGCGCCGGATCCTGGGTCTCCGGCGGCGCCTCGATCGAGGTGGAAGCCCTCGACCGGATGTCGGCTGTGGACGACTCCCGGCTACTCGCCGCCGGGAAGCCACCAAGGGGCGCAACGTGCCTGTCAGAGATCCGCCGCCTGTGCCGGGGGCTGCTCCCGCTGTCCACCTTCGACGTCGCCGACGAAGCGGTACCAGCCGGGCTCGTCTACGAGGAGTCCAGGTTGGAGGCCGTGGCCGCGCTCGCCGATGCCTTGGAGGCCAAGGCATATGCCGGGCCCGAGGGCGCGCTCACCTTGACGCCGGTGGCCCCGACCGATCCCGTGTGGACATTCCAGGGCACCGCGGCCGGCGGTCTGCTCGCAGTGTCGCAAGTAGCCAGTCGCGACGGCGCCTACAACGCCGTCGTCGCGCGCGGCGAGGCCGACGGCGACAAGCCCGCCGTGCAGGCCGTCGCCTACGACGTCACCCCGAACTCGCCGACGCGCTGGGACGGTCCCTATGGGAGGGTCCCGACCTTCTACAGCTCACCGCTGATCAAGTCGGTGAAGCAAGCGCAGCGCGCCGCCAAGACCAGGATGGACAGTCTCATCAGGGGCCGCGAGCGGCTCTACCGGATCGAGGCCGTGCCCGTCCCGTTCCTCGAACCACTCGACTCGGTGACCGTCTCGACCCCGCGCCTGCGGTTCGTCGGCCAACTCGTCAGCGTCGACATGCCGCTCACCGCCGAAGGCGGCGCCGCCGTCTACACCGTCCGCGCGCTCGAATCCGGAATCACCGTCCTTGACCCCACCGAAGGAGGTGACGGCGATGCCGCTTGACCTCGCCGACGTCCTGCGCCGTCCACGAACGACAGAAGCGCGAACCGCGCTCGTGACCGGCGTGGACGGCGGCGCCGTCACGGTCAACCTGGACGGTGGGGAGATCACCGTCGGGCATCTCGCCGCCTACACGCCCGCCGTCGGCGACGTCGTGTTGATCCTCGCCACCGCCGCCGGGACGTGGTACGCGCTGGGCAAGCTCGGCGCCACCACCGACCCCGGCCCCAACCCGCCGCCGGACACCCCGACGAGCGGGACAGCGACGTTCCCGGCCACCGCCGCCGGGTCCTACCTCGACGGTTCGGCCCGCACCGACCGCCGCGACGTGTTGCAGGGATCCGACCCATCCGGCGCCGGATCAAATCAAGGCGCCTGGTGGTACGGCACGGCCATCACGGGCACCCTCGCGGGTGCCGTCGTCGGTGCCGGGCGCATCTGGGTCCGGCGCCTCCCCGGCGGCTCACAAGGCCCCGTGACCGTCTACGCCTACGCCCACACCGCGACCGCGCCGACGAGCGCGCCCCCGGCGATCGTGGACGGCCCGACGGCCGTCGGTGCGCTCGCCGTCGGCGAGGCAGCGTGGTTGCCCCTTCCGGCCGGATGGGCGCAGTCCCTCGCCGACGGCGCCGTGTCCGGGCTCGGGCTGGCCACCCCCGACGACACCGGGCTATTCCTGGCCGCCGCCGGTCTGGCATCCGACCCCCAATCCGGGGCCGTGGAACTCGACTGGTCCGCCCCCTAAAACGCCCCCACACCCGCCATGAGAGCCGAGGAGGAAAGCGCCATGGGAAGCACACCCGTATACGCCCTGCCCTACCCCGAGAGCACCGACCCGCCCAACGGCCCGGCGCAGTTTCGGGCACTCGCCGAAGCCACCGAAACGGCGCTCGCCACGTTCGGGATGGCTACCGACATCATGGCCGGGCGGTTCCTGGTGAACCAACTCGCCACCGGCAACCAAACCCGCACACTCACATTCCCGCGCGCGCTCAACGGCGGAAACGACGTCGTCGGACTCGTCACCGGCTACACGACCGCCCCGAACAACAACACCGTTGCGCTCGGGCAGGTAACCCGCACCAACATGGAAGTCACGACCTATCGCGGGTCGAGTACCGGCAACTGGACGATCTATTGGGTTGCCTTCGCGATCAACACCGCCGTTCCCACCGGGCTTTCGCTCGGCAACGACGGCCTGATTCAGTGGCCCGCCCCACCCGCAGGCGCCGCCGACGACGCCTTAGGCGACTGTGAGGGTGCTCCCACGGGAGCACCGGACCGCCAACAGCTCTTGACGAACTGGATAGTTCTGTACGAAACCGACGCCACAGAACCGGGCGTAATCGCTCCGAACCTGGTCAGAAGCACGCAGGCTACATAACCGGTGGGTTATCCACAGGGAAGGCGGTTCGCGTTCGCCACCCACGCCTCACGGCGGGCTACGGTCGAATTTAGGGCGGAGGCCGGGAGGCCCCTGGGGCGATTCACGTTTTGCGACCCAGGCGACCCAGGCGACCCAGGCGACCCAGGCGACCCAGGCGACCCGGCGGGGCGAGCACCCGAAGGCGCCCGCCCCGCCCGCGTCCGTTACTGCCGTCCCGCCGTCAGCGCCGCCACGGGCGCGTCGGCGATCCCCATCGACCGCGCCACACCGAGCAGCTCGGTGAGCTTGTCGGTGTGCGGCCCGCCGCCCTTGATGAGCTTGGCGAGCAGCGCGGAGATGGTCAGGTTCTTCACGTCCTCGCTCGACACCGAGCCGAGGATCCGGGTGATGTCCTCGGTGAAGTCCGAGCTCCCGTCGAGCCACGGCTGCGCCAGCGTCGACACGACGTCCGACTGCCGCACGAACCCGTCGACGGCCTTGCCCATCCCGATGGCGCCGGTGACGCGCTCGAAGAAGGCGCCGTCCCCGCCGACGATGTTGATGTCGGCCTTCTCCAGTCCCGTCGCGAGGACCTTGGCCTGCGCCTCGGCGACCTCGCGGTGCACGTTGATGCTCGCCAGCCGCACGTCCTTCTCGGCTTCGAGGCGCAGCCGGAACTCCTCGTGCCCGCGCGAAGCCTCGTCGAGGGCGGCCATCGCGGCGGCCTTCTCGGTCAGGCCCTCGGCCTCACCACGCAGCTTCTCGCGCAGCGCGGCGGCCTCGGCGCGGCCCTTCGCCTCCAGCGCAGCGGCCTCGGCGGCACCCGTCTGCGACAGGACCTCCGCGGCGGCCTTGCCCTTCGCGGCCTCCGCCGCGGCCTCGGCCAGACCCGACTTCTCGATGACGTCGGCCTCCTGCTCGCGGACCTGGACCTCGGCGAGCCCGGCCGCCGCGGCCTCGGCCTGCGTGCCCTCCGCGAGGCGGATCTTCGCCCGCGCGTCCAGCTCGGCGGCCTGCTGCCGCGCCTCGGCCAGGATCAGGTTCTCCCGCGCCTTGTGCTTGGCCGCCGCCTCGGCCGCCTCGGCGGCCTTGATGTCCTTGACCAGACCCTCCTGGGCCTCGGCCTCGGCGTGGATGACCAGGGCCTGCCGGTTGCGCTCGGCCTCCTCGACGGTGCGGAGACGCTTGATGTTCTCCTCCTGCTCCGCGACGGTCTTCTCCACGGCGATGCGCTCGCGGATGACCTCGGCGATCGCGCGCTTCTCGCCCTCGATCTCCTTGTTCTTGGCGATCGTGGACAGTTCGACCTCGCGGTCGCGGCCGACGACCTCAAGGAGGCGGTCCTTCTCGATGCGCTCGGTCTCGATGGCGATGACGCGTTCGCGGTTCTTCTCCGCGACGGCGACCTCGCGCGCCTTGTTCTCGCGCTGGATGTCCAGCTGCTCGTCGGTGCGCAGACCGGCCGAGTGCGCCTTGAGGCGTTCCTCGGCCTGGACCTTCTCGGTCTCGGCGGCCTCGCGGGCGCGCATGGTGTCGACCTCGCGCTTCTGCTTGATCTCGGCCTCGGCCTGCCGGCGTTCGAGTTCGAGGATCGCCTCGCGGGCGTCGACGTCCTGGCGCTTGATCTCTTTTTCCTCGTTGCGGCGGTAGTCGTTGGTGCGCACCGACTCGATCGCCGTCAGCTCGGTGATCTTGCGGATGCCCTGCGCGTCGAGGATGTTCGCCGGGTCGAGCTGGTTGAGCGGGGTCTGCTCCAGGTGGTCGATGGCCGCGTCCTCAAGGCTGTAACCGTTGAGGTCGGTGCCGATGACGCGGATGATCCGGTCGCGGAACTCGTCGCGCTTGGTGTACAGGTCGACGAAGTCGAGCTGCTTGCCGACGGTCTTGAGCGCCTCGGAGAACTTCGCGTTGAACAGCTCCTGCAGGGTCTGCTCGTCACTGGCGCGGGCCGTGCCGATCGCCTGCGCCACCTTCACCACGTCCTCGACGGTCTTGTTGACCCGGACGAAGAAGGAGATGCGGATGTCGGCGCGGATGTTGTCCTGGCAGATCAGGCCCTCATGGCCGGTCCGCCTGATCTCGATCGTCTTCACCGAGATGTCCATCAGCTCGGCCTTGTGCAGCACCGGAAGGACGACCGCGCCGGTGAAGGTCACGTCCACCTTCCGCACCTTCGAGATGATCAGCGCCTTGCCCTGTTCGACCTTCTTGAACAGGCGCGTGATCATGAAGATCAGCACGATGACGACGAGGAGCACGACGCCGATGACGACGCCGAGTCCGGTGGAGATCGCTTCCATCTAAAGAGAACCTCAGCAGACCCCTCGGTCGAGGGCTCGGGGGCAAATAACGGGCAATGCGAAAGAGAAGTGCGGCGACCGCCGGTCTAGGGCGGTGGCGCGACGAGGAACACCTCGCCGGTCTCGTCGTAGTCGAAGATCAGGGCCGTGCGCCCGGACCGGAAATCCTCCGGATCGTGCGCTATTTCTTCGGGTACGCGAACCTGGACGATCGCGGTGGAACCATCGTCGGCGGCGACCTCGGCCTGACCGAAGTCGTGCGTCACGCTGCCGGTGCGAATGACGCAGACCCGGCCGACGAAATCATTGCGGGAAGCCGGAACCTCGGGACGGAAGACCCGGCGGAGTGGCGCGATGAGCGCGCGCGTCAACACCCATGCCAGCACCACCGCGACGAGGAGCACGGCGACGCCGATGAGCACGACCAGCGGGGTCGGGATGTCGAGCGCGTTCAGGAGCACCGTCCCGGCGAGGCTGGCGAACCAGGTGAAGGTGATGAGCAGGGACAGCACGACCGTCGCCGGCACGTCGCCGAGCCCGAAGAAGGCGAAGAACCCGCCGCCTTCGCCCGACGCCGCCTCGGCGCCGCCGTCGGTGTCGAGGAAGTCGGGGTCGGCACCGCCGAAGAGCGTGAGGACCCAGAAACCGATGACGGCGATCAACGCGAAGGTGAAGACAACGGCCGGAAATCCAAGGCTCGCTTGGACGAATTCCCTCATTCGCGCTTTCTCGCTCTCCCCGTACATGTGTAAAGGCAAGATACTGGGGCGCGTCAAGGGTCCGTCAGCCCGAAACAGTCGGTGGCGACTGGGTTTTGAGGTGATCCGGGATCATCCGTACGGTCAACACGGTGGTGGCGGCCCGGCGATGTGAGGCGGATAACTGCGCCGGGAACGCGAATGGAGTCCGAAAGGGACGACTCACCGCATGGGACGGCCACGGCGTTCGGCGCTACTGTTCCCAGCGTGATCGACTCCTTCACGAACCTCGACGACACCGGCGTCGCGGCCGCCGCCGCCCGGGCCGGCGCCGACGTCGTCCGCTCGATGTACGGCGGGCGCCTCGACCGGATCGACAAGGGCGCCGGGGACTTCGCCACCGCCGCCGACCTCGCCGCCGAGAAGGCGATCCTCGCCGTCCTCGCCGCCGCCCGGCCCGCGGACGCGATCCTCGGCGAGGAGGGCGGCGAACAGGGGGCGGCCGAGTCGGCACGGCGGTGGCTGGTCGATCCGCTCTGCGGGACCCTGAACTACGCCGTCGGCAACATGCTCGTCGCGGTCAACGTCGCCCTGCGCGACGGCGCGGCGGCGGTCGCCGACCCCTTCAGCGGCGAGGTCTTCGCCACCGACGGGACGACCGCGCGCGAACTGGAGTCGGGCACGCCGCTGGCGCCGACGCCCGCGACGAACCTCGTCGACGTCAACCTCGACCCGCCTTTCCCGTCCGCGCCGGGCTTCCGTGCCGTGGACCTGCTCGCGCACCCCGGCTTCGTCGCGCGGTTCCGCCCGCGCGTGGTGTCGACGACCCTCGCGCTGGCGTGGGTCGCGGCCGGGAAACGGGCCGCGTACGTCACCGACGGCGGCGACCTGTCCGGCAGCGTGCACTTCGCCGCCGGGATCGCGTTGTGCCGCGCGTCGGGCTGCGTGGTCACCGGCGTCGACGGCGAACCGCTCGGGCCCGGCGGCCGGGGAATCCTGGCGGCGGCCGACGCCGAGACGCACGCGCTGCTGCTGTCGATGATCCGCGACCAGACGCTTCAGGGACAGCGGGCGACACCGTCGCGGTAATAACCTCGGCGCATGGACCGTGATGCCTGGCGCACGACGATCGGCGCCGTGGGAGCGATCGCGCTGGGCTGGGGCGCGGCCGGCGCGGTCCACTTCGGTCTCGTCCGCCATCGCGACGGATGGCGCGCCGACATCTGGAGCCTGCCCGAGGGCCGCGGGATCTTCGAGCTCGCCTTACTGACCGGCGCGGTCGTGACGCTCTTCTCGCTGCGCTGGTCACTGCGTCACGAGACCGTGTGGCCGGCCCTCGGCCTCAGCGTGGGAGCCGTGGCGGGCGCCGCCTCGGCCCTGATCCTGGGACACCAGCCGCGGCACTGGACCGCTGCGGCGATCATGCTGGCGGCGGGCGCCGCGGCCCCGGTCGCGAACCGGTACCGCGCTCGCCACCGCTCGCGGTGAGCCTCACCCCGCCCGCAGTTCCTCGGCCGCCCCCTGCCCGGCGGTGGCGGTGCGGCGGATGAAGTCGTTGATCAGCTCCAGCTCCTCCACGCCGTAGCCCGCGCACAGCTCCTCCATGGCCGTGTTCATGCCCGCGTAGGCCTGGAGCACCTCGCCGTTGCGGTCCTTGCGCGCACGGATCTTCACGGCACGGCGGTCCGCCTCGTCGCGCTCGCGCGCGACCCAGCCGCCTTTCTCCAGCCGGTCCAGCACGCCGGTCATCGTCGCGGGGTGCATGCCGGCCGCCTTGGCCAGCGCCGTCGGGCTCAGCGGCCCGAGCCGGTTGACCAGGTCGAGGCATCCGACGTCGGTGCCCTTGAGCTCCAGGCGGCCGCCGACGCCCTGGTTGAGCAGCGACAACTGGACGGCCAGACCGCGCAGGGACTCCCGGACGGCGGCCGACGCCCGCCTGTGAGCCCGGGCACCTTCCGTATTTACTACGGAACTCATAGAATACGCTCCTCGTATAGAACGACCCGCATAACACACGGTACCGAAAGGGCAGCCATGATCCTCATTACCGGAGCCACCGGCGCGGTCGGCCGCGAGACCGTCGCGCGTCTCCGCCACCTCGGCCACAAACCCGCCGCCCTCACCCGCGACGCCGGTGCGGCCTTCCCCGACGGCACCACCGTCGTCCACGGCGACGCGTCGAAGCCCGCGACCTACGCCGCCGCCCTCGACGGGGCCGAGGCGATCCTGATCAGCCCGCGCGCGGTCGGCGAGGGCCTTCCCGAGCTGCTCGTGGAGGCGCGACGGCGGGGCGTGCGCCGCGCGGTCCTGCTGTCGGCCATCACCGTCGAGTACGGCGGCGGCTATGAGCGCTTCGCCACGGCCTTCAAGCTGGCCGAGACGGCCGTGGCGGCGTCGGGACTGGACCACACCTTCCTGCGCTGCGCGCAGTTCGACGGCAACGCCATGGTCTGGGCCGGGCAGATCCGGACGGCCCGTGCCGTGCGCTGCGCCCTCGGCGACGCCGCCACCTCGCCCCTCCACGAACGCGACATCGCCGCGGTCGCGGCCGCCGCCCTCACCGACCCCGCGCACGCCGGGCGGTCCTACGCGATCACCGGCCCGCAGTCGCTCACCCAGCGCGAGCAGGTCGCCGCGATCGCCGCCGCGCTCGGCGAGGACGTCCCCTGGACCGAGGTCACCCCCGAGGAGGCCGGTGCCGCCATGACCGCCCGCGGCGTCCCCGCCGAGGTCCCGCAGCGCATGTACGGCTACCTCGCGGCCTGCCTGGAGCGGCCCGGACCGACCACCGAGGTCCTCGCCGGGCTGCTCGACCGCCCGCCGCTGACCTTCGCCGAGTGGGCCGAGGAGAGGGCCGGGGCCTTCCGATAGTTCACCCTCACAACAAAAATTGCCCAGGATCCGGGCATAACACCCGCGCGCACTTGTCGCCGTGAAGATCACCTGCTTAGGTGGTCTCACCTGGTCGGCCTCGCCCGTTCACTTAAACAGGCGGGGCCGTCACCTTTTACTCGGATCGTCCGGCACGTTCCTGCCGGTGGAAGGAAACATCATGGCCACGGTGACCTATCAGGGCGCCTCCCGGATCTACCCGGGTACCGAGAAGCCGGCCGTCGACAAGCTCGACCTGGAGATCCAGGACGGCGAGTTCCTCGTGCTCGTCGGCCCCTCCGGCTGCGGGAAGTCGACCAGCCTGCGCATGCTCGCCGGTCTCGAAGACGTCGACGAGGGCTCGATCCTCATCGACGACAAGGACGTCTCGAACCTCCCCCCGAAGGCCCGCGACATCGCGATGGTCTTCCAGAACTACGCGCTGTACCCGCACATGACGGTGTACGAGAACATGGCCTTCGCGCTCAAGCTGCGCAAGACCCCCAAGTCGGAGATCGACGCCCGCGTCAAGGAGGCCGCCGAGCTGCTGCAGCTTGAGGACTACCTCAAGCGCAAGCCGAAGGCCCTGTCCGGCGGTCAGCGTCAGCGTGTGGCCATGGGCCGCGCGATCGTGCGCCAGCCGCAGGTCTTCCTCATGGACGAGCCGCTGTCGAACCTCGACGCCAAGCTGCGCGTCCAGACCCGTTCGCAGATCGCCTCGCTGCAGAAGCGCCTCGGCGTCACCACCGTCTACGTCACCCACGACCAGGTCGAGGCCATGACGATGGGCCACCGCGTCGCGGTCATGCTCGACGGTCTCCTCCAGCAGTGCGACACCCCGCGCGCGCTCTACGAGACCCCGAAGAACGTCTTCGTGGCCGGCTTCATGGGCTCCCCCGCCATGAACATCAAGACGGTCCCGCTGACCGCCGAGGGCGCGAAGTTCGGCGACGTGACGATCCCGCTGACCCGCGAGCAGGTCGAGGCCGCCGGTGTCGGCGACGCCAAGACCGTCACGGTCGGCATCCGCCCCGAGCACTGCAAGCTCGGTGAGCACGGCATCCCGATCGAGGTCGAGCTGGTCGAGGAGCTGGGCTCCGACGCCTTCGTCTACGGCCACGCGCAGCTGGGCAACGAGAACGGCGCCGAGCGCTTCGTCGTCCGCGCCGGCAGCGGCCTGCTGCCGCAGCTCGGCGAGACGGTGTTCGTGCAGCCCGAGGTCGGCAAGGAGCACGTCTTCCACGCCGAGACCGGCGACCGCATCTAGGTCTCACAGCTCTACGAGGGCCGCATCCCGCCAGGGGTGCGGCCCTTCGCCGTCACAGGCGGAGTTTCCCGCGTGCGCGGAGGTTTCCCGCGAGGAGTTCCAGGGCGCCGAGGAGTTCGGCGACGGCCTCCTCGTCGATGCCCACGACGGTCTCCTCGGCCAGCCTGGTCCAGACGCGTTTGAGTGGGCCGATGAGCTCGCTGCCCCGCTGGGTGAGGCTGACGACGCGGGCGCGGGCGTCGCCGGCGTCGGAGGCGCGCTCGACGAGCCCGGCGGTCTCCAGCTTGCGGACCATGACCGTGATGCTCGGGGGCTCGCAGTTGGCCTCGACGGCGAGTTCCTTCTGGGTCTGCGGGCCGTGGGTGGCCAGCGCGAGCAGGACGGCCTCGTGGCCGGGGTGCAGGCCGAGTTCGGCGAGCATCGAGGCGGCGAGGGCCCGGTGCCGGATGGCGATCGTGCGGATCGCGGTGTTGAGCGCGTCGGCGCGGGCGAAGTCCATGGAATGTCCCCTCTTGCGCAAGGATAGTTAGTCGCATAACCTTTAGCCGAGTAACCATTATGCGGATAACCAATTCTAGACCGGAGATCACCGTGACCGCTCACGAGTACGAGAAAAGCTTCGCCGAGGCCTGGGCCGACCCCCGCCACACCCTGATCCACCTCCCCGACCTCGACGTCAACGCCGTCCTCGCCGAACGCTATGAGGTCGCCGAGCCCTTGACCTTCACCCGCACGATGCTGTGGGACATGGAGGTCCGCAAGGCACGCCGGCCCGACCTGTACATCCCCGTCGCCGACAAGGCCTCGGTCCGCTCATGGGGCGATGATCCGACCTACACGCGGGTGTCGGAGCAGTGGCTGTGGAAGGACATGTCGTCCTCCGGCCTGATCATCGAGAAGACGCACCTGAACCACGAGACGCGGACGGTGACCTTCCTGGGCGCGGCCGAGGCGGTCGACGACCGCGGCGAGACCGTCACCGCGACGACCGCCCAGCCGCTGTTCCACGTCGAGCACGGCGCCGCCGGGACCGAGGAGCGGCCGCTGAACACGTGGAGGCTGGTGTCGCTGACCGACGCGCCCGACGGCGGTGAGCTGTCGAAGGTGTTCGACCAGATCATGGGGCCGTACCTGCCGCCGTTCCTGGAGTACTACATCGAGAACGTGCTCAAGATCGGCTTCAGGCGGCGCGGGTGAGCGGCGCCGGGCGGCGCTCCGGCGTCTCCCGGCTCACCCCCGCCCGGCGCGCCCGATCATCCGCTCCGGGGATCGGGTTCAATAGCGCCATGGCCAAAGGCTTCCCGTACGCAGACCTCCCCGAGTTCCTGACCGCCCTGGAGCGCGACGGGGACCTGCGCCGCATCACCGCCCCCGTCGACCCGGCTCTTGAGATCAGCGAGATCACCCAGCGGGTCGTGCGCGCGGGCGGCCCGGCCCTGCTCTTCGAGAACCCCACGCGCGGCGACATGCCCGTCGCGATGAACCTCTTCGGCAACGTCGACCGCATGGCCAAGGCCCTCGGCGTCGGTCACCTCGACGAGATCGGCGCCCGCATCGGCGACCTGATCAAGCCCGACCTGCCGATCGGCTGGTCGGGGATCCGCGACGGGCTCGGCAAGCTCATGCAGCTCAAGTCGCTGCCGCCGAAGAAGACCAGGAGCGCGCCCTGCCAGGAGGTCGTCTACAAGGGCGACAAGGTCGACCTCAACCGCCTCCCCGGCCTGGTGACCTGGCCCGGCGACGGCGGGATCTTCCACAACTACGGGCTGACCCACACGCGCCACCCGGAGACGGGCAAACGCAACCTCGGGCTGTACCGCCTTCAGCAGCACGACCACCGCACCCTGGGCATGCACTGGCAGATCCACAAGGACTCCACCGCCCACCACGCCGTCGCCGAGCGGCGCGGGGAGCGGCTGCCCGTCGCGATCGCCTTCGGCTGCGACCCGGTCGTGTCCTACGCGGCCTCGGCCCCGCTGCCGGGCGACATCGACGAGTACCTGTTCGCGGGTTTCCTGCGCGGGCAGCGCGTCGAGATGGTCGACTGCCTGACCGTCCCGCTCCAGGTGCCGGCCAACGCGCAGGTCGTGCTGGAGGGCTACGTCGAGCCGGGCGAGCGCCTGCCGGAGGGGCCCTTCGGGGACCACACGGGCTTCTACACGCCGGTCGAGCCGTTCCCGGTGCTGCACGTCGAGACGATGACGACGCAGAGGAACCCGATCTACCACTCGATCATCACCTCGCGCCCGCCGCAGGAGGACCTGGGCCTGGGCAAGGCGACCGAGCGGATCTTCAAGCCGCTGATCAAGCTGATGATCCCCGACATCGTCGACATGAACATGCCCGAGCCGGGGGTGTTCCACAACGCGCTGGTCGTGTCGATCCGCAAGCGCTACCCGAAGCACGCGCAGAAGGTGATGAACGCGATCTGGGGGCTGCACCTGCTGTCGCTGACGAAGCTGATCGTGGTCGTCGACGAGGACTGCGACGTGCAGGACCTGCGCGAGGTCGCGTTCCGGGCCTTCGGGAACGTCGACTACAAGCACGACCTGCTGCTCACCGAGGGGCCGGTCGATCACCTGGACCACGCGTCGTACCAGCAGTTCTGGGGCGGCAAGGCGGGGATCGACGCGACGGCGAAGCTGGTGACGGAGGGCTACACGCGCGGCTGGCCGGAGATGACGGTGATGTCGCCGGACATCGTGGCCAAGGTCGACAAGCGCTGGTCGGAGTTCGGGCTGTGAGCGCCGCGGCCGTGGCCCGCACGAACCCGGTGCGGGCGTTCACGAAGCTCGTGGTGATCGAGCACTCGGTCTTCGCGCTGCCGTTCGCCTACCTGGCGACGCTGACGGCGATGTACGTCGAGCGCCCCGACTCCGGCGGGTGGGTCCGCTGGTGGGATCTGCTGCTGGTGACGGTGGCGATGGTGTCGGGCCGGACTTTCGCGATGGCGGCCAACCGGATCATCGACCGGCAGATCGACGCCCGCAACCCCCGCACCGCCCAGCGCGAACTGGTGACGGGCGCGGTCAGCATGCGGACGGCGTACGTCGGCAGCGCGGTGTCGCTGGTGGTGTTCTTCGCCGCCGCCGCGCTGCTGAACCCGCTGTGCCTGGTGCTGTCGCCGCTGGCCGTGGTGCCGATGATCGTCTACCCGTACGGGAAGCGGTTCACGTACTACCCGCACGCGATCCTGGGACTCGCCCAGGCCGTCGCCCCCGTCGGCGCCTGGCTCGCCGTGACGGGCACCTTCGAGGGCTCGGGACCGGCGTGGGTTCTGGGCATCGGCGTCGGACTCTGGATCGGCGGCTTCGACCTGATCTACGCCTGCCAGGACGTGGCGGCCGACCGCACGAACGGCGTGAAGTCGTTCCCCGCGAAGTGGGGCATCGCCGCCTCGCTGCACACGTCGAGCGTCGTGCATGTGGTGACGTTCGGGTTGTTCGTGTGGTTCGGCGCGCTCACCGGGTACGGCCCGCTGTGGTGGGTCGGCCTGGCCCTGGCGGCGGCGGCGTTCGTCTACCAGCACGTGATCGTGCGCCCGGGAGACCTGTCGAAGGTGAACCGGGCGTTCTTCACGTCGAACGGGTTCGTGGGGATCGCGCTGTTCGTGTTCGCGCTGGCGGATCTGGTGACGCGGTAGGAAGACCCACCACGAAGACCACGACCACGGGAACCGTGGTGTGGGCAGCGTAAGGCGGCGCCGGCCGCATCGCGAGCGCAGCGACCCGAACGAGCACAGCCCCTCAGCTGTCCCAGGCGAACCCGTCGTCGTTCCAGGCGTCCTGCTCGTCGATCTTCGACAGCGTCACGGCGATCGACGCTCCCGGCGTCTCCGCCGGTACGTGGACGGTCGCGGTGAGGGCCCTGTCGAGGCTGGCGACGCGGAAGGTGCGGCCGCCTTCGCCGTCGGGGGAGCTGCCTTCGATCTCCAGATCGGCGACCGTGGGCGGGACCCATCCGAGGTCGTCGCAGCGGGCGCGGACGGCGTGCACGGCGAGGAGTTTGCCTTCGGCTTCGCTGCCCGCGACGACCGCGGTGGGGCCGTTGGCGACCATGTACTTCACCGTGGTGAACGCGAGGTCGCCAGGGGCGTTGTCGGGCGGACGGGCGCCACCGGACGGCTGGAGAACGGGCTCGGCGTCGGTCATGTGCACACGGTAGCCGGTCGCGGCCAGGGCGGGTAGGGGCGAAGATCTCGTTGTCGTGGGGCGAGGTCGCGTGTTTTCGGTGCGCTCGCGGCAAATCAGCCCATGGCGTCGAGACCCAGGGCGAAGCCGCCGAGGACGGCGGCGAACGCGCCTCCGAGGAACCAGCGGGTGACGGGTGCGACGCCGACGCGGGGTCCGGCGCGGTACCAGTCGGCGACGGCGTCGGTGAAGAGCAGTTCGAGTGCCGCCACGGCGAGGAGGGTGCAGAAATAGTGCGCGGTGGCGACGTCGTCGTCTCCGAGGGCGGCCATGCCGAGGGTGGCGACGCTGAGTGCGGCGGCACCGACGGCGAAGACACCGGTGAGGACCCACCGCATCCCGGGGACCCGGATGCGGTGGAGCAGCAGGAGTCCCCCCGCGATGATCATGGTGATGATCCGCGAGACCTCGACGAAGTCCACCATGTCGTGGTCGAAGCCGCCCTCTTCACGCCAGCCGTAGTCGGACTCAAGGTCCCCGCCGAGGAACGGGCCGATGGCGACGACACCGAGCAGGCAGGCGGCCAGGATCCACAGCGCGATCGGGCCGAAGCGGTCGCTGATGCTCTGGCCGGTGAGCGAGGGCCGCCCGGGCGCCGGGTGGGCGGCCTGGACGGGCGGCGGGTACGCGGCAGGGTCCGGCGGACCCGCGGGCGGCGGATAGACCGGCTGCGGGGCCGGCGCCGGGTAGACCGACGGCGGGTACACGGGCGCGGCCACCGGCGGTCCGGTGGGCGGCGGGTACACCGGCACGGCCTGCGCGACGGGAGGCGCCGAGACCGGCGTGGCCTGCGCGGGAACCATCGGCGGCACGGGCACCGGCGCCGGCGCGCGGCCGTCGGGCATCGAACCACGCACGACGACCTGCTCCAGGTCGTCGGCGGCGACGGGTGCGACGCCGAGGGCCCGGTGCAGGAGCGTCGCGACGAGCGGCATCCGGCTCGCCCCGCCGACGAGGAAGACCCCGGCGAGTTCACCGGGCGCGACGCCGGAGTCGGCGACCACGGCCTGCGTCACCGTGACCGCGCGCGCCAGCATGGGCGCGGCGAGGGCGTCGAGCTCCTCGCGCGTGACGTGCACGTCGGCGCCGCCGGGGACGTACAGCTCCGCCGACGCCCTGCGCGACAGGCTCTCCTTGACCCGCCGCGCGTCTTCGCGGAACAGCCACTCCTCGCGGGCGCTGATCGCTCCGGCCGTCTCCCCCGGTTTGACGTGGTCGATGAGGGCGTGGTCGATGTCGACGCCACCGAGATTGTCGAGACCGTCGACGGACAGGACCTCGAAACCGTCCGTGGTGCGGCGGACGACGCTCGCGTCGAAGGTGCCGCCACCGAAGTCGTGGACCGCGACGGCCGCGCCGACCGGCACGTCGAGGTGCAGCGCGTTCGTGTAATACCTGGCCGCGGCGACCGGCTCGGGCATGAGCCGCACCGTCGGGAACCCCGCCGCCGACGCCGCCTGCGTCAGGACCCGCCTGCGCGTCGGCCCCCACGACGCCGGGTGCGTCAGCCCCACCGACGGCGGGACCGCGCCCGCGACCTCGACACAGCGCCGCCGTACCAGGCCGAGCACGGCCGCGAACAGGTCGCCGACCGGGTACTCGCGCTCGCCGAGCAGGACGGTCCCGTCGTCGACACGGCGTTTGGGGTGCGGTTCGCAGCGGTCCGGTCGCATGCGGGCGGCCTGGAGCGCGTCGGAGCCGACGATGAGGCGCCCGTCCTCCTCGGCAAGGACGGCCGACGGGAGCAGCGGCGAGCCGTCGAAGAGGAGGGGTTCGACGGAACCGTCGGGCCGGGTGAGGGCGGCGACGGTGTGCGAGGTGCCGAAGTCGATGCCGAGGTGCGTGGAGGGCATGCCGGACAGCCTAGGGGGAGGCGCGGACGAGCGGAACGTCCATACGGGACGGTCCGCGCGCACGCGCGTGCTACCCCGGGATCCGCGCGGTGCGGCCGATCCTGGAGCGTTCAGCCCCCGGGTGTGACGAAGCCCGACTCGTAGGCCATGACGACGGCCTGCGTCCGGTTGTCCGCGCCGAGTTTGGCGAGGATGTTGCCGACGTGGGTCTTCACCGTCTCCAGGCTCACGTAGAGGCGCCCGGCGATGTCGAGATTGGACAGACCGGATGCCATGAGCCGCAGTACGTCCAGTTCGCGGCCGGTGAGCGGGGCCGAGCCGGGCGAGCCGTTCGGCGGGCGGCCGGGACGGGCGGCGGCCAGGCGGCGGATGGTATCGGGGAAGAGGACGGACTCGCCGGTGGCGATGAGGCGCAGGGCGTGGGCGATCTGGGCGGAGCGGGCTCGTTTGAGGAGGAAACCGCTGGCCCCGGCGTGCAGTGCGTCGTAGACGTACTCGTCGTTCTCGAAGGTGGTGATGACGACGACCTTGGGCGGCTCGGGCAGTTCCCGGCGCAGCAGGCGGGTGGCGGTGATGCCGTCCATGCCGGGCATGCGCACGTCCATCAGGACGATGTCGGGGCGCAGTTCCACGACCATGGGCAGGACCTGGGAACCGTCGGCGGCCTCACCGACGACGGTGAGGTCGTCCTCCGTGGACAGCAGGGCACGCAGGCCGGTGCGGGTGAGTTCGTCGTCGTCGACGACGAGCACCGAGACCGGGCTCATGCGCCGGCTCTCAGGGGAAGGCGGGCCGCAAGGCGCCAGTGCGGTCCGTCCTCGGCCTCGACGGGGCTGAAGGTGACCTCGCCGCGCAGGAGGCGGACGCGGTCGACGATGCCGACCAGGCCGTGACCGCCGCCGTCCCGCTCGGGACGGAGGGCGCGCTGCTCGATGGGGTTGCTCAGCTCGACGTGCAGCCAGGGACCCGAATCCTCGACGCGGACGCTCACCGGGACCGGCCCGGCGTGCCGGACGGCGTTGGTCAGCCCTTCCTGAACGATCCGGTAGGCCTCGCGCGAGACGGTCGAGGGGACCTTGTCGAGCCTGCGGCTGACGACGGCGTCGACGGCGGTGCCGGTCTGCCGGACGTGCTCGAAGAGCGCGGGCAGGTCGACGAGGGTCCGCTCCGGGGCCTTGGTGGCGGTGCGGCCGTCGCGGAGGATGCCGAGGACGTGGTCGAGGTCTTCGAGCGCGGTGCGCGAGGACTCCTCGATGCTGTTGAGCGCGCGACGGGCGGTCTCGGGGTCCTGCTCCATGAGGCGCCCGGCGACGGCGGCCTGGATGGTCGAGGTCGTCAGGGTGTGGCCGATCGAGTCGTGCAGCTCCTGCGCGAGCCGGTTGCGCTGGGTCAGCACGGCCGTGCGCTCTTCGAGGACGGCGACCTTCTCGGCGTTGCGCGGGCCGAGCAGGACCGGCGCGAGACGGCGCTGGGCGAAGGTCACCAGGGTGCCCGCCGCGGCGAGCAGGACCAGGTAGAAGGCGGCGACCGGCAAGGTCCACACCCCCTCGACGCCACCGCCGACGGTGATCTCCATGTCGAAGTAGGCGAGCTTCCCGCCACCGCTCGCCCACACGAACATGGGTGTGAACGCGGCCAGCACGAGGATGAAGGCCGCCGACGCCAGCAGCCCGCCGCCGAGGGCGTGCAGGACCGTCCAGGCCGAAGTGCGGAAACGGTTCGGCCAGCCGCCGCCCGCCGGGCGGGGCAGGGACGTCCCGAGCAGGCGGTTGCCGAGGCGGACGTGGAAGGAGCGGATCGGGTCCGGGAGGCCCAGCGCGGCGATCAGCACGGTCCACACGACCGCGAAGGCGAAGACCCCCAGGGGTTTAGGTGAGCGCACCGCGAGCGCGAACACGAGGGCGACGGGCAACGGGAGCATGCCGAGGACAAAACCGGCCAGACCGTGGATCCAGCCGTTGAAGGCGCGCACGCCGACCAGGGCACCGAGGAGTTTCCGCATGACAAGAAGTGTGCGTGAGACGTCAGGCGCGCACCTCCCTCCAAGGAGGGAAAACCGCTCGCCCAGGTCATACCAATGACCGAGGTCACCGTGGGGCCCACCGGCGGTAGCGGCGAGCCTTTCTGCCGGTTCACGACGCGCGGATCGGTGCGATGGTGGAGGTACGGCGCCCGCGGGGATGCGCGCGCCACACGGAAGAGGAGAAGGATCATGGGGGACCACGACGGCACGGGAACGGCTCCGGTGGGCGACGACTACACCGGTCCCACGGGCGACCCCGCCGAGGATGACTACACCGGTCCGACCGGCGAGCCCGAGAAGCCCGCCCCGGACGCGGACGAGTAGATCGACCCGCGCCGACGGTCACGATGATGCCGCGACCGTCGGCGCGTCTCCCTCTTCCGAGCGAGCGGTTCCCGGCCCTTTCGCGGGAGGCCCGATCCCCCTCTCACGCGCGATGCGCGCGACCCCCTTCGGCGGCGACGCTGTCCCGGTTGCCGTCGACCGGAAGGACGCACGTGTCCGCTTCACTTCTCGCCAGGCACAAGGGCCTGGCGGTGTTCCTGCTCATCTCCTTCGGGGCCACCTGGGGCTACCAGTTCTTCGCACGGCTGGTCCTCGACTGGTCCCTGGTCAATCCCCTCGCACAGCTGCCGATGGCGTTCCTGCCGGCGATCGCGGCCTTCGTCGTCCGCAGGTGGGTGACGCGCGAGGGCTTCGCCGACGCCGGCCTCAAACCGCGCCTGCGGAAGGCCTGGTGGCACTACCTGGTCGCGTGGCTGGCGCCGCTCGCGATCGCCGTCGCGACCTGCGTCGTCGCCGCGGCCACCGGGCTGTGGACGCCCGACCTGTCGGCGCTCGACGGGTTCGGGATCCCCTGGTGGGCGGTGATCCTGGGCCTCCAGGCCCTCGTCATCGTCCTCATCCCGATCTACTGGGGCGAGGAGTTCGGCTGGACGAGCTACCTGCGGCTGCGGATCTACCGCGGCCGGCCCGTCGCCGCGACCGTCGCCACGGGCCTGATCTGGGCCGTCTGGCACTATCCGCTGGCCTTCCTTGGCTACGCCGAGTACTCCAACGTCGCCCTGGGCCTGCTCGTGTGGACGGCCTCGTTCCTGCTCCAGGAGATCATGCTGAGCTGGCTGCGGATCCGCAGCGGCACGATCTGGACGGCCAGTCTCGCCCACGCCGGGAACAACATGGTCCTGTCGCTGCTCACCGCGACCCTGCTCACCGCCGGCGAGGGCGGCGAGCTCGACGCGATCGTCGTGACCCTGCTGATGCTCGTCCCGATGGGCGCGCTGTGCCTGTGGATCGTGCTCAGTGGGCAGCTGTCGGCACGGAAGGAGGCTTCGGCGCGTCTGACGGAGTCGAGAGTCTGATCGCGCCCGGCACCAGCAGTACGGCGTAGGTGCTCACCAGCAGCACGACCGCCGCGACGATCCCGAACACTCCCATGCCGACCGCCAGCGCGACGGCCGGGATCACCGCCTTGGCGACCGGGTCCAGGCAGAACGTCAGGAGGTGCTCGATGCCGAACACGCGGCCGTGCACCTCCGGCGGGAAGGCCCGCGACAGCGCCGACAGCCAGAAGACGAAGAAGGTGGAGATCCCGGCCCAGGCGAGGAACGCGATCGCGCAGAAGGCCCACAGCGGCACGTTCCAGACCAGGCAGACGGGCAAGGCCGCGCACGGCACCAGCGCGTTCATCGCGAGCAGACCCGGCCGCTTCGCCTTGATCCGCCCGGAGATCAGCGAACCGGCGAGCGCGCCGACGAAACCAGCGGTCATGATCCAGCCGTAGGCGCCTTTCGGGTAACGCTCGGCGGCGACGATGGCGGTGAGGATGTAGTTGGGCGCGAAGAGGAAGAAGACCTGGATGGTGCCCTGCACCATGATCGCGGTGGCCCAGCGGTTGCGCAGCACGATCCGCACGCCTTCGCCCGCTTCCCGGAACACCGCGGCGATCCCGCCGCCCGAGCCGCCGCCGGTGACCGCCGGGAGCCGCAGGAAGAGCAGGGTCGCGAGGCTGACGGCGTAGGTGCCGAGGTTCACGACGAGCGCGACCTCGGGGTTCACCGTCGCGATCAGCAGTCCGCCGAGTGCCGAACCGGCGGCCATCCCGATCCGTTTCGTGGCCGAGTCGAGCGCGTTGGCGCGTTCCAGGAGTTCCCCGGGCACGATCTGCGGCATCGCGGCCCGGTGCGCGGGCTGGTAGAGGCCGGTCCCGACGCCGATCACGCCCGCCGACAGCAGCAGTGCCCATAGTGGACCGTTCGCGCCGAGCGCGAGATAGGCGCCCACCCCGAGGATGCAGAGCACGTCGGACACGGCCATGAGCATGCTGCGGGAGTACCGGTCGGCGAAGACCCCGCCGAAGATCGTGCAGAAGGCGCCCGTACCGGCCTGGGCGGCCAGGACGTAGGCGAAGTCGGTGCCGCTGCGGTGCGTCAGCAGCAGACCGGGCAGCGCCACGACGGTGACGCCGACGCCGACGACGCTGGTGGCCTGGCCGAGCCAGAAGGCCTGGAAGCGACGGTCGCGCAGGAGGGGGAGCACGGCTGACTCCGGTTCGCAGAGGAGTGGACCAGGTGATCATGTCCCCCGCTCGGCGACCGGGGCAAGCGAGAAAACGGCGGCTCGCCGGTCCCGTCGATCACTAGTGCGCCATTGACACTATTCCGCATTGCGAAGTAGCCTGTCCCCTGTGGACAGAACGCAGCTGCTCAAAGGAGTGCTCGACATCGCCGTGCTCGCCGTGCTCAAAGACCAGGACGGCTACGGCTACGACATCCTGCGGCGCCTGCGGCAGGCCGGTTTCACCGACGTCGGCGACGCCTCCGTCTACGGCACCCTGCGGCGGCTCTTCCAGGCCGGCCACCTCGTGACCTACGTCGTGCCCAGCGACTCCGGACCGCACCGCAAGTACTACTCGCTCAACTACTCCGGCCGGGTCCAGCTCGACCTGGCCGCCAAGACCTGGACCGAGTTCGCCGACACGATGGGCGACCTCCTCGGCAACCGAGCCCGCTAGGAGAATCCGAGTGAACGTCACCGGCACCCGCGACGACGAGATCGCCCACTACATAGCCGCCGTCGAGGACGCGCTGTCCGACCTGCCGCCGCACGTCCGCGGCGAACTGATCGGCGACCTCATCGACCACCTCACCGAGGTCGCCGGCGAGATCACCACGGCCGTCCCGCTCGCGACCCGCCTGGGCCCCCCGGAGGCCTACGCGTCGGAACTCCGCTCGACCCTGCCGACGACGGCCGACACGGGAGCGCGGATGCCGCAACCCGCCTTCGCCGGAACCGCCATGGTCGCCGCCGCACCACCGTCGACAGTGGACTGGCACGCCGTCGCCGACCGCGCCGACGGCTTCCTCGGCGAGCTCTTCGCCTACCGCCGGGCCACGGACATGCTCTACGCGCTACGGCCCGGCTGGTGGGTGGCGCGCGCGCTCATCTTGAGCGTCGGGCTCGCGCTGTTCCTCATGGGGGACTTCTACTTCTACGTGCAAGACTCGCCGGTCATGTTCGTGGCCGCCGCGTTCACCTTCGCCGCCGTGGTCCTCTCCATCCGGCTCGGGCGGAAGACGTCCCCGGCGGCCCGCTTCACCGGTACGGCGGTCAACCTGTTCACCGTGCCGGTGCTCGTGATCGCCGTACTGCACGAGCTGAACCCGCTCTGGGCTTTCTAGACCCCCGCGTAGGAGTGCAGCCCGCTCACCACGAGGTTCACCCCGAACAGGTTGATGATCATCGTGACCCAGCCGAGCACGACGATCCACGGCGCGAGCTTGCGCCCGCCCGGGCCGGTCGCGCGGGCGTGCAGGTAGGCGGCGTAGACGACCCACGCGATGAAGGACCAGATCTCCTTGGGGTCCCAGCCCCAGTAGCGGCCCCAGGCGCGCTCGGCCCACACCGCGCCCGCGATGACCCCGAAGGTCCACAGCGGGAACGCGAAGACGTGCAGCTTGAAGACCAGCCGCTCCAGGTTCTCCACCGCCGGGAGCCGCTCGCCGAGGGTGATCGGGAAGCGCGGTTTCCTGCCACTGCCCTCGACCTGGTCGTAACGGCGGCGGATGATCTGGAGCGCGGCCGGCACGAAGCCGACCATGAAGATCCCGCTGGCCAGCACTGCGGCGGTGACGTGGATGGCGATCCAGTAGGAGTTCAGCGCGGGCACCAGCGGCGCGGCCTCGGTGTAGAGGCGGGTGGCGGTGCCGAGCAGGAGGATCGCGACGAGCGTCGTGAACAGCCCGAGACGGCGGGCGGCCAGACCGGTCGCGACGACGACGAGCCAGGTGCCGACACCGACGAGGCAGACGGCGATGATGAACTCGTACATGTTGCCCCACGGCACGCGCCCGACCGACCACGCACGCAGGACCAGGCAGCTCAGGTGCAGCGCGGCGCCGATCCAGGTGAGCCACAGGGCGACCACGCCGGCGCGGTTGGCCTGGTTCATGGTGATGCCGAGGCGTTCGGCGCGTTCGTCGACGTGCCCGTCCTCGCCGTCGTCCACATCGGACGTTTCGGCGTGGTCGGGTCCGCCGGCTCCGGCGAGGACCTTCGACCGGGCCCCGGCGACGGCGGCGGCCTTGCGCCCGAAGGCGTACTCCAGGGCGTATCCGAGCATCGCCACGGCGTAGAACACGATCGTGGCGACGAATAGCTTGTCGGCGGTGTTGGCGAGTGTCGCATCCACGTCGGGCATTAAGACTCCTTGGCCTTGGCGACGAGTTCGCCGAACTCCGCGGCGAAAGTCTGGTTCTCGGTACGGGGCAGGCCGCCCGCGGTGACGTCGTTCCCCTTGACGCGGAACCACACCCGGCGGCGCTTGACCAGCAGGGACGGCAGCAGTCCGGCGAGCAGCGCCACCGACGACCACAGGACGATCCCCTCACCGGGGTCGGAGCGGGTCTGGAGCACGGCGTACTGCTGGAGCTCCTTGAAGGTGACGGTCCCGCCCGCGACGGCCTTCGACTCGCCCATCCTCAGCAGGAAACCCTCGCCCTCGGCCTGCAGCGCGCCGGAGGCGACCTGCTGCCGGTCGAGCGCGTAGACCGACCCGGGCTTGCCCCGGTCGAGGCCGGTGTCGCCGACGTAGGGGAAGAGCATGACGGCGGGGTTGTTCGGTTCGGGGAACAGGGAGCTGGTGTACGGGGGTTCCTCGGGCGCCGTCGGCATGAACATGCCCTCGAAGGCGACCTGCTTCGTCTTGTCCCGCACACCGTCGGGGGTGATGTTGGCGTCGGGGAAGATCGCCACGCCCTCGCTGAGCATCGACGGGTTCATCGCCAGGAAGGGCGTGTTCGAGGTCTGCACGTTGCCGTACTGGTCGGTGAACTCGATGATCGGGACGTACCCGTGGCCGAGGAGATAGACGTTGTTCCCGTCGAGCCGCAGGGGTTCGTTGACCTCAAGGTGGAACGTCTCGTCCGGCATGCCGCCGCCCTCGCCGTAGAGGAGCTCGGCGGAGTACTGGATCGGCTGGCCGTTGTCGAGGTAGTCGGCCTTGAAGGACGCGAGCTCGATGCAGAACTTCGGCAGCTCGGCCGGGCTGACGTTCGGGCCGAGACCGTAGTCGTCGTACTGCTGGAGGTTGTTGCAGAAGGCGTTGTCGGGGCCCTCGCCGAGGACCCGGTTGCCGTGCCAGCCGAACAGGGCGCCGAAGGCGACCCCGATCAGCAGCCCGACGAGCGCGAAGTGGAAGACCAGGTTGCCGGTCTCGCGCAGGTAGCCCTTCTCCGCGCTCAAGGTGACCGTGCCGTCGGCGTGCTCGCGGACGACCGTGCGGTACCGGCGCGAACGCAGCAGGGTCCGCAGGCGGTCGACCACATCGGCGCCCTCGGCGGCGTCATCGGCCCACGAGGCGTTCTCGGGCATGAGGTCGAGCCGCGCGGGCGCGTCGGGCGGACGGCGCCGGAGGGCGTCGAAGTGCTCGCGCAGGCGCGGGACGAGGCAGCCGATGAGGGAGATGAACAGCAGCCCGTAGACGGCGGCGAACCAGGGTGCGGCGTAGACGTCGAACATCCACAGGTGGTCGAGGAACTTCGCCAGGCCCGGGTTCTCCGCGAAGTACTTGTTGACGTTCTCGACGTTGACCGTGCGCTGCGGCAGGATCGAGCCCGGGATCGCGCCGACGGCGAGCGCGAACAGCAGGATCAGCGCCGTGCGCATACTGGTCAGCTGGCCCCACCACTTGCGGGCGACGGCGAGCGGCCGCTTCCACACCGGACGCTTCCGCTTCGGCGAGGCCGCGCCCGGGCGCTCCTGCACGTCGACGCTCATATGCCCACCTCGACCGGCCCGACCTCGGCCCGCAGCCAGTTGTTGAAGTCCATCCACACGCCGGTGACCAGCGCGAGGCCGACCAGGATCAGCAGGACCCCGCCGACGGCGGTGACCCAGCGGCTGTGGCGGCGGATGAAGGAGAAGACCCCGAGGAACTTGCGGAACCCGAGGCCGAAGACCAGGAACGGCAGCCCGAGCCCGAGGCAGTAGGCGACGGCGAGGACCACCCCGCGGCCCGACTGGCCGGAGATCGCCGACATGCCCAGCACGGCGCCGAGCGTCGGCGACAGGCACGGCGTCCACGACAGCGCGAAGACCGCGCCGAGGACGGGCGCGCCGATCAGCCCGGCGTCGGGGAGCTTGCGGTTGGTACGCCACATCCCGCGCGTGCCGGGGATGACGCCGAGGAACACCACGCCGAGGGCGATGATCGCCACCCCGACCCAGCGCTCGACCGTCTCCTGGTTGAGCAGCAGCGTCTGCCCGATCGCGGCGAAGGCGAAGCTCAGCAGCACGAAGATGACGGTGAAGCCCGCGATGAACAGCGCGCACCCGGCGATGATCCGGCCGCGACGCTTCCCGGAGTCGAGGTCCGACCCGGCAAGGCCCGTCACGTAGGAGAGGTAACCGGGCACCAGCGGGAGGATGCACGGGGAGGCGAAGCTGACCAGCCCGGCGAGCGCCGCCACCGCCATGGCGATGAGCAGCGGGCCGCCGGTGGCGATCTCGGAGAATCCGTTCACCGGGGCCTCCTCTCAGCGCGCGAGGCTAGTGGGACAAGTTCGACACATCGTAGAACCATGGTGGGGGTGATCGACTTTCAGGTCCACGTGCGCACGGTCAGCTCGCGGACGTCGAGGGTGCGGGCTTCGCGCGGACGTCCGCTCTGTTCGATGGTCGCGGCGAACATATTCACCCGGAACCCGAGGGGATCGGGCGCGGCCCCGCCTCCAGTGCGATCTGCTCGACGGTCGGCTGGAGGCCGGAGGCGAGCAGCGCCTTGCGGAAGACGGCGGCGATGCGGCCTTCGCGGTCGATGACGATGGTGGCGGGGATGGTCGTCGGTGGAACGTCGGCGAACTGCATCGCCAGGCGGCCCGACGGGTCGAAGAAGCTCGGGTACGGCACGCCCAGGCCCTGCTCGAAGGCCTCGGCCTTGCTGCGCTCGTCGCGGATGTCGATGCCGACGAACTGCACGTCGAGGTCGGCGGTGGCCTCGGCGACGGCGACCAGTTCGGGGCCTTCGGCGCGGCACGGCGGGCACCAGGAGGCCCAGAAGTTCACGACGATGACCTTGCCGGGGTAGGCGGCGGCGATGTCCAGGGCGTTGCCGGCCAGGTCCTCACCGGACAGCGCCGGGGCCTTGGGGCGGTCGGCGGGGTCGTCGTAGAGGGTCGTCTGCCCGTCCTGGCTGACGAAGCGCTGCTGGTTGGTGGCGGCGTCGCCGCCCGAACCGCAGGCGGACAGCAGGAACAACGCGGACAGCGCGAGGCCGAGGGATTTCAGTCGCACGTCAGGCGCCCTTGGCCTGGGCGGCGGTCGCCGACTGCGCGACGAGCGCGGCGGCCGGTTCGTCGTAGCCGATCCCGACCAGCTTCGAGCCCTCGAAGTGGAAGGACGTGAGGCTGGCCAGGGCGCACTGGCGGCGGCGCGGGTCATGCCACAGGCGCTTGCCCTCGGCGTAACGGCGCAGCGTCCAGATCGGCAGCTGGTGCGAGACGCACACCGCCTCATGGCCCTGCGCCTTGACGCGCGCGGCGTGCAGCGCGGTGAACATGCGCTTGGCGATCATCCGGTACGGCTCGCCCCACGAGGGCGTGAACGGGTCGCGCAGGCGCCACCAGTTGCGCGGGCTGCGCAGGGCGCCGTCGCCGACCGAGACGACCTTGCCCTCGAAGAAGTTCTCCGACTCGATGAGGTCCTCGTCGACGGCGACCTGCGTGGCGAAGAGTTTCCCGAAGGGCTCCGCGGTCTGCTGCGCACGCTCCAGTGGGGACGCGACGACGTAGGTCACGTCGCGTCCTTCCAGGGATCGCGCGGCGACCTCGGCCATCTGCTCGCCGAGGGTCGACAGCTTGTAGCCGGGGATGCGCCCGTAGAGGATGCGCGCCGGGTTGTGCACCTCGCCGTGGCGCAGCACGTGCACCACGGTCCGGTCGTCGCTTTTGGGTTGAGCTGTGCTCACGGTGCGACCTTAGCCGCAGCACGCGCGGCGTACGGGAGAGCGTCGGCGATCTGTGCGACGGCCTCGTCGTCGAGGGCGCCGGAGACGAACCAGGCCTCGTAGGCGCTCGGGGGCAGATAGACCCCCTTTGCCAGCATTTCGTGGAAGAAGGCGCGGTAGGCGGCGACGTTCTGGGCCTGGGCACCGGCGAAGTCGGAGACGTCGTCTGCGGTGAAGAACACGCTGAACATGTTCCCGGCCCGCGACAGGCGGTGCGGGACACCGGCCTCGGTGAGGGCGGCGACGGCGGCCTCACCCAGGGTCTGGGAGACGGCGTCGAGCTTGGCGTAGAGGTCGTCGTCGCAGAGCTGGAGGGTCGCGAGACCGGCGGCGCAGGCCAGGGGGTTTCCCGACAGGGTGCCCGCCTGATAGACCGGGCCGGAGGGCGCGAGCATGTCCATCAGTTCGGCGCGGCCGCCGAAGGCCGCGGCGGGCAGGCCGCCGCCCATGACCTTGCCGTAGGTGAACAGGTCGGCGGTGTCGCCGGAGAACCCGGCCCAGCCGTTCTTGCTCACCCGGAAGCCGGTCATGACCTCGTCGAGGATGAGCAGGGCGCCGTTGGCGCGGCACAGCTCGGCGAGCTTGCGGTTGAACCCGTCACGGGGGGCGACGACGCCCATGTTCCCGGCCGCGGCCTCGGTGATGACACAGGCGATCTGACCGTCGTGCTCGGCGAAGATCTTGGCCACGGAGTCGATGTCGTTGTAGGGCGCGACGATCGTCTCGTCGGTGCCGACGACGCCCGGCGAGTCGGGCAGCGCGAGGGTCGCCACGCCCGACCCGGCCGCGGCCAGGAGCGGGTCGACGTGGCCGTGGTAGCAGCCGGCGAACTTGATGATCTTGGTGCGGCCGGTGGCGGCGCGCGCCAGGCGCAGCGCGGTCATCGTCGCCTCGGTGCCGGAGTTGACCATGCGGACGCGCTCGACGCCCGTGCGCGCGACGAGCTCCTCGGCGAGGTCGACCTCGCCGGGCGTCGGCGTCCCGAAGGACGTGCCCTTCACGGCGGCGGCGGTCACGGCGTCGATGACGTGCGGATGCGCGTGGCCGAGGATGAGCGGGCCCCAGGAGGACACCAGGTCGACGTAGGTGTTGCCGTCGGCGTCGGTCATGCGGCAGCCTTCACCGCTGACCATGAAGCGGGGATCGCCGCCGACCGAGCGGAACGCCCGGACCGGGGAGTTCACGCCACCGGGCACGACCCGTGCGGCGCGGTCGAAGAGTTCTCGCGACTTTTCGGTGCTCTGGATGTCGGCCACTGGCGGATTGTCGCAGCCGTCCCGGGGATAAAAGCTGAGAGGGGCGGACTGTAACCGCCTTCACATTTTCGTCGGCTACCCTCCCCCGATGCTCAAAAGCCGTAATGAGCACCTTCCCTCACTAACCGGCATGCGCTGGTTCGCCGCACTCCTCGTCTTCGGGCTGCACGTCCACGTTGTGCGGTACTTCGACGGCGACGGAGCGGGGCAGCAGGTGCGCTGGCTGTGCGGGGGCTGTGCAATCCCCCTACCGGGAAGTGTCCTTCTTCATCCTGTCCGGCTTCGTCCTCGCCTGGTCCGCGCGTGACGGCGACGACCCCGTCCGCTTCTGGCGACGCCGGCTCGCCCGCGTCTACCCCGTACACGTCGTCACCGTGGCCGCCGCGCTCCTGCTGGCCCTCCAGCTCATCCCCGGACTGATCCCGACCGTCGAGGCGGCCACCGCGAACTGCCTGCTCGTGCACAGCTGGGTGCCCGTCGCCGAATACGACCAGTCGCTCAACCCCGTGAGCTGGTCACTGGCCTGCGAGGCCTTCTTCTACCTGGCCTTCCCGCTGCTGTTCCGGCTGACCCGCAGGCTGCGAGCGCGGTGGCTGTGGGCGGTCGCGGCCGCGTCGACGGCGATCGTGCTGCTCGCGCCGCTGTTCCTGGAACCGCGCGTCGTCTACTTCTTCCCGCCGGTGCGGCTCGCCGAGTTCGCCCTCGGCGTCGCCCTGGCCAGGCTCGTGCGGCTCGGGGCATGGCGCGGCGTCGGCTACCCGATCGCCCTGGCGGTGACCGCCATGGGCTACGCGACCGCGGCGGTGTTCTCGCCCGGGCCCTTCCGCTACGCGGCCTGCACGGTCGTCGGCTTCGGACTGCTCATCGTGGCCGGCGCGGTGTCCGGCCTGGACGGGAGACCCTCGCTCGTGCGGCACCCGCTGATGGTGCGGCTCGGCGAGCTGTCCTGCGCGTTCTACATGGTGCACATCCTGGTGATCCGCACCGGCGAGTACGTGTGGGCGCGACATCCGCAGCCGGGGGTGTTTCCCGCGCTGGGACTGACGGTCCTGGCGGGTGGGATCTCCCTGGCGCTGTCGTGGGCGCTGCACGAGTGGGTGGAGCGGCCGGGACGGCGGCTGATGCTGAGAGGCGCCTGAGTGATCGCCCGGCGTGAGCGCCGGACTTCGTACGCTGGATCCAAGGGGTGCGCGCCCTTCCCACACCACACGGGGAAGGAAACCACGACGATGAGCGACAAGACCGGCTCCACGCCCGCCGACGGTTACCACGACAGCGGCGTCGACGAGGGCTACCACGACAGCGGCGCCGAAGACGACGCCGCACCCGCCGACGGTTACCACGACAGCGGTGTCGACGACACCGGCAAGGCGGACTCCACGCCCGCCGACAACGCCGACGGGGCCTAGCGGTGAAGCGGCGGCGCCGTGCCCGGGCGGGGACGGCGCCGCCGCCTCTCCGGCGAGTTCTCCCACCGGCGGCCGGATCCCGCGCGGCGCACCCTCGCCACCGCGTGCCCCCACGGCCGCCGCCGATTTTCGTACCCTGAGTCCACGAGGGTGCGCACCCTTCCCACCACACGGGGAAGGAAACCCATGAGCGACACCGCACGAATCCGCCTGCTGGCGGGCATGATCTTCGCCGCGCTGGCCGCCATCGCGGTCATCGCGTTCACGACACCGGGCCGGGCCGGGGCCCGGGCGGCCGTCGACCACGGCGACCCGTGGGACTCCAACGGCGGCATCGTCGAACACCGGGACGGCGTGAGCTGGACCGACTTCGTCTGGCCGGCGAAGTCGGCACGCGACGGCGAGGGCGGCGACTCCGATCGCTGGGACGCGTCCCAGGGCGCCGAGGGCCGGTCGAACGCCGCCGGATTCCGCAACACCGCGCTGTTCGGCATCGGCGCCGACGGCGAGCGCAACAACGGCGACCCCTGGGGCACCGCCGGGTCCGACAACACCCACTGGGGTTCGGCCGGCACCGACGGCAGCGGCGAGATCAGCGCCGTCCCCGCCGACGGCGTCAGCTGGACCTAGACACCGAGAAGCGGTGCCACCCCCGTTCCGTGCCCAGACCGGGGGCGGCACCGCCGGATTGAGACTAGACCTTGCGCGCCTTGCTGATCTTGCTCTCGGTCCACACGCCGTTGTAGGCGGTCACCACGTAGGTGTACTTCTTGCCCTTGACGGCGGTGGCGTCGACGAACTTGCCCGCGTCGGCGTGCACGCGCCCGACGAGCGCGGTCGCGTCGGCGATGTCACCGGCCTCGACGTGGCGGCGGTGCCCGTCGAAGCGCCACACCGCGAACCAGCTCGCCTCACGGCGTCCGTGCCCGCCGCCGTGGCCACCGTGGCCGCCGTGCTCGTCACCGCAGCCGAAGCGCAGCTCCAGCTTCCCCTCACGCCAGCGCGAGTCACTGATGCGGGGGGTACCGGGACGGCGCAACCGGCCGTCGGAGGGCGGAATCAGCGCGGGACGCTGGTAGTGCGTGTCCCGGATGATGCCCATGGCGTTGAGCTCGTTGGCGCGCACCGACTTCGCGGAGAAGTAGATGTTGCCGTCGACGTCGGCCAGCTCGCGGCCCATGACCACGTGCCGGTCGAGTTCGTGCGCGTCGTTGTTCCACTCGGGCGACTGGGTGGAGGCGTTGACCTTGTAGGTCGCCTCGCCGATGAACAGCTGGACGTTCGTGCCGCGGCACACCTCGTCCCACCAGCGCACGATCTTGCCGTAGCTGGCGACGGCCAGGGAGTCGGCCCAGTAGACCTGCGGAACGATGTAGTCGATCCACTCCTCCTTGACCCACTTGCGGGTGTCGGCGGACAGGGCGTCGTAGGTCGGCGCACCGGCGGCGGTGTCGGACCCGAGGACCGGGTCGTCGGCCTTGTTGCGCCACACGCCGAAGGGGCTGATGCCGAACTTCACGTTCGGCTTGTTCTCGCGGAGACGGTCGGAGATCGCCTTGACGAACAGGTCGACGTTGTGGCGGCGCCACGCCTTCTTGTCGGTGAAGTCGCCGCCGTACTCGGCGAAGGTGGCGTCGTCGTTGAACTGCTGCGTCCCGACGGGGTAGGGGTAGAAGTAGTCGTCGAAGTGGACGCCGTCGAGGTCGTAGTTCTCCGCGGCGTGGCAGATCGCGTCGACGTTGTGCTGACGCGCCTCGGGCACGCCCGGGTTGAAGTAGAGCTGCCCGGTGGCGTCGGCGGGGTAGGCGACGACCCAGTCGGGGTTGTCCTTGGCGGGGTGACCGTCGACGAGCTTCGACGGGTCGGTGCCCACGTCGCCGCTGACGGCCTTCATGGAGATGCGGAACGGGTTGAACCAGCCGTGGATCTCCAGGCCGCGTTTGTGCGCCTCGTCGACGGCGTAGGCGAGCGGGTCGTAGCCCGGGTCGGTGCCCTGCGCGCCGGTCAGCCAGCGCGACCAGGGCTCGTGGGGCGAGGGCCAGAACGCGTCGGCGGTCGGGCGGATCTGGAACATGACGGCGTTGAAGCCGTACGCGACGGCCTCGTCGAGCCAGCGGATCAGCTCGGCCTTCTGGGTGGCGACGTCCAGACCGGGGCGGCTGGGCCAGTCGATGTTGACGGTGCTGGCGATCCAGGAGGCGCGCAGCTCGTGCTTGGGGAACGCGGGGTTCGGGGCGGCGGCCGCCGCGGCGGCCTCCCCGGCCTCCTCGGCGTGCGCGGCGGTGGCGCCGGCGACGAGCGTCGTGGCGCCCAGGGCGGCGATGCCGACGCCCGCTCCGGTGCGGAAAAGGGTGCGGCGCGCGGTGCCGGAGGCGGCGTCTTCGGTGGGCATGGGGTGGTAGTCCTTTCGTCGGCTACCCGCAGGGTAGAAAACCTTCACCTCGCGGTCAAGGATTCGAGCTTTTCTTCGGCATACTGAGATCACCTTGCCCCTTGTAGACGAAGGTTCCCCCGTGAAGCGACGTACTCTCCTGTCCGCCGCCGCCCTCGGCGTCCCCGCTGCCGCGCTCCTCGGATCGGCCCCCGCGCAGGCCGCGGCCACGTTCTCGGTGGTCGGCACCGAGCAGATCCTCAACCGCCTGATGATGTGGAACAAGGACACCCCGTTCACCGACGAGAACCTGGAGTGGTCCTGGTCGCCGGGCGTCGGCGGCTGGTTCAACCTGTCCGACGCGCGCTTCCGCCGCATCCCGCGCATCGGCGAGGTCGCCCTCGCGGCGGCGTCGGGCGGCGACGTCGGTGTCGTCGAGAAGAAGCACGGTGTGCGCGAGCAGGGCCTCGACGACCTGCTCTGGTCGGCCGCGCCCGGCGGGAACCCGCACGCCGCCGAGTACGTGCACCCCGTCGGCGCCGTGGTCACCGCGAGCTCCTCGAACGGGCAGGTCGCCGGCGGCTACCTGTGCGTGTACGCGCCCTCGCACCCGCGGAAGATCGAGACCCTCGAACAGGTCCAGGTCATCCCCTTCAAGGGCGCGCACGGTGTCCTGTGGGACCCGGAGGGCGACGTGCTCTGGGCGATCGGCGACAAGGTCGTGCGCGCCTACGAGGTCACCGGCGAGCGCCGGGACGTGCGCCTGGTCGACACCGGCCGCGCGGTGCCCCTCGCCGGGCTCGGGCACGACCTGCAGCCCGACTACACCGACCGCGGGAAACTCTTCGTCACCGACACCTACGGCGTCCACCACATCGACAAGGCGACGCTGACGGCGGCGACCGTCTCCGTCGAGGACTCCGTGAAGGCCTACTCCCGTCACCGCTGCGGAGAGGACGTCTCGGTGCGCGCCGACCTCGTCGGCGAGAAGACCTGGGGCAGCCCGACCGTGCGTTTCTCGCGTTCGCCGTGGCAGACGCGCGAGGGCGCCGAGTTCTACAAGGCACGGATCTACACGACCCACTACCAGTAAGGGTTTCCCGAATGAAACGTCGCACGCTTCTGGCGGGCGCGGCCTTAGCCGCACCCGCGTCGTTACTCCTGGGTTCGCCGGCGAAAGCCGCGACCTGGTCGATCGCGGCCACCGAGCAGGTGTCCAACAAGGTCCTGATGTGGGACAAGGACGTCGCGTTCAGCGACGCGAACGTGCAGTGGAGCTGGACCCCCGGCGCCGGGGGTTGGTACAACCTGTCCGACGTGCGCTTCCGCAACACCGCGTCCTTCGGCGAGGTGGCGCTGGTCGCCGCGTCGGGGGGCAACGTCGGCATCGTCGACAAGACCACCGAGCAGCACCAGGAACTCAACGACCTGCTGTGGACCGGTTCGCCCGGCGGAAACCCGCACGCGGTCGAACGCATCCCCGACATCGGCGCGATCGTGACGGCGTCGTCGTCGGACGGGCTGCTCGCCGGCGGCTACCTGTGCGTCTACGGGCCGACGGCGATCAGCAACCCGAGCACCCTGGCCAGGGTGCAGACGATCGCGTTCAAGGGCGCGCACGGGGTGCTGTGGGACCCGTCGCTGGGCCACCTGTGGGCCGTGGGCGACAAGGTGCTGCGGGCGTACAACGTGACGGGGACGTACCGGAACACGCGGTTGGTGTCGGCGGGGAAGTCGGTCGCGCTGTCCGGGCTGGGCCACGACCTCCAGCCCGACTACAGCTCGCCGGGGCACCTGTTCGTCACCGACACCTATGGCGCCTACCGCGTCGACACGGCGACGCTGACCAAGACCACCGTGTCGACGGAGGGCTCGCTCAAGGCGTGGTCCCGCCACTCCTCGGGTGAAGACGTCTCCGTCCGCGCCGACGGCACCGGCTCACGCACCTGGGGCAGCCCGACCGTGCGGTTCTCCGTCGGCGCCGACCGCACCAGGACAGGGGCCGAGTTCTACAAGGCCAGGATCTACACGACGGCGTTCGAGTAGCGCGACGGCGTGCGAGGTCGGCGCGCCTATCATCCGGGGATGTCTCTGGATGCCCTGACCGCCGACCTCCGCGCCTTCGCCGCCGAACGCGGCTGGGAGAAGTTCCACCGGCCGAAGAACCTGGCCATGGCCCTCGCCGGTGAGGTCGGCGAACTGGTCGCGGAGTTGCAGTGGCTCACCCCGGAGGAGTGCGAGTCGCTGACCGACGCCCAACGCGACGCCGTCGGGGCGGAGATGGCCGACGTGCTCATGTACCTGACACGCCTCGCCGACGTCCTGGGCGTGGACCTGGAGACGGCGACGCGCGCGAAGATGGCGCGGAACGCGGGGAGGTTTCCGGTGCCCGGGCCCGGGGAGGAGGCGTCGGTGGTGCCGGTTCAGGCGTAGATCTCCTTCGGCGGTGGCGACGCGCCACCGAAGCCAGCCGCGGCGGTCGCCAAATGGACGGCCCCCGTCTTGTGAATCGCCTTGAGAGCCGCGCTCGGATCTCCCATGACCCTCCCCCCGGCTTCGCGAAAGCGAATGCCGTCCACTCTCCGCGAGCGCCAGGTCACGCGAGTTCGGGCTGGGCGAAGCACGAAGATGCGCAAGACCACGGCGTCAACGCGGCCTCCATGCCGTTCCCGAAGGCGATCACCGACGCCGAGGTCGACCGGCTCCAGCATGAGACGGACCTCATGACGGAACGGTGCCTGCTGTTCGTGGCGTGCACGAGGGCACGGGAGCGCCTGCACGTGTCCTGGGCCGATACGCCCAGCCGCTTCCTGGTGGAAGCGGGCGTCGCGTGAAGCCCCCTCTCACCACAGTAATTTCCCCACCCTCACCGCATCCCCCGGCCAGCGCCGGTCGTCCGTCGCGGCCGGGAGTAAACCGCTGACCGCGAACAGCGACCCCGGCAGCGCTCCCGGCACGACGCCGCCCGGCAGGGGCCCGAAGTCGTGCGGGGCGACGTGGTCGGCGGGCGGGTCCGGGTCGGGGCGACAGGCGGGGTCCGACGACGCCGAGGACGACGGCGCCCGCGACGCCGCGTAGGCGCGGACGGGCGCGGACAGGCGGTACAGCGCGGTCGTCCCCGTATACCGCACGTCCACCAGGGACGCGTCGACCAGCGCGGCGAGGGCGTCGAGCGCGGCGGCGGTGCCGACGTCGCCCAGCAGGCGCCCTTCGACGGCGTCGACGTCGACGGGGTCGGGTTCCTCGGCGAAGGCGTGCAGCAGGTCGACGGCCCCGGTGGGCAGCGCCTCGTAGGAGGCGTCCAGCGCGGCGCTCCACACGCGGCCGGGCCCGTCGAGGACCCCGAGCAGGTCACTGTCCAGGCGCTTGGCGAGATCCTGCGGCGACACCACCCGCATCCGCGCGGCCGCCAGCTCCAGCGCCAGCGGTATGCCCCCCAGGCGCTTGGCGACGGCGGCGCAGCCGTCGACGACGTCCCCGCCCCGCGCGGCGGCCGCCCGCAGCTCCAGCAGGCGCACGGCCTCCCCGTCGCCCATGGCGGGCACGGCCCAGATCACCTCGCCCGACAGCCCCAGCGGCGCCCGCGATACCAGCAGGATCCGCGCCTGCCAGCATTCGGCGAGCACCCGCCGGACGAAGTCGGCGTGCCTCGCCTGCGCGCTGTCGAGGATCAGCAGGCATTTGCGGTGCCGCAGCCAGTCGAGGACGGTCTCGGCCGCGGGCCGGAACGGGTCGGGCCGCACCCCGACCGCCCGTGCGAGGGCGAGCCCGGCCGTCGCGTCGGCGTCGCCGCCCGCGGGCAGGTCGGCGTACCAGACGCCGTCGGAGTATGACCTCGCGGCGCGCAGTGCCATCTCGACGGCCACGCGGGTCTTCCCGACGCCGCTCGGCCCGGTCGCCGAGACGAGGCGGTGCCCGTCGACGAGCCTGCGCAGCCGGTGGATCTCGGTCTCGCGGCCCACGAAGTCGGCGAAGGAGGGCAGGTTGTGGGCGCGCGCGTCCTCGGTGCGCGGCGGCGGGAACTCCGACTCCAGGTCGGGCACGACGAGCTGCATCAGCCGCTCGGGGTCGTCGAAACCGCGCAGGCGGTGCAGCCCGAGGTCGACGGCCTTGATGTCGGGCGGCAACCGGCGTTTCGCCGCGTCGAGCGTCGCCTGCGAGCACAGGACCTGCCCGCCGTGTGCGGCGTCGCGCACGCGGGCCGCTCTGTGCACGACGTGGGTGGCGTACTCACCGCCCTTCGGCACGGCCGGGCCGGTGTGGATTCCGATCCGCAGCCGCGGCATGCACGGTTCGGTCCAGCCCTTGCGGTAGGGCCAGGTGTGCGCGGCGAGCGCGCGGAGGGTGTCGATCGCCGCGGTGATCGCGGTGGCCGCGTCGGCGAAGGCGACGAAGAAACTGTCGCCCTCGGTGAGGAGCTCGGCGCCGGTACTGCGTCCGAGGACGCCTCTCAGCAGCCGTCTGTGGTCGTGCAACACCGTGCGATATTCGGCCCCCAGTGAGTGAGCCATCCGAGTTGAACCTTCGATATCGGTGAACAGAAACGTCACTGTTCCGCTCGGCAACTGTGTCTCCACAGTGGACTCCTCCGACCCTGGCGCCATGTCCGGTGCCCGAACATTACGCATGCCTTCGCGCACCGGCTCTGCGCACCTGGCCCGACCGTCCCCGCTGGACGGTCCGGCCCGGCACGGTGACGCCGAGGTACCGCCCCCGACCGTCGGCATCGTCTCGAACCCGCTCCACTCATCCACCGCGCCCCCCGATGACCACGACAGTCGGTCCCACCGGCACTCCCCACGGCCGCCGCCCGGCCGGGCTCGTGCACATAACCTGCGAAACGACGGGACCGCCCTTCCGGTTGCGACCTGATGACAACTGTGTCGGTATTTTCTGTGGTTTTGGGCAGTGATGGGGACAGAAGGTGCCGATGCGCACTGGCGCTCGCTCGCCGCCATCAGCCATACTTCCGGCGTGGCGGGCAAGCTCACGAACCTCTCTCGAAACGTTTCTCAAGGACTGCGCGGCGCGTGGCGGTCGACCCGGACGGGTGCGCCCAAGGCGGCGCGCTCGACGGCGGCGGCGAGCCGGACGGCCGGCAAGGCGACCGCGGAGTACATGCGGCGGCCGGGTTCACGCTTCGGCGTGCAGGTCGCGGTCACCGTGGTTCTGCTGGGCGCTCTCGGTCTGCTGGCGACCTACGTGGTTCCGCGCAGCGGCAGTGCGCGGCCGGTCGGCGCGGGCGAGAGCAGTGCGCCCATCGCCGACGCGCCGATCGCGCTGCCACCGGGCGCCGAGGCGATCCCGGGCGCGCCGAACGTGCCGCAGCCGACGCCGACGAACGGCGCGCTGACGCCTCCGCCGGGCAACTCCACGACGGTGCCGTCGAGCACCCTGTCGGGCTGGGCGGCGAAGATGGCGCCGAAGGTGGGGATCTCGGCCCGCGCGATCCAGGCCTACGGTTTCGCCGAGCTGCGGCTGGCGACGGCGCAGCCCGCGTGCCGCCTGTCGTGGACGACGCTGGCCGGCATCGGCCGCATCGAGACCAACCACGGCACGACGAGCAACACCAGCCTCGACGCCAACGGCCGCCCGCTCAAGGCGATCCGCGGGCCGGCGCTGGACGGCACGGCCGGGAACAAGGCGATCAAGGACACCGACGACGGCGTCTGGGACGGCGACACCACGTGGGACCGCGCCGTCGGGCCGATGCAGTTCATCCCGACGACGTGGAAGAGCTGGGCGACCGACGCCGACGGTGACGGCGACGCCAACCCGAACGACATCGACGATGTCGCGCTGGCCGCGGCGAAGTACCTGTGCCACGACAACAGGGACCTGTCGACGGCACAGGGGTGGTACGACGCGGTGTTCTCGTACAACCACCTCAACACGTACGTGCTCAACGTGTATCGAGAGGCGGATGAATACGGCAGGAAGTCGGCGGCCTGAGTGCGCGAGGCCCCTCCCATGGAGGGGCACCCGGTACTCGGCCGCCGTTGACTCTGCCGTTGACTTACGACGTCAGCGCTTGCGCGGGAGCCAGTCTTCCTCGCGCGGCTCGCGGTCGTCGGGGTTCTGGTCCTGGCCCTGGCCTACGTCGTCGTACGCGTCGACGAATTCATCATCCGTCTCCTCGAACTCGTCGTCCGCCGCACCGTCATCGTTCCCGAGCTCACGCTGGAGCGCAGAAAGATCGGTGTTCGGCGAGTGGTACTTCAGCCGCCTGGCCACCTTAGTTTGCTTGGCCTTAGCTCGGCCGCGCCCCATGGCTCGACCCCCTCGCACACAGTCACGGGGTTGCCGCAGCGGCGACCCCGGAGAACGTCATCTTCTGTCGTGGCCCCTACGGTACAGCGCCTTGGCTCAACTTGGCACCTCGACCCACCCCAAGAAAGCGGCGGAAAAACGCGACAAAATACCGCATAGTTCCGCATCCGGGGCAGTGTTCGGCTGCTTACCGGCGAGTCGGTGCGGTAAGCACCACTCTTTGACCCGACTCGATACGAGCCACGAACGGGGGATGGAGCCTCGGAGGTACCATCCTTGCCCGACGGTACCCCCCGACAGGTAAGTGAGGCCCCACGTGAAGGTCAAGCGCGAATACTCCTGCGGTCTCGACGCCGCCGTGGACGTCATCGGCGGCAAGTGGAAGGCGCTGATCCTCTGGGAGCTGCATCACGGCACCGCGCGCTTCGCCGAGCTGCGCAGGCGGGTTCCGGGCATCAGCGAGAAGGTGCTCGTGCAGCAACTGCGGGAGATGGAGGCCGACGGGCTCGTGCACCGCGAGGTCTTCCACGAGGTGCCGCCGCGGGTGGAGTACTCGATGACGGACCTCGGGCGCACCCTGAACACCGCGCTGCTCCCGCTCGGTGAGTGGGGCGAGGAGAACATGTCGGGGATCTCGGAGCGGCGCTGGGGTGGGGAACCGGCGGCGTGAGCGAGGGGTTCCCGTCCACAGAGGCGGCCCGCCCGCCGCGACGGGTGCTCCGGCGGGTCAGGACTCCAGCAGGGCCTTGAGCGCGCCGAGGCGCGACGCCCAGAGCGCCTTGGCCCCGGCGGGAAGCTTCTCGCGCCGGACCGCGACGTGGGACTTCGCCGCGCCCTTCGGCGTGGAGGACACCGCGACACGCGTCCCGTCGGCCCAGTCGACGCGGAAGACCTTCGGCGCCGTCGCGTGGGGGTGACGGGCACGGGCAGCGTCGGCGGCTGGTCGGCTCGTCGGCTCCTCGGCTCGTCGGCGAAGAGGTCCCCGACGGCCACGCCGACCGTCCGGCTCACCCCGGCGGCGAAGAGGTCCCCGACGGCCACGCCGACCGTCCGGCGCACCCCGGCGGTGGGGAGGCCGTCACGTGACCGGCCCAGCGCGCGCAGGCCGCGCTCATGCTCGTAGGCGACGGTGATGGACGCGCCGACCACCCGTCGACGGCGAGCTCGCCGGTGAGGTGCCGGGCGATGTCGGTGTGGATGCGAGCGGTGGCGCCCCGGGCGTCGAGGAGGGGGAACGTGCGGCCGGTGCGCTCACGGACGGGCTGCTCGGCATCGCGACGGGCGCGGCGGGACATCGAGGTTCCGGGTAACGCGACGAGCGCTCTCGCCGCCAGGATCGGGTGACTGAGGCACTGAGCCGCTGAGCGGCCAACCGACTGAGTGGCTGAGCGACTCGCGCGGCCGAGGACACGCCGGGGGTGAGGCCCGCACGAACGGCGCACGCCATCGCGCGCCCCAAAGGGGCCCCTAAAACAACGATATGCGCGAGGTATGACACTTTCGCCCGCACGCCTGACCCATGCGGGTGATCGGAACGGCAGAACCCGAGCGCGCGGTCAAGACGAGTCCGGCCGCAGACCGGCCCGCAGTCGTGGCCACGGGCTTGGTGCCGCCGGCCGTGATCGCCGCACGGCCCGCGCGAACCGCCCGTGAGAACCGCGCCGCCCCCTGCGAAACCGAACCCGCGCCCCGCCACGCGCACCTCAAGGGCACCCTCGCCTGCGGGGATGCGGGGCACGAGGGCGCAGAGGCACCGGGGCGCGGGAGCGTGGAAGCACCGAGGTGCGCGGCGCGGGGGCGTGAAAGCGCGCGAGTGCGGGGCGCGAGAGCACGGAGGCACGGGGACACGGAAGCGCGAGGGCGCGAGGACTCGGAGGCACGGGAGCACGGGAGCACGGGTGCGCGGAGGTGCCGCAACGCGGAGGGCGCGGGAGCGCGGGAGCGTGTGGGCTCGGGGGCGTCGGGGGTGTGAGAGCGCGAAAACTCGGGGGCAAGGAAGCGCGGAGGCGCGGGAGTGCGGGGCGCGGGAGTGCGGGAGCACGGGGCACGGAGGCACGGCGGAGGCACGGGTGCGGGAGGGCGGGTGCGAGGGCTCGGGGGGGCAAGAGCTCGGGGGTGCGAGGGCGCGAGGACTCGGAGGCGGGGAGGTGCGGGAGCGCGGAGGCGCAGGGGACGGAGGCACGGAAGCACGGGAGCGAGGGCTCGGGGGCGCGAAGACTCGGAGGCGAGGAGGTGCGGGAGCCCGGAGGCACAGGGGACGGAGGCACGGGAGCACAGGTGCGCGGAGGCACGGAGGTGGCGCAGACGGGGGTCGCGGAAGCACGGAAGTGCCGGCGCGCGAGGGCACCGCGGCACGCGAGTGCGGCGGCGCGAGAACGCGGAGGTGCAGGCGCGCGGAGATGTCGGGAGGCGAGAGCACGCGGGCGCGGAGGTGCACGGGAACGACGGCGCGGAGGCGCCGGGCCGCGAACGTGCGAGCGCGGGAGCACAGCAGCCCGGAGGCGCGCGGGTACCAGAGGCCGGGGTAGGCGCGGAGGCACGAGCGCGCGGCGCCCACGGCAGCAGCCCCCACGCGAGCCCCCCCACGAACCACGCGCCACGAACCGACCCCCACCCCCCAACCCCTCCCCCACAAAAACATCCCCGGAGCCACAGCCCCGGGGACACGACCCGCCTATCCCACCCGCCTACGGCAGGTGGATCGTCCGCAGCCGTCCGACGTTCGCCATCCGGCGTTCGGCGAGCCTGTCGGCGGCGACCGCCGGCGGCACGCCCTCGCGGTCGGCGAGGCGCAGGATCTCGCCGGTCACGTCGAAGATCTTCGACGCGCGGCGCTGGGCGCGGTTGAAGTTGAAGCCCTCGATCTCGTCGGCGACCTGGATCACGCCGCCGGCGTTGACCACGTAGTCCGGCGCGTACAGGATCCCGCGCGAGGCGAGGTCCTTCTCGACGCCGGGGTGGGCGAGCTGGTTGTTCGCCGCCCCGCACACGATCGAGGCGCGCAGCACGGGCACCGAGTCGTCGTTGAGGGCGCCGCCCAGCGCGCAGGGCGCGTAGACGTCGATGTCCGAGCCGATCAGGGCCTCGGTGGTGTCCACGAAGTCGACGTTCGGGTGTGTCGTCTTCAGCCAGTCGTGCGCGCGCTCGGACACGTCGGTGGCGACGACCTTCGCGCCGTCGTCGATGAGGTGGGTGATCAGGTGCTTGCCGACCTTGCCGATCCCGGCGACGCCGACGGTCCGCCCGGCCAGCGTGGGGGTGCCCCACTTGTGGTCGGCGGCGGCGCGCATGCCCTGGAACACGCCGTACGCGGTGAGCACCGAGGAGTCCCCGGCGCCGCCGTGGTCCTCGCTGCGGCCGGTGACGTAACGCGTCTCCTTGGAGATGACGTCCATGTCCTCGACATAGGTGCCGACGTCGCAGGCGGTGTAGTAGCGGCCGCCGAGGGACTCCACGAAACGCCCGTAGGCGCGCAGCAGTTCCTCGCTCTTGTCGGCGACCGGGTCACCCCAGATGACGGCCTTGCCGCCGCCGAGGTCGAGCCCGGCCACGGCGTTCTTGTAGGCCATGCCCTTCGAGAGGTCGAGGACGTCGTGCAGCGCCTCTTCCTCACTGGCGTACGGGTAGAAACGGGTCCCGCCGAGAGCCGGTCCCAGTGCCGTCGAGTAGACGGCGATGATCGCGCGCAGCCCGGAGGACTTGTCCTGGCAGAAGACCACCTGTTCGTGGCCGCTGAGGTTCTCCGGCGCCGTGAATACGCCCATTACTTCTCCCATAGAAGGATCTCTTGCGGGCGGTCTTCGTGGGGCCGCCCCGCGTGGTGGTCGACAAGGGGTGCAGCCGACACCGCAAAGGCTAACCCTGTACCTTCCTCCGAGCGGGGTGGGATGCCTGGTAGACCGGATGGTGGGCATCTTCCTGAGTGATATCAAACCGTTATATTCGGGCGGTTAAGGCAGCGGTCCGGATATTTCCCAAGTTTCTTCAACCCCACGGGCCATCCAGTTTCGGCCGTTCGGCCCATGTCGGACATCGGGGACAGGCCGGACGATGGACCTGCGCCGGTCAGCCGAGTGCGGCGACTGTGTGTGATGACAGACCTGTGGAGGAGTAACACAATGGCATCTCGTACTCACGAGCCCGAGCCGCTGCTGACGCCGGCCGAAGTGGCCACCATGTTCCGTGTCGACCCGAAGACGGTCACCCGGTGGGCCAAGGCGGGCAAGCTCAGCGCGATCCGCACGCTCGGCGGACACCGGCGTTACCGCGAGTCGGAGGTTCGCGCGCTGCTGCAGGGCCAGATTCCCTCGCAGCGGGAATCGATCGACTAATCGCTCGCCGACTTAGACCGGCGCGGCGAAGCGCAAGACCTGTAACACCCTGAGCTTTTCCATCCCCTCAATCGAAGCTCGATCCCCTCACGACAGCGGCCCACCCTTTTCCAGGGGTGGGCCGCTGTCGTTGTACGCGGTCACCCTGTCCGTCACTCAAGACGACACAATGGGGCTTGAGCACAACGGCGGACGGCCACCGACGGGGAGGGGTGCGACATGAGCGACGGCTCCGGCCGAAACGGTCCAGGCGACGACTCCCGGCCCTTGTTCACCGACTCATTCGGCGGCCGATTCCTCGGTTCCATGGCGGTTCTCGGCGCGGTTTTGGTCATCGTCGTCGGGCTGCCGCTCATCAACACGATGATTCCCGGCATCGTCGACCGCGGCGGCGCGCGCATCGATCTCGGGCACGGCGTGTCCTTCGTCGCCCCCGAGGGCGCCACGCAGGACGTGGGCCGCGACCAGCTGGCCGGCGGCGAGACCGAGCTGAGCGTCAACGGCGCCGAGGTGACCGCGACGGCCCGCCCCTACGAGCAGACCGATCTCGTACTGGCCGAGGCGATCGAACGCGAACTCAAGGCGCAGCCCGGTATTCAGCTCCCCGGCGAGGAGACCTCCTTCACCACGAACGGCGGAGTCGTGGGACTACGGCACGTATTCCGTTCACCGAGCACCGAGGGCTACTTCATCGTATTCGTCCACAATGGAATAGGCGTCCACGTCATCGTGTCCAGCTCCACCCGGCGCGGACTCGACGAGATCACCTATGACCGGCTCGAAGACGCGCTGGCGACCATGCGCTTCGACGGGAGCGGCCCATGACCGCAGACCCCTACGTCCGCCCGACCCCGCCCGGCTCCGGCCAGTGGTTCGACCCCCGCAACCCCGCCCTGTGGGTCTTCGCCGTCCTCGCCGTGCCCGCGCTGTGGATCCTCGGCACGGCCGTGAAGAACTGCTTCGCCGCCTACCCGCTGGCCTCGACGGTGGCCGCGATCGGCTTCGCGCTGTTCACCGTCCCCTTCGTCATCGTCCTGCGGCGCCTGGACTACCTGGAACGCGAGCCGCCCGCGCTCGTCGCGATGGCCTTCGCGTGGGGCGGCGTGGTCGCCTACATGGGGGCCGTCTACGGCGGAAGGGCCACGCACGGCATGCTCGCCAAGCTCGTCTCACCGGCCTTCGCCGGGGAGTGGAGCGCGGCGATCGGGCCGCCCGTCGTCGAGGAGATCCTCAAGGCACTGGGCATCGTCCTGGTCGTGCTCATCGCGCGCGAGCAGGTCAACTCCACTGTGGACGGATTCGTCTACGGCGCCTTCGTCGGCCTCGGATTCCAGGTGATGGAGGACTTCGGCTACGCGGTGACCGCGACCGCCTGGGACCGTGGCGGCGACGAGGTCGGACCGGTCGTGTCCACCTTCGTGGTGCGCGGATTCCTCAGTGGACTGTGGAGCCATACCGTGTTCACCGCCCTCGCCGGCGGCGGAATCGCCTACGCCACCGTGAACCGGAACAAGCCGGCGGCCCGGCGGATCGGCGTCGCGGCGGGCGCGATCGGCGTCGCCATCCTGGCGCACGCGCTGTGGAACTCGCCGCTGCTGCGCGACGGCTTCGGCTTCGGCGGCATCGGGATCGTCGCGGCCCTGTTCATCAAGGGCCTGCCGGTGTTCCTGCTGGTCTGGTACCTGTTCTCGCGCGCCTACCGCACCGAGGCGAGCTTCTACGGCGAGCAGCTGATGCAGTACAAGGACACGCCCCTGGTCTACCCCGAGGAGCTGACGGCGCTGCTGTCCTACCGCGAGCGCGAATCAGCGCGGCGACTGGCGCAGGCCCCGAAAGGACGCCGGGGCGCCCAGGCGGCGCGGGCGGTCCGCCGTCTGCAGCACCTCCAGACGCGACTCGCCGTGCTGTCGTCGCGCTACCCGGAGGCCGCGGGCTGGGTGCAGTCCACCTTGCGCGAACCCCCGACCCGCCAGTGGCTCGCCGAGGAGCGCAAACGGCTCAAGAAGCTCGTGCGGCCCTCGGCCGTCGACCACGTCGAGCGCCGGGATCTGTTGCACCGCAACGCCGTCCGCGCCTGCGTGGTCGACATCCTGCTGGTCCGCGCGCGACTGACGCACCTCGGTCACCCGGTCGCCTACGCCAACTCGCAGAAGCGCTCGCCGATGACGCCCTATGCCCTGGGACTGGCCGCGCTGGGCGTGCTCGTCCCCGGTGTCGGCGTCTTCGCGATCGTCACGGCGCTGCTGGCGACGCGTGGAAACCTGCCCAGCAACGGGATGGCGATCGCGGCCATGGCCTTGGGGACGCTGACCACGGTCGGCTGGGGCATCGCGTTCCTCCTCATCCAGCTGGGGGCCGGTTAGTCCCTTTCGGGCAGGCACCGAACAGCGTGCCCGCGTTACCGTTCTCCATGCGGATCTGGGGAAAGGGGAGGCGATGGAACCGACCGCGGTGACGCTCGTTCTCGACGACGCCGGCGCCGATCCGGAGTACCTGGAGGAACAGCTGCAGCTCCTCATCGCCGCGCTCGGCGAAGGCGATGTCGGCCACATCGAACGCGTCCCGGGACCCCCGCCTCCGGAAGGGACCCGCGCGGGAACCGGCGTCGAACTCGGCGCCCTTCTGATCGGCCTCGGAGGGGCCGGCGCGACGCTGCCCGTCCTCCTCGGACTCGTGCGGGATTGGCTGGGGCGCCGGGGATCGGGCACGATCCGGGTCAAGATCGGCGAGGACGAGCTGGAACTCGGCAACGCCTCAAGGGCCGTGCAGCAGCGCGTCCTCGACGACTTCCTGCGACGGCACGAAGGCTGAACCCGGTGGCCAAGCGCGCGCTCGTCATCGCCAACAGCGTCTACGACGACGAGAACTTCGCCCCGCTGCCCGGTGCCCGCGCCGACGCGGCCGGGCTGGCCGGTGTCCTCGGGGATCCCGCGATCGGCGGCTTCGAGGTCACCTCACTCGTCGACGTCGGTCAGCGCGAGGCGATGCGGGCGCTGGAGACGTTCTTCAGCCGGGCCGATCGCGACGACCTGCTGCTGCTGCACCTCTCCCTGCACGGCTGGAAGGACCTGCGCAACCGGCTCTTCTTCGTCATGAAGGACACCGAACGCGACCTGCCGACGGCCACCGCGATCGCCGCCGAGACGATCAGCGACTGGATCACGCACTGCCGTTCCCGCCGGATCGTGCTCACCCTGGACTGCTGCTACAGCGGAGCCTTCCCGCTGGGAACACTGCGCCGGTCCGAGGCGGTGCCACGCGTCGACGTCGCCGAACCCCTGGGCGGCAAGGGACGCGCGGTCATCACCGCCTCGACGTCGCTCCAGTACGCGCACGAGAGCGGCGCGAACGTCCGGTCGAGCAGGCCCGGCACACAGCCGTCGGTGTTCACCTCGGCGATCGTCGACGGACTCCGGGACGGTTCGGCCGACATCGACGGCGACGGATACGTGTCGGTCGGCGACCTCTACGACTACGTCCACGAACGCGTCCGGCGGCGCGTCGCCGGACAGACGCCGACCCTGAGCGTCGACAACACCCAGGGCGTACTCCACCTGGCCCGCAGCCCCCGCAACCCCGACGCCGACATGCTCGGCGAGATGCGCTCAGGCGTCGCCGATCCACAGGCGTGGAAACGGATCGGGGCCCTGCACCTGGTGGAACGGCTGCTCGGCAGCGTCCGGGAACCGACCCGCGAGACCGCCCACCGGGCGCTCCTCGGACTCGTACGCGACGGCGACCCGGAGGTCGCGCGGCGAGCGCGGGACCTGTGGCACGGGAGGGGCCTCGGCGACATTCCGGGCGGGGAGCGCACGCGCCCGAAGCGGTCGCCCGGGTCGGGCGATCGACGGGTCATCGTCGGCATCGACTTCGGGACCACGAATTCCGCGATCGCCGTTCATCACGGCGATGACGTGCGGGTCATCCCGAGCGCCGAGGGCTCTTTGACGACACCGAGTGTCGTGGCGATCGCGGCGGACGGGAGCCTGCTCGTCGGGGAGGCGGCGCGAAAGCAGGCCGCGATCAATCCGGAGCACACGGCGCGGTCGGTGAAGCTGAAGCTCGGCACGAACTGGAGCATCGCCCGCGGGGGCGTGCGCCTGTCTGCCGAGCAGGTCGCCGGGCTGATCCTCGCCAAGCTCAAGGCGGACGCCGAGGCCCATCTCGGCATGCCGATCGACGACGCCGCCCTCACCGTCCCCGCCGTGTTCGGACGGGCGCAGCGCGCCGGGCTGGTCGAGGCCGCCCGCGCCGTGGGTCTCAACGTGATGCGCACGGTGAGCGAACCGACGGCGGCGGCGATGGTGGTCGGGACCCGTGTTCTCCGCGACCACGAGGCCCTGGTGTTCGATCTGGGTGGCGGAACCCTGGACGTCTCCGTCGTCGAGCTCTCCGACGGTGTCGTCATGGTCCGTTCGACGGCCGGTGACAACCTGCTCGGCGGCGATGACTGGGACCGCCGTCTCGCCGGGCTCCTCACCGAGCGCGTCAAGGCACGGCACGGGTTCGACATCGGACACGACACCGCCGCCGCACGGCGTCTGCGCGAGGCCGCCGAGGCCGCCAAGATCGAGCTGTCGTCGGCGCGCACCGCGCGGGTCCGGTTGCCCTATCTCGCCTCCGCGCCGGGCGGACCGATCCACCTGGACGAGACGGTCACGCGCGCGGAGTTCGAGGCCGCCACCGGGGACCTGCTGGCGCGCTGCTCCGCGGTGGTGAAACGCGCGCTGGCCGACAGCGGAATCGCGCTGGCGGAACTGGACCAGGTCATCCTCACCGGAGGCGCGACGAGGATGCCGGCGATCGCCACGATGGTCGGCGAGGCCACCGGCGGCAAGCACGTCTACCGGGGTGTCATCCCCGAGGGAATCGTCGCCGGTGCCGCGCTTCAGGCCGGAGTCCTGGCCGGAACGGTGAAGGACACGCTGCTGCTCGACGCGACGTCGGCGTCGGTCGGCGTGTGGACGGGCGACGGGACGACCGCCCAGCTCATCGAACGGCACACCAGCATCCCGACCAAGCGGTCGGAGAGCTTTCTGCGGGCCGACGGCGACGGCGGTGTGGTCGCCCTCTGCTTCGTCGAGGGCGAGTCCGCCGACCCCGCCCGGAACACGCCGCTCGCGGTGCTGGAACTCGCCGTCGGCGCGGCGGCGGAGGGGGAGCTGGAGATCACCGCCGACATCGACCCGAACCACCTCCTGCACTTCCACGTGCGGGATCCAGCCGGTGGCGCGAATGTGAGCACGGTGATCGACCGGAAGGTGATCGAGCACGCCACCGGCCTCGTCGCGTCGGCGGGATGGCCCGGGTACGTCCGGCGCATGCCGTCGCACAAGCCGACGACGCGGACCGACGACTAGTCCCGCTTGAACACCCCCGCCAGCCCCGCCGCGACCACCGTCGCGAAGAACCAGCCCAGCGCCGAGAACCCGGTGTGCCACCAGACGTAGCCGCCGTGCGCGATCCACTCCGTGCCGCCGACCTTCACCAGCGGGATCAACGCCTCGACGGCGTGCAGGAACGGCCGGAACGGTTCACCCGTCGGCTGGCTCGTCGTGAAGGCGCTCGCCGGGGCCGTCGCGAAGATCAGCCAGGCCGCGGCGAGAATGCCCGCCACCCAGGGGATCGCGCGCCAGGGCGCGAAGCCGTAGCCGATCGTCGTGCGCAGTATCGCGCTCCACGGGCGGCTGACCAGGTTGTGCACGCGGTTGCGCCGGGAGGCGCGGCGGACGCGCTGCTTGGCGATGAGGACGCGGCGGGCGGCGGTGTCGTGGCCGGAGGCCTCGTAGGCGTGGGCGAGGGCGCGGTAGGGCTGCGGCTCGTAGGACGTGACGATCCTGGCCAGCCACGACAGGCGCGTGCGGGCGTCGCCGCGCTGCCCGATGCGCTCGTAGGACATCCCGGTCAGCGCCGAACCGGCCGGCCAGGCGTCGGGATCGTCGTCGAGGACGCGGACGGTCAGGTCCTGCGCGTCAACGATCCCGCTGATCTCGGCGTCGAGCCCGAAGCGGCCACCGATCCGTGCCGTGCGAAGGGAGACGTCACCGTCGACGACGAGTCCGTCGCAGAGCCAGGCCGAGGAGGCGACCTCGCAGGACTCGGCGTAGAGCGCCCAGCCGTCCGGATAGGACAGTCGGGCCCCGCGAAGGCTCAGTTCACCGCCGATTCTGCTGCCGCGCAGGCGAAAGGAGCCGTTGACGACGGTCCGGCGGGCGAGAACCGAGTGGGTGACGGTCATGTGGGAGGCGCCCAGCCCGGCGGCGAAGTGGCAGCGGCTCACACTCAAGGAGGACAGGGCCGACTCGGTGAAGTCGACCGGGCCGGTGAAAGCGCAACGGTCGAACCACAGGGCGCCACGGAACTCGCGGTGGCTCAAGTCGACGGGACCCGTGACGCGCGCGCCCATGACCTGCACGACGACCGAACGGTCCTGGAGGACGGACAGGACCTCGGCGAGTTCGTCGCCGGTGATCTCACGGTCGTCGCTCCACGCGGCCTGGCGGGCCGGATCGTCCGGCTCGCCGTCGGCGCGCAGATCGAGCCACTTGCCGGTCTCGGCCGCCCAGACGATGCCGGTGGCCACGCGACTGGCCACGGTCAGCGCCGGATCGGGGCGGCGGGGAGTTGGAACGTCGGCGACACGGCGGCTCCAGACACGAAACGCGGTGACAACAAGCCCCTCCACAGCGGAGAATGGGCCGATGGCTTGGATCCAGGATGTCATCTTCGACTGCGCGCACCCCGCCTCGCTCGCCAGATTCTGGGCCGAGGCCCTCGACGGATACCGTGTCGCCCCCTACGACGAAGCCGAACGCGAACGCCTCCGCGCCAAGGGAATCCTCGACACCGAAGACGACCCCACCGTCCTCGTCGAACCCGTCGGCGGCGGCCGCCCCCGGATGTTCTTCCAACTCGTCCCCGAACACCGGACCGTGAAGAACCGCGTCCACCTCGACCTTGGCGCCGACGACATCGAAGCCGAACGCGAACGCCTCACCGGCCTGGGCGCGACGATCCTCGCCGTGTACGACGGGCACACGACGCTCGCGGACCCGGAAGGGAACGAGTTCTGTTTGGGGGGATTCGGGGGTCCTGCCGGTTTGGGTGGCTCTGCCGGTTCGAGCGGCGCGAACGAAACCGCCTGAGGGGCAGGGGATCGGGCTCGGCCCGCCGCCGGTGCCAGGTTCCCGGCGTCGGCGAGGCTCGCCCACGCCCACCCCTCACACCCACCGCGGCAGCCCGAAGTAAGGGAACACCGACGTGTCGTGGAACCACGTGATCGCCGCGACGCCCGCCTCCACGACCGTCAGCACCATGATCCCCGCGGGCCGCGCGATCCCGTCCGTCGTCGGCAGGTAGCAACCGAATGCCGGCTGGCCGTTCGCGCGCGTCGGCACCGGCCGCAGCGCCACACCCCGCGCCAGCGCACGGTCCCGGAGGAACTCCCCGATGGCGACCGGGCCGTAGTACTCGTGCGGCAGCGGCGGCATCGTCAGCCAGGCGTCGTCGGTGAGCAGCGAAACGATCGCGTCGGTGTCACCCTCGGCGAGGGCGGCGGCGAACAGGCCCGCGACCTCACGTTCCCGGGCACCGCCCGCCTGCGGCGGGACGTCCCGTTGCGCGTCCAATGTGGACCTCGCGCGGGCCAGCATGCCCTTCACCGCCACCGCCGTCGAGTCGAGCATCTCGGCGGCCTCGGCGAGGCGGAAGCCCAGCACGTCGACCAGCACGACCGCGGCTCGTTGCCGCGCCGGGAGCAGCTGCAGCAGTACGGTGAACGCCAGCCCGATCGACTCGCGCTCCTCGTACCTGGCCTCGGGCCCCGTCACCGGATCCAGCATCGCGTCGGGATAGGGCTGCAACCACACCGGCTCCCCCATTCGCGTCGGCTCCAGCAGCTTCGGGGCCTGCTCCGGCCTGCGCGACACCGCGCGCAGCGCGTTCAGGCACCTGTTCGTCGCGATCCGATACAGCCACGTCCGCACCGAAGACCTCCCCTCGAACTCCCCCAACCCCCGCCACGCGGCGAGGAACGTCTCCTGCACCAGATCGTCGGCGTCGGCGAGGGACCCGACGATCCGGTAGCAATGCAGATGCAGCTCTCGCCGAAACGGCTCCACGAGCTCGGCGAAAGCGGATTCGGTACGGGGCAGGACGGACACGAGGACTCCCTTCGTCACCGATACTGACACCGCCGGCCCCGGAAACGGACCGGTCCCTTTCCAGCGCGACCGGTGTCCAACCCTCCATGACCCAGAATTCCCACGCCCGTCGCGTGCTCGGCGTCGCCTCCGTCGCCGCGTTGCTCGTCGGGCTCGACTCGACGGTGGTCGCCACCGCGCTCACCGCGATCCGCGCCGACCTCGGCGTCTCCGGCGAACAGCTCGAATGGACCGTCAACGCCTACACGCTCTCCTTCGCCGTCCTCATGCTCACCGCCGCCGCGCTCGGCGACCGCTTCGGCCGCCGTCGCGTCTTCGGCATCGGCCTCGGTCTCTTCGCCCTCGCGTCGGCGGGATGCGCGCTGGCACAGGACCTTCCGACGCTCATCGCCGCGCGTGCCGTGCAGGGCGCGGGCGCGGCGGCGGTCATGCCGCTGGCCATGGCGCTGCTCGGCGCGTCCGTCCCACCCGAGCGGAGGGCCCGCGCGCTCGGCGCCTTCACCGCCGTCGTCGGCGCGTCCGTCCCCGCCGGTCCGCTGCTCGGCGGCCTGGTCGTCGACGCCGGCACCTGGCAACTCGTGTTCTGGCTCAACGTCCCCGTCGTCGCCGTCCTCCTCTTCGCGCTGCGCCGGATCCCCGAGACGCCACGGGCCTCGGCACGACCCGACGTCCCCGGCCTCGTCCTCGGCGCGGGCGCGGCATGCGCGCTCGTCTACGGGCTGTCCCCGCTCAACGCGCCCGTCCTGGCCCTCGGCACGATCCTCGCCGTCGCCTTCGTGCTCGTCGAACGGCGCTCGGCGGCGCCCATGCTTCCCCTGCGGCTGTTCGCATCCCGCCCCTTCAGCGCCGGAAACGCCGCGATCTCGCTGCTGGGCGCCTCGACCATGGGCGCGATCTACTACATGGCCCAGTTCTTCCAGTCCGGACTCGGCTCGCGGCCACTGCTGGCCGGTCTCCAGCTGGTCCCCTGGGGCGCCATGACGATCCTCGTACCGCGACTCGCCGGCGCGCTCATCCCCCGCTTCGGCGAGCGGCCGTTCATCGTCGGCGGCATGCTCCTGCACGGCGCCTCGATGCTGTGGATCGCCGCGATCGCCGCGCCCGGCCTCGGCTACTGGCACCTGGCCATACCGCTGATCCTGTCCGGAACCGGTGTGGCGGCGGCGATCCCGGCGACACAGAGCGCGGTGCTCGGCTCCGTCGGACCCCCCGACATGGGCAAGGCCTCCGGTGCCTACAGCACCCTCCGGCAACTCGGCGGCGCCTTCGGCGTCGCGGCCCTCGTCGCGGCCTTCACCGCGAACGGATCCCTGACCTCACCGGCGGGGTTCACCGACGGCTTCTCCGCCGCGCTCGCCGTCAGCGCGGCCCTCGCCGTCGCGGCGGCGTGCGCCGGACTGGCCGCGGCGCGCAGGCCCGCGCCCACCCGGAAACCGGCATCGGCGCTGGCCGACTGACCGCGATCAGGGCGCCGGCGAGTCCCCGTCGGCGTCCTGCCATTCGTGTTCGATCACACCGTCCACGCGCAGGAAGGCATCGCGCAGTACCCCGCGCCCGAACCGCTCGGCGAAGACCTCGTGGTAGCGGCGGCGCAGCTCGGCGAGCTCGGCGACGTCCTCCCAGCCGGAGTCGGGCTCGACACCGGCCTCCCACCACAGCTCGCCCTTCCCCGACCGCCAGGAGCCTCGCAGCGATCCCTGCCAGGCCTCGCCGTGCACGGATCGCAGCAGGTCGCGCGGCACGTCGGGCTTCTCCGGCGCGAAGCGGTGCACGAGGCCGTCGGCTCCGGCGAACAGCAGCCGCCCGCAGTCCTGGCACTGGTAGACGTCCGCCGCGCGGCGAAGCACCGCCGAGGCGGCCTCGGCCGAGCGAGGGTGTGCGACGTCCTCCCAGTCCTGGTCGGGCAGTACGCGCGCCTTGTACGGAACGCGGTCGGTGCCGTCGGGAAGCAGTGCCCCGCAGCCGCAGCGGATCTTCACGCCGAGTCGCGCACCACGAGCTTCGTGCTCAGGATCGTCACCGGTGGATCCGGCTGCTCGCCACGGATGCGGGCCGCCAGCAGGCGCGCCATCTCGCGGCCCATGGCCTCGACGGGCTGGTGGACCGTGGTGAGCGGCGGGTCGGTCTGCGCCGAGGTGGGCGAGTCGTCGAAGCCGACGACGGCCACGTCCTCGGGGACGCGGAGCCCGGCGTCGCGCAGGACGCGCATGGCGCCGAAGGCCATCGGGTCGGAGGCGGTGAAGACCGCGTCGAGGTCGGGGTGGCGTTCCAGTAGTTCGCGGGTGCGGGCCATGCCGCTGACCTCGCTGAAGTCCCCGTAGACGATGAGGCTCGGGTCGTCGGGGAGGTCGGCGGCGCGCAGGCTGTCCCGGTAACCGGCAAGGCGGTCGGCGCCGACCTGCATGTCCTGCGGTCCGGCGATGGTGGCGATCTTGCGCCTTCCCTTGCCCACCAGGTATTCGACGGCCTGCCGGGCACCGCCGCGATTGTCGGCGTCCACATAGGACAGCGGGCGGGCGCCGGTCGGGACACCGCACAGGACGATGGGCAGCTGGAGCTGCTCCATGTTCTGCGAGAAAGGGTCGTCGCCGTGCACGGACACCAGCAGCAGCCCGTCGACGTGCCGCTCGGCGAGGTACCGCTCCAGCTGCGCGTGCTCGGCCCGCGAGTGCGACAGCGTCAGCAGCAGCTGAAGGCCGGTGTCGACCAGCCCCTTGCTGATCCCGCGGATGATCGAGGCGAAGAAGGGCTCGCCCCACAGCCGCTCCTCGGTCTCGGAGACGACCAGCGCGACGGTGTCGGTGCGCCGCCGGACCAGCGAGCGCGCCGCCTGGTTCGGCACGTAGCCGAGCTCGCGGATCGCCTTGAGGACGGCCTCGCGCGCCTGTTCGCTGACCTTCGGCGAACCGTTGATGACCCGTGAGACGGTCCCCCGCCCGACCCCGGCGCGCGCGGCCACAGTGTCCAATGTGGGCCGGTGGCCGTTGTCGTCAAGCATGGGCGTCTCCTCGCGCTGTGGCTCTCATTGTGCCGCGTGCCCGCCGCCGGGACACCGGGGCGCGACTGCCAGTACGTTAAACGTGATCGTGATCGTCCGCCAACCGGAGCCTTGGGACGGCCGGGCACGACGGTGACACCGGGGGCGAAAACCGGCGCGGATTCCCTCCGTGGTGAACGATCCGGACACCAGCGCCCATCCACTACCGTTCGCACATGAAGCCCTGCCTCCACCTCGCGGCGGTCCTTGCCGCGCTGGCCGCCGGGCTGGGGTTGGCCACGGTGTCGATGTCTGCGTGGATCCCCAGTGTGTGGCTCCAGTTCCCGATGATCATCGCCGGAATCGCGCTGCCGCTCGGCGCCGTCTACCTCCTGTACTGGCCGTTCGAGTCGATGCTCGTCGTCGCGCCGATGATCGCGACCGTCGTCGTCGCCATCATGCTCGGCTTCGGGCTGTCGGGTTACCTGCTCGACCTGCGCGGGGAGGTGCGGACGGCGACGGTGACGGAGTACGTCGGCCAGGGCACCAAGGGGAGCGGGTACCTGGTGCGGGTCGTCGACGCGGAAGGCCGCGAGGTGCGCGACACCATCCGGTTCGAGGAGCCGTACGGGCCGGGCGATCGCGTCGAGATCATCGTCGATCCCGAGGGCTGGGCGGCCCCCACGGCCGCCGGTGCGACGCGGCCCGGCGGGTGGTTCCCGTGGGCGGCGGGCGTCGTGGTCGCCGTGCTGGCCGGGTTCTACGTGGCCGGCGTCAGACGCGAACTGAGCAGGAGCCCCGGCTGACGCCGGGGCTCCTTCGCGCTATCTCAGGGTTGGTCCAGCCAGTTCATCTGTGGGATGGGGCCAGCGGCGTCAGCCGGCATCGCGAGCACGGTCAAGATCCCCGCCACCAGCAGTGCCAGTGCGCAAATGGCTGCCCATACACGTCCGCTCACTTCGTCTCCCCCCGAAGTCAGGTACGTGCTGGTCAAGGGTCAATCTATCGAAAGTCTCGAATCGCTGTCGGCTTTCCGACCGATCCCGGCACGGATCCAGTCGGCGTACCAGCGCCCGCTCTCCTTGACCGTCCGCCGCTGCGTCTCGAAGTCGACGTGCACGAGCCCGAAACGCTTGGTGTACCCCCACGCCCACTCGAAGTTGTCCATCAGCGACCAGGCGAAGTACCCGGCGAGCGGCACCCCCGCCGTGATCGCCTCCGCGCAGGCCCGCAGATGGATCTCGAAGTACTCGCGGCGGTCGGGGTCGGCGACCTCGACGCCGTTGCCGCCGCCGTTGGCGGGGGCGTCGTCGAAGGCGGCGCCGTTCTCGGAAACGACCAGCGGGAGTCCCGGGTATTCCTCGCTGAGCCGCTCCAGGGTCGTGCGCAAACCGTCGGCGTCGATCTCCCAGCCCATGCCGGTGACGGGGAGGCCGCCGACCTCGAAGGCGACGTGACCACTGCCCGGCCACGGAGAGCCCGCGCCGGTCGGCGCCGCCGCCGCCGAGGCCCGGCCGTTGCCGCGACCGGTGACGGTGAAGCTGCTGTAGTAGTTGACGCAGAGCGCGTCGACGGGCTGGTGGATCTCGGTGAGGTCGCCGTCGCGGATGAAGCCCAGGTCGACGACCGCCGACAGGTCGTCGAGGACGTCGGCCGGGTAGGCCCCGCGCAGCGCCGCCTCGGTGAAGAAGCGGTTCTGCAGACCGTCGATGCGGCGGGCGGCGTCCACATCGGACGGATCCTCCGACACGGCGTGCACCGGATAGAAGTTGAGCCCGACGGCGATTTTGGTGTCCCCGCCGTTGTCCCGCAAGGCCTGCACCGCCAGCCCGTGACCGAGCATGAGGTGGTGGGCCGCGCGGATCGAATCGCCCGGATCACGCCTGCCGGGCGCGTGCTCGCCCGAGGCGTAGCCGAGGAAGGCCGCGCACCAGGGTTCGTTCACGGTGATCCAGCGCGACACGCGGTCGCCGAGAGCTCCGTGGACGGTGGCCGCGTACTCGGCGAAACGATATGCCGTGTCCCGCTCCGGCCAGCCTCCGTCGTCCTCAAGGGCCTGCGGGAGATCCCAGTGATACAACGTTATCCAGGGGTCGATACCGGCCCCGAGCAGCTCGTCGACGAGACGCCCGTAGTAGTCGAGACCCGCCTGATTGAACTTCCCGGCGCCGTCGGGCTGCACCCGCGGCCACGACACCGAGAAACGGTAGGCGGTCAACCCGAGCTCGCGCATCAGCGCGACGTCCTCGGGCATCCGCCGATAGGAGTCGGTGGCGACGTCGCCGTTCGTGCCGTCCACGACCCGCCCCGGCGTGGCGGCGAACCTGTCCCAAATGGACTGTCCGCGCCCGTCGGCGGTGGTCGAGCCCTCGATCTGGTACGCGGACGTCGCCGCGCCCCAGACGAAGTCGGCCGGGAAGACCTGCCGGTGGTGAGAGTTCATGCCTTGACTGCCCCTTCCATGAGTCCGCCGATGATCTGTCGGCCGAACGCTATGAAGATGATGATCAGTGGGACGATGGACAGCAAAGTCCCGGCGAACACCATCGAGTAGTCCTCGCCGTAATTCGTGGTCAGGCCGCGGATCGCGACCTGCACGCTCGGGTTGTCCGGTTGCAGGATCATCAGCGGCCAGAGGAACTCGTTCCAGTTCTGCATGAACGTCAACAGCGCCAGCACCGCCATGCCGGGCCGCACCGCCGGGAGCACGATGCTCCAGTAGACGCGCCACGTCGAAGCGCCGTCCATGCGCGCCGACTCCACCAGCTCGTCGGGCACGGCCTGCTCGGTGTACTGCCGCATCAGGAAGATGCCGAAACCGTTGACCAGGAACGGAAGGATCACCGCCTGCAGCGTGTTCACCCAGTCGAGCTCGACCATCATCACGTACAACGGGACGACGCCGATCTGCTGCAACGGCACCATCATCGTGATGAGGATGGACACCAGCAGCACCTTCGCACCCCGGAAACGCAGCTTCGCGAACGCGAAACCCGCCATCGTCGAGATCAGCACGACCGAGACCGTGACGGTCGTGGAGATGATGAAGGAGTTCGTCAGACCCTGCAGGAAATAGGCGTTCTCGTCGGCGAAGGCACGGCCGAAGTTCGCGAAGAGATTCCCGCCCGGCAACAACTTCGGCGGCACCGCGACGGCGTCCGAAGCCGTCCGCGACGCGATCACGACCATCCAGTACAACGGCATCGCCGACAAGATGATCGCCGCACCCAGCGCGATCCGGGTCAGCGCCGAAGCCTTCCAGAGGTGACGGGTGGCGCCGCCACGCCGGAAACGCTCCGCGTCCGAAGGCGTCCGCGCGGGACTCGTGGGCGGGCCGCCCGCCGGGCGGCTCACGGTCGTGCTGGTCATCGTGGGCTCTCTACTTTTTGGGGCGGCGCGAACGAAACCGCCTGAGGGGTATGGGATCGGGCTCGGCCCGCCGCCGGTGCTCTGCTGGTCTTGGCGGCGCGAACGAAACCGCCTGAGAGGTAGGGGATCGGGCTGCGGCCCGCCCCCGGTGCTCTGCTGGTCTTGGCGGCGCGAACGAAACCGCCTGAGAGGTAGGGGATCGGGCTGCGGCCCGCCCCCGGTGCTCTGCTGGTCTTGGCGGCGCGAACGAAACCGCCTGAGAGGTAGGGGATCGGGCTGCGACCCGCCGCCGGTGGCGGGTTCCCCGCGTGCGTGGTCAGTTGAGGACGGGTCCCGGGGTTGGTGCTTCGGCGATGCCGGGTCCCCGGCGTGGGTGCCTCGCCGGTGGCGGGTTCCCCGCGTGCGTCGTCGGCGGAGGACGCGGCCTGCGCTTGCGGGCTCCCGGGCGGCCCGGGCAGACGAGACGCCGATCCCGCGCGCGGCGGCAGCGCAGCGGCCGCTCCGTCGCCGTCGCGCGCGGGGAGACCACCGGGAGCCGGCCGCCGGAGCGTCACCTCCGGGGAAGGGGACCGGCTCCCGCCGGCCATCAACCGCGGACCGATCCAGGTCGCGGCCCGGCCGCGCACGGCGGTCCCCTGCCGTGTCACGACACTCATCGCGACCCCCGGATGCGGTTGACGAACAGGTAGTTGATGAGCGCCACGATCAAAATCATCAAGAACAACAACCACGCCGCGGCCGCCGCGAGCCCATAGTTGTTGCGCTGCCGGAACGCCTGCACGATGTACATCGCCACCGTCTGGAACTGCCCGGCCGTCCCGCCCCCGTACAGACCCGAACCGAACATCGTCGGCTCGGCGAACAGCGTGAGGCCGCCCATCGTCGACACGAAGACGGTGAAGATGATGATCGGACGCAACTGCGGCACCGTGATCTGCCAGAACTGCCTTCGCGGCGAAGCGCCGTCGATCGCCGCGGCCTCGTACAGGTCACGCGGAATCGTCTGCATCGCCGCAAGGAAGATGATCGCGTTATAGCCCGTCCAGCGCCAGTCGATCATCGACGAGATCGCGAACCACGACGGCAGCTTGTCGGCCCGCCAGTTGACGTTGTCCACACCGAACAGGTCCAGAACCCAGTTGAACAGGCCGAACTCGGTCCCGTACAGGTGACTGAAGACCACCGCGACCGCGACGACCGACGTCACCATCGGCAGCAGGATGCCCAGCCGGATCGCCAGGCGGAAACGCATGCGCTTGTTCAACGCGCTCGCGATCGCCAAAGCCAGCAGCAGTTGCGGAATCGTCGACATGACGAAGATGCCGAGCGTGTTGCCGGTCGCGTTCCAGAAACGCTCGTTGGTGAGCAGGAACGAGTAGTTGTCGAACCCGACCCACTGCTTCTCCCCGGCCAGACGCCAGCGATGCAGCGACACCCAGAGCGTGAAACCGAGCGGGAACAACCCGAAGACCGCGAACAGCAGGAAGTACGGCGAGATCAGGGCGTAGGGCATGCCGCGCTGTTCGAAGCGCAGCAGACGACGGCGGGCCGACTTCGGCACCGCGGGAACGGAAGGGGCGGCGGTGGTCATGGAAACTCGTGCCTTTCGCAGGGGAACGGACCTGGTACCGCCCGGCCCGCCGGAGTCAAGTCACGGCGGGCCGGGCGGCCGCCTGCGTCAGCCGCCCATCTCGTCGACGACCTGCTTGCCCTGCTTCACGAACTCGCCCCAGCCCTCGTCGGCGCTGTAGGTCCCCTCGATGATCCCGAGGATCACCTCCTCGACGACCGCACGCACCGCCGAGTGGTACTTCCCGAAGTACACCGGCTTGAACGACGCGACCGAGTCACCGAAGATCTGACCCGTCGGGGCGTCGCTGAAGTACGGGTTCACCGCGGCCTTGACCTCGGTGTCGGTGGCGCCGGAGACCGAGCTGGGGAAGTTGCCGCCCTTCTTGAAGGCGCCCACCTGACCCTGCTTGCCGGTGAGGAACTCGACGAGCTTCGCCGCCTCCTCCGGGTGCTCGCTCTGCGTCGGGACACCGAGCCACGAACCGCCCCAGTTGCCGGAGCCGCCGGGAACCGAGGCCACGTCCCAGTTCCCCTTGTTCTCCTCACCGGAGTTGCCCTGAATCACGCCGAGCATCCACGACGGGCACCCGATGGTCGCGAACCCACCGGAGAGCATCCCGGCGTTCCACTCGTCGCTCCAGTTGCGCAGGCCCGCGAGCAGGCCCTTGCTCTGGAGCTCCATCACGTAGTCGAAGGCGGTCCTGACCGCCGGGGTCTTGTCGAGGATGTAGCCGCCCTGCTGGTCGAAGTAGGTCAGCCCGTCGGCGGCGCCGGCCTCCTGGATCATCCGGACGTTGTAGATGGTGTTCGGGCTGTCGATGAACTTGGCGTCACCGGCCTTGCCCTTGAAGCCCTCACCGACCTTCGTGAAGTCCTCCCACGTCGGCCACAGGGCACTGACCTCGGCCCGGTCGGTCGGCAGACCGGCCTTCTCGAACAGGTCCTTGCGATAGCACATGGCCATGCCGCCGACATCGGTGCCGAGCGCGGCGAGCTTGCCGTCGGCGTCGACGCCGAGATTCCACTTCCACTCCGGGAAGTCGGTCTTGCGGGCGTCGAGGCCGTACTGGGTCAGGTCCGTCCAGTACTCGGGGAGGGCCATCAGCTCGCCGATGCCCTGTTCCTCGATGCCGACGACGTCACCGGCGCCGCTCCCGGCCTCCAGCCACTGAAGCAGCTGCGGGCGGAACTGGTCGTCGAACCGCTCCGACACGATGCGGTAGTCGACCTTGATGCCGGGGTTGGCGGCCTCGAACTCGGGAATGACGTCGTCGTAGGCGAAGGCGGTGCCTCCACCGAAGGTGTTGAGCACGAGGGTGACCTCGCCGCCGGCGTCCTCGTCGGAATCTCCGCTGGAGCACCCGACGGCACCGGCGGCGACGACCGCCGCCAGGGTCGCGGCGAGCAGTGCGCGCCGGCCGCGGCCGAATGTGGTCTGCATGGCTTTTCGTCCTTTGTCGATCCGTTGCTGGGCAGGGGAAACAGCGCCGTCGGCGGGTCGGCCGAGGACGCGTCAGTGGATCTCAGGTGCTGTGGGAGCGCTCCCAAACAAGGTAGACCGCAGAAACGCGATCGCAAAAGCCCGAGTGCTTGATCGTTATCTTTCTGTGATAGATCCCTTTGTTACCAGTGCTTTTGATGGAGGGGCACGGTTGGCGGAGATTTGCAGTCACGTGCCCTTGACAGTCCCGTTACCGATCTGAAACTCTTCTGGGAGCGCTCCCACACGGACGGGCGTCCATGTCGGCCCTCGGCACCGGCTTCGGCCGCCGCGGGCGCCCGTCCGGCCTATCCCCCGATGAGCGAAGGGAACCCAGTCCCGTGAGACGTACCCGAAAGCGTGCCGGGCGCGGTTTATTAGCGCGCCTGGCGCGGTTCCGCCACTGGCGCGGGACGCACATCATCGCGGCCGTCGCCGTCATCCTCGGCACGACGACGCTGGCCGCCCCCGCACAGGCCGCGCCCGCGTGCGCGGTCGACTACAAGATCCTCAACCAGTGGACCGGCGGCTTCGTCGCCGAGGTCACCATCACCAACAAGGGCGACGCCTGGAACGGCTGGCGGCTCGCCTACACCTTCCCCGACGCGGCCCAGCGGATGAGCAACGGCTGGAGCGCGACCTGGGCGCAGAGCGGCCGGAACGTGACCGCCGACGCCCTCGACTGGAACCGCAACCTCGCGACCGGCGCCTCGGCCACGATCGGCTTCCAGGGCACCTTCGGAACCGCGAACCCCAAGCCCACGGCCTTCTCGGTCAACGGGACCTCCTGCGGCGGCGCCGGCACCGCGCCCACCGTCGCGATCACCTCGCCCGCGAACGCCGCCACTTTCACGGCGGGGCAGGCGATCCCGATCGCGGCGACCGCCGCCGACGCCGACGGCACCGTCACCGGCGTCTCCTTCTACGCGGGTAACACCCTGATCGGCACCGACACCTCGGCGCCCTACGCCGCGACGTGGTCCGGCGCGCCCGTCGGGTCGCACGTGCTCGTCGCCCGCGCCACCGACAACGCCGGCAACACCGGCGCCTCGTCCCCTGTGGACATCACCGTCACCCCGAACACCGGACCGTCCATCGTGGTCAGTCCCGCGGCGGCCAACGTGGCCGAAGGCGGCACCGCGACCGTCGCCGCGCACCTGTCGGCGCAGCCGTCGGGCAACGTCACCGTCGCGGTCGCGCGCACGGCGGGCGACGCCGACCTGTCGGCGACCCCCACCTCGCTGCTCTTCACGCCGTCGAACTGGAGCGCCAACCAGTCGGTGACGCTGCGGGCCGCCGAGGACGCCGACCGGACCAACGGCACGGCCGACTTCGCCTTCACCGCGACGGGTCACACCGCCGCGACGGTCAAGGCGACCGAACTCGACAACGACCAGGCCGAGTACGCGCAACGCTTCCTCGACCTCTACGCGAAGATCAAGAACCCGGCGAACGGCTACTTCAGCTCGCACAGCCCGCCGATCCCGTACCACTCGGTGGAGACGCTGATCGTCGAGGCGCCCGACTACGGCCACGTCACGACCTCCGAGGCCTTCAGCTACTGGCTGCTCCTCGAAGCGTCCTACGGCCGCGTCACGCAGGACTGGACGCGCTTCAACGAGGCCTGGGCCTCGATGGAGAAGAACATCATCCCCGGCGCGGCCGACCAGCCCGGCGCGGCGACCTACAACCCGGCCGACCCGGCGACCTACGCGCCGGAGTTCGACCAGCCCAGCGAGTACCCGACACCGCTCGACAACGGTGTCGCCGTCGGCTCCGACCCGCTCATGAACGAGCTCAAGTCGGCCTACGGCACTTCCGAGATCTACGGCATGCACTGGCTGCTCGACGTCGACAACCGTTACGGCTACGGGCGTTGCGGCGACGGCACGACCAGTCCCGCCTACATCAACACCTTCCAGCGCGGGCCGCAGGAGTCGGTGTGGGAGACCGTGCCGCACCCGTCCTGCGAGACCTTCACCGACGGCGGCCCCAACGGCTTCCTCGACCTGTTCACCGGTGACGCCACCTACGCCAAGCAGTGGCGCTACACCAACGCCCCCGACGCCGACGCGCGTGCCGTCCAGGCCGCGTACTGGGCGCTGGAATGGGCCAAGGAGCAGGGCAAGGAGTCGTCGATCTCCGCCACCGTCGGCAAGGCCGCCAAGATGGGCGACTACCTGCGGTACTCCATGTTCGACAAGTACTTCAAGAAGATCGGCGACTGCGTCGGCGCGACCGCGTGCCCGGCCGGCACCGGCCGCGACTCGTCCCACTACCTGCTGTCCTGGTACTACTCGTGGGGCGGCGCGACGAACGGCAGCTGGGCCTGGCGCATCGGGTCGAGCTACAACCACTTCGGGTACCAGAACCCCCTGGCGGCCATGGCGCTGTCGACGGTTCCGGAGCTCAAGCCGAAGTCGGGCACCAACGCCGTCAACGACTGGACCGCCAGTCTCAAGCGGCAGCTGGAGTTCTACCGCTGGCTCCAGACCTCCGAAGGCGCCATCGCCGGTGGCGCGACCAACAGCTGGGCCGGCCGCTACGGCACGCCCCCGGCCGAGGTCCGCACCAACACCTTCTACGGGATGTTCTTCGACTGGCAGCCGGTCTACCACGACCCGCCGAGCAGCGAGTGGTTCGGCATGCAGGCCTGGTCGATGGAACGCGTCGCCGAGTTCTACTACGCCACAACGGACGCGACCCTCAAGGCGCAGGCCAAGACGGTCCTCGACAAGTGGGTCACGTGGGCGATGTCGAAGACGACCATCAACGCCGACGGCACCTACGCCGTACCGTCCACATTGACCTGGACAGGTGTCCCGGACAAGTGGAACGCGGCCAACCCGGGCACCAACGCCAACCTGCACGTCAACGTCACGGCGATGACCCAGGACGTCGGCGTCACCGCGGCCTACGCCAAGACCCTGTCGTTCTACGCGGCCGAGTCGGGCAACACCGCGGCGGCGAACATGGCCAAGGCGCTCCTGGACGGCATGTGGAACAACTACTCCGACCCGCTGGGCGTCGCGCTTCCCGAGCAGCGCAAGGACTACAACCGCTTCGACGACGTGTGGTCGTCGTCGAACCAGCAGGGACTCTACGTCCCGAGCGGGTGGAGCGGGACCATGGCCAACGGCGACCCGATCGGGCCCGGTTCGACCTTCGAGTCGATCCGCTCCTGGTACCACCAGGATCCACAGTGGTCGAAGGTCGAGAACTACCTCGACACCGGCCAGGTGCCCGAGTTCACCTACCACCGGTTCTGGGCACAGGCGGACATCGCCGTGGCCCTCGCCGAGTACGCGCGCCTGTTCCCCTCCTCCTGACCTGATCCGCCACCTCCCAGGGCGCGGCGGCGCCCGTCTCTCCAGCCGCCGCGCCCGCCCTCTCCCCCGAGGAGTCCGCTGTGGGTACAGCGATCCGGCGCACGGCCGCGCTCCTGGCCGCCGTGCTCCTGGCGACCTTCCTGTCCGTCACCACCGGCACCGCCCCGGCACGGGCCGCCGGTGATCACAACTACGCCGAGGTCCTGCAGAAGTCACTGTTCTTCTACGAGGCGCAGCAGTCGGGCGACCTGCCGTCGTGGAACCGCGTCGGCTGGCGCGGTGACTCGGGCCTGTCGGACGGCTCCGACGTCGGCCTCGACCTCACCGGCGGCTGGTACGACGCCGGGGACCACGTCAAGTTCGGCCTGCCGATGGCCTTCTCGGCGACGATGCTGGCGTGGGGCGCCGTGGAGTACCCGCAGGCCTACACCGGCGCCGGTCAGGCCGCGCACCTGCGGAACAACCTGCGCTTCGTCGCCGACTACTTCGTCCGGGCGCACCCCTCGCCGAACGTCCTCTATGGACAGGTCGGCAACGGCGGCGCCGACCACGGCTGGTGGGGACCGGCCGAGGCGATGCGGATGTCGCGGCCCGCGTACAAGATCGACGCGAGCTGCCCCGGCAGCGACCTCGCCGGTGAGACCGCGGCGGCGCTCGCCGCGATCGCGATCGTGTTCAAGGCGAGCGATCCGTCCTACGCGTCCACATTGCTCACCCACGCGCGGCAGCTCTACACCTTCGCCGACACCTACCGGGGCAGGTACTCCGACTGCATCACCGACGCCGGCGGCTACTACCGCTCGTGGAGCGGCTATCAGGACGAGCTCGTGTGGGGCGCGATCTGGCTGCACCGGGCGACCGGCGAGGCTAGCTACCTCGCCAAAGCCGAGGCCGAGTACGCCGGGCTGGGCACCGAGCCACAGCAGCCGATCCACTCCTACAAGTGGACGATCGCCTGGGACGACAAGAGCTACGGCGCCTACGTACTGCTGGCCAAACTCACCGGCAAGCAGCTCTACGTCGACGACAGCAACCGCTGGCTCGACTACTGGACCGTCGGCGTGAACGGCTCGCGCGTGCCCTACTCCCCCGGCGGGCAGGCGGTTCTGGACCAGTGGGGTTCGCTGCGGTACGCGGCCAACACGTCCTTCGCGGCCCTCGTCTACTCCGACTGGACCAGCGACGCGACCCGCAGGACGCGCTATCACGACTTCGCGGTCCGGCAGATCGACTACATCCTCGGCGACAACCCGAGGAACTCCTCCTACGTCATCGGCTACGGCGCCAACCCGCCGAAGAACCCGCACCACCGCACCGCCCACGGCTCGTGGAGCGACAACATCAACGACCCCGCCGGGACCCGCCACATCCTCTACGGGGCACTGGTCGGCGGGCCCTCGACGGCCAACGACCAGTACACCGACTCGCGCGACAACTACGTGATGAACGAGGTCGCGACCGACTACAACGCCGGGTTCACCAGCGCCGTCGCGCGTCTGTACAACGAGTTCGGCGGAACACCCCTGGCGGGCTTCCCCGCCGCCGAGACACCTGACGGGCCCGAGATCTACACGCAGGCCTCGGTGAACGCGGCGGGCTCGACCTTCACGGAGGTCAAGACCCTCGTGGTCAACCGCTCCGCCTGGCCCGCGCGGGTGCTGGTGGCGGGTAGGTTCCGCTACTACTTCACCCTCGACGGTTCCACCACGGCGTCGCAGATCTCGGTCTCGGCGAACTACAACCAGTGTTCGGCGCCGACCGGACCGCACGCGCACTCCGGCCGGACCTACTACGTCGAGATCGACTGCTCGCGGCAGCTGATCTCACCGAGCGGGCAGTCACAAAGCCGGGCCGAGGTGCAGTTCCGGATCGCGAGCACGGGGACCTGGGATCCGGGGAACGACCCCTCGTACCAGGGGATCGCGACGACGCCGGGCACCACACCCGTGACCGTGCAGGGGATCCCGCTGTACTCGGGGTCCACGCGGATCTGGGGCGTCGAGCCGGGACCGGCGGTGCCGGACGTCTCACCCCCGACCGTGCCGGGCACGCCGTCGGCGTCGAGCGTGACCGGCACGTCGGCGACGCTGACCTGGGCGCCGTCCACCGACGACGTCGGGGTCGCCGGGTACGACGTCTACCGGGTGGCGACACCGGCGGTGAAGGTCGCGTCGAGCACCGGGCCGTCGGCGACGCTGACCGGCCTGACCCCGGCCACGAACTACCAGTTCTACGTGGTGGCAAGGGATGCGGCCGGCAAGACCTCGGCGGCCTCGCCGACCGTCGCCGTCCGCACCCTCGACACGCCGACCGGCGGGTGCACCGTGGCGTACCGCGTCGTCAACGAGTGGTCGGGCGGCTTCACCGGCTCGGTGACGATCACGAACAACGGGCCCGCCTGGACGAACTGGACCCTCGGATACTCCTACGCCAACGGGCAGACCGTCGCCAACGGCTGGAACGCCACCTGGAGCCAGACCGGCGCGGCCGTCACCGCGACGGCACTGGACTGGAACCGCGCCGTCGCCACCGGCGGCAACGTCAGCGCCGGCTTCAACGGCGTGGCGACAGGCACGAACAACCCGCCGACCACGTTCACCGTCAACGGGACGGCGTGCACGGTCGCGTGACCACCGGGCGGCGGGCCACACACCGCCGCACTGGTGGCCCGGCGGGCGCGGCGAATGTTGGGCTAGCCGCGCCCGCCGGGCTGGGGGTTCGGAAGGTTCCTTGCTGGACACGTCCCTGCGTGTGGCGTTAGTCCCGGCCGGGGGCTCCGCCCCCGCACCCCCGCTGGGACTCCGTCCCTGGACCCTGCTGGGGCTTCGCCCCGAACCCCACCAGGGACTCCGTCCCTGGACCCTGCTGGGGCTTCGCCCCAGACCCCACTCAGGGGCTCCGCCCCCGAGACCCC
>NZ_JACHGT010000020.1:13180-165133 GCF_014202425.1 Phytomonospora endophytica | reverse complement strand
CCCTGCTCAGGGGCTCCGCCCCCGAGACCCCCGCTGGGGCTTCGCCCCAGACCCCACCAGGGACTCCGTCCCTGGACCCGGAACTCGCTCCGCGAGTCTCTTCGAGACTCGCTACGCGAAGATCAAAACCAAGCCCTCGCCTCACGGCTCTCGTGCCGAAGTCTCAAGTCCCGACCGACTCGCTACGCGAAAACCAAGACCAACCCGCTACGCGAAAACCAAGACCAAGCCCCACGGCTCTCACGCCGAAGCCCGAAGCCCGAAGCCCCAAGCCCCAACCCCCGTCCTCACCCAATATGCGTGAACCTCTCCAACGCCAGCCGCATCGCCTCCGGCCCGATCGCCATCGCCCGTGAGTACGGGTACTCCAGCTCGTAAACCGAGAACAACAACAGCGCGATCATGCTCGCCGCCGCCGTCACGATCGCCAGGTGCGCGGCTCGTCCTGGGATCCCGAACAGGAACAGCACCCCCATCACCAGCACCGCTCCCGCGATCAGCACCAGCCACATGACTCCCGACAAGCCGTCCTCGGCCGTCCCCAACCTCTCGGCCCGGGCGTCGTACAGGACGCGGATCTGGTCGCGGCCGTCGTCCTTCACGGCGTTCGCGACGTCTCCCTGGGCGTCCCAACTCGACCAGTGGGCCCGGATCGAGTCGGCGATGGCCCAACCGTCCTGGCTCACCGGGCTCTGGGCCCGCATCTGTTCCCATTCGACGTTGATGACCTGATCGGCGTACTGCACGCACAGGTCCTGCACGGCGACGCGTTGCGCGTCGGGCAGGTTCTGCGCGTCCCAGTAGACCTCGACGACGGCCGCGGATTCCGCATAACTCGTCCGCTGGGCCTCGGTCATCTGCTCCCACACCGCGATGAGCACGAAGGCGAGCACGATCGCGTAGAGCACGCTCACGATCTCGAACACCGACCCGGCCACCTCGTTGTACGGCTCCCGCGTCTGTGGCGGGGAGAACCGCTGCTGGACGAGGGCGAGTCCCCCCGCCAGGACGGCGGCCCCGCACACCACGACGGCCCCGAGCAGCCACACGTTCATCGCTGTACCCCTTATATGACCGGACTTTCGGTTATCTTGCACTAACTTGTAGTCATCATGCGCGTATCTGTGGTCAGCTCGGCGCGGCGTGTGCGTCGTATCCCCCTTTTGTTGTCCTGCGCGGGAGTCGTGGCGGGCGCGGTCGTCTTCGGGCTGGCCGTCGTCGGGACTGTCGTGCACGAGGAGGCCTCGGCGGCACCGCCGGGTTCGGCCTGTCTGACGTGGCGCGACCCGGTCTCGGGTGCGCACAAGCTGTCCACGGTGGACCATGGCGACGGCGCCCGCGTCACCGTCGCCGCCCTGCCCTACCGGGTCAACGCCGTCGGTTTCGCCCCCCGCCAGGAGATGCTCTACGGCCTGACGCCGACGCGCGGCGGCGGTTCGGGCGCCGACCTGATCCGCATCGACCGCAAGGGCCAGACCCGTGACCTGGGGCGGGTCAAGGGCGGCGAGGATCTGCGTGGCTTCGCGGGCGCCTATGTCGGCGACGTCGTCGGCGACCGCCTGCTCGTCCTCACCGACACCGAACTGGTCTCGGTCGGCATCGACCCGGCGCAGACGGACGAGTTCGCGTCCATTGTGGAGCGGGTGCGGATCTCGACGCATCCGCGCTTCGGCGACTGGTCCTACGACTCCCAGACCGGTCTGTTGTACGGACTGTCCTCAGTGGGTGGTGGCACGCTGGTCAGCGTCGACCCCGACAGCGGCCGTGTCGTGCTGCGACCGGTGCGCGGCCTGCCCGGCAAGGGCTTCTTCGCCGCGACGTTCATCGCGCCCGGGCGGGTCCTCTACGCCGTCGCGGGCGACATCGGCGGCCGCGCGGCCCTCTACCGCCTACCGCTCGACGGCGAGCCGCGCGCGTCGGCGGTGGCGAACTGGCCGGCCCTCGACTCGGCGGACGCGGCCTACTGTCCGCGCCCACTCGTCACACCGAGCCCGAGCCCGAGCACGTCGAAGCCGTCGCCGTCGCCGTCGAGTCCCGCCCCGACGACGACCGTCCCGCCGTCGTCGCCGCCGGTGTCCCCATCGCCGCCCTCGCCCCCCGCTCCGCCTCCACCACCACCGCCTCCGCCGGGCCAGGAGCCACCGCCGGACTACGACCCACCGCCACCACCACCGCCGCTCCCCCGGGAACTGGCGGTGCCGCTTCCGGAGGCGGCGCCCGTCGAGGCGGGGACCTTCTCCAATCCGCATCGCCGGCGCGCGATGGTGGTCGGGGCGGTGTTGATGGCGCTGTCGGGTTCGGCGGGCGCGCGTTCGCTGCGCCGCCGCTGATCAGTACGTCGGCCAGTCGCGGGATCGCAGCAGGTCCAGCAGTTCCTCGCGCCGCCACTTCAGGGGCAGCCAGAGGATCTGCCGGCCCTGCTCGTCGGTGAACCGCAGGTACCTGGGCCCGACCTGTGCCGAGCGGACTCGGCCCCGGTCGACGGTCTGCGCGATCGTCCCGGCCCGGTAGGAGATCGATCCGGGCCGGACGGTGATCTCGCGGCCCTGCGCCATCACCGCCACGGCCACCCACGCGGCGAGCAGGAGCACCGTCCACGGCAGCAGCAGTACCGGCTGGAACAACGGCGAGTCGAGGTCGAGGAACAACCCGCCGAGCACGACCGGCAGGACGCCGGCCGCGATGAGGATCCACGCGATCGGGCTACGCGCGCCGATCTTGGCGACGCCTTCGCGCAGCACCAGCGTCGTCCCGGCGGGTACGGACGGGTCGACGGTTTCCACCGACGTCTCCTCGGGCGCGTGGACCTCGCCGTACTCGCCTTCCTGGAACGACCACCCGTGCGCGCGCAGGGCCCGCCGCAGGGCCTCGACGTCGACGTCGTGGACGAGGAGCAGCCCCGACTCGCCGCCCGTCGCGCCGACGAGTTTCAGCACCCGGCCCGCGCCGACCCGCCGCATCCGCACGAGTTCGCCGGACGAGCGCTCCAGCACCGCCCCGGCGCCGCGGCCGGTCACGCCGCTGATGCGGTCCCCCGACACCTCGACGCGCTCCACCAGGTTGAGCCGCGCGGCCCGCTGGAGCCGCGGCACGAGCGGCAGCATCAGATGCCACGCGAGCAAACCGATCACCGGCGTCCACTGCCCACTTTCGACGGTGATCCACACCGCCGGCGGCACGAGGACGACGTCCACTCCGAGGGTGATCAGGAGCACGCGGCGCACGGACGGCATCCTGCGCGGCGGCACCGGAACGATCGTCGGCGGCACGGCCCACTCCTCTCACCCGGGGCGGTCAGGGTATCCACCGAACGCACCCCCGCCTTGGGTACGAACCGGCACCAAGCGCCCGGCGCCTCACTAATGTGGGAAACCTACGCACACGACGGGAGCGGCCATGGTGGGGACCGTCGAACTCGCGCGGGCTCGGGACGTCGCCGCCTGGTGGTGGCGGATCGGCTTCGACGCCCGGCGCGACGCGCTCCTGCGCTGGGCGGCGATTCTCGGGCGGCGCTCCCCGGAGATCGGCGCCGTGATGCGCGCCGAAGGCGGGAAGGCCGACGCCGACGCCACGATCGAGCTCATCGTCGCCGTCGAGCACCTGCGCTGGGCCGCCCGGCACGCCCGCCGTGTCCTGCGGCGCCGCCGGGTCCGGGGCACCTGGCTGGCGCCCGAGCAGCGGCCCGAGCTCGACTGGCTGCCCTACGGCGTCGTCGGCGTCATCGGGCCGTGGAACTTCCCCGTCCTGACCCCGCTGGCCTCGATCGGATCGGCGCTGGCCGCCGGGAACGCCGTGCTGTTCAAGCCCAGCGAACACGCCGGCGAGGTCGGCCGGCTCCTCACCGAGACGGCGACCGAGGCGATGCGCGGGGCACCGCTCGTCCAGTTCGTCGACGGCGGGCCCGAAGCCGGGGCCGCGCTGGTCACCTCCGGTGTCGACAAGGTCGCCTTCACCGGCTCGACCGCGACCGCCGCGAAGGTGCTCGCCGCGGCGGCGCCGACGCTGACGCCCGTCCTCGCCGAGTGCGGCGGGAAGGACCCGGCGATCGTCGCGGCCGGCGCCGACGTCGAGCATGCCGCGGCCTCGGTGCTGTGGGGCGCGATGTTCAACGCCGGGCAGGCCTGCGTCGGCATCGAGCGCGCCTACGTCGTCGACGAGGTCTACGACGACTTCGTGCGCGCCATCGTCGCCAAGGCCGAAGGCCTCACCGCCGCGCGGAACGGGGAGCTGGGTGCGATCACCGTCCCCGCGCAGCTGGACGTCATCACCCGCCACATCGCCGACGCCGTCGGCCGGGGCGCGCGCGTCCTCACCGGCGGCCTGGAGGCGATCACGCCGCCCTATGTGCCACCGACGATTCTCGTCGACGTGCCCGACGACGCCCTCGTCGTCACCGAGGAGACATTCGGCCCGGTGCTGCCGATCCTGCGCGCGGCCGACCTCGACGACGCCGTCGCCCGCGCCGAGTCGGGCCCCTACCGCCTCGGTGCCGCCGTCTACGGCGGGAGGGCCGCCCGGGCCGCGGCCGCCCGCCTGACCAGCGGCATGGTGTCGGTCGACTCGTCGCTGGGATTCGCCGGGCAGCCCTGCCTGCCGTTCGGCGGACGCGGCGGCTCGGGCTTCGGCCGCACCCACGGCGAGGCCGGCCTGCGCGAGTTCGCCGTGCCGCGCGCGACCGTCGTGCGACGCTTCCGGCAGCCCTTCGACCTCACGACGTACCAGCGCGGCCGCTTCGCGCTGCCCCTCGCCGAATGGGTGCTGCGCCGGGTCTACGGGCGCGGGGGAACGTTAGGTTTCGCGCGGGTGTCGAGAACGGCCGGGCCCGTTCGTGTAGAGGGTGAAGGAAGCGCTCACCTGGAGGAACCATGCCGCAGTACCTGATCAGCATGTACCACCCCGACGGCCCCGTCCCGTCACCCGAGGTTCTGGAGCGCGTCATGCGCGAGCTCGGGGAACTCGGCGAGGAGATCACCGCCGCCGGCGGCTGGGTGTTCGGCGGCGGCCTGCACCCGTCGACCACCGCGACGGTCCTGCGCGCCCGCGGCGGCGAGGTCGTCATGACCGACGGGCCCTACATCGAGGGCAAGGAGCACCTCGGCGGCTTCACCGTCGTCGAGGCGCCCGAGCTCGACACCGTGTTGGCCTGGGCCCGCCGCGAAGCCGAGATCACCGGCCTGCCCATCGAGGTACGGCCCTTCCAGTCCAGCGAATGACGCCCGAGGACATCGCGGGCGTCTTCCGCGCCGAACACGGGCGCGCGGTGGCCGTCCTGGCCGGCCGCTTCGGTGACCTCGACGTCGCCGAGGAGGCCGTCCAGGACGCCTTCACCGAAGCGGTCCGGCGATGGCTTGAGACGGGACCGCCACCCAGCCCTGCGGGCTGGATCATCACCACGGCCCGCAACAAGGCGATCGACCGCGTCCGCCGCGAGTCGACGCGCACCGAGCGCCACGCCGAGGCCGCCCTGCTCCACGCCCCCGACGAGCCCCGCGAGGAGGGACCCGTGCGCGACGACCGGCTCCGCCTGATCTTCACCTGCTGCCACCCCGCGCTCGCCGCGGAGGCACGCGTCGCCCTGACCCTGCGGCTCCTCGGCGGCCTGTCCACGAGCGAGATCGCCCGCGCCTTCCTCGTGCCGGAGCCGACGATGGCGCAGCGCCTCGTCCGCGCCAAGGGCAAGATCCGCGACGCGCGCATCCCCTACCGCGTCCCGCGCGACGCCGACCTGCCCGACCGGCTCGACGCCGTGCTCGCCGTCGTCTACCTGGTCTTCACCGAAGGGCACACGGCGACGTCCGGCGAAGACCTGACGCGCGGAGGGCTGTGCGACGAGGCCGTGCGACTCGGGCGCCTGCTCGTCGAGCTGATGCCCGACGAGCCCGAAGTCGTCGGACTGCTCGCGCTGATGCTCCTCGTCGACGCCAGGCGCGCGGCCCGCACCACCGGCGAAGGCCACGCCGTCCTCCTCGCCGAGCAGGACAGGACGCGATGGGACCGCGCCATGATCGCCGAAGGCCACGCCCTGGTCCGCGCCTGCCTGCGGCGCGACATGCCGGGGCCGTACCAGGTGCAGGCGGCGATCAACGCCGTCCACACCGACGCCGACACCCCCGCGGCCACCGACTGGCGGCAGATCGTGGCGCTGTACGACCAGCTGATGACAATCGCACCGAGCCCGATCGTGAGCCTGCACAGAGCCGTGGCCGTCGCGGAGGTCGACGGACCCGGGGCGGGGCTGGAGCTCGTGGACGTGCTCCCACTGGACGGGCATCACGTCTTCCACGCGGTCCGCGCCGACCTCTTGCGACGGCTGGGCGACGGGCCGGCGGCGGCGGCGGAGTACCGCCGCGCGATCGCGCTGGCGGGGAACGGGGCGGAGCGGGAGTTCTTGCGGGGGAGGCTGGGAGAGCCGCGTTAGAGGCCGACCTGCGAAAAACGGCCCCCGCGCTGCGTTGCCGCAGCTCAGGGGCCGTTCTCAGATGGGGTGAGTGACGGGGCTCGAACCCGCGACCTCATGGACCACAACCAGGCGCTCTACCAGCTGAGCTACACCCACCATCGTCGCCGCATCAGCGGCGACGCCCAATCATAGCGGTACCTCAACCACTCGCCGCCACCGGGTTTTTGAGTAGCGGGAAGCGCGGTGGCCGGAAGGCGCTGGGCCGCATGTGGCGGGCCCAGGCGCCCGAGCGGGCCAGCGCGTTCACGATCATCCACATGGCCGCGAGGCCCGCGGCGCCGTACCAGATCGAGGCGCCGCCGTACCAGTTCCCGAAGTCGACCGGGGGCGCCTCAAGCAGCTGCCCCTGGATCCACAGGGTGATCCCGGTCAGTCCGGCGGCGAGGACTCCGCCGGCGATCGCCTCGGTCCACCAGGGCAGGGGCCGGAACATGACCAGGTCGATCGCGAGTGCGCCGCCGAGGAGCATGAACGGGACGGCCGACGGGGGAAAGTCCGCCGCCGTGAGCAGTCCCCAGGCGACGCAGCGGTAGGCGACATAGGCACCGGCGACGGCCGTCGCGGTGAACCGCAGCCCGACCATCTTCCGGGCGATGACCAGCGCGATCATGCCGACACCGACGGCCCAGGCGAGGTACACCCAGTTCGGGATCGGCAGCGCGAACGCGATGAACGACTTCTCACCGAGGGGCATGCCCAGCTGTTCGGCGGCGAAGCTGCGCAGCTCCGGCTCGGCGTACGGGGCGCCCCGCAGGTAGGCCGCGATCGACAGGACGCCGTACTCCTGGTGCTGGTTGGGGAACAGCGTGTTCTCGAAGAACGCGAACCACAGCGCGGCGATGGTGAACCGGCGCTCGGCCATCCACTCCTTCGGCCCGAAGAGCCAGTAGGCGCGCAGGGCGCCGACGATCATGATCGCCGTCCCGACGTACAGCCCTGCGTGCGAGAAGGACCACGCCGTGATGTCGAGGCCGTTGACGGCGTGGTTGATCACGTCGATGGGGATGGACACCAGGAACACCGCGGTCCCGAGCTGCATCAGCCGCAGCGAGACCTTGTCCACGCCGAAACCGGTGTACGTGTGGCAGGTCACCAGGACCACGACCATGATGGTGCCGATCGTGTTCAGCATGTGCGGCGGCGCCAGGTCGTCGCGCAGCCACTTGAAGTGCCACGACACGTCCCAGGTCGAGCCGAGGATCTTCAGGGCGAACGCCACCAGCCACCAGCGGTAGACGATGCGCAGCATCCTCGGACGGTCCTCATCGGACGGACCACGCCGGGCGTAGTCGATCCAGTCGAGACCTCTGGTGATCTGCTCCTTGAGCACGTTCGACTCCCCGGAAAAATAGTGAACAGCACGCATCTTTCCCGATGATCGTGCGGCTCGCCATCCGGGTTTCCCCTGAACTGCCAGGCGTGACGACTCGTTCCGTTTCGTGGTGAAACGGTGTCGTCAGGCCGGAACGGAGGCCGGGACGGGCTCCGGGGCCCGTCCCGTCACTCCCTCACCTGCGCCGGCGCCAGGACCCGCGGCCCCGCCAGCCGGCCTTCGGCACACCGGCGAGGTGCAGGGCCACGAACAGCAGTCCGGCCGTCGTGAGCACGCTCGCGGTGATGATGTCGAGACTGAAATCGGCGAGCTGGAAGATGAGCGCGAACCCGAAGAGGACCGCGGCGACGATGGCCATCATGCGCGCTCACCTCGCCGGATGACGCGCCTGCGTTCCCTGGCGGGAGGTTCCGCCTGGCGGTCGTCGTAGTCGCCGCGGGCGACGTGACGTTCCTCGACGACCGTGCGCGGCACGTGCTCCTCGTCGATGACGGTCCGGGGGACGTGGCGTTCCTCGATGATGGTGCGGCGTTGGCGCTGGGCTGCCCGGCGCTTGTTCCACACGCGGAAGAAGATGACCAGCCAGAGTGCGCCGGCTGCCATCAGGATGAGCCCGGCGGCCTGCAGGTTCAGCCAGGAGAGTTCCCACTCCACGGCGAACGACAGGATCGCGCCGAGCACGATGAGAAAGATTGCGGCTCCGATACCCATGGGCTCGGGATACCCATGTGGACAGTGCGCGAATCCTTGTGCGGTGGGCTTCTACTCCACGCCGAGGTCCTCGGCGATCGCGCGGGCGGTCTCGCTGTCGGGGCCGGGCTGCGGGACGAAGACCGCGCGCCGGTAGTACTCCAGTTCGCGGATGCTGTCGCGGATGTCGGCGAGCGCCCGGTGCGCGAGGCCCTTCTGGGGCTGGCTGAAGTAGACGCGCGGATACCAGCGGCGGGTCAGTTCCTTGACCGAGGACACGTCGATCATGCGGTAGTGGAGGTGTTCGTGCAGTTCGGGCATGTCGCGGGCGATGAAGCCGCGGTCGGTGGCGATGGAGTTGCCGCACAGGGGTGCGGTGCGGGGGTCGGGCACCCACTCGCGGATGTAGTCGAGGACGAGCCGTTCGGCTTCGGCGACGGTGACCGTCGAGGCGCGCACCTCCTCGGTGAGCCCTGACTTGGCGTGCATCTCCTGTACGACGGGGAGCATGCGCTCCAGTTCCTCGTCGCCGGCGTGGATGACGACGTCGACGCCTTCGCCGAGGACGTTGAGGTCGGGGTCGGTCACCAGGGCCGCGACCTCGATGAGGGCGTCGGGGGTGTCTCCGCCCAGGTCGAGGCCGGTCATTTCACAGTCGATCCACACCAAGAGATCCGTCACGTCGTCGAGAATACGACCCGTTCCGGTCGCCCGCCCGACACCTTCGGCCGAGTTGACCACGGTTGTCAAATGGCCGTAACGTCCTCCGTGTGGCGAAACAAGACAGTAGGGTGAGCGCTCCCACCGTGGATCTCATCGCGCAGATCCGCGGCGTGCTCCCCTCACTGCCCAAGGCCGAGCAGCGGGTCGCCACCACGATCCTGGGTGATCCGGCGGCGCTGGCGACGTACACGATCACCGATCTGGCGGCCGCCGCGCACACTTCCGAGGCGACGGTCATCCGCTTCTGCCGTTCGATCGGGCTTTCCGGCCACCGCCAGTTGCGTCTGCGGGCCGCAGAGGCGGTCGCGCGCAGGCCTTCGACGCCCGACCCGAAGGTCGTGGGCGGGGACATTCCGGCCGGTGCGGACATGCCGCGCATCATCGCGACCATCGGTTTCCATGACACGCGGGCCGTTTCCGACACGGTCGAGCAGCTCGATCCCGAGGTGTGCACGAAGGTCGTCGACGCGCTGGCCACGGCCGGGCGGGTCGACGTGTTCGGTGTCGGGGCCTCGGGTTTCGTCGCCGCCGACTTCCATCAGAAGCTGCACCGGATCGCCCGCACCGCCAACTGCTGGACCGACGTGCACTCCGCCCTGACGGGCGCGGCGCTGCTCAAGCCGGGCGATGTCGCCTTCGGGATCACGCACACCGGCGAGACGCACGACATCGTCGATGTGCTGCGTCTGGCCGCGGAGCGCGGCGTGACGACGGTGGCCCTCACGAACTTCCCGCGGTCGACGGTTTCGGGTGTCGTCGATCACGTCCTGACCACGGCTGCGGGGGAGACCACATACCGGTCGGGCGCCACGGCGAGCCGTATCGCCCAGTTGACGGTCATCGACTGCCTCTTCGTGGGGCTGGCCGCACGCGGCCGGCAACGCGCGGCCGACGCCTTGGCGGCGACCGCGGCGGCCGTTCGGGACCGGCGCCGGTCGTCGAGATGAGGGCTTGAACGGGGAGGAGTGGCGGAGGTCATAGGCAGTGAGCGTCACCTCGATCGGGTGGACACTCAACCTTTTCCCGAGATAACGCGTGTAGCTGTAGGTAGAAGAGATCCACGACGGGTATGAGAGTGACGAGCGCCGCATCGTCGTCACGAAGGCATCCGTGGTGCGTCTCAAGAACGTCAATATCAGGTAACGAGTGATGCAGGACATGCAGCATTCGCCCTGTGGACGGAATCAACGCCCCGGCCCATCTGTTGTGATGATGGCACCACCGGTGCGATGGGGGACGAACGAGGTTGGAGGACCCTTGAGCGTGGACACGGCGACGAAGAGTATCCGTACTGACGAGGTCGCGGAAGAGCGCGACCTGGTCGGCGTGTACCTGCACGAGATCTCGAAGACCCCGCTGCTCGACGCGGCCGGAGAGGTCGACCTCGCCAGGGCGGTCGAGGCGGGCTTGTACGCGCAACGACTCCTTGCTGACGATCAGATTCCCGATGGGGCTACCGCCAGCGAGCTTAACCGCATTGTGCTCGATGGCCAAAAGGCCAAGGAGCAGTTCATCAAGGCGAACCTGCGCCTGGTGGTCTCGATCGCCCGCCGGTACGTGCGCAGCGGTATGCCGATGCTGGACCTGATCCAGGAGGGCAACACCGGCCTGGTGCGCGCGGTGGAGAAGTTCGACTACCAGCGGGGGTTCAAGTTCTCGACCTACGCGACCTGGTGGATCCGGCAGGCCATCTCGCGGGCGATCGCCCAGCAGGAGCGCACCGTCCGCCTCCCGGTGCACTTGGTCGAAGACGTCAACCGCATGCGCAACATGGCCAGGCAGCTCACCCGCGAGCTCGGGGCGGACCCGGAGCCCGACCAGATCGCCCAGGCTCTGGGTGTGACGGTCGAACGCGTCAACGAGCTGATCCGCTGGTCCCAGGACACGGTTTCGCTGGACACGCCGATCGGTGACGACGGGGACACCAATCTGGGGGACCTGGTCGCCGACTCCGACGAGCCTTCGCCGGAGGACGTGGTCATCGCCGGGCTTGAGCGCGAGCGCATCGACCTCATGCTCAACCACTTGGACGACCGTTCGGCGGGCATCGTGAAGGCCCGGTACGGGCTTGAGGACGGCCGTGAGCACTCGCTCACGGAGGTCGCGAACCGTTTCTCGCTGTCCCGCGAGCGCATCCGCCAGCTGGAGATCCAGGCATTGGCGCGTCTGCGCGACCTGGCCCGCGACGGGGGCCTCGAAGCGGCCTGACGAGGCCGCGAGGACACGACGATCAAACCGGCGCCCACGGGCGCCGGTTTTTTCTATCCCGCCCATCCGCGCAGTACCCCGAGGGCCTCCCCCACCAGTCCCTCCAGGCTCTCGTGCACCTCCACTTCCGGGCGCACCAGCCGCAACTGCTCTCGCACGTCGAGTGCGCGCGTGTAGGTGGGATGGGCGCCGACGACGACGCGGCCGGCGCGTTCGATGGCGCCGCCGAGTTCGAAGAGGGTGATGGGCTGGACCGAGGGGCCTTCGGCGAACCAGAAGAGCACGAGGTCGGCGGCGCGGAGCAGGCGGTGTTCCCAGGCGATCTGCTCGACGGTGTCGGCGAGGCGGGTGACGTCGAAGTCGTCGCGGCGGGGGTTGAAGACGGTGACGGGGAAGGCGGCGCGGCCGAGCAGGGCCTCGGCGCGGGACTGCCAGTCGGCGACGGCGGTGATCCCGCCGGCCAGGAACAGCGAGGGGCCGTCGCCGTCGCGGGGTTCGTAGGGCTCGGGCGCGCGGATGGACCTGATGGGCATGGACCGAACCTACCGGGCTCGGCGTCCTCTGTGGACGGTCAGAGTGGCGCGGTGAGTCCGGTGTGGTCGCCCAGCCACGGCAGGGATTCACGCATTCCGGTGCGCCAGGCGTTCATGTCGTGGCCGCCCGGCACGGTCTGGTACTCGACGTCCATCCCGGCGGCCTGAGCGGCCACGTGGAGCTCCTGGAGGCCCGCGGCCATGCCGGTGTCCTTCTCCCCCACCACGAAGCGCCCCGCGGTGTCGGGGAAGCGCTCGCGGGCCATCACGTCGAGGGGGTTGACCTCGTCGAAGGCGGCCGCGTCACCGCCGAAGGCCTCGTCGAGGGTCTCCTCGTGGGTGCCGATGGTCGGCTCGACCTCACCGCTGAGGTCGATGAAGCGGCCGTAGACGGCCGAGGCGTTGACCGCCATGATCAGCGAACAGGTCCCGCCCTGCGAGAAGCCCCCGAAGGCCCAGGACTTCCGGTCGACGGCCACCGACAGGTTCTCGTCGATCCAGGCGGGCACGTCGACCGACAGGTAGGTCAGCGACTTGCCGCGCTCGGTGTCGAGGCACATCGGGTTGGCCCAGGGACTGCCGAGCGAGTCGGGCATGGCCACGATCGGCGCGAGGCCCTCGTGGGCGGCGGCGTAGGCGTCCATCATCTGCACGATCTGGCCGGAGTCGATCCAGTCACGGGGATTGCCCGGCTGCCCGCCCACGAGCACGAGGACGGGCAGAACCGGGCGCGGTGTCACGAGGTACGCGGGCGGCAGCCACACCCAGCCGCTGCGGACGTGGAAGTCCGACACCTTCGGCGGGACGTCCATCTCGGCGAGCGCGCCGTGCGCGGGGAGACCGGCGGGCGGTTCCCACACGTCCTGGAGGGATTTGCCGTCGGGTGCCGAGATGGTGGCGTCGGCGGGGTCGAGTTCGTCGAGGCCGATGGGTTCGACGGGCAGGTGGCCGAGGAGACCCGCGACCGACGGGTACCAGCCGAAGTAGCGGTTGACCTGGATGGCCGAGGCGCCGATGACGAGGATCGTGGCGATGACGGAGAGGGTGCGCATGCCGGGCCCGAAGCGGCGCATCTTGCCGACGGCCAGGATGATCGCGGCGACGGAGACGGCGATGGCGGCGCAGACGATGATAGGGAGCTTGTCGGGGAAGGGCTTCCAGATGACGTCGACGACGACTTTGGCGAGGACCCCGGCTCCGGCTCCGGACAGGACGGCGACGGGCACCCAGCCCCAGCCGGTCCACCACTTGCGTTCGGTGTCGAGGAGCAGGAAGGCCGCCGAGACGAGTCCGGCCACGACGGAGGTCGTCACGACGGTTCCGGTGATCAAGGACCAGTCCCACATGCGCGCCCCCCAAGTCGGCTGCGGTCATTATGCGCAGTGGCGGCACTCCGGGCGGGGAAAGCCGAGTGGTGGAGTGGCGTGGATCCCATGTGGAGGGCCGGTGTGGCGGTGGCCACAGGGCGGGGGCGGTGACCCGCACGGTCACCGCGAGCACGAGGAGTGGACATGACCAACACCCTGATCGATCCCGAAGGACTGACGCGGGTCCCCCTGTACCGGCAGGTGTCCGTGGCCACCGGCACGCGGCTGGTGCACATCGCCGGCCAGGTCGCCTGGGACGCGGAAGGCCGCGTGGTCGGCGAAGGCGACCTCGCCGCGCAGGTCGAGCGGTGCTACCTCAACATCGCGACCGCGCTCACCGAGGTGGGCGGTTCCCTCGCCGACGTGGTGAAGCTGACCGCCTACTTCGTCGACTTCGATCCGGCGAGGATCCCGCTGTTCGTGGAGGGCGCGGCCCGAGCCTCGGCGAAGCTCGGCGTCGACGTCCCGCTTCCGCCGCTGACGGGTCTGGGCGTGGTCGCGCTGGCCGGGCCGGCGCTGCTGGTGGAGATCGAGGCGGTCGCCGTCCTCGCCTGACGAGCCGTGGCACAGTTGCCCGATGGGGACCAAGCAGTCGCTCAAGGGCCTGCCCGAGGACGCCGATCCGACGAGGGCGGACTCGCTGGCGCGGGAGATCTTCTCCGACGTCGCCAACAAGTGGGCGCTGCTGATCATCGACTTCCTCGGCGAGGGCACGCGGCGGTTCAGCGAGGTGCGCGACGGTGTCGACGGCATCAGCCACAAGATGCTCACCCAGAACCTGCGGATGCTGGAGCGCAACGGCCTGGTGGAACGGACCGTGCACCCGGTCGTCCCGCCGCGCGTCGACTACCGCCTCACGGAGCCGGGGCGGGCCCCGCGGGGCCCCATCGACAGCATGTGCGGCTGGACGCAGCGCTATCTGTACGACATCGAGGCGTCCCGCGACGCCTTCGACTCGTGAGGGCGCAAAGCGAAACCCCCGGGCGGCCCTTGGGCCTCCCGGGGGTTTAACGTTGGTGCGCCGTCAGGGACTCGAACCCCGAACCCGCTGGTTAAGAGCCAGCTGCTCTGCCAATTGAGCTAACGGCGCGCATCTCGGTGCCGTACTTGCCGCACCGAGGGGAAACTTTAGCAGACCCACCGGGGGGCCTTCCACGGGATATCCCCTGTGCCTTGACCAGGAGGTTCACCCGCATGAAGGCCGGCCGGCTCGTGGCGCTTCTCCTCACTTTGCAGACCGAGCGGGGCGCGACGGCGGCCCGGCTCGCCGAGGCGCTCGACGTGTCGGTGCGCACGATCTACCGCGACGTGACGGCCCTCCAGGGCGCCGGTGTGCCGTTGTGGACCGAGCCCGGCCCGACCGGGGGCATCCGCCTCCTCGACGGCTGGCGGACGCGCCTGGACGGGCTGACCGCCGACGAGGCGGCGAGCCTGTTCGCGGGGACCGCCCCGGCCGTCCTCGACGGGCTGGGACTGGGCACGGTCGCGGTCGCCGCGCAGGCGAAGGTGCTGGCGACGCTGCCGCCCGAGCTGCGCGACCGGGCCGGGCGGCTGCGCGAGCGCTTCCACCTGGACGCGCCGACGTGGTTCGCCGGGCCCGACGAGGTCCCGCACCTGCACGCCGTGGCCGACGCGGTGTGGGAGCAGCGGCGGCTCGACGTCGGCTACCGGCGCGGCGAGGAGGTCGCGCGGCGGGTCCTCGACCCGCTGGGACTCGTGCTCAAGGCGGGGGTCTGGTACGCGGCGATGCGCGCCGACGGCGGGCGCGTGCTGACCTACCGGGTCTCGCGGATCACCGACGTCGCCGCGACCGGTGAGGTCTTCGAACGGCCCGGCGACTTCGACCTCGCCGACTGGTGGGCGGCGTCCCAGGCCGCGTTCGACGCGGCGATGCAGCCCCTGTCGGTGCGCGTGCGGCTGAGCCCGCGCGGTGCCGCCAGGCTCGCGCACGCCGTCGGAACCCTCACCGCGCGCCGGGCACTCGACGGCGGCGGCCCGCCGGACGACGAGGGCTGGACGGAGGCGCGGATCGACCTGGAGAGCGTGCACATCGCCGTCTCCCAGCTGACCTTCCTGGGCGCCGAGGTGGAGGTCCTGGAACCGGTGGAGGTACGGGGCGGGCTCGCGGCGGTCGGGGCGGCGATGGCCGCCCGCAACGGCTAGCGCGGGACGGCGGGGAACACCCGCCGCCCCCGTGGCCGCTAGCGGTAGGGCGCGTAGTCGTCCTCGGCGCCACCGGCCTGGATCGCCTTGAAGTACTCCATGAAGCGCGGCTGCGAGCCGTCGAGGTCCCGCACACCGTAGGCCGGCGCGAGGGTCCAGCTGGCGACCCCGCGACCGCCCCAGCGCTTCTCCCGTTCGGGATCGGCGGCCAGCGCGACGATGCAGCGCGCGACGTAGTGCGGCGTCTCCGACAGTCCGAAGTGGACGCTTTGCGGAATGGCGTCGCGCCAGGTCTCCTCGGTGACGCCGAAGTGCTCAAGCATCTGCTCCGAGCGCAGGAAGCCGGGCGTCACCGACACCGCCGTCCCGCCGTGGGGCTGAAGCTCCTTCGCCAAGGCCTTCGCCATCCGGATCGGGGTGATCTTGGCCAGGTCGTAGAAGAACTGGTCGCGGTAGTCGGTGTTGAACTCCTCATCGCCGTCGGTGATCTCGACGACGAGGCCGCCGGGGTTGCGGATCAGCAGCGGAAGGGCCTCGTGGCTGGTGATGATGTGCGTGTCGATCGCCAGCCGCAGCATGTGGAAGCCCTTGTCGAGGTCCATCTCCCACAGCGGCTTGTCCCACTCGGTGAGGTGCTCCCCTCCCCAGATGTCGTTGACGAGGACGTCGAGCCGCCCCTGCTCCTTGTCGATGCGCGCGACGAGATCGCGCACGGCGCCGACGTCGAGGTGGTCGGTCGGCACCGCGATGCCCTTGCCGCCGGCCGCGTCGACGAGTTCGGCGGTCTCCTCGATCGTCTCGGCCCGGTCGATCTCGGAACGTTTCGCGCGCGTCGACCGGCCCGTGGCGTAGACCGTCGCGCCCGCCCGCCCGAACTCGACGGCGATCGCGCGTCCCGCGCCCCGGGTCGCCCCCGCGACCAGTACGACCTTGCCCCGCAACTGCGGCTTCGCTTCGTTTCCGCTCATGCGGGCATCCTCCCGCCGATCCTTGCCACCTACCGGCAGGAATTCCTAAAGGAATGTGAATCGCTGGCTCTTGCCGCTCCCGCAGCTCGCCGACACCGGCGCTCCGTCACCGCTCACGGCGATACAGGTCCCGTTGTCGACCAGGCGGATCCGGTAGACGCCGTTCCCGACCTCGTCGAGGCTGAAGATCTGGGCCGCGTCACCGGTGCAGGCGTCACCGATGAACCCGTTGCCGACCCCGTTGGCCGCCGAGGAGATGCACCCGGCGCCGTGCTGCGGGTGATTCGTGGTCAGGTAGTAGTCGCCGCCGCCCAGGCTCTCCAGGCCCTTCGCCGACAACGGCGAGGACGAGCAGCCCTTCTGCACGACCGTCGAGTCACCCAGATCGGCCTCGTCGAGGCACATCCCGGAGGACACCGACTTGATGCGGAAGGAACCGGTCTTCGGGTCCTTGCCGCCGTCGTCGCCACCACCGCCGGAGGGCTTGTCGTCCTCGGTCGGATCGTCCTTGGTGGGGGTGTCCTTCGGCTTCGGCTTGGACGACGGGGACGGACTCGCCGAACTCGACGACGGTGACGGTGTCGCCGAAGGCGAGGCCTGCGAAGGGATCGGCGCGAGTTCCGGTTCGCCCTGCGCGGCGGTGCCGGTCGCTGGATCGTCGGGCTTGTCGTCACGGAGGGTGCCGATGGCGAAGAGCGCGAGAGCGACGACGAGGGCCGTGGCGAAGACGCGGACGGGGACGGCGTTGAGGCGCAGTGCCCGGCGCCGGGTGAGCCACGCGGGCAGGCGCCGGGTCTTGCGGACCTTCGGCGGCCGTGGCGCGCGCGGCGGCTTGGGGGTCTTGGGTGGCTTGGGGGTCTTCTTCGGCGTGGCCGGGCTCACGGCGGGCGGTGGCGGCGGTTCCGGCGCGATGGCGGGCGGCGGGGCCTCGGCCGTCGCGGTGTCGGGAGTCGCGGCCTCGCCGGCATCCGCTACCACGTCGACGATCGGCGCGGCCGGAGGCGGAGGCGGTACCGGGATCGCCTCGACGGCGAGGGTTCCCGGCACGAGCACGAGCGGGGCCTCCTCCTCGATGAAAGGCTCCGCGGTGATGACCGGCAGCTCCTGGGTGTCGTCGTCGAGCCGTTCCGGCACGGCGGCGACGGCGACCGCCTCGGGGACGGCCTCCGGCTCGACCGTCCGTTGTGGATGCTTCCGGCCCGCCGGCCGCCGCGCCCGCACGGGCGGCGGCGGTACCTCGACGGGCTCCGGTTCCGGCTGTGGTACCCGGGCCTTCGCCGCGCGTTTGCCCGTCGCACCACGCTTCGACGAGGAGCGCCGGCCGTCGGCGAGCGACGGGAAGGGCTCGACCGGGCGGCCGTCGGGTGCGCCGGGATCCTGCGGATTCGCGGTCATGGGCATTCACCTCGGGAAATAAGGGCACGGCGGAGCTGACGGTGCCGTGCGCCCTCATGCTATTTGCCCGGCCGGTTTCCCGCTGTCCCGTCGCTTCGCCACCGAGCGTGCGAGCGACCACGGTCCGCACCGTTGATCAAGCCTTGACGAACCCTCCCGGGATCTGGCTTACTCCCTGCGGTTCACCACTCGCGCAAGGGAGGCCGGGTACAGATGAGACTCACGCACAAGGCCCTGCTCGCGGCCGGTGCCGCGGCACTCGCCGTCGCCGTCGCGGTTCCGGCGCACGCCGCCGAACCGCCACCCGAGTTCGGCACCGACTGGGACGACCCGCGCACGGCCGTCACGCCCGTCGAGAAGCCGGACACGCGCTCGTGCGAGGTGCCGCTCGTCGACTACGAGTTCCGCGACTTCACGCCCTTCGAAGGCACCTACACACCCCCGGCCGACTGCGCCGGCGACTGGTCGAAAGTCGTACTGCGCCTGGAAGGCGCGGTCGCCGGACGCCAGTACGACCGGCTCGGCGCGCTCACCATCGGCGGCGTTCCGATCTTCAAGACCTCCACGCCCGAACCCTCCGCCGAAGGCATCCGCTGGACCGTCGAGAGCGACCTCACCGAGTACGCCGCACTGCTCAGGTCCCCGCAACCGACCTGGATGCTCATCGGCAACGTCGTCAACGACACCTACACCGGAGTCCTCGACGTGCAGGTGTACCTGACCTTCTACACCACCGACGCCGCCAACCCGGCCGGCTCCGTCGCCGAGACCGTCACCCCGCTCGCCGACGAGCACAAGGAGGACGGCACCACCATCGGGAACCTCACGCTCCCCCGCAACTCCGAGCGACTCATCGCCGACGTCTACGCGACCGGCTCAGGCGGTGGCTGCGAGGAGTTCTGGTACTTCACCGCGCCCGCGCCGGACTACTCCTGTCCCAACCCCGACGGGCCCTACCGCGAGGTGCAGGTCCTCGTCGACGGCGAGCTCGCCGGGATCGCCGCGCCCTTCCCGCACGTGTACACGGGCGGCTGGTCGAACCCGTTCCTCTGGTACGTGCTGCCCGCACCGCGCGCGTTCGACATCAGGCCGGTGTCCTATGACCTGACGCCGTTCCTGGGCCGTCTCAACGACGGTGCCGCCCACGAGATCACCGTCCAGGTAGTCGGTGTCCAACCGGGACAGTCGGGCTGGGACACTCCGGTGGCGTTCCGCTCATGGCAGGACGAGGGCAGCACGGTCGTGCGCGGCAGGCTGATCGGCAACCGCGCCACCGACCTGAAGAACACGAGCACCCACACCGCCGACGGCGACGCCCACCGCGTCGACACGAAGGGCTCCCACCGGCTCACGACGGTCGGTACCCTCAAGACCTCGCACGGCACCGTCGTGACCACTGTGGACCGTGCCGTCGCCAACACCGGCGTCCACTCCTGGGGACCCGGCGAGAACCCCGACGGCGTCACCGGCACCTGGACCGACGACGTGACGGTCGCCCGCGTCGGCGGCGGCCTCCCCTCCCTGGAGTCGAGCCGCAAGACGTTCACCCTCGACGGGAACATCGCCGTCGACACCGCCGACCGCCTCACGACGACCATCACCATCGGGGACGCCGAGAAGTACCGGTCGCTGTCCGGCGACGGCCTGACCGTGACGAACATGTCCGATGTGTACACCGGCGAGGCGGGCTGGAACATCAGCGCACCGAGGCCCGAACGGCACGCCATGGGGACCTCGGAGCACCACTACACGCTGTCGGGCACCGAAGGGTGTTACGACCACAGGATCGCCACGAAGAACGGGTACGTCACCGCCGACGAGAACGGCTGCTGAGTCCCGCCCCTGGGCCCGGCCGTCGCGACACGGCCGGGCTCTTCTACGTCCAGGACTTGAGGAACTTGGGTTCGGGCGCGTCGGGACTGTGCCCGTTGGGGCGGTTCTTGCGCGGGAGCTGGTTGAGGCCCATCGCCGAGGCGAAGACCAGGAAACCGTTGAAGAGGGCGACGACCCACTTGATCGCGTTGGCGTCCTTCGCCAGGAACGCCGCCAGGTACGCGAGAACGAGGGCGATGCCCAGCGAGGTCCACTTACGCCACTTGTCGAAGCGCTCGCCGATGAGGTTGCCGAGGACGTTGGGGACGAGGAGGGCCGCGGCCGCGGAGCCCTGCAGGCTGAGCAGGCTGGCGGCACTGAAGAGGGATTCAAGACTGTCCATGTACACATCGTGCTATGTGGACACAAGCCCCGCCACCCGGTGACTAACCGGCTCCGAACAACACGAAGGGCGCCAGGTCGTGCTTGGCGTTCGCCTCGGCGAGCGCGCGTGCGGGAGCGACGCCTTCGGCGATGAGCCGGTGGTATCCGACCATGACATCGCGGGCGACGTCATGCGCGACCCGAGCCACCGACGAAACCACGGTGGACGTGCCGGCGTAGAGGAGGGCGGCGGTGAACCCGAGCGTCTCGTCCCCCACGGCGACGACCGATCGGCCCACATCGCACGCCGACAGCGTGACGTGCCGGGGTGGGGCCGCCAGGCGGGCGATGTCGTAGGCCATGAGCGGACCGTCGGCGAAGTCGAGGCGGGAGAAGAGAACGTTGTCCGGTTCGTGATGGCCGTGAGCCGCGAGGTGGGCGATGGGGGCGCCGTCGAGGGCGGCGAGGGTGGCGGATGCGGTGGCGGTCTCGGCCTTGAGGACGGTGCCCTGTGGGTAGCGGCTCGCGATCTGGGTGAGCTCGGACTCGGCGTGCGTGAGGTCGGGTCCCGCGGCGAGGAGGGGAACGCCCTTGCTGGACCACTCCCGGGTCGCGGCGGCCATCCAGACGGCGGCGGAGGGGGCGACGGTGACGGGACGGCCTCGCAGCGGCGGGAGCAGGCCCCAGGGGAGGGAGGAGAGGAGCTGGGTCGGCACGACGATGAGGTCGCGGTCGCCGATCAGCGGGAGGATCTCCCCGAAGAGGGCATCGGCGAGCCAGTCTGTCTGGTGATGGATGGACGAGCGGATCGCCTCCTCCATCCGCTCGGGGAGGCGGCGCCCCTGGAGGGCGTCCAGGTCGGCGACGAGCCGACGAGCGGCCTCCTCGATGTCGATGCTGGAGCCGAGTTCGACATGCCGAAGCTTGCCATCGAGGACGAGGGCGTGCATCCGGCCCTCATGGGCGAGGAAGGACACGAGCGCGGAATGCCGCCTGTTCAATTCGCCGCGGATCTGGGCGGCGGAGTACTCCGGGATGGATTCACCGGGACCGGTGGCTAGCCATGAACGCTCGCGGAGGACCTTCTCCAGCCTGGCACAACGGGCCTTGTCCTCACGGGCGAGTTCTCCCGCTAGATCGGACTTACGGATTCGATCATGGAGCTGCCTCACCTGAGCGAGCAGATCGGCGATCTCCGGATCCTCGGCCGGGCGAATCGGTGGCAGCCGAAACGCCTGGGCGCGTGACCGCTCGGACCATTTGAAGATGGTCTGCGCTCTACCTGACCCGAGGGCGTACGTCAGGCCACTCCCAGCCAGCTTGCGCCCTAGGTAGGCCGCTCCTACCTGAAGTTCGACGCTCCCCAGGCGACTTCGGAAGTCCTGCAGGGCCGCAAGCCCGGTACGGACACTCGCGAGCGCTCTCGACGGCTCGCCTCGGGCGATGGCGAGTTCAGCACGCACCTGTGCCCTTGAGAGACGAACCGAGATGTGCTCACTTGGTCGAGCACGCGCGACCGAGCTGAAGGTCGCCTCGGCTGACAAGATGTCACCGACGCCTATCCATACTCGCGTGGCAAGCAGTGCGGCGAGATCCGAGTCCGAGATTTGGCCGAGTTCGTGGTGCCGAGAGGCCAGACGCTCGCAATCGCGAGCCATCTCGCGGCTCAAGGGCACGAACTCGAACTCGGCAAATCGCAAGACTAGTTCGGCGCCGACAGCGAGCCTTAGGTCACCCTGCCGAAGACCTCGCGCCTCAGCCGCCTTCGCCTGTTGTGAAGCCAGCTCCGGATTGTCCATCTCCAGTGCAAGTTGGGCACGCAAGACCTCAGCGATCGCGAGTGGATGGTGTTGCAGCAGAGTGCTCATGCCTTTCGTCGCCTGTTCCAGCCGAAGCACCGCCTCATGCAGCAATCCTGCGGAGTGGAGGACGTGGCACTGCGCCGCCAGCAAGACCGGACCCATGTCCGGAGCGTGGATCTCATACAGGCTGCGCGCGTGTTCGAGGGAGGCAAGCGCGGCCGGAACGTCGCCGAGGTGCCGCGCGACGATGCCTCGCGCATGCACCGCCTTCGCCGCCCAAACGGTCTCCCCGAGCCGGTCGGCAAGTTCGTAGCAATCACTGAAGTCCTTGAGCGCGGCCGAGTACTTGCCCTCATCTCCGTATGCCGCGCCACGATTCAGGTACAAGGCCAACAGCGTCGTGGTCTGGCCGTGCCTGACGAGCAACGGCTTCGCCCGCGCAAAGTCTTCCAGCGCCTCATGAAGATGTCCGGCCATGCGCAGGATCAGCGCGCGTTGCTGGAACAGGATTCCCGCGTCCTCGTCAGCAACATGGATCTCGGCGTCTTCCAAGAGCCGCAGCCCCTGCTCGGTGTCACCCTGTTCTGCGTCCGCGTAGGCCAGCGTGACCATGAGGCGTGCGGCGATCGCAGACGCCGCAGGGTCCCAGGAGACCGATCGACCGTCGAACCAGCCGAGCACGCGAAGACCTTCACGCAGCCGCAGGACCGCCTCGGTCAACCGCCCTGTGTTGACCGCCTCTTTGCCGTCAGCGTGCAGCCTGCGAGCTTCGGCCAACACTTCGAGTCCCAGGGAGCGCATTTCGTCATTCTTATACACGCCCCCCGGTGTCGGACTCCCCCATCGGCCATGTACGTCAGACCATGATGGACGGCGTGACCACCACCGGTGGGGTTCCACCGTGCACTTCCTGCCACGAGAGACGAATGACCATCTGCAGCAAGCCGTGCGGGACGTCTTCCACCACGAACCGGCCCTGGGGATCCGCCATCGTCTCACGCTTGGCGTCAGGTGAACGGCATTCCACTCGATGCTCTCCGGCAGGAGCCAGCCAGCCGTCGATCCGCACCGTCTCATCGGTGATCGGTCGAATACTGATCATGACCGTCAGGACCGAACAGTCGAAGGTGATCGTCCTGGTCTCGGTCGCCTCGGTGCTGCGAACACCGACAAGCCGGTGCTCCTCACAGACCCTGGCCACCTCGGCGTCCAAGTCCTCCAAGTCCACGGCGAACTTGATGCGTTCGATCAATCCGGCCGGTACCGGGTCGGTCATCTCGTACAGCTCCCTGACAGCCCGCAACGCCGCCAGGTCGGCCTCATCGATACGGCCCTCGGCGCTGATATCAGGTCCACCAAGCTCACTCATCGGATAACTCCACTCGATCGTTCCACGCCGGATCGGCGCGCAACAGCTGTCGCAACTTCGCCAGACACCGCCCCCGTGTCGGGCCGATACTTCCGCGTGGGATCCCCAGCGCGGTAGAAACCGTCTCGTAGTTGGGCCGGTCGGTGAAGGCGATGATCCGAATCAGCTCTTGGCATCGATCGGTCAACGATGTCACCAGACCCCACAACACTCGGTACTGTCCCTGTACCCGGATCCGATCGGTGACATGTTCGTCCACATCGGGATCTTCGGACATCATCGAGTCCCACTCGGGCTCGACCGGTTCCTCACGGCAACCGGCCTTCCACAGACGAATGGCTTCACGCTTCGCCACCGTGACGAGCCAGCCGACCAGGGCCTCGGGCGTCTCGATCTTGTGGAGGCTGCTCCACAGGCGGAGCCAAGTGTCCTGGACGACGTCCTCGGCGGCGACACGATCGACACCTTGACGGCGGACCACGTTCCACAGCAACGGAGTCAGCTCGACGACCAGTTCGTTCAGCGCATCCCGGTCACCGTCGCGGGCCCTGCGGAGGGCTTCGGCCCTCCGCAGGGCGACCACGTCGACCGGGTTCGATACATGCTGCATGATCGAGACGCTATCCCCCGATGGCCTTCACGGCCGCCTGGAGTCGGTAGGCGCTGGAACGGGCGTCGGTGACCGAGACACCCGCCATGACGTCCTCGGTCGTCAGTGCGGCGGCGAGTTTGGCGGCGATGACGGGAGCCGCGAAAGAGGTCCCGCTCCACATCGCGTAGCCCGAGCTGAAGTCGTCGGGGTCGAAACTCTCGCGGAGACGGCGGCGAGCCCGGTTCTGACTGTCGGGGTTCATCGAACCCTCGATGACGGGGAAAGTGCTCACCATCGAGGCCCCGAGAGCGAAGCAGGTCACCCAGGGACCATCGTTAGAGAACATCGCGACCGAGCCGTTCGGGTTCAGCGCTCCCACGCTGAGCACCGGCGCCGCGGTCGGCTCACGGTCGACCGCCGCCATGGCCGCCGGGTAGAACGGGCGCGTGGTCGCGTAGTTTCCGGCTGCCGCCACGACGGCGATACCGAGGTTGGCGAGCCTGTTGACCATGCCCGCCAATCCACCCTTCGGGCTGTCCTCCGGGTGCTCGTCCGGATAACCCATCGCCAAGACCACGATGTCGACCGGATTCACCGTGTCATCGCCGTTCCACGCTCGCTCCGCCTCGTCGGCGATGTGATCGAGTGCGATGAGCAGTTCGTTCTCGTAGGTGAGACCGTCGTTGTGCATGACGCGATAGGAACGCACCTGGGCGTCCGGTGCGAGCTGCCGGACGACCCCGGTCATGAAAGTGCCGTGCCCGAAGTGAGAGGCGAGGTCGCCCAGGAGCGATCCGTCGACATGCGGCTGATCCCAGGCGCCCTTGAGAACAGGGGTCTCGGCATCGGCGTTCGCGGTCAGCACCTTCTGCAGATCGCTGTTGATGGTGACGAACGTGTCGTCGCCCTCCTGCTCCTCGGAGATGTCGAGGTCCGGGTGATCGACGGCGATCCCGGTGTCCAGGATGGCGATCACCGGCCGGCGGCCCCCCGGAAGCGCTTCGGCCGGCCGACGGGCGGGCATCGGAAGCATGAGATCGACCGGCACCCGTCCCGGATAGGACGGACCCTCGTAGGGGCCGCTACCCTTCGGCCAGAAGTCGTTCCCCTGCCCGATCAGGCTCCCCGGCCCGCCAATCGCCGACCCGACGAGAATGTGCTCCAACCGAACACGGCCGGCAAGATCGGCGTCGCACCGTCCACCGTGGACCGACGCGCGCAGGTTCTGCACCGTCTTCCACGCGTCGATGCTCACGGGCGTGGCCCGGTCGCCGATGGTCAGCCGGGCGCGCTGGAAGCGCCTGGGCACCCGGTCGCCGTTGTGGTCGTCGCGCTCGACGCGAACGCCATGTAGGGCGATGGCGGCGTCGAGTTCCGCGAGCCTCTCCCCGCTGCCGAGCAGCTTGTGGCACAGCATGACGCGGTCGTATCGATAGATCGTGCTGCCGGGGGTGTCCTCACCCGGCGCCAACACGGCTTCGCCCGGGCGGAGTACTCGCGCCCGGTGCCGGTCGAGAATGTTTGCCGGAATGGGTGGGATTCCGGCGGAGCGGTCCCGACGTGAGTCGGGGTCGCCGAGACGAGGGGTTCGTCCGGTGAAGTGGACCTTCATGTTCTCGGTGCTCCATCCTGAGATCGGTCATGCGGGCAAGCCATCGGAGGGCGGTAAGCGAGATCCCCCCGGGATGAGATGTGACGCCGTGGCGTGTACGTCCCCCAGCACGTGCCAACAGCGTCACATCTCATCCCCAGCCCCCGATATCGCCGTGGTCTTCCCTCTCACGGCAGCCCCATGTGGAGCACCCCTCCACGACGCGGTGAGGATCGCGTCGCTTCGTGGTGGGCCGGATGGCCGTTCCATAAGTAAAGAGGGACCACGAGAGGCCGCAGATACGTGACCTGGGTCACATTATTCGAGATTCTTGAACCGGCGCGAGTGAATATCGGTGGGCCGTCGGCGCCAGCATCATCGCAGGTGGCCGAGTGTGCCCACCATGACCGAACGGGCGGAGGCACGGGCTGCGCAGCCGAAAAGGCGCCGTGCCCGGAAGGGGCACGGCGCCGGTCAGCGGTATCCGTTCCTACGGCCGGTTGAAGCCGAGCTGGTAGGCGCCCGAGCCGCTGTAGGCGTAGACGCGGTACCGGTAGGTGCCCGCGGTGCCGTCATAGGTGAGGGTCTCGTCGGGTCCCGAGCCGGTCGACTGCGCGACGTTCGTCCACGTGCTTCCGTTGAGCTTCTGGAGGTACAGGTCGAAGTCGACGCCGGCGGGGCCGTCGAGGCAGCCGGCGTGGCGACCGGACACAGTGGTCTGGTACGAGCCGGTCGGCGGCGGCATGTAGTCGGTGTTCCCCGTGCCGGTGAGGCTGTCGTTGAAGCGGTTGTTGTAGTTCGCGCAGGCCCCGGCACTGACGACCGTCAGTGTGTAGGTCGCCGTCCGCGCGCCCGACGTCCCCGTCCCCGTCACCGTGATCGGGTAGGTCCCGGCCGGTGAGTTGCCCAGCGTGATCTGCATCTGGGAGCTGCCACCGGATGTCACGGCCGACGGGCTGAACTGGACCGTCGCGTTGGCCGGCGCGCCGCCCGACGAGAAGGTCACCGTCTGCGGGCTGCCCGAGACGGTCTGCGTCGACACCGTCGCCTGCACGCTCGTGCCCGGCTGCGCCGAACCCGAGGTCGGCGACACCGCGATGGTGAAGCCGCTCGGCGGGGTGCCGGTGTCGTCGACGGCCAGAACCCAGATGGCACGGGCGATCGCGTCGCCGGCCCGGTCGATGGCGGTGACGTTGATGTTGCCCGGGTAGCGGTCGCAGGAGGAGTGGTAGCAGGAGTCGTAGGCGACTCCGGCGGTGCCGCCCCACTTCTGGACCTGCGCGGCGGTCTTGCGCGCCGACGCGCCCGTCGACAGGAACGTCGTCGCCACACCCGCGTTGCGGAACGGGCCGTCGTCGGAGCAGCACTCGGTCATCGTCTCGGTCGGCACGCCGATCGCGTCGAAGTGGCCCTTCAGGGAGGCCGTGAGCGTGCTGTTGAGGTTGGTCAGGAAGTAGCCGGCGTTCGTCGAGCCGACCATGTCGAAGTTCAGGTAGGCGCTGATGCCCGCCGTGCCCGAACGCGAGACGTAGAACTGCGAACCGCGCAGGCCCGACTCCTCGTCGGCCCACCACGCGAAGCGCACGTGCTTGAGCATCGTCGGGTTGCGCGACGCCAGCGTCAGTGCCGCTTCGAGCAGGGCCGCCGAGCCCGAACCGTTGTCGTTGATCCCCGCGCCGGCGCGGACGCTGTCCAGGTGCGCCCCGAGCATCACGGTGCTGTTGGCGGCACCGCCCGGCCAGTCGGCGATCACGTTGGGATCGCTGCCGTTGCAACTGGTGCAGGGCTGCAGCGTGACGGAGAAACCGGCGGCCGTGAGCTTCTGCTGCACGTAGGCGGCCGAGGCGTCGTACCCGTTGGTGCCGCTGGCTCGGGTGCCGCCGTTGTTGGTCGCGATGGTCTGGAACTGCTGGAGATGGGCCTTGGTGTTCTCGACGTTGACGTCGGGCGGCGCCAGGGCCACGGCCGCGGTGACGGCTTCGACCGGAGCGGCCTGTGCCGGGGCCGGGGTTAACAGCGCGGCCGTGAGAAGGGCGGCCGCTAGCGCGCCGACCGCCCGGATGCTGCGTGGAGTCATGGGGGATGGGCTCCTCTGCCGGGGGAATCGGGCGGATTTCGCCCGACTCGTGCGGCCAGGATAGTGACGGGAGCGTTACGACACCAGCGGAACCAGTAAGCGAATGCCGCGACACGCCGGGTTGGCACCAAATGCCGCGCTCGTCCGCCGAGACGGTAAGTCTGAGCCATGCGAATGATCATCTCGACGATCTCCGCCGGCGGGGTCCTGCTCGTGGCCGCCGCCGTCGCCCAGGGTGGGGACGCCCGGCCTCCCGAAGCCGTCATCACCCCACTGGCGGGGGCCGGTGACTTCAACGCCTTCGTGGAGGGCGACGCCCGCTTCTACGACGGCGAGATGGAGGGACCGCTCGCCGTCGGCGGGAACCTGGTCCTCTCGGGCGGCTACCGGGTCGCGATTCACACACCCGGAACGACGACGGCGCCGGGCGACGCGCTGCCCTCCGCGCTGATCGTCAACGGGCGCGTCGACTGGGATGCGAGCGCCCCGGACGCCACCCTCGACGTCTTCGACGGCTACGTCAAGATCGGCGACATGAGCGGCAGCGCGGCACTCGACCGCGACCGGAACGGCGCTGCCCAGTCGACGCGCGTCAACTCCAGCGGCGACGCCTACGAAGATCTGCCGCACATCTCCAGCCACGTGCGGGAGCCTCTGGACGCCGTCGAAGGCGAGCCGCTCGACGTGGCCGCCGCCTTCGCCGGGTTTCGTTCCGCCGCGGGCGAACTGGCCACGTGCCCGGCCACGGTGGCGCTCCTCACCGGCAATGAGGACCCCTACGTCAATGACCTGCCCGAGAACGCGGAGGTGAAGATCCGCATCGCCTCCGGGCGCACGAACGTGCTGAAGATCGACGCCGCCGAGCTGAGCAGGATCAGCGACCTGGACTTCCTGGGCAAGCCGACCGCGAACGGTCCGCTCGTGGTCGTCGTCGACACCTCCGGCGTCGGCGACGACTTCGACTGGCGTCCGCCGAATCTCAGCGGCGTGGGCGGCGCCGAGGCCCCCTACATCCTGTGGGACTTTCCCACGGCCACCGCGATCACACTGCCCAGCGGCGGGCACACGATCGAAGGCTCGATCCTCGCCCCGAACGCGAAACTCACCGACCACGACGTCAACAACATCGAGGGCCAGGTGGTGGTGCGCGAGCTCGTCGAAGGCGGCGGCGGGACCAGCGCCGGGGAACTGCATCAGTTCCCGTTCAAGGGGATCGTGGACTGCGAACCGCTCGCGCCGACGTCCTCCCCCGGCGTGGGGTCCCCGCAGACGCCGGTCCCGAACGACACGAGCCTCACGCCGTCGCCTTCGGGTATGAGCCCCACACCGTCGCCGTCCGGCGATGGCGGCGGCCCGTCGCCTTCGGGAAGCGGGCCGGTTCCGGCGACGAGCGGACCGGTTCCGTCGGACGTCGTCCCGCACCCGCCCGGCCCGCAGCCCGGCGCGGCCCTGCCCGTCACCGGGAACGGGCTCGCGCTTCCGCTCGCCCTGGCCGGGTTCGCGCTCCTCGTCGCCGGTGCCGTGCTGACCCTCCGGGCCCGTCGCTGACAACCCGCCGCGGACAGAGAGGACCGGGGACACCGCGACGGTGGGGTGTCGCGGCGCCCCCGGCGGGTGGGGATGTGCCGTTAGAGGTCGTCGGCGCCGTCGCCGTAGAAACCATCGGTCGACGGCGGCTCTCCCGTCGCCCGTACATCCGTCGACAGTGGACGGAGGTAGGTCTGCTGGGGTCCGGCCACGCCGTCCTCGATGACGAAGGTCGCCTTCGTGTGCGCCGCCGAGCCGGTGGCCGAGACCATCGGCACGACGCGGAAGTCGGCCTTCAGCTCACCGGGCGTGATGCGGGTGCGGACGTAGCCGCGCTGGCCGTTGAAGAAGCGCAGGTGCGGGTTGAGCCGCATCATCGGGTGGTCCGCCGGGTTCGAGTCGGCACCGTCGCCGCCCGAGGTGATCGACGAGCAGACCAGCTCCGAACCGACGGTCTCGCCGGTCGGGTCGTCGTAGTCGAGCTTGAGGTCGCTCGCCCAGTGCGAGTGCACGTCGCCGGTCAGGACGACCGGATTGCGGACGCCCGCCTCGATCCAGCCCTCCGTGATGCGGCGGCGGGAGGCGGTGTAGCCGTCCCAGCCGTCCATGCTGGTCTTCTTGACCGGACCGTCGGTGTTGTCCCGCTGGCCGAAGAAGACCTGCTGCCCGAGGACGTCCCAGCGGGCGCTGGAGCGGTTGAGGCCGTCGAGGAGCCAGGCCTCCTGCTCACCGCCGGTGATCGAGCGCGCCGGGTCGTCGGCGGCCGGGCAGTCCTGGTAGCCGTCGCCGCAGGCCTGGTCGTCGCGGAACTGGCGGGTGTCGAGCATGTGGAAGGTCGCCAGGCGGCCCCAGTTCAGGCGACGGTAGATCTGCATGTCGATGCCCTGCGGGACCGAGGTCCGGCGCAGCGGCATGTTCTCGTAGTAGGCGCGGAAGGCGGCCTTGCGCCGCTCCAGGAAGTTCGGCTGCGGGATCTCGGGGTGCTCGGGGATCTCGTCGGCCCAGTTGTTGTCCAGCTCATGGTCGTCGAAGACGACGACCCACGGTGCGGCCGCGTGCGCGACCTGGAGGTCCGGATCGGTCTTGTACTGGGCGTGCCGCTGCCGGTAGTTCGCCAGGGTCTCGGTCTCGGGACCCTCGTGGTCGCGGATGTTGCCGCCGGGGATGGTGTAGGTGTCCTTCTTGTACTCGTACTGGTAGTCACCGAGGTGCAGGACGATGTCCGGGTGGTCCTCGGCCATCCGCCGGTAGGCGGTGAAGTAGCCGTGCTCGTACTGCGAGCAGGACACGAAGGCCATGTCGAGGGACTTCGGCATCGAACCGCGCGGCGGTGCCGTGCGGGTTCGCCCGGCCGGGGAGACCCACGTGCCGGTCTTGAAGCGGTACCAGTACTCGTGTCCGGGCGCGAGCCCGTCGGCCTCGATGTGGACGCTGTGGCCCCATGCCGGGGTCGCGTCGACGCTCCCCCGCCGCACGACGCGGCGGAAGCGGCTGTCGGCGGCGATCTCCCAGGAGACGGAGACCGAACGGTCGGGCATGCCGCCCTTGCCGTCCTCCGCGAGCGGATCGGGAGCCAGGCGGGTCCACAGGACGACACCGCGCCAGTCGGGGTCGCCGGAGGCGACGCCGAGGGTGAAGGGGTTGGACTTGATCTCGTATCCGGCGGCGGCGAAGGCCGGGATCGCGCCGATGGCCGAGACTCCGACGGCGGCGCCGCCGGCCAGGATGACGCGCCTTCGCACGCCGGGGCCGATGTGGATGGACATGAGGTGGGCCTCCTCGGAATCGGTCGGGGCGGGTTCGCCCTTACCGTCGCGAGGAGGCCCGTACGTGGCGTGGCAGGCGGTCGGCGATCGCCCGACGCCGACGTGAACAGTGTGCGACCCGCCTAGACCTCCCGCTTCCAGTCCACGGAGAGTTCGTCCCGTGTTCCGAACCTGGTCAGGTGATCCCCGACCACGTACTCGGTCCGGCCGAGCAGTTCCTCGTCGGCGGCCTCGACGCGCAGGATCAGGGCGTCGGTTTCGGCGGCGTAGTCACAGGTGCCGAACTCGAACACGGTCCGTCCCTTGTGGTCGTCCCACTCGGAGTCGGCCTTCTTGTCGAAGTGCGAGCAGAGTTGCTTGATGTAGCGGGAGGCGCGGTCGGTGGCGACCCGGGCCTGGGATGCGGGCATGCGCATGCCTTTCCGTGCGGGGTCCGGGGGTCTACTCGCCGAGGTTGGCGGTGAGGTCGCCGAGCACCTTCAGGGCGCCGAGGGGGCCGCCTCGGGAGGTCCACAGTGTCCCGTCGACCTCCACGAAGTGCTCGTCCTCGACCGCGCCGAGGGCGGCGAAGGCGGGCGTCTCCTTGGCCTCGGCGAGCGCCTCGGCGCTGCCGGGCTGGAGGGTGGCGGCGAAGATCCAGTCGCCGTCGGCCTTGTCGAGGTTCTCCAGGCTGAGGACGTCGGTGTGCGCGAAGCCGGGTTCCTGCTGGGTGTCGGGGCGGACGAGTCCGGCGTCCTGGATCACGAGGCTGGCGAAGGAGTCCTTGAGCATGACGACCGGGCCGTCGGGGTTCCAGCGGATGATGCTCACGCTTTCGCCGGTGTGGTCGGCGATCGCGGTCTTCGTCTCGCCCGCCTTGGTGGTGTAGTCGGCGAGCCAGGCGTCGGCTTCGGCGGTCTTGTTCACCGTTTCGGCGGTCTTGGCGAACGCGGTCTTCCAGTCGGTCTCGGGTTTGTAGGTGACGACGGTGGCGGCGATGTCGCGCAGGGAGGCGAGGCGGGCCTCGTCGGCGACTCCCCCGGCGAGGATCAGGTCGGGTTCGAGGTCGTTGATCGCGTCGAGCGCGGGTTCGGCGACGGTGCCGACGGTGGTGATCCCGGCGGCGAGGTCACCGAGGTAGGCGGGGGGTGTGGTCTGGCCGCGGCCGTTGACGGTGCCGGAGGGCTTGACGCCCAGGGCGAGCAGGCCGTCGAGGTCCTGTTCGGACAGCGCCACGATCTTCTTCGGTTCGACGGGGACGTGCACCTCGGCGCCGGTGGCGTCGATGACGGCTCGGGTCGGGGCGGCGTCGCCGCCTTCCCCATCGTCGCCGGATCCTCCGCACGCGGCGAGCGCGAGGGCCGCCGCGGTGAGGAGGGTGACGGCGGCGGTGCGCCGGGTACGGGTCGTTCGCATCTGCTTGCTCCGTATCAGGTCTGGGGTTCACCGAGGGTGTCGGGGGCGGGGACGGGCCGTCGCCCCCGATCGGAACTTAGGTTAGCCTCACTTTATGTTTCGCTCGCGAGGTGGTCACCCATCGCGTCCGTCGCCGCCGGTATGGGTGCTCGCCGTACTTCCCGTGCCGCTGTTGATCACCGGGTGTCTCGCCTCGCTGCTGATCGGCGGCGGTGACGTCGGTCCGGGTGCGGCGATGAAGTACCTGCTCGGGGGGCTCGACGACGCGCACGTGGCGATGGTCGTCGACACGCTGCGGCTGCCGCGCACGCTCGCGGCGCTCGTGGTCGGCGGCGGGCTCGGACTGGCCGGCGCGCTGCTGCAATCAGTGACTCGAAACCCGCTCGCCGAGACCGGGCTGCTGGGCGTGAACGCCGGGGCGGCGCTGGCGGTCGTCGCCGGGATCGCCTTGTTCTCTCTGGACGGCGCGCCGGCCCAGCTGGCGCTGGCGCTCGTCGGCGCGCTGGCGGCGAGCGCGCTGGTGCTGGTGATGGCGGCATTGCGAGGCGGGACCTCGCCGCTGCGCCTGGTGCTGGCGGGGGCCGCGCTGTCGGCGACGTTCCGGGGCGCGACGGCGTACCTGCTGACGCGCGACTCGGCGGGCTATGACCGTTACCGCTTCTGGGTTCTGGGTTCGCTGTCGGGCGTGACGACGCGGATGGTCGTGCAGATCCTGCCGATCGTCGTGCTGGCCGTGGTGATCGCGGCGGTGCTGGCGCGGCCGATGTCGGCGCTGTCGCTCGGCGACGACGTGGCCGCCGGGCTCGGGCACCGGCCGGGACGGGTGCGGGTCGCGGCGGCCGTGGCGGTGACACTGTTGACGGGCGCGTCGGTGGCGCTGGCCGGTCCGGTGGCGTTCCTCGGGCTGCTGGCGCCGTACATCGCACGGGCAGTGGTGGGGCCACGCATGGGCGCGCTGCTCTGGCTGTCCATGGTGGGCGGCGGGCTCGTGATGATCGTGGCGGACCTGGGATCGCGGCTGATCGTGCGGCCGTACGAGGCACCGGTGAGCATTCTCCTCGCCGTGGTGGGCGGGCCGCTGCTGATCTGGCTCGTCCGCTCGAACCGGACCCTGACCTTGCGGGCCTCGTGAAGCCGCCCGACTCCCTCGCCCTGCGCTTCGGCTCGCGCTCGGTGCTGCTTCCCAAGCGCGCCACCGCCGTCGCGCTGTCCATCGTGGTCCTGCTGTTGCTCGCGACGGCCGCGTCGGTCGCGGTCGGCAACGGCCGGACCGTTGGCTGGCGCGCGGTTGAGGCGCTGCTCGGCGGGGAGAACGCCTTCGCCCGCCGCACGGTCTTCGACTACCGGCTGCCGCGCGTGGTCGCCGGTGCCGTCGCGGGAGCCGCCCTCGGCCTCGCCGGGTGCCTGACCCAGACGCTGGCCCGGAACCGGCTGGCCACGCCGGATCTCGTCGGCGTCAACGACGGCGCCACGGTCGGCGTCCTGATCACCGTGCTCGGCTCGACGACGGCCTCCATCGGCGCGTGGTGGGCCGGGCCGCTCGGCGCGGTCATCGCGGCGGCGGCCGTCGTCGCCGTCGCCGGAGGCCTCGGCACCGCCGGATACCGCGTGCTGGTCGTGGGTCTGGCGCTGTCGGTGACCATCGACGCCGTCACCGACCTCGTCCTCGCCCGCCAGCCCGTCGACGTGGCGCGCGGAGTGTGGGGCTGGACGATCGGCAACCTCAACGCCCGCGGCTACGAGGTCGCCACGCCCGTCCTGCTCGGCCTGGCCGTGCTGGTCCCGCCGGCACTGCTGGCCTCCCGCAAGCTCAACGTCCTGCGCTTCGGCGACGACACCGCCGCCACCCTCGGCGTCGTCCCGGGACGCTGGCGGCTCTACGCGCTCGCCGTCGCCGTCGGTCTCGCCGGGCTCGCCGTCGGCATCGGCGGCCCCATCGCCTTCGTCGCGATGGCCGCGCCGATCCTGGCCACCCGGCTCGCCGGGACCGCCCGCGTCCCGATCGTCACCGCGGCCCTGTCGGGAGCGCTCCTGGTCGTCTGCGCCGACACCCTCGGCCGCGCCTTCGGGCCCGTCGAGGTGCCGGTCGGCGTCCTGGCGAGCCTGCTCGGCGGGCCGTTCCTGTTGTGGGTTCTGCTTTCCCGAAAGGACTCCTGAGTGCGACTCGTCGTCGAAGGACTGCGCGCGGCCTACGGCCACCGCGAGGTCGTGTCCGAGGTGGACCTGTGCGCCGAACCCGGCTCGGTGACCGCCATCGTCGGCCCGAACGGCTGCGGCAAGTCCACCCTCCTGCGCTGCGTGGCCCGGCTGCACCGGCCGACCGCGGGCCGCGTCACCGTCGGCGGCACCGACGTCTGGCAGCGCGCGCCCCGGCACGTCGCCCGTGATCTGGCACTGCTCCCGCAGTCCCCCAGTGCCCCCGAGGCGATCACCGTCGCCGGTCTCGTCGCCCACGGACGCCATCCGCACCAGGGCCTCTTTCGCCAGTGGTCCCGCGAGGACGAGGCCGCCGCCCGGGACGCGCTCGCGGCCACCGGCGTCGCCGACCTCGCCGGCCGCCGCGTCGACCGGCTCTCCGGCGGGCAGCGCCAGCGCTGCTGGCTGGCCATGATCCTCGCGCAGGACACCCCCGTGGTCCTCCTCGACGAACCGACCTCGGCGCTCGACCTCGGACACCAGGTCGAGGTGCTTTCACTGATTCGGAAGATCGCCCGAAAACGGAACCGGACGGTCGTGATGGTCGTCCACGACCTCGCCGCCGCCGCGCGCTACGCCGACCGGCTCATCGCCATGCGCGACGGACGCGTCACAGCCGAGGGACCACCCGCCGAGATCCTCACGGGTGAGCTGGTCAAGCGCCTTTACGGGGTCGAAGCGGACATCCTGTCCGCCCCGGGCGACGGCTCACCGGTGGTCGTCGCACGACCCGAGGAGGGCGCGACCACTTCGTCCCCTGGCAACTAATCGGTTTAGTGAATCTTCCGGCAAGGCAAGGGAATACCCGTAAAAATCCCGGTGACATCGAGATTTCTCGATATTGACGAGTCCTGTTGTCACCGCTATGTTCCTTGCAGTCCGTCACGGTCACGTCCACCGATGGATGCGACACGAACGGTGTCTCGAAGGAGTTCTCCGTGAGGAAGACATTACGGACCGCAATGCGACTCGCCCTCGTCGCATTGACCGGTGTGCTGGCGGTGGGCTTCGCCTCCGCCCCCTCTCAGGCGTCGGATCCCGGCACCAACGTCGTGGGCGGTACGCGGGCCGCGCAGGGTGAGTTCCCCTGGGTGGTCCGTCTTTCGATGGGATGCGGCGGCTCGCTCGTGCACCCCCAGGTCGTCCTGACCGCCGCGCACTGCGTGAACGGCACCGGCAACAACACCTCGATCGGCGTCACCGCCGGCGTCGTGGACCTCCAGGACCCCGCTCGCATCACCCGTCAGTCGACCTATGTCCTCCAGGCGCCGGGCTACAACGGCACGGGCAAGGACTGGGCGCTGATCAAGCTCAACACCCCGATCACGAACATCCCGCTGCTCGGCATGGCGACCACGGGCGCCAACGACAACGGCACCTTCGACATCATGGGCTGGGGCGCGGCCTCCGAAGGCGGCGGCCAGCAGCGCTACCTCCTCAAGGCCCAGGTCCCGTTCATCAGTGACGCGTCCTGCCGGGCCGCCGGCGGCAGCTACAGCGGCCTCGTCGACGCCGAGGAGATCTGTGCCGGCCTGCAGCAGGGCGGCGTGGACACCTGCCAGGGCGACTCCGGTGGCCCGATGACCAAGAACGTCAACGGCACGCCCGTCCAGATCGGCATCGTCAGCTGGGGCGAGGGCTGCGCGCGTCCGGGCAAGCCCGGCGTCTACAGCCAGGTCTCCGGCATGTACAACAACATCAAGTCGGCCCTCGACTCGCTCGTCGGCACACCCCAGCCCGGTTGCGGCAAGTCCGCCACCAACGCCGCCGACGTGCAGATCCCCGACAACACCACGGTGTCGAGCTCGGTCGCCATCTCCGGCTGCACCGTCGCCCCCTCCTCGACCTCCACGGTCGCGGTCAACATCGTGCACACCTACATCGGCGACCTCGTCGTGAGCCTCATCGCCCCCGACGGCTCCGCCTACGTCCTGCACAACCGCACCGGCGGCAGCGCCGACAACATCAACCAGACCTACACGGTCAACCTGGCCGGCGAAGGCGCCAACGGCACCTGGAAGCTCCAGGTCCGTGACGCGGCCTCGGCCGACACCGGCTACATCAACACCTGGACCCTGACGGTCTGACGGTGACGCGGACGCCCCCGCCTCCGACGGGGGCGTCCGCACTTCCGGCCCGGTCGAGCGGCGGCCCGGCCGGTTTCGGCACACGAGGCCGGGAAGAACGTTCACGCGCCAGGGGAGGGACCATGCGAAGGAACCCGGCCTTACTGGTCGTACTGACCACCCTTATCGCGGCCCTGCTCACCGCGTCGGCGGCACCGGCGCACGCGGGCGACGTCGGCACCGACATCGTCGGCGGGTCCCCCGCCGCCCCCGGAGAGTTCCCGTGGATGGTGCGGCTCTCCATGGGCTGCAACGGTTCCCTGGTGCACGCGCGGGTCGTGCTGACCGCCGCGCACTGCGTCGGCGAGACCGGTCCGGACGCCACGATCACCGGGGTCGCGGGTGTCACCGACCTGGCCGATCCCAGGGCCATCCGCTTCCGTTCCGACTTCGTGCACCGGGCGCCCGGCTACGACGGTTACGGCAAGGACTGGGCCCTGATCCGCCTGACCACGCCGATCCCGGGGATCCCGGTGCTCGCGCTGCCCGAGAGCGCGGCCCTGGACAACGGGATGTTCACCATTCTCGGCTGGGGCTCCACCTGCGACGGCTGCGCGCCGTCGCGGCAGCTGCGCAAGGCACAGGTGCCGTACGTGCGCGACGACGTGTGCGCGGAGGCTTACGGCGGCGACCTGATCTGGGCCGAGGAGATCTGCGCCGGCTACGCCGAAGGCGGCGTCGACTTCTGCCAGGGCGACTCCGGCGGGCCGATGCTCCGCAAGGACCCCGGCGGGACGTGGCGCCAGATCGGGATCATCAGCTGGGGCATCGGATGCGCACGGCCCGGCTACTACGGCGTGTACACACAGGTCAGCCACTTCGCCGTCGCGATCCGGGCGGCGATCGCCCAGCTCACGGCCTGACCTCAGCCGCGCTGCCACTCCTCGTAGCGTTCGACTTCACGGAAGCCTAGTTCGAGGTTCACCGAGACCATCGGGCCGTTCTGGACGGCGTTCCACGTCTCGATGCTCGTGTGCTTCGGGTATCCGGCCTGCAGGGCGCGCTGGTTGGCGACCTTGAGGGCGAGTCCGAGGCGGTGGCCGCGGTGTTCGGGGAGGACGAGGGTGTCCCACTGGAACGCCCGGTGCTCGCCTTCGCGGGAGACGCCGATCTGGGTGTGTCCGGCGATGACGCCGTCGGGTGCCACGGCGATGACGGTGAGGATGTCGCGGCCCTGGTCGGCGGCCTTCTTCTCGTCGGCGCGCAGGCGGGCGACGTCCCAGACCTCGGCCTCGTAGTCCATGTCGCCGACCGGCGCCTCGGACATCAGCAGCGACTTGAGGTGCGCGTACTGCTCGGCGTGCTCGTCGGGGCAGGGGCCGGTCCAGGTGACGAGGCGGTAGTCGCCGATCTTCTCGGCGGCCTTGGCCTCCAGGCGATCGAGGAGTTCGTCGGCGACGGGCAGGTCGAGGGCCCGGCGCATCTCGATGTTGCGTCGGGTGAGGCCGCAGCGGGTCGCGAAGCCGACGCCGGGCACCTCGTCGGCGCCGATCGGCTGATTGACGACGCCGAAGAGGCTCGTGCGGCCGAGTTCGGCGACGCGCGCCTCGATGTGCGCGAACAGGGCCGTGCCGATCCCCTGGCGGCGGTGCGCCGGGACGACGGCGATCTCGATGTCGGCGAGGTTGAGGTTGTCGTGCTTGGGAAGTTCGAGGCGGACGGTGCCGACGATCCGGCCGTCGACGAAGGCGCCGTAGATCTCGTAGTCGTAGGGGCCGTCGGCGGCACGGAAGGCCACGGCCGACTGCGCGGCGCTGAACAGGGGCGGGTCGAAGCGACCGGCGCCGACGCCTTCGCGGGCGGCGGCGTGCCAGGCCCCGAAGGCGGTGTCGTCGAAGTGGTCCACGCGCGAGATCTTCACGCGCGGACGATAACAGCGGCCGTGCGCCGGGTCGAGGTGATTTCGCCGAGCGGCCACCCGCGACGCGTGGGCTTGGTGCAATGGGAGGACACCCACGATCAGCGGAGGATCCATGGCAGACCTCGTCGTACTGGGATTCCGCGCCGAATCCACCGCCCAGATCGCGCTGGACGCGATCGACCTCCTGGAGAGCGAAGGGCTCGTCTCCCTGGAGGATCTGGCGCTGGTGACCAGGCGGGAGAACGGCCACATCGACGTCAAGCACGCCCACCACCGCGTCGCGAAGGGCGCGACGGCCGGAGCGGCCGCCGGAGTCGTCGTCGGCGCCCTCGCGGCGATCCCGGTCTTCGGCCTCGCGGTGGGTGCCGCCGCGGGAGCCGCGCTGAACAAGATCGGCCACATCGGCGTCGACGAACGCATGGTGGAACGCATGGCTGGGGCACTCCCACCGGGCGCCGGGCACGTCCTGATGATGGTGAAGACGGCCGACGACGCGAAGGTCGTGGAACGCCTGGCGCCCTACGAGCCGCACCTGGTGGTGACGACGCTGCCGGACGAGCGGGTGGCGGAACTGCGCCGCTTGCTGGACGGGACGGGGATCCGGCGGAGGTAGGACGGGGGACGGCGAAAGGCGGCGGACCGGCGGGCTCGCGCGCGGGCTAACCGACTCCCGCACTCGCAGGCTGACGGACTCACCGGCGGGCTCGCGGGCCCGCTGGTGGCGTGACACAGCGCTCAGCAGCGACGAGGACAGGTGCGGGCCGAAGATCCGCCACCGCCGCAACGCCCAACGGGTGAACTCTGCCGCGTATGGCGCGGTGGTCGCCAAAGCCGCCCCGCAACACAACGCCCACGCCAAACCCTCCCCGGCCACTCCCGCCACCCGCTAAAGGCGGCGGAGGCGACCACCACGCCCAGCGGCAAGCGGGCCGAAGGCCCGGAGGCGAAGCCGCGCAGCGGCTGAGCCGCATCGCGAGCGCAGCGAGCCGGCAAACACAGGCCCTAAGCCCAAGACCCGGCCCCCACCACCCGCAGGCGACCCCTACCCGACCCCCGCCGTCTCCCCCACGTCCTCACCCGCATCCGCGCCTTCCCGCACCCCGCACATCCGGTCGATGACCTCGAAGTACGTCGCCCGCTGTCGGCTCCACATCCGTTCGGTCATCAGCCCGAGCGTGTGCTCGCTTCGCGCCCTCGCCGCGGCCTGGTCTCTCGCGACGGCCGTGATGGCCTTGGCGAGTCCGGGCCCGTCGGCGGGGTCGGCGAACACGACGGCCTGTTCGTCGAAGTAGCGGGCGACGGTGGGGTTGCGGAACGAGACGATGGGCACGCCGACGCCGGCGTATTCCATGATCTTGTTCGGCAGGATGTCCTGGGTGAGCGGCCCGATCTGGTGGGGCACGAGCCCGAGGTGGAGTTCGCCGAGTTCGGTGGGCAGGTCGGTGACGGCGATGGGGGTGTCGTCGAAGTGGACGCGGTCGGCGACGTCGTGCTTGGCGATGTGCTCGTGGAGTCGTGGCGCGTCGTCGCCGGCGCCGCGGATGCGCAGTTTGAGTCCGGGCATCTCGTCGCGGAGCAGGGCGACGGCGTCGACGGCCTGGAAAACGCCCTGCCGTTCGGCGATGAGGCCGTGATATCCGGCGACGAACTCACCGTCGGCCCGCCATTCGCGCCATTCACGCGGCTGGAAGATCGCGTCGTCGGGGCAGTTCAGCACCGAGGTCACGCGAGTCTTGGTGAGTCCGCGCAGGAGTTCGGCGTAGGGCTCGTTGGCGGTGATGACTTCGGTGGAGAAGCGCATCGAGGCGCGTTCGGAGGCCCGCACCGAGTTGAGCAGCGCGGGCCTTGAGGCGAACTTCTCCTCGAAGGTCTTCGAGGTCAGGTCGTGCACGTCGAGCAGAACCGGCAGCCCCCGGAGGCGCTGCGGCAGGCCGCAGAAGACCAGCGTCTCGGGCATCGAGTGCGCCTGGACGAGGTCGAACTCGCGGCGGTGCTTCGACGCCCAGCGCAGTGCGCGCCAGCTGAAGCGGCCGTACAGCTTCAGGTAGGCGCCGGCCGACGCGCCGCGGTATTTACGGATCGGGAGTTCGACCACCCGCACTCCGTTGACCACGCCGGTCTCGGGTTTCTCGCCGACCTGGAGGGCCAGCACGGTCACGTGGTCGCCGCGGTTCACGAGGGCCTCGGCCTGCCGGCGTACCCGCGCGTCGGTGCGGTAGTCGGTGACGACGACCATCAGGATCCGCAGGGGGCGGCGAACCGATCGGGGGCTCGACATGGCACGAAGAATAGCCCCGGAAACGTCCGGTCAAACCTTCGGGAAGACCGAAAACCCACCATTCACCAAAAGCGGCGTTCGCTTTTCACCAACGGTATTCCTGTTGTTAATCCTGCGCGTTGATCACCGTCAGGAATTGCGTCGCACGGGTGAACACGACGTAACGGACCTGGGGGCCCGACTCGGCCGCGACGACGTCGGGCCGCACGGCGACGACGGCGTCGAATTCGAGTCCCTTCGACTCCAGTGCGGTCATGACGTGCAGTCTCTCGTGCGGTTCGAACCAGGCGGCGATCTTGCCGCGGTCGTCGGCCGGGGTGATGACGCCCACGGTCCCGGCGACCTCGGCGAGGTGTTCGGCGACCTTGGCGACGACCGTCGCGGTCAGTTCGGCGGCCGGGACGCGCAGGTCGACGGGGACGGCGCCGGTCCGGCGGACGGCCTTGGGGATGTCGGCGTCGGGCACGGCCCGGCGGATCGACTCGGCGGCGAACTCGAAGATCTCGGCGGAGTTGCGGTAGTTGGTGGTGAGGTGGAACTCCTTGCGCGGCAGGCGCCCCAGTGCCTCGTTGCGCGCGCGGCGGGCCTCGGCCGGGTCGGGCCAGCTGCTCTGGGCGGCGTCACCGACGATGGTCCAGCTCGCCTGGCGACCGCGACGGCCGAGCATCCGCCACTGCATCGGGGAGAGGTCCTGCGCCTCGTCGACGACGATGTGGGCGTAGCCGTCATAGTCGGAGCCGCGCTCGGCCCGCGGTGCCCGGGTGTACAGCCGGTCCTGCGTGGTCGTCAGCTCCTGGATGGAGTCGCCGTCGTGGTCGCGGCGGGCCTTCGGGCGCTTCGGCCTGCCGAGGATCCCGGCGAGCTCGTCGAGCAGCGGGATGTCGGACACCGACCAGTCGGGCTCGGTCAGCGAGGCCGCGACCGCCGAGACCTCCTGCCGCGACAGCATGCCCTGCGAGGCCGCGCCGAGCCGCCGCTCGTCGGACAGCCAGCGCAGCACCTCCTCGGGGGTGAGTTCGGGCCACCAGGCGTGCAGGAACTCCAGGAACTCGTTGCGGTGGCCGACCTCGCGGGAGAACTCGGCCGGGACGAGCCCGGTCTCGATGCGTTCTTTCGCCTTGCGCCACAAGGCGACCAGCAGCGCCCGGCCTGCTTCGGTGACGGCGTGGTTGTGCTGCTGGTTCTTGCGCTGCACGGCCGCGCGGGCCTCGATCAGGTCGCCTTCGCGCAGGCGCAGCACCTCACCCCGGTAGACCATCGTGAAGGTCTCGGGCGCGTTCGGGGGCGCGAGTCTGGTCGCGCGGGCGAGGATCTTCCGGATCCGCCCGGCGCCCTTGACGGCGGCGACCTTCAGCGGGTCCTGCCGGACGGCCTTGGCGCCGTCGACGAACTCGCCGAGGGCGTACAGGGCCGCGGCGTCCTCGCCGAGGGACGGCAGTACGCGCTCGATGTAGCGCAGGAAGACCGTGGAGGGTCCGACGACGAGCACGCCGCCGCCTTCGAAGCGCCGCCGGTCGGCGTACAGCAGGTAGGCGGCGCGGTGCAGCGCGACGACGGTCTTGCCCGTGCCGGGGCCACCGCTGATCAGCGTGACGCCGCGGGCCTCGGCCCGGATCGCCTCGTCCTGCTCGCGCTGGATGGTGGCGACGATGTCGCGCATGCGCTCGCCGCGGGCGCGGGCCAGGGCGGCCATGAGGGCGCCGTCGCCGATGACCGACAGGCCGGTCTCGCCGGGGTCGGCGTGCTCGGTGTCGAGGAGGTCGTCGGAGATGTCGAGCACGGTCCGGCCGCTGGAGCGGATGACCCGGCGTCGGATGACCGACATCCGGTCGGCCGCCGTGGCCTGGTAGAACGGCGCCGCGGCGGGCGCGCGCCAGTCGATCAGCAGCGGCTTCTGCTCGGCCGAGCGCAGTCCGAGCCGGCCGATGTGCCGGGTGACCGGACCGTCGAGGTCGAGGCGCCCGAAGACCAGGCCCTCGTGTTCGGCGTCGAGGGTGTGCAGCCGTTTGGCCGCCTGGTAGACGAACACGTCGCGCTCGTACTGCGCGCCCGGAACCCTTGCGTGCGAATAGTTGTAGCCGTCACGCTCGGCTCGGACCGCGACGTCGCGAAGCTCGTCCAGCCGGTCGTAGACAGTGTCGACGTGGCGTTGTTCGAGGGCCACCTCGGCGTCCCTTTCGGCTGTCTCCACAACACTCTTGTCGTCATCCCGCCCACCGCTGTGGCTCAACTGCGCACTCCCCTGGCCTTTGAAAACGAAGCCATTCAGTCTATCCCCTCGCCGGATTGATCATCGAATCCGGCGGACATCGAGTGAAGTCGATATGTCGCCATTTGGACTGACTTGGGAGGAGCCGAGGCCTTAGGTTTCGTCTGCGTCCGATCCGAGGTGGGCGGACGTGAACGTGAGACAACGGCGGATGCCCCTCAGGGTGGGGCACCTCTTTTCAGGAGGCTGGTCATGCTCGTCAGCATCGGTCTGGGAATCACGGTCATCGGTGGGTGGTACGGATGGCACTGCTGGTGGTGGTAGTGCTTCCGTAGCAGCCCGGCCCCCGCTTCTCTCCAGGTCTTGGAGCGGGGGCCGGGCCTTGTCCACGTTCGTTTCGAGCCGGATTCAGGCGGTGACCTCCTGCGGCCGGCGTCGCGACTGGGCGGTGAACAGCCACGGCATGCGCGGCTCCACGACCCACCGGAACAGCCGCGTCACGGGCGCGGTCATGAGCAGGACCGCCAGACCGGCTGCCAGCAGTGTGACGAGAACCGCACCCGCGGGCGTGTGCAGCCATTCGAAGCGGTAGAGGTCGAGACCCTCGTCGGCGATCTTGATCACGAAACCGTGCAGGAGATAGGCGTAGATGGTGCGCTCCCCCAGCGCGCTCAGCCGGAACTCGCGCTTCGGCGTCCAGGCCAGGAAGGTGACCACCAGGATCCCGGCGGCCAGGAAGGTGCCGACGCGGATCGGCACGATCCACGCCAGGGCCGTCTCCAGCTGGCCGTAACCCTGGTTGTAGTAGACCCACTCCGGCGCCAGGTCCGAACCGAAGACGTAGGCGACGGCCAGCAGACCGGCGGTGGCGGCCAGGCCGCTCCAGCGGATCCACGGCCGCCGCAGCGCCTCGAAGTGCTCGCGCCTGAGCCGGAGCCCGATCACGAAGAAGGGCAGGAACTGCAGGATGCGGCCGAGGTCGAGCACGTCACTGAGGGCGGTGAGCGAGGCGGCGAAGGAGATCGCGAAGGCCACCGCGATCGGCCACCGCACGACCTTCCAGATCTGTGAGGTCAGCCGCCAGAAGAACAGGGCGGGCAGGAACCACAGCAGGTACCACGGGTAGAGCAGGTTCCAGTCGAACTGACCCTCGGTGTAGATGCGCATCAGCCCGTAGGCGAGCGAGAAGGTCACGTACGGGAGCGCGACGCCGGTCAGGAGCCGCCGCCACTGATCGGGACGTCCGGCGAAGCTGCGGGAAAGGTAGCCCGAGATGAGGATGAACGCGGGCATGTGCAGGTCGTAGAGGACCAGATAGGCCGCGCGGACGGCGTCGCTGTCCATCAGGGGCGCCCACGCGTGACCGCAGGCGACCAGCACGATCAAGATCAGTTTCGCGTTGGAGAAGTACGGGTCCTTCCTGGTGGGGCGCGGGTTTGCCGGAGGCGCGTCGGGCGCCGTGGTGCTCGAAGCGGGTGCGGACATCAGCTTGGCGTGGTCTCCTCATCGGTTTTCACCGTTGGCGGGAGGCTGGGCTTCGGCCTCGTGCCGGGGACGACGTGAACGCCGCCGCCAGGGGGCCACACGGGGGCTGACAACGACGAACACGGACGCGGCCTACGGCCGCCGTCCGGCACCTGTCTTTTGTTGTCGCCGCGTCAGCGGTGGGCACTGACGGCAGGGCCACGGGCCACCGGGAACCTTTTACCCGCAAAGGAACAGGCGAAACGCGCAACCGGGACGGCCGACGTGGTCGAAACATCGTAACAAGCCGGGTGGATGCGGCCAATAGGGGCCGGAATCGCATACGGGGTAGGTGCGTCCACATAGGACCACAAAGGGCATGCCCCAGCAGCACACATGACCGTGTGCACACGGCGGATTACCATGCATGAAGAGATCTCGGCCCTCAGGCCGCCGCCGCGACCGTCCTTCGCAGGGCGGCGACGTAGGCCGCACGGACCGCACCGAGCAGCTCGTCGGCGTCGCCGAGCGGGGGCGCGACCGGCACGCCCGCCGCGACCGCCGCCGCGCGCACGCGCTCGTAGAGCAGACCGGGCGCGATGAAGTAGGAGGCGACCGCGACATTCCGGGCACCCGACGCGTGCAGGCGGGTGACCGCCTCGCCGACGCCCGGCTCCGCCGAGGCGGCGTACGCGGCCACGCCCGGCACTCCGAGGTGCCGGCCGAGGCGCAGGGCCATGTCGCGTACGTGTGCCTGCCCCACCGTGTCGCGGGTCCCGGCCGCCGCCAGCACGACCCCGTCGCAGGGGCCCAGCGCCCGCGCCAGCGCCGGAATGAGCGCCGCTCCGCCGACGGGTGGCCCCAGCGGCACCTCCAGCCCCGGCCGCTTCTCACGCACCTCGGCGACGAGCCGGGGCACGTCGACGCGGCTGTGGAAGGCGTCGGTCAGCAGGAGCGGGACCACGGCCACGGTGCGGTGCCCGGCGTCGGCGAGTGCCGTGAGCAGGGTCACCGGGTCGGGGCGGTCGAAGTCGATGAAACTCGCCCGGGCGTCGAGGCGCGCGGCGATGCGGCGGACGACCGCGGAGGAGCGGCCGTCCCTGCTGCCGTGGGCGATGAGCACGAGCGGCGGGCCGGGGCCGTCGCCGCGCCAGGCGGTCACAGGTGGATCCCGCATTCCTGCTTGTCGAACATGGCCCAGCGGCCGGCGCGGGGGTCCTCGCCGGGCTTGACGCGGCGGGTGCAGGGCCAGCAGCCGATGGAGCCGTAGCCGCGGTTGAAGAGGTCGTTGACGGGGATGTCGTTGGCCTCGATGTAGGTGTCCACGTCGGACTGTGTCCAGCGCGCGATGGGCGAGATCTTGACCTTCTGGCGGCCGGCGTCGAAGTCGACGATGCGGGTGTCGGCACGGCTGGGGGACTCGTCGCGGCGCAGACCGGTGGCCCAGGCGTCGTAGTCGGCGAGCGCCTCGGCGAGGGGTTCGACCTTGCGCAGGTGGCAGCACTCGTCGGGGGCGCGGTCCCACAGCCGGGGGCCGAACTCGCCGTCCTGGCGGCCGACGGTCATGGGCGGGCGGACCGACTTGACGGTCACGGGGAGCCTGCGGCGGACCTCTTCGCGGACGTCGAGGGTCTCCTCGAAGTGGAGTCCGGTGTCGAGGAAGACGACGTCGACGCCGGGGACCACGCTGGAGACCAGGTGGGCGAGGACGGCGTCGGCGAAGGAGGAGGTGACGCAGAAGCGTTCGCCGAAGGTGTCGGCGGCCCATTCCACGATGCGTTCGGCGGAGGCGTTCTCAAGGTCGCGGCCGGCCTTGTGGGCGAGGTCGCGGAGGGCGAAGGGGTCACGAGTCATGGCCGGTCTCCGGTCTGTTGTCGACGGGCACGGTCTGTGGGGTGGCGTCGTCGCCGAAGTTGAGTCCTTTGAAGGTCACCGAGAAGACGCGGGCGCAGGAGCGGCATTCCCAGCCGGAGGGGCGCGCGCCGGGGTCGGCGGGGAGATGGGGGTGCAGGTCCTCGTCTCCGCAGTAGGGGCAGAAGTAGGGGACGGCGCGGCCGCTCACTGGAGGTCCTTCTCGTCGGCGCGGGCGACCCAGGCGGCGAAGACCTCGCCGTCGGTGCGCTCGTCGAGGTAGCGGCGGGAAAGGCGCTCGACGTAGTCGGCGAGTTCGGTCGCGGCGACCTTGTGGCCGCGGAGTTTGCGGCCGAGGCCGGCGTGCAGGGCGTGGCCGCCGCCGAGGTGGACCTGGAAGCCTTCGACGCGCTTGCCGTCGACGAGGACGAGCTGGCCTTTGAGGCCGATGTCGGCGGTTTGGGTGCGGGCGCAGGCGTTGGGGCAGCCGTTGACGTGGATCGCGAGCGGGGTGTCCATGTCGGGTACGCGCTTTTCGAGCTGGAGGACGGTTTCGCGGGCGCGTTCCTTGGTGTCGACGAGGGCGAGTTTGCAGAACTCGATGCCGGTGCAGGCCATGGTGCCGCGGCGCCAGGGGCTGGGGTCGGCGTGGAGGCCGAGTTCGCGGAGGCCTTCGACGATGGCGTCCACATCGGACTCGGCGATGTCGAGGATGAGGAGTTTCTGGCCGGGGGTGGTGCGCACGCGGTCGCTGCCGTGGCGGGCGGCGAGTTCGGCGACCTGGTGCAGGACGGTTCCGGTGACGCGGCCGACGACCGGTGCGGCGCCGACGAAGTAGCGTCCGTCGGCCTGCCGGTGGACGCCGACGTGGTCGATGAGGGCGGGTGCGACGGCGGGTTCGTCGAGGTCGTCGAGTTTGCGCTTGAGGTACTCGTTCTCCAGGACTTCGCGGAAGCGTTCGATGCCCCAGTCGGCGACGAGGAACTTGAGGCGCGCGCGGGTGCGCAGGCGGCGGAAGCCGTAGTCGCGGAAGAGCTGGGTGACGGCGTGCCAGACGTCGGGAACGTCCTCAAGGGACACCCAGGTGCCGAGTCGCTTGGCGAGCATGGGGTTCGTCGACAGGCCGCCGCCGACCCAGACGTCGTAGCCGGGTCCGTGGATCGGGTGGACGGCGCCGAGGAAGGAGAGGTCGTTGGTCTCGTAGGGCAGGTCGGGCAGCCAGGAGATGCCGGACTTGTACTTGCGGGGCAGGTTCGACAGGCTCTGGTCGCCGATGAAGCGGCTGGTGATCTCGTCGATGGCCGGGGTGGCGTCGATCAGTTCGTCGGCGGAGACGCCGGCCACGGGGCTGCCGAGGACGACGCGTGGGCAGTCGCCGCATGCCTCCTGTGTGGACAGTCCGACTTCTTCGAGGCGGCGCCAGATGTCGGGGACGTCCTCGACGCGGATCCAGTGCAGCTGGATGTTCTGGCGGTCGGTGATGTCGGCGGTGTCGCGGCCGTAGAGCCGGGAGATCTCGGCGATCGCGCGCAGCTGCTCCACGGAGAGCTGCCCGCCGTCGATGCGGACGCGCAGCATGAAGAACTCGTCTTCGAGGTCCTCGGGTTCCATGACGCCGGTGTGGGTGCCGTCGAAGCCGGGTTTGCGCTGGGTGTAGAGGCCCCACCAGCGGAAACGGCCGCGCAGGTCGGCGGGGTCGATCGAGGCGAAACCCCGGTGCGCGTAGATGTTCTCGATGCGCGCGCGGACGTTGAGGGGGTTGTCGTCCTTCTTCTGCTGCTCATTGGGGTTGAGGGGCTCGGTGTGTCCGAGCGCCCACTGGCCCTGGCCCTTGGCGTTGTGCCGACTGCGGACCGACGACGTGGTCATGATGCTCCCGGTGCTCAGTGATCAGCACGCGAGGCGTTGGCGTCATGAGGATCCACGGCGGCGACACGTCGCGCGCCCTGGAGAAGGAAAGGGTTCGATCAGGCGCGACGATGCACCGGGCGACAGATCGCGCTGCGGGTACGCCCGAAGTCCACGTGGCGGCGGGCCACGAGGCGGATGCGCAGGGCAGCACTCATGCGGGCAAGCATGCCACAAGGGTGCGGGGGCCGTCACCTCCATGCGGACGGTCCCGGGGCGGCCGTGCGGGCGTCACACGCCGACATCTGGGGTAACGGTCCCGACATGGAGACGACGGGGGCCGATTCACGGTTTCCGGGCCGTCCGCATGGCGGGACGGGGTGGCTCAGATTGCGATGACCTCGACTCGGGCCGAGTGAGACCCTTCAAGTTTGCGATCGGACGTCAGCAGGGTGCTTCCCAGACTCTCGGCCAACGCCACGTACGACGCGTCGTACGGGTTGTAGTTATGCCGAAGTTCCCACGCCCGCTTGAAGGTCTCCGCGCCCGGGTGCCGGGTGATCGGGAGGTCGAAAAAGTCCCGCAGTGCCTGATCCGCCACCACTTCGGTGATCTTGCGGCCGACGAGCATGCCGCGCATCGCGCTGAGGAACTCGAAATCGATGAGAGCCGGAGCGTGCATCTGGCGCGGCGCGGACAAACGCCTTCGCAGAAGCTCGGTCCCCGCGGATTCGGTGAGAGCGTAGACGATGACGGAGTTGTCCACGACGATCGTCTGGCTCACCGTTCGCGATCCGCCCGCTGGAGCGCCACGATGTCGTCCACCGATACACCGGTCTTCGGGCGGTCGGCGGTCCGGGCGAACACTTCCGCCGCCGTCGGCTGGGCCGCTTGGTCGATGAGAAGCGCTCGCACATAGCGCTCGACGCTCATGCCGTAGGCCTGAGCTCGCGCCAGCAGTACGTCGTACGCATCATCCGGCAGCTCGGGAACTTCTATTCGCTGCGCCATGAAAGCCATGCTATCCCCCTCTGGTCACCCCCGCGATCAGTAAGAACGCACGGAAAACTACCAGTGGTGACGGCCCGATGACAAAGGATCTTTCTGTCGCATCCAGGACACCCCGCCCTACACCGGAACGACGAGCACCGCCTCGGTCCCGCCGCCCTCGCGCGGGCGCAGGTCGATCGTCCCGCGCAGCTCACCGGTCGCGAGGGTCCGCACGATCTGGAGCCCGAGCCGCTGGCTGTTCTCGATCCGGAAGGACTCCGGCAGCCCACGGCCCTCGTCGGCGACCCGCACGCGCAGCTCGCCCTGTTCCCGGTGCACGGCGAGCACGACCTCGCCCGACTGCCCCGGCCCGTAGGCGTGCTCGACGGCGTTCTGCAGCAGCTCGTTGAGGATCATCACCAGCGGTGTCGCCACCTCGGCCGGGAGGACCCCGAAGGATCCCTCCCTGCGCAGCCGCACCTGCGACTCGGCGGCGGCGACCTCGGCGGCCATCGAGGAGATGCGGTCGACGATCTCGTCGAAGGCGACGGCCTCGTCGCTGGACTGCGACAGCGTCTCGTGGACCAGCGCGATCGAGGCGACCCGCCGCACCGACTCCTCCAGCGCCGCCCGCGCCTGCGGCGCCCCGACCCGCCGGGCCTGGAGGCGGAGCAGCGCGGCGACGGTCTGCAGGTTGTTCTTGACCCGGTGGTGGATCTCGCGGATCGTGGCGTCCTTGGTCATCAGCGCCCGGTCGCGGCGGCGGACCTCGGTGACGTCCCGGACCAGGATCAGCGCGCCCGCCGGTGAGCCGACCGGCCGCAGCGGCAGCGCCCGCATCAGCACCGTCGCGCCCCGGGCCTCGATCTCCTTGCGCGGCGGGCTGTCACCGCGGAGGGCCGAGTTGATGCGCGCGACGGCGTCGCCGCCGTCGAAGGGGTCGTCGGCGAGACGGCCGGTGATGGCGGCCAGGTCCTCGCCGAGCAGGTGCCCGGAGACGCCGAGGCGGCGGTAGGCCGACAGGGCGTTCGGTGAGACGTACTTGACCTTCCCGGCGGCGTCGAGCCGGACGAGGCCGTCGCCGACGCGGGGCGCGGTCGTCGTCTCCCCGGGCAGACGCGGGGGCGGGAAGCTTCCGTCGGTGACCATCTGCGCGAGGTCGTCGGCGATGTTGAGGTAGTTGGACTCCAGGCGGCTGGGGCTGCGCACGGTCATCAGGTTCGTGTCGCGCGCGATCACCGCGATGACCGGCCCGGTCGCGGTCCGGCGCACCGGGATCGCCTCATGACGCGCGGGGGTGTCACCGAACCAGACCGGGTCGCCCTCGCGCCAGATCCGGCCCTCGGCGTAGGCGGCGGTCAGGTGCGACGCGTCGCCGCCGGAGCTGGTCCGCGCGACCTGGTCGTCGTAGTACGCCGTCATTCCCGTGGTGGGGCGCACCTGGGCGACGCAGACGTAGCCCTTGTCCTCGTCCTTGGCGCGCACCCACATGAGCAGGTCGGCGAAGGACAGATCGGACAGCAGCTGCCACTCGGCGGCCAGCAGGTGCAGGTGGTCGACAGCGTCGGAGTCGAGGGTCGTGTGCGCGCTGAGGAGATCACGGAGGGTGGCCACCTGTCGAGGGTAGCGACGCCGGGGCCGATATCGCGTTGAGAGCGCTCCCGGGCCTTCGTAGTGTGGCGGGATGGACTCCCTTGAACTGTGCGGCCAGCTCGCCGAGCCGGCCCGCCTGCGCGCCTTCGCCGCCGTGGTGCTCGGTGCCGGAACCTCCGCCGAGGTCGCCGAGGCGGCCGGCGCCGACGCGAAGTCGGCCGTCAAGGCCCTCCAGCGACTCATCGGCAGCGGGATCGTGACCACCGGCGAGGACGGTCGCCTGACCGCCTCCGCCGACCTGTTCAAGGAGGCCGCGCGGCAGGCCCCGGCCACCGAACCGGAATCCCTCGACGACGACCCCGACCGCAACGCCGTGCTACGCAACTTCGTCCGCGACGGGCGCCTGCTGAGTCTGCCCAGCGGTTTCCGCAAGTCCCGGATCGTCGTCGAGCACATCGCCGAGCGGAGCTTCGAACCCGGCGTGATCTACACCGAGAAGCAGATCGACGACGTGCTGAAGGGCTGGCACGCCGACCACGCCTCACTGCGGCGGTACCTGGTCGACCACGGCATCATGACGCGCGAGGACGGCCGGTACTGGCGTAGCGGCGGGCGCGTCGAGGTCTAGTCGAGCCCGACCGTCAGCGGCCGCGGGTCACCCAGCAGCCAGTTGCCGGGCGCGTCGAGATCCTCGCCGGTGAAGTACTCCCGGCAGACCCGGGCGAAGTCGTCTCGCGAAACACCCCTGCCGTGATGCGCGAGATGCTCGACGGCCGCGGCCACCTGCGGCTCGACGAGCCCGTGCGCGCGCAGCAGCGAACTCAGCTCGGGGGCGTCGAGACGGCCGTCGCCGTCGAGGTCGGCGAGCGCGAACAGCGCCTCCCAGAGCGGCCGGACCGTCGCGTCGAAGGTGGCGACACCGGCGATGAGGGCCTTGTCGTTGGCGGTGACGAACTCTTCGAGGGTGACCTTCGCCGTCCCGTCCCCGTGCACGTCGCGCCACAGCCGCTCGTAGGCGTCGCGGAGGGCGGCGACGCGGGCGTCGTCGTCGGCGAGCCCGAAGGCGCAGCGCAGCCTTTCGGCTATGCGCAGGTAGTCGGCGGGTTCGACGTGTCCCGCGTGGTCGGCGTCGAGCAGCCCGAAGCGGCGGATGAGCTTGCGCGTCTGGAACTCGCTGGCCATGGCCGGCCTCCCCCGTCTCTCGTACGGTCACTCTAAGTTGCCGGAGGGTCGCGCCGGACGGTTTCAGTCGCGCCGGATCTGCCGGAGGAGGCCGGTGGCGAGTTCGGCGGCGGCGCGGGGGCTCAGTGGGCCGTGGCCGAGCAGAACGCGGTACCACAGGACGCCGTACACCTGGTCGATGAGCAGGTCGAAGTCGGCGCCGGGGGGCAGTTCGGCGCGTGCGCGGCCGCGTTCGAGGAGCGCGCGGAGGGCCGTGCGGCGTCGGTCGGTGAACTCGCGGAGGGTCTCCAGGGTCGCCGGGTCGCGCTGGGCTTCGCCCATGAGCGCGCTGAGGACGGGGGCGGCCTCGGTCATGCCGTCGAAGGTCGCGACGACGAAGGCGCGCAGGTCGCCGTCGACGGTGCCGGTGTCGGGCTGGGGGACGACGGCGCTGCCGTAGGCGGTGAAGGCTTCGAGGAGGATCGCGTACTTCGAGGGCCACCAGCGGTAAATGGTCTGTTTCCCGACGCCCGCCTCGGCGGCGATCGCGCCGACGGTGACGTCGCCGCCGGAGGTGCCGAACAGGCGCAGGGCGGCGTCGAGGATGGCCTGCCGGGCGGCTTCGTTGCGCTGGCGGCCGGTGTGGGCGCGTTGGTGTGCCATGTCACCACGCTAGCAGTTGACGAAACCATGAGTCTCGACAAACACTTGTCGAGACAGCAAGACTCGACAACGAGAGGCTCAGGCCATGGAACTCAACGGTCAGCGGGCACTGGTCATGGGCGGCGGCAGCGGCATCGGCGCGGCCACCGCACGGCTCTTCGCCGAAGCGGGCGCCGAGGTGGTCATCACCGGCCGCCGGGCCGATGTCCTCGCCGACACCGCCGCGGCCATCGGCGCGCGGGTCCGACCCGCCACCGTCGACGCGGCCTCCGACGAAGACCTCGCGGCCTTCTTCGCCGACGGCACCACCTACGACCACCTCGTGCTCGCCCTCAGCGGCGGCAGCGGCGGCGGCCCCATCACCGCACTCGCCCTCGACGATCTGCGCGACGGCATCGAGGCCAAACTCATCGCGCACGTCCGGGCGCTCAAGGCGACCCTCCCCCACCTCGCCCCCGGCGGCTCGGTGACCTTCATCGGCGCCGTCTCGGCCCGCGCGGCCCTGCCCGGCACCGCCGGACTCGCCGCGATCAACGGCGCCGTCGAGGCGATGGTCGGACCGCTCGCGGCAGAACTCGCGCCCCGGCGCGTCAACGCCGTCTCCCCCGGCGTCATCGACACCCCGTGGTGGCACGCGCTGCCCGAGGAGCAGCGCCAGGCCATGTTCGACGGCTTCGCCAAGGCCCTGCCGCTGGGCCGCGTGGGACTGCCCGAGGACGTCGCGCGGGCGGTGGTGTCGCTGGCGACGAACACCTACATCACCGGCACCGTCCTCGAAGTGGCCGGTGGGGCTCAGCTGGCGACGGCCGGCTGACCCGCCCAGTCGGCGGCGTCGCTGAGCAGCGCCTCACGATGGTGATGCACGCTCAGGACCCCGGCGCCGCCGACGGTGAACCCGCTCAGATCGCCGTGCGGGGAACCGATCCCGGGGACGGCGTGGAAGGCCGAGAAGGTCCGCACGGGATGACCGGCGAGGACCACCTCGGCCTCCACTGTCATCGTCGCCAGGTCGACGATCCGCACGCGTCGACTGTAGGAGCCCCACGCGGCCTTCCCGCCCGGCAGCAGCCACAGGTCGCGGGTCGGGCGCTCGTCCTTCGGATCGGGCGAGATGTCGGTCCAGGGCAGGCGGGCCAGTTCGGACCCGCCGGGCCAGGAGACCCGCAGCAGGTCGGGCAGCGCGACGAGGAGCTCGCCGCCGCCGGGCAGGAAGACGGGCGGATCGGGGTTCTCAAAAGGAATCGGCTCCACCCGGAGCCGGTCGCCGTCGCGGGTGACGACATGGGCCTCACTGCCCGCCCAGACCGGCCCGGCCGTCCACAGCACGACCGTTCCGGGGTCGGGATGCGGGTGCAGCCACGCGCCCGAACCGCCGTACCGCTCGGGCAGGCTCGCCGCCGCGAGCACGCCGAAGTCGGGGTCGCGCAGCTCGACGGCGACCTCCTCGCCGGTCCGCGCGGTCCACAGCCCGCCGCCGGTCCACAGGACGGCCTCGGTGCGCTCGGGACCGGGCCGTGGCTTCTCCGGGGTGCCGGTCCACAGGCCCGAGTCCCCGACCCAGGCCCAGGTCCCGTCGCAGGCGACCCGCAGGTCGCCGATGCGCATCCCGAGGTCGACGCGGCGTTCGACGGTCAAGACCGGGTCGGTGACGGTGACGGTTCCGTCGAAGGCCGCCAGCGCCCACCCACCGCCGGGCAGGTGCCGGGCGAGGTCGACGCGGTGTCCGGGGGTCAGGGCCGCCCGAGGCTGGACTTCACGGAGCATGCGTCATTGTCTCCGCCCGCCTCAAGACGCGAGGAAGCCCTGTTCCATGAGCCAGTCCTCGGCGACGTAGACGGGGTCGCGGCCGTCGACGTCGACCTGCGCGTTGAGGCCGCGCATGACGTCGGTGGTCAGGCGCGCGGCGAGGTCGGCGAAGATCTCGCCGATCTGCGGGGACCGCTGGTAGATCTCCTGCCGCACGGTCAGCGCGGGCTGGTAGATCGGGAAGAAGTGCTTGTCGTCGGTGAGCGTGACCAGGCCGTTGGCGGGGATGCGGCCGTCGGTGTCGAAGACCTCGCCGAAGGTGCAGCTGCCGCCGATGCGGTTGTAGATCAGGCCGGTGTCCATCGACTGGACGTTGCCGGGCGGGATGTCGGCGTCGGTGAAGCCGTAGGTCTGCTTCATGCCGACGAAGCCGTCGTTGCGGTTGATGAACTCCGCCTCAAGACAGAAGGTCCGTTCGGCGACCGGCAGCTCGGTGATGTCGCTGATGTTGACCAGGCCGTACTTGTCGGCGGTGGCCTGCTTGACGGCGATGGCGTAACTGTTGTTGAGCGGCGCCGGCCGCGTCCACACGATCTGGTTCTGCGCCAGGTCCTCGTCGGCGACGGCCTGGAACTGCTCGGCGGGGTCGGCGATCGGGTCGGGGTGTCCCATGTAGACGATCCAGGCGGTGCCCGTGTACTCCCACATGACGTCGACCTCGCCGTCGAGCATCGACAGGCGCGCGTTGACGCTGCCCTTGATGTTGGTCTTGTCGGTGACCTGCGCCCCGGCCGCCGACAGCACCAGGCTGGTCATCTTGCCCAGCACCAGCTGCTCGGTGAAGTCCTTCGAGGAGACGGTGATCTCGGCGCCGTCGAAACCGGGGTACTTCTCCAGTTCGGGCCCGGCCGAGACCTCCGGGATGAACTGCGAGGCGGGCTGCAGCCCGCAGCCGGCGAGCATGAACGCGCAGGCCAGCAGCCACGGAAGCCGCCGCGACACGGCGTGGGACGAGCGAGGTCGGGCTGCGGGCTCGCGCACCGCTCACACCCCTTTCGGCCGCAGGTAGCGCTCGGCGAGCGCGCCGAGCCAGTCGATGCTCAGGGCGAGCAGGGCGATGAGGACGCTGCCGGTGATCAGGACGATGTTCTGCTGGAGTTTCACGCCGGCCGAGATCATCTCGCCGAGGCCGCCGGCGCCGATGAAGGAGGCGAGGGCGGCGACGCCGACGTTGAGGACGAGGGTGGTGCGGATCCCGGCGAGCATGATGGGCGTGGCCAGCGGCAGTTCGACGCGCAGGAGGGTGCGCATCGCCGACATGCCGATGCCGCGCCCGGCCTCGACGAGCGCGGGGTCGACCTGCTGGAGGCCGACCATGGTGTTGCGCAGGGCGGGCAGGACGCTGTAGACGCTCAGCGCGAGGATCGCCACCCAGAAGGGCGCGACGGTCGGCAGGACGACGGCGAGGATGACGATGACGCCGATCGCGGGCGCGCCCTGGCCGATGTTGGCGACGCCGAGGACCGCCGGGGCGGCGAGGCGGGCGCCTTTGCGGGTGAGCATGACGCCGAGCGGGATGGCCACGGCGAGGACGATCACGGTCGACACGGCGGTGAGGTTGAGGTGCTGGCCGAGGAGTTTGAGGACGAAGGGCGCCTCAAGGGAGCGCCGCTCGGAGACGTTCGGGTCGGCGGCGTTGACGCCGATGACCAGGGCGACGCCCGCGACGACGATGATCGCCGGGGTGATGAGCAGGTGCCAGGCCCGGCCGGTCGCCGACGGGGACGGTGCGACGTCGGTGGCGACCTCGACGGCGGCCTGCGCGGACGTCATCGCCGTTTCGCCTTCTCGCGGAGGCTGGCGATCGCCTGCTGGACGGTGTTGAGCGTGACGAGGCCCCGGTAGCGACGTTTGACGACGACGGGGACGAGTTCGGCGTCGGAACGCAGGAGCGCCTCCAGGGCCTCCTGGAGGGTCGAGCGACCCGAGATGGTGACGTCGACGGGACCGCCGAAGTCCTCGACGGGGCCGCTGGCGTCGGCGAGTTCCTCGCGGTTGACCCAGCGGACCGGGCGCCCGGCGCCGCGGTCGAGGACGACGGCCCAGTGTTCGTCGCGGTCGGCGAGTTCGCGGTGGACCTCGGCGGCGTCGGCCTCGGGCGCGACGGTGAGGGCCTGGTCGAGATCGATGTCGGCGACGCGGGTGACGTTGAGGAGCTTCATGGCGCCGTTCTCGCCGATGAAGCCGCGCACGAAGTCGTCGGCGGGGTTGGCCAGGATCTCGGCGGGTTCGGCGTACTGGACGATGCGCGAGCCCTCGGCGAGGACGGCGATGCGGTCGCCGAGTTTGACGGCCTCGTCGAAGTCGTGGGTGACGAAGACGATGGTCTTGCTGAGCTCGTCTTGGAGGGCGAGCAGTTCGTCCTGCAGTTTGGCGCGGGTGATGGGGTCGACGGCGCCGAAGGGTTCGTCCATGAGGAGGACGGGCGGGTCGGCGGCGAGGGCCCGGGCGACGCCGACGCGCTGCTGCTGCCCGCCGGAGAGCTGGCGCGGGTAGCGGGTCGTGTAGATCTCCGGTTCGAGGCCGACCATGGTCAGCAGTTCCTCGACGCGTTCGGCGATGCGCTTCCTGTCCCACTTGAGGATCCTGGGGACGATGGCGATGTTGTCGGCGACGGTCATGTGCGGGAACAGTCCGCCGGCCTGGATGACGTAGCCGATGTGGCGGCGCAGCTCGTCGGCCTTCTTCTTGCGGGCGTCCTCGCCGTTGATGAGGATCTCACCGGAGGTCGGCTCGATGAGGCGGTTGATGAGCTTCATGGTGGTGGTCTTGCCGCTGCCGGACGGGCCGACGAAGACGACGATCTCCCCGGCCTGGATCGTCATGGTGACGTCGTCCACGGCCGGTTTGGCCTGTCCCGGGTAGCGCTTGGTGAGGTTGCGCAGATCGATCTGCACACCGCCGACGTCGTCAGACACGCAACCCCCTGGAAGTGGTGAGACGGCCGATGAGGATGTAGGCCGCGTCGAACAGCAGCGCCAGCAGGATGATCCCGAGCGTGCCGGCGAGTGCGGCGTTGAGCGCGTTGGCGCCGCCGAGACGGGCGAGGCCGGAGAAGATCTCGTCGCCGAGGCCGGGACCGGAGACGTAGGCGGCGATCGCGGCGACGCCCATGGTGAGCATCGTGGAGACGCGGACGCCGGTGAGGATGACCGGCCAGGCGAGCGGGAGCTCGACGCGGGCGAGGACCATCGCGCGGCTCATGCCCATGCCGCGGGCGGCGTCGACCATCGCGGGGTCGACCCCGGACAGTCCGACGATGCAGTTGCGGATGATCGGGAGCAGCGCGTAGAGGGTCAACGCGACGACCGAGGGGACGACGCCGAGGCCGAAGACCGGGATCATCAGGCCGAACATCGCGAAGGACGGGATGGTGAAGATGACCGAGGCCGTCCCGGTGGCGAGGTTGGCCAGCCAGGACGTGCGGTAGGTGGCCACGGCGACGGCGAGGCCGATGACGGTGGCCAGCAGGACGCACTGGAAGACCATGCTCGCGTGCTGGTAGGTCTCGAAGAGCAGGAGATCCCAGCGGCTGGTGACGTAGTCCCAGAAACTCAACGGCTCGCCTCGCGATCGTGACCGGGCGGTCAGCGTGAGGCAATCAGATGACGGCGGGGAAGTCCAGGCGACTCGCCCGGTTATGCCGGATTAGTCCGTGCCGTAGGCGGCGAGGAAGGTCGTGACCGCCGCCGAAGCGACCTCGGCGGCCTTCTCCGCGGTGACCTCGCGGGTGCCCATCGCCGAGCAGATCTCCATGGGGCCGGTGATGAGGCTGACGAACTGCTCGGCGGCCAGGACCGGGTCGCCGACGCGGAGGCGGCCGCCCACCGAGAGCATCGCGACATGGCCGGCGAGGTCGTCGACGAGCCGCCCGTTGAGGGCGCCGCGGACGGTGTCGAGGAGTTCGGGGAACCGCGGGAGTTCGGCGTAGGTCAGGCGCCGGAGGGCGTGGGAGCTCTCGGTGAGGCAGCTGTCGAGCAGGAGCCGGGCGGCGGTGCCGAAGGCGGCTTCGAGGTCCTCGCCGGGGTGACGTAGTCCTTCCACGGCGGCGGCGCTGGTCGCGGACACGCCTTCGGCGGCGGCGGCCATCGCCTCGCGGAAGAGGGCGTCCTTGTCGTCGAGGTGGCTGTAGATGGTCGGCTTGGCGACCTTGGCCTCGGCGGCGATGTCCTTGACGCAGGCGTTGGCGAAGCCTTTGCGGGCGAACACGCGGAAGGCGGCCGCCAGGATCGCCTCGCGCTTGTCGATGCGTCCGCGCGAACCGGTCCGTCCGGGATGCGTCTTGGGTGCGGTCACTCCGAAAGCCTAGCTCACTGAACCCATGGGTTCATTTATACGCCCCCGAGGGTTTCCAAGGACCAACAGGTTCGCTACGGTGAACCCGCTGGTTCAGTTTCCCTCAATGGAGTCACTCATGACACGAACCGAAGACCGTCTCGAACCCGCAGTGCGGCGGACGGTCGCGGTGATCCTGCTCGGCGGGATCATGGGCATCCTCGACGGCTCGATGGTCGTCGTCGCCGCCGACACCCTCGCCGGGCACTTCGGCAGCTCCCTCGCCGTCATCGGCTGGGCCTCGACGGGCTACCTGCTCGCGCTGACGATCGCGGTCCCGGTGACCGCCTGGGCCGTCGACCGCGTCGGCGGACGGCGGCTGTGGCTGTTCGGGCTGGTGCTGTTCCTGGCCGGCTCGGTCGCCTCCGGGCTCGCCTGGGACGTCGGGCCGCTCATCGTCTTCCGCGTCGTGCAGGGCGCGGGCGCCGGGATCCTCGACCCCCTCATGCTCACCCTGCTCGTTCGCACGGCCGGACCCGGCCGCTCGGGGCGCGTCGTCGGGCTCATGGGCGCCGTCGGCTCCGCCGGGCCCGTGGTCGGGCCTATCGTCGGCGGTCTCATCGTGCAGAGCCTCGACTGGCGGTGGATGTTCTTCGTCAACGTCCCGATCGTCATCGTGGCGTTCGTCCTGGCCCGCAGGGTCCTCCCCGTCGACCGGCCCGCGCCCGGGACGGCCCGCACACGCCTCGACGTGGTCGGCGTGGCGCTGATCGGGCCGGGCGTCGCCGCCTCCGTCCTGGCGCTCTCGCAGGCCGCGGAGCACGGCGGGTTCACCACTCCGTACGTGGTCGCGCCGCTGGCCGTCGGGCTGGTGCTCGTCGGCCTGTACGTGTCCCACGCCCTGCGCCGTACCGAGCCGCTGATCGACCCGCGCATGTTCGCGCACCGGGGTTTCCCGCCCGGGGTCCTGGTGCTCGCCTTCAACGGGGTGACGACGTACGGAGCCCTCTTCGCGCTGCCGCTGTTCTACCAGCAGGCGAGCGGGGACGGGCCGTTCGCGGCGGGGCTGCTGCTGGCGCCGCTGGGGATCGGCGCGGTCATCTCGATGCCGCTCGCCGGACGGCTCTCGGACCGCCTCGGGTCGCGCAACCTCGCCGTCGCCGGATCCGCGCTGACGCTGCTCAGCGCACTGGCGTTCACCTTCGCCGACTCCGGCGACCGGGTCCTGCCCGCCGTGGCGTCCCTGGCGATCGGGCTGGGCCTCGGCTGCGCGAGCGCGCCGACGATGAGCGTCGTGTTCAAGATCCTGCCGCCCGAAAGGGTCGCGCAGGGCAGCTCGCTGCTCTACATGCTCAACCAGCTCGGCGCCTCGCTCGGGATCACGGTCGCGGCGCTGCTGATCCAGTCGGCGGCCGACCCGGCCACCGGCTTCCGCCACACCTCATGGGCCCTTGTCGTCGCCGCGACGGCGATGCTCGCCGCCACGACCCGCGTGCCCGGCCGCACCCCCGCCCCCGTACTCGAAGGAGCGTCCCTGTGAAGACCATCGTGATCACCGGCGGCACCGACGGCATCGGCCGCGGCCTCGCCCGCACATTCCTGCGGCGGGGCGAGCGCGTCATCGTCATCGGCCGCGACGCCGCCAAGGCGCCCGAGGGCGCCGAGTTCATCGCCGCCGACCTGTCGCTCGTGGCGGAGAACCGGCGGGTCCTGGCGTCGCTCGTCTCCCGGACGGAACAGGTGGACGTGCTGGTGTTCTGCGCGCGCCACTACCGTTCGGCCCGCGCCGAGACGGCGGAGGGGATCGAGGAGAACTTCGGGTTGTTCTATCTGAGCCGGTACATCCTGGGGCATGGGCTGGCGCCGCTGCTGGAGAAGGCGCCCGCGCCGGTCGTGATGAGCGTGGCGGGACCGGGGACGCCGATCGGCGGGGTCCGGTGGGACGACCTGCAGTTCACGCGCGGCTATCACGCGGGGAAGGCGATGACGCAGAGCGGGAAGCTCGCGGACCTGCTCGGGGTGGACTTCGCGCCGGCGCATCCGGGCACGCGGGTCCGCTACGTGCTGCACCACCCGGGGGTGACGGTGACCGGGCACTCGGGGACGTACAGCGAGGCCGACGCGGCGTTCGTCGCGGAGATGAGGAAGCGCGGGAAGACCGTCGGCGAGGCGATCGTGCCGATCCTGCGGCGGATCGACGATCCGCCCGCCGAGGCGCTGTCGGCGTGGGTGCACCACGAGCGGATGGCGGTCGACGACGAGGACTTCGCCCCGGAGGCGGCGGTGCGGCTGCGGGGGTTGACGGAGGGGGTGCTGGCGGGGGGTTGAGGAGCGCGCGCGGGTGGCGGACGGCCGCGCCGAAAGGCGCGGCCGTCCGCGAAACGTGAACTGGGCCAGGGGCCTCCCGGCCTCCGCCCTACATTCGACCGTAGCGCTTGCTCAGGCACGGCCGGCGAACATGAGCCCGGCTCCCTGTGCGCAAGCCATCGCTTGTGGATAACTCGGTGAATGGCTCGCTCGAACTGCGGAACCCGCGGCGGGAAACCCGGCCCAGGCGCCACGCCACAGCGGATTGCCACCGGCGCAGCCGAACCCCGGGAACCCGCCGCGCGACACACCACGGCGAGTCCCGTCCCACGACTCACACAGCCCGGGAACCCGGCACCGGCGGCGGGCCGCAGCCCGATCCCCTACCTCTCAGGCGGTTTCGTTCGCGCCGCCCAAACAAGCAGAGCGCCGCCCAAACCAGCAGAGCGCTGCCCAAACTACAGAGTCTCCGTCACCTTCTTCAGTCCTCGTGGCGCGTCCGGGTTTTCTCCGCGCGTGAGTGACAGCGCGAGCGCCAGTCGCTGTAGCGGCAGGATGTCGAGCAGGGGCGCGTATCGCTCGTCGACGTCGGGTGTCGGGATGCGGAGTGCGGCGCCGGGGACGTCGGAGCCGATGGCGACGACGTCGGCGCGGCGTTCGCCGAGGCGGCCGAGGACTTCGCGCATGGTTTTTCCGCCGGGGCCGTTGCCGACGATGGCGAGGACGGGGACGTCGGGGTCGGCCATGGCGAGGGGCCCGTGGAGGAGGTCGGCGCCGGAGAACGCGAGCCCGGAGAGGTAGCTGGTCTCCATGAGCTTGAGCGCGGCTTCGCGGGCGGTGGGGTAGGCGTAGCCGCGGCCGGTGGTGACGAGGCGTTCGGCGAAGCGGTAGCGGGGGGCGAGTTCGACGGCGGTGTCGTCGGCGAGGAGGGCACGGGCGAGCTCGGGGAGTTTGGCGAGTTCGGCGTGTTCTTCGGCGGGGAGGGTGCCGTTGCCGCCGCGTACGCCTTCGATGAGCATGAGGAGGGCGAGGAGTTCGGCGGTGTAGGTCTTGGTCGCGGCGACGGCGCGTTCGTGGCCGGCGGAGACGTCGACGTGGAGTTCGGCGATCTTGGCGAGGTTGGAGTCGGGGTTGTTGGTGACCGCGAGGGTCTGGGCACCGGATTCGCGGGCGACGCGGAGGACTTCGCCGATGTCGGGCGAGCCGCCGCTCTGGGAGACGCCGACGACGAGGGCTTCGGACAGGTCGGGCCGGGCGCCGTAGACGGTGATGGCGCTGGGCGAGGCGAGTCCGGTGGGGATGCCGAGGCGGATCTCGGTGAGGTAGGCGGCGTAGAGGGCGGCGTGGTCGGAGGTGCCGCGCGCGGTGTAGACGACGAACTTGGGCTTTTTGCGGGCGATGGCGCCGGCGACGTCGGCGATGGCCTTGGCGTGGTTGTCGAGCAGGTCGGCGAACACGGCCGGCTGCTCGTCGATGTCGGCAGCCATGCCGGACCCGCGCGGAACGCTCAGGCCGTCGGGCGCGGCTTGGGCGGCACGGGCCGTCCCCACTTGCTCGGTCATGCGGTTCTCCTCGTCAGGCTTACGCTATGCGTGATCATGCGCGAAGCAAGCATATTCTGCGCGAAACCGAGCAGTCACGCCGCACCTGAGGCGAGCTTAGGTCGCGAGGGGTCGGCCAATCAGTGAAATACCTCAGAAAGCAGGTCGGCGACCGGCCCGGGCGGGCACCGTGGGCGTGATCGTCAAGGTGCGGGCATGCGCGGGAGCGCACACCGGCCGGATCGTCCGCGCGGAATCACGCACGACCCCGTGGGCTCAGACCTCGATCCGCCACCCGATCAGCGAGATCCCCGCCACCGGCTCCCAGTCCTTCTCAGGCGTGCGCACGAACCCGAGCCTCTCGTACAGCCGCATCGCGCCGACGGCCACGTCGTCGCGACTGCAGATCGCCACGGCCGTGCGGCCGTTGGCGCGGGCACGTTCGACGCACGCGTTGACGAGGGCCTTCCCGACGCCCCTGCGCTCGGCGCGCGGGTCGACGGCCAGCATCCGGAACTCGGCCTCGCCGGGCGCCGACATCTCGGCCATCGGCGACCCGTGCTCCAGGTAGGCGACGGTGCCGAGCACGTCACCGGTCTCGGGGTCGACGGCGACGAGGAGCGTGCCGTCGGCGGCACGGGAGGCGGCGTCGGCGAGCTGTTCGGCGTAGAAGGACGCCGGACCGTCGGCGTCACCGAGGTGGCCGTGCTTGCGGTAGGCGTCGACGGCGATGCGCCCGGCCTCGGGGTAGTCGCCGGGCGTGGCGACGCGGACCTCGACGGCCATCAGTCGAGCACCGCGATGAGGTCGCCCTCCTGCACGACGTCGCCCTCGGCGACGGCGATGCTGGTGAGGGTGCCCTCCTCCTCGGCGATGACCGGGATCTCCATCTTCATGGATTCGAGGATCACGATCGTGTCGCCCTCGGCGATCTGGTCACCGGGCTTGGCCACGATCTTCCAGACGTTGGCCACCATCTCGGCGCGGATCTCTTCGGCCATCATCGCCTCCATTGGTCACAGCGGGGTTCATCCGACGATCACAGTAGGCTGCCTCGCCGACAAGCCGTGAGTGGGCAGCCAATATCGTGGAGTGCTGAACTAGTGAGGTTAGGAGTGATCACCATGGCGAAGCGAGCTCGCAAGCGTCGCGCGCGCAAGAAAAAGGGCGCGAACCACGGACGCCGTCCGAACGCCTAGCGCACGGACATGAACGGCCCACCACGTCGCAGACGGGTGGGCCGTTGTGCTGGGCGGCTCACTTCCCGGCGACGCCCGCAGGTTCACGCCCACGAAAAGACCCGCGACCCCGAGCACCCAAGCGCCCGGGACCCGCGGGTCCCTCCGTAACGAAACCGTCAGTGCATGGCCGCGAGCTTCGCCGCCTCGGCCTCGGCGGCGCCTTCGGCGTCACCGGGCTCGGCGTCGTTGTCGCCCGGCGCGGCGCCCGTGCGCAGCGGAACCTGCTTCACGAACAGCGCGAACAGCAGCCCGGCGATGGCGAACGGGATCGTCCACATGAACACGTTCGTGATCGCCTCGGTCACACCGTTGTGCACGACGTCGAGGATCGGCGCCGGCAGGTCCTTGATCTGGCCCGGGTCGAGACCCGCGCCGCCGCCGGTGAAGTTGGCCGCGGTGTCCCCGGGCAACCGGCCGGCGAAGTAGTTCGTCAGCTGGTTGGCGAAGATCGCCCCGAACAGCGCCACACCGAAGGACCCGCCGATGTTGCGCAGGAACGTCGAGGTGGAGCTGGCGACACCGATGTCGCGCTGGGGCGCGCTGTTCTGCGCCACGACCATCGACACCTGCATGATCAGGCCGAGGCCGAGACCGAACACGATCAGCATCCCGCTGGTGAGCCAGAGGGAGGTGTCGACGTTCAGCGTCGTCAGCAGGGCCATCCCGGCGATCATGATCGCGCCGCCCAGGATCGGGAAGATCTTGTACTTCCCGGTCTTGCTGAGCAGCTGGCCGGACAGCAGCGAGGCCACCATCGCGCCGAGCATCATCGGGATGAACGTGACGCCCGACTCGGTCGGCGTCTGCCCCTTGACGATCTGCAGGTACATCGGGATGAAGGTCATCGCGCCGAACATCGCGAAGCCCTGGAGGAAACCGACGGCGTTGATCAGGACGAAGTTGCGGTCCTTGAACAACCGCAGCGGCAGGACGGGCTCGGCCGCCTTGCGCTCGACCATGACCAGCAGGATCAGCGACACGACGCCGAGCGCGGCCAGGCCGAGGATCTGCGGCGAGTCCCACTCGTACTCGGTGCCGCCCCACGTCGTCAGCAGCACCATCGAACCGGCGGCGACGCTGAGCAGGACGATGCCGAGGTAGTCGATGCGGGCCTTGTTCCGGTGCCGCGGAATGTGCAGCGTGAAGGCCACCACCAGCAGGGCCACGATGCCCAGCGGGAGGTTGATGTAGAAGGTCCAGCGCCAGTTGATCGCGTCGGTGAGGAAACCGCCGATGAACGGGCCGCCGATCATCGCGAGCATCATCACCGCGGCCATGAAGCCCTGGTACTTGCCGCGCTCGCGCGGCGGGATCAGGTCCCCGATGATCGCCATGACGCCGACCATCAGACCGCCGGCGCCGAGGCCCTGGAGGCCGCGGAAGGCGATGAGCTGGCCCATGTCCTGGGCGGCGCCGGACGCGGCCGAACCGACCAGGAACAGCGCGATGGCGAACATGAACAGTCGCTTGCGGCCGTATAGGTCGCCGAGCTTGCCGTAGAGCGGCGTCGAGATCGTCGCGGCAAGGATGTACGCGGTCACCACCCACGACATGTGGGCGTAGCCACCGAACTCACCGACGATCACGGGCATGGCCGTGCCGACGATGGTGTTGTCCAACATCGCGAGCAGCATCGCGAGCATCAGACCAGGCATGACGACCAGGATTTCCCGCCGCATCTTCGGCGACGGTGAGGCGTCGGTAGCCTGAGACATGGGTAGGATCCTCTCAAGCAGTGCTTACTTGCCGACCGGCAAGTTATCTGTGAAACTTAAGTCGCAACTAGCCGGTCGTCAAGTAAGTATGAAGGGATTGTGATGCCCAGCACCCGCGAGCGCATTCAGCGCGTCTCTCTTGAGCTCTTCCTGGAACAGGGCTACGAGAAGACCTCGCTGCGCGAGATCGCCGAACGGCTCGGTGTCACCAAGGCCGCCCTTTACTACCACTTCAAGGCCAAGGAAGACATCCTCAGCAGCTACTTCGAGGATTTCGGCGGTGCCGTCAAGGAGCTCATCGCCTGGGGCGAGGCTCAGCCGCGCGGCCCCAAGCTGCGTCGTGAGCTGTTGCGTCGTTACATGGACCTGATCATCGACAAGCACGACATGATCCGGTTCTTCCACGAGAATCAGCCGACGATGCGGCGCATGGACGACAAGGGCCGGCACTTCAAGGAGCGCATGGGCGCCCTGCACCGCCTCATGTACGAGCCGGACGCCGACCTGGAGACGCGGGTGCGCGCGTTCCAGGCCATCATGACGGTCCACACGAGCTGGTTCGTGTTCTTCGAGGAGCAGGGCGTCGAACGCGAGCAGCTGCGCGACGCGGCCCTGTCGGTCGCGCTGGGGCTGGTCACCGCCAACGAGATCCACATGGCCAGCGACCCGCTCGTCGACGGTCTGGTGACGGCGGCGACGAAGGCCGCCGAGCACCTCCTCACCGTCGACGAGGAGCCGCAGAAGGCCTGAGACGACGAAAGGCGCGGAGCCCATGGCCCCGCGCCCGGTCGTGCGTCGCGGTTCTAACGCGGAAAGTCGAGATCGGAGAGCTTCGCGCGCAGGCGGTCCTTGAGCCCGTTGGGCGCGACCTCCTGGCGGCAGCAGCGCTGCACGAGCGCCCGGACCTCCTGCTCGATGCCGAACTCCCTCAGACAGGGAGTGCACTCGTCGAGATGCTGGCGGATGATCGCCCGGCGGGCGTCGGCGCATTCGGCGTCGAGGTAGAAGTACACCTCGGAGAGCACTTCGCGGCAGTCGACCTCATGCGGGTCCCCACAGCTCACCTCAGGCCCCTTCCGGGTCCGCGCCGGAGTGGGTGAAACCCCGCTCGGCGGCGTAAGACTGAAGCATGTCACGAAGCTGACGGCGGCCACGGTGCAAACGGGACATGACGGTCCCGATCGGCGTGCCCATGATGTCGGCGATCTCCTTGTAGGCGAAGCCTTCGACATCGGCGAGGTAGACCGCGAGCCGGAAGTCCTCGGGCAGGCGCTGGAGGGCTTCCTTCACGTCACTGTCGGGGAGGCGGTCGAGCGCCTCGGTCTCGGCGGAACGCAGGCCGCTGGACGTGTGCGACTCGGCCTCGGCGAGCTGCCAGTCGGTGATCTCCTCGGTGGGAGACTGCAGCGGCTGGCGCTTACGCCGACGGTAGGAGTTGATGTAGGTGTTGGTGAGGATGCGGTACAGCCACGCCTTGAGGTTGGTGCCCTCGCGGAACTGGTGGAAGGCGGCGAAGGCCTTCAGGAAGGTCTCCTGGACCAGGTCCTCGGCGTCGGCCGGGTTGCGGGTCATGCGCAGGGCAGCGCCGTAGAGCTGGTCGACGAACTGCATGGCGTCGCGCTCGAAGCGCGCGCCCCGTTCCTCGGCCGTTTCCGGAGCGTCGGGCGCCTGCGGCAAAGTGGTCGTCCCCCTCGGGTTGATCATCCCCGCTGAGGATACGCCGCCCGGTTCGACGGGAGAACCGGTAACCGGCCAGGCCGGACCGGCCAAAAGACGACGCAGCTGATCGGTCGTCTCGTCTTGCGACCCCGCACCAGACCCTCCGGGCTGGTTGCGCACCTTGGTCATCACGTCGGGTGGCTCCCTTCATCCCTTACGTGTGCCGAAACGTCGGTGTGGCGGGAGTAATTCCGTGGCCGGGGAGTGACGAAGGACTCCCCGGTTCGGGTGAGGGCGTCGTGTCTCGAACCTTCAGGTCCTCGGCACACCTCGCGGCGGGTTCGCGAACCGCCGGGTTCGAGGCGACGGCACGGCGGGCGGTGTCGGCCGCCTCGGGCGGGCGCCACGGCAGCGGCGCGACGTCATCTGCGGGGTTCGCGCACCCCGGCGGCCCGTTGACCCCGGCGACCCGTCCTCGCGCTTCCTGGCTCTGGTGGCGGTGCCTGCCACCAGAGCCAGGAAGGGCCTGGGAGGTCGGCGCGATCCCGAGGGACCGCCTCTGGCTAGCCAGATTTGCCGGTTCGCCCGGTCTAACGACCGACCTCCGACCTGGTTACGCTCCGAAGTCAGCCGACTCCGATGAGTTCTCTTCGCTCGCCGGCGCCCGCGCGCCAGGCGATCACCATCGCCCGGCGTTCGCGCGGCGTCGTCCCGCCCCACACACCGTGGGCGTCGCCGGCTTCGAGGGCCCAGGCGAGGCAGGCGCCTCGCACGGGGCATCCGCCGCACACGGCGACGGCCATGTCGGGCGGCTCGGTCGCCGCCGGAAAGAACGTCTCCGGGTCGACCGAGCGGCAGTTGCCCCGTACCCGCCAGGTCTCGTCCTCCGGTCGCTCTTCCCTCGCGCGGATCAATCGGCTGTCGGCACGGGCCGCGGCGACTTCCTCCGGCCTCGGCAGTCTCGCTCGGGTCATTCGACCCACCTCCCCAAGGTGGTCCGTCCAATATGGATGGTCGGCGCCGAGAGTCCCGCTGAGCGCGACGTTTCGGATCCGACACCGGCGACGGAGACCACTCCCTCGCCGGTGCCGTGATCTAACCCACGGCGAAAGCGAGCGGCAATGGTTCTGGGGAAAGGCGAACTGTTCAACCGGGAACGAACAGCGCCAAAACGGACTAGAACAGGGTGGGCGCGCCGTCCTGTTCGACGGGGGGTTCGACCCCTCGAACACCCACCGGCTCGACCCGTTCGGTAAGGAACGCTCCATCGTTGCGGACGTTACCGACGGCCTTGCCGACCGGCCTCGCCTCGATCGCCGCGATGACTTCGAGCGACGGCGGCAGCAACAACGACTCGGCGTCGTCGGACTCCCCCAGCCAGTCGGCCCAGCGGTCCGGCGACAGCACCAGCGGCATCCTGTCGTGGATGCCCTCCAGCCCGCCGTGCGCGTCGGTCGTCAAGACCGTCGTCGACATCAGCGGCCCCTCGCCCCACGTCTCCCACAGGCCGGCGAACACCAGGGGCTCACCGTCGTCGTAGGTCATGTAGAACGGCTGCTTCGACCCGTCCGCCAGCTTCTGCCACTCGTACCAGCCGTCGGCCGGGACCAGGCAGCGCCGCCGCTTGAAGGCGTTCTTGAAGGCGTTCGACGTCGTCACCGTCTCCGAGCGCGCGTTGAACATGCGGTTGCCGATCGCCGTGTCCTTCGCCCACCTGGGCACCAGTCCCCAGCGCGCCAGCGAGACCGCCCGCGACTCCAGGCTCTTCGACACGCGCACGATCGGCACCGACCGGGTCGGTGCCAGGTTAAAGCCCGGCTCCAGTTCCCCGCCGGTGTCGTCGGCCGCCTCGAAAAGAGCCGCCAGATCCGTCGCACTCCGCGTCGATGCGTAACGCCCGCACATGGAGGAAACAGTACGCTGATCGGCGTGACCGAGCAGACCTCAGTGCCCACACCGTGGCAAACCCCCCGTGCCACCGGCCCAGTCCTGTCGACCGTCTCCCTCCCGGGCTCGAAGTCGATGACCGCGCGGGCGCTGGTCCTCTCGGCCGCGGCCGTCAAGCACAGCAGCCTCGCCGAACCCCTCATCGCGCGTGACACCACCCTCATGGCCGGTGCCCTGCGCGCCATGGGCGTCGGCGTCAACACCGCCGAGGACAACCTGTGGGTCATCCGCCCCCAGCCCCTCCACGGCCCCGCCGACATCGACTGCGGCCTCGCCGGGACGGTCATGCGCTTCGTCCCGCCGCTCGCCGCGCTGGCGACCGGCGCCGTCCGCTTCGACGGCGACGCCTACGCCCGCGAGCGCCCCATGGGCCCCCTGCTGAAGGCGCTCAGCGCCATCGGTGTCCAGATCAGCGACGAAGGCCGCGGCGCGCTCCCCTTCGTCATTCACGGGACGGGCTCCGTGCGCGGCGGCGAACTCACCGTCGACGCCTCCAAGACCAGCCAGCTCATATCCGGGCTGCTGCTGTCGGCCGCCGACTTCGACCGCGGCCTCGTGCTCCGCCACATCGGCCCGCCGGTGCCCTCCGCGCCGCACATCCAGATGACCATCGCGATGATCCGCGCCGCCGGCGGCGCGGTCGACGACTCCCGCCCGAACGTGTGGGAAGTCGAACCCGGCCAGCTCACCGGCCGGGCCTGGGAGATCGAGCCCGACCTGTCGAACGCCGCACCCTTCCTCGCGGCCGCCCTGGTCACCGGCGGCGAAGTCACCATCGCCGGCTGGCCGCACAACACCACCCAGCCCGGCGACGCCCTCCGCGGCCTGCTCACCGAGATGGGCGGCGAATGCGTCCTCGACGACCGCGGCCTCACCGTCAAAGGCACCGGCCGCGTCAAGGGCATCGACGCCGACCTGTCCGACGTCAGTGAACTCACCCCCGCCGTCGCCGCCCTCTGCGCCCTCGCCGACTCGCCGTCGACGCTGCGCGGAGTCGCGCACATCCGCGGCCACGAGACCAACCGCCTCGAAGCCCTCGCCACCGAACTCAACCGCCTCGGCTGCAAGGTCGAGGAGACCGACGACGGCCTGCGCATCGCGCCGCGCCGCCTGACCGGCGCCGTGTTCGAGACTTACGCTGATCACCGCATGGCACAGGCCGGGGCGATCCTCGGACTCGTCGTCGACGGCATCTCCCTCGACGACGTGGCCTGCACGACCAAGACCCTCTCCGACTTCCCGGGGATGTGGACGCGAATGCTGGAGGACGGGTCCTGACGAAACGACGACGCGAGTACGACGAGGACGACGTCCGCATCCGGCCGACGCGCCGGTCCCGGCCGCGCACCAAGATTCGGCCCACCCACGACGACGCCGTCCCCGCGCTGGTCATCGCCGTCGACCGCGGCCGCTACACCTGCCGTGTCGACGGAGTCACCGACGGCACGAACGTCCTGGCCATGCGCGCGCGTGAACTCGGACGCAAAGGCGTCGTCGTCGGCGACAAGGTCGCGCTCCTCGGCGACGTGTCCGGAGCCGACGGGACACTCGCCCGGATCGTGCGCATCGAACCCCGCACCGGCGCCCTGCGACGCACCGCCGACGACGACGACCCGTCCGAGCGCGTCCTCGTCGCCAACGTCGCCCAACTCGTCATCGTCACCTCGCTCACCGACCCGCCGCCACGCACCGGCTTCATCGACCGCTGCCTCGCCGCCGCCTTCGACGCCGACATCGCGCCACTGCTCTGCCTGACGAAAGCCGACCTCGGCGCACCCGCCGACAACGCCCTCGCCGAACTGCGCGAGTACTACGCCGACCTCGACCTGCCCTACGTCACGACCTCACCCGAAGCGCCCATCGAACCGGTCACCGACCTGCTCACCGACCGGCTGTCGGTGCTCATCGGACACTCCGGCGTCGGCAAATCGACGCTCGTGAACAGAATCGTGCCCGGCGCCCTACGCGACGTCGGCCGAGTCAGCGCCATCGGCAAAGGCCGGCACACGTCGACGAGCGCGGTCGCACTCGAACTGCCGACCGGAGGATGGATCGTCGACACACCGGGGATCCGGTCCTTCGGACTCGCGCACGTCTCGGCCGAGTCCCTGCTGCACGCCTTCACCGACCTCGTACCGGGCCTCGAAGAATGCCCACGCGGCTGCGACCACACCGGCGACAACGACGAATGCGGACTCGACGAACTGGTCGCCGAAGGGAAGGCGCGGCCGGAAAGGCTCGCGTCGTTCCGGAGGTTGCTGGCGGTGAAACTGGAGCCCGAGCAGTACTGAGTTGATCGGCGGGGGCGAACGAAACCGGAGCGACCACCGACCGGCCGCGCCCCCTCCCCACCCCAACTTCCCACCCACCGAAACCCTCGTCCCACCCCCGCCCCCACCGCGCTAGCCTCGCCTCCATGTCCGAGGCCAAGATCGTTCGCGCCGGGCCCGACGACGCCGGCGAACTGCTCACCCTCCAATACGCCGCCTTCCTCTCCGAGGCGCGCGTATACGAGCGCCTCGATCTTCCGCCGCTCAAGCAGACCTTCGACGAGCTGCGCAGCGAGCTCGGTGACCACCCCACCTGGAAGGCCGTCGTCGGCACCCGCATCGTCGGGTCCATCCGCGTCCACCGTGAAGAGGACGTCCTGCACGTCGGGCGGATCATGGTCGCCCCCGACCAGCAGGGCCGCGGCATCGGCAGCAGACTGCTCGCCGCCGTGGAGGACGACGTCCCCGCCGGTGTCGAACGCCTCTCCCTGTTCACCGGCTTCCTCAGCACCGGAAACCTGCGCCTCTACGAGCGCGTCGGCTACCGCGAAGTCGGCCGCCGGCCCGGACCGACCGGGGTGATGCTCGTGTACCTGGAGAAAACGCTCGCAACGCCCGGATAGGCTTGCCGCCCGTGAGCGACGAGACGTGGGATTCGATAGCCGACTGGTACGCCGAGAAGCTCCGCGCGGGCTCTCCCCTGCACGACTTCGCCCGTGACCTGCTCCTCGACGCCCTCCCCGGCGACCTGTCGGGCCGCCGCGTCCTCGACGTCGGCTGCGGCGAGGGAATCATCACCCGGGCCGTCGCCGCCCGCGGCGCCGAAGCGCACGGCATCGACCCCAGCGAGCGGCTCATCGAGTACGCGCGGGCCACGGAGAAGACCAAACCCGTCGGCGCGAAGTACACCGTGGACGACGGCCGCACCCTGGCCACCATCCCCGACGCCTCCATGGACTGGGTGACCGCCGGTCTCGCCTTCAACAACGTCCCCGATCTGCCCGCCGCGCTCGGCGCCGCCAGGCGCGTCCTCGTCCCGGGCGGCGGGCTCGCGTTCACCGTCCCGCACCCCTGCTTCGAGGCGCCGCGCGCGGCCTGGACCGCCGAAGGGCAGCGGCTCGTCGGCGACTACCTCGACGAGGGCTTCTGGCGCTCGGCGAACCCCACCGGGATGCGCCGGGCGGGAAACCAGCACCGGACCATCGCGTCCTACGCCATGGGCCTGGTCATGTGCGGGTTCACCATCGACCTCGTCTCCGAACCCGCGCCGAACGCGCGGATCCTCGCCGAACAGCCCCGGCGGGTCGGGCTGCCGCCCTTCCTGCTGGTGGCGGCGCGCCTCGACTAGAGGCACGCCGCCGACCGACCTTCACACCGAGTCGCGTCCGACCCGCCGCAGCACGACCGCCGCGAGGATCCCGACCAGCGCCGAGAGGACCGCGCCGATCACCGCGGCCGCGTTCAGCCCGGAGCTGAAGGCCTCCCGCGCGACCGCCAGGAACTCACCGCCCAGCCGCGCCGGAAGACCCGCCGCCGCGTCGAGGGCGCCGCTCAGCGCGTCACGTCCCGCCTCGCCCGCCTCGGCGGGCACGCCCGCGGGCATGTTCCCGGTGAGCTCGGCGCGGTAGAGGGCCATGCCGATACTCCCGACGACCGCGATGCCCAGGGCCAGCCCGAACTCCGACATCGTCTCCTGCATCGCCGAGGCCGCGCCCGCCTTCTCCAGCGGTGCCGCACCGACGACGAGGTCGACGCTCAGGGCCATCATCGGCCCGATTCCCGTGTACACGATCGCGAAGCCGATCATGACGATCCCGGTGCCGTCGGTGTCGGCGAACGCGAGCACGGCGTAACCGATGGCCGACAGGAACATCGCGGCCCCGACGACCGTTCCCGGCCCGAACCTGCCGGCCAGCGCGGGCGCGACCATCGAGGCGATGATCAGCAGCGCGGCCGCCGGGAGCAGCCGCAGCCCGGCCTGGAAGGGCGACAGGTCGGCGACCATCTGGAGGAACTGGGTGATGAACAGGTAGGCGCCGCCGAGCGCGAAGGCCCCGGCCAGCATCACGCCGAGCGCGACGGTGAACGAGCGGTTCCGGAACAGCGAGAGGTCAAGCAGCGGGTCGGCCGAGCGCAGCTGCCGGCGCACGAACAGGACGCCGAACGCGATCCCGGCGAGCAGCGCGAGTGCCGTGGGACCGGTGAGGCCGTGTTTCGCGGCCTGTTTGACGCCGTAGACGAGCGGCAGGATCGCCGCCAGTGAGAGCAGGACGCTGACGAGGTCGAGGCGTCCGGCGGAGTCGTCCTTGAACTCGGGCAGCAGGAAGGGGCCGGTGAGCAGGAGCAGGGCCATGACGGGGACGGCCAGCAGGAAGACCGACCCCCACCAGAAGCGTTCGAGCATGAGCCCGCCGACGACCGGGCCGAGGGCGATCCCGAGCGAGAAGCTCGCGGCCCACACACCGTAGGCGACACCGCGCTGGCGCGGGTCGCGGAACATGTTGCCGATGAGGGCCATCGTGGACGGCATGAGCGTGGCCCCGGCGAGGCCGAGGAGGGCGCGGGCGCCGATGAGTGTTTCGGCACTGTCGGCGTAGGCGGCGAGGACCGAGGCCGCGCCGAACAGGGTGGCGCCGATGAGGAGCAGTCTGCGGCGTCCGATGCGGTCGCCGAGCGTGCCCATGGTGACGAGGAGTCCGGCGATCATGAAGCCGTAGATGTCGATGATCCACAGCATCTGAGCGCCGTCGGGGCGGAGTGCTGCGGCCAGGTGGGGAACGGCGAGGTGGAGGAGGGTGACGTCGAGGGACAGCAGGAGGCTTGGCAGGGCGAGCAGGGTCAGGCCGAGCCATGCGCGGGGGCCGGCTTGGGTGTGGGCGGGGACGGTGGTGGCGTGCATGAGGGACCGTTCTGTTGGACGTGGGTTGGGGTCTGCCGTGCCGGGGCTGTCAGGCGGGCGCCGCGATCCCCTGGGCGAAGCCGCCGTCGATCGGGAACTCGGCCGCCGTCGTGAACGTCGCGTCGAAGGCCAGGAACAGGGCCGCGGCGGCGACTTCCGCGACCGTCCCGTGCCGGCCGAGCGGCGTCTGGAGATCGCCCTGCCGTTCGAACTCGGCGCGTTCCTCGGCGCTTCGCCCCGGCACGCCCATCGTGGGCGTCTTGATGAAGCCCGGAGCCACCGAGTTCACGCGGATACGGCGCGGCAGCAGTTCGGCGGCGAGGACCTTCGCGGCGGCCGAGACCGCCTCCTTCGAGCCGGAGTAGGCGCTCAGACCGGGGAAGACGAGGTCGTTGGCGACGGTGGTGAACACCACGGCGCCGCCGTCGGTGAGCAGCGGCGCCAGGCGTTGCACGGTGAAGAACGCGCCCTTGGCGTTGACGCGGAAGTGGCGGTCCCAGGACTCCTCGGTGACCTGTTCGAGGGTCTGGATCTCGGCGATGCCGTGGTTGACGAACAGCGCGTCGACCCCGCCGAGGCGTTCGGCGGCCAGCGCTCCGAGCGCGTCGATGTCGGCCATGCTCGCCGCGTCGGAGCGGACGACGTGCGCGGCGCGGCCGGCCAGTGCCGTGCGGGCCTCCTCGACGGTCCGCTCGTTGCGGCCGGTGAGGATCACCTCGGCGCCTCCGGCGAGCAGGGCCTCGACGATGCCCAGGCCCATGCCGTGCGTGCCTCCGGTGACGATCGCCTTCTTGCCGTCGATTCCAGCCATGTCGCGCTCCTCGGTTTCCGTTGGCGTCGTGCTGACGGGCACCACCGTGCGGGGCGCGGCTTGCGCTCGGTTGTAGATCGACTTGCGGTTACGGTTGCGGCGTGCGTTTTGGTGTCCTCGGTCCCCTCGCGGTGTGGTCGGCGAACGGCGTGGCGGTCACGGTCCCCGAGGTCAAGGTGCGGGCGCTGCTGGCGTCCCTGCTCGTCGATCCCGGCAGGGTGGTCTCCACCGGCCGGCTCGCCGAGGACCTGTGGACCGGTGCGCCTCCGGCGGACCCTGCCGGTGCCGTGCAGATCCGGGTCTCCCGCCTGCGGAAGGCCCTCGGCGCCGACGGGAAGGCGCTGGTGTCCTACCGGCCGCCGGGGTACGCCTTCGGCGGCGACGTCGAATCCGTCGACGCCGTCCGTTTCGCGCGGCTGACGGCCCGCGCCCGCGAGGTCGCCGACGCGCGCGGACGGGCCGCGCTGCTCACCGAGGCGCTGGAGTTGTGGCGGGGCACGCCCTTCGCCGAGTTCGCCGACGCGCCCTTCGCCCGCGCGGCGTCCGCGCGGCTTGAGGAGCGTCGGCTGGCCGCGCTGGAGGACCTCGCGGAGGCACGACTGGAACTGGGCGAGCACGACCTCGCCGCCGCCGAGCTGGGCGAGCTGACCGCGGCCCACCCGCGCCGGGAACGCCTGCGGGCGGCGCACATGCGGGCGCTGTACCGGTCGGGCCGCCAGAGTGAGGCCCTCGACGCCTTCGAGGAGCTGCGGCGGCGCCTCGCGTCCGAGCTTGGCGTCGATCCTTCCCCCGAGCTGGCCACGCTGCACCGCGAGATCCTCGGCCAGTCCCCCGCGCTCGCGCCGCCCGCGCCGGTGCGCACGAACCTGCCGACACCGGTGACGAGCCTGGTCGGCCGCGACGCCGCCGCCGGGGAGGTCGCCGGGCTGCTGTCCCACCAGCGGCTCGTGACGCTCACCGGGCCCGGCGGTGTCGGCAAGACGCGGCTCGCGATCGAGGCCGCGTCCCGGGCCGCCGCGTCCTTCCCCGACGGCGTCCGGCTGGTCGAGCTGAGCTCGCTCGGACGCGATTCCGGCACGGAGGTGGTCGCCGGGGCGGTCGCGGCGATCCTCGGCATCCGCGACGACGGTGAGGCGCTCGCGCGGCTCGGCGAGGCGCTCGGCCCGAAGCGGACACTGCTGGTCCTCGACAACTGCGAGCACCTCGTCGAGGGCGCCGCCACGCTCACCGGGGCGCTGCTGCGGGCGGCGCCCGGCCTGACCGTGCTGGCGACCAGTCGCGAGTCCCTCGACATCGCCGGCGAACTGCTGTGGACCGTGCCGCCGCTCGACCCGGCGGGCGCGGCGGCCGAGCTGTTCGCCGCGCGCGCCACCGCGGCCTCCCCCGGCTTCCGCATGACCTCCGCCGACACCGAGGCGGTCGCCACGATCTGCCGCCGCCTCGACGGGATCCCGCTCGCCCTGGAGCTCGCGGCTACGAGGGTGCGGGCCCTGGGCGTGAGCGCGCTCGCCGGGCGCCTCGACGACCGCTTCGGCGTGGTCACCGGCGGCCACCGCGACGCGCCCGCCCGGCAGCGCACGCTGCGCGCGGTCATCGACTGGAGCTGGGAACTGCTGACGGCGGCCGAGCGGACCGTCCTGCGGCGGCTGGCCGTCCACGTCGACGGGTGCACGCTCGTGGCGGCCGAGGCGGTGTGCGCGGCCGACGGCGTCGCGCCCGGTGACGTGCTCGACCTGCTGGCGCGGCTGGTGGCACGGTCGCTGGTGACGGTCGTGCACCGCGCCGACGGGCCGCGTTACCGGCTGCTGGAGTCGGTCGCGGTCTACTGTGCCGAGCGGCTCGGCCTCGCCGGCGACGAGCGGGACGCGCGCCTCGCCTACGCCCGCCACCACGCCGACCTCGCCCGCACCGCCGACGCCCGCCTGCGCGGAGCGGACCAGCGCGCATGGCTGGCCCGCCTCGACGCCGAGTCCGCGAACCTGAGGGGCGCGCTGGAGGCGGCCGTCGCCTGTGGTGAAGGGCGGCTCGCGCTCGAACTGGCGACCACGACCACCTGGTACTGGTTCCTGCGCGGACGCCTCGGCGAGGCCGAGCGTTTCCTGGAGCGGGCGCTGTCGGCGGCGAACGGTCCCGCGCCGCATGCGCGTGCCTGGTTGCACGGCGTGCGGATGCTGTCCGGCCATCCCGCCGACGGGACCGACCCGATCGCCCTGCGCGACGCCATTGCCGACCCCGCCGAACGCGTCCGCGCCGGCTGGTTCCTGGGCCTGGCCGCCTCGCTGTTCGGGGAGGCCGCGGCCGCCGAACGGCTCCTCACCGACGCCCTGCGGGAGGCGACGGGGCTGGGCGACGACTGGACGGGCGCGGCCGTCCTGACCGCCCGCGGCATCCCGGCCTACGAGCGCGGCGACCTCGCCGGAGCCGCCGGTGACGCCGAGCGCGCCCGGGCCGTGTTCGCCGGGCTCGGCGACCGCTGGGGCCGCGAGCAGGCCCTCGGGGTACTGGCGAGGCTCGCCGAGATCGGCGGGGACTACGCCGGGGCCGAGCGGTACCTGCGCGAAGGGCTGCGCATCGCCGAGGAGCTGGGACTGGCCGGGCAGGTGTCGAGCGCACTGTCGCAGCTCGGCCGGATCGCGCTGCTGGAAGGCGACTTCGAGGCCGCCGACGCGCTGCACGGCCGCGCGCTGCGCCTGGCCGCCGACCGCGCCGACAAGCCGGGCGAGGAGAACGCCGCCATCGGCCTCGGCCTCGCCGCGCGCAGGCGCGGTGACCTGGACGCCGCCGAGCGGCGCCTGCGGCCCTGGCTCGACTGGAACCGGCGGCTCGCGCCTGACACCGGTGCCGCGCTCATCCTCGCCGAACTCGGCTTCGCCGCCGAACAGCGCGGGGACGCCGCCGCCGCGCTCGAACTGCACGGCGAAGGACTCACCGCCGCCCGCAACACAGGCGACCCCCGTGCCGTGGCGCTGGCCTGGGAGGGCCTGGCGGGTGCGTACGCGCTCGCGGGTGAGCCCACGCGGGCCGCGAGGCTGCTCGGCGCCGCGCACGCGGCGAGGGACGCCGTGGGCGCGCCGCTGCCACAGGGCGAGCGCGGCGACGTCGACAGGATCGGGGCGGCCGTGCGGGTGGCGCTGGGCGACGAGGGGTTCGAGGCGGCCTTCGCGCGTGGGCTCGCCGAGGGCCGGACCGGTGTGGACGTGTCGCCGGACGCCGGGTAGGGCCGAGCGTCAGCGTGGGAACCGGCCCGCGAGCCTCCCCGGCCGGAGCTCGCGTCGCCGGTTCGGTCGGTCGCGTCAGTACCGCTCGACCAGGTGTTCGCGGCCCGCCGGTGGCTCGTACGACTCCGGCCAGAAGTCGGTGATCGACACGAACAGTCCTTCGGCGTTCGTCTCGAAGAAGGTCACCGCGTCGACGGTCTCGCCGCCGTCCTCCATCCTGATCCAGGAGACGCCGCCGTCGGCCTCGGCGACGACGCGGTACAGCGAGGCGTGCCAGTCGCCCGGGTACTCGCGGTTGAACTGGAGGTACTTCTCCTTGCCCGTGATCCGTTCTCTGGACTGGGGCAGCTCGTAGACGACGTCCTCGGCGATCAGGGTCGCGAAGGCGTCCCAGTCGCGGGCGTCGGCGGTCGTCCAGTACTTCTCCACGGCGGCGCGCAGCGTCTTGTCGTCCATTCCCGCAGGGTAGGCGCCACCTCCGACAAAAAGCGGAAGCCGCCCTTGCAATACCCCCAGGGGTATGTTAGTTTTCTCTTCGTCAGATACCCCCCTGGGGTAACTATCACCGAGGAGACCTCCCATGTGCGACACCTGCGCCACCGACGCCCCGACCACCACCGCCGTGGGCGTGACCGGCGGAGTCACCGCGACCTACGACGTCGTCGGCATGACCTGCGGGCACTGCGTCAACAGCGTGAGCACCGAGGTCGGCGCCATCGAGGGCGTGACCGACGTGGCCGTGGACCTGTCCACCGGCAAGGTGACCGTCGTCAGCCGGTCCCCCATCGACGTCGACGCGATCGCCACGGCGATCGACGAGGCCGGCTACCGGCTCGCCTCCTGACCGACCCGGGGTGGGCCGCGTCTCCGCGTTCCCCGACCGGTGGACGCGCCCCACCCCAAACAGGCGACAATCGTTATCGAAGGAGTAGGCAGATGACTTCCCGTACGGACGCAGCCCCACCCCCGGCCGAGAGCCAGATCGAGCTGGCGATCAGCGGGATGACCTGCGCCTCCTGCGCCAACCGCATCGAGCGCAAGCTCAACAAGATGGACGGCGTCACCGCCACCGTCAACTACGCCACCGCCAAGGCGAAGGTGAGCTACGCGCCCGGCATCGCCCCCGAGGAACTCGTCTCGACGGTCGAGAAGACCGGCTACGGCGCCGCCCTCCCGCCGCCCCCGAAGACCCGTAAGCAGCGCACCGACGAGGGCGAAGCCGAGAACACCGCCGACCCGGAGCTCGACGAGCTGCGCGAGCGGACCCTGATCTCGCTCGTCCTGGCCGCCCCGGTGATCCTCCTGGCGATGGTCCCGGCCTTCCAGTTCGACGCCTGGCAGTGGCTGTCGCTGGTGCTCGCCTTCCCGGTGGTCACCTACGGCGGCTGGCCCTTCCACAAGGCCGCCTGGACGAACCTCCGCCACGGCGCGGCGACCATGGACACCCTCGTCTCCGGCGGCACGCTCGCCGCCTTCGGCTGGTCGGTCTGGGCGCTGTTCTGGGGCGACGCGGGCATGATCGGCATGACCCACCCCTTCAGCTTCTTCGGCGGGACGGGTGAGGCCTCGGCCAACATCTACCTGGAGGCCGCCGCGGGCGTGACCGCCCTGATCCTGCTCGGCCGCTACCTGGAGGCGCGGGCCAAGCGGCGCGCGGGTTCGGCGCTGCGGGCACTGCTGGCGATGGGCGCCAAAGAGGTCGCCGTCGTGCGCGACGGCGTCGAGACGCTGATCCCGGTCGAGGACCTCGCGGTCGGCGACGAGTTCGTGGTCCGCCCCGGCGAGAAGATCGCCACCGACGGCGTCGTCGTCGACGGCGCCTCCGCGGTCGACGAGTCCATGCTCACCGGCGAGTCCGTCCCGGTCGAGGTGCGGCCGGGCAGCAACGTCACCGGCGCCACCGTCAACGCCGGCGGCCGCCTGCTGGTCCGCGCGACCCGCGTCGGCGCCGATACGCAGCTGGCGCAGATGGCCAAGCTCGTCGAGGACGCCCAGAACGGCAAGGCCGCCGTCCAGCGCCTCGCCGACCGCATCTCGGGCGTGTTCGTGCCGATCGTGATCGTCCTGGCCCTCGGCACCCTCGCGACCTGGCTGATCCTCGGCAACGGCACCGCCGCCGCCTTCACCGCCGCCGTCGCGGTCCTGATCATCGCCTGCCCGTGCGCCCTCGGCCTGGCCACCCCGACCGCCCTCATGGTCGGCACCGGCCGCGGCGCCCAGCTCGGCATCCTGATCAAGGGCCCGGAGGTCCTGGAGAACACCCGCCGCGTCGACACCGTCGTCCTCGACAAGACCGGCACCGTCACCACCGGCAAGATGTCGCTCGTCGACGTCATCCCCGCCGCCGGACAGGACACCGACGAGCTGCTGCGCATCGCCGGAGCCCTCGAAGACGCCTCCGAACACCCGATCGCCCAGGCCATCGCGGCCGGAGCCGTCCAGCGCGTCGGCGAACTGCCCAAGGTCGAGCAGTTCGAAAACGTGCCCGGCCTCGGCGTCAACGGCCTGGTCGAGGAGAAGGCCGTCACGGTCGGCCGCACGAAGCTGCTGGCGGAGTGGTCGCAGTACCTCGACGACTCGCTCCAGGCCGCCAAGGACGCCGCCGAGGCCGAGGGCAAGACGGTCGTGGCGGCGAGCTGGGACGGGGAGGTGCGCGGTCTGCTGGTCGTCGCCGACACCATCAAGGACACCAGCGCCGAGGCGATCGTGCGGCTGCGGGCCCTCGGGCTCACGCCGGTGCTGCTGACCGGCGACAACAAGGCCGTCGCGGCGACCGTCGCCAAGCAGGTCGGTATCGACGAGGTGCACGCCGAGGTCCTGCCGCAGGACAAGGTCGACGTCGTCAAGGCTCTCCAGGCCGAGGGACGCACGGTCGCCATGGTCGGTGACGGCGTCAACGACGCCGCCGCGCTCGCCCAGGCCGACCTGGGTCTGGCGATGGGCACCGGCACCGACGTGGCGATCGAGGCCAGCGACCTGACGCTCGTCCGTGGTGACCTGCGCTCGGCCGCCGACGCGATCCGCCTGTCCCGCAAGACCCTCGGCACGATCAAGGGCAACCTGTTCTGGGCCTTCGCCTACAACGTGGCCGCCATCCCGCTGGCCGCGTTCGGGTTGCTCAACCCGATGATCGCGGGTGCGGCGATGGCCCTGTCCTCGGTCTTCGTGGTCACCAACAGCCTGCGGCTGAAGAGGTTCAAGGCACAGACCGGCTGATCACGGTCCGCGCGAACGGCGTCCACGCGAGTGGGCGCCGTTCGCGCGTGTACGGGCAGGATAGATTCACCGCCATGGCCGACTACACCGATGACCTTGGGCTCGCGCACGTCCTCGCCGACAGCGCCGACTCGATCTCCGCGACGAGGTTCCGCGCCAACGACCTCCACGTGGACACCAAGCCGGACACGACCCACGTCACCGACGCCGACCTGTCGGTCGAGAAGGCCATCCGCTCCACCCTCGGCCGGTACCGCTCCCGCGACTCGATCCTGGGTGAGGAGTTCGGTCTCGAAGGCAACAGCGGCCGCCGCTGGGTCATCGACCCCATCGACGCCACCGCCAACTACGTGCGCGGGGTTCCCGTCTGGGCGACGCTCATCTCGCTGATGGACGGCGACGAACCCGTCGTCGGACTGGTCAGCGCGCCCGCCCTCGGCCGCCGCTGGTGGGCCGCGAAGGGCGCGGGCGCGTTCGCCGGCAAGGACCGCTCGCGCGCCGAGCGCCTCAAGGTCTCCTCGGTGTCCACCGTGGAGGACGCGTCGGTCTCGCTGTCGTCGATCACGTCCTGGTACAAGCGGGGGATGGGCGACAACGCCCTCGGCCTGCTCACCGACGCGTGGCGCAACCGCGCCTACGGGGACTTCTACAGCTACGTGCTGCTCGCCGAAGGCGTCGTCGACATCGCGATGGAACCCGAGGTCGCGCTGTGGGACCTGGCGGCCCTGTCGGTGATCGTGACGGAGGCCGGCGGCCGATTCACCGCGCTCGACGGCACGCCGGGACCCACCGGCGGCTCGGCGGTCGCGACGAACGGGCTGCTGCACGGGGCGGTGCTGGAGCGGCTGAAGGGTTAGGTGCTCTACTTCGTCGGCGAGCCGTACTGTTCGCGCAGACTCCAGCCGAACTCCTGCCGGAGCCCGTTCTCGGTGTACTGGATCGGATGATCGGGGTCGATCTCGTAACCCTTCCTCCCGTCGAGGATCGGGTCGATCGGCAGCCCGACCGCCTGCCGTTCGGCGTTCGGCACCGGTTTGCCGTCCCGGAAGTCGGGGTCGGCCGGATCGATGTGGGGGCCGATCTTGGTGGTGTCGTTGAGGTAGTCGTAGCTGTGCGCGAGTTCGTGGTACAGGGTCGTCGACGGCGGCTTGTTCTGGTGCACCAGGCCGTATTCGGGGTTGTAGCGAATATTCGAGTCGTTCATCGACAGTTTGGTGAAGTCGTTCTCGCTGCCGGCGTCGGCGTCGCTCTCCTTGATGACGATCTCGCGCTCGCCCGGCCAGATGTCGTGGTGCGTCTTGCTCACCTCGTCCCCGAGCTCGATGATCATCTGCCTGCCGGTCGGCGAGGCGGCGAACAGGTCGAGGTCGGCTTCGACGCGCTCCTCGTACTCGTCGGTGCCGCGGACCTGGATGAAGCTCGCATCGGCGATGTCGACCCGCTCCGCCTTCGTGTTCCCGGAGACCGAGTCCTCCGCCTGGACGTAGGCGACCTCACCGTCGGTCCGGGTCCCGCCTTCCACGCGGTCGATCCCGTGGCCCGCGTACAGGACGTCACGCCCCTCGCCGCCGTACAGCCGGTCATTACCGCGTCCACCCGAGACGACGTCGTTGCCGGCTCCGCCGTCGACGATGTCGTCGCCCTTGGCGCCTTCGAGGTAGTCCTGGCCCGCGCCGCCGTAGAGCCTGTCGTTTCCGGAGAGGCCGTAGACGATGTCGGTGTCGTCGCCGGCGCGCACGACATCGTCGCCGAACTGACCGTCGACGTAGTCCCGGCCGGAGCCCGTGGCGATCGTGTCGTCACCGTCGCCGCCATAGACCTCGTCATCGCCGTCGCCCGTGGTGATCCGATCGTTCCCGCCTCCGGCCTGGACCTGGTCCGCGCCCGAACCGGTGTCCACGATGTCGGACCCGTCGCCGGTCTCGACCTTGTCGTCGCCGCCGCCGGAAGCGACGTAGCTCGGACCGTCACCGGTCTTGACCTTGTCGTCGCCGCCGCCGCTGAGGACCACGTGCCCGGCCGAGTCCGAGTCGGTCGTGACCGAGTCGTCGCCCGCCCCGGTGAGCGCGGTGACCGGGGCGTCGGTCTTGACCGTGACGGTGTCGTCGCCATCGCCGGTGCGCACGGTGACGTCCGACCCGACGATCGGTATCCGCACGCCGTTGATCTCGATGAAGGTCCTGCCCTTGCCGTCGGTGTCGACCACGACGCGGTCGTTTCGCGCTCCACCGGTATTGATGATGACCGACCCATCGGGGAGGTAGAGCACCTGTGATGCGCGAACCGCCTCGGGGGGCATGGCGAACGGGACGCCATCCCCGGCATAGGGGTGCCAGCGGTCACTGACGTCCTCGAAGCGCGTCCGCACCTCTCGCACCGTCGCGGCGGCGGAGCGCAGGCGGGCGTCGAGGCTCGACGTGGTGGCCTCGGCGTCGCGAACGCCCTGCCGTACGAGCTCTTCCTGGGCCGCGTCACGGGTACGGAACTCGATGACGCTCCCGGCGATGGTGAATTCGACCCGCCCCATCAGCGCACCGAGCGAGTCGGTCAGACCGGCCTGCGTGTCGCGCAGGTCCCCCGCGAGCTCGGTGAGCACCGTCGCGGCCGCGTCCGCGATGCCCTTCGTCCCGGCCATGGAGTCCCGAAGGGACTTGACGTGCCGCTCGTACTGCTCGCGTGAGAGGCCGGCCCAGTCGTTGTCGAAGAGCTTCGCCGCCTCACCGTTCAGCCGCTCGGCTTCACGGTCCACGGTCGAACCGATGGCGCGCCAGTTCGAGGCCGCCTGATCGAGAAGTCCCGGTTCGGCCTCAAGGCTCCACGTCGAGAGAGGCACCTGGGTGTGGAAGACGGTCTGAGCGGTGGTCACGGCGGACTCCTCGCGGTCGCGTTGTGGGACGGTCAACCCGGGAGGCCGACGGATTCGTGGCGCTCCATCTCCTCGTCGTCGGTCTGCTTGTAGGCGAAGGCGATACGAAGCAGCCGGTCGGCGTCGCCGTCGAGCACGCCGGTGAGATCCTCGACCGCTCGGCCGGCCGTCTCGATCGCGTCGCCGTAGTCGACCGCGAGGGACTCGGCGGCGTTGGTGTTGCCGAAGGCCGATGAGGGGACGAGGACGCCGCTCCATCCGCGCGGCAGCTCGGAGCGCACCCGATAGGCCACCATCAGCACCGCCTGCGATAAAACGGCCAGTTCCACCGGGTCGGCACGCACTTCATCGGTCATGGCGCGACCGTATCCCCGTCGCGCAACTGTCGAGAGTGGACAAATAGCGGCGGCGTCGGCCTGCGCCTTCCCGTCCGCGTCGACAAGTTCGGCGGCACGATTCCCCGGAATTGATGACCCGCGTGCCCTTCGGCGTCCCTAGACTCGCTCCCGTGACGCGAATCGTCGGTGTGCACGGAGTCCTCCAGTACCGCCCCGGCGACCCGTTGCGGGCCGGCGAGGCGATCGCGGCGGCCTGGGCCGAGGAGCTCGGACCGGACTCGGGCGCGGTGGTCGAAGTCGCCTACTACGCCGACCTGGTGCGGAAACCCGGTGCCTACGGTGAACCGCTCAATGTGGACCGTCTGGACGCCGACGCGTGGTCGACGGCGGCGGCCTACCTGGCCGCCGCGCTGCCCGACCTGACCCACGCCGACGGGCGGCTGCGGGTCTCGCCGCGCACGGCGATGGGGATCCTGGCCGGGCGGCGGGGTCTCAACGGCGCGGCGACGCACGGGTCCGTCGTCGCCTTCGCACGCGAGACCGCGCGGTTCCTGCGCGACCACGGGACGGCGGGCACACGCGAGGCCGTGACCGCGCGCGTGGCGCGCCGGATCGCGGGCGCCGACGTGGTCGTCGCGCACTCGCTGGGGGCCGTTGTCGCCTACGAGACACTCTGGCGCCATTCACCGATTGCGATACCAATGCTCATCACGATCGGTTCACCGCTCGCGATCCCAGGCGCGGTCTTCCCGCGCCTGTCACCGCCCACCATGGACGGTCGCCGGCCGAAACCGCCCAATGTGGACCGCTGGATCGACGTCCTCGACCCCCGCGACCTCTTCGCGGTACCCGGCGGCGAGGTCGGGGCGCGCTTCGACGACGTCGTGGCGCATCAGGACCGGGTACCCGGCTTCGACGCGCACCGGCCCGGCGGCTACCTGCGCGCCGAACCCGTGCGCACGGCGCTGCTGGCGCTAGATCTGGTACACCGCACCGGATCTGGCCAGATCGATGGGCCCGTTGAAGGCTGAGGCCGCCTCCTCGTAGGTGCGCTCCTCGCTACCCCACGCCTGCACCAGATGGGTCAGGACGAGCTTGCCGACGCCCGCCTTCGTGGCGTGCTCACCGGCCTCCTTGCCCGTCAGGTGCACGTTCGGCGGATTGTCGCGACCCTCCAGATAGGACGCCTCGCACAAGAACAGGTCACTGTGCTGCGCCAGGCGGACCAGCGCCTCGCACGGGCCGGAGTCGGAGGAGTAGGCCAGCGACCGTCCATTGTGGGTGATGCGGACCCCGTAGGTCTCGACCGGATGCGACACCAGGTCCACCGTCACACCGAAGGGCCCGAGCTCGAAAGTGCTGGGAGCCATGGGATGGAAGGCGTACACGTCCCGCAGTGAAGGCGCGATGTGCTCCTCCCCCGCACCGCCGTAGGCCTCCATCAGCCGCGCCTCGGTGTCGCGCGGCCCGTACACCGGGATCCGCGGGAAGGGCGCGCCCGGCGCGTACCGGCGCATCACCACGTAGGTGCAGGCGTCCAGCACATGGTCGGCGTGCAGGTGCGTCAGCATGATCGCGTCGATCGAATGCGGATCGACGTGCCTCTGCAGGGCCCCGAGCGAACCGGAGCCGAAGTCGATGAGCAACCGGAAGCCCTCGGCCTCCACCACATAGGCCGAACAGGGGGAATCGGGACCGGGGAAGCTGCCGGCACAGCCGATGATCGTCAGTTTCACGATGCCATTCCTCTCGCGCCGGCCGCGCCCCCACTCGACGGTGTGACCTCACCGAACGCGTCCGCGCGCACATCCGCCAGCTGCGGTCCCAGGAAACGCCGGGCGAGCCGCGCGAAGGACACCGCGTCACCGGTCGCCAGAAAGCGATGCGCGGGCGGCTCGGAAGCGTTCTCCCGCAGCAGACCCTGGTCGGTGAGCACCCGGTACAACTGCCGGGCCGTCTCCTCGGCGCTCGACACCAGCGTCACCTCGTCTCCCATCACCAGGCCGATCAGCCCGGCGAGCAGCGGATAGTGCGTGCAGCCGAGGACAACAGTGTCGACATCCGCACGCTGTAGCGGCTCAAGGTAGGCCGAAGCGAGGCCCAGTAGCTGTCGGCCCGTTGTCACTCCGCGTTCCACGAAATCCACGAAGGCGGGCGCGGCGGCGCTCGTCACCGCGATGTGCGGGGCGGCCCCGAAGGCGTCCTCGTAGGCACCGCTGGAAACGGTCGCGGCGGTCCCGAGGACCCCGATGCGGCCGTTGCGGGTCGCCGCGGCGGCACGGCGGACGGCGGGCCGGATGACCTCGACGACGGGGATGTCGTAGCGCTCGCGCGCGTCGTGCAGACAGGCCGCGCTGGCGGTGTTGCAGGCGATCACCAGGGCTTTCACCCCGAGCCCGACGAGGTGGTCGCAGGCGTCGAGGGAATGCCTGCGCACGTCGGCGATGGGCTTGGGCCCATAGGGCACATGCCTGGTGTCGCCGACATAGACCAGTCGCTCGGCGGGCAGTTGATCGAGCACGGCGCGAGCCACCGTCAGACCGCCGACGCCGGAGTCGAAGATCCCGATAGGTGCGTCCGTCACCTAGGGGAGCGTACGCGTCGAACACCTGTCAACGCAGTGCACGACGCCCGCCTTGTCACGAAGGTGACAGGTGAGGGCCGTCACCGCTGTGATCGAGCTTACGAAGCCTGAGCGGTCAAAACGACACCGATGATGAACACGACCGTGCTCGACGCCAGCAGAATCCACGGCGTCTGCTTCGCCCGCGTCATCGGGAAAGCCGCGATCGCCAGGGACAGGCCGACCAGGCCGGTGACGATGATGGCCGGCTCGAACCAGCCCGGGGTCTTACCGCCGAGAAGCAGGATCAGGTCGATCAGGCCGACGATCAGACCGCAGACGGCGAGGCACAGCGCCCAGGCGCACACGCCCATGAGCCGTCGCAGCCGCACGTCCGGCACGGGTCGGTTCTCCGGGGCGGCCTGGGCGGCGCGCGGCTGCTCGGTCGGCACCATCGGCGTCCGTGTTGAGGTCTGGATGCTCATGCTGCCCGACTCTACTCGTGGCCTCCGACAGCGCAACCATCCGTCACGCCCGCCGTTGACCTGGACAAATGGCGAGGCTCACGCCCACAGTTGGCCGTCGAGGGCCTCGGCGGCCTCTTCGAGCGAGCCCGAATAGGCACCCGTGGACAGATATTTCCACCCCGCGTCGGCGACGATCACGACGATGTCGGCGGGGACACCGGTCCGCACCGCCTCGGCCGCCACCACCAGCGCGGCGTGCAGCACGGCCCCCGTCGAGGGCCCCGCGAACACGCCCTCCTCGGTGACGAGCTGGCGTGTACGGCGCAACGCGTCGGCCGTGCCCACCGAGATCCGGCGGTGCAGGACCTTCTCGTCGTAGAGCTCCGGAACGAAGCCCTCGTCGAGGTTGCGCAGACCGTAGACGAGCTCGCCGTAACGCGGTTCGGCCGCGACGATCTTGACGCCGGGCGCGTTGTCGCGCAGGAAACGGCCGGTGCCCATGAGCGTCCCGGTGGTGCCGAGCCCGGCGACCAGGTGTGTCATGGTCGGCAGGTCCCGCAGCAGTTCCGGGCCGGTCGTCGCCGTGTGCGCGGCGGCGTTGGCGGCGTTGGAGTACTGGTCGAGCATCACCCAGTCGGGGTTCTCCGCGGCGAGCTTGCGCGCCATGGCGACCGCCTGGTTCGACCCGCCGGCCGCCGGGGAGGGCACGACCTTCGCGCCGTACAGCTCCAGGAGCTGGCGGCGCTCGGCCGAGGTGTTCTCCGGCATCACGCAGATCAGCCGGTACCCCCGCAGGCGGCTGACCAGGGCCAGCGCGATCCCGGTGTTGCCGGAGGTCGGTTCGAGGATCGTCGCACCGGGCTTCAGCAGCCCGTCGGCCTCGGCCGCCGACAACATGGACAGCGCGGCCCGGTCCTTGATGCTGCCGGTCGGGTTGCGGTCCTCCAGCTTCGCCCACAGCCGGACGTCGCCCGAGGGCGACAGGTTCGGCAACCCGACCAGCGGGGTGTCGCCCGCGGTGTCGAGTATCGAGTCGTACCGCGCCATGGCTCGCGTCAGCCGCCGGCCACGGCGGGCAGGATCGTCACCGAGTCGCCGTCGTTGAGGGCGGTGTCGAGACCGCCGGTGAAGCGGACGTCCTCGTCGTTGACGTAGACGTTGACGAAGCGGTGGAGCGCGCCCTCGCCGGTGATGACGCGGCCCGACAGGCCGTTGTGGCGGGTGTCGAGGTCGGCGAAGAGGGCCGAGAGGGTGTCACCGTCGCCCTTGACGATCTTCTCGCCGCCGGTGTGGGTGCGCAGGATGGTGGGAATGCGAACTTCGACAGACATGGTCGTTCTCTTTCACGCAGAGGTGTCGTACCGATTGAAGAGGGAACCGAGGTCAGCGCGGGGCTCGGCGCGCGCGGCGCGGCCTAGCGCGGTTCGGCACAGTCGTACACGATCGAGGTGGGGGTGTGCCCGATCTTGTACGTCTGGACGGCGAGCTCGTCGCCGGTGAGCTCGACGGGTTCCTCGGTGATCTCGCCGTCGACGATCCGGAAGGAGCGCACCATGGCGGTCTCCGGTTCGCGGGTCGAGATCAGCACGTAGTGCGCGTTCGGTTCGGACGCGAACTTCACGTCGGTGCGCGAGGGGTAGGCCTCGGTCGCGGTGTGGGAGTGGTAGATGACGACCGGTTCCTCGTCGTGGTCGTCCATCCAGCGCCACACGGCGAGCTGCTCGGCCGAGTCGAAGCGGTAGAACGTCGGCGAGCGTTCGGCGTTGATCATCTCCACGAGACGCTCGGGTGAATCGGACCCCGCGGGGCCGGCGATGATGCCGCAGGCCTCGTCCGGGTGGTCCCGGCGGGCATGGGCCACCATCGCGGCAACAAGCGCACGGTGGATCGTCAACACGCTCGACAGCCTACCCGGTCGGCGGGCGGTCACCACCCCGCGACGGCGACGACGAGCGACTCCTGGACGTAGGTGAGGAGTTCGTAGAGTCCGAGCGCCGCCGCACGTGGGGACACCGGGTCGGCGAGGATCTCGTCGTCCATCTCGCGGCCGAGGTCGGTGGATTCGCTGATGTCCAGGCGAACGCCGAGGGCGAGCCGGACGTCGGTGATAGCGCGCAGCCACGCCTCGGCGGTCTCGCCGTCGATGCGGACCTCGCCGCCTTCGGCGGGGAGCGTGTCGAGAAGCACATCGACCTGGGCGAGTTTGGTGCCGGTGAGTTCGGCGTCGGTGAGGCGGTGGAACTCGGCGGCGTCGTCGCTGGAGTCGTTGTAGACGTCGGGGAAGAGACGCGCGGTGACGGGGTCACCGGTGTCGTGCGCCCGGACGAGTCCGGCGATGCCCTGGACGGATTGCCGGATCGCATCGGCCTCGGCCGGTGCGAAGGTGGCGACGAATGAGTCGTCGCCGTCACGAATGAAGGCTCGCATGGTTCCTGTTCGGGTTACTGGCGCTCGACGGTGGCCCAGAGGCCGTGGGCGTGGAGACGGGTGGCGTCGAACTCCATGCGTTCGCGGGCCCCGGAGGAGACGGTGGCGCGGCCCTTGTGGTGCACGTCGAGCATGAGCTTCTCGGCCTTGTCGCGGTTGTAGCCGAAGAGCTTCTGCAGGACCCAGGTCACGTAGCTCATGAGGTTGACCGGGTCGTTGTGCACGACCGTCGCCCAGGGGCGATCGGGGTCGATTCGTTCCTCATGGTCCGACACGATGTCCGGACTCGCCAGTGGTGCACCCATGCCTCCATCGTGCCACCCCGGCGCCAGCCACGGGGTGGCGGTGGGTGCGCGCGGGGGGCCGCGCGGGGGCTGTTAGGAGGGGCGTGGTGCGGGGTTGGGCCGGTGCGCGACGGGAGGTGGGCGGGGCGTGGAGGGGCACGTGGCGGCGGGTGTTGGGGGTGGGGCCGGGGGTGGCGGTGCGGCGGGGAGTGGTGACGGGGAGGGAGGGGCGGGTGGGGTTCCACTGGGCGGGATGGGGGTGGGGGTGGACCGGCCCGCCGGCCCGTCCAGGTCTCCGCGTGGCATCCCCCGCACGCTGAAGTGCTCGGGGCTCGCCTTGCCACGGGGGCGTCGTCCGCGCGGCCGTGGGGGCGGCTGGGGACCCGGCACTCGGTGGCTTGGGCGGGATGCGGGCGGCAGGCGTGGTGGGGCGTGGCGGGCTTGCCGGGGGGCGGGGGGGGTGGAGGGCGGGGTCGGGGGGTGGAGGGCGGGGGGGCGAGCGGGGGCGGCCGAGGCTTGCGCGTGGCCGTGGGCAGGACCCAGCCCCGGCCTCCCGTCACGCACCACGGGTCGTTCGCGCGGACGTGGGCGAGACGCGGGCGGGGAGGCCACGTCGGCCCCGGAAACGCACTGTTCGCGCGTCTTTCCGGCGACGGCGGACCGCGCGCTGTCGGCGCTGGAAACGGCGTGGCGCGAGGTGCGACGAAGAGCCGCCGTGAGACCCGCCATCAGCTCGTCCGAGTCTCATCGCACCCATGCCCCGCACGGCTGAAATGCTCGGAACTCGCCTTGCCGCGCACCCGATCTCATCGCGAATCGCGGGTAACAGCGGGCGCAGGGCCCCGGTGCGCCGCTGACGGCGCGGGCGCGAGGGCAGTCACCGCCCTGGACGAGCCGCCGGCAGCGAAGGCGCGGCGACGCGATGGGTCCATCCGTCAGGCTGTCCCTGCCTTGCGGGGCATCCCCGGCGCGCTGGCGGGCTCGGGCTCGTCTCAGGCTCGTCTCAGGCTCGGCCCGTCTCAGGCTCAGGCTCGTCTCAGGCTCGGGCCCGTCTCAGGCTCGGGCCCGTCTCAGGCTCGGGCCCGTCTCAGGCTCGGGCACGGGCTCGTCTCGGGCTCGGGCTCGGGCTCGTCTCAGGCACGGCCCCGTCTCAGGCACGGGCTCGTCTCGGGCCCGGCCTCGTCTCGGGCCCGGCCTCGTCTCAGGCCCGGCCTCGTCTCAGGCTCAGGCTCGGGCTCGGGCTCGGGCTCGTCTCGCCGAGCCGCACCTCCTCCCACCGTGCCGCGTCCTCCTCCCACCGTGCAGCGTCCTCCGCACCGCCTCGGGAGCGGCTGGGCCGCCCTCCGGCACCCGGCCGCCACTGGCGGCGGCAGGCGCGGTGAAATGCGCGGCGGGTGGCGAGCGCGGCGATGCGAGGGGTGTGAGACCGATCGACGGGCCGTCCCTGCCTTGCGGGGCATCCCCGGCACACTGGCGGGCTCGGGCTCGTCTCGCCGAGCCGCACCTCCTCCCACCGTGCCGCGTCCTCCTCCCACCGTGCCGCGTCCTCCGCACCGCCTCGGGAGCGGCTGGGCCGCCCTCCGGCACCCGGCACCCGCCGGCCGCTGGCGGCGGCGGGCGCGGCGATGCGCGGCCAGCGGCGAGCGGCGAGCGTGGCGAGTTTCGGGCAGGGGTCGTCGCTTGGCGGCAAAACGCCCCCGAAAACGAACGATACGGACGAGGTGTGACAAAACACCGTCGGTCCGAGAGCCGGACCCACGCCCGCCTCCCCTAACTGCCGCATGGGTTGCGTTCTCGGCCCGGCGCTCGCCGGACCGGCCCGCCTCCCCTACCCCGCTCCCCCGCGCAGTCCTTCGATCTCCGCGCGCGCGGCCGCCAGTTCCGCCCGGACCTCCGTCAGCGCGTCGTACAGCTCGTCCAGTCCGCGCGCGTTGCGCAGCCGCAGTTCGTCCACGGCCCCCTCGAAGGCCGCCGTCGCGCGTCCTTGGACGGCGCGTTCCGCCGCCTTCTCGGCGCGGTGGTCGATGCGGGTCGTGACCGGACGCAGGATCTTCCGCAGGACTCGGCCCATCAGTGTCGCCTCCGCAGCAGTGCGCGTTCCATGAGTTCGGCGTCGTCGCCGCGGCCGGTGGCGCGCAGGGTCGCGACGGCGCGGGTGTGGGCGTCGGGGGTCTCATCGTCGAGGGCGGCGACGGTGGGGCCCGGCGTCTCGGGGGGCGGCCCGTCGTGGGCCAGGGAGAGCGCCGTCGACATGCGTTCGGCGAAGCGGGCGGGCGCGAAGAGTTCCTCGACCTCGCCGTAGGCGTCCTCGTCGACGTCGTCGGCCAGTACGGCGGCGATGGCGTCCAACGCGGCGCCGGGCGTGTACTCGCCGAAGCCCCGGTAACCGCCGACGCCTTCCAGGATCTCCTTCGACCCGACGCGGTCGTATGTCACGATCCGCAGCCTCTGCTGAACCGCCTCGATCACGGCGAGGGGCATCGGATCGTCCACACTCGACAGGAACAGCACGTCGGCCCGGGCGAGTTCGGCCCGCACCCGTCGCCGTGGCATGGCGCCCCGCCAGTCGACGCGCGGCGACTCCAGCGCCGACCCGCTCACGCCGCCTCGGTGCCCGTACCAGGCGAAGTCCCACGGCAGCCCGGCCGCGCGCTCGGCGACCCGCGAGAACAGGTCGACGCCCTTGCGGTCCTGCACCGTCCCGACCATCACGATCCGCGGCCTTTCGCCGACGGCGGCGCGCGCTCGCGGCGGCCGGTCGTCGAGCGGCACGGTGTTGTATACGACGACGGGGTTGCGCGCCCCCAGCTTGCGGTAGAAGTCGGCCTGCGCGCGCGAGACGCACAGCACCCGCAGGCGCGGCAGCAGCTCCAGGAGCCTCTCGTGCCGTACCCCGCGCGTGGCCGCCTCGTGGTTGAACACGTACTCCGTCTCGTGCACGTACACCGCCGTCGGCACGCGTGCTTCGAGCAGCGCCTCCGCGACCCGCGAGCCGAGCCAGTTGCGCCAGAAGAACGCCAGGCTGTTGATCAGCACCTGCTCGCAGCCCTCGATCGCGGCGAGCACGCCCTCGACGCTGGAGAAGGCCCAGATGTCGATGTAGCGGACGTCGACGGGCCCGGCGGCGACGAGGTCCCGCGTGTAGGTCAGCACGGGCACGGCGACGCCGGTGACGTACCCGAAGTCCGTGCCGATCACCGCCACCGAGCGCGGGCGGCGGATGCGGTCGCGGATCTCGTCGAGCGCGCGTTCGGCGAGGCTCGCGCGCGGCCCGGTCCCGGTGCGGCCGGGCGGGGGCGGGGGTACGGGGAGCGCGGCCTCTTCGACCACGGCGAGGACGCGTTCGGCGACGTCGGAATGGAAGGCGAGGTAGTGCTCGACGGGTTCGCCGGTGGGATTGCCGCGGAAGCGTCCGTCCACTTTGAGGCGCAGCGCGACCTCGCCGAGCTCGCCGGTGCCGCGGGTGGTGCGGATCAGGTTGTGCCGCAGGTCGGGCAGGACGCGGTCGCCGAGCCGGTGGTGGACCAGCGGGATCCCGGCGCGGAGGGTCTCCGGGTAGAGCGCTTCGAGTGAGGTGACGACGAGGTCGGCGCCCTCGATGGCGGTGTCGAACACGACCTCGCCGTAGGCGCCGAGTTCCCCGGCGGCCTCGGTCCAGTCGCCTTCGCCGGCGATCACGATCCGCAGCGGTGTCCCGGGCTCAACGGTCCTGCGGTGTACGGCGGAGCGGGCGGCGCGGAGCAGTTCGGGGTCGTCGCCGAGGCCGAGGGCGCCGGTGACGACGACGGCGGTGTCGGGGGCGCGGTCGGCGATCGCGCGACGGGTCGCCGGGCCCCACACGCACACCGCGGCCGGTCCGCCGTCGCCGAGTTGCCCCTGCACGGCGGTGACGGCGTCGAGGCGGGTGTGGCGGTAGTCGACGTGCCGGTCCTGGACCAGCACGACCGGCAACCGCGTGCGCAGGCCGCGCGTCAGCCGGCGCCCGAGACGGGAGCGGTCGCCGCACAGGACAAGCCGGTCGACGTCGTGGGCGTCCACGAAGGCCCGCACGCGCGTCTCCAGTTCGTGGGGCAGATCGACCTCGCTGATCGCCTCGCGCGGCCCGACGAGATCCGGGGTCAGTTCGTCGACGGTGTGCCCGGCCGCCTCGGCGGCGCGGCGGAACCTCGCGATGACCCGTCGGGCGTGGTCATCCTCGGTGAAGACGGCGATGCGCATGCGAGGGGGAGTCCTTATGGCGTGGACCTGTCGGTCCCCGGGGAGCGGGCTGCGCAAGGCTATGCGCCGGGAGCCGAACGCCGGGCGGTCGCCGCGTGAAAGTCGGGTGAACGAAAGACGCCAAGGGTCTTGCGAACGGGCGGGTGAAGATCGTCATCCTGCACTCGCCCCCGAGCGACCGTTGATTAGGCTCACGTTCGTGAGCGTGCTCCAGACCGACCATTACGAGCTGACCATGGTGTCGGCCGCCCTCGCCGACGGCAGCGCACAGCGACGCTGCGTCTTCGAGGTGTTCGCGCGCAGGCTGCCCAACGGGCGCCGCTACGGCGTCGTCGCCGGAACCGGCCGCCTGCTCGACCACCTCGCCGACTTCCGTTTCCACGACGAGCAGCTCGACTTCCTGCGCCGGCGGAAGATCGTCAACGACGAGACCGTCGACTGGCTGGCCGACTACCGCTTCCGCGGTGACGTCGACGGCTACGCCGAGGGCGAGCTGTACTTCCCCGGTTCGCCGATCCTGACCGTCACGGGCACCTTCGCCGAGTGCGTGCTGCTGGAGACGCTGGCCCTGTCGGTGCTCAACTTCGACTCCGCGATCGCGGGGGCGGCGGCGCGGATGGTGACCGCCGCGCGCGGCCGGCCGATCATCGAGATGGGCTCCCGGCGCGCGCACGAGGACGCCGCGGTCGCCGCCGCGCGGGCCTCCTACCTGGCCGGTTTCGCCGTGACCTCGAACCTGGAGGCGGGCATGCGCTACGGCATCCCGACCGCCGGAACCTCCGCGCACGCCTACACGCTGCTCCACGACAGCGAGCCGGAGGCCTTCGCCTCCCAGGTGGCGACGCTGGGCACGGACACGACGCTGCTCGTCGACACCTACGACATCTCCGAGGGCATCCGGCGGGCGATCGCCGCCGCCGGGCCGGGCCTGCGCGCGATCCGCATCGACTCCGGCGACCTGCACGTCCTCGGGCAGCAGTCCCGCGAGCAGCTCGACTCCCTCGGCGCCGCCGACACGCGCATCGTCGTGTCCGGCGACCTCGACGAGTACTCGATCGCGTCGCTGGCGGCCACGCCCGTCGACATCTACGGCGCCGGAACGGCCGTCGTCACCGGTTCGGGCGCGCCCACGGCCGGGCTGGTCTACAAGCTCGTCGAGGTCGAGGGCCGGCCGGTGGTGAAGCGTTCGGAGAACAAGGCGACCGTCGGCGGCCGCAAGACCGCTGTACGCCGCCACAAGCCGACCGGGACGGCCGTCGAGGAGATCGTCGTCTCGCAGGGCACGCCCGAGGCGGAGCCCGGCGACCGGATCCTCCAGCGGCCGCTGATCCGCGGCGGCGAGCGGGTCGCGGACCTGCCGACGCTCGACGGGTCGCGCGACCACCTCCGCGAGTGCCTCATCTCCATCCCCTGGGAGGGCCTGAAGCTCTCCCAGGGCGACCCGGCGATCCCCGTGGTGGTGCGGTCCTAGCCGCCCACGACAGGTTCACCGACGAGTGTCACGTCCGCCTCGCGCAATTGGCGCAGGGCGGACGTCGTCGTCTCGGCCGCCACACCGGCGGTCAGGTCGAGCAGCACGGTCGTCGCGAAGCCCTCGCGGGCGGCGTCGAGGGCCGTGGCGCGCACGCAGTGGTCGGTGGCGATGCCGACGACGTCGACCTCGGTGACGTCGTGCGCGCGCAGCCAGTCGGCCAGACCGGTGCTGTCGCTGGCGCCTTCGAAGCCCGAGTAGGCGGCGGCGTAGGCGCCCTTGTCGAAGACGGCCTCGGCCCGCGCGTGGTCGAAGTCGGGGTGGAAGGCGGCGCCCTCGGTCCCGACGACGCAGTGCACCGGCCAGCTGTCGACGAAGTCGGGCTCGGCGGAGAAGTGCGGGCCCGGGTCGATGTGGTGGTCGCGGGTGGCGACGACATGGGTCCAGCGGTCGGGTTCTTCGCGGAGGACCGCGGTGATGGCGGCGGCGACACCGGCGCCCCCGGTGACCGCGAGGGACCCGCCCTCGCAGAAGTCCTTCTGTACGTCCACGACGATCAGTGCGCGTGCCATGGGACAAGCCTAGGGGGTCCGCGCGAAAGGCGGCGGGTCAGCGCCGGGCGTAGTGCGACAGGAACACGTCGACGCCCGCCGCCACCGTGCCGTCGATGTCGCGGTCCTCGGCGCGCTCCTCCGGCAGGAAGGTCAGCACGAGCTGGAGGCCGCCGAGGGTCATGCCGATGAGCTGCCGGACGGCGCGTTCGGGGTCGGGTACGGCAAGCAGGTCGCCGTCGAGCTCGGTGAGGAGTCCGATGAGCGGCGCGTCCATCATCTCGCGGGTGATCTTGAACCAGAGGTGGCCGAGCTGCGGGAAGCGCGCGACCTCGCCGATGACCAGCCGCCGCAGCGCGAGGATGTCGTCGCAGAGCACACGCCGCGACCAGGACGCGAGGTAGGCGGTGAGCGATTCACGCAGGGCGGACAGGCCCGTGATGTCGGAGGCGAGGGGTTCCAGACCGTCGTAGGCATCGGTCAGGACACCGGCGATGACCGCGAGGAACAGCCGCTCCTTGCTGCCGAAGTGCTGGTAGATGGTCGGTTTCGAGACCTCGGCGCGCTTGGCGATCTTGTCGACCGAGGCCGCCGCGTAGCCCTCGCGCAGGAACTCGGCGACGGCCGCGTCGACGATCGAGGCCCGCTTGCGCTCCGAGGCGCTGACGGGCTCGGCGATGACGGGGATCCCGTATTCGTCCACATCGGTCGACACCGGCCCACCATAAACTAAACGGTTTGGTTTCGCTCACGGAGGGCGACGGCCAAGCCGGAGGCGGCCAATGGCAGCAGCGCGATGAGCGCCAGCCCGTGCCCGAGGCCCACGGCCGGGCTCAGCAACGACAGCGCGAAGGGACCGACGACGCTGCCGAACTGGAAGGCGAAGTTGACCAGCCCGACGCCCGCCGTGCGCGCCGACGGCGCCAGCCTCGCCGTCGCCGCGCCGACCAGCACGCCCTGCCCGGCCGCCGAGGCGAAGGCCGCGGCGGCCGAGGCCGCCAGCACCGGCGGGACGCCTCCGGCGAAGCCGGCGAGGAGGGCGGCACCGGCGGCCAGGAGCGCCAGGGCACCGGCCACCCGGGTCGCGCCGAAACGCAGTACCGCGCCCGCCGAGGCCCACGACAGGCCCGCACCGATCAGGCCGGGGACGACGAGCAGCGCGCCGACCGAGGAGCGGCTCCAGCCCGTCGCGGCGGTGAGGAGCTGCGGGGCGGCGTAGACGAGCCCGAAGTAGACGGTGGTGAGACCGAGCACGAGGCCGGTGGCGGCCAGGAAGCGGCGGTCGGTCACCACGACCGCCACAGCGAACCCGCCACGCGCGCGCTCGGTGTCGGGCGCCTTGAGGGCGAAAGGCAGCGACACCAGGCTGAGCGCGGGCAGGGCCAGCGCGACCCGCCAGGAGCTCGCGTCGGCGACCAGGGAGCCGACGAGCGGCCCGAGTGCGCCCGCGACGCCGATGCCCGCCGAGATGGCACCCAGGGCGCGCTGGCGACGGGTGGGGCTCTCGTAGTCGCGCGCGACACCCATGGCGCTGACCACCATCGCGCCCGCGCCCGCCGCGATCAGCGCACGGCCGACGCCGATGGTGGGCAGGGAGGGGCCGAGCAGGATCAGCGCGGCACCGGCCGCCAGCGCCGCTCCCCCGGTCCGCAGCATGGTCCGTCGACCGAAGCGCCCGGCGATGAACGCCGCCAAGGGCATCGCCAAGGCCATGCCCCAGCCGTAGAGGGTGAGCAGCCAGGTGGCCGCGCCGAGCGACACGCCGAGGGCGGTGGCGGCCGTCGGGAGCAGCAGGCTCGTGGCGGAGATGCCGAGCGAGACGGGGAAGGTCAAGGCCACCAGGGCGGGTGCGGCGACGGGAGCGCCGGAGCGGTGGCGGGTGATGGTCATGGCCCGATTGAACTACACGGTTTAGTTGGATGTCAATACTGAACGGTTTAGTATGACCACATGATCCCGAGCACCCACCCCACTGAGATCACCGTCGAAGCCCGCCCCGAGGCGGTCGCGTTCGACCTCGCGCGCACGGCCGTCCTCGTCATCGACATGCAGAACGACTTCGGCGCCGAAGGCGGCATGGTCCACCGCGCGGGCGGCGACCTGTCCCTGGTCCGGCACACCATCGCCCCCACCGCCCGCCTGCTCGACGCGGCACGCGCGGCGGGCATGACCGTCGTCTACACGCAGCACGGCTACCTGCCCGACCTCTCCGACCTGGGCTCGCCGGGCGGCAAGAACCGGCTCATCCACGAGGCCCTGAACGTCGGCGAGGAGGTCACCGCGCCCGACGGCCGCGCGAGCCGCATCCTGATCCACGACACCTGGAACACCGAGATGGTCGGCGAGCTCACGCCCGCCGACGGCGATGTCATCGTCGGCAAGAACCGCTTCAGCGGCTTCCGGGAGACCACCCTCGACGCCGACCTGTGGGCGCGGGGCATCGACACGCTCCTGGTCTGCGGCTGGACCACCAGCGACTGCGTCGAGGCCACCGTCCGCGACGCCGCCTACCGCGACTACCGGGCGATCGTCGTCGCCGACTGCACCGGCGAGACGCACGGCCGGGAGTTCCACGCCAACAGCCTCGCGCTCATCGAGCGCATGCACGGCTGGGTGACCGACTCCGCGAGCGTCCTGGCCGCACTGGCCTGAACCCCGCGAACGAAGAACCGCCGGCCCCCGAAGGGACCGGCGGTTCTCGTCGTCACACGGACCGGGCTAGTGCCCGATCTCCTTGCCGCCGTTGGCGTCGGCGATGGCCGCCAGCGCGGCGCCGTGCCGCGCGTCGAAGGCCGGGCGCTCGGAGCGGATGCGCGGCATCCGGTCGAAGTTGCGCAGCGGGGGCGGGCAGCTCGTCGCCCATTCGAGGGAACCGCCGTAGCCCCACGGGTCGTCGACGTTCACGACCCGGCCGGCCTTGTACGACTTGTACATGTTCCACAGGAACGGCAGCGTCGAGGCGCCGAGGATGAACGCGCCGATCGAGGAGATCGTGTTCAGCGTCGTGAAGCCGTCCTCGGGCGCGTAGTCGGCGTAGCGGCGGGGGAAGCCCTCGTTGCCGAGCCAGTGCTGCACCAGGAAGGTCGTGTGGAAGCCGATCATGGTCAGCCAGAAGTGGACCTTCGCGAGGCGCTCGTCGTACATCCGCCCGAACATCTTCGGGAACCAGAAGTAGACCCCGGCGTACACCGCGAACACGATCGTGCCGAACAGCACGTAGTGGAAGTGCGCCACCACGAAGTAGGTGTCCGAGACGTGGAAGTCGATCGGCGGCGACGCGAGCAGGACGCCCGACAGGCCGCCGAACAGGAAGGTGACCAGGAAGCCGATGCTGAACAGCATCGGTGCCTCGAAGGTCAACTGCCCCTTCCACATCGTGCCGATCCAGTCGAAGAACTTGATACCGGTCGGCACGGCGATCAGGAAGGTCATGAAGGAGAAGAACGGCAGCAGCACCTGGCCGGTGGCGAACATGTGGTGCGCCCACACGGCCATCGACAGGGCGGCGATGCTCAGCGTCGCGGCGATCAGCGTCTTGTAACCGAAGATCGGCTTGCGGCTGAAGACCGGGATGATCTCCGAGACGATGCCGAAGAACGGCAGCGCGACGATGTAGACCTCGGGATGCCCGAAGAACCAGAACAGGTTCTGCCAGAGCATGGCGCCGCCGGTGGCGACGTCGAACACGTGTGTGCCCAGATGCCTGTCGGACAGGACCATGCACAGCGCGGCCGCGAGGATCGGGAAGACCATCAGCACCAGCAGCGAGGTGACCAGGAGGTTCCAGGTGAAGATCGGCATCCGGAACATGGTCATGCCCGGCGCGCGCAGCGTCAGGATCGTCGTGACCATGTTGACCGCGCCGAGGATCGTGCCCAGACCCGAGATCAGCAGGCCGACGAACCACATGTCGGCGCCGGCTCCCGGCGAGTTGACCACATCGGACAGCGGCTGGTAGGCGAACCAGCCGAAGTCGGCGGCCCCGCCCGGCGTGGCGAACCCGGCGACGACGAGCGTGCCGCCGAAGAGGTACAGCCAGTAGGCGAAGGCGTTCAGCCGCGGGAAGGCGACGTCGGGGGCGCCGATCTGCAGCGGGACGATGTAGTTGCCGAACGCGAACACCACCGGGGTGGCGAACAGCAGCAGCATGATCGTGCCGTGCATGGTGAACAGCTGGTTGAACTGCTCGGCCGACAGGAACTGCAGACCCGGCCGCGCGAGCTCTCCGCGCATCAGCAGGGCGAGGGTGCCCCCGATGCCGAAGAACACGAACGAGGTGACCAGGTACATGATCCCGATCTGCTTCGCGTCGGTTGTCCGCAGCGTACGGGCCAGCCACGAGCCCTTGGGCTCGCGACGCACCGGCCATGGCCGCGCGACGATCGGCTTCGGTGAAACGGTGGTCACCTGTCGGCCTCCTGTGGCGATGTCTCAATGTGGGCGGTCCGCGGCAGGGCATGCCGCTGGCCCAGCGATCGCAGAATAGCCCTCCGGGTCCTCTACGCGTTGTCGGGGTTGCCAAAAAGATCGGCGTGGCGTACTGGCATCATGCGTGGCCATGGAGTCCACCGGGGACCGCCTCCCGCACGGGTACACCAACCTCACGACGAGCGACGGCACGACGGTGACCAAGAGGTACACCGGACCGCAGGTCAGCGAGCGGCTCACGCGCGAGGCCGCGATCCTGCGCGCGATCGGCTCGGTCGTACCGGTCCCGGCGGTGAAACACGTCGGCGAGGACTACCTCACGATGCGGCACATGCCGGGCACGCACGGTCAAGAGGTTCTGAATCCCGACACCGCCGCGGCGGTCCTCGCCGCCTGCGGCCGGGTCCTCGCGCGGATCCACGCCGTCCCCGCCGCCGTCCTGCCCTTCGAGCGGACGCCCGACATGGCCGCGCTGGGCCGGACCTCGCTGGTCCACGGGGACTTCGGGCCGAACAATGTGCTTCTCGACACCGGCTCGCGCGAAGTGACCGCCGTGCTCGACTGGGAATGGGCGCACCTGGGCCGGCCCGTCGAGGATCTCGCGTGGTGCGAATGGATCGTGCGGATGCACCACCCCGACTGCATCGACGCGCTCCCCCACCTGCATCACGGCTACGGGGCGCAGGCCCCGGCGTGGGAGCAGCGGCGAGGGGCGATGCTCGCGCGGATCAGGGAGCTGCACGACCACTGCGCGAGCGAGACGGACCCCGCACGGATCGAGGCGGCGCACGCGGGCGTGACGGAATGGCGCCGCCGACACGCGATCACGACGAACTGGCGGCCCTGAGTCGTCGGCGGGGGCCTGACCGGCCGCCATATTCCGGGCTCGAAGACCCGCGGAGGCGTGGCGGCGTGGACTTCCGCGGAGATCGCGGTCGGCCCGACGCAAAGGCGCACACATTCGCTGCCGCGACGCCGTCACCTCGAACCGGCGACACCGCCGCGCGGCACCACCCCTGACCCGGCCCGCGAACTCGCGCGCCGGAGTGCGGCACGACCCGGGTGGTCTCGGAGTCCTCGGCTCAAGGAACGCACGGGGCGTGACGGAACGGCGCTGCGGGCACGCGATCACGACGGACGCAGGGCGCTGACCCGCTGGCTCAACCGACCGCCGTCGTCCGCGGCGTCAGGACTCGCGCGGGGCGAGGGGCCGCACGATCGCCGCGCCGACGGGAGACTCCACGTGGCCCGAAGGCGCGCCGGCATGACGGCCCGGACTTCCGCAAGGATCGGCGTGTGGGTGCGCCGGCTTCGCGCGCTGAGGGTTCGGTTCGTGGTGCGGCTCGAAGACACGCACGGTGTGACAACAGCGATCCCGAGAGGCCCCGGCTGGCGGCATCCGCGCGGCTGCGTTCGGTCACGTCGGCGAATGCGTCTTGGAGCGGGCCGCCGCGATCCATGTCGAACTTCTGGCCCCGCCCCTGCCCCACGCCCCCCGGCGGCTTACTCACCGCCGGGGGTCGTGGGTCGCGGTCTAGGGATTCTCTTTGTAGTACTTCGCCGCGCCGGGGTGCAGCGCGACCGGCGTGGTGTCGGCGGCCGTCGCCTTGGTGATGTCGTTGACCACGGGCACCAGCGCGCCGATGCTCTTCTGGTAGTCGAAGAGGATGCGCGTGATGTCGTAGGCCAGGTCCTCGGGCATCTTGTCGCTGACCAGGAGCAGCGTCGGCGCCTCCACCGAGGCGAGGTCCTCGATGTCGTAGGCCGTGCCCCGGATCGTCGTCGGCCGGTAGCCGCCGTAGTTGTTGCGCATGTCCTCGGCGACCGACCCGAGCGGGACGAGGTGGTGCTTGCCCTCGCTCAGGATCTTCTTGATGTTGGCGTTCGGGACACCGCTGGACGCGAAGAACGCGTCCAGGCCGTTGGAGTCGTCGAAGGGGAGACGGATGCGCGTGAGCGCGTCGGTGATGGGCACGTTCTCGGACTTCACGTCGTCCTTGACGCTCATGCCCGCCGTCACCAGCACGCGCTCGGAGAACACGTCGTCGCCGGATCCCGCGTTACCGCGGCTGATGCGCAGGCCCCGCAGTCCCTCGACCGTGTCGACCCGCTCGCGTGGGGCACCGGTGGCCGGATCGGTGCCCAGGTCGTCGCGGACCACCAGGTGCAGCACACCCGGGAAGACCGAGGCGAGCGCCAGGATCGGCTGCTTGAGGTCCTGGAAGTCACCGGTGCCGTTGTAGGCGTCGGCGGGGACGCCGTCACCGGAGACGCCCAGGGCGGCGTCACCGCGGACGATCCGCTGGACGTTGTCGGCCGACGCGCCGGTCGGCTGCGCCGTCGCGACCGCGCCGGGCAGGCCGCTGTTGATCGCGTCGGCGAGGGCGCCGCCGAACTGGTAGTAGACACCACTGGTACCGCCGGTGCCGATGGCGAGTCGGCCCTGGTTCCAGGCGGTGGCGGAGTTCTCGGGCTTGTCGGCGCCGGCGTCGGAGCACGCCGCCAGCACCGACGAGGAGATTCCGGCGGTGCCGAGGGCCGCGGCCACTCGGAGCAACCGACGACGGTCCATCAGCGCTCCCCGACCGGCGGCGCGCTGCCGGCGGCACGTCGGATGGCGGGCTCAAGGGCGCTGGCGACGCGCTTGACGAGCAACGCCATCTCATAGCCGACAAGTCCAAGGTCGCAACCCGCGGCCGCCAGCACGGCGACCTGGGCGCGGTCCCCAACCGCCATGAGCAGCAGGACTCCACCGTCCATGTCGACGACGGCCTGGCGAACCCGGCCGGCGGCGAGCACACGTGAAGCACCCGTGGTGAGGCTGGCCAAGCCGCTGGTGATCGCGGCGAGCTGGTCGGCACGGTCCGTCGGCAGGCCCGCGGAGGCCGCGAGGGCAAGACCATCCACGGAGACCGTCAGCGCGTGCGCGACATCGGGCACCTTCTGCGTGAACGAGGTGAGCAACCAGTCGAGCTCACCGACCGCGCCCGCATGTGCGCCATTGCCGGGCGGCATCGATCGAGTCATCGTTGGTCCGTCCTTCGGGAGTGGGATTGGGGGTTATTGGAACGCAACTGCATGGTCGAGCTGGAGGGGACCCGTCCACTGTTCTGGCCCAGTCCGGCTTCGTCCTCACGACCCGCGGCGGTGCCGCTGGCCAGGCCGGACAGTCGGGCTCGGATCTCGTCGGGGTCGATGCTTCCGGTGATCTCGGCGGCGGTGGGGACCTGGCGGGAGCCTCGTCCGCCGGCCGGGACCGACGCGTCGATCGAGCCGGGGAGCAGTCGCGCGCCGGGGCGGCGCTGGGGCAGTCCGCCGGTCGTGGCGGCGGCCGGTTCGGCCGCCGGTTCGGCGAGGACCCGCTGCACCTGAGCGTACGCCGTGTCGCTGGGACCGCTGCGCCACTCAAGGGAGCCCGGCGGCAGCGACGGACTGTCGCCGGAACCGGTGCTGGGCCGGAACCAGCCCGTCGGGACGATGTCGGTGCCCAGGGGACCGGCGGGCCGCTCGTCGCCCGTGCGGGGACGCGGGACGCGCTGGTCGGCGGGAGACGTCGGCCGACGGTCCGGGGTGACGACGGGGCGCGGTTCGGGCGCCGCGGCGATGGCCCGGGGGCGCTGTCCGTTGTCGACGGCGGCCGTCGGCGGGCGGCCCGCGATCGGCATGGGCCGCGACTGGCGGGGCGGGAGCTCGCGACGGGGATCGGCGCCCAGGGGCGGACGCGGGTCCTCGTAGGTGTCGAGCGTGCGATCCGTGGAGATCATCGCGTCGGGCACCCGCACCATGGCGAGCGTGCCCTTGCCGGCGGTGCTGTGCAGCTGCACCTCGATGTCGCGGCGGGCGGCCAGTCTGGCGACCACCAGCAGACCCATCGTGCCGGCGGTGGCACTCGTCAGGGCCGAGGGCTCGCGCAGCCGTTCGTTGGCGGCGTCGAGCTGCTCGGGCGGCATGCCGATGCCTTCGTCGGCGATGGAGATCGCGAGGTCGTTGACGCTGCGGCGCACCGTGACGCGGACCTGCGAGGTCGGCGGCGAGAACACCGCCGCGTTCTCCAGCAGCTCCGCGAGCAGGTGCACGAGGTCGCCGACGGAGTGCGCGGTGATCGGGACGTCGCCGGCACCGTCGATCTCGACGCGGGTGTAGTCCTCGATCTCGCCCGCGGCCGCCCGGATGACGCTGGCGACCGGCTCGGGGGTGGTGTAGCGGCGACCGGGGTCGCCACCGGCGAGGACGAGCAGGTTCTCCTCGTTGCGGCGCATACGGGCCGCGAGGTGGTCCAGCGCGAACAGGCGGGCCAGCACGTCCGGGTCGGTCTCGGCTTCCTCGAACTCGTCGAGGAGGCGCAGCTGGCGCTGCACGAGGCTCTGGCCGCGTCGGGCCAGGGCGATGAACAGGGCCTCGACGTCGAGGCGCAGCAGCGACTGGTCGGCGGCGAGCCGGAGGGCCTGTTCGTGGACGGCGTCGAACGCGACGGCCACCTGACCGATCTCGTCGTCGTTGCGTCCGGCGCGGGCCATCGGCGCGGCGTCCATGGCGGTGCGCAGACGCCGGCCGACCTCGTCGGAGTTGCCGGCGCCGGCGACGTCGGCCACCGCGCCCGGCAGGCTCTCGTCGGCGACGGTGAGGGCGTTGCGTCGCAGGACGCGCAGCCGCCGGGAGGTCCGGACCGCGAAGAGGATGGCGATGGTCAGGGTGACCGTGGTGACGCCGAGGGCGATCGAACCGGTCGCGAGGGCTCGCTGCTGGGCGGAGATGGTCAGCTCGGAGGCGCTGGACTCCATCCACGTCGTCACGTCGAGTTCGACGTAGTAGAGGCGCAGGAGCAGGTTGCTCATCGCGACCGTCCACGACTCCGGTGCGATCTCCTTCCAGGCGACCTCGTCGGCGTCGAGGCCCTTGAGGATCGTCTGCTGGAAGCGGTCGACGTTGTCGTAGTCGACGGTCTGCGCGATCTGGTCGTAGTTGAAGCGGATGCCCGGGTCGGCGTAACGGTAGAACTCACCGATGCGCTCCTTGGTCTGACCGACGACGTCGGCGACCAGCGCGAGCTTGGTGGGGTTGTACTTGCCCTCGTCGAGGATGTCGCGGACGAGGATCAGCTCGTGGGCGGTGAACTGCTTCGCCGTCGCGATGGCGGCGGTGGCGCGGGCCTGGGCGGCCAGCTTCGGGTTGACGATCTGGTCGGGCAGCTTGTCGGCCACGACGAGGATCTGCTCACCGATCTTGTTGTAGGAGTCGAGGCCCGAGGCGCGGGAGTTGAGCTCCCCGGCGATCGACTCGGTACGGGCCGTCTCCAGCTGGAGCAGCGAGCTGTTGGCGCTCGTCACCGCTCCCCGGAGGTCGGGTGCGGCGCTCTGGGCGGCCTCACCGGCGCTGCGGAACTTCTCCAGCGCCTGGTCGGTACGCAGGCGCTGCGACTCCAGCAGCGGCTTGCCGACGCCGCCGGCGGCCAGCGAGGGCCCGGAGCGCTGCACGTAGGCCAGGGTCTCACTGGCCTCTCGCTGGAGTTCCTGGACAAGACTGGAGGTGCTGCCGGCGAGTGTGGCCAGCACCTGGGCTCGGTCGGCGTCATCGGCTTCGATCAGGGCGTTGCGGACTTGGATCGTTCCGAGTGCGACCAGGCCCACCAGCGCGATGACGATGGGCAGCATTAGCTGCACGCGGACCGATTGCACAGTCGCGCGCCTGGACGAATCGCCACGGGCCATGATGCGGTCTCGCTCTCATTTGCGGACAACTCTGCGGGTGCCACGGATATCCTGGCCGCCTTCCCGCACCCGCTCAAGTCCGGGGGCGGTATTTCACCCTATGAAGTCGACGGTCCACTGTGCGCGATCGGAATGTCACAGAATAAAGCCGTCTGACTACATCAGGTAATGGCGGCGAAGGTCTCCACTTGCATTGTCGGGCCGGAGACGATGATCAAGTCGCCTTCGGCTATCGAGGTATCCGGCCGGGCGTAGGTGAAGTCCTCTCCCGGTCGTTTCACACCGACGACGGTGACACCGTACTTGGTGCGCAACTGCGCCTCCGCGAGGGTACGACCGACGGCCTCGGCGGGTGGGCGCGTCTTGACGATGGCGAATCCGTCGTCGAATTCAATGAAGTCGATCATGCGTCCGGTGACCAGATGGGCGACCCTTTCACCCATCGCCGCCTCGGGATATACGACGTGGTGCGCGCCGACCCGGTGCAGAATGCGTCCGTGTTTGGCCGTGATCGCCTTGGCCCAGATCTCGCCGACTCCGGCTTCTTCGACGGCGAGGACGGTCAGCACACTGGCCTCGATGTCCGTTCCGATGGCCACGACGACCCGATCGAACTCACCGATTCCGAGTTGGGACAGGACCGAGGCGTCGGTGGCGTCGGCCTGCACGACGTGGGTGAGCCGGTCGGACCACTGCTGGACGATCTCGGCGCGCTCGTCGATGGCGAGGACCTCGTGGCCGAGCCGGACCAGGGACTCGGCGACCGCGCCGCCGAAACGTCCGAGCCCGATGACCGCGACCGTCCCGGAGTCGGGCTGGATCAGCCGCTTCTTCTTAGCCGACAATGGGTCGCTCCTCTGGATAGCGGTACAGGCGGCCGCGCACGCGCAGCGCCATGGCGGTCGCCACGGCGATCGTGCCGACCCGCCCGATGTACATAAGGACGATGAGCACCAGCTGGGCCCCCGCGTTGAGCTCGGGTGTGATGCCCGTGGAGAGGCCGACGGTGCCGAAGGCGGAGAGCGCCTCGAAGAGCACCCGGTCGAGCGGGAAACTCGTCAGGAGCAGCAGGGCGACCGTTCCGGTGGCCGCCGCGGCGACACCGAGCAGCGCGACCGTCAGGGCCTGGCGCTGCACGGTCGGGCTGATCCGGCGGCGGAACACCGACACGTCGGGCTCGCCACGGACCTCGGCCCAGATGACGAAGGCGAGCAGGAAGAAGGTGGTCACCTTCACGCCGCCGGCCGTGCCGCCCGAGCCGCCGCCGATGAACATCAGGCCGTCGGTGAAGGCCAGGGTCTCGGGGCGCAGCGCGGTGATGTCGATGGAGTTGAAGCCGCCGGTTCGGGGCATCGAGCCGGAGAAGAAGGCGGGCAGGAGCTTCTCCCAGGCGCCCATGGGACCGAGCGTGCCGGGGTTGTCCCATTCCAGGGCGAGGTAGGCACCGAAACCGGTGACGAGCAGGACGGCGGTCGCCAGGAGGGTGAGCTTGGTGTGGACGCTCCACTTGCGGGCGGGCATGTTGCGGCGGAAGACGTCGGCGAGGACGGGGAAGCCGATACCGCCGATGATGACCGCGAAGACGATCGGCAGGCACATGAACGGGTCGGTGACGAAGCCGGTGAAGCTGTCGGCGTGCGGTGAGAAACCGCCGTTGGTGAAGGCCGAGACGGAGTGGAAGACGCTGTTCCAGGCGGCCTCGCCCCAGCTGTCGGTGTAGGTCGAGCGCATCCGGACGAGCAGGACGAGCGCGACGAGGGCCTCGACGGTGAAGGTCAGCGCGGCGGTGCGGATGATGACGCTGCGGACGTCGCCGAGGGCGAGCGAGCGCGTCTCCATCTGGGTCATCATGCGATCGCGCAGGCGGAGCCTGCGGGCGACGAGCAGGGCGAGCAGGGAGGCGCCGGTCATGATCCCGAAGCCGCCGGCCTGGACGAGGACGAGGATGACGACCTGCCCGAAGGACGACCAGTAGGTGCCGGTGTCGACGGTGATGAGGCCGGTGAGGCTGACCGCGGAGGTGCTGGTGAACATCGCGGTGAGCGGTGGGGCCGAGCCTTCGCCGGCGCGGGCGATGGGCAGCATGAGCAGGACGGTTCCGACCGCTATCGCGGCCAGGAAGCCGAGCGGCACGATACGGGCAGGGTGCCGCAGTGATCGACGCACACGGGGATTCTGCCGCATCGGCGATCGCGATGGGCGATCATCCCGCCCTCGACCTGGCCACGGCACGTGACGTGCCCGGTCGCTCGCGGAAGGTGCGCGCGGCGGGACGGCGGCACCAAGAGAGATAAGGTGCGCCCGGCGGCGCCCGGCGGCGCCCGGCGGCGGCGCCGCGAAGGGGCGTTCCCGCGGGTGGGGGCCGGTGGCGGGGAAGGCCTAACCTCCTCGACCGCCCCCGAGAGGGCCGTGTAAGCTACTGCGAGTGCTCAACGAAAGACGAGCGCGGGGCTGTGGCGCAGCTGGTAGCGCACCACACTGGCAGTGTGGGGGTCAGGGGTTCGAGTCCCCTCAGCTCCACCCCGTATGAAGGCCGTTGACCTGGTGACAGGTCGGCGGCCTTTGTCGTGTTCGCGGTGGGCGCCCGCTGGGGCGTGAGGTGGGTCTCCGGTCGAGGTGGGCCCTCCCGGTTTCCGAGCTCCGGCGGTCTGGTCCGGACGTGCCCGCGTCGTCCCCGGTCTTCGGCCTTGCGGCAGTGGCTCTTTCCTTGCCGCGCAATGCTTTCCGAACTCACCACATTGGACACCCGGCGCCTTGCGTTCCCTCGCTACCCTCATCTTCGGGAGGCCACATGCAAGGGTTCGCCGTCGACACCACCGCTCTTCGCACCGCCGCCACGCGCCTCGGTGCCCTCGGGGCGCGCGTCGCTCCCCTCGGCGCGGCTCCGGTCGCGCAGGCGACGACCGCGGTCGTCGCGACCCCGACCTATCTCTCCGGCACCGCGTGTGAGGCCTTCGCCGGCCAGCTCGAAGGCGTCCTCGCCCTCATCAGCGAGGAGATCATCGGCCATGAGACCGGCCTGAACGGCAACGCCGGTGCCTATGAGAAGGCCGAGGAGACCGCCGAGGCCGACTTCGCGAAGATCCAGCGAGCGATCGGAGCCTGACGATGCCCACCTACGCCACCGCGATGGCCTCCGCTCCGACCGCCGTGGCGAGCTTCGGGACGGCGATCCAGTCGGTCTCGACCCAGCTGACCACCATCAACGGCCAGTACGCCTCCGACACCGGTGGCCTCGCCGCCCGTTGGCAGGGCGAGGCGCAGCAGGCCCAGCAGAAGAAGGCGACCGACGTCGAGAAGCGCGTCACCGAACTCGCCGGGAAGATCGGCCAGGGCGCGCAGGCCGCGATTCAGGGCGGCCAGCAGATGCAGAGCATGGTCATGGCCCTGCGCACGCGCAGCCAGACCATCCTCGCCTTCGGCTACCTCATCATCCCGCCCATGGGCCTGGTCACCATCGGTCCCGTCCACGAGGCCGAGGCGGCCGCGGCGGGTCCGGGCGCGCCCGGCGTGCTCGCGGGCTACCAGGCGATCGCGGTCGAGCTGACCGCCGAGCTCGCCGCCCAGGTCGTGCAGCTGACCGCGCTCGACGCGCAGACCTCGACGCGCCTGGAGACGATCGTCGCCCAGATGACCCGCAACCCCTCGGCGGCGCACCGTCCGTCCGGGAACGCCTGGGTCCAGCAGCTCAGCGCCACCGACCGGGCCAGTTACCACCGCCTCCAGGGCGCCACGGGCCGCGCCCGCGCCCGCAGCGCCGCCCAGTACCGCGCGAGCATGAACCAGCGCGGCACCGGCAGCATGGTCCCGGTCGGCCGCAACATCGAGGCCCTCCGCCACCGCTTCACCGGCAGCGACATCGAGCACGCCGTCGCCAACGATCCCGCCGTCCGGCTCGACCCGAACATCCGGCACACGGGTTCGCAGCGCGGCGGCGCCGGGAACCCCGACTTCGTCATCGGCGGCCGCCACAACGTCGACATCACCGGCGGCAGCGAGAGTTCCATCGCCAAGCACCTGGGCCGCGACTACTACGACGACGTCGGCCAGATGATCACCTACCCGTCGCTGCCCAACAGCGCGCTCGCGAGCATCTTCGCCTAGGTTTCGCAGATGACCCACGTCAAAGAGCAGTTCCCGTACGCGAAGATCCTCGGCACGGACCGGGTCCTCGGCGGCACCGAACTGGACCGCTGCCGCTTCGAGGGAGGCGTGCTCGCGCAGGACACCGACCCGGCGTGCGGGCTGGTCGTGCGCGACCTGGTGATGCGCGGGTGCCGTACGACCGGGCCCGCCGAGTTCCACGGCGTCACCTTCGACGGCGTCACCGTCGACGGCCTGTCGCACGGCGGTCCGCTCGTCCTCAACGCCTGCCTCCTGCGGCATGTGACCTTTCGCGGGAAGATCGGCGTGATCGGCGGCGGCCCGGCTTCGACGGCCCATCCGGAGGCGGTGCGGCAGGCCTTCGCCGACGCCGCTGCGGCCTTCTACGCCCAGACCGACTGGGCGCTCGACATCACCGAGGCCGAACTCGCGGGCGCCTCGCTGAGTCAGATCCCCGGCCATCTCGTGCGACGCGACCCCGAAACCCAGTTCCTCGTCCACCGGGCCCGGGCCTCCGCCGTCGACTCCCGCACCCTCCCGATGGCCGCCGAGATCGCCGTGGAACTGGCGAAACTGTCACCGTACGAGACGATGGTGGCGGTGGCACCGAAGCGGTCCAAACGCTTCGCGGCCGCGCTGGAGGAACTGACCGTGCTCCGCGACCTCCGCATCGCCGAATAGGGACCCGATGATCACCGACATGTTCGCCGCCGACGCCGTGCGTCTGCGCGCCCTCAACGACGACGGGCTCCCGCACCCGTCGACACACGGCCTGCGCTCGATCGCCGCCCGTGACGTCGATCCCGTCAGCCTCGCCGTCCTCGAAGTGCTGCTCACCGACGTCGCCGTCGAGGAGGCCGTGGCCGAGGCCGTCCGCACGCCCGCGCAAGAGGCACCCGACCTCTACGCCGGGCCCGTCCTCACATTCGTCAACGCCGGCCTCGTCCGGGCCCTGCCCGCCGTCGACGACGCCGCCCTGGAGATCCTCGCCACCGACTGGATCGCCAACGGCGAACTCGCCGGAGCCCAACACGCCGCCGTCGTCGACTGGCTCACCGCCGCTCGCTCGCTGTTTCGCGACGCGGCCGCCAAGGACCGTCTCATCTGCGTTTGGAACTGCCTGTGATCACGCCCCGGCAATTCGAGGCCGCCCGCGCCACCCCGTGGCTGCGGGCCGCCTTCCACCAGAAGGACACCGTCGAGGAGACCCTCGCCGACCCCGAGGTCGTCGGCGATCCCAACACGACGGCGGGGAAGAGCGGCGCGGCGAACCTCGACGCGCCGGACATGCTCCTCGGCGGGCGCACCGGCGTCGACGTCATCCCGGACACCCCGGCCAGTCGTGCCGCACACCTCGACCGGGGATACATCGAGGGTCCCGACCAGCTCGTGACCTACCCGGTGCCCACCGCGCAGTTCCTCGCCGAGATCTTCGCCTGAGGCGGCTAGAACTCCGCCGATTCGGCGACGAGGTCGTCGACGAACTTCCGGTAGGCCCGCACGGCCACCGGGCTGGCCTTGTCGGCCTCGGCCCGGAACTCCTCGCGCGCGGCCAGCTGGCCCTTGCGGATCGTCGCCGCGACGGTCTCGGCGAGGGTGAAGCGGTCGACGTTGCGGAGCACGTCGGGCCGCAGGAGCAACGCCGTCACCCGCCCCTTGAGGCTCACCGTGACCCGGATGGCGCCGTCCTGGTCCTCGGTCTCGACGCTGCGCTCCCCGAGTTCGGCGAGGACCGGCCCGTACTCGGCGGCCGCCGCGACGGCCTCGTCGGCGAGCCGCTGGAACTCGCGTACGCGTTCCTCACTCATGGCCGGTCTCCCGCGGAGGCGCCGGGAACCGCTCGGCCAGTTCGAGGAGCGCGTCGGTGCGGGACTTCTCGGCGGCGTCGACGGCGGCCAGGACCGCCGCGGAGATCGCCTCGGTGTCCTTGCGCTGCACCGCCGTCCCGAACTCCAGTTCCTGGACGAGACCGTCGCCGTCGACGGTCACGGTCGCCAGGCCACCGTCGTCGGAGCCGGTGTACCGGGATTCGCGCAGACGCGCGAATGCGGCGTGAACGGCGTCCGCCGTCGGTGAGGGGTCCGCTGGCATGGCTCCACTGTAGGGAGTCCTGTCACCTGCCGGGGGTCGGCGTTCGGCCACCGCGATGCCTTGGCGGGTGGGCGATCCCGGTGACCGCGGCACACCTCAGGCCCACACCGGAGGCGAGGCGGCGACCGCACGCGCGGCGGCGCGCGCCGGGTCGCTCATGTGCGTCTCCACCGACGCGGGCACGCCCTTCGCCGACATCGGCGCGGCCGGGCCCAGCGTGTGGGACCTCGTCCGTCCCGGTGAGCTCCTGGCCAACCTCGACACCGACGACCTGCCCGACGAGGCGCTCGACAAGGCCGACGGCCTCACCCCCGACATCATCGGCGACCTCGCCGACACCACCGGGCTCCCCGTCGTCGTCAAAGGCGGTCTTCCTCGGCAGACCGGTCCTGTGGGCGCTCGCCGGCCTGGTCGCCTGACAGGCCACACAGGACAGTCCACTGTGCCGTCCTCACCTGGAAGTCGTTTGGGGTCGGGCGTGCCCGGGCAATAACGAGGCACCCCCGAGTGACCGAGATGAGGAAGGACGACCGCCCCATGGGACTCATGTTCCGCAAGCGCAAGAAGATCGGGCCGCTGATCCTCAACTTCACCGAGAACGGCTTCTCGTCGTGGAGCATCAAGATCGGCCGCTGGTCCTGGAACTCCAAGGCCCGCCGCCACCGGGTCGACCTGCCCGGCCCGCTGTCCTGGAAGCAGGACAAGAACTAGCTTCGACGAAGGAGCGCCCGCGGTGTGGGCGCTCCTTATCGTCGCCGTACCCGGCCTAGCCTGGTGACATGGACCTCGCCGAAGCCCTGACCGGGCTGGAAACACCGCTGCCGGCCGGAAGTCTCGTCACGCCCGAGGACGGCGGCGCACCGGTCCTGTGGCTCAGCGACCGGGCCGCCGACGTGGACCTTTGGCGGCGGCTGGCCGACGAGCACCCCCGCTCGGGCCTGTGCCCGCTGGTGCTCTCGGAGCTGTCCTGGGACGACGACGAGTTCCGGCCCTGGGAGTCCGGCGAGCTCTACCCCGGTCACATGAGCTCCCCCGCGCACGCCGACATCGCGACGGTCCTCGACGTCTGGTGGCAGCGCTATGCCGGGCCCGAGGAGGGCGGCAGCGTCACCGCGCCCTATGGCCCGGACTGGCCCGGGCTCGCCGAAGGCGCGTCGTTCGCGCCGGGCGCCGTCGACGAGGCCGCGACGCGACTCGCCACCGAACTGCTGGCCGACAAGAACCGTCGCATCGGGCTCGTCGCGGCCCGGACGAACGCCGAGGCCCTCGCGGCGGTCGGGTGGAGCGGGCCGCTGAACTACGAGAACGACACCGGTCTCTTCTGCGCCGTCCTCGCCGACTGGCGGCGCCGCTTCGGGACGACCGTCGTCGGCGCCGGTTTCGACACGCTCTGGGTGAGCGTCGCCGCGCCGCCGAAGGACCTCACCGAGGCGTTGCCGCTGGCCGCCGAACTCTTCGCCTTCTGCCCCGACAGCGTGTGGCAGGGCGCCGGAACCCTCGACTTCCTGGCCGAGCGGATGGTGGGCGCGGGAACCTGGCGCTTCTGGTGGGACTGAAGTGAACGGGGCCCGTGGGGCCCGCTCGGCCATCGCTACGATGCATGGGATTCCTACCCTGTCGACCGAGGGGCTCCCATGCACGCGGAGGAACTCGTCGGCGCCCGCTACCGACTCGACACCCGCCTCGCCGGCGGCGTGATGGGCGAGGTCTGGCGCGCCGTCGACATCCGGCTCGACCTGGCCGTCGCCGTCAAACTCCTGCACACCGGGGTTTCGGCGGGCGAGGAGTTCCGCGCCCGCTTCGAGTCCGAGGCTCGGACGCTCGCCGGACTCGACGCTCCCTCCGTGGCGACCGTGCGCGACCACGGCGTCGAGGAGACACCCGAGGGCACGCGCTACTACCTGGTCTTGGAACTCGTCGACGGCCGTCCGCTGGCCGGCCTCGGAATCCTGCCCTTCGGGGAGACCGCGCGCGTCCTGGCCGACGCCGCCGAAGGCCTCCAGGCCGCCCACGAGGCCGGGATCGTGCACGGCGGCCTCGCCCCAGCCGAGGTTCTGATCACCGCCGACGGCGACGTCAAGCTCATCGGCTTCGGCGCCGATCGCGTCGCCGCCTACAGCGCGCCCGAACTGTTCGGTGACCCCGATCCGACGCCGTCGGCCGACATCTACGCCCTCGGCGCCATCGGCTTCGCATGCCTCACGGGCACCCCGCCCTTCGGTTCCGGCGACCCCGCCGCCGTCGAGCACGGGCACCTCAACCAGCCGCCGCCCGCGCTTCCCGAGGACGTCCCCGAGGCGCTCGCCGAGGCCGTCTACCGGGCCCTGCGCAAGGAACCGGCCGACCGCTGGCTCACCGCCCACTCCTTCGGCGCGGCCTGCCGGACGGTCGCCACGGCGAAACCGGCGGTCGTGGAACAGGCTGTCGCCGCCCCGGAACCGGCGCCCGAACCGGAAGCGGTCGACAAGCCCGAGCCCACGGCGATCGAGGCCCACGTCCCCGACGAGACCGTCGCCGACACCCGTCCACCGGCCCCCGCCGACGAGCCCGCTCGCCGTCGCCGCCGTGCGCCCGTCCTCGTGCTCGCCGCCCTCGTCGCGCTGATCGCGCTCGCCGCGGCCTTCGTACTGCCGCGCCTGATGGACGACGGCGACCCCGGTACGGCCGGTGCGGCGCCGTCGTCGGGCGCACCGAGCGACGCGGCGTCCTCCTCGCCCGGGGTCGCGCCCACGGAGGAGGACGACGGCGCGCCCGGTTCCGCCGACGACCGGCCCGGGACACCGGCCGGGACGACGACCGGTGCCGAGTCGAGCGGCGCCGCACCCCTCGTCGAGGTCCCCGACCTGGTCGGGAAGCAGATGTCGGAGGCCCCGGAAGTGCTGGAGGCCGAGGGTTTCGAGAGCCACGAGGGCATCTCCGAGCGCTCCGGCGAGTGGATCGCCGCCTGCGAGATCTGGGCGCAGACCCCGGAGGCGGGCGCCCGTGTCGAGGCCGGCACGAAGGTCGTCTACCGCTACGCGCCCACCCTGTTCGGTGACTGCGCGACACGAGCCTGAAGGCACCGGACTCCGCCGGAGACGGCGGCGCGACCCCGGGACGGACCGGCCTGCGCGGGCGGGTCCGTCCCCGGTCCTAGGACCATCGCCCCATGGGCACAAGATCACCGGCTGACTACGCTTCGGACGTCACCGCGCCCCTCCCGAAAGGCAGTCCGATGCCCGCAGACGCCACCGCCCACGTCCGCATCGCCCGACCGAGCCGTGATCTCCAGGCGGCCGAACGGTTCTGGATCACCGGCTCCCCCACCGCCGAGGACCTGCTCGTCGTCTACCTCAACGAAGCCGTCCCCGGCGAACTCGTCGAGCGGCTGGAGGGCCACGGCGGCACGCGGGTCCCGGCGCACAACCCGTACTGGGACACCTGGGGCGTGACCATCGAAGACCCCGACGGCTACCGGCTGGTGCTCTCCACGCGCGACTGGTCGAACTCCTAGCCGCGCGAAAGAACTCTCCCGCCCCGGGCATAGATCGGGGCGGGCCGGCTCGTCTACGCCTGAGCCGGGGTACGGTCCCGGCCCGTCCCCGGAGGTCGCATGAGTCCCGAACACGAGCGCGAGTTCCGCGAGTTCGTGGCGGCGCGCTCCCCGGACCTGCTCCGCACGGCCTACTACCTGACCGGCGACGTCCACCGCGCCCAGGACCTGCTGCAGACCGCGCTGCTGTCCTGCGCCCGCCGCTGGTCGAAGATCCGCGCCTGGGACCAGCCGATGGCCTACGTCCGCAAGGCCATGTTCCGCCACCAGATCAACTGGTGGCGCGTCCGGCGCAACCGTCTGGAGACCCCGACGGAGACGCTGCCCGACCGCGGCCACGACCCGATGGCGGCCTGGACCGTACGCGACGACCTGATGTCGGCGCTGCGGCGGATCCCGCCGCGCCAGCGAGCCGTGGTGCTCCTGCGCTACTACGAGGACCGGCCGGAGAGCGAGGTCGCGCGGATCCTCGGCGTCTCCATCGGCACGGTCCGCAGCCAGGCCGCCAAGGGCCTCGCCAAGCTTCGCGAACGGCACCGGGAACTCGTCTTGGAGGACGGATGAACGAGCACCACCGCGTCCGGGACGAACTGCGCGCGCTTCCCGAGCCCTCGATCCCCACGCCCCCGGCGGATCTCGCCGACACCGTGCTGGGCAGGCTCGGGCGTCAGCGGCGGGCCATGCGCGCCGGGATCGCCGCGCTCGTCCTCGTTCTCGTCGCCGCCGTGCCGATCGCGTTGACGCGGGGGCATTCCGAGGGAGGGCCGCCACCCGCCGGACCACCGACGACGGAGGCGCCCGCGCTGCCGGTTCCGGGCGGCGGGCCGTCGGCCATCCACGTCTACGGCACCGGTGGCGAGAGCTTCGTCCTGGACCCGGACACCGCCTCCTACAAGGCATTCCCCTTCGACGTTGTCCTCTCCCCCGACCTCACCTGGGCCGCGGTCCTCAGCGACGGCAGGATCGGCATCGCGACACGCGAGGCCCTGCTCGCCGACGGCGAGTCGGCCGTGGACTGGGCGAACCTGCCGGCGGTCGACAGTCCACGGTGGGCTCCGAACGGCGTGGCGCTGCTGGTCACCGCCACCGACCGCTCGGCGGCCTACGTGTACGGCCTGGACACCGACGCCTACAACGCGGTTCCCCTGCGCGGCATGGAGATCGCCGGGCCGGCGGGCTGGGGGAGCGACTCCCTGCGGTACGTCGTGCCGGTGGCCAAGGACGGCCGGCCCAGCGGAGTGCGGTATCTCAACGCGCAGGGCACCGGCATGCCGGGCACCCTCGAAGGGTCGCCGGGGACGGTCATGGGCTACTCACCGGATCTGCACTACGGCTTCACGCTCGGCTTCCAGAAGACCTCGACCGTCTTCTACGTCAAGAACGGCGTGATCGCCTCGACACCGACGCAGCTCGGCGGCTTCGCCGGCTGGTACGACGACGCGACGGTCGCGCTGGTCGAGGGTTCGGCGCTGGTGCTCGTCGGCGCCCAGGACGCGAGGGAGATCGAGCGTCTGCCGCTGCCCGGTGTTCCCGCGCTGATCCAGATCGGGCCGAGCGCGGGCCTTGCGGGCGCGGCGGCGGGATACGGCTTTTAGCCACGGTTGTCACACCGGAGTGCGAGTCTGGGCCGAACCGACATCGAGGAGTACTCCGTGAGCGCCACCGACACCGTGCGTGCCATGTTCGCCGCCTACCGCGCCCAGGATCGCGCGGCGGCCGAGGCGCTGATCGGCGAGGACTTCCACTTCACCAGCCCACGGGACGAGCGGATCGACCGGGCGGCGTTCTTCGCGCGCTGCTTCCCCACCGCCGACCGCTTCACCCGGCAGGACCTGCTCCAGGTCGTGCCCGGCGAGGGCGAGGACGTGTTCACCCTGTACGAGTACGATCTCGCCGACGGCGGCGGCACCTTCCGCAACACCGAGGTCAGCACCGTCCGCGACGGGCTGGTCGTCGAGACGCAGGTCTTCTTCGGCGGGGCCGTAACCGGTTCTTAACCGGTAATCGGCCCATGACTGTCCACAAGGGATTGTCCACACAGTACGGGCTGCACTACTCTGCTCACACATGAGGATCGACCCCCAGAAGGTGCGGCAACTGGCCAAGCGGATCCGCGACGCGGCCGACGACATCCAATCGGCCGCGAGTTCACGGGGGCCGCAGATCGAGCAGACCCACGCCGGGATGAGCGGTTTCTCCGCGGCGTCGACGCTCCAGAAGCTCACCTCGACCCTCGGCGGGCAGGTGCGCGGGCTCCATCCGCGCACCGGGAGCCTCGCCGGGGCGATGGACACCGCGGCGGCCAATCACACCGCGAACGACCGCGGTTCACGTGAACAGTTCCTGCGCTACCTCAACTCCCTCAAGAACTAGGGCGGCCGGCATGGTGACCTGGAGCCAGTTACGCGGCGTCGACGTCGGCGGGATCGACGAGCGGGCGGCCGTCGCGCAGAAGCTGTCGGCGGAGATCCGCGGCTACACCGATCACATCGAGAGCGCCCACAAGGGTGTTCCGGCGGCGTGGGAGGGCGAGGACGCCGACGCGGCGGCGACGGCGATCGCCAACCGCGCCAACGACTACAACCAGGCCGCGCACGCCTACCGGATGACGGCCTCGGCACTGTCGAGTTTCACCACGACGATCCGGCACGCGCAGCGCCTCGCCGACGAGGGCGAGCACTGGGCGGCGAAGGCGGGTTATCGCGTCGACGACGCCGGGACGCTGATCCCGGTACGGCCGGTGCCGTTCGGCAGCGGGATGCTGGGGATGGCGAGGGGTGCGGTCCGGCAGGCTCTTGACCTGGCGCGGCAGGCCGATTCGCGGCTGGCCTCGGAGCTGGCGGCGATCGTGCTGCCGTCGGCGCCCGGCCAGGTGCGTCCGTCGACGATGAGCCCGACGCAGTTCGACGAGATCGCCGCCTACATCGCCGATGAGATGAAGCGCAACGCGCAGAGCCCGGAGGCCGCCGACATCCGGCATTGGAACACGGCGGTGATCCCGGTGGTGGCGAAGGCGAAGTTCTGGGACATGGTCGCGACGGGGCATCCGTGGGATCACAAGTGGCAGATCGCCCAGAAGTGGGGGATGGACACCGGGAACCTGAACTCGCTGTACACGTGGGTGGACGAGAAGAACGCGAACCTGCGCTACGACGTCTGGTCGAACGTCCACTATGGATACGTGGGCCGGCACGCGGGTTTCGGCGAGCAGACGCTGCTCGACTCGGCGAACGCGACCTGGCTGCCGGGCACCGGCGGACAGCTCGACGCCGCCGACGACGTGGCGATCCGCATCGGGTACGACTTGTACAACCGTTATCCGCCGGATCAGATCACGCCGGACGTGGTGAAGCGGTCGATCATGGACGCGTGGCCCCGCTTCGAGGCGGCGACGGCGTCGCAACGCCTGGCGAACGAGGCGGCGGGGAAGGACCCGGGGCGGTTCCTGGTGATCGAGTAGGGCGAGCCTCGCTCCGCTCACCCACGGACGCCGGGAACCAAGCCGCAGCCTCGCCCACGAGCGCGCGCCCGCTTCGCAGCTCCCGCACGCCGGGAACCCCACACCGGCGGCGGACCGAGCCCGATCCCATACCCCCCAGGCGGTTTCGATCGCGCCCGCTTCGCAGCTCCCGCACGCCGGGAACCCCACACCGGCGGCGGACCGAGCCCCATCCCATACCCCCCAGGCGGTTTCGATCGCGCCCGCTTCGCAGCTCCCGCACGCCGGGAACCCCGCACCGGCGGCGGGCCGAGCCCGATCCCATACCCCTCAGGCGGTTTCGTTCGCGCCGCCAAAGCAAGCAGAGTATCCTCCGTCGATCATGAGCATCTCCCCCACCTCCCACCAGCTCGCGTGGCAGCGCGCCGGTTTCGGCGTCTTCTGCCATTTCGGCGTCAACACCTTCCACGGCCGTGAGTGGAGCGACGGCACCCTCCCCGCCGCCTCCTTCGCACCGACGGCCTTCGACGCGCGACGGTGGGCTGACGCCGCGGCGGAGGCCGGTGCGCGCTATCTCGTCGTGACGGCGAAGCACCATGACGGTTTCTGTCTGTGGCCGACGGCGACAACGGACTATTCGGTCCGGTCTTCGCCGTGGCGGGGTGGGCGTGGTGATGTCGTCGGGGAGGTCGCGGAGGCGTGCCGGGCGGCGGGGATCGGTTTCGGCGTGTACGTGTCGCCGTGGGACCGCAACGCGTCCTGTTACGGCGATCCGGCTGCCTACGACGACTTCTACGTCCGGCAGTTGACGGAGTTGTGCACCGGCTACGGCGAGCTGTTCGAGATCTGGTTCGACGGCGCCGGTTCGGAGGGCCGGGTCTATGACTGGGACCGCTTCATGGGCGTCGTCGCGGAGCATCAGCCGGGCGCGATGGTGTTCAACATGGGCCGTCCGACGATTCGCTGGGTCGGCAACGAGGACGGTCTGGCCGCCGATCCGGTGCGTTATGCCGTGGCCCATACGGAGAAGTCGATGTTCACCGGTGAGGTCGACACGCTCGGCGCGGCGACGTATCTGCCGCCGGAGTGCGATGTCCCGATCCGCGGGGACTGGTTCTGGCAACCCGATGACGCGCACACGCTGAAGAGTCTGCGCCATCTGATGGCGATCCACTACCGCTCGATCGGGCTGGGCGCGGGTCTGCTCCTCAACGTCGGGCCGGACCGGCGGGGTCTCTTCGACGACGCCGACGCGGCTCGTCTCGCGGAGTTCGGCGCGGAGGTCCGCAGGCGCTTCGGTTCGCCGGTGGAGGCGGTGCTGAGCGTCGAGGGCGACGTGGTCGTCGCGCGGTTCGCGGCGCCGGTGGCCTTGGACCATGTCGAGTTGCGCGAGGATCTGGCCGAGGGGCAGCGGATCTTCGCCCACGAGATCTTCGCCGACGGCGTCGCGGTGGTGAGCGGCGGGACGGTCGGCGTGCGGCGGTTGCACGCGGTGGGAAGCCGGACGGTGCGCGAGTTGCGGATCCGGCTCGACGCGGGCCGGCTGGAGTCGGTCGCGGCCCACGTGACGGGCGTGGAGCGACCGGAGGAACCGGAGGAGCAGCCCGAGCGGCCGCCCGGGAAGATCATGTAGCGGTCAGCGCACGCGCGACGAGCCTTCGCCGGTATCGGGCCGGACGGTCACGTCGAGGCGGTCTACGCGCAGTCCGGTGGTCTCACCGAAGCGGGCCAGGACGGTGTCGAGCTGTTCGCGGGCGTCGGCGACGCGGGCCTCGGGCTTGAGGTCGAGCCGGATCCACGCGACCGGGTCGGGCGCGTCGCCGGTCAGCGCGACGCTGGCCTTGCGCACGGACGGTCCGGCGGCCACGTCGCGTTCGAGGGCACGGGTGATCCCACCGGCGCGGACCTTCGTGCGCCCGACGGCGGGCGTGATCACGGCGGTCGCGACCCCGCCTTTGACGTCGAGGGCGGCGTAGTCGGTCGGCTCCGAGGGCATGACGGGTGTCTCGGTGGTGCGCTCGAAGACGACGTCGCTCATGCCCGCCTCGCCCCGGCGGCGCAGTTGCGCGCGCAGGAGCAGCAGGCCGACCAGCGCGACGATGACACCGGCGGCCATGACGATCGGCAGGCTCCAGGACCCGCCCCGCCGCCACAGGTCGAGCACCTGCGGGCCGAGCAGTGGCGTGTCGGCGCCGAAGCGCGGGAGGAGATCGAAGTGGACGAGCACTCCGCTGACGCCGGCGGCGGTCAGCAGGACGCCGATCACGGTCCACCAGGCCCTGTTCGCGGCATCGGTCACCGGTGCTCCTCCCCCGTCATGCGACCCGCTTGGGCCGCGTCAGCCGCACCCGGACCGGACCCGAAGGCGCCGACATGCGCGCCAGTTCGCCGCGCACGGCCTCCTCCACTTCCGCCTTGGCCTCGGGCGCGGCGGTAGCGCGCATGTCGAGCCGCCAGCCTTTGCCCAGTCGCGCGTGGGAGCGGCTGACACCGGGCACGCGGTCGACGGCGCCGGCGAGACCGAGTTCGGCCGAACGCCGCCGCACGTACCAGCCTTCGGCGCCCTCGACGGGCAGCCGCTCGGGCCGCCACGGCCGCAGTTGCGCGAAGATCACCAGCAGGCCGAGGACGGCCACCCCGATCGCGATCGCGAGGACGACGCGGTCGGCGAAGGTGACCGTCGTGAGCGTGTCGTACCAGCTCCGCAGCGGTATCAGGATCGGCGGACGGCCCGCGGCGACCATGACGCCCTCGGCGGTGACGAGTAGCCCACCGACCAACAGCGCGAGGGCCAGCAGCAGGGCGACGAGCCGGTTGGCGACACGCATCGCCTCACCCCCCCTTGGGGCGCGGCAGGTTCGCCAGGTCGAGGTCGGCGACGGTGACCGCGACGGGCCGGCCGTCCTGCTCGGCGGCCAGCCGCTCGGTGACCAGCGCGCGGACCTTCTCGGCGACCGGCTCGACCGGGACCCGGTCGACCGCGACGTGGACTTCGACGACGTCGCCCGACAGGCGCAGCCCGGCGACGCGGCCGCCCGCGAAGTGCGTGGCGACCTCGACCGGTGAACTCGACACGAGCCTGGTCACACCCGGGACTTTCACGATGGCGTCGTGGAGCTCCTTGGCGAAGGCACCACGGTCATGGGCGTGCGTCACTGGACCCGCGGCTCCTTGTCGTCGTCTTCGTCGTCGCCTTCGACGAACACGTCGTCGACGTTGATGTTGACCTCGACGACCTTGAGCCCGGTCATCTCCTCGACGCGGTCGATGACGTTGCGCCGGACGGCGTCGGTGACGTCGACGATGCTCTGGCCGTACCAGGTGACGATGTCGAGGTCCACGGCCGCTTCGAGCTGCCCGACCTCGACCGACACGCCCTGGCCGAGCGATTCGCCGCTCCCGGGGACGATGGCGCGCAGCTGACCCATCCGGCGCGACAGGCCCGAGCCCATCGAGTGCACGCCGGGGATCTCGCGGGCGGCGAGGCCGGCGATCTTCTCGACGACGCCGTCGGCGATGCGGGTCTTGCCGTTCTCGGTCTCCATCTGGGTGCGGCCCTGTTCGGCCGCGGGCCGTTTCGCGCCGGTCTTCGACGGTGAGGTGTCGCGTTTGGCGTCCTCGCGGGCGGCTGTGCTGGTGGCCGTGTCGGCCATGGTCTGCCTCCTGGCGTAGTGGATCGTCAGCGCGACTTGGTGCCGCTGGGCGTGAACCTGCCGACCAGTTCGTTGACATCGACGTCGCCGTCGAGGACCCGGCCGATGAAGAACCCGATGCCGCCGACGATGAGCGCGCCGATGGCCGGGCCGATGCCCGCGAGTGCCCACAGGCCGACGAACAGGAAGCCCGCCAGGAAACCGAACTGCTGCCGAGACATGGAGCGCCTCCCTCGTCTTGCGCCGGAACCGGGCGGGTCGGTCGGGACAAGGCTATCGGGGTCAATCAGGCGAATGGTTGCTTATCGACTATTTCGGTCGCTCGGCCGCCCGGCCGATGTTACGGGCCATGCCACCGAAGACGATCGCGTGGAAGGGCGCGACCGAGGCCCAGTACAGGTGCCCGGCGAGCCCTTTCGGCAGGAAGATCGCGCGCTGCTCGTAGCGGCTGCCGCCGGGCCGCGAGCGCACCCGCATCTCCAGCCACGCGCGCCCCGGCACGCGCATCTCGGCACGCAACCGGAGCAGTTCGCCCGGGACGATCTCCTCGACGCGCCAGAAGTCGAGGGCCTCGCCGAGACGCAGCCGGCGGGGATCGCGTCGCCCCCGGCGCAGGCCGACACCGCCGACGGCACGGTCGAGCCACCCGCGAACGGCCCATGCCAGCGGGAAGGAGTACCAGCCGCGCTCGCCGCCGACGGCCTCGACGACGTCCCACAGCGCCTCGGGCGGGGCGTCGACGTCGCGTCCGCGCATGTCGGTGTAGACCGTGCGGCCCGACCAGGCGGGGTCGCTCGGCAGGGGTTCGGCGGGCGCGCCGAGAACGGAGGCGTTGGTCCAGCTCGTCTCGACGGCCGCGTCGGCGATCCGGCGCAGCGCCAGCTCGACGGCGGTCTCGAAACCGGTGAGGCCCTCGGGCGGGTCGGGGACGTGGTCGGCGATGTCGTGTTCGGAGCACACGGCCTCGTGCACCAGGCTCTCGACGAGGGGCCTGGCGATCGCGTTGGGAACCGGTGTCACCAGCCCCACCCAGTACGAGGACAGCGTCGGTGTGAGCGCCCGGACCGGGAGCAGGACACGCGGCGGCAGGCCCGCGACCCGGGCGTAGCGGCGCATCATGGCGGCGTAGGTGAGTACGTCGGGGCCGCCGATGTCGAAGGCGCGGTTCACCTCCGGTGGGAAGGCCGCGGCCGCCGCGGTCAGGTAGTACAGGACGTCGCGGACGGCGATCGGCTGGACGCGGTTGCGCACCCAGCGGGGAGTGACCATGAGCGGCAGCCGCTCGGTGAGGTGCCGCAGCATCTCGAAGGACGCCGACCCGGAGCCGATGATGACCGCCGCCCGCAGCACCACCGCCGGGACGTCACCGCGCAGGAAGACCTCGGCGACCTCACCGCGCGAACGCAGGTGCGCCGAGATGTGCCGGCCGTGCGGGACCGGGCCGCCCAGGTACACGATCCGCCGCACTCCGGCCGCGCCGGCGGCCTCGGCGACGTTGGCCGCCGAGCGGCGGTCGACGTCGGCGAAGTCCTTGCGCCCCAGGGCGTGTACGAGGTAGTAGAGGACCTCGATACCGTCCAGGGCGTCGGCGAGGCCTTCGCCCGTGGCGACGTCACCGGTCGCGATCTCGACATCCAGGGCCCACGGGACGTCGCGCAGGCGGTCCGGGGAGCGGGTCAGGCAGCGCACTTCGTGGCCGGATTCGAGCAGGCGGGGGACGAGCCGTCCGCCGACGTAACCGGTGGCGCCCGTGACCAGGATCCGCATGCCCCATGATCACCCCTCGGGCGGATCCGGCACCACCGATTCGGTCATCGCGAAGGCGACCGCGGTGAGACTGACCCGTTCGGCGCCCTCGGCGTGCGGGGCGACGGCGGCGGCGTGGAAGCGCTCGATCGCGGCGAGCACGTCGTCGTGGGCGGCCTGGTAGGCCTCGGGTGTCATCCAGAGTTCGCCGTCGACGGTGAGCAGGGGGCGGTCGACGCGGTGGGCGGGGACGCGGTCGCGCACGGCCCCGCCGAGGCTCTGGACGAGCAGCGGCAGGCCGCCCTCGGCGGCCTGGTCGCTCAGGGGCGTGCCGCGGACGGTGGCGAACCGCCGCTCGCGGCCGCCGCGTTTGGCGCGGATCTCGACGAGTTCGACGTAACCGGCCTTGTCGAGGACCCGCAGGTGCTGCGTGGCCAGGCCGTGGCCGATGGACAGCTCGCGGGCGAGCTCGGCGGCCGACATCGGCCCGGCCCACATCAGCGACAGCATGCGCAGGCGGATCGGGTGGGCGAGGGCGCGCAGGCGCGGACTGGTCGGCACGTCCCCACTAAACCAGACGGGGGACCCTCTGGCCCTACACCCTAGCAATCGCTAGAGTGTTGATCATGCGTTACCCCGAGGCACGCCGGGACGACACCGCCGTGGAGCGCCACGGCCAGGTCGTCCCCGATCCCTACCGCTGGCTGGAGACCGACTCCCCCGCGACCGGCGCCTGGACGAAGGCGCAGGACGCGCTCGCCGAGGGCTACTTCGCGGGGCTGGCCGGGGAGCGTGCGGCCTGGCTGCGGCGGCTCGCCGAGCTGGAGCGGCCGACGGTGGGCACGCCGAAGGAGGGCGGCGGGCGGGTCTTCGTCACGCGCGGCCGTCCCGGCGCCGAACATCCCGTGCTCGTCGTGATCGAACCCGACGGGCGCGAACGCGTCGTGCTCGATCCGGCGGACCTGTCGGAGCGGGCGACGATGACCCTCGACGTGTACACGCCCTCACCGGACGGGCGGCTGCTCGCCTACCAGGTCTCCGACCGGGGCGACGACCGTTCCTTCCTGCACGTCCTCGACGTCGGGCGCGGTGAGACGCTCGGGCCGCCGGTGTGCACCGGCTGGGCCGCCGACGTCGCCTGGCTGCCCGACTCGCACGGGTTCGTCTACCAGCGGCCGTCCGCACCGCTGGTCCACGACGTGTGGCGGCACGAGATCGGCACGGGTTTCGACCGGGACGCGCTCGTGTTCGCCGATCCCGGAGTCACGGCGGCCGAGTACCGGCTCTCGCTGGATCCGGCGGGGTCGCGGCTGGCGGTGACGGTCGAGCACAGCTCCCTCCTGCGGACCGACGTGCACGTCGTGGACCTGCGCGACGGCGGCCGCACGACCGTCCAGTCCGGGCCGGACGTGCTGACCTACGCGCGTTTCGGGCCCGACGGGCGGCTGTACCTCCTCACCGCCGAAGGCGCTCCCCGGTGGCGGCTCGCCGAGGTCGGCGACGACGGGGCCTGGCGGGACGTGATCGCCGAAGGCGAGGACATCCTCTACGCCTTCGCCTTTCACGGACGGCGGATCCTGGCCGCCCATCGCCGTGACGTGGTGAGCGTCCTGAGCCTGCACGACCCTTCCGGCGCGCTCGCCCCGGTCGAACTTCCCCTGCCGGGCAGGGGAAGGCTCGATCTGGGCGGCGGGCTGGTCTACACCGACCACACCACGCCGCCGACGCTGCTGCGCCTTTCGGCGGACGGTCCGGTCGCGGTCGAGGAGACCGAGGCGGTCGCCGGGGTGTCGGTCGAGCAGTTGTTCGCGACCTCGGCCGACGGGACGCGGATCCCGTTCTTTCTACTGTCCCCTTCGGACGTTCCGGCCGGCCGGCGGCTGCCGACGATCGTGGAGGGCTACGGCGGGTGGAACGTGTCCTGGCCGCCGGAGTACCGGCCGACGTGGCTGGCGTGGGTGCTGGCGGGCGGCCGGTACGCGATGACGAATCTGCGCGGCGGCGGCGAGTACGGCGCCGCGTGGTTCGCCGCCGGAATGCGCGCGCACCAGCAGAACCCGGTCGACGACTTCATCGCCTGCGCGCGGCTGATCGTGGAGCGTGGTTCGGCGACCTCGGCGATGCTCGGTGCGAGTGGGGGCAGCAAGGGCGGGATCACCGTCGGGGCGGCGATCACGCAGGAGCCGGGGCTGTTCGCGGCGGCGGTGATGTCGGCGCCGATGCTCGACATGGTGCGCTTCGAGGAGCACGGCGAAGGAGCACAGTGGACGAACGGTTTCGGCAGCGCCGCCGATTCCGCGCAGTTCGCCTGGCTGCGGGACATCTCGCCGGTCGCGCGGGTCCGTGGAGGCGTGGAGTACCCCGACGCGCTGTTCACGATCTTCGACAACGACGCCCGCGTCCATCCCGCGCACGCCCGCAAGATGTGCGCGTCGCTCCAGCACGGGCGGCCGGAGACCGCCGGGCCGCTGCTGCTGCGGCGCCGGGGCGAGAGCGGTCACGGTGCCCGTTCGGCGAGCCGGGCGCGCGATCTGCACGCCGACCACCTGACCTTCTTCGCCGACCGCCTCGGCCTGTCCTGACGCACCGGGTGCCATCCGCTGTGGACGGCACCCGGTCGCGGGTCAGGGACGCGGCGGCAACGCCGGGCGGGTCTTCACCGGCAGTGGGGCCGCCCGGTGCTCGTAGGGCGGCCGCTTCTCCAGTTCGGTCAGGGCCAGTTCGATCGCGGTCTCCAGTTGCGGGTCGCGTCCGGCGGCGTAGTCCTGCGGGGTGCGCCAGACCTCCACATCCGGTGCCACACCGTGGTTTTCGACGCTCCAGTAGGCCTCATCGAAGGAGATCGCCATCATCGGGGTGAAGGTGGTCGAGCCGTCGACCAGCCGCTGGAGACGCGTGCTGCCGATAACGCCTCCCCACGTGCGGGCGCCGACCAGCGGGCCGAGACCCATCAGCCGGAAGGCCTGCGCGAACATGTCGCCGTCGGAGCCGCAGTACTCGTTGACGAGACCCACCAGCGGCCCGCGCGGCGATTCGAGCGGGTAGGGCTGAGTACGGCCGTGCCGCCAGTGGGTCTGACCGACCCTGCGGCGGGCGAGTTTCTCCAGCACCAGCGGGGACAGGTGGCCGCCGGAGTTGTTCCGGGCGTCGACGATCAGGCCCTCGCGGTCGAACTCGGCGAGGTAGTCGCGCATGAAGTAGCCGAAACCGTTCGGGAACATCCCCGGCACGCTGACGTACCCGACGCGCCCGCCGGTCGCCTCGTGGACCCTGCGCCGGTTCGCGGCGACCGCGTCGCTGTAGCGCCCGGCGTACTCCTCACCGACCGGTGTGACCACGACGTCCCGCGAGCCGTCGGGCCCGCGCACGGTCAGCTCGACCGGTGCCCCGGCCTGGTTGACCAGCGCGGCGGCGGGCCCGTGGTCGGCATCGACGCCCACACCGTTCACGGCGAGGATCTCGTCCCCGTCGACGACGCCGGCCACGTGCAGCGGCGAGGTCGCCTCGGGGTTCCAGCGGTCGCCGCCCACGAGTGCCGACACCCGCCAGGTGCCGTTCTCGTCGTCTCGGACGAGGTCGGCGCCGAGCCGGCCGACGGAGCGCCGGTCGCCGGGCACCGGCGGCTCGAACTGGTGGTAGGTGTGCGAGGTGCCCAGTTCGGCGTGGAACTCCAGGATCAGGTCCCCGAGTTCCCGGCGTGTGGCCACTGTGGACAGCAGCGGCTCGTACTCGGCGTAGACACCATCCCAGTCCACACCGGACATCTCCGCGGTCCAGAAGTGGTCGCGCAGTCCGCGCCAGGACTCGCGCATGATCTGCCGCCACTCGTCCGCGAGCCGCACCGACAGCTTGACCCGGCTCAGATCGAGGCGGCCCTCCTCGCCCGACGGCGCCTTGCCCGCGGGCAGCACACGCCACTCGTCGCCGGAGCGGTGGATGGAGGTCGACCGGTCGGCGCTCAGCCACACGTCGGCGACGTTCTCGGCGACCGTGCTCAGCTCACCGCTCGCGAAGTCGAGGACCTGGAGGGTGTCGGTGACCCGGCCCGGCGGCTTACGCCGGTCGAGCTGCTCACTGGAGACACCCGAGAGCAGCAGGGCCCGGCCACCGGGGAGGCCGAGGACGCGCTTGTAGCGGCCGTCGGGAACCGGGAAGCGGTGGATCCGCTCGGCGATCCCTTCCAGGACAACGCCTTCGCCCTCGCGCTCCCCCGCCTCGAAGGGCGAACCGAGGCCCGGGCGCAGCGCGAGGGCGTACGGCCGCGAACCCTTGGCGAAACCGACGTCGAGGTGCAGCGAGTCGTAGGTGCCGTTGAAGTCGCGGAAGCCGATGAAGTAGAGGTAGTGGCCCTCGGGATCGAACTCCGGCCGGAAGTCGTGCAGGACGCGCTCGGCGGCCGTGGCCCACTCACCGGTCTCCACGTTGCGCAACCGGATCGACGAGCGCGGCTCGCCCTCCGGTTCGGTGCCCGCGTCCGGGTGGCGGTAGGCGATCCAGACACCGTCGGGCGAGAAGACCGGGTCCAGCAGGGGCCCGTGCGGGCTGGTGTCGAGGACCCGCGAAGTACCGGCGGCGAGGTCGACGAGGATCAGCTCGTAACGCTGGTTCACCACCACGGCAAGGGAACCGTCGGGCGAGACGGCGTACTCGACGACCGCTCCCAGATCCAGCCCGTGGCGGCGCTCGCCGTCCTCGCCGAGGACGAACAGCCGCTCCTCCGGGCCGGCGTCGCTCACCAGGCCGATCACGCGCTCGCCGTCGAGATGGCGCACCATGCGGTAGCGGGCGGTCGCGGTCTCACCGCGGCGCCGGACCGGACCCTTCGCGGGGGCGAACGCGAAGAGCTTGCCCCGGGTCGCGAGCGTGACCCGCGAGCCGTCGGGCGACAGGGCCGCGGACTCGGCGAACTCGGCCGCGGAGACGAAGGTGTCGGCGAAGGGCAGGGACGGCCGCTCGACATCGACCTCGACGCGGCGGGGCCGCGAGTCGGGGGCCGCGGAGTCGAGGACGTACAGACCGGTTCCGGCGTGATAGACGAGAGTCTCGCCGTCGGTGGAGAGGTTGCGGGCGTAGAAGCCGTCGTGATCGCTGTGGCGGCGCAGGTCACCGGTGTCGAAGGCGACGCTGTAGACGTTGCCGGTGCCCTCGTGGTCGGAGAGGAAGAACAGGCGGCCGTGCGCGACGCGGGGACCGGCGAGATTGCCGTTGAGCTCGGCGAGGATCCGGCGGTACTCGCCGGTGCCGTGCTCGTCCCACCAGATCTGGCCCTGAGTGCCGCCCTTGTAACGCTTCCAGTGCGCCGGGTCGGTCCAGTGGCGGTACACAAAGGACGGTTCGCCGGGGCCACCCCCGACGGCCATGCCGGAGCCCTCCGGCAGGCGAAGCGGCCCGCCGAAGGGAGCGTGGGCGGGCACCTCCCAGAGCAGCGGTTCCCGCACCGACCCGGCCGTCGAGCCGTAGCGGACGACGCGGCCGTCGGGCGACCAGGACACCGAGAACACGAACTCGCCCTGCCAGGTCAACCGCGTGGAGCGGCCGGTGGCGAACTCCATGACGTGGACCTCGGGAGCACCGTGCGCGGCACTGATGTAGGCGAGGTGGGCACCGTCGGGCGAGAAGGCGGGGAACGCGGCCGCCGCACCCGAGGTGAGCCGCGTCGCGCGGCCCCCGGACACCGGGACCGACCACAGGTCGTCCTGGGCGACGAAGACGACCGTGTCGCCGGAGACAGTGGGAAAACGGGCGTACGGGATCGACATGGACAAGCCTCCGTGGGTGGGAGCCATAGATCACGCGGAACCTGAAACCTAACCCCGGCGGGCGGGCGCCCGCAGCCCTGTTTCGGCGGCGGGGCAGGATGGAGCGTCTCCCGGAGCGCAGAACGGAGCCCCCATGCCCGAAGGCCACATCATCCACCGCCTGGCCGGTGCCTACGGCGAGCGCTTCGCCGGGCGGAAGGTCCGGGTGACCAGTCCGCAGGGGCGGTTCGCGGAGAGCGCGAAGCTGCTGGACCGGCGGGTGATGGAGGGCGCCGACGCCTATGGGAAGCACCTGTTCCTGGGTTTCGGTCCGCGCGGCTGGGTGCGGGTCCATCTCGGGCTGTACGGGAAGGTCGCCTTCGCGCCGGGGAGCGGTGGGGAGGTCGTCGGGCAGGTGCGGTTGCGGCTGGCCAACGCCGACTGGTTCGCCGATCTGCGCGGGCCGGCGGCCTGTGAGCTGATCGGGGAGGGTGAGCGGGCGGCGGTCCTCGACCGGCTCGGGCCGGATCCGCTGCGAGCGGACGCCGATCCGGAGCGGGCGTGGCGGCGGGTGTCGAGGTCGCGGACGAGCATCGCCGCGCTGCTGCTGAACCAGGAGATCGTGGCGGGTGTCGGGAACATCTACCGCGCCGAGGTGCTGTTCCGGCACGGCATCGACCCGTATCGCGAGGGCCGGGCGGTCACCCGCGCGGAGTGGGACGCGATCTGGGCCGACCTGGTCGCGCTGATGCGCCTGGGCGTCGAGGCGAAACGGATCGACACCGTCCGCCCGGAGCACCTGCCCGAGGCGATGGGCCGGCCGCCGCGCGTCGACGACCACGGCGGTGAGGTGTACGTCTACCGCCGGGCTTCGCTGCCGTGCCACGTGTGCGGGAGCTCGGTGTCGCAGGCCGCGCTGGCGGGGCGGAACCTGTTCTGGTGCCCGGTCTGCCAGAAGGCATAGATCTTCTTCGATGCGCGTTGAGCCCTTCATGACCGAAGCGATGGACGCCTACAGCCGCATCGTCACCACCGTCGCCGACCGCCTGCTCCCCAGCGTCGCCGCCCTCTCCGTCCGCGGCCGGCGCGGTACGGGCGCGGGTTCGGCCGTCGCCTTCACCGCCGACGGGTTCCTCCTCACCAGCGCGCATGTCGTCGCCGGAGCCGACCACGGCACCGCCGCGTTCGCCGACGGCACCTCGACGCGCTTCACCGTCGTCGGCGCCGATCCGCTCTCCGACCTCGCGGTCCTGCGCGCCGACGGCTCCAGTCCCGCCACCGCGGAACTCGGCGACGCCGACGAACTGCGCATCGGCCAGCTCGTCATCGCCGTCGGCAACCCCATGGGCCTGGCCGGTTCCGTCACCGCCGGCGTCGTCTCCGGCCTGGGGCGCTCGCTGCCCGCTCGCGACGGTCGACACGTCCGGCTCATCGACGACGTCATCCAGACCGACGCGGCACTCAACCCCGGCAACTCCGGCGGCGCCCTCGCCGACTCCCACGGCCGGGTCGTCGGCGTCAACACCGCCGTCGCGGGTTACGGACTCGGCCTCGCCGTCCCGGTGAACGCCACGACCCGCCGCATCATCGGCGAGCTGCTCACCGAGGGCTCGGTCCGGCGGGCGTACCTGGGCGTCGCCGGGATGCCGGTGCCGCTGCCGCCCCCGCTGGCCGAACGCTTCGGGCAGCGCGAGGGGCTGCGCGTCGTCGAGGTCGTCCCCGACAGCCCGGCGGGTCTCGCGGGCATCTACCTCGGCGACGTCCTGCTGTCGGCGGCCGGGGAGAAGCTGACGTCGATGCAGGTCATGCAGCGGCTCATGCTCGGCCCCGCGATCGGCAGCCGCCTCCAGATCACCCTGCTGCGCAAGGGCGCGCTCGTCGACGTCGTGACCGTCCCGACCCGGCTGGGCACGCGGCCTTAGACGCCTGTGGCGTAACGGATCCCGCCGAGGACGTGGGCCAGGAACTCCGGTTCGGCGAAGGACTCGTGGGTGTGGCCGAGGGCGGTGTAGAAGGCCTTGCCACCACCGATCTCGTGGAACCAGGCGAGGGGATGGTCGGCGCCCATCTCGGCGCCCTCGTAGCTGGACTCATCGACGGTGAGGAGGACGCTGACGCGCCCGCGCGGGTTCTCGGCGAACTCGTACCACTCGTCGAAGCGCGGCCAGGTCGCGCCGAGGTGCTTCGTGGAGTCGTGATCGCCGTCCTCGATGTGGATGACGCCGTCCTGGGGACGCGGGTGGCGGGTGAAGCGGGCGCCGACGAGCTCGCCGTACCAGGGCCAGTCGTACTCGGTGGTCGACGCGGCGTGGATGCCGACGTAGCCCCCGCCGCGCTCGACGTAGTCCTTCAGCGCTGCCTTCTGGGCGTCGTCGAACAGCGCGCCCGAGGTCGACAGGAAGACGACGGCGGCGTAGCGGGCCAGGTTCTCCGGCGTGAAGGCGCCGGCGTCCTCGGTGGCGTCGGTCGCGTAGCCGTTGGCGGCGGCCAGGGCCTCGACGGCGGCGACGCCCGTGGGGATCGAGTCGTGGCGGAAACCGGTCGTCTTCGAGAAGATCAGCAGGCGCATCCGGCCAAGATAGCGCTTTCCGAGGAGACTTGCCCGCGTGTGGGACATTGACGGCATGACCTACGGAAACGAGTCCCACGCGCACCGATGACAGGCCCGCACTCCGTCTACGCACACGTGGTCGCGCAACTGGCCGAGCACCGCGATGGCCCCTTCGCCTTCCAACAACCCGCCGAGCAGCACGCCGACACGGTGCCCTTCGAGGAACGCGGCGACCTCATCCTCGCCGAGATCCGGCGCTTCTCCGGGCGCACGCACCGATCACTGCACACCCGGCTCGCCGAGATCGGCTTCCCGGGGCGCCGCTGGCACGCCGACGAGCACGACTTCGGGCCGGAGGAGTCCGTCGCCGCGCTCGCCCGGTGGCTGATCCGCGACGCGAGTGCCTCGCCTCCGCTGCTGATCGGCCTCACGATGCTGCGCGGCCGGGCCGGGCCGGAGGACGCCGACGTGCTGCGGCACCTGGCCTTCCTGCCCAACGAACCCGGCGCGGCGGCGATCGGGATCCTGGCGGAGCCGCCCGGATCCACCGGGCATCTCCTCTGGATCGCCGGTATCTGCGGCGAACGAGGACCCGCCCGGCTCGCCGTCGCCGCGCTCTGCGGCAGACCCGAGGCCGTCCCCTGGCTCCTCCGGCACTCGATGACGGGCCCCGACGACTGGACCGGCAACGCCCCGCGGGTTGCGCGGGCCGTCGACCTGCCGCGCGCCTTGCGGGAGCACGGGGACGAGGTCGTCGTCGTGCGCAACGCCGCCCACATCCTGCTGTCCGCCCCCAGGGTCAGGACGGGAAGCCTCCGCGGCGGGCTCACCGGGTACGCCGACGCCGTCGACGCCTACGCGGCCTTCGCGGAGGTCTGCGACCGGCTGCCGGTCGCCGAACACGGGCTCATCGAACGCGTCCGTGACGACCTGTACCTCCACGTCCCCGCGCTGCTCGACTGGCCACCGGGGACACGGGAGGAGATCGCCGCACGGCTCACCGCCGTGCTGGGACGTTCCCCCGCGCCCGCGACGCCGTCGGCCGGGTTCCGCGTCGAAACCGCGGGCATCGGCGCGGAGGGCAAGACGGCCCTGTCCGTCCTCGTGGACGGGCGGCCGGTGCTCACGGCGGAGTTCTTCGCCACGAGCGATGCCTGGTACCTGCTCGACTCCGCGAACGGGCTGCACGCCCGTGCCGAGCCGCACGAAACCGAACTGGCCAACGGCGCCTGCGACCCCGAATGCTGCGGCGGGCTGTTCGTCACCATCCGCAAGGAAGGCGGCCAGGTCATCTGGGACGGGTGGCGCCAGACGATGGCCGGTGACCCGTGGCCCTTTCCGGAGGTGCGCTTCGACGCCGGCGAGTACGAGGCGGAACTCAAACGGGCCACCCGTGCCCACACCGCCGAGCGTGTCCTCGAACTCGCCACCGCGGGCGACGAGCAGACCCTCATCGCGATCGCCGAGGACGGCCCCGACGCCGACCTCGCGGTACGGCAGCTCAGCCGGCTCGGCACGCCGTCGGCAGCGGACTGGCTGCGGCGCAACGCGATCCGGCACGACGGCCACATCAGCCCACGATCGGCGGGACGCATCGCCGACGCGACCGACCTCGCCACCACGCTGACCACCGGACCGGATGCCGAGACCGTCGCCGGTGCCGCGCGGATCCTCCTGGCGATGGCAATGCCATCGCCGAGGGGGGCGCTGCTCCTCGACCGGGCCGACGCGCTCGCCACCTGGAGGGCGCTCGCCCACGTCGCCGGCGTGCTGGAACCGGTACTGGTCGCCCGGCTCGCCGTCGAACTGCGAACGGGCCAGACCGCAGCCCTGCCATGGAAACCGGGCGAGCCGGCGACACTGCGGAAACGGCTCGTCGCGGCCCTCCCCCGAGGTGACGCCGAACCGTGGGCCGACCGGGTTCTGCGCTGGCTGAAACGCCCTCGAACCGCCGCCACGGAGGGCTTCCACGCACTGTCCCTGGAGCGACCGCCGACCGGGCCGGTCATCGCCGACGTGGGCCTGGTTCCACTCGTCGACGGCGTCCCGGTCTCCCCCGGCGTCTCCAACGCCCGCCTGGAGGCCGACGCGCTCCCCCGCCTGCTCTCCACCGGCCGGACCCGCATCCACAGTGGAGAATGCCACGACGGTTGCGGCGCCACCTACGCCGACATCCGACGAGACGGCGAGGTGATCACCTGGTACGTCACGCCGAGCCTGGAATCGCACCACGTCGATTCCCGCTACCGCTTCGAGGCATCCGCCTACGAAGAGACGATCGAGCGCGCCCGAACGGGGTGAGACCGACAGCCGGACCGCCACCCGCCCCGGCCCGGCCTGGCCTGGCCCGGCCCAGGAGACAACGCCCATGCGCACGCACCAAGATCGCCACCACCGGAGTCGTCGTTCTCGCCCCACGCTGCGGCCGGGGTCCGGCCGGGGTGGGTGAGCGAAGCGGGCCTCGGCCTTGACGGGATGGCTGCGGCCGGGTTCCCTGGCCTGTGTGGGTGAGCGAAGCGAGGCTCGGCCTTGATGGGATGGCTGCGGCCGGGTCCCCGGCCGGGGTGGGCGAGCGAAGCGAGGCTCACGCTCGCGGGGCCGCGTCTTGGGTTCCCGGGCTTGGGTGGGTGAGGTTTTCAGGGCCTGTGCTTGTTTGGGCGGCGCGAACGAAACCGCCTGAGAAGTATGGGATCGGGCTCGGCCCGCCGCCGGTGCCGGGTCCCCAGCGTGGGCGGGCGAGCGAAGCGAGACTCGGCCTTGACGGGATGGCTGCGGCCAGGTTCCCTGGCCTGCGTGGGCGAGCGAAGCGAGACTCGGCCTTGACGGGATGGCTGCGGCCAGGTTCCCTGGCCTGCGTGGGCGAGCGAAGCGAGGCTCACGCTCGCGGGATCGGCGTCTTGGGTTCCCGGTCTTGGTGGGTGAACTTGAAGAGCCTGTGCTTGTTTGGGCGGCGCGAACGAAACCGCCTGACAGGCATGGGATCGGGCTCGGCCCGCCGCCGGTGCCGGGTCCCCGGCCGGGGTGAGCCGCGAAGCGGGACTCGACCTTGACGGGATGGCTGCGGCCGGGTTCCCTGGCCTGCGTGGGCGAGCGAAGCGAGACTCACGCTCGCGGGGCGGCGTCTTGGGTTCCCGGGCTTGGTGGGTGAACTTGAAGAGCCTGTGCTTGTTTGGGCGGCGCGAACGAAACCGCCTGACAGGCATGGGATCGGGCTCGGCCCGCCGCCGGTGCCGGGTCCCCGGCCGGGGTGAGCCGCGAAGCGGGACTCGACCTTGACGGGATGGCTGCGGCCAAGTTCCCGGCCGGGGCGAGCCGCGAAGCGAGACCCGGCCTTGACGGGCCGCTGCGGCCAGGTTCCCTGGCTTGCGTGGGCGAGCGAAGCGAGGCTCACGCTCGCGGGGCGGCGTCTTGGGTTCCCGGCCTTGGGTGGGTGAGGTTTTAAGGGCCTGTGCTTGTTTGGGCGGCGCGAACGAAACCGCCTTTGCGGCATGGGATCGGGCTCGGCCCGCCGCCGGTGCCGGGTCCCCGGCCAGGGCGGGCGAGCGAAGCGGAACCCGCCCTTGACGGGACCGCTGCGGCCGGGTCCCCGACCCAGCGCGAGCCGCGAAGCGAGACTCGCCGAGGGAAGTCCGCTGCGGCCGCGTCCCCGGCGCGAGACCGCTACCGCCGGCCCCCGGCATGACCGAGCGCACCCGAAAGACCGAGCCCGCCGGCCGTCTCCACCGGCAACGTCGCGCGTTGACGAAGACCCCGGACGGCCGCGATGGCGACACGCGGCCGTCCGGGGAACCTACTTACCCCACAGCCCCCGCAGGAACTCCAGCCCGTCGAAGGCGAGCGCGTCCTGCGTCTCGGCGAGCGGCCGCCAGATGGAGGCGGCGGTCGCGATGGTGGCGTTCTCGGCGGTGAAGGACTCGATGACCAGCGGCCCCCGGTACTCCACTTCGGACAGTGCCGCCAGAATGCCCTTCCAGTTCAGGTGGTCGGCGCCGGGGGCACCGCGGTCGTTGGCGCAGACCTGGACGTGCGCGACGCGGTCCTCGGCGATGCGGATCGCCTCGGCGACGTCGCGTTCCTCGATGTTCATGTGGTAGACGTCGAGGGCCAGACCGACACCCTCCTCGGGCAAACCGTCGAGGGCGTCGAGTCCTTGTTCGACGGTGTTGATCAGCGAGGTCTCGTAACGGTTCAGCGGCTCGATCGCGACGGTCACGCCGGCGCCCAGAGCGTGCTCCACGACGGGTCCGAGCCCTTCGCGCAGCTGCTCGTAGGCCGCTTCCCGCTCGGCCTCCGACATCCGCCAGGTCCGCCCCACCGAGGAGTAGGCGGGCCCGGCGATCGTCGGCGACCCGACTTCGGCGGCCACGTCGACGACGTGCCGCAGATAGTCCTGTGTGGACGCCACGACCTCGGGCGGCGCCTCGACCAGTTCGCGGCCCGGGCCCATGACCAGCACGACGCTGGCCGCCAGGCCCAGGCCTTCGAGCAGTGTCGCCGCGCGGCCGGGGTCCCAGTCACCGGGCGTCTCCACAGGAAGCTCGATGACGTCGAAACCCCGGTCGCGCACCATCGGCGCGAGTTCGGCGAGGCGGGCGTCGGTGAGGGGCGACGTCCAGACCCACGTGTTCACGCCGATGGCATGGCTCATGTCAGCGATCTTTCCAGGCGTCGGGGAATCCCGGGAGGTCCTCCCCGCCGAACTTCGCGTAGTGCAGCGAAGGCATGTCGGCGTTGCGGGCCAGGTAGTCGTCGAGTTCGGCGTCGGTGATCGGCGACTGCGGGAGCACCCACTCCGACGGGACCTTCTCGCCCTTGAGGATCATCGTCGCGGCCAGGATCGGCGTGCGCCACTGGAAGTTCGAGTACACCGGCGCGATCGCCTTGATGCCGGTGTCCTTCCACTTGCGCATGAAGGTCAGCTCGTCCTCGCCGGAGAAGACCGGGTAGGGCTTTCCGGCGTCCTCGAAGGCTTCGAGGGCCGCGACGGCACCGTCTCCGGCGTCCATCCAGATGCCGTCGACGTCGCCGCGCTGCAGGTACTGCGAGACGATGTCCTTGATCTTGGCGCCGTCACCGCCGGTGAACTCGTTGCCGAGCACCTCGATGCCGCTGCCCTTGAAGACCTCCTGCGCGGCCGCCCAGCGGTTCTCCAGGACGTCCACGCCGGGCAGGATCCGCAGCGCGAGGACCTTCTTACCGGGTTCGAGGTTCTTCACCAGGAACTCGGCTGCGTCGGCGCCGAATGCGTAACCACCGATGGGGTGGATGTAGGTGACGGCACAGTCGGTCTGCACACCGCGGTCGAACACGACGACCGGGACACCGCTGTCGCAGGCGGCCTGGACGGCGGGCGTCAGGGTCGCCGTCGTCGACGGGGAGATGATGATCGAGTCGCAGTCGCCGGCCTCGACGAAGGCCTGGATGTCGGAGATCTGCTTGTTGTCGTCGTCTCCGGCGTCCGACACGCGGAACTCGCCGATGTCACCGCTCTGCTTGAGCACCTCCACCTGCTGCTGCATGGTGATCCAGCCGGTGACCCGCCACGGGTTGGAGATCGAGGCGTTGGAGAAGCAGACCGTGGCGTCGCCGCCGTCCTTCTTGAACTTGGCGGTGTCGATCCACTCGGGCTGGATCGCCTGCAGGTAGGGCTTGTCGGCGGGGCCTTCGGGCGTCATCGCGCGCTGGGCGAGCTGACGGTCGTAGTCGGCCCGGACGAACCATTCGCCGTCGGCGGTCTGGGTCGGCTGGTCGCCCGGGGGTGTCTCGGTCGGCGTGTCGGTGGAGCAGGCGCTCAGCAGTAAAGTGACGGCCGCCAACCCGACGAGGGCGAGGCGAGAGGCGCGCATTGTTACTCCTTGGAGAGGGCCACATCGCTGTGGCGGTTGGGTTCTGGGGGCTTCGGGGACGGGTGCGGGGTGTGCCTGCGCGATCGTTCCCGCGAGGCGTAGGCGACGGCGACGATGATGATCAGGCCCTGCGCGGTCGGCCGGATGGTCGACGGGACGCTCAGCTGGGTGAAGAGGGTGAAGAGGCTCTCGACGGTCAGGGCGCCGGCGATCGCGGCCAGGACGGCCCCGCGGCCGCCGCCGAGGACCACGCCGCCGAGCACGACGGCGGTGATGGCGACGAACTCCATGCCGTCACCGACCTGCGAGGTGACCCCGGCGAAGCCGCCGACGAGGATCCCGGCGACGGTCGCCGACAGTCCGGAAAGGACGAACGCGGCCGTGCGGACCCACCACACGCGGGTTCCGGCGAAACCGGCGGCCTTCTCGTTGTCGCCGACGGCCACGAGGGTGCGGCCGAAGGACGAGCGCATGAGCAGGACCGCGGCGGCGCCGACGGCGACGATGATGAGCAGCGCCCAGGGCAGCTGCCCGATGAGTGGGACGTCGTCGATGCCGCGGCGCCCGAACACCCGGAATCCCTCCGAAAGGGCCCCGGTCGGCGCTCCGCCGGTGAGCAGCCGGATCGCCCCGAAGAGGACCAGCATCATCCCGAGGGTCGTGATGATCGAGGGCACTTTCAGCAGGGTCGTGATCAGGCCGTTGACGAGTCCGACGGCGGCGCCGCCGAGCAGCATCAGCAGGATCACCGGCCAGGTGCGCGACTCCTGGCCGTCGATGAGCAGCGCGGCGAGGACGACCTGCGCGCCCACGAGCGAGCCGACCGACAGGTCGAACTCCCCGGCGACGATGACGAAGTACTGGCCGACGGCCAGGATCAGCAGGGGCGCTGCCTTCTTCACGAAGAGCATGAGGTTGGCGGGCTCGAAGAAGCTCGCGTTGTTGGCGAAGATGATCGCGAAGATCGCGATGAGCACCAGGTACACCGCGCCGCTGCCGCTGATCAGGAAGCGGCCGGCGTCGGCGAGTTTCCGGGCCGAGCTCACGAGGCACCTCCGGCGAAGCGGACCCGGCTCGGTCTGGCCGAGAGCTGCCGCCGGGCGTAGATGGCGACCGCGACGACGATGATGGCGCCGCGCAGCACGTCCTTGTAGAAGGGGTTGACCTCAAGGATGTTGAACACCGTGTCGAGGACGGCGAGGATCATGACCCCGGCGACGGTCCCGGCGATGCCGCCGCGCCCGCCCATGAGGTAGGTCCCGCCGAGGACGACGGCGGCGATCGACTCCAGGTCGAGGCCGTAGTCGTAGACGAGGGCGCTGCCGGTGCCGAAGCGGGCGGCGATGAGCAGTCCGGCGACGCCCGCGGCGACGGCGCAGAGGATGTGGGCGGTGACGATGGTGCGGTCGGTGCGGATGCCCGACAGCCGCGCCACGTCGGTGTCGCCGCCGACGGCGTAGATGTGGTGCCCTCCACGGGTCTTGCGCAGGTAGAGCACACCGGCCACGGCGAGCACGAGCATGACCACTGTGGACAGTGGCACCACGGAGACGCGGGTGTACCCGAACTGCTGGAAGGAGGCGGTGACCTTGCCCGCCGGTCCGGCGAACTCGGTGTCCAGCCAGCCTTTCAGGATCAGGCCGGTGCCGAGGGTGGCGATGAAGGCGTTGACCTTCAGTTTGGTGATGACCAGCCCGTTGACGAGCCCGACGACGGCCGCGGCGCCGAGGGCCGCACCGATCCCGAGCGGGACGTTGGCCTCGGAGCCGTTCATGACCATGGCCGCGATGAGCGAGCAGGAGGCCATGACGTACCCGACCGACAGGTCGAGGGAGCGGCACAGGATCACCAGCGTCTGCCCGATCGCGATGAACCCGAGCAGGCTCGACCGGGTGAGCATGTCGACGATGTTGCCGGTGCTGAAGAGGTTCTTGCCGTCGGCGGCGACCAGGACGGCGCCCACCACGAGGATCGCGACGAGGGCCGCGTAGACCAGGGCCGTCGTGCCGATCCGGAAGGAGCCGCGCGATCGGCCCGGCGGCGGTCCCGCCGTCTTCGGGGCCTCGCGCACTGCTGCGGTCATGACTGCGCGCCTTTCGCCGCCCCGTCGGGGGTCTGCGGTGTCGTCGGGCCCGCGGCGGCGGGCGTGTGACCGGTGGCCAGGGCCATGACGTCCTCCTCGGCGCTGCCGCCGGGCAGTTCCCCGGCGATGCGGCCGTCGTGCAGGACGCAGACGCGGTCGGCCATCCCGATCAGTTCGGGGAGTTCGGAGGAGATCAGGACGATGGCGACGCCGTCGGCGGCGAGCCGTCGCATGAGGCCGTAGACGGCCTGTTTGGCACCGACGTCGATGCCGCGCGTCGGTTCGTCGAGGACGATGACGGCCGGGTCGGTGGCCAGCCATTTGGCGAGCACGACCTTCTGCTGGTTGCCGCCAGAGAGGTAACGGACCTCCTGGCCGGTGCCGCGCGAGGAGAGTTCGAGGGCGGCGAGGATCTCGGGGATCCGTTTGGCGCGACGGGACGCCGAGCCGGGACGGACGGCGTCGAGGACGAGCCGCGCGTTGGCCAGGACGGTCTGGTTGAGGGCGAGCCCTTCGGTCTTGCGGTCCTCGGTGACCAGCGCCAGTCCGGCGCCGACGGCCTTGCGCGGGGAGCGGATCCGCACGGGTTTCCCGTCGACGGAGATCCGGCCGCGGGTGAAGGGGGCGACACCGAAGAGGGCGTGCGCGATCTCGGTGCGGCCGCTGCCCTGGAGGCCGCCGAGGCCGAGGATCTCTCCACCGTGGACGGTCAGGTCGATGCCGTCGAGCTGGGTGTTGCCGCCGCCGGCGATCTCCAGGCGGACCTCGCCGGTTCCGTTGCCCGGAAGGGGATCGGGGAAGAAGGCCGAGATGGGGCGGCCGACCATCTTCTTGACGAGTTCGTCGGGGTTGGTCGCCGCGGTGTCCATGGTGTCGACAAGGCGACCGTCCTTGAGAACCGTGATCCGGTCGGCGAGATCGAAGATCTCCTTGAGGCGGTGGGAGACGTAGAGGATCGCTACCCCGCGTTCCTTCAGCCGCGCGACGAGATCGTAGAGAAGGCCGACCTCACGGTCGGCGAGCGCGGCGGTCGGTTCGTCCATGGCGATGATGCGGGCGTCGTGGGAGATGGCCTTGACGATCTCGACGACCTGCTGCCGGGCCACCGACAGCGAGCGGATGCGCGTGCTGGGGCGGATGTCGGTGACGCCGAGTCCGTCGAGGAGGGCGGCGGTGTCGGCGGCCATGCGGCGGGAGTCGACGAGTCCACGTCGGCGGGGTTCGCGGCCGAGCCAGACGTTCTCGGCGACGGTGCGTTCGGGGAGGAGGTTGAACTCCTGGAAGACCGTGGAGACACCGGCCTTCTGGGCCTCGACGGGGTGCGCGAAGGAGACGGGCCGTCCGTCGAGGGCGACGGTTCCGGCGTCGGCGCGGTGCACGCCGGCCAGGATCTTCATCAGGGTGGACTTGCCGGCGCCGTTCTCGCCGACGAGCGCGTGCACTTCTCCTTCGCGGACGGTGAGGTCGACGCCGTGCAGGACGCCGACGCCGAGGAAGGACTTGCCTATCCCGGTCATCTCCAGCAGGGGCTCAGTCATCGCCGACCGCCACCCATTCACGTTTGTGGGCCGAGGCGAGGACGGCGTCGGCGAGCCGGGCGGCGCGCAGTCCGTCGTCGAAGGTCGGCAGGCCGTCTCGGTGGTCGCCGTCGACGGCCGCGCGGGTGTCGGCGACGAAGGCGTCGAAGCAGTCCTGGTAGCCCTGCGCGTGCCCGGCGGGGGTGCGTGCGTAGCGCGCTGCGGCGGGGCTGAGGGTCTGCGGGTCGCGGATGAGGAGTCCACTGTGGTCGCGGCGGCCGTGCCAGAGCAGTTCGGGCTGCTCCTGGTCGAAGGCGAGGCTGCCCTCGGTGCCGGAGATCTCCAGCAGGAGGCGGTTTTTGCGTCCGGCGGAGACCTGGCTGATGACGGTCGAGCCGACCATCCCGGTCGCGGTGGCGAACTGGAGGGTGGCGATGTCCTCGGTGGTGACCGGTGGTCCGCCGCGGTTTCCGTTGACGGTGACGGTCTGTGCCGACAGGCCGGTGATGCGGTCGCCGGTGACGAACTCAAGGAGGTCGCACCAGTGCGAGCCGATGTCACCGAAGGCGCGGGTCGGTCCGCCGAGGGCGGCGTCGACGCGCCAGTTGTCGTCTTCGGGGCGCAGCAGCCAGTCCTGGAGGTAGCTGCCGTGGGCGAGGTGGACGGTGCCGACCGAGCCGCTCCGGATCCGTTCGCGGGCTTCGCGGACCATCGGGTGGAAGCGGTAGACGAAGGGGACGGTGGCGACCTTCCCGCGGGCGGCGGCCGCGTCGGCCATCGCGGCGGCCGCGTCGGCGCTGGTCGCCAGGGGTTTCTCGCACACGACGTGCTTCCCGGCGGCGAGGGCCGCGAGGGTGAACTCGGTGTGCAGGTGGTTGGGGGTGCAGACGTGGACGACGTCGACCTCGTCGTCGGCGATGAGGGCGGCCGCGTCCGGGAAGGCCCTGGCCGCGCCGAACTCGGCGGCGGTCGCGGCGGCGCGGTCGGGTGTGGATCCGCTGACGCCGACGACGTGGCCGCCCGCGACCCGGATGGCCCGGGCGTGGACCCGGCCCATGAACCCGGCGCCGATGATGGCGGCCCGGTACCCGGACACCGGCGGGTCGTGGCGGGAGCCGGCCAGTCCCGTCGAGTCAGTTAAAGCCATGCCGGGACCGTACCGAGACTTATGACAGCCGTCAAGCAAAAGTTGCTAGCCGTGGAGAACTTAGTTGGATTAGCAAGATCGTAAGATGCTTATGATTCACTGGGGTCGTGACAAAAGAGACGGCCACCCCGGGTGGAGCGGGCACCTTGCTGCAACTACTGCGCGACGGCGTGCCCCGCACCAGATCCGAGCTGGCCGCGGTCACCGGGCTGGCCAGGTCCACCGTCACCTCGCGCGTCGACGCCCTGCTCGCCAGCGGGCTCATCGGGCCGTCCGGTGAGGCGGCCTCGACCGGCGGACGTCCCCCGACGACCTTCGCGTTCAATCCGTCCGCGCGTGTCACCCTCGCCGCCGACCTCGGCGCGACCCACGCGCGCCTGGCCGTCACCGACCTCGCCGGCGCGGTCCTCGCCGAACACCGCGCCGACCTCGACATCGCGCTGGGGCCGGTGCCGATCCTCGACTGGGTCGTCGAACAGGGCCGCGCGCTGCTGACCCGCACCGGCCGCGAGGTCGGCGACCTCCTCGGCGTCGGGATCGGCCTGCCGGGACCCGTCGAGCACGACACCGGGCGCGCGGTGAACCCGCCGATCATGCCGGGCTGGGACGGTTTCGACGTGCCGGGATACGTCGGGGAACGGCTGCCCGGGCGCGTCCTCGTCGACAACGACGTCAACATCATGGCCCTCGGCGAGCACTACACGCAGTGGAGGGACGCCGGGCATCTGCTGTTCGTGAAGGCCGCGACCGGCATCGGCTGCGGGATCATCGCCGACGGGCAGGTCTTCCGGGGCGCGCAGGGCGCCGCCGGGGACATGGGGCACATCAGGGTCACCGCGAGCGGCGAGACGCCGTGCCGCTGCGGCAACACCGGGTGCCTGGAGGCCGTCGCGAGCGGTGCGGCGATCGCCGCGCGCCTGGCCGCCGAAGGCTTCGACACCGCCAACGCCCTCGACGTGGTCGAACTCGCGCGGGCCGGGTCGGTCGAGGCGCTGCGGCATATCCGGCAGGCGGGACGCGACATCGGCGAGGTGCTCGCGGCGGCGGTGAACCTCTTCAACCCGTCGATCATCGTCGTCGGCGGGTCCCTCGCCCTGGCGGGCGACCATCTCCTCGCGGGCGTGCGCGAGGTCATCTACCAGCGGTCGCTGCCCCTGGCGACGCAGCACCTGCGGATCGTGCCGTCGCGGACCGGCGAGCGCGCGGGAGCGGTCGGGGCGGGGATCATGGTGATCAACGACGGGCTGGGTGCGGCGAGGGTGGACGGGCTGGTCAGCGGCGGCTGAGGCCGTTCACCGGATTCTGTCGGAGCCGCCGGGTAGCTTGCGAACAGTCGCGCCGAGGAGGACGGACGGATGACCGCTGAGCTCTTGCCGAAGAGGGCCGCGCGTGTGCGCGACCACCTCGACCGTTTCGTCGGTTCGGGAGTCGTCCCGGGCGCCGGAGTCGTCCTCGCCCACCGCGGCGAGGTACAGGTCGTGGCCGTGGGGACCCTCGCCTTCGAGGGCGCGGGCGCGACGACGCCGATGGCGGCCGACACGATCCTGCGGATGGGCTCGATGTCGAAGCCCTTCACCGCGGCCTGCGCGATGACCCTCGTCGAGGACGGCACCCTCCGGCTCGACGACCCACTCGACGACCTCCTCCCCGAGCTGGCGGACATGCGCGTCCTCGCCGACCCGCTCGGGCCGCTCTCCGACACTGTTCCCGCGAAACGGCCGGTCACCCTGCGCGGCCTGCTGGACTCCACATTCGGGACCGGCATGGTGATGACCGCGTCGCCGATCGCCGAGGCCCTCGGCGCCGTCGGCCGTCCGGAGCCCGACGAGTGGATGCGCCGGCTGGGGACGCTTCCGCTGGTCCATCAGCCCGGTGAGGCCTGGCTCTACGACACGGCCGCCAACGTCACCGGCGTGCTCATCGCCCGCGCGACCGGCACATCCTTCGGGGAGGCCCTGCGGGAGCGCGTCTTCGGCCCGCTGGGGATGAAGGACAGCGGTTTCACCGTGGACCCGGCCGAGCTCGGCCGTTTCGCGACGGCCTACGCCAAGGACGACGCCCCCGACGGCTCACCGGTCGTCGACGACCCGCCCGACGGACAGTGGAGCCGGCCGCAGACCTTCGAGTCCGGCGGGGGCGGGCTCCTGTCGACCGGGCACGACTACCTCACCTTCGTCATGTCTCTGCTGTCGGGCGAGGGCGTGCTGTCGCGGGCGTCGGTGGAGCTGATGACCACCGACCAGCTCACGCCCTCGCAGAAGAAGCTGTCCGGGTTCGGCCCCGACTACTTCGACGCCATGGGGTGGGGGTTCGGGATGGGCGTCGCCACCGGCCCCAACCGGAGCGGCCACGCGACCGGGACCTACGGCTGGCCCGGCTACTACGGGACCGCCTGGTACACCGACCCCGCCGAGGAGAACACGACGATCGTGCTCATGCAGCGAGAGCACATGGGCAACCAGAACCTGCCGGTGTGGGACGAGTTCTGGGCGGCGGTGTACGGCGTGGGCTGAGACCGGGACGGGCGGCGGCTCGTAGAATCGAGGCCAGCCGCACACCTGGGGGGCACATGGCCGGGGCGACGACCCAGCAGCCGACCACCGACGCCGAACCCGGCGTACGGATCCGCCGCAAACTCATCATCTGGGGCATCTTCAGCGTCGGCATCGCCGTGCTCCCGGTCGGCTTCAACGCCTTAAGCCTCATGACGCGGGGCCAGCGCTTCGGCCTCGACTCCCTGCTCGGCAGGGGCGAACTCCTGCTCATCGCCGCCGCGCTCGCCGCGACGGCCGCCGGGGAGCTGTTCGCGTCGACGGCGGCGAGGCTGCACAACATGCGGCTGGCGCTGGCGGGATTCAACCTGTTCCTGGCCTTCATCGCCTGCTACTGGTTCGGCGACGTCGCCGCGGCCTTGGTAGACCAGACGCCGATCCAAAAAGGCGTGGTCGCCGCCGGATCCCTGGTGATCCTCTGTTCGGCGCTCGTCTTGACCGGCGCCAGCGCGTTCGTATCGGAGCTGAGCCGATGATCGCCGAGGCGCTGATGGTCGCTCTCAGTTCCGGTGCCGCGCTGGGTGGGCTGTTCACCGCCGTTGCCGCGTGGCGCTCGGCGCGCCGGGACGCCCCGACGGTGACCGTCAAGGTGACCGGTTCCGAGGGCGAACGGACGGTCACGATCTCGGGAGCGTCACGGCAGGAGATCGAGGCGATGCTTCAGACCCTGCGGAAGGAGCCCGAGGCCGACCGGCCGGAGACCGTCCGGGGGTCCGGCCCGGACGAGGACTGAGCCCTTGATGGAATCGCTCCCACCCCCTGTCGCGGCCCAAGATCCCCGTTAAGCTCACCGTCGTGACCTACCTCGCCGCACCGAACCGCTATGACTCCATGCCGTACCGCCGCACCGGGCGCAGCGGACTCAAGCTCCCCGCGATCTCGCTCGGCCTGTGGCACAACTTCGGCCACGAACGTCCGATCGCCACGCAGCGCGACATCCTCCTGCGCGCCTTCGACCTCGGTGTCACGCACATCGACCTGGCCAACAACTACGGTCCGCCGCCCGGCGCCGCCGAGGAGAACTTCGGCCGCGTCCTCGCCTCCGACCTCGGCGTGTACCGTGACGAGCTCGTCATCTCCAGCAAGGCCGGCTACGGCATGTGGCCCGGCCCGTACGGCGAATGGGGCTCCCGCAAGTACCTGGTGTCCTCTTTGGACCAGTCGCTGGCGCGCATGGGCCTCGACTACGTCGACATCTTCTACCACCACCGTCCGGACCCGGACACGCCGCTGGAAGAGACCATGGGCGCGCTCGACGCGATCGTCCGCCAGGGCAAGGCGCTCTACGTCGGCATCTCCAACTACAACGCCGAACAGACGGCCAGGGCCGCGGCGATTCTCGCCGACCTGGGCACGCCGCTGCTGATCAACCAGCCGTCCTACTCGATGGTGAACCGCTGGATCGAGCGCGACGGTCTCCTCGACGCCCTCGAAACCGCCGGCGCGGGCTGCATCGCCTACAGCCCTCTCGCGCAGGGCCTGCTCACCGACCGGTACCTCAAGGGCGTCCCGGAGGACTCGCGCGTGCGCACGAGCGTGTTCCTCAACGAGTCCGACCTCTCCGACGAGACGATGTCCAAAGTCCGCGCGCTCAACGACATCGCCTCCTCGCGCGGTCAGTCGCTGGCGCAGCTGGCCCTGGCGTGGGCGCTGCGCGACTCGCGCATGACCAGCCTCATCATCGGCGCCAGCAGCGTCGCGCAGCTGGAGACCAACGTCGCCGCGGTCGGCAACCTGGACTTCACCGAGACCGAGCTGGCCGAGATCGAGAAGTACGCCGTCGACCGCTCCTGAACGGTCCCGTCGGACGGTGTAGATCCGGACGTTCGTCTCATCGGACGGTGGTCTTTGAGGACATAGGCTCGCGCTCATGGCCTCAGAGATCACCGTTTTCGTCGTCGTGCGCGCCTCCGTACCGGCGGCCCGGTTGCCGTCGGTGTCGTCGACGTTCCCCTCGCCGTTCGACGACGAGGAGATCATGTTCGAGGACTGGTGGCGCGTCAGCGGAACCTCCAACTTCCCCGAGGAACTGGAGCCGACCCTGGAGGCGATGGCCCACGAGACCGGTTCCCCGGTGCTCGTCGCCATCGTCGGCGACCACGAGTACGCGCTCGTCATGGGCTTCTCGCCGCAGCGCGGGAGCTTCGTCGCCTGGCTCGACACCGAGGCCGCGATGCTCGACGACCACACACTTGAGGACTACGACTACGAGGACGGCTTCAAGGCCAGTTACCAGTGGGCCAAGGCGGCCGGGATGACCCCGAACCGCGAGGCCCTCGAAGCGGCCCTCACCCGGCGGTCGGACAACAACGCCGACGACCTCTTCCGCCTCTACATGGCCGGTCTCGGCGTGCCGGGCGTTCCCGTCGGCGACCTCTACGGACTGCTCGACACCGGCGGCAGCATGACCGGCTGGAGCATCTCCATCGGCTTCTGAGCACACGAAGAGACCGGCCCGGGATCCACAGTCCCGGGCCGGTCTTGTTCATCTGAAAGGAATCGTTACGACGTCCGGGTCACCGGACGGCGGGCGTCGAGACGGTCGGCGAGGCGGCGCAGGGTCCCGGCGGTGCCGCGGCGCAGCGGGCCCGGGTTCTCCGGACGGCGCTTGACGCGGGGCAGGACGACGGGGGCGTTCGGCATCGCGGAGTTGGCGTGGCGGCGGGCCGCTTCGAGGGCGGACATCGCGCCGATCGGGTGCAGGTCCATGTCGGGCTATCTCCTCATGGTCGCGGGCCCTGTTGAGGCCCGGACGATCAGTTCGGTAGGCAGGAGGAGCCGACGTTCGGCCGGATCCTCGGGTGGATCGAGCAACAGCTCACCGGCGAGCGTGCCCTTGCTGACGGCTGGTTGCCGGACCGTGGTGAGCCCGGCCGGTGCGGCCTCCGGGATGTCGTCGAACCCGGTGACCGAGACATCGCGCCCGGGCGTGAGCCCGCGGGCGGCGAGTGCGTCCATCGCGCCGAGCGCGAGGAGGTCGGTGCACGCGACGATCGCGGTGGGGCGATCGGCGCGGTCGAGCGCGTGGGCGGCGGCCTGTGCACCGCTGGCCCGCGAGTTCGCGGCGGCGTTGACGACGATCAGGTCGTCCCAGCCGACGCCCACCTCGGCGAAGACCTCCGCGACGCCGGAGACCCTTTCGCGCTCGACGAAGTAGCGGAAGTCGCCGGGGCCTGCCAGGTCCAGCGGACCGGTCTCGCCCTTCGGCGCCATGTCGTTGGTGAGCAGCGCGATCCGGCGGTGACCAAGACCCAGCAGGTGCCGGGCGGCCGCGCGCGTCGCCGCTCGTTCGTCGACGCCGACCTGGAGTTCGCCGGCCGGGACGTCGTCGCGGTATTCGGTGGTCACGACCGGAAGCCCGCGTGAACGCAGCGCCTCCAGCGAACCGTGCCATTCGGGGACGCAGTAGACGCAGAAGCCGTCGACGACGGCGTTCTGGACCGCCGCGACGCTGGCCGCCTCGTCCTCTGTGGACAGCGGGACCAGCAGCAGGCCCGTGCCGTTGCGCTCGACGGCCTCGGCGAGGCCGCGCAGGAAGAGCACGGCGAAGGGGTCGACGAACGCGTAGGACAGCGTGGTGGTGAACAGGACGCCGACGGCACCGGCGCGGCCCCGCCGCAGCGAGCGGGCGGTGGCGTCGGGTCCGGCGTAGCCGAGTTCCTTCGCCGTCGCCAGGATGCGGGCGCGCAGCTCGGGAGAGAGCTGATCGGGCCTGCCGTAGGCGTTCGAGACCGTGCTGCGGGAGACGCCGACGGCGTCGGCGACAGTCTGGAGCGTGGGGCGCATGTTCACCTCCTCGGAGCTTCGGAGCTCGACCTTCTGGATCGGTACAGAGCCTCTGTATCAATACAGTAGATCGCCCTCCCGGGGCGCGCCAGTGCTTTCCCGGTTCGCTGCGTCACACGGGAACGCCTGGGACATAAGGGATCCACTCCGCCGACGGTGGTGGTGCGGAAGCCGCGGGCTCCGTCGCAGGTCAGGGGTTATGGGATCTTGTTTTCCTACTAAGTCGATAGACATAGTGCTACCGTCGGGCGCAAGCACCGTCACACCCGAAGGCTTCCCCCATGTCCCGCCTGTTCTCCTTCCCCAATCCCGTCAACGAGGTCGCCGCCCGGCTCGTCGCCGCCGGAGTCGTCGTCATGGCCGTCTCCACGATCGTCTTCGACCTTCCGTGGCTCACCCTGGTGATCGCCTACGGGTTCATCGCGCGCGTCGCCGCCGGGCCGCGGTTCAGCCCACTCGGACAGTTCGTGACGCGGGTTCTGACGCCGCGACTGCCGTTCGCGGCGAAGCCCGTTCCCGGCCCGCCCAAGCGTTTCGCGCAGGCGATGGGCGCGGTCATGTCGACCGCCGCCGCCGTACTCGCCCTCGGATTCGGCCTGACCACGGCGGCCTGGGTGGTGCTCGGAGCGCTCGCCGCGGCGGCGACGCTGGAGGCGGCGTTCGGGTACTGCCTCGGATGCAGGATCTTCGCGCTGGGGATGCGACTGGGGCTGGTGCCCGAGGAGGTCTGCGTGGAGTGCAACGACATCTGGGCGCGAGCGAGGGCTTAGACGCGGGGGTGGGGACTCACGGCCGACGGACGTGCACGGACACGGCCGCTCGCCGCGCGATCACGGACGCGCGGTGAACTCCGCCGCCTCACCGCGATGGAGCAGGGCGAACGGGCACCCAACGGCCTCACGACGTGTCGGCCGCCATGCTTCAACCGACCACCACGGCCACCCTCGGCTACGTCCGCTCTCGGCGCGGCCGGAGGTCACCGTCGCGGCGGCATCCCCGCCGGCGTTCGTCGCTCCGCGCGAACGTCGTGGCCTGCGCGCTGGGGGCGTTCGGTTTCGCTCGTGGTCACGCGGCTCAGTGTGAACGCGGTGGCCCGAGCGAGCCACGGGCGAATCCGCCCATGCGCGCACCTCGCGAACGCCGCCCCACCCAGCTCAGCACCAAAGGCTCGCACGACCGCCCAGCGTCTCCCCGCTCGACGAAGGAATCCGGGAAGTCGAGGGGCTGGTGTGGGATGAGCGGTCCGGCGGCGATGGCGGGACGCCGGGCGAGCATGTCACGACCCACGCAGCGGCAGCGAAAGTCTGGTGCCGGACAAGCGGTCCGGCGGCGAAGCGATCGCCGAGAGCCACGCACGTGCCCGCACAGGCGGCAGACGGAGGCGGGGAGGGCTAGCAGGGTCGCGGCCAACGCGGCGGCAACGTCGAGGATCTAGCGCGGGATGAGCGGCCCGGCGGCGAAGCGATCGCCGAGAGCCACGCACGTGCCCGCACAGGCGGCAGACGGAGGCGGGGAGGGCTAGCAGGGTCGCGGCCAACGCGGCGGCA
>NZ_JACHGT010000020.1:0-13082 GCF_014202425.1 Phytomonospora endophytica | reverse complement strand
CAACGTCGAGGATCTAGCGCGGGATGAGCGGCCCGGCGGCGATGGCGGGACGCCGGGCGAGCAGGTCACGACCCGCGGTCCGGCAGCGAAGGGCTGGTGCCAGATGAGCCGTCCGGCGGCGAAGCGATCGCCGAGAGCCACGCACCTGCCCGCACAGGCGGCAGACCGAGGCGGGGAGGGCTAGCAGGGTCGCGGCCAACGCGGCGGCAACGACGTCGAGGATCTAGCGCGCGATAGGCGGCCCGCCGGCGATGGCGGGGTGGCCAGGCACCGGGTCGCGGCCCACGTGGCGGCGATGACAGGGCGCAGGGTGGGAATCTGCTGCGGAACAAGCGGCCCAGCGGCGCTGGAGGAGCACCCGAGAGCCACCTACTTGTCGGTGTCGGTGTCGGCGGCGGCGTCGTCCGCGACGGCAGCGGCAGCGGCAGCCGGAACAACCCCGCCGTCACCCCGTACAGACGGGCCGCCCGGGATCGAGGCGGCCCGTCGTTGTGGCCGGGGATCAGGCGAGCGCGTCGGCGAGCCGGGCGGCGACGGCTCGCATTCCCGCGGCGTTGGGGTGGACGGGGGCTGCGGGCTGTGTCGGGATGACGGCCTCGACCCAGCGGTCGCCTCGGGAGGCGCAGATGCTGTGGCCGCGGTCGTAGACGTCGACGAAGCGGGCGTCGTGGTCACCGGCGACGCGGGCGAGCATGTCGTTGAGCTCGTCGTTGACACCGTCGAGGTAGGGAACGTCGCCCTTGGCGATGGTGGCCTTCCACCAGCAGCCGTCCTTCTCGGGCAGCAGGGCGGGGTATCCGACGAGCACGACCTCGGCACCGGGAGCGCGATCGTGCACGGCGGTCACCACGGCGGTGACATCCGTCGCCACGTCGGCGATGCGGGCGCGGAGTTCGTCGTAGCCGTTGTCGGTGTAGCTCTTCTCGCAGGGATGGCCGAAGGGGTCGACGAGCCCTTTCGACAGGCAGGTGAGCAGAACGTCCATGAAGCCGACGTCGTTGCCGCTGATCCCGATCGTCACGAGCGTGGTGTCGGGGGTGACGGCGTCGAGCTGGGGCGCGTTGGTCCCCCAGAAGGTCCCTTGTGGAGCGAACATGTCCTTGGTCGTCGCACCCGAGCAGCTGGCGTCGGTGAACTCACCGGCGTCGATGGTCTCGGCGAGGATCGCGGCGTAGTTGTGGTCGGAGCGAAGACATCCGGGCACGTCGAGGGTCTGGTGCGGGATGAGCGGTCCGGCGGTGAAGGAGTCGCCGAGGGCCACGTACTTACCCGTGTCGACGGCGGCGTTGGCGGGTTGCTGGGCGAGCAGGGTCGCGGCCAGCGCGGCGGCGACGACGAGGGCGGCGCGGCCGAATCTGGGTAATGGCACCGAAACTCCCTACTTACCGGTGGGTAACAGATGTCACAGCAGGCTAGGGAGGATCGAGCGCAGTGTCAACCGTCACGACCGTCGTCGAGGGTGGCCATTGTGGACGATGAGAAAGGTGTGACGTCCGGGGCAAGCGGGTATGCACCGGTGCATGAATGCGGCGTACCCGTCCGGAACACGCCGGATGGCCGCCGCCACCCCGGAAGGAACTGCCATGGCCCTCTACCGCTACCGGTATCGCGACGGTTCGGTCGCCGCCCGAGCCGTATCGGCGATCTTCGGCCTGATCGCGTTCATCCTCGTTCTGCACATCGCGTTCGTCATGCTTGAGGCGAACACCGGCAACCCGCTGGTGCATCTGGTCAAGCAGATGGCCGATTTCCTGGCCTACCTGTTCAAGGACATCTTCACCCTCGACGACTACAAGCTCCAGGCCCTACTGAACTACGGCCTGGCCGCGATCGTTTACCTGATCATCGGTGGCATCATCGGTGGCGCGATCGATCGCCGGGGCACTCCCTAGCCTTCGGAACGCGCCTCGTCGTAGCGGACCCTCGCTTCGAGGACCTCTCCGAAGTTGCCTTCGAGGATGTCGACAAGCCCGAACAACTGATCGGCGACCCGCGCGCCCAGCGGGGTAAGGCTGTACTCGACGTGCGGCGGGATGGTCGACTGCGCTTCGCGCAGGACCAGCCCGTCGCGCTCGAGTGCGTGCAGCGTCTGGGACAGCATCTTCTCGCTGACCCCGTCGACCCGCCGTCGCAGCGCGTTGAAACGGAAGGTCCCCTCGCGCAGCGCGACCAGCGCCAGCGACCCCCACTTGCCCGTCACGGTCTCCATCGTGCGGCGGGACGGGCAGTTGCGGTCGAAGACGTCGGTGATGAGTTCCCTGGTCGGATCGGCGCTCATGTCCTTGATCGTACCCATGCGACGGTACTCACTCTCCTCTTGTACTAACTATTTGAAAGTACTACCCTCAGGCAAGTACCGGCAGAACGCTGGGCACTAACTGAGGAGCACCCCCATGATCGTCGTCACCGCCGCCACCGGACATCTCGGCCGCCTGGCCGTCACCGCGCTGCTCGACCGGGGCGTGCCGGCCGACCGGATCGTCGCCGCCGTCCGGAACCCCGACAAGGCCGCAGACCTGGGCGTCGAGGTCCGCCTGGCCGACTACACGCGGCCCGAGACCCTGGCCACGGCCTTCGCCGGTGCCGAGAAGGTGCTGCTCATCTCGTCCAACGCGATGGGCGAGCGTCTCGCACAGCACCGCAACGCCGTGGACGCCGCCAAGGCCGCCGGCGTCGGCCTGCTCGTCTACACCAGCGTCCTGCGCGCCGACACCACCGGACTCGGCCTCGCCGTCGAGCACAAGGCGACCGAGGAGTACATCACCGCCTCCGGCCTGCCGCACGTGTTCCTGCGCAACGGCTGGTACCTGGAGAACTACACCGAGAACCTCGCCCCCGCTCTCACGCACGGCGCCCTCCTGGGCAGCGCCGAGAACGGCCTCGTCTCGGCCGCCGCGCGCGCCGACTACGCCGCCGCCGCGGCCGTCGTCCTCACCACCGACGCCCCCGCGAAGATCTACGAACTCGCCGGTGACCGCGGCTTCACCATGACCGAGCTGGCCGCCGAGGTCTCCCGCCAGAGCGGGAAGGAGATCGCCTACCGCGACCTCCCACAGGCCGAGTACTTCGCCGCCCTCACCGGCGCGGGCGTCCCGGAGCAGTACGCCGACCTGCTCGCCGACTCCGACGTCGGCGTCGCCAAGGGCGACCTGCACGCGTCGGACACCGTGCTGTCGGGCCTGATCGGCCGCCCCACCACGAGCCTCGCCGACGCCGTCTCGGTGGCGCTCAAGAACTAGGGAGTCCGCCCGGTGACGGCCGCGGCCGTCACCGGGCGACCGGCTGGTCCACACTCGACAGTGCCGCCACGGCGAGCGCGCTGCACGCGCCGACCACTGTCAGTCCGAGCCAGGGCAACCACGGAAGTGCCGCCGAGGCCTCCCACAACGCACCGACGACGAGGTTTCCGAGCGTCACACCGAGCCCGGACAGGGTCTGGTGCAATCCCTGGTAGGTGGCCGGGAGGACCCCGTCGGACAGGCGGGCGACGGTGTCGAGCTCGAACGGCGTCACCATGACCGTGCCGAGGGCGAGGACGGCCGTCGACAGCACGAGCGGCGCCCAGGCGGCGACGCGCGCGACGAGCCCGGCGTCCGGCGCGGCCGTGACACCGGCGAGCAGCGGCAGGAACGACGCGCTCATCAGCGTGACCCCGCAGACGATGGCGCGTCTCGGTGGCCAGCGGGCCCGCGCCCACGCGGTGACGCGCAGCTGCCCGACCGCGGCGACCGCCGCCGAGGCCACGAACAGGGTGGTCGTCACGCTGTCACCGCTGCCCGGCACAGCCCGCTGCGCCTGGAGCGGCAGGGCCAGGTAGACCTGGAACATCAGCACGTGCGCGCCGATCATGGCCGTGGAGAACAGCAGGAACGGCCGGTTCGCGACCACCCGCCGCCACTCGGCGAGGGGCCGTTCGGCGGCCGTCGGCGCGGCCCCGGTTCCCTTGCCGGGCAACGCGAAGAGCTGCAGGACGGCGAGACCGGCGAAGATCACCGCCGCGACGGTGCAGACCACGCGGAAGTCGAAGGCGAGCAGTACCAGGCCGATCAGCGGCCCGACGAACATGCCCAGCTGGAAGAAGAGCCCGAAGAGCGCGAAGGCCTCGACGCGGCGGTCCCCGACTTCCCGCACGACGTAGGCTCGCACCGCCGGACCGAAGAGTGCGCCCGCGAAGCCGGTCACCGCCGACGCGGCGATCAGCACCGGCAGGGAGTCGACGAACCCGAGCGCGGCGAAGCCGGCGGTCCGCAGCACGCACCCGGCGACGATCAGCCGCTTGTAGCCGAACCTGTCGGCGAGCAGCCCGCCGACCACGAACATGCCCTGCTGGCTGAGGTTGCGGACGCCGAGGATGAGGCCGATCGCCCACGCCGTCAGGCCGAGATCACCACTGAGATATGCTGCCAAATAAGGCATAAGCATGTAAAAGGCAGCGTTGACCGTGAACTGCTGCACGAGCAGCAACCGAACCGCGCCGCCGAAGGTCCCGAACTCCCGGACAGGCAGGAAGCCTTTGCGCACCGTGACCCACTCCCCCACTGATGGCGTCTACCCGGCCACCGACGACTATGTGCACGCGCTGGAGGTCCGCGAGGCGAAGCGTCTGCTGTTCGTCGCGGGAACCATGGGACTCGACGCCGACGGCGTCCCCGGCGCCACGCTCGCCGAACAGCTCGACCTGATCTGGTCGAACATCCGCGCCATCCTCGCCTCGGCGGAGATGACGGTGGACGACATCGTCCGGATCACCAGCTATCTCCGCGACGCGTCTTACGCCAAGGAGAACGCCGAGGCCCGGATGGCCGCCCTGAAAGGGCGTCCGGTGCCGACCACCGCCATCGTCGCCGAGACGCTGGTGAGCGACTGGCTCGTCGAGATCGAGGTGATCGCGGCGGGCTGACCTAGCCCGGCCGCAGTTCGAGGGTGCAGCACTTGGCGCTGCCCCCGGATTTGAGCAGCTCCGAGAGGTCGACGCAGATCGGGTCGAAACCGCGGTCCAGCAGCGCGTCGACCAGATGTGCGGCGGCCTCGGGCAGGACGACGTGCCTGCCGTCGGACACCGCGTTCAGCCCGAAGGCCGCCGCGTCGTTCGCCGTGGCCGTGATGGCGTCGGGGTACAGCTCCCGCAGCAGCGCCCGGCTCTCGGCGGAGAACGCCTCGGGGTAGTACATGATCTCGTCCTCGGACAGCACGGCCAGCGCCGTGTCGAGGTGGTAGTAGGAAGCGTCGACGAGGGTCAGACCCACCACCGGGACGCCGAAGAAGTCCTCGGCCTCCCGGTGCGACCGCGAGTCGGTGCGAAACCCCGTCCCGGCGAGGATCCGTTCGCCGGCGACGAGGAGATCGCCCTCGCCCTCGTTGACGAACTCCGGCTCGCGGACGTCGGTGTAACCGTTGGCGCGGAACCAGGACAGGTACGCCGGCCCCTCGGGACCGCGTTCTGGGTACCGGAACCTGGCACCCAGGACGCGGCCGCCGACGACGGTCGCACCGTTGGCGGCGAAGACCATGTCGGGAAGCCCGGGCAAGGGCTCGATCTCGACGACCGTGTGCCCGAGCTCCACGTAGAGGTCGCGCAGCTGGGTCCACTGCTTGACCGCCAGACCGGCGTCGGTGGCGACCTCGGGACGCATCCAGGGATTGATGGAGTAGGTGACGTCGAAATGGACGGGCCGGCACATCAGGAACCGGCGGGCGGTGGGCACGCGAACGGAACCGCGGCGGGTCAAGGTGACTCCTCGGTGAGCTCGTGGTGTGTCGGATCGTCCGCTCAGGCGCCCGCGCGCAGGCTGGACACCCTCGCCTGCATGGACCAGATGTAGGAGAACCCCTCCCCCGCGCGCTGGTCGAACTCGTTCTCGGCCTCGTAGGAGGCGTAGTCGTGGTGGTAGAGGGAATGCGGCGAGGAACGGGTCAGCACGGTCGCCGATCCCTTGTACAGCCGCACCGAGACCGTCCCGGAGACCCGCCGCTGGATGTCGGCGAAGAACGCGTCCAAAGTGGACCGCAGCGCGCTGAACCACTTCGCGTCGTAGATCAGTTCGGCGTACTTGTGCGACACGATCGCCTTGTACTGGAACAGGTCGCGCTCGCAGACCATGTTCTCCAGCTCCCGGTGGGCCTCGTAGAGGACCGTCGCGGCCGGACTCTCGTACACGCCGCGGACCTTGAAGCCGACGAGCCGGTTCTCCAGGATGTCGATCCGGCCGACCCCGTGCCGTCCGGCGAGCGCGTTGAGCCGCTCCACCAGCGTCACCGGGTCGAGCGGCTCGTCGTCGATGTGCGTCGGAACGCCTTGCTCGAAGGTGATCCGGACGATCGCGGGCTTGTTCGGCGCCGCCTCGGGCGGGACCGTCACCGAGTAGACCTCCTCGGGCGGCGCGATCGTGATGTCGTCGAGCGGGCCGCACTCCACGCTCGTGCCCCAGAGGTTCGTGTCGCGGCTGTAGGGGCTGGTCTTGAAGGCCGGCAGGGAGACGTCGTTCTCGGCGGCGAAGGCGATCTGCGCGGCCCGCGTGTGCAGGTCCCATTCGAGGACCGGCGAGATGATCCGCAGGGCCGGGTCGAGCGCGGTGATCCCGGCGTAGAAGCGGACCTGGTCGTTGCCCTTGCCGGTGGCGCCGTGCGCGACCGCCTCGGCGCCTTCGGCGTGGGCGATCTCGACGAGCCGCTTGGCGATCAGCGGCCTGCTCAGCGAGGCCGCCATGAAGTACCGGCCCTCGAAGACCGCGTCGGCCTTCAGCGCGGCGAAGGCGTAGTCGGTGAGGAACTCCTGCCGGAGATCCTCGACGTGGACCTTGGCGGCGCCGTTGCGTTCGGCGCGCGCGGCGACCTCGTCGAGGTCCTCGGTCTGGCCGAGGTCGGCGCAGAAGGCGATGACCTCGGCGTCGTAGTGCCGTTGCAGCCAGGCGAGCGCGAGAGAGGTGTCGAGGCCACCGGAGTAGGCCAGCACGATCCGCATCAGCGCGCCCCCGCGTCGGCCATCAGCGCGAGCCGGGAACGGTGCGCGGCCGCCACCTCGTTCTCCCACTGGAGCTCGTGCAGCATGGCCCGGGTGTAGAGCTTCTCGCCCCACTTCTCGTCGGCGACGGGGAGTTCCGCGCCTTCCCGGATGAGGCTGACGATGTCGTAGAACAGCACCAGGCAGTGCGCGGCGGTCCGGCTGCCGAGTTCGGCCGGGGTCTCGCCGGGCATGATCCGGAAGCGGTCGACGCGGATGATGGATCCGGCGTCGATCTTGCGGACCATGTGATGGCAGGTCGCGCCGAACTCCCGGGCGCCTTCCATCAGCACGTAGTAGTAGCCGCCGACGCCCCGGAAGTCCGGGGTCGACGGATGGAAGTTGATGGCGCTCTTGCGCGCCCTGGCGAGCAGGGCGGGATGGAGGATCAGGTCCGCCTTGAAGCAGAAGATCCGGTCGCCCTCCCAGTCTTCGTGGATGCGCGGCTTGGGTTCGCCGTAGTTCCAGAAGATCGCGTCGACCTCTTCGAAATTGGTGCCGACGAAGTCCGCCGCCAGCCGGCTCCAATGCGATGTGTCCCCTATGAACAGCACTTTCTCACGAATCACGAACTTCCTCCCCGTTCGCTGTTGTGGACTTGGCTTCCTTGCCCTTGAAGATGAACCAGATGGCGACCAGCACGGTCAGCACCGCCAGGACGGTGTAGACATCGATGTCCTCCGACAGCAGCCACGCGCCCAGGACGACCGCGACGCCCGGCGTGACCAGCGTGTAGCTGGTCGCCAGCGAAGGCCGGACGTTGCTGAGCAGGTACATGTAGGCGCTGTAGGCCAGCAGCGAACCGGCGAGCACGAGGTAGCCCCAGCCGAGCCACGCGGCCGTGTCGGGCATCCCGTGGAACCTCTCGCCGCGCGCGAACCCGGCGATGGTCACCAGCGTGCCGCCGGCGAGCATCTCCCCGGCGTAGGCCATGGGGCCCTTCGGGAGCTTCAGGTGCTGGCTGAGCACCGAGCCCAGCGACCAGCTGATGGCCGCGACCACGATGATGATCGCGCCCTTCGAGGCCCCGCTCACGCCGCCCTGGATCTCCAGCAGGATCACGCCGATCATGCCGAAGGAGATGCCGAGGATCTCCAGCTTGTTCGGCCACTTGCGGGTGTACAGGCCGATCATCAGCACGACCCACACCGGCACCGTCGCGATGCCGACGGACGCGAGTCCACTGGAGATGCTCTGCTGCGCGATGGCGATGCCGCCGACACAGCCGCCCTGCATGAGGCCGCCGATGAGGGCGCAGTTCAGCCACTGCCTGCCGGTGGGCAGGGTGTGGCCGCGGAACAGCAGGAAGGTCACCAGGATCAGACCGGCCGCGAGGAATCGCATTCCGGTCATCACCAGTGGCGGCATCGTTTCGAGCGTGTAATCGATGGCCAGATAAGTAGAGCCCCATACGATGTAGACCGAAATGAGGCAGAAGATCACCGTCGGTGTCAGGGCCGAGGTTTTGGGTGCGGTCGCAGTAGACATGATCCACCAATCTCAAAGTAGCGTTCGCGCCGCGGTGGAATGTCAGTCGGTCGGCGACAGCCCCGGAGTGCAGGTGTATCCGAGAATGAGAATGTCGCGGACCGCGGAATGCCGATCGTCCACCGCGAAGATAGGGGTAACCGAGTGCAGGACGAGCTGGTCGGCCCAGAACATCGTGTCCATGGGGTCTTCCAGACAGAATTCCGCGATCGGTTTCGAGTCGTTGTCGTACACGCGCGACAGGCCGCCTTGGGTGTTCGACTTCGACATCAGGTGAATGGCGCCGTAGTCGATCTCGTCGCGGTGGATCCCCTCGGGGGTCGGCTCGCCGACCTGGCCCGCGGAGGAAATGATGCGGAACTGGTGGCAGGCGACCTCCCAGGGCTGCGCGCGACGCTCGTCGTCGGCGGCCACCGGGAAGTGCCTGAAGTTGAAGCGGATGAGTTCGTTGAGGAGCGGGTTCTCCACCGACTGGCGGGTGAGGGGCTCCACGACCCGCGCGATGCCGCCGGCGTAGGAGTTGGCCTCTTCGGACTGGAAGTAGGGCCGGTGCGCCAGCAGGTTGACCTCGTCGGTGGCCGGCACGTAACGGAAGCGGCCGTAGCGACGCTCCCGGAATCGGGCGCCGCCTTTTAAGTAGTTGTCGGGTTCGAGGTTGTTCCATTCATCGGCCAGTGCCTTTTCGTAATCGCGCACGGCCGGTTCGATTTCCAGATCCGCTCCCGCAGTAAGGGCGTATCCCCGTTCTTTCAAGTCGCCTTGGACCGTGTTCGTCCGTGAACTGTTCATCAGTCATCATCCCCCGATGATCGACTTCCCCGGAGCAACTTCCCCACGGACTATGCCATGCAGCAGGTAGATCCGCAACGGAAACTTGGCCCCTGTGGATCTTGCCGGGCCCGGCTTTGATTTAGAAAACCGACTTACTAACTCCCGCTCAGCGGCCGCGGGCGGGTTTCGCTGGGTTAAGGAATCGTGAACCCGGAATGGCAAAGAATTCCGGCTCACTATTGGCGCACGCGCACTGTTCAGAGACAAGGTGGAGAGGGAGTAAACACTATGCCCGGTTTACGGGTAAATATTCGGCCCCGCCCGCCGGGGCCGAACGCCGCCCGGAGAGGCCCGCAAGGTGAACGCGGAGTGCCGGGGCGACGACTCGGCGCGGCCGGGGCGGAAGGACCCGCGGACTCTTCCGAGGAGTGCATAAGTATGCGACCAGAAGACTATTCACTGTTTCATGGGTGGTTTAACCGCCGTACGTGTGTTCCACCAGGTGACTCCGACCAGCACGAGGACCGCCGCCGCGGCAAGACCCAGCCCGACCAGGGTGTTGTATGGATCGCCGTAGCTGAGCTCGAAGAAGTCGCGCGCGAAAGGCACCGCCAAGACCAGCACGAAGAGCCCGCCCATGACGATCACGAGCCCGCCCCGCCACCACGTGTACGGCCGCGCGGTCAGCGCCAGGACGGCGAGGGCCACACAGAACAGGGTGATCGTCGCCGTCGCCTTGTCCTCGCGGAGGGCGGAGGACTCGTTGTCGCGCGCGAGCCAATACGCGCCGAACGTGGCCAGCGCGACCATGACCCCGGCGGGCACGGCGAAGCGCAGCACGCGCCCGACGAAACCGGGCCGGAAACGCTCGGAGTTGGGCGCCAGCGCCAGGAAGAATGACGGGACACCGATGGTCAGCGCGCCGATCAGGGTCACGTGAATGGGCGCGAAAGGATAGGGAACGCCGATCAGCCCGACGGCCAGCGCCAGCGCGATCGAATAGATCGTCTTGGTGAGGAACAGGTCCGAAACGCGTTCGATGTTGCCGAGGACCCGGCGGCCTTCGGCGACCACGCGCGGCAGGCTCCCGAAGTCGTTGTCGAGCAACACGACCTTCGCGACCCCCCGCGCGGCCGCCGAACCCGAACCCATCGCCACACCGAGGTCGGCCTCCTTGAGGGCGAGGACGTCGTTGACCCCGTCACCGGTCATCGCGACGGTGTGGCCGCGCCGGTGCAGGGCCGTCACGAAGGCGCGCTTCTGCTGCGGGGTGACCCGCCCGAAGACGGTGTAGGTCTCCAGGGCCTCGGCGAGGGCCTCGGGGTCTTCGGGCAGTTCCCGCGCGTCGACGACCCGCTCGGCGTGCGGAACGCCCGCGGCCCGCGCGACGGCGCCGACCGAGACCGCGTTGTCACCGGAGATGATCTTCAGCGTGACGCCCTGCTCGTTGAAGTAGCCGAGCGTCCGGCCGACGTGCGGGCGCAGACGCTGCTCCAGGACCACCAGCGCCAGCGGCCGCACCCCCACCGGGCGCGGACCGTCGTCGCAGGTCAGCTCATCCGCGCCGACGAGGGCGAGCACGCGGTTGCCGCCCGCGCCGAGCTCCTGCGCACGAGCCAGCGGCTCGGGCAGCTCGGCGAGGAGCACGTCGGGCGCGCCGAACGCGTAGGCGCCGTGGCCACCGAAGTCGGCGCCGCTCCACTTGCGCGCCGAGGAGAACGGGACCTGCGACTCCGCCTCCCAGCCCGGATCGACGGGCACCGCGTCGGCGACGGCGAGCATCGTCGGGTTCGGATTCTCGTCGGCGCGGACCAGTGCGGCCAGGATCGGCCGGGCGTCGACGGTCCCGTCCAGGTCGACGATCTCCCCGAAGGACATGCCCGGCTCGGTGAGCGTCCCGGTCTTGTCCAGGCACAGCACGTCCACCCGGGCCAGCCCTTCGATCGCCGGCAGCTCCTGCACCAGGCACCTGCGGCGGGCCAGGCGCAGCACGCCCACCACGAAGGCGATCGAGGTCAACAGGACCAGGCCCTCGGGGATCATCGGGACGATCCCCGCGACCGTGCCGACGATGTTGTCGCGCAGGGACTGCCCGCTGCGGGCCTGACTGACGATCAGCAGGACCGCCACCGGCACGATCAGGACGGTGATGATCTTCAGGAAACGGTTGATGCCGCCCATGAGCTTGGAATCGGCGAGCGAGAAACGGCTCGCCTCGGCCAGCAGCCGGGCCGCGTAGGCGTCGGCGCCGATCCGGCCGACGACGAAGGCGCCCGCCCCCGACGCGACGAAACTCCCCGACAGGACCTCGTCGCCCTCGGCCTTGGCCACCGGATCCGACTCACCCGTCAGCAGCGACTCGTCGACCTCCAGACCCGCCGGCCGCGCGACCTTCCCGTCCACCGGGATCTGCTCCCCCGGCCCGAGCAGGACATGGTCGTCGACGACGAGCGCGTCGGGCGCGACCGGGGTCTCGGCGCCATCCCGGATCACGCGACTCGGCGCCTGCCCGACGATCGCGAGCCGGTCGAGAGCGGCCTTCGCGCGCAACTCCTGGATCGTGCCGATCGCCGAGTTGAAGACGATGACCAGGCCGAACAAGGCCTGCTTCGGTCCACCGAAGACCAGCGCGACGACCGTGAGGACACCGATCAGCGCGTTGAAGAAGGTGAAGAGGTTCCCGGCGAGGATCTGCCACCCATTGCGGGTCCGGCGCTCCGGCGCGGTGTTGACGCGCCCGTCGGCGACGCGTTCGGCGACCTCGGCGGTGGACAGTCCGAGTCGGACGGTATCGGCGGTCACGGACTCCCCCAAGATCGGCTGAGAAGCATCGTAAGGGCGCAGGTGAGGGACACGTGGAGGGTTTCGCCGACGCGCGGACGGCGAGTATCGTCTCTTGTGGACGGCTATCGCCCGGAAAGCCCGGAACACGGCGATGAGGGGCCGCATTCATGACAGATGAGACGAACTCGGGTGGGGACCCGCAGGGCGCGGCGGCCCGGCGCGCCGAACTGGTCAAACGCGCCCGCGACCACGACAAGGAAGCCCTCGACACCCTGATAACCGACCTGACCCCGCTCCTGTGGCGCGTCGCGCGGGCCCAGGGCGTCGACCGGCACACCGCCGAGGACGTCGTACAGGACACGTGGCTGCGGTTCTGCGGACGACTCCACACGATCCACACACCCGAAGCGGTCGTGGCCTGGCTCACCACGGTCGCGCGCCGGGAGGCGGGAAGGCAACGGCGGGAGGCGGGGAGGGAGAGGCCGGCGGAGGATGTTCTGGGGACGGTGCTGGACGAGGCGATGAGCGAGCCCGGTGCGGACGAGATCGCGGACCCGGATCGGGAAGAACGCGTGCGGAGACTGCGGGAGGCGATCGGGAAGTTGCCGGAGAGGTGCCGCGTGCTCGTGCAGGTGATCGCGGCGGGAGACGTGCCGGACTACGGGGTGATCGCGACGGCCCTGGGGATGCCGCGAGGGGCGATCGGGCCCACGCGGGGGAGGTGTTTGGCGAAGTTGCGGGGGTTGATGGGGGAAGCGCGGGGGTAGGCCGGGGGAGGGGCATCTCCGGTGGGGGTCTCGGTACCTCCACTAGGGGCGGGGGCTGGGCATCGGCGAGGCTAAACCGGCCGGGGGCTCCGCCCCCCGCACCCCCGCTGGGGCTCCGCCCCAGACCCCGTCGGGGCTTCGCCCCGAACCCCACCAGGGACTCCGTCCCTGGACCCTGCTGGGGCTTCGCCCCAGACCCCACTCAGGGGCTCCGCCCCCGAGACCCCCGCTGGGGCTTCGCCCCAGACCCCACCAGGGACTCCGTCCCTGGA
>NZ_JACHGT010000019.1:15366-185310 GCF_014202425.1 Phytomonospora endophytica | reverse complement strand
TCTCCCCCCCCCCCCCCCCCCCGGGGGGGGGGGGGGTGCTGGGGGCCCCCCCCGGGGGGGGGGGCGGGCCCCCCCCCCCGGTCACGGCCCGAAACCACAGCCCCGGTCACACCCCGAAACCACAGCCCCCGGCACCCCCCACCCCCCCCCGGAGCTTGGCGTGGGTCTCGGCCCAAGGTCGAACCGCCCCCAAGGAAACAAACCCCTCGGCGCGAGAACGCCCCAGAAGGCCAGCCCGTCCCCCAGACCGTCCCCCAGCCCGTCCCCCAGACCGTCCCCACACCATGCGGGAGTGTCTTCGAGCCGCCGATGCTCCAGCCCGCCGGCCGGCGGGCTGCGCGCCCACGCCGGCCCCCCAGCCATAACCCCTTTAACCAGCAGCAACACCTACTATAGTGGTTACATGACCGTCGGCGCCAGACTCCTCACCAATCGCTGGGGCGAGAGCTTTCGCTTCGACCCCGGCAACCTCTGTCTCGAACTCCTGCTCACCGGCGGTCCGCCACCGTGGGACGTGTACGAGATCCTGACCGATCCGGCGGTCGTCGCCACCTGGGTGACCGAGTCGCGGCTCACCATCGGCAATCCCCTCGCCCCCGAGGACGTCCACCTCACCCCCGGCGACCTCGACCTGATCCGCGCCTTCCGTGACGTGATGTGGCGGGTCGCGCCCGTGATCGCTCAAGGGGGGGCACCGGCGCCCGAAGACCTGGAGCGCATCAACGCCGCCGTCGGGGATCCGCCGCACACGCGTCTCGACCCGCGCAGCGGTCTGCTGCGGTGGGCGGGGCCGGTGACGGGAGCGCAGATCGTGGCTGCGGCCGCGCGTGACGCCGTCGACATGATCGGCACCGACGCCCGCGAGCGCGTCCGTCAGTGCCAGGGCTCGAACTGCTCCCTGCTCTTCCTCGACACGTCGCGTCCGGGCAACCGGCGGTGGTGTTCCATGCAGCGCTGCGGGAACCGGCACAAGGTGAGCACCTACCGGAACCGGCGCCCGTCCTAAGACGTCTGCGTGTAAATGTCGTTGACCGTGCGTTCGACCATCTCGATGGTGCCCTCGCCGACGGCTTCACCGACGACCATGACGGTGTAGAACTCGTCGGGTTCATCCTCGGTCGCGAAGAAGTGGACCATCGACAGGCGGTAGGGGGCTTCGGGGCCCGACTTCTCGTACCAGGTGTCGTAGTCGACGCGGCTGCTCGTCTCGGTGCCCATCTCCAGGCGCGTCTGCTCGTCGCAGCGGCCCGGGCAGCGTTCGAGGGTGACGACGACCTCGGCGCCGGCGTCCTCGGGTTTCGCCGCGTCGGTGTTGCCGAACGTGCAGGTCGCCTGAATTTCGGCGTCGTCGCATTCCATGCGCTTGTCGACGCGCCAGGCGAGGGGCCAGCCGTCGGGTGCGTAGACCTCGGCCTCGCTCGCGTTCTCGGGAGTCCAGCTGCCGGTCGTCTCGGGGAGAAGCTTCGGCGGGAGATCGTCGTCGAGGGTCTCCTTCTCCGTCGGCTCGGCCGCGCCGGGCTCCTTACCGGGGCCGGCGTCGGCGTTGTTGGAGACCGTGTCCGGCTCCTGCGCGATCCACACCGCGAGGGCGCCGCCGCCGAAGACGATCAGCGCCAGGATCGCCACGACCGAGGCGATGAAGGGGGCACTGTTGCGCCTCGCGCGCCACACGCCGAGGGCGGCGGGAGGCGCCATCGCCGGCGACACCGGGGGCGGCACGACCGGGCCCGACACCGGCGCCTGCGGGCGCATCAGATGCTGCGGGATCGGCGCCGTGATCCGCTGCAGCGGACCCGTCGACGGGCCCATGCGCAGCAGCCAGTCCAGGACCCGCCCGATGCCGCGCAGACGCTCATCGTGGAGGGCGACGACGTACGGCTGCTCCGCCTCCAGCTCGATCGTCAGGATCGGGGCGTCGGCCGGTGTGTGCGTACTGTTCGCCCAGTTCACGGCATCGGCGAGCAGGCGGCGACGGCTGGGATCCTTCGAGGACGTCGTCCCCAGCGTGAGGATCTCCACCCGGCGGCCTTCGTCGTCGGTGCCCAGACAGATCTCGTAGGCACCCTCGACACGCTCGGTGGACACGTCGGCGAAGGGGCCGAGCGCGCGTCCTGTCGATGGCATTATGGTCTCCGCGGAACTCACCGGGATTTAACACGTGGCACGCCTAGTATCCACTGCCCGTGCCACCCGGGCCGGGGGCCCGGTGATGGTGCGGTCGTGGGGCGAGGCGCGTTGTCGAGTGTCCCTGTCGGGGGCGCGTTGTGGCCGTCTCCGCGACTCTACTTATGCGGGATTTAACACGTGGCACGCACAGTATCCACCGCCCGCGCCACGTCCCGTCTCGACCTCGCTAGCGCTGGCCGCCCCACGGCCCCTGCGGGGGCTGCTGCGGGTGCTGCGGGCGAGGCTGTTGCGGCTGGTACCCCCCACCCCCGTTGGCCGGCGGCTGGTACCCGCCACCCTGAACCGGCTGCTGGTACCCGCCCTGCCCCTCGTACCCGGCCCACGGGTCGTGCGGCGCCTGCGCGGCCGGGGCCTGCGCGACGGGCGCCTGGCCCACCACCGGCGTCCCATGCGCGAGTGCCGCCGCCTCTTCGGCCTTGACGGCCTTGCGGGCGCGGAAACCGCGGAACACCTCGATGAAGATCGGCAGCATCGAGATCAGCACGATCACCACGATCACGGGCAGCAGGTACTTGTCGATCGCCTCGGCCGGGATCGACCCGGCGAGGAAGTGCCCGGCCAGGATGATGCCGTCGGTCCACAGGATCCCGCCGACCACGTTCCACAGCAGGAAGGTCTTCGCGGGCATCTCCAGCATCCCGGCGACCGGGTTGAGGAAGGTCCGCACGATCGGGATGAACCGCGCCAGCACGACGGCCTTCGCGGGCCCGAACTTCTGGAAGTAGTACTCGGCCTTCTCGACGTACTCGGCCTTGAAGATCCTCGAATTCGGCCGGTCGAACATCTTGCGCCCGTACTTCGCGCCCAGGAAGTGCCCGAGCTGCGCGCCCGCGATCGCGCAGATCGGCGCGCCGATCAGCAGGATCGTCAGGGGGAGACGCGCGCCGATGGCGGCTTCGAGGACGTCGGTGGTCGCCACACCGGCCATGAAGAGCAGCGAGTCACCGGGCAGGAAGAACCCGATGAGCAGGCCGGTCTCGGCGAACATGATCGTCAGCACACCGATCCACCCGAACGTTTCGAGCCAGAACGTGGGATCGAGGGGGTTGAAAGAGGCGGTCTGGGACAGCGAGTGGAGCTGGGTGACGGTATCCATGGCAGGGGCAAGGTTACCGAACCGAAATCTCCATGGTCATGGTCAGTCGGTCGGGGCCGTCCGGTCCCACGGCGAGCCGCACGCCTGCGTCGCGTACCCGTTACCCTCAGCCCGTGACGTCCGCTACCCCGGCCCCCACCACGGCCTCCGCCGCCACCGCGGCGACGCCGCCGCCCGAGTCCTCCCCCCTCGTCGTGATCGGCGCCGGCACGATGGGCGCGGGCATCGCCTACGTCGCCGCGACCGCCGGCTACCCCGTCTTCGTCGTCGAACCCGACGACGCCCGCCGCGCCGGTGCCGCCGAGAACCTCCGCGCGACCTTCGACAAGGCCGTCGCGCGCGGCCGCGTCGGCTCGCCGGAGGCCGACGAGGCCTACGCCCGCCTGAGTTTCCTGCCCGCCCTCACCGAGGTGCCCGACGGCCCGCACCTGATCGTCGAGGCCGTCCCCGAGCGGCTCGACCTCAAACGCGCGGTGCTCGCCGAGGCCGCCGCGAAGAACCCGCGCGTCCTGGCCAGTAACACCTCGTCGATCCCGATCGGGTCCCTCGCCGAAGGCCTCCCGCGCCCGGCGGACTTCCTCGGGCTGCACTTCTTCAACCCGGTCTACGCGATGCCCCTGCTGGAGATCGTCACGGGCGCGGCGACGTCGGCGGAGACGCACCGCCTCGCCCTCGACTTCGCGCACACCCTCGGCAAGGACCCCATCTCCGTCGCCGACCACCCCGGCTTCGCGACCTCCCGCCTCGGCGTTGCCCTGGGCCTGGAGGCGATCCGCATGCTGGAGGACGGTGTCGCCTCGGCCGCCGACATCGACAAGGCCATGGTCCTGGGCTACCGGCACCCGATGGGGCCCCTCGAACTGACCGACGTCGTCGGCCTCGACGTCCGTCTCGACATCGCCCGCACTCTCCAGGCCGCCTACGGCGAGCGCTACGCGCCGCCGAAGCTCCTCGAAGACCTGGTCGCGGCCGGGAAACTCGGCAAGAAGACCGGTGCGGGCTTCCATCGCTGGACCCCCGACGGGCGGAGGGCGATCTGATGGCGGTGCGCATCGAGGAACGCGACGACCGGGTCGTGGCGACCCTCGACCGGCCGGAGCGGCGCAACGCCATCGACGCCGAGACCGTCGAGGAGCTGCACGCGCTGTGCGCGCGGCTGGAGCGCGACCCGAGGCTGCTGCTGCTCACCGGCGGCGACGAGGGGATCTTCGCGGCGGGCGCCGACATCGCGCAGCTGCGCGACCGTGACGCGGGCGACGCCCTGCGCGGCATCAACCAGTCGTTGTTCACGCGGATCCTGAAGCTCCCGCTGCCGACGGTCGCGGCCGTCGACGGTCCCGCCCTCGGCGGCGGCGCCGAGCTCGCCTACGCCTGTGACGTGCGGGTCTGCACCGACCGGGCCTTCTTCGGTCAGCCGGAGGTGCGGCTCGGCATCATCGCGGGGGCGGGCGCGACGTGGCGGCTGCCGAGGCTGGTGGGGGAGTCCCTGGCGAAGGAACTGCTGTTCACGGGCCGCCGCATGCCGGCCGAGGAGGCCCTGGCGGCGCGGCTGGTGTCGCGAGTCGTGGCGCCCGGGGCGCTGCTCGACACCGCCCACGCGATCCTCGACGACATGGCGAAGGCCTCGCCGATGGCGTTGCGGTTGACGAAGCTCGCCGTCGACGCCCCCGAAGGCGCCCACCCGAACGTCGAGCTGGCGGCTCAGGCGGTGCTCTTCGACAGCGCCGACAAGCGCGAGCGGATGACGGCCTTCCTGGAGAAGCGGGCGAAGTAAGGCGAAAACCAGGTGATCTTCGCAAAGGCTTCGGGAACACTCCCGGGCATGAAGAACACCGATTCGCGTCCCCTCGCCCTCGTCACCGGTGTCGGCCGCCGCGCCGGTATCGGCGCTGCCGTCGCCGACCGGCTCGCCGCGACCGGCTGGAACGTCGCCTTCACCTACTGGTCGCCCTACGACGACCGGATGGACTGGACGAGCGCCGACGCCGAGGCCCGCGAGGTGATCGGCACGGGCCTGACCGCGCACGGCGCCGCCTGGCACGCCGTCGAGGCGGACCTGACGCGCCCGGAGGCTCCCGGCGAGATCTTCGCCGAGGTCACCGGGGCGCTCGGGCCGGTCACGGCGCTGGTCATGGTGCACTGCGAGTCGGTCGACTCCTCCATCCGCGACACGAGCGTCGAGGCCTTCGACCGGCACTTCGCGGTCAACAGCCGCGCCACCTGGCTGCTCATCAAGGAGTACGCCGAACGCCACGAGGTCCCGCACGGCACCGGCCGCATCATCGCCTTCACCAGCGACCACACGGTCCACAACATGCCCTACGGCGCCAGCAAGGGCGCCCTCGACCGCATCACCCTCGCCGCCGCCGAGGAACTCCGCGAGCTCGGCGTCACCGCCAACGTCGTCAACCCCGGCCCCATCGACACCGGCTGGATGACGCCCGAACTACGCGACTGGGTCCTCGCCCGCACGCCCCTGGCCCGCGCCGGGCGCCCGGAGGACGCGGCGAACCTCGTCGGGTTCCTGTGCTCACCCGAGGGCGGCTGGATGAACGGGCAGCTCCTGGAGAGCAACGGGGGGTTCAGCCACGGGGTGGGGTGAGGCCGCGCATCCGGAGGCTCAGTACTCCCACCACAGGAACCGCTGCCGGTGCCGGATCGTCAGCGAGCTGCCGGTCAGCTCGCCGTTGATCCGGAAGTGCAGCGGGGTCGGCCCGAAACCGGCGTCGACCTTGTTCTTCGACGACGAGCCGCGCATGGTGACGCCGGTGTCGTCGGCGGTGGCGTGCCTGGGCAGGACGAGTGTCACCGAGCTGCCCTTGATCTGGACGTCGACGTCGACGACCGTGTGCGGGATAACCGCCTCGGTCATGTCGAGCTTGATGGAGGCGCCCCGGGAGCGGATCGTCATGCGCCGGGGGACGAGCCAGCGTCCGCCGCGTTTGAGCGCCGACCCGTCGGTGCGGACCTCCAGCGCCCCGGTCTCGGGGGCGGGCCGGTCGGGCGCGTCGAGGGCGGGCAGGTCGACGGTGACCGGTTCCAGGTCGCCGAAGGTGCGGGCGGCGTAGACGGCGTCGACGCGTTCGGCGAACTCGTCGAGGTCGAGTCGCCCCTCGGCGGTGCAGGCCTGGAGGTGCTCGATGACGCGTTCGCGGTCGGCGTTCGATATCCGCAGGTCACGTCGGGCCAGTTCACCGCTCACGGGTGCCCCCTAGTCGTCGGCTCTGCACGACATCTTAGTGACGTCACTGTGCTGGCGCCAGGGGCGGGTCGAGGACGTTTCACGAAAGACGCGCTGAGGGCGCCCCGCCGAAGCGGGGCGCCCTCGACGAAAACGACCGGCCCGGCGAACCCCTCCGACCGGGCCGGTCGTTCGTCAACCGGTCACGTGCTGCTGACCCGCACGTTCCCGGAGTCCACGTTCGCGTTGATCGCGTGGGTCGAGGCGTCGTTCCGGGTGACGTCGATGGTGCTCTCACCCGAGTCGACCTCGGTGGTGACCTTGTACCCGTCGGTGGAGGCGGGGACCTTGACGTCGATGTCGCCGGAGTCGGCCTCCATGTCGAGCAGGATCGGGGCCTCGGCGAAGGTGATGTCGATGTCGCCGGAGCTCAGGGAGAGGTTGACGTTGTCGGAGGTGATCTGGGAGGCGTCGAGGTTGCCCGAGGACATCGTCACGTTGACCGTGTTGCTCAGGCCGCTGAACTCCAGGTCGCCCGAATCGAGGGTCGCCTCGACGGTCCCGGTGACGTCGCGCAGCTTCCCGTTGCCCGAGTCGATGTCGAGCTTGACGCTCACGTCCGGCGGCACGGTGATCACGTAGTCGATCCCGCAGTTGCCGGTGCAGTCGCTGACGACCTTGAAGGTCGTGCCGTTCCAGGTCTCGTTGATCGTGGGCTTGGTGTTGTACCACTTGAGCGTCCGCTCGACCGTGACCTCACCGACGTTGCCCGGCTTGATCTCGACCTCGCCGGAATCCGACTCGACCTCGATCCGCGTGGCCGTCTGGCTGTAGGTCTGCGCCTGCGTCTCGGTCTGCTTCGGGCCGAAGCCGTTGGTGACCCCCCAGACGACGAGGCCGCCGGCGATCAGCAAGCCGAGCACGACGAGACCGATCAGAATGATCGCCCGGCTCGACTGGTCGTTGTTCTCCGCCATCGTCTTCTCCATGGGCTGGTGGCTTGGACTTGAGCCAACTTTATGGAGAAGCCGTGGTCTTTCCCATGGGTTGATCCCCCTAATCCGGAGGGGGGTTATCCCCCCGGAAGGGATCCGCCCAAAGTCGTAGCGTCGATGAACGCGCTGGCAGTGCCCTCGGACGTACAGGCGAACGCGCCACCGACCAGACCCGCGCGCACGCAGTCGTCGGTCTCGCCGCCGCGTGCCCTCGCCCACAGGAACGCCGCCACGAAGGAGTCGCCGGCCCCGTTGGAGTCCACGACCGGGCCCGGCGGATCGACCGCCGGGAAGTGGCGCGGGCCGTCGTCGTCGAGGACGTCGACACCCCGCGCGCCCGACGTCGCCACCACCACCGACGCGCGGCCCTCGTCGCGGATCGCGCGCATCACCTCGCCGCGGCGCTCGCCGAGGGCGACCGCCGACAGGAACACCAGATCGGCGCGCAGCGCGAAACGACGGTGGTAGGGGTTCACCCCGTCCCAGTCGTGCAGGTCCGTGGAGGTGGAGACGCCCGGGCCGACGTCGTCGAAGACGCCGGCGGCGTAGTCGGAGATGGTGACGTGGACGTGGCGGGCGCGTTCGACGTAGGGGAGATAGAAGTCGCGCGGCAGGTCGCGGCCGGGATGGCGCGGGTCGAAGAAGGACTGCCGCCGGCCGGTGGCGTCGACGAGGTTCACCGAGCGGGTCGTGCCCGCCGGGTTCGGCAGCCACGCGAAGTCGAGGCCCCGCCGGGCGTACTCGGCGCGCACGAGGGCGCCCTGGGTGTCCTCGCCGAGGAAGTCGATGAGGGTCGTGGCCATGCCCAGCGTGTGGCAGGCGAGCGCGACGGCGTTGCCGGTGTTGCCGACCCAGTCGCGGATGGGCGGGACGGGCACGCTGTCGGCGTAGGGGACCGGATGGGAGTCGACGCGGACGATCGTGTCCACGCCCGTGCCGCCGACGACGAGGACGTCGAGGCGTCCGGTCACATGCACGACCCGTGGAGCCCGCCGTCGCCGTCACCGAAGGCGAGGCGGCGCAGGACGTGCTGGAAGACGTTGCGTTCCTCGTCGGTGAACTCGTCGAGCATGGCGTTCTCGACGCCGTCGCGGCAGTCCTGGAGTGCGGCCTGCACCTCGCGGCCCTTCTCGGTGGCCTCGGGGACGCGGGCGCGCCGGTCGTGGGGGTCGACGGTGCGGACGATGAAGCCGTCGCGCTCCAGGCGGTCGAGGAGGGCGGTGAGGGTCGTCTTGTCGAGGGCGACCTCGTGGCTGATGGCGAGCTGGGTGCGCTTCTCCCCGCTGACCAGGGCGGCGAGCACGATCCAGTCGCGGAAGCCGGACAGGCCGTAGCCGCGGGCCTTCTCGTCGAGGTCGGTCTTGATGCGCTGGGCGGCGCGGTGGAGCAGCCAGGACAGGTCGCCGTTGGGGCTCGTGCGGTCGGGTTCGGGGCAGACCCGGGCCGCTTCGGCGGTGCCTCTGGTGACGGTCATGGGGCCAAGACTAGCGCAGGAAGTTCTAGGGTGATACATTCCGAACCGAGAACGTCTTGACTCGGAACATCTCAAGTCGTAAGTTCTGAGTTGAGATCACTACCCGTGAACCTGTGAAAGAGGGCAATCCCAGATGGCGACGCTGCTGCACATCGACTCCAGCATCAACGGCGAGAACTCCTTCTCCCGCAAGGTCACCGCCACCTATGCCGAGGAGTGGCGCAAGGCGAACCCCGACGGCACCTACATCTACCGCGACCTCGGCGCCGACCCGATCCCGCACATGACGGCGCTCGCCTACGGCGCGCAGAACACCGACCCGGCCGAGCACGACCCCGAGCAGGCGAAGGCGTGGGAGCTGACCGGGACGATCCACGCGGAGGTCGACGCCGCCGACGTGATCCTGCTCGGCGCGCCGATGTACAACTTCTCGATCCCCTCGACGCTGAAGGCGTGGCTGGACCGCATCGCCTCGCAGAAGTACGCCGCCGGGCCCGACGGCAGGAGCGCGCTGTCGGACAAGAAGCTCATCGTGGCGACCGCGCGCGGCGGCTCGTACGCGCCGGGCACCCCGCGCGAGTCCTTCGAGCACCAGGAGCCCTACCTGCGCAGCTTCTTCACTTTCCTCGGGCTGACCGACGACGTGCACTTCCTGCACACCGAGATGACGCTGTCGCACGTGGTTCCGGCGCTTGAGCAGTTCAAGCACATCTTCGAGGCGACCAGCGAGCAGGCCCACGGCCGCGCGCGCGAGCTGGCGGGGGCGGTGGGCTAGAGCGTGACGTCCGGGCCCGGGACGCCGGGCCCGGCGAGACGTGGGGAGGCGACGGGAAGGGCGGGCCGCGTGGTGGCCCGCCCTTTCGCATGGGTGCTGGCCCCTACAGCCAGTCGCGCCGTTTGAAGGTGACGAACAGTCCCGCGCACACCAGCAACATCAGCAGGATCGCGAAGGGATAACCCAGCTCCCAGTGCGTCTCGGGCATGACGTCGAAGTTCATGCCGTAGACGGTCCCGATCAGGGTCGGGGCGAACAGGATCGCCGCCCATGCCGAGATCTTCTTGACCTCCTCGTTCTGCGCGAGGCTGGCCTCGGTGAGCCGCTTCATCTCCTCGTTCTGCTGCTGGGCAACGAGGGTCGCGTTGACGTTGAGCACCGCCTGGAGCAGCTGCCGGAAACCGTCGAGCCGCTCGATGACGCGCACGAGGTGGTCCTGCACGTCGCGCAGCCGGCGCTGGAGTTCCTCGCCGACGCCGTACTTGGCGAAGCCCGCCGCCAACCGCACCAGCACCGTCGACAGTGGACGCGCGGCCCGCTGGAACTCCACGACCTGCCGCGACAGTTCGTAGATCCGCTGCGACACGCGCGGCTGGCCGCTGAAGACCTCCGCCTCGATCTCGTCGATGTCCTGTTCGAGACCGTCGACGACGGGCAGGTAGTCGTCGACGACCTGGTCGATGATCGCGTACAGGACCGCCTCGGGACCCTGGTCGAGCAGGCTCGGGTCGCGTTCGGCCCGGGCGCGGACCTTGCCGAGGTTCGGGGCGCCGCCGTGCCGCACGGTCAAGACGAAGTCCGGACCGGTGAACACGTGCAGCTCGCTGAACTCGACCTTCTCGGTGGAATCGACGTACCGCGCGGGCCGCAGCACGACGTAAAGGGTCTTGCCGTAACGCTCGATCTTGGGCCGCTGATGCGCTTTGAGCGCGTCCTCGACGGCCAGATCGTGCAGTTCGAACTCCCGCGCGAGCGAGGTCAGTTCGCGTACGTCGGGCTCGAAGAGCCCGATCCAGGCCAGGCCGTCCGACTCGCGGAGCAGCCGGTAGGTCTCCGCGAGCGACTCCGGGCGCGCCACGGGGCGCCCCGACTCGTACACGCAGTTGTCGACGATCATCACCACACGTCCTCCTTTGGGGGAGGGTGTGCGCACACAATGGTCACGGTGTGCCGGCCCACGCGCACGATCGCACCACCGGGCCGCACGGCGGAAAGCCGTGCCGTCACGGGGACGCGAAAAGAGCGCGGTGGGGCGCGTTCACACCACCGGGAAGATCTCGGTCACTCGCGCAGCCGCCCGCCGACGAGTCACGGCCTCTTTCAGATGAGGGCCGGAACGAAAGACGCGGCAAGCGGCCACCGGGTTCGACCAAGACTGCCACTGGCCATGTGCCGCTCACCTGCCTTCCTGTTCTTGTGGGTCGGCGCACCATTTGTGCGGACCGCCGAAAAGAGTAGCAAAGCGCACGCCGAGGGCGCTAACCGGCGCGCTCGGTCGTCCGGCCGGAATCGGCGGGCGGTTCGGTCGCAACCGCGACAGCCCGCTGGCGGGCCCGGCCCCGCAGCGGCTACTTTTGTGCCGCGCGTGACGACACCGACCTGGGGAGGCGCGATGGTGGAACGTGCCGTCTTCACGGGCTTCGCCGATCCCGTGAACCCGACCCGCGAAGAGGTCACGGCCTGGGCCTACGACCCGGTCGCGGGGATCCCGATCAGCCAGGACTGGGACCTGGTCGTCGCCGACGACGAGATCGCTCCCGCCCTGCTCGAACTCGCCTGCGACCCCGTCTGTCCCAAACGGACCTTCGCGCTGCACTGTCTCTACATCTACGCCGGCGACTCGGTGCGCACCGGCTTCCGCGCGCACCCGAAGCGCAAGGTGCTCAAGCTCCTCGAACTGGCCGCCGCCAGCGGCGACCCGTGGGTGAGCCTGTGGACGTACAACACCAAGGCGCTCATCGACAACCCGCGGCTGTTCGACTACGGCGACTGGTGCGACGGGGGACTGGCCCGCAGACCGCGCCGGATCGTCTAACCGGAGGACGTGCCGGGATCGGTTAGGGTGGCGAGTTCCCGATCCCGACGAGGTGCCGCCATGACCTATCCCGGCCCGCAGCAGCCGACCGGACCCGTTCCGCCGCAAGGGTTTCCGCCCCCGCCGCCGCAGGGCTTCCCACCGCCGTCCCCGCGTCGCAAGAGCCGGGCCGCGCTGTGGATCGCGATGGCGTCGGTGCTCGTCTTCGTCGTCCTCGTCGGCGGTGCCGCCGGGCTCTATGCGGCCGGGGTCATCGGTCCCGGCGACGACCCGGCGACGCCGCAGGAGCCGGTGAACCAGACCCACAAGTACGACGCCGAGGTCTGCGAGCGGATCGACCTGTCGGTCTACGAGCGTTTCGGGAAGCCGGACGGAGCGGTCTCCGCCGTGCCCAACGACACCGACACCGACGACTTCATCGGCTGCAACATCACCTTCAGCGGTGACGCCTTCGTCGGCGGGACCCTGATGATGACGCTGTGGTTCTACCAGAACCCCGAGTCCGCCATCGAGAAGATGGGCTACAGCGGGGTCGGGCCGCTCATGGACGAGGTCGAGGCCCTGCCCGCCGGGTCCTGGGACGAGGGCACCTGGGGATGGCGCCTGCAGAACGACGGTGAGGCCGTCGACGTCGATCTCGTCTCCCGGCACGCCAACCTCGTCGTCGAGGTCGTCTGGCACTGGACGGGTGAGGTGATCGCGCCCTCGATCCACCGGGACGCCGTCCTGGAGACCGCCGAGTCGGCGTTCGCCGTCGCGTGAGCGTGGGGGCGGTCGCCCGCCCCCACCACGTCACAGCCTCGGGTCCACGCCCTCCGACTCCAGCGCCAGGATCGCGAAGACCAGTTCGTGCACCCGCCACAGTGGTTCCCCGGCGGCGAGCCGGTCGAGGGCCTCCATGCCCAGCGCGTTCTCCCGGATCGCCAGGCCGCGTTTGCGGCCGAGATGCCGGTCGCGCAGGCGTTCGAGGTTGTCGGGGCGGGTGTAGTCGGGTCCGTAGATGATCCGCAGGTACTCCCGGCCGCGGCATTTTACGCCGGGCTGCGCGATGCGCCTTCCGTTGCGCACCAGGCCTTCCCACGGTTTGACGACCATGCCCTCACCGCCGGCGGCGGTCAGGTCGAGCCACCAGTCCGTCGCGGCCTCGACCTGCGCCTCGTCGTCGAGGGACACCGTCATCCGCCGCGTCGGCGTGAACAGCGCCGGGTCGGCGGCGACGAGCCGGTCGGCCATCGACAGGTGCCAGCCGTGGTCGCGGGCGTGGTGCGCGGCTCCTTCGCTCGCCAGCACGACGAAAGGCGCGAGGGTGACCTCGTCCCCACCGACGTAGGCGCGATAGGCGTCGCGGTAGGCGAAGGCGTTGTCGCGGCGTTCCCGCAGGCTCGCCAGGAGCTCCCCGGCGCCTTCGGCCCGGTCGGCGATCCCTCGCAGGACCTCGACGGCGGCCGGAAGCACGCCCGTCGCGGCGGCGCCGACGGCCGCGTACTGGCCGCGGATCAGGCCCATCGCCTTGGCGGACCAGGGAAGCAGCTCGCCGTCGAGCAGCAGCCAGTCCGACCTCAGTTCCTCGAAGAGCCCTTCGGCGGCCGACGCGACCCGCGTCAGCAGCGCGGAAGTCTCACCGGGACCGAAGAAGGAGCGCCCGGTGCGGGTATAGATCGCGCCTTTCGACGGGTCGTCGCGGTGGACGCGCACGACCGCGCGCGAACCCATGTGCTTCTCCTCGCACACGACTTTGACGACCCCGTCGCCCCGGTAGTCGGCGAAGGCCTCGGCCGGGTGCTCCAGGTAGCCCTCGCGCGTCGAGGTCGAGCACGGCGCCATCGTCGGCGGCAGCCACGGCACCCGCGCCGGTTCGAGCGCGAAACGGCTCATGACCTCAAGGGCCGCCGCGTTCTGCTCGGCCGGGATCGTGATGCGGCCGTAGCCGGTCTCGATGGTGCGGCGGCCGGTCACGTCGCCGAGGCCGAGCATGCCGCCGTCGTCGGCGGGACCGTCCACAGTGTTGTGCACAGGGAAAGGCTTGACCGGTTCGTAGTGCACGGCCGTCGCGGGCACCGACACCAGCTCGCGCTCGGGGTAGCGCAGCGCGGTCAGCCGCCCGCCGAACACCGCGCCGGTGTCGAGGCAGATGGTGTTGTTGACCCATTCCGGCACCGGCGTCGGGGTGTGGCCGTAGACGACCATCGCGCGGCCCCGGTACTCACGCGCCCACGGGTGGCGCACCGGCAGGCCGAACTCGTCGGTCTCACCGGTCGTCTCCCCGTACAGGCAGAAGGCCCGCACCCGCGCCGAAGCGCGCCCCTGGAGCCGCTCCTTGATCCCGGCGTGCGCGACGACGAGCCTCCCGCCGTCGAGCCGGACATGGCTGACCAGACCGTCGATGAACCGCACGACCTCGGCACGGAACTCGGGAGTCTCCCGATCGAGCTGCTCGATCGTCTCGGCGAGACCATGGGCCACCGTCACCTTGCGGCCCCGCAGATGTCGGGCGAGCTTGTCCTCGTGGTTCCCGGGCACGCACAGGGCCGTGCCCTCACCGACCATGCCCATCGCCAGGCGCAGCGCGCCCGGCGAGTCCGGTCCGCGGTCGACGAGGTCACCGACGAACACCGCCGTGCGCCCTTCGGGATGGGCGGCACCGACCGCGCGGCCCTCGTCGTCGAAACGCAGGACGTAACCGAGCTCGCCGAGCAGCGTGCGCAGTTCCTCGGCGCAGCCGTGGACGTCGCCGATGATGTCGAAGGGGCCGGTGAGGTGCGTCTTGTCCGTCCACAGTGGTTCGAGGGTGACGTGGGCGCCGTCGATGTCCTCGGCGGTGCTCAGCACGAAGACGCGCCGGAACCCCTCCTTGGCGAGGAATCGCAGGCTGCGCTTGAGGTCGCGCCGTTGCCGTTTGATGACGGGCCGCCCGAAGTCGCGATCGGGCCGCGCCTCGGTGCGTTCCCAGCAGGTGTCCTCGTCGACGTCGAGGACGATCGCGACGGGCAGGACGTGGTGCTCCTTGGCGAGTTTGAGGACCGCCGCGCGGGCGTGCGGCTGGGTGTTGGTGGCGTCGACGACGGTGAGGCGCTGAGCTTCGAGGCGTTTCGCGGCGACGTAGTAGAGCGCGTCGAAGGCCTCGGCGCTGACCGCCTGGTCGTTCTCGTCGCCCGACACCAGGAAACGGAAGTGGTCCCCGGACAGGACGTTGCCGGCGCCGAAGTGCTTCGCCGCGAAGGTGCTCTTGCCCGAGCCGGACACGCCGACGAGCGCGACGAGCGCCACCTCGGGGATCTTGATCTCGGTCATGCCGCCGCTCCCTTACTGAAGACCGCCATCTGGGTGGGCGAGCCGACCTCGCCGTCCTCGTCGCCGATCCCGGTGATCGCGACGTCGTATCCGTAGCGCGCGCCCTGCTCGGCGCACCACGCGGCGAAGGCCGCACGGTCCCACTCGAAGCGGTGGTCGTGGTGCCGGACGGCGCCGTCGGCCATGCCCTCGTAGCGGACGTTGTACTCGGCGTTCGGGGTCGTCATGACCACTGTGGACGGTGCGGCGTGGCCGAACACCGCGTGCGCCAGAGCGGGCAGGCGCGGCGGGTCGACGTGCTCGACGACCTCCATGAGGACGGCCGCGTCGAAGCCCTTGAGGCGGTCGTCGGTGTAGGTGAGGGCGGTCTGCACCAGCGTGATCCGCTCCCGTTCGAGGTCGCCGCGCCGTTCCAGCTTGAGCCGCCGTTCGGCGATCTCCAGGGCACGGGTCGACACGTCGGCGCCCAGGATCTCGCGGAAGGCGTGGTCGGCGAACAGATCCAGCAGCAGCGCCCCGCCGCCGCAGCCGAGGTCGGCGACCTTGACCGCGCCCTTCTCCTTGAGCACGGCGAGGATCGCCTCGCGCCGGCGTGCGGCCAGGGGCGTCTTCTGTTCGGCCGCGACGGGCAGCTCGGCGTCCTCATCGAGAACGTGCGCGCCGTCGTCCACAAGGGACTCGATCTCCTCGGCGAGCCGCGCCTTCGCCTCGTGCACCAGCGATCCTTTGCGCTTGAGGTAGCGCCGGGTGATCAGATCACGCGCCGGATGCGTGGCGAGCCAGCCCGCGCCGGCCCGGACGAGCTTGTCCACCTCGTCGGTTGAGATCCAGTAATGCTTGGCGTTGTCGAGCACGGGAAGCAGGACGTAGAGGTGACTCAAAGCCGCCGACAGGGTCAGCTCGCCGGTCAGAGTGAGGTCGGCGTAAGGTGCGTCGCCCCACTCGGGACGATCCGGGTCGAGCGGCAGCGGCTTCGCCTCCACGGCCCAGCCGAGGGGCGCGAAGAGCCGCTCGCACAGCTCGGGCGTGCCGCGCAGCACCGGGACCCGGACTTCGAGGGGCAGCGGCGTGCCGGTCAGCTCCGGGCGGTCCTTGGAGCGGCCGCCGAGAGCACTCCGGAAGACCTTGCCCAGCGCCACCGACAGCAGGCTCGACGCGGCATAGGGACGGTCGTTGACGTACTGGCCGAGAGTGAAGTCCTCGGCGATGTTCCGCCCGCGCGCCAAGCCCACCGGGTCGACGTCGAGGACGAGCGCGACGGTGCAGCGCTCGTCGTCGGCCCGTGGATAACCGACGTAGGCGGGCCCGGCCGAGGTCTCGAAACGCTGAAGGCGCCCGGGATGCTTGGCGAGGAGATAGCCGAGGTCGGTCGCGGGCCGGTGAGTCGTCGATATGGTGAGCAGCACCCGGTCATCGTGCCGGGTGCCGACCACATCGGCACCCCGGTTTCGGCGCGGCCGGAGTGGTGACGCGGTCGACACCGTCGGCATAGCCCGCAAAAAAGACCAAGCGGACATCACCCCGAGTGCGTTTACCACCGGTTCATGCCGGGTATGCCGATACCGCCTCCCCGCTAGGTAATCCATACGCCTGAAGAGGGTGGCATCGCCCGGACAAGTACGGCATCCTTGAGCATTAGGGCGGTAAAGGTCGACTGTGGACTCAGGACACGGCCGACGAAACGGAGATATCGGCGCGGTCGGAAGGCTTGGGGGCACGGCATTGGACAGAGCACCCGGCGCGCTCGTCCGCCACGGACGAAGCCCTGACGACGGACGATGGTTCGACCCGCACGACGCCGCCCGGCACTCACACGCCTGGCGCACGCCGATCCCGTGGCCCGTCCGCGTCGGCGTCCTCCCCGCCGAAGCCCGCTGCCACCAGCACCGCGCCGTGTCGGCCCCCCTCGACCAGCCGCGCGACTGGAACCGCGAAACCGCCACCACCGGCCCCGTGCACCTCGTCACCGGGCCCTCCGGCGTCGGCAAGACCCAGCTCGTCGCACACTACGTCCGCACCCTCTGGGACGCCGGCGACGTCGACCTGCTCATCTGGATCACCGCCGCCTCAAGGGAGGCGATTCTCTCCGCCTACGCCGAAGCCGCCGAGATCGCCGACCGCGGCAGCAGCGCCCTGCCCGGCGCCGAAGCCCGCGCCCGGCACTTCCTGAACTGGGCCCGCGACACCCACAAACGCTGGATCGTCGTCTTCGACGACCTCGCCGACGCCGCCCACCTCGAAGGCCTGTGGCCCACCGGCAACCCCAACGGGCGCGTGATCACCACGGCGACAACGGTTCCAGAACTCCCCGAGGCCCCCATCGCCATCGAACTCGGCGGATTCGGCGAAGTCGAGGCCTACGAGTTCCTCGCCACGAGCCTCCTCCACGAACCCGAACTCCTCGACGAGGCCGACCAACTCGCCGCCGACCTCGACCGCCTGCCCCTCGCCCTCGGCCAGGCCGCCGCCTACATCCGCGACCAGAGCATCACCTGCGCCGACTACCGCAAACGCCTCGCCAACGCCGACGTCACGCACGGCGTCGTCGGCGCCACCAGCGAACTGTGCGCGGAACTCGCCGACGACCTCGTCCCCGACTCCATCGCCCGGATGCTCCGCCACCTGCTCGCCTACCTCGACGGCCGTGGCTTCCCGGCCGCCGTGTGCGTACAGCCCGTCGTACTGCACCACCTCGGCCGTTTCGCGGGCCGCCCGGTGTCGGCGGGGGACGTCACGGGGGCGCTCGACCAGCTGCAACGGCTCGGACTGCTGACCCGCGACGCCGAGTTCGCCCAGATCGCCGGTCCCACAAGGGAAGCGGTCTTCGCCCGCATCCCGGCCGAGGCGCACTGGACGGTCGCGCACGTCGTCGCCGAGGCGCTCACGACCGCGTGGCCGCAAGGCGACCACGACGACGCACTCACCAGGTCGCTGCGGGACAACGCGACGGGCCTGCGCGAACGCGCGGGGGAGATGCTCTGGACGCCCGACTGCCACCTGCTCCTGCTTCGCCTCGGTGACAGCCTCGGGACCGCGGGCTTCGCCTCCGCGGCCACCGTCCACTTCGGAGAGATGGCCCGACTGGCGCTGAGGCATCTGGGCCCCGACCACCCACGGACACTGGCCAGCCGCTACCGGCACGCCGGATGGTGCGGAGAAGCCGGCGACCCCGCCGGTGCCGCCGAAGGATTCGCCCTGCTGCTCAACGACCGGTTGCGGACGCTCGGGCCGGACCACCCGGAAACCCTGGACGCCTGGACACAACTGGCGCTATGGCAGGCGCGCGGCGGAGACACCGACGGCGCCGTCGAGAACCTGACAGTGCTCTTCGAACAACACGCGCGAGTGTTCGGCGCCGAACACCTGGAGACACTGAAGGCCGGAGAGCGGCTCGCCGAGCTGCTCGGGAACGCACAGGGGCCGGACGCGGCCGTGCGAGTGCTGGCGCCGTTGGTCGTCGCGGCCTCGCGGACTTTGGGGCCACACCACCCCAACACACTCGCCGCACGACACGACCTGGCCAACTGGCACGGGCTGGGCGGCCACGCGGCCGCCGCCGTCGGGAGCCTGACGGCGTTGCTGGAACTGCGGGAACGCCTGCTCGGGGACGGGCACCCGGACACGCTGCTGACGAGGCACGACCTGCTGAATTGGCAGGGGGTTTCGGGGGGTTCCGCGCTCGCGGCGGAAGGGTACGCGGGGTTGGTGGCGGACGCGAAGTACGTGCTGGGCACCGGGCATCCGCAGACGGTGGCGGCTGGGGAGTGTTTGGGGTATTGGGGGGAGTAGGGGGCTGCGGTCGTTTCTGTTTGGCCGTAGTGTTCCCGGCCGTCGGTCGGGCTGTGGGTTCGGGGCGTTGCCGGGGGTGTGGGTTCGGGGTGTGACCGGGGCTGTGGTTTCGGGCCGTTGCCGGGGCTCTGCCCCGGACCCCGCAAAGGGGCTTCGCCCCCTTGACCCCCGGCCTCGCTCGGGAGACGGGGGGTGCCTTAGCGGTCTCCGGCCGGGTGGCCGGGGTGCGGGCTGAGGTTGTTCGGCACACGCCGTGTCTCCGTCTTTTTCGGCCGGTCAAGGGGACACGAAGAACCTGGGGCAATCAAGGGAAAGAGCGCCCTTGACAGCCCCAGAACCTTCGTGTTGCACCAATCCCTGGCCGAAGCGACGGAGACACAGGTTAGTGGTGGTGAGGGGTGTGTCGCGCTGCGCGCGACCCCGAGGCCGGTCCCCGAGGGTCACGGTCGTGTGGTGGGTAGTGCGTCCCGGCGAGCGCGGGAACACACCGTGAGGTCAACACCACCCGCGCTCGCTATGGCCCCTGCCGTCTCGGCACGTTCCCGCGCGCTCGCCCAGACCCCCGCTGTCTCGGCACAACCCGCACGTGCCTAACCCTCGCTGTCTTGCCACAACCCGCACGTGCGCAACGCCCGCCATCTCGGCACTTTCCCGCGCTCGCCCGGACCTGCTGTCTCGGCACTCCCTGCGTTCGCCGTCCCTGCGTTCGCCGTCCCTGCGTTCGCCGTCCCTGCGTTCGCCGTCCCTGCGTTCGCCGTCCCTGCGTTCGCCGTCCCTGCGTTCGCCGTGTGTCCTGTCGCTGACCGAGACCACCCCTGCGTCAGGGCGTGCGGGTGGTGTTGACCTCGCGGTGTGTTCCCGCGTTCGCGGGGAAGCCATACCCACCACACGACCCGCAACCCTTAGGGACCAGCCCCTGGGGTCGCGCGCAGCGCGACACACCCCAGGGCATCTACCTGTGTCTCCGTCGCTTCGGCCATTGATTGGACGACATGAAGGTTCTGGGGCTGTCAAGGGCGCTCTTTCCCTTGACTGTCCCAGGTTCTTCATGTGCCCTTGAAAAGGCCGAAAAAGACGGAGACACGCATGTGCCGAACCACCCCAGCCCCACAACCCCGGCCACCCAACCAAAGACCGCTAAGGCACCCCCAGTCTCCCGAGCGAGGCCGGGGGTCAAGGGGGCGAAGCCCCTTTGCGGGGTCCGGGGCAGAGCCCCGGCAACGCACCCGATCTCAAGGACGCAGGGGCCTCGGTGGAGCGGGTGAACCCGCAACCCCCCCACCACAGCAGCGGAACGGCACCACCCCCCTCACCCCACCGTCGCCCCCCAAACCCTCGCCGCATCCACGTTCCCGCGCACATCGTGCACCCGCACACCCCACGCCCCGGCGGCCAACGCCAGCACCGTCGTCGCCAACGTCGCCGCCTCCCGCTCGCCCACCGGTCGCGGGCGCCCCTCGTCGTCGGCGAGCAGCGTCCCCAGGTACGACTTCCGCGACGACGCGAACAGCACCGGCCACCCCATCGCCACGAGCACGTCCAGTCGTGCGGACAGAGCCCAGTTGTGCTCCGGCCGTTTCGCGAAGCCCAGTCCCGGGTCGATCGCGATCTTCGAGGCGTCGACTCCCGCGGCCAGGGCCGCGTCGACGCGTGCGGCGAGTTCGTCGCGGACGTCGGTCACGACGTCGTCGTAGCGCGCCAGATCCGCCATGCGGTCGGCGTGGCCACGCCAGTGCATGAGGATCCAGGGACAGTCGGCGTCCCGGACGACTTTGGCCATGTCGGGGTCGGCGAGGCCGCCGGAGACGTCGTTGACGCCGAGGGCTCCGGCGGCGAGCGCGGCTTCGGCGACGGCCGCCCGCGTCGTGTCGACGGTCATCGGGACGTCCAGGGCGGCGAGTTCGGCGATGACGGGCACGACGCGCGCGATCTCGGTCTTCGCGTCGACGCGTGCGGCTCCGGGCCTGGTCGACTCACCGCCGACGTCGATGAGGTCGGCGCCTTCGTCGCGCATGCGGACGGCGTGCGCGACGGCGTCGCCGAGGTCGGCGTAGCGTCCGCCGTCGGAGAAGGAATCGGGCGTCACGTTGAGGACGCCCATGATCACCGGCCGGTCCGGCCGCGGCAGTTCACCCACGGCGACACGGTACTCGCCGGGCGGGTTCGGACGGTGGCGAGGGCGCCGGCCTCGGTGTCGGCGATGAGGGCGGCGAGGGAGGTCCGCATGCGGGTCAGTTCGCCGATCCTCCATCCCTACGCGGACGGCCTCGTCGTCGCCACGAAGGTCGGCGTCACCCGGCCTTCGCCCGGTGAGTGGGTGCCGCTGGGCCGTCCCGAGTACCTGCGGCGGCTCAAGGTCGAGCGGATCGGCCTGCTCCAGTTGCACCGCGTCGACCCGCAGGTGCCCTTCGCCGACCAGATCGGCGCCTTGAGGCAGCTGCTCGGCGCGGGCGGCGTCGCCCACATCGGACTGTCCGAAGTGGATGTCGTGCGGCTCAAGGCCGCCGCCGCTCCCGACGGCCCGATCGCCGCCGTGGCGGTGGAACTGGGCATCACTCCGGCTCAGGCGTCCCTCGCGTGGCTGCTGCGGCGTTCGCCGGTGATCCTGCCGATCCCCGGGACGCGCCCGGTGGCCCATCTCGCGGAGAACGTGGCGGCGGGCGAGGTCGCGCTCACCGACGGGCAGTTCGCGCGGCTGTCGGCGGTCGGGGCCTGAGCGCGGACGCGAGGGCTCCCGGAGCGACGCCGGGAGCCCTCTCCGTACGAATCAGAGCACGAAGCGGAAGGTGCCCCAGCCGTGCCCGATCTTCACCGGTGGGGCCAGGCCGCTGCCGCTGTGCGGGTAGTAGAAGAGGCCCCCACCGGAGTCGACGCCCAGCACGTCGGCGTGCCCGTCGCCACTCCAGTCCGAGGCGATGACGTGCTTGAACGTGCCCCAGCCATGGCCGATCTTCACCGGCGACGCCAGGGCACTGCCGCTGTGCGGGTAGTACAGCAGGTTCCCGCTCGCGTCGACACCGAGGACGTCGGCTTTGCCGTCGCCACTCCAATCCGACGACATCACCTGCTTGAACCCGCTCCAGCCGTGCCCGATTTTCACGGGCGAGGCCAGGCCGCTGCCGCTGTGCGGGTAGTACAGCAGGTTCCCGCTCGCGTCGACACCGAGGACGTCGGCTTTGCCGTCGCCACTCCAGTCGGCGGCCATGACGTGCTTGAACCCGCCCCAGCCGTGCCCGATTTTCACGGGCGAGGCCAGGCCGTTGCCGCTGTGCGGGTAGTAGAAGAGGCCCCCACCGGAGTCGACACCGAGGACGTCGGCTTTGCCGTCACCGCTCCAGTCGGCGGCCATGACGTGCTTGAACCCGCCCCAGCCGTGCCCGATCTTCACCGGTGAGGCCAGACCGCTGCCGCTGTGCGGGTAGTACAGCAGGTTCCCGCTCGCATCGACCCCGAGCACGTCGGACTTCCCGTCACCGCTCCAGTCCGACACGCGCTCCATGTCGGCGCCGGACGACCCGCCGTTCCGGCTCACCGGCGCGTACCCGGTCGGGTAGCTGGTGCCCGTCTCGACGGAGTTCGGGATCTCGCGGCTGAGCTGGGAGTCGCAGTAGACGATGTTCCAGTGCAGGTGCGGGCCGGTGGCGTTGCCGGTGGCGCCCGACGACGCGATCCGCTGCCCCTGCGAGACCCACGCGCCCGCGGCGACGTTGAAGCCGCTCAAGTGCGCGTACTGGCTGCATCTGTTGCCGCCGTGGTCGATCAGCACCATGTTGCCGCCGCCGTTCGACCAGGACGCGAAGTAGACCGTCCCGGCCGCCGAGGCGAGGATCGGCGTGCCCGACGGCGTGGCGAAGTCCACGGCGTGGCGGTTGTAGGCGTCGTTGTGCGAGTAGGGGTTACCGGGGGTCTGCGTGATCGTGTAGGCCGACCCGGCGGGGTACGGCAGTTTGAACGGCGCGGCGGCGTGCGCCGGACTCGTCGGCGCGACGGCGGCGAGTCCGGCCGCGAGCACGGCGCAGAGCACTGCGAGGGATCGGCGCATGGGCGCACTCCAGGGGTGTGGGAACGAGGGCGCACCGACGGTCGCGCGCCCGGCGCCCGGCGTCATCGGTCGATCGACCGGTGCCCGGCGTCAGTAGTCCCGCCACTCGCCTTGCGCGTACTCCAGGATCACCGGGTTCATCAGCGTCGACGCCTCCAGCTCCAGCGGCGGCCGGTCCAGCGGGAACGCCGTTGAGGCCTCCAGGAGCCGCTGGTCCATGAACTTCAGGCCCGGTGGCGGATCCATCGTCAGTGTCGGCGGCGTGTCCCCGGGCACGGCGAGGAAGTAGCCCCAGTCGCCGAAGGACGGGACGTCCACGTGGTACGGGACCGTCGCCAGTCCCGCCTCCTTCATCGTCTCGGCGATGCACCAGTAGGCCTTCGGCGCGAAGTACGGCGAACCCGACTGCACGACCATCCGCCCGCCGGGTGCCAGGACGCTGCCGACGAGGCCGTAGAACTCCACCGAGTAGAGCTTGGCGGTGGCGGTCTCGTCGGGGTCGGGCATGTCGACGACGATCGCGTCGTAGGTGCCGGCCGACTCGCGCAGCCAGCTGAAGGCGTCGGCGTTGACGACGGTGACGCGCGGATCGTCCAGCGAGTGTCCATTGAGGACACTGAGCCGCTCGTCGGTGCGTGCCAGGTCGGTCATCGCCGGATCGAGCTCGACGAGCGTCACCGTCCGCACGTCGGGGTACTTCAGGATCTCGCGGACGGCGAGCCCGTCGCCGCCGCCGAGCACGAGCACGTCGCCGCGACTCCCGGCGAGCACCGGATGCACCAGCGACTCGTGGTACCGGTACTCGTCGACCGAGGAGAACTGGAGGTCCCCGTTGAGGAACAGCCGGAAGTCCGACGAGCCCTCCCAGGAGAACTCCTCGGTCATCACGATCTCCTGATACCGCGTCTGCTGCGCGTAGACGACCGGGTCGCGGTACATCGCCTGCCGCGCGCTGGCCTCGAAGGAGCTGGAGAACACGAAGGCACCGGCCAGGATCACCGCCACGGCACCCGACGCGAGCCCCAGCCCGATCCGGGCGCGGACCCCGAGATCCTTACGGAACAAGGTGAACACCAGGATCGTCCCGGCCACCGCGTTGACCGCGCCGACCACCAGCGCGCCCCTGATCTGCCCGAACACCGGCAGCAGCAGGAACGGGAAGGCCAGCCCGCCGAGGAGCGCGCCGACGTAGTCGGCGGCGAACAGGTCGGCGACCGCGCTGCCCGCGTCCTGCTTGCGGATGCGCTGGAGCAGCACCATCAGCAGCGGGATCTCGGCACCGATCAGGCCGCCGACGATCAGCGCCACACCGACCATCGCGAAGGTGTACAGGTGCAGCCACGCGAAGGCCGCGTACAGGCCGAGCACCGACAGCCCGCCCAGCAGCGCCAGCAGCAGCTCGATCAGCGCGAAGGACACCGCGGCCTTGCGCTGCAGGGGTTTCGCGGCGAGCGCCCCGATCCCCATCGCGAAGACCATGACACCCAGCACGATCGAGGCCTGCGCCGCGGTGTTCCCGATCAGGTAGCTGCCCAGCGCGACCAGCGCGAGTTCGTAGACCAGACCGCAGGCCGCGCAGATGAACACGACCAGGAGCAGGGCCACGCGGGAGAGCCGGCCGGCGCGCACCGGGGGCGCCTCGGCTCCAGACGTGCCGATGGCCGCCTCCTCGTCAGAGGAGACGGCCGCTTCGGCGGTGTTCCGCGAGGTCAAGACAACGCCGCTGCGATGACCGCGCCGACGGCGATGTGCACGGCGGCCGACACCCACACCGCTGGATGCGGTTCGGCGTCGACGAGGATCGTGCCGAGCTTGCCGGGGGTCAGCAGGTCGAGGACGAGGAACGCGACGGCCATGACGATCAGCCCGACCACGCCGTAGGCGAAGGAGTACAGCAGGCCCTGGGCGAGCTTCCCCTCACTGGCGACGATCGCGGCCACGACGATGATGCCGACACCGAGAATGTTGGAGGCCACCAGGATGGACGCGTTGCGGTTGCGCTGCATCCAGATGAGCTCGTGGAGCTTGCCGGGCGTGATGGCGTCGACGAGGAGATAGCCGAGGGCCATCAGGACGATCCCGACGCCGCTGTAGGCCAGCGACGCGACGGTCTCCTCGGCCAGCGTGCGAAACATGGTCTGCCTTTCGGAAGTTAGGGACTGGGCCTGCGCGTCACTTGCCGCCGCCGCCGGAACCGCCGCCGCGACCCCAGCCGCCGCCGGGCGGGCTGGACGACCACCAGCCGCCGACGAAGACGTAGTAGTGGCGGTGCACGCGGTCATAGTCGTCGGCCATGATCTTGGTGCCCCCGTTGTAGGGGAACATCGCCACGATGTCGTCGCTGTACTGGAACCAGATCGAACCGTCCGAACCGGTCTTGCGGTCGACCGGCTTGGACTGGGCGGCGATCTCGTTCGCCACGACGTCCGGCGTCTTCGTGGTGGTGAAGGCGTCGATCTCGTCCTCGTCGAGCTGCGGGGCACGGGTGTAGGTGCGCTCGATGAAGTCGTCGGGCGACTGGTTGGCGCTCGCCGAGATGGCGCAGGCGGCGATGATGCCGCCGACGATGGCGATGATGACGACGAACCAGATGATCTTCTTCGTATTGGATCCGGCGCCGACTGCCGACGTCATCTCGGGTCCCCTTCTGTCTGGGCGGTCACGGTCGTCCGGGTGACGACCAGTTGACCGGTTTGCGGGTAGGCGTGCCAGGTACGCCAGACCACGCGGGCGTGGCCGGGCTCCACGAGCAGCGCCGTGATGGCGTTGTCGTCACCGGGGAAGACACCTACCAGGCCGTACGGGCTGCGCGCAACCCCTTGCCGCAGCGTGCTGACGACGTCACCGAAATCCCCGGTGGGCGGGGACTCGACGAAGACGCCGAAACGGTAGTGCATTCCCGCAACTCGCGTCTCCACCATGGGGGGCAGGCTGGGGGTGCGGTCGGTGAGGCACGCCAGGGTCTCGGTGAGCGTGCCTTCGGGCGTGCGCAGCACGACCTGGTGGCTCGCGCCGAGCAGGCGCAGGGTCAGCTCGCCGCCGTCGAAGACGCCGGCGAGTTCGCGCGTCTCCAGGGCGGGCAGTTCGGGCAGGTCGAGGGCGAAGCTCAACTGGCCGGGGGCGGTGTCGGCGTAGGGGACCGATAGTTCGGCGTGCACTACGCGGCGAAGATGGTGACGTCGTAGCGGCTGAGCACTTCGCCGCGGGCGCACTCCCACTTGCCGGTCTCGCCGAAGTCCTCGAAGGAGAGGCGTGTGCCGTCGCCGGCCCGGTAGTCGTGGTAGCGCATCGTGCCGTTCGGGTGGAGGCCCGTGGTGCCCTCGCCGGTGAACTGCGCGCGGCCGTGCTCGTGGCTGGTGTAGACGCGGCCGTCGAGGTGCAGGTCGCGGGGGCCGGGGGCGACGGTGACGTCGCGCAGCTCGTCCCACAGGACCAGTTCGATGTCGGGGTCCTCCTCGACCGACAGCCAGCGGCGGCGGCCGGTGCCGGTGTCGAGCAGCTGCTCGGTCCAGGAGTAGCCGCCCTCGGTGAGGCGGAGGGTGCCGCGGACGGCGAAGTTCTCGCCGCGGACGTCGACCATGTCGCCGGCCTTGATGCGACGAGGGTCACCCCGCAGCGAGTCGGTGTCGGCGCTGGAGAAGGGGTCGCGGGGGCGGTTGGCCTCCCACGCGGCCTTCCGCGCCTGCTTCTTGGCGGCGTTCCGGGCCAGCAGAACCACCACGAGTCCGGCGATGGCCACCAAAGCGACCAGGACGATCAGTGCAACGAGGAGTCCATCCACGTCATCCACGGTAGCGGGTCCCGCCAAGCCGGTTGATCAGCCGAATGTGTCCTACCACTGGCCGGGCGCGCTGGGGCGGGGTCCGCTGACGAGGGTGAGGTTCGCACGGAACCACCTGGTGACGGCCGGTTGCCACAGGTAGACGATCGCGGCGATCAGCGCGACGCACGCCAGGCCCGAGCACAGGCCGCTGACGACGGCGAGGGAGTCGCGCAGGGCGTCGGGGTCCTCGACGTTCTGGTAGGTGAGCCCGGCGAAGCCGACGAAACTCGTGCAGCACAGGAATCCCGGCATGGGCGCGACACCGGCCGCGCTGACCATGACCCGGCCGTCGCCGAGGCCTTTGCGGACGCGGAAGGCGCCGATCGGGAGCATCACGAGGGCGGCGGCCAGGACGAGCATGTTCCCGACGGCCACGACCGCGGCCCCGGTGCCGTCGTCACCGGGCTGGGCCCGGACGACGGCGAAGAGCACGATGACGAAGGTGACGAGGTGGACCAGCGTCGCGCCCCAGCCGATCGCGACGGCCACGAGCGCGCGGGGAACCGCGCGGGGTCGGTCGTAGGGGTCTTCCACGGTGGCCTGCCAGGGAATCCGAAGGGGTGGGCTCGGCTCGACGGTAACCCACGGGCGCACGCCTGGACGTGCGGTTCGAAGCGGTCGGTGGGCTAGTACCCGTACGGGGACTGCGGCGGGTACTGCGGTGTGGTGTACCCGTACTGCTGCATTGGCGGCTTGAGCCACTGGCCGACGGCGCGGCGGCCGAGGAAGACCATCCCGGTGACGAGGGCGATGAGGCCGAGGAAGGACCCGACGACGGCGAGGAGGAACATCCACTGCGGCGGGTAGTTGTCCCAGTCCTCCTGCGCGCCCATGACCGTGACGAGGAGCCCGCCGCCGCCGCAGCTGAGCATCGTCATGATGGAGATGCCGCCGACGACCCAGATGAGGATCCGGCCGCCGCCGATGCGGCGGAGGATGAGCACCGCGCCGAGCATGAGCAGCAGGACCGACAGTCCGCCCCAGCCGGTGTACCCGATCAGGAAGCCCCGGGCACCGTCGTCGACGGCCGCGTCGGTGCCGCCGTCGGGGTCATAGGTGAAGGTCAGGACGGCCGAGAAGGTGGACACCAGCAGGCCGAGGCAGGTCACGCCGATCGCGGCCGCGCCCTTGGTGGCTTCCGCGGGCCGCTCGTCGGGGACCTGGGCGGGGACGGGTTGATACATGCCGGTTCACACCAATGCTCGTTCGGGGACCGCTCCAGGGTACGGCTAGCGGTACGGGTGATGGAACGGGACGAGGACGCCGAACCAGGTCCGGGCCTCGCGGTTGTTGAGGAAGATCAGGCCCGTGACGGCGGCGGCGACGCCGGTCACGGCACCGGTGGCGCCCAGGAACGCCGCCCAGTTCGGGGCGCTCGGACCATGCCGCACGATCACCATCACGACGCTCCCGGCGCTGGAGATCGTGCAGGCGCCGAGGACGAACAGGGTGGCCGCGCCGGCGATGTTGAACATGATCCGCCCGGCGTTGCGGCGGCGCCCCATGACGACCGCCGCGTGCGTCAGCACGCAACCGGCGGGCGCGGCCAGGACCGTGAAGAACCCGACGGCGATGAACCCGCCGCCCTCGGCCATCGCCGGTGGCGTGTCCGGTCCCGGGCTGACGGCCATGCCGACGGCCGCGATCATCGCGAGGAGATGGCCGATCGCCGCCGTGACGGCGGCGCGGGTCCCGATTACCACCGACGACGACCGCCGGACAGGAGCCAAGGCGTACTGGGGCGGGTGCACGCGCGGATCCTCACGTTCAGCGGTACTGCGGGGCGGGGTAGTACATGACCGGCGGCGGTTTGAGCCATTCGCGGGTGGAGCGGCGGCCGTAGTAGACCAGGCCGGTGATCGCGGCGGCGACGCCGAGGACGGCGCCGGTCATCCCGATCGCGGCCATCCACATCGGCGGATGCTCCCGGGCGGCCTCCTCCAGCCGCTGGATCTCCGCCCCGGCGATGCCGTTGTAGACGCCGCAGGCGAGATGGTTGATCAGCCCGATGACGCCCACGACGTAGAACAGGACCCGCCCGGCGTGGCGGCGGCGCAGGGTCAGCAGGGCCGCGAGGAGCAGCAGCACCGCCGAGACGACGCCCCAGCTGACGAAGAACACCCCCGCGCCGACGGAAGGGGCGTCGTCGCCGTCGGTCCAGGTCGTGAAGGACACCGTGCCCGCGGTGACGACCAGCTGGGCGACGGCGGTGACCATGGCGGCGTAGGCCCCGCGCGTGGCGCTGGCGGGACGCTCGGCCGGGAGCAGCGGATGCATGGCGGGCGTCCTTGTCCTCGGAGGTGGCGCAGTCTATCCAGGCGACGCATCCCGCGCGCGAATCACACCCCCGACCCCTCGCGCCGAAAAGTTGAGCGGGATAGACTCAACTTCGCCAAACGCAAGCCCGGACAGGGGGAAGTCTTGAACGTCGACCGGTTGACCACGAAGAGCCGCGAGGCCATCTCCGCCGCCGTGCACTCGGCCGGACAGCGGGGCCACGGCACCGTCGAGCCCTGGCACCTTTTCACCGCCCTCCTCGACCTCCAGGGATCGACCGCCGTCGCCCTGCTGCGCGCGACCGGAGCCGACACCACGGCCCTCGCCCGCCAGGCCGAGCAGGCGCTCACCCGCATGCCCAGCGCCAAAGGCTCCAGCATGGGCGAACCGTCCATGGCCCGCGAACTGCTCAACGTCCTCAACACCGCCGAACAGCTCGCGTCCTCCCAAGGCGACGAGTACACCTCGACCGAGCACCTCCTCGTCGGACTCGCGCAGGTCGGCGGCGCCGTCGGCGCGGCCCTCAACAGCGCCGGCGCCACCCCGAAGGCCCTCGTCGACGCCTTCCCGACCGTCCGCGGCGGCGACCGCAAGGTCACCAGCGCCGACCCCGAAGAGCAGTACAAGGCCCTGGAGAAGTACGGCGTCGACCTGACCTCCGCCGCCCGCGACGGCAAGGTCGACCCCGTCATCGGCCGCGACACCGAGATCCGCCGCGTCATCCAGGTCCTGTCCCGCCGCACCAAGAACAACCCCGTCCTGATCGGCGAGCCCGGCGTCGGCAAGACCGCCATCGTCGAAGGTCTCGCCCAGCGCGTCGTCGCCGGGGACGTGCCCGAGACCCTCCGCGACCGCCGCGTCGTGTCCCTCGACCTCGGCGCGATGGTCGCCGGAGCGCAGTACCGCGGCCAGTTCGAGGAGCGGCTGAAGTCGGTCCTTGAGGAGATCAAGAACAGCGACGGGAAGGTCATCACCTTCCTCGACGAACTGCACACCATGGTCGGCGCCGGCAAGACCGAGGGCGCGATGGACGCCTCGAACATGCTCAAGCCGATGCTCGCGCGCGGCGAACTGCGCATGGTCGGCGCCACGACCCTCGACGAGTACCGCAAGCACATCGAGACCGACGCCGCCCTCGAACGCCGCTTCCAGCCCATCATGGTCGGCGAGCCCTCGACCGCCGACGCCGTCGGCATCCTCCGCGGCCTCAAGGAACGCTACGAGGTGCACCACGGCGTCCGCATCACCGACACCGCGCTCGTCGCGGCGGTGACCATGTCGGACCGCTACATCACCGACCGCTTCCTCCCCGACAAGGCCATCGACCTCATTGACGAGGCCGCGTCCCGGCTGCGCATGGAGATCGACTCGCGGCCGGTCGAGGTCGACGAGATCGAACGGGCCGTGCGGCGCCTGGAGATCGAGGAGATGGCGCTGTCTAAAGAGGACGACGCCGCCTCGAAGCAGCGCCTTGAGTCGCTGCGCCGGGAGCTCGCCGACCGGCGTGAGGAGCTGACGGCGCTGTCGGAGCGCTGGAACAACGAGAAGCAGCACATCACCGCGATCTCCGACATCAAGGAGGAGCTGGAGACCCTGCGCAGCGTCGCCGACCGCGCCGAACGCGACGGCGAGCTGGCGAAGGCCTCGGAGCTGCGGTACGGGAAGATCCCCTCTCTGGAGCAGGACCTGACCGACGCGGAGGCCGAGCTCGCCGCGCTCCAGGCCAACGGCGCCATGCTCAACGAGGAGGTCGGTCCCGACGACATCGCCGGGGTGGTCTCGTCGTGGACGGGCATCCCCGCCGGGCGGCTCCTCGAAGGCGAGACCGCGAAGCTGCTGCGCATGGAGGAGGAGCTGGGGCGTCGCGTCGTCGGGCAGAAGACGGCCGTGACGGCCGTGTCGGACGCCGTGCGCCGGGCCCGCGCGGGCCTGTCGGACCCCGACCGCCCGACCGGTTCCTTCCTGTTCCTCGGCCCGACCGGTGTCGGCAAGACCGAGCTGGCCAAGGCCCTCGCGGAGTTCCTCTTCGACGACGAGCGCGCCATCGTGCGCATCGACATGAGCGAGTACGGGGAGCGGCACTCGGTGGCGCGGCTCGTCGGCGCGCCTCCCGGTTACGTCGGGTACGAGGAGGGCGGTCAGCTCACCGAGGCCGTCCGCCGCCGCCCGTACTCGGTGGTCCTCCTCGACGAGGTCGAGAAGGCGCACCCGGCGGTCTTCGACGTGCTGCTCCAGGTCCTCGACGACGGCCGCCTCACCGACGGGCAGGGCCGCACCGTCGACTTCCGCAACACGATCCTCATCCTCACCTCGAACCTCGGTTCGGCCTCGATCGCCGACCCGACGCTGTCGCCCGACGCCCGCCGCGAGGCGGCCCTGGCGGCGGTCCGGTCGAGTTTCAAGCCGGAGTTCTTGAACCGCCTCGACGACATCGTCATCTTCGACGCGCTGACCCTCGCCGAGCTGGCCTCGATCGTCGACGTGCAGATCGCCGCGCTGGGCCGGCGCCTCGCCGACCGGCGGCTGACGCTCGACGTGACCCCGGAGGCCCGTGAGTGGCTGGCGCGTAACGGTTTCGACACGGTTTACGGGGCCCGGCCGCTGCGCCGTCTCGTGCAGACCACGATCGGCGACAGCCTCGCCAGGCGTCTCCTGGCCGGTGACGTGCGCGACGGCGACACGGTGACGGTCGGCGTGGACGAGGACGCGACACATCTGACCGTCGCGTTAGGGACCACCACGTAAAGGACATTGTGCCCGGTGAGGGGCGGCGTGGCCCGCCGCTCATCGGGTGCGAAGGTCGCACCGGACGGCTAGAGTGCGGCCATGTACTACCAAGGACAGGCTCCGGCGGAACGCGAGCGCCCCGGCGTGCTGATGGCCGGCGTGATGACCGTGTTCGGCACGGTCGCGCTGACGCTCGGCACGACGATGGCGCTGGTCTTGTCGTACCAGTGGGTCACCGTGAAGATGGCGGCCGAGACCTATTCCAGCTCCAACCAGGACTTCGCCGACCTGCTCCGCTCGAACATGATCATCGTGATCGCGTTCTACGCGGTGATCAGCATCGTGCTCGCCGTCGGCGCCATCCTGACCATGCGGCAGCAGAACGCCGGCCGGATCCTGGTGTGGGTCGGCGGCGGCGTCCTGTCGGTGGTCAACCTCTGCTGCGGGTTGTCCTTCGCGGCGATCGTGACGATGGTCAGCGACATCGCCGCCCAGTCGTCGAGCTACGACGGGAGTCCCGCGCCGGACGCGCCGACCACCGAGTTGTGGATGGCCACGATCTTCACGTTCACCGCCGTCGTCGCCGCGATCGTGGCGATGATCCTGCTGGCGCAGCGCTCCGTCGGGCTGTGGATCAAGGGGAACCCGCAGGTCGCGCCGGGTGGTTTCGCCGTGCCGATGGCGGGGACGCCGATGCCGGGCAGTCCGGTGGCCTACCCGCAGCCGCCGCAGCCCTACCAGGCTCCGCCGCCGCAGCAGCAGTACCCGCCGCAGTACGGGCCGGGTTCGTACGGGGACCAGTACGGTCCGGGGCAGCAGCCCTACAACGGCGGCGACCAGTACGGTCCGGGCAACCCGACCTCCGGTCCGCCGAACCAGCCCGGCTGGTGACCCCACCCCGAGGGTGAGGGGATCCCCCACGCTGGGGAGGGCGTGCCGGTCGCCGCGGCCGAACATGGCCGTATGACCACTCTTCTTCGCCGCACCCCCGGACCCGCCGTCGCCTGGTGGGGTTTCGGTGTCGCCGCCTTCTACGCCATCGCCGTCCGCTTCTATCAGGCGGCGGGCGGCGAGATCGGCATGGCCGGGGAGATGTTGCCCGAGCACGCGGCGGGCGCGGGGATGGCGAGCTATCTCGCCGGCCTGCTGATCCTGCTCGGGGGCGTCGCCTGCCTGTACCTCGGGCTGCCGGAGGTACGGCGGATCCCGCGCTGGTTCCCCGTCGGCGGCGGTCGCGAGATCCCGGGGGTGCTGCTGCGGCCGCTGTGCCTGACGCCGGTCCTGGTGGGCGCGGTCTTCGCCGTCGCGCACGCGTTCGTCGGGACGACCACGAAGGCGGCCGCGCTCCTCGGCGTCATGGAGATCCCCTACCCGGACGTGTGGGCGTGGATCGACGAGGACGCGACGGCCTGGTGGGACCTGGCCTTCTACGAGCCGTGCTTCTTGCTGCTCGGGGTGTTCCTGCACCTGTCGGCGGTCCGCTACCTGCGCGCCACCGGTCGCGAAGCGGTCGCGCGGTGGACGACGGTGGTGTCGGCGGTGTGCGCGGTGGGCTTCGCCGCCGTCGGGATCTGGATGGTCGCCTCGGACAAGGTCCTCGTCCTGTAGATCTTGTGGCCCCACGCCCGGCGTGGACTCAATAGAGTGGCGGCATGTCAGTCGACCCGACAGTCCCATACCGGCCCGGTGACGTCCATCCCGACTCGCGTACCTGTGTGGTCACCGGCGCCGGGCGCGGCATCGGCCGCGAGATCGCCCTGCGGCTCTCCCGCGCCGGGCACCGCGTGGCGCTCGTCGCCCGCAGCGAGGAGCAGCTGCGGGAGGTCGCCGACCTGTGCCCGAACCCGGCGCTGACGATCCCGGTCGACGTCACCGACCCGCAGGCCGCCGAGACGATCTTCCAGGTCACCGAGCGCTGGGCCGGGCAGGTCGAGATCCTCGTGGCCAACGCGGGTTCGGCGACCTCGGCGCCGATCGCGAAGGTCACCGACGCCGACTGGCAGGCCTCCCTCGACCTGAACCTGACGGCGCCGTTCCGGTGCGTCCGGCGGGCCGTGCCGAACATGACGGCCGTCGGTTTCGGCCGGATCGTGGTCGTCGCGTCGGTCGCGTCGAAACGCGGGGAGCCCTACGTCGCGGCCTACACCGCCGCCAAGCACGGCGTGCTCGGCCTCGTCCGGTCCGCCGCGGCCGAACTGGCCGGGAAGGGCGTCACCGTCAACGCGGTCTGCCCGGCCTATGTGGACACTCCGATGACCGACGGCGCCGTCGACATCATCGTCGCCAAGACCGGCATGTCGCCCGCCGACGCCCGGGCCCACCTGGAGAACGTGCAGCCGATCGGGCGCCTCATCACCACCGAGGAGGTCGCCGACGCCGTCATGTTCTGCGTGGACAACGCGGCCGTCAACGGCCAGGGCATCAACGTCGACGGAGGGGCGATCCAAGGATGAGCAGCCTGCGACGCGTCAATCCGGCGCACCTGGCCGCGCCCAAGGGCTTCAGCCACGCCGTCGTCGCCGAAGCCGGCGGCACGCCGGTCTACCTGGCGGGCCAGACCGGCATGGCACCCGACGGGTCCATTGTGGACGGCGGGATCGTCGCCCAGTTCCGCCAGGCCCTGAGCAACCTCCTGGCCGCGCTGGAAGCCGCCGGCGGCACCCCCGCCGACCTGGCCCAGCTGCGCATCTACATCGTCGACATGGACGCCTACCGCGCCGCCGCGCGCGAGATCGGTGCCGTGTGGCGCGAACTCGCCGGCACCGAATACCCGGCGATGGCCGGGATCGGTGTGGCGCGACTGTGGGACGTGGAGGCCCTCGTCGAAGTCGAAGGGGTCGCGGTGGTGGCCGGGTCCCACCCGAAATCCGCTTGAGTCTCACCGCGGATCGGGCAGGCTCCGGTCAACGAAACGGAGACCCCATGCCCGACCCGCTCTCCCGCACCTACAGCCCCGAGACCTGGAACGTCTACGACCGGCTCGACGTCTCCCTCGACCCCGGCGGACCCGACACGCTCCTCGACCTCGCCGCCGAATACCTCACCGGCACCCCGCGGATCCTCGACGCGGGCTGCCGCGACGCCGCCCACCTCATCGAACTCGTCACCCGCCACGACGCGACCGGCGTCGCCGCCGACCCCGTCGCCGTCCACATCGGATGGGCGCGCGAGAAAGTCGCCGAAGCCGGCCTGTCACAGCAAATCGAGATCTTCCACGGCCTCGCCGAGGACCTCCCGCGTCCCGCCGCGGGCTTCGACCTGATCTGGTGCCGCGACGTCCTCGAACAGGTCGCCGACCTCGACGCCTTCACCCGCGCGCTCGCCCGGCTGCTCGCCCCCGGCGGCCGCGTCATCGCCTACACCAGCGTCGTCACCGAACTCCTGGAACCCGGCGAGGCCGCGATGCTGCGCCACCACATGGGCAACGTGCACGAGAACCTCCACGAACCGAGACTCCTCGACGCCTTCACCGCGGCGGGTCTCACCGTCGAGCGCCGCGTCTCCATCGGCACCGAATGGCGCGAATGGGCCGAGGAACGCACGCGACCGGTCTCGGAGTCGCTCCTGCGGCTGTCCCGGCTCCGCCGGCGACGAGAGGAGATCATCGCCGAACACGGCCTGGAGATCTACCTGCACGCCGAGGCGAACCTGCACTGGCTGCCCTACCAGTTCCTCGGCAAACTCGAAGCGGTCGTCTACGTCCTGCGCGGCTAGCGCTGTTCGTCCACCTCGTAGATCCGTTGCGGCAGTTGCTCTTCGGCCCAGTCGGCGTCGGCCTCCAGGTCGAGCCAGAGCTGACTGCGCGGCCCGCCCGCGTCGTCGAGACCCGACATCGCGATCGTGAACACGCCCGACAGGACATGGAAACTGTCGTCGGGCGAACGCACGCCGAGTCCGAAGGGGACGGCGATCGCGGCCCGGGTGAGGGTCAGCTGGTCGCCGTCGCCGGTGCGGCTCCCGCCGGTGAGGTGACGGGGTTCGTCGATGACCTTCATCCACTCGACCTCGGCGCCCTCGACCTGGTCGCCGAGCATTCCGGCAAGGCCGAAACGGACGGTCGCGGCGGGGTCGTCACCGAGCCAGCCGAGCCAGGAGTCCGGGGAGACGAGGCGGGTGAAGTCGTCGGCGGGCGTGCCGGCGCGGGGATTGGTCTCGAACTCGCCGGTGAGGCGGCCCTCCTCGTCGACCTTCCAGGTGCCCAGGATCGCTTCGGCGGGAATGTAACCGTCGGGATCCCCTTCGAACTCCGGGTCGATCTCGGCGACGACCCCGCCGGGATTCTCGGCGGCCTCGGCGACGAGTTCGGGGGACGGGTCGAAATCGGGCTGCGGCATCAAGGCTCCAGATCCGTCGTATGGGGAGATGGCCGGATCTTATGTCAGCGCGTGGATGAGGCGGCGCTCCGGCGCGCTCAACCGAGGACGCCGTCGACGTGCCGCGCGGCGGGTCCGCCGAGGCGTCGGCGCAGCTCGTCGAACATGGCCGTGGCCCTCGTGGCGGGCCAGTCCGGTGGCAGGAGGGCGATCGGGAGACCGGGGTCGAGGAAGGGGAGACGACGCCAGTCGTTGACGGCACGGACCCAGCGGGCGAAGGCCTCGGCGGGGGCGGCGCCGGGTTCCTCGGCGCGCCATCCGTGGACGGTGATCCAGTCGATGTACATCCGGTGGAGGGCCTTGAGGTCCCACCAGCGCGCGACCTCGTCGGCGAGGGGCGCGGTGCCGAGGTGGTCGGCGCGGAAGAGGGAGACATAGCCGTCGAGGCCGTGCCGTCGCAGGGTTTCGGCGGCGGCGCCGGCGACGTGGGCGGGGGCGATCCAGACGCCGGAGGTGGCGACGCCGAAGCCGAGCCAGGTCAGTTTCGCGCGCAGGGTGTGCCGTTTGGTGCGCTGGGACTCCGGGACGGAGAAGACGCACAGGACCCAGCCGTCCTCGACGGTGCTGTCGAGGCGGCCGAAGATGCGCCGGTCGCCTTCTTCGAGCAGCGCGCGGCCCCAGTCGGTGAGGGCGTACCCCGCCGACTCGCCGACGCGCGCGGGAGCGACCAGCCCACGCCGCTTGAGTCGCGACACCGCCGAACGGACGGCCGGTTCGTCGACGCCGAGGGCGGCCATGAGACGGATCAGGCCGGCCACCGGAAGGGCACCGCCGGACTCGCGCGCGTACAGGCCGTAGACGGTGACGATCAGGGAGCGAGGAGTCGCCATCTCGCACACATTAGCGGCAGTTTCGCCAACAGTGCAGGTGACGGTTCGTTTCACCGCCCCAAATGTGGGCCGGGCCGTGGATACTGCTCGATACGAGACACCGCACCACTGATGACCCAGTGGAGGGTTGCCATGTCAATGACGCCATCGGCACACGTCGACACGTTCGCGCGGGACAACCTCCCGCCCGTCGAGCAGTGGCCGCTCATGCCCTACGACCTGCCGGAGCTGGGCTATCCCGACCGGCTCAACTGCGCCGTCGCCCTGCTCGACGCGACCATCGCGCGCCTCGGGCCGGACAGACCGTGCATCATCAGCCCGCGGGAGAACTGGACCTACGGCGAGCTGCTGGCCAACGCCAACCGCGTGGCCAACGTACTGGTCAACGACCTCGGCGTCGTCCCCGGAAACCGTGTGCTGCTCAGGGGACCGAACAACGCCTACCTGGTCGCCTGCTGGTTCGCCGTGCTGAAGGCCGGAGCCGTCGCCGTCACCACCATGCCGCTGCTGAAAGAGAACGAACTGCGCACCATCGGCGACATCGCGAAAGTCGATCTGTCCCTGGTGGACGACCGTTTCGCCGCCGACCTGCTGTCCGCCGACGTCTCCGCCGTGCACACCTTCGAAGAACTCCGCGACCGCGCCACGACCTCATCGCCGCTGTTCGCCGACGTCGACACCGCCGCCGACGACGTCGCCCTCCTCGCCTTCACCAGCGGCACCACCGGAAGACCCAAGGCGACCATGCACTTCCACCGCGACGTCATGGCCAACGCCGACACCTTCTCCCGCCACATCCTCAAACCGACGGCCGACGACGTCTTCGCGGGATCACCACCCCTCGGGTTCACCTTCGGACTCGGCATGGAAGTCGTGTTCCCCATGCACGTCGGCGCCGCCACATTGCTGCTGGAGAAGGGGACACCGGACCTGCTGCTGCCGGCGCTCGCCGAGCACAAGGTGACCGTGATGGCCACCGCCCCCACCGCCTACCGCGCCATGCTGACGCAGAGCGAGGTCGACGTGAAGCTCCCGTCGCTGCGCCGCTGCGTGTCGGCGGGCGAGCCCCTCCCCGAACCCACCTGGCACGACTGGAGGAGCGCCACCGGCGTCTCCCTGATCGACGGAATCGGTGCCACCGAGATGCTGCACATCTTCATCTCCGCCGCCGACACCGACATCCGCCCCGGCTCGACGGGACGACCCGTGCCCGGCTTCACCGCACAGATCGTCGACGACGACGGCGACGCACTCCCCGACGGCGAACTCGGCAGACTCGCCGTACGCGGCCCCACGGGCTGCCGCTACCTCGCCGACGACAGGCAGACGGAGTACGTCAAGAACGGCTGGAACCTCACCGGAGACGTCTACGCCAGGGATGAGGACGGCTATTACTGGTACCACTCCCGCAGCGACGACATGATCATCTCGGCGGGTTACAACATCTCCGGCGCGGAGGTCGAATGGGTCCTGCTGTCGCACCCCGACGTGGCGGAATGCGCCGTCGTCGGCATACCCGACGCCGAGCGGACGATGACGGTGAAGGCGTACGTGGTCGTACGCGCGGGAGCCGAGGCCCCGGCACCCGACGACCTGATCAACCACTGCCGCGACCGCATCGCGGTGTACAAGCGGCCACGGGAAGTCGAGTTCGTCGAGGCGCTGCCGAGGACGTCGACGGGGAAGGTGCAGCGGTTTCGGTTGAGGTGAGGGTGGCGTTGGGTCAGGGTGGAGATCGCCGAGATGTGTGGTGGATCGACTGTTGCGGGTTTACCCGCTCTCCACCGAGACGTCTGTTTCTTTGGGTGCGGGGTGCGTTGCCGGGGCTCTGCCCCGGACCCCGCAAGGGGCTTCGCCCCCTTGACCCCCGGCCTCGCTCGGGAGACGGGGAAGAACCATCAACCTTCCAGGTCTTGACCAGGCTGCGGCAGGCCTGTGGCTGGGGCGTGTCGCGGGGTCCGCGCTCATCAAGGTGGCTGGCACACGTTGTGTCTCCGTCTTTTTCGGCCGGTCAAGGGGACACGAAGAACCTGGGGCAGTCAAGGGAAAGAGCGCCCTTGACAGCCCCAGAACCTTCGTGTTGCACCAATCCCTGGCCGAAGCGACGGAGACACACGCAAGACGTTCGAGGGGTCCGATCGCGCTACGCGCGAAAGGCGAGCGCTCCGCCAATGCCTTGCCATGCCGTACATGGCGCGAACATTGTGACCTGTGCCATACTCTGGCATCGACCGTGATCAATGCGGCACGGCCGGTGATCATCGATTCCGCGATCAGGGAGAAACCGTGAAGTTACTCAAATCCGCAAGTGACGCAATGCTCGGCCTGCTCGTTCCCAAGACCAAGGCGGGAGCATGCTGCACCGATCAGGGCAAGTGTAAGGACGTCGCCTGCAATATCCATTCACACAAGCGCTGTTGCCTCAACTGCAACTGCGTGTGGATGTGCAGCGCCTGCGTCCTCAATTAGGCGCAGATTCCACAGTCGTACGCGTTCCGAGCAAGCGCGACATGAAGCGAAGATCCGCCCGATGCGGCCATGGGAGCACGGCAACCCGGCACCTCCCCAGGTCGCGCGCAGCGCGACACACCCCCCGCCACCACTAACCTGTGTCTCCGTCGCTTCGGCCATTGATTGGACGACATGAAGCGTTCTGCCGGGGTCAAGGGCGCTCTTTCCCTTGACCCCGGCAGGTTCTTCATGTGCCCTTGAAAAGGCCGATAAGACGGAGACAGGTTGTGCCAAACAACCTCAGCCCGCGCCCCGGCCACCCAACCAAAGACCGCTAAGGCACCCCCCGTCTCCCGAGCGAGGCCGGGGGTCAAGGGGGCGAAGCCCCTTGCGGGGTCCGGGGCAGAGCCCCGGCAACGCCCCCGATCTCAAAGACGCAGGGGTCCCGGTGGAGCGGGTGAACCGCAACCCAAAGAAACAGACCCCTCGCCGCAGCGGGCGAACCCGCACCCAAAGAAACACCCCCCACCGCAAGAACACCACCCCCTTGCACCCCCCCACTACACTCCCCCCACCGCCCTGGGGAGGCGCGCACGCACCCCTGAAAGGAAAGCCGTCATGCCACTTTCAGGCCCCGCGCTCGGCGTCAAGCTGGCCGACCTCCGGAAAGCCGGCCTCGTCTATCTGCCGCACATGGCATCCACCTACATCCACGTCAACGGCAAGCTCGCCGAGACCTCGGGCGCGGGCGACGCCTTGTCGCGTTCGGCGTTGGTCGGTCCCGGTGTCGAGGGCACCGGGTTCGGTGACTTCTACGGTCCTTGGCTGGAGTTGCGCAACACCGTCCAGACGATCATGGCGAACACGGCCAACAATCTGGAGAAGGCGGGTTCGACTCTCGTCCACATCTGCGACGTCTACGCCCAGGAGGACACGGCGGCGGGTGGCGCGATGAACACGGCGTGGGGCGGTGGTCCGCTCGATCCCAATGATCCCGACGGCAGCAAGCCCTTGACCGAACCGCTGCCCGAACCGAAGTTGCCGTAGGGGGCTCGCCATGGCGCATCCGACCGAAGGCCAACTGCGCGACCTCGGCCAGCGTGTCCTGGACACGCTGGTGCGCATGACCATCAAGCAGTCCGAGTCCCTTGTGGAGGCACGTAAACGCCAGCTCGGCGAGGACTACCCGGACTACAAGCCGGGCCAGCCCGGCTCGGTGAACCCGCCGATGAAGTCCGGTGAGGAGATGTGGCTCCAGGAGATCAAGCCCTGGATCGAGAAGAACTACGCCTGGATCCCCGACACCTTCGCCAAGTACGCCAAGCCGGACGAGGCGCAGTTCGACGGCCACATCGCCGCGCTCGTCAACGGCCAGACCTTTCTCAAACCCGACTTGAAGACGGCGGGCGAGAAGTGGACGAAGTGGCTCGACCCCACCGTGGTCAAGGGTCCCGGCAAGACGGTCTTCGACCAGGTCGGGATCGTCAACAGTTTCGTTGACGACTGGCACGGGACGGCGGCCGACTCCTTCCACGAGAACTACCTGGCGTCCTTCGGGACCTCGATCGGTTACCAGCACGACCTCATGTTCACGCTGGCCGCGACTCTTCAGGCCGGTCAGGAGATCTACAAGCGCATGGGCGTCGACATCGTCGACATCGGCGAGAAGACCATCCAGGTCCTCGAAACCGCCGACGACAAGGACATCAAGGGAACGGCGATCACCCTGTCGGTCCTCGGCGCGGTGGCCGGCATCGCCGCGGCGGTGGCGACCGGTGGCGCCTCGATCCTCCTGGCGGCGGTCGCGGCGACGGCGTCGACGGCCTCCGACATCGTCGGCGCGCAGGACCCGCCGCCGCCCCCGTCGACGGAGATCAAGGGCTCGACGACGCTGGAGATCATCGCCAGCATGACCGACGCGATCTCCAAGCTCAACCAGGGCGTCTACGACCAGGAGCACAAGATCGCGCGAGCGCTGGTCACCATCAACCAGACGGTTGGGAGCATGCGCGCCCAGATCGAGATCCCGCCTCCGGCGGACTTCAACCTGATGGCCAACGCCGACTACACCAACATCAAGGGCCCCGGCGGGGTCTACTACGAATGACGTCGGCGGGTGCGGTCCCTTGTGGACCGCACCCGGCCGCCCGTCAGATCAGGATCGGGACGTACACCTCGGTCGCGGCGGGCGCGGCCGACAGCGGCATCCCGTACTCCACACCGAATCCGCCCTTGGACTCTCCACTGGGGAGCGCCGACGGCTCGGGCGCCGTCGTGCCGCCGACGATCTTGCCGGCCTCGTCGCGGAACACCGCCGCCGCGCGGGTGCTCACCAGCTGCTCGGTGTAGCCCGAGGTGACGGTGAACATCAGCTGCTTCGGCGGGTGCGCGCGGTCGGTGGCGACGTCCCCGACGGTGATCGGCGCGAACTCCAGTGCCGTGTTGTCCTTCGCCCACCATTCGGCGGTGACGAGTTCGACGTCCATCTTCTCGGCCCCCTTTGCCACCGACAGGAACGTCGCGCCGAAGCCGACGCGCTCGCCGGGCAGGACGACCGTGACGCGACCGTCGAGGAAGGACCCCTCGGGCGCCATCACGTCCAGCCCGGACGCGTCGGTGAACCGCACCGACGCGGTGGTCTGGAAGGCGACGCGATCACTGGTGTTCTCCACGATCACCCCGTAGGAGAACACCTTGACGCCCTCTCTGGACTCGTGCGACCAGCCGCTGTCGACGACCCGCAGCGCCCCCGCCGCCGGTGCGGTCGCGTCCGGCTCGGCCGGCGCGGACAGCGGCAGGTCGCTCGGCGTATCCGATGTGGACGGTGACGCCGTCGGCGAGCCGTCCTTCGCGCAGCCCGCGAGCGCACCCACCCCGGCCGCCACGGCCAGCCCCAGCACGGCCCTGCGCCCCACGCCCGTCACGACGCCGCCTTCGGCAGCGGGTAGGCGTCGTTGAGCCAGTCGCGCATCCCCGGCGGCAGATCGAGCCGGAAGTGTTCGTCCTTGAGGACCATCACCTTGCGGTCGTGCTCGGCGAACACCCGCCGCAGCGCCGCCGTCGTCTCGGCGAGGAACTCGCCCTCCGGCAGCCGCTCCAGCGCCCCGGGCCTGATCGCGACCTTCCAGCGCAGGAACCCCTTCGTCGCCAGCCGCACCCAGCCGCCCGGCGACTCCGCCCGCACCTCGATCTCGGCGAGCCCCGCCCGATAGGCGCGGCCCGCCGGTGAGGGATCGTGTTCCTCACCGACCAGGAACGACACCCCGTCGGCCGTCGCGGCCTGCGTCAGCCCGCGCCGGAAACCCGTCCAGCACAGGGCCGCCAGTCCGGTCAGCTGCCGTTCGAGACCGGGCACGTCGTAGCGGGCGTAGGCACCCGGACGGAACTCCACCGACACCTCGTGTGGGTGTCTGATCGCGGCCCGGATCTGATTGTCGGGGGAGGTCACGCGAACCACGAGACCGTCCAGCGGCGAGGTCATGTCGCCCCCTTCGTTCCGAAGATCCCGCCAGGCTACCGGTCCCGGGCAAGCCAGCGCGTACGTCGCCGCCGCCCGTCCGCGGTCGGCTAGCGTACGCACGTGACCGATCGCATCACCCTCACCGGCCTGACCGTGCGCGGCAGGCACGGCGTCTACGACTTCGAACGCGCCGAAGGGCAGGACTTCGGCTGCGACGTCGTCCTCGACATGGACACCCGCGCCGCCGCCGCGAGCGACGACATCGCCGACACCGTCCACTACGGCGAACTCGCCGACGCGCTCGCCGAAGTCCTCGCCGGCGAGCCCGTCAACCTCCTGGAGACCCTCGCCGAACGTCTCGCCGCGATCTGCCTCGCCGACCCGCGTGTCGACGCCTGCGAGGTCACCGTGCACAAGCCTCAGGCGCCCATCGCGCACGCCTTCACCGATGTTTCGGTCACCGTCCGAAGGGAAAGGAAGAACGGATGACCCGCGTCCTGCTCTCCCTCGGCGGCAACCTCGGCGGCCCCGCCGCGGTCCTCGCCGTCTTCCGGAAGACCCTCGCGGCCCTCGGTGACGCGGTCGTCGCGGTCTCCCCGGTCTACGAGACACCGCCCTGGGGCGACCCCGACCAGCCGCCCTACCGCAACGCCGTCGTCCTCGCCGACCGCCCCGACCTCGACCCGGAGGCCTGGCTCGCGCTCACCCAGGAGCTGGAGAACACCGCTGGACGCGTCCGCGACCCCGCCCGCCGTTTCGGGCCCCGCGTCCTCGACGTCGACATCATCGCCGCCTGGGACGAGTCGGGCGAAGCGGTCCACAGCGACGACGAACGGCTCACCCTGCCTCACCCGAGAGCGCACCTGCGGGCCTTCGTGCTCGTACCCTGGTCGAAGATCGAACCCGACGCCGTCCTGCCCGGGCACGGACCGGTCGCCGGGCTCCTGACCGATACGACACTGGCCGCCGACGCCCGTCAGGTGACACCGACGGGCGAGGCACTGGGATAGGTTCTGCGCCATGCCGCCGTCCGCACCGAAGAAACCGACCCTACCGCCGACCCGACCGTCCACATTGTTCGTCGCCGCGCTCGGCGCGGCCGCCGTCGGACTGCTCGTGGTCACCCGGTTCTACAGCGACATGCCCGGAGCCTCCTGGTTCACGGGCGCCTCGCTGCTGCTGGTCGCCGTCGTGTGCGGCTACAGCGCCGTACAGACCCGCGCGCGCATCGAACGGCGCCCCGGGACCCGGCCCGTCGAGCCGCTGTCGGTGGCCCGCTTCGCCGCCTTCTCCAAGGCCTGCTCCCTCGGCGGCGCGCTGTTCACCGGCTGGTACGCCGCGCTCCTCGTCTACTCCATCGCCCAGCGCGGACGTCTCCAGGCCGCCGCCGACGACCTCCTCCCCACGGCCTTCAGCTTCGTCGCCGGACTGCTCCTCGTCGCCGCCGCGCTCTGGCTGGAACGCGCCTGCCGCATCCCCCGCCGCCCCGACGACGAGTCCACTGAGGACGGCGGCCCCGCGAGCGCCTGAGACGACCCCGGCAAGCATTAGCCGCTTTTAAGGTCCCTTCGACCTTGAAGGGGTGTCGTGGGACACCCCGGTGCTTGTACCGTGCGGATCGACCCCGTCTTACCCCCGAGACGCATGGGTGATTTCCGCAGGAGTGAGCCGTCATGGCGTATGACGACGGAGGCCGCAGATACCCCGACGGGTACGGGCCGCCCGACGACAGCAACCCACCCGCCCACGGCGACTATCGTGACGATCCGCCCGGATACTCCTCGTCGCCGGACTACCGCGACGACCCCTACTCGGCCTCGTCGGACCTCCCGACCGCCGACAACCGGTACACGCCCGACCCGGTGACCGCGATCGGCGACCGCCTCGACCACGTCTACGACGAAGTCGGCGGACGCGACGCCAACGACCGGCTCCTGGTGCACATCGTCCTCGAAGTCGTCTTGATGCTGGCGGCCGCCGGCGTCTTCTTCTGGGCCCGCTCGACCGACTCCACCCTCTTCGAGGGCACCCCCCTCAAGCACCTCGTCCTCGGCTTCAGCGCCGTGCTGCTGCTGGCCACCGCGACCGCCCTGACGCTGCGGGTCCGCGCGGTCAACCTCGGCCTCTTCGCCTTCGCGCTGGCCGCGGCGGCCCTGTTCTTCAAGTTCTACGACGGCCAGGGCACCGCGATCGCGGCGGTCGTCGCCGTCGGCGCCTGCCTCGGCGCCGGACTGGTCCTCGCGCTGCTGATCCTGCTGTTCAAGGTCCCCGGCTGGGCCGCCGGACTCGGTGTCGGCCTCGCCCTGTTCGCCGGCGTCGAGTCGATCAAGCTGCCGGCACTGGCGCCCGACTACGCCTTCAACATCAACGACCGGGGCGTCATCGTCCTCGGCCTGGCCGCCGCGCTGTCCATCGTCGGCGGCGTCGTCGGCTCCCTCCCCGGCACCCGCAGGCTCCTCGGCGCCTGCCGCGACGGCGACACCGGTGGCCGCCGCACGCGCGGCGCCGTGACCCTCACCCTCTTCGGCACCCTCGGATCGACCGCCCTGGCGGGCGTGGCGGGCGTCGTCATCGCCCTCGGCACCGCCCAGGGCATGCCGACCGGCCCGACCTCCCAGACCGCGCTCCTCTACGGCGGGCTCGCCCTGGCCGGCGCGCTCCTCGGCGGGACCAGCGCGCAGGGCCGCCGCGGCGGCTTCGCCGGGACCCTGCTCGGGACCGCCGTCATGGTCGGCGTCGTCCAGCTCGGCGCCGCCCAGGACTGGCACCTCCACCCGGCCGTCTACGTCGCCGGCGGCCTCGTCGCCGGACTGGTCGCGACCTGGCTCGTCGAGACCCTCGGCAAGCCCGACGAGGTGCCCGACTACAGCGCCGACGACGGCAAGCGCGAGCGCGACCGGGAGTCCTTCGCCTCCCTGCGGTGACGACTCACGTCAACGGGGCCTTTCCTTCGGGAAAGGCCCCGTTCTCGTGTAACAGCACACTTCTCCCGAACGAAGCACCGGGTGAGAACAACGAGAGGAGGAGTTCATGGACGAAGTTCACCCGAAGGACGTCGGCACCGACGCCGACGCCTTCGAGCGCTTCTACCGCGCGCACTACGAGCGCGTCACCCGGTTCATCGCCCGCCGCGTCGACGACCCCTGCACCGCGGCAGACCTCACCGCCGAGGTGTTCCTCGCCGTCGTCGACACCGCGCACACCTACCGGCCCCGGAAGGGGACGGTCACCGGGTGGCTTTACGGAGTCGCGCGCAACGTCGTCGCCGAGGAGCGGCGGCGCCGGGGGCGCGACCTCGCCGCCGTCCGCCGGATCACCGGCCGCCGCCTGCTCGACGCCGAAGGCGTCGCGCGGATGGAGGAGCGCATCGACGCCGAACACGCCGCCCGGCGGATCGTCGCGGCCCTCGACGGGCTGCCCGAGAAGACGCGGGCGTTGCTGGAACTCATCGCCGTCGACGGGCTCACCGTCGCCGAGGCGGCCGCCGCGCTGGGCGTCACCCGCGTCGCGGCGAGCGTCCGGCTGCACCGGGCCCGCAAGACCCTGGCCGCGGTGGTCGAACCCGAGCCGGTCTACGTGTGAGAGGGGAGAAGGAGATGGCAGATCCGTTCAAGGAGCGCCTGCTCGTGGCGCTGAAGGAAGAGGTCGCGTCCCGGGAGCCGGCCCGGCCGGCGCGCTCGCACCGGCGGAAGTACGCGCTCGCGGCGGGGTTCGCCGCGGTGGTGGCGGGGGCCGCGATCGTGGGCGTGCCGATGCTGGGAGAGGATCCGGCTTACGCGGTGGAGCGGGAGCCGGACGGGACGATCAAGGTCAAGGCCGGTTTCGACATCGAGCCCGCCGACGCCGCCGCCATCCAGCGCAAGCTGGAGTTCTTCGGCGTTCCGGCGGTCGTCGACCTCCTCCGCGGCGGCGAGGACTGCGCCGGACCGCGCGGGGCCTACGTCGGCGATGAGGACGGGTCGCCGCCGGACGGGTTCATCACCCAGACGGACAGCGGGTTCGACGACGACGACTGGTCGCACTGGAACTACCGGATCGACCCGAGCCGCCTCGAACCCGGGCAGACACTGGTGTGGGAGATCCACACCCACGGGGAAGGGGACTCCAAGGGAGTCACCGGCGACGTCTGGATCGTCGAGGGACCGGTCCGGCCCTGCGAGATCGTTCCGGGGGACTTCTAGCAGGGAAGGACCCGCGACGCCCGTCGCGGGTCCTTCACCGCGTCCTAGGCCGCCGCGCTCTCCACCTGAGCCGCCCGGTAGATGTCGTCGGCGTTCATCGCACCCAGCAGGTCCTCGCCACGCCTCACCACGACGTGCCCGGTCCCGCCCTCAAGCAGCGCGGCCAGCGCGTCGTACAGCGTCCCGGCCGAGGAGACCTCCGGCGAGTCCCCGTCCGCCTCACCGACCGGGCGCAGCAGCTCCGGATCGATATCGGTCACCGAAAGGCGCTTGATGCCGCGGTCGGCGCCGATGAACTCCGCGACGAAGGCCGAGGCCGGCCGGGCCAGCAACTCCGCGGGCGGCGCGTACTGCTCCAGCTTCCCGCCCTCCGACAGCAGCGCGATCCGGTCACCGAGCCGGACGGCCTCGTCGACGTCGTGCGTCACCAGCAGGATCGTCTTGCGCACGGTCTCCTGCAACCGCAGGAACTCGCCCTGCAGGCGGTGGCGCACGATCGGGTCGACCGCCGAGAACGGCTCGTCCATCAGCAGCACGACCGGGTCGGCGGCCAGCGCGCGGGCCACGCCGACACGCTGCCGCTGCCCACCGGACAGCTGATGCGGATAGCGCTTCCCGTGCAGGCCGTCGTCGAGGCCGACGAGGTCGAGGAGCTCCTCGACACGAGCCGAGATGCGCGCCTTCGGCCAGCCCAGCAGCTTCGGGACGGTCGCGACGTTCTGCGCCACCGTCTGATGCGGGAACAGTCCCACGTGCTGGATCACGTAACCGATCTTTCGGCGCAGTCGCACCTTGTCCACACCGGCGGTGTCGGCGCCGTCGAGGAGGATGTTCCCGGCCGTCGGTGCGATGAGGCGGTTGACCATGCGCAGCACGGTCGACTTCCCGCATCCCGACGGTCCAACCAGCACGGTCAGCGAGCCGGCCGGGACGTGCAGGTCCAGATGGGACACCGCGACGCTCCCCCCGGCATATTCCTTTCGCACACCGGACAACTCGATATCGGCCGCGGCGGTAGCGTCCATGTCATGCCTTTCCCCAGCGGAGCGGACTTGCGCCCGGACGCGGTGTCGGCCATGCTCGACGCCGTGCCGGACGATCCCTGGTTCTCCTGGTCGTACATACAGAACAACGCCGAGTCTCTCGGCGCGGCTTTTACCGAACACGTCGAGTTGACGGCTCTGGCGATGCTGTTCGCCGCGGTTCTCGCGATACCCCTGGGGATTCTCGCGTACCGGACCCGCTGGCTCACGGCTCCCATCCTCGCACTCTCGGGTGTTTTGTACACGGTGCCTTCACTGGCGCTGTTCGCGTTGCTCGCGCCGTTCATGGGTTTGACCGCGACCACGGTACTCGTCGGCCTGGTCATGTACGCGCTGTTGATCATCGTAAGAGGCACCTTGACCGGTTTGCGCCAGGTGCCCGAAGAGGTCCGCGACGCCGCCGACGGCATGGGGTACGGCAGCTTCGCGATGCTCATGCGCATCGAGATACCCCTCGCGCTCCCGAGTATTCTCACCGGCCTGCGCATCGCCGCCGTCTCCACGGTCGCGCTGGTCACCGTCGGTGCCGTCCTCGGCAAAGGCGGTCTCGGCGGACTGATCCTCTCGGGGTTCCGCAACAACCTCTACAAACCCCAGATCGTCACCGCGACCGTGTTGTGCGTCGCGCTCGCCCTCGCGTGTGATCTGCTCCTCTCCTGGCTCGGGAAACTCGTGACTCCCTGGACCCGGAAGGCGGTGGCCTCCTGATGGGCGACACCATCTCCCAGGCGATCGCCTGGCTCAACGACCCGCTGAACTGGACCAACCCCCAAGGTGTCATCGACCTGCTCATCGAGCACCTGTGGCTCTCGGCGCTCGCGGTCCTCCTCGGTTGCCTCATCGCCTGGCCGCTGGGCATCTGGGTCGGCCACACCGGCCGCGGCGGCGGCCTCACCGTCGCCGTCTCCAACGTCACCCGGGCCGTCCCGACCCTCGCCCTGCTCAGCCTGCTCCCGCTGACCGCGCTGGGCTTCGGGGCGCCCTCGGTCGTGCCCGCGCTCGCCGTGTTCGCGATCCCGCCGCTGCTGGCGACCGCCTACAACGGGGTCCGCGACGCCGACGCCGACGCCCGCGACGCCGCCTACGGCATGGGCCTGTCGGGCCGCCAGGTGCTGTGGCGGGTCGAGCTGCCCCTGGCCGTACCGCAGCTCGCCAGTGGTTTCCGGACCGCCGCGGTACAGGTCGTGGCCACCGCGACGCTCGCCGCGCTCGTCAACGGCGGCGGCCTCGGGCTGATCATCTCGCGCGGTTTCGGGCTCGGCATGTCCGTCGGCGGCGGGCAGATCCTGGCCGGCGGGATCCTTGTGGCGCTCGTCGCACTGGTGATCGAAGGGCTGCTCGCGCTGGTGGAGAAGGTGCTCACCCCGCGTTCTCTTCGCCCAGCTCGGTGACGAGGTCGCTCCCTTCCAGTACGGTCTTGTGCATGTCCCTCACACGGAGCAAATCCCTCATCGCGGTGCCGGCCATCGGGCTGATGGCGCTGGCGCTGGCGGCGTGCGGCAAGGCCGGTTCCTCGGGAACCGACGCCCCGGATGACGTGGCGGGCGCCGGTTGCGCCCCCGTCGCCGGGACCTCACTCGTCGTCCTCGAAGACGACAAGAAGCTGCAGAACGCCGACAACATCATCGCGGCCGTCAACGCCGACGCCGCGAGCGAGTCGCTGCTCGCGGCCGTCAACAAGGTCGCCGCCTCGCTCGACACGCAGAAGCTCGTCGGCCTCAACAAGGCCGTCGACGTCGACCGCAAGACCCCGGCACAGGCCGCCGAGGAGTTCGCCACGACGGCCGGTCTGGCGACCGGGCTGAGCGGCGGATCCGGCGACATCACGGTCGGCCACGGCAACTTCTCGGAGTCGAACACGATCGCCGAGCTGTACAAGATCGCCCTAGAGGCGTCCGGCTTCACCGTGAAGCTGCAGGACGTCGGCAACCGCGAACTCTACGAGCCGGCCCTGGAGAAGGGCGACATCCAGGTCATGCCCGAGTACGCCGCGACCCTCGCGGAGTTCCTCAACGGCAAGACCAACGGCAAGGACGCCGCGCCGGTCGCCAGCTCCGACCTCGCCGCGACGGTCACCGCCCTGCAGGGCCTCGCCGAGAAGAACGGCCTCGTCGTGGGCGAGGCCTCGCCCGCCGCGGACGTCAACGTGTACGCGGTGACGAAGGAGTTCGCCGACCAGCACCAGGTGAAGACCCTGTCGGACTTCGCCGCCAAGTGCAGCGGCAAGGCCTCCATCCTCGGCGGACCGCCGGAGTGCCCCGAGCGCGCGTTCTGCCAGCCGGGCCTGAAGGACACCTACGGGATCGAGTTCGGGCAATTCTCCAGCCTGGACGTCGGGCCGCTGACGCAGGCCGCCCTCAAGGCCGGCGAGATCACCGTCGGGACGACGCTGTCGACCGACGGCGGGCTCGCGGCGGGCTGACCCCCGTTCGACGTGAAGGGCCCCGGCGTACGCCGGGGCCCTTTCGCATGCCCGGATCAGGCCGTCCGGATCCGGTCGTGCACCTCCGGCTGCGTCACGAACCCGGCCGCCCTGTACGTGGCGACACCGCCGACGTTGGACGTCGGCGTGCAGACGCGCGCGCTCGACGCGCCCATCTCCCGCAGTGCCGCCGCCCCGGCCACGGTGATCGCCCGCCCGTAGCCGCGACCGCGGTGGTCCTCGTGCACGCCCATCGGCTCGACGAGTCCCGGCTTACCCGGGCCGGCCGACCACACCGTCACCACCGCCGCCACGCTGCCGTCGTCGTCATAGGCGCCAAGGCAGCGGGCGTCGGAGAAGAACGGCGCCAGCGACATCTTCTCCCAGTACTCACGCGTGGGCCGCTTGGTGTTGAACGCCGAGCGCAGGACGTGCGCGAAGTCCTCCGCCCGCTCCGCGCCGATCGCTTCGAGCCGGACGCCCGGGTCCTCGACCGGCTCGGCGAGGTCGCGGAAGAACGGCGTCCACGGCTCGTCGAGGCCCCAGCCCGCCTCGGCGAGCAGGTCGTGCATCAGCAGGCCCGTCGGTGCCTCGATCGACACCGCACCCGCCGGCAGCACCCCGCGCTCGGGGAGCGAGAAGTCCTCGACGAGCCGCCGCGCGAGCTCTTCGTCCCGGAAGGCGTCGGGGGCGACCGTCATCCGCACCAGCGTCGGCGAGTCCTGCATCCCGACGGCGAGGATCCGCCCGTCCCGGCTCCAGGTCCGGACCGCGGCGGCCGTCTCGGGCGTGCCGAAGCGGTGGTTCCAGCCGATGTCCCCCGCGTGGAACTGCATCGGTGCCTCGTCGTACTGCCATTCCCGCAGTGCGGCCATGGCGCTGCGGACCTCGTCGACCGTCGGCGTTTCCAGCGCAATCGTCATGACCGGGATGAGACACCGAGCCCGGAAGTCGCCGCAAGCGATTAAGCGGCGGGCGGCGGTGGGCCGCCGCCCGCCGCCCGGTTCACACCTTGCGCTGGTAGCCGCCGAAGGTCAGCGTCGAGAGCCACACCATCGCCGCGGCCAGGGCCAGCAGCCAGCCACCGCGCCCGAGGAGCATCGGCCAGTCCACGGAGGCGGCGAGGGCCCCCCGCGCCGCTTCGAGGGACCAGTTCACCGGGTTCGCCGCCGCGACGCCCTGCATCCAGCCGGGCATGAGGGACTCGGCCATGAACGCCGTCGACAGGAAGGTCAGCGGCAGCAGCAGGAAGATGCTCAACCCGATCACGCTCTCGCGCTGGCGGACGGCCATGCCGAAGGCGTTCGACAGTCCCGTGAACACCGTGCCCAGCACCATCGACAGCACCACCAGGGCGACCGGACCGAAGACGCCGCCCGGGTAGTGGGCGCCGGCGGCCCAGCCGAGCAGCACGATGATCGTCGACTGCAGGGCCGTGCTCGCCGCCGCCACGATCACGTTGGCGTTCATGATCGCGCCACGGCGGACCGGCGCGGTCAGGAAGCGGTCGAGGGTGCCGCGCTCGATCTCGTCGATCGTCGTCATCCCCGCCCACATGTTCGCCGAGACGGCGTTCATGACGACGATCCCCGGCACCAGGTAGTCCAGGTAGGACCCGGCGCCGAAGCCGGGCAGGTCGACGATCCGGCGGAAGAGGTTCCCGAACAGGAACAGCCAGACGACCGGCTGCATCAAGGTGATGACGAGGACCCCGGGCTGGCGAGCCAGGGCCTTGAGCTGCCGGTGGGTCAGCCACCAGGTCTGACGGATCATCGCGCGACTCCTTCGGCGAAGCGGCGGCCGACGTGGCGCAGGTACACGTCGTCGAGGGACGGGCGGGCGACGGTGACCGCGGCCGCGGGCGAGCCCGCGCGGTCGAGGGCGGCGAGGACGCCGGGGACGGCCGCCGCGCCGTCGTCGGCGCGGGCCGACAGGACCCGGCCGTCGACCGTCACATCGCGCACGACGGCCCCGATCGCCTGCCGGACGAGGGCCTCGTCGAGGTCGCCGGACAGTTCGACGTGGACGGCGTCGCCGCGCAGGGAGCCCTTGAGGGCGTCGGCGGTCCCGGTCACCAGGACCTTGCCCTCGTCCACGATGGCCAGCCGGTCGGTGAGCCGGTCGGCCTCCTCCAGGTAGTGCGTCGTCAGCAGGATCGTCAGCCCCTCCGATCCCGCCAGGCGGGAGATCTCGGCCCACATCGCCGATCGCGCCTCCGGGTCGAGGCCGTTGGTCGGCTCGTCCAGGAACAGCACCACCGGCCGGTGGACGAGGCCGAGGGCGACGTCGAGCCGCCGGCGCATGCCGCCGGAGAAGCCCTTCACCGGCCGGTCGGCGGCTCCGGCGAGATCGAAGCGGTCCAGCAGTTCGCCGACGCGCGTTCGCAGGTCACGGCCGCGCACGCCGTACAGGCGGCCCTGGAGCAGCAGGTTGTCGCGCGCGGTGGCGAGCGGGTCGGCGCCCGAGTTCTGCGCGACGACGCCGATCGCGCGCCGGACCCGGTCGGGATGGCGCGCCAGGTCGTGCCCGGCCACGGACGCCGTGCCGGAGTCGGCGCGGGCGAGGGTGGTCAGGATCTTGACGGTCGTGGACTTCCCGGCGCCGTTCGGCCCGAGCAGGCCGAACACCTCACCGGGCTCGATGGTGATGGACAGTCCGTCGAGCGCGCGAACGCCCGGCGGGTAGGTCTTGACGAGGTCGTGCGCCTCGACGTGCATGGCGGTGCTCCGTTTCGCGGGGTATGCGATGTCACGCCCGCGGGGATGGAGTTCCTGGTTAACCTTGCGAGTGCCAACTCTGCGACCAGGAGTCCCGTTCCCGCGGGACGGTTGCGTGGTACTGCGCCCCGGTGCGGTGTTCCCGCACCGCGCCGGGTGCGCGGTTATTCGCTGTCGAGCATCTCCTTCCATTCCGGTGGCGGACGGCCTCCGGCGTCGTGGAACTCCCGCCACTCCCGCACGCCCGACAGTGAGTCGTCCGCGATCGCGGCGAGCAGCCCGCGAACCCACGCGGCCTCGGCCTCGCGCATCGCGAGGGTGTACTCGACCTCGATGAGGAACACGCGCGGCAGGTCACCGGCGTCGTCCAGCTCCCGGCGCTGTGCGGCGCTCTCGGCGTCGAGCGCGTCGAGCCGCCGCTCCAGCAGCCGCACGACGTCGTCGGGGGAGAGCACGCCCAGGATCGACAGGGCCGCGCGGAAGCGCGGGTACTCGTGCTGCGGGACGGCGACGAGCTCGCCGAGCCAGTCGGTCAGCTCCGCGCGCCCGGCGGGGGTGATCTTGTAAGGGGTGCGCTCGGGGCGGCGCCCGTCGCGTTCGGCGGTGACCGCCTCGATGAAGCCGTGCTTCTCAAGGTTCTGCACGACGGTGTAGAGCGAGCCGACCTTGATGTTCATGTCCTGCTCCTTGCCGGTGTGGCGAAGGATGCGGGCCATCTCGTAGGGGTGGAGGGCGTCTCCTGGGACGAGCAGGGACAGCAGGGCGAGGCCGAGGATGTTGCCGACCTTGCGTCGCTGTGCCATGACGGTCCTCCGAAGACTCCGAATACTCGTAGGCGAATATACGTCTCCGAGTGAAAGGCGTCAAGTAGACGTCAGCGCAGTGTCCGAAAGAACGCGCGGACGTCGCCGACGAGCAGGTCGGGCGCTTCGAGGGCCGCGAAGTGGCCACCGCGGTCGAACTCCGACCAGTGCACGACGTGGTGGTCGCGTTCCATCAGCCGCCGGATCGCGGGGTCGGTCGGGAAGACCGCGACGCCCGTCGGGACGCCGTCCGGGCCCGGCGGGGCGACCGGGGCGGCGCGGACCTCGTAGTAGAGGTGGGCCGAGGTCGCGCCGGTGCCGGTCAGCCAGTAGAGCGTCACGTTCGTCAGCAGGTGGCCGACGGGTACGGCGTCCTCGGGGAGGTCGCGGGCCGGGTCGGTCCAGCCGTGGAACTTCTCGACGATCCAGGACAGCTGCCCGACCGGTGAGTCGTGCAGGGCGTAGGCGACCGTCTGCGGCTTGGTGGACTGGAGCTCGGCGTAGCCGGTGCCCGTCGCGCGGAGCCGTTCGGCGGCGGCGATCCGCTCGCGTTCACGCGGCGAGAGCCCGCTCAGGTCCCCTTCGGGGAAGGCGAGGCCGCCGTTGACGTGCACGCCGACGACCCGCTCGGACGCGATCCGGCCGAGCTCCGGCGAGACCAGGGAGCCGGTGTCGCCGCCCTGGGCGCCGTAGCGTTCGTAGCCGAGCCGGTCCATCAGCACGGCCCAGGCGTGGGCGATGCGGGCGTGGTTCCAGCCGGGCAGCAGCGGTGTCGAATACCCGAAGCCGGGCACCGACGGGGCCACGACGTGGAAGGCGTCGGCCGGGTCGCCGCCGTGGGCGCGCGGGTCGGTCAGCGGGCCGATGACCTCAAGGAACTCCGCGACCGAGCCCGGCCAGCCGTGCGTGAGGATCAGCGGCAGCGCGCCGGGCTCGGGGGAGCGGACGTGCAGGAAGTGGAGGTTCTGGCCGTCGATCTCGGTCGTGAACTGCGGGTGGGCGTTGAGCCGCGCCTCCCAGGCCGTCCAGTCGTAGTCGTGCCGCCAGTGTTCGGCGAGCCGGCGGAGGTACCCGACCGGGACGCCGCGTTCCCAGCCGGTGCCGGGGATCTCGGCTGGCCAGCGGGTCGCGTCGATGCGGCGGCGCAGGTCGTCGAGCGCCTCGGGCGGGGTGGACCGGCGGAAGGGGACGATCGCTGCCATCCCCCCACACTAGGCAGCCGCCACGACCTCCCCGGCCCGCTTGCGTGACGCCCACCGCGCCACCGGCCCGGTCGCCAGTCCCGCCGCCAGGAACATCGCCCCGAGCAGTGCCCACCCCGGCGCGCCCCACTCCAGGACCGCCACCGCCAGCAGTCCCGGCCCCGCCATCCTCGCCACCGGCACTCCCGTGCCGAAGAAGCCCTGATACTGCCCCTGCGAGCCCTCGGGTGCCAGCCCGAAGCTGATCTCCCACGAACCCGCCGCCAGCAGCATCTCCCCGAGGACCTGCGACGCGGCTCCCGCCAGCAGGACCAGACCGGCCGCCCAGGCTCCCCGCCACATCCCCGACAGGGCGAGGATTCCGCACGAGGCCGCGAGCACGATCCCGGCCCAGCGGACGCAACGGCCCGCGTCGGTCAACGTCCGCACGCCCTTCGCCACGCGCACCTGGAACAGCACGACACCGCCGGTGTTGAGCACGAACAGCGCCGCCACCATCCACTTGGGAGCGTCGGTGCGCTGCGCGATCCACAGCGGCAGGATCACCGACAGCAGCGGCATCGTCAGCAGCATCACCGCGTTCAGTCCGGCCAGGGCCGCGTACGGCCTGTCCCGCAGCACCTCCAGCCGCCGCGCACCCGTCGCGGGCGTGCCCGCGACGGCCCCGACGCGGGCCAGCAGCACCGCCGCGAGGACGAAGGCCACCGCGTCCATCCCGAACGCCGCCAGGTAGGCCGACTCGGTCCCGACGCTCAGCGCCACCCCGCCGATCCCCGCGCCCACGGCGATTCCCGCGTTCGAGGTCGCCTGGATCCGTGCCCGGACCTTCGTGCGTTCACCCGCTTCGACGAGTCCGGCGAGCAGTGCCTGCCGTGCGGCCGACAGTCCACTTTGGCAGGTCGCGTACACCACGAGGACCGCCAGGAACGGCCAGAACGACCGCACCGTCAGGAAGGCCGAGACCGCGACGGCGGTGCCCACGGCCAGCAGGACCGCGACCCCGCGCGGCCCGCGCCGGTCGGCGAGCGCGCCGATCGGTACTCCGGCGAGTGCCCCGATGCCCCAGGCGACGGTCAGCGCGAGGCCGACGCGGACGGGGGAGAGGCCGACGATGGTGGTGAAGAACAGGGCGGAGGTGACGTAGTAGGCGCCGTCGCCGATGGAGTTGGCCAGTTGCGCGAGGGCCAGGCGGCGGGTGTTCACCGCGTCGCCGGGCGCGGGCGGCCGCCGCGTTTGAGTTCGTAGAAGCCGGGGGCGGAGGCGAGCGCGAGGACGCCGTCGAGGATGCGGCCGGCGTCCTCGCCGCGGGGGATGGGGGTGATGACGGGCCCGAAGAAGGCGACGGGTTCCCCGTCGGGGCCGGGGAGGTGGATGGTCGGGGTGCCGAGGTCTTCGCCGACGAGGTCGAGTCCGGCGTGGTGGCTGGCGAGGAGGGCTTCGTCGTACTTGTCGGTGTCGGCGGCTTCGGCGAGGGAGGGGTCGAGGCCGAGTTCGGCGAGGGCGTCGGCGTAGAGCTCGGGGCCGATGGCGCGCCTGTCGCGGTGGATGCGGGTGCCGAGGGCGGTGTAGAGGTCGCGGAGGATCTCGTCGCCGTACTTCTGTTCGGCGGCGATGGCGACGCGGACGGGACCGCGGGTGTCGGCGAGCCACGTGGCGTACCAGTCGTCAAGGCCTTCGCGGCCTTCGTTGAGGACGGACAGGCTCATGACGTGGAAGCGGGTCTCGACGTCGCGGACCCGTTCGGCCTCCAGGAGCCAGCGGGAGGCGATCCAGGCCCAGGGGCACTTGGGGTCGAACCACATGTCGATCTGCATGTGATCAACCTATGAGCGTGATTGGCCGGGCGTAAGTACCAATTTCGCGTGAGATGATTGGGCCAATGGAACTGCATGTGAGCCTCGCCGACGGTGACCTCGCGGCGGGCATCTACCGCCAGCTGCGCGAGGCGATCGTCGACGGGCGGCTGCGGCCGGGGGAGCGGCTCCCGTCGACGCGGGACTTCGCCGGGCGGCTGGCGGTCTCCCGCAACACCGTCGCGGTCGCCTACGAGCGGCTCATCGCCGAGGGTTTCTGTTCGGCGCGCGTCGGTTCGGGCACCTTCGTCGCCTTCACCGAGCCCGGGGAGCCCGCCGCGACCGGTACCTCGCCGTCGCCCCGCCCGCAGTGGCGGACCGACCCGGCGCCCGACCCGCGCCGCTTCGACTACGACTTCCAGATCGGCGTGCCCGACCCGGCCCTGTTCCCCTACGTAGCCTGGCGCCGCCTCGTCTCCCGCGAACTGCGTCCCTCGGCGGCGCCCCTGCCCGGCTACGCCTCGGCCGCCGGGCATCCCGGGCTGCGCGAGGCCGTCGCCCGCCACATCGGCCTGTCCCGGGCCGTGCGCGCCGACCCCGAGGACGTCCTGATCACGCAGGGCGCGCAACAGGCCCTCGACCTGACCAGCCGCGTCCTGGTCGAGCCCGGCGACACCGTCGCCGTCGAAGATCCCGGCTACCCGCCCGCCCGCGACCTCTTCGCCGCCCTCGGCGCCCGGATCGCGCCGGTGCCCGTCGACGCCGAGGGCATCGACGTCGACCGCATCCCGCCCGGGACGCGCCTGGTCTACGTCACGCCCTCCCACCAGTTCCCGCTCGGCATGCCGATGAGCCTCGCCCGCCGCCGCGCCCTGCTCGACTGGGCCGAACGGCACGACGGCGTCATCGTCGAAGACGACTACGACAGCGAGTTCCGCTACTCCGAACGGCCCCTCGAACCGCTCTACAGCCTCGGCGGCGGGCGCGGGCGAGTCCTCTACGTCGGCTCCTTCTCGAAAGTCCTGTCGCCCCTGCTCCGCGTCGGTTTCCTGATCGCGCCGCCCGCCCTGCGCGGCCCGCTGCGGACGGCCCGGCGCCTGTCGGGCTGGCACGGCGAATGGTGGACGCAGGCCGCGCTCGCCCGCTTCATCGACGAAGGGCAGCTCGGCCGCCACGTCCGCAAGGCGACCCGTCTCTACGCGGCCCGCTGGGAACGCCTCACCGAAGGACTCGCCGCGATCGGCGGCCTCACCCTCGTCCCCGGTTCGGCGGGCCTGCACGTGTGCGTCCACGGCGACTTCGACGGCGTCGCCGTCGCCGAACGCGCCGCCCGCCTCGGCGTCCGCGTCCGCGAGGTGACCCGCTTCGGCGGCACCCGCCAGGGGCTCGTGCTCGGCTTCGGTGTCATCACCGCCGAACGCGTCCCGGAGGGCCTGCGGCGCCTCGCGACGGCCCTTCGGCCCTAGTGCTTCCACGCGAGCCCGGCCACCGTGGCCTGCGTGCCCGCCGGAACGGGGCACCGCACCAGCAAGGAGACGACATGCAACGCAGGCTCTCAGCCGTCCTTTCGGCCCTCGTCCTCGCCATCGGCCTCGTGTTCGTACCCGCCGCGCCCGCCCAGGCCGCCTTCATCTGGCAGGGCGACTTCACGATCAGCTCCGGCGGCCTCTGCATGGGGGTCTCGGGCAACTCCAGCGCCAACGGCGCCCTCATCTACCCGCAGAACTGCTCCTTCGGCGCCGAGATCCAGAAATGGCGCATCTACCGGCTCGACGACCAGAACAACTACATGTTCCAGTCCTTCAAGTACGCCGCCCAGAACAAGTGCCTCGACGGCCCCGACAGCGATCCCCGCATCGTCCACCTCTGGGGCTGCCACGGTGGCAATCAGCAACGCTTCTATCTGAGCCCCACGGCGACCGGGCCGCAGCAGATCCGGCAGGCCGGCGGCAACGAATGTCTCGGTGTCGTCCTCGGCCCCCTCACTTACTCGCTCCAGCAGCTCAACTGCAGCGCCTCCACCCCGCCCATGCTCATCCTGACCCGCGTCGCCTGACCCGTGCCCCGGACGGCCCTCGGGCCGCCCGGGCACCTGTGTCACACGTCACGCGGCGAATCCGGCCGGCGGTATGTCGAAACCCGCCGCACCGTCCCGACCCCCTTGCGGAACCCGCCCACCAGGGGCGGGACCCACGAGAGGATCGCCCCATGACCATCGTCACCGCCAGCATGATGATCTCCGTCGACGGTTTCATCGCCGGATCCGGCATCTCCGCCGACAACGCCGTCGGCGACGGCGGGGCCGTCCTGCACGAGTGGGTCGCCGAGCTCGCCTCGTGGCGGGCCCGCCAGGGCATGGAGGGCGGACTGGTCAACACCGACGACGGCGTCATCCGCGAATGGTTCGACGGCACCGGCGCGGTCGTCATGGGCCGCATGATGTTCGACCAGGGCGAAGCCTTCTGGGGCGAGGACCCGCCGTTCAGGACGCCCGTCTTCATCGTCACCAACCGGCCCCGCCCCACCCTCGAACTCGAAGGCGGCAACTCCTACACCTTCGTCACCGACGGCGTGGCCTCCGCCGTCGCGCGGGCGAAGGCCGTCGCCGGGGACCGTGACGTCGACATCGCCGGCGGCGCCGACGTGTTCCAGCAGGCCCTCGCCGCCGGTCTCGTCGACGAGGTGCAGCTGCACCTCGTCCCGGTCCTGCTCGGGGCCGGTGTGCGGCTCTTCGGGGACTTCCCGGCGCCGCTGGAGCTCGTGCGCAACGTCGACGGCGAAGGCGGCACCCACCTGAAGTACCGCGTGATCAAGTAACGGGGCCCCTTCTCTTCCCGAGGTGAGCCGCCGGGAGCTACGGTCAACACGTGCCTCGTGATCCGAAGACCACCCGTAACACCGCCGCCCGCCTCGGTCCGCAGCGCCGTGCGGCCGACGCGGCGGCCGTCCGTGCCGAGAAGGTCGACGTCTGCGTCATCGGCGGCGGCGTGACCGGCGCCGGCGCGGCCCTCGACGCGGCCAGCCGCGGCCTGTCCGTCGCGCTCGTTGAGGCGCGAGACCTCGCGGCCGGCACGTCGAGCCGTTCCAGCAAGCTCATCCACGGCGGCCTGCGCTACCTGGAGCAGTTCGAGTTCGGTCTCGTCCACGAGGCCCTGACCGAGCGCGGGCTGCTCTACACCCGCCTGGCCCCGCACCTGGTGCGGCCGGTGCCGTTCCTCGTGCCGCTCGAAGCGCCGGTGTGGCAGCGCGCGTACTACGGCGCGGGCGTCGCCCTGTACGACACGCTCGCCACGGCCCTCGGGCACGGGCGCGGGATGCCGTGGCACCGGCACCTGTCGAAGCGGGCCGTGCGGCGGGAGTTCCCGTCGCTGCGGACGGAGGGCCTGCACGGCGCGATCCGTTACTACGACGGGCAGGTCGACGACGCGCGCTTCGTGCTGTCGCTGGCCCGGACCGCCGCCTCCTACGGCGCCCACGTGCTGACCTCGACCCGGGTCGTCGACCTGCTGCGCGACGCCCGCGAGGTCGTCGGCGTGCGGGTGAAGGACATGGAATCCGGTGAGGAGTACGAGATCCACGCCCGCACGGTCATCGCGGCCACCGGTGTGTGGAGCGACGACGTCTCGCAGATGTTCACCGACCGTCCCGGACTGCGCGTACGCGCCAGCAAGGGCATCCACCTGCTCGTCCCGCGCAGCGCGATCAACGGCGACGCCGGGCTGATCCTGCGCACCGAGAAGTCCGTGCTGTTCGTGATCCCCTGGGGCGGGCACTGGATCATCGGGACCACAGACACCGACTGGACCCTCGACCGCGCGCACCCGGCGGCCTCGGCGGCCGACATCGAGTACCTGCTCGACCACGTCAACACGATCCTCGACCGTCCACTGAAGACCAGCGACATCGAGGGCGTCTACGCCGGGTTGCGGCCGCTGCTGTCGGGCGAGGACGAGCAGACCTCGAAACTGTCGCGCGAGCACGCCGTCGTCGAGCCGATGCTCGGGTTGATGCTGGTCGCGGGCGGGAAGTTCACCACCTACCGGGTCATGGCCGCGGACGTCGTCGACCACGCCGCCCGGCGCCTGGGGAAGGTGCGGCCGTCGCGGACCGCCGACATCCCGCTCGTCGGCGCCGACGGCTTCCAGGTCGCCTGGGCCGACCGCAGCGGCATCGCCCGCCGGCACGGCACGACCGTCGGGGTCGTCGAGCACCTCCTCGAACGCTACGGGTCCCTCGCCCGGGAAGTCCTCAAGCTCGTCGACGAGAATCCCGCGCTGGGCGTCTCGCTGACCGGGGCGCCGGAGTACCTGGCCGCCGAGGTCGCCTACGCGGCCCGCGCCGAAGGCGCCCTGCACGTCGACGACGTGATGGCTCGCCGGACCCGGATCTCCATCGAGACACCGCATCGCGGCACCGAGTGCGTCGAGCAGGTCGCCGACATCATGGCCGCCGAACTCGACTGGGACGCCGCCGAGCGCGACCTGGAGGTCCGGCACTACCTGGCGCGCGTCGACGCCGAACGCGACTCCCAGCGCCAGCCCGACGACAACACCGCCGACGCGGCCCGCCTCGGGGCGGCCGACGTGCGGATCCCGCATCCCTAGCCGGGAAGCGTCGCGCGGTTAACCTCTCCACAGAGGAGAGGGGACGCCATGCCCGCCGAGGACTCCCTGCGCCGCAGTGGCGCGCACCGGGTCGCCGAGATCCGGGCGGGCGGCCGCGTGTCCTCCGGGTTCGCCGTCGCCGCCGACCTGGTGCTCACCACCCGGCACGGTCTCGGCGACGCCGACACCTGCCGGATCCGGCCCCTGGGCGGCGATCCGGCCGACGCGGCCGTCGTGTGGCGCGGCTCGTCCACTGTGGACGCCGCGCTGCTGCGGGTGCCGTCGGCGCCGTGGCGCGACGACCCCGGCATCGCCTGGACCCGCTGGGGCACACCGGAAGGCGACGGCGTGCCGGTCGTCGCGCGCGGCTTCCCCAAGGCCAAGGCCGGTGAGGGCGCCCGCGATCTGGAGACCATGCGCGGCACCGTCGACCACGCCACGGGCCTGGTCGCCGGACGCCACTCCGTCGACATCGCGACCCCCGAACTGCTCTCGGGCGAGGACGGCTACTGGCGCGGCATGTCGGGCGCGGTCGCGCTGGCCGAACCCGCGCTCCAGGTGATCGGCGTCGTCGCCTTCGACCCCGCCGCCTACCGGGGCCGCCGCCTTGAGCTGATCCCGGCGGCCGAACTGCTCGGCGACGCGGAGTTCGCCGCGCTCGTCGGGTGCCACGCCGAAACCGTGGAACACGTCGCCCGCCGCGAGGTGTCCACAGTCGACACCCTGCTCACGCCGCCGTCGATCCCGCTGCCCGCCGAGCATTCCGACTGGCAGCTCCTGCTGCCCCGCTACGCCGTCGTCCCCTTCCAGGGCCGCGACGAGGTTCGCCCCGGACTGCTCGGCTGGTGCCGCGGCCCGCGCGCCTTCGACCTCGCCGTCATCACCGGCGAGGGCGGCGCCGGGAAGACCCGCCTCGCCGCCCAGATCTGCGCCGAGATCACCGCCGAGGGCTGGGATTCCGGCTTCATCGCCGACGACGCCCTGCTGCCGCCGCCGGAGGTCCTGCGCCCGACGCTGCTCGTCGTCGACTACGCCGAACCGCACGCCGAGGCCGTCGGCGCCTTCATCCGCGCCATGAACGCACGCGGCCACGGCCCGCCCGTGCGGCTCCTGCTCGTCGCCCGCACCGATGTCCGCGACGGCCGCTGGTGGCGCGACCTCAACGCCCGCAGCGAAGGCCTCGCCGAGCACCTGCGCCCGCCGCTGGCGCCCCTCAACTCCATCCCGCTGTCCATTGAGGAGCGTGGCGCGCACGCCGCCGCCGCGCTGACCGCCTTCGGCGCCGCACCGGGAACCGAACTGCCCGCCCTCGACACTCCCGAGTACTCCCACCCGATGCGCCTGCACATGGCCGCCCTGCTCACCGCCCGCGAGGAGGAGCCCGGCACCCGCGAAGGCGTCCTCGGCCAGTTCCTCGCCCGCGAGGAACGGCTCTGGCTCGACGCGTGGACACCCGCGCCCGACGACGAGGACCGGATCCTCACCGGCCAGGCCGTCGCGCTCGTCGCCCTGGCCTCACCGTTGCGAACCGAAGCGGGCGACGTCCTGGCCGCACTGCCCGATGTGGACGGCCCGGTCCGGCGGCGGCTCACCCGCTGGCTGGCCACGGTCTTCCCCGGCGGGGAACGCAGGCTCGTGTTCGGGCCCGACATCCTCACCGAGGAGCTCCTCGATCGCACCGAGGACCTGCCTGTCCTGCTCGACGGGCTCATCGACGCCACCGCCGACCGCGCCGGCCTCGCCCGGATCCTGGAGACCGCGCGGCTCGCGGCCGGCTCGGCGCGCGTCCGGGCGGCGCTGACCCACGCCCTCGCCGCGCACCTGCCGCGCCTTGCCGCGTCGGCCCTGTCCGACGACAAGGCCGTCCTCGCCCCCGCCCTCGACACCGCGCTCCGGCTGCTGACCCGCGACCCGCGCCTGCGCCCGGCCCTCAACGCCGCCTGCGCCGAGGTCGCCGAAGGGATCGGCGACCAGTTCCGGCACTGGCCGCTGCGCGCCACGATCGCGGCCGGTGCCGCCGACCGGTACAAGACCGTCGGCGACGCGCGACGCTTCGCCGAGACCGCCGCCGACCTGGCCGTCTACTGGCTCCAGGACCGGCGGATCGACCTCGCCGCGAAGATCGTCGCCGACGCCCTCCGCACCCGGGTTCCCGTTCCGCTGCTGCACACCGCCGCCGCCGTCCTCGCCTTCATCCAGGCCCGGCCCGAGGAAGCCGCCGAGCACACCGAGGAGGCCGTCTCCCTCAACGCCGGAAACGACGGGCACCTCGCCGCCGCCCACATCGACCAGGCCGTCGTGCGCTCCTGGCGCCGCGACCTCCGTGGCGCGGCCACCTCGCTGCAGGCGGCCGCCGCGATCGTCGGCGAGGACGACATCGTCACCGCGGTCGCCACCGCCACCGGCCACTTCCCGCCGTGGGAACCCGGCGGGGCCGACGCCGTGCCCGCCGGTTTCCTGCTGCACAACAGGTTCGGCGTCCCCTCCGGCCTGCCAACGGAGCTGCGCAGAGCCGCCGTCGACCTCACTCGCCGGGCCGTCGCGGCACTCGACACGGTGCCCCGCGAGCGCACCGCGGCGCGCGCGTTCGACGAACTCGTCCTCGCCGTCTCGGCCGAGATCGGCCCGCCCGAGGACGTCGGCCTCTACGAGACCGTCGTCGCGTTCGTGCGGGACGTCGCCGGGGACGTCCCGGCCTCCAGCGCCGGCAGCCGGCTCGTCGCCGCACGCGCCCGGATCGCCGACCACGAGGGCATGTTGCGCGACATCGCCTGGGTCCTCCCGGCACTCGACGCCGCGGGCGCCTCCGCCGTGCTGCGCGCGTACGTGAAACTCGACGAAGCGGGCGCCCTCACCGCGCTCGACCGGCACGCCGAGGCCCGCGACGCGCTCGACGAGGCCGAGGAGCTCGCCGCCGGGACCGACGACCCCGAGATTCCCCGCACGATCCTCCGCGAACGCGGCGCGGCGGCCAGCGGGCTCGGGGAGCACGAGGAGTCCCTGCGTCTCGCCGAAGCCGACGCCGCCCTGGCCCGTGAGCAGGTGAGCGAGGACGTCGACTCCCGGCACGACCTGCTGTTCAGCCTGATGGCGCTCCTGGGCGCCCGGCACGAACTCGGCCGCGACACCGACGACGTGGTCGCCGAGGCCGGGCCGCTGTGGCGCGAACTGCGCGACGACCTCGACCCCGCCTTCGCGCTCACCACGGCCGTGAACATGCTGGGCATGGGCCTCATCGTCGACCGGGCCGAGGTCGAGCGGCTGTTCGAGCGGCTGCGCGCCGCACGCGGCACCACGAGCGAGGTCCCACCGCCGATGTTCGCCGCGATCTTCGTCCAGGCCGCGACCGTGCTGCTCCTGCTGCGCCACCAGGCGGGGCTCGCGTTCGACACCGCACTCGCCGACGAGTGCCGCGCGTCGATCACGACCGGCCTGGACGGCGATCCGGAGGAACTGGCCCGCCTCGACGCGGTCATCGCGCTGGTGCGCGGCCGGGCCGGGGACGCCGACGGCGCGCGGGAGGCCCTCACACAGGCCGGGGAGTCGATCGCCCGGATCGGCGACCCGGACACCGCCGCCGAGTTGACGGGGCGGGTGGACCGCATCCGCGCCGAACTCGCCGCGCCCGGCGATCCCACCCCGAACCCGCCCGACTGACTAGCATTCGGGCAATGGCACAGCGCATCCTCATCGTCGGCTCCTGCGCCGCCGGGAAGTCCACATTGGGCACCGCCCTCGCCGCCCGCCTCGGGCTGCCACTGGTCCACCTCGACCAGCACTACTGGCGTCCCGGTTGGGTCGAACCGTCCACAGAGGAGTGGCGTGGCCAGGTGGCCGGGCTCGTCGCCGCCGAGCGCTGGGTCATGGACGGCAACTACGGCGGGACACTCGACCTGCGCCTGCCGCGCGCCGACCTGATCGTCCTGCTCGACCAGCCGCGCCGCCGAACCCTGTACCGCGCGATCCGGCGCCGGGTGCTGCGCGACCGCGTCGACCAGCTGGACGGCTCGCCGGAGCGGATCACCTGGGGCTTCCTGAAATGGATCTGGGACTACCCGGTGCGCGGCCGCCGGATCCTGCTCGACCGGATCGCCGAGCACGCCCCCGACACGCCTTTCGCGCGGTTGCGCGGGCCCCGGGAGGTCGCCGACTGGCTCGCCGCGCAACCGGAGTCGGCGCGCAAATAGGCCGCCGACGGTGTCGGCGGCCCGGTGAGGAGAGCGCGGCGGCTAAAGCCTTGGATAGGAGAAGGAAGCCGCCGCATGGCCTCGCCGCCAGCCTACTCGGGCACCAGCTCCGCGAACCGCTCCGGACGGTGGACGTCGGCCCCCGGGGGCAGCCCTTCGGGCGGTTCGAAGCCGATCCAGGTCACCTTTCCGGCGGGGACGGCGAGCGGGTCCCACGCCGCGACCTCGACGCCGAGGGATCGCCACAGGTCGAAGAGGTACCTCATCGTCAGAGGGGCGCGGCCGAGTACCCCGCGCACCATCAGCGTCGTCGAGGCCGCGTTGTCCTCGACCATGTTGAAGTCGGGCCGCCCCTGGAGGAAGAGGTGCAGCCAGACCGCCGACCAGCCCCCGGCGTCGTCGCGGGCGAACAGCAGCGGCAGCGCGACCCGTCCGGCACCGCGTACGTCGGACTTCATCCGCACGGTCCGGGCCTCGAAAGGCATGCCCAGCTGGGTGGCGTCGCGCTCCATGTAGCCGAAGTAGGACTCGGCGGCGTTGGCGAAGCCCTCGCCGTCATAGATGTCCACCTGGGCGACGATGTACCGGGCCTCGACCTCGGAGAGCGCGAGGTCGATGAACTCCGAGGCGCCGTCGGGCGCGGCGGTGATGTCGCCGGAGTGCGTGCCGCCGAAGCCTTTCAGCTCGGTGAAGGACAGCCATCCGGCGGTGGCGAGGCGGTCGTCGAGCAGGAGCGCCGACAGGTCGTAGTCGGTGGTGTGGCGGTTCTGCCGCCAGTGCGTGAAGAAGCGCAGCAGTTCGCCGCGCACGGGTGTGCGCGAACCGCGCGGGAGGACGCCGAAGCCGGCGGCGTCGCCTTTCTGGCTCAGGGGCAGTGCCACATCCAGGACCGCGGGGTCGTAGACGACCGCGCCGGGGTCGGGCAGCCGGTCGGTGATCTCGGTGTCGAGCAGCGTGCGCAGTTCGGCGACGAGTCCCGCGTCGAGCGGCGGCAGGCCGTCGGATCGGGCCCAGGCCAGCGATGAGCGGTTGACGAACAGGCGCGGCCCGCTCGGTGCGTCGCGATCGCCGAGGTGCTGGCGCAGTGCCAGCAGCATGCGCGTCGAGGTTCCGGGGGCGACGTCGCGGACCGCCTCGAACAGGCCGGGCGCTCCGGCTCGCGCGAGCCGGTCCACCGAGCGCAGCAGGACCCCCGGGGCCGCGCGCAGCAGACCGATCGCGGCTCCTCCGTCCCCTGTGGACAGCGCGCGCTCGACCCGGGCGGCGAGGGTCGGCGCGGACCGGTCGCCGCGCGCGACGGCGAAGACCGCGGCGGCGCCCGGCCAGCGCGGGTACTCGTGCGGGTGGAGGCGCTCGCCGAGGCGTTTCCAGCGTTCGGTGTGGCGGCCGACGTCGGCGAGTTTCTCCGCGTCGGCGGCGATCGCGTCCAGAGTGGACAGCAACGATGTGCGCTGCGCTCGCGTGAAGGAGCCGAAGCGTGTCGGTTCGAGGAGGGTAACGTCCCCGCCGGACAGGCCGCAGGCGGCGCGCAGCACGTCGGTGACCGTGTCGGCCCGGATCGGCAGGCCGCGCGCGAGCCGGGCGGCGTTGACGACGGCCTTGTTCTCCCGCACCGGAACGGTTTCGGGCTCCGGACCGTCCACAAAGGTCTTCGCCAGGGCGGCGAGCCCGGCGAGGTCGGCGGCGTTGAGCGGGACGGTGCTTGCGGCCAGCGCGAGGTAGAGCGCGGCGGCCTCCTCCTCGGGCGTCCCGCCCAGGTTGAGTACGGTCACGCGGTCGGAGGCCAGTTCCAGGAAGTCCTCGTGGACGGCGGCCATGTCCTCGAAGGTGTGCCGGTAGCGGCCGTACCCGGGCAGGGAGAGCAGATCCCGGACGACGGCCTCGCCGCCCGGTGTGGTCGCCGCCTTGCGGGCCAGGCCGAGCCAGAACTCCATGGTGTCGGGCACGTTGGCGGGGAAGTCGGCGAAGTAGACGTTGTGGGCGACGTGGTCGCCGACGAGTTCCCGCACCGCCGCGAGGACTTTCACCGCGAGGGTCGTCACGGCACTCGGGTCGCGGCCGGAGAGTTCGGCGAGGAGTTCGGGGGAGAGGGTGAAACCCACCGACAGCAGCGCGGCGTCGAGCCGCCGTGCCATGGCCGTCCCGTCGCCGGGCGGCGCGGCCGGTACCGGGACGCGCATCGTCTTGCGGATGACGAAGGTCTCCATGCGCGCCGACGCTACCGGGCGCGGGCGACCCCAGACGCGCCCGCGCCCGCCCCCGTCACCGGCGGGAGAACTCCATGACCCAGTTCGATTCCCAGGTCTGTCCACCGTCCTTGGAGAAGAACTGCTCCCAGCGCGGTGCGTCCGTGTCGGTGCCCGACCACACGAAGCGCGCCCTGATCGGCTCACCGTCGTGGGTGTCGTCGCCTTCGAAGACGCCGGTCGGGCCGTCGAACCCGCCCACCACCGGCGGGAACAGGCGTCCCTTCGAGTTGGTCCAGTACAGCGACCACTCTTTCGCCTCCACGTCGTAGAGGCGCAGCGTCGCGCCGCGTGAACCGCTCGGGAAGACGATCTCGTCGAAGTTCCCGCCGCCTTCGAAGAAGGAGTGGCACTCGGCGGTGGCGGCGTAGTGGTCCCACTCCTCGCAGCCGGTGAACAGCTCCTTGAGCTGGCGGTTGGCGACGTTCCAGGAACCGATGAGGAAATCGAAGTCGTTCATGGAGACCATGCTCACCGGCATACCTGACATCTTCTGTCAGCATCCCGGGATAGATTTCAGGACATGCGCGCCAGCCGACTGCTGTCCCTGCTCCTGCTGCTCCAGAACCGCGGCCGGATGAGCGCGCCCGCCCTCGCCGCCGAACTCGACGTGTCCGTCCGGACCGTCTACCGCGACATCAACGCCCTGGCCGCCGCGGGCGTCCCCGTCTACGGCGAACACGGCCCGCTCGGCGGCTACCAGCTGCTCGACGGCTACCGCACCCGCCTGACGGGCCTGACACCCGCCGAGGCGGAGGCGTTGTTCCTGTCGGGGATGCCGCAACCGGCGGCGGAACTGGGTCTGGGCGCGAACCTCGCGGCCGCCGAGCTGAAGCTGACCGCGGCCCTGCCGGTGTCGTACCGGGAGGCGTCGGGCCGCATCCGCGAGCGTTTCCATCTCGACGCCCGCGGCTGGTTCCGCGAGCCCGACGACGTGCCGCACCTGCTGACGGTCGCCGACGCGGTGTGGCGGGAGCGGCGGGTGCGGATCCGTTACCGCCGTTGGGAACCGACGCGGGAGACGGTGACGCGCACCCTCGACCCGCTCGGCCTGGTCCTGAAAGCGGGGACGTGGTACCTGGTCGCGGCTCGCGGCGGGAAGCCCCGAACCTATCGGGTGGCGACGATCCGCTCGATCGAGATCCTCGACGACGAGGCGATCCGGCCGCCGGGCTTCGACCTCGCCGCGCACTGGGCGTCGGGCGTCGCCGAGTACGAGTCGCGGGTGAGCCGCACGCACGCGCGGGTGTCGCTGTCGCCGAGAGGTTTCGCCGACCTCACCGATCTGCTCCCGACGGTGCCGAAACGCGCCGGGGACGACGCGGCGCCACCCGACGCCGACGGCTGGCGTGAGGTGACGCTCCCGATGGAGTCGACGGGACACGCGGTGGGGCAGCTGCTGCGATTCGGGCGGGACGCCAGGGTCCTCGGCCCGCCGGAACTGGTGGAGGCGATGGCCGCGGAGGTCGCGGCCGTGGCGGACTTCTACCGCTGAGCACCGCTTCCGCCGAACACGCCTACATCGGCGTCGCCTCGTGCACGATCGCCATCATGTCCTTGAAGGTGTCGTTCGGCGGTTCGCCGCACTCGTTCGTGCGGGTCGTCATGTCCCCGACGGTCAGCCCGTACTGGAACATGTCGGCGCACTGGTGGTCCGGTTTCGTCTTCTCCGGCGGCGCGAACAGCTCCGTCGACACCGCCAGGGTCTGCAACCGCCGCAGCTCGTCGGAGTTCAAGGTCCCCGACTCGCCTTCGGGTTTCCGCGACCCGGTGTACTCCCAGGTCCCGTCCTCGGCGATGACGAGGCGGTCCTCCACCCCGGCGAAACCACCGGTCTTCGTCACGATGATCTGCAGGGCGTAGCCCGGCTTGACCTTGCCGTCGTCAGGACCCATCGACTGCTCCCCGGAACCGGACGTGGACGGAGGCGGCACCGTCCCGGAGGCACTCGGCGGCGTCGAACCGCCCGTGCCGTCGCCGGGACCCGAACCACCGCAGGCGGCCAAGGCCAGGCCCGCGGCCGCCACGGCCGCCGAAACGGCGAGGCACCGGGGCAGGCGGAATCGTGTCAGGCGCATGGTCCTGTGACGCATCGCCCAAGCCTACGGTTCCCGGCAGCCGGACCCCGGGTGGACAGGTCACGGCGTGTCCGGGCAGCATCCTGGGCATGACCGAGATCATCGCCGCCTTGACCGACGCGCTGCCCGAGGGCGTCGTGGTCACCGACCCCGACGTGCTCGCCGCCCACACCCGCGACCACGCCGACCTCTGCGACGCGGGCGCGCCCGTCGCGCTGGTCCGGCCGCGTGACACCAACCAGGTCGGCATCGTCCTCGCCCTGGCCTCCGCGCACGGCGTCCCGGTCGTCCCGCAGGGCGCGCGGACCGGCCTGGCGGGCGCGGCCAACGCCGTCGACGGCTGCGTGCTGCTGTCGCTGTCGGCGATGAACAGGATCCTGGAGATCGACCCGGTCAACCGTCTCGCCGTGGTCCAGCCCGGCGTGGTCAACGCCGACGTCACCAAGGCCGTCGCCCCCCACGGCCTGCGCTACATGCCCGACCCCGGCTCCTACGAGTCCTCCACCATCGGCGGGAACGTCGCCACCAACGCCGGCGGCATGTGCTGCGTCAAGTACGGCGTCACCGCCGAATACGTCCTCGGCCTCGAAGTCGTCCTCGCCGACGGGCGCGTCATGCGCTGCGGACGGCGGACCGCGAAAGGCGTCGCGGGCTACGACCTGGTGCGCCTGTTCGTCGGCAGCGAGGGCACCCTCGGCGTCATCACCGAGATCACCCTGAAGCTTCAGCCGACGCCGAAGCCCGCGCTGAGCCTCGCCGCGGTGTTCGAGTCGACGACTGCCGCGGGCGCCGCCGTCACCGCCATCACCGCCGCCGGATGCGTCCCGAGCCTGCTGGAACTCGTCGACAACGTGCACCTGCGCGCCATCGAGGCCCTCGCGCCGCAGGGCCTGCCGACCGACGCCGCCGCGCTCCTCCTCGCCGCCTCCGACAGCGGCGTCGCCGAAGACCTCGGCACCATCGCCCGCCTGTGCGAACAGTCCGGCGCCACCGAGGTCTTCCAGGCCACCGACGAACAGGAGGCCGAGGCCCTGCTCACCTCACGGCGCCTCGCCTACCACGCGATGGAGAAACTCGGCGCGGTCATCGTCGACGACATCGCCGTACCGCGCTCGCGCCTCGCCGAGGCCCTCGACGGCGTCGCCGCGATCGCCGCGAAGACCGGCGCGCACGTCGGCGTCATCGCCCACGCCGGAGACGGGAACCTGCACCCCAACATCGTCGTCGACCGCACCGACCCGGCCTCCGTCGAACGCGGCCGCCGCGCCTTCGAGGAGATCCTCGCGATGGCACTGGACATGGGCGGCACCAGCACCGGCGAGCACGGGGTCGGGCTGCTCAAGCGCGACTGGCTGGAGCGCGAACTCGACCACGTGAACTACTCGATGCAGAAGGCCGTCAAGCACGCCTTCGACCCGGCGGGCGTCCTCAACCCGGGGAAGGTGCTGGGGTAGGGATGGAGGAGCGGGCATTGCCCGGCGGGATCGCGAGCGCCGGGGCGGTCGTGCGCGTCGGCGACAGCGTGTACCGGCCGGGTGGGCCGAACGCCGCCGTGGTCCGCGACTTCCTGTCGCACCTGGCCTCAGCGGGTTTCACGGCGGCGCCGCGCGTCCTCGGGACGGCTCCCGACGGGCGCGAGGTGCTGAGCTTCGAGCCCGGCGCGGTCGCGGTCCCGCCGTTCCCGGACTGGGCGGCCGGCGAGGAGCTGCTGGTCAGCGTCGCCGAGCTCCAGCGTTCGCTGCACGAGGCCGCCGCCGGGTGGGCGCCGGTCGGGGTTCTGGATGGTCGCGAGCTCCCGCCGGAGGGCCGCGGCGGGCTGATGTGCCATCTCGACCTGTGCCTGGAGAACACGGTCGTCCGCGACGGCCGCGCGGCCGCGTTCATCGACTTCGATCTCGCGCGGCCCGCCGAGCGGCTCTACGACATCGCGATCGCCGTGCGGCACTGGATCCCGCTGCGGGACCCCGCCGACATCGCCGACGCCCGCGCGGGTCTCGACCAGGCCGCCCGGTTCCGGGCCTTCACCGACGTGCACGGCCTCGGCGAGGCCGGTCGCGGGCGGGTGCTGGAGCTCCTCGCCGTGTTCCTGGCCGACGCGCTGGACTCGGTCGGCGAGGCCGCCCGGGCGGGCCATCCGGGCTTCGCGGAGATGTGGGCCGGCGGGTACGAGGCGATGAACGCGCGCTCGCGGGAGTGGCTGCGGCGGGCGGGCGCGCGTCTGATCGGCGCCTGACGGATCGAAAACCCTGTGGTCGACAGCACATCACCCCCTCGTCACCTGCCAAGATGTTTGCCACGCAGCCATCGACGCGAGAGGCCCCCCTCATGCTCAACCTCGCCGTCCTCCTGGAGGACTCCGCCCGTGAGTTCGCCGACCGCGACGCCGTCGTGCTCGGCCCGACCCGTCTGACGTACGCGCAGGTCGACGCCGCGGCGTCGCAGGTGGCGCACGTGCTGGCTGCACGTGGCATCGGTCCGGGCGACCGGGTCGCGCTGACCTGCCCGAACCTGCCGTACTTCCCGATCGCCTACTACGGGATCCTCAAGACGGGCGCGGCGGTCGTGCCCCTCAACGTCCTGCTCAACGAGCGCGAGATCGCCTACCACCTCGCCGACTCCGGCGCCCGCGCCTACCTGTGTTTCGAGGGCACGGCCGAACTGCCCATGGGCCGCAACGGTTTCGCGGCATTCGAGGGCTCGGAGGGGTGCGAGCACTTCCTGCTCATCACCGCCGATCCCGCCGCGGAGTCGCCGGTCGAGGGCGCCGAGACGCTCGCGGCGGCGACGGCGGGCTCCCCGGCGGCCTTCGACGCCGCGGCGACGGCGGAGACCGACACGGCCGTCGTGCTCTACACCAGCGGCACGACGGGCCGCCCGAAAGGCGCCGAACTCAGCCACAGCAACATGGTCCAGAACGCGATCCTCGCCAACCGCCTGTTCGGGACGGCGGAGCACGAGGTGCATCTGCTGGCGCTGCCGCTGTTCCACTCCTTCGGCCAGTCGGTGCAGATGAACGCGGGTTTCTCGACGGCGTCGACGCTGGTCCTGCTTCCGCGTTTCGACGCCGGTGCCGCGCTGGGGCTGATGCGGGCGGAGTCGGTGAGCTTCTTCGCGGGTGTCCCGACGATGTTCTGGGCGCTGCTCAACCATCCGGATGCCGAGAGCTTCGATCTGGCCAAGATCGCCCGCGACATGCGCATCGCCGTCTCGGGCGGTTCGGCGTTGCCCCTTGAGGTCCTGAAGGGCTTCGAGGAGCGGTTCGGGGTGCCGATCCTCGAAGGCTACGGGCTGTCCGAGACGAGCCCGATCGCGACGTTCAACCGGGTCGACCGGCCCCGCCGGCCCGGTTCGATCGGCCTGCCGGTGTGGGGCGTGCAGGTCAAGGTGACCCGCCCCGACGGCACCGAGTCCGATGTGGACGAACCCGGCGAGATCCGGGTGCGCGGGCACAACGTCATGAAGGGCTACCTCAACCGTCCACAGGAGACGGCCGAGGTGCTCGACGGGCGGGGCTGGTTCCGTACCGGCGACGTCGCCCGCCGCGACGCCGACGGCTACTTCTACATCGTCGACCGCATCAAGGATCTGATCATCCGCGGTGGCTTCAACGTCTATCCGCGCGAGGTCGAGGAGGTGCTGCTGACCCATCCCGACGTGAGCCTCGCCGCGGTCATCGGTGTTCCCCACGAGTCCCAGGGCGAGGAGATCAAGGCCTACGTGATCCGCAAGGCGGCCGCGACCGTCACCGAGGACGAGCTGATCGCCTGGTGCCGCGAGAACATGGCCGCCTACAAGTACCCGAGGATCGTCGAGTTCCGCGACGCCCTGCCGATGACCGCGACGGGCAAGATCCTCAAACGCGAACTGGCGGCCGAACTGGAGGGCTAGGCGGCCGCGTGTGCGGCGAGGTCGTCGATGAGGCGGCCGAGGAGCCTCGTCAGGTCCCGTGGCACGGCCGGGGGACCGCGCACCCGACGTCGCCGGAGGCCGCCGCCTCTGCGACGTCCTGCGCGGACCACAGTGGACGGTCCTGGTCTTCGGCGCGGCGACCCCGGCCCGCCCGTGATGCCCTGGATCGACCTGTGCGTCCAGGAGATCAACGACCGGCCCGCCCGGGACGCCCACGGCGTCACCGGTCCCGCACTCGTCCTGATCCGCCCCGACGGCTACATCGCCGCCCGGGCCGGTGGACCCGGCCGATCAACGAGTACCTGCGACGGCTCGGCGCCTAGGCCGGGGTGTTCTCCTTCTCCGCCAGCCACTCCAGGTGCTTCGCCCAAGCCTGAGTCCACAGTGCCCGGACGTCCTCGCCGGGCAGGCTCAGCCCGAACTCGGCCGACAGGACCGCGCCGAAGGCGTCCGGATCCGCAAGGACCCGCTCGGTGCGCTCGCCGGCGGTCACGACGATGTGGGTGCAGCCGCGAACGACCACTTTGGACTCTGGTCGCGGCTGCTGCACCACCAGGACGCGCTTGAACGGCGAATCGGGGGAGTCGGCGCGGTAGGCGCACGCCTCGACGAAGTCGGCGACCTCACGCGGTTCGGTGCGGAAGTCGAAGGACTCCACCGAGCCGCGCGGGTCGGGATGACAGCGCCACACGCCCTCGGCGAGGAACTCCAGCCGATGCGACCAGATCCCGTCGGCGTGCACGCCTTCGGTCAGCGGCAGGGGTTCGAGGAAACCGTCGCCGAGCCCGGCGTCGGCGAGGAAACGGCCTTCGGGCAGGTCGACCAGCAGCGGCATGTGATTGCGCCACATGTCGTCACCGCGAGCGGCGCGCATCACCGCGCCCTCCACATACGTGACGGTGAAACCGATCGCGCGCAAGGCCCGGGCCATGAGCGCGTTCTGTTCGTAGCAGAAACCGCCGCGCCGGTTCGTGACGAGCTTCGCGACGACATCGGTCCCGTTGAGGCTGACACCCCGGGAGAGCTGGATGTCGAGGGCCTCGTAGGGGATCGCCGCCAGGTGCGCGCGGTGCACCGAGCGCAGCGTCGCGAGGTCGGGACGGACGTCGGCGGAGTGGCCGATGCGGGCGAGATAGGCGTCGAGTTCGACGCCGCTCAAAGACGACATCCGACCAGCATCCACCGCCGTGCCCGGCGCGCCAAGTCCACCGCCGCCGGGATCGGCCTGTAGGCGGCCGAAACCGCGTGAAGGAGCGATGAAACCGCACTGTATCCGCGACCCCGCACGCTTTCGCCGGCCCGGGAAAGACCCGGCCGCGACAAGGACGGGAACACCGTGAACCTTCTGCGAAACGTACGCGCCTGGCACCGCCCACTGCTGGTCAACGCGGCCTTCATGGCCGTCGTCATGGTCGTCTCGGCCGTCGGCCTCATCGTCGACGACCGGACCCTCCTGGGCGAGTCGGTCTGGCTGAAGCCGCTGAAATTCGGCTTCGCCTTCACCCTCTACGGCCTCACCCTGGCCTGGCTGCTCGCCAAGCTGCGCAAGGGAAGGCGCTTCGGCTGGTGGACCGGTCTGGCGCACGCCGTCTTCTCCGTCGCCGACATCGCCGTCATCACCGCGGCCGCCGCGCTCGGCACCTTCAGCCACTTCAACGTCTCCACCGGCTCCTTCAACACCCTCGTCCAGGCCGTCTTCTCCTACGGCGTCCCGCCGATCCTGCTGTCCAATGTGCTCGTCGCGATCCTGGTCCTGAGACAGCGCACCGGAGACCGGGCCCTCAACGTCGCCATCCGCGCCGGGGTCCTCCTGGCCACGGCGGGCATGCTCGTCATCGCCTTCCTCGGCCCGTTCATGGACCCGGCCCCGCGCACCGCCCTCAACGCCGCCGGGGAGAACGTCGAACTGCTCGGCGGCCACGGCATCGGCGGCGACGGCCACGGCATGGCCGTCACGAACTGGAACGCCGACGGCGGCGACGTCCGCATCCCCCACTTCGTCGGCCTCCACGGCATCCACGTCCTGCTGCTGCTGACCCTCGCCCTCGGCGCGCTCGCCGCCCGCCGCGCCTGGCTTCGCGACGAGAAGGTCCGCGCCCGGCTCATGACGACCGCCGCCTTCGCCCACACCGGCCTGTTCGGTGTCGTCGCCTGGCAGGCCGCCCGCGGTCAGTCGCTGATCCACCCCGACACCGCGACCTGGACCGCCCTCGCCGCGATCGCGACCCTCACCGCCGTGGCGACACTGGTCATCCGGGCCGTCTCGCTCCGTAGGCTTGCCCGGTGACCCCGAGGATGTCCGCCCGAGCCCGCCTGACCGTCCTGTTCACCGGTCTGGTGCTCGCGGCGGGCATCGCCCTCATCGCCATCACGCACGTCCTGGTCCGCCAGAGCCTCGAACGCCGCTTCACCGTGCTGCTGCTGGGAACCGGCCACGGCGACATCCCACCCGCCCCCGACGTCCCCTCCGCCGACGCCCTCCGCGACCAGGTCGTCGAAGACCTCCTCACCCGCTCCGCCATCGCGCTGACCGTCGTCACCGCCCTGGCCGCCCTCCTCGGCTGGCTGGTCGCCGGCAAGGTCCTCCGCCCCATCCGGACCATGACGGCGACCGCCGACCGCCTCTCGGCCGAACACCTCGACGAACGCGTCCCCGTCACCGCCCCCGCCGACGAACTCGCCGCGCTCGCCACGACCCTCAACGGCATGCTCGACCGCGTCCAGCGCGGGCTGGACGCGCACCGGATGTTCGTCGCCAACGCCGCCCACGAGCTCAGGACGCCCCTGGCCACCACCAGGACCGCCGTCGACGTCACCCTCGACGGCGACCCGACGAGAGAGGAGCTGCTCGCCATGGCCGCCGACGTCCGCGTGGAGACCGAGCGCAGCCAGCGCACCCTCGACGGCCTGCTCGTACTCGCCAGGGCCCAGACGACGCGACTCCGCCGCGCACCCGCCGACCTCGCGGAACTGGCGAAGACGGCCCTGCCGACGGCCGACGCGGGCCTGACGGTGACCACCCGCCTGGAGCCGGCCGAGGTCCAGGGCGAGCCGGCGCTGTTGGCCCGCATGGTCGAGAACCTGCTCACCAACGCCGTCCGCCACAACAAGCCCGGCGGCCACGTCGACGTGAGGACCGGGACAGAAGACGGGACGGCGACGATCCGCGTCGAGAACACCGGCCCGCTGGTCGCGACCGAGGACGTCGACGGTCTGTTCGAGCCGTTCACCCGAGGGCTGAGCGCGGAACACCCCGGCGCGGGCCTCGGCCTGTCGATCGTGCGGGCGATCGCGGACGCGCACGGCGGCGACGTGGGGGCGCAGGCGCGGGGGGATGGAGGGCTGGTGCTTAGCGTCCGATTCGATGCGGTCTGAAGGCACCCGGCGGTTGCCGCTGGGGCTCGTCCCACAGTTCGCTTTCGTCAGGAGCGTCACCGTCCGGCCCGAGCTACGCCGGGACCTTGCGTTCGGGCTCGGTAGAGACGTCCGGGTGGCTGACCACGACCTTCCACGGGTAGCCGGCCGGTTCCTCCGGCGGAGCGAGCCCGAGGCCGATGGCGCAGCGCTCCAGCGCGGCCGAGCCGAGCTCCTCGGCCTTCTCCCACAGGCCGGCGGTTCCGATGACGCGTCGCGTCATCGCCAGGTATGCCGTTGTCGGTCCGGAAGGGTCTTCCCGGCCACGGACGAGTGCGGCCAACTTGCTCTCCACGGGGTAGGTCGTGGCCATCGCGGTGGCCAGCCCGCCCGGGCGAGCTCCAGAGCGCCTCGCGATGGATCGCCGTGGGCTCGAAGTCCTTGAGCCTCACGGGCTCAGAAGACCTGCCCGGCGCGGCTCGGCTGTGCGGAACCGGCGACGTCCCCCGCCCGCCCCGATCTCCACGGGGTAGGTCGTGAACTCCCCGGCCGCTTCGGCCAGGGCCTCCCCAACCGCCGCCGAGGCGTCAACGGCCGCAGTCCCGGCCCCCTCGGTAGCCGCAAGAAGCCGAGCGCGCGCCTCAACGGTCTTCCCGCACGCCTGCTGGAGTAACTGGAGTAAGACGTACGCCTCACGCGGGTCTCCAGCGCCTGCCCCTTGAACTCTTCGAACGCACCCACCCCCGGCACCGTAACGACCGGTGCTGCTGCTCGGGACACCCTCAGACGAGAGGGGAGAAGGTCACTGCTCGCGGGTGGGACCGTGACCCATTCGCAGGCGTGATCCGCTTGCGGGTACGGGACTCGCGGACGGCTCCCGCTCGGAGGCGCGGCCTGCGGAGTCCGGCCGTCTGCGGACGTGACGTGAAGGCGCGGCGGCTCGTCATCGGGCACCGCGCGGAGTCCGGCCGCCTGCGGTCGTGAAAGTGACTCACCTGCGGGAGTGATCCGAGCAGGCGCGATCTGCGGACGTCACTCGCTCGGGTGTGCGACCGAAAGGGTCGGGATCGCTGCCTACACGCGATCGGCTCACCGGCGCGGGCTACAACACGGCCGCCGCCGCGTCTTCGGCATCGGCTCGCGCTCGGCTCGCGCGAGTCGCACACTCCGACGCGGGGACGCGGGGACGCGGGGACGCGGGGACGCGGGGACGCCGGGACGCCGGGACGCCGGGACGCGGGGACGCCGGGACGCGGGGACGCCGGGACGCCGGGACGCCGGGACGCCGGGACGCCGGGACGCCGGGACGCCGGGACGCCGGGACGCGGGGACGCGGGGACGCGGGGACGCGGGGACGCGAGCCAACCGGCGAGCGAAGCAAGCCCCGTCCGCGAGCTACACGGCCGCCGCCGCGTCTTCGGCATCGGCTCGCGCTCGGCTCGCGCGCGAGTCGCACACTCCGACGCGAGGACGCGAGGACGCGAGGACGCGGGGACGCGGGGACGCGGGGACGCGGGGACGCGGGGACGCGGGGACGCGGGGACGCGGGGACGCGGGGACGCGAGGACGCGAGCCAACCGGCGAGCGAAGCAAGCCCCGTCCGCGAGCTACACGGCCGCCGCCGCGTTTTCGGCATCGGCACGCGATCGGCTCGCGCGCGAGCCGCACGTAGCTCTTCTCGCTGCCCCGGTACTTCCCGCCTCGCGATCGGCTCGCGCGCGGGTCGCACACTCCGAGGCGGGGGTGCGGGGGTGCGGGGGTGCGGGGGTGCGGGGGTGCGGGGGTGCGGGGGCGCGAGCCCCGTCCGCGAGCCGCACCAAATCTCATCAAGGTGGCGAGCCGGAACGCCGCACCCTGGCCCTCACCGAGGCCCCAGCCCGAACGCCGCCGACTCACCCACCGCACCCACAGGTGTCGCTAACCCACCCACCGCACCCACAGGTGCCGGCGAAGCAGGATCGGGGTCTAGGGGGCGAAGCCTCCAGCAGAGGGGGGCTTGGGGTGGAGACGGAGTCTCCCCTCAACGGCGACGAAGTCGCCACCAAACAACGCCGCCAACAAACAACGCCGCCAACAAACAACGCCGCCAACAAACAATGATGCGCCGGGGAGGACCGTGCCCGTTGGTCCTGCCCCGGCGCGTGCCCCCGGAGTTCGTTCCGCGCCGATCGGTCGGGTGCCCAAGCCTGATCGATCAGCTAGTCGGCTTGACCGGAACAACTATTACTTTGACGCCGGGGGCTGAGTTGAGGCTTGGGGCACTCTGGGAACTTCCTGGGAATTTCACCCATCTCCAGAGCGCTGGTGACCGCTACGTACCCGGCTTGCGACCGAACGTGTGGACGGTCGTATCCATTTTGAGGGTTTCGTAGAATTTTACGGCATCCTTGTGCAGCAGGTTCACACATCCGTGTGACCCGAAACTGTCGTGGATGTACGTCGTCGTCTCGTGGAAGCCCATGCCGTCGATGAAGTGCTGCCAGTAGGGCAGCCACACCTTGTACGGCTTCGACCAGGCCTTCTCGCTGCGCCAGTCGATCGTGAACTTCCCGTCGGGCGTCTGGTATCCGCCGCCCATGCCGGTGCGCGTGATCGTCGGGTCGACGATGATCTCGCCGTCCTTCATGATCCACGTCGTCTGGTGGGTGAGGTCGATGCACGCGACGAGGCCCTTATCGCCGTCGCACTTGTCGATGTCGGTCTCGACGAGGCGCTTGGCGATCTTCTCGGTGAGCGGGCCGGCGCTGCCCTCGGACGGCCGGATGTCGTAACGCTTCTGGAACTTCTTGATCGCCGCGCAGTCGGCCTTGCTCTGTTCCCCGTCCTCGACGAGGGTCCCGAAGCCACCGAGCTGGTTGAGGAGCTTCTCGACCTTCGCCTGCTTCTTGCCGACCGGGCAGTTGTGCTTCTCCTCCTTCGGCGGAGGCGACTCGCTCGACTCGGAGGACGACGGGTCGGGCGTGGCCGAACCGGGCGATTCGGTCGGGCCGAGACGCGGCTCGGGCCCCGTCGACGGGTCCTGGACCGTGGGGTTGGCGCCCTTGTCGCCCTCGTCGCCGGCGAACGCGTAGGTGCCGCCCGCGATCAGCCCGGCGGCGGCGACCACCGCGGCGGTGATCAGCACCGATCGTCTCACCCGCATCGTTCCTGCCCTCCCCTTGCCATGATGCCGACTCAGGGAGCGCCGGCAAGACCTTGATACAGAAGAAGACGCGCGCTGAACAGCCGGAAGTTGCGCCTGTGTCCGTATTGAGACCAACCCGAGTCTGTGCGAGCGCTTACTTCGGGGTCACCCGGATTCGTGCCACACTGGAAGATCTGTTTTCGCGCCCGAGAGGAGGGCCGCTCGTGTCCACGGGGCCGCTCATCGTCCAGTCTGACAAGACGCTCCTTCTGGAGGTCGGACATCCCGAGGCCGCCGAGGCCCGCGTGGCCATCGCGCCCTTCACCGAACTCGAACGCGCCCCCGAGCACGTCCACACCTACCGCATCACCCCGCTCGGCCTGTGGAACGCGCGCGCGGCCGGCCACGACGCCGAGAGCGTCGTCGACGCCCTCATCAAGTTCTCGCGTTTCCCCGTCCCGCACTCGCTGCTGGTCGACGTCGCCGAGACCATGGACCGTTACGGCCGCCTCCAGCTCCTCAACCACCCGACGCACGGCCTGGTCCTGCACGGCCTCGACCGCGCCGTCCTCGTCGAGGTCGCCAAGTCGAAGAAGCTCGCGGGCATGCTCGGCGCCTTCCACGACGCCGACACCGTCGCCGTGCACCCCTCCGAACGCGGCCGCCTCAAGCAGGCCCTCCTCAAGCTCGGCTGGCCCTGCGAGGACCTCGCAGGCTACGTCGACGGTGAGGCGCACGACATCGAGCTCGCCGAGGACGGCTGGTCGCTGCGGCCGTACCAGAAGGAGGCCGTCGAGTCCTTCTGGGCGGGCGGCTCGGGCGTGATCGTGCTGCCCTGCGGCGCGGGGAAGACCCTCGTCGGCGCGGGCGTGATGGCGCAGGCGAAGGCGACGACGCTGATCCTGGTCACCAACACCGTCTCGGTCCACCAGTGGCGTCGCGAGCTCATCGCCCGCACCTCCCTGACCGAGGACGAGATCGGCGAGTACTCCGGCGAGCGCAAGGAGATCCGCCCGGTCACGATCGCGACCTACCAGGTCATGACGGCTCGCTCGAAGGGCGCGTTCAGGCACCTCGACCTGTTCGGCGCGCGTGACTGGGGCCTCGTCCTCTACGACGAGGTGCACCTGCTGCCCGCGCCGATCTTCCGGTTCACCGCCGACCTCCAGGCCCGCCGACGTCTCGGGCTGACCGCGACGCTCGTGCGCGAGGACGGCCGCGAGGGCGACGTGTTCTCGCTGATCGGCCCGAAGCGTTACGACGCGCCCTGGAAGGACATCGAGAACCAGGGCTGGATCGCGCCCGCGGACTGCACCGAGGTGCGCGTGACGCTCACCGACGCCGAGCGCATGACGTACGCGACGTCCGAGACGAACGAGAAGTACCGGGTGTCGTCGACGGCACGCACGAAGCTGCCGGTGGTGAAGGCGATCGTCGACCGGCACGAGGGCGAGCAGGTTCTGGTCATCGGCGCCTATTTGGAGCAGTTGCATCAGCTGTCGGAGCATCTGGGCGCCCCGATCATCGAGGGTTCGACGTCGACGAAGAAGCGCGAGGAGCTCTACGAGGCGTTCCGCACCGGTGAGGTGTCGACGCTGGTGGTGAGCCGGGTGGCGAACTTCTCCATCGACCTGCCCGAGGCCGCGGTGGCCGTGCAGGTGTCGGGGACCTTCGGGTCGCGACAGGAGGAGGCACAGCGTCTCGGCCGTGTCCTGCGGCCGAAGGCCGACGGGCGGCAGGCGCACTTCTACACCGTCGTCGCGCGCGACACGATCGACACGGAGTACGCCGCGCACCGGCAGCGCTTCCTGTCCGAGCAGGGGTACGCGTACACGATCGTCGACGGCGACGACGTGCTGCGGCCGCTGGACGGGTGAGGGCCGGCGGCACGCTTGAGAGCGTTAGAGCCACGCCTGCGCGCCGGATGACCGCGTGATCGAGGCGCTGAAACGGCGCCCCGGCCAGTGCGGTCGGGGCGCCGTTCTCGTCGCGGTTCTTGATAGATCGCTCTAGCGTCGCGGCTGCCGTCTTGTGGGCAGCGGTCGGTGGCGGAGGGACGTGCGAAACGCGCGTCCTCCCGCTCGCCTCAAAGGGGCCCCGAAAATCACGGTACGGGTGAGGTGTGACATTTCTGCGGTGTGAGTAGGTTTCACGCGTGCTCAGAGAACCTGCCGGGTGCCGGGTGCCGGGTGCCGGGTGCCGGGTGCCGAACGCCGAACGCCGAACGCCGAACGCCGAACGCCGAACGTTGAGCGCCGAACGCCGAACGCCGAACGCCGGGTGCCGGGTGCCGGTTCAGGGCCGCGCCACGTTCCCCTCGAACTCGCCGTCGACGTTCCCGGCGGGCGAGTACAGCGTCACGACGAGCCAGCCGCCGCCGTCGAGTTCGGCGTAGCCGGTGCCGAGGCCGGTCGAGTCGCGCCACACGACCTGCGTGAAGGACCCGGTCTGCTCGGAGTAGCCGGGTTCGTCGAAGTCGTAGGCGGTGATCTGGTCGTACCAGGTCTCGACGATGGCGTGACCGTCCAGGTCGCCACCGTTGGTCCAGGCGAGGTTGACGCCGAGGCCGTCGGCGAGTTGCGCGGCGGCGTCGGCGCTGAGGTCGCCGGAGGCGGCGAGTTCACCGGCGACGTCCTCCGCCTTGGCGCCGAGTTCGGCGTCGTGGGCGAGGTGGGGCGCGCCGTGCCGGTCGCGGTAGGCGTTGTGGGCGTCGAGGACGTCGGCGGCGAAGGTCGCCGGGGTGGGCGCGGTGTCGGTGGCGTACGAGGGCGCGGCGGTCGCGAGCGCGGCGAGCCCGGCGGCGGCCGCGACGGCGGCGATGCGGATCTTCATGGTCGACTCCCCCTGTCGGTCGTGTGGTTCCTTCGTACCGGTCATTCGCGCCGAGAGGGTCGTAACGGTGCATATCGGGTGGGTGGTGAAGGTCACTTCCGTGCGTGCGTGTGGCCAAGCCGTGGCGCGGCTGTGGCGGCGCGCGCCAAGGTGGGGGAGTCGGGGCGGTCCGCGATCATCACGACGACGGGGGATCGCGGTCCGTCCCGACCGCGTCCTAGGCCGAGGCCTCGTCGAGCAGCGCGACGTCCTCGGTGGTGAGCTTGACGTCGGCGACGGCGAGCAGCGCCGGGACCTGCTCGGGCGTGCGCGCGCTGGCGATGGGCGCGACGACGGTCGGCTTCGCGAGGAGCCAGGCGAGGGCGATCGTGGCGAGTTCGGCGTCGTGCCGGGCGGCGACCTCGTCGAGCGCGGCGAGGACCGCGCGGCCCTTCGGCGTCTCCAGGTGCTTGGCGGCTCCGCCCGCGCGGGCGCTGTCGACGGTGGTGCCGGGACGGTACTTGCCGGTCAGGAAGCCCGAGGCGAGGCCGTAGTAGGGGACCGCCGACATGCCGTGCGCGGCGACGATGTCGGCGCGCGCACCCTCGTAGGTGTCGCGGGAGACGAGGTTGTAGTTCGGCTGGATCGCGATGTAGGAGGCTAGGCCTTCGCGGGCGGAGGTGTCGAGCGACTCGGTGAGGCGCTCGGGGGTCATGTTCGACATGCCGATGTGGCGGACCTTGCCGGCCTTGATGAGGGCGTCGTAGGCGCGGAGGGTGTCGGCGACGGGGACGTAGGGCTCGTCGTCGAAGTGCGAGTAGTAGAGGTCGATACGGTCGGTGCCCAGCCGGCGCAGGGAGTCCTCGGCCGCGGCGGCGATGTTGGCCGCCGACAGGCCCGGCCGCTGCGGGTGGCGGGCGACCTTGGTGGCGATGACGAGGTCGTCGCGGTTGCCGCGCGCGGCCATCCAGCGCCCGATGATGGACTCCGACTCGCCGCCGGAGTTGCCGGGGACCCAGGCGGAGTAGGAGTCGGCGGTGTCGATGAAGTTGCCACCACCGGCGACGTAGGCGTCCAGGACGGCGAAGGAGGCCTCTTCGTCGGCGGTCCAGCCGAAGACGTTCCCGCCGAGCGCGAGGGGGTGGACGTTGAGGTCGGAGTTGCCGATGCGTGGCATGAGTCGGGCCTTTCGGTGGTGATCGGTTCGCTGTGCAACGGAGGCCAACTCTCGCGTGCGGTCCCGCATTCCGGCGAAGGATTAAGTCACGGGTGAATCCTCGCGCGGATCGGGCGGGGGCGGCCGCGTTCGGGCTGATCTTCGACCGGCCCGGTCGGCCGTCTCCGCCGTGGATCGCCGTGCTCCAAGGGCTGCCTGGTGATGTGAGACCGGGAGGGTGGCGCTAGAGCGATCTATCAAGACCCGCTCTCGGCGGGCCGCCCCGTCCGTCATCTCCGGCGTCCACCCCCGCCGTGCGGATCACCGAGCCGCGCGGGCGGCCCCGGCGGCATGGGTCCGGCCGGCGGGTGACGCTAGAGCGATCTATCAAGACCCGCCCGCGCGCCGACCCACCCCGTCAGTCCTCCGCGTGCTCCGCCTTGTAGGCGTCCGACTCGGGGCGTCCGCCGCTCATGCTGAGCAGGTTCCCCTTCGCGTCGGTCGTGTAGTAGCCGCTGAAGTATTCGTCGCTGAGGGAGACGCCGATCTCGATCGGGCCCGGCACGCCGTCGCTCGACGATCCGCGCGAGACCACGATCAGCGGCGACTCGGTGTCGTCGATGCCGGTGGCGCGCACCGCGGCGGCGCTGATCGCCGGGAAGACGGTGAAGTCCACGTCGTCGAGGTCGAACAGTTCCATCGCGAGGTCGTCGGGCTGGATCAGCGTCGGGCCTTCGCGTTCGGCCTCGCCGTAGCGGTACGTGAAGTCGTCGATGGTGACCGCGCCCGGGACGCTCGGCGCCTCGACGGTCACGAAGTCGTCGTGGAAGGTGATGTCGACGACCTTCGAGTCGCCCATCACCTTGATGAGCTCCTCGACGGCGGTGGGCGCGTCGTCGCCGTAGACGAAGTCGTTGGAGGCCGTGACCTGCTTCCAGTTCAGCGCCACCGGGATGCCCGCGGCCAGCGCGAACACGACCGCGTACACGGCCATCCGCGCGCCACGGCCCCGCCGGCCCACGCCGATGATCGGCTGCCGTCCGACGCCGGGCGCGTTCTCGTCGCTCTTCCATTCGGGGGCGTGCGCCGGGACGGCCGCGCCGCCCTCCTCGGCGGCGTTTCGCCAGGTCGAGTCCGGCTCGGCGATGATCCACACTTCGGGCCGGTCGAGGGCGTGCCGCCCGGCCACCTTGATCTGACCGGGCTGGAACCGCGGCATCGCGACCGGGTCGACCAGCATCCGCACCTCGGTCCGGTAGGCCGCCCGCTCGCGCGGGGCCACGACGAGACCGACGCGGCACACCAGCACGTCGTTGATCCGGGTGCCGGTCCGGTCGATGGAGACGACGCGCGCGAGCGCGACCCGGCCCTCGGCGACGGCACCGGCCGTCTCGCCCGGCGTCGGCGTCGCCAGGCGGCGCATGCTCGCTCCGAGCATCGTGAACACGCCCAGGATGATCGTGACGGGCAGCGCCGTCGTCCACATCCAGATGAAGTCCGTGTCGCCTGTCGTCGCGGTGAGGGCGATCCCGCCGACGAGGAACCCGAGGCCCAGGAAGAAAAGGATTCTCAGCATTTCCGGAGACTTTATCGGTCGGCGGCGGTCTCCAGGTTACGAGTGAGCAACGGATTACGGTCGATCGTGGTGTTCACGGTCCGAGACAGTCGCTCGTACGGAGTGCGACGGTCGCGCCCGAACAGCGCGGCCAGCGGCGACCACACCCACGCGACCAGGACCGCCACCAGGATCAGCCACCGGTACCAGGGCTCGGAGGTGTCGTCACCGGTCGCCGACAACCCGATCCCGAACCAGATCAGCCACAGCGGCGCGAGCAGCACCCCGTACCGCAGCAGCAGCTCACCGGGGCCGGGGCGCGCGCCGTCGTCGCCGGTCACGCGCAGCAGCACCGCGCGCTTCCCGACCGTCCACCCGCCCGTCGCCCACGGCACGAGCCAGAACCAGGCGAGGCCGACGCCCGCGCCGATCGCGACGAGCGGCCCGTCGCCGACGGCGACACCGGCGAGCACGAGCCCGCCGACGATCAGCGTGAACGCGAACAGCCACCCCAGCAGGTCGGTCAGGTAGGCGATGGCGCGACGGGTGAAGGTGACGCGCCCGGCGAAGCGGTCACGGTCGCGCGCGGGATCGACGCGGGGGAGCAGCCGCGAACAGGGCCCGGCGACGAGCCAGCCGAGGACGGCGCCAGCGGTGTTGCACATGAGGTCGTCGACGTTGAACTGGCGGTAGGGGCACGGGTAGACGAACCACAGGCCCGTCAGTTGCGTCAGCTCGAAGAACAGCGAGGTGCCGAAGGCGACCAGCAGCGACGACGGCAGTCCGCGCCGCCACAGGTAGCGCAGGTAGAAGCCGAGGGGGAACAGCAGCGCGACGTTGAGCAGCGTCGGCCACAGCGCGGCGGTGCCGTTGCGCGTGATGTCGCCGACGAAGTTGAAGGGCGTCAGGTTCGGCCGGGACGCGTAGGTGTGGGCCGCACAGGTCGCCGCCCGGTCGACGGGCAGCGGGATGACCGTCTGGAGGAACGCGGCGAGCGCGTAGAACACGAAGGTGTAGAAGACCAGCCCGGCCCAGCCGCCGGCGCGGCCGCGTCGCCGGTAGGACACGAACGCGGCGGGCAGGACGATGAGGGCGGCGAGGACGGGGAAGACGTAGACGGCCGTCTCGACGGGGAGGAGGTAGTGCTGGAACATCGCGCGACCGCCGTGCTGTCCGGACCGGGTGGATCTGGACAGATTAGGGCAAGACGGGCGAAGGCTCGGGTGCTTTGGTCATACCCGGGCACGCGTCAGGCCCGGCCGGAGCCGGGCCCGCGTGGTCGTGCGGTTCTAGTGCCCGCCCGCGTAGGAGTCGAGGCGCGGCTCGACCGGGGTCGAGTGCTCCCAGTTGAGACCCTCGACGGGCAGCGGGAAGGTCAGGTCGTCGCCGAAGGGCGAACCGGCCGCCGGACGGTCCGAGGTGAGCTCGGTCAGCGGCAGGTGACCGTCGCCTTCCGTCACGACCTTGACGCGGGACTTCTTCACAGCTGAGGACGCCATGGCGCTAGTTTGACATGCCCGCGCCGCCGTCGCCCGCTCAGCCCGCGATGGGCGCGACGACGGCCGTCGTCGCGGCGATCCGCTCACGCAGAACGTCGCGGTGGACGAGCGCCAGGACCGGGTCGGCGCGCCAGTGCGGCCGCACGCCCCGGTCGGCCAGCAGGTAGAGGACACGCAGGGTCCGCAGGGCGTTGGCGACGAGCGGCTCGATCCGGCTCCGGTCGCGCCCCTCGAAGGCCGCGGCCACCGTCGACAGCCAGCCCGTCGCGTCCTCCTCGCCGAGCTCGGCGCGGGTCAGCGTCAGCGCGACGGCGTGCGCGAGCCGGTCGTCCTCCATCGCGTCCCACACATGCGGTGCCGGGGTCGTCATCCGCCGCGCCGCCAGCGCCAGCATCTCCACCGCGTCGACCTCCGGCCGCCGCCCGAAGGTCCCGAGGAGGTCGGCGCCGTGCGCGACCGCGTGCAGCCAGCCCAGCTCCGGATCCAGCCCGCGCAGATCCTCCTCACCGGTGTACCAGTCGCTGAACGCCTCCACCCACCGCGACTCGAACACCCCCGCCGACACGATCGCGTCGAGGATGAGCGGCGCGAAGGTCCGCGCCTGGATCTCCGGGTCGGCGAACCTCGCCGCCATCGCGTCGCCCAGTTCCCGCAACGCGTCCTCGTCGAGCACCCCGCGCCCGATCCACGTGGCCAGCACGCTGTAGCCGTGCCGGTCGCGCACCACCGGATCCCGCGAACGCAGGGCCTCGCACAGCTCCGTGACGAGCCCGGGAACCCCCGCGCCGTCGGGCACGGCGAACCCGCCGTCGATGATCTTCCGCCAATCGGTCATTCGCGCAGGCTATGGGCCGGACCCCCGCGCATGCATCCGCATTAGCGCGTCACGCGCGGCCACGCGTCGGTAGCCGTGTGCACGGCGTACCTTTGACGAGATGTCCGCACCCGCCCTACCAGGAGACCAGCTCGCCGTCCGGCTCCGCCGCATGTCCGACGAAGCCCTCGCCGGCCTGCTCCGCGACAGGCCGGACCTCGCCGTGCCCGAGCCCGCCGACTTCACCGCGCTCGCCGCCCGCGCCACGGCCCGCGCCTCCGTCGCCCGCGCCCTCGACGGCCTCGACCGTTTCGCCCTCCAGATCCTCGACGGACTGCGCTACGTCGCCACCGACGGAACCGCCGACCTCGACGCCCTCCTCACCCTCGTCGACGACACCGAGAACACCCTCGCCACCGTCGACCGCCTCCGCGGACTCGCGCTCGTGTGGGGCCCCGACGCGCAGATCCGCGTCAGCGACGCCGCCGCCGACCTCCTCGGCCGCTACGTCGCGGGCCTCGGACGGCCCGCCGAAGAACTCGATCCCGACGTCGCCGCCGTCGTCGCCGACCCCGCGACACTCCGCCGCACGATCATGGCCGCGCCCCCCGCCGCGCGCGCCGTCCTCGACCGCCTCGCCGCCGACGGCCCCCTCGGCACCGTCCGCACCGGATCCCTCCGCGACGACGCCGCCGACACCCCGCTCCGCTGGCTCGTCCGGCACCGCCTCCTCGCCCTCGTCGGCGACGAAGGCGACGACCGCACCGTCGAACTGCCCCGCGAGATCGGCATCCTCCTCCGCCGCGACACCGGCCCACTCGGCGCGATCCAGTCCGCACCGCCCCAGCCCGACTACCCCGTCGTCGACAGCCGCGCCGTCGACAACGCCGGAGCGGGCGCCGTCATGGAAGCCGTCAGGCTCACCGAAGCCCTCCTCACCGCACTCGCCGACGCCCCCGCGCCCACCCTCAAAGGCGGCGGCATGGGCGTCCGCGACCTGCGCCGCCTCGCCGCCGGCGCCGACATCGACAACGCGCTCGCCGCCCTGCTCCTCGAAACCGCCTACGCCGCCGGGCTCCTGGGCGCCGAGGAGGAATGGCTCCCGTCGTCGGCCTTCGACATGTGGCGCACCATTCCCATCGCGTCGCGCTGGGCGCGCATCGCCCGTGCCTGGCTGACGATGCCCCGCGAAGTCGCCCTCGTCGGCGGCAAGGACGACAAGGGCAAGCCCTTCAACGTCCTCGCGCCCGAGCTGAGCCGCACGATCGTGCCCAAACGCCGCACCGAGGCCCTCGGCATCGTCGCGGGGCTGCCCGCGGGGAGCGCGCCGACCGTCGACGACGTCCTCGCGTTGCTGTCCTGGCACCATCCCCGGGCACGCGACCTCGACCGCTCCCGAGCCGTTCTGCGCGAAGCGGCCGCCCTGGGCGTCACCGCCCGCGACGCCCTCACCTCCTACGGCCGGATGCTGCTCGCCGAAAGGAACCCCGACGACGATCCCCTGGGCGTCACCGCGCCCGAGGTCGACCCCGTCGTCGAACGCCTCGACGCGCTCCTCCCACCACCGGTCGATGAGGTCGTCGTCCAAGCCGACCTCACCGTCGTCGTTCCCGGCCCACCCTCGACGACACTGGCGACGGAACTGCAGATGCTCGCCGAACGCGAATCGCCGACCGTCTACCGTGTCTCCCCGGCCTCCATCCGCCGCGCACTCGACGCCGGATACACCGCCGAAGACCTGCACGCCCTCGTCCGCAGGCGTTCCCGTACGGAGATTCCGCAGGCGCTCACCTACCTCATCGACGACACCTCCCGGCTCCACGGAGGCCTGCGCGTCGGTACCGGAGGCTGCTACCTGCGCGGTGAGGACGCCGCCCTGCTCACCGAAGTCTTCGCCGACCGCCGCCTCGCCCGCTTCGGACTGCGGCGCATCGCCCCCACGGTCCTCATCACCAGGGCCCCCATCACCGAGTTGCTCGATGCCCTCCGTGAATACGGCTACGCCCCCGTCCCCGAGGACGCCGCAGGCGCCGCCGTGCTCACCCGCCCCACCGCACGGCGAGCAGCCTACGCGGCCCGCCCACCGCACGCCACCGACGCCGTCCCCAGAATCGACGGTGTCCCCCTCCTCGCCCTGATCGAACGCCTCCGCCGCGTCGACGCCCACGTCCGCAGCAGACCAGCCGCGATGACGTCGGTGAGCGACTCGTCAGCCGCCCTATCAGTGCTGCAACAGGCCCTAAGGGAAAAGCAGCCGGTGTGGGTCGGCTACCTGGACGGCCACGGAGCACAAGTCACGCGACGACTGCTACCCGTCTCCCTCGGCGCGGGTTACCTACGCGCTGAGGACCAGCGAACGGACACACTGCACACGGTCGCCCTACACCGCATCACCGCCGCGTCACTCGAAGAGCCGAGCTAAACATCCGCGCTCGACCAGCCCTAACGCCGGGCACCTTACTTTCCGCGATCAGCGAAGCGGACACGACAACCGCATCACACCGCACCCCACCCCCAGCGACGACGGCGGGTTCGCTTTCCCGCACCAGGTCGCGCGCAGCGCGACACACCCCCCACCACTACTAACCTGTGTCTCCGTCGCTTCGGCCGTTGATTGGACGACATGAAGGTTCTGGGGCTGTCAAGGGCGCTCTTTCCCTTGATTGCCCCAGGTTCTTCATGTGCCCTTGAAAAGGCCGATAAGACGGAGACAGGTTGTGCCGAACAACCTCAGCCCGCACCCCGGCCACCCGGCCGCAGACCGCTAAGGCACCCCCAGTCTCCCGAGCGAGGCCGGGGGTCAAGGGGGCGAAGCCCCTTGCGGGGTCCGGGGCAGAGCCCCGGCAACGCCCCCGCACCCAAAGAAAAAGACCCCTCGCCGCAGCGGGCGAACCCGCCCCCAAGGAACCAGACATTCCGGTGAACCCCCCACCCCCTGAACACCACCCCACCCAACGCCAGAAATGAACGCGCCGAGTGGCGAGCCCCCCAACTTCAACCCCTCTCCCCCGCCTCGTTCCCCGCCCGCCACCCCCATACGGCAATATCGTCTCCATGAGCACCGACATCGGCACCCTTGTCCTCCTCCGCCACGGCGAGAGCGAGTGGAACGCGAAGAACCTGTTCACCGGCTGGGTGGACGTCGACCTCACCGCGAAGGGCGAGGGCGAGGCCCGGCGTGGCGGCGCGCTGCTCGTCGAGCATGGGCTCCTTCCCGATGTCGTCCACACGTCGGTGCAGCGTCGTGCGATCCGCACCGCCGAGCTCTCGCTGCACGCGGCCGACCGGCACTGGATTCCGGTGAAGCGGTCGTGGCGTCTCAACGAGCGTCACTACGGCGCCCTTCAGGGCAAGAACAAGGCCGAGACGCTCGCCGAGTACGGCGAGGAGCAGTTCATGTTGTGGCGCCGCTCGTACGACACGCCTCCGCCGGCGATCGACCCGGGCGACGAGTACTCGCAGTCGGGTGACCCGCGTTACGCGGAGCTGCCTCCCGAGCTCGCTCCTCTCACGGAGTGCCTCAAGGACGTCGGTGTCCGGATGCTGCCGTACTGGTACGACGCGGTCGTCCCCGACCTGCTCGCCGGGAAGACGGTCCTCGTCGCCGCGCACGGCAACAGCCTCCGGGCGCTGGTCAAGCACCTGGACGGGATCTCCGACGCCGACATCGCCGGCCTGAACATCCCGACCGGCATCCCGCTGCGGTACGACCTCGACGCCGGGCTCAAGCCGACGAACCCCGGCGGCACCTACCTCGACCCGGAGGCGGCCGCCACGGCCGCCGCAGCAGTCGCGGCGCAGGGACGCAAGTAGCGAACGGCCGAGTGCACGCTGGCCGTGCGGTCAGCGTGTCTCCGGTCCTAAAATCGGCGGCGTGAACACAGCGGACCTGCTCGCGGCGACGGCACTCGTCTGCGGCGCCCTTCTCGGCGCCGCGATGGTCTACGTCCTCACCCACCGCAGCATGCGCGCCCGTGCCTCCGTCCCACCGTCCACCGGAGCCGTTGGCACCGTCCCGGAAGGGAGCCCGGTCATCACCGACATCCCAGGTGAGAAGGTCCTCGCCACCCTGCGAGCCGGGGTGGTGCTGCTCGGCGCCCGCGACCAGCTGGAGTACGCCAACAAGGCCGCGGTGAGTCTCGGCGTCGTCGGCGAGGGCCACCTCGACTCCTCCGTCCTGCGCGGTCTCGTCTCGCACGTCCGGCGCAGCGGCAAGAGCCGCGACGCCGAGCTGGAACTCCCGCGCAAGGGCGGGGGCGAGCCGGTGTCGGTGCGGATCCGCGTGACGGCCCTGCCCGACGACAGCATCGTCATCGAGGCCGAGGACATCAGCGAGCTGCACCGCGTCGAGCGGGTCCGGCGCGACTTCGTCGCCAACGTCAGCCACGAACTGAAGACCCCGGTCGGGGCCATGCAGCTGCTCGCGGAGGCGCTGCAGGACGCCGTCGACGACCCCGAGGCGGCGGCGCGGTTCACGTCGCGCATCCAGCACGAGTCGGCGCGGATGGCGCGGCTGGTCACCGAGCTCCTCGAACTGTCGCGCGTGCAGGGCGCCGAGGCGACGCCGGAGCCCGTCGACGTCGAGATCGACCGGATCATCCTCGACGCGCTCGACCGGGCGCGCACGGGTGCGGCGGCGAAGAACATCTTCATCAACGTCACCGGCGAGCGCGGCCTCGTGACCTACGGCAGTGAGTCGCAGCTGGCCACGGCCTTGGGCAACCTGATCGACAACGCGATCAACTACAGCCCGGTCGACACGACCGTCACGATCGAGACCGGCAACGGCGGCGCCGAGTTGACCGTTTCGGTCACCGACGAGGGCATCGGCATCGCCGAGGCCGACCTCGATCGCATCTTCGAACGCTTCTACCGGGCCGACCCGGCGCGCTCCCGCGCGACGGGTGGCACCGGTCTCGGTCTGGCGATCGTGAAGCATATTGCGGGGAATCATGGCGGTAGGGTCTATGTGAGCAGTACGCCCGGAACCGGGTCTACGTTCACCTTGTTGTTGCCTAGCCGTACGGTGCGATCCGCTGACCCGGCACCGACAGAGGGTGAGATGTAGAAGTCTTCGCAGGTCCGACGGCTGTCGTCGGGCCGTGCTGCCGGGCTGAAGGGAAAGTCGTGACCCGCGTACTAGTCGTGGAGGACGAGGAGTCGTTCTCCGACGCGTTGTCGTACATGCTTCGCAAAGAGGGTTTTGAGGTCTCCGTGGCCGCCACCGGGCAGGCCGCGATCAGCGAGTACGAGCGCAATGGGGCCGATGTCGTACTGCTGGATCTCATGCTGCCGGAGAAGTCCGGCACCGAGGTTTGTCGAGAGCTGCGGGCCACCTCCTCCGTGCCGATCATCATGGTGACGGCCAGGGACAGTGAGATCGACAAGGTCGTCGGGCTGGAGATCGGCGCCGACGACTATGTGACCAAGCCGTACTCGCCGCGCGAGCTCGTCGCCCGTATCCGGGCGGTGCTGCGGCGCCACGCCGAACCGACCGACCCGCTCGTGACGGTTCTGGAGGCGGGCCCGGTCCGCATGGACGTCGACCGGCACGTCGTGTCGGTCAAGGGCGACCAGGTGCCGATGCCGCTGAAGGAGTTCGAGCTCCTGGAGATGTTCCTGCGCAACGCCGGCCGGGTGCTGACGCGGGGGCAGCTCATCGACCGTGTCTGGGGCGCCGACTATGTCGGCGACACCAAGACCTTGGACGTGCACGTCAAGCGGCTCCGCTCGAAGGTCGAGGTGGAGCCGGGCAAGCCCAAGCACCTGGTGACGGTGCGGGGCCTGGGGTACAAGTTCGAGCCTTAACCGAGGACCGCGAACGCCGGGGCGGGGGCCTTCGGCGGGCGCGGACCGGGGAAAGGGCCGCGGCTCACGCCGCGGCCCTTCTTTGTCCACAGGTCCTGTGGAAAACTCTGTGGAAAACCCGCCCGTGGCTGTGGACAAGTTGTGGACGGGGTGTGGATTACTCGGTGTCGCCGGGTTCGGCGACGACCTTCGTGCTGCTCGCCTGGACCGACCAGCCGTCCTCGCCGGGCGCCCGGTAGCGGGTGCCGAGCACGTCGGAGGTCTCGGGGTCGATGACGATCTCCTCGCGGGCGCCGCTCTCGTCTTCGAAGCCGATGGCGACGCCGGTGCGGCCGAGCACGTCGACGGTCCCGTCGGCGCGGGTCACGCCGTCGAGCGTGGCCAGGGCCTCGAAGAGGGCCGACCGCTGCGCCGGCGCGAGGGTCTCCCCGGTCGTGGTGAGCACACTGAAGCCCTTCTTGAACAGCACGTGGGCCTCGGTCTCCGCGTGGCCTCCCCGCAGGGCCGCGAGCATGCCTTCGGCGTCCTCGGGCAGCGAGGCGAGGTAGTCGCGGGTCGGGATGGACAGGCTCGGGCCGTGCGTCGCGAGGTACTCGGCGGTCTCGGCGCGTTCGGCCTCGATGTCCTCCTTGGGGTTGGACGGGTCGGGCATGAGCTGCTCGCCGTTCTCGATGAGCAGGACCATGAACATGCCGAAGTCGATCTCGTGCCAGGACTCGCGGACGTCGAGGTTCTCCGGGTCGTCGGCGAGGTAGAACGTGTCGCGGACGTAGACGTAGTCGCCGGTGCTGTGCTCGGCGCCGGTGTAGCGGCCGGTGTTGAGGGCCGTGTAGCGCAGGACGGCGGCGGCGTCGGCGTCGACGGCGAGGCCGTTGGAGGTGCCGGTCACACCGGGGGATTCGGGCGTGGTCTCGCCCCCGAGGGAGCCGAGCGCGACCGCACCGAGCGCGATGGCGGCGACGGCAGGCAGTGCGACGACGGCGATGCGGCTGGGGGTGAGGAAGGCCCTGCGAGCGGTCATGGTGCTGCCCTTCTGCTGTTTCAGGAACGTGGCGCGCACGGAGGCGAGGCGCTCGGGGGTCGCGTCGTCGAGGTCTTCGCGGAAGGAGGCGACGAGCCGCAGGTCGTCGTCGTGGTCGGTCATGGCGTGGTTCCCAGTCTTTTGCGCAGGTGGGTTCGCGCCCTCGACAGCCGCGAGCGCACGGTCCCTTCGGGGATGCGCAGTGCCGCGGCGATCTCGGGGTAGGTGAGTTCGGCGACGGCGAAGAGCAGCAGCACGTCGCGCTGGTTCGCCTTGAGGGAGGCGAGGGCGTCGGCCAGTCGGCGCGACATGCCCTGCGCCTCGACGCGGTCGAGGCTGCGGTCGGTGGCGTCGGCCGTCCTGAGGGGGTCGACGCCGGTCTTGGCGAGTGCCTTGTAGGCGCGCGCTTCGGTCCGGCGGTGCCGTCGCATGAGGTTCGTGCAGATCCCGTACAGCCAGGGCAGCGCGCTGGGGCGTCGCGGGTCGTAGCGGTGGCGGTTGGCGAAGGCCGTCAGGAAGGTCTGGGAGACGAGGTCGTCGGCGAGGTCGGGGCCGACGCGGCGGGCGGCGTAGCGGTGCAGCGCGGCGGCGTGCCGGTCGAAGAGGACGGTGAAGCGGTCGGCGTCGCCGAGGACGTGTTCGGCGTCATCGGTGTCGGTCGCCTCGCGCGGGCGGGGTGAACCGCGGGCGACGAGGCCGGGTATGTCGGCGTGGATGGTGGTCACGTCCTGTTCTTGCCCGGACGCCCGGCCGGGGTTCCGTTTCCCGCCTAGAGTTTCCCGGCGGCCTCACCGATCGCGACGCCGACGCGTTTGAGCAGGTCACGGAGAGTGTCCCGCTCGTCGGCGGTGAGGGCGGCGGCGATGGCGCGTTCGACGGTGACCGCGCGTTCGTCGGCGGCGGTCAGGGCGCCGCGGCCGGCGGCGGTGAGGCGGACCTCCTTGATGTGGCGGTGCCACTCGTGCGGGGTCCGCTCGATGAGGGCGTGTTCTTCGAGGTTGCGCAGGACGACGGTCATGGCCTGGGGGGTGACCAGGCAGGCGCGCGCGAGGGCGGCGGCGGACATGCCGGGGTTGCCGTCGAGGGCGTAGAGGGCCGCGTACTGGGGGACGGTGAGCCCGGCGGCGCGGACGGCGGCGTTCTTGGCCGACATGAGCTCTTGTTCGGTGCGTTTGATGTCGAGGCCGAGCCGTTCGCTCGCGGGCATGCTCATCGCTACAGACTAGCGGTGTAATCAAGACTTTGAGAACTATCAAAGCTTTGATACTGTCGCGGCCATGAACTTTCTGGACCTGGACGACGTCCACACCGGCTTCATCGCCGCGAACCGTTCGCGCGTCCTGGCCGCGGGCGTCGACCCCTACGCCTACGACCGCGTGATCGACGGCATCGGGCACATCCGCGAGTGGCCGGGCGCGTTCATCGCCGCCGCCGAGGCGCGGGTGGCGCTCGCGCGGGACGGCTCGGCGGCGACGCGGGCCGAGGCCGACCGGGCGGCGGCGCTGCTGTTCCACTTCGCGACCGTGCTGCCCGACACGGACGAGGAGCGGCGGACACGGGCGGCGACCGCCGCCGCCGAGGCCATGACCCGGGCGCTCCCGTCGGCGGTGCCGGTCGTGGACGAGCACCCGGCGGAGGGCTTCCACGGATTCCTTCACTTCCCAAACGATTCCGTTCACGAACGAAACCATTCGACAACCACCGTGATCCTCGTGCCGGGAATGAACTCCAGCGCGGTCGAATTCACCGGCGTCGCCGAGGTCCTGGTCAGGCGCGGCCTGGCCGTCCTCGCGATCGACGGCCCGGGGCAGGGCGCGTGCCCAGGACGCTGGCAGCCGAAGTTCGAGCGCGTCGTCGGGCGGGCGATCGACGCGCTGCCGGACGTCGCGACGGTCGGGGTGTGGGCGATGAGCATGGGCGGTTGGCTGGGGGCGAGGGCGGCGGCGTACGAGCCGCGCGTGCGGGCGCTGGTCGCGGTGAGCGGGCCGGGCGAGCTGCGCTGGCCGGAACTGGTGCCCTACGTGAGCGACACCTTCCGGCGCCGCACCGGCGGCGAAGCCGCCGCGCGAGCCTTCGCGGCGAACGTCGACGGCAACGGGCTCGCGCCGAAGCTGACCGTGCCGACCCTGGTCGTCGAAGGCGGGAAGGACGAGATCCCCGGCGTGGGGAACCTCGCGGAGTTGGCCGGGGCCGCGAAGCAAGGCGAGCTCATGCTGATCCCCGAAGGCGGACATCTCGTCGAGGAGCAGCGCCACGAGTGGCTGCCGAAGGCGGCGGACTGGCTGGCGACGCGGCTGGGGTGAGGACGCGGCACCCGCGCCCCCTCAACGAACACCCCGCCCCTCACCCCTCCCAGTCAACCCCCGCCGCCCAGTCCTCCACGCTGTGCCACCCGACCTGCGGGTGGTCGCGGCGGAGGGCGGCGACGTCGACGTCCATGCCGGTCTCGGTGAAGTAGCCGAACATGGCGGCGAGGTCGGTGGAGTAGCGGCGGGTGACGTCGAGCGGGACCTCCTCGTAGACGAGCTCCCAGCCCGAGGCGGCGGCGATGGCCGCGCCGATCTCGGCGGGGGTGCGCTCGTCGGAGGCGATGTCCACGCGGCGGCCGGCAAACTCGGCGCGCCGGTCGAGGGCGAGGGCGGCGAAGGCGCCGATGTCGGCGGCGGTGATCACGGCGAGGAGCCGGTCGGCGGGCATGGGCAGGGCGAAGACGCCGTTGCGCAGGCCTTCCATGCTCCAGCCGGAGGTCCAGTTGTCGAGGAACGCGGCGGGGCCGATGACGGTCCAGTCGTGGCCGAGGTCGCGGAGGTGCCGTTCGACGCGGTACTTGGTGTCGAAGTGGGGGATGCCGGTGGCGCGGTCGGCGTTGGTGGCGGAGGTGTACACGATGTGACCGACACCGGCGGCCTTGGCGCGGTCGAGGAGGGTGACGGACTGGCGGACCTCGGTGTCGAGGTCGGTGCCGAAGGGGGTCGACATGGCGAACAGGCCGTCGGCGCCGGCGAGGGCGGCGTCGAGGCTGCCGGGGTCGTCGAAGTCGGCGCGGACGACGTCGGCACCGAGTTCGGCGAGTTCTTTCGCGGCGATCGACTCGGGGTCGCGGGTGAGGGCGCGGACGTGGTGGCCGAGGGTGAGGAGGGCGCGGGCGGTGGCGCCGCCCTGGGCACCGGTGGCGCCGGTGACGGCGTGGACCGAAGGATAGGATGACTGCGTCATGCAGATAATCTAAGTCGGATTGCCTGCGTCGCGCAAGCATTTAGGAATGGAACGACTGTGACACACAGCACTCGACTCACCGAGCTGGAGATCGCCTCGCGGCACTACATGGCCTCGTACGTGCTGTTCAACCAGGCCGTCGCCGACCACGTCGGCATGCACCCGACCGACGTGCAGTGCCTCAACCTCATCACCGCCGAGCCCGAGCCCGTGACGACCGGCGCGATCGCCGAGATGACCGGCCTGACCAGCGGCTCGGCGACCCGGCTGGTCGACCGGCTGGTCAAGGCGGGTTACGTCGAGCGCGTGCGCGACACCGACGACCGCCGCAAGGTCCTCGTCCGCGTCGTCCCGGAGGCACTCGCCGGGTACGGCGCCATGTGGGCACGCCTCGGCGCGGGCTGGCGCGAACTGCTGGAGGAGAACACGCCCGAGGAAAAGCAGGTGCTCCTGCGGCACATGCGCCGGACGGTCGAGCTGTCCCGACGCCAGATCGAGCAGCTCCGGGAGGCGTAGCGCGGAGCTCGTGAACGAGCCGGGGCCGGGTTACCCGCCGTCCGGGCGCGGATAGTCGGCGTCTCCCGGGATCGCCATGCGCGGCGGGTCGGTGTCGAGCACGACGCGCGGCAGGATCGGGGCGAGGTCACGACTCAGGGCCGCGCTGAGCACCGAGGCCGTCGACGGGTGCTCGGCCAGGTCGGCGAGGGTCACCGCGGTCGGCGGGAGCATCATGTCGGCGAAGCGGTCGAGCGCGTCCTTCGGCGCACACCAGATGGCGCGGTCGGCCTCGCTGCCGAGGTTGGCCGGCTCCTGGCCGCCGGGGAGGGCGGCGACGTAGAACCACGTGTCGTAACGGCGGGGCTCGAACTCCGGGGTGATCCACCGCGACCAGGCCCGAAGCTCCACAGAGGACACTCCGGTCTCCTCTTCGAGTTCCCGGGAGGCGGTCGCCGCGATGTCCACATCGGACGGTTCGGCGCGGCCGCCGGGGAAGGCGTAGAGACCACCGGCGAAGACCATCGTCGCGGCCCGGCGGATCATGAAGACCTCGACGCCGACATCGGCGGCGTCGCGCAGCAGCAGTACCGTCGCGGCCGCACGCGGTTCGGCCGGTACGGCGTCGCCCGCGTAGAAGTCGCGGGCGTGGGCGGCGAAGGCGGGCGGGAGGGCACGGACGTCGCCGCGCGGGCCGGCGGGCAGGTCAGTCAACGTGGACCGCCACCGCGATCCCCTGCCCGACACCGATGCAGGCCGCGGCGATCCCGTAGCCGCCGCCGCGTCGCCGCAGCTGCGCGCACAGGTCGATGATCACGCGGACCGCCGAGGCGCCCAGCGGATGGCCGTAGGCGATCGCGCCACCGTCCACATTGACCTTCGCCGGGTCGAGTTCGGGCAGCAGCTTCAGGTTCGACAGGACCATGGCGGCGAAGGCCTCGTTGATCTCCCAGGCGTGAATGTCCCCAAAGGACAGATCCAGGCGGGCGAGGAGTTTGCGGATCGCGTCGGCGGGCGCCACCGAGAAACGCTCCGGGGCGATGCCCACGGTAGCCGAACCGATGATCCGGCCGAGCGAACCCTGCGTGCGGGGTCCGATGAGGACGGCGGCGGCGCCGTCGTTGATCGGCGAGGAGTTCCCGGCGGTCACGGCGCCGTCGGGTGAGAAGGACGACTTCAGGGACGCGAGCTTGGCCATCGAGGTGTCGGCGCGGATGCTCTCGTCGCGGCGGATGCCGTTGACCTCCATGACATGTGGAGCGTGGAGGCCCTTGTCCCAGGCGGCCGCGGCGAGCTGGTGGCTGCGCAGCGCCCACTCGTCCTGGGCGACACGGTCGACGCCGAGTTCGTCGGCGACGCTCTCCGAGCAGGCGCCCAGCGAGCGCGTCCACTCGTCGGGGAATTCGGGGTTGACCATGCGCCAGCCGAGGTGCGTGGGGTACATCTCCATCGCGCGCGGCAGGGCCTCATCGGGTTTGGGGATGACGAAAGGCGCGCGGCTCATGCTCTCGACGCCACCCGCGACGACGTAGCGGGCGTCCCCTGTGGACACCGCGCGGGCGCCCTGGACGAGGGCCTCGCCGCCGGAGGCGCACAGGCGGTTGATCGTCACGCCCGGCACGGTCACGGGAAGGCCCGCCAGCAGCGCGGCCATGCGCGCGACGTTGCGGTTGTCCTCACCGGCGCCGTTGGCGTCGCCGAGCAGCACATCGTCCACATCGGACGGATCAACGCCCGTGTTACGCGCCATCAACTCGGCGATGGGCAGGGCGGCGAGGTCGTCGGTGCGCACGGTCGACAACCCGCCCCGGAATTTGCCGAAGGGGGTGCGTACCGCGTCGATGAGGTATGCGTCCACGTGGTGACCCTATCGGCCCGGAGCGTGAAGCGGGAGTGGCGGCGGTCTCACCTGTCGGGACGACGGCTCAGCCGCCGAAGAAGTAGCCCCAGCCCAGCGCGGCGAAGATCAGCAGCCCGACGATACCGAGAATCCGGAGCCTGATCGGGCCGGGGCCGCCGGGGCGGTAGGCACTCATCTTCTTCGGCCAGATCACCATGAACAGCGCCCCGGCCAGGGTGAAGGCGACGAGCGCGCCGACGAGGACCGGGCCGACGATGCCGCGGACGGGTTCGGGGAGGAGCGGTTCGGAGGCGAGCACGGGGCTCCTCTCGGTTGCGGCGGATCAGGCCGGGACGAGGGCGGCGCCGGTCGAGCCGTCTTCCGGGCACGGACTCCCGGTCGTGGGCGCCGGGAAGCCGGACGTGAACGGGTGTCCAGCGTGTTCGCTCGCCGGCTCACAGCATGCCTGGTGTCGTCAACCCGCCCGGGACGGCCACGGCGGGCGCGCGGTGGTGAGCGCCCCGGGTCGACGTGTCCCCGTCAGCTCCCCAGCTGGTCCAAGTACCGCAGGATCACGCCTTCCCGGAGCGCCCACGGGCAGATGTCCAGCTCGCGGACCCCGAGGCGCCACATCGCGGTCTCGGCGACGACGGCTCCGGCCATGAGCTGGTGGGCGCGGCGGGGACTGACGCCTTCGAGTTCGGCGAGGGCCGCCGACGACAGCCGCCGCACGAAACCCACCGTCTGGTGCAGGCCGGTGAGGGTCAGCGACCGGGGGGCGCGCAGTCCGGCCGCGGAGGGCGCGGCGCCGGAGAGGCGCGCGAGCGTGCGGAACGTCTTCGAGGTCGCGGCGACGCGGTCGAAGGGCCCGATCTTGGACACGCGCGCGGCGGCGTCGTTCAGCGCGGTGGTGACGTAGTCGGTGAGCGCCTCGACGCTCTCGGGCGTCGCCGGGTCCTCGCGCAGCCAGTCGCGGGTCAGGCGGCCGGCGCCGAGGGGCACCGAGAGCGCGACCTCGGGCAGTTCGTCGACGCCCGCGGCGACTTCGAGGGAGCCCCCGCCGATGTCGAGGACCAGGAGTTTGCCGGCCGACCATCCGAACCACCGCCGTACCGCAAGGAAGGTCAGCCGCGCCTCGTCGTCGCCGGCGAGGACCTGGAGGTCGATGCCGGTCTCGTCGTGGACGCGGGCGAGGACCTCCTCACCGTTGGTGGCGTCGCGCACGGCCGAGGTGGCGAGGGTGATGAGTCCCTCGGTGCCCATCTCCTGGGCGGAACGCTGCGCGTTGTCGACGGCGTGGATGAGGTCGTCGACGGCCTGCGCCTCGATGTTCCCGTCGTCGTCCAGGCGCTCTGCCAGGCGCAACGCCGCCTTCTCGGAGTGCAGCGGCCACGGGTGCGCGCCCCTGTGCGCGTCCACCACGAGCAGGTGGACGGTGTTGGATCCCACGTCGAGCACACCGAGCCTCATGGCGCCACGCTACCGGCTGACGGCATTGCCCCTGCGCAGCACGTACGCTTGAGCGGTGACACTTGCGGACAATCCGCGTAAGAACGAGGTGGCCCTCGACTTCCCGCGTGAGTGGATCGAGTTCCTCGATCCCGACGACCCGGACATCCTCATCCGCGCCGACCTGACCTGGCTGCTGTCGGGCTGGTCGTGCATCTTCGCCAGTGGCTGCCACGGCATCAACCCCGGCGGAGCCGCCGACGGCTGTTGCACGCACGGCGCCTTCTTCACCGACGCCGACGACGTCAAACGCGTGCGGAAGGCCGCCGCGCGGCTGACGCCCGAGACGTGGCAGCACTACCGGCCGCGTTTCAAGGACGCCACCGAGACCGACGAACTCGACAACGACGAGGGCGAACCGGAGCCGGCGCTGCGCACGGCGACGGTCGACGGTGCCTGCATCTTCCACAACCGGCTCGGCTTCGACGGTGGGTTCGGGTGCGCGCTGCACGCCCAGGCCCTCCGCGACGGGGTCCATCCCCTGGAGTACAAGCCGGACGTGTGCTGGCAGCTGCCGATCAAGCGCGACTACGAGAAGCTGCGCCACGCCGACGGCACGGAGAAGCAGGTCGTCGTGATCACCGAGTTCGACCGGCGTGGCTGGGGCGAAGGCGGGCACGACCTGCACTGGTGGTGCACGTCGGCACCGGAGGCGCACACGGGCAAGGTGGCGCTGTACGAGTCCTACGCGGCGGAGCTGGCCGAGCTGATCGGGAAACCCGCCTACGACCGGCTCGTGGAGCTGTGCCAGGCCCGGCGCAAGTCGGGGCTCATCGCGATCCACCCGGCGACGGCGCGCAACGAGCCGAACGGCCTTTAGGGCGGGTCTCCCCCGCCCCCTTTGAACGTCGGTCCAGGCGAAGTAGCGCGGGCCGACGACACCACTCGGGCAGACCTTGGCCTCGGTCAGGGTCAGACCCGAGTGCTTCGCCGTGCCCTCGAACAGGGCGGGCCCCCGCAGGCCGCTTGCGTTCCCACCCCCTCGCCCTCTATGGTTCAAAAACAAGAAGCACACACCTGTTGTTTTTGAAGGAGTCGAGATGGCCAAGCCCGCCTACACCGCACACGCCCGCGTCGAAGGCGGCCGCGACGGCGGCCGGGGAAGCACGTCCGGCGGCGAACTGGACGTCCGCCTGGCACTGCCCAAGGAACTCGGCGGCGACGGTGACGGCGTGAACCCCGAGCAGCTGTTCGCCGTCGGGTGGGCCGCCTGCTTCGAGGCGGTCCTCGGGCTCGTCGGGAAGAAGGAGGGCGTCGAGGCCGGTGACGCCGTCATCGACGCCGCGGTCTCCCTCGTACCGGCGGGCGGCGGGCGCTTCGTTTTGGCCGCCGAACTGGACGTGACGCTGCCGTCGATCGCCGACGCCGCCGCCGCGCAGGAGCTCGTGCGGACCGCGCACGGGCTGTGCCCCTACTCGACCGCCACACGCGGAAACATCGACGTGGCCTTCACGGTCAACGGGGTCGCGCTGAGCTGACGCGCTCGCGGGCCTCGGGCCAGGCGAAGAGCGTCGGCAGCAGTGCGACGAGGGCGGGGTCCCCGAGGGCGGTGACCCCGCCGTCGACGTCCTCACCGTTCAGCAGCGCACGGAAGGTGTCGCCGTCGTCGACGGTGATGACGACGTCGGGCCGCTGCGCCGGACCGTGCACGGTCGCGATGTCACCGTCGCGGACGGCGGCGTGGAAGATCTCGTCATCGACGCGGAACTCGTAGACGGCCGCGAAACCCGCGCGCGGCACGTAGGCCGAACGCATCGCCAGCACCGCCCAGCCCGCGCGGAAGACCTCACCCTTCCGCCGCTCACCCAGCGCCCAGGCCATGCCCCAGTCGGCCAGCGCCAGAACCGCCGGCTCCAGGGCCGCACCGGCCTCGGTGAGTGCGTAGGCGGGCGTGTTCGCCGGCGCCGGAAGCGTCACCTGCTCGACGATGCCCTCCTCGACCAGGAACTTCAGCCGTGCCGCGAGCAGGCCCGTGCCCATCCCGGGCAGACCGCCGAGGATGTCGCCGAAACGGCGCGGCCCGGTCAGCAGCTCACGGACGAGGAGCAGGGTCCAGCGCTCGCCGACGAGGTCGAGGGCGTGGGCGGTCGCGCAGTACTGGTTATAGGAGCGGCGGGACATGCTTCGGATTTTAGTGGACCGGGGTAGCGATTTCTGAAGTGCCCGCTCAGCCCTCGGCGCGGGGCAGCGCCCGCACGGCCCTGAGCACGTCCTCGACGTTGACGAGTTCGCCCGGTTCGCGACCGGCGAGCTTGGCCTCGATGGCGCGGCGGATCCACGCCGACGGGGAGACGCCCTCGGCGGCGGCCGCGGCGGTGACGGCCCGGTCGGTCTCCGGCGGGACCCGCACGGTCTTGACGACCATGGCCCCCACGTCGACCGGCTTCGGGTCGGCGAAGTCGAGCGCGTCGGTCAAGGCGATGCCGTCGTCCGAGCCGAACTCGAAGCGCTCGATGTCAGCGTCCATGCGGCCGATCCTCCTCCATGCCGAAACGTCGCACGAAGCGGTGCTGCCAGGGGACTTCGACCGCGCCGGGGTGGTAACCGGCGCGGACGTAGGCGACGGCGTCGGCCGCCGGGACGCCGTCGAGGACCGCCAGGCAGGCCAGCGCGAGGCCGGTCCGGCCGCGACCACCGCCGCAGGCGACCTCGACACGCTCCGAACCCGCGCGTTCCAGGGCCTCGGCAAGGGCGGCGTGGGCGTCGGCGGCGTCGGGGACCCAGAAGTCGCGGCAGCGCAGCCAGCGCGACTCCCACGGCAGGGTCGGCGCCTTGCCGAGGAGATAGACGCCGAAGTCGGGCGGCGGACCGTCGGGCGTCCCGTGCCGCAGGCCCCGGCCACGGACCAGGCGCCCCGACGGCAACGTGAGCACGCCCGTGCCGGCACTCCAGGTCGCTGTTCGCTCATTCATGGACCGAGTGTAATACGTTTCGTATACGCAAGCGGGCGGGCCTGGACCAGGCCCGCCCGCTCCCCGCCTACTCCGCCTCGCCGACGTCCCCGCCCGCCGTCAGCTTCGCCAGCTCGCCGCCGATCCACGCCTCGGCGACCTTGCGCCGCACGCCGAGCTCGTCGAGGACCTTGGCGCCGATACCCTTCCCGTCACGCAGGATCCCGAGCAGCATGTGCTCGGTGCCGATGTAGTTGTGGCCGTAGCGCAGGGCCTCCCGCAAGGTCAGGTCGAGGATCTTCTTCGCCTCCGCGCTGAAGGGGATGTGCTCGGGCGTCTCCTCGTCCGTGGCCGGATGGGCGGCCGCCACGGACGCGCGGATCTTCGCCTCGTCGGCGCCCTGTTCGGCCAGCGCCCGGGCCGCGAGGGCGTCGGGCTCGACGAGCAGCGCCAGGAGGATGTGCTCGCCGCCGACCTCCTGGTGTCCCATGGCCCGCGCCTCGGCCGAGGACTGGACGGTGACGTGCCGGGCCCGGGCGGTGAAGCGGGCGAAGGCGCCCGACAGCTGAGTGGGCAGGTCGCTGGCCTTGGCGACGAAACGCTTCTGCGCGGCCTGCTTGCTCACGCCGATGTACTGGCCGATCTCGCTCCAGGAGGAGCCCGCCCGGCGGGCCTGGTCGACGAAGTGGCCGATGAGATGGTCGGAGATCTCGTCCAGGTAGGCACCGATCTCCGAAGCGGCCGACAGGTGGTCGAGCGGGCCGCCGGGTTGCTGGTTGACGAATTCGATGAGGTCGCCGAGGCGAACGGGATAGCGCTCCATGCGTCAACCATAGGTTGACGCATGGAGTTCGTCAACCCCAGGTTGACGACCTATGCGACGACGGGCTCCGGCACCGGTTCGGCCGGTGCCAGCCGCCGCTCCCGCGAACGCTCGGCAAGGAGGTTTCCGCCGGCGGCGGCGATCCCGATGCCCGCGGCCAGCAGCCACCAGCCGCCGCCCAGGTACTGGAGGGCGAGGCCGCCGAGGACGGGCGCGGTCAGCGTCGCGGCCTGGTAGGACAGCGAGAACGCGGCCTGGTAGCGGCCGCGCATGTCGGCGGGCGCGAGGTCGGCGACGGTCGCGGAGTTCGCCGGGGTCTGGAGCATCTCGCCGATGGTCCACACCAGCACGGTCGCCATGAACACGGGCACACTCGACGCGACCCCGGTCAGGCCGACGCCCGCCGCCCAGAACAGCGACGCCAGCGCCAGCACGCGCGTCCGCCGCGCCCGGCCGACGAGCCGGGGCACGAAGAGCTGACCGAAGACGATGAACACGCCGTTGGTGGCGATGATCCAGCCGTACTCGCGTTCGGTCAGCCCGACACCGGTCACCTGGAGGGGCAGCAGCACTTCGAGCGAGGACATCAGGAAGGCGGGCAGGAAGGTCAGTCCGACGAAGGCCAGGAAGACCCGGTCGCGCAGGATCGCGCGGAAGGCCCCGCGCGGCTGGGCGGCGCGCGGACTGTCGGGCACGCCCTCGAAGGCGGGCTTCGTCTCGGGCACGAAGAGCAGCACGATCAGGCCGGTCAGCGCGATCGCGGCGGCGTTGATCAGGAAGATCAGCCGGTAGTCGAACTGGGCGACGAGCCCGGCGAGCAGGGCGGCACCGGCGAAGCCGAGGTTGATGGCCCAGTAGTTGAGGGTATAGGCGCGCATACGGTCGGCGGGCGCGACGAGGTCGGCGATCATCGCCGAGAAGGCGGGCCGGGCCAGGTTGAGCGCGGCGCCCATCGCGCCGAGGAGCAGGCCGATCGCCCACTTGCCGTCGGCGAAGGACAGGGCGAGCAGGACCGCGACGGCCGAGAAGTTCGACAGCAGGAGGGTCTTGCGGCGGCCCCAGCGGTCGGCGAGGACGCCCGCGACCTGTGTTCCGAGGATGGCTCCGGCGCCCTGTGCGGCGATGAGGACGCCGACCTCGAAGGGCTCGAACTTCCGCACGACGGTCAGGTACAGGGTCATGTAGATGACGACGAAGGAGCCGAGCCGGTTGATGAGGGTGACGAGCCACAGGTGCCAGAAGGTGCGCGGCAGGCCACCGGTGGTCTCGGTGAACCAGTTGCGTGCCGTGCGCATCGCGGGCCTCCCAAGGTGTAAGGACTGTCAGGAATAACAGTCATTACACTCCCGGGCGGCCCGCGGCGTCGCGACGATAAGCGGTGAGCCTGCTTACAGTCCTTACGCGGCCTTGACCGCGTTGGCGGCGGTGAGCGCGGCCCGCTCCTTGGCCGCGCGTTCGCGCGCGGGGCCGGTGAGCAGGTGACCGGCCGCGGCGGCGACGCCGACCAGGCACACGATCGCCCAGTGCCAGTCGCCGAGGTACTGGAGGGTGAAGCCGCCCGCGGTCGGCGCGACGAAGGCCGCCGCCGCGAAGGTCACGCTGAACACGCCCTGGTACCGGCCGCGCATCGGGCCGGGCGACAGCTCGGCGATGATCGTCGCGTTCGGGGGCGCCGCCAGCATCGACGCGACCGTCCACACCAGCACGCACGACACGTACATCGCGAAGGTGCTAGCGAAACCGAGCAGCCCGAAACCGAGACCCGAACCGGCCAGCGACACCGCGAGGACCTGCGCCTTGCCGAAACGGTCGATCAGGCGCGGCACGGCGAGCTGCCCGAGGACGACCAGCACCGTCCCGCAGGCCAGCGCCGTCCCGAACTGGGTCTCCGACAGCCCGTCGCGCTTCATCGCCAGGGGCAGCGTGCTGCTCGTCTGGGAGAACATCAGCGCCTGCATGAAGGTCAGGCCGACGAAGAGCATGTACGGCCGGTCGCGCAGGACCCGGCCGAGCGTGCCGCGGTCGGGCTCCGGCTCGCCGGTGACGGGGTCGTCGCCCTTCTTGAGCGACTCACGGACCCCGAACAGCACGAGCAGGCCCGCGGTCAGTGCGCTGACCGCGTCGAGGGCGAACAGCAGCGGGAAGGAGAACATCGCCAGCAGTCCGCCGAGGAGGCTGGCCGCGCCCATGCCGAGCGTCTGCGCCCAGTACATGATGTTGAACGCGCGCGAACGCTCCTCGGGTTCGACGACGTCGGCGATCGCGGCGACCGAGGCCGGCCCGGCCATGACGCTGACGAAGCCGAGGACGGTGACCAGGGCGGCGATGAGGAAGACGTTGGAGACGACGACGAGGACGCCGAGCACGATCGTCGTGGCGAACATCGAGGTGACGATCGTCTTCTTGCGGCCGATGCGGTCGGTGAGGACGCCACCGGTCAGCATGCCGCCGATGGCTCCGGCGCCGTGCGCGCCGACGACGATGCCCGCCATGCTCAGCGAGAGGTCGCGCTGCACGGTGAGGTAGATCGTCATCATCACCATGACGAAGCCACCGGCCTTGTTGATCAGCAACGAGGCCCAGATGATCCAGAAGGCGTACGGGAGGCGGGCGGGTTTCGGGCGCGGCGTAGAGGCGCGGCGAGGCAAGGGGGACTCCGTAAACAATGTCGCCTGGGGATTGGCGAAGCTGACGTTACGGCTCCCTCGTGGGGACGTAACGGGATCTTCCCGACCCGTGGGCCGCCGCCTTCTGTCATCTTGATCACTGCAACGGTTTCCCGCCCGAACGCGGGTGGGGGCGTAGGTCCCCGTCAAGAGGCGTCGTGAGTCCACTGTCGCCTGATCTTCGCGCCCATAGCTTTGGCGACATGAACAGGACAACGAAAGCCCTGGCCGTGACCACCGCGGCCGCCCTGTTGCTGGCCACCCCGGGCCTCGCGGCCGCCGCCGGTCACCACCACTCCGGCCGCGGCGAGCTCCTCTCCGGGGAGTTCGTCCGCACGGTCCCGGTCACCGAACTCCGCACCGGTCTGGCCGACGAGGGCTTCGACACCTCCACCGTCCGCTACCCCGTCGACCTGTACCGCCTGGAGTACGCGACCGTCGACGCCGTCGGCGAAGCCACCACCGCCAGCGGGCTCCTCGCCCTCCCGCACAACCGCGACCGCTCCCTGACACCCGTCTCCTTCACGCACGGCACCGAGAGCACCAAGGAAGGCGTGCCCTCACTGCCCGGCGACGTCTGGGACCAGGCACCGTCGTGGACCTACGCCTCGGCCGGTTTCGCCGCCGTCGCACCCGACTACCTCGGCCTCGGCACCGGACCGGGCCTCCACCCGTGGATGGACCTCCCGTCGGAGACGACGGCGTCGATGGACATGCTCCGGGCCGCCGACGAGAAGGTCGCCGGCCTCGGCCGCCGACTCGACCGCGACGTCATGGTCACCGGCTTCTCCCAGGGCGCCTCGGCCGCCCTCGGTCTCGCCCGCGTCCTCGACGAGGGCCGCGACGACGCCGGCCGCCACCGCTTCGAACTCGGCGCCGTCGCCGCCATCAGCGGCGCCTACCACCTCGGCGGCGAGGAGATCCCCGCCCTGCTCGCCGGGGAACTGCACAAGAAGCTGAGCGTCATCTACACCGCCTACCTGCTGGTCTCCTGGGACCGGCTGCACGACCTGTACGACTCGCCCTCGGAGGTCTTCGAGGAGACGTACGCCGGCACCGTCGAAGGCCTCTTCGACGGCTACACCAGCGGCGAAGACCTCTTCAACGGACTGCCGAACAGCCTCGACGACCTCATCACCGAGGAAGGCGAGGCCCTGCTGGAGAACCCGGGCGGCGACTTCGCCGACGCGCTCGCCGTCGGCGACGCCCAGTGCTCCGACTGGCGCCCGAAGGCCCCCGTGCGGCTGTACGTGACGCCGACCGACGCCGAGGCCGCGGCCTCGAACACCGACGCCTGCCGCGCCGACTTCGCCGACTCCGGCAAGAAGGTCCGCGTCGTCGACGTCGGCGACACCGACCACACCGACTCGAACAAGCGGGGAACGGCCGACGCCGTGCGGTGGTTCCTGTCGCTCGCTTAGGACCGTGTGAGAGGGGCGGGGCCGTGCTGGTCCCGCCCTTTGTCGTGTTCGCGGCAGGAAGCGTCGCACGCCAAGGATTCCGGACTACATTGGAGACACAGCACGGTCGTCGGCGAGCACGTGGCCGACATGACCGATCGCGCGGAGGGAACGCAATCCGCTCCCGTGCCGCCGTGAGGGAGACGGCACGCGAGCACACCGGTACCCATACGGGTGTGACGCGACGGCCCATCGGGTCGCCGCGGTCGGCGATCGCGTTCCGCGCGACCTCGTGGAGACCGCCGTGCTGCGTCTGTTCCTGGGACTCTTCTCCCGCAATCGCCCGCTGCTCACCATGTTCCTGAGCTGGGTCGCGCTCTTCTCCAAGGACCCCGAGCGCCGCCGCCGTGCCGAGCGGATGTTCAACCGGGTCACCGCGCCCGACCTCGTACCTCCGCAGGCGGCCGTGGCGCCGGGAGACGCGGCGGGGCAGGAGCCGCCCTAGTCCAGCGCGATCCCCTCCGCCGCCTTCACCGACATGCGCTCCAGCATCCCGGCGAAGGCCCGCGAGGACAGCAGCCGGTACATCCGGTCGCGCATCCACAGCCGCGCGGCCGTCGGCGGCGCGAGGAAGGGCCCGGCACCGGCCGCGACCTTCCGGCAGCCCGCCGCGTAGGGCAGGATCCGCGACTCGTAGCGCTTCAGGGCCGTCGCGGGATCGTGCCCGCCGAGTTCTCGTGCCAGAACGTAGGCCGCGACGAGCGCGAGTCCGGCGCCCATCCCGCCGCAGGTGGCGCCGTACCCGGCGTCGCCGAGGAGGGCGATCCGGCCGCGCACGCAGGCGTCGGTCTCGACCAGCGCGATGGAGTCGAAGTAGAGGTTCGGGGCGGTCGCCGCCTCCCGCAGCAGTTCGGGCGCGATCCAGCCCATGCCGGCGAAGGCGCCGGTGAGGATCCGGCGGTGGGCGTCGGTGTCGCGGTGGTCGTAGCGCAGGGCCGCGTCGTGGAAGACGAACATCGCCGACGCGCCGCGGCTCGCCGGGCCGACGCTGACGGCACGGCCGGGTTCGTTGTAGATCAGGTCCGCACCGGCGCGCGCGAACGAGGTGGGGACGTCGAAGAGCCCGATGTGGTACCCCGAGTGGCTCACGTAGTCCTCTTCCGGCCCGAAGGCCAGCCGCCGCACGTTCGAGTGCAGCCCGTCGGCGCCGACGACGACGCCCGCGGTCAGCTGCCGTCCACTGTCGAGGGTCACGTCGACACCGACCGCGGTCTGCGCGAGGGACGCGATCGAGTCGTCGAAGACGTACTCGACCTGCCCGCGCGTCCGCTCGTACAGGAGCCGCGCGAGCCGCCCCCGCTCGATCTCGACGGCACCGCCGGTGAAGGACTCCGGGAGGGAGACCTTCGTGCGACCGGTCGCGTCGACCACCGACAGGCGCGTGCCGCCGGTCGCGAGGTCGCGGACGGCGTCGGTGACGCCCATGCGGTCGAGGACCGCCATGTGCGCGCGTCCACGGAAGTCGACGGCCTGACCGCCGTCACGGATCCCGGGCGCGCGTTCGACGACGGTGACGTGGTTTCCCGCCTGAGCCAGCCACCAGGCCAGCGCGGGACCGGCGATGCTCGCGCCGGAGATGAGGACGTCGGTCATGCCTGCGAACGTGCGCGCGGGCGCTGACCGTCCGGTTACCGTCGGCTGACCGTCCGCACGGATCACCGTGTTCCGCGTCGTCCACTCCGGACCGACTACAGCCCGGCGAGCAGCTCGCGCACCGGCTCGCGCAGGAAACCCTGCACGGTGCCGAAGTCCCCGCCGGCGTCGATGATCGTGAAGGACTCGTACTCGGGCAGCGAACGGTAGGCGTCGCGGAAGCCGCCGAGGAACTCAAGGGTCTCCTCGTCGACGCCCCTCGCCTTGATCCGCCGTTGCGCCTCGACCGGCTCGATGTCGAGGTACAGCGTCAGATCCGGCGTCGGCAGCTCGCGGTTGAGGCGTCGCAAGACGTCCTCGTTCCCCGCTTTGAGCAGGCGCGCGGCGGCGTACTGGCAGTAGGTGTAGCGGTCGACGACCGTCACCGGCGCGGGTTCGACGAGCGCGTCGTGCAGCGCGGCCAGGCGCGCGCCCGACGCGAGTAGGCGCATGGTGTCGGCGTCGAGGAGTTCGGTGTGGTCGCCGAGGCCGTCCTCGACGGCGATCCGGTCCAGCGCGCGCCGGACCGGCAGCAGTGTCTGGTTCGGCACGTAACGCACGTGCCAGTCCCCGCCGCGCAACCAGCCCGCGAGCTCGTGCGCCTGCGAGGTCTTGCCCGCGCCGTCGATGCCGACGACGGCGATGAGGATCGGTTTCACAGCCCCTCGGAGACGGCGGCGGCGATCTTCAGCCAGGCGTCCTTCGTCGCCTGGGAGAGCATGCCGTAGCGGATCGGCTCACCGGAGTCGAGGAGCTTCTCATAGGGCGCGAGCAGCACCTGCCGGGTGCGGGCGGCGAAGTGGCGCTGCACGGCCGGGAGGTCGAGATCCTTGCGGTGGGCGGGCATCGACACGACCGTCACCGCGCGGCGGACCAGGTCCTGGCGGCCGGTCTGCTCCAGGTGGTCGAGGGCCCGGGCGGCGGTCTCGGCGGAGTCGTTGCGGGCCGACATGGTGACCACGAGCTGGTCGGTCGCGTCCATCGAGGACTGCCAGTTGTGCGCGCGGACGTTGTTGCCCGTGTCGACGACGATCAGCTTGTAGAAACGCGAGACAATCTCGCGGATCTCGCCGAAGGCGGCCGAGGTGAGCATCTCGCCGGCGGTCGCCGACTCGTCGGAGGCGAGCACGTCGAACATCGCCTCGCCCTGCGAGCGGACGTACTGGGAGAGGTCGCCGACGCGGCCGGTCGGGCCGCGGAACTGGTCGAGGTCGCGCAGGAGGTCACGGACGGTGCGGACGTGGAAGTCCTGCTGGGCGCGCATGCCCAGGGTCCCCTGCGTCTCGTTGTTGTCCCAGGCCAGGACGTACCCGCCGCGACGCTGCCCGAAGGTCATGGCGAGCATGAGGACGGCGACGGTCTTGCCCGCGCCGCCCTTGGGGTTGATGACGGTGACCTGGCGCAGGCCGCCGAAGTTGCGGCGGACCATCTCGGTCGCGCGGCTGACGTCCTGCTCCTTGCGGCCCGGGGGCAGCTTCACGGCGCCGAAGGTCCCCTTGCGCAGCACCGCGCGCAGGCCCATGGTCGCCACGGGCGTCGGCGGCTTGACGGCCCGGCGGAGCGCGAACTCGTCGGCGGTGACCTGGCCGTGCTCCAGGGAGCCGGGCTGGTCGGGGTAGGGGACGAGCGACTGCCCGGGCTGGGGCGCGTATTCCTGCGGGGGCTGGTAACCGCCCGACACGGGCGCCTCGGGCGGGGGCGCGTAACCGGCGTGCGGCGGCTGGTAGCCACCCGAGACCGGGGCCTCCGGGGGCGCGTAGCCGGGGTGCGCCTGCTGCTGCTGCGTGTGCTGGCCGGAGGGTTGCGCGTAGTCGGACAGCGGCGGGTCGACCTGCTGCTCGTAGGGCTGACCGAACTGCGTGGTCTGCTGCTGCGGCTGGTAGATCGGCGGCTGCTGGGGCTGGTAGGCGGGCGGCTGCTGCGGCGGGACCTGGAGCGGATGCTGCGGCTGGGCCTGCTGGTGGTGGGCCGGCGGGGGCGCGACCTGCGGGAGCTGGCCGGTGGCGTCGTCGGTCGCGGGCGGGGTGTAGCCGCCGTTGGACGGGTACACCCGGGCGATTCCCTGCGTGTTCCCCGGGTTTCCCGGGTTTCCCGCCTGTGCCGGGGGTTGTGGCGGGTGGGCCGCACCGCCGCCCGGCTGCGCCGGAGGCGGACCGAAAGGCGACCACTGCACGGTCGTGCCGTCGGCGATGTCGACGTCACTTCCCTGATCGGACGCGGGCGGGTGCGTGTTGTCGTGCTCGGTGTGCGGCCTGTCCACCGGGCGCTCCTCGGGAAAGAGTGGCTGGTACCTGCCGATTGTTGCGCATCGAGGCCAATAAAGACATCAGACGGTCCGGACTGAGACGGTCACGTGACGTAAACGGCCGCCGCTTCGCGTTCGTTCCACCACGTGCGCTTGCGTGCGAGGGTCCCCACGACGCCGTCGTCGATGTATGGGACCTCGGCGCCGGGTGTGATCGCGACGGCGCGGCCCCGGGCGCGGCGGACCTCGACCTGGACCTTGCGGCGCAGGAGACCGCGCTTGACGACGGGGACGGCGACGGCGACGTCGAGGGCGCCGTCGGCGGGGTCGGGGTCGGTCAGCGGGAGACCGTCCACCGTGGAGTAGCCGGAGGCGTTGGCGACGACGCAGGTGAGGACGCGCTGGGTGCCGTCGGTGAGGATGAGGTCGTCGACGGCGATCTTGCCGAACCAGGGCGTGTCTCCGCCGCCGAGGCGGACGCCGTGGACGGTGGCGGAGCCGCCGTCGTGGCGGAGGACGTCGAGCCTGCGCGTCCGTCCACCGAGGACGGCGGCGGCGACCGCCGCGGGCGTCGTCGGCAGGTCGAGCGCGGCGACGAGTTCGGGCGCCTGCGCGAGCGGGAGGACGCCGAGGGCCGGGAGGTCGGGGACCGTGCGGCCGGCGGGGAGGTCGTCGGGACGGGCGCTGGGGGGCGGCGCGAGGAGCTTGACGGCCCGGCGCCACACCGCGCGCACCTGCGCGTCGGAGTCGGCGGCCAGGACCAGCGCGGCCCCGGACGCGACGACGTCGGTGAGGACGGCGTCGATCCCGGCGTCGTCGACGGCCTCTTCCAGGCGCACGGTCGCGCCGCCCGCCTTGAGGGCGTCGGAGCAGGCCAGGACCTGAGTCCGGGGGCCACAGCTCGGGGCGCCGTCGGCGAGGGAGAGCAGTACTACGTCCACGGGGCCAAATGTAGGCCGGGGCCCGGCCGGGAGCTCGCGTGGGTGTCAGTCCAGTGCCGCGCGCAACCCCTCCAACCGCCCCCTCGCCGTCCCCGGCCGGTCGCGCGCGGCGCGCAGGTCGGCCAGCCGCCCCAGAATCCCCAGCACGACCTCCATCGGCGGGCCGCTCGAACTGCCCACGGGCGTGGGCCGGTCGGCGGCGGGCTTCTCGATGAAGTCGGCGACGAGCCGGTGGTGGTGGAACGCGTACGCCGCCCCGTGCGCGCGGCACACGGCCAGGAACAGCTCGGCGTTCCTGCGCAGCCCGGGCGTCACCTCCACCGCGGCCTCGGCGGCGAACCGGTCCAGCAGCGACGGCACCGTCAGCACCGCCTGGATCTCCGCGCCGTCGCCCGGCGGCAGGTACGGCCGCTTCTCGGCGAGCACCTCCTGGTAGAACGGGTCGCTCGGCGAGCACAGCCCGAGCAGCAGGTCGACGACGTTGATCGCGGCGAAGTCGCCGGCGTTGACGCCCCGGAACTCCGTCCGGCCGACGACGTGCGGTGTGAAGTACGGCCGGATGTTGAGGTAGAAGCGCTCCGGGTCGAGTTCGCGCGCCAGCGACTGGCTGAAGCGCAGCACGTCGCCGAGGGCGGCGGCGGCGTCCTCGAACAGGTAGGCCGCCATGGGGTTGGACACGCCCATGGCCGCGACCGCCGACAGCGCGTGCGCGGCCCGCCGGTAGGCGAGGACGGCCTCGCCGTTGCGGGTGATGAACAGGGCCTCGTCGGGCAGCGTCGTGAACATGTGGAAGCGGTCGCCGACGGCGGGGTTGTACAGCGACTGGTGCGAGAAGACGAAGCGCGGCGCCACGTCCAGCGCCGACCCGAGCAGCCTGGCGAGGGCCCACGCGGGCGCGAGGAGCGTCGCGTCGCCGACGCCGTGGCGGGCGCAGGCGGCGAGGTGGAAGCCGACCGCGCCGAGGAGCTTGTAGCGGTCGCCGTCGTCGTGGGGGATGTCGCCGATGCGGGCGATCAGGGCCGCGCCTTCGCGCAGGATCGCGTCCTTGGCGGCGTCGTGCCCGGCGATCTGGTCGTCGCGGGCGGCGAAGTAGGCCTCTTCGAGACCGGTGTTGAGGTCGGTGAAACGGGACCGAAGCCACGCGTCGTACGCGGCGAGGGGGGTGTCCGGCACGGATCCATGTCTACCAGTGGTGGCGCAGATCATCCCGTGTGCACAGTGCGGTGTCCGTATCGTGGAGTGGTCGAACAGGTCACACCTCCCAGGTAAGGGCCTGATCAGCGACCCCATTACCCTTTATCGGTAATCGGGTGTCACCCGGGAAGGCGAAGAGATGCCAGCGATCGTGCTCGTCGGGACCCAGTGGGGCGATGAGGGCAAAGGTAAGGTCACCGACCTGCTCGGCGAGCGGATGCACTACACGGTCCGCTACCAGGGGGGCAACAACGCCGGGCACACGGTGGTGACGCCGGACGGCGAGAAGTACGCCCTGCACCTGACGCCGACGGGCATTCTGACGCCCGGCTGCGTGCCGGTCATCGGCAACGGTGTCGTCATCGACCCCAAGGTCCTCCTGCACGAACTCGACGGGCTCGCCGCGCGCGGGGTCGACGTGACGCAGCTGAAGATCTCCGCCGACGCGCACCTGATCATGCCGCACCACCGGGCCCTCGACCGCGTCGTCGAGCGCTACCTCGGGTCGGCGCGGATCGGGACGACCGGCCGCGGCATCGGACCGACGTACGGCGACAAGGTCGGCCGCGTCGGGATCCGCGTGCAGGACCTGCTCGACCCGAAGATCTTCCGGCAGAAGCTCGAACTGGCGCTGCGCGAGAAGAACCAGGTGCTGGTCAAGGTCTACAACCGCAAGAAGATCGACATCGACGCGGTCGTCGAGGAGTACATGGGTTACGCCGAGAGGCTGATCCCGTTCATCACCGACACGCGCCTGCTGCTCGACGACGCGCTCACCCGCGGCGACTACGTGCTCCTCGAAGGCGCGCAGGCGACGCTGCTCGACGTCGACCACGGCACCTACCCGTTCGTGACCTCGTCGAACCCGACGACCGGCGGCGCCTGCGTCGGCGCGGGCATCCCGCCCACGCGCATCGACCGCGTCATCGGCGTGATCAAGGCCTACACGACCCGAGTCGGGTCAGGCCCCTTCCCGACCGAGCTGTTCGACGACAACGGCATGCACCTGCTCAAGGTCGGCGGGGAGTACGGGACGACGACCGGCCGCGAACGCCGCTGCGGCTGGTTCGACGCGGTGATCGGCCGGTACGCCGTGCGCGTCAACGGGATCACCGACCTGTTCCTGACGAAGCTGGACGTGCTGTCGTCGCTGGACAAGGTGCCGATCTGCATCGGTTACGAGATCGACGGCGAACGCCACGACGAGATGCCGATGACGCAGACGGCGCTGCACCACGCGACGCCGCTGTACGAGTTCCACGACGGCTGGTGGGAGGACGTGTCGGAGTGCCGGCGCTTCGAGGACCTGCCGAAGAACGCGCAGTCCTACGTGGAGCGGCTCGAAGAGCTGTGCAAGGCGCGGATCTCGGTGATCGGCGTGGGCCCGGCGCGGGACCAGAACGTGATCCGGCACGACATGCTGGTGTCGTAGCGCGGAAGTGTGCGGAAACGGCCCCCGGGGTTTCCCGGGGGCCGTTTCCACGCCCAAGGCACGATGACCCGATGTCCTCACCCCTCGCCCGCGCCCGCGCCCGCGTCACGGGCGTCGCCGCCAATCCCGCCGCGCCCGCGGAAGTGCTGCTGAGGCTGCTTCAGCCAGGCGACGACCGGTGGTCGGACGCGCTCTTCTCCGAACGCGGCGAGCTGCCCGGGGCGGTGTACGACGCGGTCGTCGCGCATCCCGGCACGGAGGTCCGCGCCGCCTTCGCCACCGGGTGGCGAATCCCGGCGGCACAGCGCTCGCGCCTGGTCATGGACCTGTCCCCGCACGTGCGGACGATGCTGGCGACCGGGGGCAGGCCCCACCGGGAGCCGGTGGAGGAACTCCCGGCCGAGGTCTTCGCCCGCCTGGCCCGCGACCCGAACCCCGTCGTGCGCGCGGCCATCGCGGCGGAGGTCGCGATCGGCGACGACGCGCTGGAGCTCCTCTGCGCCGATCCCGACGCCCGGGTCCGCCGCATCGCGATCGAGACGTGGCCGGAACCGTCGGATGCCGTGATCGAACGCCTCAGGGGTGATGAGGACGCCCGAGTGCGCCGGGCCGCGCTGTGGCACGCGGGCATGCGCGACGGGGCCGCCGCCGCGGAGTTCCTCGCCGACCCGGAGACCTTGTCCCGACCGCGCGAACGGCTCATCGAGGAAGCGCCGCTGCCTTTCGCCGTCTACGAGCGCCTCGCCCGCGACCAGGCCCCCCTGGTCCGCAAAGCCGTCGCCGCCAACCCGGGCCTGTCGGCCCACCTGGTCGACCGGCTCGCCGTCGACCCCGACAAGCGCGTCCGCCTCGCCGTGTCCATGCGCGCCGAACTCACCGAGCGACAGCGCGCGGCCGTCGACGTCCACGTCACCCGGTCCGACAGGTTCGACCCGCCCGCCTGGGCGCGACAGAACCTCGATCACCCCGACCTCATGCGCATGTGCGCGACCTCCGCGCACATCGGCCTGCGCCGGGCGGCCGCGCACTCGTCCTCCCTGCCGCCCGACCTGGTCGTGCTGCTCTCGGCCGACGCCGACCACGCCGTCCGGCTGCTGCTGTGCGAGAACCACCCCGGCGTCGCGCCCGAGGTGCTCCTGTCCACCTACCTCGAAGCGAAGGCCCTCACTCGCGGCGACCTGCTCCACAAGCCGGGTTTCCCGCGTGAGGGCCTCGCCGACCGCTTCTCCACCGACCCCGACCCCGAGCGCCGATGGCTCGCCGTCCTCGACCCCGCCGTCACCGCCACCCGCCTCATCCGCCTGTCGGCCGACCCCGATGAGCTGGTCCGCGCGGCCGCGGCCCCGCACGAGCGCCTCCCCGCCGAGCGCGCCCGCGCGCTCCTCGACGACCCGGTCCGGATGGTCGCCCGGGCCGCCGCGCGCCATCCCGGTCTCCCCGTCGACGTCATGCACCGGCTCCTCGACGACGCACAGATCCCCCGATCCACACCCCCGCCCCCCGGTTAACTGCGACCATCACCGGGTACTCCACACGCACCGAGCGCCGGAGGCCCGCATGCACGACCTACCCCTGCTCATCCGCGAGCACATCGAGAAGGCCCACGCCGACGAGCGTGGGCGCAGCGCCCATCTGCTCCTCCACGAGGGCCCGCTGCGTCAGACGATCATCGCGCTGACGACCGGCTCGGCCCTCGACGAGCACGACGCGCCGACGGCGGCGAGTCTCCAAGTCCTCTACGGCGGCGTGTGCGTCACGACCGCCGAGGGCGAGGAAACCAAGATCTCCCTCGGCCAGTTGCACGAGATCCCGCAGACCCGTCACTCCCTCAAGGCCACCGACGACGCGGTGGTGCTGCTCACGGCCGTGACGGAGACATAGACCACCGGAGTTGACCTCAACCGGGGTTGGGGTCCTAGCCTTGCCTCCATGTCCCGCACATTGGAGGAAACCCCCTTGGACCGCTACAAACTGGCCGTCGTCGTCGGCAGCGTCCGTGAAGGTCGCTTCGCGCCCGTTGTGAAGAACTGGCTCCTCGGCCAGATCGACGCGCGCGACGACATCAAGCCCGACGTCATCGACCTCGCCGAGGACCCGGCGCCGAGCGCGTCGTTCACCGAACGCATCGGCGCGGCCGACGCGATCCTGGTCCTCACCCCCGAGTACAACCACAGTTTCCCCGGTCCGCTGAAGACCGCGATCGACTCCGTCGGCGCCGAGTGGCGCGGGAAACCCATCGCCTTCGTCTCCTACGGCGGCCTCTCCGGCGGCCTGCGGGCCGTCGAGGCGCTGCGACCGGTCTTCGCCGAGCTCCACGCCGTCACCATCCGCGAGACCGTCAGCTTCCACCTCGCCTGGGAACGCTTCGGCGAGGACGGCGAACCGCGCGACGCCGAGAGCGTGAACCGCGCCGCCCAGGGCCAGCTCGACCAGCTCGCCTGGTGGGCGTACGCCCTGCGCACCGCCCGCGCGGACCGTCCGTACGTCGCCTTCTGACAGCCGCCCCCGGGTGGGTGGCCCGAACGGTCCAACCGGATCACCCACCCGGGCGAGATGTCGGCATCCGCACGCGTATCTACCAGCTTCGTCCCAGGTTTGGTCGTGTACTGTCCCAGGCTGACGCACTCCCCGGCAGCCGTCCCCGGTACACGGAGCTTCGCACCTCGTGCTTGACACACAGACGATCCCCGCCACGACCGCCGCAACCCTCCCCGCCCCGAAGTCCCTTGTGGACCGGGTGCGCGCAGTGCTCTTCGGGGGCCGCCGCAGGCGGTTCTTCCTGACTCTCGCCGTCGTCCTCGGCACGCTCGTCGCCGTCAACATCCTGCGCAAGTTCGGCCCGGTCAACTCCGGCCTCATCGCCGGCCCGATCGCCGCGGCCTGGCTGATCCTGCTGGCCCGCAAGCACGGCCTGACCTGGCACGACCTCGGCCTGAGCCGCCGGACCTGGGCGCGCGGCGCCCTCTACGCGCTGGCCTCGGTGATGTTCGTCGGCGGCATCTACGCCCTGGGCGTGGCGATGCCGTTCTCACGCGACGCGTTCATCGACATGCGCTACCAGCTCCACCCCAGCGCGGCCCTGCTGACGGCCTTCGTCTTCATCCCACTCGGCACGATCCTGCTCGAAGAGGTCGCCTTCCGCGGTGTGCTGTTCGGGCTGGTCGGGAAACACCGCGGCGTGTGGTGGGCCTCCGGCGTCTCCTCGATGCTGTTCGGCGCCTGGCACATCCTGTCCTCGCTGAAGCTCGGCGACCGCAACAAGGCCGTCATCGAGGTCTTCGGGACCGGCGGACTGGCCAAGATCGCGATCCTGACGGCCGTCGTGCTGTTCACGGGCCTCGCCGGGCTCCTGCTGTGCGAGCTGCGCAGGCGCAGCGGCAGCCTCCTCGCCGCCGCCGGCCTGCACTGGGCGACCAACGGCCTCGGCGTCATCGCCGTCGCCGGACTCTGGGCGCTGACGACCTAGACTGCGGCGTGTTCTTCACCGCGTACGACGGAACGAGTCTCGCCTACCGCGCCCTCGGCGACGGGCCCACGCTCGTGTGCCTGCCCGGCGGCCCGATGTCGGACCCGGCCTACCTCGGCGAGCTCGGCGGCCTCTCCGCTCACCGGCGGCTGGTCATGCTGAACCTTCGGGGCACGGGCGAGTCGGCGGTCCCGGCCGATCCGTCCTCTTACCGCTGCGACCGGCTCGTCGCCGACGTCGAGGCCCTGCGCGAGCACCTCGGGCTCGACACGGTGAGCCTGCTCGCGCACTCCGGTGGCACGAACCTCGCGGTCCTCTACGCGGCCCGGTTTCCCGACCGCGTGGCCGCGCTGACCCTCGTCACCCCGAGCGTCGCGGCGGTGGGCGTCGAGATCACGCCCGAGACAAGGCTCGCCACGGCGAGGAAACGCCATGACGAGCCGTGGTTTCCCGAGGCGTTCGCGGCTCTGGAGGCGGTCGTCGCCGGGCGCGCGACCCCGTCCGACTTCACCGCGATCGCGCCCTTCTTCTACGGCCGCTGGGACGACGCCGCCCGCACGCACCGGGCCGCCGAGGACGGCTGGCGCAACGACGACGCCGCCGCCGTGTACGGCTCGGAAGGCGCCTTCGACCCGGCCGCCACCCGCGCGGCTCTGTCGCGTCTCACCGCACCGGTCCGCGTCATCGGCGGGGAGGTCGACCTGAACTCGCCGCCCGAGGCGGTCGCCGAGGTCGCGGGGCTGTTCGGCGTCGCGGCGGCGGTCGTGCCGGGTGCCGGGCACTTCCCGTGGCTCGACGACCCGGCCCGCTTCACGGCCGCGGTTCTCGGCTCCCGGTTAGAGGGCCGCGTCCGTCGCTCGGCGCTGAGCTTCAGCGCGGCACCGCCGACCCGCACGGCTCAGTCGAAGATCTTCTCGGCCGAGTCCGCGAACACGGCACGATCCAGCCAGGCGTAAAGCTGGTCCTGATCCCGGCAGCCGCGCACTCGCTCGGCGTTCTCCTCGCTCAGCGTCAGCCCCCGTGAGGCCAGGACCAGGAGTACCGCCTTGCCTGTGCCCTCCGCGAAACCGTCCGCGTAGCCCTCCGCGTAGGCCTCCGCGTAGGCCTCCGCGTAGGCCTCCGCACGGGCCTTCGCGCGCGCCTCGGCGTACGTCGTCCGGAGGAGGGTGCTCCTGTAACCAGACGTCCTGGTGCTCCTCGCGCCCTCCAGAATCTCCCTCGCGGAGCCGTCCGGCACTCCGGCGAAGTCGCCGTGGTCGACCTCGGCCGCCAGCGTCTCGGCATCGCGATGGCGCGTGCGCATCAGTCGAAGATCTCTTCGGCCGAGTCCACGACCAGCGCGCGATCCAACCATGCCTTCAGCAGGCTCTGATCGCGACATCCCTGCACCCGCTCGGTACTCTCCTCGCTCAGCGGCAGCCCTCGTGAGGTCAGGACCTGAAGTACCGCCTCCCCACGGCCCTCCTCACGGCCCTCCTCACGACCCTCCGCGACCCCCTCCGCGTGCGCCGTCCGGAGGAAGGTGCTCTTGTAACCAGGCGTCATAGTGCTCATTGTGCCCTCCAGAATCTCCCTCGCGGAGTCGTCCAGTACTCCGGCGAGGTTGTCGTAGTAGATTTCGGCCTGCTTCGCTTCCACCGATTCGAGCAGCCGGAGCAGCGCGGCGGCGATCTCGGGAAACCGTCGGTCGCGCTGGTGCGCCAGCGCGGCCAGGACCGCGGTGCCGACGTTGCCGGACCACTGGTCCGGGTCGGTGATGACCGGGAAGTTGCGCGGCGACACCGCGGCCGGCGCGCCCGTCCCGAACGGACCCAGCTGGATCGGTTCGCGTGCCCACGACGCGGTCGTCTCGTCCGGGCACCACACCACCAGCGCCACGGGATGCCGCCACTGCCGCCGGACCTCGGTGGCGTAGACCGGCCAGGTGAACTTCTTCCGGTCGTCCCGGCGGAGCTGGACCTCGATCAGCACCATGAGCACCCGCCCGTCGGTGAACTCGACCTTGCCGACCCTGTCGACATAGAGCTCCGCCGGCATCTGGGTCGTCCGCTCCGGACCGTAGATCACCTTCGCCTGTGGGTCGGCGGGGAGTTCCGCCGTCGGCAGCAGGTCGAGCAACAGTCCGGGCGCATTCCCGAGCAGGTCGATCAAGGCCTCATGTTCCCGCGTCACCACGCGCACTTCTCCAATCGCAGATGCAGTTTGCATTCTCAGCTTGCTTCTGCGAGAACTAACGGCACCGGTGACGGCGAGTTACGCACACTTGTACGAGATGGCGTAAACCCGCCATCTCACACCGCGGCGTCCAGCGCCTCGCGCTGCTCCACGCTCAACTCCAGCGCCGCTCCCGCGAGTGCCTCGTCCAGCTGCGCGAGGCTCGACACGCCCACGATCGGCACGGCCTTCTCCGGCGCTCCGGTCAGCCAGGCCAGCACGACCTGGTTGAGACTGACGCCCAGTTCGCCGGCGACGGCGGCGAGGGCCGCGAGCTTCCGCGTCGTGCCCGGGTGGTCATAGGCCTCGGGGAGCGGCCGGTCGGCGCGGATGTAGGCGCCGGTCAGCAGCGGGCTGTACGCCCACGTCTCCAGTCCTTCGGTGACGACGTAGTCGCGCGTCTCGTCGGTGAACCATCCGAAGCGGTGTCCCGAGGCCTTCGCCGACTCCGGCCGCGGCTTCACGTACGAGTGCGACAGCTGCACCGCGCCGTACCCCTCGACGCCCAGGCCGCGGGCGATGCCGCGGGCCTGCTCGACGCGCCACGTCGTGTGGTTCGAGGCCCCGAGTTTCCCGACGAGCCCTTCGGCGACCAGCGCGCCCAGTCCGGCGACGGTCTCCTCGGCGGGCACGCGACGGTCCTCCATGTGCGACCAGAAGTACTCGACGCGCTCGACGCCCATCCGCTTGAGGCTGGCGTGCAGCGCGTCGGTGACCGCCTTGGCGCCGAGCCCTTCGCGCGTCTCGGGCCAGTCGCCGTCGGCGACGGTCGGCTCGGCACCGCACTTCGTGCTCAGCACGACCCGGTCGCGCACGCCCGGCCGCGACGCGAACCAGCGGCCGAGGAGCTCCTCGCTCTGGCCGCCGTAGCCACTCGGGTGATTCCAGAAGGAGTAGCAGTTCGCGGTGTCGATCATCGTGCCGCCGGCCTCGACGAAGCGGTCGAGGAGGGCCACCGAGGTGGCCTCGTCGGTGGTGGTGCCGAAGTTCATCGCGCCGAGGGCGAGCGTGACGGTCATGGGGTTTCCTTCCGGACTACGGGGAAACCCAAGATCGCATCTGGAGTGCGCTCCAGGTCAAGCGGTGATGTGCTTGGCGAAGGTCGGCCGGTTCATCTCCCGGACCTCGACGGTCAGGTGTGTGCGCGGCGGCGCGTCGGCGAAGGTCGCGCGCAGCAGGTCCAGCAGCCGCGCGGCCAGCTCGGCGCGGGCCTGTTCGCTGCGGCCCGACAGGAGCCCGAAGTCGACGTGCACGAGCGTGTCGGGCCCGTCCCCGTCGCCAATCGTCCAGGTCCCGATGGGCAGGAAACGCGTCTTGTAGTCGTCGAGGGAGGCGTCGATGACCTTCGCGGCCTCGCGGTGCAGCTCGCGCGCGAAGGCCTGCCGGTCGAAGGAGACGGTGTCGGAGTGGGAGACAACGATCTGCGGCATGCCCGGATGCTCCTCTAGGGAAGGGTCGCGCGGACGGCGCCGACCGGCACCCCGCGCCCGTACAGGATGGCTTCCCCCGCCTTGGCCAGCTCATCGCCCGTGACGCCCAGGCGGGCCAGTCCGGCGACGGCGACCGGGAGCGCCGCGCGGCGGGCCCCGTCGTCGATCTTCACCGCGAGCGCGCCCACGCCCGGGACGGCCATGGCCCACACGCCTTCGGCGCCGACCTTCGACAGCATCCCCGGCACCGCGCGCATGAACCGCGTGTCGTGCCCGCGGGTCCCGGCGACCTGCTCGGGGTTGGCGCGCATCGCGTCGGCGACCGCGCGCTCGTTGCTGCCCGGCTCGGCCGAGACCAGCGCGGCGAAGGACCGGGCGAGAGCGGTGAGGCTGAAGGCGAACAGGGGCGCGCCACAGCCGTCGACACCGGTCGCCGCGATCGGCTCGCCGACGAGGTCGGCGATCGTGCGCGCGATCTCCTTCTGCAGCGGGTGGCCCGGGTCGAGGTAGTCCGACGTGGACCAGCCCGCCGCCACACAGGTCGCGAGCATCGTGGCGTGCTTGCCCGAGCAGTTCATCAGCAGGCGCGTGGCGCCGCCGCCGGAGGCGATGACGGCCGCGCGCGCCGCGGAGTCGACCGGCAGGTCGCGCGGGCAGGCCAGGTCGGACTCGGTAAGCCCGGCGTTGACCAGGATCCGGCGGACGCGCGCGATGTGGAAGGGCTCGCCCCAGTGGCTCGCCGCGGCGATCGCCAGGTCGGCGGGCGCCGGGAGCGGCAGCCCGGCCCGGAGCATTCCGACGGCCTGGAGCGGTTTGTTCGCCGAGCGCGGGAACACCGGCCCGTCGATGTCCCCGGCCGCGTAGGCGATGTCGCCGCGCGCGTCGAGCAGCGCGATCGAGCCGCGGTGCAGGCCCTCGACGAATCCGGACCTGACCACCTCGGCGATTGCCGCGCCACCTTTATAAACCACGATTGAAACGTATCTTTCGGTGAAGATCCCGGGCAAGACTTCGCGAACTAGCTCACGATCTGATACCCAGCATGCTCCTCGCCGATGCCACGTCCATCGGCGGACGCTGCGCGAGGCGGGCGAGGGAGTTCGCGCGCGCCACGAGCTTGGCGTTGCTCTCCACCGGCTCGCCCTTGGCGTAGGTGAGCGTGTCCTCCATGCCGACGCGGAGGTGCCCGCCGGCGCCCAGGGTCGTGAGCAGGACCGGCAGCGTGGAGCGGCCGATGCCGGTCGCGGCGAAGGTCGCGTCGGCCGGGAGGTGCTCGCGCATCTGCTGCTTGGCGGCGATGACGGTCTCGGCGGTGCCGGGCGCGCCGCCGGGGACGCCGAGGACGAAGTCGATGTGGACGTGCCCGCCGAAGGGCAGTCCGTGCTTGTCGAGGAGCCGGCCGAGGGAGGCGACGTGCCCGATGTCGAAGATCTCGTACTCCGGGACGACGCTCGCGGCCTGCATCCGCTCGTGCAGTTCGACGATGAAGTCCCAGCGGTTCATGAACACGTCGGGACCGAAGTTGACCGTGCCCATCGTGCACGACGCCATGTCGGGCGCGGCCTCAAGGACGCGCAGGCGGTGCTCCTCGGGGTCGTGGACGGACCCGCCGCTGGACAGCTGGACGATCAGGTTCGTCGCGTCGCGGAGGGCGTCGACGGTCGCCTTGAGGCGGCCGAGGTCGAGGGAGGGCTTGGCGTCGTCGTCGCGAATGTGCACGTGGATGACCGCGGCACCCGCCTTCTCGCAGTCGACGGCGGTCGACACGAGCTCGTCGAGGGTGACGGGAAGCGCCGGGACCTTCGACTTCTCGGTCTCGGCGCCGGTGGGGGCCACGGTGATCAGCGTCGTTGCTGGCATGGTCATGATCCTGCCAGGCGTGCGCCGGGCTCGGCTAGAGGACCTTGGCGAGCATGATGTTGTCGACGTAGGCGCCGTCGACGAGGAACTCGTCCTTCGAGCGCCCTTCCTCGAAGTAGCCGTGCTTGGCGTAGAGCCGCCGAGCGGGTTCGTTGGTGGAGAAGACGCCGAGGCTGATCTTGCGGGCGCCCTGGCGGCGGGCCTCGTCGGCGGAGGCTTCGAGGAGTTTCGAGGCGACGCCAAGGCCGCGCGCCTCGGGAACCACGGCGAGACCGTAGATCCCCTTGACGTGGGAGTTCTCGGCGACCGGGGTCTTGGGCATGAGCCGGGAGTACCCGACGACCTTGCCGTCGACCTCGGCGAGGACGTAGTTGGCGGGGGTGGTGCGCTCGTTGAAGGCGCTCTCCTTGGGCTCCCGCATGGACGGGAAACCCGAGCTGGAGTCCCAGGAGACGGCCTCGACGGCGAGGATGGCCTCGTCGTCGGCCTCGGTGGCGATGCGGGTGTTGATCGAGGGCTGGGTCATCGGAGAATCATGCCTCGCCGGCGGCGGCGAACCCATCGGTCGCCCGGACGACGCTGTCGATCGTCCCGGGGTAGGCGCCGTGTCCGGCGTCGTCGACAACGACCAGCTCCGCTCCCGGCCACGCCTCGGCGAGGTCGTGGGCGATGTCGAGCGGGCTGCTGAAGTCGAGGCGGCCGTGGATGAGCACCGCCGGGATCCCGCCGAGCTTCGCGGCACCGGCGAGGAGTTCGCCGTCGGCGTACCAGGCCGAGTGGCGCCAGTAGTGCGTGACGAGGCGGGCGAAGCGCAGTCGGAAGACGGGGTCGGCGTAGCGCGGGTCGGGTTCGTAGCCCGGCACGGTGGCGACGTGGGTGTCCTCCCAGGCGCACCAGTCGCGGGCTGCCTTGTCGCGGACGGCGGGGTCGGGGTCGTCGAGCAGCTCGGCGTAGGCGTCGATGATCCGCATGCCGCGCATGGACTCGGGGACACCGTCGCGCAGCCGGGTCCACTCGGCGGGGAAGACCCGGCGCATGTCCCCGGTGATCCAGTCGACCTCGCGGCGGGTCGTCGTCGTGACGCTGAACAGGACGACCTCGCTGACCGACTCCGGGTGCGCCTCGGTGTAGGCGACGCCGAGCGTGGCGCCCCACGACGCGCCCAGCACGAGCCACCGTTCGACGCCGAGGTGGTGGCGGAGGGCCTCGATGTCGGCGATGAGGTGGGCGGTGGTGTTGGCCGACAGGTCGGCGACGCCCGCGTCGGGCGTGCTGCGGCCGCAGCCGCGCTGGTCGAAGACCACGATGCGGTAGCGCTCGGGGTCGAAGTAGCGGCGCCAGTTCGGCGAGGCTCCGGAGCCGGGTCCGCCGTGCAGGACGACGGCGGGTTTCCCGTCGGGGTTCCCGCAGGTTTCCCAGTGGACTCGGTTGCCGTCGCCGACGTCGAGCATGCCGGACGCGTGGGGCTCGATGGGCGGGTAGCGCGTGGCCATGGCGGACCTCCAGAGATCTAACAGCGCTGTTACATTAGGCCATGGCCAAGACCCCCGAACGCGAGGCCGTCGGCACGCTCCTGCGGCACGTGCACGACCTCCTCGACGGCGACGTCGCCCGCGCCTACCCCGACCTGGGCCTCCCCGCCGGCTACCGCCCGCGCTACTCCCCGGTCATGCGCGCCCTCGCCGCCCACGGCCCCATGCCGATCCGCGACCTCGCCGAGGCCGTCGGCGTCACCCACTCCGCGGCGAGCCAGTCGGTCGCCCAGATGGCCCGCGACGGCCTGCTCGAACTGCGCCCGGGAACCGACGCGCGCCAGCGCGTCGCCCACCTCAGCGAGCACGGCGAAGGGCTGCTGCCCGCCGTGCACAGGGAATGGACGGCCGTCGCGACGGCGATGCGGGACCTCGACGAGGAACTGCCGGCACCGCTGGCCGAGGTGCTCCTGGCGGTACTGGAAGCGGTGGAGGGAAGGTCGCTGCGGGAGCGGATCGTGGGGGTGGCCCGCCGGACCTAAGCCCTCCGCAACCCCGCCCGCGCGTTCTGCGCGGCCCGCGCGTACAGCGTCTCCCGGTACGCGCACAGCAGCCCCGCCGCCGTCTTCGACCACGAGTACTTCTCCGCGTGCGTCCGCGCGCCCGACGCGAGCAGCTCGCGCAGCCCGTCCTCGCGCAGCAGGCGCCCCAGCACGCGCCCCCACTCACCGGCGCCGTGCCCGTTGATCAGCACGCCGCTGACCCCGTCGGCGACCGCGACCGGCAGACCGCCGACGGCCGCGGCGACGACCGGCGTCCCGCACGCCTGCGCCTCCAGCGCGACGAGGCCGAAGGTCTCGTTGAAGCTGGGCACGCACACGACGTCGGCGGCGCGGTAGATGTCGACGAGCGCGTCGCCCGACCGCGGCGGCAGGAAGTGCACGCGGCGGGCCAGGTCGAGGTGCACGGCGAGTTCGTGCAGCTCGTCGGGCCGCTGGAGCCCGGTCCCGGACAGCCCGCCGACGTAGAGGATGTGAAGCCGCTTGACGATCTCGGGATCGCGGGCGCGCAGCTCGGCGACGGCCCGCAACACCAGGTCGGGCGCCTTCAGCGGCTGGATGCGCCCGAGGAACGCCAGCACGTAGGCGTCGGGCGGCAGGCCCAGGGCACGGCGGGTCGCCGTCCCGTCCCCGGGTGTGAAGCGCGTGAGGTCGACACCGGGCGGCACGACGGAGATCTTGGCGGCCTCGGCGTCGTAGCGGGTGATGAGGTCCTCGGCCTCCGAGGGCGTGTTGACCACGAGCCGGTCGGCCTCCCCGACGACCTGCTCCTCCCCGACGACCCGCGACAGCGGCTCAGGGGTGTCGCCCTCGGCGAGCAGCGCGTTCTTCACCTTCGCCAGGGTGTGCGCGGTGTGCACCAGCGGCACGCCCCAGCGGTCCTTCGCCAGCCACCCGGCGTGCCCGGACAGCCAGTAGTGCGTGTGCAGGAGGTCGTAGTACCCGGGCGGCCTGGCCGCCTCGGCGCGCAGCACGCCCGCCGTGAACGCGCACAGCTGCGCGGGTAGGTCCTGCTTGAGCAGGCCCTCGTAGGGCCCCGCGGGGATGTGGCGGACGGTCACGCCCGGCGCGGCCATCACGCAGTCGGCGAGGTCGCTCGACGTCGCGCGCGTGAAGATCTCCACCGCGACGCCCGCCTCGGCGAGCCTCGCGGCCACCTGCAGGACGTAGACGTTCATGCCCCCGGCGTCGCCGGTGCCCGGCTGATCGAGGGGGGAGGTGTGCATCGACAGCATCGCCACTCGCCTCGGCGCCACCCTGTTCCTGCACAGGTGGGAAACACCGCGGCCACTACCGCGCTCCATCGCAGCTCCTGATCTTCTCGTGCGCCCGCCTTAGGGCCGGTCCAATAGTCATGCACCGAAGCGCCGAACGGCCGCCCGCGTGACGTCCGCCACAATGCGGCCCCGTGGCAGAGTGGGCGGCGACACCGATCAGGGGAGTACCCACATGAGCAGGCCCGTAGCCGTCGTGACCGGAGCTTCGAGCGGCATCGGCGCGGCGACCGCGCGCGCCCTGGCCGCCGACGGTTTCCACGTCGTCCTCGCGGCACGCCGCATGGAGCGGCTGACGGCATTGGCGGCCGAGGTCGACGGTACGCCCGTCGAGTGCGATGTGACGTCCCCCGAGAGCGTCGAGGCGCTCGCCGGGGCCCTCGACGGCCTCGATGTGCGCGTGCTGGTCAACAACGCCGGTGGCGCGTTCGGCGCCGACTACGTCGAGAACGCCGACATCGACGGGTGGCGCGCGATGTACGAGGTGAACGTCCTCGGTGCCGTGCGCGTGACGAAGGCGCTGCTCCCGGCGCTGGTGGCGTCGGGCGCGGGGACGGTGGTGTGGGTGTCGTCGACGGCCGGGCTGATCGTCTACGAGGGCGGCGGCGGGTACGCGGCCGCCAAGCACGCCGAGACCGCGGTGGCCGAGACGATGCGGCTGGAGTTGTCGGGCCGGCCGGTGCGGGTCATCGAGATCGACCCGGGGATGGTGAAGACCGACGAGTTCTCGCTCAACCGCTTCGGCGGCGACGCCGAGGCCGCCGACAAGGTGTACGAGGGCGTCGCCGAACCGTTGACGGCCGAGGACGTCGCCGACACGATCGCGTGGACGGTCTCCCGCCCGCATCACGTCAACGTCGACAGGCTGGTGCTGCGGCCGCTGGCGCAGGCGGCGCAGCACAAAGTACACAGAGTCCACCGCTCGAACTGATGTCCAAGCCGGTCGGCGAGGTCACCCGGGGAACGACGAACCCCAACCGGCTGCGCCGGATGGACCACTGGGTGGCGCGCCGGTACGGGCCGCTGCTGCGGGCGGCGGCCGATCCACTGGTCGTCGACCTCGGCTACGGCGGTGCGCCGGTGACGACGGTCGAGCTGTACCGGAGGCTGCGGCGGGCGCGCGGCGACGTGCGCGTCGTCGGGCTGGAGATCGAACCGGAGCGCGTCGCGCTGGGTGAAGCGGTGGCGTCGCCGCCGGGATTGACCTTCGCGCGCGGCGGCTTCGAGCTGGCGGGACTGCGGCCGGTGCTGGTGCGGGCGGCGAACGTGCTGCGGCAGTACCCGGAGGACGCCGTCGCCGGCGCCTGGGGACTGATGGGCGCGCGTGGCGCGGTCGTCGTCGACGGGACCTGCGACGAGCTCGGGCGCCTCGGCGCGTGGATCGCGGTGGAGGACGGCGAACCGGTGACGCTGACCTTGTCGGCGAGCCTCGCGCACCTGGAGAGGCCCGCGACGTTCGCCGAACGCCTGCCGAAGGCGCTGATCCACCGCAACACCCCCGGCGAGGGCGTCCACGCCCTCCTCGCCGCCCTCGACGACGCCTGGCGCGACGCGGCGGGCTCGTCGGTCTTCGGCCCCCGCGACCGCTGGCGACGCACCGTCGAGGCCGCGCGGGCGGGCGGCGTGCCGGTGCAGGAACCGCCGTCGCGGTGGAGGGACGGCGAGGTGACCGTGGCTTGGGGGGTGGTGGGGTGAGGGCTGCGGCGAAGCCGCCACTGTGGGAAGAATGCGGGGATGCCCATCGTCGCGTTCGCCCTCACCACCGACGGCGACCTCGCCTCGCCCTTGTGCCTGATCCTCTTCGCGCTGGTCGCCGTCGCGATCGGGGCCGGCAACCTGACCATGTCCCGCGAGAGTACGTCTCGCCTCATCGGAGGCATGGCCGCCGTGATCCTCGGCGTGGCCATGGTGATCTTCGCGGTCACGCATTGGTTCGCGTGACCCGGCCGGCGCTTCGCCCGCACGAAAAACCCCCTCCGGAAGCCCGGAGGGGGTTTGTTCCCGGTGGCCAGGGCCGGGGTCGAACCGGCGACCTCTCGCTTTTCAGGCGAGCGCTCGTACCAACTGAGCTACCTGGCCAGGAATCCTCGCTACTCTACCCCACGCCTCCCGGGGCCTCGAAGGGGATAACCGCGGCCCGTCGAGCAGCGCGCGGACCTCGGCGTCGCCCGCCCGCCGCGACACCGTGCGCCCCTCCTCGAAGGCCTCGATGACGCGTGGGTCGACGTAGGCGTCCCGCGCGACGGCGGGTGTGTTGCCCAGCTCGTCGGCGACGGCCCGCATGACCGACGCCTCGGTCGCGTCGGTGTCGGCGAACGCGCGGGCGGCGGTCACGGTCGCGTGCCAGGTGCGCAGGTCCTTGACGGTGTACTCGTCGCCGACGAGGTCCTTGAAGCGTTCGTTGACGTCGGCGGCGCGGACGTCGTGCCAGCCCTCGTCGTCGCGGTAGGCGAGGAAGCGCTCGCCGGGCGAGCGCCGCATGGCGCGGACGACGTCGCCGAGCCTCGCGTCGTCGACCACCACCTCCCGCTCGACGCCGCTCTTCGCGGGGTAGCGGAAGGTGAGCCGGTCGCCCAGCATGCGCACGTGCCCGCGCAGGAGCGTCGCCAGTCCGTAGCTGCCGTTGTCCTCGGTGTACTCCTCGCCGCCGCTGCGGAAGACACCGAGGTCGACGATCCGCAGCGCGGCGGCCAGGATCCGGCGCCGGGTGGCGCCCCGCCCGCGCAGGTCGCGGGTCACGGCCGCGCGGAAGGCGGGCAGGCGCTCCGACAGGTCGCGCACCCGCTGGTGCTTCTCCTCGTCGCGGTCCCGACGCCAGTCCTCGTGGTACAGGTACTGGCGGCGGCCCGCCGCGTCGTAGCCGACGGCCTGAATGTGTCCGGCGGGATCGGCGCAGATCCAGACGCGTCGCCACGCCGGCGGAATCACCAGCGCGTCGATGCGCGCGAGGTCGGCGTCACCGACCGCCGCACCATCGGCGCCGACATAGCTGAAGCCACGCCCCCGCCGACGCCGGCGGATGCCCGGACTCCTGGGATCGACACGTCGCATGCAGGGGGTTTACCCAGCCGCGTCGCGCACCAACCGGGGTGGAAACGCGTGGAATCGGCAGCGCTCGCGCCCACTGTTCGGTCCACGCGAGAACGGCCCCGTGGACAACCCGCCGGTCGTGGACAGCCGATACAGGCGGCCCCCAGCCGCCGCCACCGGCTCCTCCCCCGCCCCGAACGCCGGGTACCCCCGGTGCCGGGACATCCGGAACGGCACGAAACCGGCCGGCGTCGGCGCTCCTCCGGCCGCGACCGCACCGGCGGTCACGGCCGGGCGGGCGAGCCCGCCTCGGGTCGCGCCTTCCTGTCCCGGCGACGTCCACATTGGTCAAACCCACGCGGACGTCGAGGACGGCACGTCCACGCCTCGCGCCGATCCGGCGAAGGCATCCGCCCCACCGATAGAGCCTCGGCCACGACCCGCCCGAACCGCCGCGCCGTACCGTCCAGCACTGGGCGAGCCCCCGACTTCCCGCATCCTGCCGGACACGGCGGCCCGGCCTGTGCTGTGATGTCGGAGTGACCGATGCGCTGGAGCGGATACTCACCGAGCTTGAGGTCGACTGGGCCCCGGCCGGGCCGTCGTCGTACGCGGTGACCCTCCCGGGCACCCACAAACTCAGCACGACCTGTCTGCTGCACGTCGAGGACCACGCGCTGCGCGTGGAGGCCTTCGTGATCCGGCGGCCCGATGAGAACACCGCCGCCTTCCACGCCGATCTGTTGCGCCGCAACGCTCGTATGTACGCCGTGGCGTTCACCGTGGACGGTCATGGCGACGTGTGGCTGATGGGCCGCGTGCCACTGTCGGCGATCACGGCCGAGGAGGTCGACAGGATCCTGGGCAGCGTGCTGACCTACGCCGACGAGTCCTTCGATCCCTTGCTGGAACTGGGTTTCGCCGAGTCGATTCGCCGCGAGTGGCGGTGGCGGCTGTCGCGCGGGGAGTCGACGCGCAACCTCGCCGCCTTCGAACACCTCAGGCCCGCCGACTAGCTCCAGCCCGTCGCCGCGACGATCTCGCGCGCGATCTCGGTGACGGTACGGCCGTCGGTGGCGACCCTGATCGTCCCTTGTGGAACGTTTTCGTCGAGATACCGCGCCATGAAGGAACTTCGCTTGATGTGCGACTCCAGTTCACTGCCGATCTCGCGGCCGCCGAGCCGGGCGGCGACGGTCGCGTCCCCCGCGGTCAGCATCACCGGCGTGAGCCTCGCCGAGCCGCCGAGGGCACGCTCGAACATGTCGGGCTCCAGGACGCTGGCGGTGTTGGTGTAGACCAGCCGGGCGCAACCGGTTCGCGCGAAGTTCGCCCACATCGCGGTGAGGTTCGTCTCGGTGATGCGCGAACGGTTCGGGTCGTCGGCCGGCGGCGGCACGATGTTGCCGACGGTGTCGCCTTCCACGTAGGCGTGGACGATCCCGGCCGCGCCCAGGAGCGCCGACACCTCCCAGCCCACAGTGGACTTACCCGAACCCGAGCGGCCCCCGATCAGCAGCGCCTCAGGCATCCGCGCCCGTTTCCTTCGCGCGGTGGGCGATCCGCTGCCCGGTGAAGGCGAAACCCGTGGTCTCGTAGAAGTCGACCAGGTCCGGCCCACAGAACAGGGAGACCACGTCGATCCCGGCCAGCTCCGCGTTGAGCGCGTCCATGAGCCGCCGCCCGATCCCTTGTCCTCGAAGGGATTCGGCGACGACGACGTCTTCGACGTAAGCACGGCACACGCCGTCGGAGACCGCGCGGGCGAAGCCGACGAGCTCACCGTCGGCGTTCCACGCGCCGACAGCCGGGCAGACGGCCAGGATCTTCTCGACATGCGCGGCCGTCCGCTCCGGCCACCACCCCGCCTCGGCGTACAGCGCGAGGACACCCTCGGGCGGGATGGGGCGGTCCGCAGCGGGCAGTACCTGAACAAGGCTCATGAGGGTCGAGCCTAAGCCGAGCGCACCAGGTAGTCGCCGAGACCCACTTCGGCCAGGACGAAGGCGGCGTCGGCGAGGCGCCCGACGGTCTCGGCGATCACCGGCGGCTCCTCGCCGAGCAGGGTGCGGCGTTTGACCTCGCCGAACAGGACCCGGAGGACCCCGGCGAGCTGCGAGGCGGCGACGCGCGGACCGAGGTCGTGCTCGCCGGCACCGGTCTCGGCGGCGAGGGCCTCGGCGAGGGCGTTCTCGCGCAGGTCGTGGAACTCCCGGAGGCGGGCCGACAGGGCCGGGCTCCCCGCGACCATCTGCCCGAACTCGCGGCCGGTGAAGCCGATCACCGGATCGTGCGCGGCGAGCCGCGCGTGGAAGTCGCGCCGGAGCGCGGCGATCGCCGACTCGCCGGGCGCGCGGTCGCGCACCGCCGTGGCGAGTCCTTCGGTGAAGGCCTCCTGCATGTCGAAGACCAGGTCTTCCTTGCGCGGGAAGTAGTTGGTGACGGTCATCTTCGCCACGCGCGCGGCCGCCGCGACCTCGGCGATGGTGACGCGCTCGAAGCCGCGCGCGAGGAAGAGGCGGGTGGCGATGTCGGAGATCGCCTGACGCGTCTCGCGCTTACGGAGTTCACGCAGGCCGGGGGACTGTTCGGTCATGCCCGCCATCCTCTCATAGGTCCGACCCAAATTTATGCTTGACATCTTCTTAGGTCGATACTAACTTTATGCCCATCACAACTTCCTGGAGGAAAAGTGCTCAACATCGAGGTCCTCGACTTCACCGCCACCACGGCGCACCCGGCCACCACCAACGAGATGGAGATCCTGATGCGAAAGACCGCGAACAACATCCGCACGACCGAACACAAGGCCGAGCGGAACGCCGCGACGCGAGAGGCGCGCACCAAGACCGCACGCAAGTCGGCGCTCAACGCACGGCAGTACGACTTCCGACGAGGCGGCTACCGGCGTTAGGCCGGTGAGAACGTGCGTGGGATGAGGACGGGACCGCCGGGGACGGCGGTCCCGTCCGTGTTGGGCGGGGTCGACTACCCTCCCGGCATGCCCGACGATCTCCGCCACGCCGGTGAGCTCCTGTACGACATCCGCACGGCCGCCGCGACCGGTTCACTGGCGTCGAAGAGCGGTGAAGTCGAGAGCCTCGCGGCCTTCTACGCGCGGACACCCGACGACGCGACCGCGGCCGTCGGGCTGACCCTGCTCGCGATGGCGCGCCTGTCGGCCCATGTGGAGCACGACCTGGGTGAGCCGTTCCAGGCGGCGTCCAGCCGGTACGAGACGCTCCCCGCGCCCGACGACGAGCACGCCCGCGCCCTCGCCGCCGAGGTCGTCGCCCACGCCACCCACGCCCGCGGTCTCGATCCGAACGACAACCTCAGCGCGTTCGAACAGGGCCTCGCCCACGAACTGCGGGGTGAACGCGCCCAGGCCGCCGACGCCTACCGGACGGCCGTGCGCCTGGACCCATACGACCACCCGGCCGTCGCGCGGCTGGAGACCCTCACCGGCGAGGAGGCCGAGCGGCCGGACGAAGACCCGCCCTGCACCCACGCCGGTGCCTTCTACGTGCTCGAACTGGTCGCGACCGCCCCCGAAGGCGGCGACCAGGAACGGGTGGTGCTCGTGTCGACGGACGCGGCCGCCGTCCGCGCCGAAGCCGACGCGCTCTTCGCCACCGGCCGCCACACGTACGAGACCCTCGACTACGCCATCGAGACCCACCAGCCGGGCGAGGACTCGGAATCCGACTTCCTGCTGATGGCCCTCGACGACGCCGCCGACGGCCACCCGACGCTCACCTGGGACGACATCGACATGCCGCCACTCCGGGAGCCGCTGCTGCCACCGGGCCGCGCCGTCCGGGAGAACGGCGAGGTGCTCTTCTTCGGCCGGCACGTCGGCGAGGTGGCGGAGAAGGAGGAGTTCGACGACATGGACGACGCGTTCGAGGATTAGGCGACATCGCGCGGCAGGCCGACACGGTCGCGCTTCCCGCGGACGCTTGGCTCCTCGTGGGCGGCACGCGTTCGCGGTCCTCGCAGAACATGAACGGCCCCGCACGCCCACCTCCCCCGCGCCCACCCCGACCACCCCCGGCGACATTGACCCCGCCGACCATGTCGAAATCCCCGCGCCCGCTCCGACCAACGGGTACACCCGAACAGAACCCGAGGAGCACGCAATGTCGCGCATCATCGCATCCATGTCCATGTCCCTCGACGGCTTCATCGCCGGTCCCGAGCACCGCATCGACGAGGTCTTCTCCTGGCACCACAGCGGTGACGAAGTCATTCCCGTCACCATCGGCGACCAGCCCTACGAGTTCAAGGTCGGGCCGGTCAACGCCGAGTACATCCGCCGGACCTGGGGCGAGTGCGGCGCGATCCTTTGCGGGCGCGCGCTTTTCGACATGACGGGCGGCTGGGGCGGCCGGCATCCGGTGGACCGGCCGATCGTCTGCTACAGCCGCGGCGTCCCCGAAGGCTGGGAGGACCGCGATGAGGTCGTCTTCGCCGACACCATCGAGGAGGCGGCCGCCGTGGCGAAGAAGCTGGCCGGCGACGGGTTCGTCGGCACGTCCGGCACGCGGACGGTCGCGAATCTCCTGAACGCGGGCCTGCTCGACGGCATCGAGGTCAACCTCGTCCCCTACCTCCTCGGCAAGGGCCACCGCTTCTTCGACGGCCTCTCCACGACGCCGATCGCCCTCGACGGCCCGGAGGTCATCGAGGGCGAGGGGGTCACGCACCTGCGGTACACGGTGCGCAAGTAGCCAGGCCAGGGGGCGCTACTCCAGCGCCCCCGCCCCCAGCAATGCCTTGATGTCGGCCGACAGGGCCGTCGACGGGTTGACGTTCCAGTTGGGCGACAACCGATACAGCTTCGGCGACGGACCGGCGCCGGTCAGCCGCACCCGCACCTCGGCGTCGCCGCGGTGCGTCGACAGCGTCTCCTTCAGTTTCCCGACAAGGCCTTCGGTCACCGTCTGGGCCCGCAGCGACAACGTCACCGGCCCGGCGACGCCGTCCTTGTCCGGAGTGGACACGTCGAGGATCTTCAGGTCCTGCGCGATCAGCTGCGGGGTGCCCTCGCGCTTGTCCAGCTTCGCCTTCACGCAGCACACCAGGTCCTCGGCGAGGTAGTCGCCGATGGCCTCGTAGGTCGCCGGGAAGAACCGCACCTCGATCCCGCCCTCAAGGTCCTCAATGGACGCCGACGCCCACAGCTTCCCCTGCTTCGTCACCCGCTTGGCGACACTGGTCAGGATCCCGGCGACGGTGACCATGGCACCGTCGGGCATGTCGTCGCTGAACAGGGCGGCGATCGGCTTGTCGGAGTTGGCGCTCAGGTGCCTCTCATACCCGACCAGCGGGTGCGAGGACACGTACAGCCCGAGCATCTCGCGCTCGAAGGTCAGCAGGTCCCGCTTGTCCCACTCATGCTCGGGAACCGTCAGGTCGACGCCCAATGTGGACGACGACTCCTCGGCGGCGAACATGTCCCCGAAGAGGTCGAACTGCCCGCGCGCCTCCTCCTTCTTGATCGACATCATCGCGTCGATCGCCTGCTCGTGCACCTCGGCGAGGCCGCGGCGGCTGTGGTCGAGCGAGTCGAAGGCGCCCGCCTTGATCAGCGACTCGACGGCGCGCTTGTTGCACACCACGGCGTCCACTTTGGACAGGAAGTCCTGGAAGGACTCGTAGGGCTGCTTCTCCTTGCGGCACTTGACGATCGAGGCCACGACGTTCTCACCGACGTTGCGGATCGCGCCCATGCCGAAGCGGATGTCGGAACCGACGGCGGCGAAGGATCCCAGCGAGTCGTTCACGTCGGGCGGCAGGACCTTGATGCCCATCTTGCGGCACTCCGACAGGTACACCGCCATCTTGTCCTTGGAGTCGCCGACCGAGGTCAGCAGGCCCGACATGTACTCGGCCGGGTAGTTGGCCTTCATGTAGGCCGTCCAGTACGAGATCATCGCGTAGGCGACGGCGTGCGACTTGTTGAACGCGTACCCGGCGAAGGGCAGGATCGTGTCCCACAAGGTCTTGATGGCCTCGTTGGAGTAACCGCCGGCCGGGGCCTCGGGGTCCTTCTCCGCCGTCATGGCCCGCATACCGGCGTGGAAGCGCTCGTACTCCTTCTCCAGCACGTCGAGCTTCTTCTTACCCATGGCCTTACGCAGAACGTCGGCCTGCCCGGCGGTGAAGCCGGCCGCCTTCTGCGCGATCTTCATGATCTGTTCCTGGTAGACGATCAGACCGTAAGTCGGCTCCAGGATCTCCCGCAGCGGCTCGGCGAGCTCCGGGTGGATCGGTTTGACGTCCTGCCTTCCGTTCTTGCGGTCGGCGTAGTCGTTGTGCGCGTTCATCGCCATCGGACCGGGGCGGTACAGCGCGCCGACGGCCGAGACGTCGGCGAATTCGGTGGGCTGCATGCGGCGCAGCAGTTCGCGCATGGCCGCGCCGTCCAGCTGGAAGACGCCGAGGGTGTCGCCTCGCTGGAGGAGTTCGTAGGTCTTGGGGTCGTCGATGGGGAGCGCGTCGAGGTCGACGTCGACGCCCCGGTTGACCTTCACCAGGTCGATCGCGTCACCGAGGACGGTGAGGTTGCGAAGGCCCAGGAAGTCCATCTTCAGCAGGCCGATGTCCTCACAGGACGGATAGTCGAAGCCGGTGATGATGGAGCCGTCCTGCGGCCGCGCCCACACCGGGATCACGTTCATGACGGGATCCTTCGACAGGATGACCGCGCAGGCGTGCACGCCGGGCTGGCGGATCAGGCCTTCGAGCCCGCGGGCGGTGTCGAAGATCTTCTTGACGTTGGGGTCGGTGTCCAAAAGGGACCGGACCTCGGTCGCCTCCTTGTAGCGGGGGTCGGAGTCGTCGACGATCCCCTTGAGGCTGATGTCCTTGCCCAGCACGGGAGGCGGCATCGCCTTCGAGATCTTGTCGGCCATGCCGAATCCGGCGGGGCCGTAGAGGATCCGGGCGGCGTCCTTCAGGGCCGCCTTGGCCTTGATGGTGCCGAAGGTGATGACCTGGGCGACCTTGTCGGCGCCGTACTTGTTGGTGGCGTAGACGATCATCTCGCCGCGGCGGCGGTCGTCGAAGTCGATGTCGATGTCGGGCATCGAGACGCGCTCGGGGTTGAGGAAGCGCTCGAAGAGCAGGGTGTGCTCGATCGGGTCGACGTTGGTGATGCCGAGGGCGTACGCGACAAGGGATCCGGCGGCCGAACCACGACCCGGGCCGACCCGGATGCCGACCGAGCGCGCGTGCTTGCACAGGTCGGCGACGACGAGGAAGTACGCGGGGAAGCCCTGCTGGTTGATGACGCTGAGCTCGAACTCGGCCCGTTCAACGTAACCGTCGGGGATCCCGGCCGGGAACCTCCACCGGAGACCTTCGAGAACGTCGTGGTGGAGCCAGGTCTCCTCGGTGTGGCCGTCGGGGACCTCGAAGATCGGCATCCGGTCGGCGTGGCCGAAGGCGGAGTCGTAGGACTCGACGCGTTCGGCGATCAGCAGCGAGGAGTCGCAGGCGCCGGGCAGCTCGTCGTCGAACATCGCGCGCATCTCGGCGGCCGACTTGAGGTAGTAGCCGTCCCCGTCGAACTTGAAGCGCTTCGGGTCGTCGAGGGTCTTGCCGGACTGCACGCACAGGAGGGCCTCGTGCGCGCCGGCCTGGTCCTGGGTGACGTAGTGGGAGTCGTTGGTGGCCAGCCAGGGCAGGCTCAGCTGGTCGGCGATCTTCTTGAGGCCCTCGCGGACGCGGTTCTCGATGTCGAGGCCGTGGTCCATGACCTCGCAGAAGAAGTTCTCGGCGCCGAAGATGTCGCGGTAGTCGGCGGCGGCCTGGAGCGCCTCGTCGAACTGGCCGAGCCGCAGCCGGGTCTGCACTTCGCCGGACGGGCAGCCGGTGGTGGCGATGATGCCCTCGGCGTGCGTCGAGATGAGATCGCGGTCCATGCGCGGCTTGTAGTAGTAGCCCTCGATGCTGGCCTTCGACGACAGCGCGAAGAGGTTGTGCAGGCCGGTCGCGTTGCGCGCGAGCATCGTCATGTGGGTGTAGGCGCCGTTACCGGACAGGTCGTCGGAGCGCTGGCTCGGGTCGCCCCAGTAGACCGGTTTCTTGTGGAAGCGGTCGTGGGGGGCGACGTAGGCCTCGATACCGATGATGGGCTTGACGCCCGCCGACTGGGCCTGCTTGTAGAAGCCGTAGGCGCCGAACATGTTGCCGTGGTCGGTCATCCCGATCGCCGGCATCTCCAGGCGTCCGGCCTCGGCGAACAGGGGCTTGAGCTGGGCGGCGCCGTCGAGCATCGAGTACTCGGTGTGGACGTGCAGGTGGACAAAGGATCTATCCGACACCGGCGATCAACTCCTTGCGCGACGGGACTGGTTCGGGGCGGCCCACCCACCCTAAACCGCTCCGGCCGATCCCCGCCCGGCGATCGGCGGCGCCGCGCCGCCACGCTCGGTATGGCTTTCTCAAGCGCGTTCGGAGTAGCCTGTGGACACCGACGCTGAGGGGTGGCAAATGGGAATCGGCGGCAGCATCTTCCTGCTGGTACTCGGGGCGATCCTCACTTTCGCCGTCAAATCGAGTCCGGACTGGATCGACCTCCAGATCACCGGTGTGATCCTCATGATCGCCGCGGCGGTGGGAATCATCATCACGTTGAGCTTCTGGAAGTCGAAGAAGAGCGCCGAGGGGCAGGCCGCCCAGGACATCCGCCGGACGAACGCCGCCCGCCGCGAGGCCCGCCGGGCCGAACCGCAGCAGGCGACCCCGGAGCAGCGCAAGCCGCAGCAGGGCTGAGCCCCGCCGCGGCCCCACCGCGGATCAGGCGACGGTCGGTCGCCGCCTCCCGAGCCACAGCGCGCCGAAGCCGAGCGCGACGAGCCCGGCACCGGTGAACCCGGTCCCCCAGACGGGCGTCCCGGTGTTCGGCATGCCCTGCGGCGAACCGTCGATGCGGATGTCGGCGACGTTGTCGCGCGTCTCGTGGTCGAAGGCGGGCACCGGCTTGAGGTCCTCGTCGAGCCCGGCGACGACGCGGCCGCGCGCGGCCAGGTCGATCGTCGCGACCTCGACCTCGATCGCGAAGGACGCCGTCGCGCCGACCCCGATGGTCTCCCGCAGCCGGCAGCCGTCGCCCCCACGCGGCAGGACGTCGCCGGGGCCGGTCTCGTGCCCGCAGAACTGCGGCAGCGACGTGACCTCGACGCCCTCGGGCATCCCGAACCACAGAATGCCGCGAGCGAGCTCCCACCCGGGCAGGCCCGGCATGGCGGCGGGACCGTCGTTGCGGACCGAGACGGTGAGCGTCTGACGGCCCTTCTCCGCCTTCACGACGGCCTCCACGGCCACGAGGTCGGGAAGGTTGGTGCCGGTGACCTCGATCGGCTCACCCGTCCACGCCTCGACGCCGTCGAACTGGAGGCGGGCCGGATCCGGCGCGGTCGGCCCGGAAGAATGGCTTGAGCGGCGGGTTTCCCGCGCCGGTGGCGTAGGAGTCGGCGCGGATGCGGTAGTTCAACGTCAGCGACCGGTGCTCGCCCGGCGTGAGGGTGACCGGGAAGGCGCACACCGTCTCGACGCGGTACTCGCTCGCGTCGGTCACGCAGTTGGAGTGGCCGGGAGCGGCCGGGGCGGCGCCGTCGGCCGACAGGCGCAACCGTGGATTGTGGACGGTCGCGTCGCCGGTGTTGGTGACGCCGACGGCCAGCTCGACGACGTCGCCGGGTGCTCCGGCGACCGCCGGGGGCTCGTCGAGGGTCAGCGCGGTCTCGTCGCCGACGGTCAGCGCGCGCGTCACGGTGGCGGGCTTCAGCCCGTCGGCCGCGATGGTGACGACGAGTTCGCCGGTGCCGTTGACGGCGGGGTCGGCGGTGATGAGGAGCTGCGGCTGCCAGGCGCTCCACGACCTCGGCGGCCAGGACTCGTAGTGGAGGTCGCCGACCACGCAGGTCCAGACGAAGCCGTCGTGGTCGCAGACGTCCGGGCCTTCGCCCTGAAGATCGCCGAGGGTGAACCCGGCGAGCCCGTCGACGCCGGACGCGTCGACGGTGAAGGTGAAGCCGGTCGTGACACCCTCGCTCCGGTAGCCGGTCAGACTCCAGAGGATGTCGTGGGAGGTCGTCCCGGAGGCGGCCGAGACCCTGATCGGGTCCTCGGCGAGGCCGAGCCTGGCGTCATCGAGGTCACCGGCGAAGGCGGGGGCGGCGGGCAGGAGGATCGCGCAGGCCGCGGCGAGTCGGGCGGCGCGTTTCATGACCGTGGCACGCCGGGGCGGGCGGACCGGTTTCGGGCGCGCGGGTGAACGTTCGGGAACGCGTGCTCAGACCTTCAGGCCGCGCACCATCGAGGCGATCGCACGCTCCCAGTGGGCACCGGCCTCGTCGGGGGGACCGAGGGCGCCGCGCAGTTCGAGGCCGCTCAGGCCGTGGACGAGGGCGTTGAGCTGGACGGCCACGTCGTAGGGGTTTCCTGTCAGCACGCCCGCGTCGACACAGCGGGCGGCCGCGGCGACGAGGGCGTCGAAGGTCGGCCGTATGCGGGCGCCGGTCTCGGCGTCGGGGGTGAACTCGGGGACGGGCCGGCCGAACATGAGCTCGTAGAGGTGGGGGTTGGCCAGGGCGCTGGCGCGATAGGCGGTGCCGAGGGCGAGGAGGTCGGCGAGGGGGTCGCCGGTGCGGGGGACGGCGTCGAAGGCCTCGGCGAGGCGCTCGAAGCCGGCGAGGAACATCTCGCGGACGAGGCCGCCCTTGTCGCCGAAGAGACTGTAGACCGCGGTCGTCGAGACGCCGACCTGCTGCGCGACCCGTCGCGTGCTCAGCGCCGACGGGCCTTCTTCGGCGAGCAGGCGGCCGCCGGCGTCGACGAGATCGCGGCGGAGTTCGGCGTAGTCACGATTTCTGGGCCTCGGCATGTTGCCAATCGTATCGTAACGTGGTTACATAACAGCGTCACAAAACTTCAGGCAGGGAGAAACGTCATGTCCGACCTTCACGTCGTCCTCGGCGCCACCGGCGCGATCGGCAAGGCCGTCGTCGCAGAACTCACCGCCCGCGGGCACGAGGTGCGCGCCGTGAGCCGCCACGGTTCCTTCGCCGCCGACGTCACCACGACCGAGGGCGCCGTCGCGGCCTGCGCGGGCGCGTCGGTCGTCTACCAGTGCGCGCAGCCGCCCTACGCGCGCTGGGCGGCGGAGTTTCCCGCCTTCACCCGGACCGTGCTGGCCGGGGTCGAGGCCGCCGGCGCGAAACTCGTCATGGCCGACAACCTCTACGTCTACGGGCCCGTCGACGGTCCCCTGACCGAGGACATGCCGCACGTCGCCGACTTCCCGAAAGGCCGCGCCCGCGTCGAGGTCGACGCGCTCCTGCTCGCCGCCCACCGCGAAGGCCGCGTCCGCGCGACCATGGGCCGCGCCTCCGACTACTACGGCCCCGGCGGCCTCAACACCACCATCGGCCCGACGGTCTTCGCCGCCGCCCTCGCCGGAAAGACCGCCCGCTGGGTCGGCGACCTCGACAAGCCCCACACCGTTTCCTACCTGCCCGACGTCGCGGCTGGTCTGGTCACCCTCGGCGAGCGCGACGACGCCGACGGGCGGGCGTGGCACCTGCCGGCGGGCGAGCCGGTGACGGGACGGGAGTTCCTGGACCTCGTCTGGGCGGCCGTAGGCGGGAAACCCAGGATCGCCGGACTCGGCCGCGGGATGCAGCGGGTGCTGGGGCTGTTCAATCCCGTGGTGAAGGAGCTGGGGGAGACCTGGTACCAGCGGGATCGGGCGTTCATCGCCGACGACTCGGCGTTCCGGAAGGCGTTCGGGCCGGTGCGGGTGACGTCGCACGCCGATGGGGTGGCGGCGACGCTGGAGTGGTTTCGGGCGAACGGGTAGGTGCGCTCAGAGCTTGTCGAGATGGCGCTGGAGTGCCGCGATCGGCGCTCGGGACGCGGGCAGGTTCGGATTGGGGATCACCTCCCGCATGGAACGGACCTGCTCCAGGTACATGGCACGGTCGTCGCCGCGGATTTCGGACCGCTCCAGCCCGTCGAGGATGCGGTGGATCAGAGGCAGGGCCACCGCGGCCGACGCGTCGGCGCCCTGGTCTGGACCGCCGTGGGCGGGAAACCCCGCATCGCGGGGCCGGGGCGGGGGACGCAGCGGGTGCTGGACCTGTTCAACCCGGAAGGCGGCCCGGAGCCCGCGCCACGTTCCCCGGACGCGGGCTCCAGGGCTGCTACTCGGCGATCGACTCCGTGGCGCACTTGACCGGACTGGTGTCCGTGTAGCCGTCGACGAGGCAGATGCGCATGTAGTACCTCACGCCGCCCTTGACGTCGTAGCTGAAGCGGGTGGTGCTGTTGTTGCCGTTGCCGTTGTACGAGGACTTGAGGACGACGAAGTCCTCGTTGTACAACGTTCCACGCACTCCGTGGCCGTCGGCCATGAGGTCTTTGACCTCGAACGAGTCACCGTCGTCGATGTGCCCGATCTGGCCGCCGGCGGAGTTGCTGCCCACCCCGTAGACGATGAGGTAGTCGTTGGCGGCCTGCGCGGTTCCGCCGGCGCCGAAGACGGCGAGACCGGTCGCGGCGGCGGTGATCAGGCTGGCTGCGAGACGTCGTTTCAGCACGTGGGGGTCCTCCTGGTGTGGTTCGGATGTCCGCCACAAGCTAGCCGCGTGCTTCCGTTTCGTCCTTGAGCGAACCTTTAGTCGTTCTGGCGCGCTTTCAGGCCGCGTCGATCGCGAACGCCGGGTACCCCACCACCCGCTCGGGGTTGCCGAAGGTGTCGGCCGAGGTCCGCAGGTCCAGCTGGCGCGGCTTGTACCCCTTCCGCGCGGCCCACACGAGCAGTCCGCGCAGGCCGAAGATGCCGCAGGCGTCGCCGCGTTTGATCAGCGCGGGGTCCAGTGCGACGACGGCGGCGGCGGTGCGCCGGTCGAGTTCGCGGGCGACGTCGTCGGGGTGGTAGTGCGAGAAGTCGGTGCTGCACAGGACAAGGGTGCGGGGGTCGTCGGCGACGGCGGCGTCGATGACGTCGGCGACGTCCTCGGCCCTGGCCGCGCCGACGGCGACGGGCGTGACGCGGACCTTGCCCAGAACCTCCTGGAGGAACGGGATCTGGACCTCGATGGAGTGCTCGCGTTCGTGGGGCGCGGCGTCGGCGGGCAGGCCGGGGGCGTCGACGGTGTGGACGTCGCCGAGCGGGGTTTCCCACATGCCCGACGGCGAACCGGCGCAGCCGTCGAACGGCACGAAGTGCGAGGGCCCGAGGATCACGACGCGGTCGACGCGGTCGGCGAAGCGTTCGAGACGGGCGTACACGTGCGCGGCGACGGGCCCGGAGAAGCGGTAACCGGCGTGCGGGACGACGTAGGCGGGCGCGAAGGGCTCGTCGGCGGGCACCTGGATCTTGTCGAGCATGCGGCGGATCATGGTGCGCAGCTGGACGGCGTCGCCGGGGTAGAAGCGGCCCGCGACCGCCGCCGGCCGCGCTTCGGGTCGCATCACTTCCGGTCTCCTCGTGGTGTCAGGGTCAGCATCGGCCGCCGGTCGTGTTTCCCGTGTTTCCCGGGCTTCTCGACCAGCGTGACCGGGCGGCGCTTGGCGCCCCAGTCGCCGGCCGGGCCGTCGAAGACCCCGGCGATCGCGTGGCCGCAGTGCCCGCACGCGCCGGTGTCGGTGAGGTCGTAGCGGTTGAGGACGTGCCAGTCGCGCTCGACGACAGGTTTCCCGCAGCCCGGGCAGCTCGTCGTCTGCCCTTCGGGGTCGTGCACGTTCCCCGTGTACACGTAACGCAGCCCGTGGTCGAGGGCGATCCCGCGGGCCCGGCGCAGCGTCTCGGGCGGGGTGCGTGGGATGTCGCGCATCTTGAAGTCGGGGTGAAAGGCCGAGAAGTGCAACGGGACGTCGGGCCCGAGGTGCTCGGCGAACCAGGCGCACTCGGCGGCGATCTCGGCGTCGGAGTCGTTGTGCCCGGGGATCAGCAGGGTCGTGACCTCCAGCCAGACGGAGGTCTCCTCGTGCAGGTAGCGCAGGGTTTCCTGCACCGACCCGAGCTTGGCGAAGGTGACCTTCTCGTAGAACTGCTCGCTGAAGGCCTTCAGGTCGATGTTGGCGGCGTCCATGTGCGCGTAGAAGTCGGCGCGCGGCTCGGCGTTGATGTAACCGGCGCTGACCGCGATCGACTTGATGCCACGAGCGCGGCAGGCGTCGGCGACGTCGGAGGCGTACTCCAGGAAGATCGTCGGATCGTTGTAGGTGAACGCGACCGAGCGGCAGCCGAGCCGGGCGGCGGCCTCGGCGAGCGCGTCGGGCGAGGCCGACGCCCCCAGGGTGTCGATCTCACGGGACTTGGAGATGTCCCAGTTCTGGCAGAAGCGACAGGCGAGGTTGCATCCGGCGGTCCCGAAGGACAGCACGGGCGTGCCGGGCAGGAAGTGGTTGAGCGGTTTCTTCTCGACGGGGTCGACGCAGAACCCCGAGGAGCGGCCGTAGGAGGCGAGGACGATGCGGTCGTCGGCGCGTCCGCGCACGAAGCACAGGCCACGCTGGCCTTCACGCAGTTTGCAGGCGCGGGGGCACACGTCGCACTGGATACGGCCGTCGTCGAGGGCGTGCCAGTAGGTCGTGTCGACGGTGAAGGGGTCGTCGCGGCTGAGGGCGTCCGCCGGGACGGGTGCGGCCTGAGCTGGTTCGGGCATCGGGTTCCGCCTCCTCGGACTCCACGCTATGTCGGGTCGGCGGGCCGCGCAAGGCGGCGGTCCAGCCACGCCGCCCACAGGTCGAGGGCCTCCTGCGGGCCGTGGCGGCCGACGCCGACGCGGAAGCGGTCGCCGGGGACGGGCGTGAGTTCGGAGCGGTAGATGCTCGCGGGCAGCAGCAGGACGCCCTCCTCTTCGACGAGGCTCCGGCACATCTCCTCAACGCCGTCTTCGCCGAGGTAGCGGGGGTAGGCGACGCATCCGCCCTGCGGCGGCGACCACGCGAAGAGGTCCGGGAAACGGGCGAAGAAGGCGTCGAAGGAGGGCAGGTTGGCGGCGATGATCGCGCGGTTGCGGGTGAGGATGCGCTCCCCGGCGCGCAGGGCCATCAGGGCGAGGACCTCGCTGGGCGCGGAGTTGCAGATGGACGTGTAGTGCTTGGCGCGTTCGAGGCGGCCGAGGAGCTCGCGGTCACGGCAGGCGATCCAGCCGATGCGCAGGCCGGGCAGGCCGTAGGCCTTCGACATGACGTTGAGGGACACGGCGGAGTCCGACAGTTCGGCGGCCTGCGGCAGGGGCGGCCGGTCGCGTTCGAGGCCGCGGTAGACCTCGTCGCTGAACAGGCGGATCCCGCGCTCGTCGCACAGGGCGACCAGCGCGCGCCAGGCGTCGGGGTCGGGGACGGCGCCGGTCGGGTTGTTGGGGAAGTTGACCGACACCAGCCGCGTGTTCGGCCGCAGCGCCTTCGCGATCGCGTCGACGTCGAGCGCCCACCCGTCCTCGGGCCGCAGCGCGACACCGGTGACCTCGGCGATCGACAGCGGAATCGTCTCGGCGGCCTGGTAGTTCGGGGTGAGCACGACGGCGTGGTCGCCGGCGTCGAGGAGGACGTGCATGGCCAGGTAGATGGCCTCTTCGGCACCGGCGAAGCAGAGCACGTCGGCGGCGTCGAGCCCGTCGTAGGTGGCCGCGATCGCCGACCGCAGCTCGGGCATCCCGTAGGTCTCGGTGTACCCGAGGGTCAGGCCCTCCCAGCGGGCGCGCGAGTCGTCGTCGGCGAGGTCGAGGAGTTCGGCGAGGGACATCGTCTGCGCGTCGGAGGCCGTCAGGTGATGGCGGGCGGCGAACTCCCAGCGCGAGAAGAAGGTCTCCAGCCGGAAGTCGGGGAGGGTCGGCATGGTCACCAAGGTATCGGCGGCGACGTGCCGCACGCCACGGCGCCCGGCGGAGGCGCGCGGATATGATCGAAGGTCGGGTCCGGGGGGCCGAGCACCCGTGAAGTAGCAGTGAACAGCAATGAATGAGGTAGAACATGTCGGGCCAGGGGTCCGCGGTGGCGCGTGAGGCGTCGAGTCGGCGCACGTTCGCGGTGATCAGCCACCCCGACGCGGGTAAATCCACCATCACCGAGGCGCTCGCCCTGCACGGGCAGGCGATCGGTGAGGCGGGCGCCGTGCACGGCAAGGGCGGCCGCAAGGGCGTGGTGTCCGACTGGATGGCCATGGAGAAGCAGCGCGGGATCTCGATCACGTCGGCCGCCCTCCAGTTCACCTACGCCGACTGCGTCGTCAACCTCCTCGACACACCGGGCCACGCCGACTTCTCCGAGGACACCTACCGTGTGCTGACCGCCGTGGACTGCGCGGTCATGCTCATCGACGCCGCCAAGGGCCTCGAACCGCAGACGCTGAAACTCTTCGAGGTGTGCCGTCACCGGCGCATCCCGGTCATCACCTTCATCAACAAGTGGGACCGTCCCGGCCGCGCGGCCCTGGAACTCCTCGACGAGATCGAGGAACGCATCGGCCTCAAGTGCACCCCGCTGACCTGGCCGGTCGGGCCGGGCGGGAAGTTCGCCGGCGTCATCGACCGCCGTGGCGACGACGCCGCCGAAGCCAACGACATGGTGCACTTCGAGCGCACCCCCGGTGGCACGCGCGAGGCGATCCAGACGCGCCTGACCGCCGACAAGGCCGCCGCTCGGTTCGGCGAGGACTACGCCACCGCCGTCGAAGAGGTCCAGCTCCTCACCGAGATCGGCGCCACGCACGACCAGAAGCTCTTCGAGGCGGCCGTGACCACGCCCGTGCTGTTCGGCGCGGCCGTGGCCAACTTCGGTGTCGCGCAGCTCCTCGACGTGCTCATCGAGCACGCGCCCGCGCCCGCCGCGCGCGAGGACGCCGAGGGCGAGCCGCGGCCCGTCGAGTCGCCGTTCTCGGGTTTCGTCTTCAAGATCCAGGCGAACATGAACAAGGCCCACCGCGACCAGGTCGCGTTCGTGCGGGTCTGCTCGGGCCGTTTCGAGCGCGGCATGGTCGTCACGCACGCCGAGTCGGGCCGCCCCTTCGCGACGAAGTACGCGCAGTCGCTGTTCGGGGCCTCCCGCGACACCCTCGACGAGGCCTTCCCCGGCGACGTGATCGGCCTGGTCAACGCCACCGCCCTGGGCATCGGCGACACGCTGTACGTCGACCGGAAGGTCGTCTTCCCGCCCCTGCCGTCCTTCGCGCCGGAGCACTTCGCGACGATCCGCACCGACGACACCTCGAAGGCCAAACGCTTCCGCCGCGGCATCGCCCAGCTCGACGCCGAAGGCGTCGTGCAGGTCCTGTACTCCGACCGCCGCGGCGACGCCACGCCCGTGCTCGCCGCCGTCGGAACCATGCAGTTCGAGGTCGCCACGCACCGGCTCACCGAGGAGTTCGGCGTCCCCACGACGCTCGACCACCTGCCCTACGAGCTGGCCCGCCGCACCGACACCGACAGCGCCGAGAAGATGAAGCGCGCGCCGGGCACCGAGACCTTCGTGCGGGCGCGCGACGGGGTCGTGCTGGCCGCGTTCCTCAACAAGTGGCGCATGCAGACGGTGAAGACCGACTACCCGGGCATCACGCTCGAACCGCTCCTCGCCGACGCGGACGCGTAGTGGGCGCCGTCGTCCAGCGCATCCCGGCCGGGCGGACCCACGCGGCGTTCCGGGCGATGCGCGAGCTCCGGCCGGCGCTGACGACGGCCGAGGACTTCGGCGCGCTCGTCGACGGTGAGCTGCGGCCGGGCGGCTACCTGCTCGCGGGCGTGTTCACCGATGACACGCCCGACGCGGTGGCCGTCGCCGGCTACCGGTACACACGGTCCCTGGCGGCGGGCGCGCACCTGTACGTCGACGACCTGGTCAGCCTCCCCGAGGTGCGCGGCCGGGGCCACGCGCGGGAACTGCTGGCGTGGCTCGTCGAGGAGGCGAAGACGCACGGGTGCGCGCAACTGCACCTGGACTCGGGGACGCACCGGCATGGGGCGCACGGGTTCTACTTCGCCAACGGCCTCCACGTCTCCGCCTTCCATTTCATGCGCGAGCTGGGCTGACGGCCTTCGTTCTTCGGTCCCCCCGGGTGTCAACCGTCCGCGCCCGATCCGGCGTCTAGGAGGCAACACCCAGCCCACGGGGGGAGACACAGATGCCCGCTCACGCCGCCGAGTTCACCGAATTCGCGCGCGTCCACACTCCCGCGCTACTGCGGTCGGCATACCTGCTCACCGGCGACCAGCACCTCGCCGAGGACCTCGTCCAGGTCGCGTTGTCGCGCACACACCGCTCCTGGCAGCGCATCGACGGGAACGCCTCCGCCTACACGCGCAGGATCATGTACCACCTTCAGGTTTCCTGGTGGCGCAAGAAGAGGGTGCGGGAGCAGTTCTCCGACGAACCCACCCGCCGTGCCGCGACCGAGGAGACCGACGTCGCTTTACGACTCACCGTCCGCGACGCCCTCCTGAGCCTTAGCCCGAAGCAGCGCGCGGTCGTCGTGCTGCGCTTCTTCGAGGACCGCAGCGTCGCCGAGGCCGCCGCGATCCTCGGCTGCTCGCCCGGGACGGTCAAGACACAGACCTCCCGCGCCCTCGGCCACCTGCGCTCGGCACTGCCCGAACTCACCGAACTCGTGGAAGGGGGCCGGTGATGTCGACCGAACGTCTTTCGAACATCCTGCGGGAGATCGCCGACGAAGCACGGCCGGTGCCTCTGGCGGAGGCGGCGATGGCCAGGACCCGGCGGGTACAGGTGCGTCGCACGGCCGTGGCCGCGTTCGCCGCGGTCGTCGTACTGGCGGCCGGGATCATCGGGACGGTGAACGTCTGGGGCGGCGGGAAAGGCGCGCCCGACCCGGCGGCCTCGCGGTCCTCGACGGTGCCGAGCCCGTCGGAGTCCGAGGAGACTCCCGACGGCATCGTGCCCACGGAGTACGACGGCACCTTCTACTACCTCGAATCCTTCGCGGGAGGCGCGAGGTTGCTGTCGTGGCGCCCGGCGAGCAGACCGGAGGTCGTCCTCACCGGGAACTCGCTGATACTGGTCACCGCGAATGTCTCCCCCGACGGGAGGTGGCTGAGCTGGATCGACGAGCGGAACAAGCTCATGCTGCGCGACCTGGCCACCGGGACGCAGCGGGAGCTCATGGACTACGACCCTGACGACGTCCTCTGCCGCGAGCCGACCTGGTCGATCACCTCCCACCAGCTGCTCGTCGCCTCCCCGGAGGCGCGGCTGGGAATCTTCGACATCACCACCGACACCTTCACCTCGCTCGGCTTCGACGTGGACGGCTGCCATCCGCGGCCGGCCGAGAGGCCCGGGGGCGGCAGCGCCGTCGAGCTGCACGTGACCTACTTCGACATGGCCGAGCAGACCGTCGTCGAGGTCGACGCCGACGGCGACCCGGTCGCCGAGACACCGTTCGAGGTGCCCGGCCGCGGTGTCACGGACATGCCGACGGGCGGAGGCGACGGGGAGTACTACTGCTTCCAGACGGGCGAGGCCGGAGGTCCGGGCGGCGACGCCGCGCGGGGGAACGGGTGCGACACGGTCGGCGAACCCGGGGATCCCGGGCGGGTCACCCGTGATCCCGGCGCGGGAAAACTCCTTCAGGTGTCCGCCGGGATGGCCCGCAAGGAGGTGGACGGGGTCCGGATCCTGACCCCGCACATCTTCGCCGGGGAGCTGGAGTCCGGCGAGTTCGTCGAGGAGGCTCCCGACCTCGCCGAGGCGTGGCTGATCGCGTTCGTCCCCGCGGACTGACGCCGACGGGACCGCTCCGCCGGAAGGCGGGGCGGTCCTAACGCCATCCCGCCAGCATGGTGCGGCTCGCGCGCGTCTGCCGGTGCTCGGTGCCGTATGCGGTCTCGAAGATCGCGATTGCACGTGCCATGAGCCGCCTCGCCTCTTCGCGGTGACCGGTCTCGGCCCTGGCGACGGCGAGGTTGTGCAGGGTGAGGCCGACCTGGGGGTGCGTGCGGCCGAAGACGGCCTCGCCGATGGCCAGCGCCCTTTCCAGGCGCGGGATCGCCTTGCTGGGAAACCCCTGCTCGACCGACAGCAGCCCGAGGTTGTTGAGGGTGGCCGCGACGTCGGCGTGCCGCGGTCCGCGAGTGCGCTCGGCGATGGCGAGAGCGCGTTCGAGGGCGTTCACGGACTCCGAGCGCCTGCCCATGTCCTTGAGCAGCAGTCCCAGGTTGTTGAGCGTGTCGCCGGCCTCGGCGGAGTCGGGGCCGTACGCGGTCTCCTCGATGCGCAGCGCCCGCTGGTACATGGTGTGGGCGGCGTGGCCGTCGCCGAGGTCGTGGAGGACACCGGCGAGGTTGGTCAGGCGGACGGCGGTCGTCGGGTGGTCGGGCCCGAAGTTCTTCTCGGCGTTGCGCAGGGCCCACTCCTGCAGGAACTTCGCGTCGGTGAAGCGCCCCACCTCCGACATCACGAGGCCGAGCTGGCTGACGGGGTACATGACGTCGGCCGAGTCGCGGCCGAACGCGGTGCCGGTGACGCGCACAGCGCGTTCCAGGACGGCGGCGGCCTCGTCGTGGTCGGCCTGCATGCGCATCACGATGCCCAGGTTGGCGAGGGTGAGCCCGACCTCGGCGTGCTCGGGTCCGTAGGCGGCCTCGTTGAGGCGCAGCGCGCGCTCGAAGAGCAGCCTCGCGGCGGCGAGCTGCCCGGTTTCCTGGAGGTAGGTGGCGGCGCGGTCGTGCAGCCAGGAGATGTGGTCGGGCGGGCCGACGGCCGGGTCGGACACCGCGGCCAGGGTGTGCTTGAGCAGGGCGCGCCACGTGGGCCAGTCCTCCCTGCCCTGGACGTCGCCGGGCAGGTGCTCGCGCAGCAGGCGGCGGACGGTCGCGATCGCCTCGGCCGACTCCTTGGGCGTGCAGGCCTCGCGGACGCCGAGGGCGACACCGCGGTTGATGTTCACGACGTCGCCCCGGAAGCCGAGTTCCTTCGCGGCCGCCTCGACCGTTCCGCGCAGTTCCATGGGGAGGCGGTCGGGGTACCGGGAGAACAGCCGCAGCGGGATCGGGTCGGGGCCGAGGAACGACGCGAGCCGCAGCAGCCGCGCGGCCTTGAAGGACAAGCCGGCGGGGACGCGGTTGGGGCTCGACGGGATCGGCCGGCCGATGTCGTACCAGGGGGCCTCGGGCCGGTCGGCGAGGGCCTTGGCGACCTCGGCGGCGAGCCGGGTGTCGGCGGGGTCGTCACTGGGCATCGGGGGTCCTCGATGTCTCTGGGCGGGAAACCCCACCGAGAGTACACAGTGGACGACGCGCGCCGGCCTTGTGCTGGAGTGCCCTCCAGGTTTTACCGTCGGGCGATGGAACATCGATATCTCGGCGCGTCCGGTCTCCAGGTCAGCGACATGTGCCTCGGCGCGATGCACTTCGGCGGCCCCGCCGACGAGCGCGCGAGCCACCGGATCCTCGACGCCTTCGCCGACGCCGGCGGAACCTTCATCGACACCGCCGACGTCTACCACGCCGGTGAGTCCGAGGCGGTCCTCGGCCGCTGGCTCAACGGACGCGACCGTGACGACTTCGTCGTCGCCACGAAGGTGTGGGGCCCGACCGGTCCCGGCCCGAACGACGGAGGCCTGAGCCGCAAGCACATCCTGTCGGCGGTCGAGGCCAGCCTGCGCCGACTCGGCACCGACCACATCGACCTCTACTACACGCACGTCTGGGACAACCGGACCCCGCTGGAGGAGACCCTCCGCACCCTCGACACGCTCGTCACCGCCGGGAAGGTCCGCTACCTGGGCGCCAGCAACCTCACCGGCTGGCAGCTGCAGAAGTCGGTCGAGGTCGCGCGGGCCGCCGGGATCACCGGCTACAGCGCCCTCCAGCCGCTCTACAACCTCCTCGACCGGGAAACCGAGTGGGAGCTGCTCCCGGTCTGCCGCAACGAGGGCCTCGGCCTGATGCCGTGGAGCCCGCTGCGCGGCGGCTGGCTGTCGGGCCGTTTCCGGCGCGGCATGGACGCCCCGCCCGCCGGCAGCGTCGTCGCCCAGGCGACCGAGAAGGGTTTGCCGCAACGCTGGGACCGCTACGCCAACGAGCGCACCTGGGCCGTCCTCGACGTACTGCACGACATCGCCGGCGAGGCCGACCGGAGCCCCGCGCAAGTCGCGCTGCGGTGGCTGCTCCAGACGCCCGGGGTGACCGCGCCGATCATCGGGCCACGGACACCGGAGCACGCGGCCGACAGCATCGAGGCGACGACCTTCGTGCTCACGCCCGCGCAGATGACACGGTTGACGGAGGTGAGCACCGTACCGGCCGTGTACCCGTACGAGGTCCAAGCCCGCTACGTGCGCTGAGCCGGACCGGGGGGTCGGTCCGGCATACGCGTCACCAGCGTCCTAAACGCCCGCCGTCGTAGCGGCCGCCGACCTGGTCGCGGCCGCTACCGGTGAGCCGGTCGACCTCGACCGCGAGGGTTTCCCGCGCGGTCTTCAGCTGTGCCTCGACCGTCCCGATCGCGTCCAGGAAGGCCCGCGTGCGCGACAGCCGCGCCTCGATCTCCTCCAGCTCCTCCGGCGAGGTCTGCTGGTCGAGGGCCTGCGCGGCCTGCGCGGCGGCGGCCTCGGCGTGCGACTGGGCGGTGCGCAGGACCGTGTCGGCCTGCCCCCGCGCCTGGAAGATCAGCTGACGGCAGTAGTCCTGGGCCTGCGCGATGTAGGAGTCGGCCTGCTGCTGCGCCTGTGAGAGGAGGTTGACCGCCTCGGCCGTCGGCCGGGTCGGCGCGACCGTCGGGACGTGGCCGCGCGCGTTGGCGCTCTGCCAGTCCTTCAGCGCGCCCTTGACCTTCTCGGCCTCGACCCGCAACCGCGCCTCACGGGCGTCGCGGGCGGCGAGCTCCTCGGCGAGGCGGTTGAGGAAACGGTCGACCTCCTCGGTGTTGTACCCGCGTCTGCCCAGGGTGGTGCGGTTGAACTCGGTGTGCCGCACCTTGTCGGGGCTGAGACTGTGGCCCTGCGGCGCCCTGGCGTCGTCACCGGTCATGCCGGCGCCTCCTCACCTGTGCCGTTGAACTCTTCGCGGTGGATCTGACGCTCGGGCACACCGGCGTGCGCGAGCGCCGACACGCTCGTGGCGACCATTCCGGGCGGGCCGCAGACGAACACGTCGCACTCCAGCCACCGGGCCTGCCGCAACGCGATGCCCACGGGGTTTCCCTTGTGGACCGTCTGGGTCTGCTCGCCCTCGGCGACGCTGGGCACGATGTGGAACCAGTCGTGCCGCCCGGCGAAGTCGCGCAGCGCGGGCAGGTCGTAGAGGTCGCGGTGGTGCCGCGCGCCCCAGTACAGGTAGACCTGCCGACCGTCGTAGTCGGCCGCGATCTGCTCGGCGATCGCCTTCAAGGGGGCGAGGCCGGTGCCCCCGGCGAGCATGAGGACGTGCCGCGGCGGCGTGTCGGGCAGGCACAGGCCCGTACCCATGGGCGGGCCTATGCACAGGGTGTCGCCGGGCTGGGTCAGCTCGACGAGCGCCGGGCTGACCTGCCCGGCGTCGGCCATGCGCACGTGGAAGTCGATGGTGCCGTCCTCCCTTGGCGCGTTCGCCGGGGAGTACTGCCGCCACATGCGCGGGCGGTTCGGGTGCTCGATCGTCAGCGACTGCCCCGGCACGTACGCGAGGCGCTCGTGCGGGGCGACGCGCAGGACGGCGAGGTCGATGGTGCGCCGCTCGTGCGCGACGACCTCGGCCTCCCACCAGGCGGGCGACTCCTTCGCGGAGTCGTTCGCCGCCTCGGACATGACCTGCGCGACGATCCCGTACGCGGCCTCCCAGTCGGCGGCCAGGTCAGGGGTCCAGTCGCCGCCCAGGAAGTGCTCAAGGGTGGCCAGCAGCGCCGACCCGACGGCCGGGTAGTGGCCGTCCAGGACGGCGAACTTGCGATGGTCCCGGCCGAGCTGCTGGAGGAAGGGGACGAGCTCGTCGACGTTGTCGACGTCGCTGACGATCCGCCCGAGCGCGGTGACCAGCCGGTCGCGCTGGGCGGCCATGCTGATCGGGAACATCTCCCGCGTCTCGGGGTGCTCCAGGAACAACGTGGAGTAGAAGAAGAGCGGGACCTGGTCGCCGTATCCGGCGACCTCGCCCCAGCTCCACTTCAGTCGTGCCGCGTCGACCACTCAGGATCCCGCGGCCGGGTCCACGATGTCGTCGCGGACTGCCTTGAGGGTCTGCGCGACCGCGTCGGCGATGTCGGCCGGCGCGCCCATCTCGGCGAGGACACCCAGCAGGTGCGCGCCGACCTTGTCGTAGTGCGCCTCGGTGATGGCCAGACCGCGGTGGGCGGCCGACAGTTCGCGGCCGCTGTACTCGGTGGGGCCGCCGAGGACCTGCGAGAGCAGCAGCACCTGGTGGCGCTTGAGCTGTGCGACGTCGGTGTCGACGAAGTAGTGCGCGAGCTCGGCGTCGTCGAGGAGACGGACGTAGAAACGGTCCACGGCCTCCTTGATCGTGGGGGCTCCACCGAGTCGGTCGTAGTGAGAGGGGGCTTCGGCAGTCATGTCGCCTGCTTTCTCCGACGGGGGCAGGATGCGCGCGGAACGTCGAGGGCGGTGGTTCGAGGGGGTCCTCGGCGACCCGTGCTTCACGGGAAGATCCTGACGAGATCACGTCTGTGCCGCCGCCGATGCTACCGGTGACGGATTCACGTTTCCGGGGACACCCGGCGGAGGCCCTGTGATCCACAATGGACTGAACTGTTTCGACTGCTCGACAGGGGTTACCCATCGGTAGTTTTCCGGGCTTTTCGGGCCTGTTGGGCCACCCGAATCGTGGCATCCGGCCGGGTCCGCCCGACAGGGATTTAGGTGCGATTTAAGAGACCGCACGCGGGGTCATACGCTGTCGGCGTGGACCTGAGCCAGTACATCGCACCCGTCGCCGACTTCCCCATCCCCGGCGTCGCCTTCAAGGACATCACCCCGCTGCTCGCCGACCCGGAGGCCTTCGCCGCGTCCGTGGACGGCCTGGCCGCGGCCGTCGAGGGCGTGCCCTTCGACCGGATCGCCGCCTTCGACGCGCGAGGTTTCCTGTGGGCCGCGCCGCTGGCCTACAAGCTGGCGCTGCCGCTGGTGCCGATCCGCAAGGCCGGGAAACTCCCGCGCGCCCGCCTGACCGAGAGCTACCAGGGCGAGTACGGGGTCGAGACGGTCGAGATCCACGACGACGCGCTCAAGCCCGGCGAGTCGGTGCTGCTCGTCGACGACGTGATCGCCACGGGCGGGAGCATGCTCGCCGGGTGCCGGCTCGTGGAGCGGCTCGGCGCGTCGGTCGCGGCCTGCGCGGCGGTCATCGAGTTCACCGGCCTGGGGGCGCCGAAGGCCCTCGACGGGTACCGGACGGTTTCCCTGATCACGTACTAGGTCCCCGAGGCGGCGATGAGCTGGTCGCCGACGGGGGCCGCGAGTAGTGCACCGACCGGCCGCGCGTGACGCCGTGCCCGCCCGGCGGCTTCTGAGCGCGAACGCCGAAGCCGCCCGGGTCTCCCCGGGCGGCTTCGGCCTTCCTCATCCCACAGGTCCTACTGGTGCGCGCCGTACTCGCCGGTGTCCGGCGGCGGCACCCGCCCGGCCGTCTCGGCCTCCGCGCGACGTGCGGCGTCCTGCGCGGCCGACTGCTGGTCGGTGCCGTACTGCTGCGACTGGTAGGCGCCTTGCCCGAACTGGGGCGTGCCCTGCTGGTCGGACACGGCCGCCTTCAGGCTCGCCGACTCCGCCTCGACACGTCCGAGGACCCGCTCCCAGCGCTCCCGCATCGGCATGATCAGGCCGCCGCCGAGACCGACGATCGCGACACCGGCGATGATCGCCAGGGCCGTGATGAACAGGGGCATCGTCACCGCGTTGCCGATGCCGATCTGGTTGAGCGCGGCGATCGCGGCGATGACCACGATGGCGATCCGCGCGATCGCGGCGACCGTCCGGCCGTAGGAGACCGAGGCGAGCATGTTGGACACGAGGTCGTAGACCACGTTGGCCACGGCCATCGCGACGACCATGATCACCAGCGCGATGAACAGCTGCGGCAGCCAGGCGACGATCGCGTTGAGCAGGTCGCTCACCGGGTTGTTGCCGAAGGCGCCAAAGGCCAGCTGGAGGGTGAACAGCATGATCGCGTAGAAGACGATCATCCCGACCAGGCCGCTCGCGGTGTAGCGGCCGGTGAACTTGCGCAGGCCACCGCGCTCGGCGACGCGGTCGAAGCCCACTTTCGACAGCAGCTTGACGGCGACCGTGCGCAGGATCCTGGCGACGATGTAGCCGATGACCAGGATCGCGAGGAACGCGAGCGCGCGTGGGATGAACGCGACGACCGCGTCCAGTGCGTTCTGGAAGCTCTGTGAAATGTCCATAGCCGGAGGCTAAACCGCTATGCGTGATTTTGGTCCCATTTGGAGGTATTAGGCCTGATCAAGAGGCGTCAGCCGAGCGGCCGGCCCACGGTGACGTCCACATGCGCCGGTACGTCGTCGTGGCGGTCGCCGACGGTCGAGGTCCCCGAAGGCTCGAACATGAGGATCTTTGCGCCACCGGGCGCGGAGGGACGGTGCTCGACACCCCGCGGCACCGTGAACACCGAGCCCTTCGGCAGCGACACCGACCGCTCGCCACCGGAGTCGCGCAGGCCGATGCTCAACTCGCCGTCGAGCACCAGGAAGAACTCGTCGGTGTCCTCGTGGACGTGCCAGATGTGGTCGCCTTCGACCTTCGCGACACGCACGTCGTAGTCGTTGACGCGCGTGACGATGCGCGGGCTCCACAGGGCGTCGAAGGAGGCCAGGGCGTCGGCGAGGGCGATCGGTGCACTGCTCATGGCTCAAGTCTGGCGATCGACGGAGGGTCGCGCGAGTGCTAGGAATAGCGCATGTCGCAAGGATCCTCGCAACGGCTCCACCGAGTTGTCGTCATCGTCGACGAGAACTCCAACCCCTTCGAACTCGGATGCGCCACCGAGGTCTTCGGGCTGCGCCGTCCCGAGATCGGGCGCGAGCTGTACGACTTCCGGCTGTGCTCGCCGCGGCCGCGCACGGTCATGCGCGACGGCTTCTTCACGCTCACCGGCGTGGAGGGCCTGGCGGCGGCCGAGGAGGCGGACACGCTGATCGTGCCGAACCGGCCGGACGTCGAGGTGCCCCGCCGGGCCGCCGTCCTGCGCGCGATCCGGGCGGCGCACGCGCGGGGAGCACGGCTGGTCGGCTTCTGCAGCGGCGCCTTCACCCTGGCCGAGGCGGGGGTGCTCGACGGACGCCGCGCGACGGCGCACTGGCAGTGGTCGGCGGCGTTCCGGGCGAGGTTTCCCTCGGTGCGGCTGGAGACCGACGTGCTGTTCGTCGACGACGGCGACATCCTGACCGCCGCGGGCAGCGCCGCCGCACTCGACCTCGGCCTCTACATCGTCCGCCGCGACCACGGCGCCGAGATCGCCAACGCGGTCAGCCGCCGGCTGGTCTTCGCCGCCGGGCGCGACGGCGGTCAGCGCCAGTTCGTGGAGCGGCCGGTCCCGAAGACCGCCGACGAGTCCCTCGAACCCGTCCTGGCCTGGATCCGCGAACGGCTCGACGGGCCGCTGACCATCGCGGCCATGGCGGCACACGCCTCGGTCAGCCCGGCCACACTGCACCGCCGCTTCCAGGCACAACTGGGGACGACACCACTGCGCTGGCTGACCGCCGAACGGGTCGCCTACGCGTGCCGTTTCCTCGAACTCGGGGAGGCGAGCGTCGACACCGTCGCCCGGCGCAGCGGACTCGGTACGGCCGCGAACCTGCGGACGCTGATGAGGCGGGAAACCGGGCTGACGCCCACGCGGTACCGGCGGCGGTTCCTGAGGAAACCGCGGGAAACCTAAGCCGTCGGCCAGGTCCGCCAGTTCAGCCACGCCCGGCTCGGCGTCGGCCCGCGCTGCCCCTGGTACCGCGACCCGTAGACCGCGGAGCCGTAGGGGTGATCGGCCGGCGAGGACAGGCCGAAGATGCACAACTGGCCGATCTTCATGCCCGGCCACAACGTGATCGGCAGGTTGGCCACGTTGGACAGTTCGAGCGTCACGTGGCCCGAGAAGCCCGGGTCGATGAAACCCGCGGTCGAGTGCGTCAGCAGGCCCAGGCGGCCGAGACTCGACTTGCCGTCGAGACGCGCGGCCAGGTCGTCGGCGAGACTCACGGTCTCCAGCGTGGACCCGAGCACGAACTCGCCGGGGTGCAGCACGAAGGGCTCGCCTTCGGCGATCTCGACCAGCGAGGTCAGGTCGTCCTGCTGGACCGAGGGGTCGATGTGGGTGTACTTCGAGTTGTTGAACACCCGGAACCAGCGGTCGAGGCGCACGTCAACCGACGCGGGCTGGATCAGGGTCGGCTCGAAGGGTTCGAGCCCGAGGCGACCCGCCTTGACGGCGGCGGTGAGGTCCCGGTCAGACAACAGCATGCTCCGGACCATAACCGAGCGCCCGGAACGCCGGAACGGCCGCACCATGGGGTGCGGCCGTTCCGGCTTTGCTATGGAGGCGTCACTCGCGGTAGGCGAGCCAGAACTTGATCATCCGGACCGACTGCCCGGCGGTGAACTCGGTCATGCACGCGTCGGTTCCGTAGTCCATGTAGTTGTGGAACGGGTCCTCGCCCCACTTGCCGGGGCAGGAGTCGCGGTCGTTGCACTCGAACTGCGGCTCGGCCTCGGCGGGGGTGTCGGCGACCTCGTCACCGCGACCACCGCATCCGCCCTGGAAGGTGTGGTAGAGCCCGAGCCAGTGGCCGACCTCGTGGGTGGCGGTGTCGCCTTCGTTGTAGGGGCCGGGGCCGTTGCCGGGCATGGACCCGTTGAGCATGACCACGCCGTCCTGGTCGCCCTTCTCGTCCGAGGGGAAGGTCGCCCAGCCGAGGAGGCCGCCGCCGATGCCCGCGGAGTAGAGGTTGAGGGTCTCCATGCCGCCCTGGTGGAGCGCCGACTTCATGTCCTTCTCGGCGCTGGAGTCGGGCTCGACGCCGTACCAGTCGTCGTCGGCGGTGTGGGTGACGTCGGTCAACTCGAAGCGGAAGACGGTCGGGAAACCGCCCGCACCCGCGGAGTAGGCGTTGTTGAGCACATCGATCTGCGCGGCGATGAGGTCGTCGGAGACGTCGCCCTCACCGTTCTCGGTGGTGACGACGTGGAAGGCGACCGGGACGGTGACGATCACGTCGAAGTCGAAGTGGCCCGGACCGCGCCCCTGCGCGTCGAGCCTGGCCTTGAGGTCGTCCTCACGGGCCGCCGCCTGGGCCGGGGTCACCTCACCGCCGTCGACGATGGTGCCCGCGTCGGGCGTCACCCGTGCCGCCGCCGACCCTGCGGGGTCGCACTCCACGGACGCGGCGGCCGAGGGGGCGCCGATGGCGGTCGCGGCGAGCACGAGTGCCCCGGTCGCGAGTGCCCGTCCGATGTGTCGCGGCAGATGGAATCGCGTCATGTGCTGCTCCTCGCCGTGCTCCGAGTAGACCGAAAGTCGGGCGAACCCGACCTTTTGCCGGAGCGTACGACACTTCAGGAGGGCACGGCGGCGCCTTGACGACATAGGGGAGTGCGAGAGCGCCGGAGCCATCGGCTACAGTGGGGGCTCTCGCGGATGTAGTTCAATGGTAGAACTTCAGCTTCCCAAGCTGACAGTGCGGGTTCGATTCCCGTCATCCGCTCGGTGATATAGACGCAGTTCAGGGCCGGTACTCCACAGTGGAGTCCCGGCCCTGAGGCGTTGTCGCGGCGAGTGGGGAGGCCTCCCCTCGCACCTGTCCGGCGGCTTTCGCGTTCACCTTGTACCGTTCCCACAGCCGTCCACCGATGGAGCGGAACATAATTCGGTCAAGCCGGACGAATCGTTGCGTTCCCATGACCTTCCCAAGACCTGGTCAAGACAACTTGGGAGGATGGTGGATCTTCCGGCGGGCCACCGTCCGCCGGTGAACCGGCCTCACCGAGGGGAGCCTTCCGTGCGTGCGAACCGGCTGAGTGACGACAAGCGGGACTCGACGCCGCCGTCCGGGCGCGGCTCTGTCATGCCGGGTGCCGTGCCGGGTGCGCTGCCAGGCCTGCCGGAAACACCGGGTCACGCCGACGTGCTGGCCGCCGCCGAGTGGCTGTCCGGGCGCGTCGTGCGCACCCCCCTCGTCCGCTCCCGCGCGCTCGACGAGCGGGCGGGCGTGCGCCTGTGGCTCAAGGCGGAGAACCTCCAGCACGGCGGCTCCTACAAGTTCCGCGGTGCCATGCGGGCCGTCGGGCGCCTGGCCGCCAGGGGCGAGGCCGAGGGCGTGATCGCCCAGAGCACCGGCAACCACGGCTACGCCGTGGCCATGGCCGCCGCCGAGAACGGCCTGGCCGCCTCGATCGTGCTCCCCGTCGACGCCTCCTCCACCAAGATCAAGCTGATCACCGCCACCGGCGCCGAGGTGCACCTGGTCGGCACGACCGTCGAGGAGCGCCTCGACACCGTCGCCAAGCTGCACGGCGAGTCCGGGCACGCCGTGATCGACGCCTACGACCACCCCGACGTGGTCTGCGGTCAGGGCACCGCCACCCTTGAGCTGCTCGACGACGTCGCCGCCGCGGGCGGCCGTCTCGACGCGATCGTCGTCCCCGTCGGGGGCGGCGGCGGTGTCGCCGGGGCGAGCCTGGCCGCGGCCCGCGAGGGCGCCGAGCGGCCACTGCTCTACGGCGTCGAACCCGTCGGCTGCGACTCGCTCCACCGCAGCCTCGCCGCGGGCGAACGCGTCACCGTCCCACCCGCGCCCACCCTGGCCGACGGTCTGCGGCCGTCCACGGTGGGCGAACTCCCCTTCCGCATCCTGCGCGACGTCATCGCCGACGTCCTCCTGGTCGACGACCAGGCGATCGCGCACGCCTTCACGCTGGCCGCCTTCCAGGCCAAACTTCTCGTCGAGCCGTCGGCCGCGGCCGCGCTGGCGGGGGCGCTGGCCCTCGCCTCCGCGGGCGGGGTGCACGATATCGGCGTCCTGTTGACCGGTGGCAACGTCGACGCCGGTTCGGTATCCACGATTCTCTCGACGTACCAGGAGGTTTCGGCATGAGTGCCGTACGCGTAGGTGTCCTGTTCGGAGGCCCCTCGGCCGAGCACACGGTGTCGGCGGCCTCGGCGCTCGGTGTGGCCCGCGCGCTGCCGCGCGAGCGTTTCACGCCCGTCGTCATCGGCGTCGGGAAGGACGGCTCCTTCCACCTGCTGCCCGAAGAGCAGGTCACCGCGTTCCTGAACCAGACCGGCGCGACCCTCGCCATCGAGGACCGCCTCGAAGTCGGCGGTCCCGTCGTCGAGCTGCGTTCGGCCCGCCCCCGGACCGGCGTTCACATCGTCCTGGACGGCGAGGTCGTCGAGACCGTCGACGTGTTCTTCCCCGTCCTGCACGGCCCCTTCGGTGAGGACGGCGTACTCCAGGGCCTCCTCGAATCCCTCGGCGCGCCCTACGCGGGCTGCGGCGTCGCGGCCTCGGCCGTCGGCATGGACAAGGTCGCCATGAAGCGCGCCTTCAAGGCCGAAGGCATCCCCGTCACGCCCTACGTGTGGGTCGACGAGACCCGCTTCAACGCCTCGGCCGACCCGGCCGAGTTCGTCGAGGGCCTCGAACTCCCCCTCTTCGTCAAGCCCGCCAACATGGGCTCCTCGATCGGCATCAGCCGCGTCGACGAACTCTCCGAGCTGAGCGAGGCCGTCAAGGCCGCCCTCGCCTTCGACCCGGTGGTCATCATCGAGCAGGGTGTGCGGAACGCCCGCGAGCTGGAGGCCGGCGTCCTCGGCGGTTTCGAGCCGCGCGTGTCGGTGGTCGGCGAGGTCACCGTCGCCGAGGGCGTCTTCGACTTCGACCAGAAGTACCTGGGCACCAGCGACCCGATGATCGTCCCGGCGGACCTGCCCGAAGAGGTCGCCGCCGAGATCCGCGAACTCTCCCTGCGCGCCTTCCGCTCCATCGGCGGCTGGGGCCTGGCCCGCGTCGACTTCCTCTACGACGCCGAGGCCGGGCAGATCTACGTCAACGAACTCAACACGCTCCCCGGCTTCACCGCGCACTCGATGTACCCGAAGGTCTGGGCGCCCCTCGGCATCACCTACGCGCAGCTGACCGCCGAGCTCGTCGACCTCGCCTTCGAGCGGCACGAGCTCTACGCCCGCAAGCGGAGCGCCTCATGATCCTCCTGTCGGACCCGCGCATCGCCGCCATCGAAAGCCGCGACAACGGCGAGGCCCTCATCGACCTGCGCCAGGTCGATGAGCTGCGTCTCGACCCGCGTCTGGCCGACGAGGACGGCATGTTCGCGCGCCTCCGCGAGAACGTCCTCGATCGCCTCCTCACCGCGCAGCGCGCGCTGCCCGGCGGGCTGCGGCTGCTCATCGTCGAGGCGTACCGGCCCCCTCATCTCCAGCGCAAGTACTTCGAGGGCTACCGCGACGAGCTGCGCGACACCTACCCCGGCTGGGACGAGGACCGCCTGCACGTCGAGGCCAGCAAGTACGTCTCCCCACCGGAAGTGGCCCCGCACGGCACCGGCGGCACCGTCGACCTGACGCTGTGCACCGCCGAGGGCGTCGAACTGGACATGGGCACCGCCGTCAACGACAGTCCCGAGGCCAGCGGGAATCGCTGCTTCACCGCCTCGCCCGACGTCGTCGGGGAGGCCCGCCGCAACCGCGACACCATGTCGGCCGTCCTGCGCGCCGCCGGGATGGTGAACTACCCGACCGAGTGGTGGCACTGGTCGCACGGAGACCGCTACTGGGCCTTCACCCTCAACGCCTCCCACACCCGCTACGGGCCGGTGGAGCTGACCTGACCCGCGACCGTGCATGAGGAGGGGTGACGCCGTGGCCCGCGTGCTGCTGATCGAAGACGACCTCGCCGTCGGTGAGGGGCTCCAGCTCGGCTTGAGAAGGCAGGATCACAGCGTCAGCGTCGCCACCAGCGGCGAGCGCGGTCTCGACCAGTTCCGCGCCGAGGTCCCCGACATCGTCGTCCTCGACCTGATGCTGCCGGGCATCGACGGGTTCACCGTGTGCCGCCAGATCCGTGCCGGTGGGGACACCTCGATCATCATGCTCACCGCCCGGGGCGAGGACATCGACGTCGTCGCGGGTCTGGAGGCCGGAGCCGACGACTACGTCGTCAAACCGGTCCAGGCCCGCGTCCTCGACGCCCGCATCCGCGCCGTCCTGCGCCGCGCCAGCGCCGAACGCGCCGAACGCGAACTGCACGGTGCCCTGAGCATCGACCGGGCGGCGCTGGTCGTCGCCAAGCACGGCGAGCGGATCGCCCTCGCCCCGACCGAGTTGCGGCTCCTGCTGGAGCTGACGCGTTCACCGGGGCGGGTGCTCAACCGCCAGCAGCTGCTGGAGTCGGTCTGGGAGCACAACTACCTCGGCGACTCCCGCCTGGTCGACGCCTGCGTCCAACGGCTGCGCGTCAAGATCGAGGACGACCCGGCCAACCCCGTGTACGTGCAGACCATGCGCGGCTTCGGGTACCGCTTCGGGCCGCTGCCGGCGGGCTGAACCGTGGGTTTCCTGCGTACGGGCCTGCGCACCCGCCTGGTGATCACCTACATCCTGATCAGCGTCCTGTCGGCGGGCGCGACCGCCGTCGCCGGTTACGTCGAGGCCCGCACGACGATCCTCCGCGACAGCCAGGACCCGGCCGTCGGCGCCTTGACGAACGCGGTCGGCAAGCTGGCCGACGCCATCAAGATCCCGCTCTCCCAGGACGGCCTCGACGAGCTCGCCTACCAGCTCCAGGAGTCCGCCGGCGGGGACATCGTGACCGTCTTCGGTGAGCTGCGGTCACGGGCCGGCCCGCCGCTCGGCGGGTTCAGCGCGGAGCTTCGCGAGGCCGTCCGGCACGGCACGAGCGTCGTGTGGCAGCGGGTGATGATCGCGGGGGACCCGGTGCTGACCATCGGGATGCCCTTCCTGATCGAGGCAGGCGAGAAGAGAACCCCGTCCGGGCTGGAGATCTACAGTTCGCGGCCGATGCTCGCCGAGCAGGAGAGCGTCGACCGGATGGCCACCGCGCAGTGGACCGGGATCATCGCCGTGGTGATCGCGATCGTCTTCGCGCTGCTGGCCGCACACAGCGTGCTGCGGCCGGTGCGGGAGCTCGCGGCGGCGGCGAAGCGCTGGGGCCGGGGCGAGCTGGACACGCGCCTGCAGGTGCGCGGGAGCGATGAGCTGGCCGAGTTGGGGCGGACCTTCAACCAGAGCGCCGACGCGGTGGCGCATCACGTCGCCGAACTGGAGCGGGTGGAGGCCGACGCGCGGCGTTTCGTCGCCGACGTGTCCCATGAGCTGCGCACGCCGCTGGCGGCGATGACGGCGGTGACCGACGTCCTCGACGAGGAGGCCGAGCACCTCACCGGCGACGCGGCGGCCGCCGCGCGGCTCGTCAGCCGGGAGACCCGGAACCTGAATCGCCTGGTGGCCGACCTGATCGAGGTCTCGCGTTTCGACTCGGGTACGGCGGCGCTGATCCTCGACGACGTCGACATGGGCGAGGCGGTCGCGTCGAGCCTGCGGGCGCGCGGGTGGAGCGAACAGGTCGCCGTCGAGTTGCCGGCGGGGCTGACGGCACGCCTCGACCCGCGCCGGCTCGACGTGATCATGGCGAACCTCGTCGGCAACGCCCTGAGCCACGGCGGCGAACCCGTGGAGGTGCGCTTGTCGGCGGGTCCCGAGGAGGTCGTCATCGAAGTCGCCGACCATGGGCCGGGGCTGGCGCCGGACGTCATCGGGCACGTCTTCGACCGCTTCTACAAGGCCGACAGCGCGCGCGGCCGTTCCGCGGGCAGCGGGCTCGGGCTGGCGATCGCGCGAGAGAACGCGCGGCTGCACGGCGGTGAGTTGTCGGCGGCGAACCGCCCCGGCGGCGGTGCCGTGTTCACGCTGCGACTACCGAGGAGGCGGGCATGAAACGCGTGTTCGCGCTGGTGGCGGCACTGCTCGTGCTCGCGGGTTGCGGAGTCCGGCCGAGCGACGTGATCCCGGCGGGGGAGGCTCCGGGGCAGCCCGCGAACACGCAGACGGTGCTGTTCTGGCTCGGGGACGGGCGCCTCGTCGGCTATCCACGGCTGACGCCGGCGGTACTGGCACCGAACGAGGCCGTCGCGGCCCTGTTGCGCGGACCGACCCCCGCCGAGCAGAACTTCGACCTGGGCACCGCGCTGCCGATCATGGACGTGCTGGTGACCACGACCTTCCTCGACGGCGTCGTCGAGGTCACGGTGGACACGGCGGTGGCGAGCTGGAGCGCGACCGCTTTGGACCAGGTGGCGTGCACCGTGCTGACTTCGGGCGAGCGGGCGGGGGCGGTCGCGGTCGTCGGGACCGACGAACGCCGCGACGCCCGCTCCTGCCCACTTCTGTGACACGACCATGACATTCTCCGGAACCTCCGCGGACATCCCCGGCGCACCATGAACACATGACCACCAGCCTCCCCCGGCCCCAGCGCCGCGCCCCGGCCGCCGTCGCGGTCCTCCTGACCGGTGCCGTGCTGTGCGCGCTGGCGGTGGTCGCGACCTACCTGCTCGCCGTGCAGACCTACACCGGCCAGGCCCTGGAAAACCAGGGGCTCGACGCCACCTACGGAGCCGAGAAGCACCCCGCGGCCTTCTCCCTGCTCGGGTTCGTCGGTTCGCCACCCCTCATCCTCGGCGCCCTGGCCGCCGTCATCCTCCTCGGCGCCCTCACGCGCAGCCGCTCGACGGGCCGCCGCCGCGTCCGCTATGGCGTCGCGGGCGCCGCCGTCGCCGCCCTCTCGATCGCGACGACCGAAGTGCTCAAGTCGACGCTCCCCCGCCCCGACCTGGACCTCTACGGCACCGGGCTGCCCCTTCACAACAGCTTCCCCAGCGGCCACACCACCGTCGCCGCCGGTATTGGCCTCGGCCTCCTCCTCGCGGCGCCGCCCGTACTTCGCGCCCTCCTCGCCGCCCCCGTCGTGTTCGTCACCGCCCTCGTCGCCGCCGCGACGATCGTGACGGGCTGGCACCGCGTCAGCGACACGATCGGCGCCGCCCTCATCGCCGCCACCTACTTCTTCCTGGCCGCCACCCTCACCGGCCTCCCCGAACGCACCACCCCGGCAACCCACCACCATTCCCACGCCCCCGCCCACCTCCCCTCCCCCTGGCCACCCCACCCAACGAGACCCCACCCCCGCCCCACCCGGCAAGCAACGCCGACCCCCTACACGCCGTACTAACCAGCAAGACAACCCACGCGCCACCCAGCACGCCGCCACTGCCCGCCACCGCCATCGGCTGCGGCTGCGGCTGCGGCTGCGGCTGCGGCTGCGGCTGCGGCTGCGGCTGCGGCCCACCCAACTCAGCCCCCGCGCTCCCCACACTCGGGCTGACGACTCCCCGGCACCCGCCCCAGCCAGCCCACCCCACCGGCATGCCCACCCCGACCGAGCCGCGTCCCGCTCAACGCACCACTCCGGCCGAGCGCCTGCCGCAGCAGTCCTCCACCTCCGACCGAACGCCACCAGCGCGAGGTCCCCTGGAATCCGGATCCCGCCTCAACCGCAGCCGACCCGGATCCCACCGCCTCGTGAACCGCAGCCGTGCTCCCACTCGGTTCCGGCCCACTCGATTCCTGCTCGCCATCCCACATCGAGGCAATCTCGGCCGGCCACACAAGCCGCCGCACCATCGCGCAGCCCACGCGCAGGCAGCGACACAAGCATCGCCACGCCCGCTTCCATCCGCCCGACCGCAACGAAGCTCCGCTCAAAACGACCCCTGCCGCACAGCCCCCACTTCCAGCCGCACGCAAGCGCCGGAACAGAACCGCCAACCCCTCACACCACGCCGCGGCGCCGCAGCCGTACTCCGCCGCAGCAAGCCTTCACCTCAACCACGTGCCTGAGACGACCGCAACCGAGCCCGGCGACACCACCGACGACGGTCGCAGCCGACCCCTCCTCTGGTTCGGTCTCCACCCCGCCCGTTTCTCACCCCAGCCACCCGGGCCACCCCCGGCCAAGCTGGCGGCTGGCGGTTCGCGGTTCGCGGTTCGCGGTTGGCGGTTGGCGGTTGGCGGTTGGCGGTTGGCGGTTGGCGGTTGGCGGTTGGCGGTTGGCGGTTGGCGGTTGGCGGTTGGCGGTTGGCGGTTGGCGGTT
>NZ_JACHGT010000019.1:0-15268 GCF_014202425.1 Phytomonospora endophytica | reverse complement strand
TTGGCGAAAACCTGCCACACACGATCCTCACTTCAAGGCGGCCGAAGCCAAACGCGCATCAGCCGCCAAGCCATGGCGGTCCGCCGTCACGAGCCGTCCACCCCGGCAAGTCCGCGCACCCTGCTCGGCCGAAGTCACCCACACGCGTGCCCAGCTGCGGCTGCGGAAATCTCACCGCACACCGAGCGGCCGCGCACAACGACAGCACTGACACCGAGCCTCCGCACACAGAGACCACCACTGCGCCTCACAAGCCGAACGCACCAGTTCAGCGAGCTATCGGGTTGCGTACGCCTGAAGTCAGCCCACTGCCCACTGCCCACTGCCCACTGCCCACTGCCCACTGCCCACTGCCCACTGCCCACTGCCCACTGCCCACTGCCCACTGCCCACTGCGAATTATCAGGCCGCGAGCGCGAGATGCCGCAGCTCGCCAGGCGGCTCTCGACTCGACACCCACCCGCGTGGACGCTGCAAGACGCCCTCGCCCCTCGCCCCTCGCCCCTCGCCCCTCGCCCCTCGCCCCTCGCCCCTCGCCCCTCGCCCCTCGCCCCTCGCCCCTCGCCCCTCGCCCCTCGCCGGCGAGCCTCCGCCAACGAAGCCAGGACCGCCGACTCGAAGCCTCAGACGCCAACGGCTGAACCCCACCGTCGATCGCTGCCAGGGAGGCCCCCGCTGCGGGAACCTGCGCCACCTCACAGCTCCCAACCAATGCATCGGCGAGCGCTGCCGCCGGGGCATGGCACCACGTTCGCTCGGCCGGGTTTGTGCCACGCCATGCCCGCGCTCCGGCTCTCACTTCGGCCTCGGGCGCGGCTTCGGCCTCGGGCGCGGCTTCGGCCTCGGGCGCGGCTTCGGCTTCGGCTTCGGCCTCGGGCGCGGCTTCGGCTTCGGCTTCGGCCTCGGGCGCGGCTTCGGCTTCGGCTTCGGCTTCGGCTTCGGCCTCGGGCGCGGGCGCGGCTTCGGCTTCGGCTTCGGCTTCGGCTTCGGCTTCGGCTTCGGCCTCGGGCGCGGGCGCGGGCGCGGGCGCGGCTTCGGCTTCGGCTTCGGCTTCGGCTTCGGCTTCGGCTTCGGCTTCGGCTTCGGCTTCGGCTTCGGCTTCGGCTTCGGCGGGATCTGACCACGTCGGACACCCTCCGCCTTCGCCGCCGCTCACCGGCTCGCCTTCCTGCACGTGTGCCTCTCCGCCGACGCGCCGGCAACTGACGCCCACAGTGCAAGAGCCCGTGAGCGGGCCCGCCCTCAACCCCACCGCCTCCTGCCCCGGGCACCACAGACCCCACCCCACTGCCCCACCCCAACGCCACGGCACTGCCAGCCGCTGCGTCCTCACCCCACCGCGCCCCAAACTGCCACCAGCCGCCGCGCCCTCCACCTCACCGCACCTCGCCGCGCCCTCCACCTCGCCGCACCGCGCCGCGCCCTCCACCTCGCCGCACCGCACCGCGCCGCACCCACCTCCACTTGACAACTTTTCTTGTCCAGTGCAAGCTCCCCCCATGCCCACCCACGACCTCGTCGACGAGCCCGACCGTCTGCGACGGGCGCTCACCCCTCTTCGGCGCACGCTTCTCGCGCGGTTGCGGACGCCCGCGTCGGCGCCTGAGCTGGCCGCCGAGCTGGGCGTTCCCCGTCAGCGGCTGGGTTACCACCTGCGCCAGCTCGAAGAGCTCGGCCTGCTCGAACTGGTCGAGGAGCGCCCACGGCGGGGCCGTCTTGAGCGGGTGTTGCGGACCGTGGCGGATGCGTTCGTGGTCGACCCGGACGTCCTTGAGGCGTCCGACGTGTCCGTGTCCGATGCGGTGACGCCCGAGACGACCCATCGCCATGCCTCCGAGCATCTCCTCGCCGTCGCGTCGCGGGCGGTGCGGGACGTCGCGCGGATGCAGGCGGCCAGTCAGCGGCAGGGCAGCCGCCTCTTGACCTTCACGCTCGAAACCGAGGTCGCGTTCGCTTCGCCCGACGACGTGGGCGCCTTCGCGGAGGCGCTCGCCGGGGCCATCGCCGAGGTCGCCGCGTCCTTCCACACTCCGGGCGGGCGACCGTACCGGCTCATCGGCGCCGGGCACCCCGCGCCGGGAACGGGAGATCCTGATGAACGACAGCACGCCTGACCCGATCGTCATCGAGGTCACGGTCGCCGCGTCCCCCGCGGAGGTGTGGCCAGCCCTGCGCGACCCGGCGCTGATCCGCCGGTGGCACGGCTGGCACGTCGAAGGCCTCGACGAGGAGATCGCCCTCATCTACGGCTCCGACTTCACCGAGGACCCCGACCACTACACCCTCCGCCTGGGCGTCGAGCACTTCAGCCTCCACCCCGCCGGCGACAGCACCATCGTCCGCCTGACCCGCGCCCCTCGCGGCGCCCAGCCCGACTGGGACGCCTACTACGACGACATCACCGAGGGCTGGCACACCTTCCTCCGCCAGCTGCGCTTCGGCATCGAACGCCACGGCCTGTCCGACCGGCGCACGCTCTTCCTCGCGGGCGCCACGCGCGGGAACGCCGTCGAGCTCCTCGGCCTCGGGGAGGCCGCGTCACAACCCGTCGGCAGCGGCTACAAGGCGCAGCCGGCCACGGGCGACGCCTGGTCGGGCGAGGTCTGGGACCGCACCGACGAACAGGTCTTCCTCACCGTCGCCGAACACGGCGACAGCCTCCTCGTCCTCGCCCGCCAGCCGGTCACCGAGTTCCGTCCCTCCGGCGGCTGGATGATCCTGTTCAACGCCTACGACTTCACCGACACCGACTTCGCCGACCTCGAACGCCGCTGGATGGAGTGGTGGTCGACGATCACCGTCGCCGCCGACTGACGTCGCCGGCACCGTACGGTGGTGTCGTGAACACCTCGCCCGAGCCGGGAGGCATGATCCACGCGGACCATCCGTTCGCCGCGCCCGCGGGCTCCCGCGATCCCGCGCGGCAACTGCGCGGCCGCCTCGTCGCACCGGTGACGGTGTGGACGTCGGGCACCGCCGGGCTGACCGTCTCGTCGCTGGTCGTCGCGGCCGGGGAGCCCGCCTCGGTCTGCGCCCTCCTCGACCCCGACAGCGATCTGGCCGAGGCGCTCGGCGACGACGGCCGCGCGGTGGTCAACGTGCTGCGCTGGCGGCATCGGACCGTCGCGGACGTCTTCGCGGGGCTGCATCCCTCGCCGGGCGGCGTTTTCCGCACCGGCGAGTGGGTCGACGGGCCGGTCGGCCCGGTGCTGGCCGACGCGGCCGGGGTGGCACTGGTGACCGTCGTCGACCGTCGCCGGGTGGGCTGGAACGATCTCGTGACGGCCACCGTCGACGAGGTCACCACCTCGGACGACACCGGCGACCTGCTCGCCTACGCGCGCGGCCGCTACCGCACGGTCGGCGAGGCGGCCGGCGGCTAGTCCGTCTCGGGCTCCGGGGGCAGCTTCTTCTCGGTCACGTTGCGGAGGAAGGGAACGAAGGTCGCGACGACGATCAGCGCCAGTACCGCGAAGGTCCAGCGGACGCCGACGAACTCGGCGAGCACTCCGGCGAGACCGGCGCCGAGTGGCAGCGTTCCCCAGCTGATGAGGCGGGCGGTCGCGGAGTAGCGGCCGTACATCTCCTGCGGGACGAGTTGCTGGGAGATGGTGCGGCTGGTGACCGTCCACAGTGTCCCCCCGAGTCCGCCGGCGAAACCGGCGACGCCGATCAGCACGGGGTGCGGGAAGATCGCCGGGATCGCCACCATGACAAGGGTTCCGACGAGGTCGGCGAACAGTGTGTTGCGGCGGCCGAGGAGCTTGTTGAGCGGTTCGGCCAGGAACACTCCGGCGAGCCCGCCGGCGCCGATGGTGCTGATCAGCAGGCCGTAGGCGGCTCCGCTGAGGTGCAGTTCACCGGTGGCGAAGGTGGGCAGCAGCGCGAGCCAGGCGCTCCAGCTGATGATGAGCACGGAGATGGTGACCGTCATCGTCCACAGGAGACGGTTGCGGCGCAGGAAGCGCAGTCCTTCCCGGATGTCGGCGTTGACGGATCCGCGGGCCGGGGCGCGCGTGGTGCGGACGGCCTTGAAACCGCCGACGAGCAGCAGGGTCAGCAGGATCCCGATCCCGTAGGCGACGGCGGTCGCGCCGAGGGAGACGGCGGCGCCGAGCCCGACGAGGAGGCCACCGAGGGCGGGACCGGCGAACTCGTTCGTCACGGTCTCGGCGCCGGTGACCCAGGCGTTGGTCCTCGTCAGCTGCGCGGGCCGCACCGCCGACGGGACGATGGCGCTCAAGGACGTCGAGGCGATCACGTCGGTGACGCCGACGACCAGGGCGGCGCCGAGCAGGACGGGCATCGCGACGGTGTCGGTCGCCAGCGTCAGGAGGAGCGCGCCGACGGCACCGAGCCGGATGGTGTTGGCGATCGACAGCAGGCGCCGCCGGTCGACCCGGTCCACGAGCACACCGACGTGCAGCGCGACCAGCAGCCACGGCAGCGTGAGCGCGAATCCGACGGCCGCGACCTGCGCGGGCGAACCGGTCAGGCCCACGGCGAGCAGGGGCAGGGCAACGCGCAGGACGCCGTCGGCGAGGTTGGTGATCGCGGTGAAGGCGACCAGGACGGGCGCGTTGCGCGCCGCCGGGGCGGTCGTGGCGGCGGTTTCCCGGCCCATCGTGAGCGTCATGAAGAGTCTCCAGGTGCACCATCTAATGAGTTAGCCGGTGTGATCATAACCGTCTATGTGATTAGATGGAAGAGTGACGGAACCTTCGGCCGCGGCGACCCTGATCCTCGACTTCGCGAACACGATCGACATCGAGGACCGGACGGACGTGTTCACGACCGTCGAGGGCATGACCACGTGGCTCATGCGGCGGAAACTCTCCCCCGAGGGCACGGTCGTCCCCTACGACGACCTGCTGCTCCTGCGCGCCGGCCTGCGTGCGCGACTGCTCCTCGACAACGGCGGCGAGGCCGCCACCGCCGAGATCGCCGCCGCCGAGAAGGTGCTGGCGCGCTCGCCGCTGGCGGTGCGCATCGGGTCGGGCGAGACACCCGACGAGCCGCTCGCCGTGGAAGGACCGGTCACGCACCTGGCCGCCGCGTGGGTGCTGACGGTCGCGTCGGGCGACTGGCGGCGCCTCAAGCAGTGCCCCGACCACGAGTGCGGCTGGGTCTTCTGGGACGCGACGCGCAGCCGCACCCGCCGCTGGTGCACGATGCGCGTCTGCGGCAATCGCGCGAAAGTCCGCGCGTACAGCGCGCGGCGGCGCGGCGCCGACGACACGCGGGTATGAAGGAAGCCCGGCCCCCTCCGGCAAGTCGGGGACCGGGCTTCGCCTGACCGTCGGCTACAGCTTCGCCATCACCACGTCGGTGTAGGCGTCCTGACCGGCACGGGTCGGGTGGAAGGACTCGACGTTCGAGCCCGGCACGTATCCGAGGATGTACGGGTCGGCCGAGCAGACCTCGTGCCCGGTGAAGGCCGCGCGGGGGTCGGCGAAACCGAAGCCGTGCGCGGTCGCGACGGTCTTGGTCGCCTCGGCGAGCTGGTCGGCGGCCTCGTTCAGCGCCGACTGCTCCTCCGGCGTGATGGCGAGGGTCGACGCGCAGGTCGCGCCGCTGAACAACCGCGGGTTGCCGACGACCACGATCAGCGCCTGCGTCGCCTTCGACCGGATCTCGGTGTAGAGGGCGTCGAGACGGCCGGGCAGCACGTCACTGATCTTGGCCTTCGCGCCCTCGATCGCGCCGAGGCACAGGGCCGTGTCGGTTCCGGCACAGGCGCCGAGGACCGAGGAGAAGCCGATGTCGTTGCCGCCGACACCGACCGTCACGTGCTCGATGGCGCCCGACAGGTGACCGAGCTGGTTCGCCGAGACGTCGGCGGTCTTGGCGCCCGAGCAGGCGTCGAAGAACAGCGCTTCGCTGGACTGCCAGGCGATCTGCTCGGGGTAGGCGTGCGCGGAGCGGTAGCAGTCGTTGCCCGACTGGTAGTCCCCGGCACCCACGCCCGAAGCGTAGGAGTCGCCGAGAGCGGCGTACATGAGGGGCGCGGCCTGTGCGGGGGTGGCCGCAAGGACCGAGACCGATGCCGCCACGGCCATGGTGGACAGTGCGGCGAGGGTGCGAAAGCGCATGTGGGCTCCTTCTCGTTTCCCTGGCGTGCATGACACACGGCAACCGTCCGTCCCCAATGGACGGTGGTTGCCGTGTGATCATCTTAGGGGACCCTGCGTGTTCTGATCCTTAATGGAGGGTTAAGAACCGGCACAAGCACTGACCTTTCACCCGCACCCGCACAGACAGCGGCCCCGCGACCGGAAACCTCACAATCCGGTGCGGGGCCGCCGCGACAGACCCAGGGAGGAGGGTCAATCGGCGAGGTTCACCACGACGTCGTTCTGGCCGTTCGTCGCGGTCACCTCGGTCGAACCTTCGCCCGCGCGGGCGAGTGCCCGCAGCGTCCACGTTCCCGGCGCGGCGAAGAAGCGGAACACGCCCTCGGGGGAGGTCACCACCTCGGCGGTGAACTCACCGGAGGAGTCGAGCAGGCGCACGTAGGCGCCGGAGACCGCGGCACCGTCCACATTGACCACACCGGTGATCACGGTCTCCTTGGTCAGGTCCACCGACGCCGGAAGCGGGGCGGCCTGGTCCGGCGCGCCGCAGCCCGCCGCGACCTGCTGGTGCTGTGCCAAGGCGCTCACGCGTCCACCTCGATCTTTCCGGGCTCGTCGCCCAACGCGATCGGCACGCCGACCAGGGAGCCGTACTCGGTCCAGGAACCGTCGTAGTTGCGGACCTGCGCGTGGCCGAGCAGCTCACGCAGGACGAACCAGGTGTGCGAGGAGCGCTCGCCGATGCGGCAGTAGGCGATCGTCGACTTCGACCCGTCGAGGCCGGCCTCGCCGTAGAGCTCGCGCAGTTCGTCGTCGGACTTGAAGGTGCCGTCGGCGTTGGCGGCCTTCGACCACGGGACGCTCAGCGCCGTCGGGATGTGCCCGGCGCGCTGCGACTGCTCCTGCGGGAGGTGCGCCGGCGCCAGGAGGCGGCCGGAGTACTCGTCGGGGCTGCGGACGTCGACGAGGTTCTCCGCGCCGATCGAGTTCACCACGTCGTCGCGGAACGCGCGGATGGAGTTGTCGGGCGACTTGGCCTCGTAGTTCGTGGCGTCGCGCTTGACGGCGTCGCTCGACAGTGGACGGTCGTCGAGCTCCCACTTCTTGCGGCCACCGTCGAGGAGGCGCACGTCGAGGTGGCCGTAGAGCTTGAAGTACCAGTAGGCGTAGGCGGCGAACCAGTTGTTGTTGCCGCCGTAGAGGATCACGATGTCGTTGTTGCCGATGCCGCGCTCGGACAGCAGCGCGGAGAACTGCGCCCGGTTGACGAAGTCGCGGCGAACGGCGTCCTGCAGGTCGGTCTTCCAGTCGAGCTTGACCGCACCCGGGATGTGGTTGCGGTCGTAGGCGGCGGTGTCCTCATCGACCTCGACGAAGACGATGCCGGGGGTGGTGAGGTTCTCCTCGGCCCATTGGGCGGAGACGAGCACGTTGTCGCGACTCATTACGGTCCTTCGGTTGATGTTTTCGGGTGACGACGATCAACCGGGCGAGAACTGCGTGGCGAAAGGCCTGCGCCGGATATGCGCGAAGAACGTGCGGGTTTCGCACGTTCGGCGCGGGGCGCGGTGTGGGTTTAAGAGCGCACGCAGCAGCGGCCGGTCAGCGGCCGGGGCGACACAGGCAGGCGGCGATCTTGCAGTAATCGATCGCACGCCGCTTCGTCAGCAAGGGCGAAGGCGTACGCATGGCGCCGACGTTAGCACGCTGAGCAGCGGGGGACCAGGGGCGTCTCGCAGGGTGGAGCGGGCCGGGGGCGGCGCTGGGGGTGGGGTGGGAGGTTGCGTGGGGTTTCGGGGGTGTTTCGGGCTCGCGGTCGTCCACAACCGCCCGGTTGTCCACAACCGCCCGGTTGTCCACAGCCGCCCGGTTGTCCACAGCGAACGCGGCTCACGTTCGCCGGCCCATGCCTGGGGCGGCGCTACGGTCGACGGTAGGGAGGAGGCCGGGAGGCCCCACGGGGGCATTCACGTTCTGCCGCGGCGGGAGACCACCCACGTTCTGCCGCGGCGGGAGACCACCCACGTCCTGCCGGGGCCGAAACCGTTCACGTCTCGCCGAGGCGGGCGAGGCGATCCCCACCCCAGCCCGCCCCTCCCCCGCCTACCTCCCCGCGACCTCCCCCAGCCACACCCTCGCGTCGAGCGGCTCGCGCCCGAGCACGTCGCGCACGGTCGTCGTCAGTACGGCGCCCTTGCTCTGCCGCAGTTCGCCGAGCAGCAGCGTCATCAGCTCGACCTCCTCCTCCGACAGTCCGGCCGCCCGCAGGCTCGCCGCGTACTCCTCGGCGCTCACCGCCTCGTAGCGCAGCTCGCGGCCGGTGGCCTCGGCGTAGCCGCCGAGGAGTTCGCCGAAGGTCAGGGCGCGCGGTCCGCTCAGTTCGAGGATCTTCCCGGTGTGCCCGTCCTCGACGAGGGCGGCGGCGGCCACGGCGGCGATGTCGCGCGTGTCGATGAACGCCTCGCGGCCATCACCGGTCGGGAGGGCGAGCACGCCCGTCGCGTCCATCGGCTCGGTGAACCAGGGCAGCTCGGCGAGGTTCTGCGTGAACCACGCCGGGCGCAGCACGGTCCACTCCGCGCCCGACTCGACGACGCCCCGCTCGCGCTCCTCGATCAGTTCGACCTGCCGGGGATGCGTCAGTCTCGCCGACAGCAGCACGAGCCGCCCGACACCGGCGGCGACGGCCCGCCGCGCGAAGTCGCCGACGAGGACCGGATCCTCAGTGGTCTCGACGATGTAGGCGGCGTCGGCGCCCTTGAGGAAACCGTCCCAGGTGGACGCGTCGGTCCAGTCGAAGCCGGTGGCGCGCGAGGCGGGGCGCACCTCGGCGCCGCGGTCGGTGAGGGAGGAGACGACGTGGCGGCCGGTCTTGCCGGTCGCGCCGAGCACGAGATAGGTCATGCACTCATCGAACCCGCCCGAACCTGGACGGCCAATGGCAAAGAATCCACGTTCGATGTTCGGGCGTCCAAAACGCTCCTTCGCGCGGCCACGTCGGCGAGGGTATCGGCGGCGGGCCGAAAAATGATCCGGCCGGATGTCGAGAACCCCCCGGCGGCTCCGTCCCAGGTGCGGAAGGCGGCCGCGAGGGCCGCCACTACCGAGGAGAACAACCGTGACGCTCCAGCGCATGGACAACATCGGCATCGTCGTCGCCGACCTCGACGCCGCCGTCGCCTTCTTCACCGAGCTCGGCATGGAGCTGGAGGGCACCGGCCGGGTCGAGGGCGCCGTCCCCGACCTCTGTGTCGGACTCGAAGGCGTCAGCTGCGACATCGCGATGATGCGCACCCCCGACGGCCACTCGCGGCTCGAAATCGCGAAGTACCTCAGCCCCGAGCCGATCGACGCCGGACAGCGCGAACGCACGCACAACACCCTGGGCATGCACCGCGTGATGTACGCCGTCGACGACATCGACGACGTCGTCGAGCGGCTGCGCCCGCACGGCGGTGAAGTCGTCGGCGGCATCGCGCGGTACGAGGACGTCTACCGGCTCTGCTACATCCGCGGACCCGAGGGGATCTTCATCGGGCTCGCCCAGAAACTCGACTGAGACCTGGACGATCGAGGGGCCGAAAGGGCCCCTCGATGTGAGAACGTCTAAGGATGGACGCCCTTGAGACCCTGCTCGCCGACACCCGCGCGCGTGGGGCCGTCTTCTGCCAGTCGCTGGTCGACCCGCCGTGGGGCCTGCGTTTCGCCGACGGCAACGCGCTGACGGTCGTCGCGATGGCCCGTGGGACGGGCTGGGTCCTGACCGACGGCGAGCCGGTGCGGCTCGAAGCCGGGGACGTCGCGATCGTGCGCGGCCCCGACCCGTACGTCGTCGCCAACGCCCCCGGCACGGACCCGCGGATCGTCGTCGAGTCGTCCGAGATCTGCACCGACGCGACCGGCGGCGAACTACCGGACATGCTCTACATGGGGCCGCGCGTGTGGGGTGAGCGTCCCGACGCCGCCGACGTGCTCCTCACCGGCGGGTACCAGCTGCGTGAGGACGTGTGCCAGCGGCTGCTCGACGCGCTGCCGCGGGTGCTGGTGGTGCCGGCAGAGACCTGCGGGGCTCCGGTGATGGCCCTGGTGCTGCACGAGGTCGGGGCGGACCGGCCGGGGCAGCAGGCGGTCCTGGACCGCTTGCTGGATCTGCTGCTGGTGTCGACGTTGCGGGCCTGGTTCGACGCCGCCGGCGAGAACGCGCCCGGCTGGTACCGGGCGCTGGGCGATCCGGTCGCGGGCGTCGCGCTGCGGTTGATGCACGACGAGCCCGCGCGCCCGTGGACGGTGGCGGGCCTCGCGGCGAGGGCGGGGGTGTCGCGGGCCGGGTTCGCGCGGCGGTTCGCCGAGGTCGTGGGCGAGCCGCCGATGGCCTACCTGACGGGCCTGCGCGTCTCGCTGGCGGCGGACCGGCTGCGGCGCAGCGACGACACGGTGGGGGCGATCGCGCGGCGGGTGGGCTACTCCGACGGGTACGCCCTGTCGGTGGCGTTCACGCGCCTGAGGGGCGTGCGGCCGGGCGAGTTCCGGGTGGGGGCCTGACGCGCGAAGGGCCCGCCCCCGGGACGGAGCGGGCCGCGCGACCACGGGCTAGACCAGCGGTACCTCGTTCGCCGAAGCCGACAGCACCACCGCGTCGGGCTCGACCTTCACGTCGGACAGTTGCAGGTTGTACGGCAGCGGCGGGAGCGGGATCTCCTTGCTCAGCCCGCTCGCGAACTCCTGGATCAGCCCTTCGCCGCCCGGCGGGACCTGCACGCCGTCGGCGGTCATCTGGGTGACGGTGACCTTGACGGCGTTCTCGCCCATCTCGATCGTCGCGGCACCCGTCACCGGGATCTGCGTCCCGAAGACGTCGATCGTCGACTTGACCAGGAGCTGGTCGCCGTCGGCGCTGACCTCGACCTTGGCGTCGGTCTGGGCGAGGGTGTCCGAGATCGAGTCGTAGGTGAGCCGGGCGTCGGCGGTCATGCTCTGCGCGACGACGGGACCCGCGCCGTTGAGGACGTCGGTCATCGCCGCCGTGACGTTGCTGGCGTGCACGTTGAGCTCGGGCAGGTTGACGCCCTGGGCGGTGATGTCGCGGAAGTAGATGTCGATCTGCTCGTACTCACCGCCGAAGACCTGCGTGACGAAGGGCCACCCGCCCATGTCGACGTCGGGTTCGGTCGTCATCGTGACGCCCTGGTTGCCCGCCTCCTGGCTGATGAGGGTCGCGACCTTGTCCTCGGCGACCGACGCGGCGACCCGGTCGGCGATCACGAGGAGTCCGCCCAGCACGATCACGATGATCAGGGTGACCCGCAGGCCTTTTCTCTTCCACCACGGCTTAGGCACGGTGCGAGCGCTCCTTGGGGGTAGCGGGAGGGGAACGTGGACTACATTCCGCGCGCCAGGTACAGCACGCCGATCAGGTAGGCCATCGGCGCCGCGAAGGCGAAGGCCAGCAGCGGGCCGAGGGCGTGTCGTACGGGCCATGGTGCCACGGGCTCGCCAGCGAGGCGACGGGCGACGTTCGAGTAGGTGACGCCGAGATCGGCGAGCACGGCGGTGACGGCGACGACGAGTCCGGCGACGGCCGCGCGCGCCGGGGACGGCCCGACGAGCAGGACGCCGGAGTAGGCGCTGACGGCGGTGCCGACCATGGCGCCCAGGACGACGCCGAAGGCGCCTCGGGCGACATGGGGGGCGATGCGTGGCAGCGGGAGTGTCGCGTCGGACATGCGGGCGACGATGACGGCGGTGCCGGCCGCGAGGAGGCAACCGTCGAGGATCTGGGTACCGCCGTTGTGGCGGGTCAGCGCGATGGGCATGGCCAGCGCGACGGCCCCGACGGCGACGGTGAGCGACACGGCGAAGGACTCGGTGAGACGTTCGCGGCCGTCGCGGCGGACGAGCTGGCCCAGGAGGGCGAGACCGAAGGCGCCGGCGGTGATGTAGGCCAGGGTCTCCAGGGACAGGGGCCGCACGTAGACGGCGGCGATGTCGGCGCCGGCGGCGGCGATGAGGCCGGTCGTCAGGGCGATCCAGGGGGCGCTGGGGCGGGCGAGCCAGGTGAGGCAGACGACGAGGGCCGCCTGGACGCCGAAGGTGATGACGGCGAAGGCCTGGTGCGACATCTGCGCGCCGACGACGAGGGACGCGGTCAGCAGCCCGGCCCACGCGGCGACGGCGACGCACACGAGGCGGCGCACGGGTGGCGCGATCGGTACGCGGGGGACGTCGTCGTCGGTCGCGGCGAGCTGGTTCGGCACGGTGGTGATGGTGTCACGTCCGGGGGCCGCGTGGTGAGGGTGGTTCGGGCGGGGACCGTCGCCGGGCCGGGACACACGGCGGAAATCGCTTCGCGATCTTTAATGTTTCGGCTTTCGCCGCACGGCCGCACTCGCCGGGCCGCCCGCGTAACGAGCTCGCAACAAAGTCGTTACCGCGAGTCATCGTCGCATCTTGAGCGTCACCGAACTCCATGGTTATGATTCGGTGAACGCCCCCCGCCCGCCATTGACGCCGGGTTGTGACAGGTACGCCATAACGGCGGGAGGACGCACGGCATGGACATACTCATCCTCACCTCGGCTGAAGGCAACGGCGCTCAGGTACTTCCGGCGCTCGACCTTCTCCCCCACAAGCTCCGCGCCGCCGACCGCGACGTCCGCGCGCTGCTGGCCGGTCCGAGTCCCGACGTGGTCCTCGTCGACGGCCGCCGCGACCTCGCCGACGCCCGCGCGACCTGCCGCCTCCTGCGCACGACGGGCCTGAACGTGCCCCTCCTGGTCGTCCTGAGCGAGTCCGGGCTCATCGCCGTCAACCCCGACTGGGGCTTCGACGACCTGATCCTGACCACCGCCGGACCCGCCGAGGTCGAGGCGCGGCTGCGTCTCGCGGGCGGGCGCCTGGAGTCGGAGGGCGCGGGTGCGGGCGGGAATCTCGTGCGCGCCGGCGACCTGACGATCGACCCGGACACCTACGCCGCCAGGCTCAAGGGCCGGCCGCTGGACCTGACGTACAAGGAGTTCGAGCTGCTGCGGTTCCTGGCACAGCACCCCGGGCGCGTGTTCACGCGCGACCAGCTGCTGCGCGAGGTCTGGGGCTACGACTACTTCGGCGGAACGCGCACGGTCGACGTGCACGTGCGGCGGCTGCGCGCCAAGCTCGGCAGTGAGTACGAGGCGCTGATCGGGACGGTGCGGCAGGTCGGGTACAAGTTCGTGTCGCCGCCCCCGAGGGCACTGCCGGACCACGACCTGGTGCCGATCGCCTGAAAAGTCTTTGCGGACGGCCGCTTCGCGCCCTAACGTCCCCTTCGTGAGCATCCTCCTCCTCACCGGCATGCCCGGCGCCGGGAAGACCACCATGACGGACCTGGTCGCGCGGCGCCTGCCCCGCGCCGCCCGCCTGTCCGGCGACGTCGTCAGCCGCCTCATCGTCAGCGGACGGGTCGGGTTCCAGCAGGAACCCGCCGAGGAGTCCGCGCGGCAGGCCGAACTGTGCCTGCGCAACCTCGCGACCCTGGCCGCGAACTTCGCCGACGCGGGCATCACCGCGCTCGTCGACACGGTCGTCCCCGACCGCGCGCCGCTCGACCTCTTCGCCGGACTCGTCGCGCCCCGGCCCCTGCGACTGGTCGTCCTCGCCCCGGGCATCGACGCCTGCAAACACCGCAACAGCATCCGCGACCCCCGCGAACGCTTCGACTTCGACGGCTACGACGAACTCGACGCCCGCATGCGCGGCGACTTCGGCGACCGCGGCTGGTGGTTCGACACCTCCACCCTCGACGCCGAGACGACCGCCGACCGGATCGTCGCCGAGTCGGGCGCGCGAGCGGTGCTGCGGACGGACGACGCGCCTAGGACGCCGTGTACTGCACGTCGGTCGACCAGCGTGTGAAACCCGACTTCTCGTAAAGGCGCACCGCCTTGCCGTTCGACTCGTCGACGTAGAGGAGCACCGCGTCGAGGCCCAGGCCCTTGAGATGGGCGAGACCGATGTCGGTGAGGACGCCACCGAGGCCGATGCCCTGCGCCGAAGGATCGACACCCAGGACGTAGACCTCGCCGATCGGGCGCTCGCCCTGGTGGACTTTTGTCCAGTGGAAGCCGACGACCTCGCCGTCGCGCTCGGCGAGGAAGAGGCCGGCCGGGTCGAACCAGGGTTCGGCGATGCGCTGGTCGAGATCGCGGCGGGTCATCGCGCCCTGCTCGGGATGCCAGGCGAAGGCGCGGGCGTTGACGTCGAGCCAGGACTGCTCGTCACGGCCGACCTCGAATGTCCGAACGGTCAGCCCGGCGGGGAGTTTCGGACTGTCTATTGTGTCCAGTCGGCGCCGCATGCGGTAGAGGAGCCGCGACGCGACGAGACCGTACCGCTGAGCCAAGGCCCCCGCCGACGGATGGTCACCGTGCGCCCACAGCTGGATCGGCGCGCTGGCAACGACTTCGGACACCAGCGCGCCACCGATTCCTCGCGCTCGGTGTGCGGGGTGGACGCAGAGTTCACTCATCCCTGGCGTATCGTGGTCGATGGATTCGAGGTACGCGTAGCCGAGAAGTTCACCGTTCGCCTGATCCGCATCACGGATCAGCAGGTGAGAGGTGTTGTTCTCGCCGGGCGGGCTTTGATGGCGCAGCGCCAGCCGGACATGTTCGGCGAGCGGCGCGGTGCCGTCGGCGCGGGCGCAGATGTCGGCGAGAGCGAGGACATCGGCGACTTCGGTGGTGCTCAGGCGGTCTCGTCGTTCCACGGGTCCACGGTACGCGCGTTGATCTTCAGGTGTCCGCGAAGTGAGAGCGACGAAAATCGTCTGCAACCTCGATCGCGGGTCGCGCGTCCTTTACATGTATGAGACGTGATCGGCCCCGGGGGGATCGGAGCCGATCGCCTGAGCCGGGCGCAAGCGCGGCTCTTGGAACGGGCGGGCACCGTGCCGGGGTGCCCGCCCGTTCTCGTGCGCTTCGGGTTGGGTTGCGCTCGCTGGCGGGTTCGGCTGCTGTGGTGGGGGTGGGTGCGGGTTCGCCTGCTGCGCTGGGACGGCTGCGCCTCCGGGACGCCTGCCTCCGAGACCACCACTCCACCGGGGCGCCTGCCCCTCTAGGTGCAGGGTGCGTTGCCGGGGCTCTGCCCCGGACCCCGCAAGGGGCTTCGCCCCCTTGACCCCCGGCCTCGCTCGGGAGACTGGGGGTGCCTTAGCGGTC
>NZ_JACHGT010000018.1:183814-203921 GCF_014202425.1 Phytomonospora endophytica | reverse complement strand
GGCCCGCCGCCACCCCGGCGGGGGTGCCCGCCCCCCGCCCCCCGCGCCGGGGTGGGCGCCCAGGGCCCCCGGGGCGGAGCCGGGGGGCGCCCCCGCCCCCCGGGCGCGCCCCCGCCACCCTCCACAGTGGAGTCCGGTGATGCGCCGCCTCCGCCCAAAGCGGACATCCGCGCGCGCTCACCCCCGCGGCCAGCACGGAAATAAAGAAATCGTTTGCTTAATCGTCATCACCCCCTAGCCCGGCGGGGGATCTCGCGATAGCTTGAGCGCGATCTTCTTGGCCGCCGGGATCGCGGCGCGGCCCGCGTCGGCAACGGTCCCGGCGGCACACCCCCTGGAGGCATCACAGATGAACAGAACGCGGCGCAACCTCCTGCTGGGCACGGCCGCGGCGGGCACCGCTGCGATCGTGCTCCCGCAGGCGCTGGCGTGGGCCGGGAACGGCAAGATCCGCTACCCCTTCACCCTCGGCGTCGCCTCGGGCGAACCCACGCCCGACGGCATCGTCCTGTGGACGCGCCTGGCGCCCAAACCCTTCGAGGCCGACTCGGGCATGCCGAGCCGGGACGTCGAGATCGAGTGGGAGATCGCCAAGGACGAGGGCTTCCGCCGGGTCGTCCGGCGCGGCAAGGACGTCGCGTGGCGGGTCTTCGGGCACTCGGTGCACGTCGAACTCGGCGGCCTCGAACCCCACACCTGGTACTGGTACCGGTTCAAAGTGGACGGTCACGTCTCGCCGGTCGGCCGGACCCGCACCGCCCCGGCGCCGGGCACCTCGCCGGAGTTCCGCTTCGGCTTCGCCTCCTGCGCCAGCTACGAGTACGGCTACTACACCGCCTATGAGCGCATGGCCGAAGAGGACTTCGACCTCATCGTCTTCCTCGGCGACTACATCTACGAGTACGGCGTCGAGACCAACCACGTCCGCCAGAACTACGCCCCGCCCTACGCCTGCATGTCCGTCGAGGACTACCGGATGCGCTTCGCGCAGCAGAAGGTCGAGCCCGAGGTCCAGCAGGTGCACGCGGCCGCCCCGTGGCTGCCGACCTGGGACGACCACGAACTCCTCAACGACTACGCCGGTCTCTACAGCCCCTACGCGTGGACCGACGAGGAGCTGGCGCTGCGCCGCCGCAACGCCTACCGCGCCTACTACGAGAACATGCCGCTGCGGAAGTCGACGCTCCCGCACGGCACCGACATGCGCGTCTACCGCGGCCTCGACTACGGCGACCTCGCCCGCTTCGTCATCCTCGACACGCGCCAGTACCGCGATCCGCAGGCCTGCCGCGGCGGCATCAAGACCTGCCCCGCCGCCGCCGACCCGGCCCGGAAGTTCCTCGGCAACGACCAGGAGCAGTGGGTCTACGACCAGCTCGACTCCTCCCCGGCGCGCTGGAACGTCATCGCGCAGCAGGTGTTCCTGTCGGCGATCGACGAGAGCCCGGGCGCCGCCCAGTCGTTCTCGATGGACTCCTGGAGCGGCTACTCCGCCACCCGGGACCGTCTCCTCAGCCACATCCAGGCCGCGGGCACGAGCAACCCGATCGTCTTGACCGGCGACGTGCACGCCCACTACGTCTCCGACGTCAAGGCCAACTTCAACGACCCGTCCTCGGCCTCGATCGGCGCGGAGTTCGTGGTCACCTCGATCACCTCTGAGACCGACGGTGCCGACGCCCGGCCGACCTGGCCGATGCTCCAGCAGGAGAACCCGCACCTGAAGTACCACAGCTTCCGGCGCGGCTACGGCGCCACGACCGTCGGCAAGGAGACCTTGACGACCGAGATGAAGATCCTGCCCTACGTCTCGACGAAGGGCGCGCCCGTCTCGACCGACGCGACCTTCGTGGTCGAGAACGGCGTCGGAGGGGTGGTGCGGGCGTGAAGGCCAAGCAGTACATCGCCATCGCCGCCACGGCGGCCACCGTCCTCGTCGGCAGCGTCTCGTCCTCACCGGGACGCCCGCCGGACGCGGTGGCGCCCGAACCCGTCACCGGGCTCGCGGCGGCGGGCGTCGGCGACCTCAACCGCATCCAGCTGAGCTGGAACGCGGCCGTCGACAACGTCGCCCCCGACATCTACCGGGTGTACGGCTCGACCGATCCCCGCTTCCGGCCCGGCAAGCGGACCCTCCTGGGAGAGTCGGCGCTGACCGGCCTGCGCGTCGACGGTCTCGGCACGCACCAGACCTGGTACTTCAAGGTCGTGGCCCTCGACACCTGGGGCAACGAGTCCGATGCCAGCGTCCGCGTCACCGCCACGACCGGCGACACGATCCGCTACGAGGGTGAGGATCTCGCGCTCGTGCGGTCCAACACCGGTGTCGTGACGCCCAACCCGATGCGGGGCTACACCGGGGTCTGGTCGGACCACGGCCAGGTCTTCGTGCAGGCGCGCGGGACCACCGACTTCGCCGACCTCGCACTGGATCTGCCGGCCGCGGGGACCTACGAGGTCCGCACGTCCTTCACCCGGGCGCCCGACTACGGCCAGGCGACCCTCGCCGTGGACGGCCACCTCCTCGGCTCACCGGTCGACGCCTACATCCCCAGCGGCGTCGAGAAGACCGACGACCTGGCGCTGGCCCCGATCCCCATGGCGAAGGGCACGCACGTGGTCACGCTCGCCCCGGCGGGCCGGAACAGCGCGTCGAAGGGCTTCCAGATCGGTGTGGACTACGTCGATCTGAAGCTGACGGGCGCCGCGCCGGAGGACCGAACGGCCCCCGGGCCCATCGCCGATCCGGTCGCGGCTCCCGTCGAGGGAAGCTCTACCTTGCGGGTGACGTGGACGCCCGCCGCCGATGACGTGCTGGTGACCGGTTACGAGGTCTACGGCTCGACGACGGCGGGCTTCGAACCGTCGACGGCGACGTTGCTCGACACCGTGCCCGGTGCCCGCTTCGATCACGGCGGGCTTCCGTTGCGGCAGAACTGGTTCTACCGGGTCCGTGCCGTCGACGGTGCCGGTCATCGGGGTCCGCTGAGTGCCGAGTTCGGTGGCATCTCGGGCGATTCGCTGACCGTCGAGGGCGAGACGATGACCCAGATCGCCACCACGGCGGCCTTCGCGATCCAGAACAACTGCTGTTCGCAGGCCTTCTCGGGTGGGCGTCAGCTGCGGTTCATCGCCACGAAGGAGGGCGACACGGCCGAACTGGAGTTCACCGTTGGCATGGACGGGAGTTACACGGTGGCGACGACGTCGCTGTACGCCCGCGACTACGGGACCGTGCAGTTCGCGATCGACGGGGTGCCGGTCGGTGCGCCCGTGGACCTGTACTCCGCGCCGTACAAGCTGGAACCGGTGAGCCACGGGACGCTGGATCTGGCGGCCGGGGCGCATCGCCTGACGATGACGATCGTCGGGCGGAACACCGCGAGTCCCGGCTTCCAGGTCTCGCTGGACAAGCTGACCCTCACGCTCGGCTGACGAAGGGATCCGGGGCCGTCGAAGGCGATTCGCCTTCGACGGCCCCGGTCTCGTCAGGTGTGAGCCTCACGGCCTTGTGCCCGGTCGCGTCCTAGTGCCGTCCACGCAGCTTCGCCACCAGCCGGCGGAGCTTGTGCTGCGTCTCGGGCTTCTGGAGGTAGCGCTGGGCCTTGCCCGACATCGCGCGGCCCTTGGGGCTGTGCAGGAATCGTTGGATGCGGTTCACCAGGGACATGGTCGGCTCCTTGGGTAAGGGGTCTGTCCGTGTAGTACCCAGAAAAGGGGCCGGGCATTCAGCACCCTCCGCGGGCCGCGATCCAGCCGGCCACCCACGCCAGGGGCGCGTTCCAGTTGACGGTCAGTTCGTTGGTCGACCAGGACTCGATGTCGTCGATGTAGCAGAACTGGGGCGCGCAGCCCGTGAGCAGGCGTTGTGCCACCGGATCCTGGAGGCCGGAGTTGGGCCCGCCGGCGAGTGTTCCCGGTGGCGGGTTGGGCAGCGCGGGGTCGAGTTGGTCGGCGTACCAGCGGCTGTGCTGGTTCTCGGCGGCGACGTCGCCGTACCCGGTGACGTAGGAGATGTTGAGGGCGTTGCGGCCGAGGATGTAGTCCATGCCCTGGACGACGGCGTCGCGGTACTTGGACCTGCCGCTGATCTCGGCGGCGGTGGCCAGGACGACGAGGTTGTTGACGACCTGGTGGTTGGATCCCCAGTCGTAGGCGTTGCCGTCGGGTGCGTAGGGCATGCCGTAGGGGTGGGCCCCGGCGACCGCGAGGTACTCGTCGGCGCCGGTGAGCACCGAGCGGCGGACCGTGTCGCGGCCGGGGAGGCGGCTCGGCAGCATCGCCAGGTCGAGTCGGCCCAGTTGCGCGGTGTTGCCCCAGTCGAAGCCCCGGTCGCGCCAGATGTCGCCGGTGTGGTGGGGCGAGGCGAGGACGAAGTCGCGGTAGGCCTTCTCCCCGGTGGTGAGGTACAGCTCGGCGGCGGCCCAGTAGAACTCGTCGGTGACATCGGGGTCGCTGTAGGTGCCTCCGCCGGTGCCGTCGTTGGGGTCGGCGTACATGGCGGGGTTGGCGAGCGCGGCGGTCCAGGCGGCGCGGGCGGCGGCGAGGTTCTCGGCGGCGAAGGCCTTGTCGAAGGGCTTGAACACCCGGGCGGCCTGGGCGGCGGTGGCGGCGAGGTTGAGGGTGGCCGCGGTCGACGGCGGGTGGAGTTCGCGTGGCTGGGAGTCGAGGTGTGGCAGCAGCGGCAGTCCGGTCCAGGCCCGGTCGTGGATCTTGTGGTGGGCCATGCCGGCGAGCGGTTCCCCGTCGGGTACGCGCATGCTGAGCAGGAACTCCTGCTCCCAGCGGGCCTCGTCGAGGATGTCGGGCACGTGGTCGCCGCTTTCGGGGATGGTGAGGTCGAGGCGGCGTCCGAGGCCGCGTTCGTACTCGCTCATGAGCTGGTGCACGGAGATGCCGCCGTTGACGACGTACTTGCCGTGGTCGCCGGCGTCGTACCAGCCGCCGGAGACGTCGAGGGTGTAGTCGCAGACTCCCGGCTGGCAGGGGACGGTGGTGTCGCCGGTGTTGGGGGCGGTGCCGACGTGACCGGCGGGGCGGGCATAGCCGGGGCGCAGGTCGCCGGTGATCTCGATGCCGCTGCGCTGGGGGTAGTAGAAGCGGAGGGCGTCGAGGGCGAGGCGCTGGTAGATCTTCGCGTCGATGTCGAAGGGGCGGCTGGTCTCGCCGTCGGCGACGAGGGTCAGGCCCGTCGCGGGCCGGCGCAGGGAGCCGAAGTCGATGGAGTGGACGTTCTGGCCGGAGCTGGCGTCGAGGCCGCGGGGGAGTGTCGTGCCGCGGTGGACGACGCGGCCCTGCGCGTCGACGACGGTGTAGGGCAGTGGTGTCGTGGCCTCGGTGACGAGTGTGGCGTTCTTGGGGCCGCCGGGGAGGTAGCCGACCTGGTTGACGCGGACGCGGGGGCCGGTGTCGGGTTCGTAGACGGGGGGTTCGGCGCCGCCGGTGAGGGTGACGTCGTCGAGGCAGAAGCGCCAGGGTTCGGCCTTTCCGCCCAGCTGGAAGGCGACCTGTGCGTTGGGGAGGTCGACCGGTGAGGTGAAGGCGTAGGCGAAGTCGTCGCCGTCGGGGGTGAGTTCGGGGGCGGCGGAGAGGTACTGGGTGTAGGGCGCGACCGGGAGCTGGATCAGGGCTCTGGCCACGGTGGAGGGTGCGCCGAGGGCGTGGAAGCCGAAGTCGTAGGACTCGCCGGCCTGGAGTGGAACGCCGTCGTAGCCGATGATGACGTCCCAGGGGTTGACGGTGCCGCCGGGGACGTCGGCGCACAGTTGCCCGCCGGAGGAGTCGAGGGTGAGGTTCGGTGTGCCCCACCAGGGCGCGTGGCCGTTGGTGAAGGTGCCGTTGGAGATCAGTTCGGGCCCTTCGGCGCGGGCCGCCGACGGGACGAGTGCGGCTAATGCGACGGCGGCGAGGGCGAGCGCGCCCATGCGGCGCGGTGTGGATCGGGGTGTCACCGGTGGTCCTCTCGTTGACGTGGGAGCGCTCCCATGAAGTTGTGGCCGATAGTGGCAGCGCTCGGCCGCGCTGTCAACGAAGGAGCGAGCGTCCCGTCGGGGACAGGCGCATCCGCTCGGTGCGCGCGGTCAGTGCCGCCAGCTTCGTCCACTCTGGACCATCGGAGTAGCGCTCGGGTGCGGTGTCGGCGGCGAACCACACGAACACGTGCTCTCCCGTGCGCACGGGAAGCCCGGGGAAGTCGTTGACGGCGTACTCGGTCTCCAGGTAGGCCAGCGGCTCCGCGCCCGTCGCGGTGAGGACGGGCCGTGCGGCCTCGAAGGCGTCGCGGAACTCCGCGCCGACCGGCTGTGCCAGGTGGTGGACGGTCGCGACCACGACCGAGCCGGGCGCGGGCGCGCCGACCGGCGGGCGCTCGCCGTCCCGTGACGGCCCGGAGCCGGGCCGGACCGGGCGCAGCAGCAGGACGTCGTCGGAGTCGACCATGGTGGCGTTCGCGGCCGCGCTGTTGGCCTTCCAGACCGGCCCGCCGTAGAAGTCGGTGAGCGCGCGAAGGCGAACGGCCATGTCGCGGAAGCCTCGCAGCCACACGAAGCGGTCGGGGTCGTCCAGGTCGCGGAAGGTGCCGGCGACGCTCGCGCCGAGGTCCTCCTGACTCTCGACGAACTCCCGGTCGAAGAGCTCGATCAGCTCGTCGCGGCGGCCGGGGTGCAGCGTGTAGCGGCGAAGCTCGTAGACGGCGTCCATGTTTCCTCCCAAGGGTCGACGCGGAAACGCTACGACCCTTAACTGACACCTAATGTCAGGCTCAGGGGCTGGACAGTTGATCGTGCCGCCGCCAAGATGAGCATTTCACGGATATGTGCTCCACAAACGGGAGTACGACCGGTCAGATCGGAGTGACGCGATGGCTTTAACCCCCGAGACGCACAACCCCCGGACACGGCGCTGGCTGCTCACCCGAGGCGCGGCCACCGCCGCCGCGGTCGCCGCCGGAGCGGTCTGGGCCCCGACGGCCGCCGGAGCGGCGCTCGCCACGGTCGACCACGAGCTGGTGCTCGTCGCGGCCATGGTGGACCCGCCGAAGTCCGGCACCGGCATCACCCCCGGCTGCGGTCCGTCCGTCACCGCGGTCGAGCAGGCGCTGGACGCGAAGAACTTCCTGGCGGCCTCGGCCGTCGACGGCCACTACGGCTCGTCGACGATCTCGGCCTACGCCGCCTACCAGCGCTCGCTGGGCTACAGCGGCCTCGACGCCAACGGCCTTCCCGGCCCGAGTTCGCTGGTCAGTCTCGGCTCCGGCCGTTACACGGTGACCCACAAGGTCAACGCGGGTTCGCGGAGCGAGAGCTACGGCGGCAAGCGGGTCAACACCCGTACCAAGAGCATGCTCGCCAACGCCGACGGCAAGGTGTCGTTCTCGATCACCCTCACCCAGGGCTCGTACACCTCGTCGAACCCCGGCTCCGCCGGTACGCACGACGGCGGCGGCGTGGTCGACATCGCCGTCAACAGCCTCTCGACCACACAGCGCTGGCAGCTGGTCAAGGCACTGCGGACGGTCGGCTTCGCCGCCTGGCTGCGGACCCCCGATCAGGGCTTCGACTACCACGTCCACGCCGTCGCGGTCGCCGACCCGGACATGTCCGGCCAGGCGCAGGCGCAGGTGCACGACTACTACTACGGCAAGAACGGGCTGGCCAGCCACGCCGCCGACAACACCCCCGCGGCATACCAGATGCCGTTCACCTGGTGGGAGAAGTACCTGCGCGGCTGACCGCCGCGGGAGAGGCGGGCCACCGGTACGGCCGCATCGCCTCTTCGGCCGACCGCCGACGCACCGGCGGTCGTCCGTCGAAACCTGAAGGCCCCATCGCATCGACGGTGGGGCTTCTTCATGCCCGCGCGTCTAGCAACTCAAGTTGACAATCCGTGGATTAGTCAACTAGAGTTGCTCACATGGCCGACGCCGACCTTCCCGCACCCGAAGACCCCGCCGACGCGCTCGCCGCCGTCGCGGCCCTCCGGCGACTCGCCGACCACCTTGAGGACACCGCCGTCGAACGGGCCATGCGGGCGGGCTGGGGCTGGCCCCAGGTCGCCGACGCGCTCGGCATCACGCGCCAGGCCGTCCACAAGAAGCACGCCAAGCGGCTCATCGCCGCAGGCGTCGAACTGAGGAGACGCTGACGATGAGCCCCTTCGACGAATACCTCCACACCGCCATCGAACGCGCCCGGATGGAGGCCCACGAGGACGGCTCCGACGCCGCCGAGGCCCACCACCTCCTCCTGGCCGTCGCCGGCGCTCCGGAACCCGTCGCCGGACCGGTCCTCGCCGCCGCCGGACTCGACCGCGCGGCCGTCGCCGAGGCCCTGCACCGCGAATACGAGGCCAGCCTCGCCGTCGTCGGCGTGGACCTCGCCTCCTTCGACCTCGCCCCGCCCGTCCGCACACCCCTGCGCTCGATCCGCATCGGCGCCACGCTCAAACAGCTCCTCCAGCGCAGTTTCACGACCTCCCGCAAGAAGGACCTGCGACCCGCGCACATCCTCCTCGGCCTCCTCCAGATCGAGGCCGGCACCGTCCCGCGCGCGCTCGCCATCGCCGGAGTCGACCGCGCCGCGCTCGCCGCGGACGTTCGCCGCGCCCTGTAGACCACCCCCTTTCAGCACCACCGGCACAGAGACGTGGCTGCGCCGTGCCCGCGAACCGCCGCCCGCCACGACGACGAAGGAGAACCCGATGGACATCAGGCCGATCCGTCCCGCCGCCGCCCGCCTCTTCCCGACCGCCCACCGCGTCACGGCCCTCGCCGGGCCGCCCGCGCGCCCCGCCGTCCAGGCGGTGCTCGACCGGGCCGTCGCCGACGGCGGCCTGCCCGGCGTGCTCGCCGGTATCCACGCCCCCGGCGGCCGCTGGTACGGCACCGCCGGCGTCGCCGACACCGCCACCGGCCGCCCTCGCGGCGCCGCCGACCACTTCCGCATCGGCAGCATCACCAAGACCTTCGTCGCCACGGTGATGCTCCGGCTCGTGGCCGAGCACGCGGTGAGCCTCGACGACACCGTGGAGACCTGGCTGCCCGGGCTCGTCACCGGCGGAGGCCACGACGGGTGGCGCGTCACGATCCGGCGGCTGCTGAACCACACCAGCGGGATCTTCAACTACACCAACGATCCCGGCGCGCTGAGTGTCGAGCCCACCTATTCGCCGCGGCGGCTCGTCGAGATAGCCATGGGCCACCCGGCGTCCTTCGCGCCCGGGGACGGCTGGGAGTACTCCAACACCAACTACGTCCTCGCCGGGATGATCATCGAGAAGGCCGGCCGCGCGCCCCTCGCCGAGCAGATCGCCGCGCACATCACCGAACCGCTCGACCTGCCCGGGACCTACCTCCCCACGGGCGACGACGAGACCCTCCCGGCACCGCACTCGCGGCACTACACCGCGCTGCACGACCCCTCGCCGGACGCGGTCGTCCACGACATCACCGAGATGAACACGACGCCGTACTGGGCGGCGGGGGCGATGGTCTCCACCGTGGACGACCTCGACCGCTTCCTCGCCGCCCTCCTGGGCGGGAAACTGCTGCCGCACGAGCTGCGGCGGGAGATGTTCACGACCGTGCCGACCCACGACTGGATCGACGGCACCCGCTACGGACTGGGCGTCACCTCGCTGACGCTTCCCGGCGGGACGGAACTGTGGGGCATGGGCGGTGCCATCTTCGGCTCCTGGACCTACGCCTACGGCGACCGCGACGGGTCGCGCGTCCTGAGCGTGAACACCAACGGCGACCGGACCACCGGCGGTGGCTGGGACGATCCGATCGCCGTGTTCACCGATGTGCTCACGGCCGAGTTCACCAGGCCGTGAGGCCACGCCACCCGCTGCCCCGGGTGGCGTCGGCGTGCGCTAGATCCGTGACGAGTAGCTACTGGTGAACGCCGAGTTCACCGGATTGCCCGCCGTGTTGAAGCAGTTCACTTCGACGATGGCGTCGGTCCCCGCGTTCCACCATGGGCGGTGGAGACCGCAGAAGGTGTCGAGGCCCGAGTAGAACGCCGTGGCCTGTGAGTTGGCGGGTGCGGTCGTGTAGAGCTGGTAGTACTTGATGGTCCACACCGGAGGGCCTCCGCCCCAGGCGTTGGAGCCGGTGATGGAGTTGTAGTTCGTCGAGGGGGGCCCGGCTCCCGGCGCGTTGAAGACGTAGCCGAAGCGGTTCGGTGGGAACGCCGGTCCGTACAGCGAACGCTTCAGCTGATACGTCGCGGTGAACGCCGTGTCGGTCAGCACGCCCAGGTTGTTCCGGCACAGGATCCGGAAGGACTGCCCGCCCGGGCCCGAGGACCACGCCGCCACCTGGCAGCGCGCCGCCGCGCCGGCCTTGACCGCCGTCACCTGGATCCCGCCGTCACGCGGTCCGGGCGACGCCAGGCCGTTGAAGGTGATCGAGTACGAACCCGCACCGGCGTGGATGCACGTGTTGGCGCCGCCGACGGAGTTGTACGTCGACCCCACGACACAGGTCGGGCTGTTGAACATGTACCCGTAGAGCCCGCCGCCGACGGGGCCGGAACTGGCGGAGAACTGCACGGAGAACCCGGGCTGCGGGTCGAGCACGCCCGTGGTGCGGTAACAGGCGACCCAGACGAGTTCGTTGGGCGGGACGGCCGTGTCCTGCCCCCAGCGCTCGGCCTGGCAGAAGCGCCCGTTGGGGCTGGTGAGGGCGTCGTGGACGGCGGTCACGTGGACGGCGCCGCCGGGGATCCCCTGGCCGGGGAACTTGACCAGCCAGCGGCCGGGCACCACGGGGCTGACGGTCGTGCCCGCCGGGACGGCCTGGGAGACGACTCCGCCCGACCACAGGGCGAACCCGACGCGGTCGGGGACGGCCGCCTGCGCGGCCGGTTGCGCGACTAATACGACGGCGGCCGCGGCCAGTAAGGTCGCGGCGAGCCGGGCGGACCATTTCTTGATGCTCATGTGGGCTCCTTCGTGGAAGGGTCTTGCGATTTTCAGGCTATCGGCGATGGGACCGCCGACCCGCTGGTCGCGCGGGCCGAGATATACAGCACGGAGCGTGTCCCTTTAGGTCCTTGACGGCGCACTGTGCACGGCTCGTGACCGGCGCGCGGAACGGTGGTCCGAGATCACCGCTTAGCCCCGCAAAACTCGCGCCGCCAGGTGATCAGGGTCACGACCGGCCACTTTGGACGGACGGGTGGCCGGGGCCGTCGGCAAGATCTTGCGATGCGTCGACGTCGGACCCTCGGTATCCTCGCGGCCCTTCCGGCCGCCTTCCTCACCGCCTGCGGCAGGCCCGGCACGGGCGGCGGTGGCACACCGGCGGGGCCCGCCCTCGACCCGGATCCGAGCGTGGGCGCGCCCGAGATGGAGACCCCGGTCCCCGGCTGGGGCGATCCGGACCGGCCCGCCCGGGTCGTCAACCACGGTTCACGTGATGGTGAGTCGGTCGCGCTGACCTTCGACGCCGACCTCACCGAGTACATGGCCGGGCAGCTCGACTCGGGGGAGGTCGAGACCTATCACAACGAGGAGCTGCTGGCCTACCTCGAAGACGAGCGGATCCCGGCGACCTTCTTCATGACCGGGATGTGGGCCGAGCGCTACGTCGAGGAGGCCCGCCGGATCGCCGGGAACCCGCTCTTCGAGCTGGCCAACCACACCTATGAGCATCAGGCGTTCACCGCCGACTGCTACGGCCTGGCCTTCGAGGACGATCCCGAGGCGATGCGTGCCGACGTCGAGCGGACCTTCACCGCCTTGACCGCCCTGGGCGGCAATCAGACCCGCTACTTCCGCTTCCCCGGTCTGTGTCACGACAAGGCGGCGCTGAAGGCCCTCGGCCCGCTGGGCCTGACCGTCGTCGACGGCGACGTCGTCAGCGGTGACCCTTTCGCCGAGGCCTCGCAGCCCATCGTCGACGCCGTCCTCGGGCGGGCCGAGGCCGGTTCGGTGGTCGTCATGCACCTGGGCGGCCCGAACGCGCCGATGACGCACATCGCGCTGCCCTCGATCGTCGACGGGCTGCGCGAGCGCGGGCTCGGGTTCGCGCGCCTGTCGGAGGTCCTCGCGGGGTGACCGGTGGCGTGGGGCGCGCGGTCGGTCAGGATGTCGGCGTGGACACCGACGTGTTGAAGGACGACCTGCGGGAGTACCTGGCCGCCGCCCGCGCCGCCGTGCTGTGGAAGCTCGACGGGCTCTCCGAGTACGACGCCCGCCGCCCGCTGACCCCGACCGGCACGAACCTGCTCGGGCTGGTCAAGCACCTCACCGGTTGTGAGATGGGCTGGTTCGGGCAGGTCTTCGCCCGGCCGCTGCCCGGCCCGCCGGCCTGGTACGGCGACGATGACGCCGAGGATCCGAACCTCGACATGTGGGCGCGGCCGGAGGAGTCGCGCGAGGACATCGTGGCGACCTACCGGCGGGCCTGCGCCCACGCCGACACCGTCATCGGGGAACTGCCGCTGGACGCGGTGGGGCACCTGCCTTCGCGGGGGCCGGATTCGCCGGGCGTGACGCTGCACCGGGTCCTGGTGCACATGATCGCCGAGACCGAACGGCACGCCGGGCACGCCGACATCGTCCGCGAACTCCTCGACGGGGCCGTCGGGCGGCGGACCGGGAGCCTCAACCTCCCCGAACGGGACGAGGCCTGGTGGGCCGCCCACCGGCAGAGGATCGAGGACGCCGCGGCGACCTTCGGGTGAGGCACCGCCCGCCCGCTGGGCCGGGCGGTGCCTCCGTCTCTCAGCTGCGGTACCACTTCTGGTTGGCGCCGCCGCCGCACGTCCAGATCTGGAGCGGGGTGGCGTCGGCGGAGTTGTTCCCGGTCACGTCGAGGCACTTGTTCGCCTGCGGATTGACCAGGTCGTTGGCGCCCGAGAGGGTCCACTTCTGCGCGCCGGTCCCGTTGCAGGTCCACAGCTGCACGCGTGCGCCGTCGGCGGTCGAGCCGCCGCTGACGTCGAGGCACTTGCCGAGCGCGCGGACCGAGCCGTCGGCGGCCCAGGTCCAGTTCTGCGCGCCGGTGCCGTTGCAGGTGTAGAGCTGGACCCGCGTGCCGTCGGCGGTGCCGGAGCCCTGGACGTCGACGCATTTGCCCGCCAGGCCGGTGATCCGGCCGGCGGAACCGCCGGTGTCGGGGGCGTTGACGCGCACGTAGTCGATGACGAGCTGCTGCGGGAAGACCGTGCTGCCGTCGGGGTTGCCGGGCCAGTTGCCGCCCACCGCGAGGTTCATGATCATGAAGAAGGGGTGGTCGAAGACCCACCGGTTGCCGCCGATGTCGGCCGGTGTCTTGCGCGAGAACTGGATGCCGTCGACGTACCAGGTGATGGCGCCGGGCGCCCAGTCGACGGTGAAGGTGTGGAAGGCGTCGGCGAACTTCTGGCCGCCGGGGAGGGTGTACCCGCCGCCGACGCCCGCGCCGCCGGAGTAGCCCGGTCCGTGCAGGGTGCCGTGCACGGTGCTCGGTTCGAAGCCGACGTTCTCCATGATGTCGATCTCGCCGCTCTGCGGCCAGCCGACACCGCCGATGTCGTTGCCCAGCATCCAGAAGGCCGGCCAGATGCCCTGTCCGCGCGGGAGCTTCATGCGGGCCTCGAAGCGGCCGTAGGTCTGGGTGAAGGTCTGCGCGGTGAGCAGTCGCGCCGAGGTGTACTGACAGGTCCCGTACCAGCAGCCGTAGTTGCCGGGGTTGTTGCGGCGGGCGGTGATGACGAGGTTGCCCGCGCCGTCGAGGGACGCGTTGTCGGTGCGGTTGGTGTAGTACTCCAGTTCGTTGTTGCCCCAGCCGCCTCCACCGATGTCGTAGCGCCACTTGGCCGCGTCGGGAGCGGTGCCCGCCGAGCCGTTGAACTCGTCGGCGAAGACGAGGGGACCGGCGTTGACGCCGACGTCGGCGCTCGCCGGTGCCGGGGTCTCCGCGGCGGTGGCGGTGACGATGATCGGTAAGGCCGCGGCGAGGGCGACGGCCGCGCGGGCGAGAGGGTGTAAGAGCTTCATTGGTCCTCCTGCTGACGGGCCGGAGGCGTCCACGGGGGAGGCCGCCGGACTTCACTTACTTTCTGGTCAGTAAGTTTTCCGTTGGCGGCACGGTATCGCCCATATGTGGTGAAGTCAATACGTGCCGCGACGGCGGCAGGGAGTCGCGATCGGTGGCCTCGCGGTGGGCGGTCAACCCGTCCTGGTCCGCTCGTAGTGCGCGCGCACCCGGTTTCGGTTGCCGCAGTCGGCGGCGCTGCACCAGCGCCGGTTGCGCTGCCGGGAGGTGTCGAGGAAGACCCATCCGCAGTGCCGGTCCTCGCAGCGGTGGAAGCGCGCGACCTTCTCGGCGGTGAGCAGCCGCGCGAACTCCATGGCGAGGAGGTGGCGCGGTGTGTCCAGGTCGAGGCTCGCGGGAACCCAGTTCCAGGCTCCGCCCGGCTCGCGGGTGAGGCGGCTCGCGGCGTGGGCGGCGGGCAGGTGGCGCTGGAGCGCGCCGGGCCGCCCGTCGTCGGCGAGGGCGTCGTAGGTGTCGTCGCGCAGTTCGATGACCAGCGCGTGTTCGCTCGTCGCGCGCCCGGGGTCCTCGCCGGCCAGTGCGGCCAGGGCGCCGGCTTCGCCGGCGGAGAGCAGTCCGGTCTCCTTCAGCCACGCGAGCAGGTGCCGGTAGTCGGGCAGCCGTTCGTGCCGGCGTGACGGGTCGGACCGCCAGTCGACGGTGTTGAAGAAGTCGACGGCGACATCGCCGCCGATCCGCGACGGCGTGACCTCCGGAAGCTCCGCCGTCCTAATTCCCTTCGGCATGTTTGCATGTTAGCGTACGCAGCCTAACGGTGAAACATCAGTTAAGGAGTTAGGTGATGCGGAAGCTCTCCGGATTCGGCGCGCTGTGGGCGTCCCAGGCGACCTCCAACATCGCCGACGGGATCCTCGCCGCCGCCGCGCCGCTCCTCATGGCCGCGATGAACCGCGATCCCCTCGCCGTCGCCGGCATGACAATCGTGCAGTTCCTGCCCTGGCTGCTGTTCACCCTCCCCGCCGGCGCCCTCACCGACCGGATCGACCGCAGGCGCATCCTCGTGGCCGGGAATCTCCTGCGCGCCGCCGGTTTCGCGCTCCTCGCCACCGCCGTGGCACTGGGCTGGGAGAACGTCTGGCTGCTCTACGCGGCCGTCTTCGTCGCCGGGACCGCCGAGACCCTCGTCGACAACGCCGCCCTCACCGTCCCGCCGCGCATCGTCCCCCGCGCGAGCCTCGAACGCGCCAACGGCAGGCTCTTCGCGACCCAGTCGGTCGTCAACACCTTCGTCGGCCCGCCCGTCGGCTCCTTCCTGGCGGCCGTCGCCGCGACCCTCGCGTTGTTCTCCGGCGCAGGGCTCTTCGCCGTCGCCGGACTCGCCGCCCTCCTGCTCCCACGCCTCCTGCCGACCGCACGCGAAGAAGCCGACCCGCGCCGGACCCCCGCCTCCGTGCTCGGCGACATCAAGACGGGCTGGAACCACTTCTGGAACCACCGCCTGCTCCGGCGCGTGGCCCTCATCTCGGCCGCCATCAACTTCTTCGGCACCGCGACCGGCGCGATCCTCGTCCTGCTCGCCACCGGCCCGCTCGGCGTGCCCGCCGCCCTGTACGGCCTCTTCATCGCCGTCCCCGCCGCCGGGGCGATCATCGGCTCACTGATCGCGGAGAAGGTCATCCCGCGCATCGGCGGAGGACCCGTGACCTGGGCCGCCGCGCTCGCACCGGCGGCCGGCTACGCCGTACTGGGGCTGAGCACCGGCATCGTCCCGGCGCTCGCCGCCATGTTCATCGCCGCCGTGGCGACCGCCTGCAACCAGATCGTGGTCTCGACGCTGCGCCAGGCGACCGTGCCCGACGCGCTCCTCGGCCGGGTCACCGCCGCCTACCGCCTGGTGGTCCTCGGCGTCGTGCCCTTCGGCGGGCTGACGGGCGGGCTGCTCGGCGCGACCGTCGGAGTCCGCCAGACCTTCGTCTTCGCCGCCGCCGGGCTCGCCGTCGCGGCCGCTGTCCTGGCGCCGGGTGTCACGACCGACGCGCTCCGGCGGGCGGAGCCGTCCTCGCCCGCCGGTGAGCGGCCCGTCCTAGCCGATGCCGAGAACGGGTAGGCATTCCTTGACACCGGTCAGTGCGATGTCGTCGCGGCGGGACCGTTCCCAGGTCTCGCGGGTCAGAATCCACCGCTGGATCCGCGCGGTCTCACCGCGACGGGTGTCCCAGTCGAGGCCGTTGGGTTCATAACCCAGGGCGCGCGAGACGCGGTTGGAGGCCTCGTTGTCGACGAAGGCGTCGCTGCCGGCCTCACGCGCGCGAAGCCCGGCGAAGGCCAGGTGCAGGATCGCCGCCCGCATCTCCTTGCCGAGCCCCCGTCCCCGGCTTCCGGGCGCCAGCCACGAGAAGCTCGACACCGTGCCGAAGCGCTCGAAGTCGCGGCCGATCAGGTCCTGCATGCCGACCGGTTCACCGTCGGCGAGCACGACGAAGTACAGCCGCCACGCTTCGGGGCTCACGCGGCCGCGTCCCGACCAGATGCCGCGCAGCCAGCGCCACTCGCGCTCGGGACCGTCGGCGTAGAAGGACATCGGGTCGTCGAAGGGCCACGGCTCGGTGTCGGCGATCCCGGCCCGCACGAGCGGGATGAGACCTTCGAGGAGTTCGTCGGAGGCGCCGGCCAGCGTCAGACGCGGCGTGCGTACCTCGACGTTCAGTGGGGGATATGTGTGCGGCACGCCCGGATGCTAGCCAGCGTGCGGGGCCGCCGCACTCGCATTTCTCACTCGGCGCGCAGGCCCGCCGCCCGTAGCGCCTCCATGCCGGGTTCGCAGGCCGCGTACAGCGCCGCGCGCTCGTCGGGCGGCAGCCGGTCGGCGGCGCCTCGCCGCGAGGAGTCGAGACTCGCCGCCGAGGCGGCCAGCCACCCCGGTTCGGCGTCGGCGCCGAGGAAACCCGCCAGGCGCCGCAGCTCGTGCTCGGGCCGCTCCAGCAGGTCCTCGTAGGACAGTGACATGAGGCGGTCGGCGCCCAGGCCCGCGACGAGTTCGAGGGTGCGGACGGTGACGCCCGACCAGACGTCGCCGAAGTCGGTGATCGGCACCTTCCGGTCCATCAGCAGCGAGCGGTCGTAGGGTTCGGCGAACAGGCCGGCGAGGTCGGGCGGCAGTTCCCGGACGTGCTCCTCGGTCAGGTCGATGAGGTTGTCCAGGCCGAAGCTCTCGGCGATCTTGGTGTAGATGACGCCGGTGCGGTAGCCGGCGTGCCGGCTCATCGACATCGCGCAGTCGGGCCCGAAGCGGTACTGATGGACGAAGGTCGCCTCGGGGAAGCTCGCGCGCAGCCACGGGATGGGGTCGACGGTGTAGCCGGAGCGCTCCACGACGATGTCGCGGTCGTAGCGGTCGGCGAGCAGCTCGAAGAAGGCCCGGTAGTGGCCGGCGACGTCGCGCACGGGTCACGACCGCACGACCGGCTCCAGCTCGTCGAGCAGCGGGTCGGGGTCCTCGTCGAACCAGGAGAGGGTCATCAGCAGGATCGCCGGGATGCCGCCCTCGTCGTCGGCGGAGTAACGGCGGCCCGGGGTGCGGGGGTAGATCAGTTCCGGGATCGCGGTGCCGCTGCGGATCATCCGGTTGTGGTACGGACTGGGCCGCGTGAGGTAGGCCCAGTAGTCGTCGCCGGACAGGTCGCCTTCGGGGAAGGCGTCGGGGAAGAAGGACGCCAGCATCTCGTTGACGTTCAGGATGCGGGGGTGGCCGTGCATGATGTGCGATACCGCGGTCGAGCCGCTGCGGCCGGAGCCGAGGAAGAACGTCGTCGGGCGCATGAGGGTCCGTCCTCACTGGAGTGGCGACACGTACCGGCACACGATAGAGCGGTTCCGCTCAGGCGGGACGAAGGTCTTGACCACCTGGGCGAGTCCTCCGGGGAGTCGAAGCCGCCCGCGATGAGCAGGGCGGCGGCTTCGAGGAGTCCTTCTCACATCCGGGCGAGCTCGGTGGTGGTGTCGCCGTTCAGGGGGCGATGGTGGCCGACGGGTGCGACACCGCCTGCCGGGGCATGCGCGTCAGCTGCATGATCGCCAGGACGGTGGGGGCGGCGCTGGTGACCGTCAGCCACAGTGCGAGGTCGTTGGCGTGGTCGGCGGTGCCGCCGTGCAGCCAGCCGTCGCTCATCGCGAACATTCCCTCTTCCACGCCTTCGGTGGCGATGAGCCGGTGGAAGGGCAGGTAGAGCCAGGGCAGCGCGTACAGACCGGCCGTCGTCAGCCAGATCCACTGGCACGCCAGGAGAAACCGGTGCCGGGACGCCGTGATCGGTCCGCGGCCGTTGAGCCAGGTCGCGTTGACGGCGAGCACGGTCAGCGCGAGGAGGACCGCCAGGAGGCTGACGGCGACCGGGGAGGTGAGCGGTCCCGGTCCGTTTGACAGGATGTCGGCCCAGCCCCACAGGCCGATCAGCGCGACGATCGTCAGCATCGCGGTCTGTGCGATCAGGGGCGTGCGGCCGGCGGTCCATTGTGGAATGAAGCGCGGCGGGCGGCCGAGCAGGGCCATGCCGAGCGAGACGCCGGAGAGCACGATCAGGGCGGCGGGCACGAAGCGGACGACCGGGATCGGCGGGACGCCCATGACGACCAGGACGCCGCCGCCGAAGGCGCTGACGCCGAGCACGATGGACTGGGTGAGGACGATGGTGCGGGCGGCGCGTTCGGGATCCCGGCCGATCAGGACGATGCCGCGGGCGGTCGCGGCGAGACCGGTCAGCGGGAACACGAGCCCGAACGGGACCGCCATGGTCCAGAACAGCACGACCGGCGGTGGGGTGACGACGCACGCGATGACCGTCGCGAAGACGAACAGCGCCATGACGACGAGTTGGACCCAGTGCAGGGCTTCGAGGGGCGTCATGCGGCCGCCCGTCGGTGTGGCGGGCCGTGGGTCGTGGCGTGGGGGAGACGTGGGTCGTGGGGGAGTCGGTGGAGCCATGGGTGCCGCCATCGTGGCGCCCGTCGCGACGACCAGTTCGGGCTGGTCGATCACGGTCGGTGCGATGCCCGTGCCCCGGTGCAGGGTCGTGGCGGCGGAGGGCATGCGTGACGAGCCGCCGACGAGGAAGACTCCGGCGATCCGCTCGCGCGGTACGGCGGCCGCGCGCATCACCGCCTGGGTGAGCCGGACCGCCCTGCCCAGCAGGGGTTCGGTGACGGTCTCCAGTTCGGTGCGGGTGAGGTGGGTGTCGCTGTCCAGCAGGGGCACGAGCAGGTCGACGTGCTGTTGCCGGGACAGGCGTTCCTTGGCGGTGCGGACGTCCTCGGTGAAGGCGCGGTGGTGGCGGCGGGTGGCGGCGTCGGCGGGGTTCGTCAGCGCCGTCCAGCGCTCGTCGCCGCTGAAGCGCGCGCCGATGTGGGTGGTGAGAGCGTGGTCGATGTCGACGCCGCCGAGGTCGTCGAGACCGTCGACGGCCAGTACCTCGAAACCCGTCGGCCCGGCGGCCACGACCGAGGCGTCGAAGGTTCCGCCGCCGAAGTCGTAGACCACGACGGCGTGGCCGGGTGGGATCGCGGTGCCCGGACGGGCCGCGAAGTTCCGCGCGGCGGCCACGGGCTCGGGGACGAGGTCGACGGGACCGAGTCCGGCCCGCGTGCACGCGTCCGACAGGACGAGTCTGCGGGCGGGACCCCACACCGCCGGGTGGGTCACGATCGTGCGCGCGGGCGCGCCACCGAGGACCCGTGCGGCTTCGAAACGCACCCGCGACAGCACCGCGGCGAACAACGCGACGACGCTGACCTCGGTGTCGCCCAGCAGAACGGTGCCGTCGTCGACACGCCGTTTCGGATGGGGCTCGAAACGCTCGGGACGCAGCCTCGCCGAGTGGACGGCGTCACGGCCGGTCAGCAGCGTCCCGTCGGGTTCGGCGCAGACCGCCGAAGGGAGTAGCGGGGACCCGTCGAACAGTAAAGGCGACGTGGTCCCGTCGTCCCTCCGCAACACCGCGACCGTATGGGAGGTACCGAAATCCACGCCGAGGACAGACACGGCGGAACCCTACCAACCTCCCCCGCCAAAGACCCGCCGCACCGTTGGCCGTGTCTGGGCGTGGGCCGACGCGAATCCCAGTGCTGCCA
>NZ_JACHGT010000018.1:0-183718 GCF_014202425.1 Phytomonospora endophytica | reverse complement strand
TCCAGCCTTCCCCGGGAAAGTCCTGCTGCGCCGTTGGCCGTGTCTGGGCGTGGGCCGACGCGAATCCCAGTGCTGCCAGCCTTCCCCGGGAAAGTCCTGCTGCGCCGTTGGCCGTGTCTGGGCGTGGGCCGACGCGAATCCCAGTGCTGCCAGCCTTCCCCGGGAAAGTCCCGCCGCACCGTTGGCCGTGTCTGGGCGTGGGCCGACGCGAATCCCAGTGCTGCCAACCTCCCGCGCGAAAGACCCGCTGCGCCGCTGGCCCGCGTCTCGGCGTAGGCCGACGCGAATCCCAGCGTTACCAACCGCCCCCGCCAAAGACCCGCTGCGCCGCCGGGCCGGAACCTCCCGGCGGCGCGGCGGGCGTCATTCGCCGCGCAGGAGCAGCAGCACCGCCGAGGCCGACCAGCTGAAGTTCGGCGCGTTGAGGCGCGCGCCGGTCAGCGGGTTGTAGTTCTCATGGATGGGCTGGTCGGTGAGCATGCCGTCGGCGTTGGCGAGCAGGCGCGCCGACAGTGCGTCGGCCTCGACGTGGTGTCCGTAGCGCTTGAGGCCCGCGACGGCGAAGTAGGCCTGGTCCAGCCAGACCGGACCGCGCCAGTAGGCCTCCGGATCGAAGTCGGGGTTGTCGCGTGACGTGGTCGGGAAGGGCACCGTCGTGGCGAACTGCGCCGGGTCGGCGAGCGCGTCGCGCACGGCGGCGGCCTGGCCGTCGTCGGCGACGCCGGTCCACAGTGGAATCGCGCCTTCGATGCCGCGTCCTCGTTCGGTCAGCGGCCGTTTGGTGACGATGTCGGTGTCGTAGAAGAATCCGCCGGCCGGGTCGTACATGTGCTCGCGGATGTGCGCGGCGATCGGTGCGGCCTCGTTCTCGTGGCGGCGGGCGTCCTTGCCGTGCCCGAGTTCGCGGGCGATCCGGGCGAGGAGGCGTTTCTCGGCGTAGAGGTAGGAGTTGAGGTCGACCGACTCCTGGTTGATGGAGTACCCGACGAGTTCGCCGTCGGCGTTCTCGTTGCGCAGGACCGTCACCCCGGCGTCGACGTCGAAGCGGGGCGCGTTGTCCATCCCGCTCTCCCACGCGGCCGCCTCGATGACGGCCTCGTCGGTGGCGTTGCCCGGGTCGACGGTGGCGCCGTACTCGGCGATCCCGTCGCCGTCGTGGTCGCGTGCGGTGTACCACCAGTCGTGGTAGGCCGTCAGTTTCGGGTACATCCGCGACAGCCAGCGCCGGTCGTGCCCGTGCCGGTAGACCTCCCACACCGCCCACGCGGCCAGTGGCGGCTTGGTGTTGCGCTCGTTCCAGTTGCCGCCGCCGTCGCTGATGTCGTTGTAGAAGACGCAGTCGAGGATCATGCCGTCGTCGCGCTGGTGGTCGAACATCGTGGTGACGGTGGAGGCGGCGAGCTCCGGGTCGAAGCGGGCGACGGCGACCGCCTGCTTCCAGGAGTCCCACGACCACAGGCCGCCGGCGAACCAGACGTAGGAGATCGACGGGGTGATGCCGCCGGTCTTGAGGCGCCCGGCCGGGCCGCGCCAGTTCGTCACGAGGGTCTGCACGGCCTTGACGGCCGGTCTACGGCGGTCGGCGGGCACGCCGTGGAGCGCGCGCCGGAGGTAGGTCGACCAGCGCTTCTCGCTGTTTTCGGTGTGGCGGCCGGGCGCGTCGAACACTTCGCGGGAGGTCTTGCGGGCCCGCTCGCGGTCGGCGGTGGTGAAGGTGAAGGACTCGGTCCACACCAGTTCGCGGGTGCGCCCGGGGCCGATCCGCAGCGGTTCGGAGAGGCTGGTGGTGTACGCGTCGCCGTCCACGGCGGTCGTCACCTGGTCGCGGTGGCGGACCTCAAAGCGCATCGTCTCGGTGGAGAAGAACGACCACGTGGAGCGGACCTCGGCGAACTCGACGGCGACGCCGCTCGCCGTCCCGGCGAGTCTCGGTGCGCTCTGGACGGGGTCGGCGGTGTGCCGCAGCAGCGAACCGCCCCACGACGGGCGGATCCGGCGCGTTTCCCGTCCCCGGTTGGTGATCCGGGCGCGGACGAAGGCGGTGCGGTCGGAGGCGAAGCGCAGTTCGAGTTCCACGCGCAGGCCGTCGACGGTGAAGGACTGCGACAGGCGGCCCGGGTGGGCGTGGATTCGCGGTGCCGGGTCGGCCGCCAGTTCGACGGGCCGGGCGTTGTCGGCGTCGGCGAGCGTCAGGCGGTTGAAGGCCTTGCTCAGCCACCACGGGTACTCCTCGGCGATGTACAGCGGGCCGGTGAAGCCGCCGTACTCGGTGGGGGCCGCGGGCAGGGCGTAGGCGTGCCAGGCGCCGAGGTCGGCGAAGACCGAGATCGGGTTGTCGGAGGGCGGGCGCGCCTCGGTGGGCGTGCCTCGCAGGTCGAGGACGTCGGGGTACTCGTCGGGATGGTGACCGGTGATGGCGGGCTCCGATGCGTTGGCGGCCGTTGCGATCATCGTGCCGAGCGGGGCGGCGAGCAGCGGAAGCAGGTGGCGTCGTCTCATGGGGCGGTCTCCGGGGTGGTGGGAGGGGTGGGGGTGAGGCAGCGGACGTCGGCGGGGCCGAGCAGGATCGTGCCGCCGAGTTCCTCGCCGGACAGCAGGTCGTGGGCGGGGCCGTCCGGGACGGTGAACTCCACGGGTTCGGTGCCGTGGTTGAGGACGAACAGGTGCTCGCCGCGGCGGCAGAGTTCGACGCCGGCGGGCGCGTCGCCGACCGGTTCCACTCCGGCCTCGCGCAGCGCGCGGCCGAGCAGGGCGGCCAGGCCGGTCTCGTCGGGCAGGGTGGACAGGTACCAGGCGGTGCCCGCGCCGAAGCGGTTGCGGGTGACGGCGGGCCGTCCGGCGAGCCTGGTGTCGGTGTAGGAGGCGATCGTCTCGGCGGTGGTGGTGTCGAGCCAGTCGCGCCAGACGCCGCCGGTGTGGTGCTCGCCGTCGTCGGTGCGCAGTCCGGCCCGTTCGCCGGCGGCCAGCGGCCAGAACTCGTCGGCGACCAGGCCGAGCAGGTCCCGGAACGCTCCCGGGTAGGCGCCGTCGTGGAGGTGGTCGTGCTCGTCGACGAGTCCGCTGAAGAAGCCGGAGACGAAGGTTCCGCCGCCGTCGACATAGGACCGGATCGCGGCGGCGGTGGCGGCGGTGGTCAGGTACAGGTTCGGGGCCAGGACGGCCTTGTAGGGGCCGAGGTCGGCGCCGGCCGGGACGAAGTCGCAGGCGATGTTGGCCGCCCACAGGGTGCCGTACCAGGCGCGGATCAGTTCGCGGACCTTCACGAGGTTGGAGGGGTGCTGTTCCTGGTCGAACTCGGCCGCCCACCAGGAGTCCCAGTCGAGCATGATCGCCACCTGGGCGTCGGTGCGCGATCCGGCGACCGGTGCGAGGGCCTTGAGGTCGGCGCCCATCCGCAGTGTGCGTTCCCAGCCTCGCGAGGCCGTCCCGGCGTGCGGGAGCATCGCCGAGTGCCACTTCTCGGCACCGGCCCGGGAGGCCCGCCACTGGAAGTGCATGACCCCGTCGGCGCCGCGCGCGACCGTCTGGAGGCTGCCCAGGCGGTACTGTTCGTCGGTCTTGGGGATGTTCACGTCGCGCCAGCTGACCGCCGAGGGCGCCTGTTCCAGCAGCAGCCAGGGCCGTCCGCGCCCGAGGGAGCGCATCAGGTCGTAGTTCATCGCGGCCGTGACGTGGGCGAGCGGATCGGCCGGGTCGGGGTAGGCGTCGTCGGAGACGACGTCCTCGCGTTCGGCCCAGGCCCAGTAGTCGAGGGCTTTCATCATGCTCATGAAGTTGGTGGTGACGGGGACTCCGGGTGACACGCGGTCGAGGACGTCCTTCTCGGCTTGGTAGCAGGCCAGCAGTGCGTCGCTGCTGAAGCGCCGCCAGTCGAGGGCCTGGGTGGGGTTGCCCGGGCCGGGGGCGGCGCGTGGCGGCGCGATCTGCGCGAAGGAGCCGTAGCGCTGGCTCCAGAAGTCGGTGCCCCAGGCGTGGTTGAGGGTTTCCACGTCGCCGTAGCGGTCGGTCAGCCAGCGGCGGAAGTCGGCCGCGGAGACCTCGCAGAAGCATTCGGTGACGTGGTCGCCGTACTCGTTGGAGATGTGCCACATGGCCAGCGCGGGGTGCCCGGCGAAGCGTTCGGCGAGTCGTTCGGTGAGCGCGACGGTCGCCGCGCGGAACACCGGTGAGCTGGGGCAGTAGTGCTGGCGGCTGCCGAATTCGAGGCGGACGCCGTCGGCGGTGACGGGCAGCGCCTCGGGGTGGGCGCGGACGAACCAGGCCGGGGGAGAGGCGGTGGCGGTCGCCAGGTCGACGGCGACGCCGTGCTCCCACAGCAGGTCGATGACGCGCGCCAGCCCGTCGAGGCGGTAGACGCCCGGCTCGGGTTCGAGGCGGGCCCAGGAGAACACGCCGACGGTGACCAGGTTGACGCCCGCCTCGGCCATGAGCCGGGCGTCGTCGCGCCAGATGTGCTCCGGCCACTGCTCGGGGTTGTAGTCGCCGCCGTAGAGCAGTCCGGGGACACGGGTGATTCCCAAGTCGGTCAACCTTTCACTGAGCCGCCGAGCAGTCCGGAGATGAACTGCCGCTGGAAGAACAAGAACACCGCCATGATCGGCAGGGTCGCCGCGAACGATCCCAGCATGAGTCCCGAGTAGTCGACCTTGGACAGGCCGACCATGGTCGACAGTGCGACGGGGATCGTGTACTGGTCTTCGGAGTTGAGCATCAGCAGGGGCCACAGGAAGGCGCCCCACTGTGCGATGAAGGTGAAGATGACGACGGCGGCGAGCTGGGGTTTCGCCGCGGGGAGCACGATCCGGTAGAAGATGCGCGCCTCGCCGCAGCCGTCGATGCGGCCGGCCTCGATGAGCTCGTCGGGGAAGTCGAGGAAGGCCTGCCGCATGAGGAAGATGCCGAAGGCGTTGGCCAGGAAGGGGACGATGACGGCCTGGTAGGTGTCGATCCACCCGAAGGTCGCCATCATCTCGAAGAGCGGCACGAGGAGGACCTGGAAGGGGATCATCATGGTCCCGAGGATCACCGCGAGGATCAGCCCGCGGCCCCGGAAGCGGTACTTGGCCAGCCCGTATCCGCACATGGCCGACAGCAGTGAGCTCACGACGGTGTAGACGACGGCGATGCCGACGGAGTTGGCCGCGACCCGGCTGAAGCCGACGCTCTCCTCAAGGCGCGCGAGGTTGTTGAACAGCTCTCCGCCCGGGAGGAAGGGGGGTGGTGAGGTAAACAGGTCCTCGGTGCGGTGGGTGGCCGCGACGATCATCCAGTAGAGGGGGAAGAGGCTGACGACGGCGCCGATGATCATCGGCAGGTGCAGGAGGCGTTTCATCCGCGCCTCCCCAGTGCCTTGAACTGGAGCAGGGACAGCGCGCCGATGAGCAGGACGACGACCCAGGCGATCGCCGAGGCGTAGCCGAAGTCGAGCTGCTGGAAGCCGACCTGGTAGAGGTAGATGATCGGGGTGAGGGTGGCGTTGTCGGGGCCGCCGCCGGTGAGCAGGTAGGGCTCGTCGAACAGCTGGAGGGTCCCGATGGTCGAGGTGATCAGGCAGAACAGGATCACCGGCCGCAGCTGTGGCACGACGACCTTGACGTAGGTGGTGACCGGCCCGGCGCCGTCGACGGCGGCGGCCTCGTACTGCTCGCGGGGGATCGCCTGGAGTCCGGCGAGCAGGATGACCATGTTGTAGCCGGTCCATTTCCAGGTGATGGAGGCGATGAGCGCGACCTTGGCCCAGACGGGGTCGTTGAGCCAGTCCACGCCGGGCAGTCCGACGAGGCCGAGGAGCTGGTTGAGGACGCCGGAGTCGGCGCGCAGCAGCACCCGGAACACGATGGCGTAGGCGACGAGCGTGGTCACGGCGGGCAGGAAGTAGGCGATCCGGTAGCCGGTGCGCATCCGCAGCCAGGACTGGTTGAGGATCTGCGCGAGGAGCAGGGCCAGCACGAGCATGAGCGGCACCTGGATCGCCAGGATGATCGCGGTGTTGCCAAGGGCCGTCGGCATCAGCGGGTCGCCGAGGAGCCTGCGGTAGTTGGCCAGGCCCGCCCAGACGGTCTCGCCGCGCTCGTCGGTCTGGAAGCTCTGGACGAGGCTGGCGACCAGCGGGTAGGCGAAGAAGACCGTGAACAGCCCGATCGCGGGTCCGATGAAGGCCCATGGCGCGAGTCTCGGCTTTCGCCGGGAGGGTTTCGTGCGGGCCTCGGCCGGGGCGCGCGCTTCGGCGAGCAGGGTCATCCGCGTTCCCGGCCGGTCGTGGAGGCGAGCTGTTCGGCGGCGTCGGCGAGTTCGGCGGTGGGGTCCTTGCCGCCCAGGACGACGCCCGAGACGACGGCCTTCATGAGTTCGGCGGCGGCGGCGAAGTCGTCGGTGTAGGTGATCGCGGGGATCTTCGCGGTCTGCTCGGTGAACATCGTGTAGATGTCCTGGCCGCCGAAGTAGTCCTGTGGCTGGCTGAAGTACGGGTCTTTGAGGGCGGGGAGGTAGGCGGGGAACAGGCCTTCGTTCTTCATCATGGAGGTCTGGTTGGCCGCGTCGGCGAGTGCGAACTTCGCGAAGGCCCAGGCCGCGTCGGGGTTCTTGGCCTGTGCGGGGATGGCGAGGCTGGAGCCGCCGTTGCTGGCGGTGCGCGCGCCGCCGGGGGTGACGGCGGGCAGGGGCATGACGCCGAACTTGCCCGAGAGCTCGGGCATTTCGGAGGTGAGCGTGCCCGACCACCACACGCCGGTGGGTTCGGTGGCGACCTTGCCGTCCTTGTTGGCGCGGACGAGGGCGTCCCAGCCGGCCTCGTTGTGGACGAGTCCGGCGTCGTTGAGGCGGCGGACGATGTCGAGGGAGGTCGCGGCGGCGGGGGAGTCGAGGGTGATCTTCCCGTCGGGGGAGAAGTATCCGGCGCCCTGCTGCTGCATGAGCAGTGGGACGAGGCCGACGCTGCCGGACACGTCGGAGACGAGGAGTTTCGCGCCGGTGGCCTCCTTGACCTTGGTGCCGGCGGTGATGAGGTCGTCCCAGGTCGAGATCGTGGCGGGGTCGACTCCGGCCTGTTCGAAGTAGTCGGTGCGGTAGAAGAGGCCGGCGGTGCCCGCGTCCCAGGGGAGGGCGGCGAGTCGGCCGTCGAGGTCGCTGGCGGCGGTCCACTTCGAGGGGTCCATGTCGGCCTTGTAGGGGCCGGCGACGTCGGTGAGGTCGACGAAGCCCTTGGGGAACTTGCCGAGGTAGCTCTGCATCTGCTGGGACTCGACGGTGACGAGGTCGGGCAGTCCGCTGCCGGATTTGAGGCCGACGGAGAGTTTCTGTTCGGCGTTGTCGTAGCCGACGTCGACGACGTCGACGGTGACGTTGGGGTACTTGGCGTGGAACTCCTGGCCGAGGCGGGTGAGCGCGGTGGCGGCGACGTCCCAGGACCAGACGGTGACGGTGCCGGTGAGTTTGTCGGCGTCGACGTCCTTGGCGGGCCCGGCGTCGCCGCCGGAGCCGCCGCAGCCGGTGAGGGAGGCGACGGCGAGGGCCGTGGCGGTGAGGGCCGCGGCCGCGCGGGGGGCGGAGCGGGCGGGGAACAACATGGGGTCTCCTCGTTGAGAATTCTGAATACAAAATATTGAACCCACTCTTCCCTCTGAGTCAAGGGCCGCGTATGTTGAATACAAAATTCGATGTTCGATCAACGGTGAGGAGAACCGTGGAGCACCCCTACATCCCGAACGCGGTGCCCGAGGTGAAGGCCTCGATGCTCGCGGCCACCGGCGCGGCGGACATCGAGGAGTTCTACGCCGACATCCCCGAGTCGCTGCGCCTGCGCCGGCCCCTCGACCTGCCCCCGCCCCTGCGCGGTGAGGCCGAACTCGTCCGCCACGTCGGCGGCCTGCTCGACCGCAACACCAGCACCCGCGACGCCCTGAGCTTCCTCGGCGGCGGCTGCTACGCCCACCACGTCCCGGCCGTCTGCGACGAGGTGAACTCCCGCAGCGAGTTCCTCACCGCCTACGCCGGTGAGCCCTACGAGGACCACGGTCGCTTCCAGGCGCTGTGGGAGTACCAGAGCCTCATGGGCGAGCTGCTGGAGATGGACGTCGTCAACGTCCCCGTCTACGACGGCTTCCAGGCCACGGCGACCGCCCTGCGCATGGCCGCCCGGATCACCGGCCGCGGCCGGGTCGCGCTGGCCACGCCCATCGACCCCGACCTGCGCTCCAAGCTCGACGACTACCTCAAAGGCGCGGTCACCCTCGGCGGTCCGGTCGACGGCGACGATCTCGCGGCCGTCTACATCGGCTACCCGACCTTCCTCGGCGTCGTCGACCCGCGGATCCCCTCCCATGTGGAGGCCGCGCACGCCGCCGGCGGTCTGGCCGTCGTCGGCTGCGACCCGATCGGTCTCGGCGTCCTGGCACCGCCGTCCTCCTTCGGCGCCGACATCGTCTGCGGCGACATCCAGTCGCTCGGCATGCACCCCCAGTACGGTGGCGGGCACGCCGGATTCATCGCCACCCGCGACGAGGAGCGCTTCGTCGAGGAGTTCCCCTCGCGCCTGTTCGGCCTGGTCCCGACCACCGTGGACGGCGAGTACGGCTTCGGCGACGTCGCCTATGAACGCACCTCCTTCGCCCGCCGCGAGCAGGGGAAGGAATGGGTCGGCACGGCGGCCGCCCTGTGGGGCATCACCGCCGGGGTCTACCTGGCGCTGATGGGCCCGACCGGCATGCGCGAGCTCGGCGAGGGCCTGATGGCCCGCTGCCGCCACCTCAAGGATCTCCTCGCCGGTATCGACGGCATCGAGATCCCCGACGCCGGGCTCCCGCACCTCAAGGAGTTCGTGGTCACCTTCACCGGCCGCACCGTCGCCGAGGTCAACGCCGCCCTGCGCGAGCGCGGGATCTTCGGCGGCCACGACCTGTCGGAGGACTTCCCGCACCTGGGCCGGTCGGCCCTCTACTGCGTGACCGAACTGCACACGAAGGCCGACCTCGACCGGCTGGCCGCCGAACTGAAGGAGGTCCTCGCGTGACCGGCGAGATCGCCCCCAAGCCGCCCCTGCGCCGCTACCACGCCGCCCGCTGGGACGAGCCGCTGCTCTTCGAACTGAGCCAGCCCGGCCAGCGCGGGATCCTGCCACCGGCCCTCGAACCCGGCCTCGCCGCCGACGCCGCCGACGAGCTGCCCGCCGCGCTGCGCCGGGAACGGCCGGCCGCGCTGCCGGAACTGGCGCAGAACGCCGTGCTGCGCCACTACCTGCGCCTGTCGCAGGAGAACCTCGGCGCCGACCTCAACATCGACATCGGCCAGGGCACCTGCACGATGAAGTACAGCCCGAAGGTCAACGACCGCCTCGTCGCCGGGCACAAGCTCGCCGCGCTGCACCCGCGCCAGGACGACGAGACCGCGCAGGGCGTGCTGGAGATCCTCTGGCGCCTGGAGCGGATGCTCGCCGAGATCTCCGGCATGGACCGGGTCTCGCTGCAGCCGGGTGCCGGTTCGGCCGCGATCTGGACGAACGTCGCCATGATCCGCGCGTACCACGAGTCGCGCGGTGAAGGGCACCGCGACCAGGTGATCACCACGATCTTCTCGCACCCGTCGAACGCGGCCTGCGCCAAGACCGCCGGGTACGAGGTCATCACGCTGTACCCCGACGCCGACGGCTACCCCGACCTCGACGCGCTCAAGGCCGCCGTCTCCGACCGCACGGCCGCGCTGCTGATCACCAACCCCGAGGACACCGGGATCTTCAACCCGCGCATCGCCGAGTTCGTCGAAGCGGTGCACGCCGTGGGCGGTCTGGCCTGCTACGACCAGGCCAACGCCAACGGGGTCCTCGGCATCACCCGCGCCCGCGACGCCGGTTTCGACCTGTGCCACTTCAACCTGCACAAGACCTTCTCGACCCCGCACGCCTGCGGTGGCCCGGCGGCCGGCGCCTGCGGTGTGAGCGCCGAACTCGTGCCCTTCCTGCCCCGGCCCACGGTCGAGTTCGACGGCGAGCGCTACTTCCTCGACGACGACCGCCCGGAGTCGGTGGGGAAGGTGCGGCCGTTCACGGGTGTGGCGCCGAACCTGGTCCGGGCCTACTCGTGGATCGCGAGCCTCGGCGCCGAGGGGCTGCGCGAGGTCGCCGAGATCGCCGTCCTCAACAACAACTACCTGATGACGCAGATGCTCAAGATCCGCGGGATCTCGGCGCCCTACGCCAAGGGGAGGCGCCGGATCGAGCAGGTTCGCTACTCCTGGGAGGAGCTCGCCGAGGAGACCGGCGTGCACTCCGAGGACCTGGGGCACCGGGCCGCCGACTACGGCGTGCACTACTGGACCAGTCACCACCCGTACGTGGTTCCCGAACCGGCCACCCTGGAGCCGACGGAGTCCTACTCCAAGCGCGACCTCGACGAGTACGTGGCGATCATGAACGCCGTCGCCGAGGAGGCCTACGCCGATCCGGAGACCGTCCGGACGGCCCCGCACCGCTCCAGCGTCCACCTCAACAAGGAGGAGACCCTGGACGACGCCGGGGCCTGGGCGGTGACCTGGCGCGCCTACCGCCGGAAGAACGCCGAACGGTGACGATGCTCGGCGGGGGAGCCGCGGAACGGGCCGGGATCGTCCCCGGCCCGGGTTCCGGGCGGGCGAGCGGCGGTGTCCACACGGTCGGTCTCCTCGTCAACCCGGTCGCGGGACTGGGCGGCACGGTCGCGCTCAAGGGAAGTGACGGCGCCGAGGCGCAGCGGCGTGCCCGCGCTCTCGGCGCCGCGCCCCGGGCGGCGGAGCGGGCCGCGCTGGCGCTGGCGGAGCTGCGCACTCGCCTGCCGGGCGTCCGGGTCGTCACGGTGGCCGGGGACATGGGCGAGGACGTCCTGCCCGGTGCCGCCGAGGTGGTCTGCGACCGTCCGTTGCGGACGACCGCCGCCGACACCCGCCGCGCGGCCGGCGCGCTGATCGAGGCCGGTGCCGGGCTGCTGCTCTTCGCCGGTGGCGACGGGACCGCGCGCGACGTCCTCGACGCGCTCGGCGGGGGTTTCCCGGCCGTCGGCATCCCCGCCGGGGTCAAGATGCACTCGGCGGTCTACGCGGTGTCGCCGCGAGCGGCGGGCGAGGTCGCCGCGGCCTACCTGTCGGGGGCGGCCACGGCCGCGCCCTCGGAGGTCATGGACCGCGACGGCGACGACATCGTCCTCTATGGACTGCTGTCGGTGCCGCGGGTCGCCGAGCGCGTCCAGCGCGGCAAGGTCGGCTCCAGCCTCACCGGCGGTGACGACCTCGCCGGAATCGCCGCCGAGGTCGACGCCGGGCGGCGGGCCGGGGGCGTCGACGTCTACGGGCCGGGCACCACCACGCACGGAGTGCTGCGCCTGCTCGGGGTCGACGCGCCGCCGACCGGCGTCACCGCCGTCGCCGACGGTTCGTGCCTGGCCGCCGACGCCGACGCGGCCGCCTTGCTGCGCTTGAGTACGGGCCGTCCCGCGCGGATCGTGGTCTCCCCGATCGGGGGCCAGGGTTTCCTGTTCGGGCGCGGCAATCAGCAGATCACCCCGGCCCTGCTTCGCGCGGTCGGCCGGGACGGCGTCGTCGTGGTGTGCGGCGAGACGAAACTGGCCGCCCTGGGCGGCCGTCCACTGCTGGTCGACACCGGAGACGACGCGCTCGACCGGTCGCTGACCGGCTACCTTCCGATCGTGACCGGCCGACGCCGGCACGTCATGTACCGAGTGGGAGAACGATGAGCACCTTGCAGGGCAAGCGGGCCGTGGTGACCGGGGCCGCCTCCGGGATCGGGCGGGCCACCGCCGAGCTGATGGCCGAGCTCGGCGCCTCCGTCGCGGTCGTCGACCGTGACGAGGCCGGGGCGAAGGCCGTCGCCGAGGGCATCGGCGGGATCGCCGTGGCCACCGACGTCGCGAGCGCCGCCGACTGCGAGCGGGCGGTGGCCACGGCCGTCGAGGCCTTCGGCGGGCTGGACGTCCTGGTCAACAACGCCGGGATCATCCGCCGCTCCACGGTCCTCGACATCACCGAGGACGACTGGGACCTGGTCATGGCCGTCAACGTCAAGTCGGTGATGCTGATGAGCCGCTTCGCCATTCCGCACCTGGTCGCCGCGGGCGGCGGCAGTATCGTCAACACCGGTTCGGGCTGGGGCATCAAAGGCGGTGGGCAGGCGGTGTCCTACTGCGCCTCGAAGGGCGCGGTGGTGAACCTGACGCGCGCGATGGCCATCGACCACGGTCCCGACGGGATCCGCGTCAACTGCGTCTGCCCCGGTGACACCGCCACCGGGATGCTCGCCGAGGAGGCGCGCCAGCTGGGTGAGTCGGCCGACGCCTTCTACGCCGAGGCCGCCGACCGTCCACTGCGCCGGATCGGGCAGCCGCGCGACATCGCCGAGGCGATCGCCTACCTCGCCGGTGACGGCGCGGCCTTCGTCAGCGGAGCCGTGCTCACCGTCGACGGCGCCGGCACGGCATGATCTGTGGTCGAGGAGCGAGGTGACGCGATGCCCATCGAACGACGACCGCTGCGGGACCAGATCAAGCGCGAGGTGCTCGGGCGCCTGCGGCGTGGGGACTTCCCGGCGGGCCAGAACATCAACGAGGGACGGCTTGCCGGTGAGCTGGGCGTTTCCCGCACGCCGCTGCGGGAGGCGCTGATCGCGCTGGAGATCGAGGGGCTCATCGAGAGTCAGCCCGGCAAGGGCTTCCGTTTCGCTCCGGTCAGCCCGCGCGAGTACCAGGAGCTGTGCCCGGTCGTCGCCGCCCTCGAAGCGCTGGCGCTGGAGTCCTCCGACCCGGCGTATCTCGCCGAGACGGCGCCGCGTCTGCTGGCGATGGCCACGGAGTTCGACGCCTCGGTGGCCAGTCAGGCCGAGATCGAGGAGCGCGACGACGAGTGGCACGACCTGCTGCTCGGCGGCTGCCGCAACGAGCGTGTCATGGACCTGCTGACGACGCTGAAGGCGAGTCTGCGGCGGTACGTGCATCTCCTGATCGACGACGAGACCGAGATCAGCCGCTCGGCCGGTGAGCACCGGGCGATCGCCGAGGCGCTGATCGCCGGGGACACCGACGCCGCGGTGGCCGCGCTCAAGGCGAACTGGACGAGCGGTACCGACCGGATGGTGGAGAAGCTGGGCGAGGCACGGGAGTAGGAGGCTCAGCCGCCCACGTGCGGCGGGTCCTGTGGGGGCATGTCCCCTCCCGAGGGGGTGTCTCCCCGGGGGATCACGCCGCACGGTTCGGGGGTGCAGGTCGGCAGCATCGCGTCGAGTTCGGTGACCGTCGCCGGGTGGGCGTTCTCGACGGCCCGCCGGAGGGCGTCGGTGGGTACGTCGGTGACGGCGTTGGCGCGGATGACCAGGCCGTCGTGGTTCTCGGCGTACTCATGTCGCTCGCCGCTCATCCGGTACCAGCCGTCGCCTTGGCGCGTGCACGCCACCTCGGCGGGGGTGCCGGTTCCGGCGACCGGCGTGGACGTGCAGGAGTCGTCGGTGATCTCGGGGTCGTCGTCGACGATGAGCTGGAAGTACCGGCCGTCGGCGGCGGCGTAGTGGTCGCTGAAGCCGTCGTCGGCGTACACGCCGGCACCGCCGCCGGTGGCCTGGACGTAGCCGTCGACCTCGGTGACGTAGATGTGGGAGAGCGGCACACCCCAGATGGCCGCCCGTGACTCGTACGCCGTGCGTTCCTCCGCGGAGGGCCCGGCCTCGCCGCAGCCCGACAGCAGCACCGTGAGCGCCAGTACGGCCGCCGGCAGGGTCTTTCGCATCGGATCTCCCCCCTCTTTCCGTACCGTCGACGTTACGGAACGCCGGTCTCGCTATGGCAACGGCTCGGCCTCGGGAGCGACGAGGGCGAGCGCGGTCGTGTCGCCCATGTGGGAGAGCTTGTCGGGGTTGCGGACGGCGTAGAGGCCGGTGATGAGGCCGTCTTCGACGCGTACGGCGAGGACGGTGTCGACGCGGTCGCCGTCGCGGAGGACGAGGGCCGGGTGGCCGTTGACGTAGGCGGGTTCGAGGGCCGCGTCGGCCCGGATGTTGCCGAGGATGGGGGCGACGGTGCTCGCGCCGACGATCGGTGCCAGCGCGGCCTGGACGACTCCGCCGCCGTCGGTGAGGAGGACGACGTCGGGGGCGAGGGTGTCAAGGAGACGCTGGAGGTCGCCGGTCTTGAGCGCGCCGTGGAAGGCGTCGAGGACGTTTCGGGTCTCGGTCGCCGAGACCGTTTCTCGCGGCCGGCGCGCGGCGACGTGGGCCCGGGCCCGGTGGGCGATCTGGCGGACGGCGGCGGGGGACTTGTCGACCGCGGCGGCGATCTCGTCGTAGCCGAGGTCGAAGACCTCGCGGAGTACGAACACGGCCCGCTCGGTGGGGCTGAGGGTCTCCAGCACGAGCATGACGGCCATGGAGACGCTGTCGGCGAGTGCGACGTCTTCGGCGATGTCGGGGGTGGTGAGCAGGGGTTCGGGGAGCCAGGGCCCGACGTAGGACTCCTTGCGGCGGTCGAGGGAGCGCAGGCGCATGAGGGCCTGGCGGGTGGTGATCCGCACGAGGTAGGCGCGCTTGTTCTCGATGGTGTCGAGGTCGACGCCGGCCCATTTCAGCCAGGTCTCCTGGAGGACGTCTTCGGCGTCGGCGGCCGAACCGAGCATCTCGTAGGCGACCGTGAACAGCAGGTTGCGGTGTGCGACGAAGGAGTCGGTGGCCGGGTCGGGTCGCGTGTCGCTGTCTTCCATGGTCGGTTCCTGTTCGCCGTCGGCTGTGGTGATCACGAGATGCCGCTCGTGCTGGATCTGTGACGGTCAGGCCTTGTGCCGCGGGTCACGGTGTCCTGTCGGGTCAAGATCGTCCGCCATGGTCGCAGTGCGCGGTGCGGTCCTCGAAGCCGCCCCGGAAAAGGCGTTCGCGATCGGTGGCCGGGGCTCGATACTGGCGCGATGTACACCGACGCCGAAGCCGCCGCCCTCTATGACCTCGTCGAGGCGTGGAACCCCGACGGTCATCCCGCCGACGCCCACTACCACCGGCTCGTCATGGCCGCCGGTGACGTGCTCGACGTCGGCTGCGGCACCGGCGGGATGCTCCACCGCGCCCGTGCCGACGGGCACACCGGCCGCCTTGCCGGGCTCGATCCCGATCCCGCCGTGCTCGCCCGGGCCCGTCGCCGGACCGATGTCGAGTGGGTCGAGACGACCGCCGCCGGGGCGGTGTGGGACGCCGAGTTCGATCTCGCGGTGATGGCGAGCCACGCCTTCCAGTACCTGATCACCGACGAGGATCTGCGGGCGTCGCTGGCCGCCATCCGGGCGGCGCTGCGGCCGGGCGGGCGTTTCGCCTTCGAGACCCGGCATCCCTCGGCCCGTGCCTGGGAGGCGTGGAACCCGGGCAACGCGAGTGACATCGTCGACGGTGGTGGCCGCGCCCTGCGCACGTGGTTCGAGGTGGACCTGGTCGAGGACGGGGTGGTGTCCTACACGGGGACGATCGCCGACCGCGATGGCACGGTCCTGCGGGTGGACCGGGAGACCTTGCGGTTCCTCGGTGAGGACGCGCTGGACGCCTTCCTGGCGGAGGCGGGTTTCGTGGTGGAGACGCGTTGCGGCGACTGGGACGGCGGGCCGGTCACGGCCGTGAGCCGGGAGATCGTGACGGTGGCGCGGCGGGGGTAGGGCTCACCCGATCGCGGCCACGTACAGCCACCTGCCGCCTTCGCGTACGAAGCTGCTGTTCTCCTCCAGCACGCCGGGCGTCGTCCCGTCGGTGTAGTGCGCGCGGAAGTGGACCGTCCCGGCGGTGTCGAGCATGCCGCCGCCCCTCGTGGCGACGATCTCCAGGCGGGTGAACCGCGGGCTGTCGCCGAGGTTGAGCCGGGCCGGGCGGTGGAGCGGATGCCAGGTCGCCTGGAGGTAGGGCGCGTCGCCGCGGGCGAAGGCGGTGAAGCGGGAGCGCATGAGCAGTTCGGCGGTCGGTGCGTGCGGGCCTTCGGCGCGCCAGCGGCCGCAGCAGTCGCCGTAGGGTGTGCCGAAGCCGCAGGGGCAGGTCGGCGAAGTCGGTCGCGACATGCCTCCATGATCCCGCGCCCGGCGATCCCGGGGAGCGGGGGCCGGTGAGAAAAAGTTGCCGCCACGGAATCTTTGCAATCTCGGCAAGCTTTGTTAGTGTCGGGGCATGGAAACCGAAGGCTTGGGTCTGCGCGAGCGCAAGAAGCGGGAGACCCGGCTCGCGCTGAGCCGGGCGGCGATCCACCTGTGCCTCGAACGCGGCTGGGACGACGTCAGCGCCGAGGACATCGCCGAGGCGGCCGACGTCTCGGTGCGCACCTTCCGCAACTACTTCTCCGGCAAGGCCGAGGCGATCGCCGCCAGCCACGTCGAACGCGCCATGCGCATCGCCGACGAACTCCGCGCCCGCCCCGCCGACGAGCCCCTGTGGGACTCCCTCGCCGGCGCGGTCCACGCCCAGTTCGCCCCCGCCGACGGCACCGGCGGATCCCCGGCCGACCGCCGCTGGCGGGACGCGCTGATGCTCCTCTTCGCCGAACCCGCGCTGCAGGGCGAGATCCTCAAGGCCAACGCCGCCGCCCAGGACGCTCTCGCCGCCGTCGTCGCCGAACGGACCGGCACCGACGTGACCCGCGACGTCTACCCCAAGCTCGTCGCCGCCGTCGTCGGCGCGGCCAGTGCCACCGCCGTCGAACACTGCCTCCGGGCCGACGACCCGCCACCGCTCGGGCCGCTCCTGCGCGAGGTCTTCGACGGCCTGCGCGCCGGCCTCCCCACCCCCTAACCCCCATCTCGCCCAACGCAGCCCGGCGACCGCCGGGCCGCTCACCCCTGCCCTGAAACGAGGAAACCCACATGGACACCGACGTCGTCATCGCCGGAGGCGGACCCAACGGCCTGATGCTGGCCTGCGAACTCGCCCTCGCCGGGATCCGGCCGCTCGTGCTGGAGCGGCTGGCCGAACCGAGCCGCGAACCGAAGGCCAACGGACTGCTCGGCCAGGTCGTGCGCCTGATGGACCAGCGCGGACTGTTCGAATCCTTGAGCGGCGGCGACGGCCCGCCGTCACCGAACCGGGCCTACTTCATGTTCGGCGCGCTGCCCCTCGACCTCAGCGTCCTCGACGACAGCCCCCTCTACGCCCTTCCCGCCCCACAGCACCACATCGTGCGCGTCCTCGACGACCGCGCCCGCGAACTGGGTGTGCCGGTCCTGCGCGGGCACGAGGTCACCGGCCTTTCCCAGGACGACGACGCCGTGACCGTCACGGTCACCGGACCGGACGGTCCCTACACGCTGCGGGCGCGCCACCTCGTCGGCGCCGACGGAGCCCACAGCGTGACCCGCAAGCTCGCGGGCATCGAGTTCCCCGGCGTCTCCTACGATCGCGCGACCGTCCGCTCTGCCCACGCGAGCCTCCCGGCGGCGTGGATCAATCCCGGCAGCGGGGCACTGAACGTGCCCGGGCACGGGCCCGTCCTGCCGTTCCTGCCGCACCGGACCGAACGCGGCGGCTTCTCCTACGCGCCGCTGCCCGGGCACCCCCCGCTGATCAGCACGACCGAGTGGGAGCCGCCTGCGACGACCGAGCCGATGACCCTCGCCGAGATGCGCGCGAGCGTCGCCCGCGTCCTCGGCGCCGACCTGCCCCTCGAAGCACCGCCTGGCGAAGGACCGCACGTGCTGCGGCGCCTCGCCGGAGGCAACACCCGCATCGCCGAGCGCTTCCGCGACCGCCGCGTGTTCCTCGTCGGCGACGCCGCCCACGTCTACGCCGCCGGTGGCGGACCCGGACTCAACCTCGGCCTCCAGGACGCGGTCAACCTCGGCTGGAAACTCGCCGCCGCCCTCGACGGCCGCGCCCCCGACGGGCTCCTCGACACCTACGAGACCGAACGGCGCCTCGCCGCCGAACGCATGGTGATGAACGCCCGGGCCCAGTCGGCCCTCATCGCACCCGGCCCCGACGTCACCGGCATGCGCGAGCTGTTCACCGAACTGCTCGGCGACCCCGCCACGGTCGGACGCCTCGCCGCACTCACCGCCGGTGCCGACGTCCGCTACGCCATCACCGGCGAACACCCGCTGACCGGAACCTTCGCCCCCGACCTTGCCCTGGAGACCCCCGACGGCCCCACCCGCCTCGCCGAACTCGCCCGCTCGGCCCGGCCCCTCCTCCTCGACCTGACCAGCAACGGCTCCCTCGCCGCCGCGCTCACCGAGCCGCCCGTCGACGTCGTCACGGCGAGCGCCGGGCCCGACGCGCCGACCGCGCTGCTCCTGCGCCCGGACGGGTACGTGGCCTGGGCCTCCTCGGCGGCCCGGCCCGATCCGGCCGAGTTGGAGAAGGCCTTGGGGGAGTGGTTCACCGCGGCCCCGGCGGACGGCCGACGGGACAGCCGCGCGCCCGGAACCTCGCTTCACTGACCTCACCGGTGATCCGGTCCGCGCTCGCGCTTCAAGCCGCGACCAAGTTCCGCTCAAGGTTTCGGCGAGGCGGTCCGGTCACAGTGGTGACCACGTGGACCGGCGAGGCGGAATCGGTCGCGGTGCGAGGGGAGCGGGAGAGACATGAACGAACATGCTCGGCGGCTGACGATGTTCGCGGCGGGTTATCTGCAGGAGGCGGTGCTGCGGATCCGGCGGCTCTTCCCCGACGCCGACGGCCCGCGCGGTGGGCGGGCCGCCGAGCAGGTCGTCAACGACGTCTTAATCCCGCATCGCCCCCAGCCGCGCGGGGTCACCCACCGGATGATGGTCGCCGAGGGGTTCGGCGCCATCGAACGGATGCTGCTCGCCAGACTCAAGTGCGACGACGCCACCGGGACCGGTGTGCGGGTCATCCGCTCGACCGACACGGCGGTGTCCGGCGCCTACGACGCACCGCCCGCCGCGCGGCCGGTGCGCAGCACGCCGCTGGAGCTCCCCTTCATGGTGATCACGCCCGACAAGGTCGTCCTCGGCGCCGAGCGCGCCGTGCCGGCGCCGCCCCGGCTCCTGGTCGTCGGCGACCAGAAGGCCCTCGCCGAGTTGCGCGCCTGCTACGACCTGCTGTGGTGGGCCATGAGCGACGACATACGCGCCGAAGAGACGCACGATCCGCTGCCCCCGGACCTCCTGGAACTACTCAAGGAACTGGCGACGGGAGCCACCGACGCGACGGCCGCGCGCAACCTGCACCTATCAGGACGCACGCTCAGCCGCCGCGCGCGGGAACTCCTCGACAGCCTCGACGCGACCAGCCGCTTCCAGGCCGGGATCGTCGCCGCCAGACGCGGCCTCGTCTAGCCCGAGCAGTCCGGTGTGGGCGGCCATGAAGGCCAGGACGTCGCCGGTGTGGGCGACGGTCGACGCCAGCGCCCGGTTGCCGTGCCCGACCCGGCGGTCCCGCCGGATCGCCACCGGCCCCGGACCCGTGCTCGCGCGCTGGAGGGCCGCGCACATCTTGCGGCCGTGCAGTGGATCGACGCGCTCGTCGTCCTCGGAGACGGTGAACAGCGTCGCCGGATAGCGGCGGCCGTCGGTGACGCGGTGGTAGGGGGAGTAGGCGAGCAGGTGCCGGAAGTCCTCGGCGTCGGCGACGGTCCCGTACTCCGAGCGCCAGATCGGGCCCAGGCCCGACGACTCGTAGCGGACCATGTCGCACAGCGGCGCGGTGCAGACCGCCGCGGCGAACAGATCGGGGTCCTGTGTCACCGCGGCGGCGGCGACGAGGGCCCCGTTGCTGCCGCCCCAGACCGCCAGCCGTTCCCGCGACGTCCAGCCCTCGTCGATGAGATGCCGCGCGCAGGCCAGCAGGTCGTCGATGACGTTCTGCTTCCCGTGGCGGCGTCCCGCCGCGTGCCAGGTCTCGCCGTGCTCGCCGCCGCCGCGCAGGCTCGCGCTGACATAGCCGCCGCCCGCGCGGAGCCATGCCATGGTGGCCGCCGAGTAGGTCGGCGGGCGGGAGGTGCCGAAGCCGCCGTAGCCGCTCAGGATCGTCGAGATGGGGCCGTGTGCGGCACGCGGCCGAACCATGATCATCTCGATGGGGGTGCCGTCGGCCGAGACGCACCGGATCCGGTCGGTGCGCACCGCCGTCGGCTGTGACCGGTTCGGCCGCTCGGTGCCGCTCTCGGCGAGACCGGTGGAGATCCGGTAGGTGACGACCCGCGGTGAGGTCGTGACGTCGGTGTAGCTGAACCACGCCCGATCACCGTCGCCCGCGCGGGTGAGAAGGGGGCCGACCTTGCCCTCGCCCGGCAACGGCACCTCGCGCAGGCGCTCGCCGTCGCCGAGCCGGTGCAGCGACACCTCGCTGAGCGCCGATCGGCTCCACGACACCAGGAGATGGTCGCCGACGATCGCGAAATCGACGATGACCGCGCCGGGATCGGGTCCGGCGAGGGGGCGCCAGCCGTCGTGCCCGGGCCGTTCGGGATCGGCGACGACGATGCGCCGGTTCGGCGCCTCCCGATTGGTGAGGATGTACAGCAGACCGTCGGTCCCGAAGGTGATGCCGCTGCTGGCGGTGCCGGGAGCCTGCACCTGGACCGGGACCGGCCGCTCGGGCGGTGCGGACCGCAGGTCGGAGAGTAGGAGCTCGTTGCCGGAGGCGGCGCTCCCGTCGGTGACCGACACCGCCGCCCAGTTCCCGTCGGGCGAGACCGACACCGAGTAGTACCGGTCTTGGTCCCCGCCGTAGACCTGTGGATCGTCGCGCCAGTCGGCGCCGACGTTGTGCAGGTAGACCCCGCGTCGCGGGGCCTCGTCGGTGCCGCCGCGGACGTAGTACAGCCTGCGTCCGCAGGGGAACCAGGCGACCGAGGAGTGGCCGCAGCCCTCGATCGGACCGTCGGTGATCCGGCCGGAGGCGACGTCCATGATGTACAGCGCGGCCTGCTCGGAACCGCCGACGGCGAGGTTCAGGGCCAGCCGGTCCCCATCGGGCGACGGTCTCCAGGCGTGCAGTTCGGCGGCGGCCGCGAGGTGCGGCGGCAACAGGTCCAGAAGATTGCGCGCCGGCCCGTCCGGGCCGGTCGCGTACAGCCCCGGCCGCGTTCCGCCGCGCGTGTGGCGCATCTCGAAGCGCGTTCGGCCCCGCCAGATCGGTGCGCTGGCGTAGTCGACGTCGAGGTGTTCGGCGACGGCCGCGCGCCACCGGTCCAGCCCCGGCAGCCTGTCGCGGACGGCCGACCAGTGCAGATCCTGGTCGGCGCTCCAGCTTCGGGTCGCGGCCGACGACCGGTCTTCCAGCCACCGGTAGGGGTCCGGGACCAGGACACCGTGCAGCATGTCGGCGGTCGTGTCCCGGTGCGCGAACGGGGCCTCGCCCGAAGCGGCGGGGCTAGGCATGGGGAATCGGAATCGTGGTGAGATCGCCCTCGGGCCTGGGTTCGGAGCGCCAGCCGAGCCGCACGGCGCTGTCCTGAACGACACCGCGGCCGAGGAAGGGGAAGGCCGCCGGGAAGTTCCCGACGAGGCCCGGTACCAGCGTCCGCGTGACGCTCAGGCCCGCCGCGGCCACGTCGGGAGTGGTGATGTCGGCGTAGAAGACCTCGTATCCGGGCGCCTCGACGGCCTTGCGGTAGGTGTCGAGGTCGGCGCCGCCGAGTCGCGGCAGGTCGGACACGGCACGGGTGAGTGGGACGTCGACCCAGGGGCGGATCCGCTCCACCGCGCGTGGATCCAGGTGGACCTGCGTTTGGCAGATCAGGGTGGGCACGTCGCGGAAGTCCGGCCGGTAGTCGTCGAGGTAGCGACGGTCCGCGCGCCACGGCTTGAGTCCCTGGTCCGGGAGACGCCCGTTGGCGACGGCCCGGCCGTACTGGTTGTCGGGCCCCGCCAGGTCGCGGGCGATCTCCTGCAGCGTCAGGCCTTCGGCCCAGGCCTTCAGGGCCGCGTCCTCCGGATCGGAGCGTGAGGCGAAGCCGATGGTGAACAGACCCTGGTCGGCGTCCTCGACGACGCCCGCCATGACCGGGATCGAGAACTCGTTGTCCAGGTGGATCAGCCACGCGCGCAAGGGACCGTCCGGTGTTCCGTTCGGCCAGGCCTCGGCGAGCCGTGGCGAGGGGACCACTGCGGGCAGGGTCGGCCGGTTGAGCCACCAGACCATCGTGCTGTGCCGCTCCACGACCTCCTGCAGACCGGACAGGACGGCGTCGTCGAGGCTCACCCCCGCCGCGACACCGGCGTAGGCGGTCCCGTTCGTCGGGGGAGCGTCCTCGGGAGAGGTCTTGTACCAGTTGACATAGACGAGGCTGGCCGGCAGCCACGCCGGTACGTTCCGGGTCAGGTTGCGGCCGCGGACCCAGTGGATCGGCGTGTCGCGGGTCATGGGAGCGAAAGGGAACCCGGGTGCCGCGTACTGGGCGGCGGAGAACAACGCCAGGCGTTCGGGGTCGACGGCGTGCTCACCGGCCCGTGTCAGCTCCCGGTGGCTCGCCCGGCGCAGCAGATCGGCCCGGACGATGTTGCCGCAGTAGCGTTCCACGAGCTCACCGACGGCGGCCTTCGCGGCGGCTTCCGGATCGCCGAAGGAGCTCCCTCCACCGGAGGGATCGTTGCGCCAGCGACTGATCCGCCCGATGTTGCAGCCCGCCGCGTGGACGGTGGTCATCCCGGGTGGCCCGAGCGGGTGCGACGGGATCTTCTCCAGGCGGGTGACGATGCCCAGACGCCGGTCGGTCAGGGGCCCGGCCGGATCGGTGAACAACCCGGGTGGCGGCGACGACGGCGGCGCGTCGGGCAGCGGGAGTACCGGGCGGCGCTCGACGCCCAGATCGACCGGGTCCAGCTCGACCTCGTGCCAGGAGCCCAGGGGCCCGGCGCCGGCGAGCCAGCGTTCGACGTCGACGAGGAAGGCCGAGACCATCCAGAAACGCTCGTGGGGCGGCGGCAGGTAGGCGTCACCCGGCGCCGGTTGCGAGCGGGCCCGCAGCGCGGCGGGATCCGCCGTGGCGGCCAGTCGGCGGCCGTGGAGGTCACCGAAGGTCGGCCCGCCGCCCGGTTCATGGTGCGGGCCGAACCATCCCCGTTCCGCCTCGAAGTGGAAGTGACTCCATCGCAGGCCCGCGGACGCGCAGGCTCGCTCCAGCCGGGACAGTTCCGCCGGGTCGAAGCGGTCGAGGCAGGCCAGGACGACGGTGGCCGACGGATCGAGACCGGTGAGGGCGTTTGGTGAGGACGCGGTTCGGACCTCGCCGAAGCGGTCGCCGACCCGGCCGAGAAGTTCGACGGTCGTGGCCGCGAAGGCGCCGGTGCCGAGCACGACCACCGTCGTGCGCGCGGGCCCGGCGGCGTCGGCCTCGGCGAAACGGGCCCAGTCGGCGTCGGCGGGGCCGGGAGCCTTGAGGGAGAGACAACCCTCCTCGGTCAGCATGTCCACAAGAGACGCGAGTTCCGCCGGGCGCTCGCGGCCGGCGACGATCTCGCTGACCGGCGTGCTGCCGTCGCAGGCGGCCAGGACCTCGGCCAGTTCTCGCTCGCCGAGGACGAGCCGGAACGTCCTTCCGCGCGGGGTGGTCAGGACCATGCCCCCTTCGGGATGGGCTACGGCGTCGACGCGGACGAGCCGTGGCCGGTCGGCGCGGGTCACGCCGCGACGCCCTGTGCCGTCCACTTCGATCGCGTGGGGCGTGGTCGGCGGCCGGGCACGAGGTTGTCGAAGTTGGTGCAGTTGACCCGTTCCAGGTCGATCTCGTAGACGAAGGTGTCGCGCGCGAAGCGGATGTTGGGCGGGGCGGTGGCGATGAGGGTCTCGACCCATTCGGCGGACACCTGGCGCGCGGTCCCGGTGAGGCACACCTCGGCGTCCATCGGGCCCGGCAGGGAGTGGACGACACAGCGCGGGTCCCGGTCGAGGTCGTGACGCTTGGGGGTGTCGGGCATGACGCCGATGTAGATCCGGTCGCCGACGACCACCGGCGAGACCGGCACGACGCGGGGTCCGCCGTCGGCGCGGATCGTGCCGAGGTAGGCGATCCCGTAATTGGTGAAGATGCGAAGTCCGAGCTCGGCGATGTCGGGTGCCTGCTCGGCGAATTCCTGCCACGTTGCCATGGTTCTCCCCTCAAGGATGGGTCGGCTGAAAGCGAGCTGCGTTCCGAGGTGGGAACGCAGCTCGCCGCTGGCGAACCAGTTCAGTTCTTGCGACTGATTCAGACCGTGTCGGACTCGGTCGCCGTCTCCTCGGAGAAGGTCTCCTCGGTGCCGGCCGTGGTGTCCCATACGAAGGACAGGCGGGCGTCGGGGTGGTTCTGCGGCGCGATCAGCAGTTCACGGCCGTCGTTCGCCTTTTCGATCTCTTCGAACATTGCGGCACCTCTTTTCTGGTGGTGAGGAATCGCCAACGTATCCGGGGATCGCGGGGATGGCGTGGTCGAAATCTTCCTTGGCGACTTGTCGCCACGGCCGCCGCCGGAGCCCGGTGAGGGCGGTAGCTTCGGTCGCAGTCCACCCTCGCCGAGCCACCGGGAGGCACGAATGGCCAGGGCAGCTCACACGTTGACCGATACCAGAGCGACCAGGAGCCTGGGCCGCGACGACGGCGTCTTTCACCTCGGCCGTCCCGGCTGGCTTACCGGGGAACTGTTCGACGGGCTTTTGCGAGAATCGCGGGAGCAGCGCGCGGGAGCCGAGAAGATCCGTGAGCAGCACTTCGCCGAACTCGGTCCGGTCGGGTGTTCCCTGCGCGAGTCGGATGAGCTGCGCAACTATGTCGAGACGAATGCCGGAGTTTCGGCGACCGCGAGCGGAAAAGGGAACTACCGGTATTACGACATTCCGCACAGTCATGTCGTGCCGCATATCGACACCGACCAGTTCGCGCTCAACGTGATCGTGATGCTGGAGCATGATTGGGTCAGTGAACGGCGCTCGGGTCTGCTGCTTTTCCCGCATGGGAAAGACCCGGTGACGGTTCTGCTGGAGGTCGGCGAGGTCATTTTGTTCTATGCCCGCCGGGTCATCCACGCCCGCACTCCGATCTCGGACAACAATGACGAGCGGGCGGTCAATCTCGGCATCGGGTTCACTCCCGCCGGGCCGGTCGACGCCCCGGAGTTCTGGCACCCCGCCGAGGGCTGGTCGCCCGCGTGACGGCCGGTGAGGAGAGTGTGGAGACGCTGGAGCCCCCTTCTCCGCCGGTGCGGCGGAGTCTGTGGAGGCACCGTGACTTCATGCTCGTGTGGCTCGGCCAGTCGGCGTCGATGTTCGGCTCGACGGTCAGCTTCATCGCCCTGCCGCTCATCGGTGTGCTCCTGCTGGAGCTCAGCGCCTTCGAGATGGGCCTCGTGGCCACCGCGAGCACCGTTCCCGGTGTGCTGCTGAGCCCGTTCTCGGGGACCATCGTGGACCGGGTGGACCGGCGGCGGCTGATGATCGGCGCCGACCTGGGCCGCGCGTTGCTGATCGTGTCCATTCCGCTCGCGACGCTGTTCGGCGTGCTGTCGATGGCGCAGCTCATCGTGGTCGGCGGAGGACTGGCCGTGCTGACCCGGTTGTTCAACCTGGCCCACATGACCTTTCTGCCCAGTGTCGTCGAGGAGGAGAGCCTCGCCGACGGCAACAGCAAGCTGGAGGCGAGCCAGTCGGTCGCCGACGTCAGCGGGCCCGGCGCGGCCGGGCTGCTGGTGACCGCGGTCGGGCCGGCGGTGACGGTTCTCGTCGACGCCGGGTCCTATGTGGTCTCGGCGGTCAGCCTGGCGAGGGTGAGGTTCTCCTCCGCCGCGAGTGCCGCCGTTAAACCGCGGGGCCGCAGCCTCAAGGGGTTCTGGCGCGACACCGTGACCGGCTTTCGGCTGATGTGGACGGACGAGGTGCTGCGCTCGATCAGCGTCTCCTATGCCTCCCTGGCGCTGTTCGCGCAGATCCAGATGGTCGTCTACATGCTCTTCCTGGTCCGCAATCTGCACTTCCCGCCGATCGTGATCGGCCTCGTCTTCGCCCTGTCGGGCGTGGTGGGCTTCGGCGCGGCCCTCCTCGGCGGCCGTCTCGCCGGGACCCTGGGCGTCGGGCGCCTGCTGGTGCTCGGCCAGGGCGCCATGGTCGCGGGCGGGGTGCTGCTGGCGTCCGTGGCGGGTTCCACGGTCCAGGCCGCCGGGACGATGCTGGTCGCCGAGGCCTTCTTCGCGATCGGGATGTCCTTCTGGGGCGTGGGCAGCCGGACCCTCTTCCAGATCAGGACCGCCGACGAGGTCCGGGGCCGGGTCATCGGTGCCTCCGGGGTGCTCACCGGCGTGCTGGTCGCCTGTTCCGGACTGCTCGGCGGCGCGCTCGGCTCGGCCTTCGGGCTGCGGACGGCGCTGGTGATCGGTGCCGTCGGCATGCTCCTCTCCCTCGCGCTCGTGCTGCGCCGGCGGGTCTGGATGGTTCACCTCGACAAGACGAAGGTAGGTCAGGCATGACGACGGCGGTCGCGGCAACCGAACTGTTCGGCCCGGACGGCGCGATCGGGCGGGCGTGGGGAACGATCCCGACGGTCGTCCGGGACGGCCCTCTCACGGCGCTCCTGCCGGGCGCGGACGAGCTCCTGGCCACGCCCTTGCTGCGGCCACCGTTCATCACCGTCCTCGACGAGGGCACGCCCGTGGCGCCGTCCCGGTACTGCCGTGCGGAGGCTTTCGCCAGCCCCGGCCGGGCGGAGCAGATCGTCGACGCGGATGCGCTCGACGGCCTGCTGTCGGCCGGTGCGGCGGTCAAGTTCAACCGGCTGGAACTGTGGAGTCCGGCGGTGGCGGCGCTGGCCTCGGAGATCGGCGCGGCCCGCGGCAAGAAGGTGAAGGTGTGGGGTTTCCTGTCTCCGCACGCCCAGCGGCTCGTCCCCGCACATCGCGATCCGGCGCACGTCGTGGCCGTGCAGCTCGACGGCCGCAAGGGCTGGATTCTCGGCGGCCCCTGCCCCGAGGAAGCGTGGTCGGCGATGAAGACGCCCGAGCCCGGCGAGGAGACCCGGGTCGAGCTGGAGGCGGGCGACATCCTGTACCTGCCCTACGGCTACGCGCATTGTGCGGCCGCCGAGACCTCCTCGTCGTTCCACATCTCCTTCGCGCTGGAGGGAACCACCGCCGGGGAACTACGCCACCGGATCGTCAAACACGTCGTGGACCGGCTCGACGGCACCGACTCCACCGAGGTCGGTGAGCACAACCTGGCCGCGATCGCCGCCGAACTGCACGGCGTGCTCGACGAGGCCGCCCGCGCGGTCGCCGCGCTGCCGGGCAGGGACGGTGTCGAGCGGATCCACGCCGGCGACACCGCCGAGGTCATCGACCGGTTGCTGGGGAGCGACGCGCCCTAGACCGCCGGTACGTCCTGCGCCGGCCCGACCTTGGCCAGCCACGCGGCCGCCTCGGCCTCGGGCAGGACCCGGTCGAGCGTCAGGGATCCGGTCATCATCGGGTACTGGCGGTCGTTGTTCCACGAGCGCGGGTAGGACGGCGGGTCGAGCACGACGACGCGGCGGTCCTCGAAGAGCGGGATGTCGGCGGGGCGGCCTTCGTTCCAGATCCACGCGCCGGTGGCGTCGGCGGGGTTGAAGCGGCCCTCGGCGGTTCCGCCGAAGTCCTCGGGCGGCGCGTCGGTGGCGACGGCGGCCCAGTGCGGGTCGAGGCCGAGGTCGCCGAGGAGGCCCTCCTCGACGGGCCCGTCGAGCGCGGCGGCGAGCAGGGAGTGCAGCTGGAAGTTGTCGCCGAGCCCGGCGATGGTGACCTCGTAGCCGCGGCCGCTCGGGCGGTGCAGGACGAGGAGCGGCTCGTTGTCGAGGACGGTCAGCAGGCCTTGCAGCCAGCTCAGGGAGGGCTGGTCGTCGACGAGTTCGAGGCAGCCTTCGAGGATCTCCGCACGGTGGGGGAAGGCGGCGCGGACGGACCTGTCGAGCTGGAGCAGTGAGGTCGCCGGCATCTGCCAGAGGTTGAGGGTGTCCCAGCCCTCGGCGAGGGCGCGGGCCTCCTCCTCGCCGACCGAGGCGGCCAGGGCGGTCACGATCGCGTCGTACTCCTCGACGGTGGTCTCCTCGCCGGGCAGCGGCGAGGGGTCGCCCATGGCGCGCCAGGCCTTGCGCAGGAGACGGGCGCGTCGCATGGCCTCGCGCAGGCCTTCGGCGACCGGCGTGACCAGCGGTGCCGGGTCGGCGCCGCGCTCGGCGAAGGCCCCGCACATCAGCGCGAGCTGGCTGCCCATGCCGATGTGGAGGGTCCCGAGGATGTCGGCGCAGCGCGGCAGGATCGCGGTGAGCTCTTCGGCCGGGGCCTGCTGTCCGGCGTTCCACAGCAGGCCCATGGCCTGGCCGAAGGCGTCGATGTCGCGGTCGGCGATGGCGGTTTCGAGTTCCGCGCACGCGCTGTCGAGGTCTGAGGTCACCGACGGATGGTAGCCGCCGGGCTCAGGGCGCCAGCTCGAAGACGCCGTAGGAGAAGCCCGCGGCCTCGACGCGGCCGCCGTCGACGGTGATGCCCTTGACCTCGACCGGGCTCGCCGCGCGGGCGAGGGCGGGCACGTCGAGGGTGACGGCGTCGCGTCCGGGGTTGACGACGACGAGGAAGCGCCCGCCGCGGATGTAGGCGAAGGGGTAGCCGGTCGAGAGGATCTCGACCTCGCCCGCCGGGCCGAGTTCGGGGTTGGCCTTGCGCAGGGTGATCAGGCGGCGGACCAGGTGGAGCACCGAGTCGGCGTCCTCGCGTTGGGCGGCGACGGTGGGCCGGTCGGGGGCGGGGTCGAGGGGCAGGTAGAGCGCGTCGGGTTCGGCGGTGGAGAACCCGGCGTTGGGGCCGTCGTCCCACTGCATGGGGGTGCGGCAGCCTGCGCGGTTGTGGTTGGGGCCGAGGGCGCTGCCTTCGTGGACGGGCATGCCCGGGACGTAGCGCATGCCGATCTCGTCGCCGGCGTAGATCGCGGGGACGGTCTGCCAGGTGAGCAGGAAGGTGAGGGCGGCGCCGAGTTGTTCGGCGGTGCGCGGTCCGCAGGCCAGGCGGGAGAAGTCGTGGTTGGAGGAGGGGAGCGCGCTGAAGCCGCGGTCGCCGATGACCTCGCGCGCGTGGCGCCAGGCGTCGAGGAAGGTCGACATCGAGCCTTTGGCCTCGGCGTCGAAGTAGCAGTCCTGCGGGCCGCCCCAGGTCTCCTTGCGGGTGCCGGCGTTGTTGTTCCACAGCGAGCGCAGCGGCATGCCGTCGCTGTCGCCGCCGAAGTGGAGGAAGAAGTCGGCGTGGAAACCGGCCGGGACCGACACCGCCGGGTCGCTCCATTCGGCGACGATGGCCGCCTCGGGGTGCGCGGTGTCGAGCCAGTCGCGCAGTTCGCGCCAGATCCTGCCGGTCTCGGTGCGGTCGGCGTCGTCCTTGACCAGTGAGTGGGCCATGTCGACACGGAAGCCCGCGATGCCCCGGCTCAGCCAGAAGTCCATGACGTCGCGCAGGGCGCGGCGGTTGGCCAGGGGACCGGGCGCGTCGACCGGCAGGCGCCACGGCTCGTCGGGGTGCGTGCGCGCGTAGCCGAAGTTGAGGGCGGGCTGGCTGTCGAAGAAGTTCGGCAGGTAGAAGCCTTCGCGGGTGCCGGGGGAGGCGACGAAGTGCTCGGCCTGGCGGTCGGCCCAGATGTAGCGGTCGTCGGTGGGGTCGGCGGCGGAGTGGACGAACCACGGGTGCTGGTCGGAGGTGTGTCCGGCGACCAGGTCGAGCATCACGCGGATCCCGCGTTCGCCGGCGGCGGCGGTGAGGGCGGCCAGGTCGTCCTCGGTGCCGTAGCGGGGAGCGATGCGGGTGTAGTCGGCGACGTCGTAGCCGGCGTCGTTGAAGGGCGACACGAAGCACGGATTGATCCACATGGTGTCCACGCCGAGCCAGGAGAGGTGGTCGAGGTGGGCCTTGATGCCGGGCAGGTCGCCGATGCCGTCGCCGTTGGAGTCGGCGAAGCTCTGCGGGTAGATCTGGTACAGGACGGCGTCGGCGAGCCAGTGCTGTGCGGTCACGGGTGGTGCCTCTCTACGCGGGGTGGGGTCAGTGGGCCGGCGACCGCCGCGCCGATCATCAGGCAGGCGGCGCCCCGGGCCCACAGGTCGTCGGTGGCGGGGTCGATGTGGACGGGACGTTCGGCGGCCTTGGAGAAGGCGTGCGCGCGCAGGCCCGCCGTCATCGCCGGGCCGAACAGGTCGTGTTCGGCGGCGCCTTCGCCGGCCAGGACGATCAGTTCCAGGTCCAGGAGGTTGACCAGGGCGGCGAGGCCGCGGCCGAGGGCGTTTCCGACCCGGGCGTAGACCTCCCGGGCCGCGGGGTTTCCCGCGCGGGCGAGTGCGGCGGCCTGCTCGGCGGAGGAGACCCGGACGCCTTCGTGGGCGAGGTCGCGCACGATCGCCGCGCTCGACGCCAGCGCCTCCAGGCAGCCGTGGTTTCCGCAGAGGCACTTCGGTCCGGCTGGGTCGAGGGGTAGGTGGCCGAACTCGCCGGCCATGCCGGTGGCGCCGGTGTACATGGCGCCGCCGAGGAGCAGGCCGCAGCCGACGCCGGGCCCGATGGTGACCACGGCGAAGGAGCGGGTGTCGCGTCCGGCGCCGAACCAGCGTTCGGCGACGACGAGGGTGTTGACGTCGTTCTCGACGACGACGGGCAGGCCGGTGGCTTCGGCGAGGGGTGCGGCGACGGGGACTTCGTGCCAGTCGAGGAGGGCCGAGGTGTGGCAGATTCCGGCCTCGCGGCCGACGTGGCCGCCGACGCCGACACCGATGCCGAGCACGAGGGAGGTGTCCACTCCGGACAGCAGGTCGCGGGTGAGTGCGGTGGTCGCGCGGAGGATCGTGGTGGGGAGCGTGTCGGGGACGGGGGTCTCGGCGCGGCCGACGACGCGGGCGGCCATGTCGGTGAGGACGCCGGTGACGTGCGTCGGTGAGATCTTCACGCCGACGACGAGGTGGCGGGCCGCATTGACCTCCAGCAGGCGCCGGGGCCGTCCGAGGGCGGTGGCGGCGCGGCCCGTTTCGCGGATGTAGTCGCCGTCGAGGAGGGGAGGCAGGAGCCGGGTCACCGTCGAGGGGGACAGGCCGAGTTTCGCGGCCACCTCGACGCGCGAGAGCGGTCCGTCGGTGAGGATCAGCGCGAAGACCTCGGCGCGCGTCCGTTCACCGAACGGGCCGGAGGGTGCCGGGCGCCCGGGGTTGCTGCTCATGGCCTCTTCCGTCGATGTCGATCAAGGCGCAGCCAAGCAGAGTTACTTTCGTGTGTCAAGAAAAGAAGGCGGGTCAGTCGATGCCGGGGGTGCTCGTTCCCGTGCGGTGCAGGCGAAGCCAGCGGAAGCCGCTGGGGCCGAGTGGCACCTCGCCGGTGGTGGTGTCGGCGGGTTCGTAGGAGCGGTCGGCGAAGACCTCGTCGCAGCCGACGTCGAGTTCGTCGCCGAGGTGGGCGGTGCGTTCCTCGTCGGCGAGGTTGTGCAGGACCACGAGCGAGTGGAACTGGTCGTGGCGTACGGCCAGGATTCCGGGGTCGCCGGAGTCGAGGAGCCGGTGGCGGCCGGTGCCGATCTCGGCGCATTCGCGGCGGTTGGCGGCCAGGCGGCGCAGCCAGTTCAGGCGGGAGCCGGGGTCGGGCAGCTGGGCGGCGATGTTGCGCGTGCGGTACCCGTAGTGGCCGTCGGGGGTGGTGGGCCGGACGAGTTCGGCGGGCCGTCCGTGGGAGAAGCCGCCGTTGTCGAGGGCGTTCCACTGCATCGGGGGCCGGTTGGCCAGGCGGCCGGGCAGTTCGGGGTTGTCGCCGAGGCCGTACTCGTCGCCGTAGAAGATCGTCGGGGTTCCCGGCAGGGAGAACATCAGTGAGAAGGCCAGTCGCACTCGTGCCTCGTCGTCGTCGAGCATCGGCGTCATTCTGCGGCGGATCCCGCGACCGTAGGCGCGCTGGTCCTCGCGTGGCGCGAAGGACGCGAAGACGGCCTCGCGTTCCTCGTCGGTGTAGTGCAGGTCGAGGTTCAGTTCGTCGTGGTGGCGCAGGAACGACAGGTAGGAGCAGACCGGGGGAGGCGTCGGCCGCGCGGTGAGCTGGCGGGCGATCGGGGCGGCCTCGCCGAGGGCGAGGGAGGCCCAGATGCCGCCGCAGCCGGCGAAGTCGAACATCACCCGCATCTCCTCGGCACCCTCTTCGCCGAAGTAGCGGCCGAGCAGGTCGAGCGGCAGGTTGGCCTCCCCGACCAGGATCGCGTCGCTGCTGCGGCGGGCGATGAAGGAGCGCAGGTCGCGCAGGTAGTCGTGGGAGGAGTCCTCGCCGCCGCCGCTGTCGGCGATCTCCTCGACGAGGAAGGGGACGGAGTCGACGCGGAAGCCGCTGACGCCGACGGCGAGCCAGAATCCCAGGACCTTGTACATCTCGGCGCGGACGGCGGGGTTGTTGGTGTTGAGGTCGGGCATGAAGTCGTGGTAGCGGTGCAGGTAGTACTGGCCGGAGCCCTCGTCGAAGGTGTAGGTGCCGGTCTGTTCGCCGGGCAGGACGGGTTCGGGTGGGTCGGCCGGCGGTTCGTCGGACCAGACGTAGTAGTCGCGGTACTTCGCGTCGCGGGAGGAGCGCGCGTCGGTGAACCAGGGGTGTTCGTCGCTGGTGTGGTTGAGGGCGATGTCGAGGATGACGCGGATCCCGTTCTGGCGGGCGGCTCGGGTGAAGGCGACGAAGTCGCCGAGGTCGCCGAGCCGGGGGTCGATCGACAGGTAGTCGCTGGTGTCGTAGCCGTCGTCGCGCCAGGGGGAGGGGAAGGGCGGCAGGACCCACAGGCAGGTGACGCCGAGGGCGGCGAGGTAGTCGATGCCGGCGGCGAGGCCTTTGAAGTCGCCGATGCCGTCGCCGTCGCCGTCGAGGAAGGTCTTGACGTCGACGGCGTAGACGAGGCCGTTCTTCCACCACAGGTCGGTCATGGAGCTCTCAGGCACGGTCGTCTCCTTCGAAGGCGGGGAGGACGCCGGTGGCGAAGGCGTCGATGAACTCGGCCTGGTTGGGGCCGACCTGGTGGAGCTGGACCTGGTCGGCGCCGAGGCGGATGTAGGTGGCGATGTGCTCGGCGTGGCGGTCGAGGTCGGCGCCGATGGCGATGGCCTCGTGGAGGTCTTCGGGCCGGACGGTCGTGGCGGCGGCCTCGATGTGCTCGGGGAGTTCGAGTTCCATGCAGGCCGGGTGGGGGATGCCGGCGTGGCGCCATTGCTCGAAGGCGTGTCGGGCGGCCAGCTTGTCGGTCTCGGCCCAGGACAGGTGGTGCTGGACGGTGACCGGGCCGGTGCCGCCGTTGTCGCGGTAGGCGCCGATGGTGCGTTCGACCTGTTCGGCCGGGCCGCCGACGGTGATCAGGCCGTCGGCCCAGGCGGCGGCCCATTTCGCGGTGGGTGGGGTGACGGCGGCGGCGATCAGTGCCGGGGGATGTTCGCAGGTGGTGTGGACGCGGCCGTGTTTGACGCGGACGTGGCCGTGGTGGTCGACGGTCTCGCCGCGCCAGAGCGCGCGAATGACGTCGACGCATTCGCGCAGTCGGCCGAGCCGGTCGGCCTTGGAGGGCCACGGGTCGCCGGTGACCTGCTCGTTGGAGGCCTCGCCGCTGCCGAGGGCGAGCCAGAAGCGGCCGGGGAACATCTCGGCGAGGGTCACGGCGGCCTGGGCGATCACCGCCGGGTGGTAGCGCTGGCCGGGGGCGGTCACCACGCCGAAGGGCAGGGAGGTCGCGTTCATGGCCGCGCCGAGCCAGGCGTAGGCGAAACCGACGCCGCGCTGTCCAGGCAGCCAGGGGCTGAGGTGATCGGAGGACATCGCCGCGGTGAACCCGGCGGTCTCGGCGCGGCGGACGTGGGCGAGCAGTTCGCCGGGCGGGAACTGCTCGTGGCTGGCGTGGTAACCGATGAGGGGCATGGTCGCCGGTTACCCGCCGTCCGTCCCGGCTACTCCTTGGGCGTGTGCTGGTGGAAGTAGAGGCGCCAGCCTTCGGTGGTGCGGATGTAGTGACTGCTGACGAGGGCCGCGTAGGGTTTCCCGCCCCGGACGGCGCCCACGACGTAGGAGACGACGCCGACGTCGTCGCCCGGGCGGGTGACCGCGACCTCCGTCAGCGCGTGGGAGTCCCATGGTGGGGTGTCCAAGGTGGCCAGGATCGCGGGTTTCCCGTGCAGGCGCAGGCCTCCGGGGAAGAGCATGAGGGCGTCGTCGGTGAGCAGCTCGCGGTAGAAGGACGCCGCGGTGTCCGCGTCGGTCGACAATGCCGCCCAGCCGCGTCGTTCCAGTTCGATGAGTTCCTCTGCGCCGCTCACCCGGGCTCCTTTCGGTCTCCGGCACCATCATCGCGGCCGGTCGGCCCTTGGGTACCCGTTTCGGGGCTTCGTGATGGGTCGCTCAGTCCGCCAGGCGCGTCTCGGCGACGGCGACGGCGATGACCAGGAGGGCCAGCAGCCCGACGCCGAGGTGGGCGGGCATCAGCGTCGCCGGCCACAGCAGGCTCAGCGCGGCGATCGCGGCGACGCCCCGGACCACGGTGGTGCGGGTCAGGCGGTGCTGGAAGGCGACCCGTACGGCCAGGATCGCCAGCAGGTAGAGCCCGGTCCCGCCGAACAGGGCGCCGGCGATCGCGCCGGGCAGCGCGTGGGGCGCGTCGATGATGGCGACCGACGCGCCCGCCCCGGCCAGCGCCAGCCCGAGCTGTGCGGGGAGATGCCCGTAGGTGAACACGTGCCGCAGCCATTGGCGGGACAGCATCGAATCGTGCGTGCCCTCCCGGAGGCTGCCGGTGTTGAAGTAGATCCACCACACCCCGGCGGCGAGCACGAAGGCGAAGACGGCGGTCAGTCCGCCGGCGGCGTCCAGGCTCGTTCCGCTCAGCCCGGCGACGACGGACAGGATCGCCTCGCCGATGACGATGATCGTGAACAGCCCGAAGCGTTCCTTGAGGTGCTCGACGCTGTGGGAGACGGCGTTGGTCGGCCGGGCGGCGGCGAAGGGCAGCGCCAGTTCGACGGCCATCGCGGCGATCCACGCCGCGGTCTGCCACCCGCCGGGCAGGAACAGCCCGCCGATCCAGCCGACGGCGGCGACGGCGCTTCCGGTGGCGTAGCGGCGGGCGATGGGCAGTGCGGCCGGGTCGGTCCGGCCCGCCAGGACGTAGAGCACCGCCGGGACGGCCCTGGCGAGGAGGTATCCGGCCACGAACTTGAGGTCGTCGGAACCGTGTGAGCCCACGCCGGGCAGGGCGACGGCGACCAGGCAGATCCCGAACATCCCGGCCAGCGCGACGAGCCGGTGCCCGCCGCGTTCGTCGGTGTCGAAGCGGTTGGCCTGGTAGGTGTAGATCACCCAGGTCCACCAGAGCGGAACGAAGAGCCCGGCCGTCACCAGCAGTTCGAGTGCCGTCGGGTGCCCGACGACCCGGTGGGCGACCTGGCCGACGGCGGCGACGAACACCAGGTCGAAGAGCAGCTCGAACCAGGTCGCGCGGCGCTCGCGCGGCGCGGTCTCGGTGGTTTCGGACATCGGGGACTCCCAAGGGGGACGGCGGGGGCGCCGAAACTGTAGCCACGGTGGGCGGAGTCCATTCAGTGACACCGCCCACACTTAACTGATAGTCTCTTAACAGTTAATTTCCTTCCCTTGATTCCCCCGTCCCAGGAGTTCCGGTGAAGCACTTACCCCGCCTCCGCGCGGCCCTCGTCCCCCTGATCCTGATCGCCGCCCTGTTCGCCGTTCCCGGCACCGCGAGCGCGGCCAACATCCTCACCAACCCCGGCTTCGAGACCGGCTCGGTCTCGCCGTGGGTCTGCTCCGGCGGCACCGGAAGCGTCGTGTCGACCCCGGTCCGCTCCGGCACCAAGGCCCTGGCTGCGGCGGCGAGTTCGGCCGACCAGGCGAAGTGCTCCCAGTCGGTGACGGTCGTGCCGAACACCGCCTACACGCTGTCGGCTTGGGTCCGCGGCAACTACGTCTACCTCGGCGTCACCGGCGGCGCCTCGACCTGGACCCCGTCGGCGTCGGCGTACACGCAGCTCACGGTCGCCTTCACCACCGGCGCGAGCCAGACGACCGCCGAGGTCTTCCTGCACGGCTGGTACGGCCAGGGCACCTACTACGCCGACGACGTCAACCTCGACGGCCCCGGCGGCAACCCGCAGCCCGGCGCTCCCGGAGTACCCGGCACCCCGGCCGTCGGGACGGTCACGAACACCGCGATCGCACTGTCCTGGGCGGCCTCGACCGGCACCGTCACCGGCTACCGCGTCTACGAGGGCTCCAGCGTCGTCAAGACCGTCACGGGCACCTCGGTCACGGTGGACGCTCTGGCGGTGTGCTCCTCGCACTCCTTCACCGTTGCGGCGTACAACGCCAACGGCGAGTCGGCGAAGTCCGGCGCGGCGAGTGCGACCACGTCCGGGTGCACCAACCCCGGTCTGCCCAAGCACGCGCTGATCGGGTACCTGCACTCCAGCTTCGCCAACGGATCGGGCTACATCCGTATGGCCGACGTCCCCGACTCCTGGGACATCGTCAACCTGGCCTTCGGTGAGCCGACCTCGGTGACCTCCGGCGACATCCGCTTCCGGCTGTGCCCGGCCGCCGAGTGTCCCAATGTGGAGAGCGAGGCCGACTTCATCGCCGCGATCCGCGCCAAACAGGCCAAGGGCAAGAAGGTGCTGATCTCGATCGGCGGCCAGAACGGCCAGGTCCAGCTGACCACGACCGCCGCGCGGGACGCGTTCGTCAGCTCGGTGTCGGCGATCATCGACCGCTACGGACTCGACGGTCTCGACATCGACTTCGAGGGCCACTCGCTGTACTTCAACTCCGGTGACACCGACTTCCGCAACCCGACCACCCCGGTGATCGTCAACCTGATCTCGGCGCTGAAGACCCTCAAGGCCCGCTACGGCGCCAAGTTCGTGCTCACCATGGCGCCGGAGACCTTCTTCGTGCAGGTCGGCCACCAGTTCTACGGCGGTGCCGGCGGCGGGGACAACCGGACCGGGTCCTACCTGCCGGTCATCCACGCGATGCGGGACGCGCTGACCGTGCTGCACGTCCAGGACTACAACTCCGGTCCGGTCATGGGCCTCGACGGGCAGTACCACAACATCGGCAACGCCGACTTCCACATCGCGATGACCGACATGATCAAGGCGGGCTTCACCGTCGCCAACACCGGTCAGACCTTCCCCGGGCTGCGGGCCGACCAGATCGCCTTCGGTCTCCCCGCGGCCGTCAGCGCGGGCAACGGCTACACCTCCCCGGCGGCGGTGCACCAGGCCGTCGACTGCCTCGCCAAGGGCGTCAACTGCGGCGGCTACACCCTGCGCGGTGGCGCCTCCCCGGCCTTCCGCGGGCTGATGACCTGGTCGGTCAACTGGGACCGCTACTACAACTGGGAGTTCGCCAACAGTCACGAGCCCTATCTCAACGCCCTCCCGTAGAGCCAGCGTGAGGCCCGTTTCTGGCGGGACGGGCCTCACGTGTTCCCCACCGCCGGCAGGGGCGGTGGGGGACACTCAGCCCATGGACGACGCCGAGACCGACCCGTGGCCGCCCGGTGAGCGGGTCAAGAACTACGCCGCCCCCGGGGTGACCGTCCGCTACGACGCCCGGCGTTGTGCCCACGCCGCCGAATGCGTCAACCGGCTCCCGAAGGTCTTCGACACCGGCCGCCGCCCGTGGATCGACCCGTCGCAGGCGACGCCCGCCGAGATCGCCGCGACCATCCGGCACTGCCCGAGCGGTGCCCTGCACTTCTCGCTGCCCGACGGCCCGGAGGAGCACGGCCCCGTCCCCGCCACGGTGACGGCCCTGCCCGACGGCCCGCTCTTCGTGCGCGGCGAGTTCGAGATCGACGGACACCGCGAAGTCCGCGCGCTGCTGTGCCGCTGCGGGAACAGCGGCAACAAGCCCTTCTGCGACGGCTCGCACCTGCGCACCGGCTGGACCTCCGAAAGCCCGTGACCCGGTCGCCTTGACGCGACCTTGAGGCCACCGTGAGACGCCGCCGGAGACTGGACGACGCGGTTCCCGCCGCGCCTGCGCGGGCCGGGGGAGCCGCACGGGAGGACCATCACCGGGCGGCCCCGACAGCCCGGTGATCCTGTGGGGGACGCCGGGCAGCGTCCCCCACCGCCCGCGTGTGCGAGCCTTGAGCGAACCCGAACGGCCGACGTCGGCCGCGGACTCGCCCCGGGAGCCCTCATGCTGATCCGACTGATCGGTCCCGTCCGCATCGAACACGCCGGCTCCGTCGAGCCCGTCGGCGCCCCCAAACGCGCCAGCGTGCTCGCCGCGCTCGCCGCCCGCCCCGGCGAACCGGTGTCGCAGGCCGAACTGATCACCCGCGTCTGGGGAACCGAACCGCCGGAGACGGTCGTCGGCGTGCTCTACACCTACATCACCCGCCTGCGCGCGTCCCTGCGCTCGTCACCGGCCGCCATCCACCGCGCCGGATCACAGGGCTACGTCCTCGACGTGCCCGCCGGTGAGATCGACGTGCACGCCGCCCGCGCACTGGCCGCCGAAGCACCGGGCGCGGCCGACCCCCTGGCGAACTGGCGCCGCGCCTGCGAACTCGCCGACGGCACCGCCCTGGCCGGAATCGGCGGCGCCTGGGCCGAGGGGTTCCGCGCGTCCTTCGCCGCCGAACGCCTCAACCTCCTCGCCGGGCGTTACGCCGCCGAACTGGAGGCGGGAAACCACGAGGCCGTCCTCGCCGACCTCGCCGCGCTCGCCGCCGCCGAACCGCTGTGCGGGCCGATCGCCGAGCACCTGATGCTCGCCTACTACCGCTGCGGCCGGCCCGCCGACGCCCTCGCCCACTTCGAGAAGGTCCGCCGCCGGGTCCGCCGCGACCTCGGCGCCGACCCCTCGCCCGGCCTGCGCGACCTGCACCTGCGCGTCCTCGACCAGGACCCGGCGCTGGAACCGCCGGGCGCCGGGCGGTCCATGCTGCCGCCCGACATCGCGAGCTTCACCGGCCGCGACGGCGAGCTCGCCGAGCTCGCCGCGCTGACCGCCGACGGCGGGGACTCGCCCATCGCCGCCATCGCCGGGCCCGGCGGTTCGGGGAAGACCGCGCTCGCCGTCCACTGGGGACACGCCCAGGCCGCGCGCTTTCCCGGCGGGCGCCTGTACGTCAACCTGCGCGGCTTCGACCGGGGCGAGCCGGTCGCACCGGTGGAGGCGCTCGGCAGGCTCCTCGGCGCCCTCGGCGTGGTCGGCGACGCCGTACCGTCCGATGTGGACTCCGCGGGGGAGATGTACCGGGGGCTGACCACCGGCCGGCGGGTCCTGGTCGTCCTGGACAACGCGCGCGACGCCGAGCAGGTCCGGCCGCTGCTCCCCGGCGGCGGGTGCATGACGCTGGTGACCAGCCGCGACCGCCTCACCGGACTGGTGGCGGTCAACGACGCCCGGCCGGTACCGGTCACGGTCCTGAGCGCCGACGAGGCACTGGAACTGCTCGGCCGTGTTCTGGGCGACGAGCGCGTCCGGGCGGAGCGGGCCGAGGCCGAAGCGCTCGCCGGGCTGTGCGGTCGCCTGCCGCTGGCGCTGCGGATCGCGGCGGCCAACCTCGCGGTGTCCCCGGTGGCGTCGATCGCGTCCTACACCGCCGAACTCCGGGGGCAGGACCGGCTGGCCGCCCTGGCCATCGACGGTGACGACGACGCGACCGTCGCGGCGACCCTGGAGTTGTCCTACCGGGTGCTCGCCGGCGACGCACGGGAGCTGTTCCTCCGCCTCGGCGCGATTCCGGGCGAGGACGCGCCGAGGGAACTGGTCGAGGCGGTCTCGGGCCTTGCGGAGCGGGCCTGCGCGACGGCGTTGCGCAAGCTCGTGAGCGGGCATCTGCTGGAGGAGCACGTGCCGGGCCGGTACCGGATGCACGACCTGGTCCGGTTGTACGCGGCGGCCCGCGCCGAGCGGGATCTGACGGCGGGAGAGCTGGAAGCGGTGGTCGACGCGTTCATCGGGTGGCACTTCGAGCGTGCCCATCAGCCGCACAACCCCGAGGAGACCAACGTCATCATGGCCCTCGACGCGCTCGCCGACGATCCGCGGTCGTGGCGGCTGGTGTACTCGCTGCGCGCCACGATCAACGAGGGCCGTTTCCTCGACCGGATCCGGCCGGCGATCCTGCGCGCCCGGCGCCTGAGCGAGGAGGCCGGTGACCGCGTCGGTGTGTTCCGGATGACGAGCCAGCTGGCGAACCTGCACCGCGTGCACTTCGACCACTCGATCGCGATCGAACTCGGCCGCGAGGCCGTCGAGATGGCCACCGGGCTGACCGCGATGGAACTGGCGCCGGCGAAGGGGAACCTGGGGATCTATCTCTCGGAGGCCGGGGACAACGTCGAGGCCGAGCGGCTGCTGACCGAGGCCTCGGACCTGGCGGCGGCCGGCGGGAACATCCGCACGCTGGTCATCTTCACCAACGCCGTGGTCCAGGTACGGGTCATGCTGGGGGAGTACGAGCGGGCCGCCGCACATCTCCATGGGGTCGAGACCCGTCACCCCGAGGCCACCGCGCCGTACCGGGGCCAGTTCCGGCTCTACGAGGCGATCATCCTCACCGGGCAGCACCGTTTCGACGAGGCGATCGCGGCCGCCGAACGCGGCCTGGCCATCGCCCGCCGCGCGGGAAACGGGTACCTGGAAGCCCAGTGCCTCGGCGAGCTGGCCGCCGTGCACGCCAGGGCGGGGCGGCTCAAGCACGCGCTGGACCTGCACCGGGTCGAGCTCGCCAGCGGCCGGGACGGCCGCCGGGTGACGATCGTCCGCGAGTCGCTGGAGGCGCTGGCGCATGTGGAGGCGCGCCTCGGGCACTTTGACGACGCCGAACGGCACATGGCGGAGGGGCAGGCCTCGGGCTGGTCGCGGACGGCCAAGGGCCGGTCGCTGTCGATGCTCACCCTGGCCGTCATCCACAACGGACGCGGCCGGCACGGCCAGGCCAGGGAATTGGCGTCCGAGGCGCTGGAGATCTATCGGTCCATGCCGTGGCGCGCGCAGGAGGCGGACGCCCTCCACATCCTCGCCGACGCCCACGAGGGCCTCGGCGACCGTGAAGCCGCCGCCGCCTGCCGCGCGGAGGCCGCCGCGCTCGTCCCCGCCTGAACTCACGGACCCCGGCGACGCGACCGCCCGCCGTAATCTGGACTACGGCCGTGCCGACCGGGGAGGACACCATGGACGCGACCGCCTTACCCGACCGCCGCTGCGTGGTCGTCGTGGCCGCCGCCGGTTACGGCAAGACGAGCACCGTGGCCGCCGCGGCCGGTGCCGACGCCGCCTGGCATCACGCGACGCTCGACCCGGCGCTGCTCGACGGTCCCGCGCCCCTCGTCGTCTTCGACGACGCCGACCTCGACGACACCGGCGCCGTCCGCGCGCTTCTGGAGGCCGCCGGACGGCTCCCGCCCGGCCGGACCGCCGTCCTCGTCGCCCGCCTCCCGCCGGGGTTCTCCCTCGCCCGCTGGCGCGGTCGCGGGACCCTCGCCGAGCTCGGCCCGGCCGAGCTGGCCCTGTCGGCGGATGCCGTCGCCGAAGCCCTCGCCGCGCGCGGTCTGCCCGCCGACACCGCGACCGCCGCCGAACTGCACGACCTCACCGCGGGCTGGCCCGCCCTCGTCCAGCTGTCCGCCGACGTCCTCGCCACGGCCCCGCCGGGCGCCCTGACCGAGCGACTCCTGGCCGCCGACGGGCCGGTCGTCGAGTACGTCCTCGGGGAAGTCATGCCCGGCCTGCCCGACGCCGCCCGCCGTCTCCTGCGCGACGCCGCCCACCTCGACGGTCTCCCCATCGGCCTCGCCGAGGAGCTCGGCCACCGCACGCCGGGCGCGACCATGACCCTGCTGACCCGGATCGGCCTGGCCACCACCGGCGAGGACCGCCAGTGCCGTCCCGTCCCGCTCGTCGCCGGCGCGCTCACCCGCCACCGGCCGATCCGCGCCGACCGGGCCCGGCGACTGTGGAGCGCCGCGGCCCGCTGGAACCGCGACCGGGGCAGGCATCTCGCCGCCGCCGTGGCCGCCGAACGGGCCGGTGACCACGCGGCCTGCGCGGCGATCCTCGCCGAACACGGACCCGAACTCATCACCGGCGGCGGCGTTCGCACCTACATCGACCTCGTCGAGTCGACCGGCGTCGACGACCCCGCCGTGCTGCTGTCCCACGGCGAGGCGCTGTCGGTCGTCGGCCGCCACGCCGACGGCGTCACCGTCTTGCGCGCTCTCGCCGCCGGACGCACGACCCTCCCCGCCGGCCTCGCCTGGCGACTCGGCGCCGCCCACTACCACCAGGGCGAGTTCCGCGCGTCCCTCGCCGCCCTCGACGCCGCCGAGCCCGGCGGGCACCCCAACGACCGCGCCCACTGCCTTGCCTGGTCGGCGACCGTGCACTGGAAGCTCGGCGACACCGAACGCTGCGGCGAACTCGCCGCCCGCGCGCGGGAACTCGCCGCGCCCGGCGGGTCGAGCCGTGCGCTGGTCACCGCGCACATCGCGCTCGCGCTGCACGCCGTCCTCACCGGCGACCGCCCCGAGAACCTCGCCGCCTACGAGACCGGTCTCCAGCACGCGGCGGCCATCGGCGACCTCGTCCAGGCCGCGCGCATCCGCGCCAACCGCTCCGGCATGTACCTGGAGGAGGCCCGCCTGTCCGACGCGCTCGACGAGGCTCAGGAGGCCGTCGGCCTGTGCACCCGCGCAGGACACGAGACCCTCCTGCCCGTCGCCTTGTGCAACCGGGCGGAGACCTTCGCCCGGCTCGGGCGCCTCGACGAGGCCCTCGACAGCTACCAGGGCGCACTGGCCTGCTACCAGAAGATGGGCTCGCGCAAAGCCTCCTACCCCCTCCACGGGATCGGCATGGTGCACCGCTGGCAGCGCCGCGACAACCAGGCCCGCGCGGCCTACGAGGAGGCGATCCGCACCTCCGAGGTCGAGGCCGACGTGCAGGGCCTCGTCCCCGCCCTCGCCGGGCTCGCCCGCGTCCTCGTGCACACCGACCCCGACGCCGCGCAGGCCGCCGCGTTGCGCGCGGTGTCCCTCGCGGGCGGCCGGATCGGGATCGAGGCCGCGATCGCCCTCGGCCACGTCACCCTGACCGGCGGGGACCGCGACGGTGCCGTCAAGGCCGCCCAAGAGGCCGCCGCCACCGCCCGCCGCCACCGCGACTGGGTCGGCCTCGCCGAAGCGCTCGAACTCGAAGCCGCCGCCGTTCCCGACCCGTCCGCCGCCCGCGTCGCGCTGCGCGAGGCCGCCTCGATCTGGCGTCGGGCCGGAGCGCTCCCCGCCGCCGAGAAGGCCGACGCCCGCCTCGGAGCACTCCCCGGCGCCACCGCCGACGAGCGCGCCGCCGCCGGTCTCGCCCGCATCCGCATCGCCTCCACCGGCCACCCCGGCCACGAATGGCCCGCCCACACCGACGCGCCCGCCGCGGCGATCCAGACCCTCGGCGGCTTCGCCGTCGTCGTCGGCGGTGAGATCGTCCCGCCCGCCGCCTGGCAGTCCCGCAAGGCCCGCGACCTGCTGCGCATCCTCGTCGCCCGCAGGGGGCGGCCGGTCCCGCGCGAAGAACTCGCCGAACTCCTCTGGCCCGGCGAGGACGCCGGGAAGGTCGCCCACCGCCTGTCGGTGGCCCTGTCGATCCTGCGGAAGGTCCTCGACGGAGGACGCGGCCGCCACACCGCCGCCGAGGTCATCCGAGCCGACGCCGCCCGCGTCGCCCTCGACCGCACCCGCACCGACCTCGTCGAAGTCGACGTCTACACCTTCCTCGACGGCGCCGGATACGCCCTCCGCGCCCAGGCCGTACCCGCGCTGTCCACCGTGGAACGCTCCTACACCGGCGACTTCCTCGAAGACGAGCCCTACGAGGACTGGTCGGTGTCCCTGCGCGAAGAGGCCCGCGCGGTGTACCTGCGCGTCCTGCGCGCGCTGTCCGACCTCGCCGAACGCGACGCCGTGGGCTACCTGCACCGGCTGCTCGACAAGGACCCCTACGACATGCGCGCCCACCGCGACCTCGTCGCCCGCCTCACCCGCGCGGGCGCCCTGGGCGAGGCCCGCCGTGCCGAGGAACGCCACGCCGCGGCCCTGCGCGCGCTGGGCCGGTAGCGTCCCGGCCGCAAAGCGGTAACGGATTGCCTTGGCGCGTTGTGGATCTAGCCGCCGGGAGCTTCAATGATCTTCGCCCGGCCGACCCCTCCGGCCGGTGTACTCGAAGGAGCCCACCCCGCATGCGCAGGTCGTTGCACACCGCCCACGTCTACATGATCCTCGGCCTGGTCTCCGGGCTCTTCTACCGCGAGTTCACCAAGCTCAACGACTTCACCGGCGAGAGCCAGCTGTCCGTCGTGCACACCCACCTGCTCGCCCTGGGCATGCTCGTCTTCCTCATCGTCCTCGGCCTGGACAAGGTCTTCGGCCTGTCGGGCATGAAGTCCTTCAACGTCTTCTACTGGCTCTACAACACCGGCATGGTGATCACCGTCGGCAGCATGGTCTTCCGCGGTGTCCAGACGGTTCTGGGCAACGAGATCCCCGAGGTCTTCGCCTTCCTGTCGGGTGCCGGGCACATCGTGCTGACCATCGGCCTGATCGCCTTCTTCGGTGCGCTCGGCAAGCGCGTCAAGAAGCCCACGGCGGACACCCCGGCTGAAAGCTCCTAGCGCCGGTGGAGACCCGCGCGCTGACCTAGGCTCGGATCATGAGGCGTCCGCTGGGGCGTTGGGCGCGCCTGGGGGCCGCACTGGCCGCCGTCATCGTGCTGCCGATCGCGGGAGTCGCCGCGATCGGCCTGGTGCACACCCAGGTCATCTCCCGCTTCGCCGAGGACGCGCCGACGCCCTCACCGGGTCTGCCCGTCGCCTCACCGGCCCCGCCCGTGTCGGGTTTCCCGCCTGGAACCGGCGACGCGCGGACCCTGCTGGCCCGCCTCACCGTCGAGCCGGGGAAGAACTGGCAGACCTACGACCGCGGCCGCTTCGGCTTCTGGAACGACGACACCGACGGCGTCGGCGGCCGCAACGGCTGCGACACCCGTGCCGACCTGCTCATCCGCGACCTGGACGAGCTTCGTGTCGGCGACCGCAATCCCTGCGTGGTGTTCTCCGGTGTGCTGCGTGACCCTTTCACCGGCGCGGACCTGCCCTACCGGTACCGGAAGGCCTCCCGCATCGAGTCCGACCACCTGGTCGCTCTCGGCGCGGCCTGGCGCGGCGGTGCCTGGGCGTGGACCGACGCCGAGCGCAACACCTACTTCAACGACCTCGACGTGCTCCTGGCCGTCGACAAGGACGCCAACCAGGACAAGGGCAGCAAGACCCCGGACAAGTGGCTGCCGCCCGCCGCGGCCTTCCACTGCGAATACGCGGCGAGGTGGGTCGGGATCAAGGCGAAGTACACGCTGACGGTGACCAAGCAGGAGAAGGCGACGCTGACGGGCGTGCTGAAAGGGTGCGGTTAGCGGGCGGGCATCAGCTTCGACACGAAGGTCCCGTCGGACATGGCGCGCGCGTCGCGGCGGCAGTCGGCGATCAGCTGCTCGGTCGACTCGCGGACGGCGAGGCGCAGGACACCGCGCAGCGCGCGGAGCTGGAGGGTCGTCGCGGTGTGGTTGCCGGGGAGGGTCGGGATGCCGAACATGGCCTTCGCCCATCCGGGCAGCGTGCTGATGGCGAGGGTGTTGGCGGCGGGGACGCCGAGGCGCAGGACCGCCAGCGCGCGCGGCAGCGGCGGGTTGAAGGAGCGCACGAGACCGCTCCTGGCCTCGTCGCAGGCGTAGAGGCCGGGACGGACACCGTCGAAGTACTCGCGCAGTTCACCGCGCGAGGCGGGGACGTCGGCCCGGTCGAGGCCGATGGCCTCGGCGGCGGCGCGATTCTCGTCGACGTAGCGGTCGGCGAGTTCGTCGGTGGGGATGGCGCCGGAGCGGCGGGCGACGTCGACGTAGGAGTCGATCTCGGCGCAGTGGACCCACAGCAGCCCGGCGGGTTCGTCGAGGCGGAAGGTCTCGCCGGTGTCGGGGTCGTGTCCAGTGAGCCCGGCGTGGATGGCGCGGACGCGCGCGGCGGCGCGCTCGACGTCGGGGGTGTCGCCGAAGGTGCGGACGTGGACGAACTGCGCGGTGCGGACGAAGCGCGACCAGGCCTTCTTGGGGTCGAAGAGGGCGCTGTTCTGGAAGGTGGCGCGCATGACGCGCGGGTGCAGCGACTGGAGGTAGAGCGCGCGCAGCCCGCCGATCCACATGACGAGTTCGGTGTGCACGGGCCAGGTGACCGAGTCCGGCCCGAAGAGTCCGTGGTCGCCGTTCATGCGCGCAAGGCTACTGCGGGTTCGGCGCAACCACCGGACACGCCCGATCCCGGGTCGATACGCTGCGAAGACACTGGCGGATGTGACGCGCACGGGGGCGGGCGATGGCCGAGGACATCATCACGACGGTGACCGAGGGCTACGCCTTCGACGAACCCGCCGTCGGCGTGGGCGCACTCGTCGTCGACGACGACAAGGCCGTCCCCGACGCCAAGGTCGCCATCCCCCTGGCCATGTTCAACCGCCACGGCCTCGTCGCCGGAGCCACCGGAACCGGCAAGACGGTGACCTTGCAGGTCCTCGCCGAACAACTCGCCCAGGCCGGCGTCCCGGTGTTCCTGGCCGACATCAAAGGCGACCTGTCCGGCATGGCCACCAACGGCGACGGCGGCGAGAAGCTACTCAAACGCACCGCCGCGCTCGGCCAGGACTGGTCCCCGCAAGCCTTCCCCGTCGAGTTCTACGCCCTGGGCGGACAGGGCGAAGGCACCCCGCTGCGGGCCACCATGACCGCCTTCGGCCCCACACTGCTGTCGAAGGTCCTCGATCTCAACGACACCCAGGAGAGCTCACTCGGCCTGATCTTCCACTACGCCGACGCTCAAGGGCTCCCCCTCCTCGACCTGAAGGACTTGAGAGCAGTCGTCCAACACCTCATCAGCGACGAGGGCAAAGCGGAACTCAAAGCCCTCGGCGGCCTCTCCGCCCAAACCGCCGGCGTCATTCTCCGAGCCCTCATCAACTTCGCCGACCAGGGCGCCGACAGGTTCTTCGGCGAACCCGAATTCAACCCCGCCGATCTCCTCACCACCAGCCCAGACGGCCGCGGCACCGTGTCGATCCTCGAACTCCCCGACCTCCAAGCCCAGCCCGCCCTCTTCTCCACCTTCCTCATGTGGCTACTGGCAGAGCTCTTCCAGGACCTCCCTGAAGTCGGCGACCTCGACAAACCCAAACTCGTCTTCTTCTTCGACGAGGCCCACCTCCTGTTCAACGGCTCCTCGAAGGCGTTCCTCACGGCGATCACCCAGACTGTGCGGCTGATCCGGTCGAAGGGTGTCGGCGTCTTCTTCGTTACCCAAACCCCGAAAGACGTGCCCGCCGACGTGCTGGCGCAGCTGGGTGCGCGGGTGCAGCACGCGCTGCGAGCGTTCACGCCGCAGGACGCCAAGGCGTTGAAGGCGACGGTGACGACGTTCCCGCACTCGGCCTACGACCTGGAGGAAGACCTGACCCGCCTGGGTATCGGCGAAGCCATGGTCACCGTCCTGGACGACAAGGGTCGCCCCACTCCCGTTGCGTGGACGAGGATGTACGCGCCTCGGTCGCGGATGGGTCCTTCCGACGAGGCGACCATGTCGGGCCTCATCAACGCCTCGGCGATGAAGGCCAAGTACGGCACCGACATCGACCGCGACTCCGCCTACGAGATCCTGGCCCGCAAAGTCGCCGCGGCGGCGGCAGCCGCCGTCCCCGAACCCGCCACCACCGCGCCGGCTCCTCCTACGCCGCAGTACGAGCCGATCCCATCCCTTGACCCGTCCCCGAAGTCCCGCGCCGCCAAGAAGTCCAAGGCCGCGAAGCAACCCGCCTCCAGCCCCACCGGCTTCCTCGACACCCTCGCCAAATCCGCCGCCACGACCTTCGGCCGCGAAATCACCCGCACCCTCTTCGGCACCGCCAAACGACGCTGAGTTGCATGGGCAGTCAGGAGTCTGGATGCCCCGTACCTGGGTTGGGGAGTGTTCCGCCGTTCCTGACGCGCTGTGGGATCCGGTCCTGCGTGCCTGAGCGGGTTCTGTATCGATGGGCCGCTCATGCAGCTGTTCCAGCTGGGATCGCTGCGGCCATCCACATAGTCCAGGGGCAATTCAGATCGCCAACTGACCGCTCACGACGCAGGCAACTTCGAGCCAACCTGTGATGATCTGTCCGCTGTTGGATTTGTAGCTGCCACGACTAGATACGTTGTGGGCCTTGACATCACGGCCGCCGCGCTCCAAGATTCTCTGCAGTGCTCGACGCCCTTCGAGCCATAACCCCTTATTCCAAAGGAAGTGCCCGTGCCCGGCTTCGCGCCCCTTGGCGTCCCCACGCGCCTAATTGTTGCAACCACAAGTACAATCGTCGCTGTGCAACTGGAGGCGCATGGCTCTGGGGCAAGTTTATGGCAGCTTCATGAAGGCTCTGCGGCCAGTCTTTGCTATATTTCTATCGGTGGCCTTTGCGATCGTCGTACATCTTTTGGCTGATTCGCTCGGAGAACCATTTGATGTGATTATCACGCCTATATTCTTCGTCGGCCTCTTTACTGCGGCTTTCTTGAAATATCCAGTATTGGGTGTTCGGCGAACGCGAGTAGGGATATCGATTTTTGCAGTTGTTGCGATCGCCGGTACTTGGTGGCTGCGGGAGTATGTTGGTCACAGTCGCGAAGTCCTGGTTGTCGGTGCCGCAGGCGCGCTCCTCTTTGTCTGCCTCGTCCACGATCTGCAGAAGATCCTGGCGAGGAATAGTCGTCGGCGATTTTGATGCGGAATGGCCTCGCTTATTGGCATGCTATGTCGCTTGGGTCGAAATGCGTCGATGGGTTTGATTGAACGACCCGACCCGGAAGCGCGGGCACTGAAATCCTGCCTTCAACGCAACGTCTAGTTGGCTCGTGGTTGCCGGAGTCCGTACCGGCCAAAGGTCGCTACCTGTTAGGTGACTTGCACCGTCAGGCAAGCGTCGAATGCTAGTACATGTTCGACGAGGCGCGCCTCCTCTTTGACTGCTCCTCCGAGGCGTTCCTCACCGCCATCACCCAAACCGTCCGCCTGATCCGCTCCAAAGGCGTGGGCGTCTTCTTCGTGACGCAGACCCCGAAGGACGTGCCCGCCGACGTTCTCGCTCAGCTCGGTGCGTGGGTGCAACACGCCCTGCGCGCCTTCACCCCGCAAGATGCGAAGGCGTTGAGGGCCACCGTCACAACCTTCCCGCACTCGGCCTACGACCTTGAAGAGGACCTGACCCGGCTGGGCATCGGCGAGGCGATGGTCACCGTCCTGGACGACAAGGGCCGGCCGACTCCCGTTGCCTGGACCCGGATGTACGCGCCCAGATCGCGCATGGGTCCCTCCGACGAGGCCACCATGACCGGCCTCATCAACGCCTCGGCGATGAAAGCCAAATACGGCACCGACATCGACCGCGACTCCGCCTACGAGATCCGCTGTCCCCGAGCCCGCCGCCACCGCACCGGCACCAGATGCGCCGAAGTACGAACCGATCCCATCCCTGGACCCTGCCCCAAAGTCCCGCGCCACCAAGAAAACCAAGGCCGCGAAGCAACCAGCCTCCAGTCCCACCGGCTTCCTCGACACCCTCGCCAAGTCCGCCGCCACCACCTTCGGCCGCGAAATCACCCGCACCCTCTTCGGCACCGCCAAACGAAGGTGAGCAACGCCAGGAGTCCCCGGGAGACTTGACGCGCCGCGGCGCGGCGGCCAGGTGCACACTTGCGACCGGTCGAGTCGAGGAGACGAAGATGGCGATGGACGCGCACGCGGCCGAGGACCTGGAGGCCTTGCGCGTCCCCTTGACCGGCTACTGCTACCGGCTGCTCGGTTCGGCGGCCGACACCGACGACGCCGTCCAGGAGACGCTGATCCGGGCCTCGTCCAAGTGGGACCTGTTCGACCCGAGTCGTGGCCGGGTGAGCACGTGGGTGCACCGGATCGCGACGAACGTGTGCCTGGACATGCTGCGCTCGGCGCGGCGTCGGGAGTTGGTTGTCGACGTGGAGGCGGCCGCCGGTCGGGGGCCGGGGCTGGGGGCGCCGCTGCCGGCGCGGGCGTGGGTGGAGCCGATGCCCGACGCTCGGCTGGTCGCGTCGCGGGACCCCGGCGACGTGGTTCTCGAACGGGAGTCGGTGCGCTTGGCGTTCATCGCGGCGCTGCAGCACCTGGCGCCCCGTCAGCGGGCCGTCCTCATCCTGCGTGACGTGCTCGCCTTCACCGCCCGGGAGACCGCCGAGGTCCTCGACACGACGACGGCCTCGGTGAACAGCGCCCTGCAGCGTGCACGCGCGGTGCTGGACGAGCACCGGCCTGATCCTTTCGACGTCGACGATCCCGCCGATCCGGCGCAGCGGGACCTGCTGCGGCGCTACGTGCGGGCCTTCGAGACGCACGACGTCGCCGAGCTGACCGCGGTCCTGCGCGCCGATGCCGTCTCGACCATGCCCCCGTTCCTGTGGCGGCTCGACGGAGGGCCCGCGATCGCGAGTCTCCTCGGCGTCGGCGGCGAGTGTGCGGGCGCGCGGCTGGTGCCGTGCGACGTCAACGGAGCCCGGGGCTTCGGCCAGTACCGTCCGGACGACGACGGCCTTCTCCACCCCTTCGCACTGGTCACCGTCGAGATCCGGGGCGGTCTGATCGCGCGGACCGTCGCGTTCCTCGGCACGGCGGGCCGCTTCGGCGAGTTCGGTCTGCCCGCCGTCCTTCGCCGCGAGGATCTTCTCCTCCGCGACCGATGAGTTCCCTCCTCGGGCGTCGTAGAAGTCGGGAAGACTCATCGACGCAGAAGGAACGCCATGACCATCTCCTCAGACCACGTGACCGGCGAGGTGCGCGCGGAGCGCGAGCGCCTCGCCGACCTCTTCGCCGGCCTGGCGCCCGAGCAGTGGGACGTCCCGTCGCTGTGCGCGGGCTGGCGCGTGCGCGAAGTCGTCGCTCACATGACGATGCCGTACCGCACCAAGCCGCTGAGGTTGCTGGCCGGCATCGTCCGGGCCGGTTTCTCGTTCCACCGCTACGCCGACCGCGACGCCCGAGCGACGGCGCGACGCATGGACGGAGCCGAACTCGTCGCCCTCCTCCGCCGCAACCTCGACAATCCCTGGCGGCCCCCGGGCGAAGGACCCGTCAGCGCGCTCAGCCACGACGTGATCCACGGCCTCGACGTCACCGAACCGCTCGGCCTGCCGGCACCGCCGCCCGAACGCGTCGCCCTGGTGCTGGCTCCCGTCAGTCCCCGGCATCTCAAGTACTTCGGCGCCGACATCGAAGGGCGGCGGATGACGGCCACCGACGCCGACGTGTCGGTCGGTGAGGGACCGCGGGACGTGCCGATGGCGGCGAAGGACATCCTGCTGGTGGCCACCGGTCGCGTGCCCCTCGACGGTTTCCAGGCCCGCCGGGGATAGGACGCCGTCCGCGGTTACCGCACCGCGCACCCGTTCATTTCGGCACCGGGCTCCGGCGGCTCGTTCGGGGTCCGGTCTATCGGCACCTGACCGGTGCCGTGGGTGACGCATGGGGGCAGACGATGTCGGCGGGATCGGTGGCGTCCGAGGGGGCCGCTGCCGGTCACCGTGGACGTGGTGAGGGTGACCTTGCTCGCCCTCACCACGCCGCCGTCCGCATCCGCGCAGGTCACGGGCCTGTCCGCCGGGTCCCTCCGGGACCGGCCCTAGGGGATCGCCCCCTTCCGCGGTCCAGATTGGACACTGAGACTCGGCACATGAGACTGCAACGGATCGGGGCAGTGGTCCTCGCCCTCGCCCTCGTCACCCTCGTGTCCGGCCCCGCCGCCGCCGGCCCGGCCACCGGCACCCTGCGCGACGAACTCGACGCCGTCGTCGCCGACGGGTCGCCTTCGGCGGTTCTGGAGTTTCGGGACGGGCCTCGCGTCGAGCGCCTGGCCGGCGGCGTCGCCGAGCTCGGACGACAGCGGCCGGCCCCCGTCGACGGCCGGTTCCGGATCGGCAGCGTCACGAAGACCTTCACGTCCACCGTCGCCCTTCAGCTGGTCGGCGAAGGGCGCATCTCGCTCGACGACAGCCTGGAGCGGTGGCTGCCGGGCACGGTGCCCAACGGCCAGAACATCACCCTGCGTCAGCTGCTGAACCACACCAGCGGTCTCTACAACTACACCGACGACGTCCTGGTCACCCCCGAGCAGGTCGTCCGCGACCGCTACAAGCGCTGGACCCCGCAACAGCTGGTCGACCTGGCGACCAGTCGCGATCCGCTCTTCCCGCCCGGCACCGCGTGGTCCTACTCCAACACCAACTACGTCCTGATCGGTCTCGTGATCGAGCGGGTCACCGGCCGTTCCCTCCAGACCGAGGTCGACCGTCGCATCGTCCGCCCGCTCGGCCTGCGCGACACCGAGGTGCCCGCCAGGCACTCGGTGCGGATCAGCGGCCCCCACGCCCACGGCTACCTTCAGGTCAACGGCGAACCCGTCGACATCACCGCCCTGAACGTCTCCTCGTCCTACGCCGTCGGCGACATCATCTCCACCACCCGCGATCTGAACACGTTCTACCAGGCCCTGCTCGGCGGCCGGCTCCTCACACCGGCCCAGCTCACCGCGATGAAGATCACGGCCTTCGACTCCGGCTACGGTCTCGGCCTGAGCAAGGTCGCCCTGCCCTGCGGCGCCGAGATCTGGGGCCACACCGGCGGCATCCCCGGCTACCTCACCTTCTCCTTCCACCAGCCCGGGACCAGCCGCTACTTCAGCCTCTCCGCCACGAGCTACGCCGTGGTCCCCGACGTCGCCCTGTTCAACGCGCTCACGGCGGCCTTCTGCCCGGCCGGGACCCCGGCCGGAACTCCCGCGCCGCTGCCGGACATCGCCTGACATCGACCGCGGGCGGACGACCGGGCGGGCGCGAACATGATTGATCTTCCGGCGAACGGGTACGCCAGAGGGGAACCACACGACCATCACGCAAGGAGGCTCGACGACCATGGCTACTCGCGAGATCCACACCATGTGGAGCAGCGACCGTGGACAGTGGATGAACCAGCGTGAAGGCGCCTCGCGCGTCTCGGGGTACTTCGACCGCAAGGAACAGGCGGTCACCTCCGCGCAGACGACCGCCAGGCGGGAAGGCCTGGAATGGATCGGCCACCGCAAGGACGGTCAGATCAACGAGCGCAACACCTACCGCGCCGACCCGAACCCGCCGCAGGGCTGACCGGGTCACGCCGCCGGATCGGCGGCCGAGCCAAGCGAACGCTCCCGCCGTCGCCACGCGCGACGGCGGGAGCGTCCCGCCGCGGGATGCCATTCCAGGTACGAGCCGCATCGAGGCGTGGGAACGTCTCACCGGGGGCACGGAGATCTTGACGCGGCCGGCGGTCCACACCGCCGGCTCTCGACCGCGCGGCGACTACGGCTGGAGGCTTCCATGGTCGGCCTGGAACTGGTCGTCGTCTTGGGCGTGGCCCTGCTGGCCTGCCACACCCTCGGCAGGGTTTTGCGCATCGCGCCACCGATCCTGCTGCTCGCCTGCGGCGTCGGGCTCGGTTTCGTGCCCGTGTTCACGTCGGTGAGCCTGCCGCCGGAGACGATGCTGCTGCTGTTCCTGCCCGCCCTGCTCTACTGGGAGAGCCTGACGACCTCCCTGCGCGAGATCAAACGCGACGCGCGCGGCATCCTGCTGATGAGCACCGTCCTGGTAGTCCTGACCGCCGCGGCCGTCGCCGCCATCGCGCACGCCTTCGGCGTCCCCTGGGGACCGGCATGGGTGCTCGGCGCCGCCGTCGCCCCCACCGACGCCACCGCGGTCGCCGCCCTGGCGCGGTCCCTGCCACGCCGCACCGTCACCGTCCTGCGCGCCGAAAGCCTCGTCAACGACGGCACCGCCCTGGTCCTCTACGGCGTCGCCGTCGGCGTGACCGTGGGCGAGGAGACCTTCAGCCTCGGCCACGTCAGCGGCATGTTCGCCATCTCCTACCTCGGCGGCGCGCTCGCCGGAGTTCTCACCGCCTGGACCGGGACCGTCGTCCGCCGGCGCATCGACTCGCCGATCCTCGGCAACGTCGCGATGATCGTCATCCCGTTCACCGCCTACCTGCTCGCCGAACTCGTCCACGCCTCGGGCGTGCTGGCCGTGGTCGTGTGCGGGCTCATCATCAGCCAGGTCGGACCGCGCGCCGGGCGCGCCGACACCCGCCTGCAGGTCAACGCGTTCTGGTCGCTGGCGACGTTCATCCTGAACGGCGCCCTGTTCGTCCTCGTCGGCCTCGAACTGCCGCCGGCCGTGGAAGGCCTGGAAAGCGTCGACATCGTCGACGCGCTCATCGCCGTCGCGGTCATCTACACGACGGTGATAGGCCTGCGCTTCGTCTTCCAGTTCGCCTCGGCCTACACCATCCGGCTCCTCGACCGCCGCCCGAAGCAGAAGACCCTGCGCATCAGCAACCGCGTCAGGTGCGTCAACGCCGTCGCCGGGTTCCGAGGCGCGGTGTCGCTGGCCGCGGCCCTCGGTGTCCCGGTCACGCTCACCGCAGGTGGCGCCTTCCCCGACCGCGACTTCATCATCTTCGTGACCGCCGGCGTCATCGCCCTCACCCTGGTCGTCAACGGCCTCGCCCTGCCCCGCCTGCTGCGCTGGGCCCGGCTTCCCGACGACACCGACATCGACGAGGAGGAGGAACTCGCCGAGACCACCGCCGCCGAGGAGGCCATGGCCGCCATCCCCGACGTCGCCGCCGGGCTCGGCACCCGCGAGGCCGTCGTCGACCAGACCGTCCGCGAGTACGAACAGCACCTCGCCGCCCTGCACGCCGACGACGCCGACGACGACGCCGTGCTCCACAAGGACGACTACAACGAGCTGCGCCTGGCGCTCATCGCGCGCAAACGCGCCACCGTCCTGCGGCTTCGCGACGAGCACACCATCGACGACACCGTTCTGCGCCGGGTCCAGACCCAGCTCGACATCGAAGAGGCACGCCTGTCCAGGGAAGACCTCGTCGACTGACCCGCGCGGTGTCAGGTGACCGGGTAGATCAGCGCCGCCCGGTCCAGTTTCCCCGCCAGCCCGACGGGCAGCGCCGTCACGGTCCGGTACCTGCCGGGGACCATGTACTCCGGCAGGCGGCGGGACAGGTGCGTGCGCAGCCGGGCGGGCAGGTCCGGGTCCTGTTTCGCCCCGGTGGGCTGGATCCAGGCGGTAATGAGCCGGGCTCCCGCCGCGGTCTCGGTGAGGGCGACGGCGGCGGCTTCCACGTCGGGGCTGGTGCGCAGGGCGTTTTCGATGTCGCCGAGTTCGATGCGGTAGCCGCGGAACTTGATCTGATGGTCGCGTCGGCCGCGGAATTCGAAGGATCCGTCGGGGAGCCGCCGGGCGAGGTCGCCACTGCGGTAGCGGCGTCGCCCGTCGCAGGTGGTGCCGAAGCGTTCGGCGGTAAGTTCGGGCCGGTGGAGGTAGCCCGCGGCGACGGTCGGCCCGGCGATCCACAGTTCGCCTTCGGCTCCGTCGGCGACGGGAGCGCCGTCGTCGTCGAGGATCTCGAAGCCGACGGTCGGGAAGGGGCGGCCGATCGGTGTCCGTACGGGGCTCGCGAGGTCGGCCGGGGTAAGGCGGTGCCCGCTGACGTAGACGGTGGTCTCGGTCGGTCCGTACAGGTTGCTGCACGCCGGGGGCCGCTCGAAGCGGTCCAGGAACCCGGCGACGACGTCGAGTTCGACGCTCTCGCCGGCCAGGATCACGTGTCGCAGGGCGAGGTCGACGGGGTGACGGGCGAAGGTGAGGGCGAGTGCCCGGAAGGCCGACGGGACCTGGCACAGGACGCTGACTCGGGTGGCGGCGAGGTGCGCCAGGAGCCGGTCGCCGGAGCGCGCGGTGTCGTCGGGGATCAGTACGGCGGCGGCGCCGGTGGCCAGGCATGCCCAGAGTTCCCAGACGGAGACGTCGAAGGCGTGGGAGTGGAACTGCGCCCACCTGTCGGTTTCGGTGACGTCGAACATCGGCAGGGCGGCGTCGAGGAGCGCGAGGACGTTGCCGTGTGTGACGACGCAGCCTTTCGGCCGTCCGGTCGAGCCGGAGGTGTAGATGATGTAGGCGGTGTCGTCGGCGCCGACCGTCGAGAGTGGACGGTGGGGACCGCGTTCGTCGACGAGGATCGGTGTCACACCGGTGAAACGGTGCGCGAGTTCCTTGGTGGTGACGATCGTGCGTGCACCGGAATCGTCGAGGACGTGGGCGATGCGCGCGTCGGGAAGCGTGGTGTCGACGGGTACGTAGGCGGCGCCGGTCTTCAGGGCCGCGAGGACGGCCACGGGGACGTCGATGCCGCGTGGGGCGGCGACGGCGACGTGGTCGCCGGGCCGGACGCCCTCGGTGAGGAGCCTGCTCGCCAGGCCGGTGGTGGCGGTGTCGAGGTCGCGGTAGGTCGTGGTCGTGTCGTCGTGGATCAGGGCCGTGCGGTCGCCGTGTTCGGCGACGGTCCGGGAGAAGAGCTCGGGGAGGGATTCAGGCACGTCCGAACTCCTCGTGCAGGATCGCGGCGGTGTCGGGGTCGTGGAGCATGCGTCGTGTGCCCGAGGTGCCCACGGTGCGGACGTCGAGGGAGGTGAGCCACGGGCGCCACTTCTCGCCGAGGGCGAGGTCGGTGGACTCGATGAGCAGGACGCGTCCGCTGTACGGCAGGGGGTGGTATCTGGCGTGGGAGTGCTGTTCGGCGGCCCAGATCAGTTGCCGCCAGTACAGGTCGGCGGCGGTGGTGGTGTCGTCGTCGATCCAGTCGTTGTCCTTGAGTAGCGCGGTGAGCCGGTCGGCTTCGGCGGCCAGGTCGGGGATGTCGAAGTGGAAGCGGAGCAAGCTGAGGCGGAAGTCGTATCGTTCGCGCAGGCTGAGGGCGGGATTGGCGCCTGCGGTGCCGGGGGCCGTGGTGTTGAGCATGACGACGGTGGTCGTATCCCCGGTCTGTTGTTCGATCCGGCCCGCGATCTCGACGGCGAGCCGGCCGCCGTCGCACAGGCCGAAGAAGGTGTAGGGGCCTCGTGGTCGCACGGTGCGGACGGCTCGCAGGTAGCGGTCGGCGGCGTGGTCGAGGTCGGTGGCCGGTGTGGCGCGGTCGTGGAGCCCGATGGCCTGGGTGCCCCATACGGGGCGCCCGGAGCGGAAGGCGTCGACGTGGCGGCGCAGGAAGGCGATGTTCCCGGTGTCCCAGTGGAAGCAGAAGATCGGGCCGCCGGTGCCGCCGGCGAGGCGCACGATCGGGGCGGGTCCGCCGGGGTCGTGGCGGCGTTGGTTCCACACGTCGTTGAATGAGGGGTGGGTGGTGGCCTCGCGGTCGCCGCGGCCGCTGATGATCTCGGCGATCGCGTGGGGCGTGCGGTGTTCGAGGATGTCGGTGGCGGTGACGTCGAGGCCGGATTCGGCGATGATCTCGACGGCCGTGGGCACCAGCAGGGAGTAGCCGCCGAGCGCGAAGAAGTCGTCGCCGGGGCCGACCTCGATGTCGAGCAGCCGGGTCCAGGCGCGGCGGATGGTCGTGGTCGCGTCGGTCATGTCAGTTCCCCATTCGCCGCAGGACGGTGCCGATGATGTTGGCCGCCGGGATGTAGCCGAGGTGGCGTGAGTCGAGGCTCTGCGCGGCGTTGTCGCCGAGGACCATGACGTGCCCGGCGGGGACCCGTTCGGGGGTTGCTCCCATGTGGACCTCGTCTCCGGCGACGGCGACGACGCGTTTGAGCAGCAGTGGCCCTGACGATGAGCCGGGTACTCCGACGGGGCGGGGGTTGCGGAAGACGACGACCTGTCCCCGGTCGGCGTGGTGGTTTCCCCGGCGGGCGAGGAGGCGGTCGCCGTCGTGGAAGGTGGGCTGCATGCTCGGGCCGTCGACGCGGGTGACGAGGTAGCGCAGCCGGACCCAGCCGGCGGTGAGAAGGGCGATGGCGGTGACGACCGCGGCGGTGGTGATCATGTGCGTGCCGGCTGAGGAAGCCGGGAGACGGCGGACTCGGTGGCGACGATGGCGCCTTGAGCGACGATCACCAGGGCGGGTGTGCCCTGCACGCCGAGCGCGGTGCTCACCGCTCCGCCGTGTCCTTCGACGACCAGAGGGCAGGCCTCGGCGAGTGCGGCGACCATGTCGGTGGCCTCGTCGCCGTCGCTGAGGACGACGGCGAGGGCCGGGGAGCTTCGGGAGTGTTCGACGAAGGCGGGCAACTGTGCGTGGCAGGGCTCGCAGGCTGGCGAGAACACGCCGATGAGGGTGCCGTCGGCGAGGCCGGCCGCCGAGATCCGATCGCCGTCCACGGTGGTCGTCGTGAAGGGGGCGATGCGGGTGCCGGTCGGCAGGGTCAGCGGGCGCGAGTTCGCCGCCAGCCTCGATTCGTGGGAACGCAACCGGCGTACGACGGCCAGCATGAGCAGCAGGTTCGCCACGCAGAAGACCGTGAGCAGAGTGGCGAGGGCGGCGTAGACGTACATGGCGGGACCCCTCAGAGTCGGGTGTGGACGGTGCGGGGCGCCCGCGCATCGAGCGCGGGCGCCCCTGGACCGGGCTATTTGACGCAGACCCTGCGGGTCGGGCAGTTGTCGTACACGGTCACGCACTCGTTGACGCACGTCGCGGTGCACCAGCAGTAGTGATCGATGACGATGCAGGCGGCCTCGACGGTGACCGCCGGGGAGATCAGCGAGAGGATTCGCTCGGCTGTGGAGCTCAGGATGCTCATCCGCTTCACGCCCACGGGCAACGGCCGTACTTGTTCGCGCAGTTGTCGTAGGTCCAGACGCACCAGCCGTCACAGTTCGGCGAGTACACCTGGATGAGGATGCAGGCGGCCTCGGCCTCTACTTCCGGAGCGACGCGGCGGAGCGCCGCGTCGGCGAGACGGGTGAAGAACTTCACGGTGGTTCTCCCTTGTCGAAGTGGCTCTCACTTGCCGCCACAGCGTCTGTCGGGGCGGTCGTGATCTTGTTCCCGGAAATGTCTCGATCTTGTAGAATCGGTCGCCGGCGGTATGCCCGGCCGCCGTGGGGAGGGGCGCGTGGACATCCGTCTACTGGGGACCGTGGAGCTCGATCGTCATGGTGAACGAGTGCACTTGACCGGTCGCAGAACACGATCGCTGCTGGCCTTGCTGTCCCTCAACGCCGGACGCGTCGTCCCCGTCGAACGGATCCTGCGGCTCGTCTGGCCCGGCGAGACCGTGACCACGGCTCCGCGGTTACTGCAGAAACAGGTTTCGGCTCTTCGCGGTCTGATCAAGGACCCTGAGCTGCTCCGCCGCCAAGGCACCGGTTACGTCCTGCACGCGGCCCGCGCCGCCGTCGACGCGCACGTCTTCGAGGACGACTGTGCCGCGGCCCGCTCGGCACTGGCCCGCGGCGACGTGAAGGCGGCGGCCGGGCTCCTCCGTGAGGCACTCGCCCTCTGGCGTGGGCCGGCTCTCGCGGGCACGACCGACGAACTGGCCCGTGCCTTCGGGCCGGGTCTCGAAGAGCAGCTCCTGGCCGCGCGCTGCGACCGGATCGCCGCCGCGATCGACCTCGGCGACGCCGGTGACGTCCTGGGCGAACTCTCCGAGCTGATCAGCGATCGGCCCGTCGACGAGCGCCTTCGCCGTCTGCGGATCCTCGCCCTCGACCGCACCGATCGCCGTGGCGAGGCCATCGGCGAGTACCACGAGTTCCGGCGGATCCTCGACGATGAGCTGGGTGTGGAACCCGGAGCCGCGCTCCAGGCGGCCTACACCGATCTGATCGCCGAACGCCGCGGGCGCGGGGCCCTTCCGCCACCGTCGCACCGGATTCCGCGGCAGTTGCCGGCGGCTCCGCGGCACTTCGTCGGGCGTACCGACATCCTCGCCGCACTCGACGCGGCGGTCGAGACGCCGTCGGCGTCCGTCGCGGTGGTCGGTTCCCCCGGGGTCGGTAAGACGGCGCTGGCGCTGCACTGGGCGCACACCCGGTCGGACCTGTTTCCCGACGGGCAGATCTACGTCAACCTGCGCGGTTACGACGAGTCGGAGCCGATGCCGTCGGCCGGGGCCTTGGGGCTGCTGCTCATGGCCGTGGCCACGCCGGAGTCGGAGATTCCCGCCGACCTCGACGCGCGCGCGGCCGCGTGGCGCACGGCGGTCGCGGGCAGGCGCATGCTCATCGTCCTTGACAACGCCCGCGACTCCGAGCAACTACGGCCGTTGTTGCCGGGGTGTCCCGAGACGAGCGTCCTGGTCACCAGCCGCGACATGCTGGCCGGCCTCATCGCCGGCGAAGGGGCCACCAGACTGCTCCTCGACCGCCTCACGGTGGAGGAATCGATCGGGCTGCTCGGCAGGGTCGTCGGCGGCGACCGGCTGACCGGTCAACGCGGTGCCGTGGAGGCGATCGTCCAGGGTTGCGCGCGCCTGCCGCTGGCACTTCGTCTGGCCGCCGAGCGCGCCGCCCGGCGCCCGGGTCTGCCGTTGAGTACCGTCGCCGAAGAACTCACCGACGAGTTGCGCCGCTTCGAAGTCCTCGACGCCGGTGATCCGCGCACCCGTGTCCACGGGGTGATCGCCTGGTCGCTGCGGGATCTTCCGCAGGAGACGGCGCGCCTCTTCCGCCTGCTCGGCGTGCACCCCAACGCCGAACCGACGGCCCATTTCGCGGCCAACCTCACCGGGCTGGAGCCGAGCGCCGCCGCACGGGGCCTGGAGCTGCTGGCCAACGCCTCACTGGTCACGTCGACGGGTGCTGACCGCTACGGACTGCACGATCTGCTGCGGGCCTTCGCCGCGGCGGCCGCGCGCGAGACCGACGACGAGGCCACCCGTCGCGGTGCGATGGACGGGATGCTCACCTGGTACCGGCACACCGCCAACGCCGCCATGGACCTGCTGGCACCCTTGCGCGATCCCACCCCGCCCTGCCCGCCGCCGTTGTTCCCGCAGCCGCCGTTCGCCGGCCAGGGGGACGCCGCGCTGTGGCTGGCGTCGAACCTGCAGGCCATGATCACCGCGATCCGGCTCGCGGCCGAGCACGACCGGCACGAACACGTTCGCGACCTGCACTACCCACTGGTCTCCTTCCTGCTTCAGCGTCGTGACGTCGACCAGGCCCTCGACGTGCTGGATCTCGCCGCGACCGCGGCGGCGCGGCTCGGCGACGTGGCGGCCGAAGCCGATGTCGCCTCCGGCATGGGCAAGGCGCACACCGTCGCCTATCGCCTCGACAAGGCCCGAACGCATCACGAACACGCCGCCCGCCTCTATGAGAAGGCCGGGGATTCGCAGGGACAGGCGGCGGTGCTTCGCGGCATGGGCATCGCCGCCGCCCGTGCCGGGGACTTCGACGACGCGCTCGCGCTGTTCGAGCGGGCGGTCGCGGTGGCCGAGGCGGCCGGGATTCACAGCGAAGTGGCGCGGTGCGGTGTCAACATCGGCAATGTCCACACCTACCTCGGTGCCTACGACAAGGCGCTGCCGCTCATGCGCAGCGGATACGAGTACTTCACCATCGCCGAGGATCAGACCGCGGCGACCGCGGCACTGGCCTGCGTCAGCTACTGCCTGTGCGAACTGGGTGAGCTCGACGCCGCCGCCGAGCACGCGACCCGCGCCGTCGACGCCGCCCGCCGGCTCGGCGCGATCAGCCTTGAGGAGTACGGGCTGCTCAACCTCGCCATGGCGCGGTCGCGTCAAGGACGCCACCCCGAGGCCGTCGACGCCATCACCGAGGCGGTGGCCATCGTCGAGGCCACCGCCGACCAGCAGCGCCGCTGCGTCATCTACAGCGCCCTGGGCCGCATCCGCCAGAAGGCGGGAGACCCGGCCATGGCCGCGCGGGCCTTCCGCGAGGCCCTCGCGGTGGCGGAGGCCATCGGCGACACATCGGCCGCGGCCGACGCGGCGGAGCGGCTGGAGGGCTTGGGCGACGAGGGCTGAGGGCGGCCCCTCCTGTCATGTTCGGATGTCCCGCCCGCTTCCTCGCGTTGACAAGTGGGCACGCGCCCGCTAATAATGGGCGCGCGGTCACTCCAACCCCGCCGCGAAGGGAGAAGACGCCATGAAACCTTCAGCCACCACCACCACCACCACCGACGTCGTCGTCATCGGCGCGGGGCCGGTCGGGCTCACGTTGGCGTGCGACCTCGCGCGGCGTGGGGTCGGCGTGCGGATCGTCGATCGGGCGCCCGCCCATGCGGTCGGTACGCGGGCCCGTGGCGTCCGCGCCCGCACACAGGAGGTGTTCGAGGATCTCGGGGTGCTCGAAGATCTGGCCAAGCACGCCGAGACGCAGCTGTCCACACGCTTCTACGACGCCGACGGGCACGTCGTGCGCGAGGCGGTCATGTACGACGCGCCTTCGGTCCCCGGCGCGCCGTATCCCGGCAGCCTGATGGTGGGGCAGCAGTTCACCGAGGCGGTCCTGCGCGATCGGCTCGCATCGCTCGGGGTCCGCGTGGAACTCGATGCGGCACTCGTCGACCTCGTCCAGGACGGCGGCCGGGTCACCGCGACCGTCCTGCGTGCCGGGCGTCGCGAGGAGATCCGGGCGCGGTACCTGGTCGGGTGCGACGGCGGCGGCAGCACCGTGCGCAAGCTCGCGGGGATCAGCTTCCTCGGCGAGACCTGGGAGCGGCAGCGGATGCTGTTCGGCAACCTCCGCGTCGAAGGCCTCGACGACTCCGTCACCCACATGTGGGCGCACGGCCCACGCGGGATGCTGACCCTGTCACCGATGCCCCGGAGCGACACCTGGTTCTTCACCGCGCCTCTGCCCGAGGACGGCGGCACGGCGACGATGTCGGTCGAGGCCTTCGCCGACATCTTCGCCGAACGCGTCGGCCTGCCCGGCGTGCGCTTCTTCGACCCGGTCTACCTCTCGGTCTACCAGGTCAACATCCGCATGGTGGACCGCTACCGCGACGGCCGCGTCCTCCTGGCGGGAGACGCCGCCCATGTGCACACACCCGCCGGTGGTCAGGGAATGAACACCGGCGTCCAGGACGCCTACAACCTCGGCTGGAAACTCGGCCGCGTCCTGCGCGGCGCGCCCGAAACGCTGCTCGACACCTACCAGGAGGAGCGCCTCCCGATCGCCGAGCACGTGCTCGCCTCCACCACCGCCAGAGGCAGGCACTGGAGTGGCACCGACACCGCACGCGTGTCCGACCGCATCATCGGCGCCTTCCAGGGCCGCGACCCGTTCAGCGACGTCAGCCAGCTGAGCATCACCTACCGAGGTGCCGGCCTCTCCCACGACCTGGACGACACGATCGGGATCCGGGCCGGCGACCGCGCCCCGGACGCGACCTGCGTCGACCTCGCGACGGGTGCGCCGGTGCGGCTGTTCGACCTGTTCCGCGGGCCGCATTTCACCCTGCTCGTCTTCGGTTCGGGACCCGCACCGCGAGTGGACGACGGCGAGGTTCGCACTCACCGCGTCCTCCTCGCCGCCCACGACGAGAAAGCGCTCCACGACACGACCGGTGAGGCGCACGAGCTCTACGGCGTCGACGGTGCCGGGCTCGTACTGATCCGCCCCGACGGCTACGTCGCCCTCGCGGGCGGCACCTGGGAGGAGCGGTCGGTGTCCGACTACTTGCAGCGCCTGGTCGGCCGCTAGGGGACCGCGGCGGCGGTAGATTGGGCTGGCACCCATCCGAGGGGCCGCACGCCCTGTTCGACCTGCCCGTAGGAGGACCCTTGCCGACCGGTGTCGCCCTGCACGATGCCCGGGCACGGCTGCTCGCCGCCGCCGAGCGGGTCCTGACGCGCGACGGCGCCGGTGCCTTGACCAGCCGCGCCGTGACCGAGGAGGCCGGAGTCGCCAAAGGGGTCCTGCACCGCCATTTCGCCGACTTCGACGACTTCCTCGCCGAGTTCGTGCGCGCCCGCGCCGCCGGAATCGAGGCGGAGATCGACTCGCTCGACGAGTCGACCGGCACGCTCGTCGCCAACCTGACCCGGGCGCTCACGCGCATCTTCACGCCGGTGAACCTGGGCTTGGTCAGCCTCGTGATCACGCGCGACCACCTGCGGACGCGACTGCGCACCACGACCCCGCACGGCATCCCCCTGCTCAGCGAGGCCAGTACCCGCCTCGCCGCCTACCTCGACGCCGAACGCCGCCGCGGCCGCGTCAACCCCGGCGCCGACACCCGCACACTCGCCCTGACCCTGATCGGCACCGGCCACCTCCTGTTCGCCGGCGAACTCGGCGCGCTCCCCGACGCCTCCGCCGTCCGCGAGATCGTCGAGGCGATCACGGTCGCGGCGGAGCCGGGGGTTCGTCCGTGAGGGGACCGCGGCGGCCCGCGTGCCCCCTCACCCCGCGAACGCCCGCACCTCCTCGGCCGTCATCGTCACCGAGATCGGGGATGCCGGGTTGAGGACGAGGTCGGGCCCGCCTTCCGGCCACGCGGCCGCGAGTTCACCGAACGGCGCTCGCACGGTCTTGCCCGACCCCCCACTCCGCTCCTGCCAGGTGCGTGAGCTGTACACCGGGATCGAGGGCCGTCCGCGCAGCGGAACCGGGTCCCACGGGAACCTCGGATCGGTCGGCGGCGTGTTCCAGTCGAGGCCGCGGTCCTCGGTCACGAGGATGACCTTGGCCGGACGCAGCATTTCGAGGAACCCGGACCGGTCTCCTCGCCGGGCCGCGTCGAGGAGTTTCAGGTCGGCGCGATCGTCGACGGGGAAGTGGTGCGACAGCGCGTGTGCGAGCGCCTGGTCGTGCCAGAGGGAGAGCGACGCGATCCGATCGCCCGGCAGGAACGCGCCGAGCGGCGTGCCGGGGTTGATCGCCAGATCCCAGGCCGGGTCGGGCCAGTGGCGCAGCAGGTTGGGGACCTCCGCGCCGGAGCGGGTCCTGATGCCGGTCCCCCGCAGCATGTACGTCGACGTGAAGACCTCCATCACGGTCCGGTCGCCGGCCCGTACCGTCCGCCACGGGAACGGCCGCCCGGCGTACCGGGTCCCCGGATCCTGGTCCGGTGGAGCGGGGAGCCGCACGTTCAGGTTCAGCAGGATCTTGAGGTAGGCGACGCGATCGCCCCGCGACGCGGCCGCCAGCAGGGTGTGGTCGGTCTGTTCGTTGGACTGGATCGCCACCCCGGGCGTGTGCTCCAGTGCCAGCGCGACGGCCGCCGCGTCGAACAGCGCCTCGTCGGGCTCGGCGCCGGGCCGGAAGTCGTCGGTGTCCGGGCGCAGGTCCAGCCTGTCGGCGAAGTCGGTCAGTCCCAGAACGCCGGCGCCGGGCAGGTGCACGGTCAGCGGCGTGTTCGGGTTCACAACGATCCCGAAACCGTCGTTCGGCCAGGCTTCGGCCAGGTCGAGCAGGCGGGTCGGCAACGTGGTGTAGGTGTTGGGGCCGAGTCCGAGGTCCACCCGGTTTCGTGAGGTGAAGACCGGCACCGCCTTACCCTGCTTGGTTCGCAGCGTCAGCCACCGGAATCCCGGTTCGCCGGGCAGGGTGTAGCCGTCCTTCTCGGTGGAGATGAGGAACAGCGGCGGCGCGAACAGTGCCCGCAGCGCCCGTTCGGCATCGCCGCCCGCGATCGCCCGCGCCAGCTCCTCTTCGGCCGCGCCGTCGGTGATGAGCGTGCCGGTCCGGATCTCCTCGAAGCCGTCCAGCCGGATGTCGGGGATGTGCAGGGCGTCGACCGGGTCGACGGCCCCGAGCCGGAACCCGGTGCTCATGACGTAGCTGCTCGGAACGCAGACCGCGATGGGCGATCCCGGGTCGACGGCCAGGCCCCACGTCGCCTCCGGCCACATCCTCGCCAGCTTGGGCAAGGTGTGGGGGACGCCGGACATGTCGCGAGCGGCGGGATTGGCGAGCATCGCCTCGGCAGAGGTGAACACCGGTACGTACCCGCGCCCGTCGACGGTCATCACCGGCCAGCCGCTGGTGCCCGGGCCGAGTTCATTGCCGTTGGGGCACGGGAGGACGACCGTGGCGCCTCGCAGTATGTCGAGGTAGGCCTCCAGGTCACCCCGGTCGACCGCCGAGCACAGCGCGACCTCCAGGTCGTTCGACGGGCCGAACGAGTCCGTCACGTTGACCGCCTTCCGTTTCGCTTCCTCCGTGTTGACGAAACGGACCGTACTGCGGGTCGCGGCGGGGAGTCTTGACTCGAACTTGACTACGACGCCGGCGGGAGTCCACTGTGGAGATCTCGTTGCCGGTCGTCGACGCGGGCCTGGATGTCGGCCATCCGGGCCGTGGCGGCCTCGTGCCGCTGCCGGGCCTGTTCGTAGTGCCGCAGTGCGGGGCGGTGGTCGGCCCGGACGCCGGAGAGCCTCGCCTTGTCCACGGCGGCCTTGGCGTTGAGTTCGGCCCGGTACGCCCTGTCGCGGTCCTGCCCGGCCGCGTGGAGCTCGGCGTTCAGGCCGGAGAGCAGGGTCGCCTGCGCCAGCATGTGATCGCCGTGGGCGGCCGCGGCCTGCACCGCGGCTCCCAGCCCGCCCAGGCCCGCCGTGGCCCGCACGACGTCCGCGATCGCCTGTTCGGTGGCACGTCGCTGCTCGTCGCTCATGGCCGCCTCCGCCTCGGGCGTGATCGCGGGCTGTCGCCCCATCGAGCGCGTGCCGAGGTCGATCTGGGCGATCGCCTGGTCGTACGCGGCGCGGCCTTCGGCCGTGAGGTGCTGGTCGCGCATGCGCACCAGCACGGCGCGCTGCTCCTCCATCCGCGCCGCCGTGGACTGCCGCATCTGCCCGACCGCCGCGGCGATGGACCCCGCGGCCCGCGCGGCCACGGGAGCCGCCTCCGGCTGAGACCCGTACCGCGGAACGCTCTGCCGCCGCAGCGCGAGCTCGTGGGCACTGTCGAGGTGCTCCAGCGTCATCGCGAAGCCCGCCTGGGCTTCGGGGCTGGTGTACCGCGACCGCGATGCCAGCAGTTCGGCACGCCGGGCCTCGTACCGGCGTTGCAGCGCCGACTGGACGCGGTCGGCGCGCACCGCCGCCGGATGGCGGCTCCGGATCCGGGCGCACAGCTGCCCGCGCTTCACGTTGAGCGTCCGCAGCTCGTCCAGGTCACGGCCGGGCAGAAGCGTCCGCCGACCCGTCCGGTGCCACAGTGCCCGCCGCCGCGCGTCCAGCTCGGTGAAGACCTCCAGCAGTTCGTGCCCGTCCTCGGCCGCCGGCGCGAACTCGGCGAGGAACGCGTTCAGTTCGGCGGCCCGCACGAATCCCCGCGCCAGTGCCTCCTCGATCAGCCCGGCCCACCGCTCGTGGACCTCCGGCGGCGACTTCGGATGGAGACCGGAACCAAGTTCTGTCGGCGCCATGCTCGTGACCCCGCTCGCCCCGGCCGTCAACGCGGCTTCGAGACAGCGCGCGTCGATGGTCAGCCGTGCCTCGATGTTCCGCACGGCCCGCGCGTCACCGGTCGTGTCGAGCGCGGCGAAGCGCCCGACGTAGCCGACGTCGACCCCCGCGAGCTCGGTGACCATCAGCCGCACCAAGGTCGCGGCCGCCGACTCGGCGAGGCCTGCGGGCACAGTCATCCCTGATCCCATCATCGTCGGTCCCGGCGGCCGACGTGTCCGGCCGCCCGGGCCGTCGCGTGATGCGGCGGCGAGGCCACGGTGGCACGGTTCGACGCGTCGGGTCTTGAGCCGGTCTTGACCGGTCAGGGGCGCTCACGTCCGCAAAGGACCGCCCCCGGCCCCCGGCGGTTCCCCGCCCGGCACGATCAGGCCCGTCTCGTATGCGCTGATCACCGCCTGTGCCCGGTCGCGCAGCCCCAGTTTGGTCAGGACGTTCGAGACGTGCGTCTTGACGGTGTGGTCGCTGACCACCATCTCCCGGGCGATCTCGGCGTTCGACATGGCGCGGCCGAGCAGCAGCAGGGTCTGCCGTTCGCGTTCGGTCAGCCGGTCCAGGACCGAGTCGTCCAGGCGGGGGCGAACCGTCTGGCGTGCGACGTCGTCGATCAGCCGCCGGGTGACGGCCGGCGCGAGCAGGGCCTCCCCGGAGCGTGCGACGCGGACGGCGTGTACGAGGTCCTCACCGCGGACGTCCTTGAGCAGGAATCCGCTGGCACCCGCGCGCAGCGACGCGTACAGGTACTCGTCCCGGGCGAAGGTGGTCAGCATGATGACCTTCGCGGTGCTCCCGGCGCAGATGCTCCTGGCCGCCTCGATGCCGTCGACGCCCGGCATCTGGATGTCGAGGAGCACGACGTCGGGCTCCAGCGCCCGCACCGCCTCGATCGCGGCGGCACCGTCGTCGACTTCGGCCACGACCTCCATGTCGGGCTGCGCCCCGAGGATCATGCCGAAGCCGACGCGCACCAGCTCCTGGTCGTCGGCGATCACCACGCGGATCGTCACAGCGCCCTCCCGGGCAAGCGGGCCTCGACGGCGAAGCCGCGGCCGTCTCGGCCGCGCGCGAACGAGGCCGTTCCACCGCAGGCGCGGGCGCGCTCGCGGATACCGATGAGGCCGCGGCCGCCACCGCCGTTCGTGCCGGTGCCGTTGCCGTCGTCGGTCACCGAGACGGTCAAGCCGTCGGCGGCCCAGTCCAGCCGGACTTCGACGTCGGCCGGACCGGCGTGTTTGACCACGTTGGTCAGGGCCTCCTGGACGATGCGGTAGGCGGCGACCTCGGCGTCGGCCGCCAGCGCTCCGGGCGCGCCGGTGACGGTCAGACCGACTCTTCGCCCGGTTCGGCCGGTGCCTTCGACGAGGTCCGATATCCCCGGGATCGAGGGCCGCTCGGCGTCGGCTCGTTCGCGGCCCTCCCACAGCCCGAGCAGTCCGCGTACCTGTGTCATCGCACCGCGTCCCGACTCGGCGATCGCCCGGAGGGCCGTCTCGGCGCGGTCGGGCGCGGTGTGCACGACCACCGCTCCGGCTTCGGCCTGGACGACGATGAGACTGATCGCGTGCCCGAGGATGTCGTGGGTATCGCGGGCGATCATGGTGCGTTCGCGCGCCACCGCGCGCTTCGCCTCGTCGGCCTTCTCGGCGCGCAGCCGCTCGGCCAGCGCCTGCCGGCCGGCCGTGAGCCGCCCGAGGATCCAGGCGGTGACCACCAGGATGAGGCCCCGCGTGGCGGTCTCACCGCTCGTGGTGTCCAGCACCAGGCCGAGCGCCTGGACCGATCCGAGCACCGCCAGGACGGCCACCGCCCACACCCGGGCCCTCGGCCCGCAGAGCGCCGCCGTCGAGTACGCCGCCACGAGGACCGCGTAGGGCACCTCCTGCGGCGCGGTGTCCGGATCGGGCGCGGCGTAACAGATCTGGAGCGCCAATACGGCCAGCAGCACCGGCAGCGGCGCCCGGCGGCGCCACAGGAGCGCGACCGCCATCGCCGGGACCGGCAGGTACTGCCACCACGTCCAGCCGGCGACCGGGTCGGCGACCCGGGTGGTGAACAGGAATGGAGCGGTGTGCGCGGCCAGCACCGCCACGGCGACGGCGGCGTCGAAGGCGAACGGCGGCGGGCGGAACCGGCGTGGGCGGATGGCGGTCGGACGCGGCATGAGGGGCACTCTCACGTGAACGAAGGTCCGGTCATGTTATAGATCATCGCGACCGCGGCGAAGGCCATCGTGGCGACGGTCACCGCGGTGTAGCCGAGGCGGCCCCGCCGGCTCCACCAGCCGCGACTCCACGCGGCGGCGGTGAACCCGGCCAGCGCGACGCTCGCCGGAACCGTCAGGGAGGCCAGGATCAGCATGGCGAGCAGCGGGACCGAGGCGGTGGCGAGCGCGACCTGGAACTGCGAGGGCACCGCGGCCAGGGCGACGAGGAGGACCACCGAGCCGACCGTCGAGGCGCAGGCGGTCCATGCGGTCAGGCGGGCGGCGCGGGCGGTCCGCGACGGGCTCGGCATACCCCGGCGGCGTCGGATCAGGGCGGCGAGCGGCAGCCAGACCAGTGCGGTCAGCGCGGTGAGCACGGCCGCTGCGAGCAGCGCCATGTGCGGGTACGGGTGTTCCAGCGGCCCGGTGCGTTCCAGGACTTCGGTGGCTCCGCTGAGGGCGATCGTGCCGTCTTCCCCGAACACCAGCCGGTCCCAGGTGCCCGGGCGCTGGAAGTGTCCCGGCGCGACCTGGACCCATGCGATGCCGTCGGCCCAGATCCCGTCGGTGACGATGCCTCCGCCGTCGGTCGCGCGGACCCGGATCGGCCGTTCGAAGAGGGCCTTGACCTTGTAGAAGCTGTTCTGGCTGGTGCGGCTGGAGTGGTACCAGCCCTCGTAGGCGGTCGCGTCGGCGTCGGGCGTCGCCGCCGCCGTGGGCGGGGCCGGTGAGGGCAGGTAGCGGTCGGCGATCTGGCGGGCGAGCCCGAATCCGTCGATGCCGCCGCCGCTGTAGCCGTCGCCGTTGGCGACGATGTGCAGGCCGATGCCGTATTCGGGCAGGAGGAACATCGTGCCGTGGAATCCGGGGAAGTCGCCGCCCTTGAACCAGGCCGGGTGCCCGCCGATGAGGATCTGCTCCCATCCGAAGCCCATGCCCGGCAGCGAAGCGTCCTCGGTGTACTGCGGCCGGAGCATCTCCTCGGCGCCGGGTCCCATTCGCGGATCGGCGCCGAGCGCGGCGATCATGTAGCGGGCCATGTCGGCCGACGTGGACACCGGCCCGGCGCCGGCCGCGGGGGTGTCGGCGTAGGCCAGTTCGACGGGGTCGTTGTGGCCCATGTCGATGGAGTAGCCCGTGGCCAGGGTCTCGCCGATGGTGGCGGGATATGGCATGGAGACGGTGGTCCGGTTCATGCCCAGTGGTGCGAGGACGTTGTCGGCGACGTAGCGGTCGTAGGGGACTCCGGAGGCGGACTGCACGAGGTAGCCGATCAGGGAGTAGCCGTAGTTGCTGTAGGTGACGGTCTCGCCCGGCGGCCGGACGCGTTCGGGCTGGACGGCGGCCATGCGCTCGGCGAAGTCGGGGATCTCGGCGGCGTCGGTGCCGCCGCTGCCGATGAGGTTGTCGTCGTCGAACCCGGCGGTGTGGGTGAGCAGGTGCCGCAGCGTCACCGGCCGCCCGGGGTAGGCGTCGTCGATCTGGAAGTCGCCGAGGTGGTCGTTGACGTCGGCGTCGAGGTCGAGCACGCCTTCCCCGACCAGCCGCAGCGCCGCCTGCGCGGTGAAGAGCTTCGTCTGCGAGCCGATGAGGAAACCGGTGCGCTCGGGATCGACCGCTTCCGCCGCGGCGATGTCAGCGACACCGAAGCCTCCCGAGTAGACGACCTGTCCGCCGGCGACGACGCTCACCGCCGCCCCGGGCACGTCATTGGCGAAGAGGGCGTCGGTCACGTAGCCGCTGACGAGGGAGTCGAGACCGTCGAGCGGAACTCCGCTCGCGGGATCGGCGGAGGCCGCCGCCGGCACGATGCCGACGAGTGCGAGCGCGGCGGTGCCGACGGCGGCGAACCTCGCGATGACCTGCTTGAACATGGGGCTCCAGACTCGTGGGGGATGAGCACCAGTCTGGAATCCGTGGGGCGAAAGGACATCGCCGACGCGACCCATCTTGCGACTCACCCGCGCGAGGGAGTCACGGGGGCGGACGTCTCACCGAGGGGCCACTGCGCGCTCGGAGGGCCTGGCCGCGTCCAAGGCGTCCGCCGCCACATCGTCTCTTCGCCGTCGCGGCCCGCCGTCCCTCTCCGCGGCGACCGCGGCGGCGGAGGCGAGCGTCCCCGCCGCGAGGCCGCCCCACAGGGCTCCCGATCCGAGTGACGCCAGGGACGTGATCACGGCCGGGGACACCGCGAGGCCGAGGCCGGTCGAGAGCTGGAAGCGGGCGAGGGCGCGGCCCAGGGCGTGTGGTGGGGCGAGGGCGGTGACGAGTGCGGTGGAGCTGCCGGCGTAGATGATCTCGCCGATGGTGCAGACGACCGACACCGCGGCGACGGCCGGGGCGGCCCAGCCGTGTCCGAGGGCGGTCGCGGCGAGGAAGCCCAGGTAGGACGCGGCGATGACGAGGCCGCCGAAGGCGAGCACGGCCCGTCGGGAGAAGCGCGACAGCAGGACGGTGACCGGCACTTGCAGGGTGACGACCAGGACGGTGTTGGCCACGAAGATGGCCGCCGACCATGCCGGTGAGGCGTGCAGCTGGGTCACCAGGACGAGGGGGAGCGCGATTTCGGGGACGTTGAGGCAAAAGACGTAGATGACGTTGGCGGCCAGCAGGGCGCGCATCCGGGGCGGCGGCCGGTCGGCGTGGTCCCCGGTGGGGGCGGTGGCCGGGGTCGTGTGCAGGTGGACCGACCACGCGAGGGTGGCCGCGGCGAGGTAGGCGAGGCCGGTGACGGCGGCGAGTGCCTGGAGGGCGGTGGGGCCGCCGGCGAGGCAGGCGGTGGCCAGGAGGGCGCCCACGCCCAGGCCGGCGTTGCGCAGGGCGCGTCCGGCGGCGAGGGCGGCGTCGCGTTCGCGGCCGTGGGCGACGGTGGCGACGAGGGCGGCGTGGGCGGCTGGCCAGGCCTGGTTGCCGATGCCGAGGAAGAGCACCGCCGCGGTGAACAGCCAGACGTGTCCGGTCGGGGCGGCCAGCAGCAGTGCGACGCCGACGACGCGTACCAGCATCGAGGCCGCGACGACCGTGCTGCGGGCGCCCCGGTCGAGCCATCGTCCGACGGCGGGTGTGCACGCCAGGGCCACGACGACGCCCGCGGTCATGGCGATGCCGGTGGCCGCCGGGGACAGTTCGAGCACCATGACGCCGTAGAGCAGCAGGAAGGGGCGCAGCAGGCCGGTGCCGAGCGCGTCGACGGCCATGGCCACGGCGTAGCGGGGGCCGCCGGAGGCACGGATGAGGGCGCGCGGCCGGATCGTGGTGGTGGTCGCCATGGCGACAACGGTGCGGCGGGGTGGCGGGCTCGCCACGTCGGTTGACGAACTCCGTCAACCGACGCGGTTCCCGGCGGCCGGACCGGCCAGAATGGGGGAGTGACGTTGAGGATCGACATCGGTGGCCTTCCGGCCGGGCGCTTGCGCTTCGCTGCCTCCCCGCTGGCCGAGCTGACCGCGATGCTGCACGTCCTGGCCGAGCCCGGGCATCATCCGCAGCTCGCGGGCTGGGCCGCCGACACCTGGTCCGGGCTGCGCCCGGAGCTGGCCGAGCGGCTTCGGGAGGCGGAGTTCCTCTGGCGTTCCTCGCGAGCCGACTTCCTGGTTCCCGCCCGTCCGCGCCAGACACTCGCCGAGGAGCTGGACGACGTCGACCGCCTCGACGACGAGACCTATGTGACCGCTGCGCTGATCACCACGTGCGGCAGCAACCGGGTCCATTTCGGGGCGCCTTCGCCGCTCGCCGACGCGTCGGCGCGGCAGCGTGCGCTGGACCTCGCTCAGGCGCGCGGTGTGCTTCAGGAGGCTTTCGCGGAGCGGTTGCTGGCGGATCCGGCGGCCGTGCGGGCGCGGGTGCGGCGCACCCTCGAAGAGTGCGCCGGGGCCTTCTTCGACGACGCCTGGGCGAGCGTCGCGGTGCGCGTCGCCACCGATCTGCGGTTGAAGAACGACCTGCTGAGGCGCCAGGGCGTCGCGGCGGCGCTCGCGTCGGTGTCCAGTGCGATCACGCTGTCGCCGGACGGGGACCGCATCATCGTGGACAAGTTGCAGGACAACGCGACCACGGCCCAGGGCGCCGGGGTCACGTTTCTCGCCAGCGTCTTCGGGCGTCCGCATCTGGTGGCGGTGCACGCGCCGGGGTGGCAGCCGGTGCTGCAGTATCCCGTGGCCGAGGCGGGTCCGTCGGCGCCGGTGTCGCTGGAGACTGTGACGTCGCGGCTGGAGGCGCTGGCGCATCCGGTACGGCTGCGGTTGTTGCGGACCCTGGCTCGCGGTCCGCATACGACCGGGGAGCTGGCGCATGCCTGGGAGTTGTCGGCGCCGGAGGTATCCAGACATCTCGCCGTCTTGCGTCGTGCGGGGTTGCTCACGGCGCGGCGGGAGGGACGGTACGTCCGGTACACCGTCAATCTGGTGGATCTGACGGGGCTGGGGGGCGATCTGCTGGCGGCGGTGATGCGCTGAGCGGGTCTAGAGGTGCTCTTCCCACACGATCTGCATCCACTCGTCGCGGTCTTCCTGGGGGCCGAAGCCGAAGCGTTCGTAGAGGCCGGAGGCGTCCTTGGTGGACAGGATCATGCGGCGCAGTTCCATCGGTTCGATGTCGGCCATGATCCGTGCGATGAGCCGCAGGCTGATGCCGGTGCCGCGGACGCTGCGATCGACGTAGACGTCGCCGAGCCAGGCGATGATCGTGTGGTCGGTGACCAGTCGCGCGAAGGCGACCTGGTGGCCGTCGGGGTGGTAGACGCCGTAGCAGACCGAGTGGTCGAGAGCGCGTTCGACGCGTTCGCGGGGGCGGCCCGGTGCCCAGTAGGTGTCGGTCGACAGCCGGTCGTGCAACCAGTCCATGTCGAGTCGTGCGCGGTCGGTCGAGATCTCGTACCCGTCGGCGTCGATCGGCATGGTCGCGAGGGTACGCCTCCCGGTGGCCTGAGCGGGCCGTTCAGTCCGATTCTTCGCCCAAAGTGGACAGCGAGGCGCCGACGACGTCGGCGAAGGACGATCCGATGGCGACGTAGATGCGGGCGGCTTCGGTCCAGTACTCCCGCGCGGCCGCCGGTTCTGTGCGGTCGCGTGCCACGTCGCCGAGTCCGCGCAGCGCGTCGGCCTCGCCTATGCGGTCCCCGAGCCGCCGGTGGAGGGCGCGGCCGCGGGCGAAGAGGTCGGCGGCCTCGTCGTAGCGGCCGTCGGCGCGGGCCACCTCGCCCATGCCGCGCAGGCTGTCGGCCTCACCGAGCAGGTCCCCGGCCTCGCGGTAGAGCCCGTGGGAGCGTTCGTACAGCGTCCCGGCCTCGGGCCACCGCTCGCGCAGTCGTGCCAGTTCGGCAAGGCCCCACAGGCTCTCGGCTTCGCCTCTGCGGTCGCCGTCGTCGCGGTACATGTCAAGGGCCCGCTCGTAGTGCGTGGTGGCGCCGGTGAGGTCGCCGCACATCATCGCCACCTCGCCGAGGCCGGTCAGGCAGCCCGCTTCGCCTTCGGTGTCACCGGCTTCGCGGTAGATCGCCTGTGCTTCGACGAAGTGCACCCCGGCGTCGCCGTAGCGTTCGTTGAGGCGTGCGACGTGGCCGAGCCCGGTGAGGCCCCGGGCGATGCCGAAGCGGTCGTCGAGGTCGCGGTAGATCGCCACGGCGCGGCCGTAGTAGCCGGTGGCTTCGGCGTACTGGTCTCTGAGGCGGGCGACGTTGCCGAGGCCGACGAGTCCGGCGGCCTGGCCGCGTTCGTCGCCGAGGCTCGTGCCGGTGGCCAGCACGAAACGGTGGCAGGTCTCGGCGTCGTCGGTGAAGCCGAGGTTCTGCAAGGGACCGCCGACCGACAGCGCGATCGTCGTCAGCGCCGTGCGGGCCTTGTCGTCGGTGGGTTCGACGGTCAGGGCCGCGAGGAGGTTCTCGCGCTCGTCGGCGAGCCGGCGCAGCGCGCCCGCGACCGCTTCACCGTCCACATCGGAGGTTCGTTCGCCGTTGGAGGGCCCGGGGTGCACCAGGGCGTACGGCGAGCTGTGCAGGTGTCCGGCGATGGTCGTGGCGACCGCGGCCTGTGCGGCGCGGAGTCGGCCGGCGGCCTGCCGCCAGAGTTCGTCGTCGATGTCGGTGGCGGCGCGTTCCTTGACGTAGACGGCGATCAGGTTGTGGAAGCGCCAGGTGGCGCCGGGGTGCGATTCGAGCAGGTTCGCCGCGGCGAGTTCGGCCAGCAGCAGCCTGGCGCGTGCCTCGGTGGTGCCGAGGAGCGCCGCGAGCGCGAAGGCGCTGGCGGTTCGGCCGGGTTTGCGGACCAGGAGGCACAGGGCGCGGCGTTCCATGTCGCGCAGGCGACGGTAGGACATGTCGAAGGCGGCCCATACGGCCTTCGCGGCGGGTGCGAGGGGGGATTCCAGTCCGGCGAGCGAGGGGTCGGTGGCGCCGCGGATCGCCCACACCTCGGCGAGTTCGGTGGCGATGTCGGAGACGGGCAGGTCCTCGTAGCGGCGCAGGGTGGCCAGGACGATGTCGATGGCCAGGGGGAGTTCGGCGGTGAGCGCGGCGAGGCGGTTCACGGCTTCGGGTGTGGCGGTGGGCCTCGCCTCGGCGAGGATCCGGCGGGTGTCTCGTGTGGACAGCGTGCGAAGGCGGTACTCGTGCGCGCGAAGGCCCGACAGCCGGTCGCGGCTGGTGATCAGCACCAGGCAGTTGCTGGAACTGGGCAGGAGGTCGCGGACCTGCCGTTCGTCGCGGGCGTTGTCGAGAATCACGACGGGGAAGCCGTGCCGGACGACTTCCGAACGCCAGGCGTTGGCGCGCATGGCGGGGGAGGCGACGACGTTGTCGGTGGCCGCGCCGCAGGCGACGAGCAGTTCGCCGAGCACGGAGGTCGGGTCGGCGGGCGGGAGCAGTTCGCCGCTGGGGTCGGCCTCCCAGCCGTGGAGGGCCACGAACGGTACGTCGAAGCCTTGCGCGCGGCTGAGTCGCCAGGCCAGTTCGGTGGCGAGAGTCGACTTTCCGACACCGGGCATGCCGTGGATGACGATCATCAGTGGCCGGCCCGGCACGGGTTCGTAGGCGGCGACGAGGTCGAGGAGGGTGCGCAGATCCTCGTCGCGTCCGGCCATCTCGCCCGAGGCGGGCAGCGCGAACAGGTCGCCCGACAGCCAGCCCTGCTGGAGGCGTTCGTCCATCCGCCGGGAGAACTCGGCGACGTCGGAGCGGACGGCGTCGACGGCGTCGAGTTGTTCGCGGTGGCGGCTGGTCGCGATGAGCCGGTCGTGGAAGCTCTCCAGCGGGCCGCCGGGTTTGCCGTGCCCGGCCACGGCGACCCGGATGTTGCGGTCGAGGGCGGTGATCATGGCCTCTACGTCGGTGTACTCCGCTCGTGCGGTGTCCTCGGCGCTCACCCAGTGGGTCACCGCGGTCGTCAGCGTGCGGCTGACGTCGCCGTCCACATCGGGTGTGATCGCGGCGGTCCGGGCGTCGAGTCCGCGCAGCCGACGGCGCAGGAGTTCGGCGATCGCGGCCCGTTCGGCTTCGCTGGAACCCAGCTCCTGGGCCGTTCGCTTGATGGCCTCCGACAGCGCCGACTTCATCGCGCGGGTCACCGGGTTGGGCCGCATCCGGTCGCCGAAGATCGCGGTGAGGGCCTGCAGTAAGCCTTCGGTGAGCAGTTCTGGCAGCACTTCACGATCCCCCTGACCGGCGCGCGGGCGCTCTCAGCGTATCCGCACCTCGCCCGGGAGACGGGATCACGCGAACACGCCGGGGCCTTCGCGTTTCACGGCCCCTACTCCCACTCCCACCTGATCCCCGTGACCCCCGGCGCGGCGTCCGGGGTGTACCAGTGCACGGTCCGCCCGCGCTGGCACGGCAGCGGCGTCGCCTCGGCCGGGATCGTGCCCACGCGTCCGGCGCGGAATCCCTCGCAGCGCACGGGTGTGGCGGCGGGCGCGAAGCTGACCCGAAGGAGGGCCGAGCCGCCAGGGTTGCGCAGGACGCGGTAGTAGCGGTCGGCGCGGGGTCCGGCGCCTTCGGGGAAGCGGAACTCGTAGTCGAGGAGCATGACCTCGCCGCGTCCCAGGACGTGGTCGAACAGGAACTCCGCCACGGTGAACCCGGCGGCCTCGTCGCTCCGGCATCGCCCGATGCGGCAGCCGGGCGGCGCGGCGACGTCGGGCAGCGGGCCGTCGTCTTCGGAGTGGTAGAAGACGGTGCAGTTGGCGACGCCGTCCTCCCGCGAGGTCAGCAGCTGGCGGATCGCCACGGAGCGGAACCGGCCCTCGGCGTCGAGGCTCACCAGTTCGTCGCAGGCGACCGACCGGATGCGCTGGTCGGCGCCGGTGTCCACTTCGGCCAGCAGCTCGGCGAGGCGCGCGTGGTCGTCGAGCAGGGCGTCGTAGCGCACCGAGCCCGGCACGTGCCGGAGCCAGCGACCCCGCGCGCGGCGTGGCCCGAAGAGCCGGACGAGCGTGTCGCCGGGCAGCGCGAGGCCCTCCTCCAGCCACCGCAGTGCCTCGATCGACTCGGCCCGTTCGGGTCTGCTGCGCCCGTTCTGCCAGTTGCTGAGACTCGACGCGCTGACGTTGAGGCCGAGCGCGCGCAGCCGGTGCTCGATCCTGTCGAGGCTGAGTCCGTAATCCCGCAACGCGAACCTCAGCGCGGCCTCGAAAGGACCCGACTGCACGGCGGCCAGGAGCTCGGGGGAGGCGAAACCGGTGGTGAGGCGCCGGTTCCCGCCGGGTGTCGTCATCGGTAGCACCGCCCGGGTGGCCAGGGTTTTGCCCCATCATCCACAGATTTGCCGCGCGAGGGAAGAAGGTGTTCCGCGACGGCGCTCGCCGGGTCTAGCGTCCCTCACCAGTTCCTTGACCGAACGGAGACGATCATGTCCGACTTCGCGCGCAGTTTGGTGCGGGCGGTGTGCGCACTGCTCCTGGCCGCCGCCGCGTTCCCGGCCGCCGGACCGGCGGCGGCCGCCCCGGCCGACGCGCCGCTGTACACCGATGGCACGGCCGACGTGCCGGGCCGCTACATCGTGGTCCTCAAACCGAGCGTGTCCACATTGGATGCCCCGACCGCTGCCGTCACGGCCGCCGGTGGCACGGTCCGTCACCGGTACCGGGCGGCGTTCCAGGGCTTTTCGGCCGACCTCCCACCGGCCGCCCTCGACGGCATCCGCAAGAACCCGGACGTCGACTACGTCCAGTCGGTCCGCGTCCACCGGCAGGAAGACCTCGCCGGGGGCGGCACCCAGCCCGGGGCGCCCTGGCACCTCGACCGCATCGACCAGCGGCAGCTCCCGCTGGACGGGAACTACGGCTACGCCGATGACGCCGACGAGGTCCGCGTCTACGTCCTCGACACCGGTGTGCGTGCCACGCACACCGAGTTCGAGGGCCGGGCGTCGGGCGTCTACACGTCCATCAACGACGGCAACGGCACCAACGACTGCCACGGGCACGGCACCTTCGTCTCCAGCCACATCGCCGGCAAGACCTACGGTGCGGCGAAGAAGGCCTCGATCAAGGCCGTGCGGATCCTCGACTGCGGCGCCTCGGGGACCACCGAGCAGATCGTCGACGGCATGGACTGGACCGCCGACAACGCCGTCCTGCCCGCCGTGGCGAACATGAGCGTCCAGAGCTCGGGCGGCAACGCCGACCGGGTGATGGACACCGCCGCGAAAGGCATGATCGACAAGGGGATCCTGCTCGTCCTCATCGCGGGGAACTTCAACAAGGGCGACTGCCAGAACTCCCCGAAGGACGCCCGGGCGATCATCATGGCGGCCTCGACGAGGACCGATTCGCGCAACACCGGCACCAACGCCTCCAGCTACGGCTCCTGCGTGACGGCCTTCGCGCCGGGCGCCAACGTCACCGGCGCGGGCCGCGCGAGCGACACGGCGACCCAGTCCGGCTGGTACGGCACGTCCTTCGCCGCGCCGCTGGCCGCCGGTGCGGTGGCACTGGACCTGGAGAAGAACCCGTCGCTGACCATGGCCCAGGCCAAGGATCACGTCATCACCAACGCCACGACCGGTCTCCTGACCGACATCGGCACCGGATCGCCCAACCGCCTGCTGTACACCGGGCCGGGCAGCACCGGCGGCTGCGCTCCGGTCACCAATCCCACCGACGTCCCGATCGCCGACCTCGCGACGGCCGACAGTCCCGTCACCGTCAGCGGATGCACCGGCGCCGCCGCCACCAGCACCGTCGCGGTCGACATCGTCCACACCTACCGCGGTGACCTCGTCGTGTCCCTGATCGCGCCCGACGGCACCGCCCGCACCCTGCACAACCGGACCGGCGGCAGCGCCGACAACCTCAAGACGACCTACACCGTCGACCTGTCGTCGGAGGCGCGCAACGGGACCTGGACGCTGCGGGTGCGCGATGCCGCGGCCAACGACAGCGGGTACGTCAACTCCTGGACCCTGACGCTCTGATCCACAGGGGACAGACGCGGGCGGGACGCACCGGGTGACCGGGGCGTCTCGCCCACGGGCACTCTCACGCGCCCTGCCGTTCCCGCTGCCGTTGCAGCAACTCCTCGACGGCGCTCGGCAGGGTCGTCTCGAAGTCGATGAGCTTCGCCCAGGTCGGCGTGATCACGATGCGGACCATGCCGTCCTCGTACAGCGAGCGCACCCCGGCCTCCCACTCGACGCGCTGTTCGGGCGTCATCTCGTAGGTCGTGGTCGTCTGGAGGTACTCCTCGGGAATGCCGTCGACGTAGTCGAGTTCGGCGCGGCCGCGGATGAACAGGATCTTCGGCGGGTGGGACTCGGTGTCGATGGTCAGGGCGACAGCCGGGTTGGCCTTCAAGGCGGCGAGTTTCTGTGCGTTCTTGGGCGTGCACACCACGACTTCGGTGCCGTTCCAGGCGAAGATGATCGGGATGTTGCGCGGTGTGCCGTCCTTGGCGACGTAGGCCAGGCGGGTCACGTCGCGGGCCAGCAGCTCCCGGCTGAGCGGCAGGTTCAGGATCGCGGTGATCTCGTTCGGGTTCACTGTCGTGCTCCTCGGCTGAGTGGCGTGTCGGGCTCTCGACGTGACGGGGACGAAGCCGGGTGCGGCGTTTCGACATCGCCGCCGGGCTCCTTTTCGCGGGTGTGACGCCTCTTCCAGATCCCCCATCCCGCCGTCGGTGTCCCCGCCGCGCCAATATGCTGGGGTCATGGGGTACCTGGCAGCCGCCGTCGGCGGAAGCCGCGCCTCCCGGAGGGCCGCCGTCGAGCGCGTCCCCGCGGGGGCCGACCGGCCGTCCGGCCGCACCATCCCAGCCTTTTCCCAGGCGCTTCACGCCGCCTCGGCCCGATGGCCTTGAGTCGACGGTGGAAGTCCCGTGCCCCACGACATCAGAAGAGGGAGCCGATCATGATCACGATCAGGGACATCGCCGAGGAGTTCGCCGACCGGACGGGCGACTCGATCGACACGGCGCTCACCGTCGTCACCGCCCAGGCCTCACGGCTCGGTGTCGACACCGGTGGCGCCGTGCGAGCGCCCGACCTCGGTCTCGGTGACGAGACCGCCGAACGCGTCCGCGACGTGTGCCTGTGGGCCGTCGACTGGCAGGCGGGCGCCACCGGTAGCGGAGGCTGAGGCCTCACGCGACCGGCGGCGCCACGGAGCGTCGTGCCCGCCCGAGCGGGCACGCGCCCGTGCCGATCACCCCCTCCCCGCCCGGTCGAGGAGGACGAAGGGCACCGCGACCACCGCCAGCGCCGCCCCGATCAGGGACACCGAGGTGAGCGAGGCGCCCCACGCCAGCGGCGCCGCCGCCAGCACCGGCGTGACGCTGATGCCGAGCTGGAAGGCTGACACCGTCGTCGCCCCGGCGAGTGTGGGGGCGGTGCCGGCGATGGCGAAGACCCGGCCGTAGATCGCCGGGTTGACCACGAAGGCTGCGACGCCCAGCGCGAACACCGCCGGGACCACGGCCCAGACCTGTTCCACGGCGGCGACCATGACCAGCGACAGGACCGCGACGGCGACCGTGCCGCCGAGCAGCGCCAGGTGCGGACGCCGGTCGGCGATCCGCCCGCCGATCGACAGCCCGGCGAAGGCGCCGACGCCGAAGAGCGCGAGGACCGCCGGGATCCAGATCTCGGCGAGTCCGGTGACCTCGGCGAGCATCGCGGCCAGGTAGTTGAACGTGATCATGTACGCCGCCGTGGTCAGGATCGTGACGGCGAGCATGTTCCACAGCGCGGGCCTGCGCATCGTCGCCAGTTCGCCGGCGACGCCGGGCTTCGCCGTGGGCGCGGCGCCGGCGGCGGGCAGCCCGAGGACGCAGGCGGCCATACCGGCGACGGTGAGCGCCACGACGGCCCAGAACCCGCCGCGCCAGTCGGTGAAGTGGCCGAGCAGTGTCCCGGCGGGCCCGCCGGCGACCATCGCCACGCTCAGGCCGCTGATCACGACGCCGGACGCGCGGGCGTTGCGGTCCGGTGTGACCAGCCGGATCGCGGTCACCGAGGCGACCGCGAAGAAGCCCGCGTAGGCGACACCGGCGATCGCCCGGCTGACCAGCAGGGTCGAGTAGTCGCCGAGCAGCCCGGCGGCGATCGCCGCTGCGAAGACGCCCTGCGTGACCACCAGCGCCGTACGCCGGGGCCAGCGCAGGCTCAGTACCGCGAACGGCGGACCGCCCACGACGACGCCCAGCGCGAAGGCCGTGATGAGCATCCCGGCCGAGGAGAGCGTGACGTCCAGGTCGGCCGCCACGGCCGGCAGCACCCCGGCGAGCAGGAACTCCGCGCTGCCCATCGCGAACAGGCTGAAACCGAGCAGGTAGACGCCGGCCGGCAGCCTTGAGCGGTTCGTCGGGGTCTCGATCATCGTGTCCATTCGGATCACCTCCACCGCGAGGATCAGGACCCATGCCCGTTTCAGGCAAGTAGCCTTGCCGTTTCCGGGACGGCTTGCTTCACTGGGGACATGGACGGACAACCGAGCGTCGACGCCGTGATCGAGCAGATCGCCCCGCGCCTGCGGCGGGCCCGGGAGAAGAAGGGCGTGAGCCTGGCCGAGCTCGCCCGCGCGACCGGGATCTCGACGAGCACGCTGTCGCGGGTGGAGTCGGCGCAGCGTAAACCGAGCCTGGAGCTGCTGCTGCCGATCACGGCGGCCCTCGGCGTGCCGCTGGACGAGATCGTCGCCTCACCGCGGATCGTCGACCCGCGGGTGCCGCAGAAGCCGACGCGGTCGGGCGGCCGGATCCTGGTCCCGCTGTCGCGCAGGCAGGGCGAGCCGCGTGCCTACAAGCTGACGATTCCCGCGCACGACGAGGAGCCGCATCCACGCACCCACACCGGTTTCGAGTGGCTGTACGTCCTCGACGGGCGGCTGCGCGTGCGGCTGGGTGAGCAGGACTTCGTGATGGGCGCGGGGGAGGCCGCGGAGTTCGACTGCCAGATCCCGCACTGGTTCGGCGCGGCCGGGCGCGGGCCGGTGGAGGTGCTCAGCCTGTTCGGGAGGCAGGGGGAGCGGGTGCACCTGCGCGCGGTCGCCGGGCCGGGCGTCACACGTCGGGATCCGGAGTGATCACCGGCGTCGCCGTGCCGTCCTCGATGGACCGCGGGAGGAGGCTCATGCCGACCTCGTCGTGGAAGCCGAAAGCCCTCTGGCCGCCGACACCGAGTCGCGAGGTGGCTTCGCCACCCCCCGCCGCCCTCTACTTCTTCGGGTGGCTGAAGCGGACCATGTTGCCCGCCGGGTCGCGGAAGGCGCAGTCGCGGACGCCCCAGCCCTGGTCGGTCGGCTCCTGGATGACCTCGGCGCCGGTGGCGCGGATCTGCTCGAAGGTGGCGTCGACGTCGTCGGTCCGGAAGATCACCGCGCGCAGCAGCCCGCGGCTGAGCAGGCGCGCGGCGGCCTCCTTGTCCTCCTCGGCGGCGTTCGGGTCGCCGACGGCCGGTTCGAGGACGATGTCGATGCCCGGCTGCGAGGGCGCGCCGAGGGTGACCCAGCGCATCGACTCGTAGCCGACGTCGTTGCGGACCTCAAGGCCGACGGCGTCGCGGTAGAACGTGAGGGCCCTGTCGTGGTCGTCGACGGCGATGAAGGTCTGGAAGAGTTCGTTGGTCATGTGATCAACGCTAGGTGGGGGTGCTGGCGGGCCGCTTCTTCATTCCTGACCGATCGGGCGCGGGCGGGGGAGGGGAGTAATGAGAGTGCCTCCCCGGCGCGGTGTTTCCTCCGTACCGTCGAAGTCATGACCGAGATCATCACGCTGAACAACCAGGTGACGATGCCCGCGCTGGGCCTGGGTGTCTATCAGGCCGCGCCCGAGGAGACCGTCGCCGCGGTCGCCGCCGCCCTGCGCACGGGCTACCGGCTGGTCGACACCGCCGCGGCCTACGGCAACGAACGCGAGGTCGGCCGGGCCGTCGCCGAATCCGGGCTCGACCGCGACGAGGTGTTCATCGAGACCAAGATCTGGATCAGCGACTACGGCTACGAGGAGACCCTCCACGCCTTCGGCAAGAGCGCCGGGAAACTCGGCGTCGAACGGATCGACCTGCTCTTGCTGCACCAGGCGCTCCCCGGCGACTTCGACCGCACGATCGAGGCCTACCGCGCGCTGGAGACGCTGCTCGCCGACGGGCGCGTCCGCGCGATCGGGGTCAGCAACTTCATGCCGGATCATCTCGACGCGCTGCTGGCCAAGGCCGCGGTGGTCCCGGCGGTCAACCAGGTCGAGGTGCACCCGTACTTCGCGCAGCCCGAGGTCCAGCGCGCCGACGCGGCCCGCGAGATCGTGACGCAGGCGTGGTCGCCGATCGGCGGGATCACCAGTTACCGCGACACCGGCGCCGGGCGCACCTTCGACGACCCGGTCATCACCGGGATCGCCGCCGAGCACGACCGCACGCCCGCGCAGGTCATGCTGCGTTGGCACCTCCAGGAGGGGCGTTCGGCGATCCCGAAGTCGGTGAATCCCGAGCGCATCGCCGCCAACTTCGACGTGTTCGGCTTCACCCTCACCGATGAGGAACTGAAGGCCCTCGACGCCCTCGACACCGGTGTCCGGCGCGGTCCGGACCCCTCCGACATCACCCTTGAGGCCTTCGGGCGGGAGATCCCCGAGGCGTGACCTAGTCGGCGTCCTCGGCGGCGACGGTGCGGAGCAGGCCCTTGAGGTCGGCGGCCGACCCACTGGCGCGCAGCTTCTCCGTCCCGCCATCGGTGCGGCGGTGGTACTCCAGGTGGATCACCTCGCGGCCGTCGCCGACGGCGTCGACGAGGCGGGTCATCACGTCGGCGGCCACGCGTGCGCGCGTTTCCTCACCGAAACGCAGCAGCGGCAGCCAGCAGGCGCCGTCCCCGGCGTCGACGTGCCGGTGCTCGCCGGTGGCGTAGACGGCGTCCCAGCCGAGGGTGCGCAGGGCCCCGACGGCCGCGCGCGCCTCGACCGGGTAGATCCCCGGCGAGGTGTCGCGCGGGATCCGGTCGAGCCCTGGGAAACCCGGTGTGATCTCCACCCGCCGCATCGCGTCCCCTCCCTCGGCGTGCCGGGACGATGATCGCACGGGTTTCAGTCGAACTTCTCCCCGACGATCCCCAGCGCGTCCAGCCGCAGCTGATCGAGGCCGGCGTCGGGCTGGTCGAGCCAGTACTGGAACGACACGCGCATCGACGTCAGCGTCGCCGCCGCCAGCAGCCGCGCCCGCAGGGGGGAGGCCGTGGCCTCCGGCAGGCGGGTGGCGATCTCGGCGGCGAGGTCCCGCTCGACGGCGGCGTAGGTCGCCGCCTGGTGGGTGGCCAGGCTGATGTGGCGCCGCACCATCCGCAGCTTGTCCATGAACTCCTCGTCGAAGGCCGGGCCCTCGGCGTTGAAGCCCTCGACGGCGGCGGTCAGCGCCTGCCAGGGCGTCTCGGTCGCCGGGCGCTCCCGCACGAGCGTCACGAAGCGCCGTAGCCGCTCGTGGTCGCTGTAGAGCAGCGCCTCCTCCTTCGACGCGAAGTGGTTGGAGAAGGTCCGGCGGGACACGTCGGCCGCATCGCAGATCGCCTCGACCGTGACCTTGTCGAGGCCCTGGTCGGCGGCGAGTCGCACGGCCGCCTGGTGGAGAGCCGTGCGCGTCGCCATCTTCTTGCGTTCGCGCAGGCCGGCATTGGTGTCCATCGCGTCGATCGTACCGTGATCCTTACCTCATTTCCCATTGGGAAACTTTGCCCAATGGGAAGCGAGGTGAATGATTGCTTGTGCCATGCAAGAAACACCGCGCGACGACGCCCTCGAAGAAGACCTCCGCAACGGACTGCGCGGCCTGCTCAAGACGATCAGGCTCCTCCGCCGCCGCTGGACCGGGGCGCACGCCGCACTACCCGCAGGTGTCATGCCGCTCCTCGGCCAGATCGAAGAGGCCAGCGCCGGAACACGCGGCTGCCACCTCAAGGACCTCGCCGAGGCGCTCGCCCTCGACACCTCGACGGTCAGCCGCTCCATCAGCGGCGTCGTCACGCTCGGCCTCGCCGAACGCGTCGCCGACGAACACGACCGCCGTGCCTGCCTGATCACCCTCACCCCGGCGGGGCGGGAAGCCCTCGCGGCCAGTCGCGACTGGTACCACGAGGTCTTCGCCGAGACCCTCGCCGACTGGAACCGCGACGAGCTGCGCAGCTTCGCCGCACAGATGCTCCGCGTCACCGACGACGTGGCCCGTCACCTGGCCTCGGATCGCCCGAGCGCCTTCCCACGACCCGTCGACCACAAGGAGACCGCCTGATGGGCGAACCACCCGCCACTCAGATGAACCACCGGCAGATCCTCGAAGCCCTCAGCGGCCTCCTGCTCGTCCTGTTCGTCGCCATGCTCAGCGGCACCGTCGTGTCGACCGCGCTCCCGAAGATCATCGGAGCGCTGGACGGCACCCAGGGCCAGTACACCTGGGTCGTCACCGCGACCCTCCTCACCGCGACGGCGTCCACGCCCATCTGGGGCAAGCTGTCCGACCTGTTCAGCAAGAAGGCGCTCATCCAGATCGCCATCCTCATCTTCGCGGCGGGATCCGTGCTCAGCGGCGTCGCCCAGGACGCCGGGCAGCTCATCGCCGCCCGTGCCTTCCAGGGCCTCGGCGTCGGTGGCCTCCAGGCGCTCGTCCAGGTCGCCATCGCCGCCATGATCCCGCCCCGCGAGCGCGGCCGGTACAACGGCTACCTCGGTGGCGTCATGGCGCTGGCGACCGTCGGCGGACCGCTCCTCGGCGGCGTCATCGTCGACTCGTGGCTCGGCTGGCGCTGGTGCTTCTTCATCGGCGTGCCCGTCGCGATCCTCGCGTTCTTCGTGCTCCAGAAGACCCTGCGCCTGCCCGTCATGCGCCGCAAGGTCAAGATCGACTACCTCGGTGCCGCCCTCATCGCCGCCGGCGTCAGCCTGCTGCTCATCTGGGTCTCCTTCGTCGACCACGAGTTCGACTGGATCTCCTGGCAGAGCGGCGCCATGGTCGCCGGCTCGGTGCTCCTGCTCGGTTTCGCCGTCCTCGTCGAATCGCGTGCCGCCGAGCCCGTCGTCCCGCTCCCGATCGTGCGGCAGCGCACCACGGCGCTCGCGATCATCGCCAGCCTCGCGGTGGGCATGGCCATGTTCGGCGGATCGGTGTTCCTCGGCCAGTACTTCCAGATCGGCCGCGGTTACACGCCGACCGAAGCGGGCCTGATGACCATCCCCATGATGGCCGGCGTGCTCGGCTCGTCGATCATCATCGGACGTCTCGTCAGCAAGACCGGCAAGGTCAAGCCCTACATCGTCGGTGGCGCCATCGTGCTCGTCATCGGCATGCTCGGGCTCAGCTTCATCGACCACGAGACCTCGCTGATCTACCTCGGCGCCGCCATGTTCGCCGTCGGCGTCGGCGTCGGCTCGACCATGCAGAACCTGGTCCTCGCCGTGCAGAACACCGTCCGGCTCAAGGACATCGGCGCGGCCTCGTCGTCGATCGCGTTCTTCCGTTCGCTCGGTGGCGCCGTGGGTGTCTCGGTCCTGGGAGCCGTGCTGGCCAACCGCGTGACCGAGAACATCACCCGTGACCTCACCGCCATGGGAGTACCCGCCGACAGCTCGCAGGGCAGCGGCAGCCTGAACCTCAACGCGCTGCCCCCGGCCATCGAGCACATCGTGCGCGCCGCCTACGGCGACGCCACCGGCCGCATCTTCCTCATCGGCGCGGCCATCGCCGTCATCGGCGTCATCGCGGCCATCTTCCTCAAGCCCGCGCCCCTGCGCACCAGCCTCGACGTGCCGGAGCCGGCCACCGCGGCGGCCACCGCCGCCTCGGCCGCCGACGCCAGCCCCATGGCCGACGTCGAGATCCTGCCGCCGGGCGCGGGGGACGGGCTGCGGGAGCCGTCCAGGAGGTAGGAATCGCGGGGGTGCGCTTGTCCACCGGCGCATCCCCGTGCAGACGACCGTCCCGAGGCAATGGCGCCTCGGGGCGGTGTTTCACATGGGGAGGACCGTGAAGCGCAGGCAGGCTATCTCGGTCCCGTCATCGACGCGGGTGCCCTCGGCGGCCCAGAACTCGGCGTGGGTCTCCCGCCAGTGCTCGATCGAGGTGTGGCCTTCGCCCTCGTCGCGGGCGAAGGCGAAGGAGACCTCGGCGAACGGCACGACCGTGACGCCGGTGATCTCGACGGTGGCGGCGTGGGTGCCGTCGTCGTCGATCAGCGCCAGGCGTTCACCGAGGTGTTCGAGTTCCTCGCCCTCGTCGGCGTACTCGGCGAGCAGACCCGCCGTGGCGGTCTCACCGGAGAGGACGAGGTCGGTGAGCCATCGGCGCATCTCGCCGGGGGTGCCCAGTTCCAGGCCGCGCAGGCCGTCGACTCGGGGCCACATGTGGGTCTCCTGTGTTCGTCGCGAACTCGATCCCGCGGAGTCCAGGGCGGCGTCGACGCCCCCGCCTCCGATCACTCCTCGGCGCCCGCGCTCAGATACGTCAGCACCGCCCGCACCCGCCGGTTCGTGTCGTCGTCGGCGGAGAGCCCGAGCTTCGCGAAGATCGTCGTCGTGTACTTGCTGATCGCGCCCTCGCTCAGGAACAACCGGCCCGCGATCGCCGTGTTCGACAGGCCCTCGGCCATCAGCTCCAGCACCGAGCGTTCCCGCCCGGTCAGGGCGGCGAGGGGATCGGCGCGTTCCGGCCGGCCGAGCAGCCTCGCCACGACCGTCGGGTCGAGGGCCGTCCCTCCGGCGGCGACGCGTTCGACGGCGCCGATGAACTGCTCGGCGTCGAGGACGCGGTCCTTCAGCTGGTAACCGATCCCGCCGTGGCCGTCGGCGAGCAGTTCGCGCGCGTACAGCTGCTCGACGTGCTGCGACAGGATCAGCACCGGCAGACCGGGCACCTGCCCGCGTGCCTCCAGTGCGGCCTGCAGGCCCTCGTCGGAGAAGGTCGGCGGCAGCCTTACGTCGACGATCGCGACGTCGGGCCGGTGGGCGAGGAGCGCTGCGAGGGCGGCCGGCCCGTTGTCGACGGAGGCGACGACTTCATGCCCGAAGGCCTCCACGAGACGCACGAGCCCGTCGCGCAGAAGGAACAGGTCCTCGGCTATGACAACGCGCACGGCACCGCCACCCGCACGCTCGTCGGCCCACCGGCCGGACTGTCGATCGCGACGCGGCCGTCGAAGGCCGCCATCCGGCGCTCGATGCCGCTGAGACCCGAACCGGGTGAGGCCGCGGCCCCGCCCACACCGTCGTCGGTCACCGTCGCGGTCAGCATGCGGTCACCGTAGTCGAGGTCGATGACGACCCGGGTCGCCCCGGCGTGCTTGGCGACGTTGGCCAGCAGTTCGGCGACGGCGAAGTACAGCGCCGCCTCGACGGGCCGCTCGGGCCGCGACGGGACACTGCTGCGGACGGTGACGGGCACCGCCGCGTCGAGCGCGAGCGCCCGCACGGCGTCGACGAGGCCGCGTTCGGTGAGCACCGGCGGGTTGATGCCGCGGACCAGCGAGCGCAGTTCGTCGAGCGCGGCGGCCGAGGCGGCGCGCGCCTCGGCGAGGATGGCCCTGGCGGCGGCCGGGTCGGTTTCCACGAGTCTTTCGGCGGCGCCCATCGACATGCCGAGCGCGACGAGTCGTGCCTGCGGCCCGTCGTGGAGGCCGCGCTCGATGCGTTCCAGTTCGGAGGCCTGCGTCTGGGTGAGGTCGGCGCGGATCGCCTCCAGTTCCTCGACCCGCTGTCCGGGCCGGGCGGGGGCGGGTCCGAGGAGCCGGGGTGCCAGGGGCAGCACGATGCGCCACGCGAAAGGCGCCGACGCCAGGCCCAGTACGAGCAGCGCGACACCGGCCGGCCATGGGTTCGCGACCGCGAGGAAGGCTCCCGCGGCGAGCGCGGCGAGGGGCAGGGCGGCGACGGGCAGGATCGTCACGATGGACCCGAGGAGCCAGCGGAGTTCGCGGCGGGCCTGTGGGTCGCGCTTGCGGGCTTCCCACGTGGCGCGGCGGCGTGCTTCGCGCTCCGATTCGTAGTATTCGAAGCCGTTCCACCAGTAGCCGGTCGCCATGTGCGTCACCTGTGGGAGGGGCGTGTAGGCGGCTTCGATCGGGGTGCCGAGCCAGCCGCCGATGATCCGGCGTGCGGCGGTGGTCAGTGCCCGTCCGGCGAAGGTCCACGTCGCCCACACCGCGACGCTCGTCCAGAGCAGGGCCATCCCGACCTCGCCCGTGGTGGCCAGGAGGCCGACCAGCGGTGGCGGGGAGGCGTCTTTGGACCAGCCGAGCGCGAAGCGCAGTCCGCCGACGGCGACGCCGACGCCGATCACGGCCATCGGCGCGGTGAGCGCGATGAGGATCGCCGACCGGCGCAGCCCGAGCGGGATCGCGAGCATCGGCCCGGAACCTCTTCTCGTCTCCTTCATGATCGTCCCAGTCTCCTCCATCGCGGGTCAGCGCTCACCGGCGTATTCGACGGTGGTGACGCGCGCCCGGCGCCGGGCCACGGCGCCGCTGATCCACAGGATCGCGCCGACGGCGGCCAGCACGACGCCGTGGACCAGCAGGCCGGGTGCGGCCACGGCGGAGACGGCGATCCACAGGATTCCGGCGAGGGCGCAGGTGACGCCGGAGACGACGCGACGGCGGGGGCTGAGTTTGCCGAGCAGCAGCAGTACGAACATGGTCTTCTCCGTCCTCGGTGGTGCGGGGCGCACCGGCCGACATGACGAAGTTATGGAGGATCGGGGGCGGCGGGTATCCGTCCAGACCCCGGGTGGGGTGGGGCTGGGCCCACTCCTCCCGGGTGGCGATGTCAGGTGTGGAAGTAGTGACCTTTGCCGAGGTCTTCGATGAGGCCGGGTCCGGTCGGTGACCAGCCGGTCCATGCGCGGGTCAGGGTGCTCGACGCGGGCATGTCGGTGCCCAGGAAGGCGCCGATCCAGCCGAAGTGGGCGCTCGCTTCCTCGGGGGTCAGGGCGGTGACGGGTACGCCGAGGTGGCGGCCGATCACCTCGGCGATGTCGCGGACGGCGACGCCTTCGTCGGCGACGGCGTGGAGGGTCGCACCGGCCTCGGCGTCTTCCAGTGCCAGGCGGAACAGGTGGGCGGCGTCGTCGCGGTGCCCGGCGGGCCAGCGGTGGGAGCCGTCGCCGATGTAGGCGGAGACTCCGGTGGCGCGGGCGATGCCGATGATCGCGGAGATGAAGCCGGGGTCGCCTTCGCCGTGGACGGTCGGGGGCAGGCGCAGCACCGAGGAGCGCACGCCGCGGGAGGCGAGGGTGCGTGTGAGGTCGGCGGTGGCCATGCGGGCGCGTGGGCCGTCGTCGAGGCGGGCGGCGGGGTCGGGTTCGACGCCGTCGCGTTCGGTGGTGACGCGGCCGGGGGTGATCCCGGGCAGGCCGGAGGCGATGACGAGTGGGCGGCCGGTGCCGGCGAGGACGTCGCCGAAGACTTCGACGGCGGCGCGGTCGGCGGCCGCCGCGCCCTGGAAGTCGCCGGTGAAGGCGATGTCGTGTTTGAAGGCGAGGTGGACGACGCCGTCGCTGGCGGCGGCGGCGTCGCGCAGGACGTCGAGGTCGTCGAGGGTTCCGCGGCGGACCTGGGCACCGGCCCTGGTCAGCGCCTCGGCGGAGGGTTCGGAGCGGGCGAGGCCGGTGACGCGGTGGCCTGCGCCGATGAGTTCGGGGACGACGGCGGAGCCGATCCAGCCGGACGCGCCGGTGACGAATACGTGCATGGGGGGACCTCCCGGTCGATTGATGTCAGTCACTGACATCGACGGTAGCACGCTGATGTCAGTGACTGACATCCTCTAGGCTGAAGGCATGAGTCGCTGGGAGCCCAACGCGCGCGAGCGCCTGTCCGAGGCCGCGCTGGAGCTGTACGCCGAGCGCGGTTTCGAGCAGACCACCGTCGCCGAGATCGCCGGGCGGGCCGGGCTCACCGAGCGCACGTTCTTCCGGCACTTCGGCGACAAGCGCGAAGTCCTGTTCGGCGGCGCCGAGAAACTCCTCGACCTGCTGGCCGAGACGGTCGCGGCGGCACCCGCAGGGGCCGCGCCGATCGAGGCCGTGGCGGCCGCCCTCGCCGCCGCCGGGCGCCTGATCCGCGACCCGGTCCACTCGCGGAGGCGGCAGGCGGTCATCGACGCCAACGCCGAACTCCGGGAGCGCGAGCTGATCAAGCTGGCGTCCTGGGCGGTCACGCTCACGGCGGCCCTGCGGGACAGGGGCGCGCCCGAGGGCGTGGCGCACCTCGCGGCCGAGACGGGCGTCGCGGTGTTCAAGGTCGCCTTCGGGCGATGGCTCGCCGAACACGGCGAGGCCGACATGCCGGCGCTCGTGCGCGACTGCTTCGCCGAACTGAAAGGCGTGACGGCGGGCCTGTGAGTCGTTGACGTCCGGTCCCGGGCGCCGATAGCGTCCGTCCAATGTCGACACCTGATCGCCGTCACGTCCTGCGCGCCGTGGCCGCCGCCACGGCAGGCGCCGTGGTCGCCACGACCGTCCCCGCCTCGCCCGCCGCGGCGGCCGAGGTCTTCACCGACGAGCGCGTCCCGTCGCTGCCCGGCTGGACCGAGGCCGAACGCACCGATTACCGACACATCCGCGCCGCCGGGTTCACGCCCGAGGAGGCGGTGTGCTGGCTGCTCACCGCCCGTGCGGGCGGGGCGTTCTTCGGCCTGCCCGTGCAGCACCCCTCCGAGATCCCCGAGGTCGTCACCGCGATCCACGAGATCCAGAACAAGCTGTTGTCGCGGCCGACCTACCGGATCTACCGCGACCAGTATGAGGGCGACGCGATGGCATGATCCCGAGCCCTGAACCGCGGCTCCGCCCCGGAGCCGCCGTTCAGGCGCGGGGGCGGCCGGTGACGCCGTCGACGACGGCGGCCAGGTTGTGGTGGAAGGTCTCTTCGGCGTTGAGGTGGGCGCCGTCGACGACGAGCCTGGCCACGGTGGGGTAGCGGCCCGTGTCGAGCATGCGCGTCAGGTAGGGCCCGAGGGCGGCCTGCCAGGCGGCCTCGTCGGTGCCGGTCGAGCGGGCGGTACGCCGCTCGGTGATCTCCCTGCGGAGCGCGCCGATGATGAACCCGTTGACGGCGCCCAGGGCGCGCTGGAGATCGTCGATCCCGTCCAGTCCGGGCGCCTGGGCGAGCGCCGCCGCGGTCGCCTCGCCGACGGCGAGTGCGTGGGGTCCGAGGTGCGGCCGGGCTCCGAGCAGGTCGGCGAACCATTCGTGTGCGAGCGCGGCTTCGCGGGTTCGGTGCGCGATGGTCAGGACGGTGGAGCGCCATGTGGTGTGCGGGTCGCCGTCGGCGATGCGGGCGTAGACGGCGTCGACCATCAGGTCGAGCAGTTCGGATCTGTTGAGGACGTAGTCGTAGAGCCGCATCGGGCCGACGCCGAGTTCCTTGGCGATCTTGCGGATCGACAGTCCGTCGAGGCCGTGTTCGTCGGCGACGCCGATCGCGGTGGCGGCGATCTTCGTGCGGCTCAGGGTCACCGGTGCGGCCCGGGGCTGGGGTTCGGGTCGTTCCCAGACGGGCAGGGGCGTGTTACCGTACGACGTATCCATAAGGTACATCGTACGGTAACGGAGATGAAGATGCGCATCGCTATCGCCGGTGGCGGCCTCGGCGGCTTGACGCTGGCCCGAATCCTGCACTTGAACGGCATCGAGGCGGTGGTCTACGAGCGTGAGGCGAGCCGGACCGCGCGCTCCCAGGGCGGCATGCTCGACCTGCACCCGGAGTCGGGGCAGCGGGCCCTGGCCGAAGCGGGCCTCGCCGGGCGGTTCCGCTCCGAGGCGCGGCCGGAAGGCGAGGAACACCGCATCCTCGACACGGCCGGGCGCACGCTCGTGCACCACGTGCCCGAACCCGGCTCCTTCTCCGGGCGCCCGGAGATCGACCGCGCGGTACTGCGCGACCTCCTGCTCGAATCCCTCCCCGAGGGCGTGGTGGCCTGGCGGCACCGGCTTCTCGCGGCGGCGCCACGGCCCGGCGGCGGCTTCGGGCTGACCTTCGAGGGCGGGCACACCGCCGACTGCGACGTCCTCATCGGCGCCGACGGCGCACGCTCGGCCGTCCGGTCGCTGCTGGCCGACACGGCGCTGTCGCCCGTGGCCACCCTGGTCGAGCTCACCATCGGCGATGCCGACCGGCGCCACCCGAAGCTCGCCGAACTGGTCGGCCCGGGAAACCTCTGGTGCGTCGGCGAGAACCAGATCCTGGCCGCACAACGCCTCGGCGACGGCGGCATCAAGGTCGGCGTGTCCCTGCGCGCGACCGACCGCGACCTGGACGCCTACCGCGGCAAGCGGGACCTGCTGGACCTGTTCGACGGCTGGGACCCCGGCCTCACCGCCCTCATCGAAGCAGGCGACGGCCCGCCGATCCCGCGCAGGATCGAGGCCATGCCCACCGACTTCCGCTGGGCCCACCGGCCGGGCGTCACCCTCATCGGCGACGCCGCCCACCTCATGCCGCCGGTCGGTGAAGGCGCCAACCAGGCCATGCTCGACGGCGCCGAACTCGCCGCGCGGCTCGCCGCCGGCCCCGATCCCGACACCGCGATCAGGGCCTACGAGGAGGAGATGTTCGCCAGGATCGGCCCGATCGCGGAGATGTCGGCGCGGGTCCAGGCGATGATGCTGTCCCCGACGGCGGCCGAGGACCTCGTCCGCTTCTTCGCGCCACGACCCGCCGAAGCGGCCACCGTGGACTGACGCCGACGCGCGAGCCGAGGGTGAACCGCCGTCGGCTTGCGCTCCTGATCACTAACCGGTATAACTGGTTACATGGCATTGAACTGGAAGCTCGTCATCGACACCGAGAACGCGCCGGTGCTCGCCGACTTCTGGGCCGCGGCCCTGGAGTACGAGGTGGAGGACCCCACGGCGCTGATCGACCAGCTGCTGGCCGCCGGGCACCTGCCCGAAGCGGCCGTGGTCGAGCACAACGGGCGCAAGAACTTCCGCGGCCTGGCCGCCGTGCGGCACCCCGGCGACCCCTTCGACCCCGTCAGCGGCATCGGGCAGGGGCGGCGCCTGCTGTTCCAGGACGTCCCGGAGAAGAAGTCGGTCAAGAACCGCCTGCACATCGACGTGCACGCCGAAGACGGCCTCGACGCGCTCGTGGCGCGCCTCGAAGGACTCGGCGCGACCAGGGTCGGCGAAGTCGACCAGGGACCCGCCGGGCACTGGTGGGTCATGAGCGACCCGGAGGGCAACGAGTTCTGCGCGGCCTAGGGCCCCTCGTCCTCGGCGAAGGCCAGCCCCCGCCCGGTCAGCTCCTCACCGAGGATCCGGATCGCCTTCGGCCCGACCCCGTGGATCCGCAGCAGGGTCCGGGCCGACACGCCCGTCAGCTGCTCGTAACGGGTGTAGCCGTTGAGCGCGAGTTCGCGCGTGGCGACCTTGCCGATCCCGTGCGGGAACTCCGTCTCCGCCTGCTCCATCGCGCTTCCTTCCCCGCCGGGGTCACCGTCTCGACCAGGCTAAGCGCCGGTTGCGACGAAAGCCGGTGTCCCGCAGCTCCCCGTCGAGCTCGACCCACCGGGTGATCCCGAGCGCGTCGAGGAACGCGATGTCGTGCGACGCCACGATCAGCGCGCCCCGGTAGGAGGCGAGGGCCTCGACGAGTCCCCGCACGGAGGCCAGATCGAGGTTGTTCGTCGGCTCGTCCAGCATCAGCAGCTGCGGCGCCGGTTCGGCGAGCATGAGCGCGGCCAGGGAGGCCCGGAAACGCTCGCCGCCGGAGAGCACGCCGACCGCCCGGTCGGCACGCTGTCCTTTGAACAGGAACCGGGCCAGGCGCGCGCGGATCTCGTTGTCGGTCGCCTCGGGCGCGAAGCGCGCGACGTTGGCCGCCACGCCGAGGCCGTCGTCGAGAACGTCGAGCCGCTGCGGCAGATACCGCAGCGGCACGTGCGCGACGGCTTCGCCGGCGCACGGCCGCAGCTCCCCGGCGATCGTGCGCAGCAATGTCGACTTGCCCGAACCGTTGCGGCCGACGAGCGCGACCCGCTCGGGACCGCGGATCTCGAACTCGCCGCGTACCCTCGCGCCGTGCTCGGGGACCAGGTCGCGCAGCGTGAGCACGCTGCGGCCGGCGGGCACCGCGGTGTGGGCGAGGTCGACGCGGATCACGTCGTCGTCGCGGACGGCCTCGACCGCCTCGTCGAGCCGCTCGCGGGCCTCGGCGAGGCGCTCCTCGTGCATGATCCGGTGCTTGCCCGTGGAGACCTGCGCCTGCCGTTTGCGGTTGCCCATGATGACCTTCGGCTCGCGCTTGGTGTCCCACTTCTTCTGCCCGAAGCGCCGCCGCCGCGCCAGTTTCACCTGGGCCTCGGCGAGTTCGCGCTTCTGTTTGCGCAGGTCCGACTCGGCGACCCGGACCATGCGTGCGGCGGCTTCCTGCTCGACGGCCAGCGCCGCCTCGTAGGCGGAGAGGTTCCCGCCGTAGGAGACGATCTCGCCGTCGCGGAGGTCGGCGATCTGGTCGACGCGTTCCAGCAGGGCGCGGTCGTGGCTGACCACGACGAGGACGCCCCGCCACGCCTCGACCGCCGCGTAGAGCCGGTGGCGAGCGGGCAGGTCGAGGTTGTTGCTCGGCTCGTCGAGGAGCAGCACGTCGGGCCGGCGCAGCAGCAGCGCGGCCAGCCGCAGCAGCACCGACTCGCCGCCGGACAACTCGCCGACGGTCCGGTCGAGTCCGATGTGGCCGAGTCCGAGCCCTCCGAGGGTGGCGGTGGCGCGCTCCTCGGCGTCCCAGTCGTCGCCGATGGTCGCGAAGTGCTCCTCACCGGTGTCGCCGTCGCCGATCGCGCGCAGGGCGGCCCGGACGGCGGCGATGCCGAGGGCCTCGTCGACGCGCGGTTCGGTCGTGAGCACGACGTTCTGCGGCAGGTATCCGATCTCGCCGGTGACCTCGACGGCGCCTTCGGTGGGACTCAGTTCGCCGGCGACGAGGCGCAGCAGGGTCGACTTGCCCGAGCCGTTGAGGCCGATCAGCCCGGTCCGGCCGGGTCCGAAGGCGCCGCTGAGGCCGTCGAAGAGCGGTGTTCCGTCCGGCCAGACGTGGACGAGGCCGGTGAAGGTGATGGTGGTATCGGTCGACATGGGGTCCTCGCGAGTGCTCGAAGCGAACGGGACGGTCACGTTCGAGACACCGGGTGCGCGTCGACGTCGGGAGGGCGGGGCTCGTTCGAAGTCGCGCACGGGACGCCGGTGGGGCGCCGGGTGCCTCAAGACTTCAGACGAGCAAGGGCCCACTCCCTTCGACGGTGGCCGGGACCGGCTACGACTCTCGTGGACAACGGCCGGAAGGTCAACTTTGTTTCGGGGCGGGTACTCCACGCCCGGAGTGTCACGTCGAAGGGCACGATTCCCGCGAGCCGTGCCGTGCGCGGGAGGCGTAGCGTGTCGGCATGATCGAGCCGCGTGTCCTCGTCGTCCAGAACCATGAGGGCGGTGGGCCCCGCCGTGTCGGCGAGTGGCTCGTCGAGGCGGGTCTGCGGCTCGACCTGGTCCATGGGCCCGAGCGGGCTCCGTCGGAGACGGCCGTTCACGACGCGGTGCTCGTGCTCGGTGGCGGATTCATGCCCGACGACGACGCGCGGGCGCCGTGGCTGGCCGCGACGCGCGCGATCGTGCGCAGGGCCCTCGACGAGGGCACGCCGATGCTGGGGATCTGCCTTGGCGGGCAGCTGCTGGCGCACGTCGCCGGGGGAGTGGTCGAGGCCGACGTCGGCGCGCCCGAGACCGGCAGCGTCCCGATCCGGGTCCGCGCCGAAGCCGAGGACGACCGCCTGTTCGGCGGGCTTCCCCCCGTCGTCACGGCGATCGAGCATCACATCGACGCGGTGACCAGGCTTCCCGAGGGCGCCGCCTGGCTGGCCGAGACCGACATCTGCCCGTTCCAGGCCTTCCGGGTCGGTGAGGTGGCGTGGGGAACGCAGTTCCACCCCGAGGTCGCCCCGGACTCGCTGCTGTCGTGGGACGCGGAGAAGCTGCGGGCGCAGGGTCTCGACAAGGCCGCCGTGTACGAGGCCGCGGTCGCCGACGAGCCGCTGGCGACGCCGGTCTGGCGGAGCGTCGTCGGCAGGTTCGCCGAGGTCGTGCGCGAGCGCGCCTGACGTCCCACCGCGTCGCGGGCCGCCGCATCGGGCCCCTTTGACAGTCACCGCATCGCCTTCGCGAGCCGGCACCCCGCCGGAGCGTGGAGGCGATGCCCGTTTCTGTCTGTTCGCCGCGCCCGGGTTGCGTGATGGTGCCTCCGGAAATGCTTCTGTGGCAAGGAATCCGCTCTTGACTTCGCCCAAGCTCGGGCGTAAACAGAAGAGATACAAAACGAAACGGCGGTGAAACCACATGTACGCTGAGGAACGGCAACAGGAGATCGTCCGCATCGCGCGCGCCGGCGGGCGCGTGGAGGTGGCCGGTCTCGCCGAAACCCTCGACGTGACCGCGGAGACGATCCGGCGGGACTTGACGACGCTGGAACGCGCCGGCGTGCTGCGCCGGGTCCACGGTGGGGCGATCCCGGTGGAGAGACTCGGTTTCGAGCCCGCCCTGGCCACCCGCGACACCGTCCTCACCGAGGAGAAGGAGCGCATCGCCAAGGCGGCCCTCGCCGAGGTCCCCGCGGACGGCGCCGTCATCCTCGACGCCGGGACGACCACCTCGCGGCTGGCGCACGCGCTGCCGGCCGACCGCGAGCTCACCGTCGTGGTCAACTCCCCGGTGATCGCCACGCTCCTGGGCACCCGCCCCAACCTCAACGTCCTGCTCCTCGGCGGGCGCCTGCGCGGCAAGACCCTGGCGACCGTCGACGACTGGGCACTGCGGCCCCTGGCCGACATGTACGTCGACGTGGCCTTCCTCGGCACGAACGGCTGCTCGGTGGAGCGCGGCCTGACCACACCCGACCCCGCCGAGGCGGCGGTGAAGCGCGCGATGATCCGCGCGGCCCGCCGCTGCGTCGTGCTCGCCGACCACACCAAGATCGGCAACGACTACCTGGCCCGCTTCGGCGCGCTGGCCGAAGTGGACACGCTCATCACCGACACCGGTCTCGACACCGGCCTCGCCGAGGACATCGAGGCCAACGGCGTGCGGGTGGTGCGCGCGTGATCGTCACCGTGACGCTCAATCCCAGCCTCGACCGGGCCGTCGACGTCGAGCGCCTCGTCCGCGGTGAGGTCATCCGCGCCGCCTCGGCGCACCTCGATCCCGGCGGCAAGGGCGTCAACGTGTCCCGGGCACTGCTGGCCAACGGGGTCTCGGCCCCCGCGGTCCTGCCCTGCGGCGGGGACGAGGGCGCGCAGATCATGCGGCTGCTGCGTGACGAGGGCGTCGACGTGCGCTCGGTCCCGATCGTCGGGCGCACCCGCTCCAACATCACCCTCGCCGAACCCGACGGCACCGTCACCAAGATCAACGAACCGGGTCCGAGCCTGTCGCCCGCCGAGTTCGAACTCATCACGACCCGGGCCCTGACCGCCGCCGTCGACGCCACCTGGGTCGTCATCTGCGGAAGCGTGCCCCCCGGCCTGCCGGTCAGCGCGTTCGCGGGCCTGTGCCGCCGGGTGGTCGACTCCGGCGTGCGCCTGGCCGTCGACACCAGCGGCCCGGCCCTGCGCGCCGCCGCCGAGGCCGGCGCGGATCTCCTCAAACCCAACCGGGAGGAACTCGCCGAAGCCGTCGGCCGGGTCCCGGCCACGACGGCCGAGGTCGTCGCGGCGGCCCGGGAACTGCGCGCGCTCGGCGCGGGCACGGTCCTGGCCAGTCTCGGCGCCGACGGCGCCCTGCTCGTCGGAGCCGACGGCGTGCTCGCCGGCGAGGCCGACGTGCCCGTCCCCCGCAGCTCCGTCGGGGCCGGCGACGCCCTTCTCGCCGGGTTCCTCGCCGCCGGAGCCGCGGGCGCCGACGCGTTCGCCGAGGCCCTCGCCTGGGCCGCGGCGGCGGTCAGCCTGCCGGGCAGCCGCATGCCCGGACCGGCCGACCTGCGCCGGGACCTGGTGCGCGTCCACCACCTGCCGGACGGTGTCCGGCCCCCGAACACTCCGGCGGCCGCAGCCCCGGATCGTCCCTGAGGGAGACAGCAATGAGCGACTACACACCACAGGTCACCGGCACCGGTTTAAAGGCCTCCGTCCAGCGCGTCGGCGGTTACCTGGCGGGCATGGTCATGCCCAACATCGGCGCCTTCATCGCCTGGGGCCTGATCACCGCGCTGTTCATCCCGACCGGCTGGATCCCCAACGAGCACTTCGGCGAACTCGTCGGCCCGATGATCAAGTTCCTGCTGCCCCTGCTCATCGGCTACACCGGCGGCCGGATGGTCCACGGGCAGCGCGGTGCCGTGGTCGGCGCGGTGGCCACCGTCGGCGTCGTGGTCGGCGCCGAACAGCCGATGTTCCTCGCCGCAATGGTCATCGGCCCGCTCGCCGCCTACCTGCTCAAACTCTTCGACGGTCTCCTCGAAGACCGGATCAAGCCCGGTTTCGAGATGCTCATCGACAACTTCTCCGCCGGGATCCTCGGCGCCGGGATGGCGGTGCTCGGCGCCTGGGTCATCGGCCCGGTGTTCCGGGTGGTCACCGACGCCGCCGGTGACGCGGTGAGCTGGCTGGTCACGCACAACCTCCTGCCCGCCTCCTCGGTCCTGGTCGAACCGGCGAAGGTCCTTTTCCTCAACAACGCCATCAACCACGGCGTGCTCGGCCCCCTCGGCGCCGCCGAGGCCGCCGACACCGGCAGCTCGATCCTGTTCATGATCGAGTCCAACCCCGGACCCGGTCTGGGCCTGCTGCTGGCCTTCATGTTCTTCGGGCCGCGCGCCCTGCGCCCGAGCATCCCCGCCGCCGCCACGATCCAGTTCCTCGGCGGCATCCACGAGATCTACTTCCCCTACGTGCTGATGAAGCCGCGGCTGATCCTCGCGGCGATCCTCGGCGGCGCCGCCGGTGTCGCGACCTTCATGGTCACCGGCGTCGGACTCGTCGCCACACCCGCGCCGGGCAGCATCTTCGCCTGGATGGCGGTCACGCCCAAAGGCGACTGGTTCGGCGTGATCCTGGGGATCGTCATCTCCGCCGCCGTGAGCTTCGCCGCCTCCTCGGTCCTGCTGGGCTTCGGTCGCGGCGAGAAACGGGCCGAACAAGAGGAAGCGGAAGCCACCACCGCCGTACCCGCCCCGCGGGGCACCGTCCCCGCCGAAAGCCGAAAGGCAAGGACATGACCACCATCAACGGATCGGCGATCAAGACGCTCGTCGTCGCCTGCGACGCCGGCATGGGCAGCAGCGTCATGCTGGCCGGTCAGCTCCGCCGTCAGCTCAAGAAGAACGGCGTCACCGTCGTGCACGCCGCCGTCGCCGAGATCCCCGTCGAGGCCGACGTGATCGTCACCCACCAGGGACTCGCCGACCGCGTCCGCGGCGTCGCCCCCGACACCGTCATCGTCTCGATCCAGCTGTTCATCGGCGACCCGGCCGTGGCGCGGCTCGTCAGCGCCATCCAGACCGGAAGTGATGTCGGTGAATGACGCCCTGACCGGCCTCCTCGACGACCGCGCCATCCGGCTCGCCGAGACCGCCGCCGACCGTGACGACGCCGTCCGCCGCTGCGGCGAGGCGCTCGTCGCGATCGGCGCCGCCAAACCATCCTATGTGGACGCCATGCTGGCCCGCGAACGCTCCGTCTCCACCTATGTCGGAGAAGGCGTCGCCATCCCGCACGGCACGCTCACCTCCAAAGAGGACATCGAGCGCGACGCCCTGGCCGTGCTCCGCTTCCCCGACGGCGTCGACTGGGACGGCGAGCGCGTCACCGTCTGCGTGGCCATCGCCGCCCGCGGCGACGGACACGTCGCCCTGCTCGGCGAGCTCGCCCTGGTCCTGCTCGACCCCGAACGCGCCCGCCTGTTGCGCGCGGCGACCGAACCCGACGACGTGCGCCGGCTGCTCACGCCGGACGAGGAGGAATAGATGAAGGTGGTCCGTTTCCACGCGCCAGGCGATGTCCGGATCGAGGACGCGCCCGAGCCCGTACCGGGGCCCGGCGAGGTGCTCATCCGGGTCCGCGACTGCTCGACCTGCGGGACCGACGTCAAGATCTCCCGCTTCGGGCACCACCACATCGTCCCGCCGCGGGTGATGGGCCACGAGGTCGCCGGTGAGGTCGCCGGACTCGGCGACGGGGTCGGCGGGTGGGCCCCCGGCGACCGCGTCCAGGTCATCGCGGCCATCCCCTGTGGACAGTGCGGGGAATGCCGGCGCGGCCGCATGTCGGTCTGCCCGAAGCAGGAGTCGATGGGCTACCACTACGACGGCGGCTTCGCCGAGTACATGGTGGTCCCCGCCAAGGTCCTCGCCGTCGGCGGCCTCAACCGGATCCCCGACGGGCTCGGCTTCGCCGAGGCCTCCGTCGCCGAACCCCTCGCCTGCGTCATCAACGGCCAGAACCTCGCCCGCGTCGGTGACGGCGACGACGTCGTCGTGATGGGTTCGGGCCCGATCGGCTGCCTGCACGTCCGGCTGGCCAAGGCCCGTGGTGCGCGGCGGGTGTTCCTCGTCGACATCAACGCCGAACGCCTGGAGATGGCCGCGGCCCTCGTCCGGCCCGACGCCACCGTCCACGGCGGGGACACCGACGCCGTCGAGGCCGTCCTGAAACTGACCGAGGAACGCGGTGCCGACGTCGTCATCACCGCCGCCGCCTCGGGTGGTGCCCAGGAGCAGGCGATCGCGATGGCCGCGCGGCGGGGCCGGATCAGCTTCTTCGGCGGCCTGCCGAAGGACGCCCCGATCATCGCCTGCGACTCCAACCTCGTGCACTACCGCGAACTGACCATCGTCGGCGCCAACGGATCGAGCCCGGCGAACAACGCCGAGGCGCTGGCCCTGATCGCCGGCGGAGCCGTCCCCGTGAGCGACCTGATCACCCACCGCCTGCCCCTGTCGGCCGCGGTCGAGGCCTTCGACCTCGTCGCGCGCGGCGAGGCGATCAAGGTGACGATCGAACCCTGACCGAGGAGCCATGATGCCGTCTCGAACCGTCGCCGTCGCCTCCGCGAGCGGCCTCCACGCCCGTCCCGCCGCCCTGTTCGTCAAGGCGGCCAAAGCACAACCGGTCGCGGTGACCATTCAGGCCGGGGGCAAGGCCCCGGTCCCGGCCGGCAGCATGCTGCACGTGCTCGCCCTCAGTGCGGGGCACGGCGCCGAGGTGACGATCGCCGCCGAGGGCGAAGGCGCCGAGGAGGCCCTCGACGCCCTGGCCGCGCTGCTCGGCACCGACCTCGACGCCACGTCCGGCCATGACTGAGCCACTGCGCGGGATCGCCGCGGGCCCCGGCCTGGCGGCGGGCCCGGCCCACCGGATCGCCGCTCGCCCGGCGCTTCCCCCCGCCGTCTCGGTGTCCGATGTGGACGCCGAGACGGCGAGGGCACTGGGCGCGCTGAAGACCGTCGCCGACGACCTCGGCGCACGGGCCGCCGCGGTGGCGGGCACGGTCGCCGCCGACATCCTCGACGCGCAGGTCATGATGGCCGAGGACGCGATGCTCGGCGAGGACGTCGCCGCCCGGGTGGGCGCCGGGACCGACGCCCCGCACGCGATCACCGAGGCCCTCGCCGTCCACCGTGCCGCCTTCGAGGCCGCGGGCGGTTACCTGGCCGAGCGTGCCGCCGACCTCGACGACCTGCGCGATCGTGCCGTCGCGGCCTGTCTCGGGCTGGCCATGCCCGGGATTCCCGCGCCGGGCCGCCCGTTCGTGCTGGTCGCCGCCGACCTCTCGCCCGCCGACACCGCCGGGCTCGACACCGGGCAGGTGCTCGCGCTGGTCACGGCTGAAGGCGGACCGACCAGCCACACCGCGATCCTCGCCCGGGCACTCGGGCTGCCCGCCGTCGTCGGCTGCGCCGGAGCGCTCGACATCCCCGACGGCACGCTGGTCACCGTCGACGGCACACGCGGGCTGGTCGAGACCGGCGTCGACGAGGGCACCGTCGCCGGGATCCGCGCGGAGGAGACCGCCCGTCGCGCACGACTGTCGGCCACGAGCGGACCCGGCCGCACGTCCGACGGTCATCCCGTGGCGTTGCTGGCCAACGTCGGTTCGGCCGAAGACCATCTCGACGGCGCGGAGGGCATCGGCCTGTTCCGCACCGAACTGCGCTACCTCGACCGCACCGAGGCGCCCGGCTTCGACGAGCAGGTCGAGGCCTACACCAGGGTGTTCCGGGCCATGCCGGGCCGCAAGGTCGTCGTCCGCACCCTCGACGCGGGCGCCGACAAGCCCCTCCCGTTCCTCTTCGCCGATGGTGAACCCAATCCCGCCCTCGGGGTGCGCGGCCTGCGCGTCGCCCGCCGCCACCCGGAGATCCTGCGCGTCCAGCTCGACGCGATCGCGACCGCCGCGAGCGCCGCCGGGGCCGATGTCGCGGTGATGGCGCCGATGGTCGCCACCGTCGCCGAAGCCGCCGGATTCGTCGCCCGGTGCCGCGCGGCGGGAATCGCCAAGGCCGGGGTGATGGTCGAGATTCCGGCCGCCGCCCTGCGCGCCCGGCCGATCCTGGAGGTCGTCGACTTCATCAGCGTCGGCACCAACGACCTCAGCCAGTACACCCTCGCCGCCGACCGCCAGTGCGCCGAACTCGCCGAGCTCCTCGACCCCTGGCAGCCCGCGCTGCTCGATCTGCTGGCCATGTGCGCGCGGGCCGGGGCCGAGACGGGCAAGCCCGTCGGCGTCTGCGGGGAGGCGGCCGCCGATCCGGCCCTGGCCGTGGTGCTGGCCGGGCTGGGGATCGACAGCCTTTCGATGTCGGCGCGGGCCATCCCGGCCGTACGGGAGGCCCTGGCCGCGCGGACGTTCGCGGAGTGCCGTGCGGCGGCCGCGGCGGCGCTGGCGGCCGGCGACGCGGAGGGAGCGCGCGCGGCGGTGGGGTGACCGGACTCAGCCCAGGTACAGGGGCAGTTTCTCGGCGAGTTCGCCGAGGGCGTGGTGTTCCTCGACGCCGGCGGGGCGGCGGCCGGTGCCGACCAGCAGCGCGTCGGTGTCGCTCATCGACGCCGGGAACGCCGCCCCGGCGATGCGTTCCAGCAGCGCACGGGTCGCCGCGAGGGTCTCGGCGGGCGGTGGGGCCGCCGCGTCGAGGTGGGCGTTGAGGTCGAGGTGGTGGAGTGTCCATTCGAGGACGTAGGCCGACAGGTAGTCGTCGACGCTCACGACCTCGTCCTGGGTGCCGACCAGCGCGGTCCGGTCGGCGAGCGCGGCGGCGCGTCCGGCGGCCGTGCCGAGGTCGTCGAGGTGGAACTTGAGCCATCGGGGTTCGCCGTAGGCGGCGGCGAGGCGGGGGATGAGTGCGGCGAGGGGGTCGTCGCCGCTGGGGGGTTCGGCGCTGACCTTCCAGTAGGAGGCCGCGTCGACGGTCGGGGGGCCTTCGGCGGGGGTGACGAGGGTGATCAGCACGTCCTGGGCGTCGATCACCAGGTGGCACGCGAGGTCGCGCACGAGCCAGCCCGTGCAGCCCGAGGGGCGTCCGAAGTCGTCGTCCTTGGTCTCGGCGACCGCCGTGAGCAGCGCGGTCCACGAGCGCGAGAAGAGATCCACCCGGCGGATGCTAGTTCCGTACCGCATGACGGGCAAGTCCGTTTCGGGTGTTTTCAGGTGAGGAGCGCGGCGGAGCGGTCCCACAGGGCGGTGGCGAGCGCGTCGTCGAGTGCCTGGGGGTTGACGCGTTTGGCCGGGCGGCGTTTCTCGTAGTAGGCGCCGGGGGTCCAGTCGGTGCCGGGGGTGCTTTCGGCGAGCCAGACGAGCTGGTCGGCGCCGCGTTCGGAGCCGGTCATGAAGGCGCGGCCGATGGGGCTGCGGTAGAAGTGGCGCATCGGGCTCGTCGACTCCGAGGCGAAGCCGGTGGCGACGACGCCGGGGTGGAACGCGGCGGCGGCGAGGCCCTGTTCGCCGAAGCGGCGGTGGAGTTCGCGGGTGAAGAGGATGTTGGCGAGTTTGGCGGTGCCGTAGGCGCGTTCGGGGGTGAAGTCGCGGTCGTGTTCGAGGTCGTCGAGGTCGAGGCGGCCGAAGGCGCGGGCGGCGACGCTGGAGGTCTGGAGCACCGTGGCGCGTGCGGCGATCAGCTTGTCCAGCAACAGGTTCGTCAGCAGGAACGGTGCCAGGTGGTTGACCTGGAAGGTCTTCTCGTGGCCGTCGACGGTCTTGGTGGGGTCGCCGAAGATGCCGCCGGCGTTGTTGGCGAGCACGTCGATGCGGGGGTACGCCTCGTCGAGCGCGGTGGCGAGGGCGCGGACGTCGTCGAGGCGGGCGAAGTCGGCGAGGTGTGCGTCGGTGCCGAGTTCGGTGGCGACGGCGGCGGTCTTCTCGGGTGAGCGGCCGACCACGACGACGCGGTGCCCGTCGCGGTGCAGCCGCCTCGCGGCGGCCGCGCCGATGCCGTCGCTCGCGCCGGTGATGACGATCGTCTTGGCCATGCCGTCATCCTTCCCGATGCCGGGCGGTGCCCGGTGGGTGAACCCGGGGTCGGCGCGGGAACAATTCGTGGAGATCGCCCGCTAGCCTGTCGGCCATGGCCCCACGGAAGATCGAGACCTTCGGCAACGGCACGCCCTACATCGCGGCGGGGGCGTGGGCCGGGTTCTTCGCCTGGCTGATCGACTTCGTGGTGTTCGTGTTCGGTTTCCTCGCCGGGTTCGTGGCGCTGGCGGGAGTGCTCAGCTCCGACGACGTCGGTGGTGGTGTCGTCATCGGGATCATGGGCGGTCTGCTCATCGGGGTGCCGCTGCTCTACGGCGGCCTGTTCTATCGCGGTGGCCGCGCGCTCGGCGGTGTCGTGACCGGCACGCGCCTGGTGCGGATCGCCGACGGCGAGCGGATCGGTGCCAAGGGCCCCTGGGCGATGCTGGTGCGGACCATCCTGCTCCCGGCGATGCTCATCGGCGTGCTGGCCGGTGGTGGCACCGTCGACGGGACGCAGCAGCGGGTCGGCATCGACGTGGCGCGCACCGGCCGGATGCGCGCCGAGCGCCAGGCGGGGATCTATCCGCCGCGTGAGGCGCGCCCGATCCGGTGATCGGCCCGCGCCTCGGTGGGCACCGATTCCTCTGACGAACGTGCGCGAGCACGAAGGAACAGATGCGCGGCCACCAGCGGGACGACGCCGAGGGGGTACCAGACGACGTCGGTGAGGTCGAACTGAGAGCCCAGCAGCTGGCGGGCGAACCAGCTGTGCTCGGAGATCATCGCGGGTACGGGGGTGAGCTGCGCGAACTCGGTGCACCAGCAGTACGCGATCGCGACGCCACCGGCGAGCAGCGGGGAGACCGGCGGCCGGACGAAGACCACGATCGTGTAGACGATGGCCCCGGACAAGGCGGCGCCCGAGTACTGCCCGACGGGCCCGTCCCACACCGCGCGGATCGCGTAGGCCGCGCCCGCGAAGCAGGCGGCCATCACGACCATCGGCAAGCGGATCCGGAGCGGCCGTGTCCAGCGTGGAGCGAGCGACATCGCGCCATCGTAGGCGGCGGCGCGGCCGTCTGGTAGCGGGCCGTTGCCCGGGGGCACGGTCACGCGCCCGGTGTGCCCCGACCGTAGGTCGTGAGGACCGCCGCGCCCACGTGCTCGGCCGACAGTGTCTCCAGGTGCACCGGGGGACTCCCGGCGGGGAACAGGCGCTCGCCGGTGCCGAGGACGGTCGGGAAGGTCAGCAGGCGGTATTCGTCGACGAGGTCGGCCGCCGTCAGGGCGTGCACGACGCTCAGGCTGCCGGTGACGACGACGTCGCGTTTCTCGCGTCGGACCGCCACGTCGGCCGAAGGCGCGCCGATCCCCGAGGGGAGGGGCCGGCGCGCCCGGCCTTCGAGTGCGGTCAGGCAGCCGTTCGTGGCGATCCGGTGGAGCCAGGTGCGGACCGGCGCACGCGTGGCGTCGTAGCGGTCGCGGGCCTTCCAGGCGCGCAGCATGGTGTCCTGGGTCAGGTCCTCGGCCTCGTGGATCGCGCCGGGCATCCGGTAGCAGTGGGCGACCAGCTCACCGCGGTAGACCTCGAAGTTCACCCGGCCGTGATGGCGCGGGTGTTCATCTCACCCGCGCGGGTGAGCCAGGAAGAAGTCCCAGGTGATGCCGCTGGCGTCGGGACCGGCGGGGTCGCCGTACAGGCTGCAGGAGCAGCCGCCCGGGTAGGAGTGCCCGGCGCCGTCGATCATGTACAGCTCCAGCATCGAACCCGTGCCAGGCCCGCCGTAGACGGAGTGGGTGTAGGTGCGGCCTCCCGGTGCCGTGCGGTGTGCGACGGACTCGGCGACGTCGTCCACGTCGCCGTCGTCGCGGCCGTCGACGGCGAGGTCGTCGGTCTGTGCCCACTGCGCGATCACGCGCCCGGCCGTCGACGGCGGCACGACCGGGTCGGCGGTGCCCTGGAACACCAGTACCGGTACCGGGCGTGCGCGCGAGCCCATCTCGCGGTAGGCGGCGAGGCCCTGTGCGTCGGGGTCGGTGCCGCCGAGGACGTCACATTGGTACTCGCAGCCGGCGCCCATCGCGACGGCGGCGTAGACGTCGGGGTAGGTGGCGCCCATGATGCCCGACATCACCGCGCCGGCCGAGATGCCGGTGACGTAGGTGCGGGCGGTGTCGACGGTGTACTGCGAGCGGACCTTCCGGGTGATCCCGGCGATGATGGAGGGCTCGCCGAGGCCGCGGTGCCGGTTGGTCGGCAGCGTCCAATTCCAGCACTGGGCGGGGTTGGCGAGTGTGCTCTGGTCGGGGAACACGACGATGAAGCCGCGCTGTTCGGCCAGTGCGCTGAAGCCGGTGAGCAGGTCGAAGCCGAAGCTGTTCTCGGTGCAGCCGTGCAGGGCGACCAGGAGCGGCATCGGCGTGCCGGGACGGTAGGTCGACGGGACGTAGCCGTGGTAGTCGCGGATTCCGGCGAGGTTGGCGTAGGCGCCGTAGAAGTAGCGGCCTTCCGCCGCCTGTGCCGGGGCGGCGACGGTGGTGAGCAGCGTGGCTAATGCCGCCGCGAAGGTGAGCAGTCTTTTGATCATCTCGGGGGTCCTTTCTCTTCGAGGGACGCGCGCAGGGTCTTCTTGTCGAACTTGCCGACGCCGGTGCGGGGGATCGCGGTCAGCAGTTCCATCCGCTCGGGCAGTTGCCAGCGCGCGAAACCGTGGCCCAGCAGGTGTTCCCGCAGGCTGTCGAGTTCGGGCGCGCGGCCGGGCGCCGGGACGACGCAGGCCAGCGGCCGTTCCTGCCAGCGCGGGTCGGGGACGGCGACGACCGCGGCCTCGGCGACGTCGGGGTGGCCCATGAGGGCGGCCTCCATGTCCACCGAGGAGATCCACTCGCCGCCCGACTTGATCAGATCCTTGGTGCGGTCGGCGATGCGGATGTAGCCGTAGGGGCTGCCGACGGCGACGTCGCCGGTGGCGAACCAGCCGTCGGTGAACTGCCCGGCGCCTTCGCCGTGGAGGTAGCCGTCGACGACCCACAGGCCGCGGACGTGCAGCGCGCCCATGGTCTCGCCGTCCCAGGGGATCTCGGCGCCGTCGTCGTCCCTTATGGACACCGCGACGCCGGGGGAGGCGAGCCCGGCCTGGGAGCCGACTTCGTCGAGGACGCGTTGGTGGTCCCAGTGCCGCATGTGGTGTTTGGGCCAGGCGACGCTGCCCAGTGGCGAGGTCTCGGTCATGCCCCACGCCTGGACGAGCGGGATGCCGAACTCCGCGCGATATCTGTCCACAAGGGACCTCGGTGGCTGAGCTCCGCCGCAGATGACGTGCCGCAGGGCGGGCAGCCGCAGGCCGGTGGCGCTGAGGTGTTCGGCGAAGTCGAGCCAGACCGTCGGTACGCCCGCCGAGACGGTGACCTCCTCGCGGAGCATGAGCTCGGCGAGGCGGGCGGGGGTGAGCGGACCGGCGAGGTAGACCTGTTTGGCGCCGACCATCGTCGCGGCGTACGGCATTCCCCAGGCGTTGCCGTGGAACATCGGCACCACGGGGAGACCGCAGTCGCCGGGTCCCAGACCGAGCCCCGAGCCGGAGGCCACGCCGAAGGCGTGCAGCACGGTGGAGCGGTGTGTGTAGACCGCGCCTTTCGGGTTGCCGGTCGTGCCGGAGGTGTGGCAGATCCCCAGTGGACGGTTCTCGTCCCACTGCCTGCGCGGGTATCCGGGTTCGTGCGCGGCGATGAGGCCCTCGTAGTCGGTGAGACCGGGCAGGTCGGCCTCGGTGTCTCCGTACACGATCACGTGCCGCACCCGCCCCAGGCCGCCGGCCTCGCGGGCGGCGAGCAGCAGCGGGACCAGTTCGGCGTCGACGAGGATCGCCTCGTCGCCGCCGTGCTCGATGACGCGCGCCAGTTCGGCCGGGGCGAGCCGCAGGTTGAGGGTGTGCAGCACGCGACCCGTCGCGGGCACGGCGAAGTAGGCCTCAAGGTGGCGGTAGGAGTTCCAGGCGAGCGTGCCGACGACGGCGTCCTCGGCGAGGCCGAGACCGTCCAATGCGGACATGAGCCGTTCGGAGCGGTCGCAGAAGTCGCCGTAGGTGTGGCGGTGGACGCCGCCGTCGGGGAGGCCGGTGACGATCTCGACTTCGCGGTGGTGGCGGGCGGCGTGGTCGAAGACGGCCCAGATGTTGAGGATCATGCCCGCTCCTTTAAGCGGTCGCACGCGTCGGCGAAGGCCAGCACGGCCTCGGCGACGGTCGTGGCGCCGGGGTCGTCCATGGCGATCGTGTAGTGCGTCGTGCCGGGCAGGAGCCGGTCGGTGAAGTTCGCGACGAGCCCGGCGGCCGGGCTCGGGTCGGCGATGAGCCCGGGATGGCCGGGCAGGAAGCCGTGTTCGGCGCGTAGCAGCAGGACCGGCACCGTCAGCCCGGCGAGGCGCTCGGACAGGACCTGCGGGTCGAGGCTGTCGGCGAGGTCGGCGGCGACGGCCTCGGCCGACGCGCGTGGCCGCAGGGCCGGGGGTTCGCCGCCGAGGTCGTAGCGCAGGTACGCCTCGATCCATGCGCGGCCCGGGCCCTCCCAGCTTTCCTTCGGCAGCACCGGAAGCGCGCGCCAGAAGTCCAGATAGGACTCGACGTCGGGGTAGATCTGGTCCAGGCGCGCCAGCTGGGGCGCGAGGAGCTGCTCCACCGGGACGGGCGGCGCGGGAACCGGGACCCCGCCGTCGATGAGGACGAGGCCGCTGACGCGCTGCGGGTACATCGCGGCGAGGGCGACCGCGACGTAGGCGCCCATGGAGTGCCCGACGACGACGCTCTCGCCGAGACCGAAGGAGGCCATCGCGGCGGCGACGTCCTTGGCGTGCTGGGCCATGCCGAAGGGGCCGTGTTTGTCGGAGCGGCCGCGTCCGCGCAGGTCGAAGGCGAGCAGGGGGCGCCGCCCGGCGAGCCGGTCGGCGATGCCGGCGAAGTTGACGTGGGAGGCGGTCAGTCCGTGCAGCGCGACGACGGCCGGGCCGCGCCCGGGCCAGTGGCCGAAGGCGAGGTCGGCGCCGTCGGCGGTGACGCGGCCGCGCGCGGCCTGGTCGAGGGTGATGGCCATGGACACTCCCATACGAACGATCGTTTGGTTACGCGACCATTGTGATGGCGTTACGAGGAAGGTGTCAAGGCCTCAGGCGAGCATCCGCCGCGCGAAGGCGGTGTAGGTGTCGACGAGCTGGTCGACGCCGACGCCGAACTCCGGCCGCCACCACTCGGCGACGCGGATGCCCATCGAGCCCAGCGCGGTGACCGCGAGCAGTGGTTCGCAGTCGCGGAACAGCCCGGCGCGCTGGCCGCGGACGACGACGTCGAGGAAGAACTCCTCGGCGCGCACGCGCATCGCGTAGGCCTGGCGACGCCTGTCGCCGGTCAGGGCCTCCAGCTCGCGACTGCAGACACGGGCGAGGAGCGGGTATTCGGCGTGCAGACGCACGTGGGCGCCGACAAGCGCCGACAGCCGGTCGAGCGGATCCTCACCAACCGCTTCGAGAGCGAGGGTGAGACGTTCGAGGTGCTCGTCGTGGCCGTGCCGGATGAGCTCGGCGAGGAGGTCCTCTTTGGACTTGACGTGGGCGTAGACCGTGCTCGGATGGATGCCGACCGCGCCCGCCAGATCCCGCACCGAGACGGCGTGGAAGCCACGCGCCGCGAACTGCCGCAGGGCCTCGGCGAGGAGCCGCCGCATCGTGCCCGTCGCGGTGACCCGCGGCGGGAAGAGCTCGCCGGCGGCACCGTCGATGGGCGGACCCTGGTCGGCGGCGAGGCGGAGCAGGGCGGCGGGCGTGGGAAGGTGCGGCGGGGTGGAGCTCACTGGGGGAGTGTAGAGGGGACGGGGGTGGGGCGGTGGAGGTTCGGGGGCGGGCGGGGCGGTGATCCGGCACCCCGACTCACAACGGCATCCGCTCTGCGTGTTCTGTTCCGCCGCCCGAATCACGGCACCGGCGTCGCTCCACCGCTAAGCCAGCGCCAGGAACAACTTCTCCATCCGCTTGGCGTCGACCCCGTCGAGCCCGCCGTTGGCCAGGCAGTGCTGGAGGCCGGTCGCGACGAGGGTGTACCCCCCGCGGCTCAGCGCCTTGTTCACGGCCGCGAGCTGTGTCAGCACGTCCTCGCACTCGGCGCCCTCCTCCATCATGCGGATGACGGTGGCGAGGTGTCCGTGCGCCCGTTTCATGCGGGTGATGACGGCCTTCATGTCCTCGGCGGGCAGCTGCATGCGTTCTCCAGATCGGGTCGCGAACGTCGGGGTGTGTGCCGATCCTACATCCCCCCGGGGGGATGTGTTAACGTTCGATATCCCCCCAGGGGGATGACCCGAAAGGAGACCTTCGCATGTCGGAGGCGACGAAGACGGCCGCCGGCCGGCACGACCACCACGGCGGAGCCGTCCTGCGCGACCTCTCCCCACTGCACCGGGACCTGCGCCGGGCGATTCCCGAGGTCTACCGGGGTTTCGGGGCGCTGTCCCAGGCGGCCTTCGCCGACGGCGCGCTGGAGCGCAAGACCAAGGAGCTGATCGCCGTGGCCATCGGCGTCGTCGAGGGCTGCGACGGCTGCATCGCCTCGCACGCGCAGGCCGCGGCCCGCGCCGGGGCCACGCGGCAGGAGGCCGCCGAGGCGATCGGCGTCACCTTCCTCATGCACGGCGGCCCCGCCACCATCCACGGCGCCCGCGCCTACAGTGCGTTCTGTGAGTTCGCCGACGCGCTGGAAGCCGGCGAGTCCGCGGCCTGATCCACCACCGACCTACCCACAGGAGCAACGCGCATGTGCCGTCCCACCGGCTGCAAGACCTGCGGCAAGACGACCTGGGCGGGCTGCGGCCAGCACGTCGACCAGGTCAAGGCCGCCGTCCCCGCCGACCAGTGGTGCGCCGGGCACCCGAACGAGCCCGGCACCAACAAAGGCGGATGGTTCCGCCGACTGTTCGGCGGCTAACCCTGCGACTCGGCCTCCGCGTCGGCCTTGACCCAGTCCTCGCGCGGGTTGAGGTGCGGCAAGGGCTCATCCGGCACCGCCACCCCGAGCGCGGAGCACAGCGGCTCCCAGCCGTCCTTGGCGTTCCACTCGACAAGCCGCTCTTTCGGCGCGGTGGCGCGCACATGCGCGACGTACTCGTCGTAGGCGGCGGCACCGCGAACCGGGTCGTCGTCGAGCGTCTCGCCGAAGACCTTGCCCCACAGGCTCATGGCCATGGCGAGGAACTCGTCGCCTCCGGCGCGCCGGCGATGGGCGTACTCGATGACCGTCGCGTCCATGCTGCCCCACCAGGTCGGCCCGTCGTCGCGCAGCGAGAGCAGGATCGGGGCCTCCGGGTGGAGCTCGGCGAGTTCGGGCCAGAACGCCGACGACGGCCAGTCGACGGCGGCGACGTAGCCGGTGAGCAGTTCGGGAAGTCGGCCGGTGTCGCCGTCGAGGGCGGCCTGCCACCCGGCCATGCTCTCGGGATGTTCGAAGACCTCCGTCATGTGATGGCATCGGCCCCCGAGCAGGGAACCCAGTGCGGCTTTCAGGGTGGTCGTTCCGGTGCGCGGCAGGCCCGCGCCGATGACTCGGATCATTGTCCACATAGTACGGAAACGTGGCGGTAACACAAGACGCACCGGAGTCTCGTGATGACCGAGCGCTGAAGTCAGAGCCCGAGTGCGGTCCGGACGTCCCTGGCCTCTTTGCGGACCCGGTTCACCTGCCACAGCAGCACCGAGCGGTCGGCGAAGTCGGCGCGCAGGAACTCGCGCTGTCCGCCGCCGCCGAGGAGCCCGAAGGGGCGTACGGCGGTCACGTGCCGGACGTCGGCTTCGAACCAGACCGTGAAGGGCTGATGTGTGCGCGCGACCGCGATGCGCCGCGTGCTCAACAGCAGCGTCACCTCGCCGCGTCCGGCGGTGAGCGGGTCGGCGAGGCGAACGGCGAGCCGGTCGGGGGACTCGGCGTGGACCCAGCCCCACAGGGTCGGGTCGTGGACCCATTCGTCGTCGTGGAAGCGTCCTTCGGCGACCGATGCCGTCGGCAGTGGCAGCGGTGGGGCCGGGTCGACGGGTTGTGGTGTGGCGCTTCGCGGTTCGTGCGGTGCGGTCACCTCGCCGGCGACGCTGGAGCCGATGTGTCCGGTGGGTTTGGCGCGGGTGAGCAGGCGTTCCCCCGGGCGGCACCACGCCAGTTGCGGGTCGAGCTCGATGCGCCGGGTGCTCATCACTTCTCCTCGCTGAGGGGCATCAGCCGGGTGGTCTGCCGTGCGCCTTGGATCCGGCCTTCACCGGGACCGGCGAAGAACGAGAGCATGGACCGGTCGGCGAAGACGAAGGAGTCGAAGACCGGTTCGAGGTCGTGGAACCTCGGGCGCTTCCAGACCGACGGGCCGGTCGCGGTGACCTGTCCACTGTGGAGTTCGAAGACGCTTCGCTGTGCCCGCACCGGAACCGGCTCGCCGGGGACGTAAGCGGGCCCGCCGCTGACGAAGGAGCGGACGTTCTCGGCCTGGGAGCGCAGCTTTCCCAGCAGTCCCCGCTGCTGAGGTGCCGGTGGGGGAGTGGGGTCGGGAACCGGTGCCACGTAGGCGAAGCGCTGCGTGGTGAGTACCCACAGGCCCGGTTCGGCGGCCGCGGCGTAGGCGAGCCGGGGCGCCTCGGTGTTCGCGCTCGTGCCGGAGGCGATCACCTTCGGTGTCGGCACGCCGGTGTCGGAGTCGGGTTCGCCGGAGAGGAGGTCGGCTACGGCGAAGGCGGTTTCGAGGCGCTTCTGCCCTTTCCCGGTGCTGCCGTCGGGGTTGACGCCCGGCACGTCGAAGCGGGGTTTGGCGCCGTCGCAGCACCAGAGGATCTTCTCGTCGGGTCGGCACCAGGTCTCGCGCAGCGCGAGGACGCCGCCGAGTCGGCGTTGTTCGGTCATGGCTCGCTTCCGGGGTGGTGGGCGGGTGGTGGCGCCAGCGTGGCACGCACGCTGGTGGCCGATCTTGACCGTTTCTTGAGTGGGCGTCAGGCGGTGGAGCGGAAGGCGCGTCGGTAGGCGTCGGGCGGGACGCCGACGATGCGCTTGAACTGGCGCCGCAGGGTCGTCGCGGTGCCCATGCCGGTGGCGACGGCCACGGCGACGACGCTCTCGTCGGTGGTCTCCAGCAGTTCCTGCGCGCGGCGGATCCGTTCGGTCAGCAGCCATTGCAGGGGCGTGCTCCCGGTGACCGAGCGGAACCGCCGGCCGAGGTGGCGGGGGCTGACGTTGGCCCGGCGGGCCAGGTCGGTGACCGTCAGGGGCCGGTCGAGGCGCTGGCGCGTCCAGGTGAGCAGGTCGGCGAGTCCGTGCTCGCCGGTGGTCTGGACGGGTGTGGCGACGAACTGTGCCTGTCCGCCGGAGCGGTGGGGTGGTACGACGAGGCGGCGGGCGACGGTGTTGGCCACGGCGGCGCCGTGGTCGAGGTTGATCAGGTGCAGGCACAGGTCGACGGCGGCGGCCTTTCCGGCGGCGGTGAGGACGCTGCCGTTGTCGGTGTAGAGGACGTCGGGGTCGACGATGGCGTGCGGGTGGCGCGCGGCGAGGTCGGCGGCGTGTGCCCAGTGGGTGGTGGCGCGTCTTCCGTCGAGGAGGCCCGCCTCGCCGAGGAGGAAGGCGCCGGTGCACAGCGAGGCGATGCGCGCGCCCGCTTCGTGGGCGGCGCGGACGGCGTCGACGGCCTCGCGCGGTGGGGGTGCGTCGACGTCGGCGCAGGCGGGGACGATCACGGTGTCGGCGCGTGCGAGGCGGTCGAGTCCGTCGTCGGGTTCGACGGTGAACGGCCCGATCCGTACCGGCCGGGGGCCGCAGAGGACGACGTCGTACCAGCCGTCGACGTCGAGGGGCGGGTTGCCGAAGACCTCGTAGGCGACGCCCAGTTCGAAGTGCAGCAGGTCACCGGCGGCGAGGAAGGCGACGGTAGGCATGTCCGAAAGTGTACGCACGTTGTCGTTCCGGACTACGACGTTGTGCTCCCGGAGCCCGCAGACTGGAGATCAACACATCGAGATCGGGGAAACATGAGCACAACTCCCGCGGTGGCGGTCTACGGCGCCACCGGGCACACCGGCCGCTTCATCGTCGCCGAACTGCGCCGGCGCGGCATCACCGCCATCGCCTCCGGCCGCGACGCCGCCGGGCTGGACAAGCTCGCCGCCGAGTGGGGCGACGTCGCCGTCCGCCCCGCCACCGTCGACGACGCCGAGGCCCTCGACCGGGCCCTGGTCGGCGCGGACGCCGTCATCAACGCCGCCGGTCCCTTCGCGATCACCGCCGGCCCGCTCGTCGAGGCCGCTCTGCGGGCCGGGATCCCCTATCTCGACGTCGCCGCCGAGATCGAGGCGAACCTCCAGATGTTCGCCGACCACGCGGGCCACACCGGCACCGCGATCCTGCCCGCGATGGCCTTCTACGGCGGCCTCGGCGACCTCCTCGCGACCGCCGCCATGGGGGAGTGGACCTCCGCCGACGAGGTCCACGTCGCCTACGGCCTGAGCAGCTGGCGCCCCACCGCCGGTACCCGCGAGGCCGGGAAGGTCTCCCACGAGCGCCGGGGCGGGCGGCGGCTGCGCTTCACCGGCGGCGCCCTCCAGCACCACGACGACGACCTCACCCGCCAGGACTGGGACTTCCCGGAGCCGACCGGCACGCGCGAGGTCCTCGCCGAGTTCAGCATGGCCGACGTGGTCACCGTCCCCACCCACCTCGACGTCGCCGAGGTCCGCACGTACATGACCGTCTCGGCCGCCGGTGACCTCGCCGACGCCGACACCCCGGCACCGGAGGCCGCCGACGCGTCGGGCCGCTCCGACCAGACCTTCGTCGTCGACGTCCGCGTCCGCAAGGACGGCGCCGAACGGCGCGCGACCGCCTCCGGGCAGGACATCTACGCCGTCACCGCGCCCCTCGTGGTCGAGGCCGTCGAGCGGATCCTCGCCGGGAACACCACGGCGGCGGGCATCGCGTCGGCGGGCACCATGTTCGACGCCGCCGACTTCCTGCGGGCCCTCGCCCCGCACGTGACGGTCGAGCTGCCCTGAGCCGACGGTGGGCCGCCCGGACACATCCGGGCGGCCCACTATGGGCCGCGGTCACCTGGTCCGCCCGGCGCCGGGCCGCCACGATCGGCCCATGAGACGCCTCAAGCACCTGTGCGCCGGCCTCGCCATCGTGGCCCTGGCCCTGTCCGGCCTCGCCCTGCCGGCGCGGGCCGAGGGCGGGCACTGCGCCCGCATGCGCTCCGTCGACGTCCCCGGCGCCGAGACCCAGCGCGCGAGCTGCCTCGACGACCTCACCACCGCCGGAACCGTCGCGAGTGGACACACCGTTCCCGCCGACTGGGCCGGTCTGAGCTCGACGCTGACGGTCAACCCGAGCGGCGTGCCCGGTGTCCAGGTCGACGGGTACTTCCCCGACACCTCCTCGACGAACGCCAACAACGGCTGGAACCACGACGCCCAGTTCGTGCTGCGCCTGCCCGACCGGTGGAACGGCCGGCTCATCGTCACCGGCGCGCCGGGCGTGCGCCGCCAGTACGCGCTCGACGCGACCATCTCCGACTGGGCCGTCGCCCAGGGCTACGCCTTCGCCGCGACCGACAAGGGCAACACCGGCGCGGCCTTCTACCGCGACGGGACCGAGCCCGGTGACGCCATCGTCGAATGGAACGACCGGGTCACGCAGCTGACGATCGCGGCCAAGCGCGTCGTGCGGCAGAAGTACGGCCTGCCGCCGCTGCGCACCTACATGACCGGGATCTCCAACGGCGGCTACCTCACCCGCTGGCAGCTGGAGAACCGCGCGTACCTCTACGACGGCGGCGTCGACTGGGAGGGCACGCTCTTCCGCGCCGAAGGCCCCAACCTGCTGACCTACCTCCCGACCGCGCTGCGCGCCTACCCCGACTACCAGGCGGGCAGCGTCGAGGCACGCGAGGTACTCCTCGGCGCGGGCTTCGCTCCGGGCTCGGAACCCCTGTGGGGCTACCACTACACCTACTACTGGGATCTGACCCAGCGCATCTACCGCGAAGAACTCGACCCCGGCTTCGACGGTGCCACCGAGGCGGGCACGCCCTTCTGCCGCAGCGGCACACCGGCCTGCGACGCCGACTACGACTACTTCGCCCGGCCCGCCGCCGTGCGCGAGGCCGTCGCCAGGATCGAGCTCACCGGCCGGATCGGGCGGCCGCTGATCACCCTGCACGGCACCCTGGACACGCTGCTGCCGGCGCCCACCGACTCCGACGTCTACCGCGACCTCATCGCCGGGCAGCACCGGTCCTTCCTACACCGCTACTACGTGATCGCCGACGGGACGCACGTCGACGGCCTCTACGACGCCCATCCGGACCTGCTGCGCCCTATCCTGCCCTGCTACCGCGACGCCTTCGAACGCCTCGACGACTGGGCCACGTGGAGGTTGCGGCCGCCCGCCGACGGGACGGTGCCGCGTCAGGCCGGCGGCGACCTCGCCAACTCCTGCTCGGTGGCCGACCGCTAGCCGGCGGGCCGGTGCCATGACGGCACCGGCCCGCCGGTTCACAGCGAGGCCAGGGGATCGGGCGTGTCGGCCCCGACCGCTTCGACGACCTCCCAGCGCTCGGCGATCAGGCCGTCCTGGACGCGGAAGACGTCGGCGACGGCGATGTCGAGCCCGCCGCCGGGCAGCCACCGCCGCGAGAACATCGTGACGAGGTCGCCTTCGGCGACGAGGAGGCGGATGTCGATCCGCAGCCGGGTCAAGGGCAGTTTCGCCGCCGCGTCGAGCCACTCCGCCTTCGTTCGCGTCCGGAACGGGAGTCCGTGGTCGGTGTAGTCGTCGCGCATGAGGGGCGCCACGGCGTCGAGGTCGCCCTTGCCGTAGAGCTCCAGGCACGTGCGGACGAGGTTCTTGTGATCTTCGGTCATGGCTGGGAAGTGTCACAGCGCGACGGCGGTCTGTCGATGAACTCGGAGTTCATGGACCGCGCCCGCCCCGGCGGTTAGGGTCGACGCCGTGGAGACGGTGGGCGGCCTGTTGCGCCGGTGGCGGCACGAGCGGCGGCTGAGCCAGCTCGACCTCGCGATCGCCGCCGACGTGTCGGCGCGCCACGTCAGTCTCGTCGAGACCGGCAGGTCACGGCCGAGCGCGGAGATGGTGCTGCGGCTCGCCGCCCACCTCGACGTTCCGCTGCGGGACCGCAACCGGCTGCTCGTCGCCGCCGGGTTCGCGCCCCGCTACCGGCAGCGGCCCCTGGACGGGCCGGACATGGCCGCCGTCCGCGAGGCCGTCGGGAGGATCCTGCGCGCGCACGAGCCCTATCCCGCGCTCGTCGTCGACGGCCACTGGAACATCGTGATGCACAACGCCCCGGTCGCGTTCTTCTTCGCCGACGCCGACCCCGGCCTCCTCGTCGCGCCGGTCAACATGGTGCGGCTCGGGCTCTCCCCGCACGGGCTCGGCTCCCGGATCGTCAACCTCGCCGAGGTCCGCGCGCTGTTCCGCGCCCGCCTGTCCCGGCAGGCCGCCAGGACCGGCGACCCGGTGCTCGCCGCCCTCTACGCGGAGTTCTTCGCCGAACCCGAAGCCGACGCACCGGTCCCGGCCCCCGCGGTCGAGGTCGCCACGCCCATGATCTTCCGCTTCCAGGGACGCGAGGTCAGGCTCTTCTCCACCGTCACCACCTTCGGGACCGCGCAGGACATCACCCTCGACGAGATCTCGATCGAGTCCTACTACCCCGCCGACGCCGACAGCGCCGAGGCCCTGCGCGACATCGCCGACGCGTACGCCGGCCCGTCCCGGGCCAATCTGCCCTTTCGGGAAACGACCGCCCCCGACCTGCGCACTCACCGCCTCCATCGGGCCCGGAACCCTTCGCGGGCAAGGCGACCGGCCCGACGGGCGGCTAGCGTGGACGGCATGACGCGACACGGTCACGCCGAGCAGCCACTGGCCGAAACGGTCGCGCACGTCCACCGGCCCCGCCGCGAGGACGCGCCCGCCTACCGTGTCGCCCCCGACGGACGCCTCGGCGTCCTCAACGCCGGCGGGGCGCTGGCCCTGCAGCGCCGGGCGGGCAACGCCGCCGTCGGCGCGATCCTCGCGCGGCACGCCGGGCCGCGGCCGGTCGTGCAGACCTACATCCCGGTCACCGGCGGCGGGCGCCTGTCGGAGAACCGGGACGTCTACAAGAAGGGCGATCACGAGCTCTACGCCACCGAGGCGCTCGTGAACAGCGCCAACGTCGCGCTCCAGCGGCCCGACGCCTCCCACATCGGCCTGGGCATCACCGGCATCAAGGCCTACACCAACGGCAAGACCTACGGGAAGGTCACACCGGCCTACCACCACCACGCCGGTGACACCGGGAACGACAAGCTGGACACCCTCAATCCCTCGGGTTCGACGAACCTGATGAGCCTGTGGGCCGACTGCGGGAAGTCCTCGCGGGTGGTGATGGGCACCAAGAGCGGGAAGGCGCCGCACGCGCGCTGGCGTGGGGGCACGACGTCGGCGGCCTACAACCCGGCCACCTACTCCGATGAGATCTACCCGAAGATGATGCGGAAGTTCCTCGACGCCGCCAAGGACAAGTCCTACCTGACGGTCAACGTCCACTACACGGGCAACCCGCGGGTCTTGAAGTACCCGGCGACCGCCGACGAGGCGCGCGCCCAGTACGCGGCCCTGCCCGAGTACGTGCAGCGGCACCTCGACAAGTGGGCGCACATCAACTCCGGCGCCAACCCCGACGTCGGGGGCGGCTACACGATGAACACCGAGTACAACATGCCCGGCTCCGGTGTCGTCCCCGGTCACCGGCGGTGGAACTTCCACTGGGCGGGCGTGATCCTCAAGGACGGCTCCGACAACGTGACCCTGGAGAACTACGCCGTGGGCGACCCGGCGGTGGCCAACCAGGACTGGAACTTCGAGATGTACGGGACGGTCAAGAAGGGCCAGACCTTCCACGACCAGCATCTCGGCTCCGGTACCCACGGGACGCGGGCCAGCAGCTTCGAAGTGGAGCCGACCCCATGACCGACGTCGCCCGCACCTCCGACATCGCCGCCTTCGACGGCCGCGAGGTCACCGTCCGGGGCCGCTACGCCGTCCTCGACATGGGCCGCCACCGGCTCACCACGACCCTCGCCGACGGCACGACGCTGACCTCGAACCGGGTGGCGCAGATCGTGTTCCCCGACGGCGGTTTCGTCGAACTGGGCGCCCGCCCGGCCGAGGAGCTCGACTCCCTCGAAGGCCGCGACGTGGCCGCGCGGGGGACCCTCGTGGCATCCCCGCCGAGGCAACCGGAGTGGGTCGCGCAGCCCGACACGGTCCCGACGCTCATGGCGGTCCAGGAGGTCCTCGCGGACTAGACACGCCGGTTATCCTCGATGCTCCGCCCGCGATCGAGGAGCCCACACGATGCGCATCAGCCTCATCGGCCCGGTACAGATCGCGGCCGGAGGCGAGTCGACGGCGATCGTCGCGCCGAAACGCGCGTGTGTACTCGCCGTCCTGGCAGCCCGGCCCGGCACGCCGGTGTCCAAACAGGACCTCATCGACCACGTGTGGGACGGTGCTCCGCCGGAGTCGGTGATGAACGTGCTCTACAGCCACATCACCCGTCTGCGGGCGGCGCTGCGGCACACCTCCGATGCGCGGATCGACCGCGCGGGAGCAGGCGGCTACGTCCTGGACACGGCCTCCGGGCATGTCGACGTGCACGACCTGCGGCGCCTTGCCGCCGAGGCCTCGACGCTGGACGAGGGCGGGAACCCCGGCGATGCCCTCGCCGTGTGGCGGGCGGCGGCCCGGCTGGCCGACGGTGAGGCGCTCGTCGGGATCGGCGGGCGCTGGGCCGAGGGCTTCCGCACCGGGTTCCGCCGGGAGCGGCACAACGTCCTCGCCGAACGCTTCCGGCTCGAACTGGCGGCCGGCCAGCACGCCGCCGTGGTAGACGAACTGGCCGCGCTGGTCGCCGGTGAACCCCTCGCCGAGGCTCTGGTGGCGCACCTGATGCTCGCGCTGTACCGCTGCGGGCGCCCGGCCGAGGCGCTCACCGTCTACGAGAACACCAGGGTCGGGCTGCGCGACCTGCTGGGCAGTGACCCCTCCGCGCAGCTGCGCGGACTGCACCGCCGCATCCTCGAACAGGATCCGGCGCTGTCGATGCGCAGGGCGGGCACGGTCGGCGCCCCCGCCGCGGTCGTGACCCGGCAGGTCCCGGCGCAACTTCCCGCCGACACTCCCGGTTTCGTCGGCAGGGACGCCGAACGCGACGAGGTGCGGCGGCAGGCGGCCGCGACGGGCCTCGTGGTCATCGACGGGATGGCGGGTGTGGGCAAGACGGCGCTGGCCGTGCACGTCGCCCGGGCCCTGGCGCCGCAGTACCCCGACGGCCAGCTCTATGTCGACCTGCGCGGTTACGCCGACGGTGTGCCGCCGATGCCGCCCGCGCGGGCCCTGGAGTGGCTGCTCCGGTCGATCGGCGCCGATGTGCCCGACGAGCCGGGGGAGCGTTCGGCGGCGTGGCGGACGGCGCTGGCCGGGCGCCGTGTGCTCCTGCTGCTCGATAACGCCCGCGACGTCGAGCAGGTGCGATCGCTGCTGCCCGGCACGAGCGGGTGCCTCGCCCTGGTGACGAGCAGGCGCCGGCTTGTCGACCTGGTCGACGCCCGTCCGATCGCGCTGGGCAGTCTGCCCGAGGCCGAGGCCATGCGTCTCTTCGCCGCCGAGGCGGGCACCGACGCCGACGAGGAGACCACGCGGGGTATCGCCGCGGCCTGCGGATCGCTGCCGCTGGCGTTGCGGGTGGCCGCGTCTCGGCTGCGGAACCGTCCGGCCTGGACGGCCGCGGATCTGCTGCGGCGCCTCACCTCCGGCGGCGACGTGGTGCGCGGTGGCGTGTTCGCCGCCTTCGACCTCTCCTACGGTGAACTCGACGGCACCACCCGGCGCCTGTTCCGGCTGCTGAGCCTGTTCCCCGGGGCGGAGTTCGACCACCACATCGCCGCCGCCCTCACCGGCCTCACCTCGCGCGACGCCGAGGCGGTGCTCGAAGAACTCCTCGACGCGCATCTCGTCCTCGACGGCACGGCCGCGGGCGGCTACCGGATCCACGACCTGCTGCGCGAGTACGGCGCACAGTCCATCGTGGACGCCGCCGAGCGCGACGTCGCGCTGCTCGCCCTCACCGAGGCCTACCTCGCCGTCGCGCAGGCCTCGATCCGCCTGGTCAGTCCCGAGACCAGACTCCTCGCGCTCATCACACCGGAGGCCGCCCCGATTCCGCTGCCGGGCGACCTCGCTGAGGCCGAGGCCTGGTTCGCCGCGCAGCTGGGCACGATCCGCCAGCTCATCGAGGACAACCTCACCGCGGGGAACACCGCCCACGCCGTGGATCTCTGCAGCATCGTGCTGACCTACCTCAACATCTACGGCGGGCTCCTCGAACGCCGCGGCCTGGCCGAGCACGGGCTCAAGGCCGCCCGTCTGCTCGGCTCCACCGCGGCCGAGGCGCGCCTCGTCAACAGCCTCGGCATGAGCCTGCGCGATCTCGGCGCCTACGACGAGGCCATCGAGTGCTTCAACCGCGCTGCTCGGTTGCGCACCGAGGCCGGGGACCCGCGAGGCGAGTTCGTGTTCCTCTACGACGGTGGCCTCGCCCGCAACAGGCAGGGCGACCACGGGCAGGGTGCCGACATGCTGCTGCGGGCCGCGGCGATCGCCCGGCGGCAGAACGATCCGAGGGCCGAGTCCCAGATCCTCGACCACGCGGTCGGGACCCTCGCGAGGCTGGGCCGCGTCGACGAGGCGAGGACCGAACTCGCCCGCCTCGACGAGCTGGTGTCGGCGACCCGTGATCCACGCGCCCTGCTGGAACTGAAGGGGAAGTACGACGCGATCGCCTACGTCTCCGGCGATCACGCCACGGCGATCGCCGGGATGCGGGAAGGCCTCGCCTATCACCGCGAGCACGGCCATACCTTCGGGCTCGCCTCGACGCTGTCCTTCCTGACCGACGCGCTTCTCGCCGCCGGTCGCCACGACGAGGCCGTCGGCACCGCGATGGAGCAGCTCGATGTCCTCGATCAGCATCAGCGCCCGTTCCAGGAGGCCACCGCCCTGCGTCAGATCGGCGCCGCCCAGGCCGGGATCGGTCAGCACGAGGAGGGCGTCGCGAACCTGCGGTCGGCCGTCGAACTCGCCGACTCGATCGGTGCCCAGTGGGTCAGGGCCACCGCCGAGCACGCCCTGGGCGACGCCTTCGCCGCCGCCGGCGACGGCGAGTCGGCCCGTGTGCATTGGGAGAGCGCCCACGCGTACTTCGCCGTCGACGACCACCCCGAGGCCGCGGTGATCGCGGCGCGGCTGGCGGCGGGCCCGTAAAGATTGGCTCAAGGTCTCTCGCGACAGGCCTGGCTACCGTCGCCGTCCATGGGCACCAGCGATCACGACAGGCTCGGCGAACTGCTCAATGGGGACGACCCCGCGGCCATCGCCGCCCACCTCGGCGGGTGTCTCGGCTCGCTGCTGGAGGACGCCGCCGAGGAGTACGCGCGGATCGGCGATCCCGCCCGGGGCCGGGCGGTCACCGAGGCGCTGCGGCGCTGCGAGCGGTTCGGCGAGGTCGACCGGGCGGCCGCCGCCGCGGTCGTCGGCGTGTCGAGACGCGAGTGCTTCGCCGAGACCGAACTGCCGACGGGACTCACCCGCGCGGCGCTTCGCGGTGTCGCCGAACTCGCCGGCCCGGCCGAACGGATCGCCGTCCTCGACGAGCTCGCCGAGTGGCACGCGCAGGAGGAGTGGTGGATTCCGGCCGCCGAGGTACAGGCACGGCTGGTCGCCGAGGCCCGCGAACTCGCCGACCCGTCGACACTCCTCGACGCGTTGGCCGGGTCGGTGGAACTGGTGAGCCTCGCCGTCCCCGAAGCCGCTCCCGAGGAGGTCAAGGGTTTCCAGCGTCGCCTCACCGACGACGCGCGGGAACTCCTCGACCTCTGCGAGCGGGCGGCCGAGGACGGGCTCCTGCCGATCCCGCGCCTGGTCGCCGAGGCCTCCACCGCCGCGTCCTTTCTGGACCGGACCGACGACCGCGTGCGAGCGATCGGGCACTCGGCACGTGTTCTCGCCTTCCAGCGCCGCCACCTGCCACCCGACACCGCTCGCCGGCTGGCCACCTGGACGACCGCCGTGCGCCTGCACCTGGGGCGCCTCGACGCCGCCCATCGCCGCGACGAGGCCCTCGCGGTCTCCCAGCGCCTCCTGCACGACTACGAGGCCCTCCTCCCCGGAGGCGAGGTCGACGTCCGGGCGGCCGCCGTGGCCTACCGGCGGCACGCCGAACGCGTGGCCGGTGCCGGATTCCGCCACACCGCGCTCGCCTTCGCCGAACGTGCCGCGGCGCTCGCCGAGAACGCGCCCGTCGGCACCCTGATCGCCGTCCTCGCCGATCATGTCGGCCTGCTCCGGGCCGTCCCCGACCCCACGAGCGCGCTGGCGGTGTCGCATCGGGTCATCGCCTTGTGCGAAGCGAACCCCGGCAGGGGGGACGTCCCCGAACGCGAGCAGATCGACGCCTGGTCGCGCCATGCGCACATCCTCACCGGCCTCGGTGAACGTGAGGCCGCGGTCGAGGCCGCGTGTCGCGCCGTGGAACTCGCCGAGACGGCTCATGAGCGGAACACCCGCGGCAGCGGCCTGGTCGAGGCCCTCCCCATGCTCATCGACCGGCTCCACGACGCCGAGCGCGACGACGAAGCCGTCGGCTACGCCCGCCGCGCGGTGGAGGTCGCCGAAGAAGCGGCCACGACGGGTACGGTGCCGACCTTCGCGGTCGCCTTCGCGCTCGACAAGCTGGTCACGCAGCTACTGCACGCTGATCACGCTCAGGAGGCCCTCGACGCCTCCGACGACGAGATCGCCGCCTGGACCGAGGTTCTCGCGACCGACGGCGAAGGGGACGCCGACCGTGCCCGCTTCGCCCACGCCCTCACCAACCGGTCCATCGCCCTCAACCGCCTCCGTCGCCACGCCGAGGCCCTCCTGGCCACCGAACGGTCCGTCGCCGTGTACGACGACCTCGTCGAGGAGCATCCGCATCTCCGCGCCGACCTCGCCAACACCCTGATCGGCGGCCACCACGCCCTGCGGCAGCTGGGCCGGAACCTCGACGCCCTCATCTGCTGCCGGCGCGCCGCTGACATCTACCAGGATCTCGGCCGCGACGATCCCGACCACGATCGTCTCGCGCGCATCGGGGCCTACCAGGCCCTGGCCTCCCTACTCGCCGAGGAACGCAAGGAGGCCGAGGCCCTCGACTACCTGGCCAGCGCCGCCGACGACGTCGAGGAACTGGTGGCCGAGGATCCCGGCCGCCATGCCGAGACGCTGATGGGGACCTACACCGCCGAGGTGGTCTGTCTCGACAGGCTCGGCCGCTCCCGCCGCGAGCAGCTCGGGCCGTCGGAGCGGGCCGTGGCCGCCGCGGAGCGCCTGGCCGAGCTCCGCCCGGGTACGGCGCCGGTGGAACGTGCCTTCGCGCTGACCAACCACGCGCTGTGCCTCGGTGGTGTGGGCCGTGAACGTGAGGCCGTCGTCTACGTCGCCCGCGCGGTCGCGATCTATGAGGAACTCGACGACGACATCCGCGGCCACCACCTCGACGCGTTCGCCTACCACCTCGACCGGTACGCCTGTGCCCTCTCCGACATCGGCGGGTTTGCCGAGGCCCTGGAACAGTCGGAACGTGCCCAGGCCGTCTTCGGTGTCCTGCTCACCGTCGACCGGGAGAGCCACCTCCCCGAGGTCGCGTCGGCTCGCAGCAACCACGCCTCAAGGCTCGAAGGCGTCGGCCGGATCGACGACGCGATCGCGTGCTCGGAGGAGGCCTTGGCCATGTTCGAGGAATTCGCCGGCACGGAGTCGGCACGTCACCGGCCTTTCGCCAACGCCCTGTCCAACTACGCCCACCGCCTCACCCTGGCCGACCGCGCCGAGGATGCCCTCGCCCCGGCCGAGCGGGCCCTGCGCCTGCGCGAAGGCCTGGCCGGTTTCGGTGAACCCGCCTTCGTTCGCGATGTCGCCGAGTCGCTGCTCAACCTCGGCCACACCCTCGACCACAACGGCGACCACGACGACGCCGTCGCCACCACCAGGCGCGCCGTCGCCACGATCGAGGGCCTCGCCGCCGCCGACTTCGATGTCCATATCGAACTGCTCGCCAAGGCCGTCCACAATCTCGCTGTCCACCTCCACCGCGTCTCCGGCCACGAGGAGGCGATCGGTCACGCCCTGCGGGCCGTCGAACTCCGCGAGACCCTCGCCGGCCGTGAGCCCGGCCTGTTCTTGCCCGCGCTGGCCGACTCGCTCGACGCGTACGTCCAGCAGCTCGACCGGACCGGACGGGGAGCCGAGGCCGTCGACGCCGCCGCCCGCCGTGTCGAGGTCCTCGCGCTCGTCGCCGAAAGCGACACCGCCCGCAGCGCGGACCTCGCCTCGGCCAGGGAGTTCCACGCCTACACGCTCCGACTGGCCGACCGCCTCCCCGAGGCCGAGGCGGTCATCGCCGAGGCTGTGCGCGCCTGGTACGCCGCCGCCGACCAGGACCCGGAGAAGCGGGCGGAGACCGAGGCGGCCGCGGCGGGCTGGCAGGCCGGGTTCCACGACAACATCGGCGACCTCCCGCGCGCCGCCGCGTTCGCCGCCGAAGCGCTCGAACGCACCCGCCGCCTGGTCGAGGACGGCCGCGACGACCTCCGCTGGAAACTAGCCAGGCGCTGCAACACCTTCGCCGAGCGCAGCGTCTTCGCCGGGAACCGCCTCGCCGCCGTTCCGGCCGCGGCCGAGGCCGTCGACATCGCCCGGGCACTCGCCGCCGACGATCCGGGCGCACACCGCCGCCTGCTGCGCGACTCCCTGTCCCAGCTCGCCTGGAGCCTCCAGAACCACGGCCGGGCCGACGACGGCTGCGCGCCGGGAGCCGAGGCCCTCGCGATCGCCGAAGAGCTCGACGACCCGGCCGGGAACCGTTTGGACCTCGCCCTCGCCCTCGACAACCAGGCCGAATACCTGGCCGCCGCCGGACGGTTCGACGAGGCCATCGTCCTCGCCGACCGCGCCCTCGCACTCTGGGAGGAACTCGGCGAGCCCGTCGACCTCGCCTGGTGCCTGTGGCATCGCGCAGCCTGGCTCGCCGCGACCGGCACGGGACCCGGCGACACCCTCCCCGACTCCGAGCGCGCGGTGGCGCTCCTGCGCGCCGAGAACCAGGCCGACCCCTACAACCGCGACGACCTCGCCGAGGCCTTGCGCGAACACGCCCGCCACCTCCACGCCGCCGGAGACGCCGAAGGGGCCCACGTCGCCGTCGCCGAGTCCATGGAGATCCGTGAGGCGCTGAACGCCGTGCTGCCCGCCCGGCACCGGCCGTTCCTCGCCGAGGCACTGCTCACCGCCGCCGCACTGGGCGCGGGAGACCCGGCCGCGCTCGCGTCCCGCGCGGTCGCGTTGCTCGGCGAGGCCGAGGACCGCGAGCCGGGACTGTTCACCGCCCGGCTCATCGAGGCCGAACGGATCCGGTCGGCGTCGTGACCACGGCGGGCTGTGCCGGCGGAATCGCCGTCCGATACGAGGTCACCATCCACATTGCCATGATCAGCGAATGCCTCCCGGCCTTGCCGAACATTACCGAATAATCCACGCGGCATGGAATGAACTCACGGTGGCACGGCGGGAAATGTTTTTTTGGAAATGATGGTCGAGTTTCTGGAGTCGCATTGTCGGACACCATGTGAAAAGCGATGCGAGGACGCCCGGCCGGCATCGTGGCCGGGTGGCGCGGATGCCACCCGGCCGACCCGAACGTTACGGGGTGGCGCAGCCGCCGTAGTAGATCCACGCGGTGCAGCTGCCGCCTACGCGGCACTGACGCTTGCGCAGCCGGAGCTTGCCCGGGCCACAGCCGATGCCGGTGGTTTCAGTCTGCACCCAGCAGTCCGGGGCGGCGCTGGCGTCGGTCTGCGGCACCAAACGGTTCAGCAGCCGGTCGGCGAATTTCGCGAATGCCATGGCGGATTCCTTCCCATAGAGCTTTAGCGCATCACCGGGTGAAGCGCCGGTGACGCCGATGGAGGGAGCGCTAGCAATGCGAATCGATCAAGGTCAATAGTGGGATCGGGAAACGGTGGTGAAACGGCCGCAAAGCCCGCCGGTGTATGCAGACGGGTACGCGCTTTGGGTCGTATCGGCCTCATCCCGAGGCGGCGCATGAACCGCGAGGCCGAAACGGGTTCCTCGAACACGCGCTAAGGCGTGTCCTGGTGATCATCGAAGCCAGATCATGATGGCGGCGATGGTCAGGCTGGCCTGGTAGATCGATGCGCGTTTCGCATAACGGGTGGCCAGGTCACGCCACTGCTTCAACCGGTTGAAGGCCCGTTCGACGACGTTTCGCTGCCTGTAGGCGTCCCGATCGAAGCTTGGTGGCCGCCCGCCGCGTGAGCCCTTGCTCGCGCGGCGGGCGGTCTGGTCGGATCGTTCGGGGATCACGTGCTTGATGCCGCGGCGGCGCAGCCGGACGCGGGTGGAGTCGTGGGCATAGCCCTTGTCGGCGATCAGCAGGTCAGGCTTCCGCCTTGGCCATCCGGGCTTGCCCGTCGGGACCGCGATCGCTTCAAGCAGTGGGAACAGCATCGGGTTGTCACCGGCCTGACCAGGCGTGATCAGGATCGACAAGGGCCGTCCACGACCATCGGCCGCAAGGTGGATCTTCGTCGACCAGCCACCACGGGAACGCCCGATCGCCTCACCGGTCAACGCGGCCGGCGACGACCCCGCAGATCCCCCTTTTTGCGCCCACCAGCGGCATGCTGATGCACCCTGACAACACTGGAGTCAACGCTGATCACCCATTCCACGGGCTGCCCGTCATCGTGAACGATCACGCTCGCGAGGATCTTCTCCCACGTCCCATCCCCGGTCCACCTGCGCAGACGCTCATGACAGGTCTTCCACGGACCGAAACGCTCCAGCAGATCACGCCACGGCGCACCCGTCCGAAGCTTCCACAAGATCCCATTGATCACCTGACGGTGATCACGCCACCTTGCCCGAGACGTCCCAGGCCTGGGCAGCAACGGCTCGATCACCAACCAAGCGGCATCGGTCAACTCACCACGACGCACCACAACACCATTGTGGACACACAAACTTGATCACCAGGACACGCGCTAGTCCCCGGGAGGTACGGCGGCGGCCGCTACTCCCGCCGGAGTAGCGGCGGGACCGTCCTCAGGCAGGACGAAAGCGGCCGCCCGTGGCAACAGGATTGAGGCCACGCCGTCGCGAAGGAGGGGTCGCATGCTCTACGTCGAAGTCAACGTCCCGGAAGGCCACCTGTCACTCGCCGAACGCCGCCGGCTCGCCACCATGCTCGCCACCGAGGATTTGGCCGGGCCCGGTGAGGCCGACCCGGGCGTCCTCGCGCTGCACCGGTCGCTGACGCACGTCGTCGTCCGCGAGGCCGACGTGTGGGTCGCCGGCGGGCGCCACGCGGACCTGTCGGGCCGTGCCCGGTACCTCGTGACCGTCCACGCCGGACCGTGGGCGGCGGAGAGGGCAGGGCGGATCGCCGCCGCGGTCACCCGCCGGATCGAGGACTTCGACGGTGACGCCGACGCCCTGCGCTTCGGCGGGCGCTGCCTCGTCCACGTCGTCGGCGTCCAGGAGGGCGGCCTCGCCGCCTTCGGGGAGGTGCTCACCGCCGAAGGCCTCGCCGCCGACGCCGCTCCCGTCGGCCGGGCCCTGGTGTCGCATGTTCCTGGTTGACTCTCGACCATGACGAAGACACGGACGTGGGTCAAGCACGAGGGTGCCGAGTTCACCGTCGTGGAGTTCGCGGGGGAGCGGCTGAGTGCCTCCGGGACGGCGGTCGGCGGGACCCCGATGCCCTACCGCCTCAGCTATTCGCTCACGACCGCGGCCCGCTGGATCACGCGCAGGCTGTTCGTCGAGTCCAGCGGCGTCGACGAGGCGACGGGTCCGTGGCGCCGCAGCCTTGACCTGCGCAACAGTGACGGCGAGTGGACCGTCATCACCGAGGCCGAAGGGGATCCGGCGCTGCCGCCGCCCGGTGGGGACACCGCGCCGCTCGTCGGTGCCCTGGACTGCGACCTCGGTCTGTCGCCGCTGACGAACACCATGCCCGTCCTGCGCGAAGGGATGCTTGACGGCGGTGGTTCCGTCGAGTTCCTCATGGCGTGGGTGTCGGTGCCCGCGCTGGAGGTCGTCCCGTCGCGGCAGACCTACACCTTCCTGCGCAAGGGCGCGCGGGACACGGTGGTCCGGTACGAGAGCCCGGGTTTCACCGAGGAGATCGTGTTCGACGCCGACGGTCTCGTCCTCGACTACCCCGAGATCGGGAAGGCCGTGGGGGCTTAGGCGAACAGCGCCGCCAGCCCGCCGGTGACGAGCCCGACGACGACGATCAGCGGCGAACCCTTCAACGCGGCGACGAGGTGGAAGCGGAGGTCGCCGTACTCCGCCATGTCCTCGGTTCCGGGCAGGACCAGCAGTTGCGGGCGCAGTCCGGCGAGGATGATCCAGTCGAGGACGACGGTGTCGAAGACGACGAGGGTCGCGAAGACCAGTGCCGCGCAGACCGCCGCGGGGAGGAAACCCAGCCCGTCGTCGAGGGCGCCGTCGAGGCCGACCATCGCCGCCGTCATCAGCGGCACTCCGCACACGCCCCACACGAAGATCCCGAAGACCAGCGCGACGCGCTTGCCCCGCGCGCTCTTCGGTCGGCCGTAACGCCGCTGGATCGCCTCGGGGTAGTCGTCGAGCAGGAAGTCGCGGCTGAGGGCCGCTCCGGCGAACACGCCGGCGGTGAACAGCACGGACAGCGCCAGGCCGTAGCCGGTGCCGTAGGCGATGACGGTGGACCACTGCATCCTCAACCTCCAGGAGCCTCGCCTGAGTCTGCGACCAACGCGCCTTAAAGTCAACGCTATGTGAAGTTCAACGCTCGCCTAGGATGAGGCGCATGTCCGAGGGGCCAGACGCGACCGCCGGGCGGCGCCGGCGGCCCGAGTTCCGCGCCGGCCGCCCGACCCTGACCAGGGAGCGGATCGCCCGCGCTGCCCTGGAGCTCCTCGGTGACGGCGGCCCGGCCGAGCTGACGATGCGCAACGTCGGCGCCCGCCTGGACGTCTCGCCGCGCGCGCTCTACAACTACGTCGCCGACCGGCGCGACCTCCTCGCCGAGATCGTCGCCGTCTGCCAGGCCGACCGGCCCGTGCCCCGGCTCGATCCGGGCGACTGGCGCGAAAGCCTGCGCGCCCACTGCCGCCTCCTGCGCACCTGGTACCGCACGCATCCGGGCATGCTCGCCCTCGCCCACGTCGAGGACCTCACGCCGTTCACCTCGCCGGACATGCTGCGCGCCGATGACGCCTTCGTGGCCTTCTTCCTCGACATCGGACTGCCCCCGCGCGCCGCCCGTCGCGCCTGGTCGATCACCGTCCTCCAGGTCGCCGGTTTCGCCGAGGTCTGGGACACCTGGTACGACCGGCCGCCGCCGGGTGCCGACCCGGCGGCGTGGACCGGGATCCCGCCCAACACCCCGGATACGGAGCTGCCACACCTGCGTCTCGTCGCCGGCGAATCCGAAACGCCCGACGAGCTGTTCGAGACGGTCATGACGACGCTGCTCGCGGGGATCGAGGCGATGCGCTAGCCGACGGCCACCCGCGTGCCCGTCTCCGCCGCCCGCGTCACCGCGTCGAGGACCCGGTGGGCGCGCTCGGCCTCGGCGAAACCGGCCACCCGGCGCCCGCCGTCGCGCAGGTCGGCGGCGAGCGCGCGGTAGAGGGCGGCGACGTTGCGGGCCTGTTCGGGCAGTGCGGTGTCGGCGGGCACGGCCACCGGCGTCCAGGGTTTCCCGGGTGCGTCGACCTCGTAGAGGGCGAGTTCCCCGATCTGGACCTGTGCGGCGAGCATGTCGCCGTGCGGGACGGTGGTCAGCAGCAGGTCGCGGGTCGTTCCGGAGATCTCCAGGCGCGCGTGCGGTTCGGCGAGTTTGGCGTCTTGGAGGTGGGCCGACAGGGAGGCGCCGGTGGCCATCGTGCCGTGCAGCATCAGGTGGTCGGGTGCGGTGGCGGTGATGGTCTCGCCGGTCTCGGTGACGGTGAGGCGGTCTTGCTGGACGGCGGTGGCGGCCGCTACCTCGGTGATCTCGCCGGTCAGGTATTCGACGAGGTCGAGGGTGTGGCCGCCGGCGACTTCGACGAGTCCGGCGCCGTTGGCGCGGTCGAAGGTGTAGGCGTTGTGGGCCGGGGTCGTCGCGCCGGTGCCTTTGCCACGGGTGACGTGGGCGGTGATGGAGGTGACGCGGCCGAGGTGGCCGTCGTCGATGAGTTCGCGGGCGCGCCGGGCGGCGGGGGAGTGGCGGGCCTGGAGTCCGATGGCGTGGCGGATTCCCGCTCGGTCGGCTTCGGTGTGCAGGGCGGAGGCCTCGGCGAGGCCGAGGCCGAGCGGCCACTCCGACAGGACGTGTTTTCCCGCGCCGATCGCGGCGCGGACGAGTGCGGCGTGGGCGGGGACTTTCACGGTGACGACGACGAGGTCGACGTCGGGATGTGCGGCGAGTTCGGTGGCGTCGGTGAAGGCGTGGGCGGCGCCGTGGTGCGCGGCGGCTTCGCGTGCCGATGCGGGCCTGCTGGTGCCGACGGCGGTGATCTCGTAGTCGTCGAGGGCGTTCAGTGCGGGGAAGTGTGCTCGTGAGGCCCAGCCCGCGCCAACGCTCGCGCCGATGATGCCGACCTCGATCATGTCGCCTCCGTAAGTGGACTTCGGGCGTCCGTTTCTTCGGAGGCTAGCTAAACGGACGGCTATCGTCCACTTGTTGCTAGGCTCGTGTGGTGAGCAGCACCGCCATCGACCTCCTCCTCGCCGACGAGGCCTCCCGGCCCCGCGCCGACGCCCGCCGCAACGTCGAGCGCCTCGTCATGGCCGCCCGCGAGGCCCTCGACGAGACCGGGCTGGACGCCACCGCGCACGAGATCGCCCGCCGCGCCGGTGTCGGGATCGGCACGCTCTACCGGCGCGTCGGGACCCGCGAGGCCCTGCTGCGGGCGGTGCTGCTGGAGTTCCTCGGCGGCATGCTCACCGCCGCCGACCGCGCCCTCGACGCCGACGACGCCTGGCAGGGACTCGTCGACTTCGCGACCGTGTACGTGCGGCTCCGCGCGGCCAGCTGCGGCGTCAACGAGGCCCTCGGCGACTCCGACGCGCGCCTGGATCTCAGCGAGACCAGCACCGCCCTCCGTGAACGGCTGGAGCGGCTGGTCGGCAAGGCGCAGGAGGCGGGAGCCATGCGCACCGACGTGACCTGGCAGGACACCGCGTGGCTGCTCGCCGGCGTCGTGCCGGGCGACCACACGATCGGGCTGACGCCGGGTGGTGAGCAGTGGCGGATCGGTCTGCGGGTGGTGCTGGACGGGTTGCGGGCCTGAGGCTCACTTCCCGAACACGCCCAGCCGTGTCCACCGGCGCTCGTACTCGCCGATCCACGACTCGGGCGCGTGACGCGCGACCGCCTGCCGCAACTCGTGGCGGTCGCGGCCGGAGAACATCACGTAACGCAGACGCTCGGCGGGCAGGCCGGGACGCGGGGGCTGTTCGGCCACGACCCAGTCCGACAGGTACGGCGACGGCGGTTCGGGCACGCGCAGGAAGACCTCGATCGCCCAGTTGTCGCGCGTGCGGATCGGGCCGCTGACCTTCGGCGGACGCAGGAAACCCACACCGACGGCACTGATCTGCGACCAGGCGACCAACCGCAACCGCTCCTCGCGCAGCCACCAGATCCCGGCCGCGTCGATGGCCACTCCCGGCAGCCGATGCCGCCTGCGCGGCATGACGACCGCGGCCACGATGAACATGACCAGCGTGAGTGAGCACCCCACGGTCAGGACACCGCCGATCACCTTCTCGCCCCCGTCGGCGAAGTCGCCCGTCGCGAACGCGTTTACCAGCAACGCCGTGAGCACGGCGAACAGCAGGACCCCGAGGAGGAGCACCAGCAGGTGACGCCGCCCGCCGTGCCGCGACCACACGGCGTCGGGCGCGGGTTCGGACTGCTGCGTCGGGTGCACGGGGTGAGGGTACGACGGGTGCGCGAACCACGGTGGGCGGAGAGAGCACCCGTCCGGTGCGCTCCCCGGCCTCCGCCGCTCACAGCCTCCCCGCGACCAGCCCCACGCCGGGTCCCTCCAGGGCAGCCAGTCCCGCGCGCCGTCCCGTCGCGACCAGCATCAGGTCGGCGATCGGGCCGCGAAGCTCCTCGCCTTCGCCGTGCGACCAGTCGGTGTCGGTGGCGACGAGGCGGGTGCCGCCCAGGCGCTTGTGGGCGCCGTAGAACCTCCTGGTGACGACCTGCTCGATCGCCGGGACCGCCCCGTCGACGGCCATCTCGTGCGTACGCCCCAGCGGGCGGGCGATGTCCTGCGCGTGGGCCAGCGCGTCGACGAGCGGGTCGAGCGGCGCCGAACCGAGCGTCCGGTGCGCCGAACCGGCCGTCTCACGCATCTGGGCGATCAGTTCGGCCGGGGTGTAGGCGACGGCGCGGTCCTTGGCCAGGCGGAACTCCATCCGGTCGAAGTCACCGCGGGCGCGCAGCGCGCCCTTGAAGATCATGCCGAAGGTCGTGCGCGTCGACAGGGTCAGGTGGGCGGCGACGTCCCGCACGGTCCAGCCCGCGCAGAGGGAGTCGGCCGACCAGTCGCGTTCGTCGAGGCTGTCGAGGAGGTCGGCGAAGCTCAGTCGGGCGGCCTTCACCAGGGCGAGGATCTCTTCGTCGCGCATGGTCTTCCCACTTTCGAGGATGGTGGTCACGGCTGATCGGTCCTTTCGGTGGCGTCCAGTCGGCGCTGGAGCATCGCGCGTTCGGGTTCGGTCCCGGCCAGGCCGATGGCCTCGCGGTAGGCCGCGGCGGCCTCGGCGTGCCGGCCGAGCCGGTGGAGCAGGTCGGCGCGGGCGGCGGGGTAGGGGTGATGGCCGCGCAGCAGCGGTTCGCCGGCGAGCGCGTCGAGCAGGTCGAGCCCCGCCTGGGGTCCGTCGCGCATGGCGACGGCGGCGGCACGGTTGAGCCTGACGACGGGGGAGGGCGCCAGGGCGTGCAGGACGTCGTACAGGGCGACGATCTGCGCCCAGTCGGTGCTCGCCAGGTCGGCGGCCTCGTCGTGTACGGCGGCGATCGCGGCCTGGACACCGTAGGGTCCGGGCGGGCCGCCGGTGAGGGCCGCGACGGCCAGTTCGCTCCCGTCGGTGATCATCGGCGCGTCCCAGCGGGAGCGGTCCTGGTCGTCGAGCAGTACCGGTTCACCGCCGGGGCCGGTCCGGGCGTCGCGGCGGGCGTGGACGAGCAGCATCAGCCCGAGCAGCCCGGCGACCTCCCGCTCGGCGGGGAGCAGTCGGCGCAGGATCCGGGCGAGCCGGATCGCCTCCTCGGCGAGGTCGAGCCGCTGCAGGTTCGCCCCTGAGCTGGCCGCGTAGCCCTCGGTGAAGATCGAGTAGAGGACCTGGAGGACGCCCGGGAGGCGTCCGGGCAGTTCGTCGGCGCCCGGGACCCGGAAGGGGATCCGGGCCTCGCGGATCTTCTTCTTGGCGCGGGTGATGCGTTTGGCCATCGTCGCGCTCTCGACGAGGAAGGCCCGGGCGACCTCCGGCGTGGTCAGTCCCGCGAGGCAGCGCAGGGTCAGCGCCGTGCGGTCCTCGGCGGCCAGCGCCGGGTGGGCGCAGGTGAAGAACAGCTGGAGCCGTTCGTCGGGGAGCTCGCCGCCGGGTTCGGGTGCGGGGACCGGGTCGGCGCGGTCGGCTTCGACCTGGAGGATCGCCAGCCTCGCGGCGAAGGCCTGGTCGCGGCGGAGCCGGTCGACGGCCTTGCGGCGGGCCGTGGTCATCAGCCACGCGCCGGGCTTGGACGGGACGCCGTCGGCGGGCCAGTGCGCCAGCGCCGCCTCGATCGCCTCGGAGGTGACCTCCTCGGCGAGATCGAGGTCGCCGAAGCGGCGCACGAGCGCGGCCAGCAGCCGGCCGCGCTCCTCGCGGAACACCGCTTCCACCGACGTCGTCGCCTCGCCCATCGCGCTCAGGCCCCGAAGTCGGCGACCGGGCGGACCACGATCGCGCCGTCGCGCGCGCCGGGGCAGCGGGCGGCCCAGTCGAGGGCGACGTCGAGGTCGGGGACGTCGATGACGTAGAAGCCGCCGAGGACCTCGCGCGTTTCGGCGAAGGGCCCGTCGGTGACGGTGCGGGCGCCGTCGGCGGCGACCTGGACGGTCGTGGCGGTCACCAGGTCGGCCAGGGACTCGCCCGAGACCATGATCCCGGCGTCCTGGACCTCCTTGTCGTAGGCCATCCAGTCCTCGACGGTGCAGCCGGCGGCCCCACCGTTGTCGTCGACGGAATTCGCCATGATCAACAGCATGTACTTCACGGGGTTCTCCTCTGTTCGGTGTGCGGCCCCGGTGGCCTCACATCATCACGACGAACGGCCCGGCGCCGAAAGGACAGCCGTGACCCAGGTTTTTTCCCGACGATGTCACAACCGGCGCCCGCACCCGGTCTTAGCCGGTGAAAGAACCCACGCGCCCACTCCAAGGGGAAGCACATGAAGATCGCCGTCATCGGAGGCACCGGACTCATCGGATCCCAGGTCGTGGGGATCCTCGACGCGGGCGGCCACGAGGCCGTCCCGCATTCGCCGAGCAGCGGCCTCGACCTGCTCAGCGGCCAGGGCCTGGCCGAGGCCCTCGAAGGATCCGACGTGGTCGTCAACCTGACGAACTCGCCGACCTTCGACGAGGCCTCGCTCGCGTTCTTCCAGACGACCATGGACAACCTCGTCGCCGCGGCCGCCACCGCCGGTGTCGGGCACCTGGTCATTCTGTCGATCGTGGGCGTCGACCAGGTGCCCGAGCTCGACTACTACCGCGCCAAGACCCTCCAGGAGGACATCCTCAAGGCCGGTCCCGTCCCGTACACGATCGTCCGCGCCACACAGTTCTTCGAGTTCGTCGACGCCGTCCTGTCCTGGACCTCGGACGAGAACACCGTCCACCTGCCCGTCACACCCGTCCAGCCCATGGCGGCCGCCGACGTCGCCGCGGCCGTCGCCGAGGCGAGCGTCGAAGCGCCGCTCCAGGGCGTCCGTAACGTCGCCGGGCCCGAGGTCTTCGCCCTCGACGAACTGGGCCGCGTCACCCTCGCCGCGAAGGGCGACGAGCGTCCGGTGGTCGTCGACGACACCGCGGGCATGTTCGCCGCCGTCAAGGGCGACGTGCTCATCGCCCCGGCGGGCGCCGTCATCGCCAAGACCGCCTACCGCGAGTGGCTCGCCTCCCGCTGAGGCGCCCGGACCCGCGCGGGAGGTCTCGCGCGGGTCCGCCTCAGCGCGTGAAGGCCGTCAGCTTGTCCGGGTTGACCATCCACAGCACCTGATCGATGCCTTCGGCCGAGGCGTTGACCGTGAGCACGCAGTACGCCTCACCGTCGCGCACCAGCACCGCCGAGGCCTGCCCGTTGGTGGTCGCCCACTCGACGTCGACGCCTTCCCAGAACCAGTCGGCGATCGCGACCATGAACTTCGCGACCCGCGTCGGCCCCACCACCGGGCGGCGGGCGACGCGTACGGCGCCGTTGCCGTCGGACAGGCTCGTCGCGCCGGCGGCGAGCAGCCGTTCCAGGGCGGCCATGTCCCCCGAGCGGGCCGCCGTCACGAAGGCCGCCAGCAGTTCCCGTTGGGCCGCCGGGCTCGCCGGGGCACGCCGCTCACCGGCCACGTGCCTGCGGGCGCGGCTGACCAGCTGCCGCACGGCCGTTTCGGTGGAGCGCAGGATCCCGGCGATCTGCGCGTAGGGGTAGTCGAAGGCCTCGCGCAGGACGTAGGCGGCGCGCTCGTTGGGCGTCAGCCGCTCCATGAGCAGCAGTGTGGCGAACTGCAGCGCCTCGCCGCGTTCGGCGCCGAGGTAGGGGTCGGCGTCGGTGTCGACGGGCTCGGGCAGCCAGGGTCCGATGTAGGTCTCGCGGCGCGCGCGGGCCGACTGGAGAGCGTTGATGGCCAGGCGGGTCGCGGTCGTCGCCAGGAACGCGTCCGGGCTGACCACTACCGTCCGGTCGCAGGTCTGCCAGCGCAACCAGACCTCCTGTACGAGGTCTTCGGCTTCGCCGGCGCTGCCGAGCATGCGGTAGGCGATGCCGAACAGGCGCGGACGCAGCCGGGTGAAGACCGCGGCGGCGTCGTCCAGGTCGGCGGCGAGCGAATCGGTCACGGACGGCCCCTTTCTGTCGCGCGCTGGTACCCCGACGTGTCCATCATGGCCCTTCCGCGCCGAGCGGAACCCGGCGGCGCGCGCCGCCTACGCGCGTGCGCCCTCCCGGACGTGCAGGTGGTCGTCGGAGCCGTGCTCGCCGCTGGCCGGGAGGACCGAGTGGAACGCGAAGCCGGTCTTCTCCGCCACGCGGCAGGAGGCCTCGTTGTCGGCGGCGTGGCGCAGGACGAGGCGGCGCAGGCCGTTCTCGCCGAAGGTCGCGAAGGCCCAGTCGGCCAGCGCGGTCAGCGCGCGGGGCGCGATGCCCCGCCCGCGTGCGGCGGCGCTGGTCCAGTAGCCGACCTCGGCGCTGTCGTCGGAGGGGTCGGGGCGTTTGAGGACGACGTGGCCGAGCGGGCGGTCGGAGCCGTCGTCCTCGCAGACGGCGAAGCTCATGCGGTCACCCTCGGTCCAGCCGCGGTCCTGGACGCCGAGCCACTGCAGGCCACCGGCGGTGCCGTCGACGTTGAACTGGGTGAAGCGCCGCTGGTCGGGGTCGGAGTAGGCGGTGACGACGGCTTCCAGGTCGGTGTCGCGCCAGCGGCGCAGCACCAGCCCCATCCGTGCGTCGGTCGCGGCGACGCGGATCTCGGCGGTCATCGTGGGTCCTCTCCGGCCAGTGGATCATCGACCCTAGCCGATGCGTTCGGTGGGCCGGACTCCTGGAGCCGCACCGGTCCCGGTCCCTGGTCGCCGAGGGCGTCGTCGGGGTTGAGGAGCAGGCAGGCCTTCATCGACAGGCAGCCGCAGCCGATGCATCCGGTGAGTTCGCGTTCGAGGCGTTCGATGGCGTGCCGGCGCTCCTCCAGCCGGAGTTTCCAGTCGCGGGAGAGGGTCCGCCACTCGTCTTGGGTGGGCGCGCGGTCGGCGGGCAGGGGCGCGAAGACCTCGGCGACGTCGGCCAGGGGGATGCCGAGGCGTTTGGCGACGATGATCAGCGATATCCGGCGGAGCATGTGGCGGGAGTAGACGCGCTGGTTGCCGGGGCCGCGTTCGCTGGAGACGAGTCCTTTGCGTTCGTAGAAGTGCAGGGCGGAGGCGGGCACGCCGGACCGGCGGACGACCTCGCGGATCGTGAGGTGGTCGTCGGGGCTGTGCAGCATCGGCGTGCCTTCCGGGCGGGCGGTCAGGTGGTGCGGGTGGACGGTTCGCCTCGACCGTAGATCAAGATCGCGACGACCACCGACAGCAGCAGGCACAGCCCGGCGACGCCGAACTGGGTCGTGCGCCAGGACCATGTGAAGGCGTCGAGTTCGGTGGCCGCGCCGGCGGGGGAGAGGTGCCCGGAGCTGACCGAGGCGGCGCGTTCGGCGTCGCCGAGCCGGGCGGTCAGCAGCCCGCCGAGAGACGCGCTGAAGGCGGCGATGACCAGCGCCTCGGCGGCGCCTCGCAGCGTGTTGAGGAAACCGGCGGCGACGCCCACGGTGTCGGCGGGGACCAGGCTCATGGCCTGGCCGTCGGTGATGCCGAAGGACGCGCCCATGCCCACGCCGATCAGCAGCAGCGGGACGGCGGCGACCGCGACGGCGTTGTCGGCGTCGAGAGCGGTGAGCCAGAGGTTTCCCGCGACCACGAGAACCAGAGAGGCCATGATGACCAGGCGGGCGGACACACCCCGGTCGACGAGGCCCGCGGCGGCCATGGGCGCCACGAGCACGGGCGCGGTCAGCAGGAGCATCGCGGTGCCCGCTTCGGCGGGGGAGAGTCCGGCGGCGGCCTGGAGGTAGGTCGGGAGGAACACCAGGGCGCCGAGGAAACCGATCGAGGTCGTCAGGGTCGCCGTGCTCCAGCCCAGGAAGGGGCGGTTGGCGACGAGCGCGGGCGTCAGAACGGGTGCGGCGGCGCGCTTCTGGACCAGTCCGAAGGCGACCATGGCCAACACGCCGCCCACCGCGGTCGCCAGGACCACCGGATCGGTCCAGCCCAGCGTCGAGCCTTCGAGCAGGGCGAACATCAGCAGCGCCAGCGACGCGACGAACAGCGCGCTGCCGACCGGGTCGGTGCCCCCGCCCTCCGCGCGCGATTCACGGGTGCGGGTGGCGCCAAGGGCCACGAGCAGGGCGACGGCGGTGAAGGCGATGAAGCCGCCGCGCCAGCCGGTCGCCGAGACGAGCAGGCCCGACAGGGTCGGGCCGATCGCGATGCCGACGCCGGCCATGGTGCCCATGAGCGCGAAGGCCCGGCGGCGGGCCGCGCCGTCGTATGCCGACGCGAGCAGCGCCCCACCGGCCGCCATGATCCCCGCGCCGCCGGCGCCGGAGACGACGCGGGCGATGTCGGCGACGACGATCGACGTGCTCGCCGCCGTCGCCGCGAAGCCGCCCGCGAAGACCAGCGCGGCGAGGGTGAAGACCCGCCGCCGCCCGAGCCGGTCGGCCGCCGCCCCGGCGACGAGTGTCATGGCCGCGAAGGCCAGGTTGTATCCGGCGACGATCCAGTTCAACGGCGAACCGGCGGCGCCCAGCTCCTCGCCGATGCTCGGCAGCGCCACCGCCGTCCCGGAGATCGACATGGCGACCAGGACGACGCCGACCAGCACGACCGGGAGGGTGAGCGGTGAGGTTCGTGCCGGTGGCGCGTCCGCCGTCGCTCGCGCGGTGTCCATGAGTGCCCCTTTTCCGATCGGTGACGGGATGGGGCACAGGACATCAGTTCAACCGTGGTTGAGTGCAAGCCTCGTTGAGGCTCGTCACACGCTCCAGGTCACTCAAGCGCCTCCAGCATCGGGTTGCGCGACCACTCCATGACCTTCCGGGCGTCGCGCTTGAGCCCGGCCCAGTCGACACCCGGCGTGAACAGCCCGCGGAACTCGAAGGGGATCAGGTTCAGCCCGTCGATCGAGGTGTCGACGCCGACCTCCTTCATCCCGCCGAAGAGCACCTTCTGGCTGATCCGCCGGCCGTTTCCCAGCCCGGCCCCGATGTACTCGTCGAGGGCCGCGCTGCCGTCGGCGGGACTGTCCAGGATGTACTTCTCGGGCAGGTCGAGGCCGTGGGCGGCCTCCAGCTTGGCGGCGAAGGCGTCCAGCACCGTCTCGGACTCGGCCGCGAGAACCGCCTGGGCGCTCTCCGACAGCACGCCGTACAGCTGCGACAGCGTGGCGCGCGGCAGGGCGGCGATCTTGTTCTTCACCTGCCCCCGGCCGAACGGCAGCTGCTGGTTCACCGCCTCGATCTTGTCCTCGTCACGGTCGTCGGCGTCCTCCAGTTCTTCGAGCTGCTTTTCGAGCGTCCGCTCGACCCACACCACCGTGTGCATGTACAGCAGGGCCAGATGCCCGACCAGTTCCTCCCGCACGAGGGACGCCGCGTGGGGCTGGTCTTCCAGCGCGCGGATCTCGTCGGTGAGGCCGTCGGTGATCGTGGCGGCCACGGCGAGGCCGTTCGTCAGGTGCGTCTTCGCGCGCGAGACCTCGTCGTCGTCGACGACCACACCGGAGATGCCGGTGAGCATCCTGTGCCATTCGAGCGGCGTGAAACCCACCGTGTAGTGGACGTACATCTCGCCCTCGTCATCATCGTCGGGGCACTCGGCGACGAGGAGGTCCTCGGTGTCGCCGTAGGCCGGGACGTTGTAGTACATCAGCGTGTGAGCGCCCTGCGTCGGCGGAACGACCACCCGGAGCGTCCCGGTCGTCGCGTACAGCTGCGTCCAGACGCTCTCCATCGCGTCGAGCCGCTCGTTCAGCGAGGCCAGCGCTCCCGCCTGCGCCGGGGTCTTCTGGTCGAAGCGCTTGAGCACGAACTCCATGTTCGAGTACTGCCCGTCGGCCGCGCTCATCTTGTCGCTCACGAGCCGGAACCAGGGATGCGACAGCAGTCGCGTGTCGCCCGCCAGCACCGTTTCGTCGTCGTCCGTGACCCGCCTGCGGATCTCGGCTTCCATGCCCATGGCCATGGCCCACCTGCCTTTCGTCCGTGTCGACGCTAAGGCGGCGGCCACACGATCGTCCAGGTACTACGGGCAGCCTCGACTGCCTGCTCACGCACCGATCCGGTGTTGCGAGGGCACCGTCACGGCAGCATCAGCCGGTCGCTCTCCCCGGCGGCGGCCAGTTCGCCGTCGAAGTACAGGTTCGCCCGCGCCAGCACCGGACCCGAGCCCGTGCGGAGCACATCGCTCCAGTGCAGGTCGAACACGTAACGGTCGCGGAAGGACATCACCACGCCGTCGGGCTCCCGGCAGACCTGCACCTCCACGTCGACGTCCCGCTCGGTGGCCACGTGGTTCAGCGAGGCGAAGCCCTCGAAGCGCGACCAGGCCGCACCGAAGCGCGGCGAGTAGCGCAGCTCCACCTTGCCCATGATCACCCGCCGTTCGGTGAGCGCGACCTTGCGCGCGTGCGCGGTGACCGCGTCGGCCGCGCAGCCGGCGCAGTCGGGATCGGCGCCGTCGACCGGCTCCTCCGCCGGCCACGCCGATGCCGGTGGCACCTCGGCGCCCTCCTCGTCGAGCAGGCGCCGTAACACGTGCCAGCGTTCGGTCCACGGCTCCGGATCACCGCCGCACGCCTGGACGAAGGCCAGCAGCACCGGCAGCGACGGCAGCGAACGCCCGGCGGCGGCCTCGGCCAGCGCCGAACGCGAGAAGTACACGCGGGAGGCCATCTCGCGGTAGCTGGGGCCGCCCGCCTCCCGGCGCAGTGCCCGCAGCTCGGCGGCCAGCCGCCCGGCCAGCCCGCCCCTGGGACTCAGCTCGCGTTCCCTGCGGCCCATCGCCACTCCCTCCTCGCCTCGGTTTAGCAGGATTGTCCACGGACATCGCACATCTGGCGAGCCGTGCGGTGATCGTCGACCATGGGCGCATGAAACAGCGAATCTCTGTGGTCCTGGCGCTCGCCACGGCCTTACTCGTGGGCGCGCCGGCAGCGGCCCACGCATCCCCCGTCAGCGCGCAGTCGCTGCGTTCGGCCGTGGATGCGGCCCTGACGCAGCGGGCGACGAAGTCGCACGCGGGCACGCACGTCGAGATCACCCGCCGCGACGGCGACTCCCGGGCCTTCGGCACGGCCGTGCTGAAGTCGGGGAGCGGTACCGACGATCATCCCGAGGGCTGGCTCTTCCTCGCCGAGCGGTCCGGCGGCGCCTGGAAGGTGGCGCTCGACGGGACCACCGCGTTCGGTGACATGGCCGCCGAGAGCGGGCTGCTGTCGGTGCAGGAGCGGGGCGCCTTCACCGGCGGGACCGTCGGCGTCAACGCGGGAAGCGACTTCCGTACCGGCATGCGCCTGCCGTTCGCGGTCGGGCAGAGCTGGGGCATGTACGGCGGTCCGCACCCGTGGGGCAGTTCGGGTGCGTGGAGCTCGCTCGATCTGGCCGGTGGCGACGGGCGGGTCCTGGCCGCGCGCGGCGGGACGGCGTACACGATGTGCAAGGGCTGGGTGCGGGTGATCCACGACCGCGGTTACTCCACCGACTACTACCACCTGTTCAACAACATCTCGGCCAACGGTCTCGCCGTCGGTGAGGGCGCCTTCCTCGGCAACCAGGGCACCGATGTGACCTGCGGCGGTGCGGCGACCGGCGCGCACGTCCACTTCGGACTGCGGCAGAACAGTGCCTACGTCGGCATCGCCGGGCACGGCATCGGCAAGTGGGCGATCGAGAACGGTGGCGCGGCCTACCAGGGTTCGGCGCTGCACGGCAGCAACCGCGTCTACGCCGGCGGCGGCCTGTACAACTACGGTGCCCTGGGCTTCACGCAGGGAGTCGTCGACGCCAACGGCGGCGGGTCGCTCAACAAGCGCTCCGGCCCGGGGACGGGTTACGGCGTGGTCGGTTCGGTCGGGGACGGCGCGACGGTGACGATCTCGTGTTCGTCCTACGGCACCTCGCACACCGGCCGCTACGGGACGACGAACCTGTGGAACCGGCTGAGCGACGGGACGTGGATCAGCGACGCGTTCCTGTGGACGGGCGTGAACGGGACGATCAACGGGTTCTGCTGACCCGGCACGGCGAGGCCGGGCGGGCCATGGTGGTGGCTCGCCCGGCTTTGGTGCGGAGGGGCTATGCGAGGGCGACGGCGAGCATGATCTGGACCAGCCCGAAGAGTGTTCCCACGGCCGAGGCGACCAGGCTGCACGTCGCGATCTGCTGTGGCGCGCCGGTGAACCAGCCGCGGCAGGTCTCGCGGAATTTCTGGAAGGTGAGCAGGGCCTTCAGCCGTTGCCATCGGTGCTGTCGGATGTGGCAGCCGCCGAGCAGCCCGAAGGAGTTGTTGCGGCAGAGACCGTCGGCGGCCCGCACCTTGGCGCCGCACCACGTCCCCACGCCGAAGAGGAGCCAGAATCCGCTTAAGGCGAAGGCCGCGACAGCGAACTGTGGCCCGATCTCCCGCACGAAGAGGAGAAGGACGGCGGCGGCGAGGACGAGGTAGCCCCAGTTCTTCATGGCGAAGCCGGTCTTTTTCCGTGACATGCCTACAGAGAGTGGTCGAGTCGGCTCGGTGGGTGGAACCTTGCTGTCCAGTACCGGACAGGGCCGGGGCACCAGCTGATGCCCCGGCTTCCCAACAGCGTCAGCTCGCCGACGCGACCTCCCCCCGCCCCTCCCGCGCTCCCAGGACCACCGCCGTCGCCGCGATCCACACGAAGCCGGGGAAGCGCGCGATCGGCAGGAGGAAGGCCGCCGGCTCGCTCATCAGGCTCGCCACCGACGCCAGCCCGCCGCGAGCACATCGGGGCGGACGGCCACCCATTCGAGCAGCGCCGACAGCGCCAGCATCACCGCGGCGGCGACGCCCGCCGACTGCGTCACGGCCGCGTAGGCGCCGGATCCTCGCGAGCGCAGGGATTCGGCGAGGCGGGCACCGAAGACGAGCAGCGCCAGTGCGGACACCAGCTGGGTGACGCTCATGAGCCGGGCGGCGGGGGCGTTGCCCGACAGCCAGCCGATGATCTCGTCCTGCGCGGCGAAAGGCGAGGGGTAGGTGCCGTCGCCGATGAGCACGGCGCCGACGAGTCCGGCGGCGAAGGCGCCGACGACGGGCAGTCCGGCGTAGATGAGAACGCGTCCATTGCGCATGAGGGGCTCCTTGACGGGTGGGTTTCGCAGTACCCGAAGCCTTTCGCGCACACCGGGATCCGGCGTCGCCTCACGGCGGTATCCCCGACGGGCCCGTCCGGAGTGGACGCCGAGGGGCGGCTACCCCAGCGAGCGTAGGAACTCCGCGGCCGCGCGCACCTTCGCGGCGTAGGCGCCCGGGTCGGCGGCCCGCACCTCGCGGTAGGCGGCGAGCGCCCGCCCGGCGAGTTCACGCGGGTCGCCGGCGCCGACGATCGCGGCCGTCAGCAGGGCGTTCGCCAGTTGCGGCCGGTGTGCGGCGGGTGCTTCGGCGGTCAGTTCCTCGTAGCGCGCGAGCGCGGTCGTCGCCGACTCCTTCGCCTCCTCGGTTCGGCCGACAGCGTGCAGGCGCAGCGCGTGTTCCTGCTCGGCGAAGGCGAGGTCGGCCCGCATCCGGGGCAGGCCGGTGTACAGCGTGACCGCCGTCGCCGACTCCTCCAGCGCCTCGGTGTCACGGCCGAGCGCGGCCAGCGAGATCGACCGGAAGGTTCGGCACCAGGCGACGTCGCCGATCGCCGACGGACGGCCGTCGGCGGCGATCGCCTCCCACAGTGGCAGTGCGCGGGCGTAGTGGTCGAGGGCTTCGGCGTGCCTGCCGAGTTCGGCGAGCATCGAGCCGTGTCCGTCGAGGGCGTGGGCGAGGTCGTAGTCGCCGTCGAGTTCCTCCGACAGTGCGAGGCACTCGGTCGTGGCGGCGAGGGCGGCGTGGGGTTCGCCGTCGCAGAGGATCCAGGCGCTGTCCGACAGTGTGTTGCGCAGCAGGTCGACGTGTGCGGGCCGGTCCGCGGCGGTGAGCGCGCGGGCGAGTGCGACGGCTTCGCCGATGGGTGCCACCGCTTCGGCGCGTCGGCCCGCTCTCATCAGCCGGTTCGCGAGGGCCTGCCGTAGTTCGGCCCGGGCACGGCGGTCGGGTAGTTCGTCGCAGACGTCGATCTCGGTTCGGGCGTACTCCTCGGCGCGGTCGGCCTGCCCGGCGCGGTCGTGGTACTTCACGGCGTATTTCAGGGATGTGGCCAGTTCGGGCAGGTGGAGTTCGCGGTCGGTGGCGACCTGCTCGTGGCGCAGTTCGACGGCCCGGCGTGAGGTTTCGGCGGCTTCGTCGCCGTCCTGGTAGGAGGCGAGGTTGTGCACGGCCTGCGCGAGCAGTGCGAGGTAGGCCGGGCGGTCGAGTTCGACCATGTCGTCGAGGATCGCGACGGCTTCGGCGGTGTGGTGCCGTGCGCCTTCGGTGTCGCCGGTCAGGCCGAGGGTGTGGCCGTGGTTGAGGGAGGCCTGTCCGAGGTCGGCGCGTAGTTCCGGGCCGCCGGTTTCGGCCAGTTCGGTGCGCAGCCGCAGGGAGTGCGCCGAGGGTTCGACGGCCTCGTCGGGGTGGTCGGCGGCTTTGAGGCGGTGCGCGAGGTTGGCCAGGGCGACGCCGTAGGCCTTGCGCCACAGGCCTTCGGCGGCGAGTTCGGCGAACATCGCGACGCTTTCCCGGGAGCGGGTGATGGCCTCGTCGAGTCGTCCCGTCGCGGCGAGTTTGGCGGCGTGGTTGTCCATGACGGCGGCGGCGTCGGCCAGGAACAGGTTCCGGTCGGTGGCGAGGAGTTCGTCGTAGACGGCCATCGCGCGTGTGGAGGAGGCGAGGGCTTCTTCGTGGCGGCCGAGGGCGTCGAGGTGGTTGCCGTGTTTGTCGAGGCATTCGGCGAGCCTGCGGGCGTCGCGGGTTCCCTCGGGGGCGTCTTCGCAGGCGGCGACGGCTTCGGCGCTGCATGCGGCGGCCTCGCGGAGCCGTCCGGCCGAGGACAGGCAGATGGCGTGGTTGGTCAGGGCCATCGCGCGTTGCGACCATCGGCGGCCGGGGTCGTCGTCGTGGAGGCGGTTTTCCAGGTCGGCGGCCTTGCCCGACACGCGCAGGAGCGCGCGTGGTGGTTCGCCGGCGGCTTGGAGTACGACGAGTCGGCTGGTCAGTGCTCCGGCGTACTGCGCGGTGTACTTGCCGGGGTAGCGCTCGATGAGGGCGTCGAAGAGCTCGATGGCGCGCGCGGACCAGTGCATCGCGGGACGGTGCCTGCCCATCGCCGACAGCAGTCCGGCGTGCACCTGTCGCGACTCGGCCCGTTCGAGGGGGTGGTCGTCGGGGTCGGCCTCGGCGAGTTCGTCGTAGATCCGCATCATGCGGTTGGTGCAGGTCGTGGCGGAGACGTATTCGCGCAGGTCGCGCAGGGCGGCGTGGCGGGTGAACAGGGCGTTGGCCAGTGCCGCGCGGTGGTCGGGCCGGGTGGTGGCCAGCAGGTCGTAGTGGGCGACGGCGTTGGCGGAGTGTTCGAGGGACTCGGTGTGGCGGTCGAGGTGGTTGAGCGCGACGGCCCGGTTGTTGCTGGCGTTGGCCCAGGGTTCGTGGTTGCGCTCGCCCATCGCGTCGAAGAGTTCGCGCCAGGCGGCCAGTTCCCGGTCGCTGTGGGCGAGGGCTTCGGTGTGCCTTCCGGCGCGCAGCAGGAGGACGACGACCTGGCGGAGTGTGGCGGCGACCGGTTCGCGGCCGCATTCCTTGGCGGCGTGGGCCGCTTCGACGATCGCGAGGGCTCGCATGGCGGTGTCGGCGGCCTCGTCGCGCTGTTTTTCCCGCGACTGGAGACCGGCGAGCGCGCGGAAGGCCTGCGACAGTCGCAGGGGCTGGTCGGGGAGGGCCTGCCAGGCGGCGATCTCGCGTTCGGCGGCGGCGATCGCGGCGGTGGTGTCCTCGCCGGCCGTGAGGTCGGTGCGGACGGTGGTCAGGGCGCGGGCTCGCTCGGGGGAGGGGTCGGGGAGCACGTCGAGGAGCCGTTCGACGGCGGCGCGGGCTGCGTCGAGGTCACCGGCGGTGCGCAGGCGCCGGATGTGCGCCTCCAGGAGTGGGGTGAGCCAGTCGGTGATGTCGTGTTCGTCGAGGTCGACGGTCAGGGCGAGGGCGACGGCGCGTTCGGAGTGGGCGACGGCGGCGTGTTTGAGTCCGTGGCAGACCAGGAGGTGGGCGTGTTTGCCGTGGGCGTCGGCGAGGTGCCAGCGGAAGAGGGCGGGGTCGGTGGCGAAGTGCCGTTCGTAGGCCAGGAGGAGCCGTTGTGAGTGCATGAGCGCCTCGTCGAAGCGGTCGGCCTCGGCGAGCAGGTCGATGTTGGCCGCGGCCGCCCGTCCGCATTCGAGGACGACTCCCGAGGAGCCCGTGACGGCCCAGCCGGTGAGCAGGCGAAGCGCGGGTGCGACGAGCCGGATCTGTGCGGTGTCGTCGATCCAGCCGTAGCGCTCGACGGCCGCCCCGACCGTTCCGGCCAGTTCCACCAGGTCGGCGTCGGGTTCGCGGGCCAGTTCGGCGCACAGGTCGAGGATTTCTTCGGCGCAGGCTCCGGCCTGGTCGGTGTAGGGCTCAAGGAGTTCGCCGGCGTTCTCGGCTTCGGCGATCTCGTTGAGGAGCGTGGTCAGTGCTTGCAGCAGTTCGGCGCGGCCGCCCGGCAGTTCACGGGCTTGCGCGACCGCCTCGGCGCGGACCTCGACGGCCTCGGCGAGGCTGCCCGGCTGTGGAGGATGCGTGGTCACACCACGCATCCTCCCTCAACGCCGCCACCGGGGGCGGCCGGTCACAGCTCGTCGTAGTAGTTCTGCGGGCCGGAGGCGTTGGCCGCGGCTTCGGCGGCGGGGTCGGTCCAGTCGGCGGCGTCGGCGTCCTGGCTGACGTTGATGTAGAGGGCCGTGGTGTGGACCAGGTAGCGGTACTGCTGGGAGACCCAGCCCGACATCGTGGCGCTGGACCAGTCGCCGTCGTCGCAGACCTCGTCGCCGGTGTCGCCGTCGGGCGGGCACCAGATGCCCCAGTCCTGGGTGTAGGTGTCGGTGGCCTCGTCGTAGGCGTCCTGGGCGGCGCTCTCGTCGCTCATGGGCATGACCATGACCGCGACGAGGATCTGGTCGGTGTGGTCGACGTAGGTGCCGACGACCATCTGGTCGCAGCCGCCGTCTTCGAGGAGGCCGTTGACGTTGTTCTCCTGGGTGTCCTGGACGCAGTCGTCGGGTCCCGACGAACGCAGCGTGTAGAGGACGCCCTCGGAGTCGGTGAACTCGTCGGCGAGGAGTGCGGTGGCGTCGATCGGCGTCTCGTCGGTGCCCTCGTCGTTGAGGGTGGAGGGGTCGAAGGTCGGTTCGGGCTCCTCGGTGGGCGTGGTGGTCTCGTCGTCGGGGTAGGACCAGTCGGTCGGTGTCTCGTCGGCGGTGAGGTCTCCGCCGTCGCCGCCGTTGTTGTTGATGACCACGAGGGCGATGACGAGGACGAGGACGACCACGGCGGCGGCCGCGACGGGCAGGATCCACACGAGGTGGTTCTTCTTCGGCGGGGGCGGGCCCATGGGGTAGCCGGGCGGCGGTGGTGCCCACGCGCCGGTCGGGGCCGGGGGTGCGGAGTACTGCCAGTTCTGTGCGGGCTCGTAGGGCCCGACCTGCTGCATCTGTGTTGTCGGGTCCATCATCGGCGGCGAGGGGTAGCCGCCGGCCTGCGGTCCGGCGAACTGGCCGATGGCGGCGTTTTGGGCACCGGCCAGGTTGTCCACCGCCGGGGTCCACGGTTGTGCGCCCGGGTAGATGCCGCCGGCGGCCTGCTGGACGGCCAGCGGTGCCGGGCGGGCGCCGGGGTCGGCGAAGCAGGGTTCGATGACGCCGCGGACGCGTGGTGGGAGGGCGTTGAGGTCGGGGGCGCCGTATCCGGGCTGGACGGGGACGGCGGTGCAGGCGGTGTAGACGACGCCGCCGAGCGCGAAGACGTCTTCGGCGTATTCGGGTGATCCGTAGGACGGGGTAGCCGCGACGCCGAAGCCGACGATCTTGGCGCCTTCGGGGGACAGGATCACGTTGGACGGCTTGAGGTCGCGGTGCGCGATGCCGGTCTGGTGGATCTCGGCGAGGCCGGTCGCGACGCCGGCGGCGAGCCGCAGCGCCTGGTCTTCGGGCAGGGCCCCGCCGGCCATGAGCACTTCGTGCAGGGTGGGGCCCTGGATGAATTCGGTGGCCACCCAGGGGGCGGGTGCGTCGGGGTCGGCGTCGATGATGGAGGCCGTGAACGGTCCCGAGACCCGGCGGGCGGCGTCGATCTCGCCGCGGAAGCGCATGCGGAAGCCGTCGTCGAGGGTGAGTTCCTGCCGGATGAGTTTCAGCGCGACGAGTTTCCCGTCGGGCGCGGCACCCAGCAGGACACGCCCGGTGGTGCCTTCGCCGATGACGGCGAGCATCCGGTAGCTTCCGACGTTGCGCGGATCGGAGTCCTCGAGGGGATTCACGGGCGTTCTCCTAGGGGGCGGTGGCTCGGGTCGGAGGGATCTCCCCGAGGGGCTAGAGAATATTTCTAGAATAGCCTTCTAGTCCAGACCGGAGCGCCGCGGATTCCGCCTAGGCCTCGCCCAGCAACGCCAGGTCTTCGCGCTTGATTGTGGTCGATGCCATCAACTCCACGATGAGGTTGTGGTTGAGGGCGTTCCCGACCGGCTGCGGGATCTCCTCTTCGACCATCCCGGCCACCCCGGCGCCGTGCAGGGTCCTGCGGACCCTGCCGACGATGTTGGCGGCACGATGGGCGTTCCAGCGCACCTGCGGGTGCCGCCCGGCCAGTTGCTCGGCGACCCTGCCCCACGTCAGCGGCTGCGGATAGGGCTCGCCGCGCAGATAGCGCTGGGCCAGGCACACCACGACGAGCCGCTCCTCGGCCGACAGCGTCCACTTCGGGCGCGTGATCGTGAGGTCTTCGAAGACCTCACCGCCCGTGCCCTGCGGACGCGGGCCGACCACCCGCACCTCCAGCAGGTACTCCTGTCGCGGCGACAGCACCGACAGGGGCGCGTAGGTCGGCGGCAGCTCCGCGCGATGCCCGGTCAAGACCAGCCCGGCCCCCGGCATCCGGATCGGGGACTTGCCCAGATTGCTCAGCGTCCAGCGCGAGTGCTCGCGGGTGATGCGGCCCTGGAGGCGGCTGACGTTGCGGTCGTTGGCGCCGACGCACACGTGCACCTCGGGGTAGTTGCGGCCGAAGAGGACCGTGAAGGCGCTGTCGGGCGTGACGCTCAGACCGCCCGAGGTCGACAGCACCAGCAGGGTGCCCGGCGGTTCGGTGATCGGGCGGTCGGCGAGGCTGCCGTCGTCCCAGCGCAGCAGTTTGACTTTGTCGGCGGCCATCTCCGGTCCTCTCTCACTTCCCGTCACCGTCAAAGCTATGCCGCCTCGATGGGAGGGGTCCTTCGTCAGTGCTCGCCTTCGCCGCCACCGTGGTACGGCTTGCCGGTGCTCCCGCTCGATCCGCTGGTCACCTGGAAACCGTCGACGAGCACGCGGTACTCGGTGTCGCCCGGCGGGAAGGTGTAGGCGATCTTCCATTTCGTCAGTTGCGGCAGGGGCGGGATCAGCACCGTCGTCCGCCACGGTGTCTTCACCTTCGTCAGGGTCGTCTCCTGATCCCCGACGGTGTACACCAGGGTCGTGAGCACGACGTCGGCGTCGACCTCGAACTCCAGTGTCCGCTCGGGCGGCCCGGCCGCCGAGGAGCTCGCCTCGGGCGGTGGACCGACGAGGGCACCGGTCGCGTCGCGGGAGGTGGCGGCGAAGACGGCACCGGTGCCCAGGACGGCTCCGCCGGCGAGCAGTATTCCGATGACCGCGCGGCGACCGGGTCCCCGCGCGGTGGCGGGGGCGGCGGCGCGGCGGGTGAGTTCCCCGGCGACCGGCGGCGGCAGTGTCGGGCCGGTGTCGGCGAAGCCGGGCCCGCGCGTCAGGTGGGCCAGGAGCGCCGGGACCGTGGGCCGCCGGTGCGGGTCGGGGTCGGCGCAGGCGGCCAGGATGTCGCGGGTGCCGGGATCGGTGACGGTGGCGAGTGCCGCCTGCGGTGAGCCGGTGAGGGCGTAGAGGACGGTGGCGGCGAAGGCGTGGACGTCGGCGGCGGGGCCGAGAGGCGCGCCGGCGGCCTGTTCGGGCGGCATGAAGCCGCGCGCGCCTTCGGCGGGGCCGGGAGCGGTGTGTCCGGCGGGGCCGATCCGCCGCGCGATGCCGAAGTCGACCAGGCGTGGTCCGTCGGCGGTGAGCAGGACGTTGGCCGGGGTCAGGTCGAGGTGGACGAGCCCGGCGCGGTGGACGTGCGCCATCGCCGAGGCCAGGCCCGCGGCCAGGGAGCGGGCCGAGGCGGCGTCCCAGGGGCCGAAGCGTTCGACGGCCTCCCGCAGGGACACCGACGGGAGGTAGCGCGTGGCCATCCACGGGACGGCGGCGTCGGGGTCGGCGTCGACGACCGCGGCGGCGTATCCGGCGTGCGTGGCGCGGGTCAGGTCGATCTCGTGGCGGAAGCGCTCGCGCTGCCGTGGATCGTCGCCGTGGCGGGGATGGGGGACTTTGACGGCCACCGCCCGGCCGCCTCGCGACAGTCCGTAGTAGACGGTCGCGGTGCCGCCGACGGCGATCCGCGCGAGCAGGCGGCAGCCGCCGATCTGGCGCGGGTCACCTTCCTGGAGCGGTAGCATCCGCGCCTCCCGTCGGTGGTTCGAGGGCCACGACGTGGCCGTCTCGGGTCCCGGCGAAGTAGAGCCCGCCGGTGGCGACCGCCGCCGAGGTCGGCGTGACATCCGCCGCGTACGTCCACAGTGGATCGCCGTTGGTGCGGTCGAGTGCCCGCAGTGACTTGTCGGTGGCGGTGACCAGCAGGGTCCCGCCGATGAGGCCGAGGGTGTTGGCGTGCCCGTAGAAGCGCCCTTCGCCGGCGCCGATCGTCGCCGTCCACAGCGTCGCGCCGGTCGCGGCGAGCAGGGCGGCGGTGTTGCCGAGGAAGTCGCAGACGTGGACGACGCCGTCGCCGAAGACGGCCGAGCCGGTGAACCCGACCTGCCGCGACCAGGCGAGCTCGCCGTCCTCGGTGCGTACGGCGTGCAGGACGCCCTCCCCGTCGCCGGCGAAGACGAGGCCGTCGCCGAGGGTGAGCCCGGCGACCTGGTTGGGGGTGAACGCATAGGTCCACCGCTTCTCGCCGGTGCGGGCGTCGAGGGCGATCAGGGCGGTGTCGAGTGCGGCGACGATGCCGTCTCCGGCGGCGATGCCGCGCTCGGAGTTGACCTTCACCGTCCATCGTGGAGCTCCGTTGGCGACCGCGACCGCCGAGGTGGTCTCGCCGCCGTAGGCGAGCACCGCACCGGTCGTGACCGGCCCCGGTGCGGCGAAACCGCCGTCGAGGTCGCGGTTCCACGCCTTCTCGCCGGTGCCGGGCCGCAGTGCGCTGAGGCTCCACGGGAAGGTCGAGGAGTCCATGATGTACGGGACGCCCCCGGCGACGGTGTGCGTGAGGGCGTCGCGTTTCCAGAGGATCTCGCCGGTGTCGGGCGACAGGCCGTGCAGGGTCTCGTCCTCGTGGGCGAGGACGACGCCGCCGGCGACGGCGAGGTCGGGGTAGAAGTCGCTCACCTGTGTCCTCCACAGCACCGTCGGCGACGGAGGGGGCCCGGCCGCGCCGGGAGAGGCCGACGCGCCGGCGTGCAGGGTCGCGCCGGGGGAGCGGTGGCGTGCGGTCAGCGCCCAGACCGTGCCCGCGGCCAGCAGTGCCCCGGTTCCGGCGATCAGCGCCCGTCGTGGCACGCGCCCGGGTGCGCGGGGCTCTTCGGTGGGTTCCCCGGGCGGGTCGAGGGTTTCGGCGGCCATCACCGACAGGCCGACGGTGAACTCCTCGCGGGACACCCGCGCCCGTTCGGTGCGGTCGTGGATCCGTTCGGCGACCCGCCGGGGCAGCCAGCCGGTGCCCCGCAGCGAGACCGGCGGGCCGTCGAGGATGTCGAGGACTTCGGCGGCCGACGGCCGGGTCGCCGGTTCACGGCCCAGGCAACGGTCGATGAGATCGGCCACGCGGCGGTCGGCGAGCCGTCGGCGCCAGGCGCCCGTCGCCGGGGCGGGGGCGCTGCCCGTCGCGGCGAACACGAGGACCGCGCCGAGGGAGTAGACGTCGCCCGGTGTGCCCGAGCGCCGCCCGGCCAGGTGTTCGGGCGACATGTACTTGCGGGTGCCGATCGCCGCGCCGACCTCGGTGATCGCCGCCGCGCCCTCCGGGCGGGCGATGCCGAAGTCGATGACGCGTGGTCCGTCGTCGGTGAGCATGATGTTCTGCGGTGTGAGGTCGCGGTGGACCACGCCCGCCGCGTGGATCGAGGCCAGTGCCTCGGCCAGGCCGCGCGCGAGGACGCGGGTCGTCGCGCGGGGCAGGGCGCCGGTTGCGGCGACGGCCTCGTGCAGTGACAGTCCGGCGAGGTACTCGGTGGCCAGCCAGGGGAGTTCGGCGTCGGGATCGTCGTCGAGGACGGCGGCGGTGAACGGGCCGGTGACCCTGCGGGCGGCGGTGACCTCGCGGTGGAAGCGGGCGCGGAAGTCGCGGTCGTGGGCCACCCACTCGCCGATCACCTTGACGGCGACCGGCCGCCGGTCCGGTGCGAGTCCGAAGTAGACGACGCCCATGCCGCCCTGCCCGAGCCGCGCGCGCAGCTCGTAGGCCCCGACGGCGCGGGGGTCACCGTCCCGCAACGGTTGCACGGACTTCCCTCCCGTCGAAACCGCGAACTCGTCTCAAGACTCTAGCGAAAGCCGGTACGAAGGCCCCTCAACGTGAGGTGTCGGATATGACGCACCCGCGTGAGGACCGGTCCCACCGGGCCCCGCGCACGCTGGATTCGCGGCCGGCGAGGGGTGAAGGAGGTGGGGGATGCCCGTTCCCGCGCGAGACGTGGTGGGTCTGGCCGTCGACGGTGTCGCCACGCCCGATCTCTACCGTGGCAACGCCTTCCGGCTCAGCGGGCTGCCCACGACCGCCTCCGCCCGGGACCTCTCCGGCGCCACGGCCGGGGTCCGGGCGACACTGGCCGATCCGGTGCGGAGGCTGGTCCACGAATGGTTCTGGCTGTGGCCGGGACGGCCCGCCTCGCCTGCCGTGGCGCTGCACAACCGGGCCGTCGTCGCCCACTACGCCGCCGTCGAGGCCGATCCGGGCGAGGCCGATGGCCGCGCCGAGCGGTGGGCGGCGGCCTATCTGTGCTGGCATGACGTCCTGGCCGTGGACGACTGCTGGGACCGTCTGCGTGAGCGTGCCGCCGCCATCGGCGATCCCCGTGCCGGGGCCGCCGAGGTCGATGCCCTGCGCGAGGTGCTCCCGCAGGCCCTGCTCACCGTCCACGCCCGATTGGCCGTCGCGTCTGTGGCCGATCCTGGAGTCGTCGAGGTGCAGGTGCGGTCGCTGCGCCGTTCGGGTTTCGGCGAGCGGGTCATCGACACCGCCCTGCGCACCGCCGTCGCCGCCCGGGCCGAGTGCATCCGCGCGGCCGTCGAGCACCTGAGAGGCGAGCCCCACGGCGAGGCCATGGAGCACGCGCTCACCATCGCCGACGGCGAAGACCTCCACGTCCTGCGCACCGTCCTCGGCGGGGAACACGAACTCACCGCCGGGATCGCCGACGAGCTCGCCGCTCACGTCCGGGCGCGCGTCGTGGCCGAGATCAACGCGACCCGAGGCGATCGCCCGGCCCGGCGTGCCGCGGCCGTCCGGGCCGGCATCGGGCACCTGGAGGCGGCGGCCGCGCTGGCCGTCGGCGCCCGCGCGAAAGTCCACATCGGACAGGACCTCGCCGTCGTGGTGAACAACCTGGTGGTCGCGATGTGCGATCAGGCCCTCGAAGACGGCGAGGCGCGACCCGGCGAGGGCCTCGCACTGCATGATCGGCTGCTGCGGAACACCCGCGCGCACGTCGCCCGCGTCGACCGGCTCGACGCCGAGGCCGCCGACCGCCTCCGCGACGACGTCGTCGGCACCTCCCTCGTCCTGCTGTTCAAGTACGCCACCGTCACACGCGACGTCCCCGCGACCCTCGTCGCCCTCCGGCGCCTCCAAGGCGCGGCCACCGGGGTGGAACTGCGCGCCGAACTCGCCGAGGCGATCCACGCGCTGGACACCGTCCTCGCCTCGCCCGGTCACGGGCCGGCCATCCGAAGTGGACCGTGTGCGTCGTGCGGGGGCCGCGCCGGCGACCACCGCCCGGTGCACCTGACCGGACCCGGAAGGGCCCGAACCCCTGTCGTGACCGTCCGGCTCCCGTCGTGCCGGGCGTGCGCCGACCGGCCGATCGGCACCGCCGGGCACCGGCTCATCGCCGGTGCGGCCATGGCGGCGGCCGCCGGGGTCGCCGTGGTCGGCGGGATCGCGACCGGGTTCACCTTCGACGGCTTGGCGGCCCCGATCGCCGGGTGCATCGGCGTCGCGGTCCTCGCCGGAGGGCTGTCGGCGCGACGACGGGCACGCCGTGCGGCCATCGCGCGGCATCCGGAGGTCCGGGCGCTGCTGGGACGTGGTCACCACATCCTGCGCTGACCGTCGGCCTCAGGCCGGTCCGCCGCCGAAGCCGATCTCGTTGCCGTCGGGGTCGCGGAAGATCGCCTTGCGGACCCCGTTGTCGTAGGTCTCGTTCTCGGCGGGTGTCAGCCCGCGTCCGGCGATGGCCGCGAGCCGCTCGTCGAAGTCGCCGACGAAGAGGGTGTGCATCGCGTTCCCGGCCTTGCCGGGCAGCACCTCGATGTAGAGGTACTGGTGTTCGCCGACCTCCCAGACGGCTTCGGTGTCGTTGGGCAGGAAGGACGGTGGGCCGCCGAGAAGCCTTTCGTACCAGGCGGTCGCGGCCGCGCGGTCGTGGACGGGAATGCCGGCGAACAGGTCAACGGTCATGGGGCCCATGCTAGGGCGTTCGGGTCACCGCACGCCTTTGATCGGCCCGACGCACAGCGCGGCGAGCACGGCGGTGGCGAGGACGAGCATGTACAGCGTCACGTAGCCGCCGAGCTGGTTGATGACGACACCGCCGACGGCGGCGGCGAAGACGTAGGGCACGGTGTTGGCGATCTGGATGACGCCGAGGTCCTTGCCGCGGTCCTCGGCCCGGGGGAGGACCTGGGTGATCAGGGCCTGGTCGACGGCGATGTAGGCGCCGAAGCCGACGCCGAGGATCGCCGCGCCGGCGATGGCGCCGGGCATGGTCGGGACGAAGGCGAGCAGGATTCCGGCGACGCCCTGGAGCACCGAGGCGATGACGACCATGCGTTTGCGGCGGCCGCTGCGGTCGGAGATGCGGCCGACGGGGAGGGCGGCGGCGGTGACGGCCACGGCGTAGACGACGACGAGGATGAGGGTGCCCAGGTCGGGATCGAAGCCGACTCGGTCCTTGAGGTACTGGTAGAGGTAGATCTGGCCGAGGGCGTTGGACAGCTGGATGAGGAAGCGCCCGCCCCAGGCCCACGCGAAGTCGGCGTGCCGCAGTGGTGCGACGATGCCGCGAAGGATGGAGCCGACGCTCACCGGCGGCATGCCTCCCTTGGGGAGCGGGATGCCGCGGGTGCCCAGGGAGAAGGGCACGGCGAGCGCGACGAGGCACAGTCCGAGGGCGAGGTAGGCGGGGGCGATGCCGGTCAGGACCAGTGCCACCAGGGCGATGCCGAGCAGCGGGCCGAGGGACTGGGCGACGCCGAACCAGGCCGACACGGTCGCGCGCTGGTTGACGGGGACCTCGTCGGGTACGGCGGCGTTGAGCGCGGCGGTGGTTGCCGACAGTCCTATCTGGACGAAGGCCCAGAGCAGGACCAGTCCGAGCACGGTCTGCTGGAGGCCCTGCGCGACGAGGCCGGCGAAGGCCACGACGGCTCCGCAGGCGACCCAGATCTGGCGGCGGCCGCGGGTGTGGGTGGTGCGGTCGGAGAAGACGCCGATGAGGATCGGGGCGACCACGCCGACGGCCGCCGCGGCGACGTTGGCGGTGCTCTGCGCCCAGACCGATCCGGCGCTGTCGGCGGTGATCGCACCGGCGTGGCGGGGGATGAGGATCTGCTGGGTGGCGTAGTAGGCGAGGAAGAGGCCGAAGTTGGCCAGCGTCCAGAAGGTGAGCCAGCGCCGGGCGATGGGCGCGGTGGGCTCGTCGAGGGCGGTCCGGGGCGGGACCGTCGGGGTGGCCGCCATCCGCGACTCCTCTGCTGCCGACGGTCGGGCCCGCCGGGTGGTGCCGAGAAGAATGGGCCACCGCCGTTGGCCTGTCAAGGACTCTGGACAAGCGGCCGTCGCTGGTGTGTAGTTGCCTGCGAGCGTAAGGCCGGGCGGCGGAGGAGGGGTTCGTGGAGGCGTTTCCGCGTAATTTCATCTGGGGTGTGTCGACCTCGGCCTACCAGACCGAGGGCGCGGTGGCCGAGGACGGGCGCACGCCGTCGGTGTGGGACACCTTCGCGCGCGTGCCGGGCGCCATCGCCGACGGTTCCACCGGGGACGTCGCGACCGACCACTACCACCGCTGGGAGGAGGACGTCGCGCTGCTGGCCGACCTCGGGGTGCGCGCCTACCGGTTCTCCCTGTCGTGGTCGCGGATCATGCCCGACGATTCGGGGCGCCCGAACGCGGCCGGGCTGGAGTTCTACGAGAGCCTCCTCGACGGGCTCTCCCGCTGGGCGATCCGGCCGGTGGTGAACCTGTATCACTGGGATCTGCCGCAGTGGCTGCAGGAGAAGGGCGGGTGGTGCGACCGCGAGACCACCGACCGCTTCGCCGAGTACGCCGCCGTCGCCGTCGACGCCCTCGGTCGTGACGTCGATGTCTGGTGCACCCTCAACGAGCCTTTCGAGCACTGCATGCTCGGCCACGTCCTCGGTGAGCACGCGCCCGGGCTGACGCTCCCGCTCGACGAGGCCTTCGCCGTGGCGCATCATCTGCTGCTGGCGCAGGGCAAGGCCGTGCGGGTGCTGCGTGAGGCCGGCGCGGAGTCGGTGATGGCGATCAACAGTTACGCGCCGGCGCGTCCGGCGAGTGACTCCGAGGCCGACCGGACCGTGGCCGCGCTCTACGACGTCCTGCAGAACCGGCTGTTCACCGATCCGCCGCTCACCGGCCGCTATCCCGAGGAGCTGGAGCCGCTGGTCGCGCCTTTCGTGCGGGACGGGGACATGGACGTCATCGCCACGCCGGTGGACCTGTGGGGTGTGAACTACTACGCGGTCAACGCCGTCCGGGCCGTCGATGGGCCGATCCCGCTGGAGGTCGTCGCGCCCGAAGGGCATCCACTGACGGCTTTCGGCTGGGCGGTGGCGCCCGAGGGGCTCACCGAGACCCTGACCGGTCTGCGTGATCGTTACGGTGACGCGCTGCCTGTGGTCGTGGTCAGTGAGAACGGCTGCGCCTACGACGATGTCGTCGGTGCCGACGGTCGCTGCGACGATCCCGAGCGTGTCGCGTATCTGTCGGCCCACCTGGACGCGATCGCGGAGGCGATCGCGAAAGGCGTGGACGTGCGCGGCTACTTCGTGTGGTCCCTGACGGACAACTGGGAGTGGGCCGAGGGTTTCACCAAGCGCTTCGGGCTCGTCCACGTCGACTACGCCACGCAGGAGCGCGTGGCGAAGTCGTCGTTCGCCTGGTACCGCGAGCGGATCGCGCGCTAGCCCGCCTCAGATCCGGCGGCCCGCCTTGAACACCGCCGCGACCTCCCGCAGGGCCGTGACGTCGGCGAGCGGATCGGCGCGCAGTGCGACGATGTCGGCGTCGAAGCCGGGTGCCAGCCGCCCTTTCCGGTCGCCGACGCCGCACACCTCGGCGGCCCGCGAGGTCACCCCGCGCAGGGCGTCGAGGTGGCGGCCGCCCAGTTCGGTGAAGTGGGAGACGCTGTGGGCGAGGGCGCCGTGCGGTTTGGCGGGGTTGATGCCGGCGTCGCTGCTGCAGATCATGTCGACTCCGGCCGTCGACATCTCCAGGAAGACGGCGCTCAGTTTCACCAGCAGCGCCTGGATGCGCGGCGGCGGTTCGTAACCGGGCATCGGCAGGTGCCCCAGGGTGGCGGAGACGACCGTGCCGGAGCCGGCGAGCATGGCGATGAGTTCGGTGTCGGCCTCGGCGCCGTCGGCGGTCAGGAACGAGCAGTGCTCGATGGAGTCCATTCCGGACTCGACGGCCAGCCGGATCCCCGGTGCGCCGTGGGCGTGCCCGGTGACGGGCAGTCCGAGGGCGTGGGCCTCGGACACGGCGGCGGTGATCTCGGCGGGGCCGAACTGGGCCAGATGCGGGTAGGTTCCGGCGGTCATCTCACCGCCGGTGACCATCACCTTGATCACGTCGGCGCCGTGCTCGGCGCGGTCGCGTACGGCGGCCCGGACGCCGTCGGCGCCGTGAGTCTCGCCGCCGAGGAACCAGCAGTGGCCCCGGGGTGTGGTGATCGGGGGACCGGCGGCGAGGATCGTGGGCAGTTCACCGCCTTCGGCGCGCAGCCGGACGGCTCCGTGGCCGCGGTCGCCGAGGTCGCGGACGGTCGTGATGCCCGCCAGCAGGGCCGAGTGCGCCGCCCGGCGCATCTGCGTCAGCATCGCGGTGTCGTCGCGGGCGGCGATCGGGTCGGCGCTCGCGTCGAAGCAGAGGTGCTGGTGGGCGTCGATCATCCCCGGCATCAGCCAGGCCGTGCCGAGATCGATGACCTGGGCGCCTGTCGGTGGTTCGCCGCCGGTCTGTACGGAGACGATCCGGTCGCCGTCGATGAGGACGATCGGCCGGGGTGCCGGTGTGGGCGAGACCCCGTCGAACAGGCCCGCGGCTCGCAGTGCCAGCACCATCCCGGTCTCCTTCGGTCACTGCCGAAAGCGTAGCCGCGGGCGGGTGCGTCAGAGCTCCACGGGGAACAGCGCGAGCGCCGGCGGGCATCCGATGAGCGCCATGCTCGCCAGGCCCGTGAGCATGTGCCGGGTGCGGCGGTGTCCGGCCTGGGAGACGAAGGCGTCGGAGGGGATGACCTACTCGGGCATCTGGCACGGGGTCGCCGGAGCGGAAGTCAGCGCGGGCGGCTGAACACGAAGCCGGAGACGATGGCGGGGTCAGGCCGTCGGTGCGGCTCCGAGCACACGCGCCTTCTCGGCGGTGAACTCGGCGTCGGTGAGTTTGCCGCGGTCGTGCAGGTCGGACAGCACGCGCAGCTGTTCGGCGCTGTTGTCCGGTGTGTACTTGGCGACGAACGCGCGGCTGCCCTCGTCGATGGCGTCGCGTTCGGCCGGTGTGGCGCCGACGGGCCGCACGATGAGGTAGATCAGCGTGCCGAGGAACGGCAGCAGGATCACCACGACCACCCACAGTGCCTTGAGCCAGCCTTTGAGGTCGTCGCGGCGGAAGATGTCGACGAGCGCGAATCCCCACAGCATCATCAGGGGCAGCCAGATGAGCAGCAGCCAGAAGAAGTCCCAGAACGACATGTCGACCCCCCGAGTCGGGCCGGAGCCGGATTGGCTTGGCGTTCGTCAGTTGTAACACGATTGTTCATGATTCGAACCGGTATGTTCGATTCTCTACGGTGGGGACGATGATCCGCCGTTCCGGTCGATTCACGAATATTGCCCACTTATGCTGGCCTCGGCATCCGCGATCCAGAGTGGACCCGCGAGGGGAGGCGGTCATGGCCCGGACACCCGAGGGCCCGGCGACACCCGCGATCCCGGCCACCGGCCCGGAAGCGGCGCCCGTGCCCGGACGCGTCGACCGCGCCCTGCTCGCCGCCGCCGCGATCGTCGTCATCACCGCCGGGCTCAAGCTCGCCGCCGGGCTCGTCGCCCCGGTAGCGCTCGCGCTGGTCCTGGTGGTGGCCCTCAAGCCGGTCCAGAACCGCCTCGTGCGGTTGGGCTGGCCGCGCTGGCTTGGCACGGCGGTGCTGTTGCTGGTCCTGTACGGGATCCTCGCCGCCGGGGCCATGATCTTCGTGATCTCCGTCGGGCGGCTCGCCGCGCTCGTACCCCAGTACGCCGCCCGGGCCGACGAGTTGCTCGCCTCCCTTCAGGAGCGGCTGACGACCTGGGGTGTGGACACCGGCGCGGTCAAGGCGATGGTCGGTTCGCTCGACCCGGGACACCTCGTCGACCTGTTGTCGGCACTGGCGGGGTCGCTGCTCGGCCTGCTCACGAACCTGCTGTTCCTGCTCAGCCTGCTGCTGTTCATGGGCATGGAGGCGGCCGGTTTCGGGGCGCGGCTCGAACGCGTCGGGGCGGCGCGTCCCGACCTGGTCGCCGCGCTGCGGGGCTTCGCGCGCGGGACCCGCAAGTACCTCATCGTCTCGACGATCTTCGGGCTCATCGTCGCCGCGCTCGACGGTGTCGCGCTGTGGGCCCTCGGTGTTCCGCTTCCGCTGCTGTGGGCGCTGCTGTCGTTCATCACCAACTACATCCCCAACGTGGGCTTCATCCTCGGCCTCGTCCCGCCGGCGCTGCTCGGGCTGCTCGACGGCGGTGTCGGCACGATGCTGTGGGTGGTGGCGGTCTACTGCGTCATCAACTTCGTGCTTCAGTCGCTGGTCCAGCCGAAGGTCATCGGCAACAGCGTCGACATCTCGGTGACGCTGACATTCCTGGCCCTGGTGTTCTGGGCCTGGATCCTCGGCGGGATCGGCGCCGTCCTCGCCGTTCCGCTGACACTGCTGGTCAAGGCGCTGCTCGTGGACACCTCGCCGGGCACCCGCTGGGCGAATCAGCTCCTGTCGGCGAAGCCGCCGAAGGCATAGGAAGAGGCCGCCATGGGGGGAGCAATCGGGGATCTGCTGCCCCTCGCGGTCGGGGTCGCGATCAGTCCCGTCCCGATCATCGCGGTGATCTTGATGCTGCTGGCGCCTCGGGCGGGCGGTACGAGTCTGGGTTTCCTGCTCGGCTGGGTCGCCGGTGTGATCGTCGTGGCGGGCCTGTTCTGGTGGTTGACCGGGGTCACCGACCTGGGTTCAGGTGGTGAGCCCTCGGCGGGGGCCTCGTGGCTGAAACTCCTGCTCGGGGTGGTGATGCTCGCCCTGGCGGTGAAGCAGTGGCGCGGTCGTCCCGCCGCCGGTGAGGCGGCGAAGCTCCCGGCGTGGATGGCGGCGATCGACCGCTTCACCCCCGCCAAGGCGCTCGGCCTGGGTTTCGTCCTGTCGGCGGTCAACCCGAAGAACCTGGCCCTGTGCGTCGCCGCCGGGGCCGCTCTCGGCGGGCTCTCGGTCGGTCCCGGGCTGGCCGCCATGGCGGTGTTCGTGCTCGTCGCCGTGTCGACCGTCGCGGTCCCGGTCATCGGCTACGCCGTGGCGGCCGAGCGGATGCGCGGCCCGCTCGACGGCCTCAAGGTCTGGCTGGAGGCCAACAACGCCACGGTCATGGCGGTCCTGCTGCTGGTCCTCGGCGTGACATTGGTCGGGAAGGGCGTGGGCGGGCTGTCGTGACCCCCGCCTCGGGACGGCCATCGGTGGCAAGGGTCTCTATGTCCGAATAGCGCTATATGAGTGTTTCTCGGGTATGCTTCATCCCGTCCCTCCCCGGGTGACCTGTGCTGAGCAGCGAAAGGAAACCGCCCCCGTGCGCCGACGATTCCGGCCCAGCGCCGGGGGAACGGCACTCCTCCTGCGTTTCGGGCACATCCTCCCCGTGGTCCTGCTGGTGGTCTCGGTCGTCGCGTACATCACGGCGATAGGCCGCTACGACCGCTTCCTCTTCGCCGTCCCGGCGCTGGCCGCCGCCACCTGGCGGGGCCGGTCGACGGCCGCCTTCGGCGCGGCCGCGATGGTCGCCTCCGCCGTTCTCGCCGCCGGACGCGACGAGAGCTTCGCCTCGGTCACCCTCGTCAACCAGATCGCCCTGGCGACCGTGACCGCCGCCTCGGTCTGGGTCAGCCGGCTGCGCCAGGCGCGGGAACGCGACCTGCGGCAGGTCCGCGCGGTCGCCGAGACCGTCCAGCGCGTCGTACTGCGACCGCTCCCGCCACGGCTGGGCCAGGTCGACCTGCACCTGCTGTACCACGCCTCGGCCGAGCACGCCCGCGTCGGCGGCGACTTCTACAAGGCCCTGCGCGTCGGCCCGAGCGTCCGGCTGATGATCGGCGACGTCCAGGGCCGGGGCCTGCCCGCCGTGGAGATGGCGGCCCTCCTGGCCGGCTCCTTCCGCGAGAACGCCTACGCCGCCGCCGACCTCCCCGAACTCGCCGCCCGGCTCGAACGCAGCATCGACCGCTACACCGCCCGCACCGGCGACACCTCCACCGTCGCCGACCGCTTCGCCACCGTCCTGCTCGCCGAGATCCCCGACGACGCCCCGGTCGTGCGGCTGCTCAGCCTCGGGCACCCGCCGCCGCTGATCCAGCACGGTGACACCACGCGCCCGGTCGAGTTCGCCCGGCACTCCCCGCCGCTGAACCTGCCCGGCCTCAACGCCCCGGAGCACCTCGTCGAAGAGGTCCCCTTCGCACCGGGCGACCGCCTGCTCGCGTTCACCGACGGCATCACCGAGTCCCGCGATGCCGCCGGAGTCTTCTACCCGCTCGAAGAACGCCTCCGGGACTGGCACCGCGAACCCGCCGAACTGATCCTCTCGGCCCTGCGCGAGGACCTCACCGCGCACAGCGGCGGCGGCCCCGACGACGACATGACCGCGATCCTCGTCGTCCGCCGCCCCTCGGTCCCCACCTGGGACCGGACGACTCCGACACCGCCGGTCAACCTCCGCCACCGGGCCGCCGCCGACTCCGCGCCCGCGCGCCCCTGAGCGGCTAGACCTTCGCCTTCGCGATCAGCCCGGCCAGCCTCTCGGCGTCGGCGTCGGTGAGTTCGTTCATCCCGAACCCGACCGGCCACATGGTGCCGTCGTCGATGTTGGCGTTCTCCTCGAAACCGATCGTCGAGTAGCGCGTGTCGTACTTGCTGGCCGCCTGGAAGAAGCAGACGACCTTCCCGTCGGCGTCGTAGTACGTCGGCATGCCGTAACGCAGCCGCGACGTCAGGTCCGGCGCGTGCTCCCGGACGAGAGCGTGGATCCGCTCGCCCAGCTCGCGGTCGGGCTGCGGGAGCTTGCCGAGTGTCTTGAGGACGTCGCCCTCCTGGTCCTTCTTGCCGCGCTTGCGCGCCGACTTGAGCTCCTTGGCGCGCTCCTTCATCGCCGCGCGCTCGAAGTCGCTCCACTCGCCATCTCCGGTGGTGGCGTCCTTGTCGGTGGTGCTCATGGTGGTCTCCTCCGTCGCTGCCTGTGATTCTCAGGCTAGGAAACCCGGGGGTGCCGGCGCTTCTCGAAAACTGACCGATCACGGTGGCGCCGTCGCGCCCGCGGCATGCCCGCCCGCGCTCGTGGGTACCCGAAGGCGTGCGGCCGATCCCCTCGCCGCATTGGAGGAGACCCACATGACCGCCGGTACATCCGACGCCGCCAGCAAGGTGGCGCGCCACCCCGCCCTCACCCGTCTGGCCAAGGTCGGCTTCGCCTCGCGCGGAGTCCTCTACCTGCTGATGGGCGTCCTCGCGCTCGGCATCGCCTTCGGGTCGACATCCCAGAAGGCCGACAAGTCCGGGGCCCTGCACGTCGTGGCCGCCACGCCCTTCGGCGCCGTCCTGCTGTGGGTGATGGCCATCGGCCTGACCGCCTTGACCATCTGGCAGCTCGCCGACGCCATCGCCGGCGGCCGTGGTGTGAAAGACCGCGTCGAGTCGGTCGTGCGGGCTGTTGTGTACGCGCTGATCGTCGTGTCGATCCTCGGCCTGCTGCTGGCCGGGAAGGACGCCGCATCGACCGACGCCCAGTCCGAGGACGCCACCGCCGCGATCCTCGACCTGCCCGCCGGGCAGTTGCTCGTGCTCCTCGCCGCCGCCGGACTCGCCGTACTGGGCGTGGTGTGGCTCGTCGACGGATGGCGCGAGAAGTTCATGGAGGACATGTACGTGAGTTCGCCGCGCATGCGGCGCCCGGTCACCGTCCTGGGTAAGGGCGGGTACATCGCCCGCGGGATCATCGCGATCATCGCCGCCGTCTTCGTCGGCAAGGCCGCGCTCGACTACGACCCCGATGAGGCCGTCGGCATCGACGGTGCCCTGCGCGCCCTCACCGACGCTCCGGCCGGGCGCTGGCTGCTGGCCGCGGTGGCGCTCGGGCTGATCCTCTTCGCGGGCTACTGCGCCGCCGAAGCCCGCTGGCACCGAACCTGATTCCCCATTCTCCGCCCACAAAGAACCGTCCGATGTGCACTATCGGGCAAGCACTCGAAAGAGTGACGTGCGCATTCGGCGGGTCGGCTTAACATCGATGCATGGCGAGCGAATTGCAACGGCGAAAGGTCACCGGGGTGTTCACCGCGATGGACGCCGACGACGACGGATTCCTCGACGAGAGCGATTTCACGGCCCTGGCCGCGCGCTGGTCGACGATTCGCGGGCCGGGCGATCACGAACGGCTCAACGCGATCATGCTGGGCTGGTGGACGACGCTGCTCGCCGCCTCCGACCTCGACCGCGACGACAAGGTGACCGTCGAGGAGGTCCTGCTCGTCGTCGACCGCCTCCCGACGATGCCCGAGGCGGTGACCGCCACCGCCGAGACCATGTTCGAGGCGATCGACGAAGACGGCGACGGTCTCATCTCGGCGGAGGAATACCGCCGGATGATCGAGGCGTGGAACGGAGTCGGCACCGATACCGACGCGATTTTCCCATTGCTCGACGACGACGGTGACGGCCGATTGTCCCGCACGGAATTCGCCGATCTGTGGTTCGAGTTCTGGGCCGGTGATGACGCCGAAGCCCCGGGCACACTCGTGTTCGGCCCCCTGCCCGCCTGACCGTGTCGGGTGTCCGCCGTCCGGCCTTGAAGGCCGGACGGCGAGCCGGGCCGTCGCCCCGTCACCCCGTCTGTCCTGCCGGGCGCCGGGTCTTCCTCCGCGGTGAACCCGAAAGGCCCTTCGGGCAGGCCTGATCACACCTCGACGGTGGTCCGGGCGGTTGCCCGCGCGGACCCGCCCGCCGCCCGGTGCGGGTGTTCCCTGGGAGTCAGCCCCCTCCCGAGTGGAGTGCCCGTCATGCACGATCACGCGACCGACCGCCCCACGCCGCCGCCGCGCGCGGTGGTCCGCTCTCGCCTGGGTGTTTCGCCCTCCCACGCGTTACTCGGCCTCCAGCGGACGGCGGGCAACGCCGCCGTGGCACTGGCGGTGCAGCGCAAGTACGCCGGTTTCCCCTACATCGACTTCGGCCTGCTCTCCGACGACTGCGGCACCGAGATGCGCGCCGAGCTGCATCCCGGGAAGCTGGAGAAGGGAAGCAAACCGGCGGTGCGGCCGTCGTGGTGGCCGAAGTCGGGTTCGATGCCGACGAAGGGCGGTGAGGACGCCGCGGACTTCTTCTCGACGTACATGGTGCAGGGGCATCTGCTCAACGAGAAGGTCGGCGGGACCGGCAAGAGCATGGAGAACCTGACGCCGCTGACCAAGAGCGCCAACAGCCAGCACCACTCGAAGGTGGAGAAGCGGGTCAAGTCGGAGGTCAAGAAGAACAAGCACGTCGTCGAGTACCACGTCACCGCGCAGTACGGGAAACACCCGAACGCCAAGGACATGGGCGCCACCGGGGCCGCCGCGAAGTACATCGACGACAACTTCACCGACATGATGGCCGGGAAGCTGCGGGCGGAGTACACCGTCTACAAGAAGACCGCCAAAGGCGGTAAGGAGCTGTTCGGCGACGCCTGGGAGATCACCAACGAGGGCAAGTGAGCGAGGCTGCCCGCGCGGCTGCCCTACCGGGACTGTCTACTGTGGAGCCGCACCGGTAGGTATGAGGGCGACGTCCGCGACAGTCAGGGAGGCCCCATGCGCGACCGCGAACCGCTCCCCGAGGTGCCCGAGCCGCGCCGGGCGCCGCCGCGCATGACGGCCACGCCGCGGTCCATCCTGGACCTGCAACGCGCCGCCGGGAACCGCGCGACCGCCGAGGCACTGTCGGTGCAACGGAAGTACACCGGGCAGCACCATGTCCAGTACGGCCCCCTCTGGAACGGCAGCGGCACCGAGATGCACGCCGAACTCCATCCGAACAAGCTGGAGAACGGGACCGTCCCCAGCGTCGTACCGCCGTGGTGGCCCGACCCGGGCTCGCCCGCCCGCGACTGGACGGCGACCCACCTCGTCCAGGGTCACCTGCTCAACCACAACGTCGGCGGCCCGGGAAACACCATGAAGAACCTGACGCCGCTGACCAGGAGCGCCAACTCCCAGCACCACGGCAAGGTGGAGAAGACCGTCAAGAAGGCCCTCCTGGAGCACAAGCAGGTGGTCGAATACAACGTGAAGGCCGACTACTCCGGCCATCCGAGCGCCGCCCAGCTCGGCGCGCCGCCAGCGGTCGCCAAGGCGGTCGCGCCGACCATGGCCAAGTCCATCAGCGCCGAGTACACCGTCTACGAAGGCGGCAAGGACAAGGGCGGCACCCGCTGGGAGATCACCAACGAGGGGAGCGCGTACAAGTGAGAGACGTCCGTGTACGACTGGAGGCCATGGTCGAAGGTCTTCGCGACAACCCGCGGGTCGAGGTCGTCTCGGCCCGGATCGGCGATCCGGCCGGTGAGGCCGACCTGTCGGGGGTGGAGAAGTCCGCGCCCGCCGACGTCCTCGACTTCTACCGCGAGGTCGGGTCCTTCAGCCTGGAGTGGCGGCACACCGTCGCCGAACTGGCCGAAGGCGACCTCGCCGACCAGGGGTACGTGAACATCCTGCCCATCACGGAGGTCTACGGCGACTGGGCCGGGAACGTCTGGTTCCCCGGCGAGGACGAGACCTTCCGTGAGGTGAAGCCCTTCGACGCCTTCGTCCCCGAGGCCTGCGCGGCCTTCACCGACGGCCCTCACGTCGCCTACCACTACTACGGCGAGGAGCTGGAGGACACCGGCCGGACTTTCGCCGAGTGGTTCGAGCTGCTGCTGGTCTCGCGCGGTTACTGGTACTGGATCCAGACCCTGTGCGCCGAGACCGTCGACTCCCACGAGGCCGAGGCCTTCCGGCGGGTCATGCCCGAGGTGTTCCCGGACGTCGACCTGTCGGCGTTCCGGCCTCGCGTCTGAGGGGTCGCCGTCACCGTCGCATGTGGACGGCTTGCGATGATTTGCCCGCCACATATGGGATCCGACGTTCATATATGTAGACGTCGGTCGAAATGTTGACACGTGTATGACGGGCTGGATACCGTCGGGTCTCGCACACGCCCTTCGACCCGAGGAGGACCCATGGGCTTCACCACGCGACGACCCGGCACCGTCGCCATCCTCGGCGCGGCCGCACTCGCGGCGGCCGCGCTCACCGGACCGGACGGCCTCGCCGCCGCACCCCGGCCCGCCGACGGCGTCTTAGCCGTCACCGTCCCGGTCTCCACGGCCGCCGAACTGCGCGACGCGCTCGCCGACGCCGCCCCCGGCTGGACGATCCAGCTCGCCTCCGGCACCTACCGGGGCTCCTTCGTCACCGAGAACGCCGGGACCTCGTCGGCGCCGATCACCCTGACCGGCCCGCGTGACGCGATCCTGATCAACGACGGCCCGTCGGGCACCGGTCCCTCCTGCTCGGCGCCCACCGCGGGCTGGGATTCCGGGTACGGGCTGTGGCTCTACGACGCGCCCCACTGGAAGCTCTCCGGTTTCACCGTCCGCGAGTCGAAGAAGGGCATCATGCTCGACCGGTCCGCGCACGTCACGATCGACGGCGTGTACGTGACCCAGATCGAGGAGGAAGGCGTGCACTTCCGCTCCTCCTCGGCCGACGGCGTCCTGCGCGACTCCCGGATCGACCACACCGGCCTCGTCAAACCCCAGTACGGCGAGGGCGTTTACATCGGATCGGCGAACTCGAACTGGGGCTGCTACGGCGTCACCGGCGGAGCCGACCGCGCCGACCGCGTCCAGGTGATCGGCAACCACATCGGTCCCGGCGTGTCCGCCGAGCACATCGACATCAAGGAGGGCACCTTCGACGGGGTCGTCCGCGACAACGTCTTCGACGGGCAGGGCATCGCCGGCCAGAACAGCGCCGACTCCTGGATCGACGCCAAGGGCGTCGGGTACCTCATCGAGGGCAACAGCGGCACCTTCGACCCGCCCGGCGTCTTCGCCAACGGCTACGAGACCCACAACCCGTCGACGAGCCCGTCCTTCCCGAACGGATGCGGCAACGTCTGGCGCGACAACGACTCCGACCTCGGCGGTGTCGGGAAATGGGCCGTCTACGTCTCGTCGACGTCGAAGTGCTCCGGCGACCTCAACGTCGTCCACGCCTCCAACACGGTGTCCAACGCTCGCAACGGCCTGACGAACATCAAGGTCACACCCGGGAACTGACGCCCCACATGGGGAACGGCGCCACCGTCCTGTCGCACGACGACGGATCGGTGGCGCCTTCGGCATACCTAAGCAACGCCGGTCGCACCCGCCCGCGACCGGTCACGCCGACGGATCCGCCGCACCCCGCGCGGCCATAGGTTGATCTTCGACCCGCAAAGGAGCCGACGTGGAAGCCATCACCCTCGCACCGATCGGCGTCGTCGCCGGCGGCCGCGATGAGCCGTTCGACGACGACTGGAACACCGAACAGGCCGTCATCCGCCTCGACGGGACCCGCTTCGGGCCCGGCGCCCTCGCCGGGCTCGACGCCTTCTCGCACCTGGAGGTGGTCTACCACTTCCACCGCGTCGACCCCGCCGAGATCAACACCACCGCCCGCCGCCCACGCGGGAACCCCGACTGGCCCGAGGTCGGGATCTTCGCCCAGCGCGGACGAAACCGGCCCAACCTCCTCGGCGTCTCCCGCTGCCGGCTCCTGTCCGTCGACGGCCTCGACGTCCACGTGCACGGCCTCGACGCCATCGACGGCACCCCCGTGCTCGACATCAAGCCCTACATGGCCGAGTTCGGTCCGCAAGGCGAGACCGAACAGCCCCGCTGGGCCACCGAACTCATGCGCAACTACTACTGAGGAGCCCTTCCATGACCGATGTGATCATCGTCGGCGCCGGGCCGGTCGGGCTGCTGCTCGCCGGCGACCTCGCGCAGACGGGCGTCGACGTCACGCTTCTGGAACGTCGCGACGGCGCCATCTCCAACCTCTCCCGCGCCTTCGGCGTCCACGCCCGTTCCCTCGAACAGCTCGACGCCCGGGGCCTGGCCGACCCGCTCCTGCCCACCGGCTCGGCGGTCGGCAGGCTGCGGCTGTTCCAGACCGTCGAGGTCGACCTCGGCGCACTGCCCAGCCGCTTCCCGTACCTGCTCATCACCCCCCAGTACAACGTCGAGAGACTGCTGCTGGAACGAGCCCGCGCGGCCGGCGTCGCGATCGTCCACAACGCCGAGGTCAACGGCGTGGACCAAGACGCCGACGGCGTCACCGTCCACACCACCGGCGGGTCGCACCGCGCCGCCTATGTCGTGGGCACCGACGGCCACCGCAGCGCCGTGCGACAGGCCCTCGGCCTTCCCTTCCCGGGCCGCTCGGTCCTGAAATCGATCATGCTCGCCGACGTCAAGGTCGCCGAGGAGCCCGCCGAACTGCTCGCCGTCAACGGTGTCGGCGACGCCTTCGCGTTCATGGCGCCCTTCGGCGACGGCTACTACCGGATCTTCGCCTGGGACCGCGACAACCCCGTCCCCGACGACCAGCCCCTCGAACTCGACGAACTCCGCCAGGTCGTCACCCGCGCCCTCGGCAGCGACTACGGCATGCACGACCCCCGCTGGCTGTCGCGGTTCCACAGTGACGAGCGCCAGGCACCCGAATACCGCGTGGGCCGTGTTTTCCTCGCCGGGGACGCCGCCCACGTCCACTCGCCCGCGGGTGGCCAGGGCATGAACACCGGCCTGCAGGACGCCGCCAACCTCAGCTGGAAGCTCGCCGCCGTCCTGCGCGGAGCCCCCGACGCACTCCTCGACACCTACCAGGCCGAACGCCACCCCGTCGGCCGCTCGGTGCTGCGCAGCAGCGGCGCCATCATCCGCGCCGCCATGATCGAGTCCGCGGTGGGCCAGGCCCTGCGCGGCTTCGCCGTACGGCGAGCCCTGTCCGTCCCGAAGATCCGCGCGCGGATCACCGGGCAGCTCAGCGGCATCGGCTACACCTACCCCGCACACCGCGGCGAGCACGCGCTCGTCGGCACCCGCGCCGCCGACGTCGCCCTCGCCGGTGGCGAGCGCCTCTACGAGGCCCTGCGCGACCGCCGCTTCGTGCTCATCGGGGACGCCGACCTGCCCGGCTGGGAGGACCGCGTCCGGGTGGCCGCCCCCGCCGAAGCGGGCGGCCCGCTCATCCTGGTCCGCCCCGACGGATACGTCGGCTGGGCCGGGCGGGATGGCACCGGGCTGCCCGAGGCCCTGACCCGGCTGGCCGGCGCACCTAGCGCGCACATGGCGGGGCACACCGCCTCCTGACCCACCCCCGGGGCCTTCCCAGCGTGACCTGGAAGGCCCCGGCGCGGGCCGGTTTCCCGCCCGGAGACGGGTTGACTAGGGTCTGCGGACATGATCGGCCGGAGCACGGAGATCGCCCTCCTGCGGGAGATGATCGACGCCTCGCGCGCCGGAAACGGCAACGCCATCGCCGTTCACGGCGACGCCGGCATCGGCAAGTCCACCCTGCTGGCCACCGTCGCCGACACGGTTCCCGACGAGGTCCAGGTGCTGCGCGCCACCGGCGTCGAGGCGGAGGCCGAGCTGCCCTTCGCCGCGCTGCACCTGTTGCTCCGTCCCGTCCGGCGGCACATCGACGGCCTGCCTTCCGGGCAGCGCGCCGCATTGTCCGCCGCGTTCGGCGAAGCCGGGGAACAGCCTCCGGACCGTTTCCTTGTCGGGCTGGCCGCCCTCACCCTGCTCGCCGAGTTGTCGGAGCGTTCGCCGCTGCTGTGTCTCGTCGACGACGTTCAGTGGCTCGACCGGGCCTCGGCCGACGCCCTGCTGTTCGCGGCGCGGCGGCTCACCGCCGAACGCATCACCATGATCTTCGCCGGACGCGACGGGACCGACCGGGTCGCCCACGACCTCCCCGAGCTGCGTCTGTCTACGTTGAGCACCGCCGACAGTGCCCGGCTGGTCGCCGAACAGGCCGCCGCCCTCGATCCCGGGGCACGTGACCGCGTCGTCGCCGAGTCGGAGGGAAACCCGCTGGCGCTGCTGACCTTCGCGCGGGCCCTGACGCCCGAGCAACGCGCGGGTCATCTCGCCCCGGTGCCCCTGCGGCTGACCGACACCTCGCTTATGGGACGGCTGGAGCGCTCACTGCGCACCACGATCCGCGGCCTGCCCGAGCGCACCAGAACCCTGCTCCTGACCGCCGCCGCCGAGGGTGCCGGTGGTCTCGACGCCATCGTCGCCGCCGCGAAGACCCTCGGCGCCGGACCGGAGGACCTGACCCCCGCCGAACAGGCCGAGCTGCTCACCGTCTCCGGCGCCCACGTCCACTTCCGGCACCCATTGATCAGGGCCGCGGCCTACGACATCGCGCCCCTCGCCGACCGTGCCGCCGCCCATCGCGCGCTGGCCGGTGCGCTCGACGGTGCCGACCACGCCGACCGCCGCGCCTGGCACCTGTCGGCCGCCGCGCTCGGACCCGACGAGGAGACCTCCGCGATCCTCGCCGCCGCCGGTGAACGCGCCCGCCGGCGCGGCGGCAACGCCTCGGCCGCCACCGCCTTCGAGCGCGCTGCGCAGCTCACCGTCGACCGGGAACACCGCGCCCGCCTCCTGGCCACCGCCGCCGACGCGATGCTCGCCGCCGGGCAGCTCCGCCGTGCCGCGTCGGCGTCGGAGCGCGGGACCCGCCTCACCGCCGAGCCGGTGCTGCTGGCCCGGCTGGCGAGCGTCCGGGCCGCCGTCGACGCCGAGCAGGGAGACCCCGCGGCCGCCGCGCGCACGCTCATCGCCGCCGCCGGGGACATCGCCGGCACCGCCCCCGTCGACGCCCTCACCATGCTCGCCGCCGCGGCCGGTGAGGCCTGGTTCGCCGGCGACCACGCCGCGCTCGTGGCGACGGCGGCGATTCTGGACCGCCTCGGCCCGCGCCTTGACGCCGGGCTGATCCCCGTGGCCACCGCGATGCGCGGGATGGAGCGGATGGCCGCCGGTGACCCCGCCGTCGGCGTGTCGCTGCTGCGTGGCGCCATCCCCGAGGACCGGTCGGTCGCGGCCGAACGGGTCCCGGGGACCTACGCGATGTTCAGCGCGCTGATGGCCGGCGACGACGACGCCGCGCGGGAACTGGCGACCGCGCGCGTCGAGGCCTGCCGGAGCCGCGGGCTCATCGGCGAGCTGCCGCACGCCCTCCAGCTCCTCACCCAGGCGCAGATCCTGTCGGGGAGACACGCCGAGGCCGCCGACTCCGGTGCCGAGGCCTGGCGCATCGCCCACGACACCGGGCAGGCGGGCCGCCTGCGGCACCTGCACGGCATCCTCGCCCGCCTGGCCGCCGTCCGGGGTGAGGACGAGGAATGCCGGGACCTCGCCCGGCAAGCCGACGGCGGCGCTCTTGAGCGGCACGGTTCCGGGTGGGGAGGATGCGCCCTCGGCCTGCTCGACCTCGTGCGGTCCCGCTATGAGGAGGTCGCCGAGCGGATGACCGGCCTCCTCGACGGGCCCCTCGGGCACACCGTGATCGTCACCTTCGCCGTCCCCGACCACGTCGAGGCCTGCGTCCGCCTCGGCACACCCGCCCGTGCCCTGCCCGCCTTCGCCCGCTTCGACGCGTGGGCCGAAGCGGCCGGGCGCCCCTGGGCCCTGGCCGTCGCCCACCGCTGCCGCGCCCTGCTCGGCCCGAACGGCGAAGCCGAGGCGCACTACCGCGAGGCCCTCGCCGCGCACGACGGTGGCGGCAGGCCCTTCGAGCAGGCCCGGACCCGGCTCGCCTACGGCGAGTGGCTGCGGCGCGCACGTCGTCGCGCCGACGCCCGCGAACAGCTCACCGTCGCCGCGGCCGGTTTCGACGCGCTGGGTGCCGTGCCCTGGGCCGAACGCGCCCGTGCCGAACTGACCGCCAGCGGCGCCCACGTCACCACCCGGGCCGCCCCCGCCGCGACACCGGGCCTCGACACGCTCACACCCCAGGAGCTGCAGGTCGTGCGGCTCGCGGCGTCGGGTGCCACCAACCGCCAGATCGGTGCCCGGCTGTTCCTCAGCCCTCGCACGGTCGGGTTTCACCTCTACAAGGCGTACCCGAAACTCGGTGTCGCCTCGCGAGGCGAACTCGCGGGGCTGGATCTCGGCTGAGCCCGATCCGCAGGCCGTGCGTGTGGGCGGTGAGTCCGGCCGCGAGGACGGCCACGAGCGGCGACAGGAGCACCCACGGGACCGATCCGGTGGGGGAGAGGCCGAGGAGGACGCCGCCGGCGACCACGCCGGTCGCCATCGCCGCGATCCACAGCGTGGCCGGTTCGCCGCCGGTCGTCATCCTCGGCGCCGACCCGCCGGCCCAGGCCAGGCCCGCCAGAACGACGGCGAGGTACACCGGCGCGGGATGGCCGGCCAGCAGCCCCACGCCCGTCACCGCCGCGGCGATCGCGAGAACGGCGGTCACCGGAAGTCGGCGGCTCGTCCAGGTGACCACGGCCCAGGCGCCGATGAGGATCGCGGCACCGACGGCCAGGACGACCAGGTCGGAGCGGCCGGGCAGAAGCAGACGGGCACCGGCGAGGACCAGGGTGGAGAACAGCACGGCCGCGACGCCTGCCACACGCATCGTTCGCAGCGCTCGCGGACGCGCCGGGGACGGTCGTCCGGGAGAGTTCGAAACGGTGACGGCGATCCAGCCGAGCACGACGATGGCGACGATGCCCGTGGCGCCGAAGGCGAACCGGTCGCCGAGCAGGGCACCGGCGGCCGGTCCGAGGATCAGGCCGAGCGGGATTCCCGCCATGGCGAGGGTGAGACGGCCCGTGTGCCCGGCCGTGGCCGCCCACACGAGCCCTGCGGCGGCGCCCGCCACCAGCCGTGCGCCGAGCGTGAGCGGGAAACTCGATGACTGGGCCGTGATGGTGACGGCCAGCGCGAAGGCCGCCAAGGCGTTGAGCAGGACGGGCTTGCGCCGCAGGCGGCCCGCCGCCGTCAGCGGGATCGCGGTCAGCGCGGCGCCGAGGGCGTAGGCGGTGACCGTTTGCGCGGCCGTGGGGGAGTCGACGCCGAGACCGGCGCCCATCGCGGGCAGGATCCCGGCGGGCATGGTCGCGGTCAGGGCGGTGAGGAAGACGGCCGCGGCCACCGCGGGCGGTCCGGAGCCTGTCGTCGGGTTCGTGTTCGTGTCGGTCATGCCGGTATCGTCGAGCGCTCACATTGATGTGAAGGTCAACCGGACGAAGCGTGAGGTCGGGCACATGCGCATCGGTGAACTCTCCGAGGCGACGGGTACGTCCCGTCGTCTGCTGCGGTATTACGAGGAGCAGGGGCTCATCGCGCCCCGGCGTGACCGGAACGGTTATCGCGAGTACGACCAGGCCAATGTGGACCGGGTCGCCCAGATTCGCGGTCTGCTGGCCGCCGGGGTGCCGACCAGGATCATCCGCCGGATCCTGCCGTGCCTCGACAATCCCCGCGACATTCACCTGCCCGACGCGCCGCCGGAGGTTCTTTCCGCGCTCGAAGACGAACGTGACCGGATGACCCGGCGCGTCGAGTGCCTGACCCGCAACCGGGACGCGATCACCGACTACCTCGACACGGTGTGCACTCGTGCGTCCGTGAACGGCTAGGAGACCGCGTGCGCCCGGTGGTGCGCCTCGACCGGGCCGGGGTTGGCGTGCACGAGGGCGGCCGACAGATGCGGCAGCGTGTCCAGCAGCCGGTGTTCGACGTCGTGGGCGATGCGGTGGGCGTCGACGAGGGGGAGCCGTGCGTCGACGGTGACTTCGACTTCGGCGCGCAGCCGGTGCCCGATCCAGCGCAGCCGTAGTGGGCCCAGACCGTCGACGCCGGGGGTTTCCCGCGTGGCGTGTTCGGCGAGGTCGACGAGTTTCGGGTCGACGGCGTCCATGAGCCGCCGGTAGACCTCGCGGGCGGCGTCGCGCAGGACGAAGAGGATCGCCGCGGTGATGGCGAGCCCGATGACCGGGTCGGCCCAGCCCCAGCCGATGGCGGCCCCTCCGGCGCCGAGCAGGACGGCCAGGGAGGTGAAGCCGTCGGTGCGGGCGTGCAGGCCGTCGGCGACCAGGGCCGCCGAGCCGATGCGTTTCCCGACCCGGATGCGGTAGCGGGCGACCAGTTCGTTTCCCGCGAAGCCGACGAGCCCGGCGGCGGCGACCCAGCCCCAGTTGCCCATCGGTCGCGGGTGCAGCAGCCGGTCGACGGCGGTGTAGGCCGCGAGGACCGCCGAGGCGGCGATGAGCAGTACGACGACGAGCCCGGCGAGGTCTTCGGCGCGGCCGTAGCCGTAGGTGTAGCGGCGGTCGGCGGCGCGGCGGCCGAGGACGAAGGCGATCGCGAGGGGGACGGCGGTGAGGGCGTCGGCGAGGTTGTGCAGCGTGTCGCCGAGCAGCGCCACCGAGCCTGAGACGGCCACGACGGCGACCTGTGCGGCGGCGGTGAGCATGAGTGCGGCGAAGCTCCACCACACCGCGCGGATGCCGTCGGCGCTCGACTCCAGTCGACGGTCGACCTTGTCGGCGGAGTCGTGGCTGTGGGGTTTCAGCAGGTGTTTGAGCTTTGCCCAGGGGCCGTGGTCGTGGTGGGGACGGTGGTGGTGCTCGGGTGTGTTCATCCGCTCTCGCTCCATGCCGTCGAGGGGATCGCGACTTGCATGATGCACCAGGTGGAGGGCATTATGCAAACGTGTGCGCACACAACAACATGGCTTCTGCCAGTCACTCGCAACTGCCGCCCGCCGACGAGGAGTTCGAGGCCGCCGTCGGAGCCCTCCGGCTGCTGGCCGACCCGACGCGGCTGCGCCTGATGTGGCTGCTCACCGAGGACGAGCACGACGTGTCGACGCTCGTGGAGCTGTCGGGAGCGCCGCGCGCGTCGGTGTCGCAGCACCTGGCGAAGCTGCGGCTCGCGGGCATGGCGCTGGCCCGGCGCGACGGACGCCGGATGATCTACCGGGCGCGCGACAACCACGTCCGCGCGCTGATCGCCGAGGTGCTCGGCCACGCCTACCACCTGCTGCACGACCCGCCGGGCGATCGCGGCTAGTCGACGACGCTGACGACCTCGGCGACGTTGACCTTGAAGTGGGCCTCGATCGTGGCGCCTTCGATGACGACGAGGAAACTGTTCTCGTCCACGCAGAGGACCGTGCGGCGGCCCTTGCTGAAGGGGTGGCGCGGCTCGTGCTCGTGGGCGAGGGTGTAGGCGGCCTGGCGTGCCGGTTCGGGGTGCGGGTAGGTCCGCTCGATGAGTCGCGGGCGCCAGACCATCGCCTGGCCGCCGCCCATGAGCTCTTCGATGAGGATCTGCCACCGTCGCTGTCGCTCGGTCATCCGGGTTCCTTCCCGAGTGCGGTCGCGACATCGTAGTGGGTTCAGTCGATGAGGTCGGCGCAGAAGAAGGCGAGGGTCCGGTTGTACAGGCGGGGCTTCTCCCACATGAGGAAACGGCCCGCACCGGGCACCACGAAGGGGCCGATGACCTGCGGGTAGGCGGCCTCGCAGCGCGCGATGAAGTTGTCGGCGAGCGCGCCGTCGTCGGGTCCGGTGAGGACGAGGACGGGCTGGCGGACCTGCCGGTCGAGCATGGCGGGGCCGGACGACTCGCGTGTTCCGCACAGGGCCTGGGCGTAGCCGAAGGCGGCCTCCATGCGCGCCGCGTCGGCGTAGGGCGCGGTGAAGGCGGCGATGTCGGCGTCGGCGAAGGCGCCGGCGGCACCCCACTCGCGCAGGAAACCCGCGACGTAGTCGCGCCGGCCGGCGGCGCCTTCGAGGCGGCGGACGAGGTCGTCGGTCTCCCGGCCCTGCTCCTCGACGTAGGCGGGCAAGGCCGCGGCTTCGTCACCGTTGACCGTCGGCGGGACGTGGTTGAGGAGGACGAGCCGGTCGGTGCGCCCGGGAAAGCGCCCCGCGAAGTCGACGGCCACGACGGCGCCGAGCCCGTAGCCGGACAGCACGGCCCGCCGCCACCCGAAGGCGTCGCAGAGCGCCGCCACGTCGCCGGAGAAGGCGGCGACGTCGTAGAAGCCGTCGGGGGCGAAGTCGGAGTCGCCGAAGCCCCGCAGGTCGGGTGCGGCGACGTCGAAGCCCGCCTGCGCCAACTCGGCGAGGTTGCGTTCGAACATCGCGCCGCCCGCCGGAAACCCGTGCAGCAGAACCAAGGGCACGCCCCCGACTCCGGCGCGTCGCACCGCGAGCGCGTGACCACCCACCGACACCCTGACAGCCTCGACCATCTGGTCATCCTCGCAGGATGAGACGGTCACCACCGGCCATTTCGGATGCCCGCGACGCGACACCCGGACCCCCCGATTTGCTCCGCTGACAGGCGTCAGCTAAAGTTCTCTTCGTTGCCACGGCACAGGGAAACCGGCCACAAAGCAACAAATGCGGACGTAGCGCAGTTGGTAGCGCATCACCTTGCCAAGGTGAGGGTCGCGGGTTCGAGTCCCGTCGTCCGCTCGGAGGCCGACTCCGTCGGCTCAACCAGCCGGTCCCATCACGCCAAAGGGATCAAGTTCCGGCGGGATGGCCGAGTGGCTTAGGCAAGGGCCTGCAAAGCCCTGTACGCGGGTTCGATTCCCGCTCCCGCCTCGCGCGATTAGCTCAGCGGGAGAGCGCTTCCCTGACACGGAAGAGGTCACTGGTTCAATCCCAGTATCGCGCACCACTGGATCCCCAGGTCACATGGCCTGGGGATCTTTTTGTTCCTGTCCACTGTGGATTCCGGTGGGAGCGTTTTGGGAGCAGGCTGCTCCAAAAGGAGCATTCAGTCCGGAAGCGTTCAGGTTTCAGGTAGAGATCACCGGCCCCGTTGAAACCGATTCAAGCCTGTTCAGGCGGCTTGGACGGAGCTGAAGCCGGCATGAGCCTCCCAGTGGTCTTGCAGTCGGGTGCGGACCTGGTGTCGCATGGCCGGGGTGACGTGTGAGTAGACCGCCGCGACGCCTCGCATCTGGTGCCCCATCCGGTCGTGCTTCAGCACTTCGGGGAGTTCCAGCTCATTCGCGCCCGGCCCGGCCACGTTCACCGAACTGCTTGGCGTCGTCGTTGCCTTCCTCGCCAATCCGACCGACTCCAAGCCGCCCGAACTCGTCGAGTGGGAAGCCAATCAGCTCCGCACCACCGGGCGCCCGCAGTCGTGGCTACCCGCGCGGGACCCCCCGAGACCGATGCCTTCATGTTGCGGCTGCTCGCTGGCCGCGCCAAAGGGCTCGCCAAGCCCTTGGCCGACATGGGCGCACCCGTTGCTGATGAAGCCGCAACCCAGGCTGACCCGGCTCGCGGGTCTCCTGGAGAGGCGCGTCGCCGAACTCGACCGCAAGCTCCGGTGGCCGAACATCCGCGCGATCGCGTCCGTCATGTTCCTGTTCCCGGCGGCGATTCTCGGGTCCCTCATGGCCCTCGGAACGATCCCGTGGCTGCCCGGAGCCTTCATCACCACGGCGGTTCTGGGTGTCATCGCGTGCCGCTGCGCGGCCCTGGCGATGCCCGTCGCCGCCCCTGGTCTGACACCGCCCGCGCCCTCTTCCTGGTCTGAGGCGCCGATCCCGCAGAACCGGGACAACGCCGAAGCCCGCGCTGACGACCTCACCCATATTCTCGCCGACTTCGCCGACTTCGCCGACTTCGCCGACTTCGCCGACTTCGCCGACCTGCGCGCGCGTCACCCCGCCAGCAACAACGAGGCGCTCGCCATCGGCCTCGACGAACACATCGATGCTCTCTCAGCCGTCCCGATCCGCCTGACCACCTGGGCAGCACTCCTGTAACCCCGCCCGAGCAAGGAGACCCCCGTGCTGCATGAAGCACTTGACGCGCTGCGCGCCATCGCCGACCACGACGTCCCACGCGAAGCCGCCACCACAGACGCGAACGGTGGGAACCGCGCCGGAACCGTCCTGGACGCATCCAGCCTCGCCGCCGACCACTGTCCATGACCGAAAAGTGCCCGTGAATCCGGTTGACCGTCGAATCTGAAGAACATTCTGAATGCCGGATTCGATCATGCATGGTATTGCGCAGATTCATGCATCCACCGCCGTCTAGTGTGGACGGCGGCGGATCATGGGGGCTATCGGCCGATAATGGCGTGCAAACCGCCGAGAACGCCGACGGTCGCGGGGAGCGCTAGGTACGGCTGGTCTGCGAGGACCAAGCCAATGCCGGCGGCGAGAGCGATGAGGGTGATCAGCAGAGCGCGCACGCTCATCAGGTCAGATGGGCGGGGTTGTCGATGGTCGGGTACTTGGCGGCCTACAGTCATGGGGAACCTCCGGTTCGGTCGTGGGTGACCGGTTGGAGTGGACGGCCTCCTGCGCTATCAGGGGGCCGTTTCCTTTGTGGACCGACCCGGCCGCTCACACAGGGAACTGTAATCCGGAGAGCAGTGGATGCTCCACCAGCTCCCACCAGGTAGTGGAAGTGTCGCATGGTCGGCAACTGCGACTCGGTGCTGCAGTGCCGCTGGGCGTTCGTCGGTTCGTGTCACCGGTTCTGCTGTCCGTGTCATCGCTCCTGACTCGCTCGATGCGCTCCCTTGCCTGGTCCGATCTGTCGACCACGGCACGTATCGCCTTGTCGCGCTCACGAGTCGCCGCGCGTCGACGGCTTCTCACGGTTTGGCGCGGGGTCCGTGACCGGCCCGTCCTTGACGCGACACAGCGCTCCTCAGAGCGTTGCCACAGGTAGGGCCGCTAAATGTCGCCTTGACGCCATCGCCGACGCGACGGCCTCGGCGGCGAACTCCAGGCCATTGTCGATGCGGTAGACCGCCGGGACCACGCCCCACGGGCCGCGCGCGGGATCGTGCTTTGGCAATTTGTCTGGCCATTACTACTGGGCAAGGACGGCGTTTGCTCTGCACGGTTTCAATGTGAGTAGAGCTATATGAGCTTCTAACGGGATCTTCAGTGTTTGTGCTGGTGGTGGGTGACGGTCGTGGGGTTTGGTTGTTGGATCGTGTATGGGACGACCGTGGGTTGTG
>NZ_JACHGT010000017.1 GCF_014202425.1 Phytomonospora endophytica | reverse complement strand
CACCTACCCCACTACATGATCCCCGCCATCTTCATCCCACTCACAACACTCCCTCTCAACAACAACGGAAAACTCGACCGCAACGCACTACCCAAACCCGACAACAACAGACCACAAATCCAGCAAAAATACCAACCCCCAGCCCCCGGAATCGCCACCACCATCGCCAACACCTGGACCCAAATACTAGGCATCCACAACATCGGCGCAAACGACAACTTCTTCGAACTCGGCGGCGACTCCATCCTCACCATCCAAGTCGTCTCCACACTCGCCAAACACGGCATCACCATCACCCCCAGAAACATCTTCGAACACCAAACCATCAACGAACTCACCACCATCGCCACCCACAACACCAACACCCCCACACCCACACCCACACCACAAAACAACACGCCACTCGTCGAACTCACCGACGAGGAACTGGCCGGCTTGTTGCGACCCGATTCGAATCGAGGCACCCCATGAACACCGACTCCACCGCGTCGCAGGGAACGTTCGCCGTTGTCTTGAACGACGAGGAGCAGTACTCCATCTGGCCCGAGACCCGTGCTATGCCCACCGGCTGGCGGCACGAGGGGTTCACGGGCTCACGCGAGGCCTGCCTCGCGCACATCGACGTCGTGTGGACGGACATGCGCCCGCTGTCCATCCGATGACGCCGGGGGCAGCCGAATGACGAGGCGGGTCTGGGTCACGCTAGGCGGGCAGCGGAACAGCTCGCACCAACTTTTCCTCTTTCCTTGCGCCGGCGGCGGAGTGGGTTCGGTAGCGCCGCTCGCCGGGGAGTTGTCGCAGGAGTTCGCGGTGTCGGCGTTGCGGCTGCCCGGGCGTGAAGACCGGTTCGCCGAACCGCCGATGGGCGACCTCGGGGAGGCGGTCGATCTGGTGGCGGCGGAGTTGGAACCCATGCTGGACGGGCGTCTCACGGTCATGTTCGGGCACAGCTTCGGTGCCCTGCTCGCCTACCTGACGCTCCTTCGCCTGGGCCAGCCGGACTCGGTCCAGATCCTGGCGGTCGCAGGCCGGCAGGCACCGCACTTGCCTGTCGAGGGAATGCGGCTCCAGGACCTGCCGGATTCCGCTCTCCTGGCCGCGTTGGACGAGGCCGGCGGACTGCCGACCGGAATCGGGCGGGGCGAGACCGCCGATCTGCTGTCGCCGATCCGGGCGGACTTGGCGCTCGACGAGCAGCACACCCACGACGCACGGCTGCCCGCGGTCCGCCCGCTCCTGTTCGCGCTCAGCGGATCGCGGGACCCGTGGGCGGCTCCCGGAGCCGTCGGTGCCTGGTGTGAGCGGGCGGCGGACGGCTTCACCCATCTTCGGTGCGATGCGGGTCATTTCTTCCCCTCCTCGCACGCCACTGTGATCCGCCGCAGGCTGGCGGCACTCCGAGACGGAGTCGAGGACTGACATGACCATCGCGTCAACCGGACTCGCCGCGGCGGGTATAGCGGAGCTCCTGCCGCTGGCCCCCTTGCAGGCGAGCATGCTGAGCCAGGAAACGGACCCGTCGAACACGTCGATCAACATGGTGCAGCAGGTCTACCTGGTCAATGGTTCCTTCACCGTCGACGACATCGCGGACACATGGGCGGCGGTGGTCCGGCGCCACGACGGCCTCAGGACGCGATTCGCCTGGCGGGGTCTGCGTGCCCCCATCCAAATCGTCGACGCCGCCCCGCAGGCGGACCTCGCCGTCGAGCGGTGCCTGACGCTCGACGATTGCCTGGCCGCAGACCGCGACCGGGGCTTCGACCTGGAACGCGGTCCGCTCGTCCGGCTCATCGCCCATCGGGCACCCGACGGGTGGCGCCTGATCCTGAGTTTCCACCACGCGGCGCTGGACGGGTGGAGTGCAGCCCAGGTCGCCGGCGAGCTCAGCGGAGCGCCACAACCGGTCCAACGGGCCCGGTACGGCGACTACTTCCGGTGGTTGCGATCGACTGACGACCGGGCCGCGCTGGACTTCTGGCGGGCGGATCTGGCGTCGGTCGGTCATCCGACCCTGGTCAGCCGTACCGGGGACCTGGGCTACGGACGACCGGAGACCATCTCGTGGGAGCTGGCCGCGAACACCGGCCGCGAGTTGCGGACCGTCGCCCGGGACCACGGTCTGACGCTCGGCACCATCGTCCAGAGCTGTTGGGGCATGGCACTGGCTGACCACCTCCAGGAACGCGATGTGCTGTTCGGTGTCGCCACCTCGGGCCGACCGGCCGAACTCGTCCACAGCGACACGATCGTCGGAATGCTCATGAACACCCTGCCCGCACGGATCGAGATCCGACCGGATCTGCCCTTCACTCGCTGGGCGGGCGAGTTTCAGCGTCGGCAGGCGGAACGGCGCGAGTGGCAGTGCCTACCGCTGTCGGCGGTCCGCGGATGTGTTCCGAGCAGCAGCCGACGGCTGTTCGACACGATCATCACGATGGAGAACTATCCGCACGGAGTGCCGGACGAGCACGCCTGGTGGCTCACGTTCGAGCGGACCGTCGAGAACAACGGGTTCCCGCTCACGTTGTCGGTCGGGGTGGCGCCGTCCCTGGCGGTCGAGTACAGGTACGACCCCGCGGTGCTGGAAGGGTCTGAGGTGGGGCTGCTGGCCGAACGTTTCGCCACTGCCGTCGAGCACGTAGCCCGCAGGCCGGGGGCCGCCCTCGGCGCGTTCGAGCCGCCTTCGCGGGCACCGGCGCGGCAGGACGGCCGGTACGTCGACCGGGGCCGAGCGACCTTGCACGGGCTGGTCGAGGCCCGGTGCGACCGTGCTCCCGAGGCCGTGGCCGTGCAGACCCGGCATGGGGTCACCACCTACCGAGATCTCGATGTCCGTGCGAACCGGATCGCGCACCGACTACGGCGGCAGGGTGTTTCGCCTCGATCGGCGGTCGGGATCCATCTCCCGCGGGGGGCGGACCTGGTCGTGGCGATACTGGGAGTGCTCAAGGCCGGCTGCGCCTATGTTCCTTTGGATCCCCGCTATCCGCGTGCCCGCCTCAACGCGATGGTGGCGCGGTCCGGACTCGTTGCCGTCGTGACGCATTCAGAGCTGGGGGAGGACAGCCGAGCATGGTCGTCCGGGGACGCGCACCGGGAGTGCTTGATGGTGGACGACCCCGCCCTCGGAGAGGAGGAGGATTCCCGGCCACGGCTCGCCGTTGATCCGCTGGACCTCGCTTACACGGTGTTCACCTCGGGGTCCACGGGCGCTCCCAAGGGTGTCGCCGTTCCGCACCGGGGCGTCGTCAATCACGTGCTCGGGGTGGGCGAGATGCTCGCACTGGTCCCTGAGGATGTCGTGTCCGCCTTGACCTCGGTCAGTTTCGACCCGTCGGTGCGTGAGATCTTCAGCGCGTTGGCCCATGGGGCGCGGGTCGCCATGATCGGCGACGAGGAGAGCCGGGTGCCGTCCCTGCTCGCGCGATGTCTGCACGATGCGAGGGTCACCGTGGTACCCGCGATCGTGCCTTCGCTGCTCGAACGGCTGGTGGAGCACCTCGGCGGCGATGACGCCGTGCGTGCCCTGGTCACCTGCGGGGAGTCGCTGCGGGTGTCGCTCGCCGCGCGCACCGCATCCCGGCTCGGTTGCAGAGTCGCGAGCATGTACGGGCCCACGGAGTCGTCGCTGGCGGCCTCCCTCGCTTGGCACACGGATACTGACGGTGGCGCTGATGGCGCCATCCTCCCGTTGGGACAGCCGCTGCCGAACTACGCGGTGCACCTGCTCGACGAGCTTCTCCGCCCCGTCCCACAAGGCGCTGTCGGGCAGATCCATGTGGGCGGGCCGGGGGTTTCTCGGGGCTACCACCGTCAGCCCCGGGAGACGGCGGCGGCGTTCCTGCCCTGCGCCCTCGGAGGGAGCGCCGGCGGGAGGATGTACGCGACCGGGGACTTCGCCCGGCAGCTCGACGACAGCACGCTCATGTTCATCGGCCGTCGCGACAACCAGATCAAGGTGAACGGTGTGCGTCTTGATCTCGCCGAGGTCGATGCGGCGATGCTCGGCGTTCCAGGTGTGCGCGCGGCGGCGGCGGTCGTGACCGGTGACCGGAGGAAGAGGATCGCGGCCTTCGTGGTCCTTGATGAGGGCGCGGACGTCGAGATGGTTCGACGCGCCGTCCGACACCAGTTGCCCCCGGCGCTCGTACCCGATCGCGTTGTGGGTGTCGGAGCTCTGCCCCGGCTGCCGAACGGGAAACTGGACCGGCGGACGCTGGGATCGATGGTCCCCGCGGAGCAGGCGCTGGTCGAGTCCCGGCCCCCGGTCAGCCCGGAGGAGGTCTCCGTCGCGGCCTTGTGGTGTGAGGTGCTCGGGACTGGGCCCGCCACAGTCGACGATGACTTTTTCGCGCTCGGCGGTGATTCGCTCCAACTCGCCGCCGTCTGGAACCGGCTGCGAACGGACTTCGGCGCCGACCTGTCCCTCAACGCCATGATGCACGTGGCCACCGTCCGCGACCAGGCCCGCCGTTGCGCGCATCCGCCGGTGCCATCGGCCGCCGGTGCCGATGTCGCACGCATGGTCCCGATCCGGCTCACGGCTCGGCAGCGCGCTGACGAGCGGATCGTCGCATTCCACGACGGGACCGGCTCGCTCAGCCACTTCGCCGCATTGACGTCGAAGACGCGCGGCGATCTGCCCTGGTATGGGATGACCGTCACCGGAATGCTCCCGTCCGGCACCGCGCTGGCCGACCTGCTGGGCCGGTACACGGAGATCATCCGGCGGTCCGGTGGTCAAACGTTGTCCCTGATCGGATACTCGATGGGCGGGGTGATCGCCGCAGGGGTCGCCGACCGACTGACCGCCGGCGGCGGCACGCTCCGGAGGCTCGTGCTCATCGACGCGGTGCCGCCTCGCCCGGCGGACCTCCCCGAACGACTGCTCCGCCGAGCGGCCCTGGAGTCGCTCGCCCGCGCCGACAGCGCGGAGGAGATCGCTCGTCGACTCCGTGAGGCCGAACTCCCAGCCGACGCGATCGCCCTGTCCTCGTCCTCGCTTCGTCGCCTACTGCACCAGCGGACGGTCCTCAACGAGGCCATGATCTCGGCGGCGTCCATCGACGAGCCGGCGCCCGGATATGCGGGCAGGGCAGTGCTCATTGTGGCCGGAAAACCCGGATCACCCAGGGTCGTGGAGATCGAGACGGCCTGGCGTGCACGGTATCCGGCACTCGAAGTTCGAACCATCGACAGCACCCATCACGGCATGTTCCAGGCCGACACCATTCATCAGCTGACCGAGCTCGTCGATACGGCGCTGACTGGTCCGTGACACGCACCCCAAGGAGGCGATGACCATGAGCACGAGCGAGAAGCCGGCGTTGGACACCGGTAGTACGGAGTCTCAAGCCGAGAGTGTCGAGATCGAGGCCGCGTTGGCGAAGCATGAGGCGGTCGCTCGGGTGTCGGTCACCGCGACGGGCACGCCCTCGGGATCGAGGAGGTACTCCGCCCACGTCGTGGCGCGTTCACCCGCGTCGGTCTCGTCGGAGGAACTGCTCGCCTGGGTCACCGACCGGGTCCCGGAGCACCTGGTCCCGTCCTCGCTCACCGTGTTCGATGTGCTGCTGCACAAACTGAACGACGTCGACGCCGAAGCACCGGCGGCCTCGGACCGGGCGACCGTGCTGTGCGAGCTGTTCGCCGAGGTCCTCCAGGCGCCGGCGGTCGGCGTCGACGACGACTTGTTCGCGCTGGGCGGCCACTCGCTGCTGATAGTCCGCCTGATCGGACGCATTCGAACGCGTCTGGGGATCGAGGTCGGTTTCCGCGATCTGTTCCAGGCTCCCACCGTCAACTCACTGCTCCGCCGGATCGACGCCCGAGCGGCCGAGAAGGCGTGATCCTCCCCGACATCTCCCTTACTCCTGCTGTCTGAAACGGGTGACCGGCATGGCCAATCACTTCATCTCCACCAACGATGTCTCCAACGACGTACTGCGAGCCCTGGTCGACCGGGCCGTTGAATTCGGGCATGGGCGGGTTCGGCAGACCTTGACAGGGAAACTCGTGGGACTCTATTTCCGGCGATCCTCCACCCGCACCAGGACGGCCTTCTGGACCGGTGCCCTGCGCCTCGGCGCGCAGGTGGTCACCTTCGGTCCCAACGACCTTCAGGTCACGACCGGTGAAACGTGGGGTGACACGACACAGGTCCTGTCCGGCTACCTGGACGGTTTCGTCGCGCGGACGAACGACACCATGGAGGAACTGCGCGAACTGACAGACCAGAACCAGATGGCCGTGATCAACGCGCTCACCGCCCACGAACATCCCACGCAGGCCATCGCGGATCTGACCACCATCACCGAGGAGTTCGGCGACCTCGGCGGCGTGCATGTGCTCTATGTCGGCGAAGGCAATAGCACCGCCGCGGCACTGGCGTTCACCCTTGGCCGGATACGCGGGGCCCGGCTGACAGTCCTGAGCCCCCGGGGTTACGGTCTGCCGGCCGACAGTCTGGAGATCGCCGGGCGCCTCGCCGGCGACAACGGCGGGATCGTGGAACAGCGATTCGAGCTCGACGACGCGCCGACCGACGTCAACGTCGTCTACACGAGTCGCTGGCAGACGATGGGCGTGGCGAAGGCCGATCCGAACTGGCAGCTGGGCTTCACCCCGTACCGGGTGACGCAGGAACTCATGAAGCGGGTATCGGGCGACGACACCATCTTCATGCACGATCTTCCCGCCGTCCGTGGCGGAGACGTCGACGACGCGGTGTTGGACGGCCCGCAGAGTCGCGCGTTCCGGCAGGCGTACCACAAGATGACGGCGGCGATGGCCATCCTCGAATGGTGCGTCGGCACCGAGACCGGGGACCCGGCGTGAACGCGAACCGTCTGGTGCACCGGCTGGTGCGGGACCGCGCGACCTTACATCCCGATGCCATCGCCGTCGAGGACGGAGCGGTCAGGCTGACGTACGGCCAGCTGAACAGCAGGGCCGATCGGATCGCCGCCCGACTGCGCGCCGAGGGGGTGGGACCCGACCACTTGGTCGCCGTGTGTCTGGACAGGTCGGCGGAGCTCGTCGTCGCGATGCTCGCCGTGCTGAAGGCCGGTGGGGCCTACGTACCGTTGGACGCGGACTATCCCGCCCGGCGATTGGCGTTCATCCTGGCCGACACGCGGGCGCGATGGGTACTGACGAGCAGAGAACTCGCCGAGTGCCTGCCCAACGGGCCCGGGCTGGGCGTGCTGTACATCGACGAAGACGCCCCTTCTGCGGATTGGTCCGCGGGCGCCGTCGACATCGACGTTGCTCCCGGGAATCTCGCGTACGTCATTTACACCTCCGGGTCCACGGGGGAGCCGAAGGGCGTCGCCGTCCAGCACAGCGCGGTGACCTGGTTGGTGGACAGCATCGAATACATGCGTGTCGACGAGCACGAATGCCTCGCCCTCGCTTCGAGTCCCGCATTCGACGCGGTGACTTTCGAGGTGTGGGCCGCGCTGGCACACGGCGCACGGATCGCCGTGATGCCCCGCGAGGTCCTGTTGACGCCGCACCGGCTCGGTCCGGAGTTGCGCCGACTGCGTGTCTCGATCCTCTACGTCACGGCCGCGCTGCTGTACGAGCTGTCGACAGAGGCGCCGGACTTCGCCAGGGGCCTGCAAGCGCTCGTCTTCGGGGGGCAGGTCGCCGATACGGCCGGGGTGATGAGAGTGCTCGAAGCCTCGAAACCGCAACGGCTCATCCAGGTGTACGGGCCGACGGAGACTACCGTGTGGTCGTCCTGGTATCTCGTGCGCCCTGGGGACGGGAGCCTTACCCGCATCCCATTGGGCACGCCGATCACCGAGACGTCGGAACATCTCCTGGACGAGGATCTCCGTGTGACGCCCATCGACGTGCCGGGCGAGATCTATATCGGCGGGAATGGGGTGACCCGGGGCTATTTGCACCGCCCGGCGCTCACCGCGTCGCGGTTCGTGCCCGACCCTTTCGGTTCGGGCCGGCTCTACCGCACCGGCGACCGGGCGTGCCTGCGCGCCGACGGCTCCGTCGAGTTCCTCGGCCGGACCGATCGCCAGGTCAAGGTGCGCGGCTTCCGGATCGAGCTGGGCGAGATCGAGGCGGCGCTGACCGCGCACCCGGGGATCGCCGCCGCCGTCGTCGAGCCGGATCCGCGCCCAGAGCAGCAACGGCTGGTCGCCTACATCGTGCCGGTCGGCCCGCCGCCCAGCTCGGTCACGTTGCGCGCGTTCCTCGGTCGGACCCTGCCCCGATACATGCACCCGGGTGCGTTCGTGCACCTCCCCAGGCTTCCGCTCGCGCCGAACGGCAAGCTGGATCGCGGTGCGTTGCCGGCACCGGACGTGACGAGAGGGCCTGTCGTACCTCAGGTATCCATTCCCGACCTTGAGCGGTCTCCTCATCGACAAGGGCGTTCATGACTTCCACGCGAAATACCGAATCCATGGCCGTTCCAGCGCGCTCCATCGGCAGGGACTCGTGCGTCGGCCATCACGGCGAGATTCTTCAGGGAACGTTTCGGATCGCGGGTCGCCTGGTGCGGGCCCTGGTCACCCTGCCGACGCCCGAGGTGGTGGCGGAAGCTTCGGTCGTCCTCGACCACCTCCGGCCCGACATAGTCGTGTCTCCGTCATCGAGGAGGAAGGCCGCCGCGGCCGCCGAACTCGCTTTGCGGACACTCGGCGTCGGTGGAGGATGCCGGGTCACGCTTCGAAGCAATGCACCGGCCGGCATCGGCGTCGGTACGTCGACCTGCGATGTCGTCGCGACGATCCGTGCGGTCGCGGCGGCCGCCGGTCGGACTCTCAGCGCGCTGGAGGTCGCACGCCTGGCCGTGGTCGCCGAAACGGCGTCGGACTCGGTGATGCTGCCGGGTGCCGTGACGCTGTTCGCTCATCGCGAGGGCAGGGTGCTGGAGGTGCTGGCGGCCGCGTTGCCTCCGCTGCTGATAGTCGGCTGCCACACCGGGCCGGCGGGTGGAGTCGATACCCTCGGCCTGCCGCCGGCGCGTTACACCGATGACGAGATCGCCCGGATGAACGTGATGCTGGGCGGGTTGCGCCATGCCGCGCGGCGGTCCGATGCGGTGCTGCTGGGACGGATCGCGACGCTGAGCGCTCAGATGAACCAGCGGTTCCTGCCCGTGCCGCAATTCGCGGAGCTGTGCGGGATCGCCGACGCGGTCGGCGCCGTCGGCGTCCAGGTCGCACACAGCGGCAAGGTGGCCGGCATCATGTTCGACAAGCGTGATCCGGCTGCGGACAAGGCGGCGGAGCTCTGCCGGCGGGAACTGGAGTCGATAGGCATTTCGAACTCCTACCAGTTCGTCCCCGAGATTCCGAGCATGCCGTCGGCCGCCGGTTTCAGCACCGACTGGCTCCGGCGGACCGGCGTCGCCGACCTGCGGCACTCGCAGGGCGTGCCGGTATGACGGCGACGAGGTTCGGTCACGGGCCGACGCGAGCTTGGCCGCCCGCGACCGTACACGGGCTCATCGAAGAACAGGCGGTGAGATCCCCTGACCGGGTGGCCTTGGAACAGGGCGAACGGCGCGTCACATACGCGGAGCTCGACCGAGCCGCCGGGGTACTTGCCGCGAGACTGCTGGCCAAGGGCGTGACGCCGGGCAGTGTGGTGGGAATCCTGGTCGAGAGGTCGCCGGAGACGGCGGTGGCGATCCTGGGTGTGCTCAAGTGCGGCGCCGCGTACCTGCCACTGGATCCGACCCACCCCGAGGAGCGGGTCGAGTACATCGTCGGGCACGCCGGGCCGATGTTCGTGCTCACCGGGACGAACATGGACAGGCGGCTCCCCGCGGGTGTCGAAGCAGTGCCGCTCATGGCCCCCGACGTCGAAGGCGGGAACGTGGCCCCGTCCACCGGCGGACTCCTCGATCCCGCGCACCTCGCCTACGTGATGTACACATCGGGTTCGACGGGCCGGCCCAAGGGTGTGATGCTCCCGCACTCCGCGGTGGTGAACTTCATCCGGACGGCGGCCGAGGACTTCACGCTGACGGCCCGCACCCGGTTCCTGCAGTTCACGACCTACACGTTCGACGTGTCGGTGTGTGACCTGCTCGCGCCCCTGGCCGCCGGGAGCACCGTGGTGTTCCCCCCAGCCGACACCGACCTGGCGAGCGCTGAACTACTGAGCCTGATGCGCGTGTCGGCGGTGACGCATGCGATCGTCACACCTTCTCTTCTCGCGGTGCTGCCCGATGCGGAACTTCCCGACCTGTGCACTCTTGCGGTGATCGGTGAGGCGTGCACCCGCGATGTGGCCGTCCGCTGGGGTCGCGGCCGCCGGTTCCTCAACACGTACGGACCCACGGAGGCGGCGGTGCTGTGCAGTTTCGGTGAGCACCTGCCGGCGCAGGGGCCGCCGCCGATCGGACTCCCGACGGCCAATGTGGACCTGTTCGTGCTCGATGAACGAGGGGACGTGGTGTCTCCGGGGACGGTGGGGGAGTTGTGGATCGGAGGGCGCGGCCTCGCTCGTGGCTATTTGGGGGCGCCGGCGCTGACTGCGGACCGGTTCCGGCCTGATGCCTACTCCGGTCGGTCTGGTGCCCGGCTGTACGGGTCGGGTGATCTGGTGCACTGGCTGCCCGATGGAGAGTTGGCGTATGTCGGCCGGGTCGACGATCAGGTCAAGGTCCGAGGCTTCCGTGTCGAACCGGGTGAGATCGAGGAGGCGCTGGTCGCCCTTCCCGAGGTACGGGCGGCCGCGGTGATCGTCAATGGGGACGGGGCGGGTGCCAAGTTGGTGGCGTTCGTCGTCAGTGACGGTTTCTCGACGGAGGAGCTTCGGGCGGGCCTGCGGCCGGTGTTGCCGCAGTACATGATCCCGTCGGTCTTCATCGCCATGGACACGCTTCCGGTCAATTCCAACGGGAAGGTGGATCGTCCGGCGCTGCGCGCCGTCGCGTTGCCCGAGGGGCGCGCGGGCCTTCCGTACAGTGCGCCACGGGGTGTCCTGGAGGAGGATCTCGCCCGCGTCTGGTCGGCGGTGCTCGTGGTCGATCCGGTAGGTCGCGATGACCGCTTCATGGACCTGGGCGGCACGTCGCTGCAGGCCACCCAGGTCGTGTCGAGAGTCCGTGCCGAACTGGGGCTCCATGTGACCGTACGTGCGCTGTTCGAGGCCCAGACGATCGCCCGGCTCGCGCCGGCCCTTCAGGATGCGGCTCCCGGTCGTGTTCTTCCTGCCGTCCGGCGAGGCGCGGGGGCCGCTGTCCCATCTGTCGCGCAGCAGGCTCTCTGGCTCGACTGCGAGATGCGGCCGGAGCTCAGTGTCGCCTACAACATGCCGGCGGTGCTGCGGATCCGGGGCGAGCTGGACGTCGGTGCGCTCCGCGCGGCCCTGGGTGATCTGCTGGCTCGCCACGACGCCCTGCGCACGGGGTTCTGTTTCGATGGTTGGAAGTTGGCCGCCCGGGTGGTCGACGCGGCGGAGCCGGAACTGCTCCTGATCGACGCGGTGTCCGAGGCCGAGGCCTTCGAAGTGGCGCGAGGAATGGCGGCGCGGCCGTTCGAGCTCGGCAATCCTCCATTGGTGCGCTCGGTCCTGGTTCGGCTCGCCCCCGGTGACCATCTCCTGGTGACGGTCTTCCATCACCTGGTGTTCGACGGGTGGTCCTTGCGGGTGTGGGACGACGACCTCGCCGCCTGCTATGCGGCGAGGGTCGCCGGTCGGGTACCGCGGCTGTCGGCTCCGGTGCTGCGTTTCGCGGACTTCGCACACTGGGAGGAGGAGACCGAGTCAGCCGGTGCGATGAGCGAGGGCGTCTCCTACTGGCGGCGCCAGTTGACCGGTGCACCCTCGGTGCTGGATCTGCCCACCGACCATCGGCGTCCGGCGGAGTCGAGTTCGCGTGGCGGGCAGGTCCGTCGTCCGGTCGACGCCGAACTTCACAAGGGCATCGCGGCACTTGCCCAGGAGGCGGGTGCAACCGCCTATGCGGTGCACGTGACGGCGCTCGCCGTGGTTCTCGCTGGTCTGACGGGGCGGTCCGAGCTGCTCATCGGCTCGCCGGTGGCGGGTCGTCCGAGTGCTGCGTTGGAGAAGGCGATCGGCTATTTCGTTAACACGGTGCCGCTGCGGGTCCGGTTGGACGCGGCCCGAACGTTCGGCCAGACGGTCGCGTCGGTGGGGTGGACGGTGGTGGACGCGTTGGAGCACCAGTACGTGCCGTTCAGCCGGATCGTCCGCGAGGCCGAGGTCGAGCGTGCTGTGGGGGGCCGGCCGCTCATCCAGGTGGTGCTCACCTATCAGGGGATCCGGCGCCCTTCGGCGGGGTTGTCGGGGCTGGTGGTGGAGCGGGTGGCGCTGCACAACGGAACCTGCAAGTTCGATTTGATGCTGGATGTCGAGGATGTTTTGGACGGTGGTCTCTTGAGCCTCGATTTCGATGTCGATCTGTTCACCACCGTGACCGCCGAGCGGCTGATCGATGAGTATCTGGCAGTGCTGCGTGCGGCGATCGCGGATCCGCGCCTGCCGGTGTCGCATGTGCTTCCCGGTTTCGAGGGGTGAGCCGGGTCGGGATCGTCCACTATGGCGGCCCGACCCGGTCGGGCCGTCCTCAGGTGGGCGGCGCGTTGTCCTCGGTGTCGTCGTCGGTCGCGCCCGAAAGGCGTCGAGTCGGCAGGGCCAGGACGAGCACGACGGCGAGCACTGGAATCGCTGCGCCGGTGAGGAAGGCCGTGACGGCGTTGGTGTGGCTGACGAGCACGCCGCCGAGGGCGTAACCTCCGGCACCGCCGAGGCCGGTCGCGGAGGCGAGCCATGTGAACGCCTCAGTGCGGTTGTGCGGGGGTGCGAGCCGACCACAGATCGTGGCCAGCGTGGTCGCCGAAGGTGAGACCGCGAGGCCGGCGAGGAACATCAGGGGATAGAGGACGGCGAGGTTGTGTCCGATCACCAGGGTGCAGAATCCGAGGGCGGTGAGGCCGAGCAGGACTCCGCACTGCTTCTGGACACTACCGGGCCAGTCCCGTGCACCGAAGGTAAGTCCTCCCACGACGCTCCCGGCCGCCCAGATGGCCAGCAGGACTCCGGCCGCGGACGCTGAGTTGAGTTCGATGGCCCGGGCGATGATCGCGACCTCGATAAAGCCGATCGCCGACATCTGCATCGCCACGATGAGCAGTAGCGGAACCAGGCTCCACAGTCCGCGGCTTCGATTGCCTGCCCTGGTGGGCTCATTCTTTGCCCGGCCCGCCGTGGCGGCGAAGAGACCGGTGCCGATCAGGCTCACGACGACGGCGAGCAGCAACCCCGTCTTGGGCGAGGCCAGCGCCACCAGGGCGGCGACGAGCGCGGGGCCTGAGATGAACATGAGCTCCGTGCCGATCGTGTCCAGACTCATGGCGCTGGCCTGGTCGCTCGGGCGGTCGAAGCCTCGGACGAACACCGAGCGGATGGCCGCGCCCAGGGGTGGAGTCGATACGCCGGCGATGGCTGCGAGCGGCCAGATGAGCCCCGTGGGCGCCATGACGATCGCGATGATGCCGGCGGCGTTGATGATCGCGGCGACGATCAACACCGAGGGGCCTCTGCGGTCGACCATCCGGCCGATGACGGGGAAGCCGAAGCTCGCGGTGAGCGCGTAGATGGCCACCACTGTGCCGGCGCCCCCGAACCCGCCGAGTTGTTGCCGGGCGAATAAGAGCAGCGCGAGCGGGACCATGGTCTGGGTGAGCCGGGCGATCAAGGAGCCGAGGAACGCCCATCGGATCGTCCGGTGCGAGATGACCACGATGTACCGGCGCAGTCCAGTGGGGGTGGCCACCGGAGGCGAGGAGGTCCGGTTCGAGGTGGCGCTCATGACCGCCGTCCTCTGGGCATGATCTGCGGGAACCCGTTGAGGATCAGGCGGACGGGTTCCTGCGCATCCGAGGACGCGAGCTCGGCGCGGCGCACATGTTCGCGGGTGATCGCCTCGACTTCGAGCCCCCAGGCGCACAGTTCGGCGGGCGACATCAGCGCGGTGCGGCTGTACATGGTCACCGAGGAGTTCCATCCGGCGTGGCTCTCGTCGTGCAGGGTCACGTAGTCCTGCAGCAGGTCCTGGTCGCGTTGGAGTCGGACGCGCATGAACTGCCCCTGAGCCTCCTCCAGTTCGGGGTCGTCGGTCGGTGTGTCCTCCAGCGGCACGTCGGTTTCCCAGGTCGCCCGTTGCCAGGGGCGCTCCCGAAGGCTGGTTCCTTCCATGATGGCCGGCTCGACCAGGCCCTGAGCGGCCAGGATGTGCAGGTGGTAGGAGCAGACCTTCGGGGTGAGGCTGAGGAGTGTGGCGCATTGGCTCGCCGTCAGTGTGCCCTGCACGCGCAGGAGGTCGAGGAGAGCCAGGCGCGTCGGGTGCGCCAGGGCCCGCAGTCCTGCCAGCGTGGTCACGGATCTGATTGTGGAAGACATATTCCGGAACAGTACTTCCGACGTTGTTCGCAGTCAAGGGACGGTCGTGTGCAGCGCCGCCACAACAGCGGGTTCCCCAGCGTCGGCTGGACCAGTCCGACGCTGATGGCGAGCAGGGCGGCCTGAAGCCGATCGCGGACGCCCAGCTTCTCGAACAGATGCGACGAGTAGGCCTTCACCGTGGTCTCCGCCAGGTGCAGTTTGCGGGCGATCTCCTCATTCGACAGTCCTTCGGAGATCGATCCCAGAACCGCCAGTTCGCGGTCGGTGAGGCCGCGTAGCTCGGGTGAAGCCGTCGGGTTCGCGTTCGCCGGAAGGAGTACGAAATTCGACAACAGCTGCGTGACGAAGCGGGGCGACAGGAAGAAGTGCCGCTCGGAGATCGAGTTCATCGCGACCGGAAGTTCGTTGTGCGCCGTCGACTTCCAGATCACTCCGTCCACCCTGACGGACAGGGCGGCCAGGAGGTCGTCGTTGGTCGCCTCGCGCGCCAGTAACAGGATTCTCGGCATCGTCCCGGTCATCAGCTCCCTCATCCGCACGGCGAATTCGATACCGTTGAGCGGATCGAGGCTGAGGTCGTAGATCATCAGATCAGGGCGCTGTCGGCGCGCGAGATCCAGTGCCTGCCGACTGTCGACCGCCTGGCCAACGACATTGGCTCCCAGGCGTGACTCCAGAAAGTGGCAGAGGCCCATGCGAGTGAATTCCTCGGATTCGGCCACCACGACCTGTACGGCGTCCGGCTTGTCGGCCTTGTTCGAACTCTTCTGATCGTTTGCGCGTGCGATGGCTGAGCCTTTCCGGGCGAGGATGCGAACGGCTGCGGGATCGTGCGGTTCAACGGCGTCAAGATTCCGTGGATCCGGCCTGGTCGGCGACGGTCACCTTGCGGGCGCCGGCGTTCACCTTTTCGTGCGCCGGCCGGGCGGCAAGGGGAGTCGTCGAGGGCGTCTCGATGGCCTCGGCGGCCTCGGTACCGGCCCTCGCCGGGTCGGTGTGCCTATTCCGCCGGGCGGCAGAGGTGGACTCGTCGGGGGAGTCGTGCTCGTGTTCCCGTGGCCGGAGGACGTCTTCCAGAGTCCGCGGTTCGTCGTTGTCGGCGGCCGTGCCGGGGTGACCGCCGATGCCTTACGGGATCGATGGCGCCGTCGGTTCGCGGGCGCCCTGCCGAGCATCGGACTTGCGCCGGCGGTGCACGACGGTGGCCGCCTCACGACGAGAACGCGCCTTCGCGCTGAAACATGGATGCGGTCGGCGTGTTCACCGGTGCTTCGCGCATCGGGCTTGAGGCCTGCTGCTGTCGGCTGCATGAGTTCCCCGTCGACTGGTTTCTGGGCATGCTGACGCCAGGGAGTTCATAAATGGTTCATGACTCCCTAGTTGGCCAGATAAAAAGGCGAGGAATGCGTCCTATTGGGCATTAGGGCGCCATGTCCCTCTTGCGAGTCGACGGCTTACTAGGTGGATCCGTGGGCTTGGGGTGCCTCGGCGGCGTCCGCAGGGGTGACCGGGCGGCTATTCGTGCCGCCTCGCAGCTTATGGGCTCGACGGGCAATGGCGATGTGACTCGCCAGTGTCTGAGTCATATTCTTTTCCTCCACGATTACGGGGGGCACCTCGTCTTGGATTCAGACCACCGTAGCGAGATGACCACTCATCCGGCAACCTTAGTGTGACCTGGATCACAGTACCGGCATTTTGATCATAGGGCATGGTGACATAACGTGCGAGTTTCATTCCCGGTCGCCTTCTATGTGGACTGCACGCTCGAGAATTTTCTCAAATGGCTGCAATCGAGGTGGGAAGCCGTCGGCGCTTACTTCTGGTTCCTGGAAGTCGCCATCCTGAGGGCGCAAGATACGGACGAGTATGGCCCTGCCGCGTGCCTTCTCATCGAAGGTGCCCGTCGTATCGCCCGCCTGAGCGGCCATGTCGTCACTCGGTTCGACGCAGACTCCGGCGCCGACGGTCATGCCCAGAGCGATGACCACGATGACGCTGAGGAAACGTGCCGCCGCCTTCCAACTTCGCTTCCGAGCTTTCTTCGACGCCTCATGCCACGTCGCGGCGACCAGCACACGCAAAGGGCCTCGGCAACCACCGCAGCCTCCCCAACACCATCGCCCGCCTGATCCCCACACCCCGCGCCAGCGACGCAACCAAGGGCCCCCGGCATCGCGGCTGCAAAGGCAACCCCTCCCTGCCCGCCGTCGCCCACGAGATCCATCGCACCTGGACGACGAGACATTGGGGCTGTTCGCGCTGGCCATCAAGGCCTGGGCACCAAGGTGATCGGCCGGCCCCGCCGCCGCCGACCCAGACCGGCACCACGGGCACTCCCGTGCTATCGGCGAGATTCGTCGAGTGGCTCATGGGGCTCGCGCCCGGCTGGGTCACCGAACTCGGACTTCCGCGCACGCGAGCGATCTGTGTCCTTGTAAACGGTGGGCTAGTACGTCAGGCGGAGGCGGAACCTCAACTTCTCCTGCGACCAGACACCAGGTGAACACGGCCGGGCCATCGACGAGTTCCAGAACATGATCGAGGCCTCAATGATGTCAATAGAGTCGCACTCCGGAATTGCTCAGGAGAAGCCGTCGGTGCCCTGGATGACGTGGAACAAGCCGTCTGGTCGCCGAACACGCCGCCTTTGACCTAGAACAAGTCCTGACGGTGTCCGCCATACCTGGCCGTCACTGGGGTCGCCGGTTCACGGTGGCCCGATTGGCAGAGGGCAGTGCGCTGCGGCTCAATACTCGGGCGGCACCAAGGGTTGATACGACCTCCGGTAGGTCAATCGCATCGATTTCATGACATATTGTGCTCCGTCGGCTCGGGCGAGCCGCACGGGAGGAAACCATGACGATCACCGAACATCCTCACGCCGGGGCAACTCAGCTCACCGTCTCCCTGGGTGGCGACACACTCGGCATCGCCGACATCGCGGCCATCGCCCGCCGGAGCGAGGCGGTTGCCGTGACCGTGGCGGCCGACGCGCGCGAGCGCATGCGGGCTTCGGTGGCCCTGCGAGACGACTTGATCGCCACCGGACAGCCGATCTACGGTGTGACCACAGGTGTCGGGAACAGCGTGACCACGCACCTGAGCCCCGAGCGGGCCGAGTACATGATGGCCGTCGGCTTCCGCAAGCTGCTCGTCGGCAGCGGGCCCGCGGCCGCACCCGATGTCACTCGAGCGATGATGCTCGTACGCGCCAACTGCCTGGCCCGGGGGCATTCGGCCATCCGTCCCGAGGCCGTCGACCTCATCCTGGCCTTCCTCGGCCGGGACATTCTTCCGATCGTGCCCGAGTGCGGATCCGTTGGTGCCAGCGGGGATCTGGCCCCGCTCGCCTACCTGGTCGAGGTGTTGACCGGCGGGGGCACCGTGCTGCATCGGGGGCTGCGGCGGAGCACGACCGAAGTGCTCGCTGAGGAGGGACTGAGCCCACTTCGGCTGCAGCCCAAGGAAGGGATGGCGCTGCTCAACGGGACGTCCTTCATGGCGGCGTTCGCCGCGCTCGCCGTGCATGATGCGACCGAACTCGCGCTGGTGTCGGACGTGTGCACGGCGTTGGCTGTTGAGGCGCTGACCGGCAACATGGACCACTTCCACCCTCGACTGCACGCTCAAAAGCCCCATCCCGGGCAGGTGCGGAGCGCCGCCCGGATCAGGTCCCTGCTGGATGGATCCCGGCTCGCGGTCACCCATGCCGACATCCTCGCGGCGACACCGACCGTCGGGAGCGGCGAGATCCAGCGGGTCGAGCGTGGGGTGCAGGATCGGTATTCGATCCGCTGCGCCCCACATGTCGCCGGTGTCCTCGCCGATACCCTCGACTGCTTCAAGACCTGGGTGGAGGTCGAAGTCAACTCCTCCAATGACAACCCGCTCTTCGATGTGGATCTAGGGATCGTCCACAACGGCGGGCACTTCTACGGCGGCCACATGGGCCAGGCGGGAGACGCGCTGAAACTCGCGGTCGCCAACGTCGCCGATCTCCTCGACCGGCAGCTCGCGCTCCTCGTCGACGCCAAGTACAACCGGGGGCTCCCTGACAACCTCGTTCGCCACCATGCCGTCGACGATCCGCGTGCGGGGATGCATCACGGACTGAAGGGCACCCAGATCGCCGCGTCCGCTCTCACCGCCGAGGCCCTGTACCGGGCCGCGCCCGCCACCCTCCACTCCCGATCGACCGAAGCGCACAACCAGGACAAGGTCAGCATGGGCGCGACCGCCGTCAGGGGCGCCCGTGACGTTGTGGAGCTGACGGGCAGGGTCGCTGCGATCCACTTGCTCGCCGCTTGCCAGGCCGTTGACCTGCGGGGCGGGCCGCAGATGTTGGCCGATGGCACCCGTGCGGCGTACGAGGCTGTCCGTGGGCTCGTGCCCTTCGTCGATGTCGAGGGGCGGCTGGACGAGGATCTCGCCTCGATCGCGCGGTTCGTCGCCGAGGGCGGGGTGGGGCGAGCGGTCGCCGGGTCGCTCCCGAACTGCTGAAACCGCCGCGAGCGGGCCGTGGCGCTGGTTAACGTGAGGCCCAAAGGGGGAAAAATGGAGAAGATCAAGAGGGTGACCAGCGCGCTCATCCAGTTGGTGCGTCACCGACGCGGTGAGGTGAGCGGCGCTTACAGCGGACCGTACGCGGTTGAAGCGAAGTGCGGCTGAAGGCCGTGTCGTGGGAGCGGCCGTCGGCCGTTCCCGCGATGCCCTTGGCTCGGGGGCATCGGCTCCTCGGCGCGGGTTACACCTACGAGCTGGATCGTGTGAGTGCCCTGCGGCGCTGGGCCGAGGAGCTCGGGGACGTCTATCGTTTCGGCCCTGAGTCCGTCGTCGTCAACGATCCCGACCTTGTGCAGGATGTTCTGGCAGCGACAGGCCGCGACTTCCACGCTGCCACGCCGCTGATCGAGGACCGCGGTGACGCGGAGGAAAACCGCCTACTGTGGATGCGGGGCCGGCGGCAAGGCGGCCGCGGCATGCACCCTGATGTCATCAACGGCTGCGGGCGCAAGCTTGATGACGGCCTGAAGCGTGCGCTCCGCCGAATCGCGGGACGAAGGCTCGACCTCGTCGAGGCGTGCGAGCGTGTCACGGGTCATGTGGTCACCGACCTTTGCCTCGGTCCCGATGCGCCCGACTTCTACGAGGAGTTGGCCGGCGCCTCGACCGACATCCTCGCGGTGAGCCGTACCTTGAACACCCCGCTGTGGCAGACGAAACGGCGTTTTCGTCGTGCCGCGGCCGCCGAGGAGCAGCTGAAGGACAAACTTTGGCGGCTCGTGGAAGCCCGCCGTGCCCGGGGCGGACCCTACACGCACGATGACATGCTCGACGTTCTCCTGTCGCGACAGCGCCCCCTGCCCGGCGAGGTCATCGCGGCACTCCTGCGCATCACGCTCATCGGTGGGCACGGAACGCCCGGTGCGGCATTGGCGTGGATCGTCACCGTGCTCTGTCGGCGACCGGATCTGGCCGCACGCGTCTGCGACGAGGAACCGCAGTGGCGGGCACAGGCGGCTTCGGGAGGCGTGCGACTACCGCCCTACACCGTGGCGGTCGTCAAGGAGATCCTGCGGATGTACCCCCCGACGTGGTTGCTGGCGCGCAGCACTCCCCGCGATGTGGAACTAGGCGCATGGACGTTGAAGGCGGGCTCGAAGATCGTCTTCAGCCCGTTGCTGATCCAACGGGACCCCCGCTGGTGGTCCGCTCCGAACGAGATCAAGCCGGAACGATGGCTGGAGGATGCGGTGCCGCCCAGGCGAGGTGCCTACCTCCCGTTCGGGGGCGGACCGCGGGTCTGTCCGGGGGCCAGGCTGGGAGTGGCCGTGCTCGCGGTTGCGGCGCTACGGATCCTGAGTGACTACCGGATGACCGTCACCGGATCCGCTGAGCCGTCGCCCGATGTGCTGTACGTCCCTCGGGATTCACAGCTGCTGATCGAGCCGGTGTAAAGCCTCAAGAGCGGACGTTCGGCCAGGCCATTCGGTGCCGACGGCAGGGGTCTGCCCACGGTTCTGCGGCGGTTGTCCCCAGGCGAGTCCGCACCTTCCGTCTTCTTTCCGCCGTCCTCCGAGGAACGTCGTCGGGGACTTGGCTCGCGCGGTAGCCTGCGACAGAAACCTACTGATATCGGGGGAAAACGTGAAGACTTTCACGCGTCGCGGCATTCTGGCTGTCGGGGCCGCCATAGCCGCAGCACCGCTCGTTCGCGGTCTTCCGGCCTCGGGGGCGCCGATCACGTTGCGGTTCGGTGTTCTGGTGGACAGCAGCGGATCCACCTCCGTCCACGGACAGCGCCAGTTGCTGGGCATCCGCTATCAGGCCGACGCCATCAACAAGGCGGCGGGATACACCCGCGTTGAGCTGCTGGTCGAAGACACCGGCGGTGACGAGGCGCAGACCAGGGAGGGCGTCGCCCGCCTGCTTGAACAGAAGCCGAACGCCCTGATCGGGACATCGACACCGTGGACCGGCCGCATCGTCGCCGAGGCCGGCCAGGCCGCCGGCGTGCCCGTGGCCATTCCGAGTCTCGGTCCGATACCGACTCAGTCTTGGGTCTTCCGTGTCGGCCCTGCTTACCGGCGGTTCGCCCCTGGGTATTTTCGCACCGTGGCCCAGCAGGGCCGGACCGTGGCACTACTCAAACTCGATGCGCTGGATGGCCCCGCAGACCGTGAGATCGACGCCGCCGCGGCCGCCGAGGCCGGGGTGGACATCCTCCAGACCTTGGCCGTACCCGCCGGCACCACCGAGCTGACCGGTCCCGTCCGTGAACTGATGGCCCTCGGCCCGGACGTCCTCGGTATCAGCGTCCTGCCGCCGTCCAACGGTTCTGGTGTACGCGATGCGCGCGCTGCGGGCTGGAACGGACCGATCTGCGTGACGCCGAGCGCCGGACACCCCGGCTTCCTGGCTACCGCCGGTACCGCCGCCGAGGGGGTACGCATGTACGGACCGTGGCTGCTGGCGTGGAGGGACGCTCCCGTGACCTTGCCCAACTACGTGAACATGACCAGCTGGGCCGAGGACTTCGAGGCCGTCAACGGTGCGGTCGGAAGTTACGCGGGCTTCGGCGCCGATGCGGTCGGCATTCTCGACCAGGCCTATCAAGACGGCCAGGATCCGGCCGTCGCGCGCGAACGCCTGGAGACCATTGAATATCTGGGAGCCAGCGGCACGATCCGGATGGCCCCGGAGAACCACGCCGGAGTGACCGACGAATCGTGCACATCCATGGAGGTGCGAGAAGGGGTATGGAAGCCGGTCGAATGAGCACCACCCTCCTGCCGGTCCTCGGCGGAATTTCGGTATCGGTCACGGCTGTGCCAGCTTGATGCCGTGCTGATCCCGGAAATGTCCATCCGGAAGAACTGTGCGGCACATGGCCGGCGTGGTTCGCCCACACCGGTTCGCCGTTGGTTGGAAGTGTGCACTTTCCACGGCGGCTGAAATCCGACACCGGGTGGCGCTTTGTGTGCTCGTCACGGGGATGCCGATCTATCTAGAATTGCCTTGGGTAGGGGTGCTCGGGTCCTCGGGTGGTGGGTAACGTGCGCGTGGTCGAGGGCGAGTCCTCCACGGTCATCGGCAGGTCCCTGGCCATTCTCGAGGTGATCGGCTCGACGCGGCGTCCCTTGAGTTTGTCGGAGATCGCCCGGGGGGCGAGGTTGCCGAAGACGACGACGTTGCGGTTGCTGGGAACGCTGGTGGAGCATCGCGTGGTCATGCGAGGTCACGCCGGGTACGGGTTGGGCTCTCGGCTCCAGGCGGCCATCGAGGGCGCCCACACCGTCGGGAGGCGCCTGCGTCGTCTCCTCATGCCGTACCTACTCGAATTGCATCGGGTCACGGGCCTGACGGTCAGTCTCGGAGTGCTCAACTATTACGAGGTCCATTTCGTTGAAACGCTGCTCACCCACCGTCAGTTCGCTCGAATGCGAACCACCGGCGAACCTCTGCCGGCGCACCGGACGGCGAGCGGCAAAGCCATCCTCGCCTACAATCCAGAAGCTTTGGCGAGGTTGGCCGATCTTGCCGAATATGACGAACTGGTCGAGGAGACCGTTCTGATCCGCGGATCGGGGTTGGCCCACACCGATCCCGGCCTCGCATCAGGTCTGCAGGGTGTGGCTGCTCCGATCTTCGCGCGGTCGGGGGTCGCCGTGGCGGCGATCAGCATCGGCGGTATGACTCCAACCGACCTGATCGGCCAAGAGGCCGTGGCCGCTCTGCGCAGGGTGGCGCACGCCGCCTCGGTGGAGGTGAGACGCAGCCATCGCAGGCGGCCTTCCGGTTCACGTCAGGGGGCGGTGTCGGCCCGCAGGCGTTCCTAGCGTGCGCAGCACGGACACTGAGCCTCACCTGGAGGTGTTCCGCTCATCGGAACGGCGACTGGCCGAATTCTCCAGCGGCGGCGATCGTCGAAGTTGTCCCGCACGATCAAATCGGCTGGGAGCTCACATGACTTCGAACGATACGTTCCTCGACCGGGTGACGGTCGTGGCAGAGGAAATCGCCTCGGGCGAAAGGAGGGTCCATCAGCTCCCCGACGACCTGAGCGCCGAGCAGAAAGGCGAGGCGCGGCGAAGGGCGTTGGAACTGCACAGCGGCACGACTCTCGACGCGATCGGCGACTACTGCCTCGATGCCGCTCTCGTGTCGGCAAAGCACTGCGAGAACTTCATCGGTGCCGCACAGGTGCCGATGGGTGTGGTGGGGCCCTTGTCGATGTCGGGCCGGCACGTCGACGTAGAGGAGCGGATCTTCGTTCCCCTGGCCACCACCGAAGGAGCCCTGCTGGCGAGTACCGCGCGCGGCTGCCGGGCGATCAGCGGCAAGGTCACCGTGGACGTCGAGGACACCGGGATGACACGGGCACCGGTGTTCCGGACCTCCGGCATCACCCACACCCGGCGCCTTCTCGACTGGGTCGCCGAACACACGCCCGACATCCGGTCGCTCGCCGAGCAGACCAGCCGACATCTGCAGCTGACCGGCATCCAGCCGCTGGCCGTGGGAACGACGGTCTTCCTGCGTTTCGCTTTCACCACCGATGACGCGATGGGCATGAACATGGTGACCCTCGCCGTCGACCAGGTGGTGACCGAACTGATCGAACCGCAGACGGGCGCGCAGTGCGTGGCACTGTCGGGCAACGTGTGCGTCGACAAGAAGCCCGCCTGGATCAACGTCATCGAGGGCCGGGGCAAACGCGTCTACGCCGAAGCCGTGCTCGACGCCGAGACGCTGGAGGACACCCTCAAGACCAGCGCCGAGGCGTTGTGCGAGGTGCAGTATCGCAAGAACCTCATCGGCTCGGCGATGGCCGGAGCGATGGGCTCCAACGCGCATCATGCCAACCTGGTCGCCGCGCTGTTCCTGGCCACCGGTCAGGATCTGGCGCACGTGACCACCGGCGCCACCGGAATCACCTGCGTCGAGGCCAGGCCCGACGGCGCCGCCTACGTGTCGGTGTACCTGCCCGAACTCACGCTCGGAACCGTGGGCGGCGGGACCGCTTTGGAAACCCAGAAGGAAGCCCTGGGACTGCTCGGAATCCACGGCGGAGACGATGGACGCACGGCACTGCGGCTCGCCGAGATCCTCGGCGCCACCGTCCTGGCCGGTGAGGTCTCGCTCTTGGCGGCCCTGGCCTCCCGAGACCTCGCCCGCGCACACCGCACACTGGCTCGGTGACACCGTGACCACGACGGCGAGTCGACCCCAGACCGTGGTCGCGACCGCACCGGGAAAGATGATCTTGATGGGCGAGCATTCCGCCGTCTACGGTGGGCCGGCGGTGGTCACGACCGTGGGGATGACCTGCCGGACGTCCGCCGATCGGCCGAACTCCGGCGCGGTGCGGCTCACCCTGGACGACGAAGCCACGCTCGTGGACGCATCCTGGGACCGCCTGCGCGAATACGCCGCACAGGCCGGCGACGACCAGGTGCGCCCCACGGTCTTCGACCTCGCCGAACCCGAGCACGCCCACCGCATCCACCTGCCCCTGATCGCGCTCGGTGAATTCGCGGCGGCGCATCCTCCATGTTCACTGCCGCCGTTGAACTTGCGGATCACCTCAACCGTTCCGCCCTCCCGTGGGATGGGCAGTTCGGCGGCCCTGGCGGTCTCCGTCCTCGCCGCTCTCGGGTCGGTGTGCGGGACTTCAGGCGGCATCGAGGCTCTGGAACCCCTCATCGCGGCCGTCGAACAGCGACAACACCACGCAGCCTCCGGCATCGACCACCGCACGATCATGCTCGGCCGAACGGTGGCGTTCCGACGGCGCGGAGATCGGTCGCACGGAGTCCCGGTTCCCGACAAGACAGAGGTTCTGACCCGGCTCGCGATCTACGACACCGGCCCCACAGAGGCGACCGGGCAGGTCGTCGCCGGTGTCCGGCAACACCTCCTCCACGATGAGCGCCGTTTGCGCCAAGTGCTCGACGCGATGGCGAAGCGCACCGATACCTTCATCCGCGCGCTCGACGGCGACGGCGACGCACGGGCCGTCACCGAGTCCATCACCTCTTACCAGCGCGGCCTCGAAGCACTCGGTGTGGTCCCCGACCCCATCCGGATCCTCGTGCGGCGAATCGAAGCGGCGGGCGGCGCGGCGAAGATCTCGGGCAGCGGCTCACTCACCGGCCCGGGCGCCGGCGCACTGATCGTGTACTGGCCACTCGGCCCGCCCTCGGTTCCTCTCAACGCGCTCGCGCCCTACCCGCGAATCGTCGCGCCACTTGGTGTCGATGGACTCAAGGTGACAACATGCCCGTGACCGCCGTCGCTCCCGCCAATATCGCCTTCATCAAATACTGGGGCCTGGCCGACCGCGCCTTGGGTGTGCCGGCGAACCAGTCGCTGTCAATGACCCTGTCCAGATGCGTCTCCCGCTGCACCGTCGACACGATCAAAGGACCCGACGAGGTGTGGTGGCACGAAGACGGCCGGGCCAGGCCGGCGGATCCGGTATTCGCCGCGCGTGTCGTCGAGCACCTCGACCGCCTGCGCGCCTTCGCCGAGGTCGACGTCTCGATGCGGATCATCACCACCAACAGCTTTCCGACCGCAGCAGGCATCGCCTCGTCCGCATCCGGCTTCGCCGCGCTGACCCTCGCGGCCCTCACCCGGGTCGATGCGGCCGTGGATCCCGGTCGGCTCTCGATACTCGCCCGCAAGTCGGGATCGGGTTCAGCGGCGAGGTCCGTTCTCGGCGGATACGTCCTGTGGCCGGAAGACTCCGAGGACCCGGCGTCGGCGGCGACGACCTTTCTGCCACGCGAGCACTGGGCACTGTCCGATGTCATCGCGGTCGTCGACTCCGGCCCGAAGGCCACCAGTTCCAGGGAAGGCCACTTCAGAGCCTCGACGAGCCCACATTTCGGGCGCCGTGTGGAACTGCTCGGCGAGCGGCTCCAACGTGTCCGCACCGCGCTTCGCGAACGAGACTTCGCCACCCTCGCCGAGGCCGTCGAGGAGGAGATGTACGAGATGCAGGCGATCGCCACGACTTCCCGACCGCCGTTGCGCTACTGGCGACCGGGCACCTTGCGCGTTCTTGAACGCATCGAGGCGCTGCGCGCGTCCGGCGTGCCCGTCTGCGCCACGACCGACGCCGGCCCGAACGTGCACGCGTTGTGCCCCGACGACGCGGTTACCGCTGTCGCCGCAGCGCTCTCCGACGACTGCGAAACCATCATCATCGACAAGGTCGGCGCGGGCCCGGCACTGTCCTCCGAACACCTCGGAATGCCCACATCACCAGGCACAAACGACTGATCTTTCCATTCGGTGGGCGGCCGCCTGGCCGCGGCCCGGATTGTCGGCCACCGTGTTCGCCCTGCACGCGGGGTTTGGGTGGGAATGGTGAATCAGCCGGCCCGGAATGAACCGCATCCTGCGGCGGTCAGGCGTCGACCCTTCACGCGGGAGGGCCGGTGCGCGCCACAGTCCTGTTCCCCGCGTGAGTATCCACTCCAGACATGAGCGAGGGAACCAATCGAAGGTTCGCGAGTGGCGCCCTTCGAAAAGGAGGAAACGTGAAAGATATCGACGTTGGTGGCTCGACTGAAATCGAGCCGGAAAAGGGTGGTTCCGCAAAGGAGACGGGCAACTCGCCGTACTCGCCCGAAGGTACAAGACCCGGGTGCCCGAGCGGCACGGGCTCGGATGCGCAACGAGTTCTTATCACCGGTATCGGCCTGATCATGCCCGGTGCCACCAGTGCCACGGACTTCTGGCGGCACCTGGCCGATGGGCGAAGCCAGATGACCCGGGTGCCCCGACTCGTCGACGCCGGCCTGCCAACACAAACGGCCGCAGTCGTCGACGGGTTCGACTACCGCTGCCACCTGCCCGATCTGCGGGAATCGTACGCGGCGAAGTACTCCCGTGAACAGCTGATCGTGATCGCGTCGGTCGCCAACGCACTACAGGACGCCGGGGTAGTCGACGGGGACATCGATCCGCAACGGATCGGCGTGGTCGGTTCGTCGTCGCGAGGGCCCGTCCAATGGTGGGATGAGACGCTCGGCATGGGTCAGTCCCCGGGGCCCCAGGCGGCCCTGAAGAGTCTCCCCGGATCGCCCACCAGCCTCGCCGCGATCCACTGCGGCCTCCAGGGACCCGTCGTCACGCTCAGCAATGCCTGCGTAGGTGGCAGTCAGGCGATCGGCATGGCGCTCGACAAACTGCGGTCCGGGGAGGTCGACGCGATGTTGGCGGGCGGGTACGAGTTCCCGGTCACCCGGTCGGTGGTCGAGTCGTTCCTGGCGCTGGGCGACGGGGTGCTGTGCCGTGCGACCGATCCCGACGACACGATGCGGCCCTACGACAAGCGCCGCCGGGGATTCCAGTTCGGTGAGGGCTCGCTGTGGATGTTCCTGGAGACCGCCGAGTCGGCCAGGCGGCGCGGAGCCGTCGCGTATGCCGAGATCACCGCGCAGCGCTCCGGTTGCGAAGCCGGGCACCCGACGACGATGGACTTGACCGGTGCGCACGGAGCGGCCCTCGTGAACCGCACCCTGGCCGACGCGGGAATCGAGGCCGCCGACGTCGGCTACATGTGTGGGCACGGCACCGCCACCCGCTATAACGACGCCACCGAGTGCCGCATCGTCGACCGCGTGTTCGGCACCGAACCGGGTACGCGCCCGGCGCTGGGATCGGTCAAACCCGTCTACGGGCACAGCTTCGGGTTGTCCGCCGCCGTCAACGTCGCCGCGACCGCCCTGATGTTGCACCGGCAAGTCCTTACGCCGACCGTGGGATGCGTCCAGGTCGACCCGGAGTGCGCCGGCGACCACGTGCAGGGCGGTGCACGACCACAGGCGTTCCAGCACGCGCTGTCCTTGGCGTTCGCGCTCGGCAGCCAGACGGCGGTGGTCGCGCTGAGCCGCGCGCCAGAGGCCATGCGCCGGCCACTTTCCATGGCGGGGGAGTTGGCATGCGGATAGCCGAGCCGGGTGTTCGCGCACCGCTGAGCGGGCGCGTCCCCGTCGCCGCCGGGCCCGACGAACTGGTGACGACACATCTGCGTCCGGGTACGCACTTGCACTTCGCCCTGACTCCTTCGAGGCCCAATGCGCTGATGCACGCGGTGTGCCGGACCTTCGAAGGGCGTGGTGAGTTCACCGTCAGCATCCCGGCGATCTACTCCAGTGCGCACGCCCTCGCCTTGTCCGGTGCCGTGCGGAAGGTCATCACCTGTTTTCTGGGCGAGACGGACCCGTCGCCGCGGCCATGCGGGCTGTACCGCGATCTCCGGCAGGGGCATCCGTTCGAGGCCGAACTGTGGTCGCTGTTGAGCTTTCAGCAGCGACTCATGGCAGGCGCACAGGGATTGCCTTATGCCGTCACCCGTTCTCTGGCCGGGACAGACCTGGTCGAGGGCAAGGAAGGCGACTTGTGGGCGGTGCCGGATCCCGGTGCCTGAGGTTCCCCCGGCTGTTCGGAGACTTTTGATCATGGTCTGATGGACCTGTAGGAGGTTTCCTTGTCCGCCCCTCGTAAGTACCCCCAGGAGCTTCGTGACCGGGCCGTGAGGCTGTATCTGGACTCCGATCCCAGGCCGGTGATCCGGCAGTTGGCGATGCAGCTGGGCATCCACCCCGAAGCGTTGCGCAACTGGATCCGGCAGGCCGAGGCAGATGCCGGCCACCGCTCGGACCGGGCAACCACAGCCGAGACCGAAGAGCTGCGGCGGTTGAGGAAAGAGAACGCCGAACTCAAGCGCGCCAACGAAATCCTGAAGGCCGCCTCAGCGTTTTTCGCCTCGGAACTCGACTGAGACCCGGCGACGGTCATGAGCCTCGTGAACGAGCTCCAAGACCGCTTCGCAGTCGAGCCCATCCTCAGGGTCCTCGCCATCGCCCCCTCCACCTATTACGGGTGGCTGCAACGCGAGAACGAACCGTCGATGCGGGAACAGGAAGACCGCGGGCTCTTGTCGGTGATCCACGAGATCTGGGACAACTCCGGCGCCACCTATGGCAGTCCACGTGTCCACCAGATCCTCAAACGCCGCGGGATCTACGTGTCCCGCAAACGCGTGGAGCGCCTGATGCGCGAACACGACCTCCAGGGCGCGTTCCTGCGTCGTGGCTGGAAAGGCGGGTCCACGAAACCCGACCCGCGCCATGATCCCGCCCCCGACCTGGTCAACCGCGACTTCACCGCGCCGGCCCCGAACAGGTTGTGGGTCGCCGACGCGACCAGGATCACCACCGGCGAAGGCATCCTCTGGCTGGCCGCGGTGCGTGACGCGTTCTCCAACCGCATCGTCGGCTGGAAAACCAGCCACCGCTGCGACACCGACCTCGTCCTCGGCGCCCTCGAATACGCCACCTGGTCCCGCGACATCGGCGCCGGCGAGCTGATTCATCACTCGGATCGCGGGTCGACCTACACGTCGTTTCGGTTCTCGCAACGCCTGGCAGACAACGGGATCGCCGCATCCATGGGCTCGGTCGGCGACTCCTACGACAACGCGCTCATGGAGAACTTCTTCTCGACCTTGAAGACCGAACTCGTCTACCGCAGCTCGTGGCGGACCCGTGATGAGGCCGACAACGCTCTGTTCGCCTATATCGATGCCTGGTACAACACCGAACGCATCCAAGCCCGCCTCGGCTGGCTATCGCCAGCCGAATACGAGACCGCCTGGCTCAACCAACCCCAACCCGCCCTGACACCCACATAACCCTCCGACAAACCGGGGGAACCTCAGACAGCGCCAATAACGGCTGGATGTACTACCGATACATCCGTAACCAGAAATCGGGCTACTGTGTGGACAACCGCAGTGACGACACTGACGGGCTAGCACTGTGGCAGGCGATCTGTCACGAAAGTGCCTTGGCGCAACTGTTCCGACTGAAAGACGCATGACCTCGAACCTGGTCAGCACGCTGCCCTCAAGGCCCGGCTGGCGGCGCCCGTACCGCCCCCGGTTGTCCGATCAGGACCGCTTCTGCTTAACTGCCCGTTCCCGAGGACAGGTACGACCTGCCGGTACGGAGGGACCTTCCGGCGGACGGGACTTCGGTTGCTACCCGATCCGGGAGGCTCGTCCCGTCGAGGGAGGCTACGTCTTCTATCACGATGCGGGGACCCCGTTCGACGAGGCAGGCTTCGCCTACCACCTCCGGCTTCGGCGGCCACACTCCGGCGGCACCGTGACCCCTTCAGCAAGCCGGGGGAACGGCACGATGCCCCGCGCGAGCACTTCGCCTCGGAGATGGCGCCGTTCAGGCGGCTTTGAACGCGAACCGCGAGGGCTGGAACCGGTTGGTGACGTCTCCGTTCAGGTCGTGGCCGACGAGTTCCAGGCGCTGTGTGGTCGTCGGGTCCAGGCGGTCCATGTGCACCCAGACGATGTCGGGGCTAAAGGCCGACTCGAATGCGTAGACGCGCTTCGACAGGTCGGCGAGGGTGCGCCAGATCGTCATGGAGATGTTGGGCCGACTGGGGTCGGGTGTGCCGAAGGGCTGTGCGGCGTTGCGCATGACGCTGAGGAGGGCGGCGTAGCCGCGTTGCGGGTTGTCGACCTTCGGTAGCCGGTCGGTGTAGTAGGCGGCGCGGACGAACCGGTCGGCGGCTTCGGTGGTGCCGGGCAGTGGGAGTTGTCCGCCGAAGCCTTCGTACTGTTTGAGGTGCTCCAGCTGTGCGCTGAACGGCGGCGAGTTGGTCATCACGTCGTAGTGGTCGCCGTGGTGGACGTCCAGGCGTCCGTCGAGGTACTCGAAGATCGCCGAGTCGCCGCCGGCGTCATCGATGGCGAGGTGCACCGTGGCCGTGGTTCCTGACGGGCCGCCCTGTGGACGCACTTGGAACGGGTGCCGCCGCACGTGTTCCACGGCTTCGGCGACTGTGGCGAAACGGTCGAGGAAGAACTGGGTCCACATGGACACCGGTATGCCCGGAAGCGCGATGTCGCGGTCACCGAAGTCCGATTCGGCCAGCCACAGCAGGTGCGCACCGAGACCGGCCTCGTTGATGCCGTCGGTCGCGGCCTTGTCGAAGACGCCCGCGATGACGCTGGCGTATTCCGCCCTCCAGATCAGCGGATTCGTGTCGCCGCCGTGGTCGCCGCGCTGCTCGCCGCGCGGCATCGCCCACAGGTTGGTTCCGAGGTCTTCGCGCCAGTCCATGTTGCGCCCGACCAGCATGCCCTCACCGCTGTCCCACAGCACTCGCGTGCACATGTCGGCCCCGCATTCCTGAAAGGCGGCGGCGTCCGCAGCCGTTCACGGCGAACGGCGCGGCCGGCGCCGGTCACGCCACCTGCGATCTGACAGTAGGACACGCCCCGGAGCCTTGATCATGTTTCCGGGAGTTTCGGCCGGGTCGGGCGACGGATGTTCTAGCAGTCCGCGACGTGCGCAACGGCCGCTGCGCGGAGAACCGGTCATGTGGGTCCGTGTCGCGCTCGAAGCCTCCGCCCGTGGCTCCAGCGGATCTGGCCGGCGCGATGCCGCGGGTGCGGATGTTCGTGACGGCAGCGCCGACGAGGTCACCGTCGCCGGACACGACGGGTCGCTCCTCGTCGTCTGGCGGGCGACGGTTCAACCGAGCAACCCCAGCCTGGTCGCGACCACGGCGGTCTGGAAGCGGCTGCTGGTGCCCAGCGCTTCGTGCACCTCGCTGACGAGGCGGCTGACGGTGCGCGGCGAGATGCCCATGGCCCGGCCGATCGCTTCGTCCTTGGCGCCGCCGGCCTGCATGCGCAGGACGTGCAGGTGCTGGTCGGTGAGGGTGTCGGTGAGTTCTGGTCCCGGGGGACCGCTGGGCACCGCCGCGTGTTGCCAGGCGTGCTCGAAGACCGCCACGAGGCTGCGTGCCAGCACCTGCCCGCGGATGACGAGGGCTCCGGCCGCGGTGTCGTCGGGATCGACGGGAAGTACGGCGATGCGCCGGTCGTACACCGCCATCTGCACGGGGATCGCCGGCATCAGCCGGATCTCGTGCCCGAGGTCGCGCAAGTGCATCACGTGCGGCCCGAAATGGGGGACGGTGCCGACCCGGTTGATGAAGATCGTGCGTGCCGCGACGCCCCGGTCGTGGAGGGCGATCATGCTGGCCAGGCCGCGTTCGGTCGCCTCGGGTGAGCGTGGCGCCGATGCCCGCCAGCCGAACATGGACAGGATTTCCCGCTCGACGGAGGCACCGAGGTCCTCGAAGAGCCGGTCGACCTCGTCAAGGCCTTCGATGATCTCCACGTCGACCTCATTCGGGCGCGTGGAGACCGAGTACCGGGTGCTCAGGGCGTGCCCGAGTTCGTCGAGGGCGGTCAGATCGGTTCGGAGATGCTCGACGAGGGTGTGGAGGGCACGGGCCGGATCGGCGGGAGGTTGATCCATGGGGATGCATTGAACGTGCTCCTGCTCAACGGTGTGCAGGCGGGTCCGGCCGGGGCGTGGGCTGGCGCCCCGGCCGGACCCTGGTGGAGTGAGGTCAGGTGACGGTGACGGTCACCGGGATCCGCTGCACGGGTGTGCGTCCGGAGTCGTTGCGCACGACCAGTTCGGTCGTGTACACGCCTGGCGCCAGGCCCGTGGTGTCGACGGTGAGGGTGATCGTCCGGTCGTGGCCGCGTTTGACGGTGCCGATCGCCCCGTCGAGACGAAGCCAGCCCGGACTCATCACCGCGGCGTCACCGGTCTCGATGACGTAGCCGCGCCCGGTTCCCGGGCTGATCGCCGTCAGCCGCCCGCGCTCGTCGACTTCGATGCCGCCGGGGATCCAACCCGCGTCGGGCCAGGCGATGGTCCGCACGACCTCGCAGGTATCGGGATTGAGCCCGTAGATCAGCCCGGACCAGTCGAAGGTGGTCGTCCACAGCAGCCCCGAGGTGGGGTGCCAGGCCAGGCCCGAGATGGGCATCCCGGTCGCGCAGGACCCGAGCTGGGCGCCCGGGTTGGACGCGCCGCCGACCTTGTGGATGAGGCCGGTGAGGGCACTGCCGACGTAGAACGCGTCTTGGTCCGCGCGGTAGGCCAGCCCGTTGTTCTGCACGTAGTTCGACGGGTACCCGGTGATGCGTTTGACGAGTTTGCCGGTGTCGGGGTCCATGCACTGGATCGCGTAGTCCATGTCCTGGGGCATGGAGCACACCAGCCCGCGGCTGCTGTCGTAGGCCATGTCGAGTGCGTAGGACTGAAGGTAGTAACCGTACGGGCGCCAGCTCCGGCCGGTGGCCACCTGGTCGACGGTGTGTTCGGCGATGGAACCGTTGGCGTACCCGATCCAGCGGGTGCCGGCCGGGGCGACGCTCCACGCCTGAGTCGGGGTCGTGAAGGTCTCGACGACGGTTCCCGGTGTGCCGCCGTCGCCGGTGGCGGGCAGCAGCGCGCCGAGCGCGACGGTGTCGTAGTGCAGCCGGTCCTTGGAGCCGTTGCGGACGGTCAGTTCCCGGGTGGTGCCGGTACCGGCGGGCACCGTCAGGTCCAGCGAGTCCCGGCCGATCGAGATGTCGGGCGTCCTGAGGGAGAAGTCGGCCGTGAAGGTCTGGCCCTGGCGCCGGACGTCGACCCTGTCGTCGTCGGTCTCGTAGTAGTCCTCGGCGGCCTCGACACTGCTCCTGCCCTTGAAGACCTCAAGGCGGTAGCGGCCCTCGGCGTCGGTGGTCTGGGCCGTGCCGGTGAAGTCCTCGTCGGCGACGTCGACCGTGGCCCCGGCGATCGGCAGACGGTCGTTGGCGTCGGTCACCACGCCCTCGACCCAGCCGTGCGTCGGCAGGACCCAGCGGATCGACTGCCCGTCGTGGAGGGACGCGGCCTTCAGCGAGTACTGGAAGCCCCGCTTTCCGGCGCGGTCCTCGATGCCGATGCTGGCGTTCTGCCCGCGCGTGGCCGGAGCGTCACCGAGGCCGCGGTAGTTGAACACGATCCCGCCCTGTTCGTCGATGACGACCTCGTAGGAGATCCGGTCTCCCGTCCCGGCGATCGGCACGTCGCGCCACTCCACGACGACCTCGCGGTGGGGGGCCTTGCCGCGTGTCGCGGTGTACACCCCGGAGGTCTCGTCGAGAGTCGTGTCCGTCCAGAACGGGAACAGCGCGTGGTTGGGGTGGAGGCCGGAGGGTAGCTTGACGGGGCCGACCTGGCCGTCGTCGTCCTTGAAGGACAGCACGCCGCTGGTGGTGGCGTAGGCCGAGGCGGAGGAGTCCCCGTAGAGGGTGAACGTGAACGGCAACGCGATGCGCGCCGTCCCGAGCCGGTCGCCCGACATCGTGAGCTTCTCGGTCCCCTCGACCCACGCGGTCTTCCCGTTGCGGCAGCCGTAACCGTAGGCGTCGGTGACCCAAGCCAGGCGAACGTTCGCCGCGGTGTCGCCGCCGACCGTCATGTCCTCGGCGTAGGGGACTTCGCAGGTGCTGCGGGTGACCCCGAGGCGGTAGTCGCCGGCGGGGACACCGGGGAAGGTGTATCGGCCGTCCGCGCCGGTGGTCACCGGCGTGTACGGGGTGCCGCCAAGGCTGACCGAGGCACCGGGGAGCGGTGCGCCGTCGCCGTCGGTGGCGAGCCCGGAGACGGTGTATCTGGGGAGCGGGGTGAGTGAGCTGTCCGCGACCGAGGCGGCGTCGGCGGTGACGGTCAGCGCCGAGGTCGCGGTCTCGTACCCGAAGTACGAGGTGGTCACGGCGTACTGCCCGATCGGCAGGCGGATCGCGTACGCGCCCGAGGCGTCGGCGGTGGCGTAGGTGCCGCGTGGTCCGGTGAAGGTGACACGCGCGCCTTCGATCGCCTGCCCCGTGTCGGCGTCGGTGGCCGTCCCGGTCACCGCGCCCACGGCCACCCGCGGTGCCGCGCTCGCCGCGGCGTACACGTCGAGGCGGCCCTCGCCGGCGGCGTTGTTGTCGGCGGCGGTGCCGCCGCACTTGGTGTCGTTGACGTCGACGGCCGACCCGTCCAGAAGGGCGGTTATCGCGGCCTCGTCGCCGACGAGACTCGGCGCTGCCGACATCAGCAGTGCCACCGCGCCGGCGACGTGCGGGGTGGCCATCGAGGTCCCGTTGGAGGCGCCGTACTTGCCGCCGGGCAGTGAGGAGCGGATCGAGACGCCGGGTGCGGCGATGTCGGGTGTGATCTCGGCGTCTGAGGCGGCACCGCGGCTGGAGAAAGACGCGACGGCGTCCGTCGAGGCCGTCGCGGCGACGCTGTAGACCCCGGGGTTGTCGCCGGGCGAGCCGCTGGTGCCGCAGCCCGGGCCGTTGTTGCCGTTGGCGAACAGCGGCACGATCCCCGCGGCCTTCCACGCGTTGATGACGTCGGCGTACCAGAGGTCCACGGACGTGCCGTTTCCGGAGCCCCAGGAGTTGTTGATGACGTTGGGTCGCTGCTCCGGCTTCGGGTTCTGGCCGGCGAGGTCGGTCGGGGCGAGCAGGAACTGCCCGGCGCCCAGGAGCATCGTCTCCGGGCAGCCGCTGGGCAGGCAGCCTCGTGCGGCGATCCAGGTCGCGCCGGGCGCGACGCCGATCTGGTTTCCGGCGCCGTCGTCGCCGACCATGGTGCCCATGGTGTGGGTGCCGTGGCCGTGCGGGTCGCAGGGGCCTTCGGCGCACTCCCCGGACGGATCGAACCAGTTGTGGGCGTGGTCGTAGGCGCCCCCTCCGAGGCTGCCGCGGTAGGCGTTGGCCAGGGCGGGATGGTCGTACTGCACGCCGGTGTCGACGTTGGCGACGACGACGCCCTCACCGCGTGCGGCGTATTCCGACCAGACCTTGTCGGCGCCGATCTTCGCCACGCCCCACTCGGTCGTGCCGGTCGCGGCGGCGGCCTCCCGGGTCTCGGCGGGAAGTTCCAGCACCGTCGACTCGGCGATGCGTCCGACGTCCTCGCGCGCGGCGAGGGAGGCGACCAGGTCGGGGGTGGCCTCTTCGACGTGGACGGCGTTGGAGATGAAGTACGAGGTGTACGTAGCGCCTGTGGCGTCGAGCTGCGTCAGCAGCGGCGCCTGTGACGCCTCGGCGTTGGCGCGCAGGGCGTCCAGGACGTACTCGCCGCGCTCGGTCCAGTCGGCGATGCGGTAGGCGGCCGACAGGTCCGCGGTGTCGGTGAGCTTGACCCACACGTCGGTGGGCTGCCGGTCGCTGAGCTGGGCGCGGACGCCGACGCTGACCTTGGCGTCGAACGCGGAGATCGCCGACGGGCTCTCACCGCCCGGGTCGGTCACCTCGGCCTGGGCCGGGGCGGCCGGGGTCAGCAGCGCCGCGGAGAAGGTGAGGACGGACAGCGCCGTGGTGCGCGTCCGTCTCCCCGTCGCGGGCGTGGGGGTGCGGGGCATGGGGGCTCCAGTGGACTTCGAGGGGTGGAAACGCTGTCGACGGTCGCATGCGCGGGTTGCTGTGGGAACGGCGTGAGCACTGCGGGTCCTCGCCATGGCGAGGACCCGCCACCCCGGTCCCGGCCGCGACACGGGCGGGCCGGCTCTTCGCCGAATGGCCCGCGGCACGGCTGTGACCAGTCGATACTGGCCGGAGTCAGCACCACCGAGCGAGGGAGCGGCCGTGATCACCGAAGACCGCGTGTTGTTCGAGCCGGCCGACGGCGACTATCTGAGCGTGCGGGAGCTGACCGTCGAGGGCGGTGACCGCCAGATCGGCCGTGATCTGGCCGAACTGGCGCGTTCGGCCTACGGGAGTCGCCTGGCCCGCTACGCCGACCCGCTGTACGGGCGGGCACGGCTGGCCTACCTGGACCGGAACTGGCCGCGGCTGGGCCTGCGGGCCCGGGGCGTGGCCGATGCGTTCGGGCTGGCCGAGGACGGTGCCGGTTTCGACCCGACCGCCCTGGGCTACGACTTTCCCGTATCGCACGGCTGCTCGGCGGTGTGGTTCCCGCCGGCGCTGACCGACGTGGGCAGGCCGCTGGTCGGCCGCAACCTCGACTGGTACACGCTGACCTTCTCCGAGATGGCCGGGCGCGAACCCGATGCCGGTGAGCATCCGTCGTACTCGCGGGTCACGGTGAACAGGTGCCGGCCCGACGACGGCCGGGCGACACTCCAGATCGGCAGCCACGACCTGCTCAACCCGATGATCGACGGCGTCAACGACGCCGGGTTGTTCGTGTGCATCCTGGTCGACTCCACCGGGCACGGAGACCCTGGCGCGTCACCGGCCGGCGGGTACGACTCGGGCCTGTCGACCAACCAGGTCCTCGGATTCGTCCTGGACAACGCCGCCACCGTCGGCGAGGCGAAGACGGCCCTGCTCGGGCAGCACTTCTTCACCCCGATGGCTCAGGGCGAGCACTGGCTCATCGCCGACGCCGACGGCGCGGCCACCGTGTTCGAGATCGACCAGGCCAGTCATCAGTACCGCTTCACCGACGGCCGCCCCGACGCTCCGCTGGTGGTCACCAACCACGCGCTGCACACCTACCCGACCGCCGACATGTTCCCCGAGGTGGATGCGAACGCCGAGCACAACACCTTCGTGCGCCACCGGATCCTCACCGACGCGATCGCCGCGCACACCGGCGTCTGGACCGGGGCCGACATCACCGCGCTGCTCGCCACCGTCAACTGCGCCTTCGCCGACAACGCACGCGCCGGAGTGTCCCACGGATGGCCCGAGCGGACACTGTGGACATATCTCGCCGATCCCGCGGAGCGACGGTTGACCACCCGCTTCTACCGTCGCGACACCGGCACCGTGCCCGGTACCAACCACGTCACCACCGCCTACACCGATCCGATCGCCATCGAACTCAAGTCGTGACCGTCACCTGTCGTGCGATCCCGTGTCCGCGTCGGCCGGTGTCGCCGTATACGTCTCGTATCCATGGACCGGCGCCGGCCCTTCGGGTCACTAACCTCCGAATCGCGAGCTCGCCCGAGCTCGATGGAGGAGGCAATGGTGAGGCTTTTAGCGGCCCGCCGACGTCTGCGGATCGCCTTGGTCGTGCCCACGATGGTGTTGGGCGCGTTCTTCGCGAGCATGTTGGCGTCGGGGATGGCATATGCGGATGACGGTTCGTACGGGGGTGACTCCTACGGCGGAGACTCGTACAGCGGTGACTCCTATGGAGATGACTCCTACGGTGGCGATTCCTACGGGGATGATTCCTACGGGGATGATTCCTACGGAGATGATTCCTACGGAGATGACTCCTACGGAGATGATTCCTACGGAGATGACTCCTACGGGGAAGACTCGTACACGAGCGACGACTACGGCGACTCGTACGGGGACGGCTCGTACGAGGACTCGTACGACGACTACTCGGGCTCGCTAGCCGAGGGCGATGCCTTCGGCGAGGAGGCTCTCGGCGAAGACCCGGTCGCCGCCGGCGAGGTCGGCACCCGCGGAGTCGAACTGTCGGCCGAGCAGGTCGAACAGGTCGAACAGAAGGAGGAACTCGGCGAGGAGGTCTCGCCGGACGACGTTCAGGAGAACGTCCAGGACGCCGTCGAGACCGAGACCGTCGAGGTCGACGCCCCCATGGCGGAGGAGCCCTCGCCCGCGATCGACGCCGAGGCCGTCAACGAATACACGGCGATGGCCCCGAGCGTCGACATGTCGGCGTACGCGCCCGGTGTCGAGGAGGCGGTCGCCGAGTTCGACTCCTTTGTGGACTCCAGCCCGGTGGCGGACTTCACGGCGATATCACCGGACGGCGTGTTCGCCGCCGAGCCGCAGGCACCGGTCGAACAGGGCCCGGTCGTCGCCGACCTGGTCGGCGCGTTCGGGACCGGCACGGGGCCGGTCCAGGATTACAGCGCCTACGCCCCGGGCATGGAACTCAGCGGGGTCGAGGCATGGACCGGTACGACCACCGGGTACTCGCAGCTGGATTCGTCCACTGTGACCGGTTGGGACGCGCCCTACGGTCCGGGAACCGCGGTGGGCCTCGACGCCTACGGCGCCCCGGGCTGGCCGGACGGCTGGACCGCGCCGCCGGCGGAGTTCGGTGAGGCGGTCGATCCGTCACTGATCGGCACCACCACGTCGATCTCGCCGTCGCTGCAGCCGCAGGAGAACTGGAGCCTCAACACGGTCGTCACCCCCGGGGTCGAGTACTACGACCCGGGCCCGGAGGACATCGATCCGGCGACCGGTTCCTGGGGACTCGGGCTGAGCCTCGATCTCTCCGGGGGCGTGGGGCTCTTCGGCGGTAAGGGCTACACCCTCACCGACGACGGCCGGGTCCTGGAGACGACCAAGCAGGGCGGCGGCATCGGACTCGAAGGCACCGCCGAGGTCGGCACCTATCAACAGCCGGGCGACTACCACGTCGAGCAGTACGGCGGTCTGACGAAGACCACGAACACCGCGACCGGCGAGGTCTCCTGGGCGTACTCCGCCGAGATCGGCACGCTTACCGGCAAGGTCGAACTCGACTCAAGCGGTAGGCCGGTCGGCGGTGCGGTGGGGACCGGCATCGGTCTCGGTGTGCCGGCGTCCTCGTACGACATGAGCGTCAAGGAGGTCTACAACCCGAACCCGGCGCCGAACCCCGACGGCTACCAGCTCCCCGCGGATGAGGCGGAGCTCGACATGGCACCGATCCCGTCCGGAGGCGACGAACCGGCCGACGGCACGGAGAACAAGAAGGACGAGGAGAAGGACTCGACGGTCCCGCAGTCCTGACCGAACCGAAGGGAGGGCCCCGTCGGGGGTCCTCCCTTCGGGGCGCCGCGGGTCAGAGTTCGGCCAGTTTCCGGCGGATCGCTCGGTCGGCGCCGGTCTTGTGCTCACGATGGATCGCCAAGGCCCGGTTCCAGGCGTCCCGGGCCGACGCGGGGTCGCCCATCGTGCGGTGAACCTCCGCCAGGCCCTCATAGGTCCGGGCCAGCAGAACCTCGCCGCCGACTCTGCCCGCCAGCGCGACCGCCGCCTTCACGCACTCCAGCGCCCGAGTGTGCGCGCCGGTCTTGAGGTGGATCTGTCCGAGGCTGTCCCACGTGGCGACGGCCCCGTACTCGTCGTCTTCGAGCTGGATGGCGAGGGCCTCCTCGCAGGCCGACAGCGCGTCCGCGTACTCGCCGAGGGTGAAGTGCGCCCAGCCGATCCCGTTGAGGGTGTTGGCGACACCGGAGCCGTTGCCGGCGGCACGGTACATCTTCAAAGCCCGGCGGTTGTGCTCCAGCGACTCCCGTGGACGGCCCCACCGGAGCATCGCGCCGCCCAGTTGCCGCTCCAGCTGCCCGACACCGTCCGGGTCGCCGACTTCGAGGTACAGGTCGGCCGAGGCACGGTAGTGCTCATCGACCTCGGCCGGACCGGCCAGGTAGGACAGTGCGTAGCCGCACATGCGATGCGCGTAGGCCGCCGCCGGCTTGCTGCCGAGCCGATCGGCGGCCTCCACCGTGGACCTGCAGGAAGCCAGCATGTCGCCCCAGCGCCATTCCCGGCTCAGCGTCCAGGCGATGGCCTCGGTCATCGGCCAGACGAAGGCGTCGTGGCCGTTCTTCGTGGCCATGGTGATCAGGGCGAGCACGGTGTCGGCATTGGCGAACAACCAGGTGGCCGCCGTCTCCTTGTCCAGAAAGGGCTCCCGGCGCACACCGTCCACAAAGGGTGGTGACTTGCACTCGCTCCTGCCCGCCTGCAGGACCGAGGAGGCGTCGTGCGCGGCGTGTGCGAGGTAGCCGAGTATCCGCTCGCGGGCGGCCCGGCGCTCGGCCTCCTCGCACTCCAGTTCCGCGCGCTCTGAACCGTACTCGCGCAGCAAATCATGGGCTCCGAAGCGGCCCTGGGCGCGTTCGGTGAACAGGTGTGCCGCGGCCAGTTCGGCGAGCGCGTCCCGCGTCTCGCTTTCACCGTTTCCGGTGAGGGCGACGGCCTCGGCCACCGACAGGTCGGGCAGCGGGAGCAGCCCGAAGAGCCGGAACAGGCGTGCCGCCGGTGCCGAGAGAGCCGTGTACGACCAGGAGAAGACGGTGCGCAGGTCGGCTTCGGGGTCGTGGTCGGCGAAGGCGTCGAGTCTGGCTTCGGCCAGCTCGCCGCCGAGAGCGTGCAGCGACTTCCCCGTACTGACGGCGGCACGGGCCGCGGTGATCGCCAGGGCCAGCGGGAGGTGCGCGCACAGCTCGATCAAGCGGCGGACGGCCGCCGGCTCGGCGGCGACCCGATCGGTGCCCAGGCGCGCGGCGAGGAGGTCGCGGGACTCCGCGAACGTGAGCGCGCCGAGGACGACGGGACGCGCGGCGTGGGTGGTCACCAGACCGGACAGCAGATCGCGGCTGGTCACCACGGTCACCGAACCGGCGGAGCCGGGCAGAAGGGGACGGACCTGCGCGGCGTCGCGGGCGTTGTCGAGGACCACCAGGAGCCCGCGTCCATCCACAAGGGAGCGGAAGTGGGCGGCGCGTTCGTCGAGTCCGTCGGGGATCTCGCGCCCGGCGGCACCGAGCGCGGTGAGGAGACGCCTCAGCGCCTCCGACGGATCCACCACGGCCGCGGCCGGACCGAAACCGTGCAGGTCCACGTACAGCTGACCGTCGGGAAAGGCGCCTCGCGCACGATGTGCCCAATGCACCGCGAGGGTGGTCTTGCCGACCCCGGCCGAGCCCGAGACCACCGCGACGGCGCGGGATCCGGCCAGCAGACCGTCCAGTTCGGACAGTGCCGCCGCGCGTCCGGCGAAGGCCTCCACGGTGTGCGGGAGCTGCGCCGGGACGTCCGGGCTGTCCGGGACCGAACGCGTGACGGGTGGCCTCTCGGCGCCGAGAACGGGATCGTCGCGGAGGACCCCGCGGTGCAATTCGGCCAGCGGCGCACCGGGCTCCAGTCCCTGGTCGGCGAGGCGTTCGCTCGTCGCGCGGAACAGCGCCAGGGCCTCGCTGCGACGCCCGGCGCGGTACAGGGCGAGCATGGACAGCCGGACGACCTCCTCGCGCGTCGGGTCGGCGATCAGGAGCCCGCGCAGGTCGCCGACCACGTCCTGATGTTCACCGAGAGCGAGCCGGGCGCGCGCGTGGAGAAGCTCGACGGCCGCCCGCTGCTCGGTGAGGCCGAGCGCGACGGCGGTGAGCCGCTCGGTCGGTTCGACGCCCGTGAGCGCGTCGCCGCGCCAGGCGGCCAGGGCCGCGCGAAGTTCGCCGGCGGCGGTTCGCGGATCCCCGGCGGCCAAGGCGATCCGGCCCTTGTCCGCGTGCGCGGTGAAGACGTCGGTGTCGAGCTCACCGGGTCCGACGGTGAGCAGGACCCCGCCTTCACCGGTGAGTCGAGTGGCCGGGAGCCCGGCGACGTTGAACGCACGGCGCAGCTGCCAGACGTACTTGCGCAGATTCGCCAGCGCCGAACCCGGTGGCACGTCCCAGACCAGCGGGACGAGCGCACGGTAGGGAACCTCGACATTGGCGTGCAGCAGGAGCGCGGCGAGCACCGACCGCTGGCGAGGACCGCCGAGCTGCACCGACACCGGCCCGTCGGGCCCGACGGAAACGGCGCTCACCGGGCCGAGGAGGCGGAACATCACGGCGCCCACTATGGACGATCCGGCGATTGCGCGGCCCTCGGGGTGAACTGCTGCTCGGAGTGAACTCCTTGCCCGGCTCCGCCACCATGTCGCCATGACCTCACGGCGACGACGCATCACCGCACTCATTACGGCCGCGTTCGCGCTCGCCGGTGCCATCGTCCTCGCGGTCATGTTCGCCGCCGCGCCGGTCAAGGACTTCGCGGCCGTCGCCACTCTCGTCGGCGGTGTCATCGGTGCGTTCGGCCTGGCGGCCGGTGTCTTCTCGTTCCTCGCGACCTACCGGCGCGCGCCCGAGGACCCAGCCGTGCTGCTCGCCCGCGCGGTGGAGCGCGAGTGGCGGACGGAGTCCGCGGTCCGGGGCCTGGAGCGTCCCGAGCCTCTCCGCGTGCGCTGGGCGTCCACCCGCCGGCCGGTCACCGCCGCCCCCGGCGACGCCGCCGGAGACGTCACCGCCATCGCCGACGCCTGGCGTGCGCTTCCAGCGCCCCAGCTCGTCGTCATCGGCGAGCCGGGCGCGGGGAAGACCTCGGCGGCCGTGCTGCTCGTGCGCCGGATCCTGGCCACGCGAACGGAAGGTGATCCGGTGCCGGTCCTGCTGAACGTGACCGACTGGGATCCGGCGACGAAGCACCTGGACGCGTGGCTGGCTGAGCGGCTCCACGGGCTGTACCGGTGGCTGCCCAGGGAGGAAGCCGCCGGGTTGGTCGAACGTGAACGCGTGATTCCGGTCCTCGACGGGCTCGACGAGATGACCGGCCCGGTTCGGACGGCCGCGGCGGCGGCCTTGACCGAGGCGGTCGGCTCGGACCGGCCGTTCGTCGTCACCTGCCGGTCCCGCGAGTACGAGGAGCTGATCGGCGCCACCGGGATGCCCTTGGCACGGGCCGCCGTCGTGGAACTGACGCCCGTCGATCCGGCCGACGTCGCGGCCTATCTGGGTGCGGGGCGCGTCGGGGGTGACGCGCACTGGGCGGGCGTGCGGGAACGCCTGGCGGCTGAGCCGGCCGGGCCGTTGGCGACGGCGCTGCGCACGCCGCTCATGGCCTTCCTCGCACGTGAGGAGTACGGCCGGTCCAACGCCGATCCCGGCGAACTCCTGGCCTTGGGGGCCGCCGGGGACATCGAGGAGGCTCTGCTCGCCGGGTACGTCCCGGCCGTCTACCGTGAGCGCGGTCCGGTGCGGCCCGGTGCGAAGAGGCTTCCCGTCTACGCCGCCGAGGACGCCGAGCGGTGGCTCGGATTCCTGGCGCGGCATGCCGAGAACGGCAGGGTCGCGTGGTGGCGGCTGCCGAGCACGGTCGAGGCCGCGCGCTCGTTCGGCGGCGACGTCTTGACGATGATCGGGTTCGGCCGGGTCGCGGTCGCCCCGAAACCCTGGCGGTGGCGGCCCAGGTTCCTGTTCGGCGCGCTGCTTCGCATAGCCACACCGGCAGGGCTGGTCGTGGGCGTACTCGGTTGTTTCATGTTCGGCCGGTCCTGGCTCGCGATTCCGCTGGGCCTGGTCGCCGCCTGGACGTTCGTCGGCTCGTTGTATCTGAGCCTGAGCACCGGCGGGTTCGACGAGGCCGACGGGGCCGTCGAGCGGCACCGGCGAGACAGGCACGCCATGATCGGGATCGGAGCCGTGCTCGGCTTCTGGACGGTCGTGTTGTTCGGGAATCGTGGTCCCGAAACCGTGGTGGACTGGATCGTGGTGCCCTTCATCTGGGCAGCACCCCTCCTGGGCCCGCTCGTCTTCACCGCGTCCGGGCAGCTGATCGTGACCGCGTTCGTCCTGTCCCGCTCCGGGCTGCTGCCCATCAGTCTCATGAGGTTCCTCGACGACGCCCACCGGCGCGGCGTGCTCCGGCAAGTCGGCGCCGAATACCAATTCCGGCACGCCCGGCTCGCCGACCATCTCGGCGGGACGCGAGACGATGATGCGTAGTCGCTGCTCGTCCACATCGCCTTGACGCATACCGGCTGCTGAGCGGCGGCGAACACGCAGTGTGTCAGCGGCCGTCGCAGGGTCCCCACGCCACTCGTCCGCCGGGCCGTTTCGTCACGTCGACGTGGCTTCGATCTCGATCGCCTGTGCCAGCGTGCCTTTCAGCGCGGCGAACTGCTCCTCGCCGATCAGTCCGGCCCAGCGTCTTTCGGTGTCGCCGAGGATGCGGGCCGCCGCGGCCTGTGCCTCCCGGCCCGCCTTGGTGAGCCGGATGATCTTCGCGCGGCGGTCGGTCGCGTCGGCCAGTCGTTCCACATAGCCGCGGTTTTCCAGGTCCATCACCAGTTCGGCCATGGCCTGCTTGGTGAGTCCGGCGCGTTCGGCGAGGGTGGTCAGCCGTGAGCCCTCGGGGTCGATGGTGCGGAAGACCGATCCGTGGACGCTGCGGACTCCTTCGAAACCCTCTTCGGCGAGGCGGTCGTGGAGTCCATTGAGGATGGTGTCGCGCATCCGCGTCAGCAGCATGAGCAGCGGCGGTCCACCGGTTCCGGTCGTCATCGTCAGGTCCTCACCGCAGGTTGATCAGGCCTCTTGACAATATCATTCAGGATGGTACGGTTGCCTGACTGTCAGGGAGCATGACTAAATTCTCGGAGGAACGATGACCGCCATCGCCGAACAGCGCGCGCACTTCGCGTCGCTCTTCACCCGCCCCATCCCGGCCGGCGTCGAGGCGTCGGAGACGACCCTCGGTGGACGGCCGGCACTGGCCCTGTCCACCGCGGCAGGCGGCGACGTCCTGCTGTACTTCCACGGCGGCGGCTTCGTGGTCGGATCGGCTCGCTCGACCGCCCACCTGCCCGCCGCGTTGGTGCGCCACCTGGACGGCCGCGCGATCTCGCTCGACTACCGCCTGGCCCCCGAGCACCCCTACCCCGCCGCGCCCGATGACTGCCTGGCCGCCTACCGCGAACTGCTCGACTCCGGCCTCGACGCGCGCCGCGTGGTCTTCGCCGGTGACTCCGCCGGCGCCGCGCTGGCCGTGACCACCATGCTGCGGGCCCGCGACGCGGGCCTCCCGCTGCCGGCCGCCGCGGTCTTGTTCTCCCCGGCGGTGGACCTGACGGTCAGCGGGGAGACCATGCGGACCAAGAACGGCGTCGACCCGATCTTCACCCCCGACGCCATCGCCTGGCTGTTCGGGCAGTACCTGGACGGTGCCGACGCCCACGAGGCCAGCCCGCTCTTCGGCGACCTCGCCGGGCTGCCGCCACTGCTGATCCAGGCCGGCTCCAGCGAACTCCTGCTGGACGACGCCGTCCGCCTGGCCGGGCACGCCGCCTCCGCTGAGGTCGCGGTGACCCTGGAGGTCGCTCCCCGGCAACCGCACGTCTTCCAGCACGGCGAGTCTCCTGAGGCGGTGTCGGCGCTGGAGCGCGCCGGCCGCTTCCTCGCCACCCGCCTGCAGAACCAGAAGGAGCAGTCGTGAAGCAGCTGACCGAGCGGTTCACCGGCCCCGTCCTCACCCCCGATGACGAGCGTTACGACGCCGAGCGCACCGGCTGGCAGACCGCCCGCGCGCACCGCCCCGACCTGGTGGTGGGCGCCGCCACCCCCGCCGACGTGCAGGCGGCCGTGAAGCACGCCGCCGACCACGGACTTCCCGTCGCCGTGCAGGGCACAGGACACGCCTCGGCCGCCGTCGCCGCCGAAGGCGGCGTCCTGATCACCACCGAGCGCATGGCCGCCGTCCGGGTCGATCCCGACGCGGCGACCGCGTGGGTCGCCGCCGGGACGCGCTGGAACCAGGTGGTCAGCGAGACCGCGCCGTTCGGGCTGGCTCCACTGTCCGGCTCGGCACCGCACGTCGGCGCGGTCTCCTACACACTCGGCGGTGGTCTGGGGCTGCTGTCGCGGACCTACGGCTACGCCGCCGACCATGTGCGCTCCCTCGACGTCGTCACGGCAGACGGCCACCTGCGGCACGTCACCCCCGACAATGAACCCGACCTGTTCTGGGCCCTGCGCGGTGGCCGCGACAACTTCGGCGTGGTGACCGGGATGGAGATCGACCTCGTGCCGGTCACGACCATCTACGGCGGCACCCTGATCTTCTCCGGTGAGCGGACCGCCGAGATCTTCGACGCCTACCTCCAATGGACCGCGACGGTCCCCGAGGCGATGAACTCCTCCATCGCCTCGATCCTGTCGCCGAACCTGCCCGCGATCCCCGAGCCCCTGCGTGGACGCCGGACGGTCCACATCCGCATCTCCTACACCGCAGGCGATCTGGCCACCGCCGAGAGCCTGGTCGCGCCACTGCGGACGCTGGGGACGATGATCGACACCGTCGGGAAGATGGCCTTCGCCGACTCCGGTGTCATCCACAACGATCCCGTCGCGCCGACCGCCGCCGAATCGTCCACCGCCATGCTCGGCGATCTGAACTCCGACGCGCTGCCGGCACTGCTGGAACAGGAGCCGACGCCGCACATCGTCGAGCTGCGTCACCTCGGCGGGGCGATGGCGCGGCCGCCGGCCATCCCCAACGCCGTCGGCAACCGGGACGCGCGGTTCCTGCTCAACCTGGTGTCCCCACTCGCAAGCGCCGAGCTGAGCCGGATCCGTACCGCGCACGAGCGCATCATCGCGGCTCTTGGTCCGTGGGACACCGGCGGCCGGTTCCTCAACTACCTCAGCGGTCACGGCGCCGCGTCCCAGGTCCGCGCCGCCTACAGCCCCGCCGACTATCGGCGACTCAGCGAGATCAAGGCCGTCTACGACCCCCACAACACCTTCCGTCTCAACCACAACATCGCCCCCGCCAAGGATTGAGGAACCAATGCTCACCACCATCGCCACCGTGCTCGCCGGGCTGACCGGCGTGGGCGTCGTATTCATGGGCACCGCTCCGTTCTGGGTGCCGAAGGCCTCCGCCGGATTCGGCATTCCCGGGACCGACACCGACGACCCCACATTTCGTTCGTGGCTTCGGGTCAAGGCCATGCGCGACATCGGGCTGGGACTGGTCATCCTGGTCGTCCTGATCGGCGGGACGCCCCACCTGCTGGCCGCGGTCATGCTGGCCGCCACCGTCGTACCGGCCGGAGACGCGCTGATCGTGTTGCGCGCCAAGGGCCCCAAGGCGACCGCTTACGGCGTGCACGCCGCCACCGCGCTGGCCATGCTCGTGATCGGCGCGCTGCTGCTCATCGCGTGACCCCGAACGGGAAGCGGCCCGGGCGAATGGTGGATTCCAGGGGCCGTGGCAACACGTGGTTGGTTTTGGCTGGCCGCGAGGAGTGTGGCGAGGCGCTCGGCTGGGGTTTCCCAGTCGAGCGTTTTGCGTGGGCGGGTGTTGAGTGCGGCGGCGACGGTGCCTAGCCCGACCCGTTGCGCGCGGCCGAACCGGCGAGTCTGGCCCGCACCGTTTCGAGGAACGGGTGCCGGATCTCCTCCACAATGGACTCGGCCTCGCGCCAAGCGCGGCGAGCCGCGTCGGGGTCGTTCATGGCCTCGTAGGTGTCCCCGAGGTTGATGAGGCTGCGGGCCGCGTAGGCGCGGTTCTCCGTCTGCCGGGCCAGGCGGATCGCCTCGTGATAGCTGTCGATCGCGTCGGTGAATCGCCTCAGCTTCTGGTAGGCGTCGCCGATGGTGTCCAGGGCGGCCGATTCGGCGTCGGGGGCTTTGAGCTCCCGGAAGGCGGCCAGGGCCCGGCGGCCGTGGTCGAGGGCCAGTTGGTGCTGTCCGACCTGGATGTAGCAGCAGGCCACGGAGTTGAGGGCGTTGGCGTGGGAGCCGGCGTCCCCCAGCCGTCGGTGCAGTTCCAGTGCGCGCAGGGCGTGCTCCAGCGCTTCCGGGTGCCGGCCCTGGTGTTCGCGGAAGGCCGCCAGGCCCATTTCGACGTGCGCCTCGCCGAACTCGTCGCGGTTGTCGCGGTAGAGCGCCAGCGCCGTTTCGAGGTGCCGTTCGGCGTCTTCGACCTGTGCCGTCCTGAAGTAGAGGTTTCCCAGGCCGCGATGCGCTCGTGCCCGCATGAGCGGTTCACCGAGCCGTTCACCGGCCTTCAGTGCCGCCCGCAGGCATTTGACGCACTGCGCGGAGTTGCCGTGCCGGTCGAAGTACGGGACCAGGACCCACACCAGTTGCCATACCTGCCGGTCGAATCCGGCGTCGGCGGCCCAGTCCAGGATGGACACGAGCACCTCCTGCTCGGCCGTGATCCAGTGCATGGCGGCTTCGCGGTCGGACATCTTCTCCAGCACGACCTCGGGCAGCGCGTCGGCGGGCCCCTCCCCGGTCAGCATCGGGTCGATGACGTTGATGGCGGTGTATCCGTTGTGCAGATAGTGGTCCAGCAGTCGCCGGACGGCCCGATCGCGGTCGGTCCCGGCGTCTTCCGCGGCGGCCAGTTCGACGGCGTACTCCCGCATCAGGTCGTGCAGGGCGAAGCGGCCGGGGCGCTGTTCGATGACGAGGTGCGCGCGGGCGAGTTCTGCCAGCTTCACCTCGGCTTCTTCGGGGGACAGTCCGGCGAGGCTCGCTGCGGCGGCCATCGTCACCTGCGGTCCCGGGTGCAGCCCCAGCAGTCGCAGCATGCGGGCGGCGTCGGCGCTCAAGGCCCGGTAGGACCACGAGAAGACCGCGCGGACGTCGGTAGTGGCCGAGTCGGTGTCGAAGGCGTCGAGTCCGTCTCGCAGTTGCGCGGCGAGGACGCTGAGCCGGGTGTCGCCGTCGATGACGGCTCGGGCGGCGGCGATCGCGAGTGCCAGTGGGAGGCGGGCGCTGGCGGCGATGATGTCGTCGGCCGCCCGCGCCTCGACGGCCAGCCGCCGGGGACCGAGCCGGCGGGTGAGCAGTTCGCGGGCCTCGGTGAGGCTGAACAGGTCGAGGTTGACGCGGTGGGCGCCGTCGCTGGCGATCAGGCTGATCAGCACGTCGCGGCTGGTGATCACGACGAGGCAGCCCGCCGTTCCGGGCAGCAGGGGGCGGACCTGGTCGGCGCTGCCGGCGTTGTCGAGCATCAGGAGCATGCGGCGGCCGTCGAGGGTGGAGCGGTAGAGGGCGGTCAGTTCGTCGGGGTCGGTGGGGATGTTCTCGCCTCGGACGCCGAGGGCGCGCAGGAAACGGGACTGGACGCGATGTGCCGACAGTGCCTGGCCGGGGTGGTAGCCGCGCAGGTCGGCGAACAGCTGCCCGTCGGGGAACTCGTCGGCGATCCCGCGTGCCCAGTGGACGGCCAGGGAGGTCTTGCCGACCCCGGCGGTCCCGGTGACCACGCCGATGACCGGGCCGGGCGAGGTGTCCACCATCGCGAGCAGGCCGTCGAGTGCGGTCCGCTGCTCGGTACGTCCGGCGAAGGAGGGCAGGTCGGAGGGGAGTTCGCGCGGGACCGGGAGGGGGAGGCGGGCCACGTCGGGGCCGGTGTCGGGCCGGCTGGTCAGGATCGTGGCGTGCAGGTCTTGCAGCGCTTCGCCGGGGTCGGTCCCGAACTCCTCGCGCAACAGGCGGCGGAAGCGGTGGTAGACGTCGAGGGCCTCGCCGCGCCGTCCAAGGCGGTGGAGCGCGAGCATGAGCCGCCCGCAGAATCCTTCCCGCAGCGGATGGCGCGCCGTGAGGGTGGTCAGTTCGCTGACGAGGTCGGCGACGGTTCCGTTGCGCAGCAGGATGTCGACGCGGCGTTCCACCAGCCGCAGTTGCTGTTCGCGCAGGCCGGGCGCCATTTCACGGTGCAGCACATCGGAAGGCACGTCGGCTAAAGGGTCACCGCGCCACAAGGCGAGCGCCAGGGTGACCGCGGCCAGCTCACGTTCGGTGTGGCCCTCGTCGGCGGCCGCGTCGGCTTCGCGCAGCCGGGCTTCAACAAGGCCGAGGTCGGTGCGCTCCGGCGGGACATCGAGCCGGTAGCCGTCGGGGCAGGTCACCACGAGCTCGCCGGCGCCGATCCGATCGAGCTGGGCGCGGACCCGTACGGCGCACAACTGCACCGCACGTCGTGGGTTCTGCGGCAGATCGGCGCCCCAGATCGCATCGGCGAAGGTGTAGAGGCTTACCTGCCGTCCCGGGTTGAGCAATAGCAGGGCCAGGAAGGCGCGCGAACGCGGTGACGTCATCTTCAGTTCGGTGCCGCCGGAGGTGATTCGCAACGGCCCGAGTACGCCGAACTCGATGGTGCCGCCGGGCGGGGTGGTGCTGACGTCGGTGTGGGCGAGGTCTGACACCTGGCCACTCTAGTCCCGCCGAACTCACCGATTCACCAGGGCGGATTCCGTCGTCGGGTGCGATGAAGCCGATGTGAAGCCGGTCGAGGTCATAGTCGCTGGCGTCGGCCGCGAGGGCGGCGCGAAGACACAGATTGAGGAAACCGATGTCCGTTCGTTCCATCTCCACGCTCGCGCTGGGGCTGCTCGTGGTGCTCGCAGGCTGTTCCGACGACGGCCGGCCGTCGTCGGACGAATCGACGGCGCAGGCGGTGGAGTCGTCCAGCCCCGCTCCGCCTTCGTACTCGACGTTCGCCGACTATCCCGGCGAGGAGATGCTGTACACCGACGGCCGTGATTCGTACCGGGTACGGGTCAAGGCCGTGGAGGCCGCCTGGCTCACCGAGTTGGCGGGCACCTCGGCGCAGATCGGATCCCACTATCTCGCGGTCTATGTCGTGGTGACCGGCGAACTGGCGGACCGGGGCGTGGAGGAGGCGTACCTGAACGCCATGTCGCTGGGGCTGCGATTCGGATCGGGTGACGACTGCGTGCGCGACAAGCTCGGCGGCCGGGAAGCGTCGATGGAGGAGATCTGTCACGACAACGCCACCCTCACCTCGTACCTCTGGGACGTCCCCTACCGGGACTGGGGCACGTACGAATGGGAAGAGGCGGGTCTGGCGGGTATCCCTCTCGATGCGGGCGAGACGGCGGCCGGGGTCGTGGCCTTCACCGTCCGGGACGACTTCGAGGCGACCGATGCGATCGAGTTCTGCGGCGGCGGCGACTCGATTCTGATGGAGTACGACAACTGCATCGCCGTCCCCGCACCGAAAGGGGCGCGAAGCTGATGTCTGTCCGCTCTCTTTCCGTGCTGGGCCTCGCGCTGCTGCTCCTCGCCGGTTGTTCGATGACGTCGCGCCCTTCTCCGATGGCGGCACGGCGCAGGAGGACTCGTCCTCCGCGCCGGCCGGCCCGGCCTATACCTCCTTCGCCGATTTCCCCGGCGAGGAACTGCTGTACGCCGAGTACGGGGCGTCGCCGTACCGCCTGCGGCTCAAGACCGTCGACACCGCGTGGGGGGTGGAGCTGGCCGATCGGGTCGCCGCCGCGGGCACGCACGTGCTGGTGATCTACATCGCGGTGACCGGCGAGGCCGCCGATCGCGGTGTGGAGAACGTCAGCTTGACCTATAACGACTTCGAGTTGCGCTTCCCCGCCGCGGGCGACGCCTGCGGACCGGGCGAGATCGACACCTTCACCAGCGAGTGCGCGCTCCCGCCGAAGGTCATCACCCGGCCCGAGACGGTCGCCGACAACGCGTGGCACGAACAGCGCTGGGGCGACGCCGCCAGCTCGGTGGACCCGTCGCTGGACGCCGGCGGGACGCTGATCGCGGCTGTGGCGTTCGAGGTCGCCGACGACGTCGGGCTCCCCGCCGACACCGCGTTCTGCGCGGCGATAGCCGACAGGCTCACGCGGGACAACTGCCTGGCGGTCACGGCGCCGCCGCTGGGGTGAAGGGCCGGGACCCGGGCGTCGTGGGGGTGGCGGCGTCCGGCCCGGAGCTTCGAGATCAGTCCTCATGGGAACGTCGTCGAAGCGGGTCCGTTGTGCGTCCCGTGTCGTGCGGCGGGGTGCGGAAGGTCCATTCGAGGGTGGCCGAGTCGTGAGGATACGGATGGCCTCTCGCAAACCGGCGCCCGTTGCCAATGGTTTGCAATAGCGTCGGTGTCGCCATGGGGACAGACGAAGTCGGTCGATCCGCATCCTCTGCTAAAGTTCTCGCTACATGTTGCCTGAACCGGTCCACTGGGGATGATCGGTCGGCCGACCGAGCGGGGCTCAGAGCGTGACCGAGACTCTCGGAAGATTCCTGTCGAATGTGATCGAGTTCGTTATAGCCGGGGTGCTGTTCACGACGGCGCTGGTGCTGCCCTTCAACGCGTTCTTCCCCGCGGAGGCCGCCCGAGTCTGGAAGCAGCTGACCGGAGGCCTCGCCGGTGCGCCCTCCGACGCCTTATTGTTCGTCGTAGGATCGGCCTTCGCCTATGCCGCGGGCACTTTCGCGGAGAATATGAGTCGGCTGGCATTCGAGTGGCGGCTGAACAAGGTCAAGCGATCCCGTGCGGTACCGATATCGCACGGCCGCATGCGAACGGCCATAATGGCCCGAAATCCCGACCTCTACCTGGAGGTCGAGTCGCAGCTGAAGCGAATGCGGATCGAGCGGGTCTTGTGTCTCTGCCTGCTGCTTCTGCTGCCGGGCCTGATCGCCTCCCTTGCACGCCACGCGACCGGGGCACGTGTCTGCGCGCTCGTCGCGGCCAGTCTGGCGCTCGTGCTGACGCTGCTTCAGGTCGAGCAGCGCTTCAGGCGTTACTGCCGGGCCATCGAACGTGGCTACGAGGAGTCGAGTGCGGTGCAGCCGGATGCCGCCAAGGAACCGGTAGTCCGCAAAAAGCGGAGGTAGCGTCCGTTGTCGCACGACACCAGCCCCGCCCTCACCGCGCTGGGGATCCGCATCACTGATGGCACCCAGGTCACCATCAGCGGACCGGATGGCGTCAGTGCCTCCTACGCCATGCCCCACTGGTCCGGCCCGCCCGGCCCGCCGACCGCCATTTTCATGGATCTTGACGGGACGACCCTCAGAAGCGAACAGTTCTGGATCGACATCCTCGAAGCGACCGCACGAGCCGCGGGCGGAAACGACATTCGCCTGCGGGCTGAGGATCGGATCCTCTTGCAGGGGGCGCCGACGCGAACGCACTTAGCCCACATCATGCGCCGCTATGCGTTAGATGCGAGCCTGACCGAGCTGGCGGCCACCTACGAGCAGGTCTGCGAGGCCCTCTACTTCACCCGATCGATTCCCGCCCTCGCCGCGGAGATCTCTCTAGAGCCCGGATTCGGGGAGGTGAGGGACTGGGCTCGCAGGCACGATGTCCCTTTGATTCTGGTAACGAACGGCAACGAGCGAAAAGCCGGGGTCGGGCTTGAGGTCATCGCCCACCATCTGGCATGCGCCAGTGGATCCGAGGTCTGCGACGGCGTGTGGTGTGCGCCGATGCGGAGCAGTTGGCTACGCCCGTTCGGTGCCAACGCGGGGAAGCCGCATCCGTGGCCGTATCTGGAAGCCGCGACGCGCGGAGCCCAGCTGGATCCCACCGCCCTGCGCCACGCTGTGGCGGTCGACGACAGCGCGGCCGGCGTATGCAGCATTCGACTCGCGGGGATCCGCAGTGTTGGTTTCGCCAGCGGGAACATTCGAGGGACTGGCGCCCATGTCTTCTGCGATCACATCGTCGACTCGCTCTTCGGTCTGCTGACGCTTTTGGACGAGCTGACGGCTTAGATCATTTGGGCGAGTTCGACGAGCTCGGCGTGGGCGACGCCATTGGAAATGATCGCTCCGCCGATCGCGCGGTCGAGAACCAGTCGCGAGCCGTCAAGCCCGGTGACCTTCCCGCCGGCCTCCTCGACGATCAACGCGGAAGGGGCGACGTCGTGAAAGTCGGCCTGCTGGCGGATCGTGGCCACCGCGCTGCCTTTGGCGATCATCATGCTCTTGTAGCCGCTGCCCGAGACGGGCTCGACACGTCCACCGGCGTTAAGGATTCCCTCGATGAACGGATAGGAGTCGGTGCCCAAGACGACGTATCCCTCATCGAGCCGCTGCTCGCTGACGTGAATTCTGTCATTGTTGCAGTATGCGCCCCGACCCCTTATCGCATGAAACATGTTTTTAGTGAACGGATCGTAGACAACGGCCAAAAGTAGATTGCCGGCATGCATGAGAGCGATCATGAAGACACTGTTCGGAACGCCGAGTAGAAACGGTTTTGTGCCATCGAGAGGATCGCATATCCATTTGAATTCCTCTTTCCCGGAACCCACCGCGCCTTCTTCTCCCAGAATGGCGTGATGAGGATGGCGCTCCTGGATCGCATCGATGACCAGGCGGTTGATCTCCCGGTCCACCTCCGTTACGGGTGAGCCGTCGCTTTTGACGTCAGCCTGCACGTTCGTGTTGAAGGCGTCGGCGATGAGTCCTCCAGCGCGCCGAGCCAAGGACAGCGCGAACTCAAGGTAATCGGCGGTGGTAGCTGGTTTAGTCATCGGCACAACCTGTAAACCAGGGATGTTCCGGTAGGCATTCGTATGCATTGCGTGCTTCCCTTGGGGTCGTCGGAGCGGTGTGGCAGGCAAGTCTTCCTCATGTTTCGATGGAACCGGGCCGCTTCGTGATCACATTGCATCGGCGTCGCCGACCGTAAGGTACCGCACCGAACCCAATCCAACGCCGAAGACGCGGACGGGTGGCCGATCAATTCACCGAGTAAACGGCGCACCCACCCAAACTGGGTGACGTAGTCGGATGCCTTGGCTGCATCGCACGCGCTACGGTCGCGGCCCGAACGGAGGGCGCCGAACATCGGCGCGAGGCCCTGCAAACACTCAACGAGCGGACCGCTGCTTCGATACGGCAAGGGCTTGGGGGTCGTCGGCACATCAAGGGTCACGTGCGCGCTCCTCGTGCTCAGGGACGGTTTTCTCACCGCCCTGGGGTCCCTTGACAGCCTATCTTTCGAGGCGTCCATCCCCCGTTTGTACGGGCTCGACCGACCAGTCCGGCCCACGCCCGGCGCGACCTGGCCTTTGAGTGGAGATCCTCTATACCTCCATCCACCCCGATGTGAGGGTGCCCCGATCGGACCGCTCGGAATTTAGCGTTCGTGGCCTGGGGGACAACGAAACGCCGAGGGCAGCGGTGAGACATTCAGTCCGACGCCGACCTCGGGCCGGTCGCTACGGGCTCCGCCAGTCGGTCGCGGGTGGGCCTTTGAGGGTGGCGGGCTCGCGGTAGGGCGTGTGGTCGATTCGGATGACGATGGTGCGTACGGCCTTGTCGTGAAGTGTCTGCCGGTTGGGTTTGTCCCACAGGCACCACATCGGGTCGAGGTAGCCGACGCACGGGACCAGGCCGAAGACGCCGCTGACGAGCGCGCGGAAGGTCGAGGCGGTCCAGCCGGGGATCCGCGCGTCGGACACCCGCACGACGCGCAGTTTCATCGCCTTCTTACCGAAGGTGGCACCCCACACGGCGGTGAGGACGATTTCGTAGAGCAGCGGCGACAGCACCGCGATGAGAGCCGAGCCGGCGACCATGACCGTGCGCGCGACACTGCCGCGTTCGGTGTTCTCGGCGAGCAGGAATCCCGGGACGAGGAAGGCCAGGAACAGCCCGATCCCGATGGCGTTGTCGATCAGGCGGGCCAGGAACCGCTGCCCGGGATCGGCGAGCGAAGGTGTTTCGAGGGCGATGGGCACGGTGAAGTCGTCGATGGGCGTCGTGAATCGGGACTGTTCGGTGGTCATACGGGCGTCCTTGGGCACTGGGGCGGGGCAGAACCCGGCGGGCAACGGCCGGGACCGCGTACGCTACCGCACCGTCCACGTTGGACTGAACCGCTCTTGGTGGGGTCGGCCATGACGCGACCGTGGCTTCCATCTCGTCTGGTCACCCGAGCGCGCGTGCCCGCCGTTCCAGGTATTCCCGCTCCGGCCGGCTCAGTGTCGCCTTCGCCGCGGCGAGGTACTGCGCCTGGGCTTCACGTGGACGGCCGAGTCGCTCCAGGAGGTGCGCCCGCACGGCCGCGACGCGGTGGTGACCGGCGAGGCCCGGTTCGTTCGCCGCGGCGTCGAGGGCGTCCAGGGCTACGTCGGGCCCGTCGGTCTCGGCGACGGCGACGATGCGGTTGAGCGTCACCATCGGGCCTGGGGCGAGGGTGTCGAGCAGGTCGTAGAGGCCTCGGATCTGCTACCAGTCGGTGTCCTCGTGGCGTCCGGCCTCGCCGTGCACGGCGGCGATCGCGGCCTGAAGCTGGAAGGGCCCGATGGGTGTGCTGGCGAGCGCGTTGCTGACCAGGGTGGTGCCCTCGGCGATGATGCCGTGGTCCCAGCGGGTGCGGTCTTGTTCGTCGAGGGGTACGAGGGTGCCGTCGTGGGTCGTGCGGGCCGGGCGGCGGGCGTCGGTGAGGAGCATGAGGGCGAGCAGTCCGGCGACTTCGCCGTCGTCGGGCAGGGTCGTGTGGAGCATGCGGGTCAGGCGCAGGGCCTCGGCGCCGAGTTCGGTCCGGGTGAGGCGGTCACCGGAGCCGGCGGTGTGGCCTTCGGTGTAGATCAGGTACAGCACGTTGAGGACGGTGGCGAGTCGTTCGCCGCGTTCGCTGCCGGGTGGCATGGCGAAGCGGGCACCGTCGCGTTTGATGGTCGCCTTGGCTCTGCTGATGCGTTGCGCGACGGTCGCTTCGGGGACGAGCAGTCCGCGCGCGATCTCGGCGGTGGTCAGGCCGCCGACCGCGCGGAGCGTGAGCGCCACCTGCGAGGGCATCGTCAGCGAGGGGTGGCAGCACAGGAACAGCAGGGTCAGCGAGTCGTCGGTGTCTGGTACGGGTCCGCCGGGTGTCAGGGCCGCGACGGTCTCTTCGCGTTTGCGCCGGGCGGTGTCGGTGCGCCACCGGCCGATCCGGCGGCGGGACGCCACGGTGATGAGCCAGCCTTTCGGGTTGCCGGGCAGGCCGTCTCGCGGCCATTGGACGGCGGCGGCCGCCAGTGCCTCCTGCAGCGCGTCTTCGCAGCTTTCGAAGTCACCGAAGTGGCGGATGAGCGCGCCGAGGACCTCCGGGGTGAGTTCCCGGAGCAGTTCGGTGGTCATTCATCCAGCCACGACAGGTCTTGCACGGGGCGCACCTCGACGAAACCGGTCGCCGCGTCGGGTGCGCGGGCGGCGAGTGCGGTGGCGTGGTCGAGGTCGTCGGCCTCGACGAGGTACACGCCCGCGAGGTACTCCTTGGTCTCGGCGAAAGGTCCGTCGGCGGCGATGGTGCGTCCGTCGCGGACGCTGACCCGGCGAGCGGTCTCGGGGCCCTGTAGCCCGGCCGACGACAGCAGCACTCCCTCGTCGGTCAGCTGCCGGGTGAGGTCGAGGTGGCCTCGCCCGAAGCGCGTGCGCTGCTCGTCGGTCAGTTCCTCCCACAGCGCACGGGACTCGGGGTTGCTGTGGATCAGGATGAGGAACTTCACCGGTGCCTCCGTCGTCGCGGGCGTGTGACCACACGATAGGCGCCGGGATGGAAAAAGGTTCGGTGACCGTGTCGAGAACCGGGAGCTGGCCGCTACGTCCCGGGTGAGAGGCGCCCACCGGGAGCGCCGAACCGGAGAGGACCGGTCCGATGAGCACTGCCGAGAAGGAGATCGCCGACCTCGTCGCCGTGCACGCTTCGACCCCGTTCTACATGGACGGTTCGGTACGCGCGGCCGTCGACCTCAAGCCGTGACCACCTGCGACGATCAGAAGGAGCGCATCATGTTCGAGCACACCAAGGCGTTCAGCGGGTTCTCCGTGGACGACGTGCCGAAGGCCCGCGAGTTCTACGAGCGGACGCTCGGGCTGCGGGTGTCGGAGGCCAACGGGATGCTGACGCTGCACATCGCCGGGGACCGTGACGTCCTCGTCTACCCGAAGCCCGGCCACGAGCCGGCGACCTTCACGATCCTCAACTTCCCGGTCCCCGACATCGAGGCCGCCGTCGACGCCCTGACCGGACTCGGCGTGGTCTTCGAGCGGCTGCCCGGTACCGACGGCAAGGGCGTCAACCGGGCGGGCGGGCCGCTCATAGCCTGGTTCAAGGACCCGGCGGGCAACTGGCTGTCGGTCATCCAGGAGTGACCGTTTCGGCTCCCGGGCCCATGGGCCCGGGAGCCGGTCGGCCGCGTGGCTTCGGCCGGTCTCGTCCTGGCGTGCGGGCGAGTACGAGAGCGCACCGATCGGTACGCGCCGGCAGGTCGCATCGGTGCGTCGCCGTCACTGGTCGGCGTGTGCCGGGGCCGACCAGTCCGGATCGAGGGCGGCCTCTCCGTACTCCGTTACCAGTTCGACGAGCCGGTCCACTTCTCGCACTCCGTCGTCGATGGCGGCGGGTGGAAACTCCTTCAGCGCCTGCACGCCGGCCGAGACCATGGCGGCGATCGACGGCCCGTACGTGGGGCTCCGCATCGCCTCGACCCAGCTGTAGCGCCCGGCCATGATCTCGTCGACCACCTCCTTGAGCAGGGGATCGTCGGTCTCGTCGCGGATGTCGGTCAGGAGACGGTGGTCGAGGACGCGGGTCACGATCTCGCGTGGGGTTTCGGCCATGCTCGCCTCACTTCGCGGGCTGGTAGGGGCCCTGCTTCGTCTTGCCGAACCAGCCTCCCCGGTCGGGGTTCACGACGTCGGGAATGCCCATGGCGCCGGGATCCCAGTGCACGTTGAGGATCCCTTTGGAGTACTTCACGATGTCGTCGAAGAGCCCGTACCGCTTGGTGGAGAAGTCGTACTCCTTGCGTGCCGCGGCGACCTTCGAGGCGTACTTCGCCGGGAACTTCACGCTCTTGCCGACGATCGAGGCGACGTTGGCGACGGGGATCATCTGGTCGATGATGAACTTCACCGCCGTGGACAGAGCGCCGTAGGCGTCGTAGGCATCCTGCGCGGCCTGTTTGAGGAGCGTGCCGGCGTTCTTGAAGTGCGCCGCGTGCTGCTCGACGCGCTGCCCGAGGACCAGCATGTGCTCGCGGGCGTTTCCGGCGGCGTTGCCGTCCCAGACCACGGGGATCTGGTTCGACAGGAACTGGAGGTTGCGACCGGTCTTGGCGACCGACTGTTCGTAGCGCTCGAACTCCACACCCGCCTTGTACAACTGGTCCCAGTCACCGACGAAGGGTTTCAGGAACTTCTCGACGGGGTCGCGCCCGAACAGCAGGACGCACAGTGCCGCCACGTCCTCGCTGATGCTGAGGATGTCGCCGGCCAAGACGTTGAACTCGTACTTGAAGGCGTCACTGGTCTGCGGTGCCCCGTCCCGGATCGCCGGGTCCTCGGGCCAGGTGCAGCCCAGGTCGTACGCCGTGGACTTCGCGTCCGGCTTGGGCTGACCGGCGAACGCGGTGGCGTTGTCCGCGCCCAGGTCGATGATGAGGCCGTCGAAACTCGCTCCCGCGCGGGCGTCGCCGCTGGCGTAGAAGCTGTTGCTGGCGGCGACACCGCCGGCGAGGTCGCCGATCATGAGCCCGGTACGGATGCCAAAGCGCTCGGACTGCTGGTAGACGGTGTCGACCCCGGGATACAGCTCGTGGATGAGGAGCCCCGAACCGGCCGACAGCAGGTCCGGCCGGGCGTACTTGCGAGTGCGGTTGCGAACCTCGACGATCACGTTCGCCAGTTGCAGGGTCTTGTTGGTCAGCGAGCTCATGCCGCTGTGGTTGACGTGGAACTTGCCCGTCATGTGCCGCCTCCCGCGTCGTGTTACACGGTCAGCCTGCGCGTCCGGGTGGTGTTCGAGTACGGCCGAACAGGCGGATTCCGGGATGAGGACTCATCGGGCTCGAAGGGTTCGGGCGGAGCTGCGCCCTAGGTTGTGCCGCCTCCGGCTAGAGCCGCGTCGCGGTGCGGACGAGGTCGGCGACGGCGGTGGATCTGCTGTGCGGCGGCCAGGCGATGACGGTGGTGACGGCCGGTGCGTCCGGGACCGGCACCGTCGCGTGCTCGTCGCGAAGGGTGGCACGGAGGGATTCGGGCACGATCGCGCAGGCGCGTCCGAGTGCGATCAGCTGGAAGAGCTGGGTGTGGTCGCGGACCTGTGGGCCGGGTCCGCCGGGATGGCTTCCGTCTCGTCGGGGCCAGCGTGGCAGGGGCAGGTCGGTCAGGGTGGTGACCTCGGCCATCGACATGTGGGTTCGGTCGGCCAGGGGGTGTCCCGCCGGCAGGACCACGACCTGCTGTTCGGTGTGCAGGTCCTCGGTGTCGAATCCGGCCGTGGTGTCGAAGGGCCGTTGGAGCAGAGCGACGTCGGCGCGCCCGTCGCGCAGCAGCCTCTCCTGCTCGCCGGGCCCGCACAGGACCACCTCGACGGCGACCGCGCCGGGTTCGGCGGCGTAGCCGTCCAGCAGCTTCGACAACAGCTCGCGGGACGCTCCGGCCTTCGTCGCCAGCACCAGACCGGGCGTTTCGGTGGCCGCGCGGCGGGTGCGGCGCTCGGCGGCTTCGACCGCGTCGAGGGCGGTGCGGGCCTCTCGCAGGAGCACCGACCCGGCCTCGGTCAGGGCGACCCCGCGGGCGTTGCGGTGCAGCAGAACCACGCCGAGCCGCCGTTCGAGTCGCTGGATCGCGCGCGACAGCGGTGGTTGCGCCATGGTGAGCCGCTGTGCCGCCCGCCCGAAGTGCAGTTCTTCGGCGACGGCGACGAAGTATCGCAACTCCCGGGTCTCCACCGCGTGATCATATCGGGCGTTCACCACGGCTGATACCCGTGCGGTATCGCTGTGCACCCGGTTGGTCTTGGACGCCGCACCCGGGTCGGCACCACGATCGGTGACATGAGTGGACGAAAGATCGTGCTGGTGACCGGTGCGAACAAAGGGATCGGGTACGAGATCGCGGCGGGCCTTGGCGCCCTCGGCTGGCGGGTCGGCGTGGGCGCGCGGGACCAGTGGCGCCGGGACACCGCGGTGGAGAAGCTGCGTGCGGACGGCATCGACGCGTTTGGGGTTCCGCTCGACGTTGCCGACGACGCGAGCGCGGCCGCCGCGGCCGAGCTGGTCGCCGGTCACGCCGGCGGGCTCGACGTGCTGGTCAACAACGCCGCGATCACCGGTGGCGTGCCGCAGACGCCCACCACGGTCGATCCCGCGACAGTGCGGGAGGTCGTGGAGACCAACGTCATCGGCGTCATCCGCGTCACCAACGCGATGCTGCCCATGCTGCGCGGCTCGGCATCGCCGCGGATCGTGAACATGTCCAGCAGCGTCGGCTCGCTCACCCTGCAGACCACGCCCGGCGTCGACATGGGGCCGGTTCCCGCCGCTTACCTGGCGTCGAAGACCTTCCTCAACGCCATCACCGTCCAGTACGCCAGGGAACTGGGCGACACCAGGATCCTGGTCAACTCCTGCTGCCCCGGCTTCACCGCCACCGACCTCAACGGCTTCCAGGGCGTGCGCACTCCGCAGGAAGGCGCGGCGATCGCGATGCGACTGGCGACCTTGCCCGACGACGGACCGACCGGCGGATTCTTCGACGACGCGGGCACCGTGCCCTGGTGACGGGCGTCCGTGCCGGGTCTTGAGTGGACGGACGCGATGGGGGTGCGGTGACCGCACCCCCATCGCGGGTAGGAATGTCCTGCGGGTCAGGCGCGACGGGATCCGATGAGTCGTTGGAGCAAGATGAAAGCCAGCAGCAGGACACCGATGACGATCTTCGTCCACCAGGAGCTCAAGGTCCCCTGGAAGTTGATGATCGTCTGGATCATGCCGAGGACGAGCACGCCGAGCACCGTGCCCAGCACGAAGCCCGAGCCGCCGGTGAGGAGGGTGCCGCCGATGACGACCGCCGCGATCGCGTCGAGTTCCATCCCGATCGCGTGTTGCCCGTAGCCGGACAGCATGTAGAAGGTGAACAGCACGCCGCCGAGGGCCGAGCAGAGGCCGCTGACGGCGTAGACCGCGACCTTCGTGCGGGCCACCGGCAGGCCCATCATGAGCGCCGACTGCTCACTGCCGCCCAGGGCGTAGACGCTGCGGCCGAAGCGCGTGTAGTGCAGCACGACGAAGGCGATCGCCACGACGGCCAGGGCGATGAGCATGCTCACCGAGACGAACAGGTCCTCGCCGAGCCAGATGCGCTGCTGTGCCAGCTCGGTGAACAGCGGGTCGTCGATGGAGATCGAGTCGACGCTGATCATGTAGCAGAGGCCGCGGGCCAGGAACATCCCGGCGAGGGTGACGATGAACGGCTGGATCTCGAAGTGGTGGATGATCGCGCCCATCCCGGCTCCGGCGAGGGCGCCGACGGCGAGGACGAGCGGGATCACCAGTACCGGCGGCCAGCCGTACTCGGTGACCAGCCACGCACTGAGCATCGTGGACAGTGCGAGCATCGCGCCGACCGACAGGTCGATGCCGCCGGTGAGCAGGACGAAGGTCATGCCGACGGCGACGACGAGCAGGAACGCGTTGTCGATGAACAGGTTCACGGCCACCTGCGGGTAGCCGAAGGCGTCGTAGTTGGCCGCGCCGATCCCGTACATCAGCGCCAACAGCGCGGTGGTGGCCAGGACGGAGACGTAGCGTCGCGACGCGGTCCGCAGCCGGTGGGCGGGCGGACCGGGGCGGGCGAGGACGGTCACGCCGTCACCTCCACCTTCTCCGCCGCGGCCGGTGCGGCCGCGGGCGGTCGGCGGCGCCGGAACTTCGCGCGCAGTCGCGGCGACTGGATGAGGCAGACGGCCAGCACCACGACGGCTTTGAACACCAGGGTCGTCTCCGGTGGCACGCCGACGGTGTAGATCGTGGTGGACAGGGTCTGGATGATGAGCGCTCCCAGGACGGTTCCGGTCAGGTGGAAACGGCCGCCGGTCAGGGCGGTGCCGCCGATGACGACGGCGAGGATGGCGTCGAGTTCGATCCACAGCCCGGCGTTGTTCCCGTCGGCGGTCGAGACGTTCGAGCTGATCATCAGTCCCGCGATCGCCGCGCACAGGGCGGCGGCGATGTACACGGTCGCGACGAGCCCTCGGGCGCGGATCCCGACCAGGCGGCCGGCGGCCGGGTTCCCGCCGACCGACTCCAGGAGCAGTCCGAGGGCGGTGCGGCGGGTCAGCAGAGCGGTCAGCAGGAAGGCTGCCGCGGCGACCAGGACCGGGAAGGGCAGGGTGAGCCAATAGCCCCCGCCGAAGACCTTGAAGGTGGGGCTGGTGACCGAGGTGTTCTGCCCGGCGGTGATCAACTGTGCGACACCGCGTCCGGCGACCATGAGGACGAGTGTCGCCACGATCGGCTGAACGCCGAAGCCCGCGACCAGCAGTCCGTTCCACGCCCCGAGCACCACCGCGGCGGCCAGGGCGATCCCGATCGCGGTCAGCACGCCCGCGAGGTCGTCCTGGTCGGGCAGGTCCACGATGTACTCGCAGGCGAGCGCTCCCGCGATCGCCACGACCGAGCCGACCGACAGGTCGATGCCGCCGGTGGCGATGACCAGGGTCATGCCGAGCGCGACGAGGATCAGCGGGGCGCCGAAGCGGACGATGTCGATGAGGCTGCCGTAGAGGTGGCCGTCTTGTACGCGGATCGCGAGGAATCCCGGGGTGAAGGCGGTGTTGACCGCGAGGAGCGCGGCGAGTACGGCCAGGGGCCAGAAGAGGCGGTGCCGGAGGAGGCTCATCGGCCGCCTCCGCTCGCGATGATCTCCATGAGACCGTCGAGGGTGAGGGTCTCGTCGTTGGCGAGTTCGGCGACGAGTTCGCGGTCGCGGACGACGGCGACCTTGTGGCTGAGCCGCAGGACCTCTTCGAGTTCGGCGGAGACGAACACCACGGCCATGCCGTCGGCGGCGAGTGTCACCACGAGGCGCTGGATCTCGGCTTTGGCGCCGATGTCGATGCCTCGGGTCGGTTCGTCGAGGATGAGCAGGTTCGGGTGGGTGGCCAGCCAGCGGGCGAGGAGCACCTTCTGCTGGTTGCCTCCGCTGAGGTCGCCGACTCGTGCGTCGGGGTCGGCGGGGCGGATGCGCAGGGCCTTGATGTACTCGTCGACGAGTGCCGTCCGGCGGTGCGCGGGGAGTGGTCTGGCCCAGCCGCGAGCGGCTTGCAGGGCCAGGATGATGTTCTCGCCGACCGACAGGTCGGCGATCAGTCCTTCGGTCTTGCGGTCTTCGGGGCAGAAGGCGAGGCGGCGGGCGATCGCGGTGCGTGGTGTTCGCAGTGTGGTGCGGCGTCCGGCGATGCGGGTGTGACCGCCGGTGGAGCGGTCGGCGCCGAACAGCAGGCGGACGATTTCGGTGCGCCCTGAACCGAGCAGGCCCGCCAGGCCGACGACTTCTCCTTTGTGGATGGACAGGTCGAAGGGCCGGATGCCGCCTCGGCGGGTGAGGCCTTCGGCGCGGAGGAGCGGGTCGCCGTGCTCGACGGCGGCGAGGTCTGGTTTCGGTTGTTCCTCGATGGCGTCGAGGACCGTGAGTTCCTTGCCGATCATTTTGGTGACGAGGTCGACGTGGGCGAGGCCGGCTGTCGGGTACTCGCCGACGAGGCGGCCGTTGCGCAGGATCGTGGCGCGTTCGCAGATGTCGTAGATCTGGTCGATGAAGTGGGTGACGAAGGCGATGGCGACTCCGTCGTGTTTCAGGCGGCGCATCAGTGTGAAGAGCTGGTCGACTTCTTCGCGGTCGAGGCTGGAGGTGGGTTCGTCGAGGATGAGGACCTTGGCCGACAGGTCGACGGCTCGGACGATGGCGACCAGTTGCCGGATCGCGGGGGAGTAGGCCGACAGTGGGGCTGACACGTCGATGTCGAGGCCGAGACGGGCGACGAGTTCGCGGGCGCGGCGGCGCATCGCGCCGAAGCGGACGAGGCCGAGGCGGCGCGGTTCGCGTCCGATGTGGATGTTCTCGGCGACCGAGAGGTTCGGGCAGAGGTTGAGTTCCTGGTAGACGGTGCTCACACCGGCCTGCTGTGCCTGTTGGGGTCCGGTGACATGGGCCGGTGTGCCGTTCATGGTGATGGTGCCGGAGTCGAGGTGGTGGACTCCGGTGAGCACTTTGATGAGGGTCGACTTGCCGGCCCCGTTCTCCCCGACGAGGGCGTGGGCCTCGCCGGGGAACAAGCGGAAGTCGACGTCGTCGAGGGCCGTGACGCCGGCGAATCGTTTCGTGATGCCGGACAGTTCCAGCACCGGTGCCGTCGGCGACGGTTCCGCTGGGGACATCCCGGGCTCCTCTCGTCGTCGCGGCGGGTCAGTACTTGCGGTTGGGCAGTTCGGCGGCGGCCTGGTCCATGGTGAAGACGCCCTCTTCGGTGAGGATCCGCTTCTCGGTGGGCTGGCCTGCGGCGATCTTGGCGACGACGTCCATCAACTGCGGGCCGAGCAGGGGGTTGCATTCGACGACGACGTTGATCTTGCCTTCGGTCATCGCGACGAAGGCGTCCTTCACGCCGTCGACGGAGATGATCTTGATGTCCTCGCCGGGCTTGAGTCCGGCCTCCTCGATCGCCTGGATCGCGCCGAGGGCCATGTCGTCGTTGTGGGCGTAGAGGACGTCGATGTCCTTGTTCGCCGACAGGAAGGCCTGCATGACCTCCTTGCCCTTGGCCCTGGTGAAGTCGGCGGCCTGAGAGGCGATGGTCTGGAACTTCGGGTCGGCCGAGGTGATCTCCTCGAAGCCGGTCTTGCGGTCGATCGCCGGCGCGGAGCCGGTGGTGCCCTGGAGTTCGACGATGTTGACCGTCTCGTCGCTGTCCTTGTACTCCTCGACCAGCCAGTTGGCCGCGCGCCTGCCCTCTTCGACGAAGTCCGAGCCGAGGAAGGTGACATAGAGGGAGTCGTCGGCGGAGTCGACGGCGCGGTCGGTGAGCACCACCGGGATCTTGGCGTCCTTGGCCTCTTTGAGGACGGTGTCCCAGCCGGTCTCGACGATGGGGGAGAAGGCGATGACGTCGACGCGCTGCTGGATGAAGGAGCGGATCGCCTTGATCTGGTTCTCCTGCTTCTGCTGGGCGTCGGAGAACTTCAGCTCGATCCCGGCGGCGGCGGCCGATTCCTGGATCGAGGTGGTGTTGGCGGTGCGCCAGGCGCTTTCGGCGCCGACCTGGGCGAAGCCGAGGACGGTCTTGCCGTCCCCGGAGCCGTCACCGCCGCCGTCGCCGCAGGCGGCGAGAGCGGACAGGGCCAGGCTCGCGGTGGCGAGGGTGGTTAAGAGCTTTTTCAGCACGTGCTTCTCCTTGTTGGTCGACGGCTCGATGAGCGGTTCGTGTCGCACCCGTCGGGTAATCGGCCGCGGCCCGGACTCGGCCGGGCCGCGATGAGGTCGAGGGGTGGCGATCGTGACCGCTGGATATCGGCCGCGTTTCGCCTTGACTGCCTGACAGTGTTAACGCTCACATTGCTGTCGTCAAGGGTTCTGGATGATTCCAGTTCGGCAACGGAAGTCGCGTCGGTATGCCGCTGACATCGCCAAGGAAGTCGCGTTCTGGGCACAAAACCGGGCGCACCGCCGCAATGGCAGCGCGCTGGGAAGGCCCGGAACACTCCTTCGGGCGAATGGTGCGGGCCCACCTAGTGTTAGCGCAAACATTCCTGGTGATTCGGCGCGCCCGGCTTCTCGTGTCGCAGCGGAGACCGTCGGTTCGCCATACGACGCTCGGCCGCCGCGGCCTGCGAACCGAGGTTCGCAGGCCGCGGCGGCCGGCACTCCACCGCGCGGTGTGCTCGCCCGGGAGTGCTCGCGGGTCAGCAGGTCGAGTTCGTCTGGGTCAGCAGGCCGAGGCGCCAGGGCAGGCTGTTGTAGTCGCCGCCGGCGTTCGGGTCGAGGCCCTGGTACAGGTAACGCATCTGGCATGGGCTGACGGTGAGCGTCTGGTCGGTGCCCGCGCGGATCAGTTCACCGTGGCTGATGTCCCTCGTCCACGCAGTGCCGGCGAACGTGGTGTTGTTGGCGCGTGCGAAGGGGTTGGCCTCACTGGCCGCGAGCGGCGTCCATGCCCCGTTGATCGCCGACGAGGTCCACGACCGGAACCATCGGCGGCCGTCGGAGCCGATCGCCTCGACGAGCAGCAGATACTGGTTGGAGCCTTGGACCTTGTAGACGTTGCTGGCCTCGAACAGGTTGTTGCGGTTGGGGTCCTGGGCGGCGATGACGGTGTTGGTCATCCCGTTGGGGAAGTTCGCCAGGCTGGTCTCGGAGCGGTAGAGGTGGCCGTTGTCGTCGGAGGAGAACAGGTAGCAGTTCGCCGCGTCGCAGATGACCCACATGTCGACCCAGTAGCCGTTGCCGATGTTGTCGCGGATGATCTGCGGCATGCCGGAGTAGAAGTGGCGCGGAGCGGTCCACCCGTTGGGGTTGGAGATGTCGGGGTTGGTGGAGAAGGACGCGTTGCCGGTCTGGTAGACGAGGTACCACAGGCCCTGGGGTGCGAAGTAGAAGACCTGCGGCGCGGCTCGGTACCCGGCCCCGACGGGGGACTGGTCGAGATAGTGGAAGGTCGCGCTGTTCGCCTGGGACCAGTCGGTGAAGTTGAAGTAGACCAGGTTGTAGCCCGCGGACTTCGCGGTGCTGGCGAAGACGTGGTAGCGGCCGTTGTGCTGGACGACCGTCGGATCCTTGATGCCGGCGATGCCGCGGCCGTCGTTCTTCGGTCCCACCAGCGAACCGCTGGAACTCCACTGGTAGCTGCTCGGCAGTGAGCCCGAACCGCCGGAGGTGTAGCCCGGGACCCGCCAGACGCGCGAGGCGGCGGTGCCGCACGGCGCCTGCACGAGCAGGGTGGTGTTGGCGGTGGCGTCGGCCCTGGGCGCGACGCACTTGCCGGAGTGGACGGCCACGACGTTGAAGGTGTTCGTCGCGCCGCTGACCGTCACCGGCGCAAGCCGGAAGCGCTGGTTGTTGTTGGCGTGGCAGGTCCACTGCACGACCGCGGCGTTGTCGGCCGAGGATGCGCCGGAGACGTCGACGCAGGAGCCCGCCACGGTCCGGATGTTGTACTGGTCGGCCGTTCCGGCGGCCGGCGCGAAGGTGAAGTTCTGGTTGGTGCCGCCCCAGCACGAGTAGATCTGGAGCTGGGTGCCGTTGGCGGCCGAACCGTTGGGCACGTCGGCGCAGGTGCCGGAGGCCTGGCCGATCATCGTGCTGGTGAAGCTCACGGCCGCGGCGCGCGGCGGCGGGTCGGCCGCGGCGGGCGTCTCGGCGGTCGCGGTCAAGGTGATCGTCCCGGCCAGCAGCGTCAGTGCCGTGAGCCGGGCGAACCACCGGAGATGGTCGCGCATGTCTTCCTCCTGGTATTCGGGGGGTTCGGGTCGGGTGAAGGTTCAGAGGCGCTCGGCGGTGCCGTTGCCGGCCGAGCGGCCGCCGATGCGCCAGTAGGCCGCGTAGTTGAAGCCCTGTGCGTCGTGGAAAGGCGTCAGGCGCACCGGTCTGCCGTCGGCCGTGGCGGTGAAGGCCAGAGCGGTCGTGCTCGTGCGGGTGATCGAGGCGACGTCGAGGGCGGGTGGTGCGCTCAGGGCGGTGTCGCCGTAGTTTCCGCACAGCACGGCGGGCCCGTAGGTGATCGCGGCGAGGTCGGCGTCGTCGTCGGCCGCGTGCGTGGCGACCCTCATGGGCAGGCGGACGGTGACGGTGTCGCCGGAGGTCCACGAGCGGGTGAGTGTCGCGTAGGTGCCGGGTGTGGCGGTGACGTTCTGGGCGGTGCCGTTGACGCCGATCGTGGCGCCGGAGGTCCAGGCGGGGATGCGGATCCGCATCGACCAGGACCCGCCGACGTCGCCGGTGACCTGGAGGGCGGTGGTGTCGCTCGCCGGGTAGGCCGTCGACTGCCGGACGGTGATCCCGCGCTGGTTCCAGTCGAGGACCGAGGGGAGGAACAGGTTGACCGTCAGCGTGGTGCCGTTGTGGAAGTAGACGGAGTCGGTGAGCCTGGTGCCCGCCTCGACGCCGGTGCCCTGGCAGCACCAGAACGACTGGTAGTCGGTGCTCCAGGTACCTCCGCCCCATGCGGGTCCACGGCCGCGTCGGCCGCCGGGGTTGAGCGGGGTGAAGTAGGTGATGTGCCCGTGGGGGTCGGAGGGGTTCTGGGCGCCGATGACGTGGTTGAGCAGCGCGCGTTCGTAGTAGTCGACGTAGGCGACCCTGCCGGGGTTGAGCTGCCACAGTTCACGGGTCAGGGTCAGCATGTTGTGGGTGTTGCAGAGTTCGCAGGTGTCGGCCGTCAGGTGGCCGGCGATCGCGTGGGGCGCCCGGAAGTGTTCGGCCTGGCTGTTGCCGCCGATGGCGTAGCTGTGCGCGCCGACGCAGAAGTTCCAGGCGTTCGCCGCTATGTCGCGATAGCGGGTGGTGCCGGTGGCCTTGTACTCGCGTGCGGCGCCGATCCACTGGGGAACCTGCGTGTTGGCGTGCAGGCCGTTGAGCCGGTCCTGGTTGGAGGCCAGCGGGTCGAAGACGGCGGCGTGGTCGAAGCGTTGCGCGACCGCCAGCCATCGGGCGTCGCCGGTCTGCTGGTACAGGTCGGTCAGTACGGCGTTCATCCCGCCGAACTCGGTCCGCAGGACGGCCCGCATCCGGGCGGCGCTCAAGCGCTTGGTGCGGTCGTCGACCCAGCCGGCGAGCGCGAGAAGGACGGCGCGGGCCCGCGTGCTGCCGAGGTGGCGCCAGACGTCGAGGAGACCGGTGAGGGTCTTGTGGATGCAGTAGTAGGGCACGTTGCCGTTGGTGAGTGTGCCGGCCTCAAGTGCGGTGAAGTCGGATTCGGGGAAGCCCGCGAGGTAGCCGGCGCCGAATCCGGCCGCGCTGTTGTTGGCCTGGCATCCGGCGAGTTCGGTGACCATCCGGTCGGCCTTGTCGCGGCAGACGGTGTCGCCGAGGGCGGCGTAGGCCTGTGCCCAGGCGGTGAGGAAGTGCCCTTGCACGTGGGTGCGGAAGGGGAAGGCGGGTGCGTCCCAGCCGCCGTTGGCGGTCGCGCCGTTGGTGGAGAGGCGGTGGTTCGCCCGGAAGTTGTAGAGCAGCCGTTCGGCGTCGACGAAGCGCAGGTAGGCCAGGGTGCGGTGCTGGTTGTCGAGCCACCGGCTCGGGCCGAGCCGTACTCGGCCGAGTGCGAAGGCGTAGGCCGAGACGCCGATGTCGGAGCGTGCGGGGGTGAGGGACGCCGGGCCGGGGGTCGCTTCGGTGGCCGGGGCGACGGCGGCGACGGCGCCGGCTCCGGCCGCTTGGAGCAGGCGGCGGCGGTCGAGGGTCGAGGACATGGGTGCTCCCGGGGGACGTGGGCGGCGCCGGCCGGCCCAACCCGGTCGGCGACGTGAACGGTCCGTCTATGAGAGGAGGCACCGCCGGTGGCCTTGTCGTAACGGAAATCCCGGCGTGTTCGCTGCGTCGTCTCGGTGAGAGGGATCACCGGGAGAAGTCGTTATGGACGGGGGCTCCGGTACGCCGCACCGATCGTGTGCGGTCTCAGCCGGTGAGCGGGTCGCGGATGACGAAGGAGCTCTCGCGGGCGAAGACCTCGCTGCCGTCGGAGCCGTCGAGGAAGATGCCGCCGTCGCGGGATCGCATGACCGACCCGGGGTAGTTGTGCGCTCGCAGGGTCACCGATCCGTCCGTCGCTCCGGCGACGGGGCAGAAGGTGGCGTCCTCGCGGAACAGGGCGGTGCCCTGGTCTGCGTCGAGTCGCAGGCGGAGTTCGTAGTGGCGGAGGTAGCGGCCGTCGGCGGCGCGGAAGGTGACGCAGTCGGGGTCGGCGAGTCCTGCGACGACGGTGAAGGTGGCGCGCCGGCGGTTCTGCTCGTCGCCGGCCACCGCGAGGGCGGCGAGGTCTCCGGTGTGGGTGAGGTATTGGCCGTTGGCGGCGACCGACTCCAGTGACCAGGACCCGTGCGGGACGAGCGGGCTCCGCGGTGGGTTCGGGTCGGACGGGGAGGGGCGTGGTGGGGAGACGGGGGTTTCCTGGGGGGTGGCCGGGAGTTGTTCGGGCTTGCCCGCTGTCGGGGCGGTGACCACGACCGGTGGCCGGGGTTCGGGGGCGGTGACGTAGGCGACCGTGCCGGCGACGACGAGCGCGGTCCCGGTGAGCGTTCCGGCGACCGGGTGGGAGATGAGCGCCTGGGCGAGTTTTCCGAGTAGGCCGAACTTGATCCCGGTGGCGGTGACCGTCGCGGCGGTCGTCAGTTCTTTGGCGATGAGTCCGGCGGCGAGTCCTGCGGGGACGGTGAGGGGTGCGAAGGTGAGCAGGAGGCGTTCGAGTGGAAGGCGGGATCCGGCCGCGGTCCGGCAGGCCGGGCAGTCGCGGACGTGCCGGGCGATGCGTTTGCGCCACAGTGGACTGTGCCGGCCGTCCCAGCCGTCGATTTCGGCGGTCAGTCGCGGGCAGGCCGGTTCGGTGGCGAGCGCGGCGGCGATCGCGCGGCCCTGGTCGAGTTGTTCGCGCATGCGCTGGAGCCGGACTCCGGCGTGGGCGGCGCTCACGCCGAGTGCGGCGGCGAGGTCGCGTCGGTTCATGGTGCCGGTGGCCTCCTGCCACCACAGCGCGAGGGTGGTTCGGTGTTCGGGGTCGAGCCAGCGGCTCGCCTGGGCGACGTGGCGGCGCTGTTCGGACAGTTCGAGCCGGAGGATGGTCGTCTCCTCGAATCCCGGCTGCGGGTGCGGTGGCTCGGATCGCTCGTCGAAGACGGCGAGGACTTCGCCGCCGGTACGGCGTCGGCGCATGTGGCTGCTGATCTGGTGGATCGCGATGGCCACCAGCCAGGACCGGAAGCTGTTCGGGTCGCGCACGGTGGGCAGGTCGCGAACGGCGCGCAGGAGGGTTTCCTGCACGACGTCGTCGACGTCGGCGTGGCCGCGAAGAGCGTGTCCGACGACGTTGTAGATCAGCGGCAGGTACATCGCGATCAGTGCGTCGCGTGCCCGGTCGTCGCCTCCCTGGGCGGCGACGACGAGGTCGACGTGGCTGGCGTCCATGATGCGCATTCCCGACCACCTTGAGGAGTGCCCGCCGGCCTGGCGGACGTGCGGAGACCTGCGCCGCCTTCCGGCGTCCGTGGGCCGTGCCGACGGCTCACGCAGAGTCGTGGGAGCGGTCCCATCGCGTGTCGGCAGCCAACTTATCGCGAGGGCCGATAAGGGTCAATGCGTTGCTACTCGGGGCATCTGGTCGCTGGGTGACCCGCGCTCGCGGCCGATCGTTGCCGGGCATTCTTCGAAAGTTTCGGCGCCGTGGGGCGCGGTGTCGCGGATTGGCCGTCCGGTGTGCGGGGGCTACCGTGCTTTCGCGGGCGGGGCGGTGCTGCTGCGCACGATCAGCTCGGTGGCGAGTTCCACCCGGCGCTGCGGTGGTTCTTCCCCTTGTGCCAGGGTGACCAGCATCGTCGCCGCGCTCACCGCCATTTCCCTGAGCGGCTGGCGGACGGTGGTGAGCGGGGGGATGTTCCATTCGGCCATCGGGAGGTCGTCGAAGCCGACGACGCTGAGATCGTCGGGAATCCGCAGGCCGGCTTCGGTGGCGGCCTGGTAGACGCCGAGGGCTTCGGCGTCGTTGCAGGCGAAGACGGCGGTGGGTGGTTCGGGGAGGCGCAGCAGTTCGCGGGTGAGGTGCCGGCCGTCGGCGATCTGGAAGTCGCCGATGCGGACCAGTGCCGGGTCGACGGGCACACCGGCCAGGTCCATCGCCGTGCGGTAGCCGTCGAGCCTCGCCCTGCTGGAGAGCATGTGCGGCGGTCCGGTCAGCACCGCGATCCTGGTGTGACCGAGGGCGAGCAGGTGCCGGGTGGCGGCCAGGCCGCCGTTCCAGTTGCCGGCGCCCACCGACGGGATCCCGTCGTCGAGGTCGCCGGTCGGGTCGAGGAGCACCAGGGGCACGCCGCGGCCGCGGAGCCGCTCGGCGTGGTCCGCGGTGAGGCTCGCGAACACCGCGATGACGCCGATCGGGCGGCGGGTCAGGACGTCTTCGAACCAGCCGCGGCCGGGGGTGTGGCGGCCGTGCAGTTCGGACACCACGACGCCGAGGTTGTGGTCGCGGGCGACGTGGCCGACTCCGTTGAGGATCTCGACGGCGTAGAGCCCGTGCAGTTCGCCGAAGACGACTTCCAGGAGCGGTGCGGCCTCGCTGGCGCGCCGCTTGCGGCGGTAGCCGTGCCGTCGGATGAGGCTTTCGATGAGCGCGCGGGTGTCGGGGGCGACGTCGAGGCGGCCGTTGACCACTTTGGACACCGTCGCGATGGAGACCCCCGCGCGTTCGGCGAGCTGCGCGATGGTCAGCGGCTCGCCGCCCGGCTGAGCCTCGTCGCCTGTGGAAGCCATCGCGAGAGTCTAGCCGCAGTGAGCTCGGCGTCCTCGGTTTCGTCCCGGGGGAGTGCTTGACCGGTGCCGTGCCTGATCCCTATAGTCACGGAAGCGTAACTTTCGCGAAAAGTTTCGAAAATAGTCCGTCGCGGGGCGTTGGGTTCCGATCCCGCGGCGTACCCGTTTCCGGTGCGGCGGTGTGCTCGCAACACCGTTCACCGGCAAGGTCCACGGAGTCCCGGCGACTCCTCAGCACAGGCCGGCGCGGACGACGAGTCGAGCCGCCACGCCCGAGTTCGCGATCCGGCCACGTCCGAGTGGAAAGGCACCGCCATGTCCCCACCCGACCGCAGGGATATCACCCCCGCGTCATGGCTCGCCCAGAACACAAGCCGTCGCACCCTCCTCGGAGCGGGCGCCGGGGCGCTGGCCGCCACCGTCGCCGGTGCCGCTTCGGCCGCGGGCCCCGTCGGCACCGCCGCGTTCGCCAACCCCGTCATCTGGCACGACTTCGCCGACATCGACGTGATCCGCGTCGGGGAGGTGTTCTACGCCTCGGCGTCCACCATGCACTACTCGCCCGGCGCGCCGGTCCTTCGCTCGTGGGACCTGGTGAACTGGGAGTTCGCCGGGCATTCGGTACCCCGGCTCGACTTCGGCGCCAAGTACGACCTCAACGGCGGCCGGGGCTACGTCCGCGGGATCTGGGCCTCGTCGCTGGGCCACCGCCGCAGCAACGGCACCTTCTACTGGCTCGGCCAGATCGACTTCGCGCGCACCTACGTCTACACCGCGCGTACCGCCGAGGGCCCCTGGACTCGGCACGCCGAGATCCCGCGCGCCTACTACGACGCCGGGCTCCTTTTCGACGACGACGACACCCCCTACGTCGCCTACGGCAACACCGCCATTCACGTCGCCCGGCTCAGCGCCGACGCGCGCGGCGAGGTCACCACCCGCCAGGTCTTCCAGACCCCGTCGAGCATCGGGACACTGGAGGGCTCCCGCTTCTACAAGATCAACGGCCGGTACTACATCTTCCTGACGCGTCCGGCGAACGGGCAGTACATCCTCAAGTCGACCGCCGGTCCCTTCGGGCCCTACGAACTGCGACAGGTGCTGCTGAACATGCCCGGCCCCGTGCCCGGCGGCGGCGTGCCCCACCAGGGCGGTCTGGTCTCGACTCCCGGCGGCCAGTGGTACTACATGGCCTTCGTCGACGCCTACCCCGGCGGCCGTGTTCCCGCGCTGGCTCCGATCACGTGGACCGCGGACGGCTGGCCGCAGGTCGACACCGTCGGCGGCGCCTGGGGCGCGTCGTACCCCTTACCGAACCTCGCACCCCGTCCTGCCGCGCCGCTCACCGGCACCGACACCTTCCAGGGCACCGCGCTTCGACCGCACTGGGAGTGGAACCACAACCCCGACACGGCCCGCTACCACGTCGGCAACGGACTGACCCTGCAGACCGCGACGGTCACCACCGACCTGTACTGGGCCCGCAACACCCTCACCCACCGGATACCGGGACCGAACTCCACCGCGACGGTCGAGCTCGACCTGACCGGCATGGCCGACGGCGACCGGGCCGGACTCGCGATGCTGCGCGACTCCTCGGCGTGGATCGGCGTCAAACGCGACGGCACCGCCGGCCGCGTCGTCACCGTCGCCGGGATCGAGATGGACGCCGCCTGGAACACCACGAGCACCGGATCCGAAACCGCCGGCGCCGCCGTCACCGGTACCCGGATCTGGCTGCGCGCCACCGCCGACATCCGCGCCGGAAGCGGCCGGCAGGCACGCTTCTCCTACAGCCTCGACGGCACGAACTTCACCGTCCTGGGGCCGCCGTTCACCTTGAAGAACGCCTGGCAGTTCTTCATGGGCTACCGCTACGGCGTCTTCAACTACGCCACCAAGGCCCTCGGCGGGCGCGTCATCGTCCGGCGCTTCGTGCTCGCGGGTCCGGGAGAGGACCCCGGCGGTGATCCTCCCGGACCGGGCCCAGACCCCGACGCGCCGTCCGCGGCGATCACGGTGACCGGCGACTGGGGCCAGGGATGGCAGGGATCCGTGACCGTCACCGCCGGTGCCACCGCGATCGACGGCTGGACCCTGCGATGGACCTGGCCCGGCGCGCAGACCGTCTACTCGGCCTGGAACACCACGTGGTCGCAGTCGGGAGCGACCGTGACCGCCACCGACCTCGGCTGGAACGGCCGCGTGGAGGCCGGGCAGACCCGCGAGGTCTTCGGCTTCACCGCGACCGGTCCGGCCACGGCACCCACCGTCACCGTCGGCCCGGGCTGAGCCCGGGCCGGTGACAACCACACGCCCCCACCTCGATCAAGGAGTCGTCATGTCCACCAGCTCACCCTTACGAAGGCGGGGCCGCCTGCGGACGGCGCTCGCCGTCGCGCTGACCCTCGGTCTGACCGCGACCGGTGTCGTGGCCTTCAGCGCCCCCGCACAGGCCGCCGAGACCCTCGGCGCCGCCGCCGCCCAGAGCGGCCGCTACTTCGGCGCCGCCGTCGCCCCCAACTATTTCGGCGAGGCCGGTTACGCCTCCACCATGGACCGCGAGTTCAACAGCCTCGTCGCCGAGAACGCGATGAAGTGGGACGCCACCGAACCCAACCGCGGCCAGTTCACCTTCGGCGGCGGCGATCAGATCGTCTCCCGCGCGCAGAGCCGCGGCATGACCGTCCGCGGCCACACCCTCGTCTGGCACGCCCAGTACCCCGGCTGGGTCGGCGGTCTGTCCGGCAACGATCTGCGCCAGGCCATGGTCTCCCACATCAACGGCGTCGCCGGCCACTACCGCGGCAAGATCCACTCTTGGGACGTGGTCAACGAGGCCTTCGAATGGGACGGCAGCCGACGGCAGTCGATCTTCCAGCAGCGACTCGGCGGCGGCTACATCGAGGAGGCCTTCCGCGCGGCCAGAGCCGCCGACCCGGGCGCGAAACTCTGTTACAACGACTACGGCACCGACGGCGTCAACGCCAAGAGCACCGCCATCTACAACATGGTCGTCGACTTCCGCAACCGTGGCGTGCCCATCGACTGCGTCGGCTTCCAGAGCCACCTCGACTGGAACTCCGACCTGAGCAGCTACCAGTCGAACCTCCAGCGCTTCGCCAACCTGGGCGTCGACGTGCAGATCACCGAACTCGACATCGGCGGCTCCGGAACGGGACAGGCCGGTGCCTACCAGCGCGTCACCCAGGCCTGCCTCGCCGTCGCCCGCTGCACCGGCATCACCGTGTGGGGCGTCACCGACAAGTACTCCTGGCGCTCCTCGGCCACGCCGCTGCTCTTCGACGGCAACTACCAGAAGAAGACGGCCTACGCCTCGGTGCTCGCCGCCCTCAACGGCGCCGGTCCGGGCCCGGGCCCAGGTCCCGGCGCGGCTCCGCTGCGCGGCGTCGGCTCGGCGCGATGCCTCGACGTCCCCAACTCGTCGACGACACCCGGCACGCGGGTGCAGATCTGGGACTGTTCAGGCGCGGCCAACCAGCAGTGGACCTACACCAGCGCGGGCGAACTGTCGGTCTACACCGGAGACACCCGCCGCTGTCTGGACGCCTCCGGCGGCGGGACCGCGAACGGCACGGCGGTCATCGTCTGGAACTGCCACGGCGGCGCCAACCAGAAATGGACCCTCAACACCAACGGCACGGTGACCGGCCAGACCTCCGGGCTGTGCCTCGACGTCGTCGGATCCGGCACCGCCAACGGTGCCCAACTGCAGCTCTACGGCTGCTGGGGCGGCGCCAACCAGCAGTGGAGCCGCGGTTGAGCCACCCCGTCCCCTGAACCGGCGCGGGTGCGGTCGGCACCACCGGCCGCACCCGCACCCACGGCGACAAAGGAGCAGAGATGAACCGACCGGCAACGCGACACCGCTTACTGTCCGCAGTGCTGGCCGCCGCGGTCGCCGCGGTACTGGCCACCGTGGCCGTCCCACCCCCGGCCGAAGCCCACGACAACGGGATGGCCCGCACCCCGCCGATGGGCTGGAACACCTGGAACACCTTCGGCTGCAACATCAACGAGACCCTGATCCGCCAGACCGCCGACGCGATCGTCGGCACCGGCATGCGCGAGCGCGGATACCAGTACGTGGTCGTCGACGACTGCTGGTTCAACCCCAACCGCGACCCGGCGGGCAACCTGCAGGGCGACCCGAACCGCTTCCCTTCGGGCATGAAGGCCCTCGGCGACTACCTGCACGGCAAGGGCCTGAAATTCGGCATCTACCAGGTCCCCGTCGACCGCACCTGCGCGCAGTACTTCGGCGCCTATCCGGGCGCCACCGGCAGCCGGGGCCACGAGGTCCAAGACGCCCGCCAGTTCGCCGCCTGGGGCGTCGACTACCTCAAATACGACTGGTGCTCCCCGGAGGGGAGCATCGACGAGCAGGTCGCGACCTTCGCCCGCATGCGCGACGCGCTGGCCGCGACGGGCCGCCCGATCGTCTACAGCATCAACCCCAACAGCATCCACGCCAAGACGGGGCCGTTGCGCGACTGGGGCGACGTCGCCAACCTCTGGCGCACCACCGAGGACATCACCAACGCCTGGGACACCGGTCAGAGCAACGGCTACCCCATGGGAATTCAGAACATCGTCAACGTCAACGTCCCCCTGGCCGGTTACGCACAACCCGGCGGCTTCAACGATCCGGACATGATGGAGATCGGGCGCAGCGGCCTGACCGACACCGAGCAGCGCAGCCACTTCGCGCTGTGGGCGATCATGGCCGCACCCCTGATCGCGGGCAACGACATCCGCGGCAGCAGCGCCGCCACCCTCGCCATCCTGAACAACGCCGACCTGATCGCGGTCGACCAGGATCCCCTCGGCCTGCAGGCGATCCAGGTCGCCGGCGACGGCACCCGGCGCGTCCTGGCCAAACGCCTGGCCGACGGCGACGTCGCGGTGGCCCTGTTCAACCAGGGCAACGCGGCGACCACCGTCTCCACCACGGCCGCGGCGATCGGCAAGACCGGCTCCTCCTTCACCCTCCGCGACCTGTGGACCGGTGCCTCCTCGACGACCACCGGCGCCATCTCGGCGACCGTCCCCGCCCACGGCACCGCCGTCTTCCGCGTCAGCGGAGGCGGGACCACCGAACCGCCGCCCACGTTCCGTCTGCGCGGCGAGGCCTCCGGCCGCTGCCTCGACGTCGACCACGCCTCCTCGGCCAACGGCACCCCGATGCTCATCTGGGACTGCCACAGCGGGACCAACCAGCGCTTCACCCGCAACGGCGAGACCCTGCAGGTCCTCGGCAAATGCCTGGAGGCACCCCCAGGCGCCGCGCCCGGCGCCCGCGCCCGCGTCTGGGACTGCAACGGCCAGGCGAACCAGCGCTGGACCCTCAACAGCGACGGTGCTATCGCCAACGCCCAGAACGGGCTGTGCCTGGACGTCAACGGCGGTGCGACGACGAACGGCACCGCCGTGATCGTCTGGACCTGCCACGGAGGCGCCAACCAGCGCTGGAGCCGACTGGCCGCCACGATCGGCCCACCGCTCACCGATCTCGCCCCGCGGCATACGCCGTCTCCGCCATTCCCTCCCGCGCCGCGCGGCGGCTCCCGGGACGCGGCACACGCACCTTAGGAGAATCGCCATGATTCCACGTTCGGCTCACCTCCGTACCCGCGCCTTAGCGCACCTTCTGACGACGGCGCTGACCCTGGCGGCTGCCCTCGTCGTCGGCACGGCTGTCGCGGCGGCCCCGACCGCGGCTTCGGCCGCCGATCCCGCCGTCGCCGCGCCGACGACGGGATGCGGCAAGAACCCCACACTGGCCAACGGCACCAACACCATCTCCAGCAACGGGGTCAATCGCAGCTTCGTCCTGCGCTTCCCGGCCAACTACAACAACAGCACGCCGTACCGCCTGATCTCCGCCTTCCACTGGCGCGGCGGCACCATGTACGACGTGGCCTCCGGTGGGACGAGCGGGGCCCCGTGGGCCTACTACGGCATGCAGGAGCAGTCCAACGGCACCGCGATCCTCGTCTCGCCCCAGGGCTTCGGCAACGGCTGGGCCAACAACAACGGCGAGGACATCGCCTTCGTCGACACCATGGTCAACCGCATCCAGTCGGACATGTGCGTCGACAGCGCCCAGCTGTTCGCCATGGGATTCAGCTACGGCGGCGGAATGAGCTACGCGATCGCCTGCGGCCGGGCGAACGTGTTCCGGGCCGTGGTCGTCTACTCCGGCGCCCAGCTCAGCGGTTGCGCCGGCGGCGGTGCGCAGCCCATCGGGTACTTCGGGATCCACGGCATCTCCGACAACGTGCTCGGCATCGGGCTCGGCCGCTCCCTGCGCGACACCTTCGTCAGGACCAACGGATGCACCGCCCAAAGCCCGCGGGAACCGTCCCCGGGCAGCCGCACCCACGTGACCACCGTCTACACGGGCTGCCGCTCGGGCTACCCGGTCCAGTGGGCCGCCTTCGACGGCGGCCACATGCCCGGACCCGTGGACGGCTGCGGCTGCGAGGACGGTGTCCGGACCTGGACGAAAGGCGAGGCCTGGCGCTTCATCGCGCAGTTCGGGTCACCGAGCGAACCGCCGCCCACGAAGGAGAACGTGATGGTCGTCGGCGGACAGTCCGGACGCTGCCTCGACGTGCCCGGCTCCAGCACCGCCAACGGCACCCGGCTCCAGCTGTGGGACTGCCACGGCGGCACCAACCAGCGCTGGACCTACACGGCGAACGGGCAGCTGACCGTCTTCGGCGGGAAGTGCCTCGACGCCGGCAACCAGGGCACCGCCAACGGCACGGCCGTCATCGTCTGGGACTGCAACGGCCAGAGCAACCAGCGCTGGAACCTCAACGCCGGCGGCACCATCACCGGCGTCCAGTCCGGACTGTGCCTCGATGCCACCGGCCAAGGCACCACCAATGGCACGCAGCTCCAGCTGTGGGCCTGCTCAAACGGCGCCAACCAGCAGTGGAGCACGCGCGGCTGACCTTGCCCGGGGCCGGGCGCGTGGCCGGCTTCGGCCCCTCCCTTCACCGCAATGCCCGACAAACAAGCGAACGGAGCGGACGCATGAGAACGACGATGACGAGATTCTTCTCGGCGCTGGCCGCCTTGGGCCTCGCGGTCACCCTGGTCGCCGCGGCGGTGGAACCGGCGTCAGCGGAGTCGAACGGCGGCGTGAAGGTCATGCCGCTGGGCGACTCCATCACCGAGGGCACCCAGGTGCCCGGCGGCTACCGGATCGGCCTCTGGCAGCGCCTGGCGAGCGCGCGGTACACCGTCGACCTGGTCGGCTCGCAGTACAACGGCCCCGGGAGCCTCGGCGACCACGACCACGAGGGACATCCGGGCTGGCGCATCGACCAGGTGGCCGCGAACGTGGCGGGCTGGCTGGGCACGTACCAACCGCGCACGGTACTGCTGCACATAGGGACCAACGACGTGCTGCAGAACTACGACCTGGGCAACGCGCCGAACCGCCTGTCGGCGCTGATCGACCGCGTCACGAACGCCGCACCCGGTGCCGACGTGTTCGTCGCCCAGATCATTCCGCTGGCCAACAGCGGGCAGGAGAACGCGGTACGGGCGTTCAACGCGGCGGTTCCAGGGATCGTGCAGGGCAAGGTGAACGCCGGCAAGCGCGTGCACCTGGTGGACATGCACGCTGCGTTGGCGACGGCGGACCTGATCGACGGTGTGCACCCGACGGCCGGGGGCTACGACAAGATGGCCGCGGTCTGGTACGCGGCGTTGTCGTCGGTGCCCGGCAGTATCGGCTCGCCCGGCGCGCAGGCGGGCGCGACCATCGTCGGCGCGCAGTCGGGCCGGTGTGTCGACGTGCCCGGTTCCAGCACGGCCAACGGTGTTCAGGTGCAGTTGTGGGACTGCCACGGTGGCGCGAATCAGCGCTGGACGTACACCTCCGATCGTCGGCTCACGGGCAACGGCGGCAAGTGCCTCGACGCGGCCGGGTCGGCCAACGGAGCCGCGGTCGTCCTGTGGGACTGCAACGGCCAGGCCAACCAGCGGTGGAGCCTCAACGCCGACGGCAGCGTCACCGGCCTCGCCTCGGGGTTGTGCCTGGATGTGAGTGGGGCGGCCACTGCCAACGGGTCGAAGATCCAGCTCTGGGGCTGCTGGGGCGGAGCGAACCAGCGGTGGAGCATCCGCGCCTGACGCCGTGCCGGATCCCCCGGGGCCCCGCCGGCCGGTGCGCCGTCACGTCGGCGGGGTCCCGGGGGACAGGCAGGATCGGTTGCCCGGCACACGGTTTCGAACCGACGGAGGATGTCGAGTTGGGGTGGCGGCGTCGATCGGTTCGTTCCCGACGCCGTCTGGGGGATCGGCGCAACCGGCGAGGTCGTTTCCGGCGTGACCATCGTGTCGTGTCCCGTAGCCCACGGGACCGCACGAACGGGGGATAGAAGTGAATCGCATTCCATCGTCGCGTTTATTCGCGCGTATCGGGGCCGTGCTCCTCGCCGGCACTCTGCTCACCTACGCCGTACCCGCCCATGCCGACCCCGAGGACACCTACCTGAGCGTCGGCGACTGGCAGGACGTCCGGGTGCCCGTCGGCATCGGAACGACCGTGCACGCCATCCCGGTCAGCGCCTACACCTTCGCGCCGCCCGTCACCGTCACGAATGTCACGCTGACCGTGGACGTCTCGGAGCTGACCGGCTTCGCCGACGTCGACGTTCGTGACACCGATGGGATCGTGTCCTGCGACCGACTCGGCGACGTGTTCACCTGCGCCCTCGGTGACGCCGAACTGGGCGACGAGTCCATCGTGGGCCTGCCGGCTCCGGAGCTGCACCTCACCACTCGCGACTGGCAGGAAGGGGCCGGCCGGCTGCATATGCGGGTAACCGGGGACGGCGCCGACACCGGGCTGGGCGACCAGTCGGTGAGCGTGATCGACGGTGTCGCGTTCGGGCTCGGCGAGATGCCCCTGGTGACCGCCGGGATCGGCGAACTCGCCCAGATCCCGGTCACCGTCACCAACACCGGTACGCGGCCGATCTACAACCCGAGGCTGCGGGTCTCCGCCACCGGTCTCAAGGCGCCGTCGAAGGCTCCGGCCAACTGCCTGACCTCCGACTACGAAAGCGGCATGGGGATGAGGTTGGAGTGCGCGTTCCCGGTCGTGCTCGAACCGGGCCGCACCTACGAGCTGTCGGCTCCGGTGCGTCTGAAGGTCAGGCGCGACGCCTACGCGCCCGGCTTCACCGACGCGACGGTCGGTTGGGTGGCCTCCGGTGAGGAGACCTACCTGCCCGACCCGCGTCCGGGCACCGGCCCGAAGCTGACCGTGGTGGACGCGGCTCCCGCGCCGCCGGACGCGCCGGTACAAAGCGTCGTCGTCGAAAACGAGGACTGGGACGGTCCGTTCTTCATCCAGATCACCGGCGACAACCGTCCGAACCTCGTACCGACCGCCGGCAGACTGCCCGCGCGGACAGGTGAGGCGACCTTGACGATCGGCGTCGGCGACGAAGGGCCCGGGATGCTGCCCGACAACCGTGGCCTGAGCAACGTGACGGCCGTGTGGTTCGACCTGCCCGAAGGTGTCGTGGTGACCGGGTTCGGCGACTACTGCGAGGAAGGCGCGGGTCGCGGTGAGAATCCGCCCGCGCGCTACGTCTGCGACGTCCACCAGGGGTTCCTCGTCGGCCGCACGAGCACGTTCGAGCTGACCGTCCGCATCGACAGCGTGAACAGGGACGCCACAGGCATCGTGCTCGCCGGATACGGCGGCTACGGCGATCCCCAGCCCCACTTCAACTGGGACACCTGCGACGACAGCAGACCGATCCGTTTCAAGCGATAGACCTCATGGACCCGATGGCCGCGGAGGCGCCTCCGCGGCCATCGGCGTTGAGGCGACGATCCCCGTGCGGTGTGCCGGGGTCGTGCAGCCCGTGAGGCGAGGTGACCGCCTCATCGCATTCCCGTTGCGGAAATCGACTGGTTTGAATACGTTGGGGTGGAGTCGGTCATGGGGATGACCGGCGCACCGGAAACCGGGGGACGGTATGCGATCTGCCGAGACCAGCACGGCCGCGCGCCTCGCGACATGGCTCGCGGCGCACATGGAACGGCACCGGATCTCGCCGCAGCAGGTCGGGCGCGAACTCGGCGTGGGCGCCGGCGTGGTGCGTCGGTGGCTGTCGGCCGCTCGGCGCGGGGCCGCGTTCGAGGCGGGGGAGTTCGATCACCTCGACACCCCCGTGAAACTCGGTGCCTGGCTGCGGGCGCGGATCGCCGACTCGGGACGAACGGTTCGCGAGATCGCCGCGACGACCGAGGACGTGTCGATGAGCACGATCTACAACTGGCTCAAGGGTGAGCATCTGCCGGCACCTCCGACCACCGACAGTCCCGATCGCTTCGACCTGCTGCTGAGCCATGCCGCGCTCGGACTCGACCTGCATCAGCGGGTCGGGCTCGACGAGGTCCGCCGGCGCCTCACCGGCGCCGCCCCGGATTTCGGGCCGGGGGTGGTGTGGGAGTCACGTGCGCTTCCGGGGGCGAACCGGTCGTTCACCGGGCGGCGCAGGGCCTTGCGGCGCCTGGACCGGCTGCTGGGCGACTACGGGCGCGGGACGGGCGTCCTCGTCGCACTCACCGGCATGGGAGGCGTCGGCAAGACCGCCTTGGCCGTCCATTGGGCCCGATCGGACCAGGTGAAGGCGACCCTCACCGACGGCGCCCTGTACCTGGACTTGAACGGCTACAGCACGTCCACGCCGGTCGACACCGAGACGGCACGGATCCGGTTGCTCTTCCAGCTGGGAGTTCGTCCCGAGGAGATCCCCGCCGACCCCGACGCGCAGCACGCGCTCTACCAGCGTTCGCTCACCGGGCGCCCCGTGTTACTGGTGCTCGACAACGCCCATGCCGCCTCGCAGGTGCGCCCGCTGCTCCCGGCCGATCCGAAGTGCCTCACGGTGGTCACCAGCCGCGGTCGGCTGTCCGGATTGGACGTCACCAGCAGCGGCCTGTCCCGCGTCGCCGTCGACGTCCTCGGGCCGGACGAAGCCGCGTCCCTGCTGCGCGAGCTCCTCGGCCGGCTCGCCGTCAAGTACACCCCCGAAGAGGACGTCGACACCTTGGCCGAGGCCTGCGGACGACTGCCGCTCGCGCTCCAGATCGCCGCGGCGAACTATCTGACCCACCATCACCCGCGCCGCGAGACCGTCGCCGGCTACACGCGCCTGCTCGAAGCCGACCGCCTCGGAGCCTTGGCGATCGGACCCGCCGACCCGGATACCGCGATCACGGCCACTCTCGACCTCTCCCACCACCGCCTCAGTGCGGGTGCTCAGCGCGCGTACCGCATGCTGAGCCTGCATCGGACATCCGACTTCTCGATCCCGTGGGCCGCGAGCGTCCTGGCGGCCGACACCGGCAACGTACCTGGGCTCCTGACGGAGCTGACGCACGCCAACCTGCTCTCACTCGATGCCAACGGCCGCTACTCCTTCCACGATCTCCTGCGGGAACACGCCGCCGGTCTCGCCGAGACCCACGAGAGCGCCGCCGACCGGCGAGACGCGATCGAACGCGGGCTCGACCACTGGCTGCACTCGGGTGTCGCGGCGTCCAGGGCGATCGAGCCGAGCAGAGAGCCGATCGACGTGACCGAACCGGCCGCCGGTACCGCGCCGGAGACCTTCGCCGGCTTCGAGGAGGCGTCGGCGTGGTTCGACGCCGAACACCGGGGGATGCTCGCGGCCGTCGCCCATGCCGCCGAGACCGGGCGCGACCACCACGTGTGGCGGCTGGTGTGGACGATCCTGAACCACCTCGGTGACAGCGGCCTGTGGGGGCGCCAGCTGGAGGCCGCGCGTCTGGCGCTCGAAGCGGGCGATCGCCTGGGCGACCCTGAGGTGCGGGCCCGGGGTCACCGCTTCCTCGCGTCCTCGGCGATCCACCACTCGGCCCTCGGGCGTGCCCGGTTCCATTTTGAGCGGGCGCTCGGCCTCTACGGTGAGTCCGGGAACGTCGCGGGCCAGGCCGCCGTGAACCATGGTCTGTCCTATGTGGAGGAGCGCGCGGAGAGATTCGGAGCCGCCCTGGACCACGCCCATCAGGCCCTGATCCTGGAGCGGGTCGGCGGGTCCCGTCCCGGCCAGGCGCGGGCGCTCAACGCGATCGGCTGGCTGTCGGCCCAACTGGGTCGCCTGGACGAGGCCGTCGAACCGTGCCTGGCGGCCCTGTCGATCCACGAGGAGCTTGGCGACCGCACCAGAATCGCCCATACCCGCGACAGTCTGGGCTACCTCCGCCACCGCCTCGGTGACTCCCGGGGCGCGATCCTCGACCTTGAGCGGGCACTCGACCTGTTCCGCCACGCGGGCAACGCCTACGAGCAGGCCGGAACCCTCGGCCGTCTCGGCGACGTCCACGCGGAGCTGGGCGACCGGGACGCCGCCGCGGGAGCCTGGCGCGAAGCGCTCGGCCTTTACACCAACCTCGGCCACGGGTACGCCGAGACGATGCGTGAACGTCTGCGCGGCCTCGACGGACCCGCACACGGCGAGGGGCCGCGGCCGGCTCTTTGTGAAGAACCGACCGCGGCCCGCCCCGTCAGCAGGCCTTGATTCCGTCGGCCTTGTCGTTGTTGTCCTTACCGACGTTGGGGTTCCACGACTGTGCTTCCCCGGTCGCCCAGAGCTGCACCCAGGCTCCTCGCCAGTCGTAGACCCTCGTGCGGGCCCCTCCGGACTGGTTGTTGTGCCATGAGGTGGTCTGGTCGTTGAAGCCGTAGCCGCCGAGATCCTGGATGTAGCCGCAGGAGGAGAAGCGGAGCCGGCGGCCGTCGTAGTTCGCGTGCTCGTACAGGCAGGTCCAGTAGTACGAGCAGTTCGGGGTCCCCATCGGAACCGCCTTCTCGCCGGGACCGTAGGCGGTCGGCTGACCGGCCGCCGGAATGGTGAGGACCACTGCCCCGTTCTCCCAGGCGATCTCGTTGTCGTTGATCTGCTTTCCGTCCGGGTGCTGCGCCAGCAGGGCGTCGATCTGCGCCTGGACGGAGGAACCGGTCGCGGGTGCGGCCACCGCTGCCGACTCCCCGCCGATCAGGGCGATCACGATGGCCGCGCACGTGATCAGCATGGACGTGAGAATCGGCCTTCGGGTCTTTCGTTGGAGTCGCACGTTGTTTCCTTCCTCGAAGGGTCTCCCGGGAAGGAGGGCGGGCCTCACGAAGCCCTGCCGCGCGACCGATCATTCGCCCGCCCCCGGAGTTCAACGCCTCGTGGGAACACCGCCCCGATCCCGGATTCAGCCCGCCTCCTCGCGTTTCTCCGAGTGCCGGAGCCGCGAAGTGGTGAACGAGGCCCAGTGAACCGAGACCGGAACGCGGCGGCCAGGGATCATTCGAATCCGTTGGAATCGAGGCGAATCGACGATGGCCGCGGCGGTGGAGACCACTGTGGGCGATGCGGCGTTCCGGGCGTCATCGCCGACCAGCGCCTTCACCCGTCGGTGTGTCCGGTCAGGTGGAGTTCGGTGATGAAGGCGCTGATCTCGTCGGCTTCGGGGACGTCGAGGTCGATGTAGAGGTCGAGGGCCTGTCGGGCGTGAGTCCCGGCGTTCGCCATGTCGCCGAGGTCGCGGTGTGCGCGGGCCAGACCGTCGTGGGCGCGGGCCTGTTCGGGGCGGTAGCCGACCTCGCGGGCGATGGCGAGGGCGCCTTCGTGTTCGGTGACGGCCTGGGCCAGGTCGCCCATGGCTCGGGCGGCCTCCGCCAGGGCGTTGAGGGACTCGGCCTCGTCGCCGGGGAAGTCGTACGCACGGCACAGCTCCAGAGCGTCCTGATGGTGACGGCGGGCCTGGTCGTGGCGGCCTTCGCGCCGGCACAGCAGCCCGAGGTTGTTGAGGACGATGGTCTCGCCGATGCGGGAACCGTTCTCGCGGTACAGGCACAGCGCGCGACGCTGGTGCTCGTGGGCGTCTTCGTAGCGGCCGTGATGTTGGTGGATGATGCCGAGTTCGGTGAGGCATCTGGCTTCGCCGCCGTGGTCGTGGAGATCCCCGAAGAGCGTGACGGCCGACCGGAAGTGGTCTTGTGCCTGCTCGTAGGCACGTCGCCGTTGGGCGTGGATGCCGAGGTTCTGCGACGCCCGGGCCTCGGCGACGCGGTCGCCGCTGTCGCGTGCGAGATCGAGGGCGCGCCGGTAGTGTTCACCGGCCTTCTCGTAGTCGCCGTGCCACCAGTAGTGCACTTCACCGGCGTCGAGGAGGGTGCGCGCCTCGGTGGACCGGTCGCCGTTGTGGCGACTGGTGCGCAGCGCGAGCTCGTGGAAGGCCATCGCGTCGGCCTGGTGTGCGTGACCGAGCAGGTAGCGGTGCATGGTGATCGCCAGACGGCCGGTGTCGGCGGGCCGGTCGTGGTCGGCGGTGTGGCGGCCGAAGACGACGAGGTTGGCGCGTTCGGTGTCCAGCCAGGTGAGCGCTTCGGTTTCATCGCGCGGTAGTGCGGTGGGGGTCTCGGGTGTAGGGATCCGCGGTAGGCGGTTCTGTTCGCCGGGATACAGCAGGCTTACGGCCACGCTCGCGGTGTGGAGGTAGTGGTGGATCAGCCGGTCGAGGGCCTGGCGCTGGCCGCTTTCGGGTTCCTCGGCGGTGGCGGTGGCCAGGGCGTGCTCGCGCAGCAGGTCGTGGAAGGTGTAGCGGCCGGGTTCGTGCTGGGCGAGGACATGGGCGTCGAGGAGGTCCTCCAGCAGGGTTTCGGCCTCGGCGAAGGAGACGCCGGCGAGCGCGGCGGCGGCGTCGGCTCCGATGTCGCGGCCCGGCTGTAGCCCGAGGAGCCGGAACATGCGTTGCTGGCCGGCGGTCAGTTGCTGGTACGACAGGGTGAACGCGGCCGCCACGCCGCGTTCGGACGTGTTCAGTTCGGCGAGTCGGCGACGCTGGTCGCGGAGTCGGGTCGCCAGGTACTCGACCGTCCATCGTGGACGGTGGTGGAGGCGGGCGGCGGCGATGCGGACCGCCAGGGGCAGGAACCCGCAGAGTTGGAGCACGTCGAGGACGGCGACCGGTTCGGCCTTCGCGCGTTCGCCGACGATCGCGGTGAACAGCCCCAGGGCGTCGGCGGCGGGCAGTACGTCCATGGACAGTGCTCGTGCGCCGTCGAGGTCGATCAGCCGTCTGCGGCTGGTGATCAGGACGAGGGCTCGGGAGGTGCCGGGCAGCAGCGGGCGTATGTGGTCGGTGCTCAGGGCGTTGTCGAGTACGACCAGGGCCCGCCGCTTCGACAGTTCGGAGCGCCAGATGGCGGAGCGGTCGGCGAGCGTCGCGGGAATACGTTCGCTGGGAACGCCGACTTGTCCCAGGAGGATCGCGAGCGCGGCACTCGCGTCGAGCGGTGCCTGTCCGGCGGTGTGCGCCTGTAGGTCGACGAAGAGTTGCCCGTCGGGGAAGTGCCCGGCGAGGTGGTGTCCGGCGTGGACGGCGAGGGTGGTCTTGCCGACGCCCGCCATCCCGTCGATCGCCGAGATCGTCATGACACCGTCGTCGCGGCCCGTCCACAGGTGTGTCAGGTCGTTGAGTTCGCCGTCGCGTCCGGTGAAGTCGGGTACGTCGTAGGGCAGGAAGTTGACGCGTCGCTGTTCGGTGGGCGCGGGCGCCGGGGGCCGGAGTCCGGGTTCGTCGCGCAGGATGTCTTGTTCGAGTGTGGTGAACGCGGTTCCCGGGTCGAGGCCCTGCTGTTCGGCGAGGTTCGCCCGGAAGGTCCTGGCGACGGCGAGTGCGTCGGGCTGGCGTCCGGCGCGGTGCAGGGCGAGCATCAGCTGGCGGCACAGGCGTTCCCGCGATGGGCTGGCCGCGAGGTGGGCGGCCAGCTCGTCGATGATCTCGTCGTGGTGGCCCGCGTCGAGTTCCAGGTCGCCGAGTTGTTCCACGGCGGTCAGCCGCTGCCCGTTCAACCTGGCCCGGGTGGCCGGTACATAGTGGGCGGTGATGTCGGCCAGGGGCTCGCCGCGCCACAACGCCAGCGCTGAACGGATCAGCGTCGCGGCCTCGTCCGCGGAGGCGGTACGCGCTTCGGTGAGGAGGTTCGTGAACTCCGTCAGGTCGAGCTGCCCGGGCGCGGGGGTGATGACGTACCCGGCGGGCCGTGTCGCGAGGATCGCGTCGGCCGCCGATTCACGCAGCATCCGCCGGATCGCGGCGATCGTGGTCTGGATCTGCGCGCGGGCCGAGTCCGGCGGCGCCGGACCCCACATCGCGTCGATCAGCCGGCCGGTACTGATCACGGTTCCCGCGTGCAGCAGCAGATAAGCGAGCACCGCCCGGTGCCGGGGCGCCAGCGCGGGCGTTCGCGGACCGGGGCCCACCGCCTCGACCGGGCCGAGGATCGCCAAGCGCATGCCGTTCTCCTCTGGCCGCCGAGTCGTGCGTAGAGATCGCATCGGGAATCTATCAAGGGCCACCAGCACGATTACCCCATGGAAGCGCTCCCCTTCGTCGACCCGGAGACCGCCACCGGCGAGACCCATCGACTGCTGACCGCCGCGCACCAGGCGCTGGGGGTGGTCCCCAACCTGGTCAAGGTGATGGCCAACAGCCCCGCGGTACTCGACGGCTACGTCGGTGTACTGAGCGCACTGAGCACCGAGAAGACCCTCCCGGCGGACGTGCTCGAACGCATCGCCTTGCTGGTGGCGCAGGAGAACCGCTGCGACTACGGCCTGTCGGCGCACTCCTTCCTCGGGACCAAGGTCGCCGGGCTCACCGAGGCCGAGGCCACCCGTGCGAGGCACGGGAAGGCCGACACCCCGCGGGCCGCGACCGTCCTGGCCCTGGCCCGCTCGGTGATCCGCGACCACGGTGCCGTCACCGATGAGCAGCTCGCCGGGGCCCGCCGGGCCGGTGTCTCCGACGGCCAGATCGTCGAGGTCATCGCGTTCGTGGCCCTCAACGCCTTCACCAACTACCTCGCCAACGCCGCCCGTGTGGCCATCGACTGGCCGCTGGTACGCCACACCGACCGAGAAGAGCCCCTCATGGATCTCGTCCCCCTGTCCGACGTCAGTGCCGAGAACGCCGCCGCCTGGCACGCGGTGGTGACGGCCTCCCTCGCCCACGATCTGCCCGCCGAGCCCCGGCCCACCGTCGAACAGGTACACGGCCGGCTCACCGCCGCGGGGCTGGACAGTCGCCGCCTTCTCTGGCTGGCAACGGATCCCGGCGGTGCGGTCGTCGGCGTCGCCGGGCTGCGGTTGTTCACCTCGGCCGGTCAGGACCACCTCGCGGAGCTGGAGGCCCACGTCGACCCGGGGCATCGGCGCTTCGGCGTCGGCTCGCGCCTGTTCGACGCGGCCGTGTCCGCCGCGACGGCAGACCGGCGCCGGAGCCTGATCACGGCGGTGACCGGTGACGGACCGGGCGACGCCTTCTGCGCCGCGCGGGGCTTCCGGCGGGTGCTGTCACTCGACCAGTTGCTCCTCGACGTCGCGCACGCCGACGACGCCGAAGCCGACAACGAGCGCACCGGCTATGAGCTGGCCACGTGGACCGGCACCGTTCCCGACGAACTCGCCGAAGCCTTCGCCGCGGCCAAGAACGCGATGAACGACATGCCCACCGGCGACATGGACTACGGCACCCAGACCTGGACCGCCGATCGTGTCCGCGCCATGGCCGCCGTACTCGCCGACCGCGGCGATCAGCTGCTGACGACCGCCGCCGTCGGCGAGGGCGAGATGGCCGGGTACACCGAGCTCGTCATCCGCGCGGGGGAGACCCGCCGGGCGTGGCAGTACGACACCGTCGTCGTACCCGCGCATCGCGGCCACGGCCTCGGGCTGTGGATGAAGGCGGCGATGGTGCGCAGGCTGCGCGCCGAACGCCCCGACATCGTCGAGATCGAGACCGACAACGCCCTCGACAACACCCACATGATCGCCGTCAACCGGCGACTGGGTTTCCGCGCCTACCGCCGTACCCACGAATACCAGCTCGACCTGCCCACCACCTGACCCCCGTTCACCACCCCGGAAAGGGAACATCATGAGCATCGTCACCGCGACCGGTACGACATGGACCGGCATGGTCCCGATCGACGACACGGCTCTGTCCGTCACCGACACCGGCGGCAGGGGCATCCCGGTCATCTACCTCAACGGCCAGTTCGCCACGCAGGGTTACTGGAAACACGTCATCGCCGACCTCGGCCCGGAGTTTCGGCACATCACCTTCGACGAACGCGGTCGAGGCAGGAAGTCGCAGACCTCGGCCGACTACTCCTTCGAGGCGGCGATTCGTGACGTCGACGCGGTCCTCGCCGCCCGGGGCGTGACCGAGAAGGCGGTCGTGATCGGCTGGTCGTACGGGGCCTTCCTCGCCGCGCACTGGACGAGCCGGAACCCCGGCCGCGTCCTCGGTTCGGTGCTGGTCGACGGCGCACAGCCGCACGACTGGCTGGACGACGCGATGGAGGTGCGCATCCGCAAACTGTTCAAGCGCCTGCGTCCGGTCATGGCCCTCCTGCGCCCGACCGGACTCACCCCGCGGCTCAACGCCGTCCAGCAGGCCGAGTGCAACATCGAGCTCGGGAAGATCGCCCGCGCCGCCAATCTGGGGCCGGTGCTGGACGCCATCACCGTGCCCACGCGCTACGTGCTCGCGTCGGGAGTGTCCACCGGCAGCAAGGGCGAGGAACAAGAGGTCATTCGCGCCAGCGTGAAGGACGTGGTCGAACGCAACGCCAACATCGAGAGCACGAAGGTCCCCAGCAACCACGATCAGATCCTGCGCAGGGAGTTCACGGCGATCGCCGACGCCGTGCGCGAGGTCAGCGCCCACGCCGCCGGCTGATTCATCGCCCGGGCGTGCACCGAACGCGGCGCGTTTCCTGGTGGAGGCGCGCCGCTTCCTGTTCGTCCGGCCGTTTCGGTGCTCATCGAGGACGCTGGCCCGCGCGAGGCTTTGACCGTCTCGACGGGCGGCGAGGACCGTCCAGAAGCACCCGGCCCGCCGCGCGGACATTGAACTAAAACCGCGTGGCATCCGTTTAACTATGTGGAGGGGTGGCTTATCACAACGGGGGTTCGTATGGATCGGGTGCAAATCCGGCTGCTGGGGCCCGTCGACGTCGTCGTCGACGGAGCCGTCCGGCCGGTCTCGGGGCAAAGACGCAAAGCCGTGCTCGCCGTCCTGGCCTTACAGGCCGGGGACGTCGTGAGCACCGAGCGGTTGATAGATCTGGTCTGGGACGGTCGTCCACCCGCGACGGCCGTCAACACGCTCCAGAGTCACATCTCCTATCTGCGCGGGGTGCTGAGATCGAAGGCCGCGATCGTGGCGCGACCTCCGGGCTACGTGCTGGCGCTCGGGCCCGACTCCACCGATGTCGGCGTCGCCGAACGCCTGGTGCGGCAGGGAACCGCCGTCACCGAGCCCGCGCGGACCGCCGCGAGTCTCCGGGCGGCGCTCGACTTGTGGCGTGCCCGGCCACTGGCCGATCTGGCCGGCTCGACCTACTTCGACGACCAGGCCGTCCGCCTCGAACTGGCCCACTTGTCGGCTCTCGAATCGCTGTTCGACGCTCGGCTGGCGATGGGGGAGCACGGCGCCGTCGTCGCCGAACTGGAGCGGCTGGTCCGGGAAAATCCCTTCCGCGAACGCCTCCACGCCCAACTCATGATCGCGTTGTACCGGTCCGGGCGCCAGACCGATGCCCTCACGGTCTACCGGTGCCTGCGGAAGGAACTCGACGATCACTTCGGCATCGATCCGTCCCCGGAGCTGCGGGAGCTGGAGGTGGCGCTCCTGCGCCACGACGGCGCGCTCGCCGCGCCGGCAACCGTAGCGGCGGCCGCACCGGATGCGGTGCCGCGCGCCGCCGCCGCGCCGGTGCCCGGCCAGCTTCCCTCGGCCGTACGGGCATTCGCCGGGCGGCGTGGTCCCCTCCGATGGCTCGACGAGGTCATGACAGGACTCGGCCGTGATCCGGGCGCCGGATCCGAGGTGGTCGTGCTCGTCGGCTCCGCCGGCGTCGGCAAGACCTCGCTCGCGGTGCACTGGGCGCACAAGGTCGCCGCCCGTTTTCCGGACGGGCAGTTGTACATCAACCTGCGCGGGTTCGACCCCGGTGGCCCCGCCATGACGCCCGCGGAGGCCCTGCGACGGTTCCTCGACGCCCTCGGCGTCCCGCCGGAATGGATACCGGCGTCGCTGGACGCCCAGGCCGCCCTCTACCGCAGTGTCCTCGCCGGACGGCGGGTGCTGGTGGTGCTTGACAACGCCGCCGACACCGACCAGGTCCGGCACCTGCTGCCCGGCTCACCCGGCTGCCTCGTTCTGGTCACCAGCCGCAGTCGCCTCGTTCCGCTGGTCGTGACCGAAGGGGCGCGAGCCCTGCACCTCGACCTGATGCCGCCCGCCGAGGCGCGTGAACTGCTGGCCGGGCGTCTCGGCACGACTCGCGTCGCCGCCGAACCCGATGTGGTCGACCGGATCATCGCCCATTGCGGCCGCTTGCCGCTGGCGCTGGCCATCGCCGCGGGACGCGTCCTGACCGACCCGGCCCTCGCCCTGTCCGAGCTCGCCCGCGAGCTGAGCGAGACGCCCGGGCGGTTGACCCACCTCGACGGCGGTGACGCCGCGACGAGCGTGCGCCAGGTCTTCGCCGCCTCCTACCGTGCCTTAGCGGATCGCAGCGCCCGGTTCTTCCGTCTGCTCGGCCTGCATTTCGGGCCCGACATCACCGCGGCGGCGGCCGGGAACCTCGCCGGTGTCCCGGTCGCCGACGCGCGTCGGTTGCTGGCCGAGCTGTGCCACGCGCACCTGCTCGTCGACCAGGGGGGCGGTCGCTACGCCTTTCACGACCTGCTCCGCCTGTTCGCCGTCGAGCAGACCGAAGGTCTCGACCCGGCCGCGGAGCGGAGGGCCGCCGTAGGCCAGCTGCTCGACTACTACCTGCACTCGGCCTGCGGGGCCGCGGTTCTGCTGAACCCGACCCGGGCGAGGATCGAGCCGATCGCCGCTTCCGAGGAGGTGTCCGCCGAGGACTTCACCACCTCCGAAGAGGCCACCGCGTGGTTCGCCGAGGAGCACCTGGCCCTGTTCGCCGCCGTCGAGTGTGCGCCCGTCGCCTTCGACGCACACCGGTGGCGCCTGCTGTGGGCCTTGATGCCCTTCGTCTCCTGGCGCGGCCGGTGGCCCGAGCGGAGGGTGCTGCAGTCGGGCGTCGACGCGACCCGGCGTCTGGGGGATCTTCCCGGTGAGGTCGAGATGGTGCGGTGTCTGGGCATCGCCGCCGATCGGCTCGACCGCAACGACGAGGCCGAGGAGTACTTCACGCGGGCGCTCCAGCTGTCGGAGAAGACCGGCGACCTCGCCGGGCGGGCGCGGGGGCACAGCGACGTGTCGTCGGTCATCGCGCGCCTGGGTCGCCCGGAGGAGGCGCTGTGGCACAACGAGCGGGCGCTCGAACTCTACGAGGCCGCGGGGCACCGGGTCGGGCAGGCGAGGGTGCTCAACAGCATCGGCTGGCTCCGCCTGGAGTCCGGGCAGCACGACGCGGCACTGCCCCTGCTGGTGAAAGCCCTGGAGATGCACCAGGAACTCGGCGACCTGCACGGTGGTTCGATCGTGCGCGACAGCATCGGTTGTGTGCACTGCCGACGGGGGGAGTACCACCGGGCGTTCGGAGAGTTCCGGCTGGCGCTGGCCGGTTTCCGTGAGTTCGGGGACGTCTACAACGAGGCCGAGACGCTCACCCGGCTCGGGGACGCCCACCGCGACGCCGGAGACCTCGCCGCCGCTCAGCGGATCTGGCGGCAGGCCCTGGTCATCTTCGACGACCTCGGCCATCCATCGGCCGAAGAGCTCCGCGACAGGCTCGGGTCGCGAGTGTCCTGAGCGGAGCTCTTCGGTCTACGACGGCGCCGATCACGGCCAGGCGGGTGTCGTCGCGTCGAGGGTCATGACCAGCACCACGTCCTCGATGGCGCCTTCGGCGAACGCGGCCCGCACAGCGGGATTGTCGGGGAAGCGAAGCCGCCAGTCGCCGACGGGAGAGCGTCCCGTCAGCGACTGCCAGGCCGCTCCACCGGGGCGCCTGGTGCCGACGATCCCGCCGGTCGTCGCGACCTCGCCTGCGATGGTGTCCACGTCGCCGGCGGTGTGGGCGAAGGAGGTGACGGTGAGTTCCGCACCGCTCTCGGGATCCTCGCGGACGACGAACAGCGTGAGCTCGCGGACCACGAGTCCGTCGACGTGCGGCGGGAAGTCCGTCGTGGTCAGGGAGAGCGCGGCGTTCATGCGCCGATGGGGGTCGGCGACCGTTTCGGGGTTGCTCAGCTCGTACCAGGCGTCCGGGAACTCGTTGCGCAGGCTGAGCACTCGGTCACCGGTGAAGCGCCGGTCGAGGCGCCGCACGACTTTCTGGCGGTACTGGTCGCTGTGCAGCGCGGTGTACTCGATGGTGAAGAGGACGTCGGCGATCGTGTTGTAGTCGAAGGGGTTGGCGGCCTTCGGCAGTTCCAGCCGCCAGGCGGCCTCGGTCCCCATGCCTTCGAAGGGCAGCAGGGTGCCGTCTTCGGCTTCGAGGTCGAACAGGCCGTTGGCTCCCGCCGGTGAGGTGAACGCGATCGTCTCGGGCTCCCGGCGCAGTGTCACGGTGTCGAAGGGACCGCGCGCGACGACCGTGCGCGACACCCCCGCCGTGGACAGCGTCGCCCGGATGCCGCGCACCGGCGGCACCAGCGCGACCAGCGAGGTCCGGATCCTCTTGACCAGGCGCAGGTAATGTCCGGGGAAGTCCCGGTCGAACTGTTCGGCGGTGGTGGCGAAGTCGAGCACGCCGGTTTCCCGGAACCGTTGCAGTTCCGCGCCGGCCACCTGAGCCAGTGAGAAGGTCTGGGTCATGTGGAGTTTGCGGCGGTCGGTGGCGAAGGCGTGCTCGTCGAGTCGGTGGACGTCTTGCAGGAGACGCGCTGATCCGGTGAGCCCGCGCCGGTCGGCGGTGTCGCTTTCGACGGAGGTGGCGTCCTGCCAGTAGTCGCCGGCGATGAAGCCGACCGGTGGTTCCTGGCGTTCGAAGGCCAGCTGGGCTTGCGCGAGTTGTGCGATGGCGGTGGCGTGCTGGAGGAAGTAGGCGTAGACGCGCCCGAGGACGCCGCTCATCCACTGGTGCAGTTCGGCGTTGGTGAACTTCGTGGCGAGGAACTCCGCGACGGCCTCGGCATGGGTGAGCTGCTCCCAGGTGAGCGCCTGTTCCTGTGCGACGATGAGCCGCTGGTTGATGGCGAGGGAGACCTGCAGTCCGCCGGATTCGACGTCCTTGTTCGCGAGGTCGCGTTGCAGGGTCCATTCCTGCTCGCGACGCTCGTAACCGGCCTGACTCTGCATGATGCCGGCGAACTGCGAGAACATGGCCGCCGTCGACGACGCCGCGTTGGCCATCGCACCCGCCCGATCATGGAACGGGTTGGGACTGAACGTGGCACCGGCGAAGGAGAGAGTGGCGGCCACTCCGTGCAACGCGGCGGCGACGGACATCGACGTCATGGCGGTGATCTCGTAACCGTTTAGTCCCTCGTCGATCCAGTCGTTGTAGGTGTTCGCCTGGATCCGCGCGCGGTCGCGCTGGACCGTCGCCTGCCGGATGCCGAGGTCGGCGGCGGAGACCTTGAGGTCCTGGATCGTCAGCGCGGCCTGCGCGACCCGGAGGTCGTGGCCCGCCTGGAGCAGCCCGTAGGCCTCGGCGTCGGTGCGTTCCAGTGCCGCGAAGTAGGCCGATTCGACCTGCTGGGCGATGCCGACGAGGTTCTTGGCCCGTTCGGCGAGTACGGAGTAGCGGTAGTGGCTGGGCAGGACGGAGCCGTCCCCGGCCGTGGTCGCGATCTCGGCCAGTCCGCCGATGTTGAGCCCGGCGTGGATCTTGGCCAGTCCGACGTCGGCGGTCATGCGGAGAGCCGCCCGGAAGGGGTTGGCCGGGAACGGAACCGCGGGTTGGGCCGGCATCGCCGCCTCCGGCAGGCTGAGGAGGTCGATCGCGCTCTGGTAGAGCACTCGGGCGCGCGCGTTGGCGTCGGGTGTGCTGCGGGCGAACTCGGAGTCGGCGAAGCCGATGAGGCACTCCACAATGGACATGACGGTGTACCTGAGGTAGGCGCCCCGGCGTTTGCGCGCGGTGAAGTGCGGGTTGAGTTCCTTGCCCTGCCCGAGCCAGCCCGGGATGCGCTGGTAGTTCGACGGCTGGGCGTCGGTGGCGTCCAGCGCCAGTCCCGCGTAGACCGACCGCTGCGCCGTGGGCAGGTAGTAGGCGAAGACCGTCTGGTACCAGTCCAGCGCGATGGAGTACTCCCCGACATCCTGGAGCTTCTTGGCCAGTGCGACCGGCACCAGCCAGAACAGCTCCCGAATCACCTGCGGTACCTGTGATTCCCTCGTAATGGGGTTGGTGCTCGTACGCGAGGCCTGCACCATGGCGGCGCACTGTGCGCGGTGGGCCAGGAGCTGCGCGCTCGTGCGCTGGTCGGTCAGGACGAAGTCCACCGGCACCCCCAACGGACCCGTGAGCAGATCGCGCACGTCCGACAGGTACTTCGCCGCGAGTTTGCGAGCGGAGGCCGGGGTGAACCGGTGGGCGTCGGCCAGGGCCTTGGTGAAGACCTCGTAGTCGGCGGTCGGTTCGAGCTTCTGCAAGGTCGAGACCTCGTCCTTGCGGAAGAGGTTGGGCTGCAGCTGGTTCTCCGGGTAGGCGAAGGCTCGCATTGCCGAGACCCAGCGGGGATGGGCGACGAGCCACTCCCATTCGTTGTCGAAGGCGACCTCGTTGGCGATGGTGAGGCGGCTGCCGAAGAGTCCCGCGCGCGCCGACACCAGCAGGCTCTGCACCGAGTCGATGGCCTGCGCGACCCGGTCGGTGCGCTGCCCGCCGATGGCGCGCAGGTCGATGCACAGCTCGCGGGACAACCGTTCGGCTGCCTTCTCGGGGGGCTCGGCGTGCTGTCGGCCGATCTCGCCGATGAGGGCGTCGCGCAGAGCGGGCAGGGCCCGCCGTTCGGCGTCGGTGACGACGCGGGCGAAGTCGGACACGAGGGACGCGGCTTCCTGGCCCCGGGCCTCCAGAGTCTGGTGCCAGCGGGCCATGGTGCTCGCGTCCGAACGCCATGGCGTCACCACCGGGCTCGCGCCCGGGTCGTCGGCAACGAAGGTCGCCGGTTGCAGAACGATGCCGAGCTCGCGTTCCTGGAGCCTCCACTGGGCGAACCGGCCACGCTTGCCGACCTGCACCAGGATCGCCGCGACGTCCTGCCACTCACTGTCGACCGCGACTTCGGCCACCAGCAGCGAACGGAAGGTCGCGAGGAAGCGGAACGCCGGCAGGCTCAGCTGGAAGGGCGCGAGCACCGCGGTGAGATCTTCGCCTTCGGCGTCGCGGTCGGCGAGATCGCTCAGGTCGATGGCGCCGACGACGTCGAGGATCGTTTCGTCGAACACCTTCACCGTTCGGTCCCCGGTGTCGAATCCGGCGTCGATCTCGGCGAGCGAGGCGGTGATCGCATCCCTCCGCGCGCTGAATAGCGTGCGCGCCGGGTCGTTCGGTGCGGTGCTGCGCAGGTTGTGCTCGGTGATCACGTCGGGATCGATCACCGGGAGCGGGCCGTCGTCGCCGTCGCGTTCTTCTTCGTCGAGCCGCCGCCACTGCGAGCGGAGCGCGGTCTGCCGCGACAGCAGGACCGCAGGGACGCCCGACGCGGGCTGCAAGGGGTCGGCCGGCGCGGTGGTGCGGTAGCCGAACCGCTGCTCCAGCTGCGCGTCAGTGACCGCGTCCGGGGCGAAGGTGATGTCGTCGAGGAGGTCGGGACGGGTCGCCGCGAGCTCGATGCCCAGTCTGGAGGCGAGTGCCCGGCGGGTCGCGGGCCCGGCGAGGCGGACCAGCCGGAGTTCCGAGGACGTTGTGCCCAGCTCGCGCAGCAGGGCCTCGTAGGCGACGCCGCGGTGGTGTCGGTCGATGGCGGCGTAGGCCGCCGGGGTGGTCGTGCCGATGTGTCCACGCAGGACTTCGACGGCGATGCGCGCCTGCTGGACGGTGGCGGTCGCGGTCTCGAACACGGCGGGGGCGGTGACCCGGTCGAGTGGCTGGAACAGGCGGGCGGCGAGGTTCGCCGGGCTGGGTCCGGGGGTGGCGCCGTCGACGCTGACGTGGTCGCCGGCCAGGACGAGGAGTTCCTGCAGGTAGGTGGTGGGTTCGAAGAAGCGCTCGACCGGGCCGGGGATGAAGGGCTGGCGCAGCTTCACGGTCACCGAGACGGACTGGTCGAACTCCTCGGGCTCGGGTTCGGGCTCAGGCTCCGGCTCGGGTGGGTCGGGCGGATCGCCGTCGCCGGGGAGGAGGTTAGGTGCGTCGCCGTCGTCGGCGACGAGGATCGGGCCGTCGTCGGCGGTTGCGGCCTCGCCGGTCATGACGCCGGGGTTGTGGAAGGGGATGCGGAAGCCGTGCGCGGTGGCGGTCAGGGTGACGGAGTCGCCGCCCTGGATGCCCGGCGGCAGGGGGCCTGAGCAGCTGAAAGGTTGCTGGTTGTTGACTTTCGCGCCGAGCGTCGCCGCGACGACCTGGCCGCCGGTGCCGAAGCGGACGTCGACGGATTCGAGGGTCAGGCGGGGCCAGCCGCTGCCGGTGATGGTGAGGGTTCCGGTGACGGGGGTGGTGAGGCCGACTTCTTCGCCGGCGACGGGGGTGTCGATGGTCATGGTGAGTGATTGGGCCATTGCCTCGCCTCTCTGCGATCCGGCGGTCAGAACCCGCCGAGAATGATGTTTCTGACGCCGATGTAGAAGTCGGTCGTCACGCGGCGTTCGGTGTACTCGTAGCCTTCTTTGAGGGCTTTGCCGCCGTAGTAGACGCCGGTCCCGGCCATGCAGAGCTTCCAGGCGGGGATGCAGAACACGGCGAATCCCGCACTGCCCTCGTCCTTCGCCGTCAGGATGCCGAGGGCGGGGACGGCCGATGCCGCTGCCGCCAGGGCGGCTTCGGCGGGATCCGGAGTGTCGCCTTCGGCCATGCCGATCAGGTAGGTCAGCGCGATCGCGATCGCCCCGCCGGCGGCGATGCCGCCCATGGTCGAGAGATTGGCGCTGCCTTTTTGCCTGGCTCGTGCGGTAGGCAGACCTGACGGAAGCTCGCGCCAGCGTCGGGTGCGGATGGAGTTCGAGAGTGCCCTCTCCCCGGCGGCGACCTGGGCGCGGGCTTCTCTGAGGATGGTGTTGAGCTCCGGCTTGAGGTTTCCGGTGTCGAGTGCGGGCACCTCATTGATCCGTGGCAGTGCCCGTTCCGTCAGGTAGTCGATGCCGCCTTTGAGCGCTCCGGTCTGAGCGTCGAGGGATCCTCGAAGCTCCTTTCTGCGCTGCAGGAGAACGCCTTCATCGTGCAGCGGGCCGTCTTTCCGGTAGAAGTTCTCTTCTTTTTGGCGTGCCGCGTCGAACTCCGTCTTTCGTGCGGCGAGTTCTTGGTCGACGGTGTCCAGTTCCACTGTTGTCGCTCGGGCGCTTTCGGTGACGTCTCGGATGGCCTCACCGTTTCGGGGAATCGCCTCGTCGTCGACCGGAGCCTGCCCGTGCGGGTCGACCAGCCGCATCGGATCGGCTGCGGCGTAGAGGTACTGGTTGAGCCCGCCCGCCATGCCGATGGGATCGCAGCATGTCCATCGGGCCAGCCATGGCGCGTAATACCGCGCCTGGTGATAGCTCAGCCCGCTCTCCTCGTCCCTTTCCTTCCCGGTGAAGCGATACCGCTTGCGCCCGTAGCTTCCGAAGCTCGTCTCCCCGTAGGGCGTGTACTCCTCCCGGCTGACGAACGCTCCCGCCCCGTCCACCACGACGGCACTGCTCCCCAGGTGGTCGGCCAGGTGAACCGCGACCGCCGGCCCACCGTCGTCCGGGTGCGGCGCGCCGACCCGAACCATCGCGATGCGTTGCCGGTCGTCCATGACGTGGATCTGGTTGTTCGCACCTGTCTTCCAGCGGTGGTGCTCGAACCCGTCACCCACGTAGTGGGTGACCGTGACGCCGCCGCCTTGGCGGCGGACGAGCTTCTTCACCCGTCGCCCGTCGGCGTCGTAGAGGTACTGCGCGTGCACCGAGGGCTCGGCGCCGGCGGTCTGGGTGCCGAAGGCGATGAGCTGGTCGGCGTGGTTCCACCCGAAGTGCCGTGTCGCGGTCTCGCCGACCAGATTTCCGGTGGCGTCGAAGGAGTAGTCGAAGGGGGTCGCGCCGACGGTCATCCGCCGCAAGCGGTTGGAGCCCGCCTCGTGGGTGAAGTCGCGGGTGAACCCGTTAGCCGAGGCGTGCGTGAGCCGCAGCAGGCAGCCTGCGGCGTCATAGGCGTAGGTCTCGGTGTACGGCCGGGTCTTGGTGATGTCGTTCCCGCGCGGCAGGTCCGTCCACGGTGGAGCGGCCGGTACGGTGTCGGTCTCGCGTCCGTTCGCGGTCGCCAGCCGGTACACCGGGTCGTAGGTGAAGCCCCGGTCCAGCGCGTCGGGGCTAACGGGGAGGCCGCAGCCCGGCGTGCGGTCGCGGATGGCCAGGACGTTGCCGACCAGGTCGTACTCGTGGCGCAGATCCTGCAGTACGACACCGTTGCGCTCACTGCGCAGCCGCACCAGCCGGAAGGTGTCCGGGTCATAGGCGCAGCGGGTCACCACGCCGTTGCCGTAGCCGATCAGCGTGCGCTGCCCCCTGGCGTCGTAGAAGATCCGGTCGACGTAGACGGCCCCGTCCAGCAGCACCGAGCGCAGGCCGCCGGCGGAGTTGTAGTGAGCGCGCACCTCGCGCCGCCGGTTCTCGACGTCGGTGGGTAGCAGTTGGCGCTTGATCCGGTTGAGGGCGTCATATTCGGTGCCGGTCCGGTAGGAGACCGTTTCGAGGAGCTCGGTGTCGGGTTTGACCCAGTCGACCTGGAAGGGTGTGACGGTCCAGCCGTTGGCGGCAGCGGCCGCGTAGACGGCCTGCACGGGGGCGTCGGCGATGACCTGGCGCGTGGAGTCGAGCACGTTGCCCTTGAAGTCGACGTGGACGATCATCACGAGGCCGGCCTCGTCGTAGTGGCGTGTCATGCGGCCGAGCAGGTTGTTCGCCTTCGCGGCGGCGCGCGTGGCCGGCGGCTGGGCGGGCGTGCCGCCGTCGCCGTAGCGCAGACGCTGCCGGAGGGTCACCGGGCCCGAAGCGTCGTTGCGCGCCCAGACACGGACCGGCCGGTGCGCCAGGTCGAAGGCTGACAGTGACAGCGCGCCTTTGGTGTCACGGACCTCGATCGTCCCGCCCAGCGCGTCGAGCACGGTGTCGCGGCGGCCGGCATCGATGCCGTCGGCACGCCAGACCCGCCCGGCCAGGTCGTGGTGGTAGGCGAACGCCTCCCGGCCGAGGGGGTCGATGACGCTCGTCAGGTTGCCTTGAATGTCGTAAGAGGACCGCGTGACGATGGGATCCCCGCCGTTGCGCGCGGTCGCGGTGACGGTGCGGCCCAGGGCGTCGACCTCGATGCTCGACGGGGTGTTCCAGTGGCCGCTGTAGGCGCTTGCGGCCGCGCCGTGCGTGCGCCCGGCATTGTCGTTGGCGTCGTAGGTGTAGGTCTCCCACGGCGTCGGTGTGAACACCGCCGGGTCGGCCAGATCGACGGGGACGCCCAGCACGACGCGCTGCTCGCTCCCGTCGGGGTTGAGGGTCTGGATCATGTGGCCGCGTGGGTCGTAGCTGATCGTCGCCTTCCGGCCGAGCTGTGCGTCTCCCGGTGGGGCGTAGTCGAAGCCGGTGGAGAAGAACGGCTCGTACCTCTGCACGACCCGGCCCTTGTTGTCACGGAGCTGCCAGCCGCTGACGACAACGTTCTCAGGAGCGCCGGGCGCCCGGATGCGAGTCGGCGGGACCGGCGCGTTCTGCCCGGTGGGCAGCACACCCCCGCCGAAGACCGGGTCGCCGATCAGCTCGTCCTCAGCCCGGGTCCGCGTCTGGACGACCCTGCCGAAGCCGTCGGAGAACTCCACCGAGACGATCACCTGGTCGCGTTCGGCGGCCGGGACCGCGGTGTCGGTGTCGTGGTGGACCCGGCGGGTCGAGCGGACCGACACCGGTCGCCCCCGCTCGGCGAAGGCGAGCAGGTCGTGGTCCAGCCGGACGCTGGGGGACAGGGTGTCGCCCTCGCCGTTCTTGCCGCGCACGAACTGGCCGGTCACCAGACCCGCGGGGGAGTAGGTCACCGAGGAGGTGTTGCCGTTGACATCGGTGATCGTCTCCACCGCGAGGACGCGGGGGTCGTAGGACGCCTTCGTTTCCAGGCCGAGCGGGTCGACGACGCGGACGGGGTGGAGGTCGTGGGCGTCGTATTCGAAACGGGTCTCGGCGCCGAACGGGTCGCGTGCGGCGGTCGGCATGCCGCGCGCGGTCCGCCCGGCTTCGTGGAAGTCGTAGCGGTGGCGTTCGCCGACGACGTAGTAGCCGGGAACGTCGCCGGTCTCGTGCCGGTAACCGGCGAGCGCCGGTGTGAGGGAGCGGAACTCGGCGGGGTATTCCGCGGGCCAGGACACGGTCCTCGGTTCGAGGTAGGGCGGGGTCGCGCCGAGGCGGGTGAAGTGGTCGTCGGCGAGGACGAGCGACTCGGTGCGGGTGAGTACGCCGAAGGCGCCGAGGCTGCCGAGGGGGAGGCCGACGTAGGCGTCGCCGTCGTAGTGGGTGCGGTGGTGTTCGATCACGCGCAGGTCGGCGGTGCCGGCGAGGACGGTGTCGTGGAGGTCGGGCACACTCGCGCGGCCGTCGTTGCCGACCTCGAAGGTGGTCGTCCGGCAGGCGCGGTCGACGAGGTAGAGGTCGTCGTCGCGCCGGGCGTACTCGGTGCGGGTGGCGGTGGCCGGATAGGGCTCGGTGGCGGTCGGGTCGGCTCGCCGTGGATCGCGTCCGCGAGGTACGGCGACCGACAGTGTGCCGGTGGCCAGGCCGTAGGCGTCGTGTCCGGTGGTGAACGCGAACCGGGTCATGGGGTCCTGGCCGCGTTCCCACTGTGTGGTGCGCGTGGCGATCGGGAAGGGGAAGAAGATCCGGGGCCTGCCGTCATCGCCGGGGCCGGGCGGGGATTCCTCGCGGATGCCGGTGAGGGTTTCGGTGACGGTGTACGGCAGGGCTTGGCGGTCGGTGCCGTCGAGTGCGTAGAGCTCGGTGCGCAGGACGCGGCCGCGCATGGCACGCAGCGCGTCGCGGCGGCCGGATCGGCTCAGCGCGGCCAGGGCGGCGGTGATCTCCGGTGGGCGCGGCAGCATGCTCGGGTCGCCCGTCCAGTACTCGCCGCGCAGGTCGAGCTCGGTCCAGTCGCCGGCTTCGACGGCGGCGACCGGGCCGGGGTGGAACCAGGTCTTGGTGAGGCTCGGCGGGCTGTGGTCCGGGGCGTCGTCGATGGTCTCGGTGTCGAGCCGCTCGACCATGGCGAAGCCGCGGAACTCGCGTTCGACACCGTCCCAGTAGCCGTGGTGGTAGCGGTATGCGGTGACCAGCCTGCCGTGGGAGATCTGGTCTTCGGTCTCCACGGAGGACACGACGTGGACCGGGAAGGGCAGGGGTGTGCGCCATCGCGTCGCCGCTGTGGCCCGGTCGCGGAGGTAGTCGGCCGTCGAGGGTGAATAGTGGACGGTGGTGCGCGCGCCGAGCTGGTTGTCCATCGTGGACAGGAGATGGGGTTTGGTGCCACCGCAGAAGTCCAGGAAGCGTGTGCGTTCCTCGGCGGCCCTGCTCCACAGGAGCCCGTCCATGCCGTTGCCGTGGAGGTCGATGAGCCGGATCTCGTCGGTGTCGACCACGTCGGGCGTGCCGTTGACCGTCACCGGCTGCTCCGTCCAGCCGTTCCCGGAGCGGTTGCCCCACACCAGCACTCGCGTGTGATCGACGTAGACGAGGTCGGCCGCGCCGTCGCCGTCGACGTCACCGAGAAGGACGCGACGCGGGTCGTGGCCTTGGGGCAGGCGCGGTGCCTGGCGCATGTGTACCCGCCGGCCCCAGCGGCCGTGGCCGAGATTGGGGAAGTAGGCGATGTTCCCGTCGCGCAGCAGCACGATGTCCTGGAGGCCGTCGCCGGTCATGTCGGCCAGCCGGACCCGTGGGTCGGTGAAGTCCACCGCCGGCCCGTGGGTTCTCGCGGTACGCGTCCAGGCCAGGCGCGGATCGGGGTCGTTGAACCAGCACTCCATCGCGGAGCCCGACCGGAGTACGTCGGTGAGGCCGTCGCCGTCGAGGTCGATGAGTCTGACCTCGGGGGAGGCGAGGTCGGTGGTGGGCATCTGCGGGAAGGACCGGAAGGAGCGGCCGCTCCACCCGCCGTCGAAACCGAGGGGGAAGTAGCCCGCCCCGCCCGGCCCGGACACCAGCAGATCGGCGCGGCCGTCGCCGTCGGCGTCGAGCAGCCGCACGTCGCGGTCGCCGACGGACGGCGCCTCCCGCATGGCGCGAGGCGCGTCGAAACGGCCGTCACCGCGGTTGCTCCAGTACCGGTGAGTTCCACCGAGCTCGACGAGGTCGAGGAGGCCGTTGCCGTCGATGTCGACCAGGACGGTGTTCGGGTCACCGTGGAGAGCCGGCAGTCCCGTGCCGGTGACGGGCGTGAAGCGCCGTGCGGTGGGATCGAAGCCCGAGTAGGCGAAGGTGACCGGGGGCATGTGCTCGCGTGCGGTGTCGTCGACGCCGACGGCCTGGACCGTGGTCAGCAGCGAGGCCCCGTTGAAGGGCGCGAGCCGATAACCGAGGCGGTACTCCTTCTGCACGCGGCGGACGCCATCGGCGGCGAGCGTGGAGATCCGGATCGCGCGGCAGCGCAGCGTCGTCCTGATCTCGAAGCCGGCACGGTGGTCGGAGAACGGATCGGGGCGATCCTCATGGTCGAATTCGACGCGGACCAGGAACGACGGGTCGGCGCGGTCGCCGTAGTCGGCGTACTCGACGCGGTGGAGGACCGGCCGATCCCAGGTGTGCTCGGCGTCGGATCCCTGGTCGCGCAGGTAGGTGTAGCGGATGAGGTTGCCCAGCGAGTCGGTGGTCTCGGTCGGCAGCCACGCGAACACTCCCGAGTCGTGGCGTGTGACGGCGGGATCCCGCCAGTCCGCGGGAGCCGACAGCGGCCGGACGGTGCCGTAACGGCTGACCGAACCGTCCCTGCCACGCAGTTCCCAGTAGTCGCCGGTCGCGTCCTGGACATGCTCGATGCGGGCGAAGTCGCCCTCGGTCCTCGGGCGATGGCGCACCCGCCCCGGACGGCCGCCGGACACCTCGACGAGGTCCTCGGCGCCCGACAGGACGAAGGTGTCACCGTCGCCGTAGCTCGGCACCCCCCGCGCGGTCTTGCGGGTGACGCCGGGTGAGCTCAGCCGCCAGCCCAGCCCGAACTCGCCGTTTCCGGTACCGGTGCTGTAGGCCAGCGCCAGCTGCGGTGTCAGTCCGCGGCGACCCGGCGGCACCGTGATCGGCACCGAGAAGTTGCCCGTCCCGGTGTGCAGGTCCGCGCTGAAGGTCTCGCCGAGCCCGGTGATCGCGCCACCGCCCTTCGGCAGTGAGATCGCCGTTTCTGTCGCCTGCCCACCGTTTCCGCTCACTTGACCGCTCCCATCGCATCGAGGCCACTGCTGGGAGAGTGGCGACATGCGCTGGAACGGCGCTGATGTGGCGCTGAAACGGGGTGTGGGAGCGGTCGCCGCGCACCTCCGCCACGCTTGAGGAGCCGGTTGTGCCCCGGTCACGACGCTGTCCCACCGAGACACGGCGGAGAGAAAACCCGTGGTGCCCGAGCGTGGCGGTACCTATGCTCAGCCCATGTCGTGGACGGTGTCGCAGCTGGCCGAGGCGGTCGAAGCCGTCGCCGGCGACGTGGCCTTCTCCGGAGTCGTGCGCGTCGACAGGGACGGTGAGGCGGCGTATCAGGCCGCGTTCGGGCTGGCCCAGCGCGGGCACGAGGTGCCCAACACCGTCGACACCCGCTTCGCCGTGGCCAGTGGCGCCAAAGGCTTCACCGCGCTGGCCGTGGTGCGGTTGATCGAACAGGGCCGGCTCGCGCTGGACACCACCGCCCGCTCGGTGCTGGGCGCCGATCTGCCGCTCGTCGCCGACGACGTCACCGTTGAGCACCTGCTCGCCCACCGCTCCGGGATCGGCGACTACCTCGACGAGGAGAGCCTCGGCGACATCGCCGACTACGTACTGAAGACGCCGGTGCACCTGCTCGCCGAGACCGAGGGGTTCCTCGCCGAATTGGACGGCCATCCCACCAAGTTCCCGGCCGGGACCGACTTCAGCTACTGCAACGGCGGCTACATCCTTCTTGCCCTGATCGCCGAGCGGGTCAGCGGAACCGGCTACCACCAGCTCGTCGACGAACTGGTCTGCCGTCCCGCCGGTCTGGCCGACACCGCGTTCCTGCGCTCCGACCAGCTCCCCGACCGCACGGCCACCGGCTACCTGCTGCGGGACGGGCGGTGGCGCAGCAACGTACTGCACCTGCCGGTGCGCGGCAATGGTGACGGCGGTATCTACACCACCGCCGCCGACATGAACTCGTTCTGGGGGGCCTTCCTCGCCGGGCGGATCGTCGGTGCGGAATGGGTGGCCGAGTTGACCCGCCCGCACAGTGCGGTCCCGGCCGAAAAGGCGCGGTACGGGCTGGGATTCTGGCTCGATGAGACGGGCCCGCAGGTGAGGTTGGCCGGCTACGACGCCGGGGTGTCCTTCAGCAGCACGCACGATCCGAGCACGGACGTCACGTGGTCGGTGCTGGGCAACAGCGACGACGGAGCCTGGCCGGTCGCACGTGCCGTCCGCTCGGTCCTGGCCGATTCCGGCCGCTGACGGACCGCGCTCACGCGGAGTTCAGGGTGAGGCTGAGCAGGCCGCACCCGTAGGCTTTCGCGCGGCCGATCCCGTCCTCCACGGCGGTGCGCAGCAGGTCGGGGTCGGTGACGGTGGCCGAGCCGTCGAAGCGGGTGATGGTGTGCTTGATCGGGCGCCGCTGGTCTCCGCTGCGGGCGCTTTCCTGCCGGGCCGAGGTGAGGGTCTCCACGTGCAGGCCGTTGGCTTCGGCGCGTTGCCGCCACCAGTCTTCGGCCTCTTCCCCGGAGAGCATCGTGAGTTTGCCCGCCTTCGCGCCGTAGACGGTGGCGAGGCGTTTGGTGGCGTTGGCCGCGATGCGGTAGTCCAGGCTCATCCCGGCGGTGAGGGCGTCGAGCTGTGGCTGCAGATCGTGGGTCTCGGAGGTGCCGTAGCCGTCGGGCAGCTGCTCGATGCGGGGTTCCTCGCGGGTTTGGACGAGCAGCCGGACCCCGTCCGGGGTGGTCTCGATCCGGTAGAGGATCCCGGCTCGCTGGCGGGCCTGGTCGCCGAGGCCGTCCTCTGCCAGTGTCATCACCCGTTGGTGCATCTTGACGGTGTCGGCGAGGTCGTCGTGGGTGTCTCGTCGGTTCAGGTCGGGGGTGATGCGGGTCAGCCACATGTCACCGGACTCCGTTCAGGTAGGCCAGAAGGCAGGACGGATACTCCCGGCGCGGCGGGAACAAGTACGGGTTGACACTATGCGCGTGACGGCGGCGGTCCGGGTGCGGCGGGTGCGACCGTCTGGAGAGCATTGTTCTAGTCGTCGAGCAGCACCACGTGTTTGCCCGCGCTCGTGCCCGCTTCGAGGTCGGCGTGGGCGTCGCGTACCTGCTCCAGGCCGTGGTAGACCTTGGCGATGGCGACGTGGAGGCGCCCGTCGGCGATGGCCTTCAGCTGGTGGTCGAAGACGTCGGGCGGTAGGTCGGTGGCGTCGCCCCCGTAGACCGTGAGCCGGACGCCGCTGGGGATGTAGGCGAAGGGACTGAACTGGGGGATGACCCACTCGCCGGAGAGTGAGCCGGTGAAGCAGGCCGTGCCGTGGGTGCGGAGCGCGCGGAGTGTGTCGGGCAGGGCGGGTCCGGCCACCAGTTCCAGGGCGGCGTCGATGCCGTCGGGGTACAGCCGTCGTACCTGCCGGGCGATCTCGCCGTCGTCCACGAGGGGGTGGTCGACGCCGATGGCGCGCAGGTCCTCGGCGCGTTCGGGGCGGCGGGTCGTGGACAGGACGGTGGCCCCCATGTCCTTGGCGATGGTCGCGGCGCTGAGGCCGACCGTGGAGGTCCCGCCGCGGATCAGGAGGGTCTGCCCGGAGCACAGGTCCAGGCCGGTGGTGAGTGATCCGTAGGCGGTCTGGAACATCTCGGGCAGCGCGCCGAGGGTCGCCCACGGCAGATCGGACTCGAAGCCGATGACCTGCCCGACGGGAACGAGGGTGTACTGCGCGTAGGCCCCGTCGAAGGACCGGCCCATGCCGCCCATCATGGTGGCCACCTGCTGCCCGGGTCGCAGGCCGCTGTCGGCGGGGGCGGCGTCGACCACGCCCACCGCCTCGATGCCGGGGACGCGCGGATAGGTCACCTCGGGGTCCGACTCGCCTTTGCGCGTGCTCACCTCGGACTCGTTGACGCCGAAGGCCCGCACCTTGATGCGCACCCAGCCCGGTTTCGGCTCCGGTGTCGGCACGTCGGTGACCACGAGCTTGTCGAGGCCGCCGGTATCGGCGATCACGACGGCGCGCATCCGCTCGGCCGCTTCGCCGCTCGCTGTCGTCATGTCGGGCTCCTGATCTTGTGAAGGGCCGCGAGTATTGTCGCCGCTGCCGTCGCCGGCGGTGCCCGTTCGCCGAAGTCAGGGCCGCGACCGGGTGGGGAGTCCCTCGATGACCAGGTCGTAGGAGTCGGTGACCAGCTCCTCGACGAACTTCACGGTGACGCCGGGTCCCTCGCCGATCGAGATCCAGTGCCGTTTGTCGAGGTATCTGCCGGGTACGACGGAGGCGTGGTCGTGCACGAGTGACCATCCCCGGTCCGGTTCGCACTTGACCGTGACGATCCGCTCGTCCGGGTCGTCGGTGATGATCAGGAAGACCTTTCCGGCGACCTTGTACACCTCCAGCTTGTCGACGAAGGGTCGTCCGCTGCCGGTCGCGGGCAGGTCGTCGGCCTTGTCGCGTGCGGCACGCTGGAGCTGAGCGCCGGTGGCGGTCACGCGTTTCACTGTTCGGCCTCCCCGTCCTCGGTGACCTCTGTGGACCGTTCCGCGCGCAGCGCGTTCCAGTGGCGGAGTCTGCGGCCGATCTCGGCTTCGTGTCCGTTCGCGGTGGGCCGGTAGAAGGTTTCGCGATCCATGTCGTCGGGGAAGTAGTTCGCGCCCGAGAAGCCGTCTGTGGTGTCGGGGTCGTACTGGTAGTCCTTGCCGTAGCCGAGGTCCTTCATCAGCCGGGTCGGTGCGTTGCGGATGTGCATGGGCGGCATGAGGGAACCGGTCTGGCGGGCGCTTCGCGTCGCGGCGGCGAACCCGCGGTACACGGCGATCGACTTCGGGGCGGTCGCGAGGTAGGCGACGGCTTGGGCGATCGCGAGCTCGCCTTCGGGGGAGCCGAGCCGTTCGTAGACCTCCCAGGCGGCGAGCGCCTGGTGGACGGCGTGCGGGTCGGCGGTGCCGATGTCCTCGTTGGCGAAGCGGATGAGCCGTCGTGCGATGAACAGTGGGTCTTCGCCGCCGTCGAGCATGCGGGCCAGCCAGTACAGGGAGGCGTCGGGGTCGGACCCGCGCATCGCCTTGTGCAGTGCGGAGATGAGGTTGTAGTGGCCTTCTTGGGACTTGTCGTAGAGCGGGGCGCGTTTGTGGACCTCGGCGGCCAAGCCCGCGGTGTCCAGGGGTGCGGTGTCCTCGGGGAGGGCCTGGAGTTGTTCGGCCAGGTTGAGCAGGTAGCGGCCGTCGCCGCCGGCCATGGCGATCAGGGCGCCGCGCGCGTCGGCGTCGAGGGGCAGGTTTCGTCCGGTGTCGGCTTCGGCTCGGGTGAGCAGGGTTTCGAGGGCGTGGGTGTCGAGTTGCTTGAGGACGAAGACCTGGCAGCGGGACAGCAGGGCGCCGTTGAGTTCGAAGCTGGGGTTTTCGGTGGTGGCGCCGACGAGGATGATCGTGCCGTCTTCGACGTAGGGCAGGAAGCTGTCCTGCTGGGCGCGGTTGAAGCGGTGGACCTCGTCGACGAAGAGGAGTGTGCCCTGTCCGATGTCGCGGCGGCGCTGGGCGGCGGCGAAGATCTTGCGCAGGTCGGCGACACCGGAGAAGGTGGCCGACAGGGGCTCGAAGGCGAGGTCGGTGCGTTCGGCGAGGAGCCTGGCGATGGTGGTCTTGCCGGAGCCGGGCGGGCCCCACAGGATGGTGGAGACCAGTTGCCCGCGTGCCAGCATCCGGCCGATCGGGGCGTCGGCGGCGAGCAGGTGATCTTGGCCGACGACTTCGTCGATGCTGCTCGGCCGCAAGCGGTCGGCGAGGGGCCGGGGCGGCGGCTCGTCGCCGAACAGCGGCAGTGCCGGCTCGGTGCGTCCCATCCTTGCCCTCCCGGCCGACGGTATCGGCAGGTCCGTAGCGCTACGGGCGTTTCACGCGGCCTGTCGGCGGCCGCGCGCGTGACCCGACGGTATCTCACATCACCGTTGATGATCTGCGAACCTCGCCCGTCGGGAGTCTGTCCGAACGGATGAGTGTGACGTGCTCGCGAGGGCGGGTATCGACGTGGCGGCGGACCGCTTGGGGCTTGCTGGGGTACCGCCGCGTAGGACAGCGCCCGGAGGGGGCACCTCCGGGCGCTGTGACGTGGTTTCTCCGGCCGGGTTCTAGAAGAACGAGTTGCCGGCGGCCTTCGGGTCGGAGCTGGTGAAGTACTCGCGTGCGGCTCGCGCGGTCTCTTCTCGCGAGACGCGGCCGTCGCCGTCGGTGTCCATCCGTTCGAACGCCCTGGCGGCATCGGCCTCGGAGGCGCCCGAGGCGCGGTGGGCCTGCTGGAATTCCCGCAGGCTGATGTGGCCGTCGCCGTCGGTGTCGCAGAGTTCGTGGGTGGCGTCGATGAGTTCGTTGATCACCTGCTTGAACTCCGGCGTCGTGGCGATCTGGTGGGCGGCGTCGACCCATTCCTCGGCCCGGATCCGGTCGGTGGTGCCCACCTGCCGGGCGATGGCGTCCCAGTAGCGGCCGGTCGCCTCGGCGTGACGGCGTGCCTTGGGCGAGTCCTCCTCGCCGAGGTTTCGGCTGAGGTTCGTACTCGACGCTTCGAGTTCCGCGCGCGTGATGAATCCGTCGCCGTCGCTGTCGTAGTTGGTGAAGAGCTTTTGGTATTTGCGTTCCAGAACTGCTGTGGACACGCTGCTTCCCCCCGTTTGAGCTGGTGACGGAGCCCGCTCCGCCTCACCGAAGCTAACAGAGCCGCCGATGCGGCATCGGGGTTCGCGGCGATGGGCCGGTTTGCGCCGGAACCCGTCGATTCACGCCGAAAAGCCGCCGAGACCGCCGATAATCGGCCGAATGGATCTCCGCGAATGGCTGCCGCAGGCGGTCGAGGCACATTCGGCGTGGCGTGCGGGCTTCGGTGTCTACACGCCCCATCCGGTTGATGACGTCGACGACGAGGACTTCGCCGCGGCCTACGCGGAGTTCGTCAAACGCATGGACGACAACTACCCGTTCTTCCACCCCCGCTACGCCGGGCAGATGGTGAAGCCACCGCATCCGGCCGCCGTCATCGGCTATGTGACCGCGATGCTGGCCAATCCCAACAACCACGCCCGCGAGGGCGGGCCGGCGACCACGGATATGGAGATCGAGGTGGTCGCCGAGCTGGCGGGCATGTTCGGTTTCCCCAGGCACCTGGGCCATCTGACCGGTGGCGGGACCGTCGCCAACCTGGAGGCGCTCTATGTCGCCCGGGAGTCGCATCCTGGCCGGGACGTCGCGTTCAGCGCCGACGGGCACACCGCCCACGCTCGCATGTGCCACCTGCTCGGGATGCGCGGCCACGCGGTGCCGGTCGACGCCCACGGGCGCATGGACATGGACGCCCTGGAGGACCTGCTGCGCGGCGGCCGGGTCGGCACGGTCGTGCTGACCGCGGGCACCACCGGGCTCGGCGCGGTCGATCCGATCCATGAGGCCCTTGTCCTGAAAGAGAAGTACGGGGTGCGGTTGCACGTCGACGCCGCCTACGGCGGTTTCTTCACCCTCCTCGCGGGCGGGAGCGGCGCCGAAGCGCTGCCGTCCGAGCCGTGGCTGGCCATCGGCGCTTGCGACTCGGTGGTGGTGGATCCGCACAAGCACGGGCTCCAGCCCTACGGCTGTGGGGCGGTCATCTTCAGCGATCCCGGTGTCGCCCGGCACTATCGGCACGAGTCGCCGTTCACGTTCTTCACCGAGGCGGCCCTGCATCTGGGCGAGGTGAGTCTCGAATGCTCGCGTGCCGGGGCCGCGGCCGCCGCCTTGTGGCTGACCTTGAAGGTCTTGCCGTTGACCCGTGACGGTCTCGGCGCGGTCCTTGCCTGTGGCCGTCGGGCCGCGCTGCGCTGGGCCGAACTGATCACGGACTCACCGGCACTGGACCTGTATCAGCGGCCGGAGCTCGACATCGTCACGTTCTTCCCGCGTACCGAGCCGATGAGCCTGTCGGGCGTCGACGCAGGCTCGACGCGACTGTGCACGACGGCCGCCGAGGCCGCGGCCGATCCGGTGTTCCTGAGCATTCTGTGCACGACGGCCGAGGCGTTCCGTGCCCGCCACCCCGGCGCCGTCGGCGACGCCGAGCAGGCCCGGGTCCTGCGCAGCGTCCTGCTCAAGCCCGAGTCGGAGACCCATCTCGACGGTCTGCACCACCGCGTCGAAGAACTCGCGATGCGGCGCGATCGGTGAATCCGCTGTGGACGCCCGCCCAGATCGACGAGGGTGTGCCGGCGCGGGACGTCCTTCCCGCGCTTCGCGCGATCCTGCGCTGGAGCAAGGGGCATCTGACCGCGCCACATCCCGCGCTCGGCCGGAGCGGGCCGGTATGCCCGTACACGGCGCCGGCGCTTCGCCGTGACCTGCTGCGCTTCACCGTCGCCACGATGACGGCGACCGGCCAGGCCCTGCACCGGCTCATGTCACGGATGCGCCTGGCCTACGCCGAGCACGCCTCGGGGCTGAAGGACGCCGAGCGGGAACTACTCGCCTACCTGATCGTCCTTCCCCGTGTGGATCCCCTGGACGCGGCGGGCCTCAACCGCGTCCAGGAAGGACTCAAAGACGAGTTCGTCGCCGACGGTCTCATGGTCGGGCAGTTCCACCCCCGTTGCGACGAACCCGGGCTGTGGAACCACGCGTACCGGCCGTTGCGCTCGCCGGTGCCTCTGCTGGCGATCAGGCAGATGCGCGATGTGGATCTGCCGTTCTTGACCGAGTCGGGGCACTTGCGGTCCTACTTCGAACGGTTCACGGCGGGACTTCCCGTCCGCGTACGTGGCCAGCTCGTTCATCGGCTCACGGGGACCGAGGCGACGCCATGACATGGCCGGGACATGTCGCCTATCCGGCCTCTGCGACCGGCTCGGGCAGCCCGCGCAGGCGGCTCACCGGCGACACCAGTACCCCGATCACGGCGAGGGCCGAGGCGACGGCGACGACCGTCAGCCCACCGTGCGCGCCGAGGTGCCCGGCCAGCAGGCCCGCGGCCAGTCCACCGAGGGCGCCGCCGCCGAACAGCAGTGTCCGGAAGACCGCGGTCATGCGGCCCATCATCGATGGTGGTGTGCTGGTCTGGCGGAGGCTGACGATGATGACGCCGGCGACCCCGAGGCCGAGGTAGGTCAGGAAGAAGGAGGCGATGAACATCCCGATCATCACCGGGACCGGTCCGCCGGCCACGACGATCACCAGCGGCCCGAGCAGCAGCGCGCTCTGCGCGACGAAGTAGACGCGGCCTAGCCGGAAGCGCGCGATGACCTTGCGGGAGACGCCCGCGCCGATCAGCCCGCCCACCGAGGCCGCGGCGAAGACCATGCCGATGGTCGCCGAGGTCAGGCCCAGGTCGCGGGTGCCGTAGAGCAGGAACATCGTCCACACCGAGATCATCGAGAAGTTGCAGCAGAAGCCGATGAGCGCCAGCGCGCGCAGGATCGGGTTGCCCAGCACCCAGCGCAGGCCGTCGCGCAGTTCGGCGCCGAGGTGTCTGCGGACCGGTGCGGGCCGCTGTTCGCGGGTGCGGATCGCCAGCAGCGACAGCACCGACACCAGGTAGGAGAAGGCGTCCACGACCAGCGCGACCGGTGCGGTGAGCGCGCTGATCAGCAGTCCGGCGAGGCCGGGCCCGGCGACCTCGGCGGTCGAGGAGCTGACGCCCATCTTGGCGCCGGCCTCGACGTACTGGGCCGGATCCTTGACGACGGTGGGCACATAGGACATCCAGCTCAGGTCGTAGAGGACCGAGGCGACACCGACCGCGCACGCGATCACCAGCAGGGTGGTCAGGTCCAGCAGGTGCGTCCAGTACAGCAGCGGGATCGCGGCCAGCAGGACCAGCCGGACCAGGTTGGCGCCGAGCATCATCGACCGCCGCCGCACCCGGTCGACCCACACGCCGAAGACCAGGGCGAGGCCGAGGTAGGGGACCAGCTGCAGGAACCGCAGCAGCCCGACCTGTTCGTCGTCGGCGCCGAAGGCCGTGATGGCCGTCAGCGGCAGGGCGAGGTTGGTGACCTGGGTGCCCATGAGCGACAGCGTCTCGCCGAACCAGAACCTCAGGAAGTCGCCGTTGCGCCACAGGTTTCGCGGCGGTAGCGTTTCGCGATCAAGGACAGTAGCGCTACTATGATCTCTCATGTCGGAGAGTAGCACTTCTGCTGACCTGCTCGCCACGCTGCGCGCCCTGGTCGCCGCCGCCACGCCTGGCGACCGGCTGCCCAGCAGCCGCGAACTCGTCCTGCGCCACCACGTCAGCCCGGTGACCGTCGCGCGGGCCATCGCCCTGCTGGCCACCGAAGGGCTCGTCGTCACCCGCCCCGGCAGCGGCACCTACGTCGCCGGGCGCGGCCGGGCCGGCGTCCGCTCGGCCGACACCGGCTGGCAGACCGTCGCGCTGACCGACCGGACCGTCGACACCCGCGCGGTCACCGACGGCCTCGGCCCGCCCCCGTCCGACGCGATCGTCCTCGACGGCGGGTACCTGCACCGCTCCCTCCAGCCGACGTCGCCGCTCGGCGCGGCCCTCGCCCGCGCCGCCCGCCGCCCCGACGCCTGGGACCGCGCCCCCAGCGACGGCCTGGCCTCCCTGCGCGGCCTCTTCGCGCGCATGACCGGCGCCGACGTCGACGCCGACGACGTCCTCATCGTCTCCGGCGGCCAGAACGGGCTCTCGGTGGCCTTCCGGGCCATCGCCGGGCCCGGCGACCCCGTCCTCATGGAGTCACCGACCTACCCCGGCGCCATCGCCGCCGCCCGCGCCGCCGGACTGCGGCCGGTGCCCGTACCCGTCGACCACGACGGGCTGCGGCCCGAACTGCTCGCCGAGGCCTTCGCGATGACCGGCGCCCGGCTGCTCTACTGCCAGCCGGCGCACCACAACCCGACCGGTGTTGTCTTGTCCCCCGAGCGCCGCGAGCAGGTCGTCGCCGTGGCCCGCGCGGCCGGGGCCTTCGTCGTCGAAGACGACTTCGCCCGCCACCTCGGGCACGGCGGCACCCAGCCCCGGCCGCTGATCGCCGAAGACCACGACGGCACGGTCGTCCACCTCACCTCACTGAGCAAACCCGCCGCACCGAGCCTGCGCATCGCAGCACTGACCGCGCGCGGACCGGTGATGGAGCGCATGCGGGCGGTCGGCTACGTCGACGCCTTCTTCATCCCGCGCCCACTGCAGGAGGCCGCGCTGGAACTGCTCAGCTCACCCGGCTGGGAACGCCACCTGAGGAGCCTCGCGGCCGCCCTGCGCGACCGCTGCCGGGTCCTGTGCGAGGCCCTGGCCGTCCACTGTCCTGAATGGACGATCGAGCGCACCCCGGTGGGCGGGCTGCACCTGTGGGCGGGCCTGCCGTCGGGCGTCGAGGAGACCGCCTTCGCCGCGGCGGCCCGTCGCGAGGGCATCGCCGTCGGTACCGGCCGTCGCTTCTTCCCCGCCGAACCCTCCGGTGCCTTCCTGCGGCTCGGTTTCGCCGCGGCCGCTGAGACCGCCACGCTCGCCGAAGGTGTACGGCGGTTGGCGGCGCTGGGATAGCCGTGGCGTTCCACGTCGTCACATTTCGACGATGACCTTGCCTTTGGCGCGTCCCTGTTCCAGGTAGGCGAAGGCGTCGTCGATCCGGTCGAAAGGGAAGACGCGGTCGGTGACCGGTGCGAGTTCGCCTTTGCCGACCATGGCGGCCAGGGTTTCGAGGTCGGTGCCGCTGGGGTGCATGAACAAGAAGCGGTAGGTGACGCCGTGTCTTCTGGCCTCGCGCCGGATCTTCCAGCTCAGCACCCCGAACAGGGCGGCGAAGAGGGGACCTTTGCCCAGATCCTTGCGGGCGGTGGCCGGCTCGGGGGTCGTGGTGACCGAGACGGTGGTGGCTCCGGGTTTGAGGATGGCGAAGCTGTCGACGAGGTCTTGGCCGCCGGTCAGGTCGAAGGCGCCGTCGTAGTCGCCGAGGACGTCGGTGAACTTCTCCTTGCGGTAGTCGATGACGGTCGTCGCGCCCAGCGAGCGCACGAGCTGCTCGCCTCGTGGTGAGGCGGTGGTCGCGACCTGGGCGCCCATGGCCACGGCGATCTGGATGGCGAGTGTGCCGACCCCTCCCGCGCCGCCGGAGATGAACACCCGGTCTCCCTTGGCGAGGCGCAGTTCGTCGCGCAGGGCCTGGAGGGAGGTCAGCCCGGCGAGCGGCAGTCCGGCGGCATCGGTGAAGCCGAGCCCGTCGGGCATCCTCGCCGCCAGTGTCTCGGCCACGACGGCGTGGTCGGCGAAGGCGCCGAGTGTGGACTTGTCCACACGGGCGAATACGCGGTCGCCGACGGCGAAGCGGGTGACGCCGGTACCGACGGCCTCGACCTCACCGGCCAGTTCGCTGCCGGCGACGGTCGGCAGCGAGAGCTTCACGATCGCGCGCAACGTTCCCTGCCGCAGTTTGTAGTCGATGGGGTTGAGGCCCGCCGCCCGTACCCGGATGAGGACCTCGCCCGGTCCCGGCCGCGGTGTGGGGACCTCGCGCAACTCCATCGCGTCCGGTCGGCCGTATCGGGTCAGAACGTATCCCCGCATGAGGCGTCGCCTGCTTTCGCCGTTGTCGTGGCCGCCGTCGGGCGGGGCATGGTGGACACGCTAGTCGGCCGACGGGTCATCCCGCCGAAGAAGTGCGCTGCTCCCGTCGTGCCTCCGCCCCGTCCTGCTGACACGACGGGGGGGAATGGTCCACAGGCGTGGCCACCCGGCCCGGGGCTGGGGAGAACCGCACCGGCGATGTCGTTCCCGGGTGCGTCGCCGTCCTCGCGCGGCGACCGCGCCCGGCTTCCGGTTGTTCACGTCGCGGCACCGTTGATACGCTCGCGATTCCTCACCGGCCGTGCTGCGACCCGGCCTCGGGCCTCGAAGAGCTGTGGAGAAGACGCATGAGCGATGTGGGTTTCGGCACCGGCAAAGTGGTCGTGAACCGGGCGATGTCGCTGGACGGCTTCATCGCCGGCCGCGAGCACGCGATGGACTGGATCGGCGAGTACCTGACCGCCGCCGAGGTCCCCGACGTCATGGCGGCCACGGGCGCGATGCTCGTCGGCCGGGGCACCTACGAGGTCGCCAAGCGCATGGCCGCCCAGGGCACCCCCTACGACGGGGGAGCGCAGTTCATCCTCACGCACAAGCCCCCCGTCGAGCCGGACCCGACCGTCACCTTCCTCACCTGCGGCATCGAGGAAGCCGTCGCCACGGCACGCGAAGCCGCCGACGGCAAGAACCTGGAGATCCTCGGCGCCGACGTGGCCGCCCAGTGCCTGCGGCACGGGCTCGTCGATGAGATCCTGGTGTACGTCCTGCCGGTACTGCTGGGCGACGGCGTCCGCTTCGCACCGCCGAGCATGGGCAGGGTCGAGCTGGAACCTTTCAGCAACACCCAGTCGGGCGCGGTCACGACGCTTCGCTTCCGCGTGCGGAAGTAGACGGGCGCTTCAAGACCGTCTTACCCGGCGCGTCAGGCACTGCGGAAGACACCGGTCGGCTAAACCAGCATGCCCCCCGGTGGAACGGCACGTAGCCTGGGCCGGTTCTTCCCGCCGAGCATCAACGAGGAGCCGTGACGGCATGAGCCACGACGAAGCGGTGCGGCGCGCGAACGCCGCGCTCCAGGAGTACACGCTGTCTGCCGAGGGCTGGCGGACGTCTCCCAGCGGAGCCCTCCAGCGCGTCCTCGCCGACCTGCTGCACTGGTGCGACGACACACAACGCGACTTCGACAAGGCGCTGACGGCCGCGCGCGAGCGGCACGCGGCGGAGTCGTCGGGGGAGTAGCCGGTTCGTGGCGCGTCGGCGCGGGGGGTCGCTGTCGTGGCTGACGCTGCCGCTCAGCCGAGGAGCCGTACGCGTTGCCCCCTGGCGATCGGACCCGACCCGTTGATCGAGCCTTCTCGCCGGTCCGGTGCGGGCTCGGCGTCTCGGTGAGCCCGCTCGGCACAGCTTTCCCGCCGGGTACCGCGCAGACCGTTCGCCTGCGCGGTACCCGGCGGAATCATCGATCCGGCGTCGGTCACCGCACCCTCGGGTGACGTGGTGGCCGGGGCCGTGACCAGTGGGTTAGGCCGCCGGTGGGAGAGCCTCGGCTTCCCCGCCACCGAAGTAGGCGGCGAGGAGTTTGGCGGTGCCCGCCTGGAAGGCCGCTGCCTGGGAGAGGTTCGCGTCGTCGACGTAGTTGAGGGCGGCGGTGAGGGTCTTGCTGCCGTCGAGGGTCGTGTACATCAGAGCCGCGTGGCCCATGGCGCCGCCGTTGTGGGTGATCAGTTTCCCGCCGCCGTCGGGTGCGTCCTGCACGAACACGCCGAGGCCGTAGCCGATCGCGGGGTAGGCGTCGAACATCTCCGTCAGGATCTCGGCGGGGAGGAGCTTGCCGGTGACGAGGCCGGTGATGAACGCCTGGAGGTCGGCGGTCGTGGAGATCATGTCGCCGCCGGTGGAGATCCAGGACGGGTTGTGGACGGTGACGTCGATGGTGTCTTCGGTGCCGTCGTTGTCGTATCGGTAGTAGGCGTGGGCGTGCGGGGCGGGGATGTCCGATGACGCGCCGGGGACGATGGTGTGGGTGAGGCCGAGAGGTCCGAACACGGTCCGCTGGAGTTCTTCGGACAGTGCGGAGCCGGTGACCTTTTCGATGATCAGGCGGAGGACGACGTAGTTCGTGTTGGCGTAGGACCAGTCCGCGCCGGGTTCGAACCGGGGGTTCTTGGACAGGGCGAGGCGGACGAGTTCTTCGGGCTCGTAGGTCCGGAAGCGCTGCTCGACCCAGGCCTTGCCCTGCCAGGTGATGCCCGGGATGACCGCCGCACCGTTCAAGGTGATGTCGGATTCGACCGAACCGTCGGTGTAGACCTCGCCGGTGAAGTTGAAGATTCCGCTGGTGTGCTGGAGCAGCATCCGGACGGTGATCCGGGGATCGAATCCGAACTCGGGCAGGTAGTCCGCCACCGCGGTGTCGAGGGCGACGCGGCCTTCGGCGACCAGCGCGAGGAGCGCCACGGCGGTGAAGGTCTTGGTGTTGCTCCCGATCCGGTGGTAGCCGTCGACCACCGGAGGGGTATTGCCGTCGAGTTCGGCGAGCCCGGCCGAACCGGTCCACTCGCCGTGCTCGTCGCTGACGCGCAGCTGGAATCCGGTGATACCCGAGTCCACGATCTCCTGCATCACCCGCGTGAGCTCGGGACGGCTGTCAATGACTGTGCTGGACATGAGGTGTCTTCCTTCTTGGGTGCGTTGGAACTCAATGGGCCGGCCGGTCGGTGCGAGCTCGTAGACACGAGTCGGCTGGGACGGCCGGAAGCCGAGGTACTCGCGGATCGCGAGCAGGCCCGGATCGTTCTCGGCGGTCGAGGTGATCTCGCCGATGTGCGGGTGGAGCCTGTGCAGCCGCTGGATCAGGGCGGCGTTGACCCATAGGCCGAGCCGTCGGCCGTGGTGGCGGGGGAGTAGCACCGGTCCGTACTGCCGGGCGTGGGGCTGGTTGAGCGGGCCGACGACGGCGAGGGCGTAGGCGGCCAGGTCGCCGCCGGCGTCGGCGGCGGTGAGCAGGGCGGTTCCGGGGCGGCCGGGGCCGCTGAGTAGTTCCTCGACCCGGGGCCGGTCGGGGAACTCGCCGGTCCAGTGGGTGAGGCGGTAGCCGTCAGGTTCGGCGGCGACCAGTTCACCCAGCCATGCCTGGTGGACGTCGTGGTAGCTGATCCGGTCCTGGCGCCTGGATCCGGTGTGCTGGAATCCGTGCCGACGGCAGAACGCCTCGCCCGGTGAGCCCGCCGCCACGTCGGCGAGGAGCCGTTGTCCGGCGATCCGTTCGTTGACGGCGGCCAGCAGTCGCGAGCCTATGCCGCGCCGCCGCCATCGCGGCTCCACGTACAGGCTGAGTTCGCCGGCACGGAGGTCTTGCCCGAACGGGGCGGCGGGGCGTAGGCCGGCCACCCCGGCCACCGAACCGGCGGGCGTGACGGCCCGCCATTGTGAGACCCCGGGGTGGTCCGACATCGCCAGGATGTCGATCGAGGTTTCGCTCATGGACCTACGATCGCCCTGGTCAGGGGTGGCGAACAACGCGAAAGACCGTATCGCCGGTTAAGGCGGAGGTTATCGTTCGAGGCCGTGCGGGTTCGGCCGAGGTGGGCGGTGGCGCGGGTCACGGTCGTGGTGTGGGTCGTTCGCGGCCGTCGTAGGCTTGCCGGTCGCGAGGCCTAAACGGGTTCGGTGGTGAGAGGAGGCGGCCTGATGGAACTGCGTGACATCGAGATCTTCTTGACGCTGGCCGATGAGCTCCATTTCGGGCGTACCGCCGAGCGGCTCCTGGTGTCCCAGGCGAGGGTCAGTCAGTCGATCAAGCTTCAGGAGCGCCGGATCGGGGGTGCGCTGTTCGAGCGGACCAGCCGCAGCGTGCGGCTCACGCCGCTGGGCGAGCGGCTGCGTGCCCGTCTCCGTGTCGGCTACGGCGAGATCATGGCGGGCATCGATGAGGCGGTCGCGGTCGCGCGTGGGCAGGTCGGCACGCTCAACGTCGGTACCTTCGACGTTCATCATCGGGAGATCGCCGCCGTCATCGACCTCTTCCAGCAGCGGTATCCACTCTGCGAGCTGCGCATGCGGGAGGTCCTCCCGGCCGACCCCTTCGGTGGGCTGCGCGCGGGCCGGGTCGATGTGGCGATCCTCTGGCTGCCTGTGCGCGAGCCCGACCTCACCGTCGGGCCGAGGCTGTACACCGAGCGGTTGGTGCTGGCCGTCGGCTCCGGTCACCCCCTCGCCACCCGTGAGCAGGTGGAGATGGAGGAACTGGGGGACCATCCGGTCGCGGGTCTGGAGGGACCGATTCCGGACTACGTCTGGGAGGCGCACACGCCTTTCACGACACCGGCCGGGCGGCTCATCCGGCGCGGTACCACGATCGCGACGCTGGAGGAGGCGCTGACCGCGGTGGGTTTCGGGACGGTCGTGTCGCCGCTGGGGTCCTACGTGGCCGCTTCACGGGTGCGCCCGGACGTCACCTTCGTGCCCATCGCCGACGGACCTGTCCTGCAGTACGCGCCGGTGTGGCGGAGTGCGGGGGAGACCGCGCTGGTCCGCGCCTTCGTCCAGGCTGCCGAGGATGCGCAGGCGACGGGGTAGGCGCGTGACGCACAGGCACGGCAACGACCGTTTCTCCTGGGAGGGACAACTCACCGGTCGTGCCCCGATCATCGGACGCGGTCGATCGCGCTACGGCGCGCAGTGGTGGTTTCGTGCCGATGGCGGCGGATGGGCTTTCCAGACCCTGGGGAAGGGGCGTTTCCTCCTGGGCGCCCGCGGTCGGGAAGGTCTCCTCGTCCCCGAGGCGGCCAGGGCTGATCACGACGCCGCCTGGACCGTCGTGGAGTCCTGCCTGGAGGCCGGCGCGAACGATGAACTCTCACCGATCGGAGAGGAGGCCCGGGGGCCGCTCTGGTGGCGCGGCAACAACGAGGTCACCGACGCCGACCCGCTTCTTCCAGGTCAGATCCGCGGCGACCGGCAAGCGCAGCCTCGCGGCAATTGGTTCCCGTTGCACCGCTACGCGGACGACCCTCGCACGTGCCGGCAATGCGGCACCTCGTTCGTGTTCACCGCCGTCGAACAGCAGCACTGGTACGAGGTCTGGAAGATCCTGGAGCTCGCCCACCCGAGCCGCTGTGCCCGCTGTCGCCGCGAACGCAGAGCTGCCGACGCACTCGGCGCCACACTCGGCAGTGCCTTCGCCGCAGTGGACAAAGACCCCGCCGACGCTTGGGCCCATCTGAACCTCGCTCAAGCGACCCTCGCCCTGCGAGCCGATCGAGCGGAAGGTGACGCCGCCCGCGCCATCCACGCCGCTCGCCGCGCGCTCGAACTCGAAGCGACCTTGGCCGCGGCGGTCGACGAGGTGATCACAAGACTGCGAGCGACACTCTGATCTGACGATCGGATCGAGGGCGCAGGCGTCCGCCGGGCGGCGTTCCACCCCTGTCGGCCCCTCGGGCGGAGATCACCACTCTGACGTGCCGCCACGTGGTCCACAGTGGACTGCACCGGCCTCGGCGGCCTACCCTACGGCGACAGCATCCGTCCTTCGGGCATACGGGGGAGTCCGTCATGGAGCCGACCGAGCCGGTGAGACCAGGCCTGTACAGGCGCGTTCGGTCGTGGGAGGGCTGGTCGCGGCCCGGTGTCCACCTGGTCGCGTTCCTGGCTCTCGTCGCGGTGATCGCGGGGGGTGTGCTGGTTCCAGCGGCCGCCCGGGAGGCGAAGCTGAAGAGCTCCGAGGAGGTCGTGCGGGCCTTCTTCGACGCGGTCATGGCCGGGGACGCCGCCGCCGCGCGAGCGATGGTCCCGGCAGACGTGGAGTCGGGCTACGCCACCGACTTCCTGGTTCCCGAGGCCATCCGTCACGACTGGCGGGTGACGGCGATGCGGACCACCGAGAGCCGGACCACGGCGATCGCCGTCGTTACCGTCACCGGGCCTTCCGGGGCGGTGAACGCGACGGTCACGCTGACCCGTGGCGGCGAGTCCGACTCCTGGGAGCTGACCAGCCCCTACGGTGCGGTCTCCTTCGCGATGTCGTCGCTGTCCTACGGCGAGGTCAACGGCGTGTTCAAGGAACTGGACGACCAGAGCACCCGCTTCCTGGTCTTTCCCGGCTTCTACCGCTTCTACACCGACCGCCCCGGCGTCCTCGACGTCGCCGGCCGGCCGGCGACGGTCGCGGTCATGCCCGAGCAGGCCGAGCCGACGTGGGCGGCGCCGGACGGGACGATCACCTTCGGGCCGCAGACCCTCGCCACCGCCGACATTGCCACCCGGGCCGCCATCGACGCCTGCACGGCCGACACCTCCGGGATCGATCCCGCATCCTGCTACTTCGCGGCCTCCGAACTGGGCCTGAAGGATCCCAGGGACATCACCTGGACGGTGGAGGCCTATCCGGAGGTCGAGATCAACATCCTGTGGCCGCCGGTGGAGTTCGGTGACGACTGGGCGATCCAGACGACGAAGCCGGGCCGGATCTCCCTGCGCGGCACCCATAGCGGCGACGACGGTCCCGAGCGGTTCAGCCTCGACTGTGAGCTGACCGGCCAGCTGTACTTCGTGCAGGTGGGCCTGTCGGGCGTGCGGGACATGATCACGGCGGAGCGTTCCTGGGACGGCGTCGAGCCGATCCACTGCGCGAACGCGTAGCCGACGCACACCGAAACCGGGTGGAACCGCAAGGTGCGAGTCCGCTTCAGTCGGCGCGGTCGCGGTATCTGCCGGGTGGTGATCCGAACCGGCGCTTGAAGGCGTGGGTGAAGGTGTACTGCGAGCTGTAGCCGACTCGGCGGGCGATGGCGGCGTCGTGCAGGGCCGCGGCCCAGCCGTGGTGCCGTGGTGGAGACGGCCGCCGCCTAGCCGCGGGCGGGTTCGGGGCGCTTCGCGAACGGCGGAACCACGCCAAATACGGGTCCTATTCAGGGTTTCATCCGTTAGGGGTGAATTCCCGGTTAAAGGCCCTTGGTCTGGACATAGCCCGGTTTCGTCCCTACATTGCGAAGCACCCCCGGATGGCCGACCCCGGCAGCGCGCGGACGGCTACCCGGCCCCCGCTTCCAGGCGGCCCCCGCCGCTCGGAGGCCTCTCCAGGAATGAGAATCGACATGACCATGAAACAGCGAGGTTTAGGCGTCCTCCTGGTCGCCATGCTGGTGCTGGTGTTCCCCTTCGCCGCCCACGCCGCCGAGAGCGGCGACGCCTCCGCCCCGGTCGCCGCTGACGGGCACCTGCTCGCCGGTGACCAGGGCGGACACGGCGCCACGGCGGCGCCGTCGAAGGGTTCGCAGGTCACCGTCCAGCTGGCCTGGTACTACTACATCAGCTCGTCGTGCAGCGGCTACGAGAACTCCATCGTCGCCGGCGCCAACTACTGGGGCGGCGGTGTGCGCACGGCCTCCAGCGGCACCCCGGTTTCCTGTACACCGGGCTACGTCTCCGGGTGCGGCGGCTCCAACGTCGTCGGCTGCAACTGGAACCAAGGCGGCCGCATCGCCCTGTCGACGATGGTGCGCGACTTCGCCCTGCTCTCCGCGCACGAGTTCGGCCACAACTGGTACGGCCACAGCGCTTCGGGCTGCGCCAACTGGAACAGCGCCTACGACGTCATGAAGACCATGATGTGCTGACCGGCGTGAACGGAGGCCGCCGCCTGGTCGCGGCGTGAACGGCCGACGTTCACGATCGCGCCACCCGCGTGGTTCCCGGCATTCGGGGCCGTCCCGCCTTCCCGGCGAGACGGCCCCGATTTCACACCAGCCACCCCGCCCAGCCGCGAACAGTCGCGCGGCCACCCCCTTTCAATCCCGCCACGGCCACGGCGAGCGCAGGAACCGCGCCGGGTGCGCCATCGCCGGCCACAGCCCGGGTTCGCTCGACATGGCGATGACGCTACCGACGCGGGCGGTCCGGGGAACGGGTGCTGGGGCTACTTCGGGGGTATGGCGGGCACTACCGGGCGGGCGTGTCGCGGGTGTAGGTCAGCAGGACGACGCCCTTGGGGGCGACGGTGCTGTCGGTCAAGGTGAAGGTGGCCATGCGGCCGTGGTCGTCGAACATGCGCTTGCCGGCTCCGAGGATGACCGGGAAGAGCAGCAGGCGGTACTCGTCGACGAGGTCGTGTTCGGCCAGTCCGCGGATCAGGGCTCCGGCGCCGAACACGACGAGGTCGCCGTCGGTGCGGTCCTTGAGGTCGGCGATGGCGTGCGCGAAGTCGCCGCCGACGAGGTGGGAGTTGCGCCAGGCGAGGTCGACCGGTGCGGACGCGACGACGTACTTCGGCATGTCGTTCATGGCCGCGATCGCCGGTTCGGATTCGTCCACGGTGGACCAGGCGTCGCGGAGGATCTCGTAGGAGCGGCGGCCCAACAGCATCCCGGCGGCGCCGACGGTCGCGTTCTGCATGAAGGCGTTGACGGTGTCGTCGCTGTAGGGCGGGACCCAGCCGCCATGCTCGAAGCCGCCTTCGCGGTCTTCGCCGGGGGACAGCGGCGACTGGATGACCCCGTCGATGCTGATGAAGTTCACGACGACTATCCGGCCCACGTTGTCTCCGATCGTTGTGAGGGCGGTCAGTGTCGCATGGACATGTGACGGCGGTGGCCCTCTCCCCTTACGGGAAAGGGCCACCGCCGTCATCGGCCTAGAGGAAGGAGCTGCAGCCGTAGCTGTCGCCGCCCCATCCGGGCATGGTGTTGGTGACCTCGCCGGTCCCGCCGTCGCGGACGTTGCCCCACGGGATGCCGTAGAGGATCGGGCCACTGGAGTAGCCGGCGTAGAGGTGGTCGTCGGAGACGCCGACGCACGGCGGGCGCGAGATGAACGCCCGGTCGGGGAGCCCGTAGGCGCCGCCGACGATCCAGCGATCGCCGGTGCCGGCGGTCTGGCCGATCACGAAGGCCTGGATCGCCCCGAAGGAGCCGTCGGGGTTGTCCTCGCCCCAGACGGTCAGGGCGAGCATCGCGGTGTCCGGTGTCGCATAGGGCTGTCCGGGCGCGGCTTTGGCCAGGCGCACCTCGGTGCCGAACCAGTCGTTCTTCTCCGCTGAACCGGTCACGCCGGACAGGTCCTGGTTGTAGTGCGCCAGCTGGCTGACCTTGCCTTCCGGCGAGATGTACAGCGTGTGCGCCATACCGGCCTGGCTCGCCGAGCCCAGGTCTTCACCGGGGACGCCCACCGCGACGAGCGTTCCGGGCACCGCGGCACCGTCGGGGAGGTAGGGGATCGCCGACAGGGCGGCCCCGAACTGGTCGCCGCTCTCGGCGCTCCCGGCGAGTTTGGTGCTGTCCTGGTCGAGTCCGGCGATGGGCTTGGGCAGCCCGGAGCCGGTGGCGTGCGCGAAGATGCTGATGCTGCCCGCGTCGGCGTCCTTGCCGATCTTCTCGGTGGGCGCGCCGACGATGATGTGGTCGTCGGTGGCGGCGACGTACTCGCCGAAGCGGTCGGAGCCTTCGGCCGAGCCGGCGACGCCGGGGCTGTCCTGGTTGAAGGTGGTCCACTTCCCGGAGCGCTGGTAGTAGACGGTTCCCTCGCCCCAGGAGCTTTTGAACTCCTCGCCGGGGGAGCCGACCAGCAGATACGGCGAGCCGTCGGCGCGGTTGCCCGCTTCGACGGAGTAGCCGAAGTAGTCGGAGCTCTCGACGCCGCCGGGCAGGCCGGGCGAGTCTTGCGAGTAGGCCTTGGTGGCGGCGAGGTTCAGTCCGCCGGGTGCGCCGGGGATGATCCAGATCTGCCCGGCGTCGACCTTCCCGCCGAGGTCTTCGCCGGGGGCGCTGACGACGAGGTCGGAGCAGCCGTCGCCGTTGAAGTCGGCGGAGGCCATGTCGGTGCCGAAGAGGTCGTCGGGTTCGGAGCCGCCGGGCACGCCGTCGGTGTTCTGGGTGATGCCGTTCCAGTTCCAGGGAGTGGCGCTGTAGCGGATGACGACCTGACCGGAGTCGTCGTAGTTGAACGTGTCGGCGATCGCGAGGTCGCGCTTGCCGTCGCCGTCGAAGTCGTTGTCGACGCCTCCGACGCATCCGGCCGCGAAGGCGGGAGCGCCGGTGAGGGCGAGCGCGGGGGCGACCGCGCATGCCGACAGGGCGGTGGCGAGCAGGATGCGGCCACCGCGGGGGGATGTCACCAAAGGGCACCTCAAGTGAGAACGGAAACCGCGGGTCCTGGGCAGGACGCGCGGTGGGAACGATCATTGAACCTGTGGCGGGTGGCGCCTGTCCATCGGGAAAACGGCCCCGGGGCGGGCTTGGGGATCCGTGCGGTGGAGAAGCGCTGCCGGTACCTGACATGTTCTGTCAGGTATGGCTCATAGCCTCGCGTCATGTCCCTGACCGCCGCCGTCGCGGCTCCCGCCGTGGCCCGTGCTTCGCGAGCCGAGCGGCTCATCCTTCCCGCCACGTTCATCACCTTCCTGGGCAACAACATCCAGCTGTCGGCCTCGGCGCTGCTCGTGGTGCGCACCGAGCACACCGCGATGGCGGTGACGTGGCTGTTCGTCGCCGCGGCGATTCCGCAGGTGCTGCTGTCGGTGCCCGCCGGGAGGCTGGCCGACCGTTTCGACCGGCGCCGGCTGCTGATCGCCTGTGATCTGCTCAGTGCCGCCTTCGCCGCGGCGCTGCCGTTGTGGCTGTTGGCCGGGGGCGAGCCGGGGCGGGCGGCGTATCTGGTGAACCTGGCGCTGGCGGCGACGGGCGCGCTGTTCATCCCGGCGGGCAACGCCTTCGTGAAGGAGCGGGTGGGCGCTACGCGGCTCGGTCGGTTCAGTGCGCGCTACGAGATGGTGTCGTCGGCGGGTTCGCTGCTGTCGGTGGCGGCCGGGGGAGTGCTGGTGGGGTGGCTGGGGCCGCTGCCGGTGTTCGCGTTCAACGCGGTGACCTTCCTGGCCTCGGCGGTGTGCTGGTTCGCCGCGGGTGAAGGGAAGGCGCGGCCGGCAGGCGAGTCGGCGACGGCCGAGCCTGCGCGGGCGGTGGGCCGGGGTGTGTTGCGGGCGGGCGCACTGTATGTGATCGGCAGCGCCACCATCGTGGTGAGCAACACGCTGATCGTGATGCTCGTGATCGAGCAGTTCCGGCGCGGAGCGGCCGTCCTGGGTTTCGTGGACGCCTTGGCCGGTACCGGGATGCTGCTGGCGGGTGTCCTTTCGGGACGGTGCGTGGCTCGGCTGGGGGATGCGCGCCTGACCCGGTGGGCGCTGGTGGTCTTGGCGGTGGTGTGCGCGCTGCAACCGTCGATCGGGCCGGCCGGGATGCTGCTGTTCTTGCCCGGCGGCCTCACCTACGGTCTGGCGAGGATCTCGATGCGGACGATGCTCATGGAGGCGGCGCCGGCCGACCGGGCCGGGCGGATCTTCGGTGTCGTCAACGCGCTGGGTCTGCTGGCGAGCATCGTGGTGGGCTTGCTGGTGGCGCTGTTGTGCGACGGGCTGGCGATCCGCTACGGCTTCTGGGTGATCTCGGCGGTGCTCCTGGCGGGCGCGGTGATCGCCGTTCCCCGCCGACGCTGAAGATTTCTCGGCCCGACGGTGAACCCGGTGGAGCGTTGCGGCGTCTGCCAGGGCAACCGAGGTCGAGGGAGAGCGCAATGGTGGATCTGCGTCGAGGGCTGGTGCGGATGGCGGCGGGTGGCCAGCTGCTGATGACGCTTCTGGTCGTGTACTGGACGGCCGTGACCAACGCCCACTTCGCCGACTCCCTGCGCCTGGGCGGTGAGACGCTCGACCGTGAACTCGGCGTCGCAGGCGTCGGCATCGCCGCCTTCGTCGCCTTCTTCCTGCTCATTCCACTGGCCAATGCCGCACTCGCGACGGTGAACCTCGGGCCGTGCCCGCGCTGGTCGGTGATGTCGGCGTGGGTCTTGAACCTCGCCAACCTCGCGACCGTGCTCACCTGGGGACTGGTGATGGACAACGGCTGGCCCATCGCCGGTGTCGACTGGTACGAGGTCAACCGTCAGGCCATGTGGTTTTTCGACGAGGACCTCAACCTCCAGGCCAACGCGCTGACGATCTTCACGTTCGGCATCGCCTTCGTCGTGACCGCGCTGCTGACCTACCCGGCTGTGCGTCCCCAGGCACGTCGTCGTCTCGCGCCTTCGTAGCCCGCCTCGCGACAGCGCGCGCCTCCTCGCTGAACTGCACCGCCCGGCGTCGACTTCAGCGACCGTGTGGGATCTGCCCAGGTTCACGCCCTCTCGCCTCTACGATGGCCCTGAGTTGATTCATGCGTCGATTCGGGGCCGTCCGTAGGGGGCTTCGTCGGAGGAGAGCAATCGTGGGGATCCGGTACAGCAGCGTCGTCGACGCGCCGCTCCGGCAGGTCTTCGACTGGCACGCCAGGCCGGGCGCGGCGGTGCGGCTGACGCCGCCCTGGCAGCCGCTGACCATCGTGCGGGAGGCGGCGTCGCTGCGCGACGGCCACGCCGAGTTCGCGTTGCCGGCCGGGTTGCGCTGGGTCGCCGAGCACCGGCCGCAGGACTACCGGGAGTCGGCGGCCTTCGTCGACGAGCTCGACTCCTTCCCGCTGCGGTCGGTCCTGCACTGGCGGCACCGGCACGAGTTCGCGCTGGTGGATGAGGACCGGACCCGGGTCACCGACACCGTCGACACGCCCGTGCCCGAGCGGATCCTGCGGCCGATGTTCACCTACCGGCACCGCCAGCTCGCCGAGGACCTCGCCGCGCAGGAGTGGGCGGCCGAGCTGTGCGGTGAGCCGATGACCGTCGCGGTGACCGGCTCCGGCGGGCTCGTCGGCACCGCCCTGACGGCCCTGCTCACCACCGGCGGCCATCGTGTCGTCCGCCTGGTCCGCGGTCCCGCCGACCGCGCCGGTGAGCGCAGCTGGGATCCCAAGGCGCCCGCGCCGGGCCTGCTCGACGGGATCGACGCCGTTGTTCACCTGGCCGGGGCCTCGATCGCCGGGCGCTTCAGTCCCGGCCACAAGCGGGCCGTGTGGGGATCGCGCGTCGGACCGACGCGTCTGCTCGCCAAGGCCGCGGCCGACGCCGGGGTGCGGGTCTTCGTCTCGGCGAGCGCGATCGGGTTCTATGGTGCCGACCGGGGTGATGAGCTCCTCGACGAGGACAGTGCGCGGGGGACGGGTTTCCTCTCCGATGTGGTCACCGACTGGGAGGCGGCTGCCGGGTCCGCTGCCGAGGACGGGGTGCGGGTGGTGTGTGTGCGCACCGGTGTGGTGCAGAGTCCGCGTGGTGGGGCTTTGCGGGTGCAGCGGCCTTTGTTCAGTGCGGGCCTGGGTGGCCGGATCGGGGACGGGCGGCAGTGGTTGTCGTGGATCGGGATCGACGACACCGCCGATGTGTACTTGCGTGCGCTGGTCGATGAGCGTTTGAGCGGGCCGGTCAACGCCGTGGCCCCCACGCCGGTCCGTAACCGCGAGTACACCCGGATTCTGGCCGGGGTGCTGAGCCGTCCGGCGCTGTTCCCGGTTCCTGAGGTGGGACCGAGGTTGCTGCTGGGGCAGGAGGGTGCCCGTGAGGTCGCCTTGGCGTCGCAGCGGGTGGAGCCGGCGAAGCTCGCCGCCGTCGGGCACTCGTTCCGGCATCCGGACCTGGAGACCGCGCTGCGGCACGTTCTGGGGCGCTGATCGCTCAGCCGAGGAGCCATCGCGTTTGTCGCCGCAGGGCTCCCGCCGCTACGGCGAGCACCACGGCGGCGGCCAGTACCAGGACGGCGACTTTGAGCGCTCCGTCGGCGACGGTGCCGGCCCAGGCCAGTGCCCAGACCGTCGCGGCGGCGAAGCCCAGGACGCCTTGGCCGAAGCGGAGACCCGCGGCGATCAGGGCCGCCGTGACGGCCCACGCCGTCCACAGTGCGACGTCGCCCGGCGCGGAGTCGAGGGAGGCGGCCGTGGTCAGGGCGCCGATGACGGTGGCGACGGCGACCCAGCCGGTGTACAGCGAGATGACGCCGTAGAGCAGGGTCCGGTCGATCCGGGATTCGGCCGGTCCGGTGGTGAGCAGCGCACGCCAGGCCATCACCAGGGTCGCCAGCAGCAGCACGATGACCACTTCGGACAGTGGCACCAGTTCGTTGCCGAACACCACGATCCACAAGGCGTTGAGGGCACCGGCCGCGGCGAGCCAGTAGCCCGAGCGCCGGTGGATCGCGCGGGTGCGCTGGCGTGGCAGGAGCTGCCACACGGCGAGGGCGAGTGCGCCGAGGTAGATGAGGTTCCAGATCATGAACGCGCCGCCGGGAGGCAGCAGCGGGTGCGGGTGGGAGTTGGCGACGTCGCCGACGGAGGTGCCCAGTGCCCCGGTGCCGCCGAGGGCGCCGAAGGTGAACTGCAGTACCGCCGCCGCCATGACGGCGGCGCTTCTGACGAGGTCGCCGTTGCGGGCGGTGTTGTCCATCGATGCCTCCTGTGGGCTTGTCCCTGCGGCTACCCGGTTGTTTTGACGGTCAAACCTTTCGGTCGTCGAAGTGATGGTGCGGGTCGCGTGCCGCGACCTGGGACAGGAACTCGGCGACACCCTCGATGAGCGCGCCGAAGCGCAGGGAACGGAACACGTCGAAGCCGTGCTGGGCGCCGGGGAGTGCGACGTGGACGGCCCCGTGGCGCGACGCGCGGGTGTGGGCCGAGGCGAAGCGCCGGGCCTCGGTGGCGGGCACGACGGTGTCGCGGTCGCCGTGCGCGAGGAAGAAGGGCGGCGCGTCGGCGAGATCGGCTTCCAGGGGTGAGGTCGGTGCGGTCCAGTCGTCGGCGATGTCGCCGAAGTAGCGGCCGTAGAAGCCGTAGAGGCAGACGACCCCGGCGACCGGGGGCTTTCGCTGCAGGGCGGTGAGTGCGGCCAGGTGTGCCCCGGCGGAGCTTCCGGCGAGGAACACCGGTTTTTCGGGGTGGTGGGCGTGCACCCAGGCGAGGATCCGGGCGGTGTCGGCGAGGTGGGCGGCCAGGCCGGCCGCCGGGCGTAGCCGGTAGTCGGCCGAGACGCACGTCCAGCCGCGGCGGGCGAGCAGGTGGAGCAGCGGCAGCGCCTCCCTGCTGCGGCGCCCGCCGGAGTAGCTGCCGCCGTGCAGGTAGACCAGGACGGGCCCGTGGGCGCGACCGTGCGCGGGCAGGTAGGTGTCGAGGAGATGGGCCGGGTCGGGGCCGTATGGGAGCCCACGGCGGCGGGCGACGGTCCTGCCGCGGCGTGGAATGGGGGCCAGGATCGCCTGTCGCCACGGCGCGCGAATCCGGACCCGGCTGGGCATGCCCGCATAGGTCAAGGCGCGCGTGACAGCGGCCGGGGTGTGTGCGGCCTGGGCGATCATCACGGTGAGAAGGGCGGTGACCAGTCCCGACGCGGCCAGCGCGGTGGTGGCCAGGGCACCGCCGGCGGGTGCGGTGAACAGCACGGCCAGGGTCGTGGCCGTCGACCAGGCCAGCGCCAGGAAGGGCAGTTCGGCGATGGGGAAGGCGAGCCAGAACGCCCCGACCGCCAGCGGCCACGGCCGCCTGGGCGCGATGAGCAGGGCCGCGCAGGCGGCGAGTAGGTAGAACTCCGAGATCAGGTACACCGTCGACAAGCCGCACCTCCAGGACCAGCGGTGAACGAAGGGTGGTTCGGTGCGGAGGCCGGTGCGGATGGGCCGCGCGGGGGAGGGTGGATCAAGGACCAATCCGCACGAGAGGGCACGGCGAATCCCTTGCGAGAACTTCGGGTGCGAGGGAGGCGGCGAGTGTCGGCAGAGACCTTTGACGCGACCGTGCCTTCCCGGCGAGGGCACCCGACAGGGCGGGGCCGGCCATGAGGACCGATCACACGCTCATCGGCCCCTACGTCCTCGGTGCCCTCGGTGAGGACGAACGGGCCGGTTTCGAACGCCACCTCGTGACCTGCGCGGCCTGCGCGGTGGAGGTCGCCGAACTCGCCGAGACCGCGACGCGGCTGGCCGACGAGGCCGTCGCGGAGCCGCCGCGAGGGTTCCGGGAGGCGGTGTTGCGCTCGGTGTCCATCACGCGCCGGGAGCCCCCGGTCGTTGACGGCGTGCGGGTGCCGGGGGGCTCGTGGCGTCGCCGGGCGTTGTTCGCCCTGGCCGCCGCGGTGGTCGCCGTGGCGCTCGCGGCGGTCACTTTCGTCGTGCAGGAGCGTCGTGTCGACGAGCTTCGCGAGCAGGCCACCGCGCAGTCGGCGACGGCCGGGGAGGTGGCGGCGATCCTCGGCGCACCCGACGCGGTGAGCGCCGACGCCCGGGCGGCCGGTGGCGGCGGATTCGTCGTCGTCTACTCCGCGGGGCAGGACGCCTCCGTCGTTTTCGGTGTCGGTCTGCCCGCGCTCACCGCGGGCCGGGTGTATCAGGCCTGGGTCGGGGAGGGCGGTTCGGTGCGCGACGCGGGCGTCATGACCGCGACGGCCCCGATGGTCGTCCACGGCATGGGCCGGGCCGATCTCGTCGCGCTGTCGGTCGAACCCGAAGGCGGCTCTGACCAGCCGACTCTCATGATCGGCGCGATTTCCTTGAAATGACACCAATCCGGGGAGCGTCCGGCGGCGAATCCCCTCCGCAAGCGAAACAGTCCACGGTCGCGGAGGAGCCGACAGACCGAGCCGAGTCCGTCCCGACAAGTCGGAGGCACCAGGCTCGCACGACTCTCCACCGATCGCGACGAGAAACCGAACCGAGAGGCCGGTGGGCCGAATGTGGGTCGACTGCGCCCGAAATCAGACAGGGATCCATCATGCGTAAGAGCTTCATCGCCGTTGTCGGCATCGCCGCCGCCCTGACGTTCGGCGCGACCGCGTGCACCAGCGACGACAAGGAACCCACCAACGACACGCCGGCACCGCCGCCGGTGACCTCGTCGGAGCCGGCCATGGCCGACGGTGTCTTCGGCGCCGCCTGTGACCAGATCCCGGCCGACCCCTCCAACGCCGGCAGCCTCGACGCCATGGCGCAGGTCCCGACCGCGACCGCCGCGTCGGGAAACCCGCTGCTGAGCACCCTGGTCACCGCCGTGGGTGAGGCCGGACTCGGCGACTCCCTCAACAGCGCCCCGGCCATCACCGTCTTCGCGCCGATCAACAGCGCCTTCGAGAAGGTCCCCGAGAAGGACCTCAACGCGCTGCTGGCCGACAAGGAGGCCCTCACCGGTGTGCTGACCTACCACGTCCTCGGCGAGCGCCTGGCGCCCGACGCCCTCGCGGGTGAGCACGAGACCCTGCAGGGTGAGTCCCTTGAGGTCACCGGTTCTGGTGAGTCGTGGACCGTCAACGGCGACTCCATGGTCGTCTGCGGCAACATCCAGACCTCCAACGGCACCGTGTACCTGATCGACACCGTCTTGATGCCCCCGGCCAAGAAGTAACCGGGAGCGCGGGCGGCCACCCGGGCGATGAGCCCCGGCGGCCGCCCGCGACGTCCGTGCGGCAAGGAGCCGAACCATGAACCGCATCCGCAAACTCTTCCGCCGCTGGCCGGACGCGCTCACCGGTCTCCTCGCGGTCTTCTCCGGCCTGGCGCTGGCCGAACTCCTCGCCGCCGTGCTGAGCCGGCCGAGCCCGTTTTTGTCCATCGGGTCGACCATCATCGACGCGACGCCGACTCCGCTCAAGGAGTTCGCGGTCCGGGAGTTCGGGACGGCCGACAAGCCGATCCTGTTGACCACCATCGCCGCGGCGATGGTCGTGCTGGCGCTCGTGATCGGTCTGCTCGCCGCCGCGCGACCGGTCATCGGCCTGGCCGGGATGGCGGTCTTCGCGATCGCCGGGGCGGTCATGGCGCTGGGCAGGCCGACGGCGACCGCGATCGACGCGCTGCCGCCGGTCGTCGGCGGCCTCGCCGCCGCGGGCGTCCTGCTGCTTCTGCGGCGCCTGCTTCACCATGAGCCGGAGCGTCCCTCGATCGCTTCGCTGTCGAACCGGCGGCGTTTCCTCATCGGCGCCGGCGCGGTCATCGTCACCGGCGGCGCGGCGGCGGCGGGTGCGCGGTTCATCTCCTCGGCCGGTGCCGTGGGGGAACAGTCGCGGGCACAGGTTCGCCTGCCCGCACCGGCCTCGCCGGCGGCGCCGCTGCCGGAGGGCAGCGACCCGATCGCGTCCTTCCACACCCCCAACAGCGACTTCTACCGTGTCGACACCGCCTTGTCGGTTCCGCAGATCGACGCCGCCACCTGGCGTCTGCGGGTCGGCGGCCGGGTCGCCCGGGAACGTGAGTACACCTTCGCCGAACTCCTCGCCCGGCCCCTCATCGAACGCGACATCACCCTGGTGTGCGTGTCCAACGAGGTCGGCGGGCCCTACCTGGGGACCGCGCGCTGGCTCGGTGTCCCCCTCGCGGAGCTGCTGGCCGAGGCCGGTGTCGACGCCGACGCCGACCAGATCGTCAGCACCTCCGTCGACGGGATGACGATCGGCACCCCGACCCGTGTGGTCACCGACGGCCGCGACGCGATGCTCGCCGTCGGCATGAACGGCGAGCCGCTGCCGCTGACGCACGGTTTCCCGGTGCGGATGCTGGTCCCCGGCCTCTACGGGTACGTCTCGGCCTGCAAGTGGATCACCGGTATCGAGCTGTCGCGTTTCGACGACTTCGACCCGTACTGGGTCCGCCGCGACTGGGCCAAGGAGGCGCCGATCAAGACGTCCTCGCGCATCGACACCCCCAAGGCCCTGGGCAAGGTCCCCGCGGGAACCACCCGTGTCGCGGGCGTCGCCTGGGCACCCCACCGGGGCGTGACGGCCGTCGAGGTCCGCGTCGACAACGGCGCCTGGCAACGGGCGACCCTCGCCTCGGTGCCCTCCACCGACACCTGGCGCCAGTGGTACCTCGACTGGGACGCCACCCCCGGACGGCACGATATCACCGTCCGCGCCACCGACGGCGGGGGAGAACCCCAGGTCGAGCAGCGGGTGACGCCGTTCCCGGACGGGGCGACGGGGTGGCACTCGATCGCCGTGCGCGTCGAGTAGATCTCGCCGTGCCCGGCCGGGCTAGGGTTTCGACGTGAAAGACGGTCTGAGCCCCAAAGAGGTCGCCCAACGGCTCGGGATCGCCGTGAGCACGCTGCGGACCTGGCACACGCGATATGGCCTCGGCCCTGGCGAGCACACCAGCGGAAGCCACCGCCGCTATGGCCACAACGACCTCGCCCGCTTGGAGGTCATGCGCGACCTCACCGCGCGCGGCTTCCACGCCGCGACCGCCGCGCGCATCGCCGTCACCGTCGGCGCCCCGCACGACGAGCGCCCCGGCACCGAGGCGCCGGAGACCATCCGGCGTAGCGTGCGGGGCCTGGCCAAGGCCGCCAACCGCCTCGACGTGCTGGCCATGCGGGTGCTCATCGACGACCATGTCAGCGCCTACGGCGTCATCGACACCTGGGACCACCTGCTGCGCCCGGTGCTGGGCGGCATCGGCGACCGCCACGCCACCACCGGCCGCTTCGTCGAGGTCGAGCACCTGCTGTCGCGTTGCGTCAGCGAAGTCCTCGGCAGTGTTCCCCGGCCGCGTCCCGGTGCGCGCCTGTCGGTCATGCTCGCCTGCGCCGCCGGGGAGACCCACAGCCTCCCGCTCGAAGCGCTCGCCGCCGCTCTCGCCGAACGCGACGTGGGCTGCTGGCTGCTGGGTTCGCGGGTGCCGACCGACGCGCTGCTCGACGCCACCGAGCGCACCGGCCCGGATCTGGTCGTGATGTGGTCGCATGATGCGGACACCGCCGATGCCGAACCGTTGACGGCGTTGTCGTCTCGGGTGCCGGTCGTCGCGATCGCCGGGCCCGGGTGGGGGGATCGGCCCGATCCGGGCTGGACTTTCCTGGCGTCGTTGCGCGAGGCCGTCGAGCTCGCTACGCGCCTGGGGGCGTGAACCCCTGTCAGATCGCGATGACGCCGACGGCGTGCGTCGGGTGCTCGGAGCCTCCGGCCGGTTCGACCGACAGACCGATCGCGGTGGCGGCGCCGATGGCGTCGACCAGGCCGGACACGTGCGGCATGAGGCCGGCGCTGACCATGACCCCGTCGACGTCGCGCCACAGCTGGTAGGCCTGTGCCTGCCCGAGGGCGGGCATGCCGATGCGGGTGACCACGGCGGCGTCCAGGCTCGCCGAGGTGACCACGCTGATGGCGCCGCCGTCGGCGGCCTCGGCGGTGATGAGGACGGCGTCGTCGGCGGCCAGGACGGCGGCGGTGCGATCGGCGTCGGCGTCGCGGGCGGCGATCTGGTCGTTGAGGTCGTCGACCCGGGACTGGGAGGTGAGGTAGATGAAGGCCGACAGTCCGAGCGCGACCACCGCGACGAAGGCCGCGGCCAGGGCCAGCCAGTTGCGGGAGCGTGGAGCCGTGGCCGTGGGGGTTGGTGGAGCGGCGGCGAGTTGTGGCGTGGAGCGGACGGCCGACAGCACCGAGGCCTTCAGCGTCGCCGGTGGCGCGGCGATCGCGTCGTCGGCCAGGCGGGCCGCGGTCGGTGCGAGTTCGGTGACCTCGGCGGCACAGGAGGAGCACTGGGCGAGGTGCGCTTCGAAGGTGGCGCGCTCGTTCTCATCGAGGGCGTCGAGGACGTAGGCGCCCAGGAGGGTGTGGGGTTCGTCGTGGATCATCGCACCCCCAGGCAGTCTCGTAGCCGGATGAGCCCGTCGCGCATCCGGGCTTTGATAGTAGGCAGGCCGACGGCGAGTTTCTGTGCGACCTGCGGGTAGCTCAGCCCGGCGTAGTAGGCCAGTGTGATCGATTCGCGCTGGAGCTCGGTCAGGCCCCGCAGGCAGTCGCGGACCTGCTCGCCTTCGGCGCGTCGCATCGCGGTGTCGGCGGCTTCGTCGAAGGGCACGTCGGGGGCGGCGAAACCGGCGGTCTTCTCCCGGTCGGCCGAGCTCTGCGCCGATCGGACGTAGTCGACGGCGCGGCGGTGGGCGAAGGTCAGGACCCAGGAGATCGCCGAGCCGCGGGAGGCGTCGAAGCGGGCAGCCTGGCGCCACACGTCGAGGAGGGCCTCCTGGGCGGCCTCCTCGGCCATCGCGCGGTTGCGCAAGACCCGCAGGGTCAGCCCGAAGACGCGCGGAGCGGTGAGGTTGTAGAGCTCCTCGAAGGCCGACTGGTCGCCGCTGGCCACCTCCGACAGCAGCGCGTCGAGGGAACGAGCGCGCGTCACGCTGGGAGAATCCTCGGGTCGGGATCGGGCGGTCACGGGCGCGCTCCACGGATCTGCGACGGGCGACTGGCCGGCTGTGCCGGTGGCCCCTCACTTTACGCACGGGCTCCCTCGCCCGGATTTCGACTCACGAATCAATGCAACATGTGGAAACTTCGTCTCTACGGCCCCGCCCGTCCACGCGGCGGCCAGGGGACGAAGCCGCTGGTGCGCCGCACGTACTCGGCGTATCCCGCCCGGTGCGACAGGTGCTGCTCCATCAGCGGCTTGCCCGTCTTGGCGGCCAGGAAGTAGGTCATCACCAGCGGTGCCACCACGGTCGCCGCGCCCTGCCATCCCGTCGAGGCCGCGATCAGGTACAGCCCCCACCAGACGCAGGCGTCGCCGAAATAGTTCGGGTGGCGCGTGTAGCGCCACAAACCGGTGTCGAGGACCTTGCCTCTGCTCGCCGGGTCGCGGCGGAAGCGTTCGAGCTGTGCGTCGCCGACAGCTTCGAAGAACATGCCCAGCAGCCACACGGCGACACCGGCGAGCAGCCACCACGAGGCCGGTGTCGTGTCATAGGACGCGACCTGGACCGGCAGCGAGATGAACCACGCCAGGACCGCCTGCAGCAGGTAGACCATGCGCAGCGCGTAGAGGTCGCGGTTCCCGCGCGCCTTGCTCAGCAACCGCTCGTAGCGGGCGTCTTCGGGCGCGCCCCGGCTGCGCCAGGCGATGTGCACCGACAGGCGCACACCCCAGACCACGGTCAGGGCCGCGACCAGGGCGCGCCTGGTGGCATCACCGTGCCCGTCGGACATCACGAAGGTCACCACCGCGATCGCCGCGAAGGCCGCACCCCACGCCACGTCGACGACCCGGTGCTTCCCGATCGCCGATCCCACCGCGAAGGCGATCAGCAGCACGGCCAGGGCGGCCACACCCGCCCACAGCAGGTTCGCGGCGAAAGCCGATCCGCTAAACACCCGGCACCTCCCCGAGCGCCCACGCCCGCGTCGCCGGCACGCCCGAGGCGCCCAGCGGGCCCGGGCGCACCGCGAGGATCTGGTCGACCCCCATCCTGCCCTGCTCGAAGGCCAGGCGGCCCCCGATCAGGTACAGCCGCCACACCCGGGCGGTTTCCACACCGGCCAGCGCCACGAAGTCGCCCCAGCGCTCCTCCAGGGTCTCGATCCACACGTCGACAGTGCGCACGTAGTGCTCCCGCATCGCCTCGACGTCACGGACCTCCAGGCCGCGCGACTCCAGGATGTCGACGGTCCGCCCGACCGGGCGCATATGCATGTCCGGGGCGATGTAGGTCTCGATGAACGGCCCACCGCCCGGCGCTGTCCCCGCCGCCCGCGACATCTGCTGGATCAGTAGCCGCCCACCGGGAACCAGCAGCGAACCCAGCCGCTCGGCGAAGCGCGGATAGTTGCCCTCCCCGACGTGCTCACCCATCTCGATGGCCGCCACCGCGTCGAAGTCGCCGTCAGGCAGGTCCCGCCAGTCGAGGTGGTGGACCTCCACCCGGTCACCGAGCCCGAGGTCGGCGACCCGGTCGCGGACATGCGCGTGCTGCTGCCGCGACAAGGTCAGCGCGGTGACCTCCACGCCGTAGATCAGCCCGGCGTAGAGACTCAGCGACCCCCAGCCGCAGCCGACGTCGAGGAGCCGCATGCCCGGCCGCAGCCCGAGCTTGCGGCACACCAGATCCAGCTTGTCCCGCTGCGCCTGCTCCAGCCCGTAGCCGGGTTCGTCCCGTGTCCAATACGCGCAGGAGTAGGCCATCGTTGGATCGAGGAGCAGCCCGTAGAAGCGGTTGGACAGGTCGTAGTGGTGCCCGATCGCCGCGCGGTCCCGGTCGCGGCTGTTGACCTCGCCGTCGAGGTCGGCGGTCGCCTCCGGCGCCTTCGGTTTGGCGCCGACGACCCCCAGGCTCCACGCCAGGCGCGCCGCCGAGGCCAGCGCCCGCGCTCGTCCACGGCGGGGCGAGGTGCGTTGCGCGGCGGCGGTCCACATGGTGCGCAGGCCTTCGCCGAGGTCGCCGATCACGTCGAGGTCCCCGGAGACGTAGGCGTGGGCGAGGGCCAGTTCGGCCGGATACCAGAGCATCCAGCGCAGCGCGCGAGGGCTGTTCAAGACCGCGACGGGACCGGTGCCGGGACCGGTGCCGGGACCGGCGGTGCTGCCGTCCCAGGCCTTCAGTCCGATCGGGAGCCCGAAACCGGCGACCTTCTCGAAGGCCTCGGCGAGTTTCTGTGCGTGACTCACGGTTTCCTCCGGAGGGTGAACTGGTGGACGTCGAGGTATCGGCTGGCGAATCCCGCCTGGGAGTAGGCCAGGTAGAAGTTCCAGGTGCGCGCGAAGACCTCGTCGAAGCCTCGGTCGGCCAGCGCGGGTGCGGCCTCGTTGAAGCGTTTCCGCCAGATGGCCAGGGTGCGGGCGTAGTCGCCGCCGAAGGCGAGGTCGGAGTCGACGCGCAGGGAGGTGTGCGCGTCGAGGACCCGGGCGATGGCGGGCATGGAGGGGATGAGCCCGCCGGGGAAGATGTACTTGTGCATCCAGGTGTAGGTGTTCCTGGTCGCGGCCAGTCGCTCGTCGGCCATGGTGATGGCCTGGATCCCGGCGATGCCGCAGGGCGCCAGCAGCCGGTCGATGGTCTGGAAATAGTGCGGCCAGTGGCGTTCACCGACGGCCTCGATCATCTCGACGCTCAGCACCGCGTCATGGCAGCGGCCGGTGTCGAGGTCGCGGTAGTCACGCAGCTCGGCGGTGATCCGGTCGGCGACCCCGGCGCGCTCGGCCCGTTCGCGGGCACCGAGGAGCTGCTCCCGGGAGAGGGTGATGGTGTGGACCCGGGCGCCGCGCCGGGCGGCGCGGACGGCCAGTTCACCCCACCCGGTGCCGATTTCGAGGACCCGTGCGCCCGCGTGGACCTCGGTGGCGTCGAGCAGCCGGTCGATTTTTCGGCGCTGGGCCTCGGCGAGGTCTTCGGTGCCGGTGTCGAACAGGGCCGCAGAGTAGGTGAGCGTCTCGTCGAGGAACGCGCCGAAGAGTGCGTTGGACAGGTCGTAGTGGGCGCTGATGTTGCGGGCGGCGTTGCCGCGTGTGTTGTCCTGGGTGGCGGGCATGGCCGCGACGTAGAAGCGCCGCAGCCACTGGAGCCCGGCGGGGACGATCTCGGCGGCGTGGGCGGCCAGCGCCTGGAGTAGCGCGGGGAGGTCGTCGCTGTCCCAGTCCCCGGCCTGGTAGGACTCGCCGAAGCCGATCAGCCCGCCGGTGCCGACCCGGGCGAGGAAGGCCCGCGGACGGCGCAGCCGGATCACCGGTGCCGGCCCGGGCGCCCCGAAGCGGTGCCCGCCGGGGAGGACGACACCGAAACCGAAGCGCTGGGCGGTGCGGCGCAGCAGGGCCGAGGCGATCGCGGCCCGGACCGGGGCACGCGGTGCGTGCCGGGGATCGGGCCAGCGGTCAGGAACGGCTGCCGGTGCGGTGGTGAGAGTCACGGGTCGCCTTTCGCGGGATCGGACGGGGATGACGGGGGAGGCCTTTGAGCAGGAGCCGGACGCCGTGCCAGCGGATGGCGAGGGACACCGCGAGGGTGCTCAGTGGCTTGCGCAGGGACTCGCGCAGCAGGGTCGCCGTCCCCGCGCGCAGGCGGGTGCCTTTGACGGTGGCGGTGAGGGCGTGGGTGCCGTCGAGGTCGAGGCGGACGGTGATGTCGAGGAGCCGGCCGGGTTCGGGCAGCCGCAGTGTGTACTCGCCGTCGACGGGCAGGAACGGTGAGACGTAGAAGGCCTTGTCGGCGCGCAGGCGTCCGTCGGCGTCGGGCCGTAGGAGGTAGCGGTGCCTGCCGCCGTAGGTGTTGTGGACCTCCGCCGCGACGCACACGAGCCGCCCCTGCGGGTCGTGGCACCAGTAGACCGACAGTGGATTGAAGACGTACCCGGCCACGCGGGCGTGGGTGAGCAACAGGACACGGCCACCGTCGAGGTCGACGCCTTCGTCGGCGAGGTAGGCGTCGAGGCCCGCGCGCAGGCCCTGGGGTTCGGCGGCGAGCTGGTCGCTGCGCGCGAAACCGGCGAGCAGCGACAGCGGCCAGGGCACCGTGGGCATGTCGTCGATGTCGACGAGCCACATGTAGGTGCGGTGCCGCAGGGAGTGGCGTTCGAGGTGGGTGCGGACGTGGCGCACCTCGCAGCGATAGAGCGCCGCCCCGGCGGCCCAGCCGCTCATGTCCGCTCCAACAGCGACCGGGCGGCCTCCACCCCGGAACGGCAGCCGTCTTCGTGGAAGCCCCAGCCGTGGTACGCGCCGGCGAAGGCGGTGGTGCCGGTGGCGAGTTCGGGGAGCCGTTTCTGCGCGGCCACCGACGCGCGGGTGTAGATCGGGTGCTCGTAGGTCATCGACGCCAGGACGTGTTCGGGGCGGACCCGCCCGGCACCGCCGAGGGTCACCACCATCGGTGTCCCGGCGTCGAGGCCTTGGAGCCGGTCGAGGTCGTAGCTGACCTGCGCGGCTCCGGCGCGGGCGTCGCAGGCGGGGAGGAGGTAGTTCCAGGAGCCGCGGACGCGCGGTCCCGGGAGCAGGGCGCCGTCGGTGTGCAGCAGCGTCTCGTTGCGGGAGTACGTGAAGGCGCCCAGGACGGCGCGTTCGGTGTCGGTGGCGTCGCTGAGCATGGTGAGGGCCTGGTCGGCGTGCGTGGCGATGACGACGCCGTCGAAGCGTTCGACACCGTCGGACTCGTCGTGGACCTCGACACCACCGCCCGGGAGACGGCGCACCGCCCGCACGGGGGTCAGCGTGCGCACGGCCGGGACCTGTTTGGCGATGCGCTCGACGTAGGTGCGCGAACCGCCGACGACGGTCCGCCATCGCGGTGACCCGCCGATGGAGAGCATCCCGTGGTTGGCGAGGAAGCGGAACAGGTACGCCGCCGGGTAGTCGGTCGCCGCGCCCGGCCCGCACGACCACACCGCGGAGACGAGCGGGACGACGAAGTGGCGGGTGAAGTAGGCGGTGTGGTGTCCGGTGCGGACGAACTCGCCGAGGCTGGGGCCTTCCTCGCCCGATTCCAGCAGTGCGCGTGCGCGCCGGTGGAAGATCGGTATCTGGGCCAGCATCGCCGGGTAGCGCGGGTCGAGGAGGTTGGCGCGCCGCCCGAACAGGCCTGCGGCGCCCCGGGCGCCGCAGTACTCCAGTCCGCAGCCGCGGCAGGAGACCGACATGCTCATCTCGGTGGGGCGAGTGGCGACGCCCAGTTCGGTGAACAGCGCGATCAGGTGCGGGTAGGTCGCCTCGTTGTGCACGATGAAACCGGAGTCGACCGGCGTCGTGCCACCGTCCTCGGTGAGGACGTCGTGGGTGTGGGCGTGCCCGCCGAGCCGCCCGTCGCGTTCGTAGAGGGTGACATCGGCGTCATCGCGAAGCCGATAAGCCGAGGTCAGGCCGGCGACGCCGGAGCCGATGACGGCGATCCGGCGCCTTCTTTGCTTCGCGGACACGAGGGGGCTCCCTTCCCGGTGACGTGACAGGGATTCGGAGCCCGGGAGGGGCCGGATGGGTCGGGTCGAGGGGAATTCGCGTCAGGTCGTACGTCACTCGCGTCCACACCTGTCACACCCGGCCCGCCAGGCTCTGCGCTCTCGGGTCGCTCCGGCGGCGAGGTGCCTGTTGAGCTGCACTTTCGGGTAGTCCTGAGCGTCCGGCGGCGACTTATGGTGGTTGAGTCTGATGTATCCGTTGGGAGCCGTGATGCGAGCCCAACATGCCGTCCGGGAACCGCGAGGTGAGCTTGTCGCCGCGGTGCGCCCGGGTGTGCCGTCGCGACCGCGGCGTCCGGTCGGAGCGGGTGCGGTACTGGAGCTGCAGCGGACGGCGGGCAACGCCGCCGTGGCCGGGTTGCTGGCCGGTCGGCGCTCGGAGCCGGTCGTGCAGCGCTGCGGCGATATTCCGGCCGAGCGGTGCCCGTGTCACGCCGACGCGGCCGACGAGACAGCCGTGCAGCGTCAGGCACCGGGCGGCGGCCGAGGCGGGGCGCCGAGCCTGCCGGTGGTCGGCACCGCCTGTGCGGCCTATACCTCCAGGATCCAGGCCGACATGGTCCATGCCGCCGTCGTGAGCGAGTTCCTGCCCCGGGTCGGGTCGCACTTCGGTTCCGAGGCCGAAAGTGTGTGGAGCGACTATCTGTCGCGCGCGTTGCCGGTACCGCGGCCGCTGCGTCAGTTCGACGTGCCCGGCGGTCAGATCGTCGGCGGCTTCGGGCGGCATCCCAAGACGAGGAGTACCGAGGCGGTCCTGGTCGACCTGGCCGCGGCCGCGCTGCGCGCCTCGCCGCGCGCGTTCCCGGCGAACACGCCGGTGACGATTCCCCTGTCGGATCTGGTGCCGCCGGGGACGGTGTGGTCGACGCTGAACTTCAGTGCCGACAAGATGCGCTTCGAGAACCCGCTGTCGATCCCCGGCCTCCTCGCCGGGGGCATCGACCCCGCCGCCGACACACGGAATGCGTGGGGCGAGGTGGTGGTCACCAACCACGCCAACCCTCTGGGTGCCACCACCGATGTGACCATCGAACCGAAGCTGACCTTCAAGGTCGAGGACAACGTCAAGTTCTGCCCCGGCAACACCGGGGGACTGTTCATCCAGCCGCTGACGATTCCGTTGTCACGGCTGGAAGCCACGGGCACCGGTCTCGGTGCTCCCTACGCCGGCGTGGTGCCGTTCTGGGTGCTGTTCGACGGGCCGGGAGCGGTGAAGTCCTTCGGTACGACGATTCCGATCACGCCGCCCGTCCCGATCCCGCCCACGCCACCCGGTCCGACGCCCGGCCCGACGCCGAGGACGGGACCCGCGCACACGACCGGCACCCACCTCCGCCTGCGCTCAGGCCCGGGCACCGACCACCCCATCGTCGGCGGCTTCCCGCAACGCGACACCCCGATCACCGTGCTGGAGCAGACCGAGGGCACGGAGGTTCGGGGCAACAACCGTTGGAACCGCGTCGAAGGCGGCTGGGTCTCGGACTCCTATGTGGAGTTCAACGCGCAGCCTTGATGTGCTGTCGGTGGCAATGCGCCCAGCGGCAATGCCCCCAGCGAAAGGGTGGTGAGCCGGGGGCAGAAGTCGACGGGGCTACTGCTTGAGTCCTTGGATGAAGCCGACCCATGTGCCAGGGGTGACCTTCAGAGACGACCCGAGGCCGTGCTTCGTGTCTGCGACCTCAACGTGGCTCAAGGTCGCATCGGTGCGGATCTGAACGCACTGACCGCCGGTCTGGCTCCGCTTGGACTTGCGCCAGGGGGAAGTGGCCACCTTCAGTACTCCTCAACTGCTCAAACGGCTTGGCGGCAGGTCCGGTCGCCGCGGACTTCACCCACGCGGGTAACCCACCGATCAGGTCGCGGTCTCGTGTGGGCGGGCGGTGTGCTGGTGCCAGCACACCATCCCTGGTGTCAACGCCCGGTCCCTTCCCATCTTGGAGACATCGGTGGAACGTCCACAGTCAGCAGACCGACATCCAGGAGGAGACATTGGGGGACTGACCTGCACGGGCCTCAGCGGTTGAAACGGTCACCCTTGAGGTTCTGTAAGAAGCCGGTGAACGTGTCGCGCGGCACCGTCAGTGCCGGACCGGCCGTGTGCTTGCTGTCTCGGACGAAGATGGTCTCGACGTCGCGGGCGCTGGCGGTTTCGACACAGTCGCCGCCGCTGGCTCCGCTGCGCTTCGACTTTCGCCACCAGGTGATGTGTCGGGTGTTCACGCTAGGTACTCCTCATTGGATGCCGCAGCATCATGCATGGGTCGGAACATTCGTTGGTACCACTCGACGGTGACACTGATCCAGACCGACGACATCGGCAAGGAGTACGCCGCACAGAAGAGCAGCGACGCCGCCGCCCTTGCCCTGGACAGCACATGGCCCCAGCGAGTCAGAGCTCGCCGGGGCCGGAACGTCGCGGGGCCCTATCTGGTGAACTGCCCCTGCTTGATCGCCAGCAGGAACTGCCGGTAGTCGCTGCTGGAGAGTTCGAGTACGGCGGCGCTGTCGGGGAGCTTGGAGTCACCGATCTGGGGTAGCTCGAGAGCACCGAGCCGGGTTTTGACGCAGTTCCCACCAGACCCTTGGCTTCGGCTACTCGTGCGCCACTGTCCAGGCGTCATCGTTGGTACTCCTCTATCGGTACGGCCATCGTGCAGAGCCGATTGAACGCCTCCACGAAGGTCGACACTATGTCCCGCGCTTCGACGTACCGGCATCCGTCCAGCGCCTCGAGGTACACGAATGGTCGTCCGGCCGCTGGCGGACCTGGGATCATGATAGTGAAAGAAGTTCCCATCGTCGGGTGCAGACCGCGGGCGATGAGAACGTCAACCGCCGGCCTGGACGCCGCGGCCCGGAGGCGTTGCAGCTGGCGTTCTTGGATGTCCGGGTGGTCGTCGAGGTACCTGATCGCCGCTTCACCGATCACATACTGGATCCGTGGATACGGCGTGCGCTCATCGAGGAGCCGCTGGCGTTGGAGCCGGAACAACCGAACATCTTCTGCGGTCGAAGGCGCGATGGGCAGCTCCGCAGCCTGGACCAAGCGCATGTACTCGTCGGTCTGCAGCAGTCCAGGGATGTACTCGCACTCCCACGACTGAATCGCAGCCGCGTCACGTTCGGCGTCGGCGAACGGCCGGAACTTCTGGCTCATGCCGCGTCCATAGGGCTGCCAGTACCCACGCCGGTCTCCTGGGACGAGCATCCGCATCAGTTCGGCCGTCGTCGCCGGGCTCGCACGGTAGAACCTGCAGAGGCCTTCCACGATCAGCCGTTGAGGGTTCTTGAGTTCACCGCGTTCGAGTTTGCGGAGCGAGTGTCGGTTGTAGCCGGTGGCATCGGCCACATAGGTCAGTGTGTGCTCGCTGCCGCTACCTTCTCGGAGTCGACGAAGAGCATTCCCGAGCTGTGTCAGCGTGAAGTCCGGGTCAGATGCCTTCGGTTTCGCGCTTTGGCGAGGCATGAGGTTGTCAGCCATCACTATATGGTGCCCCACAGTCGCCGCGAGGCGAAGGATCGCGCGGGCGATTATTGGTGTCAAAATCGCCCGTGTCACATCGCGCGCGCTTTTCTGCCGCCGCGCGCTATCTAGCCTTCGCCCTGGTCACGACGTAGCGTCGGGGTATCAGCACGGGTTTCGAGGAGACTTCAGACTTCCGGACATGTGAGCGGAAAATCGGCGCGCACCACGGAGGCAGAAGAGCCGGTCCAAAGAGTTCAGTAGGGCGATCCGGCTTTCATCGCAGCCTAGAGCAACGGACGATCTTTCCCTCTCCATAAAGGCGGGTTCGATGAACAACGAGAAGATAGACGGCCACGAGAACCAGTACTGGTTCGACCGGCCATCGCCCGGACCGATGTGGTTGCACCGAGTACTGCGTCTTTGTTGCGGGCCGTTTGTTGCGTGTGCGGCGATTCCGCTGACCTGGTGGGGCAACGAAGTGCGGGGCGAGGTGGATAAGCCTCCACTGTGGTTGGTCCTCTGTGCGGGGCTACTGGTGTTTGCCTCCTATGTCGAGGCATGTGAGTTCGTGTCTGCGCGGAGGCATCCGTGATCACGTGGGAGGACCCGCCGTTGATCGGTGTGATCCGGGTGAAGACGGCCTTCGCCAAGGACTACGAGATCCGTGGGCACAGCCCCGACCGTGTCGAGGTCGCCAGGGTCTCCAGTCTCGGCAGGCACGCCACGTTCGTCGCCGTGATCACCAACGCGAATGGTGGAGTACCTGGCTGGATCTTTGACGGCGGCGCCTATCCACTCGGTGAGGACGAGCAGCACGCGATCCTTCGCGAACTCAAGTTCCTGATGGAGACACGGTTTTTATGCCCGCCGTGTGGCACACCTTCGCCCATGTCGGGCCACCACCGTGCGATGCCGACGCACGCGATCTCTCGATCCCGGTCCCGCCACTGCGGGCACGGGACTGGCTGAAGAAGCCACCGATCCTGCGCGACGGCTGCCATCGCGACCTCGACGGCGTCGGCGTCTGGTTCACCACCAAAGTCCACACCTACCTGCCGCGACTGCACGGCTTGTGCCCGGCGATGCGCGCCGGAGTCTGGGACGCCCTGGCCACCTCCTTGCGCCGGATCCATGACGGCCGCGACGTCGTGTGGCGCCTGCGCCTGACCGGCGGCGACGACCTGTCGCTCGCGGTCATCGCCGACTGGGACCTCCCAGCACAGCAACGCTTCGACAGTCCCGACCGGACAGTCGCACCCGCGCACAGTCCGAACCACCCGACCCAAGGAACACCACCATGCCCCACCACAAGAACCGCAAGCCCGCTTCCAGTCTCGGCGAGCACGCCGACCTGGTCACCGTGCTCCGCGCGCTCGCCCGCGAGCTGAGCCGGGCCATCGCGTCCGGCCCGCTACGACCGACCACCACCTGACCAGCGAAGGAACACCACGATGTCTTCGATCGATGAACTGTCAGGCCTGCTCCATGCCACCGAGTCCCGCCTCAACGACGCCCTCAGTGCCGCCAACGCCGCACGCGAGGCCGGTGAGCAACTCACCGGCATCCTCCAAGGCGTCGGCGACGACGGGTCCGCCGCCCGCACCCGAACCGTGATCGACGGGATCGACACGGTCCTCAACACGATCTCGGCCACCGAGTCCGACGTGTCGAACCTGCGCGGACAAGCCCAGGCAATCAGGTCCTGACGATGCCGGTCGCGCCGATCCCGCAAGCCTTCTGGCCGTGGCTGGTCACCACCAGCCTCGCCCAGCACGAACTACTGCTCAGCCTCCATGCCGAAGACCCCGCGCACATCGAGGCCTACGCACACAACCTCGGGCTCACACCCGACCCGCACGCCGGACACCACGACGAGATCCGCCTGGCCCGCACCGTCGACGGCACCCGCTTCCTCGTGTGGGCACCCGGACCGGCCAGCCACTAAGACCAACCGATCAGCCCAGGAGGCCGAGCGATGACCACCACGACCATCCATAACAGACCGGCCTCTCGGGCCGACGCGGGCAACCTCGCCGCCGCGCTACTGCGCACCACCTTCGGGCCCGTCCCCGACCGGGCCCGCGCCCGCGTCTACCTCGACACCCTGCTGACCCGGCTCGCCGCCGCAGGCGTCCAGCCCAGTCACCACCCACCCCCAACGGGCCAGACACGCAGAGGCCGCACCCTGACCGAGCGGGAACTGCAGACCCTGACCGGGATGGCCGAAGGCAAGACCAACGCCGCCATCGGCCGCGAACTGTCCCTGGCCGAGGAGACCATCAAGACCCACGCCGTCCGCCTGTTCCGCAAGATCGGAGCCCGCGACCGAGCCCACGCCGTCGCGATCGGCTTCCGCGACGGATTACTCGCCTGACAAGCCACACGGGCCGGCGGATCGCTGTCGAGCACGATCCCGCCTCCGCGGCCCACACCCTGGCGTCAGCACCCCAGGCGACGCCACGAGCCCCCACCCGCCAACCGCGACCGGGTGGGGGCTCACCCTCCACGCCGCACAAGAACGGAAACCCGAAGTGAACGCGCCCAAGTCCCCACCCACCGACCACATCACCGAAGCCCGAACCCAACGCGCCGACGCACGCCGCAACCGTCAGAGGATCCTCGACGCCGCCGAGACCGTCTTCGCCCAGCAAGGCTCGAAGGCGTCGACCGAACTCATCTCCACACTCGCCGGACTCGGCAACGGCACGATCTTCCGGCACTTCGCCACCAAAGAAGACCTGCTTCGCGCGGTCGCCGAACGCACCATCACCCGACTCACCGCCCGCGCTCAAGAACTCCTCGCCACCACCACCGAACCAGGCCCGGCGTTCTTCACCATGGTCGCCGAACTGATCGACCAGGCATCCGGCAACCACTCCGTACTTGACCTGCTCACCGACACCCCCGACCAAGCCGTCGCCGCCACCGTCAACGCCTGGCGCGACATGATCACCGCCCTCCTCGGCCGCGCCCAAGGAGCACGAGCCGTCGACCCACGCTGGAAAGCCACCGACGTCCTCGCCGTACTGGCCGGCCTATGCCACGCCGCCCGAGCTTCAGGCTGGGACCGCAGGGTCGTCCTCGGCGTCACCGTCATCCTCGCCGACGGGCTGCGGCCACGGTCGTAGCGACGAAGCGTTCCCGCCCGCGTAGTCCGACGATGCCCGCGAAGGTCGACGAATCCAAAGTGAACGATCGAGGGCGCCCGAGCGCTAGGTCAATGGTTGACGGGTAGGTCTGTCACTCCCATCCGATCCGTGCCCTGGTGAACGGATCCTCAAGGGCCGAGATGGTAGCCGGGGCCACAGGGTTGTCGCCCAGCCAGGTGCAACACCGAAGATCTAAGTGGACAGACCGTGGGCATGGTCACGGAACGGTAACGATCGCTGATCTTCGATTGACAGCGGTCATGCTGCGCCACGAGAGCGGTCAAGCCCTGTATTGCCCACGCCCGATTGAGGTGCCCTCGTGCCCAACTGGTCGCTGCCCCTGCCCAGGGGCCGAGTTTCGCGGTCGGCTCTTACTTCCCTGGCTGTCGCTGCCTTTGCGGCATCACTGCTGTCCGTCCCTGCCGAGGCCACGGCCGAGGATGTCGTGACGACGTGTGCGTCCACGGTGGCGTCGAGCGTCAACGCCGCCCAGGCATTGGCAGTCTCCTGCGGAACGTCCGTTGAAGCGCTGGACGCGCGGACCCCGTATACGCAAGTTGTCGCGGACCCTGCCGGCACCATGACCATGGCCTCATCACTCGTTCCGCGGTGGGTGCCGCGGTCGGATGGCTCGTGGGCGGACGTGGACACTTCAGTCGAGGCGCGGGCGGATGGACGATACGCGCCGATCGCGTCACTCGCGGACGTGTCGTTCTCCCCGGGTGGCGACACCGTGCTGGCGAGCTTGCACTCGCCGACGGGGCAGACCCTGACTTTGTCGTGGCCTTCACCGCTTCCGGCCGGAATGCTCGACGGGGATGCCGTGCTGTACCCGGAGGTGTTTCCGGAGGTCGATCTACGGGTTCGTGCCACGCCGACAGGATTCACCCACACGCTGGTCGTGAAGACGGCTGCTGCGGCAGCGAATCCTGCGCTCGCCCGCATCCCTTACGTGCTCGGGGGGGATGTATCGATTGCGGAGACTGCGCAGGGCGGTCTGAGCGTCGTCGCCGGAGGGGAACTCTTCGCGACCGCCGATCCAGCGGTGATGTGGGATTCCACGACTCTCTCCGGCTCCGCGGCTCGCTCTCTGGACACCTCGAGCGTCGACGAGGCCGGTGATGGCGCCCAGATCGCTCCAGTGGAGATCGACCTTGCGGGTCAGACCATGGCGTTGGTGCCAGACCCCGACCTGCTGACGGGCCCGGACACGGTCTTCCCGGTGTACATCGATCCTGACTTCAACACCGATGAGAAGAACTGGGCGTACGCCAACAACGCGAACACCACTTGGGGCGCGACTCCAACGTCGGCTTTGGCCAGGGTCGGGCGTGACCCCGATCCGAGCCACAACTGGCTGTACCGGTCGATGTTCCGCTTCCCCACCGACGCCAATGGTGTGAACCTTGACGGGAAGCAGATCCTCAACGCCCACTTCGTGATCACGCTGTACCACTCGTACGACTGCGCGCCGACCTCGGTGTATCTGTACAGGTCCCGGACCCCGACAAGCCCGCGCACGAGCTGGACGAACGCGAAACTGGACAAGTACCTCACCTCCAAGTCGGCTGCGGCGAACAAAGGTGTCTGCTACGACCCCGAAGACCCCAAGCTCGACTTCACCTCTACGGCCATGAAGACCGACGTTCAGCTGGCCGCGAAGGAGAAGTGGAACTACTACACGGTCGCGCTGTCGGCACGTGACAGCGGCGGCGCGGGGGAGTCCACGCAGGGCCGGTGGAAGAAGTTCGACCAGTCGACGGCCCTGTTCAAGGTCGAGTACAACTCCTACCCAGACCCGCCTTCGGAAATGAAGGTGGGGTCGACGTACTGCGAGGACAACGACGAGATCCTGAAGTCGGGCAGCACGCACAAGCTGTCAGCGAAGTTCGGGGACGACGACAAGACTCAGCAAACATTGACCGGCAAGGTGTACTGGCGCCAGGTCGGAGCGGCAACTTGGACCGTGAAGCCGACGTCGACAACGGTCGGCAACGAACGGGCCTCCTACCAGTTGCCGGCGCTCCAGGACGGGCACTACGAGTGGTACATGCAGTCGAACGATGGAGTGATCGACAGCAAGGTATCCAAGACCTGCAGGTTCGAGGTCGACTCGAGTAGCCCCGCGCCGCCCGAGATCGACTCACTGCAGTACCTCGAGTGCGACCCGGACGTGTCATGTCCGGTGAACGATGTACCCGGCCTGACCGCGGACTTCACGTTCTCCACTGCCGATGACGCGGTGAAGTACCTCTACGACTGGTCCGCATCGCCGTTGACTCCTGTCATGGCACCGAGCATCGGTGCCGCGGTCACGATCCCGCTGACGCCGCCCTCCTACGGTGACAACGTTCTCTACGTGCGTAGCGTGGACGCGGCCGGAAACCAAAGTGGCGATGCCACGTACTGGTTCAAGGTGGCTCGCGCGTCTCCGGCCATCGCCGGTTGGGGCCTCGAAGACGGACCCGCGAGTGAGTTCCCGGCCCTGACCAACACCGTCTTCGGCGGCCAGAACCTCACGACGTCGGGAGCCTTGAGCTGGTCCGACGGCGTGCGCCTTGTCGGCGCGTCCACCGCGCAGTTCAACAATGGTGGCTGGGCAGAGACGCCCAACGCGGTGCTCGATACGAGCAAGTCCTTCAGCATCGGAGCATGGGTGCGGCTGGCGAGTACCGCGACCAGCGGCACCATCGTCGGTCAGGACGGCACGTACAACAACGGGATCTACTTCGGATATGTTGCCTCCTCGAACAAGTGGGAGTTCCGTTTCACCACTAACGACAGCGCCGACTACGCGTGGGCACCGAACGCAGTCTCCGATGTAGTACCCAAGGTCGGCATCTGGACCCACCTCGCCGCCACCTATGACGCCAAGACCGGCGACGCCAGCATCTTCGTCGATGGCGCGCTTCAGGGCGGCGAGAGCACCGTCCATGTCGGATCGCACTGGTCCGCTCCCGGGAAGATGCGCCTAGGCGCGGGGTTGCACAAGGGCGTGGTCACCGACTTCTGGCGCGGGCACATCGCCCAAGTCCGAGTCTTCAATCGTGTCATCGGTGTTGACGACATCGTCGAGGGTGCCAATGACCTGCAGCCCCTCATGGCGGCGACTCCCGTCGGGCGCTGGGACTTCGACACTGACTGTTGTGGCACGGCCGTCAACCGCCTGATCGGTTGGGGGCACGACCTGAGCCTCCAGGAGCCGGCCATCATGGAGCAGCTCGGCTCGGGATACGCCCTGCAGACCGTGGACGGCTCGGGGTACGCGCAGACCGAACCGACGGCCGACCTGCAAGCCGGCAGTCTGAACACCGACCAGTCGTTCACGGTCGCAGCCTGGGTCCAGCTCGGCGACCTTCGCGACTTCTCCACAGCAGTGTCGCAAGATGGCGTGAACATGAGCGCGTTCCGCCTACAGAACCGCAAAGTCACCATCGACGGCGTCGAGACCAGCCAGTGGTGCATGACCATGCGTAACACCGATGAGGCGGGTTCCGGGATCACCAAAGCCTGCACGACTGAGGCGTCAACCCTCGGGTTGACCCACCTGCTGGGTGTGTATGACGCAGCCCGGGGCGAGATCCGGCTCTACGTCAACGGGGCCCAGATCAACGACTCAGGAGAACTCCTTCCGTCGGCGACGGCAACGATGGCGGCACGGATGTGGGATTCGACCGGGCGGGTCGGTGTCGGCCGCGGCCAGGATGCCAACAGTGTCACGACAGCCAATCCTGACGGCGACTGCGACATGTTCAGCGGGTTTGTCGACGACGTCCAGGTGTTCCAGGGCGCGATGACCACCGCGCAGGCCAATGCCTTCTACGACAGCGTGCGGGGTGCTTGAGATGCGACCGGAAATGAAGAAGATCATGACCGTGACCAGCCGGAACGCCTTTCGTCTGGCCGCCGCGGCGACCGCCGCGACGGTACTCACTGGTTTACTGACTGGATCCATCGATCTCCCGGAAGCCCCGTTCGAGGGACCGGCGGACGTTCCTTTTGTGCGAGGTCTCGAGGTCGATCCGGCGGTCCTCGACCGCGATATCAACCAGGAGCTGGCAGGTGAGGCCACTGCGAATCTTCCCGCCCCTGTCTGGCCGTCCTCCAGCAGCGCGAGAATCGAACTCGCGACCGATCAACGCCTCACCGTGCCGGGCTCGGTGATCGCACTCGCTCCGATCGGCTCCGACCCGATCGCGTCGATCCAGGTGAACACGCTCGGACGATCCGACAGTGATGCCAAGGGTTTCACCAGCGGGCTCGTCTTCGAACTGACCCGTGTCGATGACGACGGATCAGGCGAGGTCTCCGCCCAAGTCGACTACGCCGCCTTCGCATATGCCTTCGGTGCGGACTGGCGCACGCGGCTCGCCTTGTGGACGGTACCCGGGTGCGTGGGCTGCGCCCCTGAACGGCTGGACACCACCAACAATATCGCCGGCGCCACCGTCATCGCCGACGTTCCGCTCGCCGCGGCCGAGACCACCACCCTTCTGCTGGCTGCCGACAGCAAGGGCGGCGCCGGGGACTACACCGCCTCAAAACTCTCCCCATCGTCAACATGGTCGCAAGGCGGCAACAGCGGCAGCTACAACTGGTCCTATCCGATGACCGTGCCCTCCCCAGTCGGAGCGGGCCCGCTCCCCAGCCTCGGTCTGTCCTACTCTTCGGCCTCGGTCGACGGACGCTCAGAAGCCACCAACAACCAACCCGGATGGATCGGTGAAGGCTTCTCGTTCGGGTCGGGCTCCATCGAGCGCCGCTACGTCCCATGTGCCAACGACATGGACGGCGCCAACAACACCGAAAAGACCGGCGACCGCTGCTGGAAGACCGACAACGCCATCCTTTCCATGGAAGGCCGCGGTGGCGAACTCGTTCAAGACGATGACAGCGGCAAGTGGCGCCTGAAGAACGATGACGGCACCGTCATCGAACGAAAGACCGACACCGACAACCCCGACAACAACAACGAGTACTGGAAACTCACCACACCCGACGGCACCCAGTACTTCTTCGGCCTCAACCAGCTGCCAGGCTGGACCAGCGACAAGACCGCGACCGAATCCGTCTTGACCATGCCCGTCGCCGGCAACAACACCGACGAGCCCTGCCATGACTCGACCTTCGGATCATCCTTCTGCGACCAGGCATGGAAGTGGAACCTCGACTACGTCGTCGACGTCCACGGCAACACCATGTCGTACTGGTACGACGTCGACACCAACCGGTACGGCAAAGCCGGTAAGGCCGACAACCCCGTCCTGTACGACCGGGCCGGTGAACTCGTCCGTATCGACTACGGGACCGACAACCGTGACGGCACCGAATACGGTGGCATCGTCCCCGGCCGGATCGATTTCACTTTGACCGACCGATGCCTGTCCGATTGCGGCACGCACGACGAGGCTCACTGGCCCGATACCCCTTGGGACCTGTCGTGCACCTCGACCACAAGTTGCCCGGGGAGTCTCGCGCCGACCTTGTGGTCCACCAAGCGCCTCACCAAGATCACCACGACGATCTGGGACAACGGACTCGGCAAGCACATGCCCGTCGACTCCTGGGAAATGACCCACACGTTCCCCAACCCCGGTGACGGCACCCGAGCCGGCCTATGGCTCGACACGATCACTCGCACCGGGCACGTGGGCGGCACCGCGGCGATGCCACCCATCGAATTCGACTGGGTCCAGATGTACAACCGCGTCGACGACAGCGAAGGCTGCCGACCCAGCCGTTGAGGCGACTGAGGACTTCCTCCATGGCACAACCATGACATCGGCCGACGAGATCTTGAGCAATGGCTTGAGCCTTGCGGCTTCCCTTGCCAACAAGTCTGGGACAAAGTCGGCAGGAAGCTTCTTTGCCGTGGGGCGGTCCCAAGCTACATTTGATGAGGCCTGGGATATCGCCTCCGACTATGCGGTACGAGCGTCTACATTCCACGGCGGCACGCATTGCATAATTGTCTGCAGGCTTCCGGTATCGGTTGTTTCAGAACTGGAATCATCCGGCCTCCTCGTTAGGGGCTTGAGAATGACCGAGAGCATATTCCTGCCGGGCTCTTTCGGGAAGGTCAATAGTGCGGCGGAGTGGCTCGGTCCATACGGATAGAAGAATGGAGGATGGCTAAAGTGACGGAGTCTGATTACTCGAAAGCTAAGATTACGAAAGTAAAGTTTCCGGACTCGGTATCCATTGGAACCTTGTGGCGTCGCAGGTGGGTCTTTCGTGCCCAGCTAGCCTTCGGTGAACCCATTTTTCCTCCGCCACTAGTGGAGGAGGCTTGCGAAGCTGGTCTAGTTGTTGCCATGTGGTCGCAGGAAGGTGTTGGGTTGATTGTCGATACATACACGGATGCCAGGGTTGTGACCCCGAGTGAGCTTGCGTACGTGTCGTCTATGACAATTTGGATCAAGTTCCTGCATCCTGATACCGACCTCGTGATCGATGGAATGAACATCAATTCGCTATTGGCGCATTGTAGGCTATCCGTCGACACTCTAAACGAATGGCGCCGATTGATGTAGCGCCATTTCCCCGCCCCAAGGCATCGCTATTCAGGTGTGTCTTGTGGTCACTCGTCAATTAGCATGCTGGAGTGGATGCTCGGTGCCTGTAGGGCGAGGTTGAAGTTGCTGACAGTTAGCAGAACTGGATACGTCGCCCGGACCGTCATCTGGAGCGGACGTGGCATTTATGGCGACTTGGCGAGAGACGGCCACCCGCAGGTAGGCAACTCTCACGTGGGGTTTCCCGCTCTGGTGAACCGAATTAGCACGGACCCCTACTCTTGGTGAGGCCGTGAGTGCCTTAGGGAGCCAGGCGTCGACCGCGTGACTCGAGTCGAACCAGTCGTGGCGGATTAGCTACTAAGAGCTTCTAACAGGATCTTGGTAGTCGTCGGTGGCAGATGAGGGCGCAGGCGAGGGATACCAGGGCGTCGTGGATGTCGAGGTGTTTGTCCCAGCGGATGGCGAGGCGTTTGAACTGGTGCAAGTGGGAGATCGTCTGTTCGACGACGTAGCGGAGTTTGCCCAGGCGGGCGATGCCGGTAGTGCCTCGGCGAGGGATGATCGGCATGATCCGGCGGGCGGTGATCTGTTCGCGAACGGCGTGAGAGTCGTAGCCCTTGTCGGCCAGGAGCGCCTCGAAACGGCGCCGGGGTCTGCCAGGTCTCCCGCGGACGGGTCGGATCCCGTCGACCAGCGCGATCGCCTGGGTGACGTCGGGGATGTTCCCGCCGGTGGTGATCACTCGCAAAGGAACACCGGCACCGTCGCAGATCACGTGATGCTTCGAGCCTGGCCTGCCTCGATCCACCGGCGATGGGCCGACACCCTCGCCCCCTTTTTCGCCCGTAGATGCCCGCCATCGGCCACCGCGCGCGTCCAGTCGATCCGCCCCGCCGCGTTGAGTTCGCCCAGGAGCACCTGATGCAGCTGGTCGAACACGCCCGCATCCGACCAGCGCTTCAACCTGCGCCAACACGTCATCCCTGACCCGTATCCGAGCTCCTGCGGGAGGTCTTCCCACCCGATCCCGGTGTGCAGCACGAACAAGATCCCCTGCAGACACAACCTGTCGTCCAGCGGACGGGGACCAGGCGACTTGTCTGGCCACACCGGAAGCAACGGCTCGATCCGCGACCACAACCCATCATCCACAACCCACGGTCGTCCCATACCCGATCCAACGACCAAACCCGACAACCGTCACCCACCACCAGCACAAACGCTGAAGATCCTGTTAGAAGTTCTTATGGCGCTCTTGAGAGCACGACCTACTCCAACAACAGCTTCCAGTCGAAACTGACCAACTGGCACGACGAAGCGACTGGGCGCCTCACTCGGACCGTCGTCGGTGACGAAACCAACCCTGTCGCGAACACCAACTACACCTACAACGATGTCGGGACCATCACCCGCATCGAAGAGGACGTTAAGAACGACACCCAATGCTTCGGTTACGACAGGCTCCAGCGGCTGACCGACGCCTGGACGCCGTCCAGCGAAAAATGCTCCGATGCACCTGACGCCGAGAACCTCGGTGGGCCGGCTCCGTACTGGAAGACCTACGGGCACGATGACACCGGCAACCGGATCTCGCTGACGGACAACACCACCGGCGCAACCACCGCTTACAAACAGACAGACACCGCGCACCCGCACGCGGTCACCAGCGCCAGCACCAGTACCGCCGCGACGACGGACACGCCGTTCATTCGGAACTTCCAATACGACGACGCCGGCAACATGAAGGCGCGTACGAGTCCGAGCGGGACAGAGCAGTCCTTGACCTGGGACGTCGAGGGACGCCTGGCCACCATCGCCGACGCGGCTGGGTCCTCGACCAACATCTACGGGGCCGACGGTGAACGCCTCATTCGTCGTGATCCCAAGGGCGCAACTCTCTACCTGCCCGGCCAGGAGATCCGCTACGACACCGCCACGAATAGCCGGAGCTGCGCGCGCTACTACACCCACGCGGGATCGGTCTTCGCTGTACGCACCACCGCTGGCGGCCTCCAGTGGCTCTTCAATGACCACCAAGGCACCGCATCAGTCGCCATCAATCAAGGCAACCCACAGGTCCTCACCTACCGCTACCAGGACCCCTATGGCAACCCGCGTGGCACCAGTGTGGCTTGGCCGGGAGAACGCGGTTTCCAAAACGGAGTCAACGACCCCAGCGGCCTGACCCACATCGGAGCCCGCGAGTACGACGGCACCCTCGGACGCTTCATCAGCGATGACCCGGTTGCGATGACCGAGAACCGTCAACAGCTGCACGGCTACGCGTACGCCAGCAACAGCCCACTCTCGGTCTCGGACCCATCCGGTCTGGCCCAAGACCCCGACATGCCACAGGGAACCTACGCCGCAGAGGCATGGGTCAACTCCGACAGCTACCACCCGCCGAGCTACTACGCACCCCCGCCCCCGCCCGAACCAGAAGGTGACGACTGCTGGGGCTGGTCCTGGACCTGCGAAGCCATCGACTCCGCCGACCGGTGGATCACCGACAACGCCGGGATCGTCGGCGCCGTCGTAGGAATCGCCGCCGGCGCGATGTGCATGAGCATCGCCACAGGTGCGACGTTCGGTGTGGCTGCCGCGCCAGCTGCCGTGGGCTGCGGGATGCTTGCCGGTGCCATCGGGAGCGCCGTCACCAGCAACATCGAAGGCGACAGCATCGATGAGACCGTCACCGAAAGTCTCGAAGGCGCTGTCATCGGAGGAGCGCTTGGCATCCTTGGTCCACTGGCGGGCGCTGCGAAAAATGCGGCTCGCGCGTTGCCAGGAGCTGTCAAGGCATTGCCAGGTGCCGTCAAAGCTCTGCCAGGCGCACTCAAGGGACTTCCGAGTAAACTGATCCCGAACGCGACCGCCAAAGCAGCTTCATCTGTCCGCGAATCGTATGTGGAGGAAGTGAGCGGCCTTAAAAAGCTCGGAGAGACACTTCTTGGTAATGGGGCGTCGCCTGAACTCACCGCACGAGTTCTGAGTGCCCAGCGTAGAATCATGGGAGCTCATTACAAAGCCAAATCTTCCCCCGAGATGCTCGCCACAATTTATGAGCGCAATCTCGCCAAGTACGGGGATGAGCTGGGGCCGACGGTGAATTGGCTCAGAGGTGAAGGCAAGACCTGGGAGCAAATAATCGAAAGTTCATCACGAACCGGAGGAAGGGACTTGGGGCTCTAATGCTAGTTCGCTCGTTTTCTCGCTTTCGCGATTTGGCTGAGTTCGATCCGAACAGCGGGGCTCTCACCGGCAAACGTGTCTCCTCGTCAGAAGGTGAAGTATTCGGCGCCCGGGGCTACTTCGTTACCCTGGCTGGGGATGACGTTGTGTTCTACCGTATGGGTGCCGAGCTACGACTGTGGCTCCGAGGGCGAAGTTGGATTGCGAGTGCTGCGACCGTTACCTGGCAAAAAGTCGGCAATCATTCCGTGATGAGTGCCGGGGATCTGGAGGGGCAACAGGTTTCGATTACGTATGAGCCGCTCGGGGCAATTGAGGATGACCCGACGCCTTTCGTGGAGGACGAACATTGGGATTTTGGCCTATTTGTCGTGAACGTCCTAACGGAGGAAGGTCGAGCGTCCAGGATTTTGCGCGGCTAGTTCGGTATAGAGCGGGAGGTTTCCCCTGTTAACGGGTGTGCTCACAGGTTGTTGTACAAGCCATGTTCGGGTTGGGTATGAGCTGTCCTGAATGGACCCAGATGGTTTATGGGTTAATGCTCTCTGCGAGCCAGGACGAGGCTGGTCACCGTCGTGATCGCCATCGCGGCCACGCCGACCAGGGCGGCGGTGGTGTAGGCGTCTTCGTTCGGGAAGAGGTGGCCGGTGGTGGTGCCGGTGGCCAGGACCAGTCCGCCGATGGCGCTGCCCAGGGAGTATCCGACGCTGCGGACGATGTAGTTGAAGCTCATGGCGCTCGACGTCTCGCTCTTGGGCGTGACGGCCAGGATGACGCCGGGCATGGCGGCCGAGAAGCTGCCGACGCCGAGGCCCAGTACGCCCATGGCCACGAGCAGTTCGGCGAGGCTCGACCGGGCGAGTGCGAACAGGACGAACCCGCCGCCGACGATGGCGGCGCTGCCTGCCAGCAGCAGGGGGCCGTCGATCCGTTTGCGGACTCGTGGCGTGAGTTTGCCGGCGACGAATCCCAGCACCGAGAACGGGATGAGGACCAGTCCCGCCACGAAGGTGGTCAGCCCGAAGCCGTAGCCGGCGCTGTGCGGCGTCTGTGCGTAGCGGGTGATGAGCGTCAGCAGGAGGTACATGCCGATTCCGCCGACGAACATGGCGATGTTGGCCCCGGCGACCGCCGGGTGCCGCACCGCGCGGACGTCGACGAGGGGTGTCGTGGCGCGCAGCTCGATGGCGGTCCAGGCGCACAGGAGAAGCACGGCGGCGACGGCGAGGGTGACCGCCAGGGGCAGGTGCCGGCTCCACAGGTTCCTGTCGCCGGCGAGGAACAAGACGAGGAGCAGTCCGCCCGCCAGGGTGAGCGCACCGGCGACGTTCACGTGAGCGGAGCGGCCTTCGGGAGCCGCGGGGATGGAGCGCCAGGCGGTCAGGAACGCGATGGCGGTGACGAGCAGGCCGAGGCCGTAGGCGGCCCGCGGTCCGCCGAACTCGGCGAGCAGCGCGGCCAGCGGGTAGCCGACGCCGGCTCCGATGATGGAGACCACGGAGATCAGGGCGATCGTGGCCGCGCTGCGTTTCTCGGGAAGGTGGTCGCGGGCGACGCCCATCATCAGCGCGGTGAGGCCGAGTCCGACGCCTTGGGCCGCTCTGCCGGCGAGCAGCCAGGCGAAGGGCAGTGGCAGGGCGGTGACCGCGCTGCCGCCGACGACGATGGCCAGTGTGGCGAGGATCGTGGCCCGTCGGTGAGGGCCGGCGCCGAGCCGGCCGAGGACGGGTGTGGCGACGGCGCCGCTGAGCAGGGTGATGGTCAGTGTCCACTGTGCGCTGTCGAGGGAGACCTCGAAGGCGGTGGCCACGCTGGTGATGAGCGGCGTGCCGAGGCTGGCGACGGCCGCCACGACCAGGGCGATGAACACCAGGGCGGGGACCAGCAGACGGGTGGTCGGGGCAGTGCTCGGGGGCTGGGCCTGGGTCTTCGTCACCGGTCGGACTCTTCTCGGGCGTGGCCTTCGAGTTCTGCCAGGTGCCGCAGCGCGGGGAGAGCGGCTGTCAGGGCCTCGACTTCGTCTGCGGTGAGTTGGTCGATCAACCGCGTGTACGCGTCGATGCCCGCTTGGCGCCGGGTCCGGACGTACGAGGCGCCGGTCTCGGTCAGGCACACCAGCGTGACCCGCTTGTCGGACGGATCGCCCGTCCGTTCGACCAGGCCGGATTCCTCCAGTCCCCGGACCAGGACGGTCATCGCGGGCTGGGTGACGCCCTCGGCCATTGCCAGATCGGTGATCCGTCGCGGGCCGGTCTTGTCCAGGGTGGCCAAGGTGGCCGCGGACGTCAGGCTCATATCGCGGGGGAGGCGTCGGACGGCCCTGGTGGCCAGGCCGTAGAGGGCTGAGCCGATGGCGTCGGAAGCGCGTGCGGCGCTGTGGCGACTCATGCCTGAAGCATAGCAGCTTTATATATAGGCTTTATGTATGTCGTTGTCGGGGTGCGGCTGCACGTGCGGTTCGCGCGTCAGTCCGGCAGCCAGTCCAGTTCGTGCGCCAGGGTTTTGGCGACGGCGCGGATGCGGCGGTGCAGTGGCGACTGCTCGCCGGGGAGGACCAGGTGGATCACCAGGCTTGGTGCGCCCCGCAGGGGGCGCCAGGTGAGACCGGCCGCTTGTGTCGAGATCGCGGCTTCTCCGGCCGGGGCGAGGGTGGCCCCGTCGCGCAGGTCCGTTTGAGACATGTCGAAAGCGACCGCGGGCGTGTGGAACCGGGGCTGCGGCCGGATGTCTCGGAACAGTGTGGTCAGTTGATCGTGGACCACGGGGTTGGCCGCACGGTCGGGGAGTCGCAGCGGATAGGCGGCCGCGTCGGTGATCTCGATCTCGGCGTGTTCGGCCAGCGGATGGTGCCGCGCCAGCTGGACCCCGACGCGCATGCGGCGCAGCAGGAACCGGCGCACGCCACGTCCCGGCTGTTCGCCGCGGGTGATTCCGGCGTCGATGCGGCCGTCGGCGACCGCGGGGACGATCTCCGGTGTCGCCATCGGGACGGCGCTGACCTGGAGTCCGCTGTTGTCGCGCATCAGCCTGTCCACCAGTGCCGGTACCGTCTCGGCCCCGGCGCTGAGGCTGTGTCCGATGCGCAGCGTGCCCAGTTCACCCGTCGCGGCGCTGCGGGCGGTGTCCCATGCCCGGTCCAGTGCCGCCAGTGCGGGCGGTGCGGCCTCCGCCAGAGCCGCACCGGCTGCGGTCAACGCGACGCTACGGGTGTTGCGGACCACCAGGGCCGTACCGAGTTCGGCTTCCAGCCGGCGTATCCGGGCGCTGAGCGCGGGCTGTGCGATACCGATCCGTGCGGCCGCGCGGGTGAAGTTCAACTCCTGCGCCAGCATCAGGAAGTACCGCAGGCTCACCGTGTCGGGTGCCACGCGACCTCCCCCTTGATTGATAACGATCCGTTCTGAGACTAGTCGGTATTGGTCTTTCCCTCGGCCGTGGATCAGGCCTTAACCTGCGCATACGACGCCGGACGTGTCCGGCCGAACACAGGAGGTTTCCATGACCAAGGGCTACTGGGTCAGCGTCTACCCCGCCACCACCGACCCCGAGGCGCTGACCGCCTACGACGAGCTGGCCGGTCTGGCCGTCCAGGCCGGCGGCGGGCGCGTCCTGTCTTTGATCCCGACCCGTGGTGGCCGCCTCGTCGCCCACGAGGCAGGTACCACCCAACGCGTCGTGCTGATCGAGTTCGACAGCTTCGAACAGGCCGTCGCCGCATACGAGAGCGAGATCTACCAGCAGGCGCTGGTCGCCCTCCCCGACGGCTTCGAGCGCGACTTCCGCATCATCGAAGGCATCGACTGAGCGGCCACCAGGACACGATCTTGAGCCCGGTATTCTCGCGGCATGGACACCGATCGATTCAACACCACCACGCTGAACGACGCCGAGAGCCGCTTCCAGACCGCGCTGCTGAACAACGACGTGTCCGCGCTCGACGCGTTCCTGCACGAGGACGTGCGTTTCACCGGCCCCGACGGGTCCACGATCGACAAGGCCGCCGACATGGCCGCCCACCGGGCGCAAACGCTGCTGCTCACCGAGGTCGGCGAGGTCAGCCGCGAGGTCCAGGTCATCGACGGGATCGGTGTCACCCGGGCGGTCCTGCACCTCGTGGGGACGGTCGCCGACGACAAGATCGACGCGACCTTGGCCTACACGCGGACCTGGGCCCCCTCGGCGAACGGCTGGGTGATCGCCGCCGCGCACGGATCGGTGGTCTCGCCCTGACCGACGCCCGGGTGGTCAGGCGGTGTGCGAGTCACGGTCCGGTGGGCCGTGACCTGGCCCGCCCGAACAGCCGGATCACCGGGCCGTCCTAGTCGTCCTCCTCGGCGGCCACGGGCTTCAGCCGCAAGGTCACCTTCGTGATGGCGCGGTTGTCGACGGCGCCGACCGTCGCGGTGAAGCCGGGGAGTTCGACGGTTTCGCCGGGTGCGGTGGGGATGTGCCCGAGGTGGGCCAGGACGAGTCCGGCGATGGTGGTGTAGTCGGCGTCGTCTTCGCCGTCGTCGAGGTCGATGCCGATGTCGGGCATGTCGTGGAGTGGGAAGGTGCCCGGCAGGATGAGCGTCCCGTCGTCGTTTCGGACCACCGAGAGGACATCGCGGTCGGATTCGTCGTAGATCTCGCCGATGACCTCCTCGACGAGGTCTTCGAGGGTGATGATCCCCGAGATGGAGCCGTATTCGTCGGCGACGGCGGCGAGGTGCTCGCGTGTGGCGCGCAACTGCCGCAGCGCGTCGGCGACCGGCAGGGTCTCGGGGAAGACGACGCAGTCGTGGGCGTGTTCGGCGACGGTGCCGTCGGCGTGGACGAGGTCGCGGAGGTGGACGACGCCGAACACGTCGTCGAGCCCGCCGGGGCCGGTGACCGGTGCGCGGGAGTGCCCGGCGTGCAGCAGGGTCCGCAGGGCGTCCTCGGTCGGGGTTTCGCGAGGCAGGGACATGACCTCGCGGCGGGGAACGATGATCTCCTTGACGATTCGGTCGGTGATCTCGAAGGCGCCCGAGATGATCGTGCGCTGTTCGGGAGTGAACCCCCGTTGCGCGGCGACGAGGTCGCGGATCTCTTCGGGGGAGACCTCTTCGCGGCCGGCGTCGGGGTCGCCGCCGGTCATGCGGACGACGATGTCGCTGGACTTGCCGAGCACCCACACGGCCGGCCGCGACAGGGTCGCGAGCAGGTCCAGGGGGCGGGCGACGAGCAGCGCCCATGTTTCGGCGCGCTGCATGGCGATGCGCTTGGGCGCGAGTTCGCCAAGGACGAGGGTGAAGAAGGTCAAGATGAGCGTGACGATGACGATCGCGACCGGCCTGGCGCCCGAACCGAACAACGACAGCGGTTCGATGAGCGGCTCGGCCAGCGACACCGCCGCGGCCGCCGAGGCGAGGAAACCCGCGAGGGTGATGCCGATCTGGATGGTGGCCAGGAAGCGGTTGGGGTCGCGTGCCAGCTTGGCGAGAACCTTCCCGCTCCTGGTGGTGCGCTCCAGGCGTTGCAGCTGGCTCTCGCGCAGCGTCACCAGGGCCATCTCGCTGCCGGCGAAGACCGCGTTGAGCAGGATCAGGACGAACACGAGCAGGATCTGCCCGCTGTAGCCACTCACGGCTGTCGACCTCCAAGGTCTCGTGTGGACAAAGTGGGCGCCCCCGTTCACCGGAGGCGCCCACCCGGGCGTCAGGGCTGCGCGCGCAGGATGTCGGGTTCGAGGTAGATCTGCGTCGCCGTCGGCACGGCCACCCGGATCGCGGCCTCGGCGTTGTTGATCGCCGTGGTGATCTCGTCGCCGTTGTCGGTCCGGTCGATGCCGATCTTCGCGGCGACCAGGATCTCCTCGGGTCCGATGTGGACGGTCTTGAGGTGGATGACGTGGTCGATGACCGCCTCGGCGCTGATCGCCGCGCGGATCGCGGCGACCTCGCGCGGACTGGCGGCCTCGCCGAGCAGCAGGCTCTTGGTCTCGGTGGCCAACACCACGGCGATGACGACCAGCAGCGCACCGATGACCAGCGTCGCGATCGCGTCGAAGATCCCGTTACCGGTGATCACCGTCAGGCCCACGCCGAGCAGCGCCGTCACCAGCCCGATCACGGCCCCGGCGTCCTCAAGGAGGATCGTGGGCAGCTCGGGGGCCTTGGCGTGGCGCACGAACGACAGCCACGACTGCTCGCCTTTGAGTTTCGCCGCCTCCCGCATCGCGGTGCGCAGCGCCCAGCCTTCGAGCCCGATCGCCAGCACCAGCACCACGACCGCGATCAGCGGCGAGGACAGCTCGTGCGGGTCGGTCAGCTTGCTGTAGCCCTCGAACAGCGCGTAGAGCCCGCCGAGGGTGAACAGCACGATCGAGACGATAAACGCGTAGATGTAGCGCTCCCGCCCGTACCCGAAAGGGTGCTCCCTGGTCGGTGCCCGCCGGGCGCGTTTCCCGCCGAGCAGGAGCAGCGCCTGATTGGCCGAGTCGGCCACCGAGTGCACGCCCTCGGCGAGCATCGAGGAGGATCCGGTGATCCCCGCCGCGACGAACTTGCTGACCGCGATGCCCATGTTCGCCGCCAAGGCGGTGACCACCGCCTTCGTACTGCCGTCCCCAGCCACTACGGGCCCTTTCTAGTGGTGAACGTGCGCGTTGTCGCGAGCACGGATCGAATAGCGAGCGGCCCGGCCGGGTTGGTCCGGTCGGGCCGAAGATGGCCGACCAGGTCAGTCGTCGTCACCGTCGAAGACGTCGCCGATCTCGTCGAAGACCTCACCGAGGACCATGCCGCCCACCAGGCCACCGGCCACGCTCGCGGCCACGGCTCCGCCCCCGAAGCCGCTTCCACGCTGACCATGGTGCCCGCCTCGGGAGGCGACGTCGGTCAGCCATTCGTCGACCAGGCCCTCCCAGTCGGTGCGCAGGGCGACTTCGTGCGGGAACACCCAGCGGCCGAAGTCGTCACCGCCGCCGCCGAAGACCCCGCCGCGACGGTCGGCCTCCAACACGACGGCGAGATGGTGCCGGTCGGCGACGAAGGTCAGCTCGACCTCGCCGATACGACCGGCGAACTGATGCGGCGGCTGGAACTCGATCTCCTGGAAGAACGGCAGCTCCTGATGCAGGCCGCGGATCCGGCCGCGTTCCAGATCGGCCTTACGGAAGGAGAAACCGAGTTTCCCCAGGGCGTCGAGGACGCGTTCCTGCGACACCAGCGGCGTCACCGACAGCGGGTCCAGATCGCCCTTGTCGACGGCCTTGGCCACCGCCAGCTCGGTGCTCACACCCAGCGCCATGCCGTGGAGGTGCCGGCCGAAGACGCGGGTCACCGGGGTCTCCCACGGGACCTCGATGGCGAAGGGGATCGAGTGCCGCTGCCCGGCGGCCAGCGCGAACCGGCCCGACGCGAGCTGACGGGCGAACTCCACGGCGGCGCTGAACTCGTGCTCGCCGCCTTCCATCTCGACCCGCGTCACCAGGCTCAACGCGACGTGCTCGATCGCGACGTCGTGGTCACCGCCCTGAATGTGGACCTGACCGGTCACCCGCTCGCCGGGTCGTACGTCGCTGTGGTCGAGGACCGTGTCCACGCTCGGGCCACCGACCCCGAGTTTTCGCAGCATCTTCTTGAAGACCACCGAACCGCTCCTTTGCGCACGAGGAAGCGTGGGGTCGGTCCCCACGCGAGAAGGTGGGGACGAAAACGGCCAGAAACCCTGGCCGCACCATGATCACAACGCCGGGCCGCACCCGGCTGAGGACTACAGCCCTCTATGTCGTCATCTGGCATGCCGTCGAGGTTAGCAGCCCCTAAGCAAGGTCAGGCACCGTCGAAAGGCCGGGAGACGATCCTCAATACGGGGGCGGTCCGGGGTGTCACGGCCTCCGGAAAGCCGCCGGGAAGTTAGCGTCGTTCCCATGTGCGATCGGGGAGCGGTGCGACGGGGACACCCCCGCCGACTCCTCCAACCGGTCGCCGTGATCGTGATGCTCATGCTGATCGCCGGGGCGGACCTCTGTGCGGCGCACCCCCATCACCCCGACCCGGGACACGGCGTCTCGGGCGTCGTCCACTGCGAACCGCTCGGACACCGGCACCACGTCGAGCGTTTCGACGCCGACCCCGCCACGGCCCCGGTTCCCAACGCCGTCGCCGTGAAGAGTGCCACCGTGGCCCCCAGTCGTGCCGTCGTCGACGTGGTGTCGGCACCGACGACGAGGGCCCCGTGGACGAGCGGGGGAGCCGACGGCCTGATCGGACTGTGCGTGTCACGGACATAGGAGAGCGGTGGCGGCCCATGCCGCCTCATCGTTCGTCCTTCGTCGGCACGACCCAAGGGGAAACACCATGTCCGAAACCGGCATCGCCATGCCGACCGTCCATTCACGCGTTCACCGCAGCGCCGCCGGGATGGTCGGCGACACGCCCGTCCTGCGCATCGCCGCCGGCCCAGACCGCGGCTACTGGGCCAAACTCGAAGGCGAGAACCCCGGCGGCATCAAAGATCGCGCCGCCCTGCACCTGGTCCGCGCCGCCCGGCAGCGCGGTCTGCTCGCGCCCGGCGCCCCGATCGTCGAATCCAGCAGCGGCACCTTCGGGCTCGGTCTCGCGCTGGCCGCCGGAGACCACGGCCATCCCTTGTGGATCGTCGCCGACCCCGGCCTCGAACCCTCGGTGCGCAGGCTCCTGGCCGCCTACGGCGCCATCGTCGACATCGTCACCGCCCCCGATCCCCGCGGCGGCTGGCAGGAGGCGCGCCGCCGCCGGGTCGCCGAGATCCTCGCCGACCGGCCCGGCGCGTGGTGCCCCGACCAGTACCACAACCCCGACATCACCGGCGCCTACGCGCCGCTGGCCCGCGAACTCGCCGCGCAGCTCGGCCGCGTCGACGTGCTCGTCTGCGCCGTGGGCACCGGGGGCCACTCCGCCGGGATCCACCGCGAACTGAGCAGGCACTCCCCGGGCGTGCGGCTCGTCGGCGTCGACGCGTGCGGCTCGACGATCTTCGGGCAGCCCGCGCGCCGGCGCCTCATGCGCGGCCTGGGCAGCAGCATCCACCCCCGCAACGTCGCCTACCCGCGCTTCAGCGAGATCCACTGGGTACCGGCGAGCGCGGCGGTGCGGACCAGCCGTGCCCTGGCCCGCTCCAGTTTCGGTTCGGGCGGCTGGAGCGTGGGCGCGGTCGCGCTGGTCGCCGACTGGCTCGCGCGCACCCACCCGCGCGAGACCAGCATCGTCGCGGCCTTCCCCGACGGCGTGCATCGCTACGCCGACACCGTCTTCAACGACGACTACTGCCGCGCGCACGGCCTGCTCGACCAGCCGGTGCCCGAGGGGCCGGTGACGCTCACCGATCCGCTCGCCGAGGAGGCCGTGGCCTGGTCGCGTTGCGCCACCGTGGTCGACCCGGTCGCCAAAGGCGCGGGCCGGTGACCGGGCTGCGTGCGCAACTGCGCGGCGTCGGCCCGACGGTGCGGTTGTTGTGTCTCAACCAGTTCGGCATCAACCTGGGCTTCTACATGCTGATGCCCTACCTCGCCGGGCATCTCACCGGCGATCTCGGCCTCGCCGCCGGTGTCGCCGGGTTCGTCCTCGGCGTGCGCAACCTCTGCCAGCAGGGGATGTTCCTGCTCGGTGGGACATTGGCCGACCGGCTCGGCTACCGGTCGATGATCATCGCGGGTTGCGTGCTGCGCACCGTCGCCTTCGTCCTGCTGGCCGCCGTGCCTTCGCTGCCCGGTCTGCTGGTCGGGATGGCTGCGACGGGTGTCGCCGGGGCCTTGTTCAACCCGGCAGTGCGCGCCTATCTGGCCGCCTCGTCGGGGGAGCGGCGGGTGGAGTCCTTCGCGGTGTTCAACGTGTTCTACCAGGCGGGCATCCTCGTCGGGCCCGTTGTGGGGCTGGCCGCCACGGCGCTCGACTTCACCGTGACCTGCGCTGTGGCCGCGTTCGTCTTCGCCGTGCTGGCCCTCGCCCAGCTGCGATACCTCCCCGCCCATGACGCGGGGGAGGCCGAGAAGACCTCGATCGCGCGGACCTGGCGGACGGTGGCGGCCAATCGGCGCTTCGTCGCCTTCAGCCTGGTCATGACGGTGCCCTACGTGCTCGGATTCCAGATCTACCTGGCCTTCCCGCTCCTGGTCGCCGCCGAGTCGGCGATCGTGGGCACGATGCTGCTGTTCGCCGTGACGGGCTTGGTCACCATCGCCTGCCAGGTCCGCGTCACGGCCTGGTGCCGGTCTCGATGGGGCCCGGAGACGTCGATGGAGCGGGGAATTCTGGTGATGGCCGCGGCCTTCCTGCCGCCGGCCGCCGCCGTCGGCCTCGACGCGGCGGGCGCGGTACTCGTCGCCTGCGCCGTCGCCGGAGCGGTACTCCTGGCCGCCGCGACGATGATTATCTACCCCTTCGAGATGGACACCGTGGTCGCCATGTCACGAGGCCGGCACGTCGCCACGCACTACGGGCTCTACAGCAGCGTGGCCGGCGTCGGGATCGCCGCCGGGAACACGATCATCGGAACCTCACTCGACACCGCCGGCACCACCGTCCCCTGGCTGGCCATGGCCGCCCTCGGCGTCCTCGGCGCCGTCGGCCTGCGCACCCTCCGCCGCCGGGGCCTGCTGTCCCCGGCCGCCGAGCCTGCCGGTGAGCTCGTCGCCAGGGCTTAGCCGGTTGGCCGCTGTTCGCGAGCCGGGTAGGTGAGCGGTGAGTACCGCTCACCCACCTTGGTTCAGCCGACGAGTGCCGTCTTGCCCGCGGTGACGGGGTAGGGGGTGGTCACGCCGGTCGTCCCCGTAATGTTCGCCCACGAGATCTGGTAGACGGTCTTGGCGCCGGACGCCAAGACGAGGATCCCGGTGCCCGTCAACATCAGCGTCTGCCCGAAGCCGCTGGCGGCGGTCGTCGGCGCAGGCACTCCGTGTGCTCCGGGAGCGACCAGATAGTCGGCTCCCGCCGCCGAGCCGGCCAGCGGGAACATGTGCACGGCCCCGGCGTTCGCGGGACTTCCCGCTTCCTCGCCCGGTACGCCGGCCGCCAGGTGCAACGTCGACACCGTGACAGGTGCGTCGGCGGCGAGATCGTCCAGGGACACCGATGCACCGAACTGGTCCCCGGTCTCCGGCTGGTCCTGGCGTGCCCCACCCTGCAGAAGGCTGGCGTGAAGCGTCAGCGTCTCCGAAGCCGCATCGAGGTTGAGGACCGTGACTCCACCCGCGTCGACGACCGCTTGCTGATCCTCGCCAGGCGTGCCGATCGCGATCAGGGTGTGGACCGTCTTGGAGCTCTGGCCACTGGGCCAGTAGTCCACCATGGACACCGCTGCCCCGAAGCGGTCGTTGGCCTCGGCCGTTTCGCCCACCACCGTGACGGCCTGGTCGAGCCCCTTGATGATCTTCGGGCTGCCGGCGGTGAGTTCGTGCTTCCCGATCTGGGCGCCGCCGGCCTTGGCCATCGTGCCGACCGCCTCGTTCGGTGCTCCGATGATGAATCCCCGAGACGAGGCCGCGAGGCCTCCCCGTAGTTTCAATCTGGAAAAGCACGCTGGAAGTATGGATCTAGGATTGTGGCAATGGATAAGAGTGGAATCTCAAATAATGAGTCCTCTCCCTCCTTTTCGATTACTTCGATTATTGGCGGAGGCTTCGAGGATAAACGCTGGACCTCGGCGATCAATGCCCTCCAGCGGGCGCTCGTCCACGCTGCGGGCGACGGCCCGCCGGATCCGTTCGGACTGGCCGTTACCTTCATAGTCCCCGGAGAAGTCTATGCTCCCCGGTTCGCTGGCATGCGTACCGGACGTTTCCTAGAGGAACCTCAGACGCTGGTCGTTCAAGTGGCGCTCCCGGAAAGCCCAGGCGATAATGCGCAAATCGAACTGCTCGATTTTCTGGACGAAGCGATAGAAAGAGCCGAAGGGTGGGGCGCGCGAAAGAAGCGTCTGGACTCGCAAATGGTGGAAGCGAGATCGGTCGCGGCGACCCTGCGAAGACTACTGTCAGATCCCACTGAAGAATGACCTCCTAGCGGCCGCCAGCTCGTTCGCCTTTTCGAAGGACTCCATGCCCAAGCCCCTGCACGTTCCGCTCGTTTTTGCCCTCCTCGCCGTTCTCGCCGCCTGCTCCACCGAGTCCGGCTCCGGTGGGGGTGATCGCGCCGAGGACACCCCGCCGTACGTTTCGACGAGCGAAAGCGCCGACCCCGGCGCGCTCGCCGCGCCCGACCCCACCGACGGTGTCCTCGCGCCCTTCTCCGACCCGGGCGACCCCGCGCCGGGGTCGACCATCTGGCCGGGGAAGAAGTCTCCGCCGGGGGCGCCGAAGGCCGATCCGGACGGCGACCCGCTTTACGGTGCCCGCATCGCCATCGACCCCGGTCACTACGGCGGCAACGCCGACCACCCCGAGATCATCGACAAGCTCGTCGATGTCGGCACCGGTACCAAGGCCTGCGACGCCATCGGCACGAAGACCTACGACGGCTCCTATCCCGAGCACGCCTTCGCCTGGGACGTCGCGCAGCGGCTCAAGACCGAACTGGAGAAGGCCGGCGCGATCGTCACCTTCACCCGCGACTCCGACAGCGGTGTCGGGCCCTGCATCACCGACCGGGCCGCGATCGGCAACGAGGCCGACCTGTCGGTCTCCCTACACGCCGACTGGGGTTCGACGACCGGCCGCGGCTTCCACATCATGGAGCCCAAACTCGTCAACGGCTACACCGACGACATCGTGCACGAGTCGCACGCCTTGGCCGTCGCGCTGAGGGACGCGCTGGTCGGCGGCAAGGTCGTCCAGACGTCCACGTACATGGGCACCGATGGCATCAATCCCCGCAGCGACATGGGCGGGTTGATCCTCTCGGATGTGCCGAAGGTGATGGTCGAGTGCGCCAACATGCGCAACACCAAGGACGCGGCCCTCACCAAGGATCCCGTCTGGCGCCAGAAGCTCGCGAGCGCTTTGGCCGCTGGTCTTCGCGCGTACCTCGCCTAGCGGCCGGCCGGGCGATTGGTCGGGGTTGTCCCGGGAAGGGCGCAGGGGACATCCTCCTCCCTAGCGGCGACCTAGGCTCCTCCGCGAGGAGGGCATCTCCACCCGCGAGGCGACCCGCGGTGTCCTCCCACCGGTGGACGATCGCCCCGGATTCCGGCCCTACCGTCAAGGGGACCCTGGAGGAAGACATGCCCGACGCCCTGCGACTGACCGGCCTGACAAAGGCCTTCGGCGGCAAACCCGCCGTCGACGACCTGTCCTTGACCGTCCCGGCCGGTTCCTTCTACGGCCTCGTCGGCCTCAACGGCGCGGGGAAGACCACCTCGCTGTCCATGGCGGTCGGGTTGCTACGGCCGGACGCCGGGCGTGCGGAGGTCTTCGGCGTCGACGTGTGGACCGAGCCCGAGCGCGCCAAGGAACTGCTGGGCGTCCTGCCCGACTCCCTGGGCATGCCCGAGCGGCTCACCGGCCGGGAGGTGTTGACCTACCTGGGTCTCCTGCGCGGGCTCGACCGCTCCGCGGTGGATGCACGGGCCGAGGAGCTGCTGACCGTGCTGGAGCTCGTCGAGGCGGAGAAGACCCTGGTCTCGGAATACTCCACCGGCATGCGCAAAAAGATCGGGCTGGCGGTGGCGCTGCTGCACGCGCCCCGGCTGCTGGTCCTCGACGAGCCCTTCGAGGCGGTCGACCCGGTGTCCGCGCTGACCGTGCGCAGGATCCTGCGCCGCTTCATCGACGGTGGCGGCTCGGTGGTGATGTCCAGCCACGTGATGGCGCTGGTGGAGCACATCTGCGACCACGTGGCCGTGATCGACCGTGGGCGCGTGGCGGTGTCGGGGACGGTCGGGGAGGTCAAGGCCGGACGTGGCCTGGAGGACGTGTTCGTGGACCTGGTCGGCGGTCGTGTCGAGGGTGCGGAGGGCCTGGCGTGGCTGGCGTCTTGATCGCGATGCGGGTGGCGGTCCTGCGTCACTCGCTGCGCGGGCAGAAGGCGGCCTACACCGCCTCCGCCGTGGTGATCGGCCTGGTGCTGGCCGGTGCGACCATCTACCTTGGATTCTCCGACGGCACGGCCCTGGCGGGGTTGCTGGGCCTGTGGGTGCTGGGCTGGGCGATCGCGCCGCTGATCGTCGGTGGCGGCGAGGTGCTCAAGCCGGAGAACTTCGCGGTGCTGCCGTTGACCCCGCGCAAGCTGGCCGCCGGGTTGCTGGCCTCCTCCTTCGTCGGCTTCGGGCCGGCGATCGCGTTGGTGGCTTTCGCCGCGCTGCTGCCCTACGCCGTGCAGGCCGGACCCGAGACCCTCGTGGTGGCGGTCCCGGCGATGCTGCTGGAGCTGGCCTTCGTGGTCCTGCTGGCGCGCTTCGTCAACGCCGTGGCCGGAATCCTGCTGCGGACGCATCTCGGCGCGGCGATCGTGGCCTTCGTGTGGGCCGGTGCGTTGGCGCTGCTGGCACAGGGCTGGGCCCTGGTGGCGGCGCTGACCCAGCGCTGGGGGGCGAAGGGACCGGCCGTCCTGGACGACATCGTCGGCTGGCTGCCTTCGGGCTGGCCTGTGCGGGCGGTGGACGCCGCTGGACGCGGTGAGTGGGGCCTGGCGGCCGGTCTGCTGGCGGCGATGGCCGTCCTGCTCGTCGTGATGCTGCTGACCTGGGCGCGGATGCTGCGCCGGCGACTCACCGTCAAGCCCGCTCGGCCGCGTGTCCACACCGCCGGCAGAGCCCGCCTCGGCGGCAACGGCCCGGTCGGCGCGGTGCTGGCCAAGGAGCTGCGCGGCTGGTCCCGCGATCTGCTGCGGATCAACCACATGTGGTTCGCGATCGTCTACGGCGTGGCCTTTTGCCTCCTGCCGGTGCTGGTCGGCTGGTGGGGCATGGCGCCCTACACCGGGCTGGTCGTGCTGGTGATGGCCTCGGGCCTGGCCGCCAACGTCTTCGGTTCCGACGGCACCGCGCTGTGGATGACGCTGCTGACCCCGGGAGCGGCCCGGGCCGACGTGCGCGGCCGGCAGCTGGCGTGGGTGGCGGTCTTCGGGCCGATCAGCGCGGTGCTGACGGTGGCCCTCACCGCGGTCTCCGGAGAGGACTCGGCGTGGCCGATCGTGCTGGGGTTGCTGCCCGCGGCCCTCGGCGGCGCGGCCGGACTGGCGGCCCTGGTCTCGGTGTACATGCTGATCCCGCTCACCGACCCGCACAAACGCGGCGCGAACCCGCTGGGACTCGGCGACAACGAGGGGCAGGTGTCCGGCCTCGTCTACGTGATGCTGCTGGGTGTCCCGCTGACCTGCGTACCCGCCGCCGGCGCCCTCGCCGCAGGGCTGATCACCGGCACGGCCTGGCTGACCTGGCTGACGGTGCCCGTCGGCGTCGCCTCCGGCGCGCTGTTCTCCTGGTGGTTCGGGCGCCTGGCACACCACAGGCTGGTCACCCACGGACCCGACCTGCTCCAGGCGATGCGCACCGGCAAGGCGGCCTCGACCCGCACGGTCAGGGGCGAAGACGGCGTCAAGCGCGTCCTCGCCGACTTCAAGCTGGAGGACCTGCCCAAGAAGGAGCGGACGATCGTGGGGATCTGCTGGGGCACCGGGTGGCTTCCGCTGTTCCCGCAGGGCCTGGTGGCCACCGGGATGCTGCTGTTCGGCCAACGCGAGAAGTCGTGGTTCCTGGCCACCTACCTCGGTGACTTCGCCTACCCCGTCGCGATCGCGATGCTCCTGCTGGGGCTGGCGGTCTACGGGACCGCGTTGTACTTGCCCTGGCGCTATAAGAAGTCACGGGCCGCGCGAGAGGCGCTCGGCGGTTAGGGGCCCCACCGCCGGGGGAGTCGCGATCCGGCCAGGGGAGTATGAGTCTTACCGCTGTGGTGTCGCCGGCACCGACCGAGCATCGGCTCGCGACAGCGGGATCTACGAGATGGCGGCGGACGGCAAGGCACCTCGGGAGCATCGGCGAGGTTTAGATCCGGCGCCGGTGCCGTCCAGCCGGTGTGCGACCTGGATCTCGGCGCCGTCCATGACTCACGCACCCGGGCCGGGGAGCGGCAGGCCATCGTCGTCGGCGAGGGCGGTCAGGCCGGTGACGACCAGGAGCCGGGCGACATGAGGGCGGGCTTTGGTCAGGCGCAGCCATCCTCCGGCCTCCGCGCAGTGTTTGGCCGCGGCGACGAACACACTCAGCCCGGTGCTGTCGCACGCGGCGAGTTTCGACAGGTCGACGAGGATGCGCGGCGGTGCTGTCGACCCGCCCAGGTCCGACAGGACACTCCGGAGCGAGTTCGCGTTGCTGATATCGAGTTCGCCGTCGAGGCGCAGTTCCGCCACGTCGGCCACGACATCGGAATTGGTCATGAGTATCACTGTGGGACCTCAGGCGGTTGGGGTCCGGTAGTGCGAGAAGACGTCTACCGGTACGCCGCAGACCCCGGCGACGAAACTCGTCAAGCCGTCGAGACCACAGGGGCCGATGTCCACGATGGGGACGCACGTTCACAGGCCCTCGGTTCCAGGCTACGTCTAAATCCGACCAAATGGGGTCGGGGCCGGGAGGTGTTCTGTCCGCCCGGTGGGTGAGAGTGCGCCGATCTCTTCGGCGAGGTCGGGTGGCTGTTCGTCACCAGGAAGTCGAGACCGCCCAGGGCCTCGGGGTCCAGCAGCTGAGGCACACGTCAGGCACGGCGGCTCTGTCCACGCCTGAGGTGGGGGAGTGGCTGTGCCGCTGCTGTGCCCGCGGGGTGAGGCCATGGAGGTCGAGGGCCGTGCGGGTGGTCTGCGCGGCCGCGATCTTTCAGGAGGTGGGCCATGTCAAGCCACACCAAGGCCCGGGCGGCACTCGATCTCGCCGCCGAGGAGTTCGCGCGCCTGGCATCCGATCCGCGGGTGGTGCTTTCCGGAGTGTTGGACTGGAGCGGTGAGCTCCGGCTCGATGAGGTCGCCGGGTTGCTGTTGTCGCCGGTGACGCCGTCGGACACGCGGGACAGGCTGTGGCGTGCCGTGCTGTGTCAGGCACGTGTCGATCCGGTGTGGCAGCTGGTCGCGGTCGGTTTGGCGCTGCCGTCGCTGCGTTTCCTGGCCGCCCGGATCATCGGGCACACCGATGCCGATCCCGACGATGTCAACAGTGAACTCGTTGTCGGGTTCCTCGGCGCGGTCGGGGGCATCGACCTGGCAGCGCCGGGGGTGTTTCGGCGGCTGCGGGCGGCGGCGAACGCCGCGGGGATGCGGCTGGTGCGTGCCGATCGCCGAGCCGCCGCTTCGGTCGCGAATGTCGTTGTAGAAAGGCCGGCGTTGATGTGCCGCCATCCTGACGTCGTCCTCGCTCGGGCGGTGGCGGCGTGTGTGATCACGCCGGGGGAGGCCGACCTGATCGGCGCGACTCGGCTGGAGTCGGTGCCGGTGGCCGAGGCGGCGCGGGTGGCGAGAGTGTCGGTCGCGGCGGTGTGGCAGCGTCGCTCGCGAGCCGAACGCCGTCTGCTCGCCTGGCTCGACACGGCGGCGGAAGCAGCCGGCGAAGCCGTCCCATCGTGGGCGTGACCTGGTCCAACGCGGGCGCACCCGGGACGGGTGTGCCTGTGTTGTGCCTGCGTTGTGCCTGCATTGACCCGTCAGGATCGGCCCGGTTCTTGTGCTCAGGGGTGAGTCCCGCCGGTTCCGGCGGTGGCTCGGGTGTTCCCGGTCGGCGGGGTCGATGGCGCCGAATGCCACCGGATGTGGCCGACCCATCTCCCATCCCGAAAGGGGGTGTGCGGGTGTCCGCGCCTGTCGGTGCCGACCTCGCCGCCGGGAGCACCTCACTCACTTCGAGCTGTCTGACGAGGGGGCCGGTGCCATGGAGACGCCACGGTCATCGAAAGCAAGCAGCCATCGCGGGCGCTGGCTGGACATCGCGGTCCTCGCGGTGCTGGTCACGGCATCCGCGGTGGTGTTGTGCACCAGCCGGTACGGCGACGTCGACACCACGGCCCTGCACGGCGCGGTGCTGGTCGCCGCCCCGGCCGAGCTCGCCGATCCTCCGCCGGGATATGAGGAGAGCAATCAGGCGCAGGAGACGCTGCTGGCGGTCATCCGCAACATCCGCAATGTGATCATGGGTTTGCTCGCGGCTTTCGCGACGCTGCTGTTGACGATCGCCGGCGTGCGTTATCTCGCCGGTGGCGGCGATCCCGGCGAGACCGACAGGGCCAAGGCCGGGTTGCGTGCCGCGGCCATCGGCTATGGCCTGGCGGTGCTCGCGCCGGTGCTGGCGGCCTTGCTGAGCTACGTGGTGAGCTTCCAGTGAACCGCCACGGCGAAGATTCCGCCGAGCCCCAGAGTCGATGGCACCGGTGGGCGAGGCGAGTGCTGCGTATAGCGGTGATCGTCGCCTTGGGGTTGAGTGCCTCCTGGTGGCTGCCGCGAGTCACCGTTGACACCGGCCCGAGGGAAACCCTCGTCGCGGTAGCGGTGTTCGCCGATGCTCCTGAACCGTCCGATCCACCCGAGATCGAGAGCCCCGACGGTGGTCTGGGTGAGGTCCCCTTGCCGTTGGGACCCGACGACCTGCTGGGGTTTCTCACCGACTGGGTCGCCGGCAGAGTCGCCGAAGCCTTGACCGCGATGGCCGAAGCGATCACCGCGGGCACCTTGAACCTGCGTGTGGAGTCCTTGAACGTGATGGACCCGGCCGACCCGTCGGGTTTCCACGACCTGTCCTTCGGTCTCGCGCGGGCGGGGTTGCTGTTGCTGATCACCACCGGCGGAATGTGGATCATGACGCATGAGACCTTGCAGACCCGCATCTCCCTCAAAGAGATCCTGCCGCGCGTGGTGATGGCCGCCATCGCGATGGAATTGTCGCTGCGGGTTTTGTCGTGGGTCATCGTCCATGTCAACGTCGTGGTCAACGCGATCCTGTCTCTGGGGTTCACCCCCGGCACGACCCACGCGATCGCCGACACGCTCACCGAGATCAGCGACTCGGTATCGGGCACCGACTCCTGGCTGCTGCTCACCCTCGTCATTGCGATCACCGTGATGCTGACCCTGCTGCTGGTCGGCGTGGTGTCGCGAACCCTGCTGTTGATGCTGCTGGCCATCACCGGGCCCGTCGCCATGGCCTGCCACGCCCTCCCCGCCACCGAAGCCGTGACGCGATGGTGGTGGAAGGCCCTCGCCGCGTGCGCGGTCTCGGCGGTCGGTCAGGCACTGGTGCTGGTGTTGTGGATGAAGGTGTTCTTCCGCGACGGGCAGCGTGTCACCAACCCCCTGCTCATGCCCGACGCGATCGCCGCCTACGCCGACATGCTCCTAGTGATGGCCCTGTTGTGGCTGATGCACAAGGCACTGGCCCTGCCGATGCGCAAAGCCTTCGCGCCCTTCGGCGGCAACCCCGTCGGAGCGGCCTTGCAGGCCCTGCTGTTCACCAAGTCCTTCGGGCTCGTCAAGGGCATCACCCGCGCGGCGACGGCCAGAAAGGCCGCGCCCCCGCTACGCCGCACACCACCTGGGGCGGGCGGGGTGGTGCGGGAAGAACCCGGCGGTTTCGACAGCGCCGATCCCGAGCACCCCCGCACCCCGAACAGCGACCCCCCCAAAGGCCCGAAACCCCCAAGAAGGGGCGAGGCCAGTGTCGGGCCGCGCACCGAGACCGGCTGGCCGAAAGACGAAGCCCTCGTGTCCACCGCGGTCGTTCCACCGGGCGGGGCCTACGCGCCGGCGTACCGGTCTGCTCGGACATATCACCGACCCGCCTGGCACACCACGGACAATCCATTCCTGCCTGCCACGCCGCGACCGAAACCAGCACCCGGAACGCCACCGGCATCACGGTTTCGCCCGGTCCCCGTCGTCGAGCACCAGGCCGAGCCACTACTGCCCGACGCATCCACACCACCCACGCCCGCACCGCCGGCAACGCCGACACGGCGGCGAGTGCGCCGACGGGACGGAGTACGGCAATGGTGACCACGGAAGGTCCCCGTATCGCGCGGGTACCCCAGATCGACCTGGCCGACAAGGTGCTGTTCGGGCTCACCACCCGCCAGGTCGCCTGGGCCGCGACCGGCGCCGCCTGCACCCTGGGCCTGTGGAAGGCCGTGACCGTGTTCGCGCCGCCCGCCGTGGCCGTGGCGGTGTGCGCCCCGCTCGGATTGCTGTTCGCCGCGATCGTCTTCGCCCAACGCGACGGCGCCCGCCTCGACACCCTGCTGTGGGCCGCGCTGCGCACGCCCCGCCGCCCCCTCGTCCCGGCACCCGGTGTGACGGCCGCCCCGGCCTGGATGAACACCGATACCGCACCGGTGCTGCCCCGGGTCCTGCGCTCCCCGGCCAAAGGCGTCACCGCCGACGGGCTCATCGACCTCGGCGAAGACGGGTACACGATCGTGCTGGCCGTCTCGACGGTGAACTTCGTCCTGCGCTCACCCGCCGAACAAGATGCTCTGGTCGCCGGATTCGCCCGGGCACTTCACGCCCTGTCGGGCCCCGTACAGATCATCTCGACGCAAGTCCCCGCCGATCTGGGCGACCACGCCCGGGCCGTCCAAGCCCACACCCTGCCCCACCAAGGCCTCCGCGAGGCCGCCGAGGCACACGCCGCCTGGCTCCACGACGCCTCCACCCGCGCCCGGCTCCTGCACCACCGCACCTATGTCGCCGCCCGCGCCACCACCCGCACCGGCGTCGACCGCCGGGCCCGCGACATCGCCGACGCTCTGGCCGGCTGCGGCCTGGACTGCACCCCGCTGACACCGGCGGCGGTCCTGGAACTCCTCGACCACATCACCGAACCCGGGACCCGCCCGGTGGGAGGCACACCATGAACATCCTCGACCGCCTCCCGCGCCGCCGACCTCCCGCCGACCCCGCGATGTGGCCTGCCGTCATCGACGCCCACACGCACACCATCCGCTGCGGCGACACCCCGACCGCGGCGCTGCTGGTCACCGGCCTGCCCGGCGAGGTCGGCCCCGACTGGCTGGCACCCCTGCTGGCCTTCCCCGGCCTGGCGAGCACCGCGATCCACATCGCGCCGGTCTCACGGGACAAGACCATGACCTCGCTGCGCCGCAAACGTGCCCGCCTGGAATCATCCCGCCGCTTCGCCGCCCGCCGCCAACGCCTCTCCGATCCGGAGATCGACGCCTCTGCCTTCGACGCCGAAGACCTCGCCGCACGCATCGCCACCGACGACACCCGCCTGTTCACTTTCGCCGCCTACCTCCTCGTCCACGCCGACACCGACACCGCGCTGGCCGAGACCGTCGCGCAACTCCGTGCCCACGCCGCCGCCGCGGGCCTGACCGTGCGGCCGGCGTCGTTCCGGCAACTCCAGACGTTGACCTCGGTCCTGCCTTTCGGTGTCGACGCCGTCGGCTCGGCCAGGACCATCGACACCGATGTGATCGCCGCGGCGTTTCCTTTCACCACCCCAGACCCGCCGCCCAACACCGGGATCCTGCTCGGCGTCAACCTCGCCTCGGGGGCACCGGTCACCTGGGACCGCTTTACGCAGCCCAACCACAACCAGGTCATCGTCGCCCGATCCGGCGCCGGCAAGTCCTTCCTCGCCAAAACCGAGATCGCCCGCTGGGCCTACCGCGGTGTCGCCACCACCATCATCGACCCCGACAACGAGTACACCGATCTCGTCGAAGCCCTCGGCGGGACGACCATCGCCGTCGGCGCCGACGAGGCACGCATCAACCCCCTCGACCTGCCAAGCGACGGTGAGTCGGATGCGTTCACCCGGCGGGTCATGTTCGCCAACACCGTCGCCACGATCGCCCTTGGCACCGAACTCACCGGTGATGAGGCCGCCGCCCTCGACACCGCCGTCCTGGCCGCCTACACGCACGCGGGCATCACCCACGACCCCGCGACCTGGACCCGCCCCGCGCCCCTCATGCGCGACGTCCACCACCACCTGGCCGCCGGTGACTCCACCGCTGGAAAGGCCCTCGCCGCACGCCTCAACCCGTTCATCACCGGCGGCTTCAACCGCCTGTTCAACGGCCCCTCCACCACCGTCCCCGCCGGGCACCTGGTGTCGTTCAACCTCGCACCACTCCCCGATGAACTCGCCGCCGTCGGCACCCTCCTTGTCCTCGACGCCGCATGGCGGCGCGCCACCGGCAGCACCGAGCGGCACATCGTCGCCGTCGACGAGGCCTGGCTGCTCCTGCAGTCACCCGCGGGGGCGGCGTTTTTGTCGCGGCTGGCGAAGTCGGCACGCAAACACCGCACCGGGCTGACCGTCATCACCCAAGACGCCGAGGACATGCTCGCCAGCGAGCTCGGGCGCGTCGTCATCGCCAACGCCGCGACCCAGATCCTGCTGGGCCAAGCGCCGCAGGTTGCGAGCCTGGTCGCGAATGCGTTCGGCCTCACCGGCGCCGAACGCGGTTTCGTGACCAGCGCCCGGCAAGGCGAAGCGCTGCTGTTGGCCGGCGACACTCACGTCGCGTTCTGCTCGGTCGCCGCCGAGATGGATCCGCGGTTGCTGCTGACCGGAGAGGCCGCGGCATGACCTCGACCGGGTTTCCCGACACCGGCGGGGTCCTCGCGGCAGCGGTCGCCGTCGCCGCGCTACTGGCGGTTGTCGCGCGGTGGTGGGCGCGCAGGCTCGCCACCCGGCATTGCGGGGTGGGCACCACCTTGCACATCCAGGCACCGCCGGAGGTTGACCCGCACAGCGCCGAAGCGTTCTGGCGGCACATCACCGGCCTGACCGTCTCCTCGTGGAGGCGGCTGTGGGGCGGGCAGCCGCATGTCGTGTTCGAGTACGCCTGGACCGGTGCCGTCTTCGACATCCGCGCCTGGGTCCCCGACACCGTGCCGGCCGGACAGGTCGCCGACGCCATTCGCGCGGCCTGGCCCGCCGCGACCGTCACCACCCACACCCCCGGGACACCACCACTACCCGCCGAGGAGGTCCTGCTCGACGCGAAGGCACTGCGGCTGGGGACCAGCGACGCCAGTGCCCTCACCTGCGATCACGACACTGACCCGCTGCGGCCCATGCTCGGCGCCATGACCGGCCTGCACGCCCACGAACACGCCGTCGTGCAGATCCTGGCCCGCCCGGCCGCCCGCGCCCGGATCCACCACCTGCACAGCCGCGACCACCACCGGCGAGGACTCGGGATCGTCACCGCGATCACCGAGCTGTTCCTGCCGGCCCGGACCGCCACGACACCGCGCGGCAAGCCTGGTGCGAGCGCATCGCCCTGGGAACGGACACGCCAGCGGCACACGAGCGAACGCGCCGCCGAGCCGATGCTGGAAGTCGCCGTCCGCTACGCCGTGGCCACCACGCGGGTGACGGATCGGGCGGCGGCGAAAACCCGGATTCGGGGCGTTGAAAAGAGCCTCGCCGCCGCCTTCGCGGTCTATTCGAGCACAGATCCCATCCGGCACGTCCGCCAACCCGCAGCCGCCACGACCTTGGCCACACGGATCATGTATCGCGGGAAACTCCTCACCACCAGGGAACTCGCCGCCCTGGCGCACATTCCGCTCGACGAGGCTCTCCCGCAGCTGCCTCGCGCCGGTGCCCGTCTCGTCGCCCCTGTCGCCGCGGTGCTTCGCGGCGGCCGGGGCACCAAGCCGCTGGGGACCGCCGCCGTCGGTGGCAGGCCCATCGCCCTGGCCGCGGCCGATGCCCGCCATCACCTGCACATCCTCGGGTCCACCGGCACCGGCAAGTCGACACTCCTGCTGAACCTGGTCCTCGGCGACATCAACGCCGGGCGGGGTGTGATCGTCGTCGACCCGAAAGGCGACCTCGTCGCCGACGTCCTCGCCCGCATCGACCGCACCGGCCTCGGTGACCGTCTCGTCGTCCTCGACCCGCGTGACCCCGACCCGCCGGGCATCAACCCCCTCGCCGGTACCGACAGCGACCTCGTCGTGGATCACCTCGTCGGGATCTGCCGCAAGATCTTCGAACGTCACTGGGGACCACGCGCCGACGACGTCCTGCGCTCGGCGCTGCTCACGATCGTCCGCTACCCCGGTGCCACCCTCGAAGCCCTACCTCTCATGCTGTCCAGCAAGAAGGCCCGCGCGCCCTACACCGCCGACCTCGTCGACGACCCGGCCGGACTCGGCGGCTTTTGGTCCTGGTATGACTCCCTCGCGCCAGGCCTGCAGTCCCAGGTCGTCGGACCGGTCCTGTCACGCATCCGCGCGATGATGACCCGCGCCTTCGTCCGCAAGACCATCGGCGCACCCACCACGAGCTTCGACCTGTCCCGGATCCTCAACGGCGGCATCCTCCTCGCCCGCCTCCCCAAAGGCGAACTCGGCGACGACACCACCCGCCTGCTCGGGTCGATCATCGTCGCCAAAACCTGGCAGGCCACCACCGCCCGCGCGAGCCTGCCCGAACACCGCCGCCGCGACGCGTCCCTCTACCTCGACGAGGCCCAGAACTTCCTCACCCTCCCGCGCGCCCTCGACGAGATCCTCGCCGAAGCCCGCGGCTACCGCCTCTCCCTCGTCGTGGCCCACCAGCACCTGGCCCAGATGCCCCGCGACATGCAGTTCGCCGTCTCCGCGAACGCCCGCAACAAGATCTACTTCACCGCCTCCCCCGAAGACGCCCGCCTCCTGGCCAAGCACACCCACCCGCACCTGTCCGAACACGACCTCGCCCACCTCGACGTCTACCACGCCGCGGCACGCCTGGTCGCCGACGGCCGCGAAACCCCCGCTTTCACCCTCGCCACCAACCCCGCGCCACCGATCCGCCCGAAAAACCGGGGACGGGAAGTCTCCCGGGGCAACGGGGGCGACAAGACCCCGAAAATCCTCCCGTCGCCGAAACACCACCCCACACCCGCCCCCACGAGCAACGAAAACGCAGGTCAACCCGCGTCGGGAAGCGCCCCATGAAAACCCGACACAGTACGACTGTCCCCCCGGGCGACCTCGCGGCCGTCCTGTCACGCCTCACCGACCGCGATCTCGCCATCATCGACACCCTCGGCGACCACCACGTCCTCACCACCCGCCAGATTATGAAGCTCTACTTCACGTCCATGACCCGCACCCACGAACGTCTCCTCCTGCTCTACCGCCTCGGAGTCCTCAACCGCTTCCGGGCAGCAGTAGCGACAGGCTCGGTCGAATACCGGTGGGTCCTCGCCCACCTCGGCGCCCGCATCCACGCCGCCCGCCACGACACCAAACCGCCCACCAACTCCGCCGTCAACGACCGCCTGATCACCACCGCCGCCAGCCCCAAACTCACCCACCTCCTCGGCGTCAACGACTTCTTCTGCCGCCTCGGCGCCGCCACCAGACACAACCCCGCCATCGAGGTCACCGACTGGTGGAACGAAACCCGCTGCACCGAGACCTGCGGCGGACTCGTCCGCCCCGACGGACACGCCACCATCCACACCGGCACCCGCCGGTTCGGCTTCTGGTTCGAACACGACACCGGAACCGAGACCCATCAACAGCTTCAACGCAAACTCGACCGGTACGCCAGGCTCGTCCACCCCGCTGCACGACTGCCGGTCCTCATCGAGGTGCCCACACCGGCGCGCGAAGCACACTGCCACGACGTGCTCGTCCCACCTGCCGGTCTGGTCATCGCCACGACCCACCGCGCCATCGCCGACGACCCCACCGCGACGATCTGGCGACGCCCGGAGACGACATGGCGTGCGGCTTTGTCCACGGTGGCCGACTGACCGCTCGCAGAGACCGGGTTGCCTCCCCCTTGCGGGCGTGGACACCGTCGACGAAACCGCCATCGGCATCGACGTCGGCACCTCGAACACCGTCGCGGTGCTCGCCCGACGGGACCGGCCGACAGCGCCTTTACCGTTCGGTGGGGCGCCACCGATGCCCTCGGCGGCGATCGATCCGGCCCGCTGCGAATCACATCCCAAGCGGTGCATCCACGATGGGACGGTACTGCTCGGGGAGCGCGAGTACAGCGTTGAGGAGCTGTTCACGGCCGTCTTCGCGCGTGCATCCGACGAAGCACGGCGAGTGCTCGGCGGTGTTCCCGAACGTGTGGCGGTGCCACATCCGGTGGCGTGGAGTACGCGAAGGCGAAAGACCCTGCGGATCGCCGTCGAGGCGGCGCCCACCCTCGTCGCCGGGACTCACCCGTCTGGCTCCCACACCCGCCGCAACCCCAGCACCGCCCGATGGAACAGCGCCTTGACCGCCCCCTCGGTCATCCCCAACACCTCTGCGGTCTCCTTGATCGTGCGTTCGCGGTAGACGCGCAGGTCCACGCAGCGCTGCTGCATCGCGGTCAGCTCGCCCAGCGCTGCACGCAGCTGCTCGACGTCACCGGCGAGGCATACGCGCTCGGCCGGGTCGGCGGTCAGGTCGGGCGAGTCGACGTCGGTGTAGTCGCCGCAGGGTTCGGTGATGCGGGTGTGCGGGGCCTTGTGCCAGTCGCGGACGAGGTTGGTGGCGATGCGGGTCAGCCAGGCGGCGAAGCCGCCGCCCTGCCAGGTGAAGCGGGGCATGTTGGCCCAGGCGCGGGTGAAGGTCTCGGCGATGAGGTCGTCGGCGTCGCGGCGGGCGCCGTGGCGCATGCGGGCGTAGACGACGCGGCGGATGGTGGGCCGGTGCAGTGTGTAGAGCTCGGCGAAGGCGGCGGCGTCGCCGGTCTTGGCGCGGGCGACGAGCGTGGCCAGGTCGGGGGCGGGCGGTGTGGTCATCGGGTCACCTGGGGGAGAGGCCGGCGAACCCGGTGTTCGCCGGCACGGGTATCGATGACCGCTCGATTCGCCGCGATCGTCGAGTCGCCATCCCACGCACGGGGGATGGCGCACCAGCCGACCTGTGCCTCTGGTGTGCCTGCCCGAAACGCCTCCGGCCAGCCCGAACACCGTGATCAAGGGTTAGCGTCGGGGTACCACACATTCACCCGAAAGCATGTCGAGGTTCGCTCCGCTCCCGCGGATCGGCGCCTAGCCGTGACGGACGTCCACCCGCCCTCTCGTGAGGACTCGTCGACTCCGCACCGGCCGCGCCACGCACATCCCGCACCTGCGTTTCGACCTCACCGGCCGACCGGCCACGCCGCTCGCCGACCCCTACCGCGACGATCCTGTCGCCGCCCACAGCGCCACGCGCTGTCCGGCCATCACGGCTGCCTCCTGCCCGTCTCCACGGGCCCGGCCACCCATGCCCTGACACAGAAGGCGTCACCATGTTCTTCATCGGACACGAGTGCGTCGCCTGCCGACGCGCGCACCCCGGTGCTCACGATCGAGCCTGCCTCGACGACCCGTCCCACCTGCACGTCACCAAGGCCACCCCGCCCGCCGAGGGCGGCGCACGCTGGTGGATCACCCCACCGCCCGACCCGCAGGGCCGCATCCTCGACCGCTGGAGCCTCATCGAGGCGATGTCGGCGGCGACCTGGACGACCTTCGCCGCGAGGCTCCCGTCGGCCGAGGTCACCTTCGCGTCGACCGCGCTTCAAGACTCCGGGTGGCGGCTGCACGCCTTCACCCGGTTGACCCGGCCGCGGGCACTGCGCCCGTACCGGCTGCTCGGCATCACCCACATCGACCGCGCGGAGTCCCGCCGCACCTTCTGGCTGGCCGAAAGAGACCGCAGCGCCCACCCGGTGGCGGTCGAACTGCGGCCCTAGAGCCACCAAGCACCCGCCCGGCCCATCGGCCAAAAGCGGCTCACACCCATGCACGCCAGCGACCCGCGCCGACCCCGGCGGCGGGTCTTTCCCGCTGCCCTCGACCAGAACGGACATCCGACCATGACCTACTCCACCGAAACCCCCAGCGAACTCCTCGCCGTCATACCGCACCTGGCCGGGCACGTCATCAGCGACGCGATCGTCATCGTCGGTCTCCAGCCCGACGGGACCATCCGCGCGATGTGGCGCGTCGGGGCCATCAACCCCGCCGTACTGTCCCGGATCGCGGTGTCCCTGCGCGACGTCGAGGCCGACCTCGACGCGGTCATCCTCATCGGCTACGCACCCGTAGACATCGCCGCACCGGCCCTTGCCGACCTCGCCGCGCACATCCACCGGCTCGGCATCGACGCCACCCTGCTGGTCAGCCACGCCGGCCGCCACTGGGACCTCAACGACCCGACCTGCCCCGCCGAAGGACGCCCCACCCAGGTCTCGGCCGACATCACCGAGGTCTTCACCGTCGCCTTCGGACCCGTCGCCGCCGACGAGGACGCCGTGGCCGCCGTTCTCGACCCCGTCACCGGTGCGGCACGAGCCGCGATGAGGGCGGCGACCACGGCCTTCACCACCGCACTCACCCACGATCCGCTGCTCCTGCCCCGCATCGACCTCGCCGCGATCATCGACGCCGAGGCCGCCCCTGATCCGCACGCCGCGGCCCACACCGCCGCCGCCCTCGACCGGTCCATCGACACCTTCATGCAGGCCCTGGCCCTCACCGAGCACCGGCCCGACACCGCCATGCGGCTGTGGATCCACCTGGTTCGGCACGCAGAACCCGACTACCGGGGAGCGCCCGCCTTGCTGGCCGCCTATTCCTGCGCCCTGACCGGCCAGGGCGTACTGGGCTGCCACGTCGTGGCGATCGCCGAACACCTCATCCCGCACCACCCCTTCACGCACCCGATCGCCGCGGCGATCCGCTCGGGCCGCGTACCCAGCGCCTACGCCGCCGGCCTCGCCCTGATCGACCCGAACTAGGAGAAAGGAATGCGACATGTACACCACATCCCGAGCCTGCATCGCCTGCAGGCGCACCCATCCCCATGCCCACGACCGCGGCTGCCTGAACATCCCCGCACCGCACATCACCAAAGGCACCACCCCGGCGATCGGCGTCGAACGCTGGTGGCTGGCAGCGCCACCGGAGGCCGCCGGGCGCCTGTCCGACCGGCTCTGTTTGAGCGAGGTCATGTCAGGCGTCACCTGGCAGACCCGGGAGCGATGCCCCGTTCCGGCCGCCCTGGCCGGTCTGTCGGCCTGCCTGGAAGACGGTTTCTGGTGCCTGACCGGCTGGGCGACACCGTCGGCGCCGAGGGTGATGGCGCCCTATGAGCTGCTGGCCTTGCGGCACCACCAGGGTTCGGCGGTGCGGGTGTTCTGGCTGGCCGCGCACGAGATCGTCGCGCACGTCTTCGCCATCGACCTCTCCACCCGGCGAGGTCACCAGGTAGCGAAAGGAGGCGGCAGCGATGTTGCCGCAGCTGCTTAGATCACATCGGGCCCACGTGGCCTTCCTTGACCGGGTCATGCTTCGCCTGCCCGACAACGCCACCGTCAGGCACTACGGCCTGGCCGGCGCGGTCCGCGAGGTGACGATCGGTCGCTTCCATGTTCGTGTCCCGCACCGCGGGCAGATCATCCGTATCCCGCACGCCGAGGCCGGCATCGACAAGCCCCATCGGTGCTGGCCATGGCTGCGCTCCATCCGCCCGGAATGCCTCCCCGCACCGCCGGTACGCCGTGCCGCACAGGTGGACGCCCTGACCGCCGGGAGCATCGCGACGGCCTTGGCCGCCTGCCCACGCCACGCCAGCGTGGTCATCGCCATCGCCGACTGTGACCACCAAGGCCACGCCGTGGCCTCCATCGCCACCGGTGCCCCGCCACGTGTGGGGATCGGCCGCCCGGTGTGGTTCACCGCCGCCGCGGCGGTCTCGCCGACCGCGTCGACGATGCGGGTCCGCGACTTCCGAAAATTCCTCGCCTTGGCCGACCCGGCCGATGCGGTGCTGCTGGACGGCGGCGCACAAACCTTCACCGTCAAGTCGGTGGCCCTCACCTCCAGCCGGGTGGTCTGGCTGCTCACCAACCGGCCGATCACCGCCCCCGCACCGTTGCTGGCGCGGTTGATGTCCTGGGCCCACCACTGAGCCCGACATAACCCCTTCCCACCAACGCCAAGGCCCGCACCCGGCCACCCAGGTGCGGGCCTTGGCCATGTCCTTCCACCGCCCCCACCACAAGGGGCGCACGAACAAGGGAGCAGATCATGCACACCAGCCTCGACCTCAACACCCCCGAGGCGGTCATCGCGGCCGTCCCGTACCTCATCGGCTACCACCCGCAAGCCCCCAACCTCGTTATCCTCGGCATCCGCGACGGCAAGGTCACCGTCTCGGGCAACCTCGACCTCGAACCCGGGATGGCCGCCCTGCCGATCCCTGCGGGTTTCGTCGACGCCTCCCTGGCCGACACGCTCCTGCTCATCGGCTTCGGCCCCCCGGAACTGACCGAAGCGATCGTCACCGGCGTCGCCCAGCTCATGGAACTCCTCGACGTCGACGTCGCCCTCGCCCTGATCGTCCACGATGGACGCTGCTTCGGCCTGCGCGGGGAAACCCCGCCCGAGGGCGTGGCCGTCCCGCCGCCCGATACGGCCATGACCGACGACATGCCGGTCTTCGCCGACCGCGACGCCGTCGACGCGCTGTTCGCACCGGCCCGCGGGCCCGCCTACGACACCGCCCTGGCCGCCATCGACACCTTCCGATCGACGGTGGACGCCATCAGCCACCCGGCCGACCATTCCGCCTTCGTCACCGCCTCGCTGGAGCTCCTTCACCAGGTCACCACCGACCCACAGACCCTCGACACCGACCAGACCGCGCGCCTGACCGTGGCCTTGACCTTCGGTGAGGTCCGTGACGCGGCGATGGCAGCCGTCGACGACGACCCGGCGGGCGCCACCGAGGACATCTGGCGGCACCTGGTCTCCCACGCCCCACCCGAACTGCGCACCGCCCCGGCCGTGCTGGCCGCCTACAGCGCCTGGCGCGGCGGTGCCGGGCACATCGCCGCAGCGGCCCTGCGCGTCATCGAAGACCAATCACCCCAAGACCCCACCGCCCAACAACTGCGGCGCCTCATCGACCTCGCCGCCCACCCCGACACCGTCGCCGCCTACCGGCCCGGCCAAGCCCTCACCCGCACCTCGACACCACCCCCGCACAGCGACAGCCAGAAAGGCCGATGACCATGACCGACCCCCAACCCACGCCACGCCACACACTGGCCGCCTACCTCGCCGCACACCCCCACGCGACCATCGCCGACATCAGCGCTGGCGTGCACCTGGCCCGCTCCACCGTCACCAAACAACTCAAGGCGATGGAACACGACGGACTAGCCGAGCGCACCCGTCCGGGCAAGCCCGGCGCACCCGACCTGTGGAGGCTGTCAAGCCACGACGCACCCCACACCACCGCCGCCACACCGGCCGCGGTGGGTGTGACCCGCAAGCTCGCCGCCGGTGAACTCCACGCCATGGTCGCCGCGTACTTCACCGACCACCCCGAACAGGCCGTCACCGCCGGCGACATCGCCCGCGTCCTCGGCCGCTCCGCCGGGGCGGTCACCAACGTCATCGACAAACTCATCCACGCCGGGCAGGTCCGGCTCCACTCCCAGCCACCCCGCCGCTTCATCGCCCGACCCGCACACGACGACGGCGAACCCACGACCTGACCCCACACCCCCTCCTCCCACGAAGGCCGCCACGGAACGTGGCGGCCTTCGCCACACCCACCCCACCGAAAGGAAACCGCCATGCCCGCACACGACCTGCGACGCGTCCACCTGACCAGATCACCACACCCCACCGGAGCCCCACCGGCCCTGCAAGGCACCGCCTGCACCTCCCGCCAACCCGCACTCGCCCCCGACACCGACGACACCGACGGCGACGTCTACTCCCTCCTCGACGAGTACGCCGTGGCGTTCCGGTCCGAAACCGACGCCCTCGACCTGCTCCTGCACAGCGTGGCCGGCCTCATCGACATCACCACCCGACCCGACCGCGACATCCCCATCGCCCGGCTCCTGACCGAACTGGCCCCCGGCGCCTGGCGACGCCACGACAACGACCGGCTGCTCATCGAGGCCGCCACGGCCTTCCTGGTCAGCGAAGCGACCTGGCTGATCGCCTTCGCCTCCGGCGTGCCCGGCAGCGACCGGCACTCCACCGCCGCACAGGCCAGCCTCGGCTGGCTCGACGCCGCGCCCAGGCCACTGCGCGCACAACTCATCCGCGCCACCGCCGCCCGCTACGTGGGCTGAGAAAGGACCTCTCACCATGCCCGACCACCCCCGCAGGACCCGCCTGGCCGAGGCGGTCTCACTGCAACACGACCGGACCCAGCAAGCCTGGGCCTGGAAGGACACCGGCATCCGCGCCCAAGCCGAACGCGGATCCATCGACGCCGCAGACCTCACCGCCTGGTACCGCCTGGCCGTCGAACGCCGCTGGTGGCAAGCGCTGCTGGCAGCCGTCGACACCCGCGAGGCCGCTGCGGACGTCGGCCTCCAGATCGACGCCGCCGACGGCGTTCTCAACCGTGCGGCACTGGCACAGGTCGTCATCCCGCCACTGGCGGAACCCTTGCCCTTCGAGATCGCCGCGACGCTCCTCGACCTCGACGCGATCGCCCGCTTCCTGGCCACCGCCCGCGTCCTCATCGACGGCATCACCTACTAGCCCCGACCCGCACGTGGAGTCCCCGCGCCTGCCCGGCTCCCCGCGCGGGGACACCGGCAGGCGCGCACCCCTAGAAAGGGAAACCGCCATGACCACCCGAACGCACCACACGACTCGACGGCAACCGTCGAGTCGAGCTATCCCGGCCGGTGACCAGCAGCCAGAAACGAGATCACGATGACCAGCCCTCGCCGGCGCGGCCGCAACGGCCTCAAAAACGACATCCTCGGCCACCTCACCCGACCCGAGGCCGCATGGGAGACCGTCGCGGCCATCCACGCCGCCGTCGGCGGCACTTCCGCCGGTGCCGTCCACCGCTCCCTGCGCCAACTCGCCGCGACCGGACAGGTCATCACCGACGGCCGCCGGCCCCAACGCTGGCGGATCCCCGCCACCACCGGTCCCACGCCGTCACCATCGCCGGCGGTCGGGCACGTCCTCACCGGCGCCACACCGGTCACCCGCCCCAACGGGCAGCTCTACCACCCCCGCGGCCTCGCCGGGGAATCCGACGTCGACGTCCTGCGCCGACTGCGCACCGCCGGTGTCCCCGTCCTGCTCTACGGACCACCTGGCACCGGCAAGACCGCCCTGGCCGAAGCCGCACACACCGACATCATCACCATCGCCGGGGACAGCGACACCACCGTCGCCGACTTCATCGGCGAATACACCCAAGCCCCCGACGGGACCTTCGTGTTCACCTACGGACCCCTCATCCGCGCCATGGAAGAAGGCCGCTGCCTCTTCGTCGACGACGCCACACTCATCGCCCCCACCGTCCTGGCCGCCCTCTACCCGGCCATGGACGGCCGCGGCCAGGTCCACATCAAAGCCCGCCCCGGCGAAACCGTCACCGCCGCACCCGGCTTCTACGTCATGGGCGGCCACAACCCCGGCGTCCACGGCGCCGTCCTCACCGACGCCCTGGCCTCCCGCTTCTCCACCCACATCGAGGTCTCCACCGACTTCGACCTCGCCGACGCCCTCGGCGTACCGGCCACCGCGATCGCCATCGCCCGCAACCTCAACCGGCAACTCGCCGCCGGGGAGTGCCGATGGGCTCCGCAACTCCGCGAACTCCTCGCCTGCAAACGTCTCGCGACCGAACTCGGCCTCGACGCCGCCATCGCCAACCTCGCCGCGATCGCACCGACGGGCGACCGGGCCCTCGTGCAGCGCGTCGCGGCCAACCTGCACGGCAAAGCGGTCACCCCGCTGGCGCTGGGCACCCAACTTTCGCCACCGCCCCAGAAGGGCAGCTCGTCATGACCGCCGTCCCGCACATCCACACCGACCCGAAGGCCACACCCGCGACCAGTAGCCACAGCGGATGGCTGCGCGTCTCGGCCGACCTGGCCGTCCTGGTCCGCGTCTTCTGCGACCGCAGCGACCTGGTCGTCATCGCCGCACCGGGCGCATCCCCCGACGCGCCCGGCTGCTACAAACCCGGCTGCGCCAGCATCGAACTCGACAGCGACATCTGCTTCCCCGGCATCGACCCGGCCGGCATCAACGCCACCGACCCCCTCGACCTGCCCCGCTACGCCGCCGGGATCGGTGTCCTCGTCCACGAAGCAGCCCACGCCCGCCACAGCCGCTGGCGCGAAGACCACACCTGGCCCCGACAGGTCCGCGACGCCGCGCTCCTCCTGGAGGAACTGCGCATCGAAGCCGCGCAACTGCGCCGCCGCGGCATCGACCGCGACTGGCTGCGCGCGTCCACCAAGACCATCATCGCGCCCAACCTGACCATCACCGACCCGAAGACCCTCACCCCCACAGACGCCGCGACCGCCGCGGCGCTGCTGCTGGGCCGCGTCGACGCCGAGGTCCTCACCCCCATCGAAGTCGCCGCGGCACGCACCGCCCTGTCTCGCGCCCTGACCGCCACACTCCTCGGCAAACTCGAACGGATCTGGCGAGCCGCGATCCTCACCGGCGACAACGACGCGGCCAGGACGCGCCGCCTGGCCCACCAGTGGTGCACGCTCCTCGACGACGACAAGGTCAGCGGCCCGGGCAGCCGCACCAAACGCAAGACCACCGCCCGCCGGCGCGGCATCACCGCCGCGATGAACACCGCCGCCCAGATCGCCGCCGACCCCTTCACCACCCAGCAGACGATCACCCCACTGGCCGGTGGCACCTCGCCAGGCACGAGCGTCTTCGCCCGCCACCACGGGCTGCCCACCCGTGCGGCGTCCAGCGGTGAACACCGCGCCGCCCGCCGCCTGGCCCAGACCCTGCAGGACGCCGCCGTCACCGAACGGATCACCACCACGGTGACCAGCCGGGTCCCACCCGGGCGGCTGCGCATGCGGGCCGTGCTGACCGGCCGGGCCCAAGAAGCCGCCGGGGCACCGGTCACGGCCGAACCCTGGCGCGCCACCCGACGCAAGCGCCCACCGGCCCCACGCCCGACAGTCGGTATCGCCCTCGACGTGAGCATCTCGATGGGCCGTGTCACCGACGCGGCCTGCGCGGCGGCCTGGATCTGCGCCCACGCCGCCGCCCACGCCCACGGTGCCGCCGCCGCGGTCACCTTCGGTGCGGCCGCCACAGCCCTCGTCGCCCCCGGGCGGCCACCCGAGCGGATCCCGCAACCACCCGCCGAGAACAGCACCGACCATCTCGACATCGCCATCGACGCCCTCGATGAGGCCCTCGGCCTGTCCCACCACGGGCACGACGCCCGCATCCTCGTGCTGGTCACCGACGGTCGCCTCGCCAGGCGACAGGCCGCCCCGGTGCTTCAGCGCCTCACCGGACTGGCCGCGTCGGGTTGCGCCCTGGTCCAGATCACCCCCGAGGGCCCGCACGTCCATCTCCCGCACACCACTCTCGTGTGCTGCACCGACCCGGCCGCGGCCGTCACCGAGATCACCGCGGCCGTCGCCACGGCCATGGCCACCGCCAAGCCCGCGACCTGACAAGGAGGAACCTCATGGTCCACCGCCGCGTACTGGTGTGCCTCCCGCACACCGCCTGCCCCGACAAGGACACGGCATTCCACGCCATCGACACCGCACTCGAACCCTTCGGTGAAGGCTTCCCCGTCGCGCCCTACCGCCTCGACCTGCCCGACGACCCCGCCGACTGGCACCTCCTACCCGAACTCCACGAACAGACACCGCTGCCCGCCGACCTCACCTGGGAGGCCGTCGCCGACGCCCAGCGAACCATCCCGCACCGCATCCCGGCAGACCAGCGCGTCCACCTCGACACCACCGGCCGCGCCTTCGTGATGTCGACCGGCAACCCGCAAGGCCACTGGGAAGGCTGGACCCTCGGCGGCAGAGGACACCCCTTCCTCCACCTGCACCCCGAGCGCCCACCGGACACGCTCCAGCTGAGCGCATGCCCGGCCAGCGCCTGCCCGCTCGGCCCCCACCCCGACCGCGCCGACGCCGCCGTCGCCGCCCACATCGACTGGGCCGCCACCCAACACGCCCACACCGACCGCGCCGAGGGTGCCTTTGCCTCCTGCGAACTCCTCACCCTCGACGGGACCTGGCTCGCCTGCCGCACCGGCAGCAGCCCACAACGCCAACGGCATCACGCCGCCCTGGCGGCCTACCTGACCGGCCTGGCCGGTGAGGTGTTCGTCGCCGCCGTCGACTGCCACGCCTGACAAGATCACCGGCACCATCCCTCCACCGCCGTCGGGCCCGTGCGCGTCTCCACGCCACGGGCCCGCAGGCACCCCTTTCGCACATCACCCGCATGAGCCCGGCCCTTTTTTTATGCCCAGGACACCAGCCGGACATGTCGCATGCACCGCCTAGAGTGCCGCGCATGGACATCGATCACGAAGTCGCGTTCATCGTCCTCACCGACCAGGCCGGACGGATCTTGATGCAGCATCGTGGCCCCGACAAACGCGCCGAACCCAACCGGTGGTCCCCACCGGGCGGACTGATCGAACCCGGCGAAGACCCGCTGACCGCCGCCCACCGCGAACTCCTCGAAGAGACCGGGCTGACCGCCACCCTCACCTTCACCCGCGCCTTCGATCAGGCCCTCACCGACGGCACCACCGTCCGCATGCACGTCTACACCGGTGACACCGACGCCCGGCAAGAAGACGTCGTCCTCGGCGAAGGCCTCGCCATGCGGTTCCTCACCCGCGAAGAGATGACCACCAGGCCCCTCGCCGGCAACATCAAGGCCCTCCTCGGCGAGCACTGATCGCCGTCGTGCACGTGCATCCGCCCTGGTAGACGCTCATGATCGCCCCGATGGTCACGCCGGCCCCACACGTCACCGCCTCGGGGAGAACACCGGCATTTTCCACCCCGGGATCCTTGCCGAACACCCCACCACGAGTGGATCATGGTTGCAGCATGGCCATACGGGGGTGGTGGCGATGGACGCCACAAGCAGCCCCGCCCACCACGGCGGGCACGCTACCGAAAGCTCCCCATCGGGCTTCGACGTCCCTGAGACGCCCGGCATCGACGGGATCTGGACCTCCGGTGTGCACCTGCCCCGCTGGGTCGCCAACACCGGCCTGATCGCCCTCGCCCTCCTCGTCGCCTCCGGCATGTTCGTCCACGCCGCCCGCGGCATCCTGTTCACCCCCGACGCCGCCGCCACCGCGTTCTTCACCGCCCTCGCTGAGCGCGATACCGCCCCGGCCAACGGCATCCGCACCGACCTGATCACCGACGACACCTACCAGCCGCCGGCCGACCCGACCGTCGAGACCGTCCACCCCATCACCCCCGACCTCGCCCTCGTCGTCGTCGGCTTCGACCTGGCCGGAACCCGCTGGCGCACCGAACTCACCGCCGCGCGCACCCACTTCTGGGGCCCGTGGACGATCACCCCGCCCAGCAGCCGCGTGACGATCACCTGGCCGCCGCACACCACCGGCCTGCTCGCCACCGTCAACGGCACCGCCCTCCAAGCGGGGGAGAGGCTCCTGCCCGGTGTGTACACCGTCGGCACCGCCGAACACGACACCTTCACCGCGGCCGGGGAGGTGCCCCTGGTGGTGTCCGGGACCGCCGAGTCGGTCACCGTCGCGCCACCGATCACCCCGCGCACCGACCTCGCCCCGCGCCTGTCGACCCTCGTGGACACCTACCTCGACGACTGCGCCGCCGGCGCCGGCGACGAGGCCACCGTCGTGCCCGGCTGCCCACTGCGCCTGGAGGCCGGTCTGCCGTGGCCGGAACACATCTCCTGGCGCATCGACGCCTACCCCGAGCTGGCGCTGACCATCGGGGAACTCAAAGCACTGGAGGTCACCACCCTCACCCCCGGCCGGGCCACCGCGACCTTCGAACAAGACGGCGAGGCCAAGACCCACAGCATCGCCCTCAGCCCCGGAGGCTGGGTCGAACTGACCGCGGGCCGCATGGTCTGGCACCGCGACAACCTCGCCTACGTCAGCGAGTAGACCGGAGACGCCGATGAGGACCGGACACATCCTTCGCGGCCTCATCGCGCCAGACCACCCCCACCGGCCACGGACCCGGATCGGCGTGTGGTGGTCGCTCACCACCCTCGCCGCGATCCGTGACAACGGCACCGACACCACCCCGGTCATGTTCACCGCCTGGCCCCTGCTGCCCATCGCACCCGGCACACCCGACGTCGAGGTCTGGCGCACCGTCGCCGCCGCGGCGACCATCACCCCCGACGGCATCGAGGCCATCGCCGCCATCCCCGCCGACTGGGGCCCGGCCCGCCGCGCCGGCTGGCACCGCGCCGCCACCGAAGCGGGCGTGACCGTACTGCGGACCGTGCCCGCCGCCGAGGTCATCCTCACCGCCGCGAACGTCGCCCCCGGCGAGGTGGCCGTGGCCATCACCGCGCTGACCGACAACGACTACCACCTCGCCGCACTCGGCCACACCGACAACCAGACCCGCGTCCTCGCCCAGCACACCCGACAGCGCAGCACCGACACCACACCACTGGCCACCGAACTCCACACCTGGATCCACGCCCTGTGCACCGACGCCGACCTGGCGGCCCCACCGGCACGGCTCATCGTGATCGGCGAACCCACCGCCACCGCCCACCTCACCGCCCACCTCACCACCGACATCCCCATCGGCCAGATCTCACCGCTCGCCCTGGCCGAACACACCATCACCGTCGCCAACGCCCATGCCCGCGCCGCCACACCCGCACCGCCACACGTCCCGCCCGCCGGAGTCCTGTCGGCGGCCGCGACCGCGGTGTTGTCGCTGGCCTTGGCCGGTTCGGTCATCGGCGGCACCGAACTCGGCTACGACGCCGGCGGCCCGATCCCGGTGTTCTCACCCGGCCACCTCGCCGTCGCCGCCGTCGGGCTGGCCATGGCCACCACCGCCGCGGCGATGCTCCTGGCGCACTGGTGGCTGGCCCGGCACCGGGTGTGGGACTGGCGCCTGGCCGGGGCCTGGCTCGCCTACGACGCCGCCGGTGGCCTGGTCGCCGCGGGCGCGACCGGGCTGCTGCTGGCCTCGATCGCCTACGTCCAGGCCCGCGGTCCTCTGCTGTGGACGGTGCTGCCCACCATCGCGGTCAGTTCGGCCTATGCCGCGACCGGTGTCGCGATCCATCTGCACCCCGACACACCACCGGCACGGCGGCTGTGGCCGCCCATGCACGCCATCGCCCTGGCCGTCCTCGCTGTCCTGGTCATCAGGGTCGCCGAGCCGCTGTTCGCGCAGATGTCGACCAGCAGCGCCTTCATCGCCCGCATCGGACTGATCGGGCTGGCCGCCGCCGCCGGCCTGGTCCTGTCGCCGAAGCGCACGATCGTCATCGCGGTGACGGTGCCTTTGGCCCTGGCCTACCTCCTCACCGTCTCGGCCGGCACCGGGACCGTCGCGTGCGTGGTGTTCATCGCCGCCCTCACCGTCCGTGCCGCCATCACGCTGACCGCGACCGTGCGCGACCAGCACCTCGACCCGCCAGGAAGGAGCCTGTGATGCGATGGGTCTACGGCACGATCCGCGCCCTGTTCCTCGCCGCGATCATCGTCGGGCTCCCGTGGCTGCTCCTCCAATACGGGTCACCCCTGCCCGGCCGCTTCCCGCGTGGTGAGGACTGGCGCGTCCTGGTCACCGCACCCGACGAACACACTCTGGCCGACATCATCGTCATCGCCGGGTGGATCACCTGGGCCGCCCTCGTGTGGGCGATCATCGCCCGCATCGTGCGCCTCGCCCGCGAAGAACCCACACCCCAGGCGCAGCGGTGGGGCGTCCCCGGCCCGGTCGGCGCGATCAGCGCGTTCCTCCTGGGCACCGCGGCCACCACCGCCGTCACCGGGACCATCACCACCACCCCCGCTGCGGCGAGTACCCCTGAGACCGCGGACGCTGCCGGTATCGCCGTCAACGGCACCTACACCGTCCGGGCCGGCGACACCCTCTGGGACATCGCCGACCGGCAACTCCACGACCCGCAGCGCTGGAAGGACATCTACGACCTCAACGAACACCGCCGCCAATCCGACGGCGGCAGCCTCACCCGCCCCGCCCTCATCCGTCCCGGATGGACCCTGCAACTCCCCGGCACCCTCACCCCACCCAACCCGCCCCCACCCGAACCACCGCCGCCGGACACCCCGCCACCCACCACACCACCGACCACCACCGGAAGCCCGTTCCCGCAGCACGACAACGGCGGCTTCCGCCTCCCCACCGGAGCCTGGATCGCCGCAGGCCTGGCCACCGCCATCGCCGCCAGCGTCACCCTCGCCCGAGCCCGCCGGCGCCGCCACACCCGGTCGGGTACGCCCACCCCGGTCACGCCCATCCCGGCGAAAGTCGGCTCCATCCTCGACGCCGCCATCGAAACCATCGGCGACCCCGAACCCGACACCGCCGGCACCGACCAGCACCACGCGCCCGTCGCCATCAGCGACCTACCCGGCGACGGCATCGGCCTGACCGGCCCCGGCGCCCACGCCGCCGCCCGAGCCCTCCTGGCGGCACACCTCGCCGAAGGCGACCGCGTCCTCATCAGCGACGACGACCTGACGCTCCTCCTGCCTGAGCCGACCGGCACGCCGAGCAATCTCACCGCGGGCGAGGACACCACCACAGCCCTCCACAGCGAGATACTCACCCGCCTCCGCGACGCCGACACCCACCCCGGCCACGCCCCCGGGCCGCTTCTGGTCATCACCAGCGATTCCGCCATCGCCGCCCACGCCGGTGACCACGCCGCACTGGCCATCACCACCGTCGTCCTCGGCCCCTGGCCCAAGGCCACGGCCACCGTCGACACCGACGGCCACGTCACCGAAACCACCGGGGCGGCGCTGCCTGTCGCGCGTTTCCACCACCTCACGAGCGCCGACCTCGCCGGGATCCTCGCCACCCTCGCCGACACCGAGGCCAGCAAACGCCCACCACCCGAACCCAACACCGCCGAGCCCCTGGCCCCAGCGCCCACCGTCGCGGTGGAGTCGACCGGTGCCCTGGCCGACATCGGCGTGTTCGGGCCGATCACCGTCACCGCCGACGGCCACCCCATCGCCATCGGTCTGCGCACCAAGACCCGCGAACTCCTCGCCTACCTCGCCTGGGCGCACCCCCACGGCGCCTCACCGGCCACGCTCATGGAAGAACTCCTCCCCGACATCGCCATGTCCAAGGCCGGCAACCACCTGCGCACCCTCATCGCCAACGCCCGCGAAGCGCTGCGCACCAGCACCGGCCACCCCGAGGCCACCTTCATCACCACCACCGCCGAACGCCACGGCCTCGACCCCACCGTCGTCGACTGCGACCTGTGGCGCTTCCACACCCACCTCAACACCGCCGCCCACACCACCGACCCGACAGAAGAAACCCGGCACCTCACCGCCGCCACCGCTGCCTACCAGGCCGACTTCGCCACCGCCTGCGACGGCGAATGGGCCGACCCCGTCCGCGAAAACCTCCGCCACCGCACCGTCAACGCCCACATCCGCCTTGCCGAACTCCACCACGACAGCGGCAACCCCCAGGCCGCCATCACCAGCCTCGACACCGCCTGCACCCTCGACCCGCTCAACGAGACCCTCCACCAGCGCACCATTACCGCCCACCTGGCCGCCGGCCGCCTCGACGCCGCCCTGCGCCTGTTCCGCACCTTCAAGACAGCCCTGCGCGACATCGACGAAGAACCCGACCAGGCCACCTATGGACTGTTCAACGACGGTCCCTAGCCGACGCGGACGCTGCTATGAGGCCGGGGACGTGGCGAATCATCGGGCATCGCACCGGATGAGCGGCATGGGATAGCAGCAGAGGTGGCTCGTCGGCCCGGCTGAACCGGTCACCGCGCATGGGCGTCGACTCGCCAGGTTCAACTCCAGTTCTTTTGGCACGGTGGCAGAGCTCGTGGGCACGGTGGTCCCAGTCCAGGCCGAAAAGGCGCACCTGACGGCGGCTTCCTTCTTGCGCACGGGTCGATCTGGACAGCGCATCGCGATCACCAAGGGGTTGTGCCTGGCCTGTGCCGCGCGGATGCGGGTTCGGGGCCGTCGCGGTGCTCAAGCGCGGATATCGCGGCCTCGCGACCGCGCCCCAGGCCGGAGCCGGCGTCGCCTGAAGCCGATCTGAAGCCGGAGAAACCTAGCGTGATCGTCACCGGCACGGCCGCAGACGGGTAGGGGCTGCGATGCGCTGTTGCCGTTGATCGAGGGAGTCACGATGCTCAGACGACGGCTGCTCCAGGCCGTGATCGGGTTCGGGTTGGCCGCGGTGGCGCTGGTGGGAGCCGGTGGCGCCGCGAACGCGTCGCCGGGCGGCTTCACCGCCACCTACACACACGCCGGTGGATCGGGGGCGCTGGCCGATAAGGCGACCGGCGGCATCAGCTGGTACAACCGCTCGGTCACGTTCACGTCGGTGAAGTTCTGGGTCCATGCCGGTGAGTGCGGGACCCTGCAGCTGCAGGGCAACAACACGGCCGGAGAGCTCGTCGACGAGGCGGAGTTCACCGGGCTGTGCGGTAACGCGGCCACCGGCAAGTGGTACACGATCGGTGATGTCCCGCTCGACGGCAGCGCCGACTACGGCGGCATCACCAGGGTGTACATCTTCGTCTGGGATGACACGCACCAGGGCTACGGATACACCTATTGCGACCGTTCAGCCTCTTCGTGTCGGGTGGGCGCGAGGTGATCTAGCCCGTGGCGTTCTCGGCCACGCCCGTTGTGGGCGTGGCCGAGCGTGCCCGGGTCGCTGTGCCTGTGCTGTGCCTGTCCTGTGCCTCACCGATCCCGGTCGGCGACGCCGCCGGTGGTGTAAAAACAGAAGCGGTTGCCTCCGGTGGCGGAGCGGATCAGCCCGCACGAACCACATGACCAATACACCTGATCTCCCCGCCCCACTGGCGGGCAACCTCGATGTGCCACCGTCGGTGTGGGCCGGCTCCCACCGCGTCGAGGAGCAGCTGCCCGAAGGCCTCATCGCCGTCTACACCCGCCCACAGGGCCTGATCCTCGACACCACCGGCACGGCGCTGCTGCCGGCGATCACGGCGGGCCGACGGTGCATCGCCTTCGTCCCCACCGACCCGACCACGCTCCTCGACACCACCGAGCAGCGCGCCCTGGGACAAATCCGCCTCGTCGACCCAGACGACCTACCGACCGCGGTGTCGGCCTACACCGACGAAGCCGACCTGGTCATCGCCACCAGCGACGCGGCCCACTCACCCGGCTGGTGGCCAGCGGTGCGGGGAGCGTTGCGCACCGGCGGGCACCTCGCGGTCATGTGCGCCACACCCGACTCCCACGCCGGGATCGTCACCGGCGCCGCCGCTGTGGGCCTGGCGTTCACCCAGCACCTGGTGACCGTCTCCGGCGCCGTCCTCGATGAGGCGGTCACCACCGAGGCCAACCTCAACGACCGAAAACGCCGCCGCCGGGCGCACACCCGCTCCCACCGCGACGTCTACGTCTTCGCCAACCCGCGGCGCCCGGTGTGAGCAGACGCCACCGGCAATGGGGCTCGGTATGGGCCACCGCCCAAGACTCCCCCCAAGCCCAGCGCCGCCACTACGTCAGGGCCTCCACACCGCACCCGGCCAAGATGCTCCCGGCGATCGCCCGCCACGCCATCGGCGCCTACACCAGTCCCGGCGACCTCGTCCTCGACCCGATGTGCGGGATCGGCACCACCCTGGTCGAAGCCCTGCGGGCCGGGCGGCACGCGTGCGGCGTCGAACTCGAACCCCGCTGGTCGGCCGTCGCCGCAGCGAACCTGCGACGGGCCGGGCGCGCGGGCCTGTCGGCGACCATGCGCACCGGCGACGCTCGCGGCCTGCCGGGCCTGTTCCCCGACCTGCACGGCCGAATCGACCTGGTCGTCACGTCCCCTCCCTATGGCCCGGGCGTCCACGGGCGGGTCATGACCGCCCGCGACCTACCCGCCGACACCCCCGGGCTCGTGCGCTTCGACCGCGACTACGGCCACGATCGCGCCAACCTCGCCCACCGGCCGCTTCCCCAACTGCTGGACGACCTGGCCGACATCCTCACCGGCTGCTCCACCCTGCTGGCCGCACACGGCCGGGTCGTGGTGGCGACCAGGCCCTTTCGGGTCGGCGGTGAACTCGTCGACCTGCCAGGCCTGGTCACCGCCGCCGCACACCAAGCCGGACTCGTACCCGCCGAACGCTGCGTGGCGCTGCTGGCGGCATGGCGCCGGGGGCGCCTGGCCAGCCGACCGTCCTTCTTCGCCCTCGACTACGCCCGCCGCTCCACCTCCGCCGGCCGCCCGGTCGCCGTCATCGTCCACGAAGACATCCTCGTGTTCACCAAAACCGGGGACCAGCACATGAGGGCTGTGTCGTGACCAAGGGCATGAGCGAGCGCGAACTACTGGCACTGCCGGTCGTAGTCGACCTCGACACCGCCGCACAGGCCCTGCGCATAGAACGCACCAAGGCCTACCGGCTCGCCGCCGCAGGCGAGTTCCCGGTCCGGGTGTTCCAAGCAGGCGGGAGGGACGCCGCCTACCGAGTCGCGACCGCCGACCTGATCACCTTGATCGGCACCAGACCACCACGACATCACCAGAGACGAACCCGTGGCGGTATCGCCAAGCACTGCACCTGCCGCGACCCCGACACCAACCAGAAACTCGGCCCGACATGCCCGAAACTCCACGACGCACTCGGGCGCTGGTCGAGCAGGCACGGAACCTGGAAATACCAGTGCAAACTCCCACCCCACCACGACGGCAGGCGCCGCAACCCCTTGCGCCGCTACGGTTTCGCCACCAAAGCCGCCGCGACCGCCGAACTCACCACGGTCCGCCGCTGCCTGGCCCTCGCCGGCGAGAACCCGCACCTGCGCTCCCTCACCGCCGACCTGATCACCGCCGCACTACGCCGGACCCGACAGATCCCCACACCCGAAACCCTGCGACCGGCAGGCACACGCTGCGACTACCAGGCCCACATCCACCTCCACATCACGCCCCACCCACATCCGTCAAGCGAACCCGAGCCGTTTGACACACCCCCCGCGTGGGCATCCATCGAACACCGGTCCGACCGAGCACCCCGAGGAGGCACCATGGGCCCCGACGAAACCCGCAAATACGCCCGCAGCTTCCTACGCAAGCACCGCGCCTACCTACTCTCGCTGCGCTCAGGCGGTTTCAAGTCCACCGCCGCGATGGACCGCGCCGAAACCCGCGCCCACACCATCACCGACCGCAACGCCAAGATCTCCGCCCTCGTCGAAGTCGCCCTCCGAGCGGCCCGCATCGCCCCCGACGACGCCGAACGCATCGTCCGCACTCTCCCCGATGCCGACACCGCGGCCACCGAACTCGCCTACGCCCACCTCGCGGCCGCCTTCGCCGTGCCCTACCCGGACCGCTGCGAAAAGATCGCCGCCCTCATCACCGACGAACTATGGGCCGCCCACGCCAAAAGACGCATCGCCACCGCCCTGGCCGCCGCCGACCTCCCACGCGCCGAACGACTCGTCATGTCGACCACCGACCGCGCCGCCCAATCGGTCACCCAGCGCGCCCACGCCCTGCTCTGGGTCGCCGAAGAAGGCGCCAAGCAGTCACCGAAAGCCGCCCAGCGGCTCATCGCCCTGGCCCGCAAACTCGCCGTCGCCTGCCGCAGCGAATTCCTCGTCGCGCTCGCCGATGCCATCCGTGAGGACGTGGTGGACGGCGCGACCCCGGCACAGCCGCGCTGACCCGCGCGAGGACGTGTCGATGGTGGACCGGTTCAGGGTGCCGACGGGGTGGTGAGGTCCAGGCCTCGGGCCGCCACGACCTGCGCGCTGCCGTCGGCGAGGCGATAGCAGAGGCCGACGATCGCGGTCTTGCCGGTCTCGACGCGTTCGGCCAGGACCCGGGAACGTTCCAGGAGCAGATCGACGGTGTTCTCGACGTGCGCGGCGAGGATGCTGTCGGCGTCGAAGTGCCCCGCCGCTCGCGCCGCCAGGACGCTGGGGGTGACTCGTTCGACGATGTCGCGGATGTATCCGGCGGGTGCGGAGCCGTCTTCGAGTGCCGCGCAGGCCGCGGCGACCGCGCCGCAGGAGTCGTGGCCGAGCACGATGACGAGCGGGCAGTCGAGGACGTGGACGCCGTATTCGATGCTGCCCAAGACTTCCCCGCCCACCACGTGGCCGGCGGTGCGGACCACGAACAGGTCACCGAGGCCCTGGTCGAAGATGATCTCGGCGGCCAGGCGGGAGTCGGAGCAGCCGAACATCACGGCGAAAGGCTGCTGGCCGGGAGCGAGTTCGGCGCGGCGTGCCGCGTCCTGGTTGGGGTGCAGGGGCGCGCCCGTCACGAAGCGTGCGTTGCCGGTGAGCAGCCGGTCGAAGGCCTCGCCGGGCGAAGGGGATTTGATCTTGGCCATGGTGCGAAGCCTAGGGCAGAACCACCCCCCGTCGGACGGCATGTCGCGATCGAAGTCGCGCGGTGCCGGTCACGGCAGCCACGCCGCGCACCTCCCGGTGCCGTCACGTCACCGACCGCGCCCACTCGAAGATCACTGGCCCATGGCGCTGTTTCGAATCGGTCTGTCAGCGCGGCGGCCGGGCACCCATCCAGCCCTGGATGTCGGCCAGCGGCCAGTAGAGGCGGTAGAGGATCCGCTGCGGGGCGGGAAACGGCAGCTCCTGCGGGGCATTGCTGTTGACCCAGCCGGTGATGGTCTGGGAGGCCACGCCGACGACCGCCGCGGCACCGGCGATGTCGACCCACACGCCGTCACCGGGCAGTTCGGGCAGACCCAGCAGACGCCCGGCCGACGCGGTGCCGGCCTCGACGGCGGCGGTGAGGTCGTCGATGCTCGTGCCGAGAGCACCGGGGACGACAGGGGGAGTGGGAGTGTGCGTGGGGCCGGTCATGCCACGAAACCTACCGTCGGTCATCGGTCATCCCCCTCGTCACCGGCATCGCCACCGCCCTTTCCGCCGGCGCGTTGACTGACGCGGTCGCCGTCGAAGCCCGCAAAGCCGCCCAAGCCGACACCGAACCCGTCGGTCCGGCCGCAGCCGCGGTCGAGACCACGCAACCCGGTGCTGCGCCTGGCGCCTCGCCCACACCCGAGCCCTCCAAGGCATCCCGTCCTGACAACCGTCCCCACTGGTCAGGCAGGATCGGCGCATGCCCGAAACCCCCATCGAAGATCAGCAGGCAACCCGAGTTCGACAGGCCATCGAACACATCGCCGGCAAGCCGCTGCCCCAGGACTGGCCACAAGGAGCTCTACCAGCAGGAACCCGCGTTCACATCACGCGTGACCCCAACTGGGACGGCCCGTGGGCGGCCGAGTTCACCGGCGCCATCAGCACCGTCGGAGCACCAAAACCCGTCCAACATGCACACGCCACACCCGGCGAACTCGAATACTTTGTGACCTTCGACGAGCCCCGGTACGAGAGCAGTGGCGAAGGCCCCTACCACGGGGCACAGATCTGGGATCGATACATCCAGCCCGAGTAGCCCACCAGGCCACCAATCACGCAACGCGCCGTCCGACACTATCGGTAGGGCCAGGACCCGCCCGTGATCATGGACCCCGCAGCGCAGCGTGGCACCACCACGCACCTTGCGGCATCAGGCGAAGGTAGTGATCACGCTTGTCCGCCAAAGGCGCGGGACCACGCCTCCTACGGGTACGAAACGGCCTGGTCACTGCAACGTCCCTCGGGCCGGGAGTTGCGACGAGATCTAGAACCTAAGTTCCCGCTTACCACCCTTGAAACCAGCCGCGACGGTCGGTGAAGCGCGTCCGGGTCGGCCATCGATACTGGCGCGATGAATGTGACGTCGCTGTGCCTGTGCTACCTGACCCGAACGTCGGACACAGGTCCTGAGGTGCTGCTGGGTCTGAAGAAGACCGGTTTCGGGGCCGGGAAGATCGTCGGGCTGGGCGGTCACGTCGAACCCGGTGAGTCGCCGGCGCAGGCGACCGTGCGAGAAGTCGAGGAGGAGTCGGGCATCCGGGTCGATCCCACCTGTTTGCGCGAGCTCGGTGTGGTGACGTTTCGTTTCCCGACGCGCCCGGCCTGGGATGCGGTGGTGTCGGTGTTCGGGGCCGACCGCTTCAGCGGCCGGGCCGTGGAATCCGACGAGATCATCCCGGAGTGGTTCCCCTTCGACGACCTGCCGTTGACGAAGATGTGGGACGACGCCCGGCTGTGGCTGCCCCGGGTGCTGGCCGGCGAATACGTGACCGCCGAGATCAGCTTCGCCGCGGACTGCGAGACCGTCGCCGAGGCCCGCTTCAGCGAGCAGGCCGCCTGACACCCGGCCCCCTTGGGGTTGACGTAGACCAACGGTTGTTGACAGTGCCGTGCCCCTGCGGCACAGTCGAATGTCGACGAGCCCGGACGTCTGCTCGGTGGGAGCCTGCGAGCCCGTCGCGATCCGCCGATCGGCGCCACTTCGACCATCGCCCGGGCGCGCTCGGCCCCAGCGCCCTCGGGAGGATCCATGGAGTCGTTTCGGGACCCCACATACCCGCTCATGCGCTGGCCGGATCGCTGGTCGAGACCGCCGCTGCCGCACGGATTCGGCGGCATCGCCGTTCGAACCCGCCGCGCCCGGGGGATACGCCGCCACGAACCCGACCGCAACATCGGCGTCAACGGTCGTCCACTGTGGCACGGCTGGGGCCGGATGATCGCCGTGGTGCCACCGGGGGAGCACCTCGTCGAGGTCCGCGAAAAAGCCGTCGAAGGCGCCTCATGGGTGTCGGTCCGCACCGGCGAAGTGGTCGAACTCGACTACGTCGCCTCACGCACACCAGGAGCCCACGGCCTCCTCGGGCGCCGCCCGGTCCGTGGCATCGGGACGACGAAACGCTCCTGGGTGTTCTCGGCCGCCGCACTGCTTGTCGCCTTCGCCGTTCTCCCCTTCACCGGCCTACCCGAAACACTGGGCCGGCCTCCCCGCTTCACCTTCCTGGTCGCGGGAATGATCGCGATCGCCTGCCTCGCCCCATGGGCCTGGGAACGCCGGCGCCGACGCGCCGACCGTCGCATCCGCATCGACGCCGCCGACGAGGCACGCCTGGTCACCGACGCCGTCTCCCGCCAACCGGCCTCCTTCCTGGGCACGACCCCGCGCAGCATCCCCGCCCCCGCCGAGGGCCTGGGCTGCCTGCTCATCGCTTTCCAGTACCGGCACACCCTCGCCGAAGACCTCCCGCACGCCGGCAACGCCCACTCCTGGCTCGCCGACCCTCGACTGTGGATCGACGGCCGCAGCAGACCGGCGTCCTGGGCGACCTGGTGGTACGAACTGACCCCCGGCCGCCACGAGGTGGAGGTGTGGCTCCCCACCGGCGAAGGCCGCTCCGGCGAACCCGACGATCGGATCACGCCCCTGACCGTCCCGGTGCGCGTCGCCGAAGGCGACATCCGCCTGCTGGCCATCGAAGTCGACACCCACACCCGGCTGGGAGCCACACAGCTCAACCTCGTCGAAGACGGCAGCACCCGCACCCTTCGCCGACCGGCCTTCGGTGAACGCGTCGACGTCAGCCACCAGATCAGTGTGCGAACGCGGTAAGGCCGAGACCGGATCCCACGACCTGCCACCGTCTTTCCACACCGAGACCCCGGCACAGACCAACCCGGTGTGCGCCACCCCGACCGTCCGGCACACTCGCACCGGTTGCTGCGTGGGATCGGGTGCCGGCATCGCCCAACAGACCCACCATTGCAGAGCAGATACCAGAGCTGGTTCGACGAACACCTTGAGCAGCAGGAGTGACTCCGGGAGGAGATGATGCGGCTGTACCCAGAGGTGTACCCCGAGGACGTTGACGATTCAGATCAACCCGGCCCTCGCGCCGAACACCGCGGGATCGGATCATCTCCACGCTCGTGGAGAGCACGACCGACGGTGAGCCGTCTTGTTCCCCAGCTCCGGACCACCTCCACGCTCGTGGAGAGCACCTCCTCCAGCCACCCGCCGCAGCCGGGACACGCGGACCACCTCCACGCTCGTGGAGAGCACCGTTTGCCATGGCGTCAAGGTCGTACGAGCTGCGGACCACCTCCACGTTCGTGGAGAGCACGTTGCGCGCGGCGACCGTGCTCACGGGAGAACCGGACCACCTCCACGCTCGTGGAGAGCACCCCGACCCCGGCCTGCTGCGCAAACGGGTCGTCGGACCACCTCCACGCTCGTGGAGAGCACACGCACCGGCGCGACAGGCCGCGGCCGACGGCCGGACCACCTCCACGCTCGTGGAGAGCACCTGTCCGTGCAGGGTAAGGACGTCTACAGCCCCGGACCACCTCCACGCTCGTGGAGAGCACGTCTTGACTACAAGAGTCGTACGCGCTGCAACCGGACCACCTCCACGCTCGTGGAGAGCACATGAGGCTCGCGAGCGCGGCAGGCCCGAAGAGCGGACCACCTCCACGCTCGTGGAGAGCACGGCGCCGGGGTCGCGGTGCCCGCGATGATGACCGGACCACCTCCACGCTCGTGGAGAGCACGGCTCCAGCTCCAGGCCGCCGAGACGGGCCATCGGACCACCTCCACGCTCGTGGAGAGCACTGGAGTGGAGAGACGTACACCGCGACGGTCTACGGACCACCTCCACGCTCGTGGAGAGCACCCGACGACCTCGATGGCCATGGCCCGGTTGACCGGACCACCTCCACGCTCGTGGAGAGCACTGCCTCACGCGGCGTAGCGGCTCGCGCGAGCGCGGACCACCTCCACGCTCGTGGAGAGCACCTGGTTGCGCCGATCGGTCGCGTTGACGATCGCGGACCACCTCCATGCTCGTGGAGAGCACGGTTTCGAGGGTGCGTTTCGGCATGATCAGGACGGACCACCTCCACGCTCGTGGAGAGCACGCGGGCCTCATCCAGTGAACACCGCGCCAAGGCGGACCACCTCCACGCTCGTGGAGAGCACAGGTCGGTCGGGGTGTTGGCGGTCAGGCCCGCCGGACCACCTCCACGCTCGTGGAGAGCACCCGGACGACCTCGACGCAGATCTGCGGCTCACCGGACCACCTCCACGCTCGTGGAGAGCACGGGCTCGGCATCGCCGACACCCTAATCACCTCCGGACCACCTCCACGCTCGTGGAGAGCACCACATCGGACAGACGTTCACCAATAAGTACATCGGACCACCTCCACGCTCGTGGAGAGCACTTAGACATAGCGTCGCCAGCGGCACGGCCGGCCGGACCACCTCCACGCTCGTGGAGAGCACCGGGGTCAGCTGTCTAGCCGATCCCCTGAACGCGGACCACCTCCACGCTCGTGGAGAGCACCCCTGTCCCCCCTCCCGCTGACTCTCGCGGGTAGGACCACCTCCACGCTCGTGGAGAGCACCACGACGGCAGGTACCACACGCTATTTCGCGGCGGACCACCTCCACGCTCGTGGAGAGCACATCAAAAGGCAACTCGTGTTTACGCAGCCACGCGGACCACCTCCACGCTCGTGGAGAGCACCTGAGCCATCGCCGAGGCGGCGAACTCGGCGGCGGACCACCTCCACGCTCGTGGAGAGCACGCCTGCGTGCGGATAGCGACGGTCGCCATGTCCGGACCACCTCCACGCTCGTGGAGAGCACGTGGGGTGGAACTCATCGGTGTCGGTGTCGGCCGGACCACCTCCACGCTCGTGGAGAGCACGCCCTCGCCGACGTCCACGGCCATCACCTCACCGGACCACCTCCACGCTCGTGGAGAGCACCCTTTGCGAAGTGCAGCTTTACCGAGCCTCTTGCACGTTTTGGCGAGCCATGGCTCCGCAGCCGTGCATGATCCGTCCTGCCGCATGTCCCGTCACATGCCAAGAGTAGGTTCCGAACCTCCGACATCCTCTAGGGCGGCGCGATCCCTCAGCAACTGATTCCGCGTTCGTGTGGATTCATTTCGCCAGCAATCCGGGAACTTGCGCCTGCTGCGGGGTGTCGCTGTGTACGCGGCCTGGCGTCTTGTCCCGGTCTAGGAAGGCCATTACCAGGCATCAGCGGAGGCTGCGTTTCCGAGCCGGTGGTTGTCGGCGGAAGGTCTTCCTGACGGTTAGGTCGTAGAGGGCCATGCTGCGACGAGGCAACCAAGACAGTCAGAAAGCGACGACGAACAGTAGCCGGAAGCTGTCCGGACGCAACAGCGCCACCACCCGGCCCGCGGTTAGGACCAGGCGACGATGTCCACAGCGAGCGTCGTGTGGATGTGAGTCATTGGTGCCTCAACGCGCGGATCGGACGGGTGTCAAAGGGCGCGGACGTGCCCGACCCTAGGGCGTGTTTGCAAAGGTGGGTAGCCGTTGGTGGATGGCGGCGAGGGTGATAGCTGCCTGGTAGGACTCGGTTGTTTTGTCGTATCGGGTGGCGATGCCGCGCCGCTGCTTCAACCTGTTGAAGCAGCGTTCGACGACGTTGCGTCGGGCGTAGCGCTGCTGGTCGAAGGTCGGTGGCCTGCCACCGCGGGGGCCTTTGCGGGCGCGGTTGGTCTGGTGATCGGCGCGTTCGGGGATCGTGGCGCCGATACCACGTTTGCGTAAATGGGTGCGGATCGCGCGCGTGGAGTAGCCCTTGTCGGCGATGACGTGGTCAGGTCTGGTGCGTGGCCGCCCCGGCCCCGGCCGGGTGACTCTAATGGCGTCCCAGACGGCTTCGAACCGGGTGCAGTCGTTGACGTTGCCCGCCGAGACGACGAAGGCGAGGGTCCGTCCGTTCCCATCGCAGGCGAGATGGACCTTCGTGGTCAATCCACCTCGGGATCGTCCGATGGCGTGAAGCGATTCGCCCGAATCGCTCCGCCCCCTTTAGCGCCGGCGGCGTGCTGGTGGGCACGCGTGATCGTCGAGTCGATCGACACCAGCCAGTCCACGTCCCCACGCGCATCGGCTCGCGCCTGGAGCCCGGCCAGGACCCGCTGAAAGGTCCCATCCAGAGCCCACCTGCGGAAACGCGCATACACACTCCGCCAAGGGCCATAACGTTCGGGAACATCCCGCCACGGCGCACCCGACCGGATCTTCCACGCGATCCCGTTCAACACCCGCCGGTCATCCATCCTCGGCCGACCACCGTTCACCACCGGCGGCAACAACCCCGACAAGCCCTCCCACTCACCATCCGACAACTCATAGCGACGAACCACCACACCATCATCCACCCCTTTGCAAACACGACCTAGTACTACAGCTGTGGTTTGTGATGTTGTGGGTGTCTTCGCTGGTAGTGGCTGCGTTGTGCGCGGGTTTGGTGTCGGCGTCGCCAGTGCCAGG
>NZ_JACHGT010000016.1:200599-232210 GCF_014202425.1 Phytomonospora endophytica | reverse complement strand
CCAGCAAACCGTCTAAACCCGCAACCCACGCATCGAGATCAACCGCCACCACAGTCCACAGTATACAAATAACAAACCACAGCTGTAGTACTAGTAGTGCTTTGTTAGGTCGGGTGTCGGGTCTTGTGGTGTGTTCGTTGGAGTTTGCGGTGGCAGGTGGGGCAGGCGCCGGTCCAGGTGGCGAGGAGTTGTTGCGGGTGGCTGATGGTCTGGTAGAGGGTCAGGCCGGCGCGGCCGCTTTTGGGTCGAGTCGCAAGGTGGTGATGAACAGGTGGGCTGCGGTGGCCAGGGTGACGTGTCGATGCCATCCGGTGAAGGAACGGCCTTCGAAGTGGTCGAGTCCCAAGCCCGTCTTGAGTTCCCGGTAGTCGTGTTCGATCCGCCAGCGGATCTTTCCCAGGCGGACCAGATCAGCCGGGTCGGTGTCGGCGGGCAGGTTCGACAGCCAGTACTTGACGGGTTCGGGTTCGCCTGCCGGCCACTGCGCGATCAGTTGCCGCACCGGTAGTGAACCGTCGTCGGCAAGGCGGGGCCGGCGTCCGGCGGGGCGCACCGGCAAGGTTATGAACCCGCTGGTCATCGCGCCGCGAGACCCTTGACGCCAGGTGAGCGACTTAACGGCGGCCGGCCCGGCGGCCAGGGCATGTTCGCGCAGGCTCACCGGCCTGCCCCGATAGCGGTCCTTGGGGCGCGGCCCCAGCCCGCCATAGGGGGGCTTCTCCGGTTCGGCATCGGCGGCATGGGCGGTCACCCCGCCCCCTTGACCTGGACCACATAGGAAAGGCCCCGCTGCTCCAAAGCCGCTCGGAAGTGCGCGTTGTCCCCGTATCCGGCATCCGCGGTGATCACCGGCGCCTCAAGACCCCACCCGATGAGTTCATCGATCATGTCAACGGCCAGCAGCCACTTCGGGCGATGCCGCACCTGCTCGCCGATCCCGCAACGACGGCGACGCGACACCACCTGCGACCGCAGCCCGTCACCGACCGCGGCGTCATCCCACGACTCCGGCAGGAACAGCCGCCAGTCCAGCGGACACGACGCCACATCGGTGACCGTATGCACGCTCACTCCGACCTGGCAATTCGCGACCTTGCCCAGCGTCCCCGAGTACTGACGCGCCACCCCCGCCGAGGCCTTCCCGTCCTTGGCGAAACCGGTGTCATCGACCACCCACGACACCGGCCCGATCACCTCGACCGCCCGACGGGCAACACGCGCCCGCACCGCCATGGTGTCCCACGTCGAAGACGTCACGAACTACTGCAACCCCTGATGATCCACCCCAAGCCGCTCGGCCATCGGCTGCATCGACTCACGCCGCCCATCCAGCAACAACCCCCGCACATAACGCTGCCCCCACACCCGCTGATCAGACCGCCCTAACGGCGCGAACACCTCAGCGGCGAACAACCCCAACCGCTCCCGAACAACCTCGAACTCATCAGGCGACACCACCAAAGCATCCACCCAACACCCCGACCCAACAAAGCACCACTAGCCAACACCACGCGAAAGGGCGGGAGCAAGCTCCCGCCCTCGCACTCATCCCGACCGCGTCACTCGCGCCGGCGTCGCCGCCCCAGCGCGACCGCCGTCAGCAACAACGCTCCCGCACCGAAGCCCGCGGCCCCACCGGACATGAGCCCGGCGGCGCGGCCGCCGTCATCCGCCGCGACCTTCACCCGATCGTTCCCGCAGCCCCAGATCGGGCAGTCCGTCTCCGTCGGGTCCGGCGTCCCCGTCGGATCCGGCGTCCCGGTCGGGTCCGGCGTCCCCGTCGGATCCGGCTCGTTCGTGGGGTCCGGCTCGTTCGTCGGGTCCGGCGTGTTGATCGGTGCCGCGTGGTCGCCGTTGCTCGGGCTTCCCGTGTTCATCGGCGGATCGAAGACCGTCGCCTCGGTCTTCATGATCTCGACGGCCTTGTTCATGAACTCCAGCCACACCTGGCCCGAGATCCCCGAACCGTAGGTCGGGTTCCCGTTGGAGTCCTTCAGCGACCCGTTCTCCTCCGACTTGTCACCGAGCCAGCTCGCCGCCGCCAGTTGCGGAATGAAGGCCGCGTACCAGTTCTGCGAGTTCTCGTCACACGTGGTATCGCAGTACCGCTCCCACGTACCGGTCTTGCCGGCGTACTCGCTGCCGTTGTTCAGCGTCATGCCGCCGGCGGTCGGGTGGATCGTCTTCAGTACGTGCGTCGCGTCGACCGCCACGTCCTCCGGGATCGCCTGGACGCCCTCGATCTCCTTGAGCGGCTTGACTTCCTCACCGTTGTGCATGACCGTCTTGATGAAGTGCGCCTGGTGCCGCATCCCCTTGTTGGCGAGGGTCGCGAAGGCGGCGGCCATGTCGGCGACGCTGACCTGGTACTGCCCGAAACCGACCTCGTTGTCGAAGCAGTTGTGGTACTCGTCGACCGGCTTGCTGTTGAGGTCCACCTGCTCGTAGTTGCAGTGGTTCTCACCGCCGCCGGTCATGTGCGTGATGCCCATGTCCCGTGCCATGGCGACCACGTTCGCGGCACCGTAGGTCTTCGTCATCGAATAGGTCGGCACGTTCAGCGACTTGCGGATCGCGTTGATCATCTTGCAGTCTTTGCCGCAGCTGTTGTCGTTCTCCGAGTTGGAGACCTTCGACTCACGGTCGTCGAACTTCTTCGGCGACGACGAATCCCACAGCGACTCGATCGAAGCGCCACCGAGCGCGTCGGTCCCCTTCAGGGCCGTCAGCATCGTGAACACCTTGAACGACGAACCCGGCTGGTGCGGGCTCTCCAGCCCCGCCTTGTCCTCGTCGGAACCGTTGTCGCTGCCCCCGTAGTAGGCCTTCACCTCACCGGTCTTCGGGTCGACCGCGACCAGCGCCGAACGGAGGTTCTTCGGCTGTCCTTTAAGGACCTTCCCCTTCGTGGAGGCCGCGTCACGGGCCGCCTTCTGCAGCTTCTTGTCGATGGTCGTGACGATGGTGTAGCCACCGTCCTTCTCCATCTGGTCCTGCGAGATCCCGTAGCGCGCGTCCAGTTCCCCGTAGAGCAACCGGTGCGAGACGAACCCGGTGTCCTTCTCCCCGCCGATACTGGCCGGGTTACTGGTCTTGGTGAGGGTCTCGGGGACCTCGGTGATCGCGGCGCGCTCGCCGGCGTCGAGGTGCCCGATCGCGACCATCGAGTCGAGGACGTAGCCGAGGCGGTCCTTGACCTGCTGCGCGTTGTCGAGGCCCTGCGGGTCCATCGGGTCGAAGGCGCCGCTCGGCGACTTGATCTGTCCCGCCAGCAGTGCCGCCTCGGCGACGCTGAGGTCCTTGGCATCCTTGTTGAAGAACGCCTTCGCGGCGGCGCCGATGCCCTCGGCGGTCCGTCCGAAGGGGACGAGGTTGAGGTAGAAGCCGAGGATCTCGTCCTTCTCGTACTTGTCGTCGAGCTTCATGGCGATCACCGCCTCCTCGGCCTTGCGGCCGTAGGACGCCTCGTCGCGGAACTCCGCGGCCAGGCCGGCGTACTGCTGGGTGATCGTCGAGGCGCCCTGGGTCTCGCCACCGGTGACGTTGTTCCAGAAGGCGCGCATCACGCCTTTGAAGTCCACGCCCGGGTTCTCGTAGAACGACTGGTCCTCGGCGGCGATCACGGCCCACTTCACGTGATCGGGCAGGGTCGCGATGTCGACCTTCTCGCGGAAGGCGCTGCCCAGCCGGGCCATCTCCTCTTCACCGTCGTCGAAGTAGACGAGGTTCGTCTGCGGCATCGGGATGTCCTCGGGGAGCACGACGCTCTGGAAGAAGATCGTGCCGCCCACGATGCCGACGCCGGACAACATGACCACGACGCACGCCAGCGCGATGAGCCGGCGTTTTCGTTTGCGCTTCTTGAGGAGTTTGGCCTTGCTCTCGGGATCGTCGTCCTTGGGCGTGCCCACCCGGCGTTTCCCGGCGCCCGCCCGGCGTGTCCCGCCACGACGCTCGTAGGCGGCCTTCAGGGCGTCTTCGCGTTCCTGCTGCACCACCTCGACCGAGGCACTGCCGACGCCCGCCGACGCCCGCCTCGTCTCGCGCGGGGAACGGTAGTCGTAGTCGTCCCAGACTTCGTCGTCATAGCGGCGATTGGCGCTGTCACCACCGGTCGCGCGATCATCGCGCCGATCGGCCGACTCCGACCGGTGGCCACGATCCCCGTACGAGCGGTAGTCGCCGTAATCGTCGTGGCCTCGATGATCGTCGTGGCCGCGGTAGACGGCCGCCTGGTCGTCGTAGTGACCGCGTGCCGGTTCGCGGTCGGTGTGCCTGCCCATCCGGTCCCGCCTTTTCGGTCTGGTACGGAGGTTTCTCACCTGTCGGGGATTCGCCGGGGGGTGTTGCTTTCGGCCCGGGATATGACGAACCCGCCGACGAAGAGTACTCGTCGGCGGGTTCGAGTGGATCAGGTGTTGCTTATCGAATATTGCCGCTGGAATGTCGCGTAAGGAAGGACGCTCATTCCGTAATCGCCGTAGGCCGACTGACCACTCTGACCGACTCCGTCGCTTGCGAACGGTGCCGATCCGGTACCGCCTCCGGCTCCGTAGACGCCGACGCGGTCCTCACCGTCGGTGCCGTTGTTGCCGTCGGCGCCGTCCGTGCCGTTGGGCCCGTGGCCGTCGTTCGGCTTGCAGTTCGGGTCGATGATCGGGATGCAGTTCTTGTCGTCCTTCTTGTCGTCCGGCTTGGCGTCACCGGCGTTGATGTCACCGGTGCCGGCCTTCGGCGGGAACGCCTCGAACTCCTTGCCCTCCATGGCCTTGTTCATGAAGTTCCGCCACACCGAGCCCGCGGTCATCGAACCGTAGAGCTCGTTGTCGTTGTTGTCGGTGACCTTGCCGTTGTCGTTCTTCTTGTCACCGACCCACACGGCCGTCGCCAGCTGCGGGGTGTAGCCGAGGTAGGAGGTGTTGGAGTTCTGCCCGGGCACGCAGCCTTCGAGCGACCCGTCCTCGGGGCAGTCACGTTCCCAGGTGCCGGTCTTGCTGCCGGCCGGGCGGCCGCCGTCGAGACCACCCTCGGAGGGCCCGATCTGGGTCAGGACCGAGGACATGTCGGCCGCCTCGCCGAGCCCGATCGCGGTGTTCTCGGAGAGTTCGCTGATCGGCTCGACCTTCTCGCCGTTCTTCGTCACTTCCTGGATGAAGTGCGACTCCCGGTGCGTCCCGTTCGCGGCGATCGTCGCGGCGCCCTCGGCCATGCTGAAGACCGTGGTCGGGTACTGGCCGAAGGACACCTCACGGTCGAACCACTCGCGCGACTCTTCGAAGTTGAAGTTCTCGTCGAACTCGTGCCAGTTACCCTTGCTGTCCTCAAGACCGGTGACGCCCATGGCCGCGGCCTGCTTGACGATCGCCTCCGGCGTGTACTTCTCGGCGATGGCGAACATCGGGGTGTTGAGCGAGTCGATGATCTCCTGGCCGAGGGTGCAGCGCGCACAGGCCGAACTGCTGTCACCGGAGTTGACGACGGCTCCGGCGGGGTCGTCCTTCATCCGGCCCGGGAACTCGCGCGGGGACGAACCGTCCCACTTGGAGTCGACCGACACGCCGTTCATGAGCGCGGTCGCGAGGGTGAAGATCTTGAACGACGAACCCATCGGGTGCGCGTCACCGTCGGAGTCGGTGTCCCGGATCACCGGCGGACGTCCCGCCTTGTCGATCCCGGTGCCGTTCTCGGTACCGCCGTAGTAGGCCCGCACCGCCCCGGTCTTCGGGTCGACCGCGACGAGCGCGGCGAGCAGGTTCTTGGGGGTGTCGGGCATGACCTCGCCCTTCTTCCCCCGTGAGGCGGCCTTGATGGCGGCGTCCTGGAGCTTCTTGTCGATCGTCGTGGTGATCGTGTAGCCGCCGGCGTCCTCGATGGTGTTCGCGACGCCCTCTTCCAGGTTGCCGTTGCCGTAGAGCTGTTCCTCGGTGATGCCGTAGCGGCGTTCCAGCTCTTCGATCACGTAACGGTGGGAGACGAAACCGGTCGGCTTGTTGAAGCCGTAGTCGGCCGGGTTGCTGGTCTTCTCCTCGACCTTCGGCAGTTTCGCCAGGGCCTCGCTGTAGTCGGTCGCGTTGATCGCACCGAGGTCCAGCATGCTCTTCAGGACGTATTCGTAGCGGCCGGTCACGTCGCCTTCGGAGCCGACGCCCTCGGGGTGCTCGGGGTCGTAGTAGCCGTTGGGCGACTTGATCTGCGCCGCCAAAAGCGCCGCCTGTGCCACGTTGAGTTCGGTGACGGGCTTGCCGTAGAAGGCGAGCGACGCGGCGCCGATGCCGTAGGCCGACCGTCCCATGTAGACGACGTCGAGATAGAACCCGAGGATCTGGTCCTTCTCGTACTCGTCGTCGAGCTTCATGGCGATGACGGCCTCGCGCGCCTTACGGCCGTAGGTGGCCTCGTCGCGCATGTTGGCCGCGATGCCCGCGTACTGCTGGGTGATCGTCGAGGCGCCCTGGGTGTCACCGCCGGTGACGTTGTTCCAGAAGGCGCGCATGACGCCCTTGAAGTCGACGCCGGGGTTCTCGTAGAAGGAGGTGTCCTCGGCCGCGATGACCGCCCACTTGACGTGCGCGGGGATCTGGTCGAAGGGGACGTTGACCCGGAACTCCTTGCCGATGCCGCCCATCGACTCGCCGCCGGCGTAGGTCACCGAGGACGACGCGGTCAGTTCGAGTTCGTTGGGCAGCGGCACACCCGCCCAGAAAGTCGCGACACCGAAGACGCTCACGCCTCCGAGCATCGCGACGACACAACCGAAGATCGCCCATCTGCGGATGCGTTTCTTCTTCTTGAGCTTCTTCTTGCGTGCCGCCAGCTCTTCGTCGGTCGGCTTCGAGCGCGGCCCGGTCACCGTCGCGCGGCCCTTGGCCTCGCGTTTGCCGACCGACGCGCGGCCGGTCACGGTGTTCGGTTCGTAGTCGTAGTCGTCGTGCGCGGGAGCCGACATCATGCCGGGCACCGAGGCGCGACCGCTGGCCGGCTCAGCGTGGTTGCGCGCCGGGTCGGAGTAGTCGTATCCGTCGCCCCAGACCGGCGCCTGCCCGCCTGAGGGTCCACCACTCACCGGACCGTCGCCGTAGCGCCGGTCACCGTAGTCGTAGTCGTCGTAACCACCTGCGCGGGACGAGCCGCGGTTGGAGTGGTCGGCCATTCGGTCACACCTCTTCAAGCTGGTTCGGACGTGAGGACGCCTGGGGATCACCGGTTGCGTGGGCCTTGCCGAGGAGGAAGCGGAACACCAGGTGATTCCACCCACAACCACGGCAGACCTCGACGGCGTAGACCTCGAACTCGCGGTAGCCGCTCGCGATGAGCGACAGCTCGCGGAGGCTGCGCGCCTGCCCGGCCGACGTCTTCAGTTCGTCGCCAAATATGTAGTGCACGTTCCGGACGTTGTCGCGTCGGCAGATGGGGCAACGGCGTTGCGTCGCCTCACCGTGAAACCTGGCCGCGTTCAGCAAATACGGCGAGGCGTCGCACACCTCGGCGGTACCGGTCCGTCCAGAGTAGACGTCACGCAGAAGGGCTCGCCGTTGAAGCGAGTAGTCCACCACCTGACGCTGAGCATGCACGGCCAAGAGAGTACGCGGGTTAGGCCAAAGGGACACGCCTGGTCGCCCGCCTTGTCCGGGTTGGTGTGGAACATACCTCAGGCTCTTGCCGGTTCGGCCGAGGTCTTGTAGGGTTCCGATGTATCAGACCGATACATCAGCGGGCTACATCGACTGAGATATCGGTTGGACACTATCGAGGTTCGTGCGAGGAGTGCCCGCCCGGTGTGAAGACCGGGACGGACGTCACCATGCGCGGCGGGGATCGGAGGCGAGGCGGGTGCTGGAGTTGGCCGTACTCGGTCTGCTGCACGAGTCGCCCATGCACGGCTACGAGTTGCGCAAGCGGCTCACGTCGCTGCTGGGTGCGTTTCGTGCGGCGTTCAGCTACGGCTCGCTGTACCCGACGCTCAAGCGCCTCAAGGACGCCGGTTACATCACCGAGGACGCCGGGGATCCGGATCGTCCGGTGCCGCCGTTGACCGGTAAACGCGGCCGCATCGTGTACAAACTGACCGCCGAGGGCAAGGAGCGGTTCGCCGACCTTCTCGCCCAGGCCGGTCCAGAGACCTACGAGGACTCCGGTTTCGGGGTGCACTTCGCGTTCTTCTCGCGCCTCGACCAGGCGCAGCGGCTGCGGATCCTGGAGGGGCGCCGCCGGCGCATCGAAGAGCGCCGTGAGGGGCTGCGCGAGACGCTGACCAGGTCGGTCGAGCGCCTCGACGCCTACACCCTCGAACTGCAACGTCACGGACTCGACGCCTGCGAGCGGGAGGTGCGGTGGCTCAACGAGCTGATCGCCACCGAGCAGTCCGGCAAACCGCCGTCGGTCACCACCGTCGGCGGGTTCGTCCCACCGGAGCCGCAGGCTCCGTCCGTTGAGGAGGCGTCCCCGGCAGAGCCGGACGACTCCCGTAAAGAAGAGAACTAAGGAGGCATGCGCGATGGGTGCTGTACGTGTGGCCATTGTCGGTGTCGGCAACTGCGCGTCTTCGCTTGTGCAGGGCGTGGAGTACTACAAGGACGCCGACCCGAGCCAGCGGGTCCCGGGTCTCATGCACGTCAAGTTCGGCGACTACCACGTCGGTGACGTGCAGTTCGTGGCCGCCTTCGACGTCGACGCCAAGAAGGTCGGCCAGGATCTGGCCGCCGCCATCGCGGCGTCGGAGAACAACACCGTCCAGTTCGCCGACGTTCCGCCGACCGGCGTGACCGTTCAGCGCGGCCCGACCTTCGACGGTCTCGGGCAGTACTACCGCGAGATGGTGCAGGAGTCCGACGAGGCCCCGGTCGACGTCGCCGCCGCACTGCGCGAGGCGAAGGTCGACGTGGTCGTGTCCTACCTTCCCGTCGGGTCCGAAGAGGCCGACAAGTTCTACGCGCAGGCCGCGATCGACGCCGGTTGCGGCTTCGTCAACGCCCTGCCCGTCTTCATCGCTTCGGACCCGGTGTGGGCGAAGAAGTTCGAGGACGCCGGACTGCCGATCGTCGGTGACGACATCAAGTCCCAGGTCGGTGCGACGATCGTGCACCGCGAGCTGGCGAAGCTGTTCGAGGACCGCGGCGTGGAGCTGCTGCGCACCTACCAGCTGAACTTCGGCGGCAACATGGACTTCATGAACATGCTGGAGCGCACCCGCCTGGTCTCGAAGAAGATCTCGAAGACCCAGTCGGTCACGTCCCAGATTCCCCACGAGATGGGGAAGTCGGATGTCCACATCGGACCGTCGGACCACGTGCCGTGGCTCGACGACCGCAAGTGGGCCTACATCCGCCTTGAGGGGCGTTCCTTCGGTGACACCCCCCTGAACGCCGAGCTCAAGCTTGAGGTGTGGGACTCGCCGAACTCCGCCGGCATCATCATCGACGCCGTGCGTGCCGCGAAGATCGCGCTCGACCGGAAGATCGCCGGGCCGGTCATGGGGCCGTCGGCGTACTTCATGAAGTCGCCGCCCGTGCAGTACGACGACCACAGCGCGCACGAGGCCGTGGAGAAGTTCATCCGCGGCGAGATCGCCAGCTAGTTCGCGAGCCGGTTCACGAGCTGCCTGGCCGAAACGTTTCGGGCCGCCCCTTCGGGGGCGGCCCTTTCGACGACGCGGATCGCCCAGCGAAGGTCTTCCTCGCAGCGCCCTCGCGCAGCGACGGAAACGGCGACTGCGTCGAGGTCGCCTCCGCCACGCTTGAGCAGGTCGCCGTCCGCGACTTCAAGAACGCCGTCGGCCACGACCATCCGGTGCTCACCCTCCCCACCACCGCCTGGTCCGGCTTCCTCGCCGACCTCCGCACCGGCCGCCTGGACGCCTTCTAACCCCCGCCCATCCCCTCGGCGAGCGCCGCGCACACTTCGCTGTCCCCCCGCCAGGGCACGCAATCCTGGGCGAAGTACCACCAGAAGTTCCCGCCCACGTACCCCGGCACCCCCACCTCCATCCCGTAATACCGCTCCACGTACGCCACCCGCTCGTCCACCGGTGCCGTCGTCGCCATCCCGGTCTCCCCGAACCCGATGGCGCTACCGGGAAACATCGCACGCAGGCGCGAGAACACGTCAGTCCAATGCCCGGCGTCGAAGCGCTGTCCCTCGCAGTCCTCCTCGTAATACGAGATCCACACGTAGTCGAGCCCCTCCCGCATCCTCTGCGGAACATTCGCCTCGGCCCACGCGAACATCTCGTTCGCCGGATCCTCCCAGCACTCCGGGTTGTAATACAGCGTCATGGCACTGCGCAGCCCCCGCGCCTCGACCAGCTCCCAAGCCCCGGCCACCTTCTCCACCACGTCGTCGGCCGCCCCGGCCCACTCCCCATTGACCTCGTTCCCGACCTCCCAGATGTCCACTGTGGACCCTATGGCGTCCAGGTACTCGGTGGTCCGGTCGAGATACTCCTCCGTCGAGTACTCCGCCAGATAGAACGAATCCAGCAGCATCCCCATCACGTAGCTCTCCGACCACAGCCGCCGCACCGGTTCCACGTATTTCGCCGCCGGCACGTACTCGTCGAACACCACCCGCGTCGTCGGCGTCACCGGCAGGTTCGCGACAGACGCGGCCAGGGCGTCGCCGTCGTACCCGTCGTCGGTCGTGATCCCGAAGACCGGCCCCGGCGGCATCGGCCGCATCGACGTCGTGGGCTCATTCCCCAAGCCGTCGGGCATCGCCATGGCGACAGCGGCGAACACGACGGTCGCCATCCCCGCGGACAGCAACCGTCGCGACCACCTCATGTTGTGTCCAATGTGGTCCATCGCGCTGTCGGTCCGCCCGAACCTCAGTGGTAGAAGCCGACGATCCCTCGCCCCTGCGCGGCCGACTGGTCGAGCCACGTCCCGATGGTCTTCAACTCCTCGCTCGTCCCCGCCCGCACCGGTTCGACGCTCGCCGCGACCTGCTCCGCCGTCCAGTGCCCGATCATCGGGAAGTCATCGGGCCGGGGAAACGACACCGGGGCGCCGTCCCAGATCAAGTCGGTCATCCGAACACTGGCGCCGACCTCGGCCAGTTCCGCGTCAACGGTGTCGGAGAGGTAGTCCGAGGAGCACGGGTAGAACGGGCCATTGCTGAGGAACCTGCCCGAGAACTCGACGATGTACTTGAACGCGTACCCGTACATGTAGCCCTCAAGGGTCATCTCCTCACCCAGGATCAGGTGGTTGATCGCCGTGAACACCGAGGGCTCGCCGCGCTCGTTGGACAGACCGAGCTGGTCGTTGGTGCGGTAGATGGACTCCCGCGACTTCCCGCTGATCACTCGCCGCATCCGGTCGTCGCCGCTGCCGCAGAGCGCCACCAGCTTGTCGATGTCGACCGAGTAGGCCATCACGCCGTAGCCCATGCTGAATTCCTTCTGTCTCAGGGGATTTGCGGCCGACCGTACCGCCGGGGTGCGACACCTGGCACCCGGGGCGCTAGCTTCCCTTGTCGATCGGGAACAGAATCGGACTCACCAGGTACAGCCGCCGCCCGTCGGCCGGCTCGTTCGCCGCCGACTCGACCACCACCTCGCGCAGGCGCTCGACCATGCGCGCGATCTCCTCCTTACTCAGCCATATCGGCACCTGCACGTACCCGACCGAATCCGCCGTCGGATCCGCGTCCGGCCGATCCAGGTACGCGCTGAAGTCCGCGAGCAGCGCCCCCATCGCTGCGGCGAACCCGTGCCGGTGGTCGTCGAGCGACATGGCCGCGGCGTCCTCGGGGCTGATCCTCGTGCGCGACCGGTCCAGGCGATAGGTCCGCTCAACGGCCCCGTGCACCCGCTCCTCGCCGACGACCTCCAGGATCCCGGCGCCCGCGAGCATCCCGACATGCCGGTACAGGGTCGTCTTGGCGACGTCGGGCAGCTGGTCGCCCAGCTCCGCCGTCGTCAGTTCGCGCCCTCCCGCGAAGGCGTGCACGACCCGAATCCGCACCGGGTGAAGAAGAAGATCGACTACGTCCACGCCCTTACTCTCCCACATCTGGTACCGTTTCCAAATATGGAAATGCTAAGCGCTCCCGACAACGGCCGCCCGACGGTCGTCTTCCTCCCCGGCGCCGGAACCATCGGCCGCGACTACTGGAACCTCCACCGACGCGCCGCCGAACTCACCACGAGCGTCATCTACGACCGCGCCGGCACCGGCGACGGCACCCCCGCCGAACTCCCGCGCACCCTCACCGAGGTGACCGACGAACTTAGGTCGGTCCTAAGAAACGTCGACGGACCCTACGTCCTCGTCGGCCACTCGCTCGGCGGCTACTACGCCCGCTTCTACGCGACGCGCTTCCCCGACGACGTCGCCGCCCTGCTCCTCCTCGACCCCGCGCACGAGGACTACAACGCCTCCATGCCCGCCGAACTCCAGGAACTCTGGGGGAATTTCGACGCGGGCGACGCCGCCGCGTTCCTCGACGACCTGCCCGAGGAGGTCATCCGGCTCTACCGCGGGCTCTTCGCCCGCGAACTCGCCGACTGGCCCGCCGAGATCAGCGAACCGCTCGTCGACTACCACGTCGGCCGACGCGGGCTCACGATCGGCGTCCAGGAGGCGAGCAACCTCGACGCGATCTACGCCGAAATGCGCGCGGCGGACCCACTGCCGGATGTACCCGTCCTAATCTTGTCATCGACCCAAGTTGACGAGTTCAAGACCGTCGTCGCCGGTGGCGTCTCCGGCGAACTCCTCCAGGCCGAGATCGACGCCAAGTTCCGGCTCTACAACGACGTCGCCGCCGCACTGCCGAGGGGCGAGGCGCGCGCCGTCGAGGGTGGGCACGTCACCATCGCCTGGCGCGGTGAACAGGCGATCGTCGACGCGATCGCCGAACTGACCGGGGCCTAGCCGAGCGCCAGCTCCGCCACCGTCTGGTCCCCACTGGTCTCACCGGTCTCCCGGAAGCCGAGCCGCCGGTAGAACCCCTGCGGCCCGTCGTCGCCCGGGTGATAGGTCACGGTCATGACCTTCCCGCCCCGGCGCCGGATCTCGGCCGCCACCTCCTCCACCGCGAAGCGCCCGTACCCCCTCGACTGGACACCGGCGTCGATGTTGAGCCGCCACAGACCCGACCGCACATCGCCCGAGCCGTCGCCCTTCCAGTCGATGTCCAGGAAGGCCATGACGAATCCGACCGGCGTGTCCCCGTCGGCGATCAACCGCGTCCACGCCACACCCGGCCACATCGACGCCTCGGCGAGGGACTTCACGACGGGCTCGACCAGGTGCGCCTGATCGTCGCGGACGCTGATGGCGAGCGCCGTCTCGAAGTTGTCGGGCGTGATGGGCTCAAGGCGGAGGGTGCTCACCGGCCAGAGGATAGATGATCTTCCCGCGCCGAGCACATATGGTTTCGGCCATGGCCCACCCGCTCCTCGCGCACTACCTCGCCGCCGCCGACGGCGACTTCCCCGACGTCGACGGTGGCGTCACGATCCTCCCGCCGTTCGACGACGGCACCGAATGCTCGGTCGCGATGACCGGTCACGCGTTCATCGCCACGGCCCTCCCGGCCGCCGCCCTCGCCGGCGCCGACGGCTTCGGCGGCTCGATGTCGCCCGACGTCCTCCGCCTGCTCGCCGGACCCGACGGTGAGATCGGCGTCCTCGACGCGACCCTCGTCGGCCGCGGCACCGGCCTCGGCGGCCCCGACGTCTGGGAGGGTCCCGGTCACTCCCGCATCGACTACGCCCGCCGCTGGCGGCGAAACGTCCGCGTCCACGGCGACGAACGCGGCTTCGTCACGATCTCCGCCGGTCTCGCCGGGCGCCCCGAGCTCAGCATCGAAGCCGGTGAGACGAGCCGGGGACTGGGCTCGTCGCTGCTCTTGGACGCCCTCGGTCTCTTCCTCGAAGACGAACCGGTCTTCGCGGCGGTCTCGCCGGGCAACGCGCGTTCGCTGCGGGCGTTCCTGGCCGCCGGGTTCACCCCGATCGGAAGCGAAGTGCTGATCCGGCCCGGCACGCGACCGTGAGGAAACGGGCACTTCCCCGGATCGGAGCGGTACCGGTGCCGGGTGTTCTTCTCCACCTTCGTCCGCACGGGCGGCGACTCGCCGCAGTGTCTACACCATCCGCAGCATGAAGACACCCCAGCCGAGATAGCGCCGCCCATGGTCCATATAGGACCGTCGCTGCCGCCGGACGAAGTCCCGCATCGCCGGAGCCTCAGGGTCGCCGGGGTTCGCGCGCAGCCAGTCGTCGGCCGTCCGCCACTGGGAGGCGTAGTAGCGGTCCCAGCTGTCGAAGTCGGCGTGGATCATCTCAATGAGCTCGCATCCGGCCTCCTCGAAGCGATCCAGCGTGCCGGACAGCGAAACCGTGGTGTCGGCGTCGATGCCCATGGCCTCGTAGGCCGCGGCCGGCGGTTCGTCGATCCAGTACGGCTCACCGACGAGCAGCAGCCCGCCGGGCGCCAGCGCCGGTTTCATCAGGTCGAGCGTCCCGGCGAGTCCGCCCCCGATCCAGGTCGCGCCGATGCACGAGACGACGTCGAAGGCCCCCGCCTCGGCACGATGCGCGCCCGCGTCACCGGCGACGAAGGTGAGCCGGTCGGCGACGCCCAACTCGGCCGCGCGCGACTCGGCGGCCGCAAGGAACACCTCGCTCAGATCGACGCCCGTGCCGGTGATCCCGTACGCGGCCGACCATCGCGACAGCATCTCCCCCTTGCCGCACGCCAGATCCAGCTGACGCGTCGCCGGGCCGAGCCGGCACAGCTCGCCCAGCAGATCGAGCTTGGCGTCGGTGAAGGGATTGAGGATCCGGTGATCCGCCTCGGCGATCTCATGGTGACGCAACGACATCAGACGATTATTTCGCCGGAGGCCGCGAAGATCAAAGGATTAGAGCATCCCGGCGTAGTCGTTTGCCTCGTCCATCGCACCGGCGTTGTGGCTCAAGGCCTCGTTGAGGGCCTGTACGACCTGTTCGAGCCGCCCGATGCTCGCCTCCACCTTCGGGTTCCCCGAACCCGACGTGCTCTCCCGCAGCTGCGCGATCGCCTCGTTGTGCTTGTCGATCGCCGACTGGATCATCGTGGCGCCCTCGCCCGCGGTGTCGGCCGCCTGCGCGATACCGGCCTTGACGTCGTCGATGCCCGCCATGCTGCCAACCTCTCGAAACCGTGCCGCTTAAGGGATTACGACACTAGCGGCCGGAGGCACCCCCGCACCACTCAGCCGATGAGGCTCCACCCGCCACAACCCCGCGTACGAAACGCCGAGTCGCTGTGGGCGATCGTGACGATCTCGGGCGCCCCGGGCTGGGCCTCGCCGTTGGCGATGATGTCGGCGAACTCGCCACTGGTGCCCGACAGGCGCTCCCAGTAGCAGAGGATCGACGTCACGGGCACGCGCGCACGGTACTGACCTGCGACGATGTCGGCCCCGACGAGATAGGTGCCCTCGCCCGCGAAGTGCGTCGCCGGACCGTGCGCCGTCTCCGGCGCCAGCGCCTTCGGCGTCGGCGCGGCGGCCGGAGTGACCGGCGCGGTCGGCAGCCCCGGCGTCGGGAGAACCGCGAAACCGCCGGTGGCGCGGTCGTCGTTGGCGCGGATCAGGCCGATCACACCGCACACCAGGCACAGCAGGATCGCCACGGCCGCCGCGATGACGGCGACGACGACGCCCTTGGACAGCTTCCGCGGCGGCGGCCGGTCCGGAAAGCCCGGCACCCCGCGGCCTTCGTGGCCGAACGGGGTGCCGGGCTGAAGCGGTCTCTGCAGGGATGGGGGGATGATCGCCGTCGGTGGTTCCGCCCCGCCTGGCGGCGGTGGAATCTCCGACGGCGACGGTGGCCGAGGAGGCTCGGGCGCCGGCTCCGTGGGGTCCGGCGGAGGTGGCGACGGTGTCGGCGGCATCGGCTGGGGCCGCGTCGGGTCCGGTGGTGTCGGACTCGGCGGGTTCGGCGCCGGCATCGGTTCACCCGGCCGAATCGGGGGTGTAGGCGTCGGTGGGATCGGGATGGGTTGCGCCGGGTCCGGTCGGCCCGGTTCGCCTGGCGGCGAAGGCGTCGGATCGTGGCTCATGGGTCCATCGTCCCGCGCGAAACACCCCTTTCGGGGCCGAATCGGCCAACCGGTGCGCGGGCCTACGCTTCGGAGCATGCGTCTCACCGTGATCGGCTGCGCCGGATCGGCACCCGCGCCGGACTCGACATGCTCCGCCTACCTGGTCGAAGAGTCCGGCTACAGGCTTCTGCTCGATCTCGGGCCGGGCTCCTCGGGGCCCCTGCAGAAATATGCCCGGCCCGCGGAGATCGACGCGGCGATCCTGTCCCACGGCCACTCCGATCACCACGCCGACTTCACCCAGTTGTGGCGACTCCGCGCCGTCGACGACGCACCGCCACTCCCCATCACACTCCCCGCCGACGGGCCGCCCGTCCTCCACGACAACCCCGACAGCTTCACCCCGACGGTCGCCGAGCAGGGCACCGCGGCCTACGGACCACTCACCGTCCGCCTCGCCCGCGTCGAACACGCAGGACTCGACGCCTTCGCCACCCGCGTCGACGACGCCCTCTGCTACACCGGCGACACCGGGCCCTGCGCCGCCATCGACGAACTCGCCGACGGCGTCGGAGTGCTGCTCGCCGAAGCCAGCGGCCTCGACCGCGACGGGCCGTCGAAGGGACACCTGTCCGCGGGCGACGCCGCACGGCTCGCCGTCCGCTCCGGCGCGAAGTTGCTCGTGCTGACCCACCTGCGCGCGTGGCAGGACCACCGCGACCTGCTCGATGAGGCCTCGGCGATCGCCGACTGCCCGGTGATCCTCGCGCATCCGGGACTGCGGGTGGCGCTCTAGGCCTCGGGAGACGCTTTCGTCTCCAGTACCGGCATCAGGACCCGCAAGCCGGCTTCTCTGGCGCCACACGTCGCCGCGCCCACGGCTTTGGCCGGGGACGAGCCGTGTCTTCCCGCGGCGGGCCTCCACTCGCCACCTCGCGCACGAACCACCTCACCCCCACTCGCACTAAGTTCAACCCACCTCTTGCACTTAGTTCAAGTCCACGCTACAGTTCCCCTCAGAAGCCACTTGAACTAAGTACAAGTCAGGAGCGAACCATGACCCCCTCAATCGCCGTCGCCGCCCTCCAGATCCTCATCGGCCTCGCGTTCGTCTCCATCCCCTGGGTGCGCGCCCGCTACGGTCCCCGCGCGCAGGCCGCCGCCGAGGCCGAGCTCACCCGCCAGGGCGTCCGTCCCGAGATCCTCGGTGAGAACAAGCTGCGCTTCGACCACGGCGGCCACGAGACGATCGTCCCCGTCACCGTCGCGCTGGTCATGGGCGCGTGCGCGGCACTCAACATCGCCGGTGCGTCGATCGCGACCCCCGCGAACTGGATCTTCCAGACCCTCGTCCTGCTCGGCAACGCCGCGATCCTCTACAGCAACCTCACCGCCGTGAAAGGTGTCGAGACCGCCTTCGCCAAGAAGGGCGGCGAACTCGCCGCCATCGACGTCAAGGCCTTCCTCACCGCCGCCGAGAACGCCTTCCCGAAGTGGGTCTTCTCGATCCTGCAGAACATCCGCCACGTCATCGCCTTCGGCGGATCCATCGCGATTCTGATCATCACCGCGGTCGCCTGACCGTCGAGCGCGCTTATGTCCCGGCCAAAGATGGCCGGGACATAAACTTGTGTTTGACCTAAGTTTAGGTCCGTGCTGAGAATTGCGCGTCCCTGGTCCGGCGAGGCTGGGCCACCCCGCACCGTGGCGCTAGGCCGCCTTGAACTCCGCCCGCATGCGCACGCCCGCCTCCAGCTCCAGCAGCCGCGACTTCACGTCCGTCCCGGCGGCGTAGCCCGTCAGCGACCCGTTCGAGCCGACGACGCGATGGCACGGCACGATGACCGCGATCGGGTTGAGGCTGTTGGCCATCCCGACGGCCCGCGCGGCGCGGGGCTGCCCGACCCGCGCGGCGATCTCGGCGTAGGTGGCCGTGTGCCCGTACGGAATCGCCAGGAGCTCGGTCCAGACACGGCGTTCGAAGTCCGCGCCCGCCAGGGCCAGGGGCATCTCGAACTCGGTGCGCGTGCCGTCGAAGTACTCACCGAGCTGTCTGGCCGTCTCGGTCAGCACGGGATGGGCGTCGTCGCGTTCGCCGCGAGGGTCGGGGTCTCCCGCGAAGAGGAGCCCGGTGAGGGCGGTCCCGTCGGTGGCCAGCTTCAACTCGCCGATCGGGGAGGTGACAGTGGTCCAGCGCATGTGAGCAGTTTGGCGCACGGGTGTGACACTACGGCGAACACGAGGCGTCATGAATCCGATGGTCCCCGCCGGACCCCCGGGCACGTTCCGAGCACGTAGGCTCGCCCAATGCACACCGAGGGGCACCTGCGCGCGGTCTTCCGGGAGAGCGGATTCCGGCGGCTGCTGGCGACCCGTCTGACCAGCCAGGTCGCCGACGGATTCTTCCAGGCCGGGCTCGCCGGAACGCTGCTGTTCAACCCGAACAACCAGACCAGCGCCATGGCCGTCGCCACCGGCTTCGCCCTGCTCGTCGTGCCCTACTCGATCCTCGGCCCCTACGTCGGCGTCTTCCTCGACCGCTGGAGCCGCCGCAACATCCTCTTCGTCGCCAACATCGTCCGTGCCGTCCTGGTCGTCCCGACGGCCCTGCTCATCGGCTTCGGCTCGGACGTGTGGCTGTACTCGACCGGCGCGCTGCTCATCATCGCCGTCAACCGCTTCATCCTGGCCGGCCTGTCTGCCGCGCAACCGCACGTCGTCACCGACGAGAACCTGGTCACCGCCAACTCGATCGCGCCGACCCTCGGCACCGCCGCCTACACCACGGGAATCGGTACGGCGGCCGGGATCCGGCTGCTCATCGGCGACAGTTCCGCCGACTACGGCGTGATCTCCTCGATCGCCGTCGTCGGATATCTCGCCGCCGCCCTGATCGCGCGCGCGTCCTTCCCGGTCGCCGCCCTCGGACCCGACGAGTCCGAGCGCCACGCCGACCGCAGCATCACCGCCGAGATCGGCCGTATCACGCGCGGGATGGCCGACGGTGTAAGACATCTGGCCGAACGCCGGGGCGCGGCCTACCTGATGATCACGCAGGGAATCTACCGCTTCCTCTACGGCGTCCTCACCATCGCCACGCTCCAGCTCTTCCGCGTGTACTTCGACTCCGGTGCGCACTCCGAGAAGGCGATCGGCGGGCTCGCCGCGGTCTTCGTCGCCGGATCGATCGGCGGCCTGATCGGCGCGCTGATCACGCCGAAACTGACGCGCCGTTTCGGGCCGCGCATGTGGGTGCTGGTCGTGCTGTGCGGGGTCGGCGCCGACATCGTCGTGTTCGGGCCGCCGTTCGTCCAGATCCTGCTGATCGTCGCGACCTTCGTGCTCAACATCGGTTCGCAGAGCCTGAAGATCGTGCTGGACACGTCGATCCAGATCTCCTGCGACGACCAGTACCGAGGCCGGGTGTTCAGCTTCAACGACACCGCCTTCAACGTCTGCTGGGTCCTCGGCCAGCTCGTCGGGGCGATGGTGCTGCCCGACGACGGCAAGTCCCTCGCCGTGATCATCGCGATCGCGGTGGGCTATCTGCTGCTCGCGGGCGGGTACGCGTTGGCATCCCGGCGTCATACTCCCTACGATCGACCCTCGTGGACGACGACGCAGTGAAGCCCGCCGACGACGCCGAGCCGACCGAGGAGCGCGTGACAGAGCCCGCCAAGGGGCCGGAAGCGAAAAACGCGGCCGAGGAGTCGGACAAGTCCGCCGAAAGCGCCGTGGCAGCGGATTCCCTCGACGATTCTGAGGAGCCCGAGACCTTCAAGCTCAAGCCCCGCAAGGGCAAGCACGCCAAGGAGGAGAAGGAGGAGGACGCCGACGGTGCAACCGCCGTCGAGCCGCCTCGCCGTTCCTCCGCGCCGCCCGACGAGGACACGCCGCCGTGGGACCGGGCGCCCCGCCCGCGCAACGCCGTCATCGGGATCCTCGTGACCGTCGCGCTTCTGGGCGCCGCCGGACTGATCGGCTGGGCGATGCTGCGACCGTCCCTCGACGACGGATCGAGCGGTGCGGTCAGCGATCCGACCGGGCCCTGCGAACTACGGACCGTCGACGAGATGCCCGGCGGTGGCGGGATTCCGGCCGTCGAGGGCATTCCGGAACGGTCGACCGTCGTCATCACCACGAACCTCGGGCAGGTCACCGTCCTGCTCTTCGGAGACCTCGCACCCTGCGGCGTCGCGTCCTTCACTCACCTGGCGAGCCAAGGGTTCTACAACTCCGCGACGTGCCCGTCGATGACCTCGGCACTGACCGAGCCGACGCTGGTGCTGCGCTGCGGCATGCCGACCGAGCAGGGCGGGCCCGGATACCGCGTGCGCGGCGAGCACCCGTTCTCCGAGACCGCCGTCGTCGACGCGCTCGCGCTGGTCAACGACGAGAGCGGACGTTCCGGTGCGGAGTTCGCGCTGGTGCGCGGACAGTCGGTGCCGACGAACAACCTGACCGTCATCGGGCAGGTCATCGACGGCTTCGGCGTGCTGGACTCGATCACCGCGCAGGCCGGCGCGGCGTCCTACGCGGGCGCGCCGCCGCTCCCGGTGACGGTGCTGACCGTGACCGTCCAAGGTGGACCGGCGCCGTCGGGCGGCGCGAGCTCGGGACTGCCCGGGGGACCTGGATTCCCGGGACTGCCGTCCTAGCGCTACGCCACGACGTCAGGAATTCGAGACAACGAGCCGCTGCGGGCCGGGAGGGTTCCCGGCCACGGCGGCTCGTCGCGTTGGAGTTCCGCACCCGTTCGTGGACAACGACGTCAGCCCTTCACCACAGCCTCCACGAGCCGCCGCAACTCGGCGACCTTCCCGCTGACGACGGCCTTCCCCTCGCGCACGGCGTCCTCCGCGCCCATCCGCCCGGCGACGAGTCCGTCGAGTCCGTCGAGATCGGTCTCGACCCGGACGTCGGCGGCCTGCCCGCCTCGCCCTCGCCACAAGCCCGTCAGCTCGCCGCCGGTCACTTCGAGGCGGTAGGAATCCGGTCGCAGATAGAACTCGTAGCTCGCCGTCCAGTCGGCATCGCCCGGGCGGAAGAAGGTCCGCAGCCCGAGCATCGCCGAGTCGTGACTGATCGGCCCTTCGAGCGGCACCACCGGCGAGCGCGCGCCCCATTTCGCCAGTGAGCGGAAGACCGGTTCGAGCTCGGCGCCCCATGCGGTGAGGCCGTACTCCTTGTCGCGCTTCTCCAGGATTCCCACGGCTTCGAGATCGCGGAGACGTTGCGACAGCACGCTCGGGCCGATGCCGGGCAGCGCGTTCTGGATGTCGGCGTAACGGCGCGGGCCGAGTCGCAGTTCGCGGATGACGAGCATGGACCAGCGTTCGCCGACCAGGTCGAGGGCGTGGGCGACGGGACAGCCTTGGCCGTAGGTGCGCTTGGGGGGCATGGGTTGACTCCTTTGATGACTACGATTATCGTAGCAGCAACTTCGATTTTAGTAGGAGTCATCATGACGGAGCACCTCCTCCAGGCCAACGGCGTCGAACTCTGCGTCGAGTCCTTCGGCGCGAAGACCGATCCGGCGATCCTGCTCATCGGTGGCGGGGCCTCGTCGATGGACTGGTGGCACGAGGACTTCTGCGCGCGCCTGGCCGAAGGGCACCACGTCATCCGCTACGACCTGCGCGATACCGGCCGCTCGGTGTCGTACCCGGCCGGCGAGCCCGGCTACACCCACGCCGACCTGGCCGAGGACGCGATCGGGATCCTTGACGCGCTGGGGATCGAGCGCGCGCACCTGGTCGCCATCTCCATGGGCGCGGGCATCGCGCAACGGGCGGTCATCGAGCACCCCGAGCGCGTCAGCGCGCTGACGCTGATGTCGACGAGCCCCGGCGGGCCCGGCGGCGAGGACAACGGTCTTCCGCCGATGTCGCCGAAGGTCGCGGCGTACTTCTCCGCCGAGGGCCCCGGTCCGGACACGTCCACAAAGGACGGGCTCTTTGAGGCTTTCCTGCTGGGGGAGCGGGCCTTCGCCGGCGAGCTCGGCATCGACGAGGTGGAGCTGCGCAGGCTCTCCGACCGCATCTTCGACCGCACGACCGATGTGGCGGCCTCGCTGTACAACCACTTCGCCGCCGACGGTGGCGGTGACATCCGCGACCGCCTCGCCGAGATCAAGGCGCCGACGCTGGTCCTGCACGGTACGAAGGATCCGCTGTTCCCGAAGGAGCACGGCGAGGCCCTCGCCCGCGAGATCCCGGGAGCGCGGCTCGTGCTGCTGGAAGGTGTGGGACACCAGGTGCCGCCGCGCCAGGTGTGGGACGTGGTGGTGCGGGAGATCCTGGCGCTGGAACGCTAGCGCGGATCGGACGGACGGGCGGGAATGGTCACCGGGTAAGGGATCTCCACTGTGAACGGTTCGTCCGGCTCGTGAACCGATTCGGCGTATTCGCCGGAATCCAGCCGGCCCACCGTGATGCGCCCGTTGCGTTCGGCCCGCCAGTAGCCCGGGATCCCCGCCTTCGCGTACGCCAGGGTCTTGTCGACCCGGTCGACCCCTGCCGTCGATCGGGACTCGACCTCCACCACAAGCGCCGGAACGATCGCGTTGTACTGCTTGCTCGCGTTCGGCGTCTCCGGCGACAGGACGAGCAGGTCCGGCACGAAGCAGCGGTTGGGCCCGAAATCCAGGCCGATGTCCCACTGGACCCGCCAAGACTCCGGCGCGACCCGATCGAGGTACCGGAACAACCACTTGGCCCAGTTCTGGTGGTCTTCGCTCGCTGGAGGAGTCACCAGCAGTCTCCCGTCAAGGATTTCGTAGCGGTTGCCTGACGGGAGATGGTCGAGATCGTCGCGGGTCCAGTTGCGCGTGATGTAGTAGATCGCGGCTTCGCCCTCGTCTTCGGTGATGCCGTGAGCGTTGCGGTATTCAGCGGGCAGCGGATACGCCATCCCTGTCACCTCCCACGATCACCAACCCGCGTGGTGATCTTTTCGTTACGCGACTGTCGCTCACTAGACAATAGGCCAGTGACGTGCGCCGAAGCCCTACTCCGGCAGCACGCCCTGGTCCTTCGCCCATCGCCACAACTCGGCCTCCGCCTCGTCCCGGCTGAGCGGCCCCTTGTCGAGCCGCACCTCCTTGAGGTGGTTCCACGCCTCACCCACCATGCGACCCGGCGGGATCCCCAGCAGCCGCATGATCTCGTTGCCGTCGAGGTCGGGCCGGACCTTCGCGAGGTCCTCCTCCTCGCGCAGCCGCTCGATGCGCTCTTCGAGCGCGTCGTAGTCGGCGGCGAGCCGGGACGCCTTGCGTTTGTTGCGGGTCGTGCAGTCCGAGCGGGTCAGCTTGTGCAGACGCGACAGCTGGTCACCGGCGTCGGTCACGTAACGGCGCACGGCCGAATCGGTCCACTCGCCGCGCCCGTAACCGTAGAACCTCAGGTGCAGCGCGATCAGGTGGGAGATCGCGGTGACCTGTTCCTTCGGGAACCTCAGGTCCCGCAGGCGCTTGCGCGCCATCCGGGCGCCGACGAGTTCGTGATGGTGGAACGTGACACGGCCGTCGGTGCCCAGTCCCTTGGTGTCGGGCTTGCCGATGTCGTGCAGGAGCGCGGCGATCCGCAGCACGACGTCGGGACCATCGTCCTCAAGGGACACCGCGTTGCGCACGACGGTCAGCGTGTGCTCGTAGACGTCCTTGTGCTGCGCGTGCTCGTCGATCTGCATCCGCAGGTTCGGCAGCTCCGGCAGGAACACCTCGGCGAGCCCGGTGTCGACCAGCAACCGCAGTCCCAGCACGGGATCGGTCCCGCCCATCAGCTTGACGAACTCGTCGCGCACCCGCTCGGCGGTGATCCGCGACAGGTCGCCGCTCATCGCCGTCATGGCCTCGCGGACGTCACCGTCCACATCGAACTCCAGCTGGGCGGCGAACCGCGCGGCCCGCAGCATCCGCAGCGGGTCGTCGGCGAAGGACTCCTCCGGCGTGCCCGGCGTGCGCAGGACACGGCGGGCGAGGTCGCCGCGGCCGTCGTGGGGGTCGGTGAACTCGTGGCCGGGCACCGAGACGGCCATCGCGTTGATGGTGAAGTCGCGGCGGCGCAGGTCGTCGGCGAGGGTCTCGCCGTAAGCGACGACCGGGTTCCGGCTGACGCGGTCGTACTGGTCGGCGCGGAAGGTCGTCACCTCGACGCGCTCACCCCGGAAGGTCGCGCCGATCGTGCCGAAGGCCGCGCCGGTCGTCCACGTCGTCGACGCGATCCGGTCGAGCAGTTCGAGGGTCTGCTCGGGGCGCGCGGAGGTCGCGAAGTCCAGGTCCTCCCACTTTCGGCCCAGTGGACCCGCGCTACTTGATCGGCCGAGAAGGGCGTCGCGCACCGATCCACCGACCAGGTGCAGCTGGAACCCGGCGTCGGCGAAGGCCCGGCCGAGTTCATCGGCGACCGGGGGGACACTCAACTCGTCGATAGCGATACGGTCTGACATCAATCGGAAAGCCTATCCGACCCTCCCGGGGAGACATCTGTATGGCCGAGGCGACCAGCACCGAGACCGGCGGGAGCGTTGTCCGCAACAGCGCCGTGATGGCCGTCGGCACGATCGTGAGCCGATTGACCGGTTTCGGGCGGAACGCGGTGATCGGCGCGGCCATCGGCGGCCTCGCGGTCGGCAACGCGTACTCGACCGCGCAGTTCTTCCCGCAGATGATCTACGAGCTCCTGCTCGGCGGGATCCTCACCAGCGTCCTGGTGCCCCTGCTGGTCCGCGCCCGCAAGACCGACGCCGACCACGGCGAGGCGTACACGCAGCGCTTCATCACGCTCATCGTCGTCCTCCTTGCCGTCGCGACCGCCCTGGTCGTGGCGTGCGCGCCCCTGCTGGCGAAGGCGCTGACCAAGGAGAACACCGGCCTGGTCACCGAGCTGTCGTACCTGATGCTGCCGATGATCTTCTTCTACGGCGTCGCGGCGGTCCTGGCGGCGGTGTTGAACACCCGCGGCCACTTCGCCGCGCCGATGTGGGCGCCGATCCTCAACAACTTCGTCATCATCGCCACCGGCGTGCTCTTCCTGGTCTTCTTCGGCGCGACCGCCCCCACGCCCGACAACATGACCGCGCCCATGGTCCTGCTGCTCGGCGGCGGCACCCTCGCCGGCATCGTCGTCCAGGTCCTCGGGCTACTCCCGGCGCTGCGGGGCGTCGGCTTCACGATGAAGTGGCGCTTCGACTTCCGTCAGCTCCAGCTCGGCCACATCGGCCGCCTGTCGGCGTGGATGTTCTGCTACGTGGCGGTCAGCCAGGTCTCGGTCGTCGCCGTCCTGCGCATCCTCAACGAGGCCTCCGCCCGCGACAAGGACGCCGCCGGGCCCTTCATCTACAACAACGCCTACCTGCTGATGATGATGGCGCACGGCATCGTCGCCGTCTCGATCATCACCGCCCTGATGCCCCGCATGAGCGCCGCGGCCGCCGAGGGCCGCAACGCCGAGGTCTCCATGTACCTCTCCCAGGGCATCCGGCTGTCTGGCGTGATCCTGCTGCCCGCGACCGGCGCCTACGTCGTCTTCGGCGGCACCCTCGCGTCCCTGCTGTTCGACTACGGCAACTTCACCGCCAGCCAGGCCGCGGCGACCGGTCTGGTCACCGCGATGGCGGGTCTCACTCTCATGCCCTTCGCGGTCAGCCAGCTCCAGACCTTCGTGTTCTACGCGTTGCCCGACACCAAGACGCCCGCGCTGCTCAACATCCCCGCCGTGGCGATGCGCGTCGGGATCTACCTGCTGACCTTCGCGATCCTGCCCGCCGCCGCCGTGGCGCAGGGCCTGATGGTCGGCAACGGCGTGTCCTATGTGGTCGCCGCTCTGCTCGCGGCCGTACTGCTCCGCCGCCGCCTCGGACCGCTGGGAATGCGGCGAATCAGCGTCTCGCTGGTCAAGCTCGGCGTGGCGGCCGCGGCGGGCGCCCTGGCCGGGTGGGCCGTGGTGTGGCTGCTCCCGAACGGACTGTCCGGTTCGGACAAGCTCAACGCGATCATCGACCTGGTGATCGGCGGGATCGTGCTCGGCGCGGTCTACCTTGGCGTGGCGTACGCCCTCCGCGCCAAGGAGGTCACCGATGTGGTTTCGTTGGTGAAAGGCAAGCTCGGGCGCTGAATGCTTGGTCCCCTTTTGCGTAACGTCAACAGAGGCGACCCTCAGGCCTAGGCGACCGTCCGCGGACACCGTAGGCTGTCAAAGGTCCGCGGCAGCCTGCGGTCGACATAGGGAGGACACGAGGTGGCACAGGTCGGTGCGCCCGCGGTGGGCGAACTCCTCGCCGACCGTTACCGGCTGGACGAGCACATCAACGATGACTCGACCGGACGGCAGGTTTGGCGGGGGACCGATGTACTCCTCGCGCGACCGGTCACGGTGGTACTCCGCACTCCCGGAGGCCCCGAGGCCGAGGAAATGCTTCACGCGGCCGTCGCCGCCAGTCGCGTCAACCACGCCCACATCGTGGGGGTCTACGACGCCGTAGACGAAGGCGACCGGGCCTACGTCGTCCGCGAGTGGGTGGAGGGGCGGTCGCTTCGCGACATAGTCATCCACTCCCCGCTCGACCCCCGGCACGCCATCGCGGTGACCCTCGCCGTCGCCGAGGCCGTCACGGCGGTCCACGCGACGGGTGTCGCGCACGGCAACGTGCACGCCGGAACGGTCCTGCTCTCCGACGACGACCGCGTCGTCCTCTCCGACCCGCGCGCCGACGCGGCCGCCACCCAGACCGGTGACGTCCGCGCGATCGGCGCGACCCTGTACTGCGCCCTGACCGGCATGTGGCCCAAGGAGGTCCCCGGTCCGGCGATCCTGCCCGACGCCGCCCGTGACGAGTCCGGGGGCCTCCTGGCGCCCGCGACGGCCCTTCCCGGGGTGCCCGGGTACCTCGACCGTCTCACCACCGAGCTCCTCGACCCGGCCGAGCCGCCGCCGAGCGCCGCCGAACTCGTCGAAGAACTTTCGCGTCTTGAGGGCACGGAAGGCACCGACGCGCTGGAGTTCGTCGCCGGAGCCGACGACGACGAGACGCTCACCGAACATCCCGCCAAGCCCGTCGGCCGCCGTTTCGCCTACGGGATCGCCGGGATGCTGGTGGCCGCGCTCGTCGCGCTGCTGGTCATCACGAGCCTCCTGCCCGACGACACCTCCAGCGGCCAGGACCCCGGGAACACCGCACAGGAGTCGGAGGCGCCGGAGGTCTCGGCACAGCAGATCAAGCTGACCGGCACCCAGGTCCGCCTCGTCGACCCGAAGGGCGACGGCGACGAGAACGACGGCGTCGAACTGACCGTCGACGGCAAGGCCAAGACCGGCTGGGAGACCAACGAGTACCACAACCGCTCGAACTTCGGGAACCTCAAGGAGGGGATGGGCCTGCTCATCGACCTCGGCGAGAAGCGCGAGGTCACGCAGGTCATCGTCAACCTCGGCTCGATCGGCGTGGAGCTGTCGCTGCGTGCCGGGAACGACGCGAGCGACGACGCCGCGATCATCTCCGACTTCAAGACCATCGGCCCGATGCAGGTCAACGACAAGGCCAGCGTCCGCTTCCAGCCCGATGTGGGCTCGTCCTACCAGTACCTGATGGTCTGGCTGACCGACCTCCCGCAGATCGAGAACGGCTACTACCAGGCGGCCGTTCAGGAGATCCAGGTCTACGCGAACTAGCCATGGCACCCGTGAGCGATGTCAACGAGGTCCCCGACGACGAGCTGCTGCGACGCCACCTCGTCGGCGACCACGAGGCCTTCGGTGAACTGTTCCGGAGGCACCGCGAGCGCCTGTGGGCGGTGGCGTTGCGCACCCTCGGGCACCCCGAGGACGCCGCCGACGCGCTGCAAGACGCGATGATCTCGGCCTACCGGGCCGCCGGGCGTTTCCGCGGCGACTCGGCGGTCACCACGTGGCTGCACCGCATCGTCGTCAACGCGTGCCTCGACCGGGTCCGCCGCAACAAGGTCCGCGCCGCCCAGCCGCTGCCCGAAGGCGGGCCGGAGCCGGTCTCGACCGAGGGCGACCCGTCGAAGGTCGCGACGAACATGGCCGTCGAGGAGGCGCTGAACGCGCTGCCCTTCGACCAGCGCGCGGCCCTCGTCCTGGTCGACATGATGGGCTACCCGGTGTCGGAGACGGGCCGGATCCTGGACGTGCCGGAGGGCACCGTCAAGAGCAGGTGTGCGCGAGGTCGCACCCGTCTGGCGGAGTTGCTCGGTCACCTGCGGAACCCCGACGCCGACCCGGTCGTCCCATCAACATCACCACGCGCCGACCGACGAGGGGAGAGTGGCACATGACTGCAGGACAGCCCGACCGGCCGTCCGGCGAGCAGGCCGCCCTCGACGCGGTGAGCGCCGACCTGCGCGCGCTGTCGGCGGCGACCCCGCCGATGCCGCCCGAGCTGATCACCCGGCTCGACCTTGCGCTCGAAGCCGAGCGGACGCGCGTCCACCCGGCCACCGTGCCCGTTTCACGTGAAACATCCCGCCGTCGCTGGCCCCGGCTGGTGCTGGCGTTCACGACCGGCGTGGTCGTCCTGGCCGGCATCTCGGTCGGGGTGAGCGCGCTGTGGCGTGGTCAGCAGTCCGACGAGCGCGACACGGCCGCGAGCGAGCCGAACGCCGCCGACCCCGAGATCGCCGCGCCCGACACCACCGACGAGGACGCGCAGAGCTTCGGCGCCGAGGGCTCGGGCACCGGCGACCCGAAGACGACCGACAAGTCCGACGCGCAGATCTACTACTCCGGGCGCGACTACTCGCGCGCGACGCTCCCCGAGGTGGGCACGTCGTCGACCGTGAACAGCAGCGTCGACGGCGACCTGACGCGCCTGTCGGCCGACGAGGCCGCGCTGGGCGCCTGCTTCGACGCGATCGAGACGCGCTACCCGGGGGAGGTCGCCGTCGCCGACTTCGCCTACTTCGAGGGTTCACCGTCGCTCGTCGTGCGTGTGTCGCAAGTGGACGGCGGCGGCAAAGTGGTCGCCGTGGGCGCCGCGTGCGGCCTGTCCGGGGCCGACGAGTTGTACGCCACTGCGGCGTGAGCAACACCTCGCCCGCCGCGCGGGCCTATCGGGAATGACTTCTCCGTACCATGACGTTGCGCGGTCAGACAGTGCTGTCCGCCGAAGCTTGACGTCAAGGAGCTTGCAGTGAGCGACATCCGCAACGTGATCATCGTGGGATCCGGACCCGCCGGGTACACGGCCGCGGTGTACACGGCGCGTGCCAACCTCAAGCCGCTCGTCATCGAGGGTGCCGAATCCGGTGGGGCGCTCATGACCACCACCGAGGTGGAGAACTTCCCCGGTTTCGAGAAGGGCATCATGGGCCCCGAGCTCATGGACCAGATGCGCGCCCAGGCCGAACGCTTCGGCGCCGAGTACATCACCGACGACGCGGTCTCGGTCGAGCTCGCCGGTGACGTCAAGCGCGTCACCGTCGGCGACACGACCTACGAGGCGCACGCGGTGATCCTGGCCACCGGGTCGGCGTGGCGCCACCTCAACGTGCCGGGCGAGGACGAACTCCTCGGCCACGGCGTTTCCTCCTGCGCGACCTGCGACGGGTTCTTCTTCCGCGACCAGGACATCGTCGTGGTCGGCGGCGGCGACACCGCGATGGAGGAGGCCAACTTCCTCACCAAGTTCGGCCGCACCGTCACCATCATCCACCGCCGCGACGAGTTCCGCGCCAGCAAGATCATGGCCGAGCGCGCCCTGGCCAACCCGAAGATCAGCGTCGAGTGGAACACCGTCGTCGACTCCATCCAGGGCACCGACGGCAAGGTCTCCAGCGTGACCCTGCGCGACGCCAACACCGGCGAGACCCGCGAGAAGGCGGCCACCGGCGTGTTCATCGCCATCGGCCACGACCCCCGCAGCGACCTGTTCACCGGCCAGGTGGACGTCGACGACGAGGGTTACGTCAAGGTCGCCGCCCCCGGCACCGCGACGAACATCCCCGGCGTCTTCGCCGCCGGCGACCTCGTCGACCACACCTACCGGCAGGCGATCACCGCCGCCGGCACCGGCTGCGCCGCCGCCCTGGACGCCGAGCGCTACGTCGCGGCCATCGAGTCACACTGAGTCCACCGTTCTAGTTAGGAGCAAGATCGTGGGAGCCACCAAGGTCGTCACCGATTCGTCCTTCGTCAGCGACGTGCTGCAGGCCGACAAGCCCGTACTCGTCGACTTCTGGGCCGAGTGGTGCGGGCCGTGCCGCAAGGTCTCGCCGGTACTTGAGGAACTGGCCGGTGAGCTGGGCGACCAGGTGTCGGTGGTGAAGCTGGAGATCGACCAGAACCCCAACACCGCGCGCGACTACCAGGTCCTGTCCGTGCCGACGCTCATGGTCTTCAAGGGCGGGCAGCCGGTCGGGACCGTCGTGGGCGCCAAGCCCAAGGGCGTCCTGCGCAAGCTCATCGAACAGGCGCTCTAGTCGCCGACGCACCGTTTCACGTGAAACATCGCCTTCGCGCGGTTTCACCCGCGGCGTCCTGAACGAACAGGCGGCGGCCCCTCACCGGGGCCGCCGCCTTGTTTTCACCGCACGTTCACCACCATTTGCGGCGTTCGAGGGCCCGCTGCCCATACGGTCGGACGCGTGAAGGCCTTCGGCAAACGCGTCCTCCGCCCGGTGACCTCCGTACTCGACGCCAGGATCCGCGGGGTGGCGCGCAAGGCGCTCGCCCCGGCGGCCGCGAAGGCGGAGGAGGAGACGCGCGCCGCCGTCGGCGCGCTGAGCGGTGAAGTCGCCAAGCTCCGCGCCGACCTCGACCGCGTCCAGCGGGAACTCGCCGAAGTGCGCGGCGAGAACCTCGGCCTCGAACTGCTCCTCGACCCCGCCGGACGCGGGAAGGCGCGGCGGCCGAGCCGGTCGGAGTGGGCGAAGCTCGTGACCGAGATCCAGGTGGTCACCGGCGACGAGTTCGCGCGACGGTCGGCGACGACGGCCTACCGGACGCTGGTCGCGCTGGAGGCGATCGGCGTCGGGCGCATGGCCGGGGGTACGGCCAACGTCGTCGGGAAACTCGCGACCGCGCCACTGCTCGCGCCCCCGCGCAACAACGACGTGCTGGAGATCGGGACGCTGCACGGGTTGTTCGCGGCCGGACTGCTGCGGCAACTGCACCGACGGGGGCTCGAACCGAACCTCACCATCGTCGACCCACTCGCCGGCGACCAGCTCCAGCCCGGGCGGATGACCACGCGCGACGTGTCGGGCGTGCCGATCCGCCCCGACGTCGTGCGCGCCAACCTCGCCCTCGCCGGACCCGCGGGGGAGCGCACACGACTGCGGCAAGGATTCTCCGGCGACGCGGTCGTGCGCGCCGAAGTCGGAGACCGCGCCTACGGCGTGCTCATCATCGACGGCGACCACTCCTTTGAGGGCGTACTCGCCGACCTGGAGTGGGCCGAGCAGATCGCGGCCGACGGCGCGCTCGTCGTCATGGACGACTACGGCGACCGGTACTGGCCGGGCGTCACCGAGGCGCTCGACAAGCACCTGGGCGGAACGACGCGCATGAGGCTGCTGGGGAAGGTGAGCACGTCGGCGTATCTGAGGGTGGGGTAG
>NZ_JACHGT010000016.1:190730-200501 GCF_014202425.1 Phytomonospora endophytica | reverse complement strand
AGCCTTCGAGCCTTCGAGCCTTCGAGCCTTCGAGCCTTCGAGCCTTCGAGCCTTCGAGCCTTCGAGCCTTCGAGCCTTCGAGCCTTCGAGCCTTCGAGCCTTCGGGGGAGCGTTTCACGTGAAACATCACGCGCCGGGGCGAGCGCGAGTCTCCGTTTCACGTGAAACAAGACGCCCGAGTCGCGCGCCTGTCACCGCGTCCCTCCGAGCCAAGCGAAGCCTCGCCGCCCTCTCACCGCCGAGGCCAGCACCGGCCCCACCGTTTCACGTGAAACATCGCCGCCCGCCGCACCTTTCCATCCCGCCTTTCAACCACACCGCCGCCGCAACAGTTGAGGCCGAGCACCCCGCCTCAACCCCACGGACTCGCCACCGCGTGCGCCGCCGTCGTCGGCTCACGACTCGGCACCGCGTGCGCCGCCGTCGTCGGCTCACGACTCGGCGGCGATGATCTCGTCGATCTGCCGCGCGAGGTCGAGGTCCTTCGACGTCACGCCGCCCTCCGAGTGCGTCGAGCAGCGGAAGGTCAGCGTGCGCCAGCGAATGTCGATGTCGGGGTGATGGTCCATCTCCTCGGCGACCACGCCGACGCGCGCGACGACCGTGATCGCGTCGGGAAAGGTCGGAAGTTCCGCGACGCGGGTGATGCCGTCGCCTTCAGCGGACCAGTCGGGAAGGTCGTCGGTGAGCTTGTCGCGCAGTTCGGTCTCGTCCAGAATCTCGCTCATACCCCGACGTTACGGCTCTCCCGCTCCGCCCGCAGCGCCTCGCCGACGGCCACGGCGAACGCGTCGGGGTTGTCGACCATGATGTTGTGCCCGCAGTCGGGAACCGCGACGAGTTCCACGCCCGAGGCGGTGAGCCCCGCGGCATCGGCCACCGTGCCGTCGACTGCGGGGTAGAGGAAGGTGCGCGGGATGTCCATACCCACAAGGTGTTCGCGCATCGTCGGCACGGAGCCGCGCGCGAGGTTGACGGCTGTCCGGTAGAGCCCGACCGGGTCGGCGAGCCGCATCGTCGACGCCCAATGCGGCCCGACGCGCGCCAGCGTCGCCTCCCACCCGCTGGCCAGGAACTCGTCCTCGGTGTACATCGCGATGCCCGAGCTGCCGGGTCGCGGCGACGGCGGCGCCGGATCGAGGTTGGCGTCGACGAGCACGAGCCGTCGCACCAAGCGTGGGTGCCGCGCGGCGAGCAGGATCGCGACGGCGCCGCCCATGGAGTGCGCGATGACGTCGGCCTCGCCCACTCCGGCGGCGGCCAGGGCGGCGGCGACCGCGTCGGCGTGCGCTTCGAGCGTGTAGGAGAAGTCGGCCGGACGGTCACTGACACCGTGCCCGAGCAGGTCCATCAAGAGCGAGCGGTGCCCGGCCAGCGCCGGGTGGGTGACCACGCCGGCGAAGTACGGCGCCGCGCTCGCGCCGAGGCCGTGGAGGTAGACGCGGACGGGTTCGCGGCCGGGAATCTCGGCCCAGCGGATGGTGGTGCCGTCGGGAAACACAGGGGCGGAACGCATGGGCGAACTCCTTAGCGGGGTGGTGTCTCGCGACGAAGATACCTCGACACCGATGTATCTAGCAACCGGGATATCCTGGTCGTCATGCTGGAACTCGCCGTCCTCGGTTTCCTCCACGACGAAGAACTCCACGGCTACGAACTCCGCAAGAAGGTCGCCGCGCTCACCGGCCACGTCCGGCCGATCGCCGACGGCACGCTCTACCCGCTACTCAAACGCCTCGAAGGCGCCAACCTGGTCGTGCGGGAAACCCGTCCCGGCCAGGTCGCCGCGCCCCGGCACATGCTGACCCTCACCGACTGCGGCCGCGCCGAACTCCGCGCACGCCTCGCCGACCCCGGCGAACTGTTCATCTCCGACGAGAACCGCTGGTTCACCGTCCTGGCCTTCCTCCGGCACCTCGACGACCCCGAGCGACAGGCCGCCGTGCTGCGCCGTCGGCTGGAGTTCCTCACCCAGCCGGCCAGCTTCTTCTGGGACGGCGACAAGCCCTTGCGCGCCGACGACTTCGACGACCCGTTCCGGCAGGGCCTGTTCACCATCGCGACCGCCACGAGCCGCACCGAACTGAAATGGCTGCGGGAAACCCTCGCGAGACTGGAGGGCTGATGCGATGTTTCACGTGAAACATCGCAGAAGTCAGTACCGCCGCACCTGCTCATAGGATCCGCGCGACTGCGCGCCGATCACCGACCCCGCCGTCGCCAGCAACTGGTCGAGCGCACGATCGACTTCCGCCCGCCACGACAAGGCCGTACGCAACTCCAGCCGCAGCCGCGGGTAATGCGGATCGGGCCGCACGGTCTTGAACCCGACCGAACGCAGGAAGTCCGCCGGCGCGACGCACGCGTGCTCCTCGCCCCGCTGGTCGCCGAAGACCTCGATCGCCTTGATGCCCCGCCGCGCGAGGTCCTTCGCCGCGGACTGCAGCAACTCCCGTCCCATCCCCGTCCCGGCGTACTCCGGCACGACGTGCGCGGTCGTCAGCAACACGGCGTCGGCCGACACCGGAGCCGAGGGAAACGCCGCGGCGCGCGGTACATAAGCGGGCGGCGCGTACAGCACGAACCCCGCCGGCGCCTCGCCCTCATAGGCGACCCGCCCGCAGGCACCCCACTCCAGCAGCGCCGTCGACACCCAGAGCTCCTTCTCGAAGCCCGTGTCCCCCCCGTCGCACGCCTGTTCGGCGGCGACCGGATCAAGCTCCCAGAACACACATCCCCGGCATCGGCGCGGCAGGTCCTCAAGCACATCGAGCGTCAAGCTCACAATTCGCCGTGACATCGCTACCAATAGTATTCGCAGAAGTGTCGGTAGCATGGCAGATCTCTACGTCCGCAGGAGGTGCCGTGTCCGGTACGACGCTCGACGATTACACCGATCGGTACGCACAGCGTGTTCACGGCATGGCGCAGTCGGAGATCCGAGCACTCTTCTCCGTGGCAAGCCGGCCGGAGATCGTCTCCCTGGCGGGCGGAAACCCTTACACCGCGGCACTTCCCCTCGCCGAGGTCGGCGACATGTTCGCCGACATGATCGCCACCGACGGCGCCAAGGCGCTCCTCTACGGACCCGGCCAGGGCGACGCCGCCCTCCGCGAAGCGATCTGCATGGTCATGGCCGACTCGGGCGTGGACCTCTCCGTCGGCGCGTCGCCCGACGACGTCGTCGTCACCGTCGGCGCCCAGCAGGCCCTCGACCTGCTCACCCGCATCTTCTGCGACCCCGGCGACGTCGTCATCGCCGAAGGCCCGACCTACGTCGGCGCGCTCGGCGTGTTCCAGGCCGCCCAGTGCGAGGTCGTGCACGTCCCCGTCGACGACGACGGCCTCATCCCCGAAGCCCTTGAGGAAACCCTCGCCGACCTGGCCAAACACGGGAAACGCCCGAAGTTCCTGTACACCGTCCCGACCTACCAGAACCCCACCGGCGTCACCCTCACCGAGGAGCGACGTGAACGTGTCCTCGACATCTGCGAGGCCGCGGGCCTGCTCGTCGTCGAGGACGACCCGTACGGCGCGCTCGGTTTCGAGGGCAGGCCGCCGAAGTCGTTGCGCGCGCGCCGCCGCGAGGGCATCTTCTACGTCGGCACGTTCTCCAAGACCTTCGCCGCCGGCCTCCGCGTGGGCTGGGTGCTGGCGCCACCGGCCGTCCGCGACAAGCTCGTCCTGGCGACCGAGGCCGCGATCCTGTGCCCGAGCGCGCTCACCCAGAACGCCGTCGTGCGCTACCTGACGACGATGCCGTGGCGGGAACAGGTCAAGACCTTCAGCGAGCTCTACGCCTCGCGTCGCGACGCGCTCCTGTCGGCCCTGTCGGACTACATGCCGGCGGGGATGCGCTGGACGAAACCGGGCGGCGGCCTGTTCGTGTGGGCCGAGCTTCCCGAAGGCCTCGACTCCAAGGCGATGCTCCCGCGCGCGCTCCAGCAGCGCGTCGCCTACGTCCCCGGCACCGGCTTCTTCGCCGACGGCTCCGGACGCGGCCAAATGCGACTCAACTTCTCCTTCCCACCTGCCGACCGCATCCGTGAAGGAGTGCGTAGGCTCGCCGACGTGATCACCGAACAGTCAGCTCTGTCTCAGACCTTCGGCGAAACCCACCCGCCCGCATCCGACGACGTGGTGCCGCGGCCATGACCGGTACCGGATCGGAGCCCGCCGCAGCCCAAGCCATCGCCGACCTTGCCGACGCCCGCGTCCTGATTCTGGCCGGTGGCCTGTCCTACGAGCGCGACGTGTCGCTGCGCTCCGGGCGCCGCATCGCCGACGCGCTCGGCGAACTGGGCGTGCACGCCGAGATCGCCGACGTCGACTCCTCGCTGTTGTCGACGTTGGCCAAGGATCCGCCCGACGCGGTCGTTTTCGCCCTGCACGGTGCGCCGGGTGAGGACGGGTCCCTTCGGGGCGTCCTGGAGCTTCTGAGCATCCCTTACGTGGGTCCCTCGGCGACGTCGGCGAGTCGTGCGTGGGACAAGCCGGGGGCGAAGACGCTCGTGCGCGAGGCGGGCATCACGACACCCGACTGGATCGCGCTACCGCGGGAAACCTTCTCGGATCTGGGTGCCGGGGCGTTGCTGGAACGGATCGGCGACCGCATGGGTCTGCCGCTCGTGGTGAAGCCGTCACGTGGCGGTTCGGGTCTCGGCGTGCAACGTGTGTCGACGGCCGGGGAACTGCCGGCGGCGATGATGGCGGCCTTCGCCTATGGCGACACCGCGCTCATCGAGCGTTTCGTACCGGGCGCCGACATCGCGGTGTCGGTCGTCGACTTCGGGGACGGGCCGCGTGCCCTCCCGGCGGTCGAGATCGCGCCGAAGGGCGGCGAGTACGACTATGTCGCGCGCTACAACGCGGGCGCGACGACGTGGCACTGCCCCGCGCGCTTGTCGGACGACGTCGCCGCGCGTGTCGCCGAGATCGCGGTGGCCGCGCATGAGGCGCTCGCTTTGGGCGACCTGTCGCGCGTGGACCTGATGGTGCCGCCCGATGGTGAACCGGCGTTCCTGGAAGCGAACGTCGCGCCGGGAATGACGGAGACGTCGCTGCTGCCGCACGCGGCGAGGGCCGCCGGTATCGGGGTCGGTCATCTGCTGGCGTCGCTGGTGCGCAACGCGATCCGGCGTTAGCTGTCGTTGAGGTAGGCGGCGAGGAACTCAAGGTCCTCCCGCCACTTCTTCTCGTCGACGGGCGGCAGGATGTCGTCCCACATCGTCATGAACGGGCCGCGCAGGTTCAGGCGCCCGTAGGGGCGCGCGAGGAACCAGACCTGAAGGTGCGCGCTGGAGTCACCCCAGCGGGCGACGTGGACGCGGCCGACGCCGTCGAGGGAGCGGATAGCGCGTTCGAGGCGGACGGTGAGGACGCCGAGCTCGGCGGCGTGCATGGTGGAGAGGTCACCGAGATCGAGATGCGAGCGTGTTTCGAGGATGAGGACCATCGGCAGGCCGCTGGGCTTGGGAAGGCCCTTGACGCGCCAGCGGTCGTCGGTCCAGAGGTAGTCGGCGTCGGTCGACCCGCAGGACGGGCATTCGGCGGGGTCTTCGCCGCGTCTGGGCGGTTCGACGCCGACGGGTTCGTCGAAGGGCTTGAGCCGTAGTTCACCGGTGAAGGGGAACGACGGCCACGCCACGAAGTCGGGGAGACGGGATCCCTGCGCGTCGGCTGCCACGCCTGGCACGGTACCGGGTCCGGGCGACAACCGGCACCACCCACCGTCCACTTTGGGAACGCCGCGGAGCGTTTTCGCGGTCGTGGGCACGACGGCGATGTTTCACGTGAAACATGCAGGCGACCCGGACATGCAGAAGGCACCGCGCCCTCGGACACGGTGCCTTCGCAGGCGTGCGGCTAACGCAGCCGGCGCCACATGATGATGTCGTCGCGGTAGTCGTCGGCCGAGATCTTCACCGCGTGCGGAAGACGGCCGACCTCGACGAAACCGTGCCGGAGGTAGAACTCCTCGGCGCCGGTACCGGAGCGGACTTTGAGGCTCAGGGCCTCAAGGTCGAGGACGCTGCGGGCGACGGTGTCGACCGCGGCGAGGAGACGGCCGCCGAGCCCGGAGCCCTGCCGGTCGGGGTCGACCTGGACGTGCCGTACGGTGCGCCATCCTTGTCGCGGCGGACTGTCGTTGGACGCGAGCACGCACCAGCCGACAATGGTTTCTCCTTCCGTGAGGGCCACCAGGGTGTCCGTCCCGTCGATCACTCGCGCGAGGATCGACACGGTGGTCGGTCGCACCTGCGGGACGGTGACCGGGGCGACGAAGCCCGCGGAGCCACCCGCGTTGGTGACGCGAACCCACAGGTCCGTCATCTCGTTGACGAGGTCGGCGGTCACCGGAGGATCGACGAGGACGCCTATCTCTCCGGTCAGTGTGGAAGAAGACACGTCGTCAAGAGTGACCGATCACGTGGGGTGACGCACCCGTGAATCCCACAATCCGGGCAAGGTCACATTGATGGAGCCAGGATCACGCCTGGGCGTCGCGTGTTTTCATCTCGCCGCTCCCCGTCCGTCCGGTTCCGCTCGCGCGATGTTTCACGTGAAACATCGCCGTCTCGTACTTCCCGGGAAGTACGAGACGGTCCAGCACCGCCCACGACGGCACCGGGGAAGCAGCCGGAAGACCACTCGTCGGCACGACGACGCGGGCCTCCTCGACGACGAAGGTTGGGGCATCCCGACACCACCGAGGAGCACCGCCATGAAGTCCACCCTGACGCCGACGCCGACCACCCGAAGGCTCGTCACGTTCACCGTCGCCTGCTCGCTCGCCTTCACCGTCGGCACGGCGCTGCACAACTTCGCCGTCATCGACACCACATTCATCGAGGAGATGATGCGACGAGCCGGCGAAACCGATCCGGCGGCGGCAGCGCCGGCGTTTACCACCGGGTTCCGGATCGTAGGCACCGCATACGTTCTCGGCAACGCCCTCGGAATGCTCGCCTTGTGGAAGCGGAACTGGTGGCTACTGTGGACGGTTCTCGCGGTGAACGTGTCGCAGTCCCTCGGCTGGTTCATGATCCCGTCCGGCATGTGGTCGCTGGCCCGCGAGGAGTACGGCGTCGCCGGCCTCATTCCGTCGGTGGTGACCGACGGGGGAGCGGCCGTCCTCGCGCTCGTGCTGATCGTCGCGCTCGTGCGCCACCGCACGCCGTGGGCGCAGATCAGGGAAGATCACTGACATGTCCGGCTCGCTCGTCGACCGCCTCACCGACACCGCCGCAGCATCTGTCTGGCGACGGCTCCCGTGGAGCGCGGCCGTCGCCGTATTCACCGTCGCGGCGACGGCGAGCGTCCCGCCCGAGCGGACGGTCACCCCGATCGACGCGCTCGGGTGGGCGCTCCTGGTCGTCCCCGCGCTGGCGCTGGCGTATCTGCCGTCGCTCCCGATGGTCGTCGCGACGATGAGTGCCGCCGCCCCGGTCGCCTTCTACGGCTGCGGATACCAGAGCATCTTCGCCGCGACGTCGGCCGTCGTGGTCACCTTCTTCGCCGTTCTCCAAGGACGCGGACGGCACGCCATCGCCGTCACCGCCGTCCTCGTTCTCGGCATCCTCACCGTCGGCATCGCACGCGGAGCGGACGCCGACGCCGCCGTCGAAGGACCGCTGTGGATCCTCGCCTGGATGCTCGCGGCGGCCGCCGGCGGAGAAGCCCTTCGCCGACGCGGCCAGCTCCTCGCCGCCGAACGGCGCCGCGCCGACGACGCCGCCCGCCTCGGCGCCGAACGAGAACGCCTCCGCATCGCCCGAGAACTCCACGACTCGCTGACCCACAGCATCTCCGTCATCAACGTCCAGGCCGGCGTCGCCGCACACCTCGCCGAAGCCGAACCCGACCGCGTGCCCACCGCGCTCGCCGCGATCCGCGACGCGAGCGCCGACGCCATGCGTGAGCTCCGCTCGACAGTCGAGGTGCTCCGGCACATCACACCGGACGGCGACCCCGCCGACGAGCCGGGCCCGAGCCTCGCCCAACTCCCGCGCCTCATCGAGACCGCGACCGCCGCCGGTCTGATGTTTCACGTGAAACATCGCCCCGAAGACACACCCACCGACCTTCCTCTCGACATCGACCGCGCCGCCTACCGCGTCGTCCAGGAGGCGCTGTCCAACGCCGCGCGTCATGCACCCGGCGCCGACGTACGGCTCAGCGTCGAACTCGGGCACGACACACTCGCCCTCACCATCCACAACGGGCCACCGAAGTCCACCCCCCACACCCGTGGCGGAGGACTCGGTCTCATCGGCATGCGAGAGCGCGTCAACATCGTCGGCGGCGAACTCACCGCCCGGCCCAACGGCGAAGGCTTCCTCGTCCGCGCCCTACTTCCCCTGCACCACAAGGAGAACCGACGATGAGCATCAGCGTCCTGCTCACCGACGACCAGCCGCTCATCCGCGCGGGATTCGCCGCGCTCCTCAACTCCGACCCCGACATCGACGTCGTCGGGGAGGCCGCCGACGGCGCCGAAGCCGTCGCGCTCGCCGAGCGACTCCGCCCGGACGTGATCCTCATGGACGTACAGATGCCGGAGATGAACGGCATCGAGGCGACGCGAAGGATCACCGCGATGGGCCTCGACTCGCGGGTGGTGATCCTGACGAACTACGCGCTCGACGTCTACGTCTTCGAAGGGCTGCGCGCCGGCGCGTGTGGCTTCCTGGTGAAGGACACGCTGCCGACCGAACTTCTGCGCTCGATCCGAGTCGCCGTCGAAGGGCACGCCCTCCTCTCGCCGGAAGTGACGACGACGCTTATCGAGGAGTACGTCTCCCGCCCGCCGACGCCGGTCGCGGCACCGGCGCTCGACGCGCTCACCGCACGGGAACGGGAGGTGCTGTTGCTCGTCGCCTCCGGTCTGTCGAACGAGGAGATCGCCCGACGACTCGTCATCTCCCACACGACGGCCAAGACACACGTGAGCCGGACGATGCTCAAACTCGGGGCGCGGGACCGCGCGCAGCTCGTGATGTTCGCCTACGAGAACGGCGTAGTGGTTCCCCGGTCGAAGTGAACTCGGTGATGTTTCACGTGAAACGGGGCGACGCCCTCGCCTTCCGAACCCAACAGACGGCCGAGGCGATGCCCGCGTGGACGCCGATGTTTCACGTGAAACGGTGACAGCATCAACGGCGGCATCAACGACGGCGCCGAGGGCTTGGTGCGGCGTCCGTGATCGACAGGACGAGAGCCGCGTCCATGTACAAGCCCACGACCAACGGCGCCGTTCAAAGGCGGACCGTGCGGGGCCGGGCGGAGCGGAGCCGAACTCCTGCCGAGACCTACGGCGCCTCCGCGATGTTTCACGTGAAACGGAAAGCTTCGGCTTCGGCTTCGGCTTCGGGTGCGGCTTCGGCTTCGGCTTCGGCTTCGGCTTCGGCTTCGGGTGCGGCTTCGGCTTCGGCTTCGGCTTCGGGTGCGGCTTCGGCTTCGGCTTCGGCTTCGGCTTCGGCTTCGGCTTCGGCTTCGGGTGCGGGTGCGGCTTCGGGTGCGGCTTCGGCTTCGGCTTCGGGTGCGGCTTCGGCTTCGGCTTCGGGTGCGGCTTCGGCTTCGGGTGCGGCTTCGGGTGCGGCTTCGGCTTCGGGTGCGGCTTCGGCTTCGGGTGCGGCTTCGGGTGCGGCTTCGGCTTCGGCTTCGGGTGCGGCTTCGGCTTCGGCTTCGGGTGCGGCTTCGGCTTCGGCTTCGGCTTCGGGTGCGGCTTCGGGTGCGGCTTCGGCTTCGGCTTCGGCTTCGGGTGCGGCT
>NZ_JACHGT010000016.1:0-190632 GCF_014202425.1 Phytomonospora endophytica | reverse complement strand
CTTCGGCTTCGGCTTCGGCTTCGGCTTCGGCTTCGGCTTCGGCTTCGGCTTCGGCTTCGGCTTCGGCTTCGGCTTCGGCTTCGGCTTCGGCTTCGGCTTCGGGATGAGGATGACAGCGGTCGGCTCGGTTGCGCCATGCCGAAAGGCTCCCGATGCTTCACATCAGACAGCGGGACGGAAGTTTCTTGAGGGAGTCCGCACGCCCGATGGAGAGAACAGCCCGCCATGTTTCACGTGAAACGGGTCGGCGCCATCGCCTTCCGAAGCGCGGGGGTGAGGAGTCGACGCCCGGATCGACGGTGGTGTTTCACGTGAAACAGAACCAGATGCCGTCCACGAGGCACAGGACCGAGGCGGCGGACGCCGTACCTGGGCGCGATGTTTCACGTGAAACGGCTCGCTCAGTCGCCGTCCTGATGGCCGCATCTCACAAGGATTGGCAGCCTTCCTGGGTCCACTGTTTCACGTGAACGGAGCCACAGGATCGTCGCCAGGTTCGGCTCACCGTCTGGACGACCCGGCTGCCCGCGCGATGTTTCACGTGAAACGGACGGGCCGTTGGTCATGTTTCACGTGAAACAGAGGTACGCCGCCGACGCCACCGGAAGCTCCTTCGCCCACTCCGTCGACTCCGGCACCTCGGTCATCCCGAACCTTCGGTACAGAGACAGCGCCCCTGTCCGGTTTCCCGAGGCAACGCTGAGGGCCATCGAGGGAAACCCCGCCTCGACGAAGGCGTCCGTCACCGCGATGAACAACGCTCGCCCGATGCCGCGGCCACGCTCGGCCCTCCGGACACCGAGCCCTCCGAGGTAACCGACCACTCGCCCGTCCTCGACGCGCCGGAAGCCGAGTGCGAAGCCGACGAGGTGGCCATCGAGCCGACGGCGGGCGACGAACCAGAGGGCCGGATCGAAGAGGCGGGTGGGATTGTCGCGGTGGTCTCGCCACCACGCCTTCTCGTCATCGTTCTCGTCGGGGAAGACCTCATGCACGACGGCGAAGAGCCAGTCGCCGTCTCGCTCGGCATCGAACGGGGTGACCTCGACGTCGTCCGGTGCGATGGTCGCTGTGAACGTCGCAGACGTCGTCGGGTCGGTGAGGTCTGCGCGCATCTGGAGGATCGTCGAGGCGATGCGGTAGGAGCGCTCGGCGAGGACAGCGCCAAGGCCCGTGTCAGCGGCGCACTGGTGCGTCTTGATGAAGGTGACACCGAGTTTCGCGGCGTGGGTCTCGGCGAAGGAGGCAAGCGCCTGTCCGATCGCGTGCGCGGCCCATGCTCCCGGGCGCACCACGAGGAGCGCACGGGCGACCGTTCCGTCGCGCCAGACGTGGGCAAAACCCAGGGCCCGTCGGCTTCCGGCGGTGACGACCGCCGAGGCGGTCGCCCGCGTCGTCAGCTTCGCCCGGGCGACGCCGGTGGGGGAGCGCCGTCCTGTGTGGGCGTCGGCATGGGCGGCGAGGAGCTCGTCGACGATCGGAGCGTCGACTGCGGCGGCGGACTTGAGATACAGCCTCACGGTGGCTCCCTTCTCGGGCACCGGAAACACGAAAGCCGGGTGGCGCACCACCCGGCTTTCATCATCGCCGTTTCACGTGAAACGGCGACCCCACAATCAGTCCTCGTCGGACTTCGGCTTCATGCCCATCACGCCGATGATGCGCTCAAGGTCGGCCACGGTCGCGAACTCGATCGTGATCCGTCCCTTGCGCTGCCCCAAATTGACCTTCACGCGCGTGTCGAAGTGATCCGCGAGGCGGTTCGACAGCTCCTGCACCCCGGGGGCGTGAACCTTCGACTTCCGCTTCGGCGCGTTCTCCACGGGCTCCGCGGCCGACGTCATGTCCTGCACGAGCTCCTCGGTGCTGCGCACCGAAAGGCCTTCGGCGACGATCCTCTTCGCGACGTTCTCCTGCGAATCAGGCGTCGGCAGACCCAGCAACGCACGGGCGTGGCCGGCGGACAGGACACCCGCTGCGACACGCCGCTGCACGGCGGCCGGGAGATTCAGCAACCTGATCGTGTTCGAGATCTGCGGGCGGCTGCGGCCGATACGACGCGACAGTTCCTCCTGCGTCACCCCGAACTCTTCGAGGAGCTGCTGATAGGCGGCACCCTCTTCGAGCGGGTTCAGCTGCGCCCGGTGGATGTTCTCCAGAAGCGCGTCGCGGAGCATGTCCTCGTCGCGGGTTTCCCGCACGATCGCCGGGATCGCCTCAAGGCCGATCGCGCGACTGGCGCGCAGTCGGCGCTCGCCCATGATGAGCTCATAGCGGGAGAGCGAGCCGTGCTCGGTTTCCTGCGTATAGGGGCGCACCACGATCGGCTGGAGCAGGCCGACCTCGCGGATCGAGGTCTTCAGCTCCTCAAGGGCATCCTCGTCGAAGACCTCGCGGGGCTGCTTGGGGTTGACCAGGATCTGGTCGAGCGGCACGATCCGGAACTTCGCGCCGGGCACCGGCTCCAGGCCGAGGCCGTCGTCGGCGCCTTCTTCGACGACCATGGGCGCGGGCTCGGGGGTTTCCCGCGTGGCCGCGTAGGTTTCCTCGCCGACGAAGTCCCCATGCAAGCCGCTCTCCGTTTCACGTGAAACGACGAACTGCCCCGGCACGGCGGGCGGCAGGTTCTCCTGCCCTTCCTCGCGGTCGCGCTGGCGCATCCGCTCGCTCATCTGGTCGAGGCCGGCCTGCAACGCCGGACTCGTGCTCTTCTTCGGCGGGGAGGCGGGCTCGGCCGTCAGGTCGGAGACGTCGGTGGGGATGAGCGCCCCGAGGCCTCGCCCGAGGCCACGTCGCTTCGGCGGCGCCATTACCGGTCTCCCATCGCAGCGCCGCGAACGGCGATCTCTTCAGCGGCCTCGAAGTAGCTCGTAGCCCCCCGCGAGCCGGGATCGTAGGTCATGACCGACTGACCGTACCCGGGCGCCTCCGACACGCGGACGCTGCGCGGCACGACCGACTTCAGGACGGTGTCACCGAAGTGGCCGCGAACTTCCTGCTCGACCTGATCGGCGAGCTTCGTGCGCCCGTCGTACATGGTCAGCAGGATCGTCGAGACGCGCAGCTGCGGGTTGAGGTGGGCCTTGACGAGCTCGATGTTGCGCAGGAGCTGCCCGAGACCTTCCAGCGCGTAGTACTCGCACTGGATGGGAATCAGGACTTCCTGAGCTGCGACGAGCGCGTTGACGGTGAGCAGCCCGAGCGACGGCGGGCAGTCGATGAAGACGTAGTCGAGCTCCTGCTCGTAGCCTTCGATCGCCATCCGCAGACGCGACTCGCGGGCGACCATCGAGACGAGCTCGACTTCGGAGCCGGCGAGGTCGATGGTCGCCGGGACGCACCACAGGTTCGGGATGCCGTCGACGGTGGTGGCGACCTCGTTCAGCGGGACGCTCTCGATGAGGGAGTCGTAGATGCTGGGGACCTCGGTGTGGTGCTCGACGCCGAGACCGGTGGAGGCGTTGCCCTGCGGGTCGAGGTCGATGACCATCACGCGGTTCCCGTGCAGCGCAAGGGAAACAGCGAGGTTCACCGCACTGGTGGTCTTGCCGACGCCGCCCTTCTGGTTCGCCACGGCCATGACCCGGCAGTGGGTCGGGCGCGGCATGAGAACCTCGCCGCCGGGGTTGAGGACCTTGACGGCGCGCTTGGCCTCCTGGGCCAGCGGCAGGTCGTCCTCGGCCTCGGGCGGTTTGCGCGGGCCGGTCGGCAGCACGGTGGCCTGCCCCTTGTCCTCGTCGGAATGACGCCCACGCGTCTGTGGATACACCCCACCGGGTCCTACCCGGCTGGCTCTGCGCTCCGACTCGTCGTCGGTGTAGATCTGCCGCATCTCCCGCTCCCCGTGGTACGGCTCCGTTGACTCACCCGCTCTCGCCGCACCCTTTAAAGGCGCGGCGGCATCGGAGGGAGCAGCCGCGGGGGCACCCTGTGCCGCCGCAGCGTCCAGCATCTCGCGGATCCGTCGGTGGCTTGAGTTGCCGCCCAGCGGGGTCGCATCTTCAGACATCATCCACACCTCGTCGCATCGGACACGACACGAGCGCGATCGATTCCATCGTTCGACGGGTTGATGTTTCACGTGAAACGATCGCGCGCATGCTTCGACAGACTACGAGGCTTCTTTGCGCGGCCGCCATCCGACACCCGGGCATCAGTCCGGCAAGTTAGGAGGCGGTGAAAGTTGGGCGGTGGGGAGCGTGGTGAAGTCGCTGGCGGGGGAGTGTTTCACGTGAAACATCGGCGGGAAGGTCGGTGGGTGGCGATGTTTCACGTGAAACGGGGCCGCGGTGGAAGCGCCTCGGCTTGAGGGCGAGTTCGGCGAGGAGCACGAGCATGCGTGCGGGCCGGCACGGCGGCGAGGTCGCCGTTGGAAGGCGTTTGGCGCCGATGAGCGTTTGGCGCGGATGAGCGTTGCCGTGCCGGCGGCGACGGCGACGCCGACCGCGACGTGCAGCCAGTGATCAGGTGGCGGTGATCGCGATGGCGACGGCCGTGACTGGCGTTGCATCGGCGGGCGCGGAAGCCTGTGCGTGAGCCGCCGCCACGGAGGGCGCGATGATGACGGCGACGCTTGGTAAGGAAAGCGACGGTGGCACGCCGACACCGACGCAGACAGAGACCGGCGGCAACGGCGAGCTGCCGGGGTAGGGCGAACTGCGGAGGGCCAGCGCCCAGCACCGTCGACAGAACCGGCGGGGGAGAGCCCAGGCTGAGCATCGGTGGAATGTTTCACGTGAAACGGGAGTCGGGTCCTTGCGTGCCAGCGCGATGTTTCACGTGAAACGAGGAGGACTGGGGCAGGGTGGCGCTAGGCGATGTTTCACGTGAAACGGAAACGTCCCGGCCTCCGAGGTACTTCGAGTCGAGATCGGAGCGGTGGCGTCCGGGACACGGCTGTCGGCACCACCACCGTCGCCGTCTGCGCGATGTTTCACGTGAAACGGCGACCGACTTCTCGTCGGTCGCCGTTCGTACGAAGGTTCGGGAAACCTACCGCTTCCTGATCCGCACGATCGTGGTCGGGACTTCCAGGAGTCCGGCGCCACACGTGAGCACTTCCGCGTCGGTGCCGCCGGCTTTACGAACGGCCTTGGCGTGGGTGGTGACTTCCTCCTGTGCGGAACTGCCCTTCATCGCGAGGAGTTCACCGCCGCTCACCACCAGCGGAAGGCACCAACGCGCCAGCTTGTCCAGTGCCGCGACGGCGCGGGCCGTCACGATGGGGGCGGCGACGTCGCAGTCCTCGGCGCGGCCCCTGAACACGGTGACGTTCGTGAGCCCGAGGGCCTTGACGGCCTCCTCCAGGAACACGGTGCGGCGGAGCATCGGCTCGACGAGCATGACCTCGACATCGGGTCGCACGATCGCCAGGGGGATCCCGGGCAGCCCCGCCCCCGAGCCGACGTCGATCACGGCGACCGCTTCGGGGATGAGCTCGGCGAGTACCCCACAGTTCAACATGTGCCGTTCCCAGAGGCGGGGGACCTCACGGGGGCCGATCAGGCCTCGCTCGACGCCGTCGGTGGCGAGAAGCTCGGCGTAGGCGACGGCCAGGGTTTCCCGCTCACCGAAGACCTTGGCGGCGGTGTCCGCGAGTCCCGGCGGCGGCGCGAACCCGTCCGCCGCAGCCCCGGCACCGCTGTCTCCGGCGGCCGCCTCCGCGTCCCCAACGGGGAACGGCCCCTCCGTGGAGGGGCCGTTCGTCGTCTCGTCCTGCGAACTCAAGCCGGGCTCACGATCACGCGACGGTCGGGCTCGGTGCCCTCCGACTCGCTCGCCACGTCCTTGCGCGCGTTGATGACGTCGTGCACGCACTTGCGCTCGAAGGCGTTCATCGGGTCGAGCCGCACGGGGTTGCCGTACTGCGCGACCTCGTCGGCCACCTTCTTCGCCAGGGCCTGCAGCTCGGCGCGGCGGCTGGAACGGAAGCCCCCGATGTCGAGCATGAGCCTGCTGTGCTCGCCGGTCTTGCGGAAGACCGCCAGTCGCGTCAGCTCCTGGAGTGCCTCCAGCGTCGCCCCACCCGGACCGACCAGCTGGTTGAGCCCTTCGCCGACGACCTCCACGATCGGGCGGTCGTCCTTCACGAGCTCGTCGATGTCCCCGTCGGTGTCGAGAATGTCGAGCAGCCCCTCGACGTAGTCGGCGGCGATCTCGCTCTGCTCGAACAGCGCGTCGGTGTCTACCCCCGCGGTGGTGCGCCCCTCTGAAGCCTCACCACGGGCGACATCCGTCGTCGTTTCAGCCACGTGCTGCCTCTCCCTTTACTTGCCGGCACCTTTACGGGTGCCGCCCTTCTTCGAGTTGGCCGGCTTCGCTCCGGGCTTCGGCGCCAATTCCTTGGCGCGGGCCACGGCCTCCGCACGTGCCTTCTCGGCGGCTTTCGATCCGGGCTTGCCCGCGGCGGGCGACTTCGCGCCGTTGGAGCCAGACATCTTCGGCGGTGGGAACTTCCGCAGCACCCACATCTGCTGCCCGAGCGAGAACGCGTTCGAGATCACCCAGTACAGGACGACACCGATCGGGAACATCACGCCGGAGACGAGCAGCGTGGCCGGGATGCCGTAGAGCATCAGGCGCTGCATCATCTTCTGCTGGCGGTCCTCGGCCCACCCGGTCTTGAGGATCATCTGACGCGAGGTCATGTAGGTCGTGGCGACCATGCACGCGATCAGGACGGCACAGATGATCTTGACCGTGATCGTGCTGGAGTTGAGCTCCTGCAGCTGCGCGTCGGGGGTGTTGAAGCTCGACCAGATCGGCGCGTTGAACAACCGCGAGTTCAGGAAGCTGTCGAACTGGTCGGGCGTCCAGCCGTACAGGTCGGTCTGGGTGTTACCCGGGTGAACACGACGCAGGACGTGCAGCAGACCGATGAACACGGGCGCCTGAAGCAGCATGGGAAGGCAGCCCATGAGCGGGTTGGCCTTCTCCTTGCGGTACAGCTCCATGAGCTGCCGCTGCATCTCCTGGCGGTCGTGCTTGTACTTGGCCTGGAGCTCCTTGACCTTCGGCTGGAGCGCCTGCATCGCGCGCTGAGACTTGATCTGCTTGACAAACAGCGGGAACAACAGGGTGCGGACGGTCAGCACGAGGAAGACGATCGCGAGGATCCACGACCAGTTGGTACCGAGTACCTCACCGGAAGGCAGGATCGCGTCCCACAGCGAGTGCCAGCTAAGCAGCAGCCACGAGATGCTCCAGTACAACCACTCGAGCGGGAAGATGCCGGACAAGCTACGTCTCCCTAGCTTCAGTTTCAGCGACCTTGTGCCGTGGTGGCGGCACCGGGTCATAACCGCCCGGGTGGAACGGTTGGCAACGCAGCACTCTCCGGACCGCGAGGTAGAACCCACGCAACGCCCCGTGCACCGAGATCGCCTCAAGGGCGTAGGCGCTACACGACGGGTGGAATCGACAACGGGCCGGCAGTGCCGGGCTTATCCATCGACGGTACGCGACGATGGGCAACGACAGGAGCCGGGCTGGCGTCATTTCGGACGCTCCCGGCCGTGCTTACGGGGCTGTCTCGCACTCGCGAGGGCCCCGTCGAGATCGGCGCCGAGGCCGGTGTGGTCACGGCCCGCGGCGAGGGGGAGCGCCCGGACGACGATGTCCGTGCCGGGCTCCCACGCGCCGATGCGTTCGGCGACGAGGTGGCGCAGTCGGCGCTTCACCCGGTTGCGAACGACGGCACCGCCGACGGCTTTGGACACGACGAAACCCGCTCGCGCCGGTCGGCCTTCGCCGGTCACCTTGAGGTGGACGACGAGCGCGCCGCGGGCAGCGCGACGTCCCCGCGTGGTAGCGGAGAAGTCAGCGCGGCTCCGCAGCCGCGCGGCCTTTGGCAGCACGAGCGGGCCTCACGAAATCTGTGGGGAGACGTCCCGGCCGCTATCAAGCGGAGAGACGCTCGCGGCCCTTGCGGCGGCGAAGGGCGATGATGGCCCGGCCGGCGCGCGTACGCATACGCAGCCGGAAGCCGTGGGTCTTCGCGCGGCGGCGGTTGTTCGGCTGGAAGGTGCGCTTGCTCACGGCTGGGACTCCAAGATCGGTGTTGCACGGTGTGACTACAGGCCGTGCGGACGCTTACGTGCGTGTACAAGAGTATCAATGGCACAGCGGCGCCCTGGTAACGGCCGGTCAACACTACTGGCCGCGCCGGGCGATCGACAACCGGCCCGGGTGAAACGGCGTGCCAACTCCACGGCGATAATCCACAGGACCTGTGGACAACGCTTGTGTCGACGCGCGCCACAGACTAGCGTGCCAGCTTGTTGCAGGTCTTCGGCAACACCGCTTCCCATACTCCAAACCGTGCGTAGCGCACCGTTGCGTCATGATACGTCCGGATTTGACCCGGGGTCGTGGTCACAAAGAAATAGGGCTGATCAGCTCGTGCACAGGCTGTGGATAACCTGTGGATAACCAACACGATCATGGGGGTGGGACCGCCGTGGCAGGCGAGACGACTGAAGGCGCTGCGGCGTCGACCGACCTGAGCGCGGTGTGGCGCGCGGTCGCCGAGGAACTCGGCGACGCCGGGTTGTCGGCACAGCAGCGGGCCTGGCTCCGCCTGACCCAGCCGCTGGGGTTGTTCGAGGACACCGTCATCATCGCCGCGCCGAACCAGTTCGCGCGGGAGGCCTTCGAGTCACGGCTGCGCACGACGCTCACCACGGCGCTCGGCCACCATCTCGGCCGCTCGGTGCAGATCGCGGTGACGGTCCGGCCGCCCGCGCCCGAGGAGCCCCCGGCGCAGCGGCACCCGGAGGACTCGACGCTGATCCAGCCGACGCTCCTGCCGCCGCAGGCCCCGATCAACAACCTGGCCCCCGTGCCGCCGACGCAGCGCGAACCACAGGAGCAGCCGGCCCACGTCGCACCCGAGCGGTCCGGCCCGCCCGTCGCGCCGCCGTCGCCGGTCGACGACACCGCCCTCGAAGACCGTTCCCCCATGAGCGGCGCCTACCGGGGCGGCACGAAGCTCGGCCAGCAGCCCGACGACGTCCTCGCCCCCCGCCCGCAGCGGCCGGTCGGCGCGAGCAACACGTCGAACCCGGCCAACGCCTCCCGGCTCAACGCGAAGTACAACTTCGACACCTTCGTCATCGGCTCCTCCAACCGTTTCGCGCACGCCGCCGCGGTCGCCGTCGCCGAATCGCCCGCCAAGGCCTACAACCCGCTGTTCATCTACGGGGACTCCGGCCTGGGCAAGACGCACCTCGTGCACGCCATCGGTCACTACGCGACGGGCCTGGGCAACGCCCGCAGCGTCCGGTACGTGTCGACCGAGGAGTTCACCAACGACTTCATCAACTCCCTCCGCGACGACAAGCGGCAGGCCTTCCAGCGCCGCTACCGCGACGTCGACATCCTGCTCATCGACGACATCCAGTTCCTGGAGCGCGCGGAGCGGACGCAGGAGGAGTTCTTCCACACCTTCAACACCCTCCACAACGCCAACAAGCAGATCGTCATCACCTCCGACCGCTCGCCCAAGCAGCTGTCGACCCTCGAAGACCGTCTGCGCACGCGTTTCGAGTGGGGTCTGCTCGCCGACATCCAGCCGCCCGACCTGGAGACCCGCATCGCGATCCTCCAGAAGAAGGCCGCTCAGGAGCGCCTCGACGCGCCCTTCGACGCCCTGGAGTACATCGCCAGCCGCATCCAGCACTCGATCCGGGAGCTGGAGGGCGCCCTCATCCGGGTGACGGCCTTCGCCAGCCTCAACCGCTCGCCGATCGACCGTGCCCTCGCCGAGCAGGTCCTGTCGGACTACATCCCCGACAACGACGGCCCGCCCGACGTGTCCGCCGAGGACATCATGCGCGCGACCGCCGACTACTTCAGTGTCACCAACGACGACCTCTGCGGGCACTCCCGCTCGCGGGTCCTGGTCAACGCACGCCAGGTCGCGATGTACCTGTGCCGTGAACTGACCGACCTGTCCCTGCCCCGGATCGGCCAGGCCTTCGGCGGCCGCGACCACACGACCGTCATGCACGCCGACCGCAAGATCCGCAAGCAGATGGCCGAACGACGCACGCTCTACAACCAGATCGCCGAGCTGACCAACCGGATCAAGCAGACGGGGAACTAGGACCCTTCACAGCCGAACGGGTGTGAAGAACAAGACCCGAGGGTTTCCTCACGCCCCGCGACTGGCTCGCGGGGCGTTTCCCCTGCCGTCGGCATCGACGGCCGCCGATACTTGTCCACACCCGCAATCCACAGGATGTGGGTAACTCTCGCGTCTCTGTGCACAGGCGAAACCGCAGGTCAGCGACTTCGTCCACAGGTCCCTCCACAGGAGACACGCCTACGTCCACAGGTTGTGCACGTAGTGTGGACAAGTCTGTGGACAAGTCCGGTTTCGGTGTGCACATCCCTGTGGGAAACCTGTGGGAAACCCTGTGCATGAACCTGTGGACGAATGTGGACAACTCAGCGAACATGCCAACCTGTGGACGAACACGGGGGTTTTCCCCAGGCGGCTCCACAGGACGTCCACAGGCCCGTAGCGTCTTGGCCAGCCGAAACAGGCCTTTTCCACAGTTTCCACAGCACTCAACACGACGACGGTATTTACCTATAGAGGGAAACAACCAATAGTCGCTGTGTGGAAAACTCAGCCAGCCGGGCCGTGACGAGCGGCCGGTCCAGCCGCAAGGAGAGAGCATGAAGTTTCGAGTCGAACGCGACGCACTGACCACGGCGGTCACCTGGACCGCCAAGAGCCTCCCGACCCGGCCCTCGGTGCCGGTCCTCGCCGGAGCGCTGCTGAGCGTCAACGACGGCGCCCTGACCATCTCCGGGTTCGACTACGAGATCTCCAGCCAGGTCACCGTCAACGTCGAGGCCGACGCCCCCGGCACCGCCCTGGTCTCCGGCCGCCTGCTCGCCGAGATCGTCAAGGCCCTCCCGGCCAAGCCCGTCGAGTTCGCCGCCGTCGACGGCCACGCCGAGATCACCTGCGGCAGCGCGCGCTTCACGTTGCCGACGATGCCCGTCGAGGACTACCCGGCGCTCCCGGCGATGCCCGGCGCGGTCGGCACGATCCCCGCCGACGTCTTCGCGACCGCGGTCTCGCAGGTCGCCGTAGCCGCCGGACGCGACGACACGCTGCCGACGATGACCGGCGTGCAGGTCGAGATGATCGGCACGAGCCTGGCGCTGCTGGCCACCGACCGCTACCGGATGGCCGTCCGCGAGCTCGACTGGGCACCCGACGACGACGACATCAACCTCACGATGCTGATCCCGGCGAAGGCCCTGTCGGACACCGCCCGCAGCTTCGGCCCGGCCGGTGGCGACGTCACCATCGCGATGCCGCAGGAAGGCGGCACCGGCCTGGTCGGCTTCTCGGCGCAGAACCGGCACACCACCAGCCGCGTGCTCGACGGCCAGCTGCCTAAGCTACGGTCGTTGCTGCCGACCGCCTACAACGCCAAGCTCCGTGTCACCGCCGCCGAACTCGTCGAGGTCTCCCGCCGTGTGGCCCTCGTCGCCGAACGCGACACCCGCATCCAACTGCGGATCGACAGCGAAGGGCTCGTCGTCGAGGCCGGCGGCACCGAAGACGCCAAGGCGAGCGAGGCCATGGACTGCGAATACGACGGGGAACCGATGACGGTCGCGTTCAACTCCCAGTACCTGCTGGACGGTCTGTCCGCCATCAACGCCCCGACCGCCGTACTCTCGTTCACAGATCCGATGAAGCCGGTCGTGCTGACCGGTGCCGCCCCCGGCGAGGACGACGAGGTCCAGGAGATCGAGGGCTACAAGTACTTGCTCCAGCCGCTTCGGTTCGAGAGCTAGGCGAAAAGGGGACCATCCATGCAGCTCGGCATCGTCGGCCTCGGCAAGATGGGCGGCAACATGCGCACGCGACTGCGCAACGCCGGCCACGAGGTCATCGGCTACGACCGCGACCCGAACCTGTCCGATGTGGACAGCCTGGAGGCGCTCGTCAAGGGCCTCGAAGGGCCGCGTGCCGTGTGGATCATGGTCCCGTCGGGCGACGCCACCCGCGACACCGTGCACGCCCTCGGGGAGCTGCTCTCCGAGGGCGACATCCTCATCGACGGGGGAAACTCCCGCTTCACCGACGACCTGGTCCACGCCGAGCACCTGGCGCCCAAGGGCATCGGTTACGTCGACGCGGGTGTCTCCGGCGGCGTGTGGGGCCTGGAGAACGGCTACGCGCTGATGGTCGGCGGCTCCGACGAGGATGTTTCCCGCCTGATGCCGATCTTCGAGGCGCTCAAGCCCGAAGGCGAGTACGGCTTCGTGCACGCCGGCGGCGTCGGCGCGGGCCACTACGCGAAGATGGTCCACAACGGCATCGAGTACGGCATGATGCACGCCTACGCCGAGGGCTACGAGCTCCTCGCCGCCAGCGAGCACGTGACCGACGTCCCCGCCGTGATCAAGTCCTGGCGCGAGGGCACCGTGATCCGCTCCTGGCTGCTGGACCTGCTCGACAACGCCCTCCGGGAGGACCCGGAGCTGGCCGACATCACCGGCTACTCCAGCGACTCCGGCGAGGGCCGCTGGACCGTCGAGGAGGCCATTCGCCTGGCCGTCCCGCTGCACGTGATCTCGGCGTCGCTGTTCGCGCGCTTCGAGTCGCGCCAGGACGACTCCCCGGCGATGAAGGCCGTTTCGGCCCTGCGCAACCAGTTCGGCGGCCACGCCGTGCAGTCCAAGAAGTAGCGGGAAACCTCAGGCGGGTCGGGCGGTAGGAAAGTGCACGTTCGTCGATTCGAACTCATCGACTTCCGCTCGTACCCGCATGTCGTCGTCGACCTCGAACCGGGCCCGAGCGTTCTCGTCGGGCCCAACGGGGCCGGGAAGACCAACCTCGTCGAGGCGCTGGGATACCTGGCGACCCTCGGCAGTCACCGGGTCTCGGCCGACGCGCCGCTGGTGCGGGCCGGGGCCGAACGCGCGATCCTGCGGGCCGCGATCGTCCACGAGGGCCGTGAACTGCTCGCCGAGCTGGAGCTCGTGCCCGGCAAGGCCAACCGCGCCCGCCTGGGCCGCGCGGCCCTCCCCAGGGCCCGTGACCTGATCGGCGCGCTGAGGGTCATCCTCTTCGCCCCCGAGGACCTCGCGCTGGTACGCGGCGAACCCGCCGAGCGCCGGCGTTTCCTCGACGACCTGCTCGTCGCGCGGCACCCCCGCTTCGCGGGCGTCCGCTCCGACTACGACCGGGTCCTCAAGCAGCGCAACACGCTCCTGCGCACGGCCTACCTGGCCCGCAAGGTGACCGGCCGCCGTGCCGCCGCCGACTCCGGCGACCTGCGGACCCTGGAGGCCTGGGACAAGCAGCTCGCCGACTTCGGCGCCGAACTCCTCGCCGGGCGGCTCGCGCTCGTCGAGACCCTCGCGCCCTACGTGACCAAGGCCTACGACGCCGTCAGCCAGGGCAAGGGGCGCGCGTCGATCACGTACAAGTCCACGCTCGACGACGACTCCGGGCAGCTCACCGCCGACCGCGAGCTGCTGTCGGCGCGGATGCTCAACGCTCTCGCCGCCGCCCGTGACGCCGAGATCGACCGGGGCTCGACCCTCGTCGGCCCGCAGCGCGACGAGATCACCCTCCAGCTCGGCGACCTCCCCGCGAAGGGCTACGCCAGCCATGGCGAGTCGTGGTCCTTCGCGCTGGCCCTGCGCCTCGCCGCCTACGACCTCCTGCGCGCCGAGGGCATCGAACCGGTGCTGATCCTCGACGACGTGTTCGCCGAGCTCGACGCCACCCGCCGCGACCGGCTCGCCGAGCTCGTCGACGGTGCCGCGCAGGTCCTGGTCACCTGCGCCGTCGCGGGGGACGTCCCACCGGCGCTGGCCGGCGCGCGTTACGACGTCGCCGAGGGCGAGGTCCGCCGTGTCGTGTGACCACCGGGGAGGGGATCGCCGTGTCGCGTGAGCAGGGCATGCCCTACCGACCTCGCCGCAAGTCGGCGGGATACACCGGCCCGGGTCCGGACAAACGCGACCCGCAGCCCCTGGCGTCGCTGCTGGCGAAGTTGCTCAAGGACCGCGGCTGGCAGCAGCCCGCGGCCCATCACGGGGTCTTCGGCCGGTGGGAGGCCATCGTCGGCGCCGAGATCGCCGCGCACTGCCGTCCGGTCTCGCTCGCCGAGACCGAGCTCGTCGTCGAGGCCGAGTCGACGGCCTGGGCGACGCAACTGCGTCTGTTCCAGGGAACGATCTTGAAGAAGATCGCCGAGGACCTCGGTCACGGACTGGTCACGAGGGTCCGTGTGCACGGTCCCACACAGACCCGCCGCAATCTCGGGCCCCGGCGCGTACGATTTCCAGGTTCGCGCGACACGTACGGGTAGCCTTGGGGCGAGTGGGGGAGTAGGCGAGCCGGGTTTTCGGCGCTGCACGGCCACGTGAGGGCGTGTGCGGTGCCGTTCCTGTCGCAGGGGGCAAGTAGGATCGAAGCGGGCCAGCCCGATCGACACACCGTGTCCGGAGTGTCGCGCGCTGGCTCGCGAACGGCCCGGGGCCACAGTCTCGGACTGTCGAGGCGAAACGATGAAAGTGGGTTCTTGCGTGAACGCAGCCGCCAAGGACGAGTACGGCGCCAATCAGATCCAGGTCCTCGAAGGACTTGAGGCAGTACGCAAGCGTCCCGGCATGTACATCGGCTCCACCGGCGAGCGCGGTCTCCACCACCTGGTCCAGGAGATCGTCGACAACGCGGTCGATGAGGCGATGGCCGGTTTCTGCGACACGATCAACGTCACGCTGCTGGAGGACGGTGGCGTTCGTGTCATCGACAACGGGCGTGGTTTCCCCGTCGACCTCCACCCGAAGCTGAAGAAGCCGGGTGTCGAGGTCGCGCTGACGGTTCTGCACGCGGGCGGCAAGTTCGACGGCAAGGCCTACGCGGTCTCCGGCGGTTTGCACGGCGTCGGTGTGTCGGTGGTGAACGCGCTGTCGACGAAGATGGCCGTCGAGATCCACAAGAACGGCAACGTCTACCGGCAGACGTACACGAACTCGAAGCCCTCTCCGCTGGAGAAGGGCGAGGCGACGAGCACGTCGGGTTCCTCGGTGTCGTTCTGGCCGGACGCCTCGATCTTCGAGACGGTGATCTTCAACTTCGAGACGATCTACCGGCGCCTGCAGGAGATGGCCTTCCTGACCAAGGGCCTGACGATCATCCTGCGCGACGAGCGTCCGGAGAACTTCGAGGACGACAAGCCGCGCGAGGTGACGTTCCGCTACGACGAGGGCATCGCCGACTTCGTCCGGCACCTCAACGCCACCAAGTCGCCGCTGCACCGTTCGGTGGTGCACTTCGAGGCGCAGGACGACGGCGCCGGCATGGGCGCCGAGGTCGCGCTCCAGTGGAACGAGTCCTACGGGGAGTCGGTCTACACCTTCGCCAACGCCATCAACACCCATGAGGGCGGTACGCACGAGGAGGGCTTCCGTGCGGCGCTGACCGGCATCGTCAACAAGTACGGCTCGGAGCGCAAGCTGCTCAAGAACGACTCCGACCGCCTGTCCGGCGAGGACATCCGCGAGGGCCTGGCCGCGATCATCTCGGTGAAGCTGCGCGAGCCGCAGTTCGAGGGCCAGACGAAGACGAAGCTGGGAAACACCGAGGTCAAGGGCTTCGTCCAGAAGATCGTCAACGAGCGGCTGGCGGACTGGTTCGAGCGCAACCCCAGCGAGGCCAAGACGATCATCCAGAAGGCCTCGGCGGCCGCGCAGGCCCGTAAGGCGGCCGCGCAGGCGAGGAAACTCGCGCGCCGCAAGAGCCTTCTCGAAACCTCGTCGATGCCGGGCAAGCTGGCCGACTGCCAGTCGACGGACCCGCGTGAGTCCGAGGTCTTCATCGTCGAGGGTGACTCCGCCGGCGGTTCGGCCAAGCAGGGGCGCAACCCCCGTACGCAGGCCATTCTGCCGATCCGGGGCAAGATCCTCAACGTCGAGAAGGCCCGTATCGACAAGGTCTTGAAGAACAACGAGGTCCAGGCCATCATCACGGCCCTGGGTACCGGCATTCACGAAGAGTTCGACATCGAGAAGCTCCGGTACCACAAGGTGATCATGATGTCCGACGCCGACGTGGACGGCCAGCACATCAACACCCTGCTGCTGACGCTGCTGTTCCGCTTCATGCGGCCGCTGGTCGAGATGGGCCACGTCTACATGTCGCAGCCCCCGCTGTACAAGATCAAGTGGAACCGCAAGGGCGACGTGGTCGAGTACGCGTACTCCGACCGCGAGCGCGACGGCCTCATCGAGATGGGCATCGCCGCCGGCAAGGCCGACCCGCGCCGCTACGACGGCATCCAGCGCTACAAGGGTCTCGGCGAGATGAACTACCACGAGCTGTGGGAGACCACGATGGACCCGGCGACCCGGTCGCTGCTCCAGGTGACTCTCGACGACGCGGCAACCGCGGACGAGCTCTTCAGCGTCCTCATGGGGGAGGACGTGGAGTCGCGGCGGAACTTCATCCAGCGCAACGCCAAGGATGTCCGCTTCCTGGACATTTAGTGCATATCGTGGACGGCTCCCGGCTTCGATCCACAGGGCCGTCCACAGTATCCACAGACTTATCCACAGGTTCTCAAGCAAGGTGAAAGGCAAACCGTGACGGAGACCACCGCGGCGGAAGAAGCGTCGAGCGGACGCATCCAGCCGGTCGGCGTCGAGGTGCAGATGCACCGCTCGTACCTCGACTACGCGATGAGCGTCATCGTCGGACGGGCCCTGCCCGACGTGCGCGACGGCCTCAAGCCGGTGCACCGCAAGGTGCTGTACGGCATGTACGACGGGGGCTACCGCCCCGACCGCGGGTACGTGAAGTGCTCACGCGTCGTCGGCGACGTGATGGGTCAGTACCACCCGCACGGCGACTCCTCGATCTACGACACGCTCGTCCGCATGGCGCAGCCCTGGTCGCTGCGGTACCCGCTCATCGACGGCCAGGGCAACTTCGGTTCCCCGGGCAACGACGGCGCGGCCGCGATGCGGTACACCGAGTCGCGCCTGCATCCCATGGCCATGGAGATGATGCGGGACATCGACGAGGAGTCGGTGGACTTCGGGCCCAACTACGACGGCAAGACCACCGAGCCGCTCGTCCTGCCGGCCCGTATCCCGAACCTGCTGGTCAACGGTTCCGAGGGCATCGCGGTCGGCATGGCCACCAAGATCCCGCCGCACAACCTGCGCGAGGTCGCCGAGGCCGTCTACTGGTGCCTGGAGAACCACGAGGTCGGCGAGGAGGAGACCCTTGAGGCCCTCATCAAGCTCGTTCACGGCCCCGACTTCCCGACGCACGGCCTGATCGTCGGCCGCTCGGGCATCGAGGACGCCTACCGCACCGGCCGCGGTTCGATCCGGATGCGCGCGGTCATCGAGATGGAGGAGGACGCCAAGGGGCGCGCCTGCCTTGTGGTGACCGAGCTGCCCTACCAGGTCAACCCGGACAACCTCGCGCTGCGCGTCGCCGAACTGGTGAAGGAGGGGAAACTCACCGGCATCGCCGACATCCGCGACGAGAGCTCCGGCCGTACCGGTATGCGGCTGATCCTGGTCCTCAAGCGGGACTCGATCCCGAAGGTCGTCCTCAACAACCTGTACAAGCACACGCAGCTGCAGGAGACCTTCGGCGCGAACATGCTCGCCCTGGTCGACGGTGTGCCGCGCACGCTGAACCTGGCGCAGTTCATCCGCCACTACGTCGCCCACCAGGTCGACGTGATCGTCCGGCGCACCCAGTACCGCCTGCGCAAGGCCGAGGAGCGGGCCCACATCCTGCGCGGTCTGGGCAAGGCCCTCGACCAGCTCGACGCGGTCATCCAGCTCATCCGCAACGCGCCCTCGGCCGACGAGGCGAAGACGGGGCTCCAGCAGCTCCTCGACGTCGACGAGATCCAGGCCACCGCGATCCTCGACATGCAGCTGCGCCGCCTGGCGGCCCTGGAGCGGCAGAAGATCATCGACGAGCTCGTCGAGATCGAGTCGAAGATCGCCGACCTGGAGGACATCCTGGCGCGCCCGGAGCGCCAGCGGTCGATTATCAAGGACGAGCTGGAGACCACGGTCGCGCGGTGGGGCGACGAGCGCCGCACCAAGATCGTGCCCTTCGAGGGCGAGGTGTCCATGGAGGACCTCATCGCCCGCGAGGACGTCGTGGTGACCATCACGCGCGGCGGCTACGCCAAGCGCACGAAGGTCGACGCCTACCGCACCCAGCACCGCGGCGGTAAGGGCGTCCAGGGCGCGCAGCTGCGCCAGGACGACATCGTCAGTCACTTCTTCGTGTGCTCCACGCACGACTGGGTCCTGTTCTTCACCAACAAGGGCCGCGTCTACCGCGCCAAGGCCTACGAGCTGCCCGAGGCGTCGCGTACCGCCCGTGGCCAGCACGTCGCGAACCTCCTGGCCTTCCAGCCCGGGGAGACCATCGCGCAGGTCATCGAGATCGAGAACTACGAGGTCTCGCCGTACCTGGTGCTCGCCACGCGCGACGGCGTGGTGAAGAAGACGAAGCTCACCGACTTCGACTCCAACCGCACCGGCGGCGTCATCGGCATCAACCTCAAGGGCGAGGACGAACTCGTCGGCGCCGCGCTGATCGGACCCGAGGACGACCTGCTGCTGGTCAGCCGCAACGCGCAGGCGATTCGCTTCCAGGCCACCGACGAGTCGCTGCGCCCGATGGGACGCGCCACGTCGGGAGTCATCGGGATGCGCTTCACCGACGGCGATGTGCTACTTACGATGGAGGTGGTGCGCGAGGGGATGGACATCCTCGTGGCCACCGGAGGCGGGTACGCCAAGCGGACCCCCGTGGACGAGTACCCGCGTCAGGGCAGGGGCGGCAAGGGGGTGCTGACCGCGAAGATCACCGAACGACGTGGTGGTCTGGTCGGCGCGCTGAGCGTCCTCCCCGACGACGAACTCTTCGCGATCACCTCCAACGGCGGAGTGATCCGTACGCCTGTCAAACCCGTCCGGCGGACACGCGATCGCAACACCATGGGCGTCAAGCTGATGGATCTGCCGGAAGGCGTTACCTTGGTGGCTATCGCTCGTAGCGCGGACGAGCCGGACGAACAGGACTTAACGCATGACGGACACGCAGGCGAACGGCCCGGCAGCGGTCGGTCGCGCCCACGTGGGCGGCGCTGAGGTGGCCGACGTGCCGGGGGGCAGCAAGGTGACGCGACCGCCCGGTATGACACCACCGCCGACCTCCCCGGAGGCGCTGACACCGCCACCGCAGACGAGCTCGTCGACCAAGGTCGCCGAGGCCGTCAAAGCGGCCAGGCAGGCCGTCTCGGCCGCGGCGGCCAGGGGGCCGCGGCGGGCGAGGCTGCACCTCAAGCGCATCGACCCGTGGTCGGTGATGAAGTTCTCCTTCGCGGTGTCCCTGGTGCTGTTCATCGTGCTGATCGTGGCGACGACGGTGCTGTACATCGCGCTGGACTCGATGGGCGTGTTCACCAGCCTCAACGAGCTGGTGGGCTCCCTGGTCGGTTCCGGCAGCGGCGGGGACGGGTTCAAGTTCACCGCCCGCGGCGTCATCGGCGTCTCGGCCCTGCTCGGAGTGGTCAACATGGTGCTCTTCACGGCCATGGCGACCCTCGGGGCGTTCATCTACAACGTGTGCGCCGACCTCGTCGGCGGCATCGAACTGACCTTGTCGGAGAAGGAGTAGACGCCCGCCGGCGGTTACCCCCATACCTGCGCGACAGGCTCGCGATGCCTAAGGTATCGTTTCGTCTCGTCGCGTCTGGGGCTATAGCTCAGTCGGTTAGAGCGCAGAGCTGATAACTCTGAGGTCGATGGTTCGATTCCATCTAGCCCCACCAGGGTGACGAAGCGCCAGGTCAGGACCGGGAAACCGGTTCGGGCCTGGCGCTTCTTTCGCTTATGCGGATCTCCTCCGGTCGCCGTGGGGAAGATGTCGGCTCGACCTCCCCAGCCCGGCCGCCGCGGATGGGCGACGCCTTCAGATCTCTCGTGCGCGGCGGGGCCGCCGGTGCCCGCACCGAGCCCGCAGGGCGTGCGACGAGCACGCCACCGTCGTTCTCGAAGGCGTCGCCGAGGTCCTCGGCGTGCATGGCCACCGTGCTCGGCGAGAGGCTCCGTCGCGCGAACAAGGGTGGCGACGGGTGGGGAAACAAGCCCGGCTCAAGATGGAGTCAAGGTGAATGGCGGACGTGCCCCTGACACTTGCGGCGGCACGTCACGTCGATCGCATTCCGTGGAGCGTGACTGCCGTCAACGGAAGGAAGAGGATGATCCGCAAGCGCTTGATCACGCTCGTGTCGGCGGTCCTGATGTCGCTGGGGGTGGTGGCCGTCGCGGCCTCGCCCGCCAATGCCGGCGAGGTGACCTTCGCCGTGGACGTCTCCTGGTCGGAGAATCACGACAAGGATTGCCTCGGCCCCCTGGACGCCGCCAGTGCGTGTTTCCAGCCGTACGGCGACGTCATCTGGGTCAAGGACAACGCCAAGGACGGCCACCGCGTCTGGGTCACATGGTACGAGTACGTCTCCGAGCGTTCCGGGAGCTGCGTGAACACGCTGGGGGCCGCCGTGGGCTGGACCTGGTGCAACAAGGACTTCGGGGAGGGCCACCTCATCCGGTGGCAGATCAACTACTACGACGCCAACGACAAGGTGAAGACGACCGGGAACATGTACACGTACGCGTAACCGGACACCCTCGCCGTCGGGGAGGTCACGGCCATCTCCATGGCGAACGGCGACGTCCCCGGCCGGCATCGTTCCGGCCGGGGACGTCGCCGTGGTCGGCCGATCATGCGATGGGCCGGGTGGCGCCGACTTGCCACAGTGGACGGATGGACACTCCGGAGTCGCGCCCTGACATCGCCGCCGCGGTCGAGGCGGCCTCGGTGACGCTCGGCGCGAAGCGCGAGATCCGGGAGCTGCCCGGTTACCTGCATGTCGGCGAGGTGGTGACGCACCTTGCGGTCGGCGAGTTCGCCCGCAAGGCCGGTCTGCTGGTGCTGACGGGGCAGCGGCTGCTGTTCGTCGTGCACGGGGTTTCCCGCAAGGCCGCCGACGCCTTCCCGCTCGCCCACGTGGTGACTCTGGAATGGAAGGCGCGGATGCTGACGGGTGAGGTCATCATCGGTGTCGGAAACGTTCGCGCGGTCGTCAAGGGCGTGAACCAGGCCGACGGGAAACGCCTCGTCGACGCTGCTCGTGCGGCCGTCCAGGCCACGCGTCCGCCCGGGACGCCTCCGGGCATGGTGGTGGTGCCGCCTCCGGCGTACACGCCGCCGCGTCCGCCGCCGGTCGCCGACGAGCCCCGGGAAACCCTGCGGCGTCTGCGCGAGTGGCACGCCGAGGGCCTCATCACCGCCGAGGAGTACGCGGCCAAACGCGCCGAGGTCCTCGGGCGTATCTGAGCCTGCGAGTCGCCGACGGCCGGGCGCCGCCATAGGCTGCGGCCATGCACATGACCTTGACCGAGGAGGCGCGATGCCTGTACGGCGATGAGTACGGGCCGACTCCCGAGTGCGACCTCCAGCACGAGGAATACCTCTTCGTCGAGGCGTTGACCTTCGCCGACGCCGATGCGATCCTCGCGATGTTGCGCGAGCTGTGCCCGAACATCGTCGACGGCCTGCTCCCGGTCTGGGTCCGCAACCTCGCGCACCGGCTGGTGCTGCTGCAGCGGCCCGGCGAGCCGGAGCTCATGCGCGCGGCGGCGGCCGGTCTCTGGACGCACGGCCCCGACTGGGACGGCATCGCCGCCGAGCTGGAGCGAAGGGCCGAGGCGCTGGAAGCGCGCTGAGTCCACCCGGTGGCCCCGGTGCGGGCCGGGTGGCCTGCGCGCACGGGACGACCCGCCGAGGCCTGGCTGGGGCGGCAACGGCCTCGGCGAGCCGCTGTCGCCATGGTCGCCGACGGGTGTGCCCGTCCGGCCGGTCGTGAGGGCTTCCTTCCGGGCGGGTTTCCCGGCCTTCGCGGGTGCCCGGGCGAGCCGTCGTCAGCGGCGTCGTACGCGTAGTCCGCACGTGAGCATCGGGAGCGCGAACTCGCCGTCGGCGGTCTCGGGCCGGCTCGTGAGGTACCCGCGGATGCGGTCGAGGAGGGCATCGCGCTCGTCTTCGGCCATCACGAGGAGTCCGGCGCGGGTCGCGAGGGTCGCGACGAGGGAGTCGGCGGTGCGCCGCTGCTCGTGAGCGAACTCCGCCGTCTCCGGTGAGCCGAAACATGCCTCGCCCGTCTTCGGCAGGTGCATGCCCTCGGTCTCGGCGCGCCAGGCGGCGGGCGTGTCGCGCGGGCCGATGACGTCGCTCCCGGCGACGGCCGCGAGCCCGTCGACCCACTCGACGCGATCGTCGAGCACGTTCCACAGTCCGGTCAGGACACCGCCGGGCGCGAGAACCCGGGCGATCTCGGGCCCGGCGACGGCCATGTCGAACCAGTGCATCGCGTTACCCGCGAGCACGGCGTCGACCGACCCGTCCGGCAGCGGGATCCCCTCGGCGCTGCCCAGCAGGGCACGGACGTCGAGCCCCCGGCGCAGCTCGGCGAGCATCTCGACGTCGGGCTCGACGGCCACGACGTCGGCGCCGGCCTCGACCAGCGTCGCGGTCAGTTTCCCGGTGCCGGCACCGAGGTCGAGCACGCGCGTCCCGGGCGCGGGCTCGAAGCCCCAGCGCACGGCGTCGCGCGCGTAGTCGGGCCGGTGCTCGGCGTAGGCGCTCGCGGCGGCACCGAAAGACGAGGCGTACTCCTTGGCATCCACGTGATCAACGTAGTGTCGCGGGCGCCTCCCCTGCCACAGTGGACCGATGCACACCGACGACCCCCGCCCCGACACCGCCGCCGCGGCCGAGGAGCTCGCCTCCGCGCCCGCGTCCGGCCTCCTCGCCGCCCTCGACCGGCACGTCCGCGACGACGAGCTCGTCGTCTGCCTCGCTCCCGGCGAGACCGCTGCGGGCAAGGGTCTGCTCGCCCTGACCAACGAGCGGCTGCTGTTCACCACCCCCGGCGGGGTCGACGTGATCCCCCTCGACCGGGTCACCGCCGTAGCGTGGAAGGGCCTGCTCGTCGGCGTCGTCTCCATCGCACAGGGCGCGAACGCCACGACCGTCAAGGCCGTCCCCAAGACCGACGGTCAACGCTTCGCCGAGGCCGCGCGGGCCGCGATCGGCGCCTGAGGACCGTGCGCGGCGACGATACGGTGCGGACACACACCCACACGGGAGGCCGACCCTTGAAGAGGACGATCGCGGTCCTGACCGTGCTGCTCGCGGCGGCGCTGTCCACCGCCTGCACCTCCACCGACGACAAGCCCGAACTCGACTGGCCCGACCAGATCGCCAACCCGGAGGCCTTCGCGTTCCGCGCGGTCATCGCCAGCACCGACGGCGCGCCCAGGAAGGGCACGTCCGCGGCCGACATGACCGCCACCACCCTCGACGAGGTCTGGAAGAAGGTCGGCGACCTGTCCGCCGAGACCGCCCAGGCCCTCACCGCGCCCCCGCACCCCAACGAGGACGACATGGCGCTGGCCCCCTTCGCCTCCCTCACCCCCGCCGAGGTCGAGCTGTTGCCCGCCACGGTCGCCTTCAACGTCCCCTACGTCCACTGCGGACTGCTCGCCGAGATGCCGCGCGCGTACCCCGACCCGGCCGCCGAGACGACCGTCTGCGACGCCGAGAACGTCAAGTACCACCTGCGTCCCGTCGCGATCGACGCCAGCGGACTGGAAGGCGCGAAGGTCGAGGGCGACGCGGTCGGCGGCGGCTTCAAGATCATCCTCGACTTCACCGACGCCGGCACGGCGACCTGGGCCGACCTGACCGCCGCCAACGTCAACGGCCAGGTCGCGATCGTCCTCGGCGACGAGGTCGTCACCGCGCCGACGATCATGGCGGCGATCACCGGCGGCACGACCGAGGTCACCGGCGCCTTCACCCAGGACGAGGCGCGGGATCTCGTCGCCCGCATCAACGACGCGCTGACGGGTTAGCCCGATGGCCATGTTCGTCCACCTCACCCCTCGGGTGACCGTCGACCGCGTCCGCCGCTCCGGGCTGCGGGCCGGGAAACGCGGCGGCGTGTTCTGTTTCCCGCTGCTCACGTCCTACACGCTCACCCACCAGTGGATGCGCGAACTGGGCCGATGGTCGAGGCAACGCGACCTCGTCGCCGTCGACATCAGGTTGCCCGACGCCGAGCCGGTCAGCGTCGGCCGCTACCACGCACAACCCGCCGAGGTCACCGCCGCCGAGGCCGTCGCGCGGATCCGCGCCCTCGACGACCCGCGCGGCTGGGAGGTCTTTCTCCCGCGTGGGGTTTCCCGCCGGGAGGTCCACCGGATCCGCGGGGTTTCCCACGGCGTCGGCTGGCGCTACAGGCCCGACGCGCACGGCACCAAGCCGTGCACGTGCATGGGGTGCCGCGTCACCGGCGCCTACGGGGCTCAGCGCCTGCTGCGGCGCCCGTTCGCCGTGGACAAGCCGCCGCCACCCGTCCGGACGCTCCTCGCCCGCCTGGAGAAGACCGACCCCGCCGACGTCAAGGCCATCGTCGACGTCCTCGACGACCTCCACGGCCGCCGTCGCGGCCCGATCCACCTCCTCGCGCACCTCGCCGACCACCCCGACGCCGACGTCCGCCGGTCGCTGGCGTACACGATCCGGCGCTGGCGCACGCCCGGCGTCGCCGAGGTCCTCGCCCGCCTCGCCGAAGACCCCGACGAAGAGGTCCGCGAATGGGCCACCGAGGACTGAGCGGGAAACTCGGCGAAGCGATCAGGATTCGAGAAGCGCCGACCCCCGCGGCACGGTTAGCGTGGCATGACGGCGGTCCGAAACGCCGCCACCACGATCCGTGAGCATTGGAGCGACCATGACCGGCACGCCCACCCAGGGAGCCAAGACCCTCCTGCACAACGTCGGCGATCTCGCCAAGGCCAAGGCCGTCTACACCGCCCTGCTCGGCGTCGAGCCGACCGTCGACTCCGACTACTACGTCGGCTACGACACCGCCGGCCAGCACGTCGGCCTCGTCCCGGCGCCCAAGGACAGCTCTCCCTCGCCGGTCGCCTACTGGCACGTCGACGACATCGAGGCGAGGATCGCCGAGGTGACCGCGGCCGGCGGCGCGGTCGCCGAGGCCCCGAAGAAGGTCGGCGAAGGGCGCCTCGTCGCCACCGTGACCGACCCGGAAGGCAACGTCCTCGGGCTCCTGCAGGACAGCTGATCGGCCGTTCTCCCGTACCCAGGGCCGCCGCGGGCGAGAACAATGACCGGGGTGAGATTCCACGCGGCGGCCCCGCCCGAGCAGATGGAGACACGATGAGCAAGGCCACCAGGGCAAACGCGCACGCCGCCGACAGCCACGACATGATCCGCGTGACCGGCGCCCGCGTGAACAACCTCAAGGACGTCAGCGTCGAGATCCCCAAGCGCCGCCTCACCGCCTTCACCGGCGTGTCCGGCTCGGGGAAGAGCTCGCTGGTCTTCGGCACGATCGCGGCGGAGTCGCAGCGCCTGATCAACGAGACCTACAGTGCCTTCGTCCAGGGTTTCATGCCCAACATGGCCCGGCCCGACGTCGACGTCCTCGACGGCCTGACCACCGCGATCATCGTCGACCAGGAACGCATGGGCAGCGACCCGCGCTCGACCGTCGGCACCGCCACCGACGCCAACGCGATGCTGCGGATCCTGTTCAGCCGGGTCGGGAAACCCCACATCGGCCCGCCGCAGGCCTTCTCCTTCAACGTCGCCTCGATCAGCGGCGCCGGCGCCGTCACCGTCGAGAAGGCCGGCCGCACGACGAAGGAGCGCCGCAGCTTCAGCATCCTCGGCGGCATGTGCTCGCGCTGCGAGGGGCGCGGATCGGTCAACGACATCGACCTGACGGCCCTCTACGACGACTCCAAGTCCCTCAACGAGGGCGCGCTGACCATCCCCGGCTACAGCATGGACGGCTGGTACGGGCGCATCTTCCGGGGCGTCGGCTACTTCGACCCCGACAAGCCGATCAAGAAGTACACCAAGCGCGAACTCAACGACCTGCTCTACCGGGAGCCCACGAAGATCAAGGTGGAGGGCATCAACCTCACCTACGTGGGCCTGATCCCGCAGATCCAGAAGTCGATGCTCGCCAAGGACGTCGACGCCATGCAGCCGCACATCCGCGCCTTTGTGGAGCGGGCGGTCACCTTCACGACCTGCCCCGAATGCGAGGGGACGCGGCTGAGCCCGGAGGCGCGCTCGTCGAAGATCAAGGGCGTCAGCATCGCCGACGCCTGCGCCATGCAGATCAGCGACCTCGCCGAGTGGGTCGGCGGCGTCGAAGCGCCCGGCGTCGCACCACTGCTGGCGTCGCTGCGGCACACGCTCGACTCCTTCGTCGAGATCGGCCTCGGCTACCTGAGCCTTGAGCGGCCCGCGGGCACGCTGTCGGGCGGCGAGGCGCAGCGCACGAAGATGGTCCGGCACCTCGGGTCCTCGCTGACCGACGTCACCTACGTCTTCGACGAGCCCACCATCGGCCTGCACCCGCACGACATCCAGCGCATGAACAACCTGCTGATCCAGCTGCGCGACAAGGGCAACACCGTCCTGGTCGTCGAGCACAAACCGGAGACGATCGCGATCGCCGACCACGTCGTCGACCTCGGTCCGAAGGCCGGAAGCCTCGGCGGGCAGGTGATGTTCGAAGGCACCGTCGCAGACCTGCGCGACAGCGACACCATCACCGGACGCCACCTCGACGACCGCGCGACCCTCAAACCGGAGACGCGCAAGTCGAGCACCGCACTGGAGATCCGCGGCGCCGACCTGCACAACCTGCGCGACGTCGACGTCGACATCCCGCTCGGCGTGCTCGTCGTCGTCACCGGCGTCGCCGGTTCGGGCAAGAGCTCGCTGATCCACGGCTCGGTGTCCGGGCGGGACGGCGTCGTGGTCGTCGACCAGGGCGCGATCCGCGGTTCCCGGCGCAGCAACCCGGCGACCTACACCGGGCTGCTCGACCCGATCCGCAAGGCCTTCGCCAAGGAGAACGGCGTGAAACCGGCGCTGTTCAGCGCCAACTCCGAAGGCGCCTGCCCCAACTGCAACGGCGCCGGGGTCATCTACAGCGACCTGGTCGTCATGGCCGGTGTGGCCACGACCTGCGAGGTGTGCGAGGGGAAGCGGTTCCAGGCCGAGGTCCTCGACTACGAGTTCGGCGGGAAGAACATCGCCGAGGTGCTCGGCATGTCGGTCGACGAGGGGGAGAAGTTCTTCGACGGGAAACTGCCCGCCGCGCACAAGATCCTCGACCGGCTCGCCGACGTCGGGCTCGGCTACCTGACGCTCGGGCAGCCGCTGACGACGCTGTCGGGCGGTGAACGGCAGCGCATCAAGCTCGCCACGCACCTGGGTGAGAAGGGCGGCGTCTACGTCCTCGACGAGCCGACGACGGGGCTGCACCTCGCCGACGTCGAGCGCCTGCTCGGGCTGCTCGACCGGCTCGTCGACTCGGGGAAGTCGGTCATCGTCGTCGAGCACCATCAGGCCGTCATGGCGCACGCCGACTGGATCATCGACCTCGGGCCCGGCGCCGGGCACGACGGCGGCGAGGTCGTGTTCGAGGGCACACCCGCCGAACTCGTCGCGGCCGGCGAGAAGACGCTCACCGGGCGGCACCTCGCCGAATACGTCGGCTAGCTAGTAGCGGTCCCGCCGCGAGAGGTGCTCGGCGGCCTCCTCGGCGGGACGGTCGTCGGCCTCCTCGGCCTCCCTGCGCGCGTCACCGGGCCGGGATTCCTGCGGCAGCCACTCCTCGATGCCGACGACGCCGTCGTCGTCGGCCTTGATCTCCAGGTCGGCGGGCGGGTCCTCGATGTAGCGCTCGTAGAGCGCGGTGTCGGTCTCCTGCTCGTCGTCGCCCATGTCGTCCGGGCCTCGTGTATCGACGCTCATGACTTGATCGTCGCGCACGCGAGACGCCCGTGGGCCCGTTTCGGTTGCCGCGGGTGCCCACCGCCACCTCAAGGCGCACGCCGACGCGGGTTGCGGGTGGGGCGGAGGTATGCTGGAGCGCGTTTCACGGCAGGACGGATTCCTTAGGGGGACATTGCCGATGTGGAAGAAGCTTTTGCTGGTGGCGGGCGTTGTGACCGTCGCCGCGATCGTTGTCAAGAAGGTCAAGGCGGCCGGTGAAGAGCGCGCGCTCTGGCACGAGGCCACCACCCCCGCCGAGGACGTGCGCTAGCGCGCCCCGGCGCCCCGGGGACTTAGCTCAGCTGGAAGAGCACCTGCTTTGCAAGCAGGGGGTCAGGGGTTCGAGTCCCCTAGTCTCCACTGACCTCGAAGGCCGGTAACCGCTCCTGAACAGGGCGGGGACCGGCCTTCGTGCTGTCCCCGTACCGCTCGGCGACCCTCGCCGCCCGCTCCCGCAGCGCCTCGCGCAGCGACGGCGGCGCCAGCGCCTCCGCGTCCATCCCCAGTTGCCACAGCGCCCACACCGCGTGGCGCAGATCCTGGTACGTCACCTCCAGCCGCAGCCACCCGTCGTCGACGGGCTCCTCGGCGCGGACGGTCAGGGAGCCGTCCAGCAGGTCCTCGCGCCGGGCCGGGTCGACGCGGACCAGCACGGTGATGTGCCCGTCGGCCAGGAACCGGGCGGTGCGGTCCCGCCAGATCCGGTCGAGGTCGACCCGACCCGGGCGTTCCGCCGGTTCGGCGAGCGCTTCGGCGGCCTCGATCCGCGACAGGCGGTACGTGCGGTCCTCCCCGGACCGTGTCGCGAGCAGGTAGCCGCGTCCCCGCACGGTGACCAGGCCGATGGGGTCGACCGTCCGCCGGCGGGGTTCCTGGTCGGTGGCGGCGTAGTGGATCCGCAGCTTGTGTCCGGTGAGCACGGCCCGTCGCAGCTCGGCCATCGTCGCCGCGGGGATCTCCTCGGTGACGGTTCGGCGCGAGAGCAGGTCCGATTCCGGCTCGACGAGCAGGCGCTGGGCAGCGTCGCCGACGGTGGCGCGGTGGCTCTCCGGCAGCGCGTCGACGACCTTCCGCATCGCCGACGCCAGCGCCGAGCTGAGCCCGAACGCCCGTTCGCCGCGCTGCGACCCGGCGGTCAGCAGGGCGAGCGCCTCGTCGTGGTTGAGTCCGGTGAGTTCGGTCCGGAAGCCGGGCAGCAGCGCGAACCCGCCGTGTCGGCCGCGTTCGGCGTAGACGGGGACGCCCGCCGCCGAGAGCGCCTCGATGTCGCGGAGCACGGTCCGGGTGGACACCTCCAGCTCCTCGGCGAGGGCGGGTGCGGACATCCGGCCGTGCTGCCGCAGCAGAAGGACCAGGGAGACAAGCCTGTCGGCGCGCATCGCGGAAACCTTAACGGAATACGTGACACAGGGTGTCGTGATTCCTTGCGAGGCTCATCACGACGGCGTCGAAGGCGTGCGTCTCGATGAATCGAATGGAGCCGACGTGGCAATCGAACGAACCGCGGTCAACCCGGTCACCTGGTCGCTGGAGATGGGCTTCAACCAGGGTGAGGTCGTCTCCGGGCACACCCGGACCCTCTACGTCTCGGGGCAGACCTCGATGAGCGCCGAGGGCAAGCCCGAGCACGACGGCGACATGGCCGCGCAGCTGGCGCTGAGCCTCGACAACCTGGAGGCTGTGCTCGGCGAGGCCGGCATGTCCCTGTCGAACCTGATCCGGCTCAACGTCTACACCACCGACGTGGACGCGTTGTTCCCTCACTACGGCGTGCTGGCGGCCCGGTTGGGCGCCGCCGGGGTGGCGCCGACGACGACGATGCTCGGCGTGACGCGCTTGGCGATCCCCGGTCAGCTGGTCGAGCTCGAAGGCACCGCCGTCGCGTGACGTCACGGAGCCGGACGCGAGGCATGGCGTCCGGCTCCTCCTCGCGGGTTCAGTCCTTCGCGCGGGTGAACGTCACGTGCGTGACGCCGCTCGGCGCGGAGATCGACTCGATGGCGTAGTCGGCGTCGATCCCCTCCAGCCCGTCCCACAGCCGCACGCCGCGGCCGAGCATGATCGGCACGACCACGATGTGCATGTAGTCGACGAGCCCGGCCTTGACGAAGTCGCGGATCGTCGTCGCGCCACCGCCGAGGCGCACGTCCTCACCACCGGCGGCCGCGCGGGCGGCTTCGAGGATCTCGGCGGGCGTCCCGTCGATGAAGTGGAAGGTCGTGCCGCCTTCCATCTCGATGGACGGGCGCGTGTGGTGCGTCATCACGTACACCGGGGTATGGAACGGCGGGTTGGGTCCCCAGTGGCCCTTCCACTCCGGGTCCTCGTGCCAGCCCGGGAAGCCGTACTTCCCGGCGCCCATGATCTCGGCGCCGATCCCGGGGTCGTGCTGCCGGACGAAGGCGTCGTCGACACCGCCGCCGCTGCCGGCGCCCTTCCACCACCGGGTGCCGAACATCCATTCGTGCAGGCGCTCGCCGGCGTGACCGAAGGGCGCCGCGAGGCTCTGGACGTCGCCGGTGCCGAAGCCGTCGAGGGAGACGGCGAAGTTGTGGACACGGGTCAGTGACATGACGATTGTTCCTTTTCTTCCGCTCATGGACCTTCTGGAAAAGATGATGGCCCTTCGGATCCATGACGTCTAATGCCAAGTCCGCGTAAGTCCCATACATAAAATTGATGAATGCTGAACCTGACCCACCTCCGGGTGCTGGAATCGGTCGCCCGCCACGGATCGGTGACCCGGGCCGCGAAGGAGCTCCACTACTCCCAGCCCTCGGTCAGCCATCACCTCGGACGGCTGGAGACCGCGACCGGCGCCAAGCTCGTCCAGCGTGTCGGGCGCGGCATCCGGCTCACCCCCGAAGGCGAGCTCCTGGCGCTGCGGGCGACCGAGATCCTTGGCAGGCTCAACGCCGCCTCGACCGAACTCGCCGCGCGAGTCGGCCTGCGCGCCGGGCGGGTGCGGGTCGCCGGGTTCCAGACCGTCCTGAGCACGCTGGTGCCGAAGGCGGCCGTGGAGCTGGCGCGGCGGCATCCGGGCGTGGAGCTGAATCTCGTCGACGCGCATCCGGCCGAAGGGCTGCGGATGCTGCGTTCCGGGCACGTCGACGTCGCGCTGATCTTCCGCGGCGCCGGCGACCCCGTGGAAGAGGACGGTGTCCGGCTCGTGCACCTGCTCGACGATCCCCTGTACCTGGTCGCCGACCGGCCCGATCAGCGTCTGGAGGACCACCGCGACTCCGCGTGGGTCGGCGGTTGCGAGCGCTGCCTGGCCGCGACGGTGAGCGCCTGCGAGCGGGCCGGTTTCGTGCCGCGCGTCGCCTACTTCTGCGACGACACGGTCGTCACGCAGTCGCTGGTCGCCGCCGGGGTCGGCGTCGCGATCGTCAACGGCCTGGCGCTGCGAGCGCACCGGGCGCCGGGTGTGCACGCCACCGCGCTCCCGGAGGAGCCGCGCCGGATCTATGCCGCGACCTACGGCGAGCCGCCGGACCCGCCCGCGACGACGGCGCTGCTGGAGATCCTGGCCTCGGCGCGGGTCGGCTGACGGCCCGGTGCAGGTACCGGCGACGGTGACACGCTCGTGTCAGGCCCATGTCAGGCCGGTCGGCGAACGTGGACTCGACCACCGCGAAAGGAAACCCGATGAACACCACGGTTCCCGCACCGCAAGGCCTTCCCATGGACCGCGACGCCGGTCCCTTCGACCCGCCGAGCGCGGTCACCCGCCTCCGCCGCACCCGCCCGGTCAGTCCCCTGACCTTCCCCGACGGGCACGAGGGGTGGCTCGTCACCGGCTACGAGGCGGTCCGCCAGATGATGGCCGACACCCGCTTCAGCTCCCGCCAGGACATCGGCGTCATCCACGTGCCCTTCGAGATGACGGGCATGCCCGCACCGACCGAGCCGTCGCCGCAGTTTCCCGGCCTTTTCATCAGCATGGACCCACCCGACCACACACGGCTGCGCAGGAAACTCACCGGCGCGTTCACCGTCAAGCGGATGAAGTCCCTCGAAGAGCAGATCATCGCCGTCACCGAACGGCAGCTCGACCACCTGGCGAGCCTGCGGCCGCCGGTCGACCTGGTGGAGGAGTTCGCGCTGCCGGTCCCGTCGCTGGTGATCTGCGAACTGCTCGGCGTCCCCTACGCCGACCGGGAGACCTTCCAAAGGAACTCCGCGCAGTTCCTGGTCAAGGACCAGACCCTCGAAGAGAAGATGGGCGCCATCGGCGCGATCACCGGCTACCTCGGTCAACTGGTGACGGCCAAGCGCGCCGAACCCGGCGACGACATCCTCTCCGACCTCGCACGCGACGAGGATCTGTCCATCGAGGAACTCGTCGGTATCGGTTTCCTGCTGCTGCTCGCCGGGCACGAGACGACCGCGAACATGCTGGCGCTGGGCACCTTCGCGCTCCTGGAGCACCCCGGGCAGCTCGCCGAACTGCGCGCCGACCCCGAGCTGATGCCGGGCGCCGTCGAGGAGCTCATGCGGTACCTGTCGATCGCCGACATCTTCTACCGCTACGCCACCGAGGACCTCGAACTGGGTGGCGAGACCATCCCGGAGGGCTCGACGGTCGTGGTTTCCCTCCTGGCGGCCAACCGCGACCCCGAGCGTTTCGAGAACCCCGACGACCTCGACATCCACCGCAAGGCCCGAGGCCACGTCTCCTTCGGGCACGGCGTGCACCAGTGCCTCGGCCAGCAGCTCGCGCGCATCGAGATGCGCGCCGGCTTCGACGGGCTCCTGCGCCGTTTCCCGACGCTGGAGCTGGCGATTCCCGCCGCCGAGGTGCGGGTCAAGTCGGACATGAACATCTACGGAGTGCACGAACTGCCGGTGACCTGGGCCGCCGAATAGTGCGCCGGGGCTCGCCGCGGGGCGGGCCCCGGCCCCGTCTATCGATTAGAACGAATGTGCGAAGATCCTCGGATGATCAACGGCGAGAGACTCCAGCGCGCCGACCCGGCCAGGAAACCCGTGCGCGCCTGGCAGACCGAGAACGGCGAACACCGCGTCGTCGTCGGCCGCCTCCGCGGCCACTGGTACGTCGAGCATCGCTCGCGACAGTGGCGCGCGCACGCCTTCGACGGTCGCGCCGAGGCGATGCTGGTCGCCGACCGGGTCCGGGCCTCGATCCCCGGCCACGCCTGGATCGAGCTGGAGCCCGTCACCTAGTTTCCCGCCCGAGGTGAACCGCCCCGGCGGGGACCGGGGCGGTTCGAGTGGGCCGTTGACCCGCGGGGGTCGGGGGAACCCCCGCGGGCGCGCTCCACGCCGTGAGTCGCGGAGCAGGCGGGCGGCAAGTGCCACGCGCGACGAGAGGTCGCTAGCCCGAAGATCTTTCGTCACCGTGGCGCCAGGATGGCGGCCTGGCTTCTTGAGCCTCCCGCAGGATTTCCGGACAGTCAATACTTTTCCCGGCGGAATTTGAAATTCAACCACAAAGAGCAGGAAAAGGCGCATAACGCTCAGGCGATGCCGCCCCGCGCGGTCGCCTGTTCACCGGTGAAGCGCTCCACGGCCCGCCGGTGTTACACCCGTCGGCCGATGTTGCGCGTGAACGCTTCTGAGGCACCCTTGAGCGGTGACCGACGAGCTGTCCCCTTGCCTTGAGGCGGCACAGCGCGGCGACGAGCAGGCCTTCCGGCTCCTGTACCGGGAGGTCCATCCCCGGCTGCTGCGCTATCTGCGGGCGCTCGTCGGCGCCGACGCCGAAGACGTCGCCTCCGAGACCTGGCTGCACATCGCCCGCGACCTCGACGGCTTCCGCGGCGACTTCGACGGTTTCCGCGGCTGGGCCGCCACCATCGGCCGCCACCGCGCCATGGACCACGTCCGCCGCCGCAAACGCGCCCCTGGGCCCACCGTCTCCGACGACCGCCTCGCCGAACTCGTCGGACCCGCCGACACCGCCCTCCTCGCCGTCGACGCCGTCGCCACCGACGCCGCGCTCGCCATGATCGCGTCCCTCCCACCCGACCAGGCCGAGGCCGTCCTCCTCCGCGTCGTCATGGGCCTCGACGCGCGCTCCGCCGGCCGCGTCCTCGGGAAACGTCCCGGCGCGGTCCGCACCGCCGCCCACCGCGGCCTCCGCCGCCTCGCCGACCGTCTCGCCGACGACGGCACCGCCCCCGCCCCCACGGCCCCCGCGCCGGCGCTCACCCCGAGGGACGCGACATGACCCGACATCCCGCCGACCTCGGCGACGAGCGCCTCGGTGCGCTCCTCGCGGCGGCCTCCGCGCCCGCGCGGCCCGACGAGCTCACCGGCGAGGACGAGGCCGCCCGCGTCTACCGATCCCTCCGCCCGGCCGTGCCCCCAGCGCCACGCGCACGACGCCTCATCGCGCGCGTCGCCGTCGTCAAGACCGTCGTCGCGCTCGCCATGCTCGGCGGCGTCGCCCTCGCCGCCAAGTCCAGCCGCATCCCCGAACCGCCCGAGGCCGCCCTGCAGACCGGCACGACCGCCGCCGGCGAACGCCAGGCCGACGACGACGCCCCCGTCCCCCTCGTCACCGAGGAACCGCCCACGAACCCGGCCGAGCCGCCGGCTGACCCGCCACCGACGACGTCGGACTCACCCGCCGCCGGTTTCGGCCGGCTGTGCCGCCTGTTCCTCGCCGACCGGCCCAAGGCCCACCGCGACCCGGGTTTCCCGGCACTCGCCGACCACGCCGGCGGGCACAAACGCGTCGACGACTTCTGCCGAGACCTCCTCGGGGTGCCCGAGGAGGACGACGAGAACGGCGACGACGAGGGAAACGAAGGCGACGAAGGCCACGAAGACAACGAGGGCAAGGACCCGGCCAAGCCCGGCGTACCGGGTGCGGACCCCACCGACAAGGGCCGAAAGCCCTCCGCCGAGCGGACTTCGGTCCTCCTCGAAGCCGTGTCGCACAAGGTATGAATGCACCATGATTAGGGTCTTCCTCCTCGATGACCACGAAGTCGTCCGCCGCGGTCTCTGCGAGCTCCTGCAGCGTGAAGAGGACATCGAGGTGGTCGGCGAGTCCGGGCTCGCCGACGAGGCCCGCCGCCGGATCCCCGCCCTGCGCCCGGATGTGGCGATCCTCGACGCGAGACTTCCCGACGGCAGCGGCATCGACGTGTGCCGCGACGTCCGCGCCGCCGACCCGACGGTGCAGGCGCTGATCCTGACGTCCTACGAGGACGACGAGGCCCTCTTCGCCGCGATTATGGCGGGCGCGGCTGGGTATGTACTCAAGCAGGTGCGCGGCACGGACCTGGTCCACGCCGTACGGATCGTCGCCAGCGGACGGTCCATGCTCGACCCCGTGGTCACCTCGCGGGTGCTCGAAAGGATCCGGAAGGGTCCCGAGGAGCCGGCCGAGCTGCGCGTCCTAACTGAACAGGAACGGCGCATCTTCGAGCTCATCGCCGAGGGTCTGACCAACCGGCAGATCGCCGAACGCATGTACCTGGCGGAGAAGACCGTCAAGAACTATGTGTCGAGTCTGCTGTCGAAGCTCGACCTGGAACGCCGCACACAGGCGGCGGTCCTGGCCACCAAGCTTCTCGGCGAACGCCGGTCGGGCTGAGGTCCCCGGCGGACCGACTTCGGGGACAAGTCGCCGTTTCACGTGAAACATTGGACGTGGAAAGGGCGTGATCAACATGGTCGGACGGGTTGTCGTTGGTGCGGACGGCTCGGAATCCTCGACCCGCGCGATCGAGTGCGCGGCGCACGAGGCCCTGCTGAGGGGCATCCCCCTGCGGATCGTGCACGCGGTGATCTGGTCGATGGTGGACACGCCGATGGACCTGGCCGCGATGGGCGTCCCCCGGGAGGACCTGCGCGAGGCCGCGAAGGTCATCTTGGGCGCCGCCGAGGAGAAGGCGCGCTTCGCCGCGCCGGAGATCGAGATCTCGACGCACATGGAGATCGCGAGCCCGGCGCAGGCCCTGTTGACCGAGGGCGAGGACGCCGACCTGATCGTCGTGGGAAACCGCGGGCACGGTGGCTTCACCGGCCTGCTCGTCGGCTCGACGGCCGTGCAGGTCACCGCGCACGCGACGTGCCCGGTGCTGGTCGTGCGGCCCGACGTGCCGCGTGAGGATCCGGGCGGCCCGATCGTCGTCGGTGTCGACGGGTCCCCGGAAGGCCGGCTGGCGCTGCGCTTCGCCGTCGCCGAGGCCGCACTGCGCAACGCGTCGGTGCGGGTCGTCCACGCGCTTCCCGAGGGTTTCCCGCCCGAGGAGGGCGCCGACGCGCTGGCCGCCGCCGAGCGACTGCTCGACACGGCCCTGCTGGAGGTCGACACCGGCGGGAAGCAGGTCCCGGTGAGCGCCGAGATCGTGCGCGCGGAGCCCGCCGAGGCGCTCGTCGACGCGTCGCGCACGGCCTCGATGGTCGCCGTCGGCGGCCGCGGTCGCGGTGGTTTCCGGGGACTGCTGTTCGGTTCGGTCAGCCACGCGCTGATCCACCACGCCGAATGCCCCGTCGCCGTCGCCCGGGCCGAGGCCGACGAGAAGGAGTGACCGCGTCGGGGAAACTCAACGGATGCGCGCACGAGGAATCAACTACGACACCGGTTTCCTGCCCGGCGACGGCAGCCGCGCCAGCTTCACCCCCGAGGTGGTCGCGCGGGACCTGCGGGTCATCGCCGAAGAGCTGCACTGCGACGCCGTGCGGATCTCCGGTCGCGACCCCGGCCGCCTGAGCTTCGCCGCCGAACGCGCCGCCGAGCACGGCCTGGAGATCTGGTTCGCGCCGTTCCCCGTCGACGTGCCCCGCGACGAGATGCTCGACCTGTTCGCCGACTGCGCCGCCCGCGCCGAGACACTGCGCGCGGGCGGCGCTTCGGTGCGCCTCGTCGCCGGGTGCGAGTTCAGCGCCTTCGCGCCGGGCTTCATCCCCGGCGACACCTACGGCGAGCGCCTGCACACCATCGCCACCGCCGACCAGGCGTGGTGGAACGGCCTCGGCCCGATCATCACGAGCCTCAACGGCTACGTCGCCGGGGTCGCCGCGAAGGTCCGCGAGCACTTCGCCGGGCCGGTCACCTACGCCGCCGCGCCCTGGGAGTTCATCGACTGGACGCCCTTCGACTACGTCGGCGCCGACGCCTACCGCGCCGCCTACAACGAGGCGACCTTCACCGAGGAGATCGCCGCGCTGGGGCGGAACGGGAAACCCGTCGCCGTGCTGGAGTACGGCACCTGCGCCTACACCGGTGCCGGTGCGCGCGGAGGCATGGCGTGGCAGGCGCCGGCCGACGCCGTCGCCGACGAGGGCGAGCAGGTCCGCTACTTCACCGAACTCCTCGACGTCTTCGAGGCACAAGGCGTCGACACCGCCCTGTGGTTCACCTTCGCCGGGTTCGGCCGGGTCGGGGAGGCCGACCTCGGCTCGTACGGCGTCGTCCGGATGCTGACCGAGGAGAGCGAATGGGAGCGCAAGGCGCTCTTCGCCGCGATGGCCGAGCGGTACGGCAGGTAGCGGGCGCGACGGTCTCGCTTTCGGCGGGGACGGCCTTGCTCTTGGCGGGGACGGCCTTGCTTTCGGTCGTGACGAACGGGCTCGCATCGGCGCTCGCCGCTCGTGGCCCGCTCGGGACCGCGACCGGCCAGTCCGGCCTCTTCGTGCTTCCACCCCGCCTGAACCGGCTGGCCGGGTTCGCCGGTTCGACCGACCCGCGAGCTGTGCCGCGTCCACGAGGAGTTCGACGCGCACGCCGAGCGCGACCCCGGCCTGTCGCGGGAGTCGCCAGGCCGTTGACCAAGCAAGAGGCGAGCGTACGGGGTGGTCTTCGACGTCGAGTCCATCGAGCCGGGCCCTGCCGAGCAGCGTTCGGGCCAAGCGTCGGACCGTTCACGCTCGGACGGACCCGGCTGGGAGCGAGTCGTGCTTACGCGGTCCTGCTGGTCTTCGGGCCCTTCGAGCAGACCGGATGCCGGGCCGGAGCGGCCGGACGGGTTCTCGGTCCTGCGCGCTGATGCAGGCGTGGACGCCGAGGCGGCCGATGCCATCGGGACCGGCCGCCGTCGTGCTCGGAGAGCCGCGCGCGAGTACGTCGCCGTGCCGAACGCGAGGTGCGGGCGGCGGCTCGGTCCGTCCGGACGCCTCGCCGGAGTCGCCGTCGCGAGCTCGAAGTCGGCCCGTCAGGCGTGATGTTTCACGTGAAACACCACCGAGCCGCATGTTTCACGTGAAACACCGCCTAGACGGCCGTTCCGTGTGAAACACTCCAATGCCGCCCGTTTCACGTGAAACGGGCCGCGCCCCTTCCGTGTCGCCGCTGCGACTTACGCCCAGTTCGTTTCGTCGACCACGTTGTAGCACTCGCGGAAGCGGTAGCGCGGGGCGCCGCTCGTCCAGCGGAGGGCGGCGTCGGTGCCGGTCGTGGCGTTGGCCATGTTGCCGTTGTCGCCGCGGTAGAAGTACGAACCGTCGTAGACGACACCACCGCGTTTGACGGCCGCGCCCTCGTACTGGTGGAACCCCGTCAGCTGGCACTGCTGGTACCGCACGCTCGGCATGCAGCCGCCGAAGCCCCACGGGTTGGCGCCGACATAGCGGTGCAGGTTGTAGCCCTTGCTGGCGGTGTTCTGGATGGAACCGTGGTCGTTGCAGTTGTCGAAGAGCACCGAACCACCGCTCCAGGCGCAGTCGATGATCTTGTGGTTGGCCGCCTTCGGCTCGAACTTCACGTCGCGGACCGTCAGCTGCATGGCCGCGTGGTTGTTGCTGTTGGCGGCCGGCATGTGGAACCAGGTGATCGGGCCGTCGGTGGCGTTGGCCGCGCTCCACGAACCGTTCTGCACGCGGATGCTGCCGCCGCGCGGGAAGGTGAACACCGTCCCCTTCGACAGGGTCAGGCAGCAGTCCTTGATCCAGTAGTTCAGGAACTGGTTCTGCTGGTTGTGGTCGCCGAGACGGACGCCGCCGCAGCGGAAGAACGCGTCGGCGAAGACCGAGTTCGTCGTGGTGAAGACGCGTTCGAGGACGAACTCGGAGTTCAGGTTGGCGGTGGCGCCGCCGTCGAGACCGAAGACGCGCAGCCAGGACCCGTTGAACTCGACGTCCTGGATCAGCCAGCCCTGGTTGTAACCGCCGCTGGTGTCCGACACCAGGTAGGCGAACTCGTTGGCCGCGTTTGTCGACGCGGCCGTGAAGCCGCTCATGTGCAGGAAGCGCAGGCGCGGCCGCGAAGCGGTGATGAAGGGTGCGGTGCCGGTGTCGTTCCAGTTGATGGTGGTGCTGCGGATGCCCATCCCCTGGATGGACAGGCCTTCGAGCGAGTTCGTCGGGAAGTTCGCGTCGTGGGCCAGCAGTGGTTTGGTGAGCGCGTAGTTCCCCGGCGGGAGGATCAACTTCGCGCGAACGGCGTTGCCGCTGCGCGTCGCGAGGACCCGCGCCATCGCCGCGGCGACGGCGGCGTCGTTGAACCCTTCGGTCACGACCTCCCAGGTCTCGCCGGCGAGGGTCTCGGCGGCGACGGCGGGCGTCGAGGCGACGACCGTCGCGGTGGTCGCGGCACCGGCCGCGCCGAGTGCGCCTAGCGCGAGTGAACGACGGCTGAGGCGGCCGTCGCGACCGGAGTCTGCGGTGGGCATGTGGTTGCCTCCAGGGCAAATGAGGGGATCGGCGACGTGGGGGCGCGCCGGTGCGCCCGATCGCCGACGGCCGATCTTGGCAGAGCGAGAGCGGGGATGGGGCGGGCGTATGCGCTGGCGATGCGGAAGCGATGCGGTGTTTCACGTGAAACGGTGTGAGCGGGGTGTTTCACGTGGAACGGGCGTGCCCGGCGGCTCGATCCGAAGGCGAACTTGAGCCGACCTTGAGCGTCGCCTCGGCGGCGCGTTTTCACGCCTAGGCTTCCCCGGCATGGAGTTCGTCACGCCGCGCCGAGTCGCCACCCTCCCCGCCTTCACCGAGTGGGCCTGGGTCGCGACGGCCGTCGACATCGACGGCGCCCGCCGTCTCACCACGCAGACCTCGACGGTCCTCGCCGTCCACGACGTCGACGCGCTCATCGCCGGAACCTCCGAGCCGGTGCGGTTCTCCGTGCCGTGGCGTGGGATCGCCGCGGTGTCGCCGACACTCGACCTCGCCGTCTTCCCCGGGCAGCACGCGGTCCGAGCCGTCGACGCCGCCAGCCGGACGCGCTGGGAGCACCGGCACGCCTGCTGGGTACGCGGCTGCGGGAAGCGTCACCTCGATGCCGCCGAGTACGAAGGCGACCGCGACCACGGCCACAACGGTGCCGGCTCGGCCGCCTTCAGCGCCGACGGCCGCTTCGTGTGGGCGCTCGCTCTCACCGACGTCGAGCATGAGGAATGGCTCGTCCTCGACGCCGCCACCGGCGAGGTCTCCGCCCGCGCCGACACCGGGACCCGGTCGTACGGATCGCAGCAGCTACGGCATCCCGCGCCCGGCCGGATGGTCCTCTCCGTCGCCGAACGCTCCGGACCGCCGCTCCTGTGGGGCGCCTTCGACGGCTCGGTCCTGACGGTCGAGCCGGACTACACCGAGCGCCTGCTCCTCGACGTCGACGAGGCCAGATACCTCACCAACACCGATGACCGCGACTCGCTCGCCGTGCACGACCTCGCCGACGGCGAGGTGCTCGGCACGGTCGAGCCGCCCGCGCTCCGGCGCCCGTCGGGAGCCGGCGACGGCCCGACGCGCTGGCAGTGCCACGCGGTCTTCCTCAACGCCGACAGCGCGTTGGCGGTCACCGACGAGAACGACGAACTCGCCGGACGGAACCACCACTGGCTCGTCGATCTGCCGTCGATGCATCTGCGCACGATCAGGTACCCGAAGCCGCTCGAAGGCCTCCCGCTGCCTCTCGGCGGCGGGCGCTGGCTCACCGGCGCGCGTGGCGTCGGCTGGTGCTCGGAGGGCGCGAAGGCGCGGCCGCCGCGGATCTGGGAGCTCTAGACGAGGGCGCCGACGGCCATCCGCCGCCGATGGGCGTTTGGCGCTCACCGGCGTTCGGCACCGATCGGCATCCATGGGCGTCGCGACTCAGCGGCGCTCGCCACCGACGAGCGCCCGCCATCCACGAGCGCCCGCCACCGATCGGCATGTGGCACTCACCGGCGTTCGCCACCCACGAGCGCCCGCCACCCACCGGCGGTCCGGCCCCACGTCAGGCGCGCACTCCACAAACCCCCGCCACAAACCCCCACCACGAATCCGAGACCCGTCGCGAAGGTCAGTCGTTCCACCTGAAGTACCACGCCTTGCTCTTCACCATGTGCACCGCCAGGTCGTCCAGCGTCGGCACACCGGCCGCCAGCAGGTCCGGGCAGTACGCGTACACCTCCTGCGCCAGTTCGACGGCATCGGCCGTCTCGGCGGGCGGCTCGGCGACGTAGAGCTCCAGCACGTCCCACGACATCGCGACGACCTCGACGTCGACGCGCTCGTCCCAGCGGCGCAGGACGGCGGCGTGCTCGGCGCCGAAGATCTCCCAGTTCGTCGACCCCGCCCAGGGCAGCAGGGCCGGGATCTGCCAGCCGTGGTCGGCCTGTACGAGCCCCAGCAGGCCCGGGGCCTTGGCGACCGTGAAGGTCGAGTCGCCGCGCGTCGGCAGCGTCGCGACGCCACGGGGCGGCTCACCGGCCTCGGCGGCCTTGACGCGCAACAGCTCCTCGACGTCCACTTCGGACAGCCGCCCGAGCTCGTCGTCGCCTTCGTGCAGGACGCTCTCGGCGTCGTCGAGCCAGCCGTCGGCGGGCCCGAGGAGCACCGGCAGCCAGCCGGTGCGGTCGTGCACGCGCCGGATCTCCAGCCACCAGCCGAGGGCCTCCTGCTCGGCGACGGGGAAGGCCCACAGCCGCGCCGACCCGCGCGTCGTCACCAGCTGCATGTGCGGCACGGCGACACCCGCCGACCGCAGTGCCGCCCGCGGCGACCCGGAGGCGTCGATCGGCAGGTCCTCGACGACCGCCTCCTCGGCGGGCTCCGGCTCGGGAGCCGCCGGCGGGTCGAGCGTCAGCAGTTCCCGACGGGGCCGCGAGGGCGTGAACAGGTCGGGGAACTCCGGCGTTTTCGGCTGCTCCTCGCGCTCCTCTGCGGCCTCGGGCGCCGACGGCGGCTCCTCGGCAACGGCGCCGCCGCGGAACGGCAGGACCGTCGCCAGGGGCGCCTCGTCGGTGTCGGTCGAGGTCGCGGTCACGAAGAGCACCGGCTGCTCCGGTTCGGTCTCGGGTTCGGCGGTGTCGCCGGGGGAGTCGTCGGCGGAAGTGTCGTGCGGAGCCTCGGCGACGGGTTCGGGCACCTCGCCGGGCTCGGGTGAAGGATCGGGTGAGGCCGTGACGGGCACCTCCGGCACCTCGGGCAGCGGCGCGGCGTCACCGAGCACACCACCGTCCGGCGCGGGCCGGTCCGTGGATTCGTCTGGGCTCGCTTCGGGCGCGTCGGTCGTGTCGGCGACGGCGTCCGCGCCGTCGGCCGGTTCGTCCGCCGGACGCCCGAAGAGCCGCTGAAGGAGTCCCACAATGTCGAATCTTGCCCGCTTGGTACGACAACACGCAACATGGGGCTCGCATATGGACATCGAGATCCCCGTTGAGCCATAAAGCTTCTCAGGTTTCTGCGAGACTCAGGGACATGCTCACGGTCGGAACCGTCGTCCTGGGCGTCACCGACGTCCCGCGCGCCGCCGCGTTCTGGTGCGCCGCGCTGAACCTCGTCCCCCGCGACGTCATCGCCGAGGACTGGGCCGTCCTCGTCCCCGCGACCGGCCACGGAACCGCCATCGCCGTCGGCCTGTCCGGCACGCCGGTCCAGGAACACCCGCGCATCCACCTCGACCTCTACTCGGCCGAGCCCGAGGCCGACATCGAGCGCCTCCTGGCCCTCGGCGCCGTCCGCGCCGACTGGGACCTCTATCCCGCCGACGCCGACTTCACCGTCCTCGCCGACACCGAGGGCAACCGCTTCTGCGTCATCGACAAGAGCTAGCACCGGCCCGACACGCACTGCCCTCCCGGCACCTCGGCCGCCTTCGCGGTCAGCACCCCCGTCACCATCCCCAGGACCAGTCCGCCGACGAGCGCGAGCGCGGCCAGCCGGAGCAGACGCTTCCAGGCCATGACGAATCCCCCTCAGCCCGCGGAGCTCGGGAATCCGCGAACAGCGACAAACTATCCGAAAGAACCCAAGATCACCTAATATCGGCGATACGTTCACCGCGTCGATTGCCCGATATCGCCACGCGCGCGGCCCGATCCGGGCCACAGTGACGGCATGACGAGCACCGAGACCATCGCCCAGGCCGCCCTCGCCCCCGACGAGCTCGCCCGCGTCGAGACGCTCTGGCGCGCGGCGAACTACCTGACGGTCGGGCAGATCTACCTCCTCGACAACCCGCTCCTGCGCGAACCGCTGCGGCCGGAGCACATCAAGCCCCGCCTGCTCGGCCACTGGGGCACCTCGCCGGGACTGAATCTGCTCTACGCGCACCTCAACCGCACGATCCGTGTCCGCGATCTCAACGCCATCTACATCGCCGGTCCCGGGCACGGCGGCCCGGCCCTCGTGGCGAACACGTGGCTCGAAGGGACCTATACCGAGCGGTATCCGTCGATCACCCGCGACCTGGGCGGCATGCGCAAACTGTTCCGGCAGTTCAGTTTCCCGGGCGGGATCCCGAGCCATGTCGCGCCGGAGGTCCCCGGATCCATCCACGAGGGCGGCGAGCTCGGCTACTCCCTCGCGCACGCCTACGGTGCCGTGTACGACAATCCCGACCTCCTCGCGCTGTGCGTCATCGGTGACGGTGAGGCCGAGACCGGTCCCCTCGCGGCGAGCTGGTTGTCGAACACGCTGCTCAACCCGGCGCGTGATGGAGCGGTGCTGCCGGTCCTGCATCTCAACGGCTACAAGATCGCCAATCCGACGCTGCTGGCGCGGATCCCGGAGCAGGATCTGCTCAGCCTGATGCGGGGCTACGGCTACGAACCGCATCTGGTGCACGCCGATCCCGACGACGATCACGCGCGGGTGCACCGGCGGCTGGCGTCGGTGCTGGATCTGTGTCTGGACCACATCAACGTGATCCAGCACCACGCGCGCACGTCCTCGCGGGTGACCCGGCCGCGCTGGCCGATGATCGTGCTGCGGACGCCGAAAGGCTGGACGGGACCGTCGAAAGTGGATGGTGTGCAGGTCGAGGGAACGTATCGGGCGCACCAGGTCCCGCTGTCGGGGGTGCGGACCAACCCCGCCCACCTGGCGCAGCTGGAGACCTGGTTGCGTTCGTACCGGCCCGAGGAGCTGTTCGACGGCGACGGCGCCCCGGTTGAGACGATCATCCTGGCCGCGCCCGCGGGGGAGCGGCGGATGAGCGCCAACCCGCACGCCAACGGTGGTGAGCTGCTCAAACCCTTGTCGCTGCCCGATTACCGGCCGTTCGGCGTGGACTGCCCGGCACCCGGGTCGGTGAACGCCGAGTCCACGCGCGTCCTCGGCAGGTGGCTGCGGGAGGTCATGCGCGCCAACGCCGACAGGTTCCGCCTGTTCGGTCCCGACGAGGTCGCCTCGAACCGGCTCGACGCGGTCTTCGAGGTCACCGACCGGGCGTTCGTTGCCGACATCGAGCCCGGCGACGACCACCTCGCGCCTGACGGCCGTGTCATGGAGGTGTTGTCGGAGCACCTGTGCCAGGGCTGGCTGGAGGGATACCTCCTCACCGGCAGGCACGGCCTGTTCACGTCCTACGAGGCCTTCATCCACATCGTCGACTCGATGTTCAACCAGCACGCCAAGTGGCTCAAGACCACAAGGGACATTCCGTGGCGGCGGCCGATCGCGTCGCTGAACTACCTGCTGTCGAGCCATGTCTGGCGCCAGGACCACAACGGTTTCAGCCATCAGGATCCCGGTTTCATCGACCACGTCGTGAACAAGAAGGCCGAGGTCATCCGCGTCTACCTGCCGCCGGATGTCAACACGCTGCTGTCGACGATGAACCACTGTCTGGCCAGCAGGCACTATGTGAACGTGGTCGTGGCGGGGAAGCAGCCGCAGCCGGTGTGGCTGTCGCCGGCCGAGGCGGACGCGCACTGCCGTCGCGGGATCGGGATCTGGGAGTTCGCCTCCAACGACGACGGTGAGCCCGACGTGGTCATGGCCTGCGCCGGCGACGTCCCCACCCTCGAAACGCTCGCGGCGGTCGCACTGTTGCGGGAACACCTGCCGGAGCTCAAGGTCCGGGTCGTCAACGTCGTCGACCTCATGCGCCTCCAGGACGAGAAGGAGCATCCGCACGGACTGTCCTCAAGGGAGTTCGACGCGCTGTTCACCACCGGCAAGACGGTCATCTTCGCCTATCACGGTTATCCGTGGCTGATCCACCGCCTGACCTACCGGCGCACCAACCACGACAACATCCACGTGCGCGGTTACAAGGAGGAGGGCACCACGACCACGCCCTTCGACATGGTGATGCTCAACGACCTCGATCGTTTCCACCTCGTCATGGACGTCATCGACCGGGTCCCGGGTCTGGCGGTGAAGGAGGCCGCGCTGCGGCAGCGGATGTTCGACGCGCGGCAGCGGGCACGGGAGTACACGCGCGAGTTCGGGGAGGACGCTCCGGAGATCAGCGAGTGGGTCTGGCCCGGCGAGCCGGCCTGAAAGGGGCCGCGCGGCGAAAAGACCCTGCAACGCGGTGTGGCCCCTCTACCCCGGCACGGTAGAGGGACCACACCTCCGCTCCCCGCAAGATCGCGGGCACGGACCGCCATCGGCCGATGACGGGCGTAGTGGGCAGAGTCTTCGGAGGTGGTTCTGATGAACACTTCCTGACTCAAAGAATCCCTCGATAACAGTGCAGCGGGGAGGTCCATTCGTCCTGAACAGCCGGGCCGAATGTCTTGAGTGGACGCCCGGGTCCGTCATCGACCACGCCTGGTGATCATCACGCCACTGGCATGGGGCCCTCATTCTCCGTAACATCGAAGCGTGGCCGAGCACACACCGATCCCTTCGCGCTGGCCAGGTCTCGACTTTCCTCCACTGGGACAGGTCCAGCTCGACGCTCTCCTCGAAGAGCTCCTCACTCGCGTCCGGGACATCACGATCGGGCGCGAGCGCCTCGGCGGCCTGCTGGACGCCGTGGTCAGTATCGGCAGTGACCTGGAGCTTCCCGCCGTCCTCGACCGGATAGTGACCGCGGCCTGCAAACTCGTCGACGCGAAGTACGGCGCGCTCGGGGTCGTCGGCCATGACCGGAAGCTGGTCGCCTTCCACACTCACGGCGTCAGCAAGGAGAAGCGGGAGCAGATCGGTGCGCTCCCTTGTGGACGCGGGATCCTCGGTCTGCTCATCGACGAACCGCAGCCGCTGCGGCTGGCCGAACTCCGCGCGCACCCCAAGTCCTTCGGTTTCCCGGACCACCATCCGCCGATGCGGACCTTCCTCGGCGTGCCGGTGAGCATCCGCGAACGCGACTTCGGGACTTTGTACCTCACCGAAAAGCTGAGCGCGGAGGAGTTCAGCGAGGACGATGAGCGGGTCGTGGTCGCCTTGGCCTCGGCGGCGGGCATCGCGATCGAGAACGCGCGCCTCTACGACGTCAGCCGCCGGCGGCTGCGCTGGCTGGAGGCGGCCGCCGAGATCACCGACGCGGTGATCGGCTCGATCGACCAGGAGGACGCGCTGCGGCTCGTCGCGCAGCGCGCGATGGAGACCTCGAACGCCGCCCTGGCCATGGTCCTGGTGCGCGACCCGGGCGACATGAGCGAAGTCGTCGTCGAGGTCGCGCTGACCGCCGAAGGGGATCTGCCGGTCGCGGGCGACCGGGTGCCGCTGACCGACGACGCGCTCGGCGCGGTCATCGTCGGCCGGAAGCCCACGCAGGTCGAGGATCTGGGGATCTCGGCGGCGTGGCCCAACCCGGTCGGCACCGGCCGGGCGCTGCTGGTCCCCCTGGCCACCAGTGAGACCGCGTACGGGGCGCTCGTCGTCGGGACGGACCGCTCGGTGTCGGTGAACTACTCCTCGGCCGAGATCGGGTTGCTGGAGTCCTTCGCGGGACAGGCCGCCCTGGCGCTGGACCGCAGTCGCGCGCAACGCGACCGGGCGCAGCTGGCGGTCCTCGAAGACCGCGACCGGATCGCCCGCGACCTGCACGACGTGGTGATCCAGCGGCTCTTCGCGACCGGGCTGCACCTGCAGAACGTCGTGCACATGACCTCGCGGCCGGTGGTCGTCGACCGCATCAACGCCGCCGTGGACAACATCGACGCGACCATCCGCGACATCCGCGCCAGCATCTACGCCCTGCACGGTGGCAGTGTCGGGGATCTACGGCTCGGCGTGCACACCGCCGTCGAGGCCGCCTGCGACAGTCTCGGCTTCCGGCCGTCGGTCACCTTGTCGGGCCCGGTGGACAGCGCCGTGCCGCCGGTCGTGCGGCCCGAGTTGCTGGCGGCCCTGCGTGAGGCGCTGTCGAACATCGCCCGCCACGCCGGAGCCTCCACTGTGGATGTGACCGTGGTCGCCGACGGTGAGTCGGTCGAGCTGATCGTCGCCGACGACGGCTGCGGGCTCGGCGAGAACATGCCGCGCGGTGGTTTGCTCAACCTTGCCGAGCGCGCCCGCAGACTCGGTGGTGTGTTCACCACGGAGAACGTCGAGCCCTCTGGCTGCCGACTGATCTGGCGGGTTCCCCTGCTGTGACGGGCGCCCGGCCGTTCTCCGGCCGGGCGCGAGGCTTCACGCGGCCAGTCGCAGCACGACCACGCCGCCCACGATGGACAGGAACGAGACCACCTTCGCGACGGTGATCCGCTCCTTGTAGATCAAGGCTCCCAGCAGAACCGTGCCGACCGAGCCGATACCGGTCCAGATCGTGTAGCCGACGCCGACGTCGAGGGTCTTCAAGGCGAGGCTGAGGGTGAACACGCCGGCCGCGGCCGACACGATGGTGAACACCGAGGGCCACAGGCGCGTGAACCCCTTGGTGGCGTTGGTTCCCAGGGCGAAGGCGATCTCGAAGACGATCGCGATGGAGAGGTAGATCCAGGCCATGACGGGCTCCTTGGTGCTCAGGCCTGCGCGGCCGTGGTCGTGGTGAACTTGTCGGCGAGCTTCAGGCCGAGCACTCCGCCGATGATGAGCAGGAAGGCCAGCGCCTTCCAGCCGTTCATGTGCTCGTCGAACAGGACGGTCCCGAAAACGACCGTGCCGACCGAGCCGATGCCGGTCCAGACGGTGTAGCCGACGCCGACGTCGAGGGTCTTCAGTGCCAGGCTCAGGAAGAAGATGCCGCCCGAGGCCGCCACGATCGTCAGCACCGACGGCCACAGTTCGGTGAAACCGTTGGTGGCGTTGGTGCCGAGCGCGAACACGACCTCGAAGACGGCGGCGATGAGGAGGTAGATCCAGGCCACGACGGCCTCCATTCATTACATGTACATACAACTTCGTACTGCGGGAGTGAGTATGTATGTACATGTATCCTGGTGTCAAGGCGGGGCCGCGCTTCCGCCGTTTCCGCAGCCGGGAGGCCCGTATGACCGACGACACCGCACTCTGGCGCGACGTGGTCGCCGTCCACGCCCGCGTCGAACAACGCCTCTCCACCGCCCTCCAGCGCGGCCACGGCCTCGGCCTTTCCGAGTACCGCGCCCTCGCCGAACTCGCCCCCGCACCCAAGGGCGAACGGCGCATGCAGGAACTCGCCGACGCCCTCGGCCTCAACCAGAGCTCGGTGACCCGACTGGTCAACCGCCTGCACGACGCCGGATTCACCTACCGCGACGTGTGCGCCGACGACCGCCGCGGCGTCTACACCGTCCTCACCGACGACGGCCGCCGGCGCCACGCCGAGGCCCGCACCACCTACGACACCACCCTCACCGAAGCCCTCGGCGAACTCACCGAGGACGAGGCGCTCGGAAAGGTCATGCGTAGGCTGCGCGGATGAGGATCGAGGACGCACGCGCGGCCGCGAGCGACTGGCTCGCGGCCAACGCCGGGACGATCGACGGGTTCGCCGGCGCCTACCTCAGCGGTTCGGCGGCCTATCTCGACGCCGGCGCTTCGCTTGGCACCGGGTCCGATGTGGACGTCATGGTCGTGGTCGACGGTGACCTCCCCGAGCACAAGCTCGGGAAGTTCACCCACGACGGTGTCCTGCTGGAGGTGACGTGGCTGCCGTCGGCCGACTTCGCCGACGCGGCAACGGTCCTGGCCTCGTACCACCTCGCGCACGCCTTCAGCCGCGACGGGATCCTCGCCGACCCCTCGGGACGGCTGACGCGGTTGCGCGACCTCGTCGCGGCCCGTTTCGCGTCGCCGGAATCGGTGCGCGCCCGCCGCGACTCCGCCGCGACAGCCGTGGCCCGGGGAATCGGAGCGGTCGACGTCGGCGCCCCACTGGCCGACCGGCTCATGCCGTGGATGTTCCCGACGGGCGTGACCTGCCACGTCCTGCTCGTCGCCGCCCTGCGCAACCCGACGGTACGGCTGCGCTACCTCGCCGCGCGGGAAACCCTGGCCGCGCACGGGATGCGCGACCGCTACGAGGAACTCCTCGCCCAGCTCGGCGCCGACTCCCTGACCGCCGCCCGGGTCGCCGAGCACGTCGACGCGCTCGCGGTCACCTTCGACGCGGCCGCGTCGGTCTCCCGCACACCCTTCCCGTTCAGCAGCGACATCAGCGCCGCCGCCCGCCCCATCGCGATCGACGCCTCCCGCGAACTCGTCGCCCGCGGCGACCACCGCGAGGCCGTGTTCTGGATCGCGGCCACTTTCGCGCGCTGCCACCAGATCCTCGCCGCCGACGCCCCGGAACATCACCTCCGGCGCCTCCCCGCCTTCGAGGCCCTCGCCGAGGATCTGGGCGTCCCCGACGGGCCCGCACTGGCCGCCCGGATCGCACGCACACAGGCGTACCTGCCGGAAGTGGCCGAGATGTCGGAGAAGATCATCCGCGACGTGACCTGAGGAACAGTCCGGAATCCCCGGCCGGGGCCCCAGGTTGGCCACCGGTGTCCGTCCCGAGCCGAGGAGCCGCCATGACCACCACCGAAGTCCACGGCACCGTAGCCGCCGGATACGAGAAGGTCCGCGACGCGTTCACCACCGCCGTCACCGCCGAAGAGGACCTCGGCGCCCAGCTCGCGGTCTACGCCGAGGGGAAACCCGTCGTCGACCTCTGGTCCGGCCCCGGCGTCGACGGCGACTCCCTCTTCATCAACTACTCATCCGCCAAAGGCGCCGCCCACCTCGTCGCCGCCCTGCTCGTCCAGGACGGCGCCATCGACCTCGACGCGACCGTCGCCGGCCACTGGCCCGAATTCGCCGCCGAAGGCAAGGGCCGCGTCACCTTCCGCGAACTCATCGCCCACCGCGCCGGGCTGATCGGCGTCGACGGCGGCTTCACCGTCGCCGAACTCGCCGACGACCGCGCGCTCGCCGCCCGTCTGGCGGGCCAGAAGCCCTACTGGGAACCGGGAACGGGCTTCGGCTACCACGCCTACGTCATCGGGGCGCTCACCGGCGAGGTGATCCGCCGCGTCACGGGCCGCACGATCCAGGAGTGGTACGAGGAGCGGATCCGCGTCCCCTACGGCCTCGACTACCACCTCGGCCTGCCGTCGGAGCTCGAAGCGCGTTTCGTGCCCGTCGAGGAGATGCGCGAGACGCCGCCCGCGGGCCCGGATCCGCAGAGCCTGACCGGGATCGCCTTCAACCTCAACCATCCCGAACCGACGAGCCTCGTCGACTACGGCAACAGCCGGCTCGTGCACGCGGGCGGCCCGACCTCCAGCGGCGGTGTCGGCAACGCCCGCGGTCTGGCCAGGATGTACGCCGCCACACTGTCCGAAGTGGACGGTCGCGAACGGCTGCTCCGCCCCGAGACCATCGCGGAGTTCGCCGGGATCTCCATGACCGGAACAGATCTGGTCACCGGCCAGCCCGACCACTTCGGTCTCGGCTTCGAGGCGGTCGCCGCGCGATACACCGCCGTCGGGCCCGACGCCTTCGGGCATTCCGGCGCGACCGGGTCCTACTCGCTGGCCGACCCGCGCAGCGGCGTCGGGTACAGCTACCTGCGCAACCGTTTCAGTGCCGGCGGTGGCGGCGGATCGCCGGAGAACGGCGAGATCCTGCGCGCGGTGGTGGAGGCGGCGGGCTGAGGCCTCAGGGCACCAGCGGCCCGTCGAGGATCCGCTCACCCGCGACACGATCGCCGTTCCAGGCGACACCGTCGCGGGAAACCCTGCCCCACAGCAGAAGCAGCAGATCCTCGGCGCGCCCCGACAACCGCGCCACCGGCTCGCCCGGGCCGTAGGTCCAGCTCCCGTCGACGTCGGTCGCGTCCAGCCGCACGGCCGCCGTCGGCGCCACGGCACGGCCGCGCGCGATCTGACGCGGCGCCATGACCTCGAAGACCTCGGCCACGCCGTCGGCGGCCAGCGCCGGGTCGATCGGAGAGATCCGGCCGAGCGCGAGCTCGGCGTCCCGGCGATGGACCAGGACCTCAAGGGCGCGTCGGCGCCGCCAGAAGCCGACCGATCCGTTGCCGTGGAAGGACCACGCCGGGGCCGCCGGGTCGGTCGAGAGTGCGGAGACGAGCATGTCGGACGAGTCGTCGTACCAGGACAGGAAAGCGGCACGGCCGGCCGGAACGGGCGAGTCCGGATGATCGCCACGGCCTTCGGTCACGGCGGTGGCGGCCCAGCGGTTCCCGTGCCCCATGTGCTCGGCGAGCGCACGCAGATCCCAGTCTCCGCAGGTGCTCACGGGGGCGGCGAGATCGCCGTCGAGGCAGGACCGGAAGGTCTCGTGTTCGGCGACCAGGTGCGCCAGGTGCGCCTCGCGGTCCACCTCAGTCCCGCCGCTGCCTGCGGATCCACATCCCGAGCATCCACGCCGCGAGGAGCATCAGGGTCAGGCAGCCGACCGCTTTAAGAAACATCGTCGCTCCAGGGGCGCAGGTCGGGTCTCTTCGGGACGATCGTGTCCCCCGAGGACTTGCCGGTCAGCCGCCGTTTCACCCACGGCGCCAGGTGCGTCCTCGCCCACGCGACGTCGGACTTCCTCGACGCGACCCAGCCGGCGCGTGGCGCGGGGTCCAAAGGCGCGTCCCACAGCGGATCCGGGTCGACCTTCAAGGCGGTCAGCACGTGCGAGGCGACCCGCCGGTGCCCGGCGGCGGACAGATGCAGCCGGTCGATGCTCCACATGCGACGGTCGTGGAAACCCTCGTCGTGGAAGAGGTCGATGAGGATCGCGTCGTGCCGGACGGCGACCCGGTGGGTGGCGTCGTTGAGGGAGCGCACCCGCTGTGCGATGAACCGCCGGGCCGGCAGCACCTGGCTGACGTCGGCGGCGGTGAACAGCACGACCGTCGACCCGATCGCCGACAGCATCCGCACGACCTCGTGCAGCCGCGTCGCCAGCGTCACCGGGTTGAAGCCGCGTCGCAGGGCGTCGTTGCCGCCCGCCGCGAACGTGACCAGCTCCGGCGCCGAGCGCAGCGCCATCGGCACCTGCTCGTCGACGACGGCGTCGAAGAGGCGCCCCCGCACGGCGAGGTTCGCGTAACGGAAACCCGGCGTGACCTCGGCGAGGCGTTCGGCGACAAGGTCGGCCCAGCCTCGATAAGTACCGTCGGGGCGCGCATCGTCCATGCCCTCGGTGAAGCTGTCACCGATCGCCACGAAACTCGACCACACGTCCCTCGCGCCCGACACCCGCCGCCTCCTCGCGCCGATTCCCAACTCGCCGGTAGGTTGCCCAGTGTTGCACCCGCTCCGGCCCATCGCCATGATCGAACCAAATCGTGATTTGGTGGCGCGCGCCCCATCAACGATGATGTGGGGGACACCTCACCCCCGATCGAGAGGACGGCGATGCACGAGAGCTGGCCCGAAGAGGCCTCGGTGACCCATTTTCTCGGCAAACCTCCTCGGCCGACCCGGATCACGGTCGCGGCGGTGTCCTTCGGTGTGACGGCCGTGCTCAACCTCGTCATCACCGGGATGTACACCTCCGCCGGCGAGAGCGCGTCGGGCAACTGGCTGCTCAACCCGGTGGACGACCTGACCTCCATGCCGCCGCTGATCTTCGGTCTGGTGACCGTGGTGTGGCTGGGGCTCATGGGGTTCTTCGTGTGGCGTGGTGCCGGATGGGCGCTGAAGCCGGCGAAATGGACCGGTCTGGCCGGAGTCGTGGCCTGCGGGCTGCTCGGGATCGTCGCCATGCCGGGTATTTCGACGGTCACGAAGTCCGAGGGACTGCTGACCTTCTACGCGGTCCTGGCGCTGATCAACACCGCCGCCTACGCCACGGCCGCGCTGTCGCTGGTCGGCCGCAACGCCTCCGACTACTTCCGCAAGCGCCCCGAAGGCGGCGACGCGGCGCCCGTGCCGCGGCAGGTCCAGCACCCGCAGGACAACCCCTTCGGGCAGATGGAACCGCCGAAGTTCGACCCGCCGCCCTTCGAGCCGCCGAAGTTCGGCGACCCGCGGTAACGGGCCGAAGGTCCCGGGCTTCCATGCCCTAGGGACCTGTCGGCGGACCGTCACTCCGAGCGATGCTGTAGGGGACCAACGGCCGAGGGCCGGGGCTTCGGATGTCGACAGCGGCACCGGAGCAGTAGGTGACCAGCGAGCAAGGGTCAGGTGCGGCGGCGAGGTATCTGCGGAGCCGAGCTACACGTACGCGTGGTCACCGGTGCAAACCGCGAGTTCCCCGGGGTTCTGGCGGCCGATGGTCCCGCCACGGTGGTGGTCAGCCCGCATCACCGGAAGGCATCGGCCGGTCGACGACACTCCCAGCGTCGACCGGCCATCATCGTGTTCACGGGTACTTCCCCGTACCGCGACGGACCGCCCCGGCAACGGGGCGGTCCGTTTTCGGGTCGGGTCAGCGTCTTTCGCGCCGGTCGCGGGCGTCGGCCACGGCATCGCGTCCGTAGTCGACGGTGTCCTGACCGGGCGCGGTCGCGCTGTTGAGAAAGGCCCCGAAACCCTGTTCCGTCAAGGCGTCCAGCATGCGCAGGGCGAGCCTGCGGTGGCCGAAGACGCTGCCGCCGAGGCAGACGGCCTGGATCATGGTGCGGCGGGCGACATCGGCGATCATGGCGAGGGTGACCTCGATGAGCGTCGACTCGAAGGCCGCGGCGATTCGCCCGACGGGAACCCTTTCGGCGAGCGCGGTGAGCGCGCCGGTGATGGTCGGCGCGGGATCGTAGACCCACAGCCCGTCGCGGCGGACGAGTCGCCAGGGCAGCGCGGGGGCGTCGCCGTCGTCGGGGCCGACGGTCCCGGCGAGCAGTCGCGATCCCTCGCCGCGGTAGGAGTTGACGTCGTGGACGCCGAGGACGGCGGCCATGGCCTCGCAGAGCATCCCGGCGCTGGAGGCGCGTGAGGATCCGTCGACGCTGCGACGGACCTCGGCGATGAGCGAGGGTTCGAAGCGGGCGAGGAGGGGAGCGGTGAGCTCGGGGTCGATGGCCTGTCCGCCAAGGCTTTCCAGGCCGAAGAGGTAGCCGAGGGCGAGGCGCGCGGGGTGGTCGAGGGCGGCCTCGCCGCCGGGGAGGGGCGCGTGGGCGAAGCGGCCGACGCGCATGAAGTCGGTGTAACCGGCGAGCAGAACCTCGCCGCCCCAGTAGGTTCCGTCACCGCCGGGTCCGAGGGCGTCGTAGGCGACGCCGAGGAAGGGGCCGGGGACGTCGTGTTCGGCGGCCGTGGCGACGACCTGTGCGTGGTGGCGCTGGACGGGCTCGGTTCCGGTGGGGCGCTGGCCGTTGACGCGCGGGCGGTGGCCGCGTCCGGCGCGCTGGAGGCGCGTGACGCCGCCGGGGTCGGCGCGCACCACGGCGTCGTCGACGGCCATGGCGATGCGCTGGTCGTGGGCGAGGATTCCGTCGGCGACGAGTCCGAGGACGCTGGCCGCCTCGTCGTCGTCGGTGATGGGGCGGGGCCCGGTGATGAAGGCCAGCGGCCGGTCGAGGGCGGCGGCGATCAGGTGCAGCAGCGGCGTGTGGGGGAGCTGGACGCCGACTTCTCCCACACCGGGCGCGATCACGTCGCCGACGGCACTGTGGACGGTCGAGACGAGCACGATCGGCGCGTCGGTGCCCTGCAGGAGCGCGCGTTCGCCGTCGGTGATGCCGATGAGCGCGTCGGCGGTGTCGACGTCGGGCATGAGCAGCGCGGGCGGCCGTGGGTCGAAGTCGCGCAGGCGGGCCAGCGCGCCGATGTCGGCGGCGTCGGCGAAGAGGCGGTAGCCGCCGACCGACTTGACCGCGACCACGCCGCCGTCGTCGAGGGCGGCGACCGCACCGTCGAGTGCCGGCGCGGCTTTCTCCACAGTGGACGCACGCGCCGTCCAGGTCAGCCGCGGCCCGCATTTGGGGCAGCCGACGGGTTCGGCGTGGTAGCGGCGCCCCGAAGGGTCGGCGTGCTCGGCGGCACAGCCGGAGCAGAGCCGGAAGCTTTCCATGGTCGTGTTGCGCCGGTCCCAGTCCACGCCGGTGAGGATGCTGGCGCGCGGGCCGCAGTCGGCGCAGTTGGTGAAGGGGTAACCGAAGCGGCGGTCGTAGGGGTCCCACAGGTCGGCGAGGCAGGCCTCGCAGACCGCGCGGTCGTCGCTGACCTCGCGGCGCCCGCCGTGGTCGAGGCCGATGGTGAACCCTTGGGGGAGTTCGCCGTCGACGAGGCGGCTGCGGATGCTGACCGGCGTGGCCGGCGACTGCCGCGACAGCCGGAACAGGAATTCCTCGACCGCCGAGCGCGTGCCCGAAGCGCGGATCAGCACATTGCCGTCCACATTGGACACGTCGCCGTCGACGCGGCACGCCCGCGCGAGGCGATAGACATACGGATGGAAACCAACTCCCTGTGGCACACCGCTGATCTCGATGTCCGCACGAAGGCGGTGTGCCCCGGCACCTGAGCCGACCATGATCACTCCTCGCCAGACGCTCCCAAGTCCTAGAGTGGATCGCCGGAACACTGATGACTTAGGGCCGTCCCTACCCTTCGCTCGGGACCTTCGGCACCATCGAAGTCCACATAGGACGAGAAAACTCGGCTTCATGGTCAAGGCAGACGAAAGGGCCCGGATCGTCGTCGGCATCGACGACGCTCCCGAGAGCCTCACCGCCCTTCAGTGGGCGGCCAAGGAGGCGGACGCGTCCAAGCGCCCGATGCTGCTCATCCATGTGTACGTCCCATCGTCCCCCACCTCGAAGCAGCAGGGACGGGCGTACCGAACCACCACCGAGGAACGGCGCCACACCGAAGAACGGGCCTGGCAGCTCGTCGAACAGGCGGCCCAGCTGGCGCACAAGCAGTCGGCCGAACTGTCGATCGAGACCGAGGCCGTCGAAGGCGACCCCTACCGCATCCTCTCCGACCGGGCCGGGAACTCGTCGATGCTCGTCGTCGGCAGCCACGGCCGCGGTCTCCTCGGCCGCATGCTCCTGGGCTCGGTGAGCACCGCGCTCACCGCGCGGCCCTCCTCCCCGGTCGTGCTGGTCCGTACCGGCACGCGCGAACCGGCGCCCGACGCGCCGATCGTCGTGGGCCTCGACGGCTCACCCGCGTCCCGCGCCGCGTTGCTCTTCGCCGGCCGATACGCCACCGCGCAACAGATCCCGGTGTCGGTGATCTCGTGCTGGCGGCGCTCCGACGAGCACGGCATGGGCACGCCCGCCGAGCAGGAGCACCGGCTCGGCCTGTGGCTGGCCGAGGAACTCAAGCCCTTCCAGCGGGAGTTCCCGCGCGTGCGGCTCACCAGCTCACTGCAGGAGACCCGCCCGGCGGAGTCCCTTGTGGACTCGTCGTCGCAGGCGAGGCTGACCGTCGTCGGCACCCGAGGCCCCGAGCGCGCCCCGGAGGGCGTCAGCGGGTCGGTGGCGCAGGCGCTACTGCACCACTCCTGGTCGCCGGTGGCCATGGTCCCGGCACCCTGATTCGAAGTTCGGCGACCCCCGCGCCCACAGGGCGCGGGGGTTGTTCGTGGCCGGCGGGGGGCAGGTAAGGCACGCACCCCCAAACGCCCGTGACACATGTCATTCTGACCTGCGGAACGCCCGCGCGTTCCGGGGCGTTGTCACCTGTACACGACTGAAGGAGGCCGGAGATGACCGAGCCGAGGATCCGGATGCCACGGGCCGCGGGCGCGGCCTACCAGGCCCTGGAGGAGGTCGAGCAGACCCTCCGCAAGATCGACACCCTCGACCACAAACTCCGCGAGCTGGTCAAGATCCGCGCCTCCCAGATCAACCAGTGCTCGGTGTGCCTCGACGTGCACATCCGCGAGATCCTGTCGATCGGCGAAGAGCCCGAGCGCATCTTCCAGCTCGACGTCTGGCGCGAGTCGCCCTACTTCACCGAGCCGGAGCGCGCGGCTCTCGGCCTCACCGAGGCCGTCACCCGCCTCGGCGAGGACGGCGTGTCCGACGCGGTGTGGGAAGAGGCGGAGAAGCACTTCGACACCGAGCAGCTCGGCAACCTCGTCATGACGATCTCGCTGATCAACGCCTTCAACCGGATCAGCGTCACCGCGAAGACGCGACCGCGCATCCGCAAGTACTTCTGACCGCGCCCGGCGCGGCGGGGCTCGGCCCCGCCGCGCGTCGGCCGCTCGATGGCACGGAGAAAGGCGCGGGTCCCGCTTCCCGAGTGCGGGACCCGCGATGCGCGGCAAGCACGCGTAGGGGAACATATCGGACTTGCTCGGTATAGATGATCATGACTGCGGCGTGTCGCGCCGAGTCACTCGATCGGGCGACGGTTCCAGCCTGGATCGCGGCCCGCCGCGCCGAGGAGACGCGCGAAGTCGGAGGCGCCCTCCGGGACCTCGAAGGGCTCGCCGAACACGCCCCGCTCGCGCGCGGTCGGCCCCATCGTCTCGACGAGCGCGAACAGCTCGTCCAGCACTCCCTCGGCGGGCGTGAAGTCCTGACCGGTCGCGCGCGACAGGTCCCAGGCGTGCAGCGTCAGGTCGAGCAGCGCCATCCGCGCCACGACCACCTGCGGCAGGCCCATCCCCGCCGACACGCCTTCCAGGGCGTCCGGCGCCGACCACGCCGCCACGAGCCGCTCGGTCTCGGCGCCGAACTCGGCGCGCCAGTCGCCGGTGAGGCGGTCGGGCGTCGAGGAGAAGTCCGCGCTCGCGCGAGTGGCGAGCGCCTGGAAGTTCGTGACCACCTGGAACAGGTGGTTGAGCAGCTGTTTCACGTCGTACTCGGCGCAGGGCGTCGGGTCGCCGAAGTGCCCCTCGGTGACGCCGTCGACGACGGGCCGCGCGGCCGCGGCGGCCGACTTGAGATGTGCGCTGATCTCTTCGCTCATACGTTCCAGGCTAGGTCGGCGGGGTCGGAGCGCTTTGAAAAAACGCGACATAGGCTGGGCCGTAATGGCTGGTCCGCGCAAAGACACCCGAGGCATCGTCGATCCCGGCGAGCTGATGGCGCGTGTCCGCTTCCGCCGTTTCGAGGCGGCCCGGGCGCTGCGGCCGTACGTCGAGAACTATTGGTTCATCGACTGGGACCTCGACGAGCCCTACGAGTCGCGCGTGGTTCCGCACCCGTCGGTGAACGTCGTGTTCCAGCGCATGGAGGGGCGCGGCGACTTCTGCGTGGTGTCCGGGATCGGCATGGACCTGTTCGCCATCAAGCTCGAAGGCGTCGGCCGGGTGTGCGGGGCGAAGTTCCGGGCGGGCCTGTTCCGGGCCTTCCACGGCGGGCACCAGGCGGAACTGACCGACCGCGAGGTGCCGCTCGGCGAGGTCTTCCCCGGCACGTCGGAGGCCGTCGCGCGGGTCCTCGGGCCCGACGACGAGCGCGACCGTGTCGCCGCCTTCGACGCGTTCCTGCTGGGCCTGGCGCCGGCGTCGGTCGACCCGGTCGCCGTGCGCGTCGGTGAACTGGTCGACCGGGTGCGACTCGACCGCGGGTTGCGCCGGGTCGACGAGGTCGCGGCCGTCGCGGGCACGTCGGTGCGGGGACTGCAACGGCTGTTCGCGGAGTACCTCGGTGTGAGCCCGAAGTGGGCGATCATGCGTTACCGCGTGCACGAGGCCGTGGAACTCGCCGGGCCGGGCACCGACTGGGCACGGCTCGCCGCCGAGCTCGGGTACAGCGACCAGGCGCACCTCGTGCGGGACTTCCGGGCGACGCTGGGGGTCTCCCCGGCCGCGTTCGTCCGCGCGTCTACGACCCGGGGCTGAGCCGAAACCGGCCCACCTCCGACCCTGGTATCAGAACACAAGTCCGATCCTGGTCCGATGCGCGAACCGTCCATTTTCGACACCATCGGACCATGACCAAGATCCTGTTGACCACCCTCACCGCGATGGCCGCGTTGGCCGGCACCGTCGCCGCCCCACCGCCCGCCGGTGCCTCCGCCGGCTACACGCGCGCCGAGTTCCGCGCCGACCTCGACCACCTCAACGAACTCGGCGTGATCGGCGTCCAGGGCCGCGTCGTGCTCGCCGACGGGACGGTGTGGACCGCGACGAGCGGTGTGGCCGACGTGCGCACCGAGCGGCCCGTGCCGGCGAACGGGCACTTCCGGATCGCCAGCAACACCAAGACCTTCGTGGCGACGGTCGTGCTCCAGCTGGTCGCCGAGGGCCGCCTCGGGCTCGACGACACCGTTGAGCGGCACCTACCCGGGGTGGTCGCGGGCAACGGCAATGACGGATCGGCGATCACCGTCCGCGACCTCCTCCAGCACACCAGCGGCCTGTACGACTACTCCGTCGACGTCCCGGGCAGCGGTATCGAGGAAGGCGACGACGGTTTCCGTCGGCATCGTTTCGACCACTACGAGCCCGCCGAGCTGGTCGCCATGGCCGTCGCGCACCCGCCGCACTTCCCGCCGGGCACGGACTTCCGCTACAGCAACACCGGCTACGTCCTCGCCGGGATGATCATCGAGCGGACGACCGGCCGCTCCTGGGCCGAGGAGGTCGACAGACGGATCGTCGAGCCGCTGCGGCTGCGGCACACCACCGTGCCGGGTGACGACCCGTTCATGCCGGCGCCCTACGCCCGCGCCTACCAGCAGTGGGACCTCGGCACCCCGCCGACCGACACGAGCTTCTACAACCCGACCCGCAGCGACGCCGCCGGAGCCATGGTCAGCACGACCGCCGACCTCGGGCGCTTCTTCCGGGCACTCTTCGCCGGTGAACTGCTGCCCCCCGGGCAACTGGAGGAGATGAAGACGACCGTCGAAGCCGACGGCGGCATCGCCGCGGGCTACGGGCTCGGCGTGTACGAGAACCGGCTCACCTGCGGCGGCACCTACTGGGACCACGGCGGCAACACCATCGGCGTGATCAGCCGCGGCGGCGTCACCGAGGACGGGACGAAGAGCGTGTCGCTGGTGTTCACCGGCGCGCACGGGGACTCGATGGAGGACATCGCGGCGATGCGGGAGTACAGCGAGCGGATCATCGACCGCGTGTTCTGCGGGTAGGGCTGGGAGGGGCGGGTAGGGGCGGCGGCGGGGGTGGGGGTGACGGCGTCTCGCCTGGCACCTGGCGCCTGGCGAGACGCCGGGCGCCAGGCGTCCGCCGTGCCGCCGTGCCGCCGTGCCGCCGTGCCGCCGTGCCGCCGTGCCGCCGTGCCGCCGTGCCGCCGTGCCGCCGTGCCGCCTATGGCTTGCGGCCAGCGCCCTCAGCGCCTTGCCGCCCGCCGCTCCCTGCCTGCTGCTCACGGTTTGCTGCTCACCGCCTCGTGGCCTTGCCACCGTGCCGCCTGCGGCTTGCGGGCCTGCCCCCGAGGCTCATTGGCCACGGCTTCGTGACCATGCCGCCGCAACGCCTATGGCTTGCGGGCCTGCGCCCCCGAGGCTCGCCGCCCGCTGGCCCGCTCGCCAGCCCGCCGCCCGCCGCTTCGCGCTACCGCCTTGTGACCTTGCCGCTCCACCGCGCATGGCTCGCGGCCCTGCGACCTCGTGGCCCGCTGGCCATGGCTTCGTGACCTTGCCGCCGCAACGCCTATGGCTTGCGGGCCTGTGGCCTCGTGGCCCCGGCGTCGGCAGCTGGCAACCGCGCTCACTCTTCGCCATCCTCTCGGTGGCGGTGGCGGTGGCGGTGGCGGTGGCGGTGGCGGTGGCGGTGGCGGTGGCGGTGGCGGTGGCGGTGGCGGTGGCGGTGGCGGTGGCGGTGGCGGTCCTGCTCAACACTGACAACGAGGTTCACTTCGGCGCGAGCGCTCCACCCGCTGGCCCCACCTGCTGGCTCTAGATCGCCCGGAGACCTCGCCACCGCGCCGATGGTGAGCCACATTCCGGTGTTCCGGCGGGCTTCCACGACACGACGCGCGAGTCGGCGACTCGCGCGTGACGCCAAAGCCGAGGTACCTCGCACGCCCTACGCGGGTCCCGGCCGAATCGCCCGGACGCCTGGATGCCATGTCCCAGCAGCACGGCCCTGACGACGACGTCGCGCTTCAACCGCCGACTCGCGCTGTCGGCGGGGTCGATCCGGCCCGGGCGCCCCGCGTGTCAGTTCCAGCCGGATCGCCCGGACACCCCGCCGTGGCGACGCCCGCGTCCAGTGGTCCTATGCCGAGCCCTCGGGTGCGATGCCCCGGCCATGTCGCCGACGAGCCGCCGTCGAGGTACAGACGCGGTGCGGTGCTGCGAGAACGTCTCGCATGCGGGACCCCGGCCGGATCGCCCGGACACTCCGCTCCAGCGCCGCCGTCTCCAACGCGACGGACCCGGCCCTTCGTCGCACAACCGCGCGCGTGAAGCGCTCGGACGAGCACACGTCGGCGTGCACGACCGCGGAGTCCCACCCGCGGTTGGGGGCGACCTCACCTCGCTGCCTGCAAGAGTGGACGCCACGTCAGGTGCGGCACCACCATGCCGCCGAAGCCGCACCCGAAGCCGAAGCTGAAGCCGAAGCCTGCCGCCGCACCCGAAGCCGAAGCTGAAGCTGAAGCTGAAGCCGAAGCTGAAGCCGAAGCCGCACCCGAAGCCGAAGCCTGCCGCCGCACCCGAAGCCGAAGCCGCACCCGAAGCCTGCCGCCGCACCCGAAGCCTGCCGCCGCACCCGAAGCGAGCCGCGGCAACCGAAGCCGAACCCTGCCGCCGCACCCGAAGCGAGCCGCGGCAACCGAGCCCGCGCATCGCCGAGGCCGTTCGGCCGCGTGTCAGGCCGCCGTCATCGTCGTTCCACTTCCGGCCATGCGTTCGCGCCCGGCGTGGTCGCACGTTCCGCCGTTCCGCCGATCCGCATCACACTCCGGCGTGAGGCGCGTCCTCCGCAGGAGCGGTACGCCACCACCCCAAGCGATTCCCGGCGACAGCACCCAGCAGCAGCACCCGGCGACAGCCCCCACCCCTCAAACCGCACCCCCCTCAAACCGCCCCTTCCCCCACCAGCGGCCCCAAGTACCCTCCCACCGCCCGCTTCAGCTCGGCCACCAGTGCGGGCCGTTCCGCCGGTCCCGCCGCGAGCACCATCCGCAGCAGGGCCGCGAAGATCCCCACCGCCACTTCCGCCCCTCGCCTCCGCTTGTCCGGTGCGAGCTCCGGCGCACGAACCCCGAAGATCGCGTCGATCCGCGTCAGCATCACCGCGTGCAGCGGCTTCTTGGCCTCGGACACCTGGCTCGGCACGCCCGGATCGGCGAGCAGGGCCTGGAATCCGGGATGGGCGAGGTTGAAGGCGACGATCGGGTCGACGATCCGGTCGAGCATGTCGCTCAGTGGCAGTTTCGCCACCTCGTCGGCGAAGGCCTCGCCGTGGGCGGCTTCGAGGAGCCTGATGTAGCGCTTGGCCAGCGCCCGGGCGATGTCGTCCTTGTTGGCGAAGAACTGGTACAGCGACCCCGGCGAGATGCCGGCCGTCGCCGCGATCGCGTTCGTGCTCGTGGAGGCGAAGCCGACCTCGCCGAAGCACTCGGCGGCGGCGTCCAGGATCTGGGCGATCCGCAGCTCGCCGCGGGCCTGCCGCTTGCGGTTGTCCTGGCGCCGTTCCCGGTTCATCGTGCTCCCGTCCAGCCTTCGCCGTGCCCGGATCGTAGCCGTCCTCAGCTCACGCCGTGGGCCTCGGCGACCGCGAGGGAGTCCTCGTAGACGTGATACCGGCTGATCTTGCCGTCGGTCACGGTCATGTGGACGGCGACCATCGCCGCGAAGGACTTCCCGGTCGCGCGGGAGGTCTGCCGGGTCACACCGAGGACGACGGCGTCGTCGCCGTCGACGAGGATCCGGTCGAGTTCGAAGCCCGCCTTGTCGCGGATGTGGTGGGCGGCGATGACGCGGAAGTTGTCGGCGGCGTCAGCGGGCGTCGACCGCGCGCGGATCCACGGTGTGGCCGGGTGCTCGCGCTCGGGCCAGTTCACCTTCCAGTCGACGGTCTCGGCGAAGTGCCCGCCGACGGCGTCGAAGTCCTCGGCGCCGAGGTCGGTGAGGAACGCGGTCAGGACCGCGCGGGTGTCGTTGATCTTGTCCATGGCGCCAAACCTAACCCCGCTTCCCTGCCATCCTCCGTCAGCGGACGTGCGGTCTCAGCGTCGTCTCAGTCACCCTCGCCAAAAATACGAGCGATCACTCGCATTTTCCTCATGCGAGTCCAAGCTCGCATTCTATCGGGAGTGACATGTCCGCCGAAAGTCCCGCCGCGCAACGCAAGCGCCCCCGGGCGGTGCTCATCGCCACCCTCCTGGTCCTGCTCGCCTCGGCCGTCTACGGCGCCGGCGCCCTCAACGTCTTCACCCTCTCCCGCTTCGAGTCGCCCGGCGCCGAAGCGGGCCTGGCCGCCGACGCCCTGCTCGCCGAATTCGGCACCGGCGCGGCCAACGTCGTCCTGTTCGTCACCGCCACCGACTCCGATGTGGACAGTGTGGCCTCCGCCGCGGCCGGCACCGCCCTCACCGCCGAACTGGCCGCCCACCCCGGCGTCGCCGAAGCGCGCTCCTACTGGACCGACGGCTCGCCGACCCTCCGCGGCGACGACGGCACCACCGCCCTCGTCCTCGCCCACGTCCCCGGCGACGCCACCGAGGTCCGCGCCGGGATCCTCCCCGGCCTCACCGAGGCCTTCGACCGCGACGGCCCCGCACTGACCGTCGCCGTCGGAGGAGCCGACCAGCTCTTCCGCGAAGCCGCCGAGCTCGCCCGCGGCGACTTCCTGCTCGCCGAGGCGATCGTCCTCCCGGGCCTGCTGCTCCTCCTGCTCCTGCTCTACCGCCGGACGGTCGCGGCCCTGCTCACCATCGGTATCGGTCTGCTCTCCGTACTGTCCACATTGGCCCTGCTGCGGATCGTCGCGAACTTCGCCGAGGTCTCCACCTTCGCGGCGAACCTGACCCTCGTCATGGGCATTGGCCTCGCCGTCGACTACTGCCTGTTCGTCATCACCCGCTTCCGTGAGGAGACCGCCGCCGGAAAGTCCATTGAGGACGCCGTCTCCGCCGCCCGCGCGAAGGCCGGCCGGACGGTCCTGTTCAGCGCGGGAACCGTCGCCGTCAGCCTCTCGGTCCTGCTGCTCTTCCCCTTCCCCTTCCTCCAGTCCTTCGCCTACGCCGGGATCTTCGTCCCCGTCACCGCCGCACTCGGCGCCGTCGTCGTCCTGCCGGCCGCGCTGCGACTGTGGGGACACCGGGTCACGCGCACGCCCAAGAGGTCCACTGAGGACGGACGCTGGCACCGCCTCGTCACCGCCGTCATGCGCCGGCCGGTGCTCACCGGCGGGCTCGCCCTGGTCGTCGTGCTCCTGCTCGCCTCACCCTTCCTCGGTGTGCGCTTCGGCCTGCCCGATGAGCGCGCGCTGCCCGCCGACGCGCCCGCCCGCGTCGTCACCGAGCAGATGAACGCCGCCTACCCCGCCGAGGAGACCGACGCCCTCCAGATCGTCACCACGACCGCCGGGCCGGGCGCCGACGTCGCCGCCTACGCCATCGCCCTCTCCACCGTCGACGGCGTCGCACAGGTCGACTCCGCCGCCGGGCGCTTCGTCGCCGGGAACCGTGTCGCCGACGGCGATCCCGCACGCGCGAAGGGTGCAGCGACCTGGCTGTCGGTCGTCCCGACCGCCGAACGCCTCGACCGCGACGGCACCGGCCTGGTCGCCGAGGTTCGCGCGGTCGCCGCGCCCTTCGCGGTCCTCGTCGGCGGTTACCCGGCCGAACTCACCGACTTCCGCGACGCCATGCTCGACCGGCTTCCCCTGGTGCTGCTGCTGATCCTCATCGCGACCTTCCTCATCCTCTTCCTGATGACCGGCAGCGTCCTCATCCCCGTGAAGGCGACGGTGCTGAACCTGCTGTCCCTGTCGGTCATGTTCGGCGCGCTCGTCTGGGTCTTCCAGGACGGCAACCTCGCCGAGGCCATCGGCTTCACACCGCAGGGTTCCTTCGAACCGTCCATCCCGATCCTGATGTTCTGCGTCGCCTACGGCCTATCGATGGACTACGAGGTCTTCCTCCTGTCCCGCATCAAGGAGGAGTGGGACCGCACCGGCGACAACACCGCCGCCGTCGCCCGCGGCATCCAGCGCAGCGCGCCCCTGGTCACCATGGCCGCGGCGATCCTCGCGCTGACCTTCGCCGTCTACGCCACCGGCGACGTCGTCTTCCTGCAGATGCTCGGCGTCGGCATGGCCCTGGCCGTTCTCGTCGACGCCACCCTCATCCGGGGCGTGCTCATGCCGGCCGCGATGCGCCTGACGGGCCGCGCGAACTGGTGGGCACCCGGCCCGCTGCGCCGCCTGCACGCACGCGTAGGCCTGCGCGACTGAGCGTGACGTGCGCCGCCTTTCCCGGCGGCGCACGTCCCACTAGGTGAACGACCGTTCAGTCCGCAATCCGGACAGGGCTAATCTCGTCCGAATGAGCAGCACTCCCACCGACACCGGAGCCGCCCCCGTGCGGACCCGGCGCGACGAGATCCTGGAAGTCGCCGTCCGCATGTTCGCCACCCGCGGCTACCACGGCGTCTCCATGGACGACATCGGCCGCGCCGTCGACGTCACCGGCCCCGCCCTCTACCACCACTTCAAGGGCAAGGAGGCCATGCTCGTGGCCGCCCTGCGCCCGGTCAGCCAGCGCCTGCTCAACGGGGGCCGCAAGCGCGTCGAGGCCAACCCCGACGACCCGCGCGCGGCCCTGCACGCGCTGGTCGAGTTCCACGTCGAGTTCGCCCTGTCGAATCCGGCCGTCATCGCCCTCCACGTGCACGAACTCGACCGGCTTCCCGACGAGTCGCGCCGCGAGATCCGCATGCTTCAGCGCCAGTACGTCGAGGAGTGGGTGACCGTCCTGGTCGCGCTGCGCTCCGAGCTGAGCCAGGAACAGGCGCGTGTGCTGGCTCACGCGGCCTTCGGCCTGATGAACTCCACGCCCTACTTCACCCAGCGTGGCGCCGGGGACCACTCCGGCCGCGCCGACATCGCACGCCTGCTCCGCGAGGCGACCCTGGGAGCACTGGCGGGGACGACCTAACGACCGTTAAGGTGGGGGCGTGTTCGAGTCGCTGCTCATCGCCAACCGGGGCGAGATCGCCCGCCGGATCATCAAGACCGCCAACAAGCTCGGAATCCGCACCGTCGCGGTCCACTCCGAGGCCGACGCGGACTTGCCCTACGTCAAGGAGGCCGACGAGTCCGTCCACATCGGACCGGCGGATCCGGCCCTCTCGTATCGCAACGTCGACGCGATCCTGACCGCGGCCGAGCAGACCGGTGCGGCCGCGATCCACCCCGGTTACGGCTTCGGCTCGGAGAACCCCGACTTCGCGCGCGCGGTCACCGCGGCCGGGCTCATCTGGGTCGGTCCCGGTCCGGACGCCATCGCCGCGATGGGCGACAAGATCAACGCGCGCAACATCATGGCCGCCGCCGGCGTCCCCGTCGCGCCCGGCACGGGTGAACCCGTCGCCGACGCCGAGGCCGCCACGGCCCGCGCCGCCGAGATCGGTTACCCCGTCATGGTCAAGGCCGCCGCGGGCGGCGGCGGCATGGGCATGGCCGTCGCCGACGACGCCGAGGCCCTGCCGAAGGTTCTCGCCCAGATCCAGGGCGTCGCCGAACGCCTCTTCGGTTCCGGCGACGTGCTCATCGAGCGCTTCTACCCGCGCGTGCGCCACATCGAGGTGCAGATCCTCGGCCTCGCCGACGGCCGCGTCCTCACCCTCGGTGAGCGCGAGTGCTCGGTGCAGCGGCGTAACCAGAAGCTGGTCGAGGAGACGCCGAGCCCGGCGCTGGATCCGGAGCTGCGGGCGCGTTTCCTCGACGCGGCCCGCCGCGCCGGCGAGGCGGTGTCGTACCAGAACGCGGGCACCGTGGAGTTCCTGCTGGACGCCGACACCCGTGACTTCTTCTTCCTGGAGATGAACACGCGCCTGCAGGTGGAGCACCCGATCACCGAGACCGTGTACGGCGTCGACCTGGTGGCCGCGCAGCTGAAGGTCGCGGCGGGCGAGGATCCGAAGATCAACGATCCGGCGCCGGCCGGGCACGCGATCGAGTTCCGGGTCAACGCCGAGGATCCCAAGCGTTTCCTGCCCGGGCCGGGCGTGATCACGGAGTGGACCGAGCCGCAGGGCAGGGGTGTGCGCGTCGACTCCGGTTACGCGCGGGGCAATACGGTGCCGCGCTTCTACGACTCGCTGATGGCGAAGCTGATCGTCAGCGGTCCCGACCGCGCGACCGCGATCGAGCGGGCGCGCGCGGCCCTGTCGGAGTTCGCGATCGCGGGCCCGAAGCAGAACCTGCCGTTCTTCCTGGAACTGCTCGACAACGAGGAGTTCACCGGCGGGACCTACGACACCGGCATCGTCGGGAGGATGCGATGAACTTCTCCGCACTGCCCAGTGAGGTCTCGTTGCGCGAGGTCGGGCCGCGCGACGGCCTGCAGAACGAGGACCCGGTCTCCACCGACGACAAGGTGCGCCTGCTGGACGCGTTGTCGCAGACCGGTGTCGGGCGCATCGAGGCCGTGAGTTTCGTGCACCCGCGCGCGATCCCGCAGATGGCCGACGCCGCCGAGGTGTGGGCACGGGCGAAGAAGAACCCCGACGTGCGCTATTCGGCGCTGGTGCCCAACACCAAGGGCGCGCATCGCGCGCTGGAGGCGGGTTTCACCGAGGTCGAGGTCGTCGTGTCGGCGTCGAACACGCACAACCAGAAGAACGTCAACCGCTCCACCGAGGAGTCCCTCGACGACATCACCGGGCTGATCTCCCTGCTGCACAAGGAGAACGCCTCGGCCGAGGTGATCATCTCGACGAGCTTCGGCTGCCCCTACGAGGGCGACGTCGATCCCGCGCGCGTGGCCGCGATCGTCGACCGGGTGGTCGCCGACGGAGCCGACCGCGTCTCCTTCGGTGACACCACCGGCATGGGCACGCCCCGCCGCGTCGCCGAGCTGCTCGACCGGGTCCGGAGCGTGCACGCCGACGTACCTCTCCTTCTGCACTTCCACAACACGCGCGGTACCGCCCTGGCCAACATCCTCACGGCGCTCGACTACGGCGTCACCGAGTTCGACGCCAGCGTCGGCGGCCTCGGCGGGTGCCCCTACGCGCCGGGCGCGACGGGGAACGTCGCCAGTGAGGAAGTCGTGCACATGCTCGAAGACATGGGAATAGCGACGGGCGTCAATCTCCACGCATTGCTCGAAGCCGCGAAACTGGCTCAGGACATTGTCGGACGGGAACTGCCCAGCGGCGTGCTCCGTGCGGGCCCGCGACTCCCCGAATAGCGTGAGGACAATTTTTCCAAGAAATTGTCGCGGCGGGGCGTGACCTATCCGCGACCCCTTCGTTGATTACACTGAGTGCCGATGGATTAACCTCCATCGGACCCAGCCCGTAGACCACGAAGGGAACCATTGTGGCGGTGACCAGCCGAAGGGGTCGCGACGTTCGTCGCGCCACCGGGCTGCTCCGTCGGTTCCCCGCGCGCGGCATGCTGCGCGGTCTGGTGGTCGCGGGCCTGGCGGGTGCGGCCTGGTGCCTCGGTGCCGCGTCCGCCCACGCCGCCGTTCTGGACGACTCGTCCGCTTACGACCTCGCACCAATGACGACATCCTCGCTCGGCGAGGCCGCAAAGTCGGTGCAGGCCGCAAATCCGACCCAGTCGAACCAGCTGGACCAGTACGCCTCGCCGCTCTTGGATGTCGCGCCTGTCGAAGGTGCCTCCGGGACGGGTGCGGGGTCGTCGCCGAGTTCAGTCCGCAACGGCGGAAGCGAGCACGGAGGGACGCGAGTCCCTACGGACACCGTCGCTCGTGGCACGGAAGAGAAAGGGAAGTCCTCCCGAGACACCCGGTCGATCGACCGGACCAGCCCCACCAGCACCGAAGGCGCCGTCCAGACGAGTGACGCGCCGCTCGAGCTCGTGGGGGACACGGTGGAGCCGTTCGGGCTACGCCGTGTCGTCGCCGCACCGGCCGCGCCACTGGACCCGTATCTGGGTCTGGTGCGACCGGTCAGCGAGCCATTGGCGAGTGTCGCCCGCCCGGTCGTCGACCCTCTCGCAGAGACGGTCAACTCCGGTGGCATGGGCGCCGTCACACAGCCAGTGGCCGGTGTGCTTCATGAGGTGACGGCGCCAGTCGCCATGGTCGTCAGCCCCATGAGCGCGTCACTCGCGCAGGTCGCACCGATCGTCCCGGCACTACCCGGGAACGCTTTGGGGACCTTCGTGTCGCGGCTCGATGGCACGCTCATCGGTCCGGATTCAGGCGCGGCGAACAGGCCACGTGTCACCCCTGCGCAGGCTCTTCTCCACGCGGCCGGGTACTCCGCCGAGTACCGGCCCGGAGTGGAACGCAGTATCTCGTCTCACGACGCGGCGGTCATCTCGAGCAGCGTCACGGGGCACGCCGCCCCGTTCGCTCCTCTCCCGTCGCAGTACCCGATGGGCCCTGACCTGGGGCACATCACCGGTGGTGCACTTTCCGGCGGTGCCGGAGTCACCCTGCACGACGGTGGCTCGGCCACCGCGCATCAGAACCTCACGGCCGGCGACCCGCGGGTGTCTCGCGTCGCGCCGGCCACGGCCAACGCCGGTCTGCCTTCTGAGCGGATCAGCGACCCGGTCGTCTCTCCCGATTAGTCCTGACCCGCCGGGAAGCGCGGGTCGACAATCTGCCACGCAAGGTTCGCCAAGAGCGCGACCGCGTCGTCTCCCATTGCGGAATGCCAAAGCCACCCGTGCTTGTATGCGCACGCTCGGCTTCGCCAACAAAAGGCAGCAGCAGGCTTAGTCGGAAATACCAGTCGCCATTGGAACTCGCCGTTATCAATGCGCGCTGCAAGTCGCCAGAAAGGCTCGTTCACGCCAGGAACGGGCAGGTCCAGAACAATTCCGTTATAGGAAGGCACGTAGTTCTCATGAAGAAGAGTCTCGCTCGCAAGGTCGTCCGCACCGGGATCCTCGCCGCCGGTTTCCTCCTGCTGACGGGTGGCGCCGCTTCGGCCGCCGACCTCGGCACCACCGGTAACTACGGCGCGGGCAACGGCAACCAGGCCGTCGCCGCCGCGCAGGCGCCGATCACCATCTGCGGCAACGCCGCCGCCGCCGGGGGCACCTCGTCCGCGTGGTGCGACGGGGACACCTCCGCCGACATCACCGCCGACGCCCTCAACAACCTGTGGACCTCGGACAACTACGGCCTGCTGAACGGCAACCAGGCCGCGGCGACCGTCCAGGCCCCGATCACCGGCTGCGGCAACGCCGCCAGCCTGCTGGGCGCCAGCACCGCCGGCTGCTCCGGCCGCGCGGACGCCAACCTCGGCAAGCGCACCGTGACCGAGTCGGCTCCCGTCGAGGCGGGTCGCACCTACGACCTGATCACCTACGGCAACTACGGCGCGGGCAACGGCAACCAGGTCGCCGGCATCGTCCAGGCCCCGATCTCGGTCTGCGGCAACGCCGCGGCCGTGGGCGGCACCGCCGACGCGGGCTGCGACGGATCGGTGCACGCGGTCTCCAAGCCCTCGCTGACGCCGAACATGTACACCAGCGACAACTTCGGTCTGCTGAACGGCAACCAGGTCGGCGCGGGCGTCCAGGCGCCCATCACCGCGTGCGGCAACTCGGTGGCCGTGCTCGGCGCGACCGCCGCCGGCTGCAAGGGCAACGCGTCGGCGCAGTCCGGCTCGGACCACGACCCGGCCGCCACCAAGGCCAGCACCTCGGCTCCCGCGACGCGCACCGCCGCCTCCGGCGCCGGGCTCGACTCGCTGACCGGCCTGCTCGGCTAGTCCAGCACCCCAACCACGCAACGGGGTCGGACGAACCGAAGTGAAACCCGATCGGGTGGAGGCGAGAGCTCCGTCTCCACCCGATACACCACTTCGCAATACGCCGAATGAAAGGACGTGGCGTCCATGAACAAGAAGACATGGGCCCGCACGGTCACCCGGGCCGGCGCGCTCGCGGCCGGACTGCTCCTGTTCCTCGGGAGCGGCGCCCAGGCCGCCGAGCTGGTCACGAGTGAGAACAGCACGGGCGTCGACGGCGGACAGGTCCTCCTGCCGCTGCAGGCGCCGCTGGATCTCTGCGGAGATCACCTCAACGTCGGTGGCGAGGCCACCGCCGAATGCTCTCCCGACGGCGGAGCGCGGGCCCTGATCGGGCCCGGCGGCATCGCCGACATGCACTCGAACGACAACGCGGGGATCGTCAACGGACTGCAGATCCAGGCGCCCGCACAGGTTCCGGTGAACGCCTGCGGCATCGCCGCGACGGCCTTCGGAACCGCGCACGCCGCCTGCGCCGGCTCGGCCGACGCCGTCCTCGGCACCGGCGCCGAGACCGTGACGCCCACAATGGACACTCGCGACAACGAGGGCATCCTCAACGGGACCCAGTTGCTCGCCCCGATTCAGGTACCGGTGAACGTCTGCGGCATCGCCGTCTCCGGCCTCGGCAACGCCCACGCGAGCTGCGCGGGTTCGGCCACGGCCACGAGGGGCGCGACCGTCGGAATGAGCACCGGCGACAACCACGGTGTCGGCAACGGCGACCAGTTCGCCGTACCGGTACAGGTGCCGGTCAACGTCTGCGGCAACGCCGTCGCCGCACTGGGCGACGCCAGCGCCGACTGCGAAGGAGACGGCGACTTCCACACCATGGGCACGGCGCCCCGCGCCAATGCCCTGCCACAGGTCGCGCCCGCCGCGAACCTGCCTCTGCTCGGTGGATCCGGCGAGAAGTCGGCCGCGGGATCCGTGCACCAGTCGGCCGCTTCGTCTGAGCGGGCCGACGTCCTCCCCAGCCTGGTCTCCGAAGGGAATCACCTCCTCGGCGAAGGCGACGAACTGCTCGTCCCGCTCCAGGGTCCGTCGAATGTCGAGGGCCTCGTGATCGGACTGGGCAGCACGGCCGGCGCCGCCAGCCTCGGCGGCGCCACGGCCGTGAGTTAGACCAACATCCGCACCACCACCACCGGATCCCGGCGCCCGCGAGGGCGCCGGGATCGTGGGGTCCCCCGTCACCCCACCGGAATCGCCCCCACCAACCCGCCGTCGACGATCAGGTCCTGCCCGTTCACGTAGGCCGCGTCGGCGCTCGCCAGGAACGCCACCGTCCCCGCGATCTCCTCGCTCGTCCCGAGTCGGCCCGAGACGGTCTCGGCGGCGGCCGCCGCGCGCGTCTCGTCGTCCATGGCCTCGGCGGCCATGCGGGTGGCGATGTAGCCGGGGCTGATCGAGTTGACGCGGATCCCGCGCGGACCGAGGTCGGCCGACAGCGTCCGCGCCAGGTTGTGCACGGCCGCCTTCGTCGCCGAGTACACCGTCGCGATCGACATGCCCCGGTTGATCGTCCACGACGAGTTCAGGACGATCGAGCTCCCGGTGCCCATGAGCGCCACGGCCTTCTGCACGGTGAAGAAGAGCCCTTTGAAGTTCACGCCGACGACCTCGTCGAAGAACTCCGGCGTGACCTCGGCGAAGTTCGCGAAGCCGCCGACACCGGCGTTGGCGAACAGCACGTCGATCCGGCCGTGCTCCTCGGTGATCACCGACATGAGCCGGTCGATGTCGTCGAGGTCGGACGTGTCGGCGACGACGGCGGTCACCCGCTCGGCGCCCAGCTCGGCGACCGCCTTGTCGAGCCCCGCCCGGGACCGTCCGGTGATGACGACCGACGCGCCCTCGTCGAGGAAGCGCCGGGCCGTGGCCAGCCCCATGCCGCTCGTGCCGCCGGTGATGAGTGCGATCTTGCCCGCGAATCGGTTCATGCGGCCAAGCCTGCGACGGTGGGCGCCACCGAAACTGACGCCCTTTATCCGGGGTCCGTCACCACCCGGCTAAGGCCGCCGCGCCCGCCATCAGCGTCTCCAGCTTCTCGGCGGTCCCGCTCTCCGGCTTCGGGTTGTGCAGCACGAGCCGCTCGCCCGGCCGGCCCGGCAGGGGCAGCGGCACGTTCTCGAAGACGAGGTCGCCGACGGCAGGGTGCATGACCGCCTTGAGGCCCGGACCGGGTTCGAGGACGTCGTGGCGCGCCCAGACCTCGGCGAAATCCTCGCTGATGGTGGCGAGGTCGGCGGCGATCTCGGCGAAGTGCCCGTCGCCGGGGTGGTGCGCCGACTCCGCGCGGAACATCGCGGCCATGTCCACCGACACGTCCCGCCAGTGCTGGATCGCGGCCTGGTAGCGGACGTTGGTGAAGAAGCTGACCAGGCAGTTGTGGTCGGTCTCACCGAAGCCGAAGACGATCTCGGCGGCCTTGTTGAGGGCGAGGAAGTTCCAATAGCGGTCGATGACGTACGCCGGCCGCGGCAGCCAGCCGTCGAGGATCCGGCGCAGCTCGTCGGGCACGGGCCGCGCGGGACCTGCCGTCGGCAGCGGCTCCGACAGGCCCGAGAGCAGATGCAGGTGCCGGCGCTCGGCCTCGTCGAGGCGCAGCGCCCGGGCGATCGCGTCGAGGACCTGCGCCGACGCCGTGATGTCGCGCCCCTGCTCCAGCCACGTGTACCAGGACACGCCGACTCCCGCGAGGACCGCGACCTCTTCCCGTCGCAGCCCAGGCGTCCGCCGTCGCGTCCCCGGCGGCATGCCGACGTCGGCGGGCGTGAGACGGGCGCGGCGGGTGCGCAGGAAGTCGCGCAGATCTTCGCGGGTGGTCACCCCTTCACGTTAACCAGTGGGGATCGGCCGAACCTGTGACCCGGACCACCGCGGTCGGCCAGGATGGGGCCATGAGCATCGAGACCGAGTGGAACCCCGCCCCCGACGCCGATCTCGCCCTCGCCGCCGAGGTGTACGCCGGGGCCGGGCACCCCGAGCCGGAGAAGATCGAGCAGCCGGGGCAGCCCGACCCGATCGGCACGGCCTCCGCCCGCCGGGACGGCGAGCTCCTGGCCTGGGCCACCGTCTACCCCGCCGAGGACGGGGCCTGGGTGGAGACTCTCCTCGCGTCCCGGCTGACGCGGCAGCTCCAGGCCGAGGCCTACGACGACCTGCCTCCGGACGACGACGAGGTCGCCGCCTACGAGGCCATCTTCCGCACGGCCGCCGACAAGGCCCGTGAAGGCGGCTTCGGCACGCTCCGGTGGGCCGGGCAGGACACGGGGCCCGCGGGCGCCGCCGCGCGGGCGCTGGGGGCGCGGACGGTCGAGGAGATCGGCCGGATCTGGCGCGCGGAGACCGCGACCTGGACGCGGCCCTTCGTCGTCCCGCAGGTCGAGGCGCGGCCGATGCCCGACGGCGGCGTCGAGGCCGGGCCCGCGCGCATCCACCTCGATCTGGGTGGCACGCGCGCCTACGTCAACGCCGGTGAGGCCATCGAGGACGGCGGCCTGGGCGCCGAGACCCTGTCGGGACTGATCGCCGCGCTGATCGAGTACCTGCGCGATGAGTACCCGCGGATCTCGGCCCTGACGGTCTTCGAGTTCGAGGACGGCGACGACGCCGTGATCCGCCGCGCGCTGGAACTGGCCGGGCTGGACGTCGACGCGCGGGCACAGAATTTCGAGCTGCCGTTGTGACGGGCCGTGACCGTCATAAAACAGCGTCTGTCGATATCTGACCGCCTTTCACCTCGTCGTTCCTTCTCATCTTCGGTCCGATTCATTGGTGCACGTCTATGTGCACGGGAAAAACGCATCACCGGAAAGCGCAGAGAAGATGAGGAACTTAGCTGAAATCCGTTTCCTCGCCCCGTGTCCGCTCGTTTCCCCATACGGTGGCACCACGTGAGGCATTCCTCACGGGCACATTGGTGGTGCGAAAGTCCTGGCCACCCAGGCAGGCAAGACGACGACGAAGTGACGATTCAACCGAAAGGCAGGAAGTCTCCATGAACTCAAGCCTCGCGCGCAACGGCGTACGAGTCGGCATGATCGCCGCCGGTCTGGTTCTTCTCGCGGGTGGTACCGCGCAGGCCGGTGGAAACGCGACTACCGGTGGAAACTACGGTGCCGGAAACGGCAACCAGGTCATCACCGGAATCCAGGCGCCGATCAGCCTCTGCGGGAACTCGATCGCCATTCTCGGTGTCGCCAACTCCGGCTGCAAGGGCAACTCCACGGCGACCACGAAGCCGAGCCACGCGGGCAACGGCCACGGTCACGGTCACAACCTCACCACGGGTGACAACTACGGTCTGCTGAACGGCAACCAGGTCGACACCGACGTGCAGGTCCCGGTCACCGTGTGCGGGAACTCGATCGCCATCCTCGGCCTGGCCAACGCCGGCTGCCACGGCGACGCCACCGCGAACAACGGCCGCTAGGCCGCCGCTCCATACGCTCGACGACGGGAGCGACCGCGAGGTCGCTCCCGTCTTTGCGTGCCGACCGCCTGTGCAAGCCCCCACGATCCCGGATACCCTAACGTTCGTTAAGGGACGTCCGGCGCAGCGAGGCGGCAGGTATGAACCACGAGCACAACCTCGACGAGCTCTCCAAGCAGATCCGGTCCGGTGGGGCCGAGAAGTACCACGCGGCCAACCGCGCGAAGGGCAAACTGTTCGCCCGCGAGCGCATCGCGCTGCTGGTCGACGAGGGTTCCTTCGTCGAGGACGGGCTGTTCGCCAACGCCCTGTCGACGGGTCCCGGCGGTGAACCGAACCTGCCCGCCGACGGCGTGGTCACCGGAACGGCCACTGTGGACGGTCGGCGGGTGTGCGTCGCCGCCAACGACTCGACGGTGAAGGCCGGGTCGTGGGGCGCGCGGACGGTCGAGAAACTGATCCGGATCACCGAGCGCGCCTACGAGACGCAGGTGCCGATGGTCTACCTCGTCGACTCGGCGGGCGCGCGGATCACCGACCAGGTCGAGCTGTTCCCGGGCCGCCGTGGCGCGGGCAAGATCTTCTACAACCAGGTTCGCGCGTCGGGTTCCATCCCGCAGGTGTGCGCGCTGTTCGGGCCGAGCGCGGCCGGCGGCGCCTACATCCCGGCCTTCTGCGACGTCGTCGCGATGGTCGAGGGCAACGCCTCGATGTACCTCGGCTCGGACCGCATGGTGGAGATGGTCACCGGGGAGAAGACGACCCTGGAGGCCATGGGCGGTGCCAAGATGCACACGACCGAGTCGGGCGTCGGGCACTTCCTGTGCAAGACCGAGGCCGACGCGCTCCAGGTCGTCCGCGAGTACCTCTCCTACCTGCCGTCCAACCACAGTGGACAACCGCCGGTCGTCGAGGCCCGCGAGCCGGAGGCGGCCGACCTGGCGACGGTGGTCCCGCCGAACGAGCGGCAGGCCTTCGACATCCGCAAGCTGGTCAAGGGAATCGTCGACGAGGGCAGCTTCTTCGAGATCCAGGCGCGCTGGGCCAAGGAGCTCACCACCGGGTTCGCGCGGCTCAACGGGCAGCCGGTCGGGATCGTGGCGAACAACTCGCTGTTCAAGGGCGGCGTGCTGTTCGTCGACTCCGCCGACAAGGCCGCGCGTTTCGTGCAGTTGTGCGACGCGTTCAACGTGCCGTTGCTGTTCCTCGCCGACGTGCCCGGCTTCATGGTCGGCACGGCCGTGGAGAAGCAGGGCATCATCCGCCACGGTGCCAAGATGATCAGCGCGATCTCCGAGGCGACGGTGCCGAAGATGTGCGTCGTGGTCCGCAAGGCCTACGGCGCTGGGCTGTACGCCATGGCCGGGCCCGGTTTCGCGCCCGACGCGACGATCGCGCTGCCGACGGCGAAGATCGCCGTCATGGGCGCCGACGCCGCCGTGAACGCCGTGTACGCCAAGAAGATCGCCGCGATCGAGGACGCCGACGAGCGCGCGCGGTTCGTCGCCGAGCAGCGCGCCGCCTACGAGGAAGACATCGACATCACCCATCTGGCCGCCGAGCTGGTCGTCGACACGATCATCGACCCGGAACGGCTGCGCGACGAGCTGATCGCCCGTTACGCCGCCGCCGCGACCAAGGACCGCACCTTCTCGCGCCGTCGCCACGGCATCACCCCTGTCTAAGAAGGAGTACGGCCATGCACTTTGGACTGTCCGAAGAGTATTCCGCGCTGCGGGAGACCGTACGGGCCTTCGCCACCGACAAGGTCGCGCCGGTCATCGGCGAGTTCTACGAGCAGCGGAGGTTCCCCTACGAGCTGGTGCGCCAGATGGGGCAGATGGGCCTGTTCGGGTTGCCGTTCGACGAGAAGTACGGCGGCATGGGCGGCGACTACTTCGCGCTGTGCCTCGCCCTCGAAGAGCTGGCGCGCGTCGACTCGTCGGTCGCGATCACGCTTGAGGCGGCCGTGTCGCTGGGGGCGATGCCGATCTACCGCTTCGGTACCGAGGAGCAGAAGGAGAAGTGGCTGCCGAGGCTGTGCCGCGGTGAGGCCCTCGCGGCCTTCGGGCTGACCGAGCCCGGTGGCGGCTCGGACGCCGGCGCCACCCGCACGAAGGCCGTCGTGGACGGTGACGAGTGGGTCATCAACGGCTCGAAGTGCTTCATCACCAACGCCGGCACCGACATCACCGACTTCGTCACGGTCACCGCGGTCACCGGAACGACCGACAAGGGCGGCCCGGAGATCTCCTCGATCATCGTGCCGCGCGGGACGCCGGGCTTCACCGTCGCCGACGAGTACTCGAAGGTCGGCTGGCTCGCCTCGGACACCCGCGAGCTGTTCTTCGACGACGTGCGTGTCCCACTGTCCAATCTGGTCGGTGAGCGCGGGCGCGGGTACGCGCAGTTCCTGCGGATCCTCGACGAGGGGCGCATCGCGATCGCCGCGCTGTCGGTCGGTCTGGCGCAGGGCTGCGTCGACGAGTCGATCAAGTACGCCCACCAGCGTGAGGCCTTCGGCCGCCCGATCGGTGACAACCAGGCGATCCAGTTCATGATCGCCGACATGGAGACCCGGGCGCACACCTCGCGGCTGGCCTACTACGACGCCGCCGCGCGGATGCTGGCCGGTGAGCCCTTCAAGCGGCAGGCCGCGATCGCGAAACTGCACGCCTCGGAGGGCGCGGTCGACAACGCCCGCGCGGCCACGCAGATCCACGGCGGCTACGGGTTCATGAACGAGTACCCGGTGGCGCGCATGTGGCGCGACTCGAAGATCCTGGAGATCGGCGAGGGTACGAGCGAGGTCCAGCGGATGATCATCGCGCGGGATCTGGGGTTCTAGACGCAACGGAAGCGGCCCCGCACTTCAAGGTGCGGGGCCGCTTCGTCGCCGGTGCAAGGCGGTGGGTTCGATCCTGGACGAGCACCGCTTTCGGGTCGCCTCGCGCTACGCCGCATCACCGGGACCGCCCAAGCGCTCCGGCCACAGTGGACCGTCTACGCCGCCTCGCCCAGCCGGTCCAGGACCGTCGTGGCCGCGCGGGCGATGCCCAGGTCGTGGTCGGCGGCGGCGTAGACGAGCGCGTCGCCGTACTCGGGCCAGTCGGCGTAGGCCATCGCCCACACGGCGGCCTTGCGCACGCGTGGATCGGGATCCGTTGCCGCGTGGGTGATCCGGACGACGACACTGTCGACGGCCGTCAGCGGCGATCCCACGCCGAGGCGCATCACCGCGCGGGCACGGCCTGAGGCGTAGCGCGCGGCCGAGACCTCGTACATCAGGTCGTCGAGGGACCACACGTCGACGACCTCGGCGAAGCGGTCGAGAACGTCCTCGCGTGCGTCGGACGTCCCACCGCGCGCCACGACGAAGCGCTCGTCGGCGAACTCGTCCTCGACGTAGTGGACGGTGACGCCGTCGCGGGCTTCCCAGGCCAGTTCGGTGTAGGTGCGGCGTACCGGGTCCCGGTCGAGCATGCCCAGTGAGTCGAAGCCCAGTTCCTCGGCGCTGCGCTGGAGTTCGATGACACCGGTGTGGGTTTTGAGCACCAGCCGGCGGCTCGCCGGTCCTGCGGTCACTTCGCGTTCCTTCCTTTACCTGGCAAGGGTTCCCGCGAAGGCTATCGTCACGATCGAACGCCGCCCGGGCGCCGTGGCGCCCGGGCGATCACGGCTACTTCCTCAGCTGCGTGAAGCGGATGCTGTTGCCGAACGGATCCCGCAGGCCACAGTCGATGCCGTAGGGCTGCTCGGTGGGCTCGTCGGTGAACTCGACGCCCTTCTCCTTGAGCGTCTCGTAGGTCTTGCGGCAGTCGTCGGTGGTGAAGATGAGGCTGCCGCCCATGGCGCCCTTGGTGATCAGCGAGCGGACCTGCTCGGCGGTCTCCTCCGACATCCGCGGCGGGCCGGGCGTCTCCAGCAGGATCTGGCGGTCGGTGTCGCCGGGGATGCCGACGGTGAGCCAGCGCATGAAGCCCATGTCGACGTCGGCGGTGACTTCGAGGCCGAGCTTGCCGACGTAGAAGTCGAGGGCCTCTTGCTGGTCGAGGACGAAGATCTGCGAGTGCGTGATGTTGTTGAACATGCTGACGACGTTACCGAGACCGGGCCCGCGAAACTTATCCAAAACCGCTGTCTTCGCCGGTCAGGCGCTCGGCCGTCCCCAGGCCTTGGTGAAGCAGGTCGGGACGTAGACGGTCGGTGGGATGTGGTTGCGGTAGGCGCGCGGGGAGCGGCCGACGATCGCGGTGAAGGTGCGGCTGAAGGTGCCGAGACTGGCGAAGCCGACCTCGAAGCAGATGTCGGTGACGCTCTTCTCGGTCTGCCGCAACAGGAACATCGCCCGCTCGACCCGGCGGCGCTGGAGGTAGCGGTGCGGGGTCTCGCCGAAGGTCGCGCGGAAGGTCCGGTTGAAATGCGCCTCCGACACGTGCGCGATGCGCGCGAGCGCGGGGACGTCGAGAGCTTCGGCGTAGGCACGGTCCATCGCGTCGCGTGCGCGCAGCATGCGGCGGTTGACGTCCTCCTCGGTGCGGCTCACCCCCCGACCTTAGGGGATTCCTCCGGGCTTCCCCTACTCCCGCGGTCCGATGCGACCGGTCCCGTCGGCGGCGACCATTTCCTTGACACCGCACCGAAGGGGTACACGCATGGGCGTCGCACGCAGGGCACTGCTCGGCGGGATCGCCGGAGCCACCACGCTTCTGGCGACCGGGAAGGACGCGAAGGCGGCACCGCCGGTGCTCGACCGGGACCTCGCCGCCGTCGTCGCGGCGGGCGCGGTCTCCGCGCTGGCCGAGACGCGCTCGGGCGCCGCCGCGCGACGTGCCGCGGCGGGCACGGTCACCATCGACGGGCACCGTCCCGCGCCCGCGCACGGACGCTTCCGCGCCGGGAGCGTCATCAAGCCCTTCGTGGCCGTCGTCGTCCTGCAACTCGCCGACGAGGGACGGCTCCGCCTCGACGACACCGTCGAGAAGTGGCTGCCCGGCCTGGTCCCCGGCGGCCGCGACATCACCGTCGAGCACCTGCTGCGCCACACCGGCGGCCTCGCCGACTACACCGCCGTCGTCCTCCCGGACACCGAGACCTTCCTGCGTAACAGGTTCCGGACCTACACGCCCCGCGAACTGGTCGTCCTCGGCGTCACGCGGCCGCCGACGTTCCCGCCCGGTGAAGGTCAGGCCTACTCCAACACCGGCTACATCCTCCTCGGCATGATCATCGAGCGTGCCGCCCGGCGTGGCCACGCCCGTGAGATCGAGCGCCGGATCCTGCGCCCCCTCGGGCTGCGCGACACCTTCCTTCCGGGGACGGCGACCCGGGTGCCCGGCCCGCACGCGCACGTCTACGCGCTCGCCGCCGACGGCACGCCCGTCGACGTCACCGAGATGAACCCGACGATGCAGGGCGCCGCCGGCGAACTCATCTCGACTACCGCCGACCTCAACACCTTCATGGGGGCGCTGGTCGCCGGACGGCTCGTGGACACGACGCGGATGTTCGACGCGCGGGGAACCGGCTACGGGCTGGGCATCGAGATCGCCGACCTGCCCTACGGGCGCGTGATCGGGCACGGCGGCGGCGGGCCGGGATTCCAGGGCGTGACCTTCAGCAGCGTCGACGGACGGCGGCAGGTCTCGGCCTACGCGAGCACCGGCGGCCGTGACGTCTCGGGCGCGCTCTACCTGCTCATGGACCGGGCGCTGGCCGCCTGACACGGGCCGGGGAGTCGGCCGACGGGCAGGCCTAGTGGCACGTGCGTGTGCTGCGTCCGGACGTTCTCAAACGCGTGTATGGAACGGTCGTCACAGTCGCTCGTCACGAACAAGCGTTCACCATGCGCTAGCCTCGACCGATGGGAACCCGAGATGATCTTCTCGTCGCGGCCAAGAAATGCCTGGCCGAACGCGGCTACGCCAAGACGACCGTGCGCCACATCGTGGCCGTCTCCGGGACGAACCTCGCGGCGATCAACTACCACTTCCGCACCCGCGAGGCCCTCCTCCACCAGGCGATGGTCGAGTCGGTCGCCGACGCCGTCGACGAGATCGTGCGCAGCATCGCCGTCGGCGACGACCTCGAACCGCGCCTGGACTTCCTGTGGTCGAGGCTGACGGGATCCTTCGTCACCGAACGCGAGCTCTGGGCCGCCAACATCGAGGCGCTCGCCGCCGCCCTGCACTCACCCGAACTGCGCGCCCGCATCGCCGAAGACCAACAGATCGCCAGGACGGAACTCGGCGGCGCACTCGGTACGGGCCTCGACGCCGAGGACAGGGCGTCGCTCGGAGCCGTCGTGATGACGATGCTGTCGGGACTGCTCGTGCAATGGATGATCGACCCGGACGGCGCGCCGACACCCGAACGGATCAGCGCGGGCCTGCGCGCACTCGCGTCGGGCTGACCCCGCCGACGACCTCGCGGTCGTCGCCCGTCACCAAGTGCGCTCGGACCCACCGCTGGAGATCGGCCCCGACGGCGCTCGCGTCGCCCACGGCCGCCGGGACGAGTACGGGCGTCAGCTCACGCGACAAGGTGAGTCGACGTTCACCTTGGGGGAGCGCCGGGCCTCGGCCCTGAGTGACCGCACCGCGACTTGACCCGAACCCTCGCGACGCTGAGCCGTGTCGCCGTCAGCCCACGTCGGCCAGCCGCGCCAACGCCGCGGCCGAAGGTGATCCCGGCTCGGCCTGGTAGACCACGAGCCGCCGTCCGCCTTCGGGCAGCGTCAGGGTCTCCGAAGTGAGCGACAGTTCCCCGGCCCCCGGGTGGTGGAAGACCTTCGCCCTCCCCGTCCACTTGCGCACGTCGTAACGCGCCCAGAGCGCGGTGAACTCGGGCGAGGCCGCCGTGAGCTCGCCGACCAGTTCGGCGAGGTCGGCGGCGCCGGGGTCGGTGGTGGCGACGGAGCGTAGGTGCGCGACGTTGTCGGCGCAGGAGGCCGCCCAGTCGCCGAGACGTTCGCGGGCGGCCGGGTCGAGGAACACGTACCGGATGGTGTTCATCCGCGCGGGAGCCCCGGCCAGCCCGGGCAGGAGCGCGAGGCCTTCGGCGTTGGCGGCGAGCACGTCGCTGACGCGGCTGAGCAGGTATGCGGGCGCGGGCCGCACGGCCTCGACCAGCCGCCGCTGCGCCGGCGTCACCTCCGGCGCGGGCACCGGCTCCACCGCCGTACCCGACGCGCGTGCCACGAGCGCGTCGAGGTGCGCGCGTTCGTCGGCGTTCAGGAGCAGGGCCGCCTGGAGCGCGCGGACGACCTGGCCGCTCGGCCGCGACTCGCGGCCTTGTTCGAGGCGGGTGTAGTAGTCGACGCTCACGCCCGCCTTCGCGGCGAGCTCCTCGCGGCGGAGGCCGGGGGTGCGGCGGCGGTCGCCGTCGGGGAGGCCGAGGTCGGCGGGCGTCACGCGTGCCCGCCTCGCGCGCAGGAAGACGCCGAGCTCGTTGTCCACGGGCCAAGGGTGCCACGAGGGTGGGTGTGGCGCACCCGGGTGAGGTTCGCCCTGAACGCGCGGCCGTGTTCGCCGCAGGATCGAGCCATGACCACCACATTGATCATCGGCGGCGGATCGGGCATGGGCCGGGCCCTCGCGGCGGCCCTCCTCACGCGAGGCGAGTCCGTCGTCATCGCCGGCCGCGACGCCGACCGGCTCAAGCGGGCCGCCGTCGCCCTCCCCGACGGTGACCTGCGCGCCCACACCGTCGACCTCGCCGACGAGGAGACGATCGTCGAGCTCTACGACCACGCCGGCCCCGTCGACCACGTCGTGACCACGGCCGTCGACGTCCGCGACGCCTACCTGCCCGTCGCCGCGCTCGACCCCGCACGCGTCCACGCCGCCTTCGACGCGAAGGTCGTCGGGCCGCTGCTCTTGGCGAAGTACGCGCAGGGCCGTGTCGCCGAGTCGCTGACGATCACGGCGGGCTTCAACGCCCACCGCCCCGCCCCCGGCGGCGCGGTGATCGCCGCGGCCAACGGCGCCGTCGAGGCGCTCGTCCGTGCCCTGGCCGTCGAACTCGCGCCGATCCGCGTGAACGCCGTCGCGCCGGGCTGGGTCGACACCGACCTGTGGGACCGCCTCGCCGGCGACGAACGCGACACCCGCCTCGCCGCCATGGCCGCCCGACTCCCCGTAGGCCGCGTCGGCCGCGCCGAAGACCTGGCCGACGCGTTCATCGCGGTCTCACGCAACGGCTTCACGACGGGCTCGGTCGTGCACATCGACGGCGGCCAGCGCCTCGTGTGAGGAGGCGCCAGACGAGGGGTTCGGTCGACGGGCATTGTGGCCGGGCCCCAGCATGCCGTAGGGGAAACGCCTGGCGGGCCTGCGGCGGCGAGCGCATCAAGCGGGTCGCGTGAGCACGTCACGGCGAGTCCGGCGAGCAACCTGCCCCCGCGAGCAGCTCGCATCACCCCGCGCGAGGCCACGTTGGGCCGGATGTTTCACGTGAAACGGACGGCCCGGCCGCCCGACCTTCCCGTTTCACGTGAAACCCCCCGTCAAGCTCGCGCAGAGAGGCGTGCGCCGACCTCCACCCGACGAACACCGAAGGGGCACGCCGACCCTCGCCGGCGCGCCCCTTCGAACGAATGTTTCACGTGAAACGGCGCGCGCTTCCCGCCCGCGCCGGCCACCCCCCACCTAATACAGCGAGCTGTCCAGCAAGGTCTGCGTCCTCATCACCGTCAGCACGGCGAGCACGATCAGCACCACCGCGAACGTCCCCCACTGCACGAGGGCCCGCTGTTTCCGGGGCGCGTAGGCGAGTCCGAGCGCGAGCAGCGCGCCGGTGACGAGCCCGCCGATGTGCCCGGCGATGCTGATCGACTTCACCCAGAACGTCGCCATCACGTTGATGACGAGCAGCACCACGATCGAGGTCGTCTCGCGGCCGAGTTTGCGGTTGATGAAGAACACGGCCACGAAGAGGCCGAAGATCGAGGTCGACGCGCCGGCCGACAGTTGCAGCGGCTCGCTGAACATGTACACCGCGACGTTCCCGCCGATGCCCGCGACCAGGTACAACGCCGCGAACCGCAGGTGCCCGAGGGTGCGTTCCAGGTATCGGCCCAGCACGTACAGCGCCCACATGTTCAAGGCGATGTGCAGCAGCCCGAAGTGCACGAAGTCGGCGGTGATGAGCCGGTAGTAGGCGCCGTCGGCGATGCCCGTGTACAGCGTCCCGCCCGACTCGGCGCTCACGCCGAGCACGGCGCCGTAGAGCTGCGCGGGACTGAACCCGCCGCCCCCACCGATACCGAAGCCGCCGAGCGAGGTGCCCTTGGACAGCACGGCGTCGAGGAGGAACACCGCGACGTTGATCGCGATCAGGGCGAAGGTGACGTACTCGGTCTTCGCGACGGTCCCGCCGCCGAAGCGTCCGGTCGCCTGCCGCGTCGTGCGGCGGCCCTCGGAGACGCACTCGGGGCACTGGAAGCCGACCGAGGCCTCGTTCATGCAGTTCGGGCAGATCGGGCGATTGCACCTTGAGCAGCGGACATAGGTCTCACGCTGCGGGTGCCGGTAGCACGTGAGCGAACCGATCTGGCCTGCGTCCAATGGGTTTGCGCGGTGGGCCGATCGGCGCCGGTGCCGCGCTCCCTCCCCTCACGTCTCGCCGGTGTGAAAGCAACAGCACGAAGGATACGCGGCGCGGCTGAGGCGACGCTGAACTCGACCGTGCCGTCGCGCGCCGACACGGCGACGGCCCGGAGCGCACGCTCCGGGCCGTCGGTCGACTGGTCGTTTCGCTACTTCTTGATCGTCACGCTCTGGATGACGACTTCCTTGACCGGACGGTCGCCGGGGCTGGTCGGGTTGGCGTTGATCGCGTCGACGACGGCCTCGGAGGCGGCGTCGGCGACCTCACCGAAGATGGTGTGCTTCCCGTTGAGCCAGTTCGGGGCGGTCGTGGTGATGAAGAACTGGGAACCGTTGGTGCCCTGCCCCATCTGGATGCCCGCGTTGGCCATGGCCAGCTGGTACTTCTTGGTGAACTGCAGCTCGGGGTGGATCTCGTCGTTGAAGGTGTAGCCCGGGCCGCCCCGCCCGGTGCCCGTCGGGTCGCCGCCCTGGATCATGAAGTCCTTGATGACCCGGTGGAAGATGACCCCGTCGTAGTACGGGCCCGAGCCCTTGTCGCCCGTCTTCGGGTCGGTGTACTCCTGGGTGCCTTCGGCGAGTCCGACGAAGTTACGCACCGTCTTGGGCGCGTGGTTGTCGAACAGGTTGAGGTTGATGTCGCCGAAGTTGGTGTGCAGCGTTGCGGTGGTCATGCGACCCATCCTGCCATGGGCTTGATCGGGCCCGCCGAATCGGGCAACAGCCGAACGCAAAAGGTGCATGATGAGCGGGGTAGCCGGGTAAGCAACTGGCGAAGAGGAGGTGGACAGCGGTGCCTTTCGGTAAAACTGCTAAGAACCGTACACAGGTTGTACGCAACGAGCTCGGCCAGAGTTTTGGCCACTTCAGAACGGCCGCGACGCACGCCGCGCAAGGAGCGGCGGAGCGCATCGGTCCTCGGGTGGACAGCGCGATGGTCACGATCGGGCTTCGCAAGCCCCCGAAACGTCGCCGGTGGCCGTGGATCGCCGGTGCCATCGGCGTGACGGCCGTCGCCGGGGTCGCGGTAATGAGCCTGGTGAAGCGCCGTCGAGGCCAATGGGAGGACTACACGGCCGCGGAGGCGGCCGAGGACCTTCGAGAGGCCGGCGGTGATGCCGCCGACAAGGTCAAGGGCGTCGCCGGTGATGCCGGTGACAAGGCCAAGGACCTGGCCGGCAAGGCTCAGGACAAGGCCGCCGACCTGGCCGGCAGCGCCCGTGACAAGGCGGGGCAGCTGGCCGACAAGGCCAGCGACTTCGCCGGACGCGCCGGCGACAAGATCCGTTCGGGTGCACCGAGCGGCCTCAACACGACGCGGTGACCGGCTACCAGATCCGTGCGCGCGCCCCCGGCTCGAAGCCGGGGGCGCGTTTTTTGCGCCATCATGTCGAAACGGCCCGGCCGGTTCCGACCAGGCTGTAGACGAGGCGCTCAAGGAAGGCGCCCGACGACCGCGAGGAGCGGAACGAGCCATGAAGTACATGCTCATCATGCAGGCGACGGCGCAGGACGTGACCGCGATCCAGGGCTGGCCGAAAGAGGCCATTCACGCTCACATCGACTTCATGCGCGACCTCAACGAGAACTACTTCCGTCCCGGCGAGTTCCTGGACGCGCAGGGCCTGGCCGGGCCCGAGACGGTTCGGGTCGTCCGCGCCGACGCCGACGGCGAGCCGATCGTCACCGACGGGCCCTTCCCGGAGACGAAGGAGTTCCTCGCCGGGTGGTGGCTGCTGGAGTCCGAGGAGAAGCGCGCCCACGAGATCGCCGCGCACATCTCGGCCGCGCCGGGTCCGGACGGCGAGCCGCTGAACTTCGAGATCCTGCTGCACCCGATCGGTGAGGCGCCGGAGGCGTAGCCGCCGTCGGCCTTCGGGGCGGCTCGAACGGATGTTTCACGTGAAACATCGCCTCGGGCCGCCCCTTCGTGTTCCGTTTCACGTGAAACATCGCACCGGCTCAGGCGTCGAGGTGAGCGACGACGACGTCGACGAACTCCTTCGCGCGCTCGAAGAACATGACGTGCCCCGCGTCGAGTTCGGCGTAAGAGCTCCCGGCGATCGCGGTGTGCAGCGCGCGGCTGTGCTCGACCGGCACCGTCGCGTCGCGCGTCCCGCCGATCACGAGCGTCGGCGCGGTGACGTGCGAGAGGACGTCGCGCACGTCGACACGCGCGTTGAGGTCGACCTGCCGCAGCGTGTTCGGCGTCGGCGGCATGTTGCCCGCGATCCCGGCGAAGCCCTCATCGCCCAGACCGTCGAGGAAACCGCGACTGAAACCGGTCAGCGCGACGAAACGGCCGAAGGCGACCGGGTCGTTCACACCGAGCCGCCGCCACAGGTCGAAGGTCGCCGACAGGTGGACGTCGCCTTCCGTGCGCGTCCAGCCCGCGACCAGCACGAGCCGCCGCACCAGGTCGGGCCGCCGCGCCGCAACCGTCGCCACGACCGGCGAGCCAAGCGAAAAGCCCAGCAGATCCACCGGCCCGCACCCGGCCGCCTCGATCACCGCGACGACCTGCTCGGCGAGCACGTCGAGCGTCAGCGGAGCACCGTCGTCGCTTGTCGCGTCGGAGCCCGACAGGTCCGGTGTGATCACCGTCCTGCCCGCGAACATCGGCACCAGCTGACCCCACGTCAGCGCCGCACCCGCCGACCCCGTGCCGTGCACCAGCATCAGCGCCGGACCCTCACCCGCGATCTCGTACCTGACCTGCGCGTTTCCCACCTCGACCGTGGCCATGATCCCGCCTTCGTTCCCCGCGCCGGAACCTCCGGCGCGGCTCGAACGCTCCCGCCGGAAGGCGCCGACGACAAGAGGAGCGTTTACCCGGGGATCGCCGGTCCCTGGCTACACCGCCCTCACCCGGGCACCATCGACGACGTGACCATGGACCGCGGCCAGCTCGCCGACTTCCTGCGCCGACGCCGCGAAGGACTCGCCCCCGCCGACGTCGGCCTCCCCACCGGGACCCGGCGCCGCACACCCGGCCTCCGCCGCGAGGAGGTCGCCGCCCTCGCCGGCATGTCGGCCGACTACTACGGCCGCCTCGAACAGGGCCGCAGCCCACAGCCGTCCACGCAACTCCTCACCGCGCTCGCCCGTGCCCTCCGGCTCGGCGACGACGAACGTGACCATCTCCATCTCCTCGCCGGACACCGCCCGCCCGCCGGAGCGCCGACCGGCGACCGCGTTCGGCCCGGGCTGCTGTTCCTCCTCGACCGGCTCGCCGACACTCCGGCCCAGATCGTGTCCGATCTCGGCGACGTCCTCGCCCAGAACGCGCTCGCGCGCGACCTGCTCGGCGGGGTGTGCACGGTGTCGGAGCACGGGCGCAACGTCGTGTGGCGGTGGTTCACCGACCCGGCCGCGCGCGAGGCCTACGCGCCCGGCGAGCACGCGCGCCAGGCGCGGTTGCACGTCGCCGACCTGCGTGCCGCCGTCGGGCGCCGCGGTGGGAAGGACGCCGAGGCGGCGAGGCTCGTCGCGAGGCTGCTGGAGGCCAGCGGGGAGTTCGCGCGCCTGTGGGAGCTGCACGAGGTGGGGGTGTTGCGCGGGAACCGGATGCGTGTGCGGCACCCGGCGGTCGGGGAGATCGAGCTCGACTGCGAGGTTCTCGTCTCGCCGGAGGCCGATCAGCGGCTGTTCGTGTTCACGGCTCCCGAGGGGTCGCCGTCGGTGGAGGCGCTGGATCGGCTGCGGACCGTGGCGACGGTGGCTTAGCCGGGTCGTGGTTCGGCGCGCCGGAGGAGCGCAGTTCGGCGATCTCGGCGCGCAGGGCGCGGACCTCGGTGAGGACGTCGGCGATGTCCTCGCGGGTCTCCTTGTCGGACTCCTCGTCCTCGGCGGCGACCTTCTCGACCACCCAGGACGCGAGGGAGCCGGTGACGAACGCGATGAGGCCGATGCCGGTGAGCATGAGCGTGACGGCGACCGCCTTGCCCTCGACGGTGATGGGGAAGTAGTCGCCGTAGCCGACGGTCGTGACCGTGACCAGTGCCCACCAGAGCGCGTCGCCGTAGGTGAGGATCTTCGCGTCGACGGCGCCGCGCTCGGCGTCGAGCACCGCGAGCGCCGAGACGAGGACCATGAGGACGACCGTCCCGCCGACGAAGACGGCGAGCCGCGCGCGGGCCCGCACATGCGCCTGCCGGGTCACGGCCTCGACGAGGACGACGATGACGCGCAGGAGCCGTAGTGGCCGTGCTGGCGGCAGCAGGACGATCGCGAGGTCGATGAGGTTCGCGCGGATGAAGGCCCGCTTGTTCCGCGCGATGACGAGCCGCGCGACATAGTCGGCCGCGAACGCGGCCCACACCCCGATGTCGACGACCACGGCACAGGTCCTGCCCCACTCGGGGATGCCGGGCCACAGGACGGGGATGGCGTAGGCGACGAGGAAGACGACCGCGAGCGTCGTGAGGATCCACCGGGTGCGTTGCTCCCAGTGCGCGAGACGGGGCTCGGGGTGGTCGGGTGGCGCCATGGAATCCAAGGTGACACGCGCTGTCGATGATCGAAAGGGGCGGTTCGGGTGGGAGGGGCGGGACGGGAGGCCAGGTGGGTGCGTTGGGTCAACCGATGACGGAGAACTCGTGGCGGGCCCAGCGGAGCAGGAAGTCGAGGATGTCGGGTGGGAGGCAATGGGATGGGAGGGGCAGCTCGGGGTCGCGGCTCCGGCGCATCTCGACGAGGGCGGCGGCGAGGGGGACGGATGAGATGCCCATGTGGTCCAGTGCCGCACGGGAATCGGCGGTTTCCAGGTAGGGCAGGCCCACGACCAGCTGTGCGCCGAGTTCTCCTCCGGCCGCCTCGGGATCGAACTGAGGGAAGGAATCGATGATGTGGTCGGAGCTTTCGTACGACTGCCGCCACTGAGCTCGCGGAAGCCAGGGAGTCGGGGTGTTCATGAGCCGGCTCGGGAGCGCTCGTTCCTCGATCCCCTCTCCGCTTAGCCCACGGTGCTGCGGAGAGCAGAGAACCGATCCGACCGCGGGAAACATGTGGCTGCGGTCGTAGGTGAACCATCGATAGGCGGGAACAGGTCCGTCCTGGAGGCGAAGGGCATCACGTTTCCTGGAGTCGAACGCTTCGTGCTCGCCAAAGGACATGGCCCGATGAACCTCCCATGCCACCTGGAGTACCGTGTTTCCCGCCGTGTTCTCCTCGGCTATTCTAGACTCCAGGTGCCGTCTAATATGTGGGCGATTGTCCTCAAGGCTGTGGTTCAGTAGATACACCAGATGTTGATCTGTTCGCAGCGATGCCGTGAGGTCTTCGGGAGGCCAGAAGCTCACACGCGTGGTCAGCGGCAGGGACAAGACGGATTCAATAGCCAGATCTGCTATCTGCCACAGGGTCTTTGGTGCGAGTACCAGTTCGCCGCTGATACGGCTCAGGAAAGAAACGATCGCGGCTGACGGCGGACCTTCAGTGAGTATCGCGGCGATGAAATCCTCGGCTCCGTCATGGCGGTTCCGTGCCAGCAGCTGGAGCGATAGTTGGGCCACCACCTCCCATTCACTCGTGGCGACGTGTGGTGCCAGGACTTTCCGCAGGCCGGCGGGCTCGGGATGGTGCCTGACCAAGTGCTCGGCGGTGAAGTACTCAAGAAAGGTGCGATGAGCGAAGCCATAGATCGGCTCCGCGGAGGTCGTACCTACCTCCGCCAGGACCCACGCGCGGCCCGCGCAGAAGTCGAGAAAACCCTCCGCGCTGACGTCGGCCTCCTCTTCCCGGAAGCCCTTCCCGACCAGCTGGTCGACGATGATCCTCTTGGCGGCGGTGCGGGTGATCTGGGCGGATCCTCGATCCGTGAACAACCGCCATGCGAGTTCCTGGACGGCGCCCCGGACGTAGCCGTGAAAGCGATGCTCCGGGTCGATGCCCCGCATGCGGTCCCAGCTATCGAACACCAGCAGTGCGCATTTCTCGTAGACCAGGGCTCGATTGCGAGGGATGTACCGTTCGGCCGAATAGGTTGCGCAGAGTAGGGACAACATCAAGGGGTTCGATCGGAGGTCGCGAATGGACTCACTTTCGGCGATGAACGACTTGTGCAGACTCGCGCGGGCCTTGGATTCCATGCTCTCATCGAGGGCGAACCAATTGTTCGTGTACCGGTGGACACGGTCGTCGTCCATGGCCGCGATCTGGACCGACCGGAAGGCCTGCTGGTTCAGGGGCGCTTCCCGGTAGCCGATTTTGCGTGAGGTCACGATGATCGGCACCGTCGGATACATGGTCGCGAAGGACTCGACGAGTCTCGCCAGTCGTGAGCGGAGGGCGATGTCGGTGAGTTCGTCGAGGCCGTCGAGGATCACCACCGCGCGACCGTTGAGCAGCAGGTACTCGACGGCCTCCGGAGCCAGGGCCACGTTGTAGGGTTCCGCCGCGGTACGGCTGAGGTGTTCGGCCAGGCGGATCTTCTCCGTTCGGAGTACCTCCGATAGTTCTCTGAGCACGACGCGGAACGGAACCCGTTGGTCATCGGGTGTCGTGGCGATGTCGTGAGCGAGTTTCTCGGTGAGCGTTGACTTGCCGGCGCCGGGATCACCGAGGATGACGGTCCGGGTCCCAGGCACGGACAGGCCGTCGATGTCGACGAAGTCGTGGTCTGACGACAGGATCGGGTCGACGTACAGCTGACCCCAGGGCACCGCCCTGTTCACCCCCGTGTGAGGCAGGCGAATCTCGGCGTGCGCGAGCGCCACCTGCCGGCGCAGCGCCCGCGCCACTCGCTGGACGTCCGCGAGCGTGCCGATCGTGCCGAGAAGCTCGCCGTTGCGAACGGCCGCCGCCGCCATGTGCGCGATCACCGGCCACTTCGGAGTCGAGACGCTCTCGTCGTTCACCGCCGAGATCACGGCGACGTCGAGTGCGTCGAAGACGAGGTCGCGCAGGCGGTAGAGCAGATCCTCCTTCACGTCCAGCTCGCGTTTGAGTCCGTGCCAGAGTTCGATCTTGACGAGTTCGGTGAACTCGCCGCGCGTCTTGTCGGTCTGGGTCTCGGCGACGGCCAGCTGGAGCGCCAGCTGCTCGAAGTCGGGAGTCGCGATGAAGGCGGCGAGCCTCGCCTGGCGGTCGCCGTCGAGTTCGGCCAAGGTCGCCTCGCCGATGGCGAGTGGGGTCAGCGCGCGGGTGTGCTCGCGGATGTCGCGGCGTTTCCGGGCGACCCGCGCCTTCGGCGTGATCCAGCCGATCGCCTTCCCCGCCGCTCGCAGGATCCCCGTCTCGATACCAGGTAACGCCATCTCGTCCCCCAACGCTCGTGGCGGCATCGTACGGTTCGCGGCGGCTTGATCGCATCCGCCGCGGACCGGGGTCTCGGTGTCCTAACGTCGGCCGGGTGGGTCGTCGATGCCCATGCGTTTGCGGGCGTTGCGGATCTCGTCGACGAGGCGGCCGAACATCCAGCGCGTCTGGGCCAGCGCCGTGGCGGCGACGACCGCGGTCAGGTGGGAGACCTGGGCGCCTTCCTCATCGGTCGCGGTGACCTCCAGGGCGTAGCGGCGGCCGCCTTCGAGGGTCGTCGCGGTGAGGTCGAAGACCCTGTCCCCGGAGGTGACCTGGCGGTGGAAGTCGGGGGCGTAGAGGTCGGCGACGTGGGTGCCGTTGGTGAAGGTCGCGGTGGTCATGGCTGCTTCTCCTGCTCGCTCGTGTGGGCTTTGAGTCAAGAAAAGCAGGGGCGAAGCGGAACGAAAAGGGCGAGCCGTGCGAGCCTGTGGATAACTCCCCGGTTGTGGATAACTCGCTCATAGCTGTTCGAAGTGGAACTCTCGGATGAAGCAGTCGCGGGGCTGACCGACGGCGAACAGCACGCAGTCGACGACGGACTCGGCCGTGAGCTGGCCGCCCGTGACGCGTGGGCCTTCCTGCACGAGGTCGGGCGGGTAGAGGGCGATGACGCGCACGCCTTCGCCTCGGAGGCGCGCCGAGAGGATCTCGCTCAAGCCGGACTGGGCGTGCTTGGCGGCGTAGAAGGCGGGATGCGCGCCCGATCGGTGCTGCCCGGGTTCTCCTGCCGCCGACACGATGGTGACGACGTCAGGCCGTGGCGACGCGCGTAGAAGCGGGAGCAGATGCCTCGTGAGCAGCAGGGTGCCCGTGGTGCCGGCGGTGATGGTCGCGGTGATCTCGGCGTCGGTGGCGTCGTCGAGTTCGCCGTGCAGGTAGGGAGCACCGTTGTTGACGAGGACGTCGACGTGGGAAACCCGCTCGCCGACGGCGGCGGCGAAGGCGCGGACGGAGTCGGGATCGGCGAGATCGCAGGTGAAGGCGGTCGCCTTGCCGTGACCGCGTGAGCGCGCGGCTTCGGCGGTCGCCTCGGCGGCGGCCAGGTCGCGGGCCGCGACGAGCACGTCGGCGCCGCGCTCGGCGAAACTCAGCGCGAGGCGGCGGCCCAGGTCGCGTCCGGCACCGGTGACGGCGACGGTGGTTCCGTGGAGCGTCATGCCCCCGATGGAACCACTTCAAGCCCGCTTGAGGTCAACCCCGGCCACGCGCCATGTCGGAGGCGGTTTCCCGCCTGCGGTGGTCACCGCCGGGCGGCCCGGCCCGCCGATGATGAGATCCACTGATCTATCGACGCGCCCGGCCCGGCCGTTAGCGTCCTCCCCTGACGGGTCCGTCCACTGAGGACCCGAGGGAAGGAGACGTCATGTCGTTACGCCCCGAACGCCGCGGCGGACCGCGCAGGCTCGGCATCCTGACACTCGTCGCGGCCTTGACCGTCGCGCTCGTGACCGTGGTCGGCGCGCCCGCCGCGTCGGCCGCGTGCACCCCCAACCCGGCGCTGGCCGACTACTACTACAACGGTGGCGGCGGCTGGTGGTACGGCTTCAAGTACATCAGCCAGGACGAGCACTTCATCAAGTCCTTCGGTGAGTCCTACGTCAACAACACGCCCAACCCCATCGGCTACCACTACGAGGAATCGAGCACCACGACGAAGGTCTGGACCACGACCGGCACGGTCAGTGAGTCACTCAAGCGCACCTTCGTCACCGGGCTGGAGTTCCAGAGCAGTGTCAGCCTGACCAGGGGATACTCCTACACGGTCGCGGAGACGAGCAAGCGCACCTTCGACACCGCGATCTCCCCGCAGACGATCCTGTACTTCGACTTCGGGAACCTCGGTTACGCGATCCGGTACGTCTTCCGGGTCTTCTACATGAGCAACTGCGCGGTCCAGGGCGAGACCGGCGTGGAGACCATGATCGTGCCCAGCAACGACAAGCGCTGGATCTTCACCGCCGTGCCCGTTTAGGGCGGCACGTTCACCCGCGGCCTGTGTCCTCACCGAGCAGGCCGCGCAACTGCGCCCGGCTGTTGATGCCCAGCTTCGCGTACACCCTCGCGAGCGTGTTGTTCACGGTGGCCACGGCGATCTTGAGGCGTGTCGCCACCTCCTTGCTCGGATATCGCGCCGCCAGAAGCGCCACTTCCCGTTCCCGGACGGACAGGGCGGCGCCCAGATCCGGCATCGTGATCAGCGGTGTCCGCACCTCCGGGCAGTGGCGACGCAACTCGGCCGAACGTGCCGCGGCGAGCGCGGCCAAGCCGTGGTGCCCGGTGCGACGGTGGGCGTCGACGGCGGTGACGGCGAGTTCGGCGGCGTGGGTCCACAGCCCGAGTCGCGCGAAGGCTTCGGCGGCGTCGGCGAGTCGTCGGCCGTGGCCTTCGGCGATGGCGCGCATGGCCGTCCCGACGGCCTCCGGTCCGTGCGGCGCCTGCTCGGGTTTCCCGCCTAGGCGGAGTACGTCGTAGGCGGCGAGCGCCGCGACGCCGGGCATACCGGCGGCACGGGCCAGTTCGGCCGCTCGGCGGGCGTGCGCGACCGCGCCGCGCATGTCGCGGTCGGCGTGGGAAACCCACGCGCGCCAGCCGGCGATCCACGGTGCGAACACCTCGTTGGCGCGGTCGCCGAGGGCGTCCGCTCGCTCCATGAGGGCCTTCGCGCGGGGGCCGTCGCCGCGCAGCGCGAAGACCCAGGCGTGGGCGGCGAGGCAGCAACGCAGCAGCCGGAAGGTGTCGGCGGCGGTGAACCCGGTGACCGCCTCGCTCAGCAGCCGGTCACCCAAGGCGAGGTCGCCGCGGGTGGTCGCGGCGATGCCGCCGTACAGGGCCCAGCCGCAGACCATCATCGGGACGCCCTGCTCGCTCGCGCGGGCGTACCCATCGGCGGCGATCGCGGCCGCCGTGCCGGCCTCCCCGCGGGCCAGAGCGCCGAGGCAGGCACCGATTCCGACCTGGAACCAGGCCCAGGGCAGTGTCGCCGCGTGCCGGGCGACGAGTCGCTCGCCGCGAGCGCGGATCGCGTCGGCCTGTTCGGGGTTTCCCAGGAACGCCAGCGACGCGGTTCCCGCCGCGGCGGCCCAGGCGGCGGCCCGGGGCTCGGCGTCGTCGTGGGCGAGGACGCGCCGGGCGGCGTCGGCGGCGGCTTCGCAACGTCCGGCGAAGAAGTACATGAACGCGCGCTGCGCTTCGGCGGTCGGATGGCCTCCGGCGGCGTCGAGGGCCTGGTCGGCTCCGGCGAGGTCGCCGCCGGCCCAGTACAGGCGTTCCGACCGGGCGATCGCCCAGTCGAGGAGCTCGGCGGGCTGGGCCGGGGGTTCGTCGACGAGCAGTCCGGCGGCCTCGTCGCCGCGCCCCTGGTACTCCAGGATCTCGGCGAGCAGCCGGTCGGCCGTGGCGCCCGGGACGGTGTCGCGGTAGGCGCGCGCGAGGCGTTCGGCCAGGGGCAGTCCGGCTCGGCCGATGGCTTCGCGGGCGCCGTCGCGGACGAGTCCGGGCCGCACGATCCGGCCGCCCTCCAACTGCCACAGCGCGGCGAGGAGCGTGTCGCCGTGGCGCCGCATCGGGGTGGCGAGGAGTTGCCCGGCGAGGGCCCGGTGCAGTTCGCGGAAGCGGGCGACGGCCATGCGCGACCGCAGCACCTCACCGAACAGCGGGTGGTCCAGCCTGGCGTGCAGGCGGGAATCGCTGCGTTCGCACACGACGAGGCCGCTGTCCTCGGCGGCGGCGACCGCCTTCGGGCCGGCCAGGCGCTCCAGGAAGGCCAGTGGGACGGGTTCGCCGCAGGCGACGAGTTCGACGACGCGGCGGGTGGCGGTGTCGAGTCCGTCGAGGCGCGCGGCGACGAGTTCGGTGAGGCCGCCGGGGACCGCGCCGTGCAGGAGTTCGCGCAGCGCGAGGGGGTTTCCCCACGCGCCTTTGCGGAGCCGGCGGTGGCTCGCGCGGTCGATGGAGCCGCCCGTGTCGTGGGCGATGAGCCGGTCGATGGCGGCGTCGGAGAGGGCGGGCAGGTCGATGACCGGCGCTTCGTCGTCCTTGAACAGCCGGGCGAGACAGTCGGCGAGCGGTTCGCCGGAGCGGAGGGTGAACAGGGCGAACGCGGCACCGGACGCGACGACACCGGCGATGACGGCGCTGGAGGCGTCGTCGAGAAGGTTGGCGTCGTCGACCACGAGCACGGACTTCTCGCGGCCCGCCCACGCGGGTTCCGGCGGGAGCGTGGCGACGGCCGCGAGGGGGATCGCGCGGGCGGCCCGGGTGCCGCAGACCCATGCGTGGTGGCGGTCCAGGGCGTCCACCGCCTCGCGGGCGAGCCGGGTCTTGCCGAAACCGGCGGGCGCGCGGAGCAGTAACGCGGGGACGTCCGGGTCGGCGAAGGTGGCCCTGATCGTGGCGAGTTCGTGTCGCCGTCCTTCGAAAGGCCAGCTCCGCATAGGGGAGACCTCCTGCGCATCCGGGTGGGCCGACCCGGTCAGGCCACTGGGCCGACTGTCCACAGTAGCCGGATGCGGCGGCGTGAAGTGTCGGATCGGAGACGCGCGAGCCCCGGCCCGGGAAACCCGGACCGGGGCTCGCGCGTGTTACTTCGCGAAGGTGGCCAGGAAACCCCGCCACTCGTCTGGTGTGACGGTGAGGTGCCCGGCGGCACGGTCCTTCGTGTCGCGGATGCCGATTCCCGTGGGGAGTCCGGCGATCTCCACGCAGTTACCTGTCTGTCCACTCTTGGTAGACGTGCGCCACTCGGCGTAGCCTTTGAGTTTCTCCACCATTGGCTCCTCTCGGCCCAGCCCGTATTCCGCGACGGGCTGGGCCAACTTCTCGGTTTCTCAAGGCACTGGTAAAGATCGTTTGAAGAGCCGAGTCGGTTGCCTCGCGCGCGAAATCGCGTCAGGCCGACGGTTCACGCCACCTCGGGGGTGCCCTGGGCGGCGAGGAGGCGCCAGTTGCCGCCGTCCTTGACGAAGACGTGCGTGTAGCGGCTGGCGGCGGTGACTTCCTCGCCCTGGAAGCGCATGGTCATGCGGGTACGGCCGGTGATGACGCTGAGGCCGGGGCGCTCGCGCACGGCGACGTCGGTGGCGTCGCGGTCCACCTTCAGGAATTCGAGGTCGCCACCGCCGACGAGTCCCAGGAACGCGTCGCGGGGGACAAGCTGGCCGGCCATGACGTCGACGAGGGAGAAGTCGTCGGCGAGGAGGGCGTCGAGGGCGCGGCCGTCGGCGGTGAGCAGGGCGGTGAAGAAGGCGTCGTCGGCGGCGAGCGCGGTTGCGGTGGTCGTCATGGTGGTGCCCCTGTCGTCGTGGGTCCCGGGTGGCCGAAGCCGTTGCGAGGCTACGTGATCAAGGGCGTCGTGGTGGGGGAGTCGGACGTGGATCACCGGCGGATTCGGGCGGCGAGGACGGTGACGCCGTCGCCGGTGAGTTCGTCGAGGGCGCGGTGGCGGCCGGCGGTGGCCATGAGGACGGCTTCGCCGGTGCCGCGGAGTTCGGGGCCGTCGCCGTGGGTCCAGTCGATGTCCTCGGCGACGAGGCGGAGGCCGCGGATGCGGCGGGGTGCGTCGATCGCGTAGGCGAGGGGGAGGAAGCCGAGGGCGTGCCGGAGGCGTTCGGGCGGTATTTCGCGGGGGAGGCCGAGGGGTCGGCGGATGTCCTGGTGGTGGACGGTGCAGTCGAGGAGGGCGATGCGGCCGCCGAAGGCGGCGGTGATGCCGCGCGGGGTGAGGTGGCGGCGGAGGGCGTCGAGGAGTTCGGCGGGTTCGCGTGGGGTGGCCAGGGTCGCGGCGTTGGCGCGGTCGAGGCTGAAACCGGCCTTGGCCATGCGGGTCAGCGCGCCGAGGAGGCCGATCTCGTCGTAGCCGATGACGTGGGCGACGACGTCGCGGACACGCCAGCCGTCGCAGAGGGTCGGGGCGTCCCACTGCGCGGGGGTGAGGGTGGAGAGGAGGTCGGCGAGGTCGCTGCGTTCTTGGCGGGCCGCGGCTTTGGGGGTCATGGTGGCCTCTCTGCCGAGATGGATGCCTGTGGGGGCAGGCTATCGCCGAGCGGTGGTTCAGGTTCGGTTCAAGGCGATGGCGGGAGGGTGCGGCCAGCGTCGCCGGAATGCGTGAGGGACGCGGGTCGGTGCCAGGGGGTCCGGCGGTGCCCGGGGGAGTGTGGTGGAACGGGTGACGGCGCCTGCGGACCAGTTGAGCCCGTTCCGCCAGGAAGCCGTCGGCAAGGTCGCCGATCAGCGGGAGTTGCCCGGCGTGCTGCGCGCGAAGGCCGGGTGGACGGCGCGGGTGGACAAGCTCGGGCGGCTTCGTCGGGGGCTCGGGAGTGCCGAGACGGAGTGAGTGGACTGCTCCGGCTCAGGCCGCGGTCGCCGGGATGTGCATTACGAACTTCGAGAGCCTCCGCGAGACGCGGCGTGGAGACACGGTCTCCCCCGCCGGGAGCGAAGCGACCCGCAATTAGAGTGGCGCCGGGTGGAAATCGGAACGCCGCGGGGGGAGTCGGCGAGCCTGTCCACCCGGCGCCACATGGGGGGGCGGGGGGTTGGTCTTTGGATGGACGCTCACGGGTTGGCGCGTTGCGTGCCATCGCAAGCGATTGTTAACCGCCGCACCTCGGGTTCGGAATGGCTTTTCCCTGGCGGACAACCGCCATGGCGCATATACGACAGGCGATCTGTACGGCGTGCTCAGTGCGTGTGTACTAACCGTTAGCGCGGGTGGTACTTTCGACCGTCCATTACGGACAGTCACCGCACGGCGTGGACCGCTTCGGCGAGGCGTTTGACCCCTTCGTCGATGTCCTCGGTCTTAACGGCGGAGTAGGCCAAGCGCAGGGAGCCTTCGCCGCCTTCGATGAGGAAGTCGGTGCCCTTCACGACGGCGACGTGGCGGGCGGCCGCGGCGTGCAGGAGCTCGTCGACGTCGATGTCGGCGCCGAGCTCGACCCACAGGAAGTACCCGCCGTCGGGGACGGTGAACTTCGCGTCGGGCAGGTGCTTGCGGAGGGCGGCGGCGAGGGCGTCGGCGCGTTCGTTGAGCGCGAAGCGCACGGTCTTCACCGACTGGTCGAGGGCGCCGCTCGTGGCGAACCGGTGCACGATCGCCTGCGCGACCATGTTGGGCGCGATGTAGGTGTTCGTCGCGGCCTTGCAGATCTGCGCGATCAGGCCGGCGGGCCCGACGAGGTAACCGACGCGCACGCCGGGGCAGATCGTCTTGCTGAACGACGACGCGTACACGACGTTGCCCTTGCCGCCGTCCATGTCGAGCATCCGCGGCAGGGTCTCCCCGCGGAAGCGGACGTCGTGGTACGGGTCGTCTTCGAAGATGACGAACCCGTACTCCTCGGCGAGGGCGAGCAGTTCCTGCCGTTTCGGCATGGACAGGGTCACACCGGCCGGGTTCTGGAAGTTGGGGATGATGTGGGCCAGCGCGGGCCGCACGCCCGACTCCAGCAGCGCCCGCAGTTCGGCGACGTCGAGGCCGTCGTCGTCGAGCGTTACCGGGTGCAGGTCCCCGCGCCTGGCGCGCAGGCCGAGGAGGGTCCGGTCGTAGGTGGGACGCTCCACGATGACGGGAGTGTCCTCCTTGACGAGCTGGTCGAAGAGGAACGCGTCGGCCTGCATGGACCCGTTGGTGACCATGACCTGGTCGACGTGCACCCCGTGCTTCTTGGCGATCCATTCGCGCAGCGGGACGTAGCCCACCGACGTGCCGTAGCCGGTGACCCCGCCGGGGTCGGCGTCGAAGGCCTTGACCGCGGCGGATTTGAGCCCTTCGATGTCGACGATGTCGAGGGAGGGCGCGCCCCGCGCGAAGGAGATGGTTTTGGTGTCGGCAACTGACATGGTCCGAATCGTACGGCCATCGCCGCAGGCCATCACCGGTCGTACGCTGTTCAGGTGAGCGAGGATGCGAAGGAACTTCAGCAGGTCATCGACGCCGCCGTCCCCGACGTGACCCCCGCGGCGGTGGCCGTCGTCTCCATCGACGGCCGGGTGGTTTCCCAGGCGGTGGGAGGGGAACTCGCCCGTTTCGCCGATACGCGGGAAACCCTCCTGCCGGAGCGTGCTCCGGCAGGCGTCGATACGGTCTTCGACCTGGCGTCGCTGACGAAGTTGTACGTCACCGTCGTCGCGCTGTCTCTCGTGGACGAGGGCGCGCTGGCGCTGGACGAGCCGGTCGAGCGGTGGCTGCCCGAGTACGGTGACAGCGCGTGGGTGACGCTGCGGCAGCTGCTGACGCACACGTCGGGCCTTCCCGACGTCTACACGCCCCGTGGGGTCGATGACGCGTCGCGCTGGCGGTCGATCATGTCGGTGATGCTCCTCGACGCCCCGGGCACCGTCCACCGCTACTCGTGCGTGGGTTTCCAGGTCGCGGGGAAGGTCGTGGAGTCGGCGGGAGGCGCGGGGCTCGGCGAGCTGCTGCGCAAGCGCATCGCCGAACCGCTGGGCCTGACCGCGACGGGTTTCCTGCCCGACGACGCCTCGCGTTGCGCGGCCACGGAGATCGACGACCGCGGCACGGTGCGGGGGGTCGTCCACGACGAGGCCTCGTACGCGCTCGGCGGTGTCGCGGGAAACGCGGGCGTCTTCGGCACGGCTCCCGAGGTCCTGCGCTTCGCGGAGGCGCTGCGGACGGGCGAGCTGCTGTCCCCGGCCTCCGCGGAGCTGATGCGCACGCCCCAGACCGACATCCCCGTCGACAGCGGATGGCGGCAGGCGCTCGGCGCCCGCATCGGCGACCCGGCCATCTGCGGGCCGTTGACCGACGGCTACGGCCACACGGGTTTCACAGGCACCTCCCTGCTGATCGACGATTCGCGGAACGCCTCGGCGGTACTCCTCACAAACCGGGTCCATCCGTCACGTACCCGGTCAACCGTGAACCCGGTACGGTGTGCGGTGGCCCAAGTCACCGATTCGATCTGGAGGACTCAGCGCCATGGCGCTTAAACGCACCCGCGCACCCTGGCCGTACGACTTCCTGCCGGCGGTCGGCGAGTTCAGCGTCGCCTCTCCGGACGTCCGCGACGGGGAACTCCTCGCCGACGACTTCGTCCACGGCGGCGGCAACGTCTCGCCCGAGCTGTCCTGGAAGGGTTTCCCGCCGGAGACCAAGGGTTTCGCGGTGACCTGCTACGACCCCGACGCGCCCACCGCGTCGGGCTGGTGGCACTGGATCGTCCTCGGCCTGCCCGCCGGGGTCACCTCGCTGTCCCGTGACGCCGGACGCGCCGACGGGAAAGGTCTGCCCGAGGGCGCGTTCCACGTCCGCAACGACTACGGCACCGCCGACTACGGCGGCGCGGCCCCGCCTCCCGGGGACCACCCGCACCGGTACCTGTTCGCCGTGCACGCGCTCGACACCGACGCGCTGGGCGTCGGCGCCGACGTCACGCCCGCCGTCGCCGGTTTCAACCTGACGGCCCACACGATCGCCCGCGCGGTGATCACCCCGGTGTTCCAGCTCTAGCCGATCCGGCCGCGCCGGGGTGTCACTCCCCGGCGCGTGCCGCCTTGAGTTCGTCGGCGACGTCGGCCGGTTCGGCGCCGATCTCGTAGCGGCTGAAGAAGTAGATGGTCTCGCCGACGTCGATCTCCAGGAGCGTGGAGCGGCCGGCGAGGCGGCGGCGGGAGTCGACGCGGATCCGCTCGATCTGGCCCCACAGGATGCGCCGCTGCCCGAAGAACCCGCGCCGGATGAGGATGCCTTCGGCGTCGACGGCGAGGGTGACGGGCGAGAGCAGGTCGCGGACGGCGTAGGCGCCGACGATCAGCGCGGCGAGCGCGGCCACGATGAGCCGGCTGGGGTCGTGGGAGAACCAGAGCGCCACCAGCGCGAACGCCGCCGTGCCCGCGAGCTTGACGGCGATGATGGGCCGCGGGACCCGCCAGGCGCGAAACATGTTCTCCACGAGGGTCAAGTGTGCCGTACGCAGGGCATTGGCGGTGGGGGAGGCGGGTGCGGAGTGACGTGTGGGGTGTGGGCGTGGGCACCCTGTCAGGCGAGGCCGGTTCCGGCGGTGGCGATGACGGCGTCGAGGACGTCGCGGGAGCGCTCCAGTTCGCCGATCAGGCGGTCGATGCGGGCGCGTTCGAGGCGCAGGTCGGCGGCGAGGGCGGGGGTCGCGATCGAGGAGGGCCCGCCGTCGACGTCGCGCATGCAGGGCAGGATCTGGAAGATCTTCCTGCTGTTGAGGCCTGCGGCGTAGAGCTCCTGGATGCGGATGACGCGGTCGACGGCCGGGTCGGCGTACTCGCGGTGGCCGCCGGGGGTGCGGTCTGCGATGAGCAGGCCTTGCGTCTCGTAGTAGCGCAGGGAGCGTTCGCTGACGCCGGTCCGGGTGGCGAGTTCGCCGATCCGCATGACGCACCTCACAGTCTCCGGGCTTGAACGTGACACGGGTGTCAGGTTTTACGGTACCTGTCATGACGAACGGAGCGCTCTTCACTCCCGCCCGGCTCGGCCGCCTGGACCTCCCCAACCGCCTCGTGATGGCGCCCATGACGCGGACCCGCGCGGGTGAGGACGGCGTGCCCACCGAGCTGATGGCCGCCTACTACGCCCAGCGCGCGAGCGCCGGGCTGATCATCGCCGAGGCGACGACGCCCAGCGCCGTCGGCCGCACCTACCCGAACATCCCCGCGATCTACGCGCCCGAGCACGTCGAGGGGTGGCGGGCGGTGACCTCGGCGGTCGCCGACGCGGGCGGGCGGATGTTCCTCCAGCTTCAGCACGGCGGGCGCATCGGGCACCCCGACAACAGCGGGCACCACCCGGTGGCGCCCTCGCCCGTCGCCATCGGGGAGACCATCCACACGGCCTCCGGACACAGCCCCTCCGTGGTGCCGCGCGAGATGACGCTCGACGACATCCGGTCGACTGTCGCCGACTTGGCCGCCGCAGCGCGCAACGCCGTCGACGCGGGCTGCGCCGGCGTCGAGGTGCACGCGGGAAACGGGTACCTGCTGCACCAGTTCCTCGCGGCGAACACCAACCACCGGACCGACGCCTACGGCGGCACGGTCGCCAAGCGCGTCCGCTTCGTGGTGGAGGTCGTCACGGCCGTCGCCGAGGCCATCGGCGCCGACCGCGTGGGCGTGCGGGTCGCGCCCGGGGTGACCGCCCAGGACATGCGGGAAGGGGACACCGGCGAGATCTATCGCGTGCTCGTCGGCGAGCTGGCGGGGAGAGGACTGGCGTACCTGCACGTCGTGTTCGCCGATCCCGACTCGGCGGTGTTCCGTGCGATCCGTGCCGGATGGGACGGGGCGATCATCGCCAACCCGGACCTGGGCTGGGGCGGGCCGTTGCCCGAGGACGGCGGGCGGGACGCCGGGGAGCGGTTGCTGGCGGCGGGCGCGGATCTGGTGTCGCTGGGGCGGGCGTTCCTGGCGAACCCGGACCTGGTGGAGCGGATGCGGGTGGGGGCGGGGTTGAACGAGGTGAGGGGGGCGCACCTGATGTACACGGGTGGGGCGGAGGGGTATACGGACTATCCGGGGCTGGTGGGGGTCTAAACCGCCCGCAGATACTGCTCCGGGATCCTGACCTCCGCGCCCAGTTCCCTCGCCGCCGCGCGGACCCAGTTGGGGTCGCGGAGCAGCGCGCGTCCCAGGAACACCGCGTCGGCCTCGCCGCTCGCGACGATCGTGTCGGCCTGGGCGGCGTCGGTGATCAGGCCGACCGCGCCCGTCGCGAGGCCGCTCTCGCGGCGGACGCGTCCGGCGAAGGGGACCTGGTAGCCGGGTTCGGCGGGGATGTGCACGCCCGTGACGTTGCCGCCGCTGGAGGCGTCGAGCAGGTCGACGCCGTGCGCCTTCAGCTCGGCGGCCAGGGCGACGGTGTCGTCGGGGGTCCAGCCGCCTTCGGGGAGCCAGTCGGTGGCCGAGGCGCGGAAGAACACCGGCAGCTCGTCCGGCCACTCGCCGCGCACGGCGTCGACGACGTCCAGGGCGAAGCGGACGCGGTTGGCGAAGGAGCCGCCGTAGGCGTCGGTGCGGTGGTTGGCCTGCGGCGACAGGAACGAACTGATCAGGTATCCGTGGGCGCCGTGGACCTCGACGACCTGGAAACCCGCGTCGCGGGCGCGGCGGGTCGCGGCGGCGAAGTCGGCGACGATCCCGGCGATGTCGGCGGTGCTCAGCTCGTGCGGGACGGGGTACCCGTCGGCGAAGGGAACGGGACTGGGCCCGACGGGCCGCCAGCCGCCGTCGGCGATCGCGACCGGCCCGCCGCCTTTCCAGGGCCGCTCGGTCGACGCCTTGCGCCCGGCGTGCGCGAGCTGGATGCCGGGCACGGTCCCCTGCGAACGCAGGAACGCCGTGACGCGCGCGAATGCCTCCGTCTGCCGTTCGTTCCACAGACCCAGGTCGTAGGGACTGATCCGGCCCTCGGGGCTGACCGCGGTCGCCTCGGTGAGGATCAGCCCGGTCCCGCCGACGGCCCGCGCGCCCAGGTGGGCGAGATGCCAGTCGAGGGGAGCGCCGGTGTCGGGACCGTCGGGGAGCGCGGAGTACTGGCACATCGGCGCCATCCACGCGCGGTTCGGCACGGTCAGGGAACGCAGGGTGAACGGTTCGAACAGCGAGGTCACGGCCGCAACGGTAGCGCTCGCGCGCGAGGGCCGGGCGGTTAACACCGCCCGGCCCTCGTCTCCCGCGCCCCCGCGGGTGGTCAGTTCGCGAGCACCTCGGCGAGGTGGTCGACGCGCTGGGCCAGGCGCGGCCGCCGGTCGCCGAGGAGGGCCTGGGCGAGGTGCGTGTGGGCCTTCATCAGCAGTGGCGCGGTGATCCACCAGATCGCCAGGTAGGTGACGCCGGCCGGGATGCCGAAGGCCAGCGCGGAGGAGCTGTCGTGGACGTTCATGAAGCCGGGGATGCCCAGCGCGTTGAACTCGGCGCCGTCGGGCAGCCAGCCCCACCACAGTCCGAGGCTCAGCGCGCCGATCCCGGCGGCGAAGATCGCCACGATCGTCGACAGGATCGCCACGCCCACGGTCGCGTTGATCAGCAGCCAGGCCTGGTCGCGCCAGGTCTGCGGGTCGGACAGCAGGGCGAAGAAGCGCCGGAAGTGGCCCTCGGGCAGCTCGCGGTAGGGGCGGGAGATGCGGACCCCGAAGCGGGTGCCGAACCACAGGCGGTGCAGGTCGGCGAGGTGGCGGGTGAAGTAGATCAGCGCCATCGAGAGCGGGAAACCGATCCACAGCGTCGTCAGGCTCAGCCCGGTGACCACGGCGGAGAAGACGGCGGTGCCGAAGACGGCGATGGGCAGGAGGAAGACGGAGGTGGCGAGGATGTCGAGCCGACCGCCCGGGCGGGCGAACCGGCTTGCTGCGGTGGGGTTCGTCATGCCCTTCATGTTTCCCTCGTGAGGCTTCGGGCACAGTGGGCCTAGATCTACCCCTAGGGGTTCGCAGCACCCCTATTCAGGGTGGTGACAGTTCTTGTTACCGACGAGTAGGCTCGGGGTATGCGTGATGCGGTAATCGTGGGAGCGGTACGAACCCCTGTCGGACGTCGCAACGGCGGCCTGTCCGGCGTCCATCCGGCCGACCTCGCCGCCGAGGCCCTCGCCGCGCTCGTGACGCGCGCCGGCCTCGACCCGGCGCTCGTCGACGACGTCATCATGGGCTGCGTGTCGCAGGTCGGCGAACAGTCCTGGAACATCGCCCGCAACGCCGTACTGGCCGCGGGCTGGCCCGAGCACGTCCCGGGCACGAGCATCGACCGGCAGTGCGGGTCCAGCCAGCAGGCCCTGCACTTCGCGGCCGCGACCGTGATCTCCGGACAGGCCGACGTGATCGTCGCCGCCGGAGTCGAAGGCATGAGCCGCGTGCCGATGGGCTCCTCGGTGAGCCAGGGCGTCGGCGCGCCCTACGGCGAGAAGGTGCGCGTGCGCTACGCCGACGTCGAAGGCGTCGCCGTCGACCAGCCCATCCCGTTCAACCAGGGCGTCGGCGCCGAAATGCTCGCCGCACGATGGGGCCTCGACCGCACGACCCTCGACACCTTCGCGCTGGAAAGCCACGCGCGGGCCGCCGCGGCCGCCGACCGAGGCGACTTCGACGCCGAGATCGTCCCCGTCGCGGGCGTCAAGGCCGACGAGGGCATCCGCCGCGACTCGACCGTCGAGAAACTCGCCGGACTCAAGACGCCCTTCAAAGCCGACGGCGTGATCAGCGCCGGCAACGCCTCGCAGATCTCCGACGGCGCCGCCGCGCTGCTCGTGACGACCTCCGAGAAGGCCGCCGAACTGGGCCTGACGCCCTGGGCGCGAGTGCACACCGCCGTCGTCGTCGGATCCGACCCGGTCGTCATGCTCGACGGGCCCATCCCCGCCACCCGGAAACTCCTCGCCCGCGCCGGACTCACCATCGGCGACATCGGCGCCTACGAGGTCAACGAGGCCTTCGCGCCCGTCCCGCTCGGCTGGCTCAAGGAAACCGGCGCCGACCCCGCCCGGATGAACCCCAACGGCGGCGCCATTGCACTCGGACACCCCCTCGGCGCGTCCGGCGCGCGGCTCACCACGACACTGCTGCACCACATGCGCGCCAACGGCATCCGGTACGGCCTCCAGACCATGTGCGAAGGCGGCGGCATGGCCAACGCGACCATCTTCGAGAACCTCGGACCTGCCTGAGCGTCGCCGAGTGACGAGAACGCCCCGTACGCGACGCGTACGGGGCGTTCTCCGCGTCCCGGCGAGGTCACGAGGGCGGAACAGTGCACGGGGGCGCGCGGTGCTTACAAGCTTGTAGTTTTATCAACAGGGTTATCCACAGGCTGTGGACAAGCTCTGCTGGTTTGGGCGGCGCTCTGCTGGTTTGGGCGGCGCGAACGAAACCGCCTGAGAGGTAGGGGATCGGGCTGCGGCCCGCCGCCGGTGCCGGGTTCCCGGCGGGGTGCTTCGGCGACGGTGGGTCCCGGTGTGGGTGAGCTGCGAAGCGGGGTCGCGGGGTGGGGGCGGCGGGGCGGCGTGGGGCGTGGGGCGTGGGGCGTGGGCAGCGTGCGGCGGCGGACGGCCGCGCGAAAAACGCGTTCCCCCGCTCGCCCTAAAGGGGCCCCAAAAATCACGATACGGGCGAGGTGTGACAAAACCGGAGACGCGAGGAATGCTCGTGAAGGCCGGTGGATGCCGTTCCGGCCGGCAACGAACCGAAGACCGGAGACCCGCGCGAATGCCGGTGGATGCCGTTCCGGCCGGCAACGAACCGAAGACCGGAGACCCGCACGGATGCCGGTAGGTGCCGTTCCGGCCTGCGGCGAACGAAAACCGGAGACCCGCACGAATGCCGGTAGGTGCCGATCCGGCCTGCACGAACGAAAACCGGAGACGCGAATAACCCTCGCGTCCCCACCTCGGCCCGGTCAACCTGCGCCGGTGAAGCGCGGCGGGACTACCGCCAGCGCGACAGTACGAGCAGGCTCGCGACGAGCGCGCCGAAACCGACCCCGATGTTCCAGTAACCCCACGAGGCCACCGGGAACTGCTGCCGGGAAAGGTAGAAGGTGACCAGCCACGCGATGCCCACCACGATCAGCACGACTGCCAGGATCGGCACCCACGTGGGACTCGGCTGCTTGGTGGACTCGGCCGCCGTGGGGCGCATGTCCGCCGGGGTCGTGTAGACCTTCTTCTTACGTACGCGCGACTTAGGCACTTGGTATCTCCTCGCTGACCTTCGCAGGCCAGCTTAACCGGGACTGAGAGGGTTGTGGGGTGGCCGGCAGCCCGGCTTTTCCCACAGCTTAGCGGGCGGGGGTGTCGCGGCGGGGTAACGATGTGGGGGGTTGGGGGGTTTTCGGGCGGCGACGGGCGGGCCGTCGGGTTTCCCGGACCGCCTTTCCGTGAACGCCGGATTCGTCACAACGCCGACGCACGGGCCGACCGACGCGCCCGGCGGCCACGACGGCCGTAATGTGCGCTTCCGCCCCCTCCGGTCCGCCCCCGCCGAACTCCACGCCCCCACCGCGCAACCACCCACCCCCTCCTGCTCGTTAGCCTGGTAACCGAGGGATTGGCGAGGGTTGATGTGAGCGAGTACTCCGGTGGGTCCCGGCGGCTTGGCCGCCGGCTTGGCTGGGTCGCGACCTTGCGGTTGGCGGCGCGGCGGATGCGGCGTGCCCTGCGCCCGCACCGGCGCGAACGCAGACGCCGCGGCTGGGGCCTCGCCGTCCCCGCCGTCATGCTCGCCGCCGGCCTCCTCTTCAGCGCGACCGCGACCGCCGCGCGCGGCACCGACCTTCGCGTCGACGACAGCGTCCAGCTGCGCGAGCTCATCGCCCAGCGCGCCGACGAGATCGCCCGCGAGGACGAGATCGCCCGCGAACTCCGCGACGAGAACGAGTCCCTCACCGACGGCCTCGCCGGCGGCGACGACGAGATCGCCGCCGAACGCGACCGCGCCGAGGCCGAGGCCGCCGCGGCCGGCACGACCGCCGTGCACGGCCCGGCCCTCATCGTGAGCCTCGACGACGCTCCCAGGCGCGGCGACGGCGTCCTCCCGCCCGGCGCGAACGTCGACGACGTCGTCGTCCACCAGCAGGACGTCCAGGCCGTGGTGAACGCCCTGTGGGCGGGCGGAGCCGAAGCGATGACCATTATGGACATCCGAGTGATCTCGACGAGCGCGGTACGCTGCGTGGGTAACACCTTGCTGCTGCACGGCCAGGTCTACTCGCCGCCGTTCGTCATCGCCGCCATCGGCCCCGCCGACCGCATGCTCCAGGCGCTCGACACCTCTCCCGGCGTCGCCGCCTACCGCCAGGCCGCCGTCGACTTCGGCCTCGGCTACGACGTCCGGCAGGAACCCGACCGGGTCATGCCGGCCTATGACGGCTCGCACGAGCTGACCAACGCCGAGCCGGTGCGATGACCCGGCCGACGACCACGAGGGGGCACACGTGACGACCTACGGGCAGGGCGCCGACCGGGGCCGCGCCCGCGTGGCGAAACCCGCGCGAAGAGGCGCCGCCGACCTCATCCCGGTCGGCGACGAGACCGCGCTCCTCCCGCAGATCTCCGACGAGGAGCCCCCGCCGCCCGACCCGCCCGGGAAGAAGAAGCGCCGGGCCGTGCGCCGCCACCGCGACGCCGGAGCCGGTCCCGGGGGCGGCCGCAAGACCTTCGGCGACTGGGTCCGCACGATCGTGCGCGGCTTCGGCGAACTGTTCATCACCCTCGGCGTGGTCATCCTGCTCTTCGCGGCCTACGAGATCTGGGGCAAGACCGCCGAGATCAACGCCCACCAGGACGACCTGAGCACGCAGCTGGAACAGACCTGGGAGCACAACCCGGAAGCCGAGCCGCTGCCCGGCGACGCCATGGCGCGCCTGTACATCCCCAAGATCAAGGACAAACCCTGGACGATCGTCGAGGGCACCAACTGGGACGACATCAAGGACGCCCCCGGGCATTACAGCAAGACCCAGGACCCGGGCGAGAAGGGTAACTTCGCCGTCGCCGGCCACAACGTTCCGGCCATCTTCCGCTCGCTGTACGACCTCGAAGAGGGCGACAAGATGGTCGTCGAGACCGGCGAGAGCTTCTACGTCTACGAGGTAACCAAGACCGACATCGTCGACCCCTACGCCGTCGAGGTCATCGCGCCCGTGCCGGGCAAGATCGACTCGAAGAAGAAGGACGCCAAGGCCGCCATGATGACCTTGACGACCTGCTACCCCTGGTACGACAACACCAGCCGGTGGATCGTGTACGGGAAACTCGTCGACACGCTGCCCCGCAGCGAGGGCATTCCGCCCGTGGCAACGGAGAAGTGATGTACGGCTGGATCTGGCGCAAGCTCCCCTTCGGGGTCCCCGGCAAGGTCACCGGGATGCTCGTCCTCCTCGGCGGGATCGGCGCGCTGCTGTGGTTCTTCGCGTTCCCGCGCCTCGAACCGCTGCTGCCCTTCGACGACTCCCAGATCGAGGAGGCCCCCTCGCAGGAGGAGATCGACCCCGACAACCAGATCCCCGACGAGGAGCCCTCCGACCCGCCGCCGCCCGCGAACGACGAGGGTGACGGCGGGGGCGGCCAGGACGACGACGCCCTCCTCCCCGGCGGCTGACGGACGTGACGCGCGTCCTCGTCGTCGACAACCGCGACTCCTTCGTCTACACCATCGTCGACTACCTGCGCTCCCTCGGCGCCGACTGCGACGTCCGCCGCGCCGAGACCGTGCACGCCTCCGACGTGCGGGTTTCCCGCGCCGACGGGGTGCTGCTGTCGCCCGGCCCGGGCCGTCCCGGTGAGGCGCGGGCGTGCCGCGAGATCGTCGCCGAGCACGCCGGGAACGTCCCGATCCTCGGCGTCTGCCTCGGCCACCAGGTCATCGCCGAGGCCTACGGCGCCCGCGTCGTGCGCGCCGAGGCGCCCGTCCACGGTGAGACCGCGACCCTCGTCCACGACGGCACCGGCGTCTTCACCGGCCTGCCCGGCCCGTTCACCGTCACCCGCTACCACTCGCTGACCGTCGACCCGGCCTCGGTCGCCGCGCCCCTCGTCGTCACCGCCCGCACCGACGACGGTGTCGTCATGGGCCTGCGGCACACCAAGCTGGACGTCGAAGGCGTCCAGTTCCACCCCGAGGCCGTGCTCGGCGAGCACGGACACAGGATGTTCGGCAACTGGCTGGAACGGCTGGGAAACCCCCGGACGTGAAACGGGCGACCCGAAGGCCGCCCGTCCACTCATTCGCGTCTGAACGCTAACTCGCCGCCCGGGTCCTCCGGGTCGCCGGAGGCGCTCGACGAGCTGCCGGTGTCCTCCGACTGGATCGTCACGTCGATCGTGGCGGTCTTGTCGACCTTCGAACCCGGTTCCGGGCTCTGCGCGATGATCGAACCCGGGGAGAAGCCCGGCGTCGAGCCGTCGCTCGGGTTGAACTCGCCGCTCCAGCCGAGGCCGTTGAGCTTCTGCCGCGCCTGATCGATCGAGGTCATCTCGACCAGCTCCGGCATGATGAACTGGTTGCCGCGCGAGACGGTGAGCTTGACGGTCCCGCCGGCCTCGATCTTCTTGCCCTCCTCGGGCTCGACCGACAAGACCGTGTTGGCGGCCTCGACGCCGTCGACCTCGGTCCACTCGTACTTGAGGCCGGCCGCGGTGAGCTCGGCCTGCACCTCGTTGAGAGGCAGGCCCACCAGGTCCTTGGGCACGGTCGTCATGTCCGGGCCACCGCCGATAGACAGCTTCACCTCGGACCCCTGGTCGACCTTGCCGCTCGACGGGTCCTGGGCGACGACCTTGTCCTTCTGGTCCTTCTCGGAGGCGACGGTCGTCGTGGTGACCTTGAACTTCAAGGCCTGCAGCTCGGTGGTCGCGTCCTCGACGGACTTGCCGATCACGCTGGGCACCGCCACCTGATCGGGGCCGCGGTTCTGCAGATAGAGCCCGAGACCCAGCGCCAGGGCCGCCGCGACACCGAAGGCCACGAGGGTCCAGGCGAGCGCGTTCGACTTCTTCTTCCGGGGCGCCACGGCGGCGGCGGGGGCCACGCGGGTCCCCTCCGAGGGGAGCGGGGCCGCGCCGATGATGGCGGTGCGGTCGGCGTCGGTCATCACCGGCGGTGCCAGCACCGGGCGGCCGGCGGCGGCGCGCTGAAGGTCGGCGCGCATCTCCCCGGCGCTCTGGTAGCGGTTCGCCGGGTTCTTCGCCAGGGCCTTCATGATGATCGCGTCGACGGCCGGGGGCACGTCCGGGTTGTGCTCGCTGGCCAGCCGCGGCTGCTCCCGCACGTGCTGGTAGGCGACCGACACCGGGTTGTCGCCGGTGAACGGCGGGTTTCCCGTCAGCAGCTCGTAGAGGACGCAGCCGGTGGCGTACACGTCGGAGCGGGCGTCGACGGTCTCACCGCGCGCCTGCTCCGGCGAGAGGTACTGGGCGGTGCCGATGACCGCCGAGGTCTGCGTCATCGTCATCTGGTTGGAGGCCATGGCCCGGGCGATGCCGAAGTCCATGACCTTGACCTCGCCGGTCGGCGTGATCATGACGTTGCCGGGCTTGATGTCGCGGTGGATGATCTGGTGCTTGTGGCTGAAATCGAGGGCCGCGCAGATGTCGGCGGTGATCTCGCAGGCCTCGCGGGGCGCGACGGGCCCCTCGGCGACGATCAGCTCCTTGAGGGTGCGTCCCGGGACGTACTCCATGACGATGTAGGGGACGGCCGCCGGTGCGCCCGGTTCGCGCTGCTCACCGGTGTCGTAGACGGCCACGATCGACGGGTGGTTGAGGGACGCGGCGTTCTGGGCCTCCCGCCGGAACCGCATCTGGAAGGTCGAGTCCCGCGCGAGGTCGGTGCGCAGCATCTTGATCGCCACGTCCCTGCCGAGACGGGTGTCGAGTCCACGGTGAACCTCGGCCATACCCCCGTAGCCGAGGATCTCGCCGACTTCATACCTGCCGCCGAGTAGGCGGCCCTGCGCCGTCATGTCGTTGAAATCCTTGCCTGTCCGTGGCGTGGGCGGGTGCTTGCCTAGTTCTTGCAGAGCGGACCGAGGATGCAGCTCGGGTTGACCGTCGGGTCGTCACTTCCGCCGCCGGGGTTTCCCGAGTCGCCCGGGTTCGGGTTCGACGGGCGCTGGAGGCTCAGGGTCACCTTGATCACCGTCGCCTTGGGGATGTTCTCCCCCGACGGGTTGATCTCGGAGACCCAGTTCCCGCGTCCGAGGAACTGGACCTGCGTGAAGCCTGCCGCTTGCAGTGCCGCATCCGCATCCTGCCTGCTCATGCCGATAAACGTGTTGCGGTCGATGGCCGCGGTGTCCCCATTGTCCACTGCGGAATCACTCGCCGTGGGCTGTCCGCCATCCCCGCCGCCGGGGTCCCCGTCGCCGTTGTTGGCCAGGGCGATGAAGAGCCCGCCGACGATGAGCACCAGCGCGAGTGCGCCCGCGCCGAGCATCGCGTACAAACCAACACGTTTCGGCGGTGCCTTAGGTGGCAGTTGCATGCCGACCTTCGTGGCGTCGTCGTCGAGTCCACGCCCGGGAGGCGGGGTCGCGGCGGCGGTGAAACCGGATGTTCCGGGACTTACCGGTACGGGGGAGGTCGCCTGGTCGCCGGCGGCGGCGCGCGCGGCGTTGGCGAAGTCGAGGGCGGTCGGGAAACGCTGACCGGGGTCCTTCGACATGGCCCGCTGGATCACCGAGAGGACCGCCGGGGGCGTGTCGGGCGGCAGCGGCGGAGGCGTGTCGCGCGCGTGGCGCATGGCCAGTTCGAGGGGGTTGTCGCTGTCCCACGGGCGGCGGCCCTGGAGGCACTGGTAGGCGACGACGCCCAGCGAGTACTGGTCGGACTGGGGCGTGGCGGGCAGGCCGTTGGCCTGCTCGGGCGAGATGTAGGCGGCGGTGCCGAGGACCGAACCGGCCATGGTCAGGTTCGTCGACTGGGCGCTGCGGGCGATGCCGAAGTCGGCCAGCAGGACCGTCCCGTTGGGTTTGACCATGAGGTTGCCGGGCTTGACGTCGCGGTGGATGATCCCCGCGCGGTGGGCCTCGTCGAGGGCGTCGGCGGCCTGCGCCATGAGCACCATCGTCTGCGCGGGGCTCAGGCGGCCCTGGGTCTGGAGGACCTTCGAGAGCGCCTCGCCCTCGATGAACTCCATGACCAGGTAGGCGGCCTTGCCGCCGCCGTCGAGGTCGGACTCGCCGTAGTCGTAGACGCGGACGATGTTGTGGTGGGAGAGGGTGGCCACGACGCGTGCCTCGGCGCGGAAGCGTTCGGCGAAGCCCGGGTCCTCCATGAGGGAGGGCAGCAGGATCTTCACCGCGACCGTGCGGCCGAGGACGGAGTCGGTGGCCTTCCACACGTCGCCCATACCGCCCGACGCGATTCGGGAATCGAGGCGATAGCGGCCGCCGAGCATGGTGCCCGGACTCAACATCTGGTCCTCCCCAGGGGTGTTCTGTTCGTCATTTGCCGAGTGCGGCCCTGATGACCGACCCGGCGATGCTCGTGGCCTCGCCACTGCCGCCGTCGCCGGCGGAGTCGAGGAAGACCGCGACCGCGATGGCGGGTTTCCCGTCGTCGCCCATCGCGTACCCAGTGAACCACCCGTGCTCGGGCACGCCGTCGCCGTGCTCGGCGGTACCGGTCTTGCCGCCGACGACGACGCCGTCGACCTTGGCGTTGCCGCCGGTGCCGTTGTTGACGACGCCGACCATCATCTCCTGGAGCTGGGCGGCGATCTCGGGATCGACCGAGTCGCCGAGCTTCTCCGAGGTGGTGCGCTCAAGGGTGGTCTGGTCGGGAGCCTGTAGCTCCTTGACCAGGTGCGGCGCCATGCGCGTACCGCCGTTGGCGATCGCCGCCGAGAGCATCGCCATCTGGAAGGGCGTGGCCGCGACCTCGTTCTGGCCGATGCACGACTGGGCGAGCGTGGCCTTGTCACCGAGGGTGCCGGTCGTGCTCGCGACGACGTCGAGGGGCGTGGAGTAGCCCTCCTCGAAGCCGAACTTCGCGGCCGTCTCGGCGATCTTCTCCGGCCCGATCTCCTCCACGCACAGGCGCGAGAAGGTCGTGTTGCAGGAGAGCGCGAGGGCCTCCTTGAGCGGCATCTGCGCATTGGGGCACTGGTTGTTGCTGTTGGTGATGTCGTGCGTGGTGTCCGGCGGCGAGTAGGAGTTGCCCGCCGGGACCATCGTGTCGGGTGTGTAGCCCATTTCCAGCAGCGCCGCCGAGACGATGACCTTGAAGGTCGAGCCGGGCGGGTAGCGGTCGGAGGCGCTCCGGTCCAGCATCGGACGGTCGCCGTCGCCGTTGAGCGACTTCCACGCCTCCGCCTCGGCGTTCGTGTCGTGGTCGGCGAGCAGGTTCGGGTCATAGGAGGGTGACGTGAACTGGCCGAGGATCGCCCCGGTCTTCGGGTCGATCGCGACGGCGGCGCCGACAGAATTGCCGATTCCCTTGGCCATCGCCTCCTGGACCTTCGGGTTCACGCTCAGGATCACGTTCCCGCCGGCCGGTTCACGGCCGGTGAAGGTGTCGGTGATCCGGTCGACGAAGAGACGGTCGTCGGAGCCCGACAGGACCTCGTTCTCCGCGCCCTCGATGCCCGAGGAACCGTGGACGAGCGACTTGTACCCCGTCAGGTTCGCGTACAGCGGGCCGTCGGGGTACTCGCGCTGGTACTTCAGTTCGCCGTCGGTCGCCACGCTCGTGGCGATCGGTTCGCTGCCGGCGAGGATCGCGCCCCGCTGGCGGCTGTACTCCTCCAGCTGGACGCGCGTGTTGCGCGGGTGGTTGGCGTAGAAGTCGCTCTGGAAGAACTGGACCCAGGTCAGGTTGCCGATCAGCAGCGCGAAAAGCGCGATCGAGACCATCGCGACACGTCGCATGGGGGCGTTCACAGCTTGATCACCTCCGTGGGCGCGTGGTCGAGACGGTCCGGTTTGGCCGGGCCGGTTCCGCCGCCGGGGATCGGGACTCCCGCGGCCGGGGGCCTGCGGGCGGTGTCGGAGATGCGGATGAGCAGCGCGACCACGAGCCAGTTCGCGAGCAGCGAGGAACCGCCGTAGGACAGGAACGGCGTGGTCAGACCCGTCAGCGGGATCAGCTTGGTCACACCACCCACAATGACGAACACCTGCAACCCCATGGTGAACGAGGCGCCGACGGCGAGGAGTTTGCCGAACGCGTCACGGACCATCAGGCCGGCCTTGATGCCCCGGCCGATGAGCATCATGTAGACCAGCAGCATCGCCGTCAGGCCGACCAGGCCGATCTCCTCACCGAAACCGGTGATGATGAAGTCGCTGGAGGCGTAGGGGACCCGCTCGGGCTGACCCTGGCCGGGGCCGGAACCGAACAGTCCGCCGGTGCCCATCCCGAAGAGGCCCCGGACGAGCTGGAAGCTCTCCTCGTCGATGTAGGGCCACGGGTCGGTCCAGATCTTCACGCGCAGCTGGAGGTTGCTGAACAGCGAATGCGCCAGCACCGCCGCGCCCGCGAACAGGCCGATGCCGATCACGAACCAGCTCGTGCGCTCGGTCGCCACATAGAGCATCGCCACGAACATGCCGAAGAACATCAGCGACGTGCCCAGGTCGCGTTCGAAGACCAGGATCAGGATGCTCGCGCCCCACACGACCAGGACCGGGACCAGGTCGCGGCCCCGGGGGAAGACCATCCCGAAGATCTTCTTGCCTTCGAGGGACAGCACCTCCCGCTTGCGCACGAGGTAATAGGCGAAGAACGACAACAGGAGCAGTTTGGCGAACTCGCTGGGCTGGATGGAGAAACCGCCGATGCGGATCCACAGCTTCGAGCCGTTCACCATCGAGATCGACGCCGGCAGGACCGCCGGGAGCCCGACCAGGACGAGACCGGCGAGGCCCAGCGTGTAGGCGTAACGCGACAGGATCCGGTGATCCTTGAGCAGACCGAGGACCAGCGCGAACAGCACGATCGCGATGACGACGTACCAGTACTGGCGGATGCCCTGGCCGCTGAACAGCGGCACGTCGGCGCGGCCCGCCGCCGTCGCCAGATCCGGGCGGTCGATCTCGTCGAAAGGATCGTTGACCAGATCGAGGCGCCGGATGAACACCACGCCCAGGCCCGTCAGCAAAGCCGCCGCCGGAAGCAGGATCGGGTCGGCGTAGGGCGCGAACGCCCGCACCAGGACATGCGCGATGAGGAACGGGACCGCCAGGAGCAGCGGCAACGTGAACACCGAACTCGTCACCTGCTGCGTCAACGCGATGTCGCACGCGGCATAGAAGCCCATGATGATGAACAGGGCCAACAGCAACAGCGCCAGCTCCGTGCCGCGTCTGGTGCGGCGACGAGACCCGGCGGCCCCACCCGAGGGACCCGAGACGGACACGGACGCGGACGCGGTCACAGGGATCCCCCAGAAGGACTCGGGTTCTGCTCGTTGTGGCGCTCTGCCGGTTCGGGCGACGCGAAGAAGACCGCCCGCCGGGCATGGGATCGGGCTCGGCCCGCCGGTGACGGGTTCCCGGTGGGTGCGGGCGAGCGAAGCGCGGGCTCGGTTTCGGGGGCGGCGTTCAGCGGCGGACGGCCGCCCGAAGGACGCGCTCCCCCGCTCGCCCCGAAGGGGCCCCGAAAATCACGATACGGGCGAGGTGTGACAAGAGCGGAGGCGTGAGAATCGCTCGCTGTGCTGGTTTCGGCGGCGCGACGGAGACCGCCCGCCAGGTATGGGATCGGGCTCGGCCCGCCGCCCGTGGCCTGCTCACCCGGGCGACGCGAACGAGACCCCACAGCGGGCACGGTCCAGACGTTTCGCCCATGGTGACCATGCCGCCGCGTTGTGTGACGACGTCCATGCGGTTGCGGTGCCGGCGCGCCGGGCGCACCGGTCCGTGCCCGCCCGGTGCGCACACCCGCGGCGGCGCGTTCAGTCACCGGTACGGCAGTTCTCGTCGTCGCCGGGTGCCGCACTCGTGTTCTCCGACGGTGCCGAGCTCGACGGATCGGGCGACGGCGTCGGGCACAGCGGGAGAATGTTCGGGTTGTTCGGGTCGGCCGAGGTGAGCTGGCCGAGGATCTCGCGGGCCTTGGCGAGACTGTCGGCGGTGATGCCCTGCTCGACGTTGCCGCGGGCGACGTCGTTGAGATCGTCGACGGGTGTGCCGGACTCCAGCTGCAGCGACGAGAAGGACACACCGGCGAAAGTCCCCGGCACGCCCCGGAAGATCGCCACGTTCCCGTGCGGACCCTCACCCACGTAATACTGCGACTGGACGTACAGGTAGCCACCGGTCCCGAGCACACCCAGCGCTAGGACCACGATCAGCGTCCACAGCAGCGCCCGGCGCTTGCCGCGACGCGGGGGTTCACCGTTGTCGTCGTCATCGTCGGACTGCGGGTCGTCCTCACGGGCCGGAGCCGTCGCCGCGGCCGCGCGGGCCGCCGGGCTCGACGCGTCGGCGGAGGTCACGTTGCCGCGGTCGCGGGCCGCCGCGCCGCCCACGATGGGCTGGCCCTCGACGATGTCGGCGTCGGTCACGTCGGCGACGATGACCGTGATGTTGTCCGGGCCGCCACCGCGCAACGCCAGCTGCACGAGACGCTCGGTCGCCTCCTTCGGGTCGGCGAAGTCGGACAGCGTCTGCGCGATCGTCTCATCGCTCACCACGCCCGACAGGCCGTCGCTGCACAGGAGGTACCGGTCGCCGGGGATCGGATCGAAGGTCGAGGCGACCGGGTCCAGGTCACCCGTCCCCAGCGCGCGCATGATCAGCGAACGCTGCGGGTGGACGCTCGCCTCCTCGGGCGTGATCCGGCCCTCGTCGACGAGCATCTGCACGTAGGTGTCGTCACGGGTGATCTGTTCGAGGACGCCGTCGCGAAAGCGGTATGCTCGCGAATCGCCGATGTTGATCAAGCCCATGGTGCTGCCGCCGAACAGGAACGCCACGAGTGTGGTGCCCATGCCCTCCATGTGCGGGTTCTCGTCGACGGTGTCGCGGATGCGGTCGTTGGCGGCGAGCGCGCCCTCCGCGAGCGCCTGCGCGAGATCGCCGCGCGGCACGTCCTCGTCCAGAGTGGACAGCGTGGCGATGGCGATGTTGCTGGCGACGTCACCGGCGGCCATGCCGCCCATCCCGTCGGCGACGGCGAGGAGACGCGGTCCCGCGTAGACCGAGTCCTGGTTGCCGTCGCGGATCAGGCCGCGGTCGGATTGCGCGGCGTAACGCAAAGTCAAAGTCATGGGCGCAGCTCGAAACTGGTGCGGCCGATCCTGATCGGAACACCGAGGGGGACAGGAGTTGGTCCGCTGACCTTAGCGCGATCCAGGTAGGTGCCGTTGGTCGAGCCGAGGTCGTCGATGAACCACTGCCCGTTCCGCGGCACGAGTTGAGCGTGCCGGGTCGAGGCGTAGTCATCGTTGATGATCAATGTGGAGTCGGGCGCGCGACCCATGGTGATGACCGATTCCCCCAGGGGCACCGAACGGCCCTTGAGTTCACCGGCGGTCACGACGAGATGGCGCGCGGCCCGGGCGCGGCTCGCGCCGCGACGGCCGCCCGCCGCCGAACCCACCGAGGGCGGCGCGGCGACCGGAGAGCCGCCGCGCGAACCCGAGTAGGAGTCCTGCCGGATCGTGCGCGCCACCGCGAACACGAAGACCCACAGGAGGAGTAGGAACCCGAAACGGGTGACCGTGAAGACGATCTCGGGCACGTCCGAGGTCTCCGCTCTAGGAATCCAGGTGCAGGGTCAAGGAGGTGGTGCCCAGCTGGATCACGTCACCGGGACGGATCGAGACGGTCGTGATGCGCTGGCCGTTGACCATCGTCCCGTTCGTCGAACCGAGGTCGGTGACGAGGACCTGCTGGCCGTCGTAGTCGACTCGGGCGTGACGGCGGGAGATGCCCACGTCGGGCAGCCGGATCTGGGCCTGCTCGCCGCGGCCGATGGTCGTCTGACCCATCGCCACCGCGTACTGACGACCGTCCCCGGAGATCAGCTTCGCGCCGGCCGGAGTCCCCATCGGAGGCTGCGGCGGACCGTAGCCCTGATCGCCGCCCTGCGGCGGACCGAAGCCCGGGCCGCCGGGAGGCTGGCTCCCGTCGCCGGTGGACACCTCGGCGGTCACCCGGAACATGCCGGTGTCGAGACCGTCGCCGCGCTCCACCTCGACGATGACGTCGCCGTACACGGTCCAGCCGTGCTCGCCGATGTACTCCGCCTGGGACTGCGCCAGCTCCTGAGCCAGCGCGGCCGCGTAGGGCGCGAGACGATCGTGGTCACCGGCCGAGAGGTCGATGACGTAGCGGTTGGGAACGAGGGTGCGTCCGCCCGCCAGGATGGCCTTGTGCGCTTCAGCTTCACGCTGCATGGCGCTTGCCACCTCGACGGGGTGCACAACGCCTTTGAACATCTTGGCGAAGGCACCCTCGAACATGCCCTCCAACCGCTTCTCAAAGCGTTGCAGAACGCTCACCGGCTCCTCCTGTCGTGTCCGAGACCTTGATGGTATCGGGCGCTGTCACACGGGGCGGGGGCAAGCGTACGGTTTGTGCTATTCTTTCGCGGCTGCCCCACGTGACGACGCTGGTCACGCTTGCTCGCCGACGGGGGTGAACCGTCGACATCTCAGCCGTCAGGTTAGACTTTCGGCGCTCGGCACCGTTCGTCGGGACGGCCATGTTTTTTCACGCGGCCGTCTGTTAGGGCGTGCCGGGACGGTCACGGGTAACCCGTTTGAAGGTCCCGGCCGGAGACTGCTAGTCTCACTCTCGCTCCACTGCTCGTCAAAGGGCAGGGGAGACCACTTCTTGGGGAAGTGGCGGAATGGCAGACGCGCACGGTTCAGGTCCGTGTGTCCGAAAGGACGTGGGGGTTCAACTCCCCCCTTCCCCACCAGTAAGATCAAGGCCCTGACCAGGGAGTTAGCTCTCCGGTCAGGGCCTTAGTCGATCTCTGGGGGGCAACCTGGGGGGCAACCGCCCCCGGGCGCGCCCCCGCATCACCGTTGATCGGCTCCGCGACGAGCACTGACGCGTAGCCGAAAGGTGATCACCGCCACCATGGCATCTGTTGAATCCCGCGAGCGCGGCGGACGTAACGGCGCACCCAAGTACACCGTCTGGCGCGTCTGCTGGCGCGAAGGAATCGAGCGCTGCAACCCCACGGTGAACGACGAGACCGACGCGAAAATCCTTTGCGCTCTCGTCACCGAGGCGGGAAACCGCTGGCCGTCACGAGACGTTCTCCGCGCTCGCGGACTGGCCTACCTCCTGGCCTACCTCGACGGCGGCGAGCCCGCCGCCGAGCCCGCCCCGGCCGCGCCGGAACCCACCTACGACGAGCGCGCTGAGCACTACCTGACGCGCATCGAAAAGGAAGGGCGGATCAATGACGACCAGCCCCGGAAATACCGCCAGAGGCACCGGGATCACGTCTCGCCGCACCTGGGGCACCTCGCCCTCTCGGACATCACGCCGGAGCTCATCCTCGACTGGCAACACACGATGCTCACGGTCAAGGGACTGAGCGCCAAGACCGTCCTAAACATCCGGGGCGAGACGATCGGCCCCATCTTCTCTGACGCGATGCTCCTCGGACCCAACGGCGAGCCGCCGCTCATCACGAGCAACCCGCTCGCCGCCGTCCGGGCGCCCAAGCGCGGTTCCGTGGCCCGCTCGATCATCGACGGAACCGACGAGTCGGGGAAGTTCCTCCAAGCCGCCTACGGACGAGTTTCGGAAGTCAGTAAACCCGGGCGTGTCGGCAAGCCGAGCACGCGCGCGCTCGGACGCCAGTCCGCCGCCGACCTCGCCATGATTCAACTCGTCACCGGCCTGCGCTGGTCCGAACTCGCTCCGCTCACCGTCGGCCAGATCAACCGCGTCAACCGCACGATCCTGGTAGACCGGACCGTGGTCAAGCTCGGCGCCGACGAGGACAAGGGACTCAAGACCCGATGGATTCTGCGCCGACACGGCAAGTCCGACGCTGCTTACCGCTGGACGACCTACCCGCCCGCCCTGGACGTCCTCATGGACGTGTTGTGCGGCGGCCGGGGGAAGGACGAGTATCTGTGTCCGGCGCGGTCGGGGACCTTCTGGTATCACTCGGCTTGGTACAAGCACTGGAAGTCGATTCTTAGCGACGCCCGTTCGCTGGGCATGGACACCGACGGGCTTACCCCGCACGGGCTGCGGCACTCGGCGCTGTCGGCGCTCGTGGCCGCGTCGGTCGACCTCGTGACCCTGCGGCACGTCGCCGGGCACAAGAGCATCACGACCACCGTCGACATTTACGGCAAGCCCACCAAGCGCGGTCTCGCCGACGCACAAGCCGCCCTCGCTCCGCTCGCCGAAACCCTCGGAGGTGCGCTCGTCCGCGCCGCCTGATCAGCTCCACACAGGACGCCCCGCACCGACCGGTGTGGGGCGTCTTCGTCGGCGCGAACAGTACAGGTAGGACGGTCGAATGTTTCCGGTTTGTAACGGTTACGAAAGTGGGAATGATTACCGAAAAGCCTTCAAGCCGGGCCGCATCCATTCAAGATCATCTGTCGTTGAATCGGTATCCATGCTGGTCAGTGGCCTGTGATGCGGCTACGAACCAGTTCCTACAAAGTCCAAAGGGGAGCGCCGTTGAGGCCCGTCGAAATCGAGGACGATCAGTTTGTGAGCACGGCTCAAGCCGGGGAGATGCTTCCGGCGAGCGAACCGACGATCCGCAAGTACCTGCAGGAGGGCAAGCTACGCGGCTACCGCGTGGGCAAGCTCTACAAAGTCTCCGTGGAGTCCATCAAGGACTACCGCCGCGAACACGCCGTCATCCCCAACCCCCCGCCCTCACCGCCGCGCCGCCCCCGGCGCCGGTTCCGCGCGATGCGACCGGGCCTGTGCACGTGACCGGCACCTACCGCGCCGAGACGCGAAGCGCCTACCGCGAGGCCGCCTACCACCTGGCCGCGCTCGCCGACACCAACCCGACCACCCCGGGCTCACCCGCCGACCGCTGGAGCGCCGCGCTCGCCGGGCTGGCCGCGCTCGTCGCCGACGGCGCGCCGCTCCCGGCCTCGCTCGTCTGCGGCAGGTTCGGCGCCGTCGTCCACGTTGTACGCCAAGACCACCTCGACGCGTGGGGGCTGCTGCTGGACTCGCCACCCATGGGCGCGTTCCGGCCGGAGAGCACCTATCGGGAGGTCCTGACCGACTGGTGCGGCGTGCCGGTGCGGGTGTGGACGCGCGGGACCGACGTCCCGGCCACGCCGCCCCGGCATCGCTGGTGGCGGTTCGGGTTCGGACGTGCGGGAAGGACGGGCGTGAAATGTGGGTGAGAAAGCAGGCCGAGGCCGCGCGCAACATGAAGTTTCGGGTGCTGGCCACGTCACCGTTGAAGTTCCTGGCGTTGTTCGGGTCGTGGTCGGCTCTGCTGGGTGAAGCGTCGTTGGCGCACTCCAACGGGTTCCTGACCGTCGCCATGGTCAGGGAGTTCTCGACGCCGCCGCTGCTGGACATGCTGGTGTCCACAAAGCACGGCAAGGCACCGCTGGTGCACAAGCGCGGCGAGAAGTGCCGGTGCCTGGACGTCCATCGCAACCGGTGGCCGGAAGGATTCGACTACCTGATGCACGACTTCCTCGACTTCCAGCCCGACGCGATTGAGGCCGCCGTAAAGACGCGGCAGGCCGCCGAGCGCGACGACCGGGGGTTGCGTCGCCAGTTGCGCGAGCGGGACGGCGGGATGTGCCGCTACTGCGCCCGGGAGACCAACCCCAAGGACACCAGGGGAGCCGCCGGGCAGCAGTTCGACCACGTAGACCCGCGCATCGCGGCCGGAGCGTCCAACATGGTCACGTCCTGCCGCGAGTGCAACCAGCGCAAGGGGCAACGCACACCCGGGGAAGCCGGGATGCGGTTGCTGACCCTGGCCGAGATCGGCGCTCGCCGACCACGGGCGGACCACGGGGCCGAGGTCGCCGACCACGGGGACGCGAGCTATCCGGCTTCGTACGGTACGGGACGGTACGGGGAAGACGAAGAACCCGCCGACGCGTTCGCGTCGGTCGGACCTCCCGAGATCGACCGCCCTTCCGACCGTCCCAACCCGTTCCACCGAGGCCCCAACCGGACCTTGCCGGAGCACTTCGCCGGGCTGCCCGAAGTGGACGACGACGGCGCCGATGATGCCGGATTGCCCGCCGCCGCTTGACCGGTGGCTGGCCGGGCTGAGGGTGGCTGTCAGCCACCCGAGGGGATGCGGGCGGCCACTGCGCCCGCACCCCTACCGGCCAGACCCGGCCGTCCCGGAGGACCACCGGGGCACCGCCTACTGCCGGTGCGGGCTCCCACAGGGCTCCCGCTGGCACGACGCACCGAAGCCGCCGCCGTCCGACGTGGACGCCCGGCACCACGAACTCAACCGCCGTACGGGGGAATCAACGTGAGCGACTTGACCTGTCCACAGTGCCTATCGAGCGACCTTAAGGAGACCGGGACGGCGCTCGTCCTCGACATGGTGTGCGTCGTCGCACCCGTCCTGCACAGCTGGCTTGGCCGGTGCGGGTGCGCCGTGCACACCCACCAGACGTGCGCCGGATGCGGGCTGAAGTTCAGCACCGGACACCCCGCCGAGGAGGTGAGCGCCAGTGCAGCAGCCTGACGACTTCGACGCCTGTTGGGACAGCGCGGCGTCCACAATCCCAGGCCTGTCCATCATGGACCGGACAGCCGTGGCCGGCGCGGAGCGACCGGAACCGCGGAGTCCACACCGGACAACCACCTTCGGTCTTGTCGTGCAGTTGGTTGCCTTGGTGCTGGCGGGATACGTGATTGCGGTGCTGTCCATCATGGCCGTGCTCATCGGCTGCTCGATCCTCTTCGGATAGAGCGGGCGATGTCTCTGCTGGCGGCGTCGGGCTCCACAAGGGCCTGGCGCCGCCTGCGCGCCTGGATTCTCGACCGGGACGGGTGGACGTGCCTCGTCCCCGGGCCGACCGGTACGCCGTGCGGCCGGTACGCGCGCACCGTGGACCACATCGTGCCGCGAGCGCACGGCGGCGGCGATGAGCCGGGCAACTTGCGGGCGGCGTGCTCGACCTGCAACACCCGGTCCGGCGCGCTCGTGCGCCGCCCGGGCGCGCTGGTCGTGGTCATCGGCCCGCCCTGCGGCGGGAAGACCACCCGCGTGCGGGACCTGGCCACTGAGCAAGACGCCATCGTGGACTATGACGACCTCGTAGAAGCGTTCGGCGGGACGCGCTACGGCCGTGACCGGCTGCCCATCCGACTCGCCGGTGTGGCCCGCGCCGCTGCTGTCCGCTCGCTGCTGGCCACCCCGCCCACGGGCGGGACCGTCTACATCGTGCACACCGCGCCGGGGCGCGGCCAGGTGGCCGCCTACGCCCGTGCGGGCGCGGTGTTCGAACTCGTGGACCCCGGCCGCGAGGAGTGCCTACGCCGCGCCGCCCGCGAGCGGCCCTCACAGTGGGCGCGGTACGTCGCCGACTGGTACACCGACCCGCCGCGCCTGCCCACGAGCGCGCCAACGGCGGCGCCGTCGGCCTCGCGCTGGTGAAGGCCCGGGGTTTTTTCCTGGGAGCCCTGGCCGGACACCCCGCGTCCCTTGTCCGTCTCTCCCCCGCAAGGGCCCACCCCACGCGAGAACACACCGGAACGCGAATGATCCTCACGGATGCCGCCCGGATGGCACCGGTTGCTACTGGTCGCGGACGTCGCGTGGCATGTCCGGGTGCTTGCGGTGTTCCTCTTCGATCTCTTCGGGAGTCAGCGGCGTTTCCTCGGTGCGATGCCACACGAGCCGTTCAGTCCCATCGACGCCGAACTCCATGAGCAGCGACCACCGGTGCTCATCGGGCGGCTCTAGGCCAAGCTCACGCGCCAGTGCCGTTAGCTCGGTGGTGGACTCGCCCTCTGCTTCAACGAGGCGTTCATAGGTCGCGGCGTCGCACTCCACCGGCTCGGTGAACTCCGTCTGCCTACTGTAGATCGCCATCGACGCCCCTCCCGTTGCCTTTGAAGATCGTCCGCTTGGTGCTTCCGCCCCTGCTCATCGTCGAGTACACCACTAGCCGGTACGTGTCGTCGGGCAGGGCCTCGGCGATCCTGGCCACGCACGCGTTGGGCTTGTCGTCGTCGCAGGGGTGCCTGTTGGTGTACAGCTCGACGTACTTCGTCTTGGTGGTGCGCATCCACGCCGCCACGTGGCCCTCTACGTGCTCGGTGAGTGAGGTCATGTGCCGGTGCGGGTATATCAGCCCAGGGCCGCCACGCCCGGGGCCGTCGTAACCGCTCCACTGTTCGGCGACGGCTTCGAGCGACTGCCCGTCAGCGTCGTAGGCGTGCCCGACGGTCTTCGGGTCACCGATATGGGGTTTGACGCGCTCAACCTTGCCCGGGTCGGGTGGGCGGCGCGGCGGGAAAGGCTTGTTCACCAACGGTTTCGGCGACGCGGGCTCGGGCACTGTGGACGGGGGTGGTCCCGGGCCGGCGGAGGCCCCGATGTCCACAAGGTACGAACGCATTTCCTCATCGGCGGCGGCGGCTTCTGTGTCGGCGCGTTCCAACGTGGACATTGCCTGTTCGAGGGCGGCGAGCGAGCCGGAGAGCCTTTCGGTTCCCTGCGCGGCGTCGCCGAGCGCGGCCCTCGCCTGCGCGATCGCCTCCCGCGCGGCACGGGCGGTTTGCCGCGCCTCGTCCAGCGTGGACAGCCCGGCGCGGATTCCGGCGGTGAATTCCTCGAACGGACTGGGCACGTCGGCACCTTAGCGTCTACAGCGGACACAAAGCGGGGGCCGCCTCGCGCTCACAAGGCGACCCCCGGGCCGTCGCCCACCACCGACGACCCTCGGGGCGCTGCTGCAAATCAACGCCCCGCCCGCCCGCGCGCTGCCACACGCGGGCGGTCCTCCGGCCGCACTCCCGCTACGGCAAGCGAGAGCGGCGACCGGGTATAGAAGCGACCAGCCCCCGGGACCAACTAGCCCGGCGGCGGGGTCGCTTCTGGACGGTCTCGGGCCAACGAAAACCGTGAGACCGCCCCGGCACCGCGCCACCGTCTTCCCGGCGGCGCGGAGTCTGTGCGCCCGGTCAAGTCCCGGGCAGGGTGGCTTCCTTACGGCGAATCGCGAACGGGTCAACCCCCGCCTCGCGAAGCTCCAGGTCGGCGCGCCGACGGCGTGTGCACGGCCATTCCTCGCGGCATCCCTCACGACACACCCGATACGGCGTGATCACCTGGTCGTGTGCGTCCCACACCGCCCACGCCTCCGCGAGGTCGACGGCGCTCACGCGGCCGTCTCCTGCCCGGGAAGCGCGACGGACGGATCGTCAGGCCACACCCCGAGGCTGTACAGCGTCCGGGTCGCCTCAACACGTGTCGGGCACGGGTACGCCTTGTGGCACCCACCCAACGCGCAGATCGGAAAGCCGTCCATACGGTGATGCGCCAACATGATCCGGTGAACCAACCGGATCCGCCGCAGGCGCGCCTTGTGCTTCATCGGCCGTGCCAGGATCGCCGCGCGCCGCGCCGTTCTCTCCTGTGGACTCATCGGCCCCACCTCGATCATGTCCGCCCCCTCGACTTGGCTGGGGGACCGGGCACCGGAACCAGTCACCGCGCCCGATCCCCCCACGGCCGGACCGCCCACAGATCCCGCTCGCGACAGCAGGCCCCTCGAACGGTCCGGCGATTACAAAGGATGGTGGGGGGGTCTCACATCCTCTCTGATCAAAGACGCTAAACGCCCATGTCACACAAGGGAAGGAGGGCACCCCGCTTCGAATTCGGAGCATCGAGAATGGACGTTCGGCGGCGGGTGTTCCGTTCTGGGAGGCGTTTTCTGGAACACTTGAGGGATGGTCGTACAGGGGAACGCTCCGAAACCGGCGCTCGCGCGACGCCAGTTCGGGCAGGCTATTCAGCGCCTCCGTAACGCGCGTGGACTCAGCGGGCGAGCCGTGGCCGCAGCGCAGGGCTACTCAGCGCAGAAACTCGGGGACATAGAGGCCGGAACGCGGGCGGTCAAACAGAACGACGCCATTGAGCTACTGCGGTTCTTCCACGTCACGGGCGACGACTACTCCCACCTGATGAGCCTGCGACTGCTGGGCGAACAGGGCTCCGACGTCACGGAAAGCAACGTGAGCATCCCGCGCGAAGGCCGCCTGTTCCTTGACCTGGAGGCGCACGCGGAGCGCATCGACGTCTTCGAATCGGAGTACGTGCCCGGACTCTTCCAGACGGTGGCCTACATGGAGGCGGTGCAGGCTGCCGAGGACGCGACGTCACCCGACACCGGGCGCGAGATTCGACGCGATCGCGTAGGCCGCCAGACGACCGTCCTGGAGCGTGCCGACGGCGGGCCGACCGTCCGGACCGTGATCGGGTTCGCCGCGATCCACTACCTGGCGCAGTTGCCCAGCGTCACACGAGACGAGCAGCTTTCACGCTTGCGAGTCCTGGCAGCGCGGCCTAACGTCAGCATCCGGGTTGTTGATCGTCTACACCCGGGGATGATGTCCGGGCCGTTCACGATCGTGGTACCCCCGTCCGGCGAGTTCGACGTTCCGGTTGTGTACTTGGAAGGGCTCGGCGATCGGTCGTACCTGGAGAAGCCCGACGCGGTCGCTCCGTACCGCGACATCTTCGAGCGCGTTTACGACGTTGCACGAGACATTGAGGAGTATCTATCGTGACCACGATCGGTCCTTGGCGGAAGTCTTCGCGGAGCCAGGGAAGCGGAGCCAACTGCGTTGAGCTTCGCCTGTTCGGCGACCAGGTGCAGTTGCGTGACTCCAAGCTGGGCACGGGGAGTCCGACCCTCACCGTCTCGGCGGCCGAGTTCAGCTCCTTGAAGAACCTCATTCAGGCACCCTGATTCGCAATCTGACGTGACCGCCCCCGGCTGCTACCGGGGGCGGTCTACATTGGCCGAACGCTCGACCAGTTATGCAGACATGCGCATGTCGACATGAGACGCTGTGGGCATGCCGAAGAAGACGCCTCAGCGTGACGCGCTCCCCGGGCTCCGCAAGCGCCCGGCCGGTCCGGCTGAGCGCGCGGTCGGCAAGGCGATTGCGGCTGGGCAACGCGGGAAGACGATTCAGACCGTCCCGGATGGACCCTTGGCCGCCACCGCCCGCGCGCTCGCCCGCCTCTTGGACGGTGCCGGACTCGATGACGACCGGTGGGCGGCGGCGAAGCTGGCCGCTGAGTTGCGCGCGACCCTGGCCGACCTCGGGCTGACTCCGGCCGCGCGGGGTGCGGCGGCGCCCGATGCGCTGACGGCGCTGTTGGAAGACCTCGGGAAGCCCGATGCTGGCACCGGCCCCGCCGCGTTACGCGACCCCACGTGACCTGTCCCGGCTCACCTTCGGCGGGAAGGTCGCGAAGGTCTCGGCGTCGATCGGGGCGCCGTTCATGCCGTGGCAACGGCAGGTCTGTGACACCGCCCTGGAGATTACGCCAACCGGCCAGTGGGCGTACCGGGTCGTGGTGGTCACCGTGCCCCGGCAGGCGGGAAAGTCCACACTGCTCGGCGCGCTCTCGGCGCACCGGTGCCTGACCGGGCGGCGGCGCCGGGTGTGGATGACCGCGCAGACCCGCGCCGACGCGCGGGACCTGTGGCTTGAGCACGTCGACGCGATCGAGTCGTCTCCACTGGCGACACTGACGACGTCGCGGATGTCCAACGGCTCTGAGCAGCTGCGATACGAGGCCCTGGCGTCCACATTGCGGCCGTTCTCACCCGGTCCCGAGGCGCTGCACGGCAAGACGACCGATCTCGTCAGCGTGGACGAGGCGTGGGCCTTCGACGCTGTGCGCGGCGCCGAGCTGGCCCAAGCCATCATCCCGACCCAGACGACGCGAGACGCTCAACTGTGGATCGTCTCGACCGCTGGCACCGCAACGAGTGCGTGGCTGCGCGAGTTCGTCGACAAGGGACGAGCGCTCACCGCGGACCCAAGGCCGGCGGATGCCCGCACGTCCACTGTGGCGTACTTCGAGTGGTCCCTTCCGGACGGTGCCCCGGTCGACGTCGAGACCGTCTACGCCCACCACCCGGCGCGCGGCTACACGCTCCGCCCAGAGGCCATCGCATCGGCTGCCGAGCTGCTGCCCGCTGGGGAGTTCGGCCGCGCCTACGGCAACCGGTGGAGCGCGGTCCTGGAGCTGGCGATTCCGGCGGAGCTGTGGGAAGCGGCCCGCGAACACGAGCCGCCGCAACCCGAGCCGGGCGGGGTGGTGCTCACATGGGACGGTCCCGTGGACGGGTCCTCTGCCACGGTCGCGATCGGGTGGCGCGACGCGGGCGGGCGCCTGGTCGCCGAGGTCGCCGACCGGCGGGAGGGAACGGCGTGGGTGGTGCCGCGCCTGGTCGAGCTGGCCGGGCGGTGGCGTCCACGGTGGGCGGTCGCCGACTCGCGCTCGCCCATCGCGCACGTCACCGACGAGGCGCGGCGACACGATGCGCTCGCCGAGATCCTGCACGAGACGTCCACGACGGAGTACACCCGCGCGTGTGCCGGGCTCATCGCGGGGATGCGCGCAGGGACGGTGCGGCTGTCCGCTGACCCGGTGCTGGACGCCGCCGCGACCGCCGCCGCCCGCCGGTCGGTGGGCGACGGGTGGGCGTGGGGGCGCCGGGGCAGCGCGGGCGACGTCGCGCCGCTCGTCGCGGTCACCCTCGCCGTGTGGGCGATCGAGGCCGCGCCGGAACCGCTGGGCGCCTTCGAGATCCTGTTAGGACGCGCGGGTCGCCGCTGCGATCGGCGCTCGGGCGGCCAGTTCGAGCCCGCGCAACTCGTCGTCGACGACCCCGGCGACCATCGAGACGAGTTCGAGGTGGGCCGCCTCGCCGAGTTCGAGACCGCGCCGCGCTAGCTCGTGTCCGATGAGCACGTCGAGCACGGTCGCGGCGGATAGGCCCGTCATGGCCAGCGTGAGGCCCTGGCGGGCCTTGTGCTTGTCGGCGGAGCGCTGCGGATGCGGCGTGTTCGTCATGCTTCCTACTATGCGGCTTAGTAGATGCGGCTATGGTGGTGATCATGGAATCCGCACCGGCCGCCGCCGCGCCCTCGCCCCCGGCGCCGGTCGGCGCGCCGTTCAACCGCATCATCTGGCCCGACGGCGCCGGTCCGGTGTGGATGGACACCGACCGCGCCCGCTCGATCCCCGCCGTCGCTCGCGCGCTGCTGCTGATCACCGGCATGGTCCGCCAGACCACGATGGACGACTACAAGGGCGATGAGCTGATGCCACGCCCCCGCGTGCTCGCCCAACCCGACCCGTCGGTGTCCCTGTCGTGGTTCACCGGACAGTCGGTGGACGACTACCTGTTGCACGGCAACGCCGTAGCGCTGGTCGTCGCGCGCGACTCCTACGGGTACCCGGCCGCCGTGCGCTGGGTTCCGGCGTGCTGGGTCGCGATCGAGTGCGCCGAGGAGGACTACACCCGCCGCGCCTACTGGATCCGGGGCCGCAAGGTCGAGCCGGGCGACGTGATCCACGTGCAGCGCGGCGCCGACCCCTGGTGCCCCGCACGCGGCATCGGCGTCGTCGAGAGTCACCTTCGGACACTCCGGCGGGCGGTGATGGAAGAGGAGTACGAGCTTTCCGCGCTCGCCGACGGCGCCGTGCCCAGCGTGGCCGTCGTCGCGCCGAACACCCGGCTTAGCGCGGAGGAGGCCGAGGCGGCGAAAGCCCAGTGGGAAGACCTCTACGGCGGGCCCCGACGCAGGCCCGGAGTGTTCCCGGCCGGAACGGTCATCACCCCGCTGTCGTGGTCCCCATCGGACGCCGAACTCACCGAGGCGCGCCGAATGACCCTCGTGGACGTGGCCAACATCTTCGGGCTCGACCCGTACTGGGTCGGCGGGCCGTCGGCCTCGCTGACGTACAAGTCCCCGGGTCCGATGTACACCAACCTTCTCCGCACCACCCTGGAGCCGATCCTCACCGACGTCGAACAGGTCTGGGGCGCCGCCCTACTGCCGCGCGGGCACGACTTGCGATTCAACCGGCGCCTGCTGCTCGCCGACGACCTACAGACCACCGTGACGACCCTGGCCACCGCCACGGCCGCCGGTCTCATGACGACCAACGAAGCCAGGATCCACCTCGGACTGTCCCCTCTCGACACGCCCGCGCCGCCCCCGCCGGCCGAAACCGACCCGGCCGCGAACGATCCACAGGAGACGATCCCCGATGCCTTACACGCCAAGCACCGAGCGCCGCCAGTACGCCCCGCGGCTTCGCCTCACCCCGGCCCTCGAACTGTCGACTTCGGCCGGACGCTCGGGGGGTCCAACGAGGACGCGCCTGGAGGGCCTGGCCGTCCCGTATGGACGCTCCGAGGAGGTCATGGACTCCTGGGGCTGGTACCGCGAGTCCATCGCACCGGGCGCGTTCAAGAAGTCCATCACCGAGGCCGCCCGCGCGCTGCCACTGCTGCTGTCGCACTCCACATCGGTCTTCCCGATCGGCCGAGCGATCGAGTGGGACGAGCAGCCCGACGGCCTCTATGGAGTGTGGGAACTGGACAGCGCGCCGCAGGCGCAGGAAGCCGCGCGCCTGGCCGACGAGGGCATGATGACCGGCCTGTCCGTCCAGTTCATGCCCCTTGCCGGACGCACCGCCGTGCAGGAACCCACAAGGGACGGCGACCTGGCGCACCTGACCCACCACGAGGCCCGGCTACTGGAAGTGTCGCTGTGCGCGACCCCGGCCTACGCCGACGCTGGAGTGACGCTCGTGCGGTCCTTCGACCGCGCGGTCGGCGCCGTCCGGCCGGGTCCACAGCAGACGATGCGTCCCGTTCTGGAGGAGTGGCGGAAGTGGCGCGACGGCATCGCCGCATGACCTACTATCTGGCTTAGTAGTTCGCGCCGCCTCGCTGCGCCGCCGACTCGCGCCGGACCCGCACTCGCGGGCACCACCCGAGCGGCACCCGGAAGGCACCCGAACAGACCTGACCGTCTGTCCTGTCTGGAGCCTTCCCATGAACGCCGTCATCGCACGTCTACAGGCCGAGCGCGCCGCGCAGGTCGAGTTCATCGACCAGCTTCTGTCCAAGGTGGAATCCGACGAGCGCGACCTCGTCGACGCCGAGACCTCCAACCTGTCCGCCGCCCGCGAACGCATCGCCGCGCTTGACGCGCAGCTGGCGCCGCTGGTCGAGTTCGAGGAGTTGCGCGCCGACTCCTCGGCGACCATGACCCGCGCCATCGGCGGCGCGACCACGAGCCCGCGATCGGCCGCGCCGAACGCCCCGGCCGCCGACGGGCCGGTGTATCGGACCGCCGGTGAGTTCGTGCTCGATCACCTGCGCGCCAAGGGCGGCGCCCCGCACCTCGGGATCCCCGCCGACGCCGGGGCCGCCGAGCGCTTGGAGCGCGCCGCGCGCGCCGTCGCCAAGCAGACCACGGCCGAGACCCCCGGCATCCTGCCGGAGCCGATCGTCGGCCAGGTCGTGAACTTGATCGACACCAACCGTCCACTTCTGACCTCGCTGGGCATCAAGCCGCTCGGCGGGATCCCCGGCAAGTCGTTCTCCCGCCCGAAGATCACCCAGCACACGACCGTCGGCAAGCAGACAGCGGAGAAGACCGAAATCCCGTCGCAGGCCCTCAAGATCGACCCGATCGACTTCACCAAGGAGACCTACGGCGGGTGCGTCAACGTGTCCCGGCAGGACATCGACTGGTCGGCACCGGGGGTGTGGGACATCCTGATCTCTGACCTGGCCAACATCTACGGCAAGACCACCGAATCCGTGGCCGCCACGGCCTTCGGGACCGGGGTCACGCAGACCGTCGCCGCCGCCGACGACACGCTCAAGGGCTGGTCGGCCGCGCTCTACGGCGCCGCCGCCACGGCGTACGCCGGGGCTGGGGAGCTGCCGGACCGGATCTGGTGCTCTGTGGACATGTGGGCGGCGATGGGCAGCGTCACCGACGCCGCGCGTCTGTCCTTCGGGAACACCCCGGCCGGATCGGGTGACCTGTCGCGGTTCTCCGGCGACGTGCTCGCCCTTCCGCGCGTCGTGGTCCCGGGCCTGGCCGAGAAGTCCGTGATCGTCGGCTCGTCGTCCATGTTCGAGTTCTACGAGCAGGTGATCGGGCTTCTGTCCGCAGTGGAGCCTTCGCTGCTCGGCGTGGAGGTCGCCTACGGCGGATACGTGAGTTACGGCTTCCTGGAGGCCAAGGCGTTCTGCAAGGTCACGCCCCCCGCCGCGAAGCCCGATTCGGCGCCGAGCAAGTGAAGGCGCTTAAGGCAGCGATCACGGCGGCGTACTGGCGGCTGGTGTCGCGCCCGCCGCTCGTGCGCGTGTGGCTCGCGCTGGCCGCCGTCGGGCTCGCGCCCGGCGGCGGCCGGGCGCGGCGCCTTCCCCGCTGCCGGATCTGCCTCTGCCGCGTCCCTTTCGGACTGACGAACGGCCGGGGCCGGCCCAAATCCGGGGGTGTCCACCGTGGACGGTTACCCCGACGTCGGCAAGGTCCGCGCGTGGCTAAAGCTCGCGACGTCCAGCGTGGATGACGCCGAGCTCGGCGTCATCCTGGCCGCCGAGATCGCTTCGCAGGGCCGCGCCTGCCGCGTTCCCGCCGACGGGCCCGACGCCGACCAGTACGCCGCCCTGCTGCGCCGCTGCGCTCGCGCGGTGGCCGCTCGCGGTGTCCCGCTGGGCGTGATGGGCGGCGCCGACGAGTACGGGCCGGTGCGCCTGCCCGCCATCGACTCCGAGCTTGAGCGCCTGGAGGGGCCGACTCGCAAGGTGGTGATGGGCTGATGCAGCAGCAGACGCGGCAAGCGATCGCCAACGCGCTGTCCAGCGTGGACGGCATCACCGGCTACGGCCACATGCCCGACACCCCGGCGCCCTTCGATGGGTGGCCGGAGTGGGTGCAGACCGTCCCCCGTGGAGGCTGCGCCGACGGCGCGGCGATCACCTGGCACGCCCTGGTCGTCCTCCCGGCCGCCGACTCCACGACCGCCATCGACGCCGCTGACCCGCTCGTCGCGTCCCTCCTGGACGCGCTCACCGAGGTCGGGACCGTCGAGCTGATCGACCCCGTGCAGATCGCCGGGACCGACACCGCCGGGAACCTCGTCCCCGGTCTCCGCATCCGTCTGACCACATGAGAGGCCCGAGGCCATGAGCATCACCAAATCCCGCGTGAAGAAGGGGAAGCTGACCTTCACCGGCACCGACGGCGTAGAAGTCGACTTCTCCTGCCAGCCCACCAACGTCACCATCGGAACCGACTACGACGAGTCCGGCGACACCGTCGAGGTCCTGTGTGGAGACACCGACGTCCCCGAGGTCACCACCTCCCGCAAGCTCAAGGTCACCGCGATTCAGGATTTCGACTCGCCCGAGGGCTTCCAGGCTTTCCTGCTCGCGAACGAGGGCCGGGTGGTTGAGTTCGAGTGGTTGCCCAACGCCGACGGCGGGCCGACCTTCAGCGGCACCGTTCAGTGCCGCGTCGGCGACATCGGCGGCGACGTCGCCTCCTCGCTCACGTCCGACCTGGAGCTTCCGATCTCGCGTTGGGACCCTCCTCAGTGGCCGAACATCCCCAAGCCGGTGTTCACCGTCGCCGAAGACAAGACCGACACCGACCGCAAGACCGCCAAGGTCACCATCACCAGCGGCGGACCGGCCGCGATCGGCTTCGGTGACACCGACACCGCAGACGACACCGTTGCCACCGCCGACGGTGCGGCCGTCACCCACAAATACACCGAGACCGGGGAACTGACCATCACCGTGTCCAACAAGGGGGGTGGCACCACGCAGACCGTGACCATCCCGTTCACCGACGGCACGCGCAAGGCGCCGTGATGACCACCCGCCCCGATGTGGACGTGATCGGCGCCGAGCGCCTGCGCATCTCCCTGCGCAAGGCCGGGGCCGAGGTCGCCGACCTCAAGAACGCCAACGCCAAGGCCGCCTCCATGGTGGCCGGGGCCGCCGCGTCGTCGGCACCCCGCCGCACCGGCCGCCTGGCCGCGACGGTGCGCGGTAACCGCGCCGTCGGCAAGGCGATCATCCGCGCAGGCCGGGCGTCCGTCCCGTACGCACTGCCCATCCACTGGGGATGGCCCGCCCGAAACATCGCCCCCAACCCGTGGGTGAGCGAGGCCGCGCGCCGACTCGAACCGGTCTGGCTCGCGGTGTACGTCGACGACCTCCAATCCATTCTCGACAAAATCGAAGGAGCCTGAAATGGCTGCACGCAAGGGATCTGGAACCGACCGCCCGGCGCCGGCCGAAACCGCGGAATCCACTCTGGACCTCCTCCCGGTGGAGGTGCCGGGCATGGACGAGGTGACCCACCGCGAGCTTGACGAAATCCACAAGCGCCTGCGCCTCGACCTCTACTCAGAGAAGACCGCACCGGGCGAGAGGTTCGCCGCCCTCGAATGGGTCGGGCGACGCCGCGCCGGTCGCGAAGTCCCGTTCGCCGTCATCTACGAACGGTCGGGGATGTCGACGTGGGCGAAGGTCCGCGAGGCCGCCGACGCCGCCGCCGACGGCGAGACCGACGGCGAGGACGAGCCGGAGGACCCTACACGGACCCCGAGGGGTTGACCATGCTCCGCGCGCGCCTGGCATACGCCTACCAGTGCTCCCCTGTGGACCTGCGGGACCTGACGTGGGGCGAGACCCGGGCGATGTGCGCGGTCCTGGAGGACGTAGCCGAAGCACAACGACGAGCCGCGAGGAGGTGACGACATGGCCGCACCGGCAACCCTGCTGATCCGCATCAACGGCGACGCGTCCAAGGCCCGGCAGGCCATGGGCAGTGTCGAGAGTGGCATGTCCAAGATGGCCCGCGTCGCCGGAGGCATCGGCACGGCCCTCGCCGGGGCGTTCGCCGTCGACTCCGTGCTCACCTTCGCCCAAGAGTCGATGACCGCCGCGAGCAACGTGCAGCAGTCCATGGGCGCGGTGGAATCGGTGTTCGGGAAGGCCGCGCAAGCCGTCAAGGGCTACGCCGACACGTCGGCCGAAACCGTCGGCCTGTCCAAGAACGCCTACGCCGAACTCGCTAGCGTGCTCGGCGCGCAGTTGAAGAACATGGGCACCCCCATGGGGGAACTGTCCACACAGACCAACGACCTCGTTACGCTCGGCGCCGACCTCGCCGCGACCTTCGGCGGGCCGACGAGCCAAGCGGTGGAGGCGCTGGGGAGTCTCCTACGTGGAGAGCGCGACCCGATCGAGCGCTACGGCGTCAGCATCTCTCAAGCCGCCGTGAACGCCAAGATCTCCGCTCTCGGGCTGGACACCTCGACGGCCGCCGCGCAGCGCAACGCCAACGCGCAGGCGACCTTGGCCCTGCTGGCCGAACAGACCGCCGACGCGACCGGCCAGTTCGCGCGGGAGTCCGGTTCTGCGGCAGGGGCGCAGCAGATCGCGAATGCGAACTGGGAGAACGCTCAAGCCGTCCTCGGGCAGCGCCTCTTGCCCGCCATGACTGCGGTGAGCGAGTTCGTGTCCGGCACGCTCGTGCCCGGTCTGATCGCGGTCGGGTCGGCCGTCGGGTCGTTCGTCTCCTGGATCACCGGGACCTCGACGGCCGCGCAGATCCTCGTGCCGATCATCGGCGGGTTGACGGCGGCGTTCGCCGCCTACTTGATCGTGATCGGCGCCGTGCGGGTGGCCACGGCGATCTGGACCGGTATCCAGCTCGCATGGAACATCGTCATGGCCGCCAACCCCCTGGCGTTGATCATCTTGGGCATCGTCGCGCTCGTCGCTGCGATCGTCATTGCCTACAAGCGATCCGAGACTTTCCGCAACATCGTGGATGCGGCGTTCTCCGCCATCGGTACGGCCATATCGACTGTCGTCGATGGAGTGGTGGCGGCGTTCGAGTGGTGCCGGGACAAGGCCGTGGACGCCTGGGAGACCTTGACTGGCGCGATCGACACCGCCGTTTCCGGGATCACCGGGTTCTTTGACGGGCTGATAGACAAGATCGAGGCCGTGATCGGCTGGTTCCAGTCCATCAAGGTCCCCGACTGGCTATCCAGTGCGGGGGACTGGATCGGGGATCTGTTCAGCTCCCCGGTCCCGCCGGTGCAGGTCCCAGTGTCCTACATGGCCACCGACGCACTCCCCGGTGCGGGCGGGCTGCGGGCCTTCGCGGCCGGTCCGTCGTTCCGGCTGTCCGGGTCGGCGCTGGCCGCGATCTCCCGGCCGGTCGTGCGCGTCTACATCGGTGAGACGGAGCTGACCGGGATCGTCCGCACCGAGGTGCGCGCCGAAGGCCACGCGCTCGCCCGCCGGATCACCGGGAGGGCAACGCGATGACCACGCCACCGGCCGCGCCGACCGTCACCCCCGTCTATGAGGGCATCGCGCCCTATGTGGAGGTGATCGTCACCCCGGGCGCCGACAATCAGACCATCACTCTGTACCGGACCGACGCCACGGGCCTGCACACCGTGCGCGGCGCCGTCCGCGCGCTGGTGTCCGGTCCGGCCGTGTTCCTCGACTTCGAGGTCCCTTTCGGAGAGACGGCCACCTATACCGCCGTCGGCTACGACACCATCGGCACCGCCTCGCCGTCCTCGCCACCGTCGGCGCCGATCACCATGGACATCACCGGATGCCCCGTCGTCCACGACCCCACCGACGTGTCCACCGCGATGCGGTGGCGCGTCGCCGACTGGGAAGAACTCACCTACGGGCGCGCCGCCGAAGTGCTGCGGCCGATGCTCTCCGCCCTGGCCGTCGGGCTCATCGGCACCCGCCAAGAACCCGAGTCGACCATGGTCGTGCTCACCAAGACCGACGACGAGGCCGCCGCGATGCGCGAGCTGACGCGCTCCCCGACCGTCCTTATCAGACCGCCCGCGTCGTGGGGCTGGCCCTCGCGGTACTGGCTACTGGGCGAGGTCTCCGAGCGGCGCCGCTCACCCAAGCGCGGCGACGCCCCCGCGCGGCTGTTCGAGTTCGCGTTGACGGCGGTGGCCGCACCCGGCACCACGATCACGTCCTACCTGTACACGTGGGCAACGGTCGTCGACGCCTACGACACGTGGGCCGACGTGATCGCCGAGAAACCGTCGTGGCTGGAGTTGCTGCGCCACGTCCCGCCCACGACCAGCAACGACCCCGGCGAGGAACTCGACGAGCCGCACGCCGCCGCACGCCTGCTGGACACGCCGTGATCCGCCACAGCGAGGCCCTGGCCGCCGTCATCCGGTCGAGTCACGAGGTCATCACACGCGCCGACCTCTGGCACGGCGGGCGGCTCGTCCGCGCCCGGATCCCGCTCGTGGAAGGAAAAGTAACGCTGTCGTCCACCGAGGACATTCGAGGCCGGCTCACGGCGACCATTGTGGACCCGACTGGCGACCTCGTGCCCATCGGCGCCGGTGGCCTGTCCCCCTACGGTTCACAGCTCCACGTCTGGCGCGGCGCCCGCATCCCCGGCGCCCGCTCCGAACTCGTGTCGCTCGGCTGGTACCGGATACAAGAGACGAAGGTGATCGAGTCCTACCGGCAGAACCGCGCCGGTGTGTGGGTGTCGGGCGGCGCCCGTATCGAGGTAGAGGGACTCGACCGGATGTCGGCCGTACAGGATTCCCGGTTTCTCGCACCCGGGAAACCCAAGCGCGGCGCCACCTGCGTCGGCGAACTCCGTCGGTTGTGCCGGGGCCTGATCCCTCTGTCCACATGGGCTGTGGACGACGAGCCCGTGCCCAAGTCCCTCGTGTACGAGGAGTCCCGGTTGGAGGCCGTGCAGACCCTCGCCAGTGCCCTTGACGCCGCCGCCTACGCCGGGCCCGACGGAACAATGATCGTGCGCGAACTCGCCGCCGGAAAGAGCAGCGTCCACACCTTCACCGGGTCGGCCTCCGGCGGGCTCCTCGGGTGCGCCTTCGTGACGAGCCGCGACGGCGTTTACAACGCCGTGGTGGCGCGCGGCGAGGCGTCCGACAAGAAAGCGCCCCGGCAGGCGACCGCCTACGACGTCACCCCCGGCGCGCCGACCCGATGGGATGGCCCGTTCGGGCGCGTCCCGACGTTCTACGTCTCCAAGGTCATCAAGACCAAAGCGCAAGCCGAGAAGACCGCCCGGTCCCGTATGGACTCGCTCATCAGGGGCCGAGACCGCGAGATCGCGATCACCGCCGTCCCGGTCCCGTGGCTGGAGCCCGGCGACGTCGTGACCGTCCGCACGCCGCGCCTGGAGTTCTCCGGCCGCCTGCTCACCGTCGACATGCCGCTGTCGGCCGCCGGGGGCGCGGCGACCTACACCGTCCGCGCCCTGGAATCCGGGATCACGACCCTTGACCCGTCCGAACCGATCGAGGAGACCTACCGTGCCGCTTGACCTCGCCGACGTGCTGCGCGCCGCCCCGGCCACGATCACCCGAACCGGCGTCGTGACGGGCGTGGACGGTGACGACGTGACCGTGAACCTCGACGGCGGGGAAGTGGAGGCAACCCACCTGGCCGCCTACACACCCGCCGCGCAAGACGTCGTGCTCATCCTCGGCACCCCGGGCGGAACCTGGTACGTCCTCGGCAAGCTCGGCACCAACGACGAGCCCCTACCGCCCGCGCCGCCGTCGGCGCCGACCGCCGGAACAGACGTGTTCGTGCCGGTGGAGTCCGGCACCTACCGCGACGGCGTGCGCCAACCCACCACCGACGACGTGCGCCAGGGCGGCGACGCGACCGGCGCCGTCTACACAGGAGCCTGGTGGTACGCCACCACCCCCGGCGCGACCCTCGCCGGACTCACCGCCACCGGCGGACGGGTCTGGATCGACCGGGCGCCGTCCGGCCCGGCCGGACCGGCCGACGTCGTCGCCTACCTCCACGCCGACCCCGAACCCACCCCCGGACCCCCGACAGAAGCCGCCGCGCTCCACACCATCGGCGCCCTCGACCACGGACAAGGCGCATGGCTCGAACTCCCCGCCGCATGGCCGCCCCTGCTCGCCGACGGCACCGCGCGCGGAGTCGCGCTCTCAACGGCCGGACCGGCGCTGACCGCCGTCGGCCTGTCCGGCGACCCGCAATCCGGCGCGCTCGAAATCGACTGGACCGAATAGGAGACCGACTCATGGGGACCACGCCGAACATGCAACTGCCCTACCCCGAGAGCAGCGACCCGCCCAACGGGCCGGTGCAACTGCGCGCACTCGCCGAAGCGGTTGAGGCCGCTTTCGGCAACGTCTGTGATGTCGCTTCCGGGGTCGTAAGGTTCGCCGCACCCAAGCCCAACGTTCCCCAGACACTTGGGGTCAGATTCGACCTCAAAGGCGGTAACCGAATCATCGCGTTTTCGAACCCGTTCACGACTGCCCCGCAGAATGTCCAGTGCGCTACGGCCAACCTCAGCCGCACCGGCATGAGCGTCGTCGGCTACCGAGTCAACGACCAGCCCTACAGCGCCCATTGGATCGCCATGGCGATCGCCGTGCCCGAGGACGGCGCCCCCGTGGACGACACCGGCCTACTGCTGCCGTACGGCGACGAAGGACCCCCGGGCGGCGACGAGTTAGCGCACGCCCTCGCTTGCCCCCCGGGTGCCCCCTGGGGGGCAACTGGGCCGTTCTCGGCTATGGTGGGTTTCTCAAATACCCCCAAAGACGTCAGTGCAAATCGGGACGTCCCTGGTCAGAATGGGTCTAGAAGAGGGGTTCAACTCCCCCCTTCCCCACCAGGGAAACCCCGGCTTCGGCCGGGGTTTTTTGTCGCGCCTGGCAAGGCCGCGGCGGCCACCGCGAACCGGCCCGTCCGTGCAGCGAATCCGGCCCTTTCGCGAACACCGGCGACTTCGGACGGTCCGCGGGGAAGGGGCATATCTCGTTTCGCGGTTCGGGCGTGGCGCGGCTCGCGGCCCGCCCGCGATTCCCGCCACGTGACCCTCATCTCTCCCTCACTCGCCCTCCGCGTGCTCCATCGCCCAAGCCGCCAGCCCCGCCAGCGCCCCCAGCAGCCCTCGCCCCTTCGCCGTCAGCGCGTACTCCACGCTCGGCGGGTTCGTCGCGAACACCGTCCGGTCGACCAGTCCGTCGGACTCCAGCGATCGCAGCGTCCGCGTCAGCATCCGCTGGCTGATCCCCTCGATCGACCGCTCCAGCACGTTGAACCGCCGCGGCCCGCCTTTCAGCACCGACAGCACCAGCAGCGTCCACCTGTCCCCGACCCGCCGCACGGCCGCCGTCACCGGGCACGCCTCGTACTCGTTTCGCGGCACCGGATCCGGCAGTGGCGCCGTGACCACGGAGGGAACATCGCTGTGCGTACCCGACATGAAACTGCCTCCTTGCGCGCCCTCGGCGGCGCCCTCACGATCGCCCCATGACCGACGATACGCAGACCGGCACCCGCACCATCGTGATCAGCGGCGGCACCGACGGCATGGGCCGCGCCCTCGCCCTGGGGCGGCTCGCGCGCGGCGACACCGTCGTCGCCATCGGCAGCAACGCCGCCAAAGGCGCGGCACTGACCCGGGAGGCCGGCACGTCGCGCCTGACCTACCTGCGCGCCGACCTGTCGAGCATCGCCGAGAACCGCCGCGTCGCCGCCGAGATCACCGGGCGTTTCCCGGCCGTCGACGCCCTCGCGCTCTTCGCCAACCGTGTCGCCAAGTACCGCAGGGAAACCGTCGACGGCCTCGAATCGGTCTTCGCGACCTACTACCTCAGCCGTCACCTCCTCTCCCACGCCCTGCTCCCGGCGCTGGCGGCGGCGCCCCGGCCGGTGATCGTCAGCGTCGCCGGCGTCGGTGCGACCGCCGGAGCCGTTTCCTGGGACGACATGCAGCTCACCCGCCAGTACGGCATGGTCGCCGCGCAGCTCCACGGCGGCCGCTGCACCGACCTCCTCGGCGTCGCCTTCGCGCGTGAGGAAACCCGGGTCCCGTTCGTCATGTACCACCCGGGCTTCACCCGCAGCGGCGACACGTCCTTCCTCAACCCGGTCCTCAAGACCGTCATGTACGGCCTGCGCGTCTTCGCCAAACCCATCGCGAAGTCCGTCGCGCCCATCCACGACTGGATCGACCGCCCCCCGGCGACCCCCCTCACCGCCGACGACCGGGGGAAACCCGTCGACCCGTCGCTCAAGACCCTCGACCCCGGCGACGCCGCCAGACTCGCCGACTACACCGCCGAACTGTTGCGGACCGTATCCGTCCGCAAGGGCTCTTAACCTCGTCCTCATGAACGTCCTCACCGGCCACGTCCTGAACCGCACCGCCCTCGCCCGGCAGCTGCTCCTCGACCGCGTCGACCTCCCCGCCGCCACGGCCGTCGAACGGCTCGCCGGGCTACAGGGCCAGGAGGCCAACACCCCCTACCTGAGCCTGTGGGCCCGCCTGCGCGACTTCCGCCACGACGAACTGACCCGCGCACTCGAAGACCGCACGGTCGTCCGCTCCTCCGTCCTGCGCGGCACCCAGCACCTGGTCACCGGTGAGGACTTCGGCTGGATGCGCGCCCTGATGCAGCCCCTCCTCGCGCGCATCCGGCAGTCGGCCTTCGGACGCGACACCGTCGGCGTGGACCTCGACGAACTGGCGAAGGCCGCGCGGGAAACCCTCGCCGGCCGCACCCTCACCCGCCCGCAGCTGCGCGACGTGCTCGCCGAGCGCTGGCCCGGGGTGCCGCCGCTGTCGCTGGCCTGGTCGGCGCAGATGCTCGTGCCGGTCGTGCACCCGCCGCCCAACGGGACCTGGAACAAGGGCGGGGCGACGCCTTTCACGCTCGCCGAGGAGTGGCTCGGCCGTCCGCTGGAGGCCGAGCCGAGCAGGGAACTCCTGGTGGAGCGCTACCTTCGGGCCTTCGGGCCCGCGAGCGTGAAGGACGTGCAGATGTGGTCGGGCCTGACGCGGCTCAAGGAGGTCGTCGCGGGGATGGACCTGCGGGCCTACCGCGACGAGTCGGGCCGTGAGCTGTACGACGTGCCCGACGGTGAGCTGTCCGAAGTGGACGAGGCACCGGTCCGGCTGCTGCCCTACTTCGACAACCTGATCGTCGCCTACGACGACCGTTCGCGCATGATGACCGCCGAGGTCCGCAAGCGGGTCTGCGTCGGTGCGGTCATCTACCCGACCGTCCTGGTCGGCGGGCGGGTCCGCGCGATGTGGGACCTCGTCGGGAAACGCGTCCTGCGCGTCGAGACCTTCGGCGGGTTGTCGACAGCCGAGCGCGCCGCCGTGACCGCCGAGGCCGAGGCGCTACTGGACTTCGCGGGCATCGGCGACGGCGAGGTCGCCTTCGCCTGACCGCCACCACGCCACGGCCGCCAGCGCCACGGGAAACACCAGGAACCAGCCGACCGAGGCCAGCGGGATGATCGACGAGACCGTCGCGGTGATCGCGATCCGCCGTCCCCTTCCCCTGGGCAGCAGCCGGATCGCGGCGGCGCAGCCCAGAGTGGTGACCGCCGCCAGGAAACCCACCGTGACGCGCATGAGCTCCTCGATGCCGACGCCCAGCAGCGACTGGCCCAGCAGCGTGACCGCGGTCAGTCCGCCCAGGACGGCGAGGCTGCGATGCGGCACCTGGCCCGGCCGCGACCCGCGCGCGAGCGCGGCGGGGAACACGCCGTCACGGCCGAGGGCGGCGCCGAGCCTGCCGGCACCGGCGATGTAGGCGTTGACCGCGCCGAAGCTCAAGGCGAGCGCGACGACCGCCGTGACCCAGCCGGTGCGCGGCCCGAGTCCGACGGCGAGGAGCGCGGCGAGCGGGGTCTCCTCCGTCGCGGCGGCGCCGCCGAGCACCCCGATGGACACCGTGGACAGTCCGAGGTAGAGGACGGCGACGGTCGCCAGCGCGCCCGCGGTGACCCGGCGCAGGTCGCGGGCCGGGTCGGCGAACTCCGCCGAGAGGTGACTGGCCGCCTCCCAGCCGACGAAGGCGAAGAACAGCACCCCGACGGCGTCGAGGACCCCGGCCGCGCCGTGCGGGGCGAAAGGCCGGAAGTTTCCCGCGTCGAAGTGCCCGGCGGCCGCGACCGACGCCGTCGCGAGCAGGACGACCAGCAAGGCGGTGAGCGCCAGCTGAGCCCGGCCCGACAGGCGCAGCCCACGATGGTTGACCGCGAACGCGACCGCGAGCAGACCCAGGGCGACGACCATCGTCCCGCGCTCGCCGAGTCCGGCGGCGCCGGCGACGTACCCGGCGCCGATCAGGGCGCCGGCCACGACACCCGGTGGTATCGCCAGGTAGAACCACCAGCCGACCGACGCGGCCGCGCGGGCGCCGAAGGCGTGCCGGACGAAGGTCGAGACGCCGCCGCCGTCGGGAAACCGCGCACCCAGTGCGGCGAAGGTCGCGGCGACGGGGACACTGAACGCCAGCAGCAGGGTCCACGCGGCCAGCGACGCCGGTCCGGCGGCGTCGGCGGCCAGTCGCGGGAGGACCAGGACACCGGGGCCGAGCACCGAGCCGACGTAGACGGCGACGCCCTGCCAGGGGCCGAGTCGGGTGGTCATCGCGAACCTCCATATGTGCGGTGTGGAGGTGCGAAAGCTAGTCATCTGCGTTGAATAAGTACCCTCGAACCGAACGATCGTCCGGAAACGATGGCAGAATCGGGCCTGTGGACGAACGCGACGCCGAACTGATCCGCCTCATTCAGACGGATGCGCGCCTGTCGAGCCGAGAGCTGGCCAGGCGCCTGGATATCTCGCCCTCGACGTGCCTGGAGCGGTTGCGCTCGCTGACCCGGCGCGGGGTGATCAAGGGCTATCACGCCGACATCGACCTGCCCGCGCTCAACCGTGGGACGCAGGCCTTCGTGGCGGTGGTGCTGCGCCTGCCGGCGCGGCCGCAGATCGACGCGTTCAAGGCGGCGGTCGGGGAATGGTGGGAGGTGCTGTCGCTGTCGGTGGTGAGCGGCGAGGACGACTTCGTGCTGCACGTGGCCGTGGAGAACCCGGAGCGGTTGCACGCGTTTCTGGTCGACCGGCTCGCCAAGCGCAAGGAGATCGCGCGGTTCCGGACGACGCTGATCTTCGAGCGGACGGAGCGGGCGGTGGTGGAGTACCTGGGGTAGGGACGACCTAGACCCCCACCGGCGTCTCCCGCAGTCCGCGGATCAGCTCGCGGACCGCCGCGCCCTGCGCCATCCCCGGCGCGACCACGTACCCGACCTGCCGCTTCGGTCCGTCCGGTCCCAGATCCCGCGTCACGATTCCGCCCGGCGCGCCCAGCAGTGACAGTTCCGGCACCACCGCCATGCCCATGCCCGCCGCGACCATCGACAGGACCACGCCGTCGTCCTCGGCCGTCACGGTCGCCGTGGGCATCCAGTCCTGGTCGCGCCACCAGCCGCGGGTGTGCGACGAGCAGTTCTCCGCCCAGTCGACCAGCGGCAGCCCGCGAGGGTCCGGTGCGCTCGCGGGATGGACGAGCAGGTAGCGCTCCTCGAAGAGTTTCCCGGACAGCAGCCCTTTCGGGATCGGGTACGTGTCGGGGTTGAGGGTGGCGACGGCCAGGTCGGCGCGCCCGTCGGCGACCTCGCCGGTCGTGCCGGGACCGACCTCGCGCACGATGTTGACCTGCGGCGACACCCCCGGGTGTCGTGCCGCGAGCCGATCGAGCACGCCGGGCAGGACGTGCACGGCGGCGCTGCGGAAGGCCGCGATCCGCACGGTCCCCGTCACCTCGCCGCCGCCGGCGGCGTGGACCTCGGCGCCCATGGTGTCGAGCAGCCGCAGGATGTGCCGGGCACGTGCGACGGCCCGCGCGCCCGCCTCGGTCGGGGCCGCGCCCTGCCGTCCGCGCGTGAACAGCACGACGCCGAGTTTGCGCTCGGCGGTCCGCACCGCGTGGGACACGGCCGACTGCGTCAGTCCGAGCCTGGCCGCGCCGGCGCCGAAACCGCGCGCCTCGGCCACCGACACCAGTACGCGCAGCTCATGGGGGGCGAGTTCGGAGGTGGTCACGCGGCAACGCTACCCCGGCACATGAGCCGCGCTCATGGATCGCCCGCCATCCATCGACGCCGACCCCTGATACCGGCGCGCGAACCCGGATACCAATGAGCCCTGACCCCCGAGAGGAGCCCACGATGGCCACCGCCACCACAGTTCACCAGGTACGACGCCCCAGCGGCCTGCCGACCCCGGAGGACTTCGCCTTCGTGCGCGGCCCTCTGCCCGAGGTCACGACCGGGACCGCGCTCGTCGAGAACCTGCACCTCTCGGTCGACCCTTACATGCGCGAGGCGATGGACTACGACGGCTGGGGCGGCGGCAACGACCTCGACACGCCCCTCGAAGGCCGCTCGATCGGGCGGGTCATCGCGTCGAGGACACCCGGCCTCGCCGACGGCGACCTCGTCTTCCACCGCAAGGCCTGGCGTACGCACGCGCTGGTCACCCCCGAGGAGGCGACGGTGCTGCCCGGCTGGGCGGGCGTCCCGATCCGGACGCGCCTGAGCCTGCTCGGCGGCACCGGCCTGAGCGCCTACGTCGGCCTGACGCGGATCGCGCGCCTCCAGCCCGGCGAGGACGTCTTCATCTCGGCGGCCGCCGGGGGCGTGGGCACCGCAGCCGGGCAGATCGCGCGGCTGCTGGGCGCCCGGCGCGTCATCGGCAGCGCCGGATCGGCGGCGAAGGTGCGTCACCTGGTCGACGACCTGGGCTTCGACGCCGCCTTCGACTACCACGACGGCCCGGTCGGCGCGCAGCTGGCGAAGGCCGCGCCCGAGGGCGTCGACGTCTTCTTCGACAACGTCGGCGGCGACCATCTCGAAGGCGCCATCGAGAACCTCAGAACGCACGGCCGTGTCGCCTGGTGCGGTGCCGTCGCGCAGTACAACGACCTGGGAAACCCGCCACCGGCGCCCCGGAACCTCTACGACGTGGTGTCCAAGAGCATCCGCCTCGAAGGTTTCCTCGTCCGCGAGTACAACCACCTCCAGGGCGAGCTGGAGGACCTCCTCGTCCCGCACCTGCGCTCGGGTGCGCTGAAGCCCGACGAGACGGTCGTCGAGGGCATCGACAACGTGGTCGCCGCCTTCATCGGGATGCTGAGAGGCGAGAACCTCGGGAAGATGATCGTGTCCCTGTAGACCTGGGAGGGCCGGAGGGTCTCCCTCCGGCCCTTGGCGTTTCCTAGACCTGCTTGAGGATGCCGCCGTCGACGTGCAGGTCGGCGCCGCTGATGTTGTTCGGCGACAGCATGAACGCCACCGCCCGTGCGACCTCCTCGGGCGTGGTGATGCGGCCGGTGTCGGGTGCCATGCGCTCCATCGTGGCCGCGACGAAGGTGTCGTGCGGGATGCCCAGCGAGTCGGCGAGGGCGCCGCTGAAACCGCTCGGGTCGGTCCACACCGCGGTGCTCACCGGGCCGGGGGAGACGGTGTTGACCCGCACGCCCTGCGGCCCGAACTCGATGGCGAGGGCCTTGCCGAGCGCGGTCAGCGCCGCCTTCGAGACGTCGTAGGCGATCGGCCCGCCGGGGCGGCGAGCGCCGATCGAGGAGATGTTGACCAGCGCGCCCGCGCGTTCGACGAGGCTCGGCATGGCCGCGCGGCTGACGCGCAGGGCGCTGTAGAAGTGCAGGTCGAAGTTGTGCCGCCAGGCGTCTTCGGGCAGGTCGAGGAAACCTCCGAGCACGAAGTCGCTCATGTCGCCGATGCCGACGTTGTTGACCAGGATGTCGATGCCGCCGAGCTCGGCGGTGGCGCGTTCGATCAGTTCGGCGGCGCCTTCGGGCGTCGACAGGTCGACGGTGACCGGCACCGCCGAGGTCTCCTTCAGTTCGGGGGTGATGCTGCGCGAGCCGGTGACGACGCGAACGCCCTCGTCGACGAGGGTGCGCACGACGGCGAGGCCGATGCCCTTGCTGCCACCGGTGACGACGGCGGTCTTGCCGGTGAGTCCGAGATCCACGGGGTGCTCCTTGTTCTTGACTTGCGGGTACAAAATTAGGGTGTGCCCCGGTTCCCAGGGGGAATCCGGGTCTAGAGGGCGGCGATCGCCGCGTCGACGACCGGCCGCAGCGTGGCCGGGTCGGTCGTGGTCTTCATGAGCACACGCAGCCCGACGAGCGTGGCGAACAGGTGCGCGGCCAGGGCCTTCGGGTCGCGGTCGGCGGCGATCTCACCGTCCCGGCGGCCCTGTTCGAGGACCGCGGCCAGCGCGCTCTCGGTACGCGCGAACATCGTCCGCACGATCCGCGCCGACTCCTCGTCGCTCCGCGCCAGTTCCGCGGCGGTGTTGACCGCGAGGCAGCCGTCGCCGGCCGCCTGCGGCGGCGAGGGGTCGACGGTCGCGTCGAGGATCCGCCGGACCCGCTCGCGCACCGGTCCGGGCTCGGCCATCAGCTCGGTGAACTGGCGGGCCGCGCCCTCGGCGTACCGGCGCAGCGCCGCCAGGAACAGGTCGTGCTTCCCGCCGAAGGTGTTGTACAGGCTCCCCTTGCCGATGCCGAGCTCGTCGACGAGGTCCTGCGGCGTCGTGGCCGCGTAGCCCTTCGACCAGAACGTGTGCATGGCGCGGTCGAGCGCGACGTCGGGATCGAACTGCTTGGGACGGCCCATGCCATGAGCCTAAGCCGTTGTTTACCTAGAGGTCCAATATTCGGGCTGTGACCGTCATCGCGTGTCGCGGGTCGGCAGCCCGAAGTCCTCGGCGACGTTGGCGAGCAGCTTCCGGAAGCCCTCGGCTCGCTCGCCCAGGCCCGCCAGCAGCTCCACCTCGATCGACGCCGCCGCCCTCGCGCACAGGACGTAGAGGCGCTCGCCCTCGTCGGTCACGTCGATGACCTGACGGCGGCGGTCGGCCGGGTCACGTTCGCGTTCGATCGCGCCGGCCGACTCCAGGAAGTCGAGCAGCCCGACCATCAGGCTCGGCGCGACGCCCATCTTGTGCGCCAGTTCCTGCTGCGAGATGAGCGGGTCGAGGAGCAGCACCTGGAGGACCCCGGCGTGCTTGGGCTTGAGGCCGAAGGCGCCGATTGCGGTGGAGAAGCGCTCGGTCGCGATGGCGCCGAGCGTGCCGAGCTGGAAGGTGGCGGTGCCGGCGAGCGCGCCGGCGTCGATGTCACTCACGCCCTTCATGCTACAGTCCAAGAATCATTCAGATAGTGAATGATATAGGCTCTGGATAATCTTGTTCATGAATGCTTTAGTTCGAGAATGGAATCGGTCATGACCTTCACCGCCACCCCCGCCTCCGCGACCGCCCTCACCACCGCCTCCCGCCCCGCGACCGCTCGCCTCGGTCGCGTCCTGGTCGCCGTCAACCTCATCGCCGCGCTCCTGGCCACCGGCTCGGCCGTGCTCGCCCTCGTCGACCCGGCGATCCTCGGAGCCCCGGCCGTCGACTCCTGGCTGGAGCTGTACGCCTACGCCTACGCCGCCCGCGCGGTCCCGGTCGGCTTCGCCGTCGGTGCGGTGCTCCTCGTCGCGGGGCTGCGCACGCGCCCGGCCGTGCTCGTCGCGCTCACCGTCGCCGGGGTCGCGCAGGTCGGCGACCTCGCGATCGGCGCCGTCCAGGGAATCCCCGGGATGATGGCCGGCTCGGCGATCGGCGCGGTGATCCACCTGGCCTCGGTCGCGGTCATCGCCCGCCGGAAGTGAGACGAGCGAAAGGCCCCGGCCCTCTAGTGAGGACCGGGGCCGGGTGGGCACGCGGATCAGTTGCCGTTCGAGGGCCGGAACTCCTCGATCGGGAAGGCACCGGCCGCCGAGCGGCTCAGTCCGGTCGCGGTCTTGACCTCGTCGAATATCTTGCGGCCGAGGACGGCGTGGGCCTTCACCGCCGGGTTGGTGCCGCCGTAGTTGCCGGAGTCGGGCACCGAGTCGGCGAACATGGCGTAGGTGAGCGTCGGACGGCCCGAGGCGTCGAAGATGACCCCGGCCTCGTGGCGACGGTCGTCGTCGGCGCCGTACTTGGTCGCGACCCGCGCCCGCTCCGCCGAGGACATGTCGCGGCGGACACCGTCGTGGTAACCCGACAGGCCGCGCAGCACGCCCACCAGGAACTGCGAGGACCGCGACGACAGCAGCGTCCCGCCGACGAGCTTGCGCAGCAGCAGGTTCATCTCGTTGGGCGTGGTCTTGCCCAGGAAGAAGCGGTTCGGGCCCGAACCGGGCTCGACGCGCGTGTAGGTGAAGCCCTTCGCGGCCAGGATCGCGTTGGTCTCGTCGGTGCCGCACAGCGAACCGCACAGCCGCACGCAGGTGTTGTCGGAGACCAGCAGCATCGTGGTGAGGAAACCCGCGACGGTGAGCTGGTCGCCCCACACGGTCTGCAGGAAGTACATGCCCGACCCGGCCAGGATGATGTCGCCGGTCAGCGACACCTTCTGGTCGAGCTGGAGGAGGCCGCGGTCGACCTTGTCGAGGACCGCGGTGGCGACGGCGAGCTTCTGCACGCTGGCGCCGTCGATGACCTTGTTGGGGTCGTCGGTGATGATCGAGGTCCAGGTGCCGGCCGCGTCGACCTTGGTCACCTTCGTGTACCAGTTCCCGCCCGCGGCGGCCGTCTGGGCCTGGTAGGCCTCGTTGAGGGTCGCGTTCGACGCCCCGGCGGGCTGGGCCACCCCGATGGTCGCGGCGAGTGCGCCGCCGACGCCGAGTCCGATTGCCTTGCGCCTATTGAAAGTCACTCACATGACCTTAACCAGCGTGATCTTCGTCCGTGGCCCCGAGTGTCCACAAGGGATTTAGCGGAAATATGTGCGGCTCGTGCACAACCCACCGGGGGCCCTCACACGTAGGGGCATACTGATCGGCATGCCTGAACCGCTTCTCCCGATGCCCGCAGACTGGCAACGCGCGCTCGCGATCGTCGCCCACCCCGACGACATGGAGTACGGCGCCGCGGGCGCCGTCGCGCGCTGGACCGGCGAGGGCCGCGAGGTCGCCTACCTCATGGTCACACGCGGGGAGGCCGGGATCGACGGGATCGCGCCCGCCGAGTCGGCGCCGCTGCGCGAGGCCGAGCAGATCGCCAGCGCGGCGGTCGTCGGCGTGTCCACCGTGGAGTTCCTCGACCACCGCGACGGTGTCGTCGAGGCCGGACTCCCGCTGCGCCGCGACCTCTCACGCGCGATCCGCCGCCACAAGCCCGAACTCGTCATCACCCTCAACCACCGCGACCACTGGGCGCCCGGCACCTGGAACAGTGCCGACCACCGCGCGGTCGGGCAGTCGGTGCTCGACGCCGTCGGCGACGCCGGGAACCGCTGGATCTTCCCCGAACTCGTCGAGGAGGGCCACGAGCCCTGGGGCGGTGTCCGCTGGGTCGCGCTGGCGAACTCGCCGCGGTCGACGCACGGCCTCGACATCACCGCGACCCTTGACGCGTCCGTGGCGTCGCTCGCCGAGCACAAGGCCTACATCGCGGCCCTGTCGGACAAGCCGGTCGAGGAGTACGCGCGCGAGTTCCTGAGCATGATCGGCAAGGCCAGCGGCGAGCGGATGGGATGCGCGCTCGCGGCCTCGTTCGAGCTGATCACGACCGGCTAGCGGCCGCGAGGGCGACGTCGAGGAAGGCCTCGACGAGGACGTCGGCGTCGCCGTGGCGACGGGAGACGGTGATCGCGGTGACCGCGTCGCGCGCGAGTCCACGACGCACGACGCCCGTGAGCGCGACGCCTTTCGGTGCGATCGTGACGGCGAGTCCGGCGGCGACGAAGGCGATGAGCGTCGGCCATTCGACGGCCTCGTGTCCGACGTCGGGGGTGAACCCGGCGGCGCGGCAGACGCCGAGAACGCGGTCGTGGAAGGCGCGGCCGGCCCGCGCGGGGAAGAGCGCGAAGGTCTCGCCGGCGAGGTCGGCCGCTTCGAAGTCGGGCGCGGTCGCGAGCCGGTGGCCTCTCGGCAGCACCGCCACCAGCGGCTCGTGCGCGACCGCGCGCACGGCGACGCCCTCGCTCGGTTCGGCGTCGCGGCCCACACCGACGTCGATGAGCCCGTCGCGCAGGGCGTCGGCCTGTGGATCGGTGGTCATCTCGCGGATGTCGAGGGCCACCGTCGGGTGCCGTGCCCGGAACGCGCGGACCACCCGGGGCAGGAACGACGACGCCAGCGACGCGGCCATCCCGACGCGCAGGCGCCCGCCTTCGCCCCGGCCCGCGCGGCGGGCGGCGTCGACGCCGTGGGCGACGAGCGCCAGGGCGGCATTCGCGACGGGGAGGAGCTCGGCCCCGGCGGGGGTGAGGGCGACACCGCGGGGATGACGGGTGAAGAGCGCGTGGCCGATCTTCGCCTCAAGGCGCTGGATCTGCTGACTCAGCGGCGGCTGCGCGATACCGAGCCGCCGCGCGGCCCGTCCGACGTGACCCTCCTCGGCGACGATCGCGAAGACCCGCAGCTGGCGGAGCTCGACTTCGGGCAGGTCCATATCGCCGACGATATCGTGCCCGGCCCCACCGCGTATTGGACGTATCGCCTGGTCCGGGGCTAGCCTCCGGTCCATGAGACGCGCCATTCTTTCCGGTTCCACCTTCGAAGAGCAGATCGGCTACGCCCGCGCCGTCGTCGACGGCGACTGGATCCACGTGTCCGGTACGACCGGTTTCGACTACGCGACGATGACGATCGCCGACGACGTGGTCGCGCAGGCCGAGCAGTGCCTGCGCAACATCGAGGCGGCCCTGACCGAGGCCGGCGCGGGCTTCGCCGACGTCGTGCGCGTGCGGTACATGCTCCCCGACCGCGAGGACTTCCCGGCGTGCTGGCCGGTGCTGCGCGCGGTGTTCGGCGAGGTCCGCCCGGCCGCCACGATGCTGGAATGCGGGCTCGCCGACGCGCGCATGCGGATCGAGGTGGAGGTGACGGCACGGCGAGGGTCCGGGAGGAGCTAGGCCCCCACCACGCACCGGAACCCGGTGTTCCCGCTCGACGAGTCCGGCGTGTTCCGCGTCCTCGCCGCCACGCGGTACCGGTTGCAGTACGAGTCGTGGCACAGGTACGACCCGCCGCGCACGACCCTCGCGTCCCCGGTGCTCGGCCCGCGCGGATCCTCCCGCGTCCCGGGCGCGGCCACCGCATGCCAGTCGGTGCTCCACCGGTCGGCGCACCACTCCCACACGTTGCCCGCCATCTGGTACAGCCCGTACCCGTTCGGCGGATACGTCTTCACCGGCGCGGTACCGACGAAGCCGTCGTCGGCGCTGTTCACCCGAGGAAAACGCCCCTGCCAGATGTTGGCGCGGTGCCTGCCCTTCGGCGTCAGCTCACCGCCCCACGGGTAACGCGTGCCGACGAGCCCGCCCCTCGCCGCAGCCTCCCACTGCGCCTCCGTCGGCAGCGACTTCCCCGCCCACGCGGCGTAGGCGCAGGCGTCGTACCAGCTCACATGCGTCACGGGATGGTTCTGCGCCACGCCCGAATGCGGACCACCCGGATGCCGCCAGTCGGCGCCCCGCACCGGCAGCCACCACGGCGTCCCCGGCACGTGCGCGTCGACGACGGCGGCCCGGTCGGCGGGATCGAGCAGCAGGTGGAAGACGTACGACCAGCCTTCGCGCTCGGCGGTGGTGACGTGACCGGTCGCCTTCACGAAGGTCGCGAACTTGGCGACCGTCACCGCCACCGGATCGACGCTGAACGGGCCGAGCACGACCTCGCGGACCGGTCCCTCACCGTCACCGGCGTTGGCGTCGGGATCCTCACCGCCCAGCAGGTACGTCCCTCCCGGGACGGCGACCATGCCCTTGAGCACCGACGCCCGGTCGCGCTCGGGGGGCGTGAAACCCAGCGGGACGACGTCCGGCGACGCCGCCCCCGCCGGGGTGCAGCACGGCTTCAGCGCGCGGCCCGCCAAGCGGTCCACGCGTCGGCGACCATGTCGGTCAGGCCCCGGCTCGCACGCCAGTCCAGGTCGCGCTCGATCTTGGCCACACCGGCCACCGACCGCGCCGGATCACCCGGCCGCCGCGCCACGACCTCGGCCGGCACCTCAAGGCCCGTCACCGCACGCACGGCGTCGAGGACCTCCAGCACCGACGAGCCCGTGCCCGTCCCGACGTTGTAGACCTCGCCGACCGAACCCGGTTCCCGCCCGATCAGGTGATTCACCGCCACGACGTGCGCGTCGGCCAGGTCGGCGACATGGATGTAGTCGCGCACGCCCGAACCGTCCGGCGTCGGATAGTCCCCGCCGGTCACACTGACCGTGCGGCCCTCGTCGATGCAGCGGAACACGATCGGCACGAGGTTCCCGACCGACGTGTCGCCCAGCGCGGGCTCGTCGGCGCCGACCACGTTGAAGTAGCGCAGCGCGATCCACGAGAACCCACAGGCGGCGCTCGCGAAACGCAGCATGCGCTCGCCGATGAGCTTCGTCTCGCCGTAGACCGAGATCGGGTCGACGACGAGGTCCTCGACCAGCGTCTCCTCGGGCGCCAGCCCGTAGAGGGCCGCCGTCGAGGAGAACACGATCCGGCGCACACCGGCCTCGTTCATGGCGGCGACGATCGCGGCGAGGCCGCCCACGTTCTGCTCGTAGTAGAACAGCGGCCGTTCCATGGAGACCGGGACCGACTTCTGGGCCGCGAAGTGCAGCACGCCGGTGACCTGGTGCTTGGCGAAGGCCTCGGCGAGCGCCGCCTTGTCGGTCACGTCGCCTTCGACGAGCGGCACTCCGTCGGGTATGCGACGGGCGTCGCCGGTCGAGAGGTCGTCGTAGACGACGACGGGCGTGCCTGCGGCGTGCAGCCGCTTGACGGCGTGCGCCCCGATGTAGCCCGCCCCGCCGGTAACCAGCCAGGTCATGCGCCCTCCTAGGTCTGGGGAGCCTTCAGACTATCCAGCGCGGTTTTGGCGATCAGCGCCGCCAGGAACCCTCCGTTGACGAACGTGAACAGGGCGAGCACCCAGATCGTCCACTGTGGAAAGAAGGCGATGACCACAGGGATGAAAACGACGATGGCCCCGTAGTCGCGGATCAGCTTGACCACTCCCACGACGACGGACTCGCTGGCGACGAGGCTGTCGCCGCCGCCGTCCTTGCCCATGACGGAGGTGACGAGGTTGGTCATCCACAGGCCGGCGAAGGCGGCGACGAGCCACGTCGGGGTCTTCGGTTCGAAGGCCATGGCGACCGCGGCGGTCGCGGCGGTGACGGCGGTCTGCTGGGCGATGTCGGCCAGGATGTCGACTTTCGCACCGGCCGGGGAGGTTCGTCCGGTCACGCGGGCGAGCTGCCCGTCGGCGCAGTCGAGGGAGTACGCGAACTGCCACACCACCAGCGCCAGGAGTCCCATGAGCACCGGGGAGACGCGCCCGTCGGCCATGGCGGGGGCCGCGAGGATCAGCGCGACCGACACGGCGATGCCGCAGACGAGGTTGATGAGGGTGACCATGGTCGGCGCGAGGCCGAGGCGGTGGGCGGCGAGCGCGCAGTAGGAACCGATGCGCTGGTTCACGATCATCGTGAACAGGCCGCCGCGGCGGTTCAAGGCGAGGAAGTCGGCGGCGGTGGGTTTGCTCGCGGGGTCGCTGGGCATGCTCGTTTGTGCTCCTTAGGACCGTGGGGACCGCGTGAGGGCGCACACAGCGTACTCAAGATGACTTATTCGTTAAATGTGCCGGTCAAGCCCTTGAGCGGAGGAACGATTTGGGCGAGTATGACCCTACGGACGGCCGGCTGAAGGGTGGCTCCCATGCAGGTACGGAACGCGATGAGCACGCAGGTCCTGTCGATCGGGCCCGACCACACACTGCGGCAGGCCGCGCGCCTGATGTCGCAGAAACGGGTCGGCGCGGCGGTCGTGATCGACCCCGACTCCTCGGGGATCGGGATCCTGACCGAACGCGACATCCTCAACGCGATCGGCGCCGGGCTCGATCCCGACGTGGAGCGGACGGGCTCGCATCTGACCAGTGACCTGGTGTTCGCGCCGCCGACGTGGACGCTGCACGAGGCGGCCTCGGCGATGGTGCGGGGCGGGTTCCGGCACCTCATCATCATCGACGGCAAGGAGCCGTCGGGGGTGATCTCGGTGCGCGACATCGTCCGGGTCTGGTCCCAGGCGATTCAGTCACAGGGCGCAGTAAGCACACCCATGCACTGAGCACGCATACCGACTGTTGTATAGCCTTCCGTCGATTAGTTGACAGCGGAGGGAAAGGCCTTCCCCGGATGGTGTCGGTCCGCCTAGCGTGCGGTAGCCATGATGTAACAACCGTACGACCGGTTGTTGTCAATGGCGCCGGACGCTGGGGAGGGCAGATGGGCGACCAGGTACGTCAGCGTACGTACACACACGCGGATCTTCGCCGCTACAGGGGCAAGATGCGACGATGTCTGTCCACATTGGGCCTGATGCTCGACAGTGGACAGTTCGAGGGCGACGAGCTGTTAACCGGCGTCGAACTGGAGATCAACCTCATCGACGACGCAGGGCGGGCGTCGTTGAAGAACGCCGAGGTACTGGCCTACCTGGCCGAGTCGGACGCCTACAACGAGGTATCGGTCCAGCCGGAACTGGGCCAGTACAACCTGGAACTGAACCTGGCGCCCAGATCCATCGCGACCGGCGGCTTCTCCGCCTACGAGCAGGATCTGCGGCACATGCTGCACGAGGTCGACGAACGCGCGCGCAAAACGGGATCCACCCTCGTCCTGGTCGGGACGCTGCCCACCCTGCGCCACGCCGACGCCACCGAGGAGAGCCTCTCGGTGAACCTTCGCTACCGCATGCTCAACGACTCCATCATCAACGCGCGCGGTGACGACATCGAGCTCGACATCCGCGGCGCCGAACGGCTTCGCGTCTACACCGACTCGATCGCGCCGGAGGCGGCCAACACCAGCGTGCAGTTCCACATCCAGGTCGGCCCGGAGAGTTTCGCCGCCTACTACAACGCCGCACAGGCCCTCGCCGGCGCTCAGCTGGTCGTCGGCGCCAACGCGCCCTACCTGTTCGACACGCAACTGTGGGCCGAGACCCGCATCGCGCTCTTCGAGCAGGCCACCGACACCCGAAGCCGCGAACTCAAGGCGCAGGGGGTGAGGCCGAGGGTGTGGTTCGGCGAACGCTGGGCCCGGTCCGTACTCGACCTCTTCGAGGAGAACTCGCGCTACTTCCCGCCGCTGCTGCCCGAGTCGCACGCCGAGGACCCCTTCGAGGTGTGGCGGTCGGGCGGTGTGCCGAAACTGCCGGAACTGAGGCTGCACAACGGAACCGTGTACCGCTGGAACCGGCCGGTCTACGACGTCGGCCCCAACGGCCGCCCGCACCTGCGAGTGGAGAACCGGGTCCTGCCCGCCGGACCGACCGTCATCGACGTGCTGGCGAACATGGCCTTCTACATGGGGGCCGTGCGGATGCTCGCCGAAAGCGACCATCCGGTGTGGACGCGCATGCCCTTCGGCGTCGCCGAGCAGAACCTCCAGGCCGCCGCCCGCGACGGGATCGACGCCCGCCAGTGGTGGCCCGGGATCGGTGAGGTGGACGGCGTCCGGCTCGTCGACGAGGTGCTGCTCCCACTGGCCTACGAAGGGCTCGACCGCTTCGGCGTCGACCCGGTCGAACGCGACCGGCTCCTCGGTGTGATCGAGGCGCGGTGCCGGTCGCGGATCAACGGAGCCTCCTGGCAGGTCGCGACCGTGCGGCACTTCGAGGAGACGCACGGGCGCACCGAGGCCCTGCGGGAGATGCTCAAGCTCTACGTCCGCAACGCCGCGGCCGGACCCGCCGTGCACGAATGGGAGGCCGCGAAATAGACCTGAGCGCACGGCGGGGTCTCACTACGATGGTGGGAGACCATCGAAGAGGAGCCCCGCCGTGCCAGGACCGCTGCGCGTCACCGACACGGTCTTGATACCCGAGGGCGAGTTGAGCTGGCGTTTCTCGCGCTCGCAAGGACCGGGCGGGCAGGGCGTGAACACCACCGACAGCCGCGTCGAACTCAGCTTCGACGTGGCCGCGACGGGCGCGCTGAGCGACTTTCTGAAGACGCGCGCGCTGGAACGGCTCGCCGGACGGCTCGTCGATGGCGTCGTGACCGTCGCCGCCTCCGAACACCGGGCACAGCTGCGCAACCGCGAGGCCGCCCTGGCCCGCCTCGCGCAGCTGCTGCGCGAGGCGATCGCGCCCCCACCGCCGAAGCGGCGGGCGACGAAACCCGGCCGCCGCGCGGTCGAACGGCGCATCGCGGCGAAGAAGCGCCGGTCGGACGTGAAGCGGACCCGGCGAAATCGGGACGATTAAGACACGCGCGTGTCCGCATCCTCGTTGCGGCAAGCAATCCAGACGTCGAGCTTCGTCAATGCGCTGACCCGCATGAATAACGCTTCGCACATGTGATCTATACTATTCGTGTGTCTACACTAACGTATACTCGACCCATGGCCACCGTGATGATCCGCGTCGACAAGTCTGTCCGTGATGCCGCCGCGGCGCTCGCCACCGCCAGCGGCACGACGATCGCCGTCGTCGTCGCCAAGGCGGTGAAGGCCGCGCAGCGCAAGGCGTTCTGGGATTCGGTCGACGCCGCGTTCGCCCGCATGAGTCCCGAGGAGCTCGCCGACCTTCGCCGCGAACAGGCGGCCGGGGACGCCTCGCTCAAGGACGGACTGGACGAGTGGTGAACGCACCGCGCATCGGTGAGATCTACATGGTTGACTTCGGTGATCCGGTCGGACACGAACAGGGCTATCAAAGGCCTGCGGTCATCATCAGCCCGGAGCGGCTCAACCGCACCCCGAGTCGCATCGCCATCGCGATGGCGGTCACTTCACGTGATCGCGGCGTCCCCTATCACCTCCCGCTCGATGTCGAGCGGTGCGGACTTGAGCGGCCGTCGTGGGTGCGTACCGAGGATATACGCACGGTCGCGCACGAACGGCTGAAGCGTTACATCGGCCGGGTGAGCGGAGAAGAGCTCGACGACCTCCGCGACATGCTCATCACCCTCCTAGAGCTCTGACCTCGCCGCCCTCTTCACCGCCCGCTGGACCGCGAACCCCTCGTACCCCAGCTTCGTGTTCACCGCCAGCATCGCCGTGTTCTCCGCGTCGTTGATCGTGAACGCCTCGGTCACACCGGCGCGCCGGGCCGTGTGCAGGCCGTGCGACTTCACCAGCATCGCCAGTCCCTTCCCGCGATACTCCGGGTGCGTGCCCGTGAAGTTCGAGTACACGCGGCCGCCCACGCGGTACAGGTACGCCAGGGCCGCGACCGTCTTCCCGTCCAGCGCGACGACGCTCGACGCGACGTCCATGCGAGGGTCGGCCAGGATCTCCTCGCGCCAGCGCTCGTAGGGCGGCGGCACCAGAGGTGTCGTGCCGGGGATGTCGACGAGGGCGAGGGCGTCGGTCTCGTAGACCGCGCGCCAGTCCTCCACCTCGGCGAGGGGCCGGACCTCGATCCCGGCGGGAACCGGTGCGGCGTCGGGGATCCCGGCGAGCAGCGCGCGCGAGATGCGGCCGGTGCGCCCGGCCGCGAAGCCACGCTTGACGGCGAAGTCGAGCCCGTCGTCGTCGCCGGAGTGCGACGACAACGTCGATCCGCCGATCGTGGCGTGGTGCTCCTCGGCGCGGGCCAGCAGCGCCGAGCCGATGCCCCGCCGCCGGTGACCGGACAGGACGGCGAGCTGCATGCCCACCGCGCCGGGCGTCGACGACATCGGCGAGAAGCTCACGAAGCAGGACCCGACGACGCGCCCCTCCTCCTCGGCCGCGAACAGCGCGGGGCTGTCGCCGGTGGACGTCTCCAGCCAGTGCGCCAGCGACGCGGGGCTGGTGAGCAGGTACGGGAACACCGCCGCGATCACGTCGGCGATGTCCTGGTGGTCGGCGGGGGTCGCCGGGCGGACGGTGTGAGGGGACATGATCACGACCCTGCCACACCTTCGCGACGCAGCGCGGTCCGCTCCAGGAACGGCACGTAGCCCAGCCGCGTGTTCACCTTCAGCATCGGCGCGTTCTTCGCGTCGTTGGCGGTGAAGGCCTCGGTGGCGCCGGTGTCGCGGGCCGCGTGCAGCGCGTGCGACTTCAGCACGGTGGCGTGCCCGCGCCCACGGAAGCCGGGATGCGTTCCGGTGAAGGCGGAGTGGACGCGGTCGCCGACGCGCTGCAGGTAGGCCATCGCGCTGAACGTGTCGCCGACCATCGCGACCAGGCTCAGATCGTGGTCGAGGCGCGGATCGCCGAGCTGCTTGACCTTCCACTGCTCGAAGGCGAAGGGCACGAAGGGCCGGTCGGTCGGGATGTCCATGGCCGCGAGGTTGTCACTCGCGTGCAGGGCGCGCAGGTCGTCCACTTCGGACAGCCGGACGATCCGGACGTCCTCGGGAACGGCGAGCACGGGTGGCAGATCGGCCAGGTCGCAGCGTGAGATCCGCGCGATACGGCCCGTGCCGAACCCGTGCGCGGCCGCGAAGGCGATCCCCGCGGGGTCTTCGGCGTTCGCCGAGGTGACCCGCGCGCCCAGGCCGGCGAGGTGCCGCTCGATCCGTGCCATCAGCAGCGTTCCGGCGCCACGGCGCTGGAACTCGGGCCGGACGGCGATGTCCACGGCCACCGCGCCCTCCTCGGTGCTCCAGACGTTGCGCCAGCCGGAGACGACGCCGACGACGCGGCCTTCGGTCTCGGCGACGAACTCGGCGAGACCGGCGTCGGCGAAGGCCTCGGCGGCGTGCGCGATGGAGGCCGCGCTGACCAGCAGCGCCGGATGGCACGAGCGGAAGACCTCGGCCATGGCCTCGTGATCGGAGGGGCCCGCGTCGCGGACGATGATGTCGTTCATGGCTTCAGCCTGCCACCGCCGGGTTTCGGCGTCCGAGCGAATATCGCTCGGTGTCCGTTAGGTGCCCCGGGCGCGCGTTGACGAGCGGACCGGCCCGATTCCGGCGACACCGGTGTCACTACCGTCCACTTCAGACGGAAGGGCTCGGGTGGCGTGCCGTCGCAGGTGTGGGCCAGGGACTCCGGCGTCATGATCAGCCGGGGCCGCCAGACCGCCAGACCGCCAGACCGCCAGACCGCCAGACCGCCAGACGGCCTTGACGTCGGTGAGCGCGGGCAGGTAGGCGGTCCGGGCGGCACGAATCGTCGCGTCGATCATGCCGCCCGGACCGTCACGTCAGCTCTTGCGCCTCGTCCGCTTCTTGGGCGGCGCCTTCTCGTCCTCGCGCAGACCGGTGACCCAGTCCTCGGTGTCGTCCTTCGGTGGCGGTGGGGCGTCGGGGGCGGTGGCGGGTACGTCCTCCCCTTCGCGGGCGGGTTGCGGTGTGCTGCCGCCGAAAGCGCTGTCGACGTCGTCGAGGGCCTTGGTGTACTCGTCGACGTACGGGTCGGGCGGGTTGGGCGAGGCCGGGATCCGCTCGTAGACGGTGTCGTCATCGTCGCGGCGGGGGAGTGGCGGCGGGTGGTCGCCTTCGGCGGTCGCCGTCACCGGCGTCAGCGGCGGTGAGCTCGGCTTGTCCCGCCGCAACAGCGTCACCACGAGGGATCCGAGCAACCCGACGAGGGCCGCGTACGGGCCGACGAGGAACGCCGACAGCGAGTCGACGGTCGTTCCCGTGCCGGGACCGGCCACCAGGTAGGCGACGGTCACCAGCAGCGGCCCGACCACGCCCGACGCGGCCGCGATCCCCTGCTTCTTCCCGTTCCCGCTGGCGAACAGCGCGACGATCACGCCGATCAGCAGTGAACCGATCAGCAGCGGCGGGGCCAGCGCGAAACCGCGTTTGCCGAGCGCGCCGGTCACGTCGGCCCACGAACCCCACACACCGAGCTGGGCGACCGGCATGCTCTTGTCGCCGACCGGTACGGCGATCGAGAGGATCGCCAGCAGCCAGATCAGTGCGGCCGAGGCGAGCATGCTCCACGCGACCGGCCGGGCGGCCATCGCGATCAGCGCGAGCGCGAGCCCGGCCACGATGCCGATCCCGACGGCCAGGAACGGTGTCCCCGACACCGCGGCCTGCGCGTTCTCGCGGGCCGGCAAGGCGACCAGTGGCGCCAGGACGCCCGCGCCGATCCCGGCGGCGAGCGCCGCCGACAGCCGCACGGCGACCGACTGCGATCCCTTGGCGGCGGCCACCATCGCGCCCGCGAGCGCACCGAGCACAGTGGACACCGCGGCGAGCCACGTCGTCCAGGCCATGTTCGTCGACCACAGTCCGGCGGTGCCGGTGCGCCAGTCCATCATGGTGAGGCCGTAGGCGACACCGAGCTGCGCGGTGGCGATCACCGCGGCTGTTCCGAAAGCGGTTGCGACCGCGGTTCCCCAGGCGTTTCTGGCCATGTCCGGCAGCGTATTGAGGTCCGTCGAGGCGCGCCACCCTTGTTAAGGTCCCGCTAGGAAACCCGCTCGCGAAAAGCCGGATTCGCGACACACGCCCGGATTCGCCCCGACTACGCCTTGTGTGCGGCACCATGGACAAGGTGAACAGAGTTCCGGACAACGCACAGACGGTGACCCATGACGGTCCCGTCGGCCACGCCGTCGACGGCGACCCGCTTCTCGGGCTCATGCCGCCCGACCGCCGCCGTGACCCGCGCGATCACCGCGACTTCCCGCGCGAGCGTTTCGAGCCGCCGCACCAGTACGGCCCGCCGCACCCCGACGACGACTCCGGACTCCCCATGGCCGCGCACCCCCTCTTCCGCGGGCTGCTGCACGAGCTTCCGGCGCGCACCGATCCGCCGACCGCGGAGTTCCTGGAGTGCTGGATCACCACGGCCCGGTCGATCCTGGAGTTGCTGTACCGCCCCGGAACCCGGCACTGACACCTATCGCCTTTCCTTCCTCCACGCGCGCCGGACGGCGGGAGCGCACCTGACCGGGACCGGTGGCCCCGCCGTGCGCCGGGACCCGGCCGGCCCCGATCTGGCGCGGCCGGCGAGGCATACCCATGATCGCGTGGCCGCATCCGGCGATGAGTCCGCATTGGACACCATTCCCAATGAAGTGCGTGCTTTCACTGTGACTTTCCCGATTCCGCAACGGCCCGGGCAGGCCACATCCGTCGGCGACGCTCGGTTATCGAGCGATCTCGATGTCCATATGCTGGGAATCAGCGAAATCGGCTTGAGGCTACCCGTCGGTAGCCTCCGCGTCGGCATGGGAGCGGTCACAGTCGTGGCGACCGCCGCCGGATTTCCCGTGGCGCCAGGTGGTCTCGGGAGCATCCTCGGCCGCTTCCCTTGTGGACCAACAAAAGTAGCGTTGAACTGGGCTTACGCGCCGGGAATCCGTACCTGTGCGGGCGCGCTTCGGCAGGGGTCGACGCGGCCGCCGTCGGTGTCGGGATCCCTTGTCCGCCCTAACGTTCGTAAAGTTCGCTAGCAGAACCCCCGCCTTTCGTCACTAGGCCGAAGGTCCTCATCAATGGCATCGAAGGGTTTACATTCCTCAACCTGTCTGGAAGTGTTCGAAAAACCCGGACCCCATGTCCGGGTTTGTCACTTACGGACAGTGAAAGGAACGGCATGAAGGAATCCACGTCCTTCCGGCGCCGCGTAGCCACCGGTGTCGGTGTCTCCGCGGTGGCCGCGCTGGGCCTCGCGTTGCTCTCAGCCTCCCCGGCACAGGCTGAGGGCAACGTTCTTGGCGCAGGCGCCGAAGGCGCAATCTCCGGTGAGTTCCTGATCAAGCTGGCCGACGGAGTGTCCACTGAGGACGCCTCGTCGCTGCTCGGCGGTCGCTACGACGCCACGATCACCAACACCTTCGACAGCTTCGGCGGCTTCGCCGCGACGATGGACGACACACAGGCCCGGCGGCTCGCCGCCGACCCGCGTGTCGCGTTCGTCGAGCAGGACCGTCAGGTCTGGAGCCTCGGCGAGCAGCCGAGTCCTCCGTCGTGGGGTCTCGACCGCGTCGACCAGAACGCCCTCCCGCTCGACGACAGCTACACGTCGCCGAACGAGGGCACCGGCGTCACCGCGTACATCATCGACACCGGTGTCACGCTCGACCACCCTGACTTCGGTGGCCGCGCGACCAGCGGTGTCGACGCCGTCGACAACGATGACGACGCGACCGACTGCAACGGTCACGGTACGCACGTGGCGGGCACCATCGGCGGCACCGAGTACGGGCTGGCCAAGGATGTGGCGCTGGTCGGCGTCCGCGTCCTCGACTGCGCGGGCTCCGGCACCACCGAGGGCGTCGTCGCGGGCATCGACTGGGTCACCGAGAACCACAGTGGACCGTCGGTCGCCAACATGAGCCTCGGCGGCGGCGCCGACGAGACTCTCGACGCGGCCGTCGCGGCCTCCGTCGAATCGGGCGTCACCTACGCCGTCGCGGCGGGCAACTCCGCCGATGACGCGTGCGATTACTCGCCCGCGCGGGTCGAGTCGGCCATCACCGTCGGCGCGACGAACAACACCGACGCCAAGGCCGACTTCTCCAGCTACGGCAGCTGCGTCGACATCTTCGCCCCCGGCGAGGACATCACCTCGGCGTGGCTCGACGGCGGCGAGAACACCATCAGCGGCACCTCGATGGCGACGCCCCACGTCGCCGGCGCGGCCGCGCTGTACCTGTCGGCCAACACCTCGGCGACCCCCGCCGACGTGGCGGCGGCGCTGACGGAGAACGCGACCCCGGACGTCGTCACCGACCCGGGCACCGGTTCGCCGAACCTCCTGCTCTACGTGGGATTCATCGCGGGCGCCTGAGGCTTCAGGAGCACGTGACGACGACCGCGTGGCCGGGTCGGTTCGGAAGGCAGCGACACGGCCGCAGCGGTTGATGTACAAGGAAAGAGCGGGGCCCGGCGCACGCGCCGGGCCCCGCTTCTCGTCACGCCGGCGTGACGACGACCTTCCCGCGCACGTGCCCCGTCGCGACCTCGCTCATCGCCTCGGCCGCGCGGTCCAGGGGGAAGGTCCGCGCGACCTCGACCCGCAGTCTCCCGTCGCCGTACAGCGCGAGCAGCTCCTGAAGGCTCGGCAGGTCGCGGCCCGTGTCGAGCCAGCGCACGCCGAACCCGGCGGCCTTGCCCGGGTCGCCCGCGATCGTCCCGGCACGGCCGGGCGCGAGTTCGGCGCCCACCCGCAGCGACTCGTCGGTGGCGACGGCGTCGAAGGACGCGTCGACCGCGGCGATCGCGCGGACGCGGTCGGCGAGACCGGGCCCGTACGCGACCGGTGTGGCGCCCAACTCGCGCAGATAGTCGTGGTTGCGGGCCGACGCCGTCCCGATCACGCGCATTCCCCACGCGACGGCCAACTGCACGGCATAGCTCCCGACACCCCCGGCCGCGGCGTGCACGAGCAAGGTCTCACCCTCCTCGGCGCCCAGGGCCCGAAGCGCGCTGTGCGCCGTCTGCCCCGACGCCGTCAGCGACCCCGCCTCCGCCCACGGCATGCCCGCCGGTTTCGCCGCGAGCTGCCCTTCGGGCACCACGGTGTACTCCGCGAAGGCCCCACCGCACCACCCGAGCACCTCGTCACCGACCGTCAGGCGGGAAACCCCGTCGCCGACGGCGTCGACGACCCCCGCCGCCTCCGTCCCCGTCGGCTGCGGGCCGCCACCCCGGTCGAAACTCGCCGGCGCCCAGGCACGCGCCATGCCCGCCCGGAACGCGTTGTCGAAAGGCTGCACGCCCGCCGCCCGGACGCGCAGGCGCACCTCGCCCAGACCGGGTTCGGGCAGGGGGACATCGATGAGGCGGAGGACTTCCGGACCGCCGTATTCGCTGAAGACGAGAGCTCGTGGCATGCCCACGAGTCTGCCGTGACGGTCAGGTGAACGGCGGATGTTCGGCCAGGACCGGCGGCCCCCCGGATCGAGTATCTTCTCGGCAGCCCCCCTCTGCCCGAAGGTGCCTGATGTACAGAAGAACAGTGCCAGCGCTCGCCGCCGCCCTCCTGGCCGCGGCCACGCTCACCGCCCTCTCGTCCACTCCCGCGCAGGCCGACGGTGTCTACCTGCCACAGGAGACCGACGACTTCGACTGCGACGGCCTCCGCGACGCCTACCACGACGAATCGGGCCCGGACGAGCTTCCCGGCTCCGGCGGCTTCGCCGTCGTCTACACGACCACCGGCCGGACGGCCCACTTCACGCAGAACACCCCCGGCATCACCGGCACCGCCGAGAAGGGCGACCGCTTCGGCGCCGTCCACTCCTCCTACGACCGGAACAAGGACGGCTGCGACGACCTCGTCGTCGGCGCTCCCGGCGAAGGCATCGGCTCGGCGGCCGAGGCCGGGATGGTGTGGATCATCCCCGGCTCCCCGACCGGGCTCGACACCTCGAAGTCCTTCGCGTACAGCCAGAACACCGCCGGTGTCCCCGGCACGGCCGAGACGCGCGACGGTTTCGGCACGAGCCTCGCCGCCGGCACGACCTCGGCGGGCGCTCCCTTCCTCATCATCGGCAGCCCGGATGAGACGGTCGGGCGGTACGGCGGTGGTGGGGGGATGATCCACTACCTGCGCGATGGGAAGTGGACCACGATCACCCAGGACACCAAGGGCGTCATCGGGAACTCCGACGACGTCGACCACTTCGGCGAGGTCCTCGTCGCCAACGAGCGTTTCTTCGCCGTCGGCATGCCCTATTACGACGACGGCGCCTCCTGGACCGGTGCCGTGCAGGTCATGACGCACGGTTCGGCGACGAGCCGCCCGTGGGCGATGGCGAGCGTCACTCAGGGTACGGCGGGAGTCGAGGGCACGCCCGAGGAGTTCGACTTCTTCGGCAGCTCGGTCTCCCTGGTGTCCTACCGCTCCAGCACGAGCGCGCCCGTCGGCGTTCTCCTCGCCATCGGCGTGCCCGATGAGGACCTGATCTCCAACACCGCCGAGGACGCCGGTTCGGCGCACCTCGTGTCGGTCGTCGGCAGCAAGGTCACCGCGCTGAGCTATCTCGACCAGAGCGCCGAGGGCGTCCCCGACAGCGCCCAGGACGGCGACAACCTCGGGGCCGGGGTCGTGGTCGCGACCAGCGACGGCAGCGCCATCGCGACACCGTCGACGACCGTGTGGGCCGCCTCGGTCCCCGGCGAGACCACCGCCGACGGCTTCTACGGCGCCGCCCACGTCATGCGCGGCGTCAAGAACCCCGGCGCGTCCGACATCTGGATGCAGGCGACGCGCCACGGCCTGCCCGCCGACGGCGGTTTCGGCTTCGGCGAACTCGCGGCCTCGGCGCGGTACCTCTATCTCGGCAGCGGCCCGTACTTCGGCGTCCCCTGGAACAACATCCTCCGGGGCGCGAACGAACCGGTCCTGGAGAACCGATCGTGGTGACCCGTCCCTCCCGACAGCTTGGCGTCCGCGTGAACAAGCTCCTCCTCGCCGCCGCCCTCGCGGGCGCGGCCCTCACGGTCGTCCAGCCCGCCACGCCCGCCGCCGCCCAGGACTACGTCCGCGACGAGGCCTACGACCTCGACTGCAACGGCACGCGCGACGTCGTCCTCGCCGACGAGTGGGCCACCGTCGGCGGCAAGACCTACGCCGGGGCCTTCGCGGTCACCTATGCCGACATCGGTGGCGGCCGCCGGACGTCGACGTACAGCCAGGACACGGCCGGCATGCCCGACCTGTCCGAGTACAACGACCACTTCGGCGCCGCCCACGCCAGCCTCGACTGGAACCGCGACGGCTGCGACGACCTCGTCGTCGGCGCACCCGGCGAGAGCATCGGCTCCACCGGCGGCGCCGGCATGATCTGGGTCATCCCCGGCGCGCCCGGCGGACTGAACCCCGCCGGCGCGATCGCGCTCCAGCAGAACAGTCCCGACGTCCCCGAGGTCCGCGAGGAGGGCGACGCCTTCGGCGCCGCGCTCGCCGCGTCGGTCACCTCCGACGGCGTCCCGTACCTGCTCGTGTCGGCACCCGGCGAGAGCATCGGCTCGGTCGAGGACGCCGGTGCCGTCTGGTACTGGCGGGCCGGTGCCTGGGACTTCATCAGCCAGAACAGCACCGGAGTCGCCGGGACCGCCGAGACGCGCGACGGCTTCGGCGCGACCCTCGCGGTCACCGACCGCTACTTCGCCGTCGGGACGCCCGACGAGGGCATCGGCTGGAACGACATGGCCGGGATGGTCCACGTCTTCAGCAACACCTTCCGCGCCGGAGCGCCCACCCCGCTCGCCGGGTTCAGCCAGGACACCCCGGGCATCTCCGGTGGACCCGAAACCTATGACCAGTTCGGGTCCTCGCTCTCGGTCATCTCCTACCGGCCCTCGGCGAGCGCGTCGATCGGCGCGCTCGTGGCCGTCGGCGTCCCCTACGAGCACATCGGCGACGCCGACACCTCCTTCGAGGGCATCGCGCACCTGGTCCAGGTCACCAACGGCGGCAAGGTCACCCAGGTCACGGCCGTGAACCAGGCCACGGCGGGCGTGCCCGGGAGCGTCGAGCAGTGGGACGAGTTCGGGGGCGACGTCATCGTCGCGATCATGGGCGACGGGAAATTCGGGACGCCGTCGACGGTCCGCTGGGTCGCGTCGGCCGACTCCGGGTGGCACGTCTTCCTGCCCACCAAGACCCCCGGCACGGGAGATCTGCGGTTCGAGCGCGCCGACCCCGGACTGCCCGCCTACAACGTCGGAGGCGCCTACGGCGCCTCGCGCGAGTACCTCTACCTGGAGGAGTGGGTCGGCGCGCCCGCCTACGCCGTGCCGTGGAGCGACATCCTCGCCGGTCGTCAACTCACCTACACCGCGATCGGCCCGATCATGTGGCCGTGGCCCCACTAGCCACCGGATAACGCAGGATCGTCCGCATCCTCTCCGGTGCCACCCGCCTCGGATCGGACAGGTAGATCTCGTGATGGGACCCGCTCACGACCCGCCCCTCGGCCGCGATGAAGGCCATAAGGCGGTCGTGGGCGGGTTTCTCGTCGGCGTAGGGCCCGACGTGCAGGATCTGCGCGCACTCGCCTTCGGCGAAGACCTCCCGGCGCACCAGGTCGAGTCCCGGCCGCGGCTTCTTCACCGCCGCGAAGGCCGCCGCGACGACGTCGGCGGTCGCCTCGGGCGGTTGCGCGATCATCATCGTCCAGCGCCATGAGGAGCGGTCGGGGTCGAGTCCCACGCCGTGCCAGCGGCCCTGGAGGGTTCCGACCGTGTAAGTCGTGACGGGTTTGAGCGCGGCCCGCACGGCATAAGAGGCCTGGTAGAGGCCCTCGACGGCGGTCCGGTAGACCTCGCCGTCGGGGTCGCCCTTCCCGTCGGTCATCAGGTAGGTCAGCGACGGGACGTTGATGAGCGCGGGGGCGGCGGTCGCCTTGAACTCAACGGGTTTCATGTTTCCTCCACGGGAATCGAGATACGGGTGACGAGCTCCTCCTCGGCGGCCTCGCCCGGCGCGACCAGGTACTCCTCGCGCACCGGCGCCCGCGGCACCAGGCCCCGGTCGCCGATCCACGACAGCAGCGCGTGATACGCCAGCGGCAGCCCGCCGTACGGGCCGTGATGGGTGGTCGTGACCGTGTCGACGGCAGGCAACCGCAGCGTCGGCGAAGGCGCGCGCACGCCAACGGCCACGCGCATCCCGTCGCGCAGATCCAGCGGGAACAGCCCGACGACCGGCGGCACCCACGCCCCCGCCGACCCCAGCAGCCGCCCGACCAGCCCACCCGTCACGGCCCCGATCCCGTCGGGATCGCACACGCCCTCCACGACGACCAGATCCAGCGCCGCCACGGTTTCCCGCGCGATGTCGTACGGCGAATCCGCCGCCAGCCGCTCCAGCAGCCGCAACCGTTCCCGGTCACGCTCGATCCGCGCCGCCAGCTGCTCGCCCTCGGCCCGCAACAGCCCCGACCTCGCCTCCGGTGACGCCCGCACGATCGACGCGATCGCCGGAAGCGGCACATCGGCGTCCCGCAGCAGCGCGATCGTCAACGCGTCCCGCGCCTGCCCGCGCTCGTACATCCGGTAACCGCTGTGCGGATCGACACGCGCCGGCGTCAGCAGGCCCAACTCGTCGTAATGCCGCAACCGCTTCACCGACAACCGGCACAACCGCGCGAAGCGGCCGATCGTGAGTAGCTCCTCCCGCATGCCACCAAGCCTGGACCCTCCCACCGTGGAAGAGTCCACAACACCGCCCGAAACCCCTATCGTGACTTCCCATGCACCCAGACGACTTCACCGACGTCCGCTACGAGGTCAGCCAGGCCACCGCCACCGTGACCATCGACCGACCGGAACGGATGAACTCCTTCCGGGGACGGACCGTCGACGAACTCATCAGCGCCTTCAAACACGCCTGGGCCGACAAAGCCGTCGGCGTCATCGTCATCACCGGCACCGGCGAACGCGCCTTCTGCGCCGGCGGCGACGTCAAAGAACGCGCCGAAACCGGCTCCTACGGCGAAACCGAATGGGGCACCTTCGAAATCGAACGCCTCCACCGCATCATCCGCGACGTGCCCAAACCCGTCATCGCCGCCGTCAACGGCGTCGCCGTCGGCGGCGGACACGTCCTGCACGTCCTCGCCGACCTCACCATCGCCGCCGAACACGCCAGATTCGGCCAGTCCGGGCCCCGCGTCGGCAGCTTCGACGCCGGCTTCGGCTCCGCCTACCTCGCCCGCGTCATCGGCGAGAAACGCGCCCGCCAACTCTGGTTCCTCTGCGAACTCATCGACGCCCACACCGCCCTGAACTGGGGACTGGTCAACGAGGTCGTCCCCGCCGACCGGCTCACCGACACGGTCATCGAGTGGGCCGCGAAGATCAATGCGCTCTCCCCGACCGCGCTACGCTTCCTGAAACATTCGTTCAACGCCGACAGCGACCACCTAGGCGGGCTGTCCCACCTGGCGTTCGACGGACTGGACGTGTTCGGCCGCACGGCCGAAGCCGCGGAGGGGGCGGCGGCGTTCAGCGAGAAACGCCCACCTGATTTCGGCCGGTTCCGCTGACAGGGAGAGACTGATAGCCATGACCGACATTGATGCACGCGGCCCGGAGGACGCAGACGACACCGACCGCGACGACGCCGACAAACCCCGCACGGTGGTCGTCGTCGGACCCGACGGGCAACCCGTCGGCACGGTCGAGGTCGGCGGAGACGACGACGCCGAGGACCACGAGGACCCCGCCAAGCTCGTCGAACAACCCGCCAAGGTCATGCGCGTCGGAAGCATGATCAAACAGCTCCTCGAAGAGGTCCGCGCCGCGCCCCTCGACGACGCCGGCCGCCGACGACTCAAAGAGATCCACCGCAAGTCCATCGCCGAACTCGAAGACGGCCTCGCTCCCGAACTCCGCGACGAACTCGAACGACTCTCGCTCCCCTTCGACGAGGAAGAGGTGCCCAGCGAATCCGAACTGCGGATCGCGCAGGCCCAACTCGTCGGATGGCTCGAAGGACTGTTCCACGGGATCCAGGCCGCGCTCGTCGCGCAACAGATGGCCGCGCGAATGCAACTCGAACAGATGCGACGGACCATGCCCGCGCTGCCGGGCGGACCCATCAACGCCGCACAGATCCCCGGACTCCAGGCCGCGCTCGCCGCGGGGAAGAACGAGGACGAGGAAGAGGGCGGGCACGGGCAGTACCTCTGACTCGCTGCGCTCGTGATGCGGCCGGAGCCGCGGAGTTCACCCTCGCGGGTTGGGGCCGCGGGGACGTGTGGGGCGGCTCCCGGAGGGACGGGCCGCGAATGTGGCGGGGCCGGGCGCTTGCGTCCGGCCTTTCGCCCGTGCGGGACCGCCGTGTTCGTCCTCCGCCTTCTCGCCATGCGCTTCCACCGGCACGCGCCCGTCGCGTGGGGTACCCGCCGCGCGAACCGAGCCCTACGCTTCCCCCATGACCTTCTCCATCGTCGCCCGCTCCGATGACGGCACCATGCACGGCGTCGCCGTGGCCAGCAAGTTCCTCGCCGCCGGCGCCGTCGTCCCCGAAGCCCGAGCGGGCATCGGTGCCCTCGCCACCCAGGCCTTCGCCAACCTCGCCTACCGGCCCCAGGGCATGGCCATGCTCGCCACCGGCGTCGCGCCCGCCGACGTCATCGCCGCGCTCGCCGTCGCCGACCCGGGCCGCGCCGAACGGCAGCTCGGCATCGTCGGCACCGAAGGCCCCGGAGCGACCTTCACCGGCGACGAGTGCATGGACTGGGCCGGCGGCGTGGCCGGAGACGGATTCGCCGCCCAGGGCAACATCCTCACGGGCCCCGAGGTGGTCGAGGCGATCGCGGCCGCCTGGCTCGACGGCGCCGACATGCCCTTCCCCGCAAGGCTTCTGGCCGCGCTGCGCGCGGGCGACGAAGCGGGCGGCGACCGTCGCGGACGCCAGAGCGCCGGGCTCTACGTCGTCGGCAAAGGCCTCGGTTACGGCGGCACCAGCGACGTCGCCGTCGACCTGCGCGTCGACGACCACACCGACCCGGTCGGCGAACTCGGCCGCCTCCTCGGCATCCACGAACTGCTCTTCGGCACGCCCGACCCCGCCACCCTCCTCGACCTCGACGGCGAACTCGGCGCCGAAGTCCGCTCCCTCCTCGACGCGCGAGGTCACCGTGGACCGTCCACAGAGGATGGTCTTGACCGCGCTCTCTCGTCGTGGGCGGGGATCGAGAACCTGGAGGAGCGCCTCGTCCCGGGCAGGATCGACCCGCTCGTCCTCGCCCACCTGCGCGCCGGCTAGCCCGATTCGCACGCTGTGAGTAGTGTGCGCGTACTCCGCAGCAAAGAGGTGCGTACGTGGACGAGCGACACAAGAGGATCCGCACGATCGCGATCGCGGTCGGCGCGCCTTTAGCCGCGATCGCCGCCATGGTCGCGGTGTGGCTGGCGTGGCGCCCGGGCACCCGGCCCGCCGACAGTGACGGCGCCGCCGGTGACCACAGCGGCAACGCCGGTGAGCACGACGGCGACGCGGGCGACAGCGACGCCGGAACGGGTGACGGTGACGCCGGCACCGGGAGCGGCCAAGGCTGCGCCGACGACGGCGGCGGCCAGGGCTGTGCCGACGACGCCTGCGACTCCATGTCCACCTCATGTGAATCGACCACCTGCGACACCTCCGGCGGCTGCGACGGTGCCACCTGCACGTCGACCGGTGCCGCCGCCGCGATCGTGTTCCCGCTGCGCGTCGCCGGAACCGTCGGCGGCAACGGCCGCGTCGGCCGGGCCGTCGGACGCGCCGGAATCGGCGCCTACCGGCGCTGGCTCTCGCCGCGCGTCAAAGCTCGCTGCCGGTACACGCCGACGTGCAGCGTCTATGGCCTCGCCGTCGTCGAAAGCCACGGCCTGGCCGCCGGAGCACGCCTCGCGCTGGCCCGAATCCGCCGTTGCGCGCCGAGTGTGCCGCGCGGCACGCGGGATGAGCCGCCACCACCGCCTGGCTGCCGGTAGAAATGTGGGGTGGAGACAGATCACCTCGGCGAGGAATACCGCTACGAGACCTTGTCGCTCGGCCGCGACCGCGAAGGCGACGTCGTCGCGACGCTCGTCGAACGTGCCGACAACCCCGCCGACGGCCCCGCCGTTCTCTACGTGCACGGCTTCGTGGACTACTTCTTCCACCCGCACGTCGCGGACTTCTACCGCGCCCGCGGCTACGCCTTCTACGCCCTCGACCTGCGCAAGAGCGGCCGCAGCATCCGGCCCGGCCAGACGCCCTACGACATGGCCGACATCTCCGACTACTTCGCCGAACTCGACGAGGCCGCCCGGCGGATCCGCGCCCGGCACGGCAAAGTACTCGTCAACGCGCACTCGACCGGCGGCCTCGCCGTCGCGCTGTGGGCTGATCGCCTGCGCGGTAAGGGGATCATCGATGCGATCTTCCTCAACAGCCCCTTCCTGGAGGTCAACGCGCCCTGGCCGGTCCGCGTGTTCGGGCCGCTGGTCGTCCGCCCGGTCGGGCGCTTCGCGCCCAAGGCGCACGTCCCGGTCCCCCTCAGTGGAGCCAACGCCAAGAGCCTGCACCGCGACCACCACGGCGAATGGGACTTCGACCTGACCTGGAAACCCGTGAGCGGACTGCCCGTCCGGATGGGCTGGCTGCGGGCCGTCGTGCGGGCGCAGGCCAAGGTGCGCAGAGGATTGCGCATCGACGTGCCGATCCTCGTCGCGTCGTCGACGTCCTCCTACAAGCGGCCCGGCTGGGCGCCCGAGGCGCACACCGCCGACGCGGTCCTCGACGCCGAGGCCATCGCCCGGATCGCGCCCCGGCTGGGACCGGACGTGACGGTCGTGCGCATCCCTGAGGGCATGCACGATCTGGCGCTGTCCGGCGAGTCGGCGCGCTCCCGGATGTTCAAGGAACTCGGTGTGTGGCTCGACGCGCGTTTCGACTGACAACGGTCGCTTGTGGACCTTTGGTTCCCGCTTCCGGTGGTACATCGCCTGCACCGCCGACGGCACGTCACGAGCGCGCGGCCGGTGCTCGACGAGCACCGGGCGCGGTGTGCGGGCGCTTGCTACCGTGCCTCCGATGAGCGAAGAACCGGACATCTACGAACTGCACGGACCCGCCACGCACGAGGCCACCTCGGGTGTCTGGAACACCTGGGGCACCCTGGACTCGCACGTCATCGGTCACTTGATCAACCCGTCGTTCATGGGCGGCCCGCGCTGGCCGGCCCTGCGGCAGGGGCACGTCATCTCCCGTCGTGACGACGCGCTGCTCGTCGCCAGCGACGGTCTCGCCGACCCGATGCGCTGGAACGACGCCGAGCCCTCCAACGGCTACGAGGTCGAGGTCTACGGCATCGGCGAGCGCTTCGGCGGCGACGACACCATGGGCGTGGCGGCGAACTGGCTCGGGCAGCTGGTGATGTCGCTGTCGAACACGGTGGCTCAGCACGGGATCACGTTCACCCGTCAGCTGGAGCATTGGGGGACGTTGACCGTCGCCTTCGGCGGGGTGGCCGTTCCCGGTTCGCACGAGGAGAAGTACGTCGACGGCTCAGGCAACGTCGTGGCCGTTCTCGGTCTCGACGACGAGAAGGAACTACCGTCCACCGTGGATGGTCCATTGTCGACGATCAGGTTGGTCAACGCGAAGCTGCTGACGGTGTCGGAGGCGGACTTCTGCGTCCAGTCGGGCACGGGCCAGCAGGAGGCGCGCGAGGAACTGGGCCGCCGCTTCGCCGAGCAGGGCGGGAAGATCCGGTCGTGGCTGGACCGGGAGGCCGTGGCGTAGCCGGTTACCCCAGCAGGCCTTCCAGGTAGACCGCGACTCCGTCCTCCCGGTTCGACAGCGTGCGCGCCCTCGCCGCCGCGATGACGTCGGGGTGCGCGTTGGCCATGGCGACGGAGGCGCCGGCCCAGCCGAACATCGGGAGGTCGTTGCGGGCGTCACCGAAGACGAGCACGTCGTCGGAGGAGACACCGAGCTCCTGTGCGACGAAGGCGAGGCCGCTGCCCTTGTCGTGACCGGGCGGGCAGAGTTCGACGTAGCCGATACCGGCCTCGGTGAGCATGCACCAGCTTTCGGGGATGAGCCGGCGGGCGGCGTCGAGGACGACGTCGATGTGCAGTTCGGGGCTGCGCACGAAGCCTTTCAGGACGGGCCGCGACAGGGCGAAGCTGCGTTCGGCTTCGGCGAGGGTCACGGGGAACGCCCAGTCGCTGGGGACGGGGTCGGCGAGCAGCGGCGAGTCGGCGGCGCCGTCGTTCTCGACGACGAGTTCCAGGTGCCCGACCTCGGCTTCGAGGATGCGCAGCACGTCGACGATGACCTCGCCGGGCAGGTGCGCCTCGTGGCGCAGCTCCGGCCCGCCGGGGCCGAGCCGGTAGATGTGGGAGCCCTGCGCGAGGACGAGGTAGTCGGCGAGGGGGATCTCGTCGAGGCAGATGTCGAGGAGCCGCGGGCCACGTCCGGTGATGCCGACGAGGTGGATCCCGTGGTCCTTGACGGCCTCCATCGCGCGGCGGGTGCGGGGGCTGCTGGAGTGGTCGGGGCCGAGCAGCGTCCCGTCGAGGTCGGTCGCGATGAGTTTGGGGAGCGCGGCCCTGGTCACGGGAACCACCGCCGCAGGACCGCGGCGACACCGTCGTCGGCGACGGAGGGGGCGACCTCGTCGGCCGCCGCCTTGATCGAGTCGGCCGCCTGTCCCATGGCCACAGCATGCCCCGCCCAGGCGAACATCGGCAGGTCGTTGGCGGAATCGCCGAAGACGACCGTCTCGGCGGCGGTGACGCCGTAGGCGTGGGCGACACGGTCGAGGCCGCTGGCCTTCGTCGCGCCGGCCGGGCCGACGTCGGTCCAGCCGTTGAAGCCGACTTCGGCGTGGTAGACGGTCGTGTCGAGGCGGGCGCCGTCGGTCGCGGCCTGCGCGCGGGGGCAGCGCGCCTCGCCGACGCCGTAGGGGTTGAGGCTGGGGACGCGGGCGACGAGCCGGGGCGTGCGAGTCGCGCCGAGCGCGTCGAGGTCGAGGGTGTGCAGCCACACCGACTCGAAGTCGCGCTTGAAGTCGGTCGTGGTGACCCAGCCCCGGGACTCGTACTCGATCGCGAAGGTGACCTCGGGGTCGGCGGCGGCGTAGGCGGCGATCGCGGCGGCGGGGTCGATGTGCTGCTGGTGAACGGCCCGCCGCACGGCGATGTCGTAGACGATGGCGCCGTGGGAGGCGACGTGCAGCCCCTCGGTGAAGCCCAGATCGGTGATGGTGCGAAGGGTGCTCCACAGCGCGCGGCCCGTCGCCACGGCCACCGGGACGCCGGCGGCGCGGACGGCGGCGAGGGCGTCGACCACGGCCCGGCTGGGCCTCAGGTGGGCGGTGTCGTGCCCGACGACGGTGCCGTCGAGGTCGACGACGACGAGTTTGGGGGTCCTCATCATCCGACATTACCGACGCGCGGGTTAACGGCCGAGATCACCGGGGCGTTGCCTTGGGCACATTCCGGGTGATCAAAGGTGAAAAGTGGCTGCCCCTAGGCCTGGAACCATCGGGCCAGGACGGTGGCGACGCCGTCGGCGTCGATGGGCGGGGCGACCTCGTCGGCGGCGTCGCGAACCGCGGCGGGCGCCTGGCCCATGGCGACGCCGTGGCCCGCCCAGGCGAGCATGGGGAGGTCGTTGAGGGAGTCGCCGAAGGCGATCACGTCGGCCTGGGCGACACCGAGGGTCGCCGCGACGCGCGCGAGGCCGGTCGCCTTGTCCGTGCCTGCGGCGACGACGGAGACCCAGCCGCTGCGGCCGACGTGGGCGCGGTAGACGGTGGGGTCGAGGCCCGCGAGCTCGGTCGCGTCGAGGGCGTGGGCGCACAGCTCGGCGGGGGCGTAGACGCCGTCGCAGGGGACGCGGACGGTGAGGGAGGTCGTCGGGGTGGCCGCCAGCGTGTCGTGTGTGGCACGGCCCTTCCAGTTCGTCGGGACGTCCTGGGCGTAGTTCTCGCAGGTCAGCCAGCCGTCGTCGGAGACTTCGAGGCTGAAGGTCGCGGCCGGCGTCGACGCGCGGTAGCCGCGGATCGCCGCGCCCGGGTCGATCTCGACCCGGTGTGCGACCAGGCCGTCGGCGCCGGTGACGACCGCGCCCTCGGAGAAGACATGGTGGCCGGGCGCGATGCCCAGGTCGGTCATGGCGGCGCTGGAGTCCCACCGCGGCCGTGCGGTGACGACGACGACCGGGATGCCCGCCGCGCGCACGGCGGCCAGCGCGGCGACCGTCACGGCACCCGCCGCGCGGTTGTAGTCGCCGTGGCGGACGACGGTGCCGTCGAGGTCGACGGCGACGAGGGCTGGGGTCATGGAACGAGGTTAACGGGAGGGGGTGACAAGGGTTACCGTCTAACCCCCGAACCACCGTCCCAGCACCACCGCGACCCCGTCCTCCTCGACCGTCGGCGCCACCTCGTCCGCGGCCGCCTTCACGTCGTCGAGGGCCTGCCCCATCGCCACGGCGTGCCCCGCCCACGCGAACATAGGCAGGTCGTTGCCCGAGTCACCGAACGCGACCACGTCGGCCGCCTCCACGCCGTACGCCGCCGCGACCCGCGCCAGGCCGCTCGCCTTCGTCGTCTCCGCCGCGAGCACCGCCAGCCAGCCGCCGACGCCCACGTCCGTCCGGTACCGCTTCGGATCGAGGCCCACCCGATCGACCGCCGCCAGCGCGTGCGGGCAACGCCCGGTCGGCCCGTAAGTCCCGTCGCAGGCGACACGCACCCCGAGCATGACCGTCCGCGTCGCCGACAGCTCGGCGTGCGGCAGGCGCTCGCGCCACGTCGTCGGGAAACCCCGGACATAGTTTTCGCAGGTCAGCCAGCCGCCTTCGTCGTGCTCGACGATGAACGTCGCCGACGGATCGGCCGCCAGGAAACCCTCCACGGCCGCACGCGGATCGAAATGGCCGCGGTGCACGTCGCGTCCGTCGGCGAGGTCACGGACCAGCCCGCCGTGCGAGTAGACGTGCAGCCCCTCGGTCAGGCCCAGGGCCGCGACGACCCGCCGCGCCTCACACTCGGCCCGCGCGGTCGCCACGACCACGGGCACACCCGCGTCGAGGACGGCACGCAGCGAGCCCACTACCGCCCCACTCGGCAGGCTGCCGGGCTCATGCCGGAGCACGGTCCCGTCGATGTCGACGGCCACCAGCCCCGGCACGCCCATTACTTCACCGGCTCCAGCACATCGCGGCCGACGAAGGGCCGCAGCGCCTCGGGCACCACGACCGAGCCGTCGGGACGCTGGTTGTTCTCCAGGATCGCCACCAGCCAGCGCGTCGTCGCGAGGGTCCCGTTGAGGGTCGCCGCGATCTGCGAACGGCCGTCGGCGTCCCGGTAACGGATGTTCAGGCGCCGCGCCTGGAAGGTCGTGCAGTTCGACGTCGACGTCAGCTCGCGATAGCGGCCCTGCGACGGGAACCACGCCTCGGTGTCGAACTTGCGCGCCGCCGAACTGCCCAGATCACCCGCCGCGGTGTCGATGACCCGGTAGGGGAGATCGAGCCTCCCGAGCAGCTCCTCCTCGACCCCAAGGATCTTGCGGTGCTCGTCGCGGGCCTCCTCAGGCCGGCAGAACGTGAACATCTCCACCTTGTCGAACTGGTGCACGCGGATGATGCCCCGCGTGTCCTTGCCGTGGCTGCCGGCCTCACGCCGGAAACAGCTCGACCAGCCCGCGTAACGCTTCGGCTCGCTCAGATCGAGGATCTCGTCGGCGTGATAGGCCGCCAGCGCGACCTCCGAGGTGCCCACGAGGTACAGGTCGTCGCGCTCCAGGTGATAGACCTCGTCGGCGTGCGCGCCCAGGTAACCGGTGCCCTCCATCGACTCCGGACGCACCAGCGTCGGCGTGATCGACGGGACGAAACCGTTCGCGACACCGTGCTGCAGCGCGAAGTTGAACAACCCCAGCTGCAGGAGCGCGCCCGGGCCCAGCAGGAACGCGAAACGCGAACCCGAGACCTTCGCGCCGCGCTCCATGTCGATCGCGCCGAGCAGCTCGCCGAGCTCCAGGTGGTCGCGCGTCTTTTCCAGCCGCGGGATCGTGCCGACCTCGCGGACGACGACGAAGTCGTCCTCACCGCCGGGGACGGCGTCCTCGTCGACGATGTTGGGGACGTCGAGCTGCGCGCGCTTGAGGGCCTCGGCGCTCTCGGTGACGTGGGCGTCGGCGGCCTTCACCTGGGCCGCGAGCTCCTTCGTGCGGGTCAGGAGGGCGGCCTTCTCGTCGCCCTTGGCCTTGGCGACCTCCTTGCCGAGGGTCTTCTGCTCGGCGCGCAGGACCTCGAAGGCGTGGAGGGCCGCACGGTTGTCCTCGTCGGCCTTGATCAGCGTGTCGACCACGGACTCGGAGGCCCCGCGGGTGCGCTGGCTGGCACGTAGCAGGTCCGGGTTCTCGCGGAGGATGCGCAGATCAATCATGCCGTTCAGGGTAACGACCGGCGCGAAGCGCCCGCACGCGAGTTAACTTGTCGGCGTGGCCGTGGAGATGAACGCCGAACGTTTCGAGGAGCTCGTCGCCGACGCGCTCGACGAGATCCCCGAGCAGCTGCTGCGCATGATGCGCAACGTGGCGATAGTCGTCGAGGACGAATCCCCGCCCGACGGGCCCGAGCTGCTGGGACTGTACGAGGGCGTCGCCCTGCCCGACCGTGGGTGGGACTACGGGGGCGTGCTGCCCGACAAGATCAGCATCTTCCGCAACCCGATCCTGCGGATCTGCGAGACGGAGGAGGACGTGGTCGAGGAGGTGGCGGTGACGGTCGTGCACGAGATCGCGCACCACTTCGGCATCGACGACGCGCACCTGCACGAGTGGGGGTGGGGATAATGGATCACATGGCCTGGTTCCCCGGCGGCACCTCCGTCTCCCGCGTCTCGGTCTACGACTGGCCCACGGTGGACGGTTGCGCGGGCGGGTCGCCGCACCTGCACACCGCGTCGGCCGAGGGCTACGTCGTGCTCGCCGGAAGCGGGCGCGTCGAGACCCTCGGGGCCGACGGTTTCGCGTCGCATCCCCTTACGCGCGAACGGATCCTGTGGTTCACGCCGGGCACCGTCCACCGGCTGGTCAACGGCGGCGGGCTGGAGATCCTCGTCGTCATGTCCAACGCGGGCCTGCCCGAGGCGGGCGACGCCGTGCTGACCTACAAGCCCGAACTGCTCGCCGATCCCGGCGCCTACGCCGCCGTCACGGCGATCCCGGACGGGCCCGGCGTCGAGGAGTTCGTGCGCCGCCGCCGCGACCACGCCGTCGAGGGGTACCTCTGGTGGCGCTCGCGGGTGGAGACCGAAGGGCCGGCAGCCTTGGCGGAACTTCATGCCCACGCCGCGAAACTGGTGCGCGGCAAGGCATCCGGCTGGCAGAATCTATGGCGGGACCGACCCCTCGCCGAGGCGCACCGGACCGGTGAGCACCTTGACGCCCTGGCGGCCGGAGCCGATCCCGAGCACCTGTCACATGCTTCCGTGTTCGCCGCGGACGCCCACCCGGGCCCGCGACGGTACGGAATGTGCGGACACCTGCAGACCTTCGACGTGGAAGGTGCCCAACCTGCGCGGTAACCGCTTTTCGAACCTGGAAAGGCAGCACACCGTGTACACAAAGGACACAGCACGTCTGTTGGCGCGACTGGGAATCGTCGCGCTCCTCGCGGCCTTCGGCCTCATCCTCACCGCAACGTCTTCGCCGGCGGCGAGCACGTTACGCGCCGCCGCGGCGGAGAAGAACATCGTCATCGGCACCGCCGTGGCGACCGGCCCCCTCGCCGGCGAGACCGCCTACCGCACCACGGTCGCACGGGAGTTCAACTCGCTCACCGCGGAGAACGCGATGAAGTGGGACACCGTCGAGCCCTCACCGAACAGCTTCAACTGGTCGGGCGGCGACGCGGTGGTGAACTTCGCCGCCGCCAACGGACAGCGCGTCTACGGCCACACGCTGGTCTGGCACAGTCAGGCGCCGTCCTGGGTGCAGAACCTCTCGGCCGCCGACCTGCTTCCGGCCATGCGCAACCACATCACCAAGGTGATGCAGCACTACTCCACAGTGGACTCGTAAGACGTCGTCAACGAGGTGATCGGTGACGACGCGAACTACCGCAACTCCTTCTGGTACCAGAAACTCGGCACCACCTACATCGCCGAGGCGTTCCGCGCGGCGCGGGCGGCGAGCCCGTCGGCGAAGCTGTACATCAACGACTACAACATCGACGGCGTCAACGCCAAGAGCACCATGTACTACAACATGATCCGCGATCTGAAGGCGCAGGGCGTGCCGATCGACGGCATCGGTTTCCAGGCGCACCTCACCGTCGGCGGAGTCCCCGGCGACATGCGCGCCAACCTCCAGCGCTTCGCCGACCTGGGCCTCGACGTGCGGATCACCGAGCTCGACATCCGCATGCAGACGCCGGCCGACGCGACGAAACTGGCGCGGCAGGCCGCCGACTACGCCGCCGTCGTCAACGCCTGCCTCGGCGTGAGCCGCTGCCGCGGCATCACGATCTGGGGCTTCACGGACAAGTACTCGTGGGTCCCCGACGTGTTCCCCGGCCAGGGCGCGGCGCTGATCTACGACGCCAACTACCAGCCGAAACCCGCGTACACGTCCACATTGGAGGCGCTCGGTGGCACGCCCGGCGGTCCCGGACCCGACCCGGGCACCGGCCCCTGTCGCGTCACGTACCGCACCAACGACTGGCAAGGCGGCTTCACCGGCAACGTGACGATCGCGAACACCGGCACGGCGGCGATCTCGTCGTGGAGTCTGGTGTGGACATTCCCCGGTGGACAGAGCGTGAGTCAGGGCTGGAACGGCACGTACAGCCAGTCGGGGGCGACGGTGACGGTCCGCAACGTCGCCTACAACGGCTCGATCGCGCCCGGCCAGTCCACCCAGATCGGGTTCAACGGCACGTGGACGGGGTCCAACCCCGCGCCGAACGCGTTCAGCCTCAACGGGACCGCCTGCACGGTCGGCTGACGACTACCGCAGACGCTGTCGCAACACCGGCCCGACGTCCCGCCGCCGCATCCGCGGAGGCGGGGCCTCGGGCCGCACGACATCGGGGACGGAGTCGAGGGACAGGCCCTCGAACAGTTCGTCGGTCTCGGGTCCGTCGCGGAAGACGTCGTCCTCGCGATCCTGCTCCCGACGGCTCGAACGCTGCTGAGGTGTGGACCCGGACCCATTGGCCTGCTTGGGATTGCGGATCACACCCCGCTCCGGCGAAGCCGCCCCCGGACGAGCCACCGCGGCCGGACGGCCGCTCGCCGTCCCCGCACGCTGCCCGAGAACGGACGGCGAAGTGCGCGCCGGCTGCCCGGGAAGGGCGCCGCTGGAAGCCTGCCGCAGCCCGTTGAAGAGCCCGGGAGACACGGGCGGCGCCGAAGACGGAAACCCGCCCGACGGCAGCGGAGCAGGACCCGTCGGAGAGGGCACCGTCGGCGAGATGACGGCGGGACCGGGGGAGTGGACGGGGGCCGTCGGGAATTCGAGGCTGGGGTCGTTGGCGGGCGGGCGCGGAGGAGTGGCGCCGCTGGGAGGCGCGATGTCCTCACCGGTGGGGCCCGTGCCGGGCGTCATGCCGGACGGCGGAGGGGGGTGGTAGGTGAAGGGGTAGGTCGTGTCGGGGCCGCCGCCGGAGCCGGAGCCGGTGGAGGGGTGGAGGGGGTACTTCGGCTCCCTGCCAGCTCTCGGGCCCGTGTATTCGCCTGGCTTGTGCATGTTCGTATACCAAGCCTGCGATGCGACGACTGACATCGCGTGCATTCGCTCGCGCGCGGATCGGTCGTAGGAGGCTTTCGCCGCTTGGTAGCCGCTCATTCCGTCGGCGGAGTAGCCGTCGAAGAGATGGGGGTTCTTCTGGTACTTGGCCTTCATCTCGGCCCACTCCGTCTGAAGACGGCTGATCTCCGCTCGTGCGTCCTCAACCTCATCGGCGATCCGCTCAAGTGCTTCTGCGTTCCCTCGTGCGGATTCGAGGCCGCGCCGGAACGAGTCGTCGATCTTTGTAGCCTCTTCGTGCACCCCGAGCGCGCCCTTGGAAGACCAGCTGTCCATGGCCTGATTCACATGGACGGAAAGATCGCCACGCAGTTGTTCAGCTAGTACAGCTAGGCGTCGATAACCTTTTGCCTGTGTGCGCCACTTCGGTACTTGCTCAAAGTCGGCGAAGATCACGTACGCCATGCCTTCGAGATCTAGGTCGTCGAACCTGTCCTCGCCACCAGCTGTCACGGACCCGCCGAACTCGTCAGCCATCTCTTCCCCCCCCCCGTTCTCAGGTCCTATCGCGGAACCGCGCCACCTGGCGTGAAGTAGTCCATGGTGGATTCAAGTTCGAGCCCGGCTTCTCCGTCGGTATCGGTGTAGTCCTCCGAAATCGCCGCGTAGACGTTCGCGAGTGCGATCAGGCCCTGGTCGATGTTCTCAAACATGATGACGTTGTCTTCGACGCACTCGTCGTGGTACGCGCCAATGCCGCTTCGTCCGTAGACGTAGCCCTCATTCGGTGCGCCGTTGACGAACCGCGAGGCGTTGCCTACACGAAGATCCTCGTGTATCTCACTGAGCTGCACACGATAGTCATACTCGCGATCGCCTAGTAGCCGCTCGGCGATACGCCGAAGCTCTGCCGGGTCCATGTACACATTGGTCACTCTGCTGTCCTCCCCAGGCCATCATGACAGGGCTGTCAAGTCCGTTTCCGACGGATGGCTACTACCAAGATCAAGGCGCCGATCAGGATAATTGCGCTTCCGATTGCGATGAGAGGCCAAGGTGCGCCGGAAGTCTTCTCGGCTTCTGTAGCGGGGTCAGGCTGTCCCGACGCGTAGATCGGATCCCCCACAGGATGCGGAGGGTTGGCCGGGTCAGCAGGTTCGACAGCAGCTGTCAGTGCGTCCAGTGGCCTGAGGACGCCGTAGCCGCCCTCGGAGTCGGGGCCAGGAGAGCCTGTGTCCGCTGCGGTTAGCAGGATCTTGCGGTGCATGTCTGCCAACGAGATATCTGGCCAGCGAGATCGGATCAAGGCGTACATACCTGCCGCTACTGCGGCCGCCTTGGACGGACCGCTGATGCTGTTGTAGCTGTGATCGTTCGAGGCGGACACAACATCTTCGCATGGGGCAGCGAAGTCGACCTCTGGTGAAGGCAGGCCGATCTTGGAGTAGTTGTTCTCACGGTTGCTGCAGGTAACCAACATTACGTCCGGGTACATGCCTGGAAAGCCGACGCCTAGTTGGCCTTCCTCGGTGTTTCCGGTAGGTGTCAGCACGGGGATTCCCATGGCGAGCGCCTCTTCCACAAGCGCCTGTTCGCCTGGCGTCGAGTTGCCGTTCCCGTAAGCCAGCAAGATCACATCGGCGCCGTTGTCGAGGACCCACCGAATTCCCTTCTCCAGCTCGGCGTTGTCGTACTGCTCGTCGCCCTCGCGCCAAGCACCATAGGAGATGACCTTCGCCCCCGGCGCCACCCCCAGCACGCCATCCCCCCCGTCGGCCCCATGCCCATGCCCCGCCACCAGCGACGCCATCGCGGTCCCGTGTCCCGTGGCGTCGGTCTGCCCGTCCCCGGCCGGGCTCCACGAGTCCTTCCCCGCGACGACGACCCCCGTCAGGTCCGGGTGGGTCGAGTCCACGCCGGTGTCGACGATTCCCACGGTCACGCCTTCACCCGTCGCGATCTGGTGGGCTTCGGGCAGTCTCAGGGCTTCGACCATCCACTCGGAGTCGCGTACGGAGTCCGCGTGTGCCGGGGTCGTCCACAGCACAAGGATTCCGACGGCCGCAACGCCCGCCCACAACCGTCGCATGTGGGGCACGCTAACCCACCCCCACAACCCACCGCAAGCCTCGCGTCACGCCCCGCCGCGCAGCCCCCTGAGCCAGTCCTCGGCGGCGTGCAGGTCGTCGTCGGTGAGCCCCGCCGGGGCGGCGACGGGTGGGTCGTCGGTGTCGCGGGGATAGGACCCCAGGAAGCGCACTTCGGCGCAGACGCGGCGGAGCCCGAGGAGGGCCTCGCCCATCCGGGAGTCGGCGACGTGTCCGGCGCAGTCGAGCAGGAACACGTACCTGCCGAGGCGTTCGCCGGTGGGGCGCGACTCGATGCGCGTCAGGTTGACGCCTCGCACGGCGAGTTCGGTGAGCACCGACAGGAGCGCGCCGACGCGGTCGTGGGCGATGTAGACGGCCAGGGAGGTGACGTCGTTGCCGGTCGGGGCCGGCGGCGGGGTGTCGGCGGGGACCACGAGGACGAACCGTGTCGCGGTGTCGGGGCGGTCGCCGATGTTCTCGGCGAGCAGTGGGATGCCCAGGGCGGTGGCGGCGATGGGCGCGCAGACGGCGGCGTCGACGGTCCCGTCGAGGACGGCCTGCGCGGCGGCCGCCGTCGACAGCACCTCCACTGTGGACGCCGACGGGAGCTTCGCGCGCAGGAAGCCCCTGCACTGGGCGAGGGCGTGGGGGTGGCTGGCGACGGTCCGGACCGACTCCAGCGGCCCACGTCCGGCGAGGGCGAAGGTCACGGGCAGGGCGACTTCCCCGACGACGCGCAGTCCCGGCCCGCCGAGGAGGTTGTCGAGCGTGACCGGCACCGACCCCTCCAGGGAGTTCTCCAGCGGCACCAGCGCGGCCCCGACGGCGCCGTCGCGCACGGCGTCGAGCGCCTCGGGGATGCTGCGCGTCGGCACGGCCTCGTCCGGCGCGGGGCTCAGACGCCGGACGGCCGCCTCGCTGAAGGTTCCGGGTGGTCCGAGGTATGCGATGGTGACCATGCCCCGAGCCTAGATTCCCCGCGACCGCAGGCCGCGCACGCGGGTCGGGTGAGCTGGAAGTACGCGACCGACGCGGCTCCCATCCCCAGTCCCCAGGCCCAGTAGGCGGGCACGGCGACCCAGTAGAACGCGGCGGGGAGCGTGCCGCCGTCGAAGTCGCCGGTCGCGGTGCTGACGGCCATCTGGCTCAGCGCGATCCCGAAGTAGACGACGAGCCCGGTCGCGAACACCACCGCCGGTCCGAGAACGAGCCGGCGCGGGACGCGACGCCCGGCGAGGAACAGGGTCCAGCGCGGCCACACGCGCCCCCATCGGTGCACCAGCGCCAACGGCAGCAGCGTCCCCGCGAGCAGGAAACCGCCTTCGAAGACCACCAGCGACCCGTTGAGCGGCATCCCGTCGAAACCGACGGCGATCTGCGCCCCGACCCGCACGAGGCAGCCGGCGACCGCCGTCCACGCCCCGGCGCGGGCCCAGCCCGGCACTGTCGTCATCGGCGGCGAGGACTCGCGCCGGCCACAGCGCGGGCAGGTGCCGCGCATACCGCGCCGGTACCGCACGACCGACGCCAGCAGGAGCAGCGCGACCGCCGCGCACCCCGTCCGCGACGCCAGGGCGGCCGCCTCGGGGCCGGTGTCGACGCCGAAGGTGAGCACGCCCACGATGTCGAGCAGGAACAGCGCGTCGGCGACGAGCAGCGCCGCCGCGACGCCGAAACCCGCGACGATCAGCGCCCGCGAGCGTCCCGACAAGCGCAGCCCGATGGCGATCCCGGCGGCGGCCAGGCACAGCGACGTCGGCGCCCAGCCGGTGAACACGATGAGGTCGCCGCCCATCGGCGGCAGCTCGGGCGCGCCGAGCCACGCCCACGCGGCGCGCAGGGCGCCGTAGGCGAGGGCCCCGACGGCGGTGACGACGGGCAGGTTTCTGGTCATGCCCCCAGGCTCGTGCTCGCCGAAGCCGGGCGCGTCACGTGCGCAGGGGAGGTGGTTCCCCCGGGCGGGGGAACCACGCGCTCAGCCCGCGGCGGCCGCGAGGGCGTCGGCGACCGACACCGCGCGCCTCATCTGCACGCCGATCGCCGCGACCTGCGGCTCCGACACGCCCGAACCGCCCACGACGCTCACGCCGTAGGGGTTCCCGTTGGCCGGGTCGAACATGACCGGGTCGGAGTAGCCGGGACTGACGATGACGCATCCCCAGTGGTAGAAGGTGTTGTTCAGCGCCAGGATCGTGCTCTCCTGCCCGCCGTGGGTCGTCGCCGTCGACGTGAACGACGTCGCGACCTTCCCGACCAGCTTCCCCTGCTGCCACAGCGGCCCGCTCGTGTCGATGAACTGCTTGATCTGCGCCGTGGGAAGCCCGTAGCGGGTGGGCGTCCCGAAGACGAGCACGTCGGCCCACTCCAGGTCGTCGAGCGAGGCGTGCTCGACGTCGGTGGTCGCCGCGGCGTGCGCGGCCCAGGCCTCGTTGGAGGCGACGGCGGCGTCCGGCGCGAGCTCGGCGACCTTCCGCAGCCGCACCTCGGCGCCGGCCTTCTCGGCGGCGGCGACGGCGTGGCCGGCCATCTCGTGGACGGTGCCGGTCGAGGAGTAATAGATGACGGCGACCTTCGCCATGATGGTGTCCCTTCCGTCGGGTTTCCCTCGATTGTCGGGCTTTGCCCGCTTTCGTGGAGGGTCAACCGTCGCAGAAGATCCCGATCAGTGATTCGCGCACGTGAAGAATGGCACGGCCGTCAGGCCGCCGACCCCACCCCGGGACCGCCGGTCAGGGCCGCGCGGACCGGTCCGAGCCAGGCCCACACCGACTGCCCGTCGATGCCCGTGCGCACGCCCCAGCGCTGCGCGAGGGCGTCGACGATGGTCAGGCCGCGTCCGTCGACGTCCTCCATCGTGGCCTTGCGGGGCTCGGGGGTTGTATCGGCGCCGCCGTCGGTCACCGAGATCTCGATGTGCGTGTCGGTGACCTCGCATCCGACGGACACGACACCGCCCGGCAGGGGCGTGGCGTGGCGGATGGCGTTGGCGACGAGTTCGGTGCCGACCATGGTCGCGTCGGCGACCAGCTCGCTCGACAGGCCGTTGAGCTGCTCGGCGAGCCACCGCCGGACCAGCGCCGCGCTGCGGGCATGGTGAGCCACCCGCATGACTCCGCGGGTCGTCTCACCGGTGGCCTTATGCAAAAGCGTCCGCTCCCTACCGCGGCTTCAACGGTGCCGCGCGCGGCAACCGCACTTCGATGATCGTCCCGCCCCCCGGTCTCGGCCGAAGGGACACCCATCCATGCTGACGTTCAACGATCTGCCGTACAAGGTACAACCCCAAGCCCACGCCGCCATAGCGTCTGTCGTCACCTCGCTCGCCCTGCCAGAATCTCTCGAAGGCCATGGAGGCCTCTTCCGCGCTCAAACCGGCCCCTCTGTCGGCGACACGCAGACACGCCGTCTCGTTTTCGGTGATCACCGACACATTTATCGGAGTGTCGCCCGGGGAGTAGCGCGATGCGTTAGTGGCGAGCTCGCCGACGACGAGGGGAAGGCTCGACCGGTCACCGTGAGCGAGGGTGCCGGGAGTGAGATCGCGTTCAAGTCGCGCCTCCAGGTCGCCGGGGAGATCGTCGAGGACGGTGCCGACGGCCTCGGCGAGGTCGAAGACGGCGGGTTCGCGATCGCGCGGTCCGCCGCCGAGCGCCGCCCCGGACAACAGCCGGTCGGCGAGCGAGGCGAGCGCGTCGGCGCGCTGCGCGATGACGGTGACGGCTTCGAGGCGGGCGGTGTCGTCGAGACGCGTCCAGCGATGGCGGAGGGTGTCGGCGTAGCCCTTGATGACGGTCGCGGGGGTGCGCAGCTCATGACCGGCGGCGGCGAGGAAGAGATCGTCGGTGGCGTCCTGGGTGGTGGGGGTGGTGGAGGCGGCCTCGTGGTCGGAGACGAGGTGAGCGGCGGTGGCGGCGGCGAGGTGGAGGGCCGGGGTTTGGTCTTCGTTGTTCGGGGCCTCGTTGAGGAAGACCTGGAGGAGACCGACGGGCCGGTCGTGGACGAGGACGGGGACGTGGACGGTGTGTGGGGCGGTGTCGGCCAGGAGGGGGTCGTGGGTCGCGGTTCCCCAGGGGACGCCGCGGGTGAGGGCGGTGAGGTGTTCGGTGGGGAGTTCGGTCTGCCGGCCGAGGAGGAAGCGGGCCCGGCGTGACGCGGAGAGGGTGCGTGCGCGTCGTCCGACGACTTCGGCATAGGTGGTCATGACGGCGCCGAGGGCTTCGGTGGTGACTTCGGTGAGCCGGGTGAGGGCCGTGACACCGTGCGCGTGGGGACCGCCCGCGTCGGCAGCGGTGAGAACGTCGCCGATCCCGGTGAGGAAGACGGCTACACGCGGGTGGGGGGCCATGGGGTCACGGTACGGGACGAGAGTGGAGAGGCGAGGACTTGGTTTTCGCGGAGCGGGGTGGTCTGGGTTTTCGCGTAGCGGGGTTAGGTCTTGATCTTCGCGTAGCGAGTCTCGAAGAGACTCGCGCAGCGAGTTCCGGGTCCAGGGACGGAGTCCCTGGTGGGGTCTGGGGCGAAGCCCC
>NZ_JACHGT010000015.1 GCF_014202425.1 Phytomonospora endophytica | reverse complement strand
CTCAGGGGCTCCGCCCCCGAGACCCCCGCTGGGGCTTCGCCCCAGACCCCACCAGGGACTCCGTCCCTGGACCCGGGACTTTCAGTCCCGGGATCGCTGCGCTCCCCGGTCCTGCGGGGCTGGGCTTCAGCCCGAGCGGGCCTTGAGTCCCGTGACTCGCTTTGCGAGTCCGGGACTGACCACGCGCGAGCCTTGGCCGGCGCTTCGCGTGGCCCGCGCTCCTCCCGTCCCAAACCGAGCCGCGGCCCGCCCTCCACCGTCCGGCGCGCATGCAGGTCTTGCGCGGCGCACGCACGTCGAGCTCACGCTCAGGCTCGGCCGGCGCTTCGCGCGGCCTGCCGCACGAACCTTGACGCGCGCACCACCCACCCACCCCCACCCACAAAAAAAACCCGCCGGCCCTTCGGCCGGCGGGTTTCCTGGCTCCCTAGCGCTGCTACTCGCCGCCTCCCGGCGTCGTCTTCGCGATCTGCATCAGGAACTCGATGTTCGTCTTCGACTTCTTCAGGCGGTCCAGCAGCAGCTCCAGTGCCTGCTGCTGTTCCAGGCCCGAGAGGACCCGGCGGAGCTTGTAGATGATCGCCAGCTCTTCCGGCGCGAGCAGGATCTCTTCCTTACGCGTCGACGAGCCGAGCACGTCCACGGCCGGGAAGACTCGCTTGTCGGCGAGTTTGCGGTCCAGTTTCAGTTCCGCGTTGCCCGTCGCCTTGAACTCCTCGAAGATGACCGTGTCCATCATCGAACCGGTCTCGACGAGGGCCGTGGCGATGATCGTCAGCGAACCGCCGTTCTCGATGTTGCGCGCGGCACCCAGGAAACGCTTCGGCGGGTACAGCGCCGTCGAGTCGATACCACCGGACATGATGCGACCGGAGGCCGGCGCGGCCAGGTTGTAGGCCCGGCCGAGACGCGTCACCGAGTCGAGCAGCACGACGACGTCGTAGCCCAGCTCGACGAGACGCTTCGCGCGCTCGATGGACAGCTCAGCGACCGTGGTGTGGTCGGACGGCGGACGGTCGAAGGTGGAGGCGATGACCTCACCCTTCACCGAACGCTGCATGTCGGTGACCTCTTCAGGCCGCTCGTCGACCAGCACGACCATCAGGTGGCACTCGGGGTTGTTGGTCGTGATGGCGTTGGCGATCGCCTGCATCACGCTCGTCTTGCCCGCCTTCGGCGGCGCCACGATCAGGGCGCGCTGCCCCTTGCCGATCGGGACGACGAGGTCTATCACCCTCGTGGTGAGGATGTGCGGCTCGGTCTCCAGCCGCAGACGGTCCTGCGGGTAGAGCGGCGTGAGCTTGTAGAACTCCGACCGGCGGCGCGCCTCGTCGGGCTCCATGCCGTTGATGGTGTCGAGCCGCACGAGCGGGTTGTACTTGTCGCGGCGGCTGTTGCCGCTCTGCTGCTGCGGCTCACCCTCGCGGGGCGCGCGCACGGCACCGGTGACGGCGTCACCGCGACGCAGACCGTACTTGCGGACCTGCGACATCGACACGTAGACGTCGTTCGGGCCGGCGAGGTAGCCGGTGGTCCGGATGAAGCCGTAGTTGTCGAGGATGTCGAGGATGCCGCCGACGGGCACGAGCACGTCGTCCTCGCGGATCTGCGGCTCACCGCCGCCACCCCCGCGCTGACGCTCGCCGCCCTGACCGCCGCGGTCACCGCGATCGCCGCGGCCGCCACCGTCACGCTCGCCGCGCTCGCCACCGCGACGACGGTCGCGGTCACGCTGACGACGGTTGCGGCGACGGCCGCCCTCGTCGTCATCGTCGGCGCGGTTGTCGCGGTCCCGGTTGTCGCGGTTGCCCTGCTGGTCGCCGCCTTGCTGGCGGTCGCCGCCCTGCTGGCGGTCACCGCGCTCGCGACGGCCTTCGCCGCCCTGATCCTTGTTCACGGGCTTCTTGTCCCCCTCGGCGGCCGCGGCGACGGGCTGCTTGTCGCGCTGCCGGTCCCCCCGGTCGCGCTGGCGACGCTCGCGGCGCTGTTCGCCGCCCTCGCCGCCGGACTGCTCACGGTTGTCCGCGGACTGCTTGTCCCCGGCGGGCTCGGCGGCCTGCGCCTCGGGCGCGGCCGTCTCGGTCACCGCCTCGGTGATGGTGCCGCGCGGCTGCGGCGGGCCGGCCGGGCGGGTCGCCCGACGCGGACGCTCACCGTTGACCGCCGCCGACTCCTGAGTGGGCTGTGCCGAGCCCTGCGTCTCGTCGGACGCGCCGTTGACCGGCGCGGAAGAGCCGCCGCCTTGTGCTCCCTGGATCGCGACGATGAGCTCGCTCTTGCGCATCCGGCCGATGCCGGTGATGCCGAGAGAGCTGGCCAGTCGCTGCAATTCGGGCATGAGCATGGCCGCAAGGCCGGTACCGGTCCGCTTACGCCGGGCGTTGCCGGTCACGGACGGGGTGGTGGCGTCGTCGGTGACGTCCGGCGAAACGTCGGTGGTGTCGCTCAATGGTTTCCTTCCCTTAGCAGGCCGGTTCGAACCGACCTCGGGCTACGCGCTTTTCACGCCCCACACCTTGTTGTCAATGCGTGTGGACGTGTGGGCCTTCGGCCCTTTTGGGGTGCGGAGTCTTTTGCGTGGCGCAGGTCGCGCACCTTGCCGGAATCGGACCCTACGTGGGAAGTCCTCCCCAGACATGACCGTGGCAGGTGGCAGGGTTTCTAAAATCGGGGGGTCGACCCCCTTAGAGACCAGGCACGCGCCGGAACACCGCGGCTGCCGCTGAAAGAGCCGTGTTCGCGCGAAATGCACTGACTTCGTGACGAACACTGCGGCTGTGCTGTTCATAAGGATAATCAACTACGTCCCCGCGTACAACACCTGGGTCCCGGCGTGTTCTTACCGACGCCTATCGGGCCGACGCTCCATCGGCCACCGGCAGCGGCGACACGCGGAATCCATCGGCCTCGATGGGCGTCCCGCCGAAGGCGATGACGCTCGGCCCGGCACCACTGATCGCGGCCGGTACGCCCTTGTCTCGCAGCTCGGCGACCAGGTCGGCGCTGCGCGTCATGGTCGCCGCACGGTAGCGCTGGTGGATGCGGTCGTCGGTCGCGTCGAGCAGCAGCTCGGGCGCCGACGTCACGGCGTGGACCAGCAGCGCGGCACGCCCGGCGTTGAACGCGGCGTCGACGTGCGGGACGCGCCCGGGCAGGGCCGCGCGGGCGTGCGCGGTGAGGCCGTGGCCGTCGGGCACGTACACGACGGGCTTGAGATCGGGATGCGCTTCGAGGCGCACGGCGCGGGCACCGCGCTCGTCGGTCCAGGCGATGGTGAAGCCGCCGAGCAGGCAGGGCGCGACGTTGTCGGGGTGGCCCTCGATCTCACCGGCCAGGCGCAGGCGGTCCTCGACGCCGAACCCGGCGTCGGGGCACAGGGCCGCGGCGAGGCTGATCCCGGCGACGATCGCCGCCGAGGAGGAGCCGAGCCCGCGCGCCTGCGGGATCGCGTTGCGGCACGACAGGCGCAGCCCGGCGGGCCGCACTCCAATGTGGTCGAAGGCGCGGAAGGCCGCGCGCGCCACCAGATGCGTCTCGTCGCCGGGCAACACGCCCTCGCCTTCACCGGTGACCTCGACCCGCACGCCGTCCTCGGCGATCTCGGCGGTGACCTCGTCGTAGAGGCCGAGCGCGAGGCCGAGGGAGTCGAAGCCGGGTCCGAGGTTGGCGCTGGTCGCGGGCACCTTGACGGTGACGGCACCGGTGGCGAGACGGGTCACCCGCGTGACGTTACCCGCCCGCGCGCGCCCCGGGCGGGAGTGACCCGGTCACTCCTTCGGGCGAGGTTCACGCCCGGCCTGCTTGAGCGCCAGGCGCAGCGCGTACTCGATCTGCGCGTTGACGCTGCGCAACTCGTCGGCGGCCCACTTCGCGATCGCGTCGTGGACCGCCGGGTCGAGTCGCAATAGGACGTTCTTGCGCTGTGCCACGCCTGATACCCCGTTGTCTCTACTGGTAGAGCGATCCGGTGTTGACCACCGGCTGGGTGGACTGGTCCGAGCACAGGACGACGAGCAGGTTGGACACCATGGCCGCGCGGCGTTCCTCGTCGAGTTCGACGATGTCCTCGGCGGCGATGTGGTCGAGGGCCATCCGGACCATGCCGACGGCGCCTTCGACGATCTTCGCGCGGGCCGCGACGACCGCCGTCGCCTGCTGGCGGCGGAGCATGGCGTGCGCGATCTCGGGCGCGTAGGCGAGGTGGGTGATCCTCGTCTCAAGGATCTCGACACCGGCGAGTTCGACCCGTTCGCGGAGTTCGGTGGTGAGCTCCTCGGCGACGGCGGCACCGTCGCGCAGGCTCATCAGGTCGGAGCCGTGGCTGTCGTAGGGGTAGCAGGTGGCCATGTGCCGCACGGCGGCTTCGGCCTGGATGGAGACGTAGGCCTGGTAGAGGTTGATCGCGAAGGTGGCCTTGGCCGCGTCGACGACGCGCCAGACGATGACCGCGCCGATCTCGACGGGGTTGCCGTCGGCGTCGTTGACCTTCGCCGGCGGGGTCTCGAAGTTGCGGACGCGCAGGGAGACGCGGTTCCTGCGGGTCAGGGGCCAGACCCAGTGCAGGCCCGGCTCGCGGACGGAGCCGACGTAGCGGCCGAAGAGCTGGACGACGACCGACTCGTTCGGGTTCACCGTGACGATCCCGGAGATCAGCACGAGGGTGGCCAGAACGACGAGGACGATCACCGCGGCGACCAGGCCCTCGTTGCCGTCGAGGACGCCGCGGGCGACACCGAAGACGCCGAGGGCCAGGACGGCGAGGACAGCGACGGGGGCGAAGAGCCCGGGGATGCGGAACGCGGCGCGCTCCATGGGTACCTCCGAGAGGATAGCCAAGTGATATCACCACGATAGCCCGCGAGGTCTCCAGCGACGAGCATCGGCCCTCACCTACGGCCACGAGGGCCTTCGCTCGCCGTACCTTCCCGCGCCACGCGACGGGGCCGCAACATCCGGAAGGCTGGAGCATCTCCCGCGCCGACCTCGCCCAGCTGCTGCTGAACCTGTCGGGCGATCCGAGTTCCCACTTCGAGACCATCGCCGTCGCCGACTGAGACCGGGGCCGACGTGCGTCGGCCCTCTTTCACGCCGTCCTTCGTCACGCAAAGTAGTGCACAGATTCCCTTGCACAATCCCCTGTGCACAATTACCTTTGCACTCATGAGCGACGAGCCCTACGAGATCAGCGAGCTGGAGGTGCTGCGTTCCCTCGCGCAGCCCCGAAGGCAGCAGATCCTCCAGCACCTCACGCTGCACGGACCCGCGACCTCGGCCACCCTCGCGCGGGCCCTCGACCTCAACACCGGCGCCACCAGCTACCACCTGCGCGAGCTGGCCCGGCAGGGTTTCGTCGAGGAGGTCCCCGACCAGACCCACGGGCGGCAGCGCTGGTGGCGCTACGTCAAGCGCGACATCCGCTTCCCCCCGCGCAGCGCGCAGGACGAGGCGACACGGGTCGTCGTCGACGAGATGAACCGCCAGTCCTTCGCCGCCGACATCGACGCCTTCCACCGCGCCCAGGCCGAGACCGCCGAGGACGCCGAGTGGGCCGACATGCCCTACTCGCGCGGGACCATTCATGTCTCGGTCGGCGAATTGCGCGAGTTCTTCGAGGAGTACATCGCGCTGCTCAACCGGTACGCACGCTCCGAACAAGACGGTGCGCGTACTGTCCTCACGCGCTTCCTGGCGTTCCCCTCACCGTCGGCGCCCGCCGACGAGCCCACAGAAGACTGAAACGGACCACCATGACCACCCTCTCCCCCGCCGCCGCACCGGCCGCGGTCAGACTCACCGCGATCTCCAAGACCTACGGCAAGGGCGCCGGCAGCGTCGCCGCCCTCAAAGACGTCAGCGTCGCGATTCCGCGCGGCAGCTTCACCGCCGTGATGGGCCCGTCCGGATCGGGCAAGAGCACCTTCCTGCATTGCGCGGCCGGGCTCGATCACCCCAGCGCGGGCGCGGTGCACCTCGGTGAGACCGACCTGTCGGGGATGAACGAGACCGCCCTGACGAAGCTGCGGCGCCGGCGGATCGGCTTCGTGTTCCAGGCCTTCAACCTGGTCCCGGCGCTGACCGTCGAGCAGAACGTGACCCTGCCCTTCCGGCTGGCGGGCTCCAAAGTGGACCGGGACTGGCTCGCCGAGGTGCTGCGCCGGGTCGGCCTCGCCGACCGCGCCCGGCACCGCCCGGCCGAGCTGTCCGGCGGACAGCAACAGCGCGTCGCGATCGCCCGCGCACTGGTCACCCGGCCGGAGGTCCTCTTCGGAGACGAACCTACCGGCGCCCTGGACACCGTGACGGCCAAGGAGATCCTCGGCCTGTTGCGGTCCACTGTGGACGAGATGCGCCAGACCGTGGTGATGGTCACCCACGACCCGGTCGCGGCCTCCTACGCCGACACCGTCCTGTTCCTCGCCGACGGCCGCATCGTCGAGTCGATGCCGGCACCCACCGCCGACAAGGTCGCCGAGCGGATGACGACCCTGGGGGCGTGGTCCTGATGTTCACGTTCGCCCTGCAGACACTGCGATCCCGGCTCGCCGGCTTCGTCGGCGCGTTCGTCGCCCTCATGTGCGCCGCGGCCATGGTCGCCGCCTGCGGCATGCTCCTCGACACCGGACTGCGCGGGGAGATCCCGGTCGAGCGCTACGCCGGTTCACCGATCGTGGTCGCCGGGGACCAGATGCTCCACTGGAACGTCGTCAAGGACAAAGGCGACGGCGAGACCAAGACGAAGACGAAGTCCAAGCCGCTCACCGAACGCGCGTGGATCCCGGCCGAGCTGACCGCGACCGTGGCGGCCGTCCCGGGTGTCGCCGAGGTCGTGCCGGAGGTGAGCTTCCCGGCCCACCTTCTCGACGCCCGAGGGCTTCCGCTGTCCGGTCCCGAGGACGGGAACTCCTGGGGACACGGCATCTCCTCGGCCCCGCTGACCCCGTTCGCCGTCACCGACGGCCGCGAACCGGCCGTCGCGGGTGAGATCGCGGTCGACACCGAACTGGCCTCGCGCGCCGGGATCGCCGCCGGGGACACCGTCACGGTGCAGAGCACGACGACGCCCGGCTCCTACACGGTCGTCGGACTGGTCACCCCGGAATCGGGAGACCTGGCCGCGCAGTCGACGATCTTCTTCGCCGACGACGAGGCCCGCTCGCTCGCCGGGCACGACGGCATGCTCACCGCGATCGGCGTGGTGCCAACGGAAGGCGCCGACCTGGACAAGCTCGGTACGGACCTGTCGGCGGCACTGACCGGCACGCCCGGCCAGGTCTACGCCGGTGCCGCGCGCGGTCCGCTGGAGTTCGTCGAGGCCGAAGGCGCGCGGGTCAAGCTGCTGAGCATGGGCGGCGCGATCGGCGGGACCTCACTGCTGGTCGGCGTCCTGGTCGTCGTCGGCACCTTCGCGCTGTCGATGCAGCAGCGCCACCGCGAGATCGCGCTCCTGCGGGCGATCGCGGCGACGCCCCGGCAGATGCGGCAGCTGATCGGGCGGGAGGCGCTGATGGTCGGGCTGACCGCCGCGCCGATCGGAGCGATCGGCGGGATCTTCCTCGCCGGGTGGCTGCGCGAGCGCTTCGTCGGCTACGGCGTCATTCCGGCCAATCTGGAACTCGTGGTGAGCCCCTTCCCGCCCATCGCCGCCATCGCGGCCACCTTGGGCGCGGCCTTCCTCGCCGCGCGGATCTCGGCACGTCACGTCATCCGCATCCGCCCGACCGAGGCCCTGTCCGACGCGGCCATGGCGACACCGAGACTCGGCGTCCTCCGCGCGATCTTCGGCGTGCTCGCCCTGGCCGGCGGCGTGATCCTACTCATCGTCCTGAGTGGACTGTCCATGGAGGCTGCGGCGAGCCCGGTGACCTTCTTCACCGCGATCCTGCTGGTCGTCGCGCTGGCCCTGCTCGGGCCGGTCGTCGCCCGCGTCGCCGCGTTCGTCTGCACTCCCCTGTTGAGCGTGATCCTGCGCGCCAGCGGCTATCTGGCCGCGGCCAACGCCCGCACCGGTGCCCGCAGGCTCGCGTCGGTGATCACGCCCCTCGGGCTGCTCATCGGGCTGACCGTGACGATCCTGTTCGTGCCGACGACGATGGGCGACGCCGCCGCCGGTGAGATGCGCGACGGGACCAGGGCCGACTACACGCTCGCCGCACCCGGCCCGGGCATCCCACCGGAGGCCGCCGCCACGGTCCGCGACCTCCCAGGCGTCGACGCCGCCACCGAGACGGTCGGCTCGACCGTCCGCGTCGGGCAGGACAAGTACCGCGCCCAGGGCGTGACGCCGCGGAACGTGTCGGCGAACCTGGATCTGGGCGTGCGCCAGGGATCCATGGACGACTTCGGCGACACCTCGATCGCGATGAGCGAGCTGGCCGCCGAACAGCGCGATGCCACCGTCGGCGACCAGATCGACGTGACCATGGGCGACGGTGTCCACGTCACGCTCACGCTGGTCGCGACCTACACAAGGCATCTGGGCTTCGGCGACCTGACCCTGCCCCACGCCGTCGTCGCCGCCCACGTCGACAACCCCCTGTCGTCGACGGTGCTCATCTCGGGATCGGTGACCCCCCAGCAGATCCGCGAAGCACTCGGTTCGGCCTACCCGACGATCGCCGTCCTCGGCGACGCCGAAGTGGCCGAGGCCCGCTCCGCCGCCGCCTCGACCAACGCCGAGGTGCAGCTCCTGGTGATGAGCCTCGTGATCGCCTTCGCCGCCATCGCCGTCGTCAACACCCTGGCCATGGCGACCGCCGACCGCGCCCGGGAGTTCGCCCTCCTCCGCCTCGTCGGCACGACGAGGCGACAGGTCCTGCGCATGCTGCGGGCCGAGACCGGCGTGGCGGTCCTGATCGCCGCCGTCATCGGCACGGCCATCGCCGTGGCCACCCTGACGGCCTTCAGCAAGGGGATGACGGGAGCCGCGCAGCCGTCGCTGTCGGCCGTGAAGTACACGGCCGTCATCGGCGGAGCCGCCCTGCTGGCCTTCCTCGCGACGGCCCTGCCGGCCCGGATGGCACTGCGCGGACGGCCCGCCGACGTCATCGGCGGGAAGCAGTAACGGTCCGATGTGGACGGCCGGTGCCCTGGAGGGTGCCGGCCGTTCGGGGTTTCACGGGGCCCAGTCCAGGTAGGCCATGTCCGTTCGATCAGCTCGGCCCGACCCGCCATTCCCCGCTCGCGGCCCGCTTCGCCAGACGCAGCAACGCCGCCGTCGCCGCGATCGCCACGAACGCCGGTGCCGATCCGATCCAGCCGGCGCCCATCGCCTTCGTCGCGAGCAGACCGAGGGCGAGCACGCCGGCCGCGGCCAGCGAGAACAGCACGGCGGCGGGCACGCGCCAGAGCAGCCGCGAAGAGGTGGCCACGTTCCCGGAGGCCCTCGCCGTGCCCGGGACGATGTCGTCGGCCGCGTGGCCGACCGCCTCACGGATCAGGCGCGCGTCGGCACGCGCATGGTCGTGGGGTGAGCGCTCCAGCACACCGGCAAGCAGGCGCAGGTCACGGTCGGCGCGTCGTGCGACCGGGTTGGACAGGCGCAGTGTCCACACACCCGCGAGGTCGGGGAACACCACGTGCAGTTCGACCCGCCGCCACCATGCAGCGAGGCGGACTTCGCGACGGTGGAGGTCGGCGACCCGAAGACCGTCGCGGAGGCGGGCGTGTAGGCGGTCGCCGACGAGCCAAAACTCCTCGGCGTGCGGCTTCGCCTCACCGATCGTCTCCATGAGACGCCCGAACGCCCAGGCCGGAAGGGCGACGACGGCCGCGAGCCACAGGCCGAGGCTCACCACCGACTCCGTCCCCGCCGTGAAGACCGCCGGGGCGGCCCAGGCCGCGAGCCCGCACGCGGCGGCGAATCCGAGGACGGTCACGGCGACGCTCTCGGTCGACGTAAGCGGCACGCCGCTCGGCGGGAACCGACCGAGCGGCACCGCCCCGGCCGGCACGCCGTCGCTCGGTTCCGGATGGCGCAGCTCGGCCGGCGGCGCACCGAAGTCGGGTTTTGCCAGGGCCGCGTGCAGGGCGGCGATCGCGGCCTTGTCGCGCGGCGGAGTGATCCTGACCTTCCGTACGTCCAGGATGGATGGACGCCGGCGGGTGGTCCGGAAGAGCAGGGCGGCGGCACCGGACAGGAGCAGGAGACTGGTGGCCACCACGAGAGCGACGGACGCCGGTGCGGCTCCGGCTCCGGGGGGCTTGCGGTCGAGACGGCTCCAGGTCTCCTCGGTGGACCAGTTCACGGTGAGAGGAGTGCCCCGGTCGGTGTCATCGAAGACCGCGTCGACGGCTCCCCAGGGCCTGCCGTCGACGGTGATCTCGCAGTCCCACCAGAGCAGTTCCGAGCTGCACGAGACGACGTCGACGCGGACGGGCGTCCCACCGCGCCCCGGCGCGTTGTTCACGGCATCGAAGGCTCCATCGGTGAACCACGCCGAGTACAGGCCCAGTCCGATGATCAGGGCGGCGGCACCGGCGGCCCGGAGCCTGTCGCCGGGCCCGCGCGGCCGGTCGAGGCGCCCGGCGAGCCCGTACTCCAAGGCGAGGGCTCGTCGTCGCAGCCGCACATCCCGCGCGATCAGGATCAGACCCGCGGTCGGCCAGACGAAGCCCGCCGCCAGCAGGGCGGTACTCCAGGGATCGGGGGTCATCGCCGCTTCGGTCCAGGCGATCGCGGCGGGCGTGAAGCCGAACGCGCACCACAACGCGATGAGCCGGGTGCGGCGTCGGGTCACATCGTGGTGTCGGCCGACGAGTTCACTGTGGATGGACGCGGCGGTGGTGGCGGACGGGGAGGGACTCATCGGGCAGACCTCTGGATGGCGAAGGGGCACTTGACGAGAAGGGGCGGTGGCCCCGGCTTCAGCTCAGCGCGAGGACCGCGACCTCGGCGTCGGTCAGAGCGCCCCAGTGCACGGCGACGTCCAGCGACCGGCCCACGTAGGCACCGAGTGTGCCGCGCCCGACGGTGAAGCCCCCGCCCGCGTTCCACAGTGGAGCGTCCACCGTGGTCACGGCGACGGCGGCACCTGAGACGTAGAGCCGGATCTCGTCGGCCACGGCGTCGTAAACACCGGCAAGGTGCACGACCCCACCGTCGGGGGGCGTGTCCTGGCAAGCCGACCGAATCGGCGCGTCCACGGCGTCGCTCAGCCGCACCGTCATGCACCAGGCGTCCACGTCGGCGCGGTAGCCGAGTTCGAACGCGCTCACCGCCGTACCGCTCTGGGAGAGCAGAGTCGCGTCGGCGTTCACGGCGTCCGGGATGGCGATGGCCGAGACGGTGAACGAGTCCCCGGTGCGCACGACAGGCCCGGCCGTGGCGGCGAAGGCTTCCCCGGTACCGGTCCGCAACACGTCTCCCGCGCCCCACGCCTCGATGTCCGCGCCGGGGCCGAGGATCAGCTCCCGATTCCAAGCGGTCTCGTCCCTCGCGGTCCCGCAGCAGTCGCCGTTGAAGCTCCAGGATCCGACGACCTCGGTCGTCATCAGCCTCGGCAGATTCCACAGGTACTCGCGGATCTCGCGGGGGTCGACCGCGCGGTCGTAGAGTCGCGCGTCGGCGAGTCCGCCGTCGAAGGCCCGGCAGGCCTCGGCATGGCACAGGGCGCGACCGACGGCCACCGGCCCGGTGGCGTTCCACGTGGGAGCCGGAACGGCGCGCTCACCGGTGAGTTCACCGTTGACATAGAGGCGGATCACGCCTGCCACGGCGTCGTAGGTGCCGGTGAGGTGGGTCCACGCTTTCGTGGCCGGTGTGGCCTGGCAGGTGTGCAGGCTCGGCGCGGCCGGCGCGTCGGTCATCCGCACGCTCAGACACCAGGCACCCGGGTTCGCCGCGTACTCCAGGCGCACAGCGCTCACCTGGGCGCCGTCCAGCGAGATCGCGGTGGCGTTGCCGCCGAGATGGTCGAGCTTCGCCCAGGTGGACAGGGTGAACGAACTGTCGGAACGAATGACGGGGCCGGCGGTGGCCAGGTGGTCGTCGCCGTCGAAGACGGCCGTGGGCGCACCGATCAGCCTTGTGTCGGGCGTGAGCACGGGGTTCCCGAACACGGCGAGGTCATGGCCGGATCCGGTCCCGTCAAGGAAGGGGCCGGTGGTCCCACGGCGGGTCTCCAGCGGCCACGCCGCGACCGGGCCGGACGGCCGGGTGACGATGAAGCCGTATGAGTACCGGTCGCCGAGACGCCCCGAGCCGTCAACGGTCTGGAAGAACAGCACGTTCATCCCGAACGTCGGAGGCGTGAGGGTCACTTCGGCGACACCGCCGACGGCGGCCACGTAGCTGTCCGCCGGATCGCGGAAGCCGTAACGGAACCCCGCGATGTCGGCGGAACCGGTGAACACGAAGGTCCCCGGCGTCTCCGGCGAGCCGTGCGCACCGCAGGAGTCCGGCACGCACTCTGGATAGTCCACTGAGGACACCGTCGCCACGGACTCGTCGGCGTAAGCGGTGGCGGGGAACAGGAGCAGGCTCGCGGCGAACACGAGCAGCGCGGCACCGGCACGCGAGCCGATCGCGCGCACGAGGGCATGAACGGGCATGGGCATCTCTTTCAGGCAAGGGCAAAGGCACAGGGCCCCACAAGAGTGGATCACCCGCACCCACGCGTCAACACCCCCTCCACCCGGGTATCCCCCCACAATCCCCTGGCGACCATGCATGCCCCGGCATATGGTGGCTGAGGTGGGACGAATGACCGGTCCGTCCGGAAAGGACAGTGATGGCCATCAGACACACCACCACGATCAGCGCCGGCTGGCAGCGCGCACTCCGCCTGCATCACCTCGTCGAACAAGCCCTCGCCCAAGGCCTGCACCGCGGTCACCATCTCGGGCTCTCGGAGTTCCGCGCGCTCGATGAGCTCGCCTCGACCAAGGGCGGCTCCATGCGGGTGCAGAACCTGGCCGTCGCGATCGGGCTCAACCAGAGCTCGGTGAGCCGGCTGGCGGCACGCCTCGAAGAGGCGGGTCTGGCCCGCCGGACGACGTGCGCCGACGACCGGCGCGGCGTCTTCACCGAGCTCACGGCGAAGGGACGGGTGACGCACCGGCAGGCGCGCGCGACCTACGAAAAGGTCCTGGCCAAGGCCCTCGACGACGCGGGCACCGACGACGACCTCGCCCGGCTGGCCGCGGCGGTGCGCGAGGGCTAGCCCCCCAGCAGGCGGCGGGCGAGGCGGCTCAGCGCCGCCCCGATCTCCACTGTGGACAGACCGCGTTCCTCGCGTTGGTACCGGAAGACCTCCGGCGCCAGCGGCGCGAGGAGCGCGTCGACGAGCGCGTCGGGGTCGGCGACCTCGGCGGCGACGAGCAGCGAGCGCACGTGCACGCGCCAGAAACCGTAGGCGCCCGTCTTCATGCGCGCGTTGCCCGTCTCGGCCCCCAGGGCCAGGGGCAGATGCCGGTCGAGGAGCTCGACCATGGCCTCGTAGAACGCGGCAAGGCGCTCTCCCGGCGGCGCGCCCGGCCCCAGCGGCGGCGCGCCGGCGAGGAGCTGTCCTTGCAGCAGCCGCTCGTGCTCGTCGAGGAGCGCCACGGCGATCGACGCCGGATCGGGGTAACGGCGATACAGGGTGGCGCGGCCGACCCCCGCCTCCTTCGCGATCCGGTCCATGGTGATCGTGCGGGGATCGGCGGTGCTGAAGAGGCGTTCGGCCGCGGCGAGCACCCTGGCGCGGTTGCGGGCCGCGTCGGCCCGCTCCCGCCCTTCGGGGGGTGAAGCGGCGGTGGTCATGGGAACGATCTTAAACATGTGACGGCGACTATGTGGTCAGGGTGTCCACTTCCGTGCCTATACTAGGCGGACACAGTGTCCACTTACTCGTCCCTAGAAGGCCCCATGGAACTCGCGCTTCTCGCCTCCGCCTTCCTCATCGGCGGCCTGCTCGCCGTCCAGGCATCGGTGAACCTCCAGCTCAACAAGGCCGTCGGCACCCCGTACGGCGCCTCAACGGTCCAGCTCACGGTGGCGACCGTCCTGCTCGCGCTCGCCGCGGTCGCCGTCGGGGCCCTCGGCGCCTTCGGAAATCTCACCGACGTCGAGCCCTGGCACCTGCTCGGCGGCCTGGCCAGCCCGCTCTACATCACCAGCGGCATCCTGCTGTTCCCGCGCATCGGCGCCCTGGCCGCGGTCGGCCTGTTCGTCACCGGCCAGATGTTCGCCTCGCTCGCCCTCGACCTCTTCGGCCTGATCGGAGTCGCGCGGCAGTCCATGACCGCGGGCATCGCCGTCGGCGCGGTCGCCGTGCTCGCCGGGATCACCATCGTCATCCGCGGCGCCAAACAGGCGACCGTGGCCACGCCCGCACCCGTGCCCGCGACCGTCGGCGCGGGCGGTGGCGGCGGAACCTCCGCGCCCGCGCCACCGCCCGCCCCGACCTCGCACGGCGTCGGCCGCGCCGGCTGGATCCTGCTCGGCCTCGTCGCCGGCGCGGTCCTGCCGATCCAGGGCGCCGTCAACGCCCGCCTGCGCGCCGACCTGAACGAGCCGCTCGCCGTCGCCCTGATCAGCTTCGTCGTCGCGACCGTGACCATCGCGATCGTCCTGCTCGTCCTGCGCGCGCTCGGCCGCACGCCGGCGCCGAAGCTCGGCGAGCTCGGCAAGGTCCCGTGGTGGGGCTGGCTGGGCGGCGCGTGCGCGGCGGTCTACGTCACCGCGACCTTCCTGCTGATCCCCGAGATCGGAGCGGCCACGACGATCGCGCTCACCGTCACCGGTCAGCAGGTCGCCTCGGCGTTGATCGACCACTTCGGACTGTTCCGCATGCCGCGGCGGCCGATGAACACCAACCGCCTCGCCGGTCTCGCCCTGCTGATCGCCGGATCCCTACTGATCCAGCTCCTCTGACCCCCCCCTCCCTCCTCACCGAAAGGAAGTCCCGTGCGCCCGCCCTACAAGTTCCGGCGCGACGCCTACGTCCTACCGTCCGACCTGCCCATCCCCGGTGTCGGACAGCAGCCCGTCAATGGTTTCCTGTTCCGCGACGGGCAGCCGATCCTCATCGACACGGGCATGCCCATCGACCGTCCCGAGTTCCTCGACGCCCTGTGGGGCCTGGTGGATCCGGCCGATCTCCGCTGGGTCGTGGTCACGCACGACGACCGCGACCACAGCGGCGCCCTCGTCGACATCCTCGACGCGGCACCGCGAGCGCGGCTGGTGACCAACGGCGTCTCGCTGATCCGCCTGTCGGAGGAGTTCGCCGTCCCCGCCGAGCGGGTCGTGCAGGTCAATCCCGGGCAGCGTTTTCGCCTGGGGCGGCACGACTTCGAGGCGCTCCGGCCGCCGACCTTCGACTCGCCGGGCACGATCGGTCTCTTCGATCACAGCGAGGACACGCTGATCAGCTCCGACAGTTTCGGCACGATCCTGCCCGAGCCGGCCGAGTACATCGACGTGACCGATCCGGGTTTCCGGGCGGGCTTCGACGTGTTCAACCGGGCGATCGCGCCCTGGACCTCGGCCACCGACCTGCCCCGCTTCGACGCGGTGCTGCGGCGGATCCGGCGACTGTCGCCGGGCACCGTCCTCAGTTCGCACGCGCCGGTCATCGGCCGCCACATCGACGGCCTGTTCGACGCCATGTCCGACATTCCGCTGCTTCCCGCCTGGCTGCCCGACTCCACGCTCGACGTGGAGACGGCGATGGCCGCGCAGGAGGCCGAACTCGCACTCACCACCGAACCGGCGTAGCCGCCCGCGGCCACGCGAAGGGAAAGAACATGACCGACCAGCCCGACCTGACCCCCGAGCCAGGCGTCATCGTCGTCTACTCCGACATCTGGTGCTCTTTCGCGCACATCACCATCCGCCGGCTGCACGCGGCCCGCGAGCGGCTCGGGCTGTACGGGAAGGTCTGGTTCGATCTCCGGGCCTTCCCGCTCGAACTGCTCAACGACGCGCCGAGTCCCCGGACCGGCACCGACTCCGAGGTCGCGCGCATGGCGATCCTCGAACCCTCCGCCGGATGGCGGCTGTGGCAGGCGAAGGACTGGCTGTACCCCTCGACGACGCTACCGGCGCTGGAGGCGGTGCAGGCCGCCAAGGCGCAGAGCCTGCGCGCCGCCGAACAGCTCGACCTGGCGCTGCGCCGGGCCTTCTGGGCGGAGTCGAAGTGCATCAGCAACCGCAAGGTCATCCTCGACGCCGCCGCCTCCACGGGGGCGGTCGACGTCGCCGAACTGACCGAGGCCCTCGACGACGGCCGCGCCCGGCGGGACCTGTCGGACCAGGCGGCGCTGTCGCGCACCGACCGGATCGTGTGCAGCCCGCACCTGTTCCTCCCCGACGGCACCGACCACCCCAACCCGGGCATCACCTCGCGCTGGGAGGGCCGGTACGGCGTGGGCTATCCCGTCGTCGAGTCCGACGACCCGAAGGTCGTCGAGGACCTGCTGCAGCGATCGGCGCCGTGACCCGCACACGGTATTCGTTCGCCCGTCAATGACCACTGACCTTTGACGCATTCTCGACCAGGACGGAAACAATTGCTCGCATAAGTTAGGGAGCAATTTGAAATTCCGTCACTCCCCCGGGGTCGGAACATCGCTAGCATATTGATTAACTTCAATTCGCCACCTGGTGATCGAAGAACCCGAAAGGGAGCCACCATGCTCGAAGCAAGCGTTCCACCACGTCCGATGCCGTCGGGGACGACGAACGAAATCTCCCCGATGGTCAATCTCGACGATTTCGCCGACCTCACTCAGCACGAGATCCAGGCCCTCAAAACAAAATACAACCTGGCCGACGCGCACACCCACCAAAGGCAGTCGCCGAGCCAGGAGAAGATCGTCGAACAACTCCCCTCGCTGTGGTACCAGGCCGAGGAGGACCAGCAGTCGTATTTCGAGGAGCGTTTAACCGACGCGTTCTTCCGCCTGCACCGGCAGCCGACCGCCCGCCTCCTCGGCCGCACCATGCTCTCCTACTCGGCGAGCGTCTCGACCATGGTCGCGGCCATGTACCTCAAGCAGCGCGACATGACCGTCGCGCTCATCGAGCCGTGCTTCGACAACCTCACCGACCTGCTGCGCAACATGCGCGTCGGGCTCACCGCCCTCCCCGAGGAGCTCCTGCGCGACCCGGCGCGGATCCGCGAGCGTCTCGACGCCGAGGTGAGCGCCGACGCGCTCTACCTCGTCGATCCCAACAACCCCACCGGTTTCAGCCTCCTCACCGACGGCCGCGCCGGCTTCGAGGCGGTCGTCCGGCACTGCGTCGAGCACGACCGGCTGCTCATGATCGACCTGTGCTTCGCCTCCTTCGCGCTGTGCGACGGCACCGGCCGCATCGACCTCTACGAGCTGCTGGAATCCTCCGGCGTCACCTACATCGTGCTGGAGGACACCGGCAAGACCTGGCCCGTCCAGGACGCCAAGTGCGCGCTGCTGACCGCCAGCCGCGACATCCACGACACCGTCTACAACCTGCACACCAGCGTCCTGCTGAACGTCTCGCCGTTCGTGCTGAACCTGGTCGCCCACTACATCGAGGACTCCATCGACGACGGCTTCGCCTCCGTCCGCGACCTCCTCGCCCGCAACGCCGAGGCCGCCCGCGAGGCCCTCGACGGCACCATCCTCGAATACCAGCGCCCGCGCGTGACCACGAGCGTGTCCTGGTACCGGATCCGCCCGCCCGAGCTGACCGCGACGGCACTCCAGCGGGCCCTGCTCGACGAGGACGTCTACGTCCTCCCCGGCACCTACTTCTACTGGAACCGCCCCGACAGCGGCGAGCGCTACATCCGCATCGCACTGGCCCGCGAGCCGCGCGTGTTCGCCGCGGCGATCGCGCGCGTCCGGGAGGTGCTGCGCCGTCATGGCCGCTGAGATCGTCATCGACGCGGCCCTGTTCATGGGGATGCACGCCGCCGAGGAGTCGGCGCGGCTGGCCTGCAAGTCGTTCTTCACGTCGAACCTGGCCACGCCGATGCTGATGCCGCTGGAGCAGGTCGGGTTGTGCGACGACCTGATCTGGCGGCTGCCGCGCGACACGCAGGACGCCTACTACCCGTTCATGGACAACCTGCATTCGCTGCTGTGTGTGGAACGGCCCGGCTACGGGCGCGGCGACGCCGAGATCGGCTTCGGGTCGGCGGCCCTCGACGGGCTGCCCGATCACGAACGGCTGCTGCTCGGTTTCGTGCTGCGCAAGGGCGGCACGCTGCACACCGCCAGTCCGCGGCTGACCGGCCGCACGGGCCTGCCCGTACGCGGGATCGAGACGCCGGGCGCGGATCGAGCCTTTCCCAAGACGCTCGAAACCCTCTACGAACAGTCCCTGAAACTCACGGTCCCGGCCGCTGATCTCTAGGAGGAGGCACCGCCATGTACCAAGGAACCATCGTGCCCCTGGTGACCCCGCTGACCGAGACCGGCGAGGTTTCCTCGCCGTGCGTGGCGCGGCTCGTCGACTCCGTGCGCGACGAGGTCACCGCCGTCATGCCCGCGCTCAGCTCCGGCGAGGGCTGGCTACTCGACGCCGGCCGCTGGCGCGACATGGTCGCCGCGACCGTCACCTACGCCGCCGGACTGCCCGTCCTGGCCGGGATCCAGCTCCCGACCACCGGGGAGGTCGTGGCCCGCGCGAGGACCGCCGCCGAACTCGGCGCCGACGCCGTCGTCGTGACCACGCCCTTCGACCCCGAACTCGACCAGGACGCCGTCTACCGCCACTACGCCACCGTCCGCGAGGGCACCGCGCTGCCCATCTTCCTGTACAACGAACACGCGATCTCCGGCAACCACATCGCGCTCGACACGATCGTGCGGATCTGCGCTCTGCCGGGCGTCGCCGGGATCAAGGAGTCCAGCGGCTCCCCGGAACTGACCCGCCGGATCGCCGCCGCCGTACCGCACGTACCGGTCTTCGAGGGCTGGGAGAACCTGCTCCTCGACGTCTTGTCCGGCGACGCGGGCGTCGCCGGTTTCGTCGGCCCGCTGGCCAACCTGGAACCGGCCCTGTGCTCGCTGATGCTGCGGGAACCGTCGGCCGAGGTCCAGGCCGAGATCAACGCCGCCTGCGAGCGGCTCGGGCTGTTCAAGGACGACTGGTACCGCTGGGCCAAGGCCGAACTGCGCCGGCGGGCCGTCATCGACTCCGATCGGACGGTCGAGTGGGACGGTGCGCCGTGATCGACCAGGCACGCCTCTACCGGCTCAACCGGTCGGTGCCCACCGCCGCCGTCGCCGCCGAGATCGAGGCCGCCGAAGCGGGCTGGATCGTCCCCCTCGCCGAAGGACTGGAGCGCGGGGCACCGCGCTTCGGTTCCCGCACGGCGCTCCTGTCCGCGCTCGACCAGCGGCTCGCCGGCGAGGAACGCGACCTGCCCGAAAGCCACGACTACATCGCCCTGCACGCGGGCCTCGACGAGTTCAAGGCAATCGTCGGGCAGTTCGCCGTCGACGGGCTCATCGAGTCGCACGCGCTGCTGCCGATCGTGCCGCGGCTCCCCCACCGCTCGGGCATGGCCGTGTTCCGGGTCCTCATCGACGAGTTCGGCTCCGGCAACGTCGCCCGCGCCCACTCCCAGCTCTACCGCGACCTGCTCACCGAGCTGGGCATGCCCGTCGAACTGGAGGGCTACATCGACGAGGCCGAACCCGAGGTCCTCGCCTACGTCAACCTCTTCCACTGGCTCGCCTCCCGGGCGCCCAGCCCCGAGTTCTTCCTCGGCGGCTACGCCTACTTCGAGGCCAGCGTCCTGTACGCCTTCCGTTGCCACGCCGCGGCCGTGGAACGCCTCGGGGTGGCCAACTCGGCGTACTTCTCCGAGCACCTCTACATCGACACCTTCCACAGCAGGCAGATGCGCGACGCCCTGCGCGAACTCGACACCGTGCACAGCCTCGACCTGGCGAAGGTCTGGGCCGGGATCGTGCTCACCGGCGAGATCGTCGACGCCGCCACCGAAGCGGCCGTCGCCCGCGCCCGCAAGGTGGGTGCGGGCCGATGAGTCACCTGTTACGGCAGGTCACCGACGACCTGATCCTCGTCGACATCAACGGCACCCGCGTGCTCGCGCAGGCCGACTGCCCCCATCGCGGCGGGCGGCTGCTGTTCAGCCACGTCAACGAGCGGACCCTGCGCATCACCTGTCCGCTGCACCTGTCGAGCTTCGAGATCGTCGACGGGAGACCCGTCTCCGGCCCGTCCTGCGATCCGCTGCGGATCCGGGCGGTCCTCGATCCCGCGGAGCGGCCGTGACGACGTCTCCACCGCCGGTCCGCGTTCCTCCCCGCGCGGCGGTGGAGACCCGCGGGGTCGACATCGTCCCGGAGTCCGAACGCACCTCACGGCCCTCGGAGTTCGGCTGGATCTGGCATTCGGCCCAGTTCTCCTTCGGCACGGTCGTGCTCGGGGCGCTGCCGGTCCTGTTCGGGCTGAGCTGGTGGGCCTCGGTCACCGCGATCCTCGCCGGGACCGCGGTCGGCACGGCGCTCATCGTCCCGCTGGTGCGCTTCGGGCTGCGCACCGGCACCAACAACCCCACGGCCGGGGGCGCGCACTTCGGCGTACGCGGCCGGGTCGTCGGCAGCCTCATCACGGTCGGCGTCGCCCTCGGGTTCTTCGCCATCACCGTGTGGACGGGCGGGACGGCCATCATGGTCGCCGCCGCGAAACTGCTGGGGACGCCCACCGGGCCCGGCGCGCTCGCGGTGACGATGCCGGTCGTCGCCGTGGCGGTGATCGCGGTGGCGGTGTTCGGGCAGCGCGCACTGCTCGTCACCTACCGCGTCACCGCCATCGTCGGCGGCGTCGTGCTACTGGCGCTGGTGGCGGTGCTCGCACCGCGCTTCGACGCCGGATTCGCCGGCGGCGAGCTCGCCCTGTCGGGACACGCCTCGACGTGGCTGCTCGCGGCCGGGGTCGCGGTGTCGGTGCCGATGTCGTACGCGACCTTCCAGGGCGACTACAGCCGCTACATGCGCGGTCCGGACGGGCCGGTCATGTGGTGGAACGGCGGGGCGATGTTCCTCAGCTGTGTCGTGGCGCTGCTCGTGGGGGCCTATACGACGACGACGCTGACCGATCCGGGGCTGCCGTGGCTGCAGGGCGTCACCGAGGTGACGCCGCCGTGGTTCGCGGTGGTCGTGATCGGTTTCGGGCTCGTGGGGTCGTTCCCGCAGGGCGGGCTGTGCGTCTACGCGGCCGGGCTGTCGGCGCAGTCGGTGTTCCGGCGGGCCTCGCGGGCGGCGGTCACCGTCGTCGTGGCGGGGATCGGTGTGGCGCTGCTGTACCTGGGCGCGGTCGTCTACGACGCCGTGGACTCGATGGCGGCGTTCGTGACGCTGCTGCTGAGCTTCGTGGCGCCGTGGACGGCGATCATGACCGTCGGCTACGCCCGCTTCCGAGGGCGGTACACGCCCGAGGACCTGCACGCCGACGACGGCCGTTACCGGTACACGAGGGGCCTGAACGCGAACGCGCTCATCGCGTTCGGCGCCGGGGTCCTGGTCGGTCTCCTGGGGGCGAACACACCGCTCTACGTCGGCCCGCTCAGCCGTGCCGCCGCGGGCGTGGACGTCGGTTTCCTCGCGTCGTACGCGGTGGCGGCGGTGGTGTTCGCGGTGATGGACCGCAGGACCTCGTGAAGGAGGGGTGCCCGGCGGTGTTGCCGGGTGCCCCTCCTGACGTGCCCCCCACGGCCGTCCAGAGTGGACTAACGTCCGGGCGATGCGCCCACTGCTCCGCCTGACGGCCGCCTCCGTCCTTCTCCTGACCGCCTGCACCGGCCCGGTCCCCGACGTGCCCGAGCCCACCGGGGAACCGGGGTTCACGAAGCTCGACCTCGCGTGTGAGGCGGCCCTGGCGCTCCCCCTCGACGTGGGCGGCATGTCCCCGGCGGAGACGGAGGCGTGGGCACGGGACGTCGAAGCCGCCGCCGCCGACGCCGTGCAGTCCTTCGACCCCGAAATCGCCGAGTACGGCGACACGATCATCGAGCTGATCGGCGACGGCACCGCGACGGACTTCCCCGCGCTCGTCGAGCCGCTGGAGAACATGCAGGCCGCCTGCGACGGCTTCGGGCACGGGTACGGGAAGTAGGCCCGGCAATGGCGAGGGGCGCGTCCCGACCGATCGAGACGCGCCCCCGCCGACAGTCGAGCCGCGGAATGTCTACAACCCCAGCGACCGCGCCGCCGCCAGCACGTCCACCTTGATCGTCTCCGGCGAGGGCGCGCACGCCACCGCCCAGTCGGGGTCCTTCAGGCCGTGTCCGGTCACCGTGCACACCACGCGCGAGCCGCGCTCGATGGAGCCGTCCTCGACGGCCGCGAGCATGCCGGCGACGCTGGCCGCGCTGGCCGGCTCGACGAACACGCCCTCGCCGCGCGGCAGCATCCGGTAGGTCGACAGGATCTCGCGGTCGGTGACCGCGCGGATCTGGCCGCCGGAGGCGTCGCGGGCGTCGATGGCCTGCGTCCAGCTCGCCGGGTTGCCGATGCGGATGGCGGTGGCGATCGTCTGCGGTTCGCGCACGACCTCCCCGCCGACCAGCGGCGATGCGCCCTGCGCCTGCACACCGATCATCTTCGGCGTCTTTCGGGCGTTGCCCGCCGCGAGGTCCTCGGTGTAGCCCATCCAGTAGGCGGTGATGTTCCCCGCGTTGCCCACCGGGAGGCAGTGCACGTCTGGCGCGTCGCCGAGCGCGGCGACGATCTCGAAGGAGGCCGTCTTCTGCCCCTGGAGCCGGTCGGGGTTGACCGAGTTGACCAGCGACACCGGGAAATCGATCGACAACTTCGTGGCCAGCGCCAGGCAGTCGTCGAAGTTCCCGTCGACCTGCAGGAGCTTGGCGCCGTGGGCGAGCGCCTGGCCGAGTTTCCCGAGGGCGATCTTGCCCTGCGGGACGAGCACGGCGCAGGTGATCCCCGCGCGGGCGGCGTAGGCGGCGGCCGACGCCGACGTGTTCCCCGTCGAGGCGCAGATGACGGCCTTGGCGCCGTCCTCGACGGCCTTCGACACGGCGAGGGTCATGCCGCGGTCCTTGAAGGAACCGGTCGGGTTGGCGCCCTCGACCTTGAGGTAGACGTCGCAGCCGGTCCGGGCGGAGAGCCCGGGAGCGGGCACCAGCGGGGTGTTTCCTTCGTACAGGGTGATGACGGGCGTCTCCGCGGTCACGGGGAGACGGTCGCGGAAGCCTTCGATGAGGCCCTTCCAGATCACTGTGCTCATCCGCCTTCTACGCGCATGACGCTGGCCACCTGCCGCACGGCGGGCAGCTTCGCGAGTTCCTCCACCGTCGCCGCGAGGGCGGCGTCGGTGGCCTGGTGGGTGACGACGACCAGCAGCGCGTCGTCGTCGCGACCGTCCTGGCGGACGGTCTGGATGCTGACGTCGTGGTCGGCGAAGACCTGCGCGGCGGCGGCGAGCACGCCCGCCTGGTCGTCGACGTCGAGCGAGATGTGGTACCTGGTCGTCACGTCGCCCATGGGTCGCACGGCGAGGTCGGCGTAGGTCGACTCGCTGGCCGTGCGGGCGCCGTTGCGGCGGTTGCGGGCGACGGCGACGAGGTCGCCGAGGACGGCCGACGCGGTCGGCGCGCCACCGGCCCCGGCGCCGTAGAACATCAACCGCCCGGCGGCCTCGGCCTCGACGAAGACGGCGTTGTAGGCGCCGTTGACGCCGGCGAGCGGGTGGCTCGTCGGGATCATCGCCGGGTGCACGCGGACCGTGACGTCGTCACCCGCGCGGGTGGCGATGCACAGCAACTTCACCACACAGCCCATCTGGGCGGCGCTGGCCACGTCGGAGGCGCTGACCTCGGTGATGCCCTCGCGGTAGACGTCGGCGGCGCTGACGCGCGTGTGGAACGCCAGCCCGGCGAGGATCGCGGCCTTCGCGGCGGCGTCGAAGCCCTCGATGTCGGCGGTCGGGTCGGCCTCGGCGTACCCGAGGTCACCGGCCTCGTCGAGGGCCTCGGCGAAGGTCGCTCCCGTCTCGGTCATGCGGGACAGGATGAAGTTCGTCGTGCCGTTGACGATCCCCATCACCTTGGTGATGCGGTCGCCGTGCAGCGACTCGCGCAGCGGGCGCAGCAGCGGGATGGCCGCGGCGACCGAGGCCTCGTAGTAGAGGTCCACGCCCGCCGTGGCGGCCGCGTCGTGGAGCGTGGCGCCGTCCTCGGCGAGGAGCGCCTTGTTGCCGGTGACCACGCTCTTCCCGCCGGCCATCGCCGTCGTGATCCACGTTCGCGCCGGTTCGATACCGCCGACGAGCTCGACCACGATGTCCACGTCCGCACGGGACACCAGGGCCTGCGCGTCGGCGGTGAACAGTTCTCTCGGCACGGGCAGGTCGCCGCGATCCTTGTCCGGACGGCGTACCGCGACACCGGCGAGCTCAAGGGGCTCACCGATCCGTGCGGCGAGGTCGGACGACTGTTCGTGCAGCAGCCGGACCACCTCGGTACCGACGTTGCCGCATCCGAGCAGCGCTATCTTCACCGCTTCACTCCTTCACCTGTTCCGGCTCAGCCGACGTCGAGCCGCAGCAGGTCCTCTTCGGTCTCCCGCCGCACGATCACCCGCGCGGCGCCGTCGTGCACCGCGAGCACCGGTGGTCGCGGGACATGGTTGTAGTTGCTCGCCATGCTCCGGCTGTAGGCCCCGGTTCCCGGCACGGCGATCAAATCTCCCGGCGAGACGTCCGCCGGCAGGAACTCATCCTTAACAACAATGTCTCCGGCCTCGCAATGTTTTCCCACCACGCGGGCGAGGAGCGGGGCCGTCTCGGAGACCCGCGACGCGAGCGTCGCGGAGTAGTTCGCGTCGTACAGGGCGGTGCGGATGTTGTCGCTCATGCCCCCGTCGACGCTGACGTAGGCGCGGCTGGCGCCGAAGTCGAGATCGACGTGCTTGACCGTGCCGACCTCGTAGAGCGTGAACGTCGACGGGCCGGAGATCGCCCGGCCGGGCTCGACCGACAGGTGGGGGGTGGCCAGGTCGTAGGCCGAGCACTCGTGGTCGACGATCTTGCGCAGGTGGTCGGCGATCTCGGCGGGCGCGATCGGGTCGTCCTGCGTGGTGTAGGCCATGCCGTAGCCGCCGCCGAGGTCGAGTTCGGGGAGCTCGACGCCGTGCTCGTCGCGGATCTCGGCCTGCAGGCCCAGGACACGGCGGGCGGCGACCTCGAAGGCGGAGGTGTCGAAGATCTGCGAACCGATGTGCGAGTGCAGGCCGCGCAGGTCGAGGACACCCTCGGTGAGGATCTTGCGGGCCGCGTCGGCCGCCGCCGGCAGCGACAGGCCGAACTTCTGGTCCTCGTGCGCGGTGGCGATGTAGGCGTGCGTGTGCGCCTCGACGCCGACCTTCGTGCGGATGAGGACCTTCGGGCGGACCCCGCGCTCGCGGGCGATCGCGGTGAGCCGGTCGATCTCGTGGCCGGAGTCGACGACGATCCGCCCGACACCGGCCTCGACGGCCCGGGTCAGCTCCGCGACGGACTTGTTGTTGCCGTGCAGGCCCATGCGCTCAGGCGGGAAACCCACCGACAGGGCCACGGCGAGTTCGCCGCCGCTGCACACGTCGAGGCACAGGCCCTCCTCGTCGACCCAGCGGACGACGGCCTTGCACAGGAAGGACTTCCCGGCGTAGTAGACGTCGGCGCCGGTGAAGGCGTCGCGGTACTCGCGCAGGCGGGCCCGGAAGTCGGCCTCGTCGAGGATGTAGGCGGGCGTGCCGAACTCGGCGGCCAGTTCGGTGACCGGCACACCGCCGACCTCCAGGACCCCCTCGTCGTCTCGCCGGACGGTCTTCGCCCACAACTGCGGGAGAAGAATGTTGACGTCTTCGGGCTCGCGCAGCCACGCGGGAGCGGGCTGCGCCGCCTCCGCGTGCATGGCGCCCGCTTCGTGCGCGCGCATTACATCCTTTCCGGTGCGGAGACGCCGAGCAGACGCAGGCCGTTGGCCAGCACGACCTGCGTGGCCTTCATCAGCCACAGTCGCGCGCGTCCCGTCTCGGTGAACTCCTCGTCGCCGCGCGGGAGGACCCGGCAGGCGTCGTAGAAACGGTGGTAGGCGCCGGCGAGGTCTTCCAGGTACCGCGCGACCCGGTGGGGTTCGCGGAGTTCGGCGGACGTGGTGACGACCGCGGGGAACTCGCCGAGGGCCTTGAGGAGGTCGCCTTCCCGCGGGTGCGCGAGGAGGGCGGCGTCGTAGGTGTCGGTCAGTTCGGCGCCGAGATCGGCGGCGTTGCCCAGCAGCGTGTTGATCCGCGCGTGGGCGTACTGCACGTAGAAGACCGGGTTGTCGTTGGACTTGCGCGCCCACAGGTCGAGGTCGAGGTCGATCGTGGAGTCGCTGGAGTAGCGCGCCAGGGCGTAGCGGCTGGCGTCGACGCCGATCGCGTCGACGACGTCGTCGATGGTGATGATCGTGCCCGCGCGCTTGCTCAGCTTCAGGGGCTGACCGTCGCGGAGGAGGTTCACCATCTGGCCGATGAGGATCTCCAGGGTCTGCGCGGGGTCGTCGCCGAAGCAGGAGACCATCGCCTTCATGCGGCCGATGTAGCCGTGGTGGTCGGCGCCGAGCATGATGACGACCTTGTCGAAGCCGCGCTCACGCTTGTCGAGGTAGTAGGCGCAGTCGGCGGCGAAGTAGGTCCAGGAGCCGTTCGAGCGGACGATGACGCGGTCCTTGTCGTCGCCGTAGTCGCTCGACCGCAGCCAGACGGCGCCGTCCTTCTCGTAGATGTTGCCCTGCTCGCGCAGCCGGCCGAGGGCCCGGTCGAGCTCACCCTTGACGTGCAGGTCGCGCTCGTTGAAGTAGACGTCGAAGTGCGTGCCGAAGTCGGCGAGGGACTTCTTCACCTCGGCGAACATCAGCGTGATGCCCTCGACGCGGAAGAACTCCCGCGGGTCGTCCTTCGAGGCCCAGTCGGGGTTCGCCTCGACGATCGTGGCGGCCAGCTCGGCGATGTACTCGCCCTTGTAGCCGTTCTCCGGCGTCGGCTCGCCCTTCGCGGCGGCCAGGAGGGAGGCGGAGAAGTGGTCGATCTGCGCGCCGGCGTCGTTGAAGTAGTACTCGGTGGTGACCTCGGCGCCGGCGAACTTGAGGATCCGGCCGAGCGCGTCGCCGACCGCCGCCCAGCGAACGCCGCCGATGTGGACGGGTCCGGTCGGGTTCGCCGAGACGAACTCCAGGTTCAGCCGCTGACCCGCGAAGGCCTCGACGCTGCCGTAGCCGTCACCCGCGGCGACGACCGAACCGGCGATCTGGCCGGTCGCGGAGGCGTCGAGACGGATGTTGAGGAAGCCGGGGCCCGCGATGTCGACCGAGGCGATCCCGTCGGTCTTGGTGAGCTCGGCGGCGATGGCCTCGGCGAGCGCCCGCGGCGGGCGCCCGACCTTCTTGGCGAGCTGGAGACACAGCGTCGAGGCGTAGTCACCGTGCTCCGGCTGGCGGGGTCGCTCGACCGTGGTGCTCGAAGGCAGCGCGGAGGAGTCGAGTTCCAGGGCGGCAAAGGCCGCCTGAGCAGCGGTGAGTACGTGTTCGGCGAGCATCTCGGGAGTCACCCGGTCATGGTATCCGCGCTATTCTCGGGGCCGCGACGCGAATACCCCCGCGTGCCCCGAACCCGTAGAGGAACCGATGCGACAGCACCTGCGGCAGCGTCCGCTGATCACCCTCGCGCTCGCCGTCGTGGTGGCACTGCTCGTGGGAGCGGCCGTCGGCGTCACCCTCGCGCAGCCCGCGTCCTACGCCGACGACTCCGCCGAGGCGGGCTTCGCCCGCGACATGATCGGGCACCACGCGCAGGCGGTGAACATGGGGATGATGGAGTACCGCAACGGTGAGGACCCGGACATGCGGCGCTTCGGGTACGACATCGGGCTGACGCAGCAGGCGCAGATCGGCATCATGCAGACCTGGTTGTCGGACTGGGGGCTGAACCCGACGAGTACCGAGCCGGCGATGGAGTGGATGGACGGCGAGATGACCCTCGTCGACGGCCGCATGCCCGGCATGGCGTCGCCGGAGGATCTCGCCGCGCTCGACGCGGCCAGGGGTAAGGAAGCGGACGTCCTCTTCGCGGAGCTGATGATCCAGCACCATCTCGGCGGTGTCCACATGGCCGATGCGGTACTGGCCCGTACGGACGATACTCGGGTGACGCACCTCGCACAGGTCATGAAGAACGGGCAGCAAAGCGAGATAGACGCGCTCCGCGACAAGCTGACCGCGCTCGGGGCCCAAGCCTAGGAAGCCAGACCATGAACTACCCCCACCCCCCGCCTCCCGACTCGTGGCCGCCCCGCCGCCCGGCCCCGACGCCACCCCCACCCGACGCATGGCCGCCCAACGCCCCCGTCGAGTCGGCAACGGAAGAGCTGCCGCGCGTCGGCGCGCCACCCCCACTCTGGGGACCCCCACCCCCGGCCCCCCACCACGAGGCCCCGACACCGCAACATGGCTGGACACCGTCGCCACCGCGCGAAAGGTCCCACGAACCCCCGCGCATCGGCCCGCCCCCCACCCCCGCAGTCCCCAGACAACGGTCGGTCCCGACACCACCCGCGAGCGGCCCGTCGCCCCGCCCCCAAGCCGAAACCGGCTTCATCAAGCTCAACCGCGTGCTGGCGACCATCGCCGTGATCGTCGGCATCATCCTGCTGGTCCTGGCCATCCTCTGGGGCCTCAACTGGCTCCGCGACAAGGCCGAACAGGACAAGTACGACGACTACGGGAGCGGGCAGAGCGCCGAGGGATACCCAGCGGCGGGCACGGCGGCCTGACTGGTAATCTCGTCTGGTCCCGAGCCCCCGTAGCTCAGGGGATAGAGCATCGCCCTCCGGAGGCGTGTGCGCAGGTTCGAATCCTGCCGGGGGCACCAGCCAAAGACCAGCAAAAACCCCGCCTGAGCAGTGCGAACACTGGGAGGCGGGGTTTTTTGGCGTGTGCGGGTGGGTGCGGGGAATGGCGGTCAGAAGCGGCTGTTCATGTCCGTGGCGTGTCCGGGGACTGTCCGGGATCCGGGTCTTCGGCTTCGTCGGGACCGTCGCCACCGAAGACGCCGTCCATCTTGCTGTGCCATTTGGTGTCGAAGCCTTCGAGAATCCGTGAGTACACCCGCTGAAGAACTTCGACGCTGTGTCCTGCCCACTCGGCGACCTGGCGGTCAGGCACACCGGCGTAGAGGCGGGCGGTAACACCAGACGCTCGCAGGAGGTATGCCCACTTGAGCAGCAGCGAAGCCCGGTCGATCGGAGACAACCCGTAGTCGCGTGCCTTGCTCCACACTCGCCACCAGGTGGACGGCAGGATGCGCCCTCGATTGATCGTCCGGAACAGGCGCCCGTCGGCGGCGACCTTGAAGGTCTCGATGTGCTGTCGCAGCAGCGTCACGAGCCGGGGTGGAATGGGCACGATCCGCACGGCCGACCGCGACCGGTGCTTGAGCGCTCGTAGCTCGTGCGCTTCGCCATCGTCGGTCCATGCTGCTCCGGGTACAGCGGCGGCGCCGGCGAACAGCAACCGGCCCCAGCCCTTCTCTGGTAGCTCGCACTGGTCCTTGCGAAGGTCAGCGACCTCTTCGGGGCGGGCCATGGCGTAGAACACGCACGCGAAGAATGCCACGAACCGCGGCCCCTGAGTGCGCCCGACATAGGACACGGCGGTGAGCATCCGTTCGACCTGATCGACATTGCCGACCGAACGGGGATCAATGGCGTCCTCTACCTCGAAGTCCGACGGCTTCACCCACTTGAGGTCCGGATCATCCAGCGGGACGGCGGTCAGGTGCTTGTTGGTCACGGCGAACTTGAAGAGGTTGTACAGAATGCGGCGACGCTTCGAGAAGTACGCCGGCGAGGCGGACTTCCCGTTCTGGAGTCGCGCCATGGCATCCAGGAGCTTCCGCAGCGCGGCCAGATCGGTCAGCACCGTCAGCGGCGGCGCGTGAGTCTTGACCCAGGTGACGACGTCACCAAGCTCCTGTTCGACGAAGCGCTCAGCGTCGCTCGCGTTCTTCGGCAGAGCGAGGTTGCGGTCGCGTGTGTTGAAAGCGCGCCGGAACAACGCACGACGCAACACGCTCTCTGAGGGTCGATCCGGTCGATCCGGCAGAAGGTGGCACATGACGTCGGTGAGAACTTCGGCGAGAGCCTTGCGGCGGTTGCCCGCCGACACCGGCCACTTGTGGTCGATGTACTCCACAAAGTGCACGTAGGTCGAGACCGCGTTGGCGCGTTTGGCCTCCTCAAGTCGCTTGGCCGCGATGGACACCGGATACCCGCTGTCGACGTCGAACGCTTCCCCTCGGTCCGTGGCCGCGACAAGGCCCGAACGGAAGTTCTCCGCTTGCCTCTCCTTGGCGAACTGCTCCCAGAAGGGCTTGGGCGCGCCGGCAACCCTCCAACGGACTCGATAGGGCCGTCTTCTGCTGTCCTTACGGTGCTCGACCTTGTAAATGCTGACGTCGTGGCTCGTGTTCACGCGGCGGCCTCCTCAAGTGCGCTGAGCCAGCGGTCGAAGTCGGAGCGCTTGACTCGGAACTTGCCGTTCGGGAGCTTGTAGAGCTTCGGGGTGCAGTGGCAGGGCTCGTGACGGTGGGCGGGGTTGGTCTTGTGCTTGCAGGTCCGCCATTCCTGCCAGGTCCGGCGTGGGATACCGAGTTCGGCGAGGATCTGTTCGACTGTCAACCACCCGCGTTCGGGTGAGGCATGAGCCGCGGCGGTCGTGTTGCGGGGCATGATGGGCCTACTCCTATCTGTGGAGTGCAGACCCGGCGAACGTTCTTCGAGGCTCGGGCGCCGGGTCCGCAGTTCAAACTTCGGTCTGCGGGACAGCGGGCGAGGGTTGTCCCTCTGCTGTCCCTTTGTGTGGGTGACGTTCTCCCTGGTCAGGTGAGCCAGAGGGACAGGGGGACAAGAGGGACAAGGACCGTCCCTCTCCCCCGTCCGCCTCACGGGCGGCGCGATAGACGGGGTACCGACTGGATGCATCGACGGCGAGGTGGCCCTTTTCAGCCATCCGGCGGCAGGTGGTTCGCACGCTGTCGGGCTTGAGTCCGAGAGCTTCGGCGATGTCCTTCGGACTGGTGTCAGGGTTCGACCGCAGGTACCGCGTGATGTCGAGTTGTGTGGCGGTGAGGTCGTTGTCGCCGGCGGGGACGTCGTCGTATCCCCAGAGACCGGTCTCGGGGTCGAAGACCAGCGCAAGCGCGCTTTCCTCGACGTCTCGACCAGTCAGCGACAGGGTTCCGTGATTCGCGGTCCGGGCACGGTCCAGAACCAAGGTCGCGTCGGCCGCGCCCGCGAGCCCGTTCGATCCGGAGACCGTGTCTTGGAAGTCGGTGGCCGACATCTTCCGCGTGTGGTGAACAACGACGATCGCGACCTGATGAGCGTCGGCGATCTGTTTGATCCGGTCGGCGGCGTGATAGTCCGCTTCGTAGACGCTCGCCGAACTCCGCGTCTCAGCGCGCATTTTCACGAATGTGTCGATGATGACCAAGCGCGTGCCGGGGTGCTTGCCAAGCCAGTAATGAAGCTCTTCCTCGCCGCCCGATCCGAACGGCGGGCACTTGGTCGTGGAGTAGAAGTCTTTGGGTGCTTGGGTGCCGCCGAGGATCGAGTTCATGCGGCCCTGGAGGCGTCGAAGCGTGTCCTCAAGCGCGAGGTAGAGCACAGGGCCTTGCTCGGCTTCGATGTCTCCGAGCACGGGCATTCCGGCGGCGATGTGCAGTCCGGCGCCGTAGACGAACCAGCTCTTGCCGAGCTTCGGGCTCCCGGCGAACAAGGTCAGTCCCTCGGGGAGCAGGCCGGGAATCGCCCAGTTCGGCTCCGGGAACTCCATCGTCTGCAACTCGGCAGCGCTGATGGTTTCCATCTTCGGAACCCACACCGGTTCCTCGTAGGGGCCGAAGGGCGGCTCTTCGACAACGCGGCCGGGCCGCCCAGACCCGTTGAGGGGTCCGGGCAACTCGACCGGCACGAAGGCCGGTAGGACACCGGTCATGCTGCGTCTCGGTTGATCGAGCGGGGACGCTTCGCGCCGCGGCGCATTCCAGATGCCACGGTGCCGCGTGCTTCCAGGATGGACTGTCCGACGGCGACGCCGGCGTCTACGAGCCGACGGAAGGTGTCGTCGTGATCGAGTTCGCCTCCGGCCACGAGTTGGCCGAGGGCGACGGCGGCGGCCCACAGGTTGACGTTGTGCTTGTGGCTCGCGGAATTGTGGATGTGCGCGAGTTCGGCGTTGACGGCGGCGCGCACGTAGGCGCTGGCGCGGTCGAGGCCGACAGGCACGGGGAGAGCCGTCGGTGCGGGTGTGGGGCGCGGGGTGAGCGCCTTCGCCAGCCACGCGGGCAGATCTGCGACGCTCCCTTCGTATTCGACGGCGTAGGCGCGTCCGTCGATGGTCGAGCCGGGGGCGACGACGTAGCCACCGGCGGCGCGAGTGTCGATGAGCGGTCCGAGTGAGCCCGTCGTGTTCCGCAGCGCCTCGCCGGGCGGCGGGTTGAAGTAGAGGTGCCGCCCGCCGCTGGGGGTGGTGACGGTGAAGGTGTCGATCGGGCTGGGATGTCCGGCTTGGGCGGTGAGGGTGTCGAAGACGTCGACGCCGTTGACCGCCAGGAGTGCCCATTCTGCGGGCCAGACGTGGTCGGGTTTGGGCATGTCGAGGTCAATGACGATCAGGCTGCTCGGGCCGCAGGCGATGCCGATGTTCCAATCCCCGGCGTTCCAGCATCGGGTGATGCGGGCGGGGTCGGTCGTCGCGCGGCTCTCCCACGAGCGGACGGCCGGTCGTTTGGCCCCGGGGACGAGCGGGATGACGTGCCAGCCGCGGTCGGCGGCGGCGAGGGCGTGGTCAAGCAGTCTCACGGCGGTCTCCGTTCTGGGTCGATGGGGTGCCCGGCGCGGTGTTCACCGCGCCGGGCACGGGCGGCTAGAACGGCGGTTCGTCGGCGAAGGCGTTGCCCGCCGCGGCGCCGACCGTCTCGCGGCCGGGTCGCTTGGGACTGGCCTTGGCCCAGGGGTCGTCGAGGTCGACGCCTCCCGGGGTCGTGCGTGTCGCCTTGACCGGCTTGGCGCTGGCCCATTTCAAGGAGGGGCCGACTTCCTCGGCGGTGAGGGTCATCTTCTGGCGGTTGTCGCCTTCGGGGGTCTGCCAGCGGTCGAGCTTCAAGACGCCGGTGACGATGACGCGGTCGCCTTTCGAGAGGGAGTCGGCGACGTGCTCGGCGAGGTCGCGCCAGGCGGTGATGTCCATGAAGACGGGTTCGCCGTCTGCCCACTTGTTGGTCTTGGCGTCGTAGCGGCGCGGGGTTGAGGCGATGGCGAATTTGCAGAGGGCGGCGCCCCCTTCGAGGAAGCGGATCTCGGGGTCGCGGGTGAGGTTGCCGATGATGGTGAGGGTGGTTTCGCCGGACATTGCGGTTCTCCTTCGTGTGGTCGGTTCGGGGTTTGCGGTCAGGCGGCGAGGCCGTGGCCCTTGGTGTCGTCGGCACTCCTGGCGGGCCGCGTGCGCGGGCGGGGTTCGATCCGGTGGAGCTTCATGGCGATCGAGCACGTGGCGAAGCTCAGGCCGACGGCGGCCAGTCCGGTAACGAGAAGGGTTGGGGTGCCCGTGGCGATGCCGAGGAGGAAGGCGAGGGATCCGGCGGCGAGGGTTGCCAGGCCGATGCGGGCGGTCCAGATCGAGATGAACTCCATGACGTTCTCCTGTTCATGTGCGGTGACTGTGTGTAAGTGGCGTGAGGTGTGCGGAAGGCAGGGATGAGCGGGGTTGTGGGGTGTGCGCACGCGTGCGCACAGGGTTTTCTCGCGCCCGCGCGTAGGGCGCGCTCAGACCCGGCGGGTGTGCGCACACAGGTGTGCGCACACCCGCGCGTCACGTCGTCGTGATGCGCGCGACGAGCTCGTAGGTGCCCGACTCGCCGGTCGGGTTGAGCGCGCCGGCGTCGGCGAAGTCGGCGAGTTTGCGGCTGAACCAGGTCCGCGAGCGACCGATTCCGCGTCGCAGTTCGGCGAGTTTGGCGGGGGAAACGTGCGGGTGGCCGGTGTCGAACAGCTCGTTGAGGTGCTTGACGAGCGCGGCTTCGGCGTCGCGCGGCGACAGCGCCGGGGAGCGCACGCCGCTGGCGGCGAGCGTGAGGTCTTCGTCATCGGCGGGGATCTCAGCGGAGGTGTCGACGTCGTCGAGGAACCCGGGCTCGGGGTTGCTGGGCATAGTCATGGCGTGCTCGTCAAGGTCGTCGCCGTCGATATCGCTGGCGAGTTCGTCGATGGACCCGGTGAAGGGGTTGGGGACGTCGACCGACGCGGTCTCGGAATCGCGCTGGCGCGGGATCTGAACGGTCGGGACCACGGCGGTGACGGGCGCGGCGACCACGGCCGTGCTGGTGGTCGGAGCGTCGAGGACGTCGCCGAGGATCTTCGCGGTTCCGGCGTCGACGGCGGTGGGGACGGCCATCTCGGCACCGCGCTTGAGCACGTCGTCGGCGGCATCGAAGGTGCGCATCGGCATGGCCCAGTACTCCTCCGGGATGCCGGGGGCTTCGAGGTAAGAGCACCCGGGCTTGCGGGTTCCCCACACGTCGGGTCGGGCGCCGGCGTCGATGGTGTGGTCGGACAGGACGTACGTGGCATCGTCGAGGTCGTCAACGCCGAAGCACCATCCGCCGCCGAACTGCTGGCGGGCGTCGGTGTGCATGCCCCGGTGAGTGGTCCGCTGGAGCGAGACCATCAGACCGAGACCGGTAGAGCGGATCTCGCGGGCGACCTCGGCGAAGCGGTCGGATCCGGGAAGGTAGGCGGCGGCCTCTTCGAGCCAGAACACCAGGTAAGGCAGGCCGCAACCCTCAACCCATTCCCCGTAGCCGCGGCGTCCGAGTTCGCCGGCGCGGTAGCGGGCAGCGTCCCGAATCCGGGTGATCAGGGCCTTGGCGCCTGCCATGGTTGTGACAGCGCCAGCCAGGGCACCGCGGACGGGCAGGAGCGATTGGTCGCTCTTGACCGGGTCGCAGGCGATGACGGCGGCGTCGTGGCGCGAGGCAATCTCGTTGACAGCGATCTGGGTTCCCTTGGTCTTGCCGGACCCGGCCATGCCATTGATGAGCAGCAGGGTGGCGTTGCGTCCAGCCTTGGGGTCGCCGGGCAGCCAGAACTGCGCGAGCGTGCCGTCTTCGCGGGTGCCGACGGGGATCGGGCGGGCAATCGAGCCGCCGACCGCCGACGGTCCCGGCCAGGCAACCCGCTGACGGAGCATGTCCATCGTGGTCACGGTCATCGTGCCGCGCGAGGCGTCGTCGGGGTCAGCGACGACGCGCACGGCGTTGGCCGGGACGCGAAGCGCCGAGGCAATGCGCCCGGTCTCGCCCTGCACGTCGGCGATGGTCTGGCCGGGCGCGAGTGCGAGGTCGGCGCCAACCTGGGCGCCGTTGATGGTCGGGTGCTGGACGCGGGCCTTGGCAAGCTTCGTCGAAGTGGCGAACTCCGCCCACCCGGACCCGTCGCCGCCGCCGCGCAGACCCTTGCGGATGTTCCAGGTCACGGCCACCGTAGACGCGCCGATCAGCCAAATGTCGGCGACCGGGCGACCGGGGCCGGTGATGAGCGCGGCGAGCACCCACAGCACGGCCAGACCGATCGAGATCGTGGCGTGGATCTGAGTCATGGCTCCGCGGGCGGCGCCGGCGCGCCAGGCCATCGCGGTGACCGCGACCCCGGCGAGCGTGATGCCCGCCGACGCTGCACCCATCCCGACGGGCGAGTCGCCCCACAGGAGGTGGGCGATGACACCGACGATTCCCACCGCCACGGCCAGACCCCACGGCGGCAGGTAGGGCAGCAAGTGCGCGATCCCATACTTGACGGTCTTGCCGCTTTCGTCGATCACCTCGGCCTCAACGGCCTTCGTCTTGTTGCGTCGCATGGTCTTTCCTCCCATCTGAGGTTCGGGCTAGTCCTTGAAGCTGAAGTGCCGCTTCGGCTGCTTGCCGTTGGCGAGTTCCAGCTCACCGCGGAAGTGCCGGCGGAACGCCGCGTAGGTCCGGACCGCGGCGGCGGCGCATTCCTTCTGCGCGTCGGCGGCGTGCTCCAAGTGCTTCGAGACCTGCTTGGCGCGGTACCGGGTGTCGAGCCCGAAGGCGAGCACGTTGCCGGGGATCTCGCGCAGAGCGGCGTTGAGTTCCTCGCTGGCGATGGACAGTTCAACGCCCATCCGGTGGGTGACCGCTCGTACCTTGTCGCAGTACTCGCGGACCGCGGCGGCCGATTCGAACTCGTCATCGAGGTTCACTGGTGTACCTCCCTTGTGGTCGGGTCGGGGTTGATGGCTGCCGCGAGGTTCGCCTCACGACACGGCGGGCATTGCGGGGTCTCGGTGCGGTCACGGAAGTGGGTGGCCGTGCGGCAGGAACGGCACGGAGCACTGCGCGGACAGGTGAGATACGGCGTCGGGCCGGTGTACCCGGTACGGATGCGGTGACCGAGTCCTTGGACAAGTTGCGGGGAGGCGCCCGGAACCGTGGCCATCACCGGTTCACCGGGCCGGACAGGAGCTGGAAGTTCAGTACGACCACCTTGTGGAACCGGTGCCGATCACGGATGTAGTTGCTCACCGCCGCGATGGCGGGGCCGCTGTCGATCGGGTTGGCTAGGTCGAGGGTGATGTCTCCGAAGCCGGAGAGGCCGTTGTCTGCCGCGAAGTTGTAGGCGACGTGGTAGAGGTACTCGGTTTTGGTCTGCCCGTTGCTCATGGCGGTGTCCTTCCCGGTCAGGCGGCTTGTGGAGCCAGCTCGCGCGGCTCGGTGTCGGCGGGGATCTCTGTCGGGGTAGTGGGTGCGGGCTGCGGCTCGGGCGATGGGGTCGGCTTCGAGTCGAGGAGGCTGGCTTCGCTCAGGAGGCGTCGGGCGCGGTCGGTGCCGCAGGGCTTGAGTGCGGCCTTTGCGTCGCGGACCGAGACTGTTCCGTTGGCGTTGCGCGGCATCTCGGCGAGCATGGCCAGGAGTTCGGCGTCGGTACGGTCGTCGCGCTGCGAGGCGGTACGGCGTGCGGCAGGTTTGGCGGTTCGCCGCTGCTTCCCCGGTACATCGGACGTCAGCGGAGCTTCGGCGTGTACCGGCGTCGCGGCATCACCGACCGGTCCGGCTTCGGACTGAACCTCGGCGGCAGGCTGTTCGACGACCGCGCGCTGTGCCCGGGACAGCGCCACGAGCGCACCGGAACACACGGCCATGAGCCCGTCGACGGCGAGCGGCCCGATCAGCGCGCCGATCCCGGTCTCGCCGTAGGCGACCAGGAGGCCGTGAAGGTGCTGGTACGAGATAACGGCCGCGATCAGCGCCACGACCGAGACTCCCCCGAACCGCAGGACCGCCCATCCCTTCCCTTCCGGCCACAGAACTCGGGAGATCACCTCAACGGAGATGACCAGCGCGAGCGGCCAGAACGCGGCGGCGGCGATCGACCCGTACGACGGCGTCCAGCCCGTTACGGCATCGGCCGGCGGAATGAAGCCGTGCGCGATGTTCGCGGCGACCGAGGCGACGACACCGACGACGAACCCGAAGCGAGCCCAGCCGCGGCCGCTCGTCGCGGACTTGGCGTCGGTGCCCATCATCAGGAATCACCGCCGTCGGTGTGGATCTCGTCGATGTTCGCCACGCGAATGCTGCGACGACCGCCTTCGTCGTCGGCGATGACGATGTAGCGCACCTTGGGGTCGTTGACGGCGGCGAACAGTCGATCGACTTCGTACGTCGGCGCCTTGAAGACGTGGGTCGGGTACGTGCGGGTTTCGAGGTCCCAGCGGAGCTTGATGGTGACGGTGTTCGGGGCGTAGGTCATCGGGTGTTCTCCGTTCGAGAGTGGGTGAGGGTGTTCCAGGTGCCGTGCTGGCCGTGGAAGTCCCACGTGGCGGCGCAGGTCCGGCAGGTCCAGCCGGTGCGGGTCGGGATCAGGGGCGCGTCGTCCATGGGGCAGGCGAGCCCGGTTCCGGCGGCGAAACGCACGTCGGCAGGCTGGAAGGCGGCGCGCTGGTAAGCGGCGGCAATCGTGGGCGTGGCCATCACGCGACCGCCATCCACGTGTCGATGCACGGGTTGCACGCCTCGTACTTGCGCGAGACGCAGTACGGCTGCTCGGTCCCGCACATGTCGCAGGTCCGGCGGACTTTCATCGCCCGACCGAGCGCGGCGAGTTGCGCCGGCGTCGCCTCGCGCTTCGGCTTCGCGCGGTCGATGTGGAACAGGTACGCCTTCCGCTCGCCACGTCGCCAGACGAGCTGCGCGGCCGGTTCGGACGTGCCCGGGGTGAGCTTGAGCGCGGCGAGCTGGCGGCGCGTCGCGAGGCCAGTCGGCGCCATGCGGTAGGGATAGGTGGGCATCCCGCCATGGCGAGAGCCGTCGGGGTCGTAGTCCCAGGCCCTCACGACTGCTCACCGCGGATCAGGTCACGGTGGCCGGTGGCGGCCGCGATGGCGTTCATGACCAGGCGGGTGTTGGTGGCGTCGAGGCCGGAGACCAGAGCGAAGGAGATCTCCACTTGCCGTGTCGCGAGGGAGGCGGCGATGCGCAGGATCGTGCGTTCGCTGCCCGAGCACGGGGTGTAGACGCCGACGGCGCGAGGCCAGTCGATCGAAGCCCACATCGGCGCGTCGTGTTCGTCGTCGATATCGATGCAGTCGAGGAACTCGGTCCGCTTGAGCCACATCCCGTGGCCGATGATCAGGTCGAGCGCGGCCATGGCGAGCAAGTCGCCATCGGCGGAGTCCCGCAGCGCGTCAACGACCTCGGCGCGAGTCCAGCCGTACTGCTCGAAATAGTCGCTCATCACGCCACCGCCGCAAGGGTCGAAGCGGCGCACTCGGCGTGGAACGCGTTCGCCGTAGCCAGCACCGAAACGTCGCGGTCGGTGCCGTCGGCGCTAGCGAGGATCGCGGTCAAGACCGCGTGGCTCAGCCGGAGGCGCATCGCGATCACATTCAGGGACAGGCCGTCGGCCTGGAGGCGACGGGCCGCCTCGCGCTGTTCGGCGCGGGTGAGGCTGACCGGCTTACCCGTCATCGCCGCCTCAACGGCGATGTCGTCGATCAGGTCGGGATCCTGCGGCGCCGGCGGAAGGTCGTGCTCGACCGCGACGCGCTCATCATTGCGAATCGCCTGCTCCCAGTGGGCGCCGCAGGCCACGCGGCCGATCATGCCGACCGACGCTGCGTTGGTCCCGCAGCGGCGACGGCAGAGCGCGCGGGCGACCTTCGCGACCGGGTTATAGCGGTTGAGGGACATCTTCGAGTCCTTTCGTCGTCTTGGAAACCGAGAGTACCAAGTCACTTGGTACTCGGCAAGATGTTCCGCCGCATAAGTACCAACTGGGTTTGTCTTGATCTCAGCTTCGCCCGCCGGCGACTCCGTCGACAGGGGACGGGAGGGGACTCCCCAGGACGTCCGGTTCCTGCTTGCGTTCGGCGACAACGCAAGGCATGGTGGCAAGTACCAAGTGGGGAGGGGACATGCCCGACATAGGCGCGCTCTGCAAGCAGCGCGGTTGGAGCCGTGCCCGCCTGATTCACGAACTCCGCAGGGTGGCGAAGGCTCAAGGCAGAGAGCTGCCCAGCGACGAGAGCATGATCCGGATGATCCGCGAGTGGGTCAATCGCCGACGCGAGCCGACGGCCTACTTCGACCTTCTCTCCGCGGTCTTCGATGTACCGTTTGGCCCCGCGCCTCTCGCCCTCGTGACCGAGGATCCGACCGGCGGCCTTATGGCCGCGGCCAGCGAGATCTGCGCCGACGCGATGGTTCGATCCAATCGCCTGGGGGCCGACGTGATCTCACAGCTCTTCGACCAGCTCAAGTACCTCAGCCGTGACTACAACCTGCAAGCTCCATCGACCGTCATCGACTCGGCAAACGGACTGCGCCGGATGTCGTTGCAGCTGCTCGAATCCACGCGGCGTCCGAGCGAACAGGCCGACCTTTACGCCATCGCCGCCGCGTCGGCGGCGCTCACCGCGTCGATGGCCTTCGACCTCGATCAGTGGGGAGCGGCGGCGCGGCTCGCAGACGCCGGCGTGTCCTACGCCGAACTCGCCGGGCATTCGTCGCTGGAAGCATGGACACTGGGGCTTCGGGCAACCCTGGCGTTCTGGAATGACGAGCCCGACCGCGCCCTGTCCGCTGTCGACCGCGGGCTCACGATGGCCCCGGCTGGAACGCCTCGCGTGCGGCTGCTGTATATCGCGTCTCGCGCCTACGCCGTGCAGGGGGACGCGAAGTCGGCGGCCCGCGTGCTCGCCGAAGCTGAGCGAGACCAGGCCGTCTCGACCGATCGCCCGGACGAACTACACGACCGGATCGGCGGCGAGTTCCGCTTCGACTTGGCCCGGTCGGCAGCCTGCGCCGGCGCCACGTGGCTTCAACTCGGCAACGGGGACGAAGCCGAGAGGTACACGAGCCAGGCGCTGACCGCCTTCACAGACTTGGCGGACCCGCAGCAGTTCTCACAGCGCGTCGGCGCGCAGATCGACACAGCCGCGGCGCGGCTGCTGCGCGGCGAGCTGACCGGTGCCGAAGACGCCATTCGCCCCGTGCTCGACATCGACGCGGCACGTCGGACAGTGGCGCTCACTGGGCGGATGAACCGCGTCCGTGACCAGCTCACCGCCAAGCGATGGCAGGCGGATTCCTCCGCGCTCAAGCTCGCCACCGAACTGCGTGAGTGGCAGGCGGCTAGCTGAGCGACGCGAGGATCTCGCGTTCGCGCGCTGCCCCAAGCCCGATCTCGGCGGCGCGCTCGTGTTGCTCGCGTGCTTCGTCGACGGACCTGACCCAGGACCACGTACCGGCGACGGTCTCGGCAATCGGGCGGCAGGAGAGGCCAGCGGCAAGCGCTCGGCTGCTGTCGACGTTCCAGACGCCTTCGAAGGTTCGCCACAACGGCATCTCGGACCACTGCCGGACGCCGTGCCGAAGCAACACCTCGTCCGGAACCCAACGCAACCGGGCATCGCTACCGGTGGTCTCGCGGCAGGCGGTGAGGAAGTCGGCGAAGGTCTCGCGCCCGATTGGCGCGGACACGTTGAAGTCGCCACCCTGCCCGACGGTCGCGCAGTGGAGCGCGAAGGCTGCGAGGTCACGGACATCGACCGGCTGAATCGAGCGGTCGGGATCGCCGGGCGCGACCACGTCGCCGCCTGCCGCGACACGGCGAAGCCACCAAGGCAGACGGCCGACGTACTCGTGAGGCCCAAGTACGACGCCGGGGCGAAGGCACGTCGCGCGGTCGACGCCGAACGTCAGGCGGGTGGCCTCTTCGCAGCCCGACTTCTGGTAGCCGTACTGCGTGGGGCCGTCTTCGACGTCTTCGCCGAAGTCCGGCCCGGCGTCGGGAGGGCATTCGAGCACGGAAGAGTCTTCGGTGAGCGGCTTGACCGGCCAGTCCGCGTAGACGCTGACCGTCGACATGAAGACGTAGCGGCCGGCCACGGGTTCGAGGGCGCGGGCGACGGCGAGGACGTTGCGCGGCGTGTAGCCCGACGTGTCGAAGACGGCGTCCCACTCCTGGTGGGCCACGGCGGCAACGGACTCGGGGTCGGTGCGGTCGCCGCGAATCGTTGCGACGCCAGGGATATCGGCGCCAGACCGGCCGCGGTTGAAGGTGGTGACCTCGTGGCCAGCGGCGAGGGCGGCCTCAACGATGCTGCGGCCGACGAAGGCCGTGCCACCCAGGACAAGGAGCTTCACGAGGTGGCCTCCGCGGTCTCGCCGTCACTGGCGTCCTTGGGCTTGTGGGTGGGGCGGCCACCCGTGCCGGGGCGTGGGCGTTTTTCGTGCCACTCGATGATGCGGTTGGGCTGCCAGACGTGCGTGCGGCCAATGGTCTGGTCAGGCGCCGGCATCTGCTCGCGGCGGCGGTATCCACTCACCGTTGAGATGTGGACGTGCAGGTAGGCGGCTACCTCTGTGGTGGTCCACCACTCGGCGCCCGGGTCTGGTGAACTACCAGCCTGCTCGTCCGTCATCACGCGCTCCCTGTCGAGGTGATCGGGGACGCCAAGCCAAGTTGGCCAACCCGGCTTGGCGCTCGATGCCCACCTTAGTTGCGATACCTCGTATCGGTACGGGGCGGTGATCGGACAGCGTAGGTCGAGACATGTCAGCGACAGAGGGACAGCCCCAAGGCGCCCCCTTGTCCCTCTTGTCCCGCTGTCCCGCTGGTGGTCCTGACCGGCTGAAACGCTCGCGTTCCAGAGGGACAGCAGAGGGACAAGCGCACGCCTGTTGCGCCTTGCTCGGGTCATAGCATCTACAAGTTGCTCTGGATCCAGTCCGCAGTGCAGGCTGCCGGTAAGGGTCCATCTTCGTAGATCTAGGACGAAAATGACGCTATGCTTGCAGCTCAGACGGCAGGAAGGGCTCCAACCATGCTGATCAGGTTTGAAGCGGCGAACTTCCGTTCGATACTCGACCCGGTCGAACTATCGATGGTGGCGATCGACGAGGATCGCGACGGCGTCTGGCCTGTTCCTAACATGGGACAAAGCCTCCTGTCAGTGGCGGCAATTTTTGGCCCGAATGCATCAGGGAAGACCAATGTCCTTGCAGCCCTAACGTGGATCAGTCGCGCCGTTTTCGATTCCCTCCGATTTTGGGATGATGGAATTCCTGTCGAGCACTTCGCACTCAATGGATCCGAATCAATGGCCTCCACCTTCACTGTTGAGTCCGTAATTCACGGCATCCGCTTTGAATATGTTGTCGAGCTTGATTCTGATTCGATTCATTACGAGGGGCTATTCCATTATCCAGAAAAGAAGCGGCGCCGAATCTTTGAACGTGACGAATCTGGGCTCAAGTTCCAAAGAGGTCTCGGCGGGCTTTCAGGCACCCGAGAGCTACTCACCGAACGAGCCCTAGTGCTCTCGATTGCACGACGCTTTCCAGAGCCGCTCGTTACCGAATTTGCGTACGATCTCATGTCTGTTCAATCGCTTGGGCTTCCGCGATCAAGGCGTCCCGTACTCAATCCTTTCATGAGTTCGACAATTCAATGGTTCGACGATGATCGCGATAACCTTCAGCCAACACTCTTTGATGACGACGAACGTGATCAGGTTCAGGCAGATCGAAATCAGGCACTTGCGATGCTCCAGCTGGCCGACTTCGGAATTTCCGATGTGCTAGTTGAGCAGGAAGAGATCGCCTCACTGGGGGCCAATTCGCGTGTACGTCGCACAGTCAGGCTAATGCATCGAACAGGCGAGGGTTCAGCCCCGCTCGACTTTTCTCAAGAATCTGAAGGTACCCGCACTTGGTACCGCCTTATTGGGCCTGTATTGAGTGCGCTTCGGCATGGGAGCGTGCTGCTTTTCGATGAGCTAGACGCCAGTTTGCACCCGACATTGTCGGCCGAGCTGATACGTCTGTTTCAGCGTTCTGACACCAACCCAAACGGTGCCCAGCTCATTTTCACCTCACACGATACGAGCCTTCTAAATGACCTGAATCGAGATGAGGTATGGCTCACAGAGAAGACTGAGAAGGGTGCCACAAGGCTTGGCGCACTGGCAGACTTTGCTGGTGAACGGGTCCGAAGGTCAGCTAATCTCGAAAGCGCCTATCTCCATGGAAGGTTCGGCGCACTTCCGGATGTTGACCGTACAGATCTCCTCCGAGCTCTTCGATTGATTGGCTAGATCGGTGGCGAGAAGAACTCGAGCAAAGGATCTAACCCGCAAAGCTGGAAGTCGGCCAGAACTCAAGACCGTGGTCATCTTTTGCGAGGGAGAAGCCTCCGAGCCGGACTACATCAATGAACTAAAGAGGCTTCCCGAAATTCGACGAAGTACTTCCATAAAGATCGAAATAGCGCCCGAAAACGGCGTACCGCTAACACTCGTTAAGGAAGCCATAGAGAGGAAGAGCGACAAGGAGGTGGATGAGTGCTGGTGTGTTTTTGACGTGGAATGGCCGGACAATCATCCCAACCTTGATAAAGCTATTCGTCTCGCAGAGTGCAACGATATCAACCTCGCAATCTCCAACCCCTGTTTTGAAATCTGGCTGATCTTGCATTTTGCTGATCAGACTGCGTTTATGGACAACGCGACAGCGCGTCGCAGGAGCTGCGGTCTCGATGGCCGCACCGGGAAGAGAATTGATGCTACGAAGTACATTCCACTCCGGCACGAAGCTTTTAGGCGGGCAAAGGACCTGACCAAACGGCATCGATCGGCCGGGACGAGTTTTCCAGACGACAACCCTTCGTCAGGCATGGGCAAGCTAATCGCCGCGCTTGAGCGCGGCGCCTTAGGCAAAGGTGGTTAATGTTCCTTACGCTGACTAAGGTTGTCTATGCGGACTCTGGTGCTAGAAATTCCGGCGGATCATTTTTCGAAGCGGCCCACGTCGACGAAAGAGCCAGCGCAGGCAGGCAAGTCCAGTAAACGCACCAACGGCGATCAGCGCGATGCGGAGAAGATTGTGTTCGACCGCAAAACGCCAACTCGCTCCGCCGACGAACCACACGAGCGCGACGACACCAGCGACGACGGCCAGGGGTAGCAAAACGCGCTTCGTGAGCCACCAGGTTCCGCGTGCGAGCGCGCCGGCGGCTCGTAAGCCGTAGACCGCGCGGTAGTGTCGCGCGCCGAACGCGTAGTCGGCTCCGTCTTGAACTCGATTCCAGCGAGCGCCCATGTTCCCCTCCATTGGCAAGCTCAGTCCAGGCTAGCGGGCTGGAAGCTCGGTGGGAACTGGCTGGAACAGGGTGGGGGAGAGGTTCTACGGGTATCGCTGCGGGCTCTGAGAGCGCTTCTCAGCCACGGGCGCGCCAGCGGAGCACTCCGGGGAGCCTCGGGGCGTGCACCCGCTGGAGACCAAATAGGACGGGGTCTGAGAGCGCCGTAGAGCGCCTAAAAGCGTTGACGGGTACACCCAAAGTAGGCCCGGAACGCTCACGGGCGAATCGAACCCCCGCCCTGTTCCAGCCGAACCCGCCTACCCCGAATGCGCTCAGAAGTTGCCGTTAGCCCATGTGGAATGCCTGGTCAGAGGCGGTTTCCGGGGGTGACTGTAAATCCGCCCTCCTGACGACTGACGACAGCGTGCGCGAGGCGTCGCGAGCACGTCTGGTCCTCACATCTCAGCATCACACGGCCTGTAGGTCCGGTCCCTGTCCGCAGCGACCTTCAAATGAGCATAAGGCCAGCTCAGAGGCCCTCGATCTTGCTGCCTCCGGAGGCGTGTGCGCAGGTTCGAATCCTGCCGGGGGCACGACTCAGATGGGAACGGCGGCAGGACTTTCGAGCCTCCGCCGTTTTTGCTTGCCGGGTCCCCGTGTAGCCGCTGGTGCTGCGAATCAGCTCTGAAGTGCACTTCGAGGCGGAAGCGCGACGGGCGAGTTCCTCGGGCATCTGGTCGAGCGCGATCGAGCCTTGAGGGAGCAGGTCGGGCAGCGCGGGAATCTGCGGCTCGGGACCTGCGCCCGCTCGCAGAGCGTCGAGCCTCGCCTCAGTCGCGGCGCGTTCGACTTGGAGTGTTGCCCGTCGGGCCTGGATCTCGCGGAGGAGCTCCGGCGTGATGTCGTCGGCGAGTTCGAGGCTGCGGACGAGGCCAGCGCCGACAGCATCCCCGACGCCCTCCGGCCCAAGCCCACCAGCCGAAGCGCTGGAACGGGTCGCCGAAAGCGCAGCTGGAGTCTTCACCAAGGCCCTCTGGATCGAGGAACAGCGATCCGCCGGCTGCCGTTCGCGTGATCGAGCAGGCAATTTCGCACGCTCCCTATGACGAGCCGCCCTAAACACGCGCCAAGCACTCGTCCTGGACGAACTCCTGAAACGTCAGCTCGACGAGCTCACTTGATGCGGGACTCTTTAGGACTGATCATCGGACACAAGACTGGTTGGACAGTCGGGTGACATCAACGACAACCTCTGATTTCCGACGGTAGCCACTGGTTGCTCACCAACGGCATGCTTGAGGTTCCGAACTCTTCGATCGGGAGCGAGGCGGGGTCCTTGAATGCGGCTGAAGTTGTCCAGGCGGCGCTCATCGCCGGAGCGGTCGGTGGTGTCAGCGGGGGCGCCACCGAGGTTGCGAAGGCGGTCTGGATGGACGCGTATGCGGGGCTGAAGGGCGCGGTGCGCAAGGTCTTGACCCGGCACGGAAAACCGGAGGACCTTGACACCGATGAAATCGAACCTGGGGTTTGGGCGACCAGGATCGGCCATGCCTTGGGCGGAGACGTTGACGAGGAGACGGTGGAAGCTGCACAGAAGCTCCTGGCGATACTGGATCCGGACGGGACGAAGGCCGGGCGCTACGAGGTCGCCGCGGCGAAGTACAAGGTGAACCTGCAGGGGGCACACGCCGTGCAGGTCGGCGACGGCAACACCATGACCCTGAACTTCGGGGCGCAGCAGACCCAGGAGCAACGACCGGCGAACTGAACCCCAGGGGGGCCAAGATGACGGATCACGACAGGGAGCCGGGCGCGTATGTGGATGCCAGCGGCGCTCGATACGTCCAGGTCGGCGACCACAACCGGATGCACGTGCAGGCCGCGCCAAGACCCCCGGTCGCCTGGCCACATCGAATCGGAACACCGCCGTCGTTAGCGGCGGCCCGGCTGGAACGCGGAGCGGATCGGGAACTGGCGCAGAGCCTCGCCGAGAGCGGCGGCACCCAGATCTTGTACGGGACCGGTGGTGTAGGCAAGACCCAGATGGCCGCGTACCTGGCTCAGCAGCTGTGGGACAACGACGAGCTGGACCTGCTGGTATGGGTGACGGCGGCCAGCAGGGAGCAGATCACAGATGCCTACGCGCGAGCGGCTCTGGATCTGACAGGGGTCGAAGACAAGGACCCCGCCCATGGCGCTGAACGGTTCTTGACCTGGCTGGCCGGGCAGCGGGAGAAACGCTGGCTCGTGGTGCTCGACGATCTGGCGGATCCGCAGCACGCGAAACGGCTATGGCCACCGGTCACAGCGACCGGTCGCGCGGTGGTGACCACCCGCAGGCAGGATGCGGCCCTCGACGGCCACGGACGGGTCCGCGTCCCCGTCGGAGTGTTTGTGCCTCAGGAGTCGCTTGAGTACCTGCGGATGAGATTGCGGGCGGACCCGGGATGGCTGGCCGAAGCCGACGGGTTGGCGGCCGACCTTGGGCACCTGCCGTTGGCGCTGGGACACGCCACCGCGTACATGCTCGACCAGGTACTCCCCTGTGCGGCTTATCGCGGCCTGTTCGCCGATCGGGCGCGGAGGTTGGAAGAGGTGTTCCCCGACCAGCAGACGCTCCCCGACGAGTACGACCGAACCATCGCGACGACATGGTCCCTGTCGGTGGAAGCGGCCGACCGATGCCGGCCCATCGAGCTCGCAGGCGTGGTCTTGGAAGCGGCGAGCCTGCTCGACGCCAATGGCATGCCCGCCTGGGCACTCGACGAATACGTACAAGGTCCCGAAACGATCCGGCAGGGGCTCGCCAACCTGCAGCGGTTCAGCCTCGTTGAGCACCAAGGCGACCTCGTGCGGGTCCACACCCTGGTACAACGAATGTCACGTGAGCGCTGCTCGGATACCCGAATGGCCAAACTGACAACAGCCGTAGCGGACAGGCTCCTGGCCAGGTGGCCCGCGGAGGAAGGAGACCAGGAGTTCTGCGGCATGCTTCGCGCGAATGCGCGCGCGCTGCACCAATCGGCAGGCGCTCATCTGTTCAGAAGGAACGCCGCACATGGCGTGCTCCTCCGGTCTGTGGAGAGCATGGGTCTCGCGTATCAAGCCGATGCCGCCGTCGAATATGTCGCGAACATCTACCACGAGTGCGTCAGATTCTTGGGTGCCGACCATCCCGATGCCTTCAAAGCGCGCTACGAGTACGGCAGACTGCTCGGCCAATTCGGTGACGTGACAGCGGCAATCGAAGTCAATGAGGCACTGCTTGACGATGCTGTCCGGGTGTTCGGTCCCAGGCATCGCATCACGTTCGCCGTTCGAGGGCAGCTAGCACGATGGGCTGGGGTGGAAGGGGACACGGTCAGATCGGCTCGCGTTTCACGGAACGTGGCGGACGAGGCCGCTCGGGTCTACGGATCCGATGACCCGAGTGCCTTGATCGCCCGGGAACGGGCCGCCTATCAGCGCGGCATGGCCGGCGACCTGCCCGGAGCGATCGGAGAATACCGCACACTGGTAGAAGACGCGGCACGCGTCCTGGATCCGAGTGAGCGCGGAATGTTCATGATACGAGGACAGCTTGCAGAATTCCTCGGCCGGAACGGCGATTACGCGAGGGCTGTCGACGCGCTGCAGGAACTGTTGCCTGAATGTGTGAGGCACCTCGGTGCTGACCACGGCATCACGCTGACCATGCGATCCCAGCTGGCGCGCTGGCGCGGGGCCAGCGGCGACGTGGCTGGAGCGGTGGCCGGTTACAGCTTCCTGCTGTCGGAGTGCACGCGGGTGTTCGGGGCCGGTGGGAAACTCACTGAAGCAACCCGTGAGATGCTCGCGGACTGGCAGAAGCGACTACCTGGCCAGTCCTAAAAACCAGACCTGACCTAGGCAAGGATGTCGGCTGCAGCATGACCACTACCGACGTGCGTCTGGCCCGTGGCCACGTGGTGACGCATTGTCCGGCGCCCCACGACGGGAGTTGGATCCTAATGCTGCCAGCCGACAATCTCGATGCTGTCAGCTGTTCGACGTGCTGTACGGCGCTACGATCCACGCATTCGCAGTCAGGGAAGGAAGTCGGGTGAGTGGGATCGAAGAGGTCCGGCGCGTGATTGCCGCCGCAGTCGATGATCTGCCTGAACCGTTACTGACCGACTCCAAGCTCGCGATCGATGGGGTCCAGCAGCGGATCTTGTCTCTGCTGAACAACACTCGAAGCGGAATCCCAGCCAAGATTGAGAGCCATCTCAGGGCGGCGCACTCGCACCTCGACGATGCGCTCACCGCTGCTGGCGAGGCCCGAAGCCACGGAGAGTCCTACCTCGGGGACCTGTAGTGCCCGACACTCCGGGCGACATCGCCGCCGCGCTCCGAGCCGCACTCGCCGACCTGCCAGTCGAATCACTCCGGCAAGCACGGTCGACTGCCGAGGACTCCGGCAGCGCCGTACATGGAGTCACCGCGGGAACCAACCACCCCGGCCCGGCACGCATGAGTGCGGCCTTCGGCGAGATCTGCGAGGCCATCGACCGCGCGCTCGCCGAGTTCGATCACGCCGCGAGGGCGATCGAGGAGTACAACGCGATACTGACCGGCAGCGGCGGCGCCGCGACCGATACTGGCGGCGGCCAAGCCAACGGGAGCCCGACACCGTCCCTGGCCGACATCACAACCAGATCCGAGCCGCTGGCAGCGATTCGCCGCGCCGGTGAGGCGCTGCCCGTCCGCGCCGCTGGAGACAAGACACACGGGAGTCTGCTGACGGTCGGAGGGAAGACCATCACCGACGACACCTTTACCACGAAGAACGGCCAACTCCGCAGCGATGAGCTGCCTAGCTCTCGTGACGGCCTCGATCCTCGCTGGCATCCGACCTCGCCGATGTTCAACCACGCCGAAGGACACGCCGCCGCGATGCTCCGCAAGCCGGGCGCACCCAAAGAGGCCATTCTGGTGATCAACAATGAACCGTGTGTCGGTCGAGGCCGGATGCGCGGCAAAGGCTGCGATGACATGCTCGAAGGCGCCATGCCCGCAGGAACGAAACTTGCCGTCTACCTCAACACCGACGGCCAGCAGACGACCCTGTACAAGGTCTATACCGGAACTGGAGAGGGGATCAAGGCGTGATCGTCATCGTGTGGGGGCTCGACCATGAGGAGGCGGTAGCCACTGTGGAGGCCATGGACGAGATCCTCGACCGGATCGCCGGCGCACCAGTCTCGGCCGACTGTGGGCATCTCGTCAGCATCGAACGCGAGGGAATTGACTGCGGGCTAGTCATCGGCCTCGGCCTGCCCGATCGGTCGCTGGTCGAGTGGTCCGACGACAGCGATCCCGATGCCGCCGGCTTCGCAGTCGAACCCGCGCTAGACCTAGCGACGGGGCACCTGCGCTTCGACTTCTTCGGCACGCCCACTGACTACGGACCAGCAAGGACTCAGATCACCAGCCAACTCGCCCGACAAGCCGCCCGCGAGTACGCAAGCTCTGGCCTCAAGCCTGCGGGGGTCGAATGGCGTAGTGCCCAGGAGGCCATCGCGACCGATGGCACCTCACTGTCGAAAGACGAACTCGGCGAGGAGCGGTAGCCGAAGTCGCCTCAGGCAGTGAACCCTCCCGACTTGACCCCGGCGAGGAAGCCGGCCCAGCCTTCCTCGTCCGTCAAGAGCACGGGGTAGGTCAGGCCGGCGATGTCCTTCGAGTCGCGGATCACAACGGAGCCGACGTAGGCGGCTTCGACGCAGTTGGAGTTGCCGCCGCCCCCGCTGCTGCGCGTCGAGCGGCGCCAGCGGGCGCGGGACAGGTCGGGGTGATGCATTCTCGGGTCTCCGGTCAGTCGGGGCTCGCTCAAGGCTAATTATCCCCCGCAAGGGCCCGGATGAGCTCGACCGAGTCGTGCTTCCCGAGCGCAACGGCGTCATCGCCGACGGTGTCGTCTGGGACGACGGTGAGGCCGTGCTGCGATGGCGCGGCGACACGACCGGAGTCCGGCAGTCGGAGGACTTCCGCCACTGGACTCAGATCGACACCGTCCACGGCCACCACGGCACCACGCACATCGCCTGGCTCGACGACCCGCCTGTCGTGTCGAGCTGAGGGAGGCGACCTCACATGGAAGAAAGCGCCCTCGCCGCCGCCGGAGCCGTCGCGCTCGTCGCCTCAATCGTCTGGATGATCAGCCCCGTCGGCCGTGTCCGGATCCGGCGCTTCCTCGCGCGGACGATCGCGATCGTGGGACTCGCCGCGATCGCCTGCGCCGCATACGCCACGTACTTCGCACCGCCCAGCTGCTGATTCGCCCGAAGGAACAGCCCCTCAGATCACTCGAAAGGGAAGGACCATGAACCACCCGATCCCCGCTACGGCCCACCCCACCACCTCCGCGCCGGACAGCGCATCGAGCAGCCCGACACGCTTCCCGAACCGGCGAATCCAGGTCCTTGCCGAACACTGGACTCACGTCGCGACCCACGCAACGCGCGTCGCCAACGGCTACGCCGCTGCTCGACTCCACCCCAACGACCTTCAGGCGCTGAGAAGTGCGCTCACCGCCGCATTCCAACTCCAGGCCGGCATGCGCTCCGCCTCGACGCAGGCTCTGGAGCCCAACGCGAAGTCACCACTCACCGAACGACAGCAGGAGATACTCGTCGAACTCTCCCAAGGCCGCACCATGCCAGAGATCGCGAGCAGGCTGTTCGTCAGCACCGACACGGTCAAGACCCATCTCCGCCGGATCTACCGGGTGCTCGGCGCCGCCAACGGCTCGAACGCGGTGTTCATCGCAATGCGGGCTGGGATTCTCCAGTAGCCCACATCCAGCGAGCCGACTCGTCGCCCTGCTCGCGCTGGACGGTACTGCCGAGACGACCACTCGAACCTCGTCCGCGCTCGCCTGGATCCTTGCGATGCTCGATAGAATCGAAGAGAGGTGATCCATGACGAGCTGGTGGGAACTGGCGATCCCGGCGGCGGCGGGCGTGTTGGGTGGCCTGGGTGGCGCTGCCGTATCGGGATGGTTCGGTCGGAGTAACACGGCAGATGCGTTTGAGCGAGAAGCTGAAGAGCGTCGCCGGCGCCACTTCCTTGATGATCGACGGTCTTCATACGTCCGATTTCTCGCCGCTCTGAGAGAGTGGGAGCCTCGCCGCGACCGGGACTGGAAGATGCGAGCCGCAGCGGACAATGCCTCACACACTGATGCTCAGCGCGATGACGCAATGCGACGTTGGAGGCAGAGTCGGGAAGAGTCGGAGCCATACTTCCGCAAATTGATCGAAGCGCAGCAGGAGATCCTCCTGCTCGCACCGAGGCACATCCGCGATCTCGCGATATCTCTGGTCGTGGAATCATCACGCGGCGGGAAGACAGGGCGTCTGATGGAGGAGTTCCTTCAAGCAGTTCGCTTCGACTTGGGGACCGATCCAGATCTCCGGGCAGCCGGCTCGCCCCTGCTTGAAACGTCAGGTGTCTTTCAGGACGGTGTCCCGAGTTTGTCGGCCGACGACCAGCCCTGACAGGTCTGCGCCCCGCCCCGTCCATCGTGGAAAGGCCCGTAGGATCCGTCGGTCTCAAGGGTTAGTGCCCCAGCACCTGGGAGGGCATCCCGTTCGGCGCAGCTCGGACCATGCCCCGCGTTCCCTACCCGACGCTCAGTAAGCTTCGTGCTCATGGGCCGGTTGAATGACGATCCCTCCAACGCTGGAGACGCACTTGCTGCCCTCGTAGCCGTCTACGGGCTGGAAAGCGTCACCAAGGTCAGCTTCATCATCGAGGGCTTGATGAACCGGAACTGGCGGCTAGAAACCACGCGCGGCGGGTTCGTACTAAAGCAGCTGCTCGACGTGTCGCCGACGAAGGCGCGCCGAAACTTCATGGTCCTCGCCGCGCTCGCCGAGTTCGGTCTGCCCGTCCCCGTGCCAATGCCGGCGAGCAACGGCGACCTCGTCGTCGAACTCGAGGATGGCGCGTACTGCTTGTTCGAATGGGCCTCCGGTGCGCATGTCCGCGGCACCGACCTGACGCCGGCGGAATCAGCGAAGTTCGGCGAGTTGGTCGGCTCGCTGCACGACGCGTTGAACTCCGACCGGATCTCGGACGCTCTCGGTGGACCGCCCGAGCGGCCCCGCGCAGATGTGACGGCGCCGGAGTCCGCAGTGGCCGAGGCGGAGCGGTTCCTGGCTGTGGTCGAAGCTCTCAAGGATCCCCATGACTTCGATGCCACGGTCGCCGTCGACCTCCGCCAGCGACTTAAGCTGATCAACGCGTACGAGGCTCACCGTCCCGAAGGAGTCGTGTCAATCGGCCCGGTGGGGTGGACCCACGGGGATCTCCAGTACCGAAATCTCCTTTGGTCCGACTCGAAGGTCAGCGCGGTACTGGACTGGGATCGCATCGGCGCCCGTCCTCTCGCCGATGAGGTCGTGAGGACCGCGCAGGTCCAGTTCGGACTCCCAGACGGCCAGCTCAACCTTGAGCGCATCGCTACGTTCGCGAGTGCCTACCAGTCGCGATTCCCGCTGTCAGCGGAGGCGCTGGTCGACGCGGGGGATCGCTTGTGGTGGAAGCGTATGACCGACTTCTGGCCCCTAATCTGGCACTACGACAAGGGCGACAGCGGCCCCGACGACATCTGGCTCGCCGGCGAGCGTCAACTGGCCTGGTGGTGTGAGCATCGCGCCGAAGTGACCGCGGCGTTCCTTGGGAACGCCTGAGCCGACCCCACGCAGTCAGCCGGGTAGGACGCCTTCGGCGATGAGTTCGGGGATGCAGGGCCGAGAAAGCCGCAGCGCTCGGGCGTATGCGGCGGAGCCCAGCTCATGCGCGGAACCCCGACCCGCCACAGTGATCGCGTCGGTCCAGGCGGCCAGATCATTCGGCGGCAGGGTGCGATCGTCGTCCCTGATGGATTCGGGTATCCCACCGATTCGTGAGCCGAGGGCGGGCAAACGCTGGAGCGCAGCTTCGGTGATAACGCGAGGGAAGGCGTCCTCGCAGATCGACGGCACCAGCAGGAGCCGGTGGCCGACGTAGATCGGGTCGAGGTCTTCGGTCTGCGGCAGGTACGTGACGTTCGGGTAGGCATTGAAGTCGTCGCTGGTATCCCACCAGCCTTCGACGAGGGTGAAGTGCCGGTCGGGCAGCTTCTCGATCAGCTTCCGCACGAGGTCAGCGCCCTTGGCCGGGACGGGGTTGACCATGAGCAGGTCGCCGTTCCAGACGTCGAGCGGTCCGCCGGGACTGGGTAGCCGGAACGGCGGGTAGAAGAGCACCGGCCTCGTCGAGGGCGAGGGGAGGCGGGATGCGGTGAACGCCGAGGTCGCCAGAACATGACGCGGATTGCCGTCGAGGACGGCCGTGCTGGTCTTGGAGACCGCGTGCACCCATCCGGCGACAGGAGCCATTTCGCCAGCACGACGGGCGAGATCGGCGGCGCCTTCCTGGGAGCAGACCACCAGGTCGGGGCAGTGCTGCTGAAGGAGGATCTTAAGGGTCTGCTCGATGGCATCTTGGGGTACGGCGTGGCAGTGGATGCCGTTCCAGGTATACCGGAGCGTCTGTGTCCGAGGGCTGAGCGCGAGCGGGTCGGATGAGGCTCGTAGGTGTTGAAGCATGCCGGGGAGCTCGTTGGTATTCCACGGACTGTGGTGCGCACCGAGGTAGATCACGGTCCAACCGGCCGCGGTGAGTTCTTCGGCGAGGAGTCGTTGAGAGACTTCGGCGCCGCCGATGAAGAACGGTGGTGGTGTGCGGCGCCAGGCGAAGAGCACGGTCCCGCGGCTCATGCCCGGCTCCGTTCGTGCTCGACGACCGCAGCTACGTAGGCGGCGATGGCGTCGGGCGCGTTGTTGCCGTTGACGGTGATAATCCGGTCGCTGGCTGGCGGGACCGGTGCGGCGAGGAAGTAGTCGCGGGTATGTCGGAGGAACTCCGGGTCGTGGAGAAAGTACAGCTCGGCGGGGTGGCCCTGTGTTGCGCGGCGGGCGGTGAGGGTGTCGATTGGGGTGTCGATGTAGATCGTGAGGTCGGGCCGCAGGTGAGGAAGGACCTGGATGCGTGCGCGAACTCGGCGGTGGACGTCGAATCCGAGGAGTTGGTCGAGTGCGTATGCGTGCGCCAGGAGCGTGTCGACCGAGCGGTCGAGGATGGTCAGCGGGTTTCCGTGAGCGGCGAGTTCGTCGACGCAGGCGACGCGTTGGGCTTCGACGCTCATGAACGTGGTGAAGGCGTCGATCTGTCCGGCGGCTGTTTCGGGGCGAGCTGGTGGGATGTGCTCCTGGTCGAGTTCGTCGACCTAGCAACAGAAGGTGTGGGCTTCGGAGGTCGCCGGTTGTGCTTTGAGCGCGGCGATGGTGGTGGTCTTGCCTGCGAAGGAGGCGCCTTCGATCGCGATGATCCTCACGCAGCCTCCTTCGTACGGAAGTAGCGTTCAGCAAAGCGACCGGGTCCGAGCGCGTGACCGGTGGTCCAGGCGTGTCGGGCGGTGCGGTAGCGGGCGCGGGCGGGGTGCATCTGGGAGGCATGCAGATGGAGCAGGGTCTGCTTGTCGAGCAGTACTTCGGTGATGTCGGCGAGTTCAGGCACCAGCTGGCTGCCGGCGCGAAGCTGGAACAGGTGCTGGTCGTCGGTGGACAGTGCGTATGTGGGCCAGTATGCGAGGTCCTCGAAGAACCAGCGGCATCCGAGGCGCCGAGCGGCGTCGTGGACGAGGAGATGATCCGGGTGGCGGGTGACGCCGGCCGGTGCGAGCAGCTCGGCGTCGGGGTGCTCTGCCACGATCCGTTCAAGGTCGGCAAGAACCGCTTCCAGCGCCGCCGGAGTGTATGGCCGGTACGGTGGATCAGCGTCTTTGTGGTCGAGCTGAATGTGCAGCGCCGCCAGTGGTCTGAAAGCTTGCGTGGCTTCGAGAGCCCGGAGTTCGGAGACGACCTCGATGGTCGGATAGATCTCCTCCAGAGCGGGGTGCACGCTGCTGGACTTGGTGAACACCGTGACGACCGTCAACGGTCGCGGCGCCTTCAGAAACAGTCCGGCGGCCGACAAGGTGACGTCGTCGTGGTGCGGCTCGATCACGATCACCGGGCGGCCGGTCGGTGATCGCTCGGCGATGAGGTACTCGGTCCCGTCGTGCGGAGCTCGCAGTATCAGCGGCTCCTTGGGCGTTTGGGCCAGTTGCTTCTGCCACGCGTCGTGTGCGGTGAGCAGGTCGTCGGGAAAGGTGTAGATCCCTGTGCCGTCGGGGATCGGGAGCTCGAAGTTCGTCATGGCGGTGGTCCTTTGTGGCCGGTGTCAGCGGACGGTGCTGGAGTACCAGTGGCGCCAAAAGCGGGGGGAGTTCAAGCGCATGCGCGCGGTGATGGGGTTCTGCCACCAGAACATCCGCCAGCTCGGCCAGGCGTCATAGCGGCGTGTGGACGGCTCGACGGTGAGGTCTTCCAGGACCGCGACCGGGCGCCCTTCCTCTTCCCCAAAGGCCCGGAGGCGAGCGAAGAACTCGACGTCCTCGCTCATGTACAGCTCGGTGGAGTACCCGCCGAGTCCCCAGAACGCCCGGGCTGTGCAGAACTGCGCCACGCCTTGTGCCCCACCGCTGCGGGACCGGTACCAGTCCCAGTAGGCGCACAGCAGCCTCGCGCCGAGTCGTTTACAGCGGTAGACCGGTGCGACGGCGCCACCAGCGGCTCCGGCGGCCATGAAGTCGGTTGCCTCGATGAACACTCGCTTGGGCACGGCGACGTCGGCGTCGACGAAGAACAGGTACTCGCCGAACGCTGCGCCGGCGCCGGTGTTCCGGACCCGTCCGATGTTGCGCGTGGGCTCGTGGACGACGCGAGCGCCGAACTGCTCGGCCACGGCCGCGGTGCCGTCGGTGGAGTCGTTGTCGACGACGATGACTTCACCGTGTTTTCCGGTCGCGTCCTGCCAGGCCGACAGCGCGGCGAGGACGGTCGGCAGATAGCGCGGGAGGTAGTCAGCTTCGTTGTAGGCAGGGATGATCACCGATAGGACTGGCATGGAAGCAGCGGTCATCGAGCACTCATTTCTCACGGACGAGGTGAAGGCAAGGCGGTTCGAGCGGCATGGAAACGCCGCTCCCAGCGACGGACGTGGCGCCCATCGCGCACGGCGTGAATCCAGCCGGAGGTCGCGTGGAAGAGCACCATCGGCGCCAGCAGTTCGGGGCGGATCTGGGGGCGGTAGGCGGACAGCAGCTCCTGCCGAGAGTCGGTGCCGAAGCTGTCCGTGATCACGAGCGTGCGCGCGAGGTCGTACTCGGCGGGCGCGATGGTCGCCTGCTCGAAGTCGATGACGACCGGCCGCCAAGGCGCTCTGCCCGGAATGTGCAGGACGTTGCCCGCGTGGAGATCTCCGTGGCACAGGACCTGCGGGCACCGGGGCGCGAGCACGGCAGCCTCACGGATCACGCCGAGGACCTCGGAAGGGATCAAGTCCCCGGCGGAATTCACGAGGCTGACGAGTTGCTCGGCGAAGGGTCGAAGCCGAGCCCGCCCACCAGGAAGAAGTCCGGCCTCGGGGCGGAGACCGTGGAACCGCGCGAGCAGGCCGCCGAGTTGGCTCAGCCTGGCAGTGCTCGGCTCCAGGCCGATGTCGGCGAAGAGGAGGACCGTGGACCCGTCGTTGCCGTCGAGGAGAGGCGGCACCGCCACGTCTCCGGAGTTGGCGACGAGGGTGTGGAGATGCCGCTCGCGTTCGGCTCGGTATTTGTGCGCTGGGTCGTAGACCTTGGCGATAACGGCTCGGTCATCGGTGAGGAGAACCCGGAACACCGACGAGACCGGCGAGCCGCTGAGCTGCACGATGTCGGTCACGCGAGCGCCTGTGCCGACCGTCGCGACCTCCAGTACCTGCTCAAGGTTCGACGTCGCCACGATCCTCACCGCCCCTCGTGCCGCGCTGTGGCGCCAGAAACGAGCGCATCGTCGCGGCCGGCGAGCCGCAGAGCCCGTCGGCGAACCGCGCGGTACTCCCGAACGTCCTCGGTCGCGGGGCAACTCGACAGCCACGGCTTGTGCGCGCCGACGAAGTGGATCAGTGCGGCATCGGAGTTCGAAGGTCCACGAGGAACGACGCGGCGGGTCCAGTCCCCGAACTCCAGGAAGCGGGCGATCTCGAACCGGTTGAACTGTGCGGACATCGCTTGGCCTGAGCCGCTCTCGAGGAGCCATAGGTTCAGCGCGTCTTGGTCGTTGTGGAGGATGTATCGCGCTCCGTCGCGAAGGGCGGCTTCGACGCCACGTTGCACTGTCCCGAGCCCGCTCGCGTGCAGCCACAGCACACCGGCGTTGAGATACGGACGCCCGACCAACTCCGGTCGATCCGACACCAAACCCGGAAGGGCAGGGCAGGAGCCGATCGCCGCGTTGAACTCATCGACGACTCCACCGAGCCGCGACTTCCCCAAGCTCGCGAGCTCGCTGGTGATGTCGCCGCGAACGAGGACGTCAGCGTCGATGTAGATCAAGTACGGACGCGCCACGAATTCCGCCGTGAACGCGAACCGCAGGTAGGTGGCCACTGAGATGTAGGCCGTATCGGCCATGACCGCCGACCTCGTTGGGCGAGCCCAACGCAGATCGAAAGACCCGAACCCCAGTCGCCGGGCAAACCTCGCCATGACTGTTGCCTCCGACCGGGACAGGTCCGAGGACAGCACACGGACGGCGGTCGCCCGACGTGCCTGATGCGGGGTCGCGTCGGCGATCGACGCCAAGGTCACCAGACCAGGATCGAAATACCGACGATCAACACACAGCCCGAAAGCGAGCACGCCCTCACCTCCTTCAGCGACGTCAAGGCCTCGACAGCTCAGGAGCCGATGCCGTGATCACCACAATGGAGGCTGAGCTGGGGGTTCATACAGCTCACGGTGAGCGCTCACCGTGAGCTCCCCTTGCCGCGAGAGGCACGCCATGATGGGCTCTGTTCGAGCCCCTGGCGATGTGAAGGAGAAGCACTCGTGGCGATCACCGCAGTCGTGTTCGACGTTGGCGAGACCCTGCTCGACGACACCCGCGAGTTCGCAGCGTGGGCCGACTGGATCGGCGTCCCCCGCCACACCTTCTCCGCCGTCCTCGGCGCGGTCACCGCCGAAGGCCGCAACAACGCCGAGACCTTCCAGTACTTCCGCCCCGGCTTCGACCTGGCCGCCGAACGCCAGAAGCGCGAAGACGCCGGCCTCGGCGAACAGATCAGCGAGACCGACCTCTACCCCGACGCGCGCCCCGCCCTAGCCGAACTACAGGCCCGCGGATTGTGGGGCGGCATCGCCGGCAATCAAACCGCCCGCGCCGCGCAGCTTCTCGCCGACCTGAACCTCCCAGTCGACGCCATCGCCACCTCCGGACAGTGGGGCGTCGCCAAACCCGACCAGGACTTCTTCGCCCACGTCGCCGAACTTGCCGGTGCCGACCGCGGCAGCATCCTCTACGTCGGCGACCACCGTGACAACGACGTAATTCCCGCCCACGAAGCCGGACTCCGGACAGCCTTGATCCGGCGTGGTCCCTGGGGCTTCATGTGGGCTGACGATCCGATCGTCACCGCCACCGCCGACTACGTGATCTCCTCGCTCACCGAGCTGCCTGACCTTCTCTGTCCGGGAACCTGACCCAGCCACTGCGCGAACTCCGTCAACGGCATGGACCGCCGACCCCGGACGAGACTCCCGACCAGTTCGAGCACCTCAGTGTTGGTGCGGATCTGCTCAGGTGCGGTCAATCGCGCCTGCTGCAAGGCCTCAAGCGCCCGAGGCACAGCGTCGCCAAGAGCAAAGGCACGGGCTGCATCGGCGAAGAAGTGCGACCGTCGCTCGGCTGGAAGAGTCTCCGGCGGTGTCCACGTCCCAGCGATCGCGAGCGCGGTCTCGACGTCCTGAAGCTCGACAGCCAGGGTCAGCCGGTGGATCTGTACCGAGGCGGGTCCGAATACCGTCCCGCGATAGATGCCTTCCGACAAGCCGCCCGCAACATCCAGCGCTTCATTCACGTGCGCCATCGCCCGAACTGCGTCCCCGCCGCGGCCGGCCAACACCGCCGCCCGCATGTGCAGCGCCCCGTAGGCAGCCGCCGATCCCCGTGACGCCTCTGGCAGTAGCTGGTCGGCCGCGCGCTCCATTACTCGCCGGCCTGTGGCGTAGTCGCCAGAGGCGAAGAACATCTCACCGCGCACATACGCCGCGGTCGCCACGGCCAAGGGATCGCCCGACTCAGCCGCCGCCCACGTCATCAACCCGATGATCCGAGCAGACAGATCGAACAACCCCAGCTTGTCGGCAATCGCATCCGCGGCCCGATACGCCTGCACCAGCAACTTCGCCGCTTCGGCCCGCCGCTGCCCAGTCTGCGCCATCATCGCTCGGGTCAACTCCGGGAGCAGGCCGGGCAACACCCGGCCGAGCTGCTCGTAGCGGGAATCGAGACGAAGCCGAACCACCGCGCTGACGTCGGTGCTGAGCGCGCCCAACGAGCGAGTCGCGCCGTCGGCAGGACAGTCGTAGGCATCGAGGACGATTCGCAGGCTGGTGAGGGATTCTGGAGACGACGTCACCTGCGCCCTTGTTGGAACGGGAAATGCTGCGCCTCGCACTTCAGAGCCGATGGCTCGGCCAGCGAGGCCGCACAGCTCAGGTGGGATCTCGAGCCCGTCAACGATTCGAGCAATCACATCGAACGTCGTGATCACTCGGCGACCCTGCGCCACCTCCCGAATCCGGAACTCGCCCAGCCCAGTCGCGCGAGCCAGCGCCGCAACCGACCACCCCGAACCTCGAAGGAATCGGAACACCACACCGAAATCACGACGGGCCAGAGCATCGGCTAGTGGTTTCCCCTCAAACGTCCTCGCCCACCAACTGCCTGGTGGGATGACAGGAGCGGCCATCGGCGATCCCTCCCCGCCCAGCCCGGAACATCCACATCGGACGTTACCGGAGAGACGCCGTGCCCGGCGTGCACGCGAGCAGTCTCAAAGAGAAATCTTTACCGATTCGGAGGTCAGCGCAGAACCGAAGCCGCCTACCTGCCGCAGCAGCAGCAGCAGCAGCAGCAGCCGAGGATCACGACAGCTGCGCCGAAGGCAAGCAGAGCACAGCAGGATGCAATGATGCCGGGAACGCCCCCGGCGACTCATGCCCCGCGCCGGGGGCTCAAGCACGCGTCCCCGGCACCAGGCGCCTCACGGCAAACGAACGGCGCGCACGGCCGAAGGCGACGGCCGGCACGTGCGCTCACTTCAACAAGAAGCCCAGCTTGTCGAAGTACTCGATGCGGCCGTGAATTGCTGCAGAGAAGTGCTGCCAATCGAGGCTGGGGACTGGCTCGTTGGGCTTCATTTCCTCTGGGGACGAGGTGACGTAGCAAACCGCGTCGTAGATGCGTTCGGTGTTCAAGCGTTCAAGGAAGATCGCGCAACGTTCGCCGTATGAGAGTCCTTGCCACATCTCCTCGACGGGAAATGCACCTTTGTCGATGCGCACTGGGCTCTGGGACCCATCTTCGTCCTGTAGGAGGAAGAAGTAACCAAGCCAGGGCAGCTCGCCCGGGTACAGTTCGGCGGCGGCCGCACGACGAGTGTCGGCTGCGCTTCCGAGCGCCTCCTCGATCCTGTTGCTGTAGTTGTTGCCGAAGGACGGACCGCCGAGAGCCTTGAACTCGAAGGCGGCTACCAAGGTGTTGTTGTGGACGATCACGACGTCCCACAGCTTCTGTGGTCGGTAGTAGCCCGGCAGGACCAGGTTCTTCCTCTTGTTGATGTGCACCGAGGAAGGCGGGAATCCGGCATCGAGAAAGAACTTTGCTAGCAGCGCGGAAAGTCCGTCGAAGTGCTTGCCGCCGCGGACCGAACCAGCGGTCCCCGATCCGACCTTGTCCTTGACCGCCGAGACCATGTGTTGTGCGTTCTTGACGTTCCAATAGGCCGCGACAGCATCTTCGAAGTCTTGCCGGGTGACCGCCAACACGTCCTCCTAGTCCGGTAGTTCACTGAGCCCATACGCGCGTAGTGCCGCCACGGTGGCAGCTTCGGCGTCACGTCGTTCGAACGCATCAGCGAGAGCGGCGCGATCGTCCACTGTAATCAGTGCAGGGTCGGGAACACGGATCTTGCGGAGGTACTGGGCCTGGAACCGGAGAGTTCCACCACGCATCTTCACCGCGTGGGCGCTCACGAAGGCCTCGGCGACCCGTGAGAGCAGTAGCCCGCCGAGGACGCGCAGGTCCCATGTGTCGGACACGATGAAATACAGGTTGTGGTGCGGATACGCGGTTCCGTCGTCGAGAACCGGGTGGATGTTGACCTTCATGTCGGGGAACAGCAACTTGGGGCGGCTGGTCAGCGTGTGGTCGACCTTGTCGATGGTCTTGTACCAGCGGCTTGGTTGCTTGACGGCGACGTAGCGCCCTCGGAGACTGAGGTCGTGCTTCTTGAAGTAGGCCGCGAGCCGCGGGTGGGTGGAAAGATCGACGAGTTGACCCTCAGGGGTCCAGGGGTTGACCAGATAGGTTCCGCCCCAGGTGAACTCTCCGGTCTTGGTGTCGCGAACCATCGCCATGGGCAGAAGCCGGTCGGGTTCTACCAGTTGGGGATCGCTGGTGAGAAAGACCTTGTCGGCTCCGGTTGCGATGCCGATGCCGACCTTCGTTCCTGTCGTCTTGTCTTCGAGCAGACCGAAGCGGTCGGCGAGGTCTTCCAGCATTGCCAGGCGGGCAGGGGAGGCCGCTGGCCACGAGTCATCGCCAGGAAACCAGTGGGGCAAACGCGCGGCGTGGTACGACGACGTTGCGACTAGTTGCTCGGTCTCGTCGAGCATCCAGGAGCGGAACTCCTCGGCGGAGCCTGCTCCGAAACTCTTCGTGGTGTCGGCTGCGACTGCCACACCTTGCTTCCTGTTGCTGATGACCGTGATCGCTGGGTAGGCGGCTACTTGTTCACCGAAGGCGTCGACATCGTGCATCGTCAAGACCAGGTCCATGCTGAACCGACTGGTGACGAGCTCGCGCAGCAGTCGACCGTACTGGTTGCGCATCCACCGGTCGGCGCAGATGAACCCAAGGCGGCCACCTGGATTAAGGCTGCGCAGCGCGCGTTCGTAGAAACCAACATAGATGTCGGCGCGACCACCCATGGTGGGGCAGGCCTGGCGGTAGGCGCCCATACGGCTGTCGGGCACGTCCTCAAGTCGGATGTAAGGCGGGTTGCCCACCACGAAGTCGACGTTCTCGGCAACCCCACGACGCAGGAGGTAATCGCCCTGGTTAACCCAGGCACCAACAACCGCTTCAACGTGCTCAGCCTCCCAACCATCACTCGTCAGCTGCGCAGCCACGATTTCACGGCTCAGCTTTACATTCCGGTCAAGGAGGTCGAAAGCCTCAACAGCACCAACCGCATCAAGCAGGGGCCGGTCGTACATCCGGCATGACCGAACCAGGCGCTCAACGATCGGACCGAGGAACGCACCTCCGCCACAGGCCGGTTCGACGATCACTGAGGCTGCGAGGTCCTTGTCGGGCGTGTATCCGACCAGGTCAAGGAGGAGTTCAACTACCCACCGGCGAGTGAACACCTCACCGTGCTCGACGGCATCAGACAGCGTGTCAGGCAGATCGAGCAGCTCAAGGTCGAACAATCCACGAGTTCCCACGGCATGACCATAGCCGCCACCTAGGTGACCATGACGCACCTGAGCCGCACCCGACCACCTGCGTCTACCAATCGTCGAGGGCAGTGCCACATTAGGGCCGGCTACGGGCGACCGAGGAGTGCTGTCACCGAGCGTGGCCGGTCACTCTGAACCGCCACCGCACTGCCTAAACTCGTCGACTGGAGACGTCACCACCAGCGGAGGCGGTCAACTACCATCTCGGACACGCCTGCGGCCTGTGACTGAGCCCATCTAGACTTGCCAGAACCGCACCAAGAGGTCCGAGTCGTCACTCAACCTTGCGCACACCGCGGAAATCACGGAGAGGGCTGCGATGGAAGGATGTTGTCATGGTCCTTCGGGTGGGAGTCAAAGCCCTCAAAGCCAGACGGGGTCAGCTGCGTGACTCCGCGAACTCGATCGACTCGACCGACCTGCCCAGCGACGTAGCAACGACCGGTCTCTTGTTGTTCTACGCCGCCGAATGTGGACTCAAGGAGCGACTACTCGTGCGGCGAGGGCTTCGCGACTCTTCGTCCTTGGAACCAACACATGATCTGCGTCAGTTGGCCAAGGAACTGCGGCTCCCAGCCGTCATTGATACGCGACTCGCGCGGCTTCAGAGTTGCAGGCTGCACCCGCCCACGCACGGTTCAGTCGCCCTGACTGATCTGCATCAGGCGTGGCGCTATGGCGCAAGACTGTCTTCATCGGATGAACACGAAGCCCAAGAAGCACTTCGAGCTTTGATCAGTTGGTGTGAGCAGGACTTCTAGGAGCGGAGCACAGGACGATGGGTGAAGTAACACACCTGGAGGGTCTGACCCCTCCGGAACACCTGTTCACATGGGTGGATGTGGACGAACACCTCGCTCTTCTGGCGACTGCTGGCCGGTGGCCCCAATGGCTACACGCAGCGGACGGTTGGTGGGATGGGCTCAAGCTGGTCGTTTCCCCTACCGTGGATGCTGCAGGAGTCCGACAATGGCTCGAAGAAGCGTTCGGAGCAGGTTCGACTGAATGGCTTGGCGACACTCTTGTCCTAGCACTCGATGATCCACGGACCACAGCCTTTGTCGGTATGCCCGTCATGCTCAGTTTCGAACCGGACGGCGTGGCCGCCTCGCGCCGAGTCCCTCTACTGCGAGAGAAGCACATCACCTCGCAACTGGCAAATGCACTTGAACGACCCATCGAGGACCGCTTTCCCAACGATGTACAGCTGGTGGCGTTCCACTCGTTCAAAGGTGGGGTTGGCCGCACAGTCCATGCGGTTGCCCTGGCCGATGCCATGGCTCGACACGGTAGCAGCGTCCTATTGATCGACGCTGATCTCGAAGCTCCTGGAATCACATGGATGCACAGAGCACAGGGCGGCCAGATCGACTTCGGGTTCGAGGACCTGCTGGCGCTCTTGCAGGGAGCTGAGGACGGAAGCGAGTCAGCGGCACTGGATATTGCCGTCTCGTATCTCCCGAATCAGCAGGTCGGAAGGTACACCGGCGGAGGACGAGTAACTTTGGTCCCAGCCAGTCGAAGGTCACTACTCGGCCCACCTCGCATCGATCCAGCAGATTTGCTTACTCCGAACCGGTCGCCGTATTACTTGACAGAGGCACTCGCCGCTCTCGCCGCTCGTGCCGGCGCGGACATTGTCGTTATCGATCTCCGGGCCGGAGCGACTGAGCTGTCTGCGCCAGTTCTGCTAGATCCTCGCGTTCAACGAGTCTTTGTAACAACTCTTAGTCACCAGTCACTCACGGGAACAGAGAAATTGCTCCGACAACTGGGACACAGGGCGCCAACTATACAGGGACTCGACCCGGCAAGCTCAGTGATCATCACTCAATACCGGCAGGATGTACACAACGACCAGGTCGAACGTGCATGTGACGAACTCGGCAGTGCACTATTTGCATCGCTAAGGAGAGCAAGCGATGCACCGGTTACGGATGCCGAGGACACTGACGAAGTTGACGCTGACCTCTTCTCCCGACCGCTACTTAGTCCTTTCCGAGAGGAACTACTTGCGCTCCCCGCCTCTTGGGACGCAGTTCTGCGAACTCTAGAGAACGGCAAGATTGCCGAGTCACTAGAGTCGATCATGCCAACTCCAGTCGCACCAGAGCCAACTGGGCCCAACGTAGCGTTGGCAGCCGTTGACCACTCCACGTTGCGCCGCCGGCTATCGGAAGTCGCCCGACGTTTGATATACGCCGAGCGAGAAGGCATGTCGTCGGCCAGCGGATTCCTTGTGACAGACCCGCTGCGAAGGCTATTGGGAGACCATCGGACGGAGCCGCCTATAGCACTGGTGGTGGGCGCCAAGGGAGCAGGCAAGACCTTCATGTACGCGAAGGCATGTGCAGCACAGTCCTGGAAGCGGTTCGCTGAGCAGTCCGGGATTGATGGCGTGCAACTGGCCATGCCTGTGATACCGGTACTGGAATCAGACAATCTGGAATACGACGACTTGACGACACAGGACCTGCGGGACAGGTTTGTGGCCGACAATAACGGGGAACTGAACCAGCCTGCATCCTCTCACGAATTGAAGGATCGGCTGAAAACAGGACTCTCTACTCTCGCCCCTCAAGACGAGCTCGGATGGCGGCATCTCTGGCTCGAGTGCCTGGCCGCCGCGGCGGGTGCTCTACCAGAGGACAACGGCGATCCGGAGGCCGCACTCGCTGAGCTTGGCAAGAGGGCGCGAGCAGTGTTCGTTATCGACGGCCTCGAGGACCTACTCCAGGCGCTGGACAACGAGTCGAAGTGTACGGCGCTTCGCGTGCTACTGATCGACGTGCTCGGCTGGTTGCGTTCGCTGAGAGGACGTCCATTTGGGCTAGTCGTCTTCGTCCGTCAGGACCTGGTGACGCGGGCGGTACGGCAGAACAGCGGCCAGCTCCTGGCACGGTATGAGCCCTACGCATTGCGCTGGGACAAAGAAGAGGCTCTGCGGCTCGCGCTATGGGTGACGGTCCACGCCAATGCGCTAGCCACCCGTATAGAAGAGTCTCGGATCACCGATCTGTCCTCCGATGAACTAGTGGAAAGCCTCATCCCGGTATGGGGCCGCAAGATGGGAACAGAGAAGTCCAGAGAAGCACGATCTCATCTCTGGGTACCCGCCGCACTCGGGGACTTCAACGACCAGGTGCAAGCGAGAGACGTAGTTGTATTTCTGTCCGAGGCAGCTGAGCTATCGATCCCTCAGACGACTTGGGAAGACCGCATACTCGCACCCAGCGCAATGCGCAAGGCGCTGCTAGCTTGCAGCAAGAACAAGATCGACTCGATTCAACAGGAGAACCAGGAAGTCGGTGAACTACTCAGCCGGCTGCAGCAAGTGCATCAGCCTGTGACAGTCCCTTTCGAGCTGAATGAAGTCGGGATCTCCATACGGAATGCGGACTTCCTTGTGGACTCCGGGGTATTCGCCCGCGGCAGCGATGGTCGCTACTGGGTAGCAGAGATCTACCGGCACGGACTGGGGTACGGCAGTGAACGCAGAGCGAAGGTGCTATGGAGGCGGTAGCACGAGAATGCGACCGTGAATCTGGGCTGAGCTAGGCGTTGGTCGTAGGTCTCCTCGACTCAGCATGGCGGTGCCAGCTGGAAGTCGGCTGCAACGACCAACCGTCCCCTGGTCGTTTTTGCTGATCTTCTTTGCTCGCTTCGCTCGCGGTGGGGGAAGACTCCGTCTCCACCCCACACCCCTCTGCTGAGGCTTCGCACCTAGACCCCGTCGCTGGGTTTCAGCGGTACGTGAGGTGCCCGGCCAAGCTGCTTGTGTTTCGCCGGCCCGGTACTCAGGCCAACTCACTTCACAAGATGATCCAATCGGCATTCGCCTGAACCACCCCCTTCCACGACCGGCTAAGACCGGCGCCCGCATGCGGAGAGCACCGTAGGTAGCACCTGATCCGCACGCCAGCCTGCGCAATCCCGGAGTGTCGCTGCAGATCCCGACGACCCGGCGGGCATAAGCTCGACTGAGCGGCCATGTGGAGGTCCGCAGTGATGGCTCATGACACCCGGTTGTCGGAGAGCTGCAAGAAGGGTGTGTTTGCCCGCTCTACGCTCATTGAGAACTCTCGTGTGCGGTTACATGCAGGGCACCTGAGGACGCTGGCCGGGCAGCAGGGAGTCCACCATGCCCCGATCCACGCGTACCCGTCTGGCCAAGCAACGCTCGGCCCGCTCCAGGGAGAACTACTCCACCGCTCGCTTCAGCGTGGGATGTCGCAACAACATCGGCCTCGACGACTGCACCCCCGCCCAGCTGGCACTGCGATACCTACTCGCTGCGTTCATCTTTGACACTGCGCCAGTCGGCACCGGCGGCCACAGCCTCAGCCCAAGTACGCTGACCTGCTACAGCATCACGCCATCTGCACGATTCGACGAGCTGGTGCTCGTCACCGATGCGCCCGACAACGTCACCGGCTACCTCGTCCCCACCGATCCTGAGTTCATCGGTATCCCCGGCCTGCGCATCGTGCACATCGAGCAGAGCGACTATCACATGCTCCACCTGCCCAGCGGTGCCCTGATGCGCGTCACGAGACGATCAACCGTCAAGGGCCGAAAGCTTCCGCCCCAAGGTCTTCGTGACACAGAACGAGGCTGGTGGACCCCGCAGCACCCGCTGTCAGCGGCAGAAGAACAAGCCATGGCGGCACACCGTTTGCCCAGCCTCGACGCACAGACTCTTCTCGCGGCACTCATCACCCGATGGAACTTCCGCGACCCCCACCAAACCTGGGCAGCCAGCTGGTTCTACGACCCCTTCGACAGGCCAGGTGACCATCAACACCGTGCATGGGGCGGACCCTACCGACGCCTCAAAGGCGCAGGAGACGACTGGCACCTCGAATGGAACCAATGCCCCGCCCATCCTGACATCGCCGCCATGCTCACCGATCCCATTGTCGGGTTGTCCGACACAATCGCGACAGTCCACAACAGTCACCACATCGAACTGTCATACAAGAGCGCCAAATTGAGCCTCTACCGCAAGCCGATACACGGACGCATCTGACCATCCAGCGAGGGGTCAGCATCTCCGGAGCCACCCGCGGCCGAAAAGGTGCCGGGTGGGACAGATGTCCCACCCGGCACCAGTGCGTGCGATGGCTTGAGCGACCACCTTAAGGCTTGGCTTGCTGTCGATGATCCAGCCGAGTACCAGAATCGAATCGAACCGACGTCCTAATTTCCAAACTGGATAATTACTCAACCTGTTCCGAGAACTACGGCCATTGCATAATGCCGGTTAGTGTCGTCGAGCTGCCCGGCGAGGTACAAAAAGATCATGGCTGCTTCCTCGCTACTATGCCGATTAGAAACATACTTCCACAGGTCATTCAGTACAGCACGGACGATCTCGCCAGCCATATCCGACACAAGCTCGTTCAATGCCACCTCGGCGGCCCCTAGGTGACCAGGCCCAGCCCATGCCTCGCGCATAATCGCGGCGATCACCCCGACTAGATTCTCTCGCAGATCAGCCTCCCCGAACGCCCCTTTGATCCCAACGAAAGCGGAGTGCAACCAGGCAGCCAGGCTTACCGGTGGAGCATTCCGCAGCGCCCGCCGCAAAACCAGTACTGAAGATTCAGGTTTCACCCATGCCGCCGCACGGCTAAGTACCACAGCGGCTGCGCGGGGTTCCCACTCATCTCCCGCCGCGAGGGAAAGCAACGATTGCTCATCAAAGGGAAGATCGACCACATACTCCCTCAAGAGAGCGAGGATGATCCGAGAAAAATTCTCCTCGTCAATTATATTTCTCTCGAGCGCCACGGAAATCAGCGATACGGTCCCAAACGTTCGAACTCCCAACCCATGGGCAAGACGACGCAATCCGAGATCATCACACCACAAGGCGGCATTCGCATGCTTGGCAGCATCCAAATTGAGAAGCCAAGGAGGCTCGCCGTTTGAGCTAATAGAATCAAGGTGAATCATTGCGGGATGCATGATGCGCCGTAGAGACCGAACCATATCCAGCATGGCCCTTACTTGCTTATGCTGGCGACGGCGGACATCATCCTCGATCCCCGCCGCAAAGATCTTACCGTGCTTAGAATCGAATCCTAGAGTTCCTGCAACCGGGAGGCTGAAGTAATCGTCAGCGGCCAACACGTCCGATATAGCAGCAGCCGTGGCGGCAGGCCTCCCGATTAGAGCGATAAGCGTCGACGCAACGTCAGGGATAAGAGCAAGGGTAAACAGTGCGCTTGCGTCCAGAATGCAACCTCGTGTCCGCATCTCTCTCGCGTGACCCAATTCGATATCGATATCTTGCTGGGCTACGGTGGCAATACGATGATAACCCAGAGGCCGGTACGGAAATATGGCTGCGTACGGTTTGCCGACGACACGATCGAGCAACCCGATTGGCGCGAGCTGATCAGAGATCATCTTCAGAACTCGTTCGTAGGTCGCGGCTTGCTCTTGCAAGATCGTCTCAATCTCCGCGAGAGGATGGTCATCTTCCGGCAAGGTGTATGCAGTAAAGTGCGTGCTTTCTGGATACAGTTCGAGGAAGGTCGACCAGGCCGCCGAGACTTCTCGACTCACATCGGCCGGCAGATCTGCATTATCGCGACGCATACTAATGGCATGGATAACCGCTGCATGAATATCCTCATCGTCCGGAAACGCCTGCAATTGTGACAGGCCAGTCCGCGCCATTTCTTCAGAATCAGAAAAGCGCCGGGCTAGTTCAAGTAGGAAGATCGCACGATGCTTCGTGGAGGCCCGCAAACTCCCAAGGCGCCGCAATGTTTCCCACGCTCGGCGGTCTTCTCCGTTGCGAAACTCAGCATAGGCGAGGCTCCAACGTGCGTCGTCGTCCTGCTCGTCGATCTCGAGAAGCCCGCGACAGACAGCTGCTAGCTTGGGCCAGTCCTTTAGGACTTCCTGAATCACCATAAGTCGACGAAGAACCGTCGCTCTACCAGCCCAGAGCCGCCCACTGTCAGCCAGAACCAACTGCGCTGCCTCCGCCGCGCGTTCCCACTCGCCAGCCTCCATATATGAGTCAATAGCCATCGAAAGCAGGCGCGGATTTTCCCACCGCTCCGTGGCGTCAATCAATACCTCGGCAGCCTCCAACGGTTTATCGTCAGCCCGCAGGAGTTCCGCACGACGAACCGAGGCAAGCTGAGTTTCACTTTCGAGCTGCCTTAGCAGCTCATCGGCATTCGAGCCTCTGACGGTCATGACTTGTTCGATGAGCCTGATCTCTTCAACCGCTGCAGACTGGCGTTGCTTCAGGGCCTCAATGGCGGCCTGGTTAGTCGATCCTTCTAGGGCAAGAGCACGCAAGGCTTGCACCTTGTCTTCATCGGATACTGACGCTGCAAGTACCTCTTCCCACTTCGCGATCGCGTCATTATTGTTCCCAACAGTGCTTTGACTGCTCGCTATTTCTGCTTCAATTAGCAATTTTGCAAGCCCATCATCGGTCGCATCAGCGATCTCACGGGCTTGGGAGAGCCGACCAGTCTGAGCTGCCGCTGCCGCTGCCATTGGCAGTACTCTCGGATCCCCTGCTTCTGCTTTTGTAGCAGTCCCCTCTGGCTCTGGACGCGTAATGCTCCAAACCTGTGGCATGTCATCTACGATGATCGCTGCTTGAGCAGCCGCAGCGACCGCCTCAGCGCTATCACCACGCCAGACACGACGAGAGTTCCGTGCCTGAAGAGCAAGGTCCAGGGCCCGAAAAGCATCCTTCCATCGGCTGTCGCCATTACCTCTGACCGACCGGTACCTGAGCAGTTGAGCCAGCTGGAGCAACAGACCAGCATGGGAGGTACTTGTGGCAATACGCTCGATTGCCAGGATTGCCTCGTCCTGGAGGCCCTGCCGCCAAGCTATCGATGCCGCGACACCGGCGGCGGCATCCTGCTCCCACGCCGTAGCTGCATTCCAGGTAACCAGATATTGAGATGCATCAGCATAGGCCCCTTGATGGCATCTCAAAGCGGCGTTCACCAGCGGGTACATAGGATCAATCTCAAGAGCGCTGTTCAGGTACTCAGCAGCGCGATTAGAATCTTCTCCCTCAACCTGCCAAACGATTTGCGCGCAGCGGAAGTGCCAATATGGCCGAGAACTAACTCCCAGCCCTAGGGCACGCTCAATAGACTCTATGGCTCCTATCGGTTGCCCGTATGCCCGGAGAAGTTCGGCGACAACCAGACAGCCTTGGGCGGAGAGCTCCGAAACCGCGGAGGGAACAGCGCGCGACCATTCGCCGGCGAGCTGCCTCGGGTCTACGTTTTCATCAGTGAAGGGCGCGATAAGATTCCACGTGCCAGCGCGATCCATGTCCGATTTCAGAAGTAGTTCGACGTACGGAGGCAAGCGCGAGAGCACACGCTCATCGTCCCTCAATTGACCGACTTCGATGGTGTCGAATCGCGACCCAATCCGCTCTTCCATTCCGATTAGATCGTCGGAAGATGCCGGATCTGGCCCTATTCGTTCATATATCGAATTGAATGTAGGAAGGGCGAACATGACGAGACCAAAGAGACCAAGCGCTATCAGTGGATGATCTCGTATCAATGAGAGCCAAGCGGGCGGGTTGGCCACGCTGCTCAAGTAATTGACCGCGATGGCCGCCACGAATCCGGCTGCCGTGAATGCGGCCGACATCGCAAATGATGGCAGAAAGCGCAACTTCGAACGTTTCGGCATGTCATTACCCCGTTCTAGGCTGTCCTATCGCACGCCGGGCAAACGAGATGATCGTGCAGACAGGCTCATCTACGAGCATAGGGCAGGAAGTAACTCGCGGACCGCGATCAAGTCGGCATCCACAAGGTTCGCCGACCTCGCTGAGCACCCACTCACCCGAACGGCTACCCGCCGCATACATTTACACGCTGACCTGAGAAAGATCCTCACGAGTACCGACGTGTCAGGCGGGTTCCCGTCGAGATGACCATGGCTATTGCCCTCGCGCATCTCGACAGGTTCACACTGACCGATCAAACAAGCGCCAGTGCCGCTGCGATGATCAGTCGCCCGTGGGTGTTTTCGCTGGTCAGCCCAGTTCCCATCTGCGACGTGTCCTGCCGGGGGCACCGCCCAAAGACCAGCAGAAACCCCGCCTGACCAGTGCGAACACTGGGAGGCGGGGTTTTTCGCGTGTAGGGGAAACGGACCAGCGCGCGACCCCGGAATCGCTAGGGGCGGCAACCTCTCTGGATCTACCCAGGCCGCCCGGTCGAGTGGTACGTGAGTTCGTGGCCCAGTTTGACCGTGTACCACTCAGCGCAACCGAGCCGTGCCGCCGACTCCGCGGGAGACATGAGCACTTCCCTGATCGTGTAGTGGAACGTCGTCATGTGAATCGACATCCACAGTTCCCCGGGGATGTCCCAGACTGCGAGTTCGGGCTCCCCAACTGGTTCCGTACGGCCGCCTCGGTCTCCAGGTACGACATATCGTCTCCGAGGCTGATCACCCGTGCGCGAACGACGACACCTCACCGATCTCCGCACCGCCGTCGAACCGGCAACCGAGAACGAGCCTGAAGAGCATGGCGAGCATCGGATCCGCTGCGTCGCCAAGCTCGGCGAACGCGGATGCGGGGTCGAACACCTGACCAAAGGTCGAATAGCCGACTTTGGGCTTTCCCGCACCGGCATTCACCGGCGGATGCGGCGTGTCGTAGTGTGAGCCTTCCCGATCGGTCAACGTCGCATACGCCGACCGGCTCGGAGCCGTCCAATCAGGATCGATGAACACCGGGTACTCCGTGGGCACGGAGGCGGACAGCGAAACCGGACACAGGTCCCCCTGGGCACTTGGCCGGGCACGATCAGCGACCAGTTTCGCGCCACAGTGGATCCGAGTCGACACAGTGACCAATCCATTGTTAATTCGTCATTGACGTTACGTCGGGCCGGTACCTCCGGGAATTCAGCGGTCAGAAGCGGCGTCTCGGTGGCCGAGCCCTGGCCAAGGAAACGCCCCCCGGTGGCACCCGCCGCACCCAGGCGCCACCGCGAGGCGTCGGTCAGTCCCCGTGCCAGCTGCGCCACAGGGCCGAGTAAGGGCCGCCGGCGGCGGTGAGTTCGGTGTGGCTGCCCAGTTCGACGATTCGTCCTTCCTCGATGACGGCTACGCGGTCGGCGTCGTGGGCGGTGTGGAGGCGGTGGGCGATCGCGATCACTGTTCGGCCTTCGAGGGCGGCGGCCAGGGAGGCCTCGGTTCTGCGGGCGGCGGTGGGGTCGAGCATCGAGGTGGCTTCGTCGAGGATCACGGTGTGGGGGTCGGCGAGCAGGACGCGGGCGAGGGCGAGTTGCTGGGCTTGGGCGGCGTCAAGGTCGAGGCGGTCGGTACCGAGTTCTGTGTCGAGGCCGTCGGGTAGGTTGGCCGCCCAGTCGGCCTCGACGGCCGCCAGGGCGCCGCGGAGTTCTTCGTCGTCGGCGTCCTTGGCGAGGGCGAGGTTGTCGCGGAGGGTGCCCCGGAAGACGTGGTGGTCCTGCGTCACCAGGGCGACCAGGGTGCGCAGCCGCTCCGGCCCGATCTCGCCGATGGGCGTCGACCCGAGGCGGACCGCGCCCGTGCGGGGGACGTCGATGCCTGCCAGGAGTCGCCCGAGGGTCGACTTCCCGGCGCCGGACGGCCCGACGATCGCGAGCCGCTCCCCCGGCCGGACGTCAAGGGTCACTCCCTTGAGGACGTCGGTGGCGCCGTCGTAGGCGTAGCTGACGTCGGCGGCCTCCAGACGGTCACCGTCGGGGACAGCGCCCGGACCGGTGGGGGTCCCCTTGACGAGGCCGAGACCTTCGACGCGGGCGTAGGAGGCCGCGCCTAGCTGGAGCTTCTCGGCCCACATCAGGATCCGGTCGAAGGGATCGACGAACTGCCGGACCAGCAGGGTCGCGGCGACGACCGCTCCGAGCGTCACCGCGTCGGCGAAGTACATGGCACCGCCGATGATCAGGATTCCCGCGATCGGCAGCGGGTAGGAGGCGTCGAGGGACGGGAACAGCACACTGCGCAGGAACAGCGTCCATCGGCGCGTACGGTAGGCGCGTTCGATCCCCGCCTCCCCCTCGGCCACGCGTCGCGGCCCGAGCCCGAAGGTCTCCATCGTGCGCGCGCCCTCGGCGGTCGCCACCAGTGTCTCGGTGACCGCCGAGTTCGCGTCGCCTTCGGCGAGGTAGCCCTCCCTGGCGCGCTTGAGGTACCAGCGGCTCCCGAGGTAGACGGTCGGCGCCATCAGGAACACGCACAGGCCGAGCACCGGGTCGAGCACGAACACCGTGGCGAGGATGACCAGGGTATTGATGACGGCGGTGAACATCTCCGGGATGGCGTCGCGCAGCATCGTGCCGACGGTCGCGACGTCCAGCGAGTTGCGGGTGACCAGGTCGCCGGTCCCGGCCTTCTCCACATCGGACAGCGGCAGGCGCAGCGCGCGGTCGACGAACTCCTCACGCAGCCGCGCCAGCGCGCGCTCCCCGAAGCGATGCCCGACGTAGCGCGAGTAGCGCACCAGCGCCATCTGCACCAGTACCGAGACCACGATCAGCCCGGCGAGGACGTCGACCTCGTCGATGCCCCCGCCCACCCGAACGCGGTCGATGAGCACGCCGAGCAGGAGCGGCGCGGCGACCCCGGCCGCCGCGGTGACGAGGTAGAGCACCAGCATTCCAGCCAGGGCCGGCCGCTCCGCCCTCAGCAGGCGCAGCAGCGCCCGCCGGACCTCGGCGCGTCCGGCGACGGGGAAACCTTGGTTCATCGCGCTTCTCCAATGCTGCGGTCGGTGAGCGCCCGGTAGGCGGGCGACTCGGTGAGCAGGTCGTGGTGGCCGCCGCTGGCGGCGACCTTCCCGTCGGCGAGCAGGATCGCGCGGTCGGCCCGGTCGAGGAACAGCGGCGAGGTGCTCACGACGACGGTCGTGCGTCCCGAACGCGCGGTCCGCAGCCGTGCGGCGATGGCCGCCTCGGTGTGCGAGTCGACCGCGGAGGTCGGTTCGACGAGGACGAGGACCTCGGGATCGGCGTGAACGGCGCGGGCGAGTCGCAGCCGCTGCCGCTGGCCGCCGGACAGCGTGCGCGCCTGGTTGCCGAGTTCGGTGTCGGCGCCTTCGGGGAGGGCGGCGACGATGTCCTCGGCGACGGCCGTGTGGAGGGCCGCGGTGACGTCTTCGCCGTCGCCTCCGAGGACGTGCCGGAGTGGCCCGCCGAACAGGTAGGCGCCGTCCTCGGCCACCAGGATCCGCTGCCGGACCTCCGCCAGCGGCATCAGGTCGAGCCGCACGCCGCCGAAGGTCGCGTCGGAGTCGGTGTGACGGCCGAGCCGGTCGGCGAGGGCACGTGCTTCGGCGGGGTCGGTGGCGGCCACGACGGTGAAGGCGCCGGCCTCCACCGTCAGGCCGGTGTCCGGGTCGTGCAGGTCGGCTTCTCCGACGGGGCCCGGGACGGTCTCGCCGGTGTCGGTCAGGTCGGGCCGCAGGTCGAGGATGGCGGTGACGCGCCGGGCGGCGACGATGCCCCGGATCCCCATGAGCACCGAGCCGAGGATCCAGTTCATCGGCAGCATCAGCATCGCGGTGTAGCCGTACACGGCGACCATCTGCCCGACGGTGAGGGTGCCGTCGGCGGTCAGCCGCGCCGCCAGCCACACGACGACGGCGAGGAACAGGCCGGGCAGCCCGGCTTCGAAGGACTTCACCCAGCTGGTGACCGCGCCGACGCGGTAGCCGTCGCGCAGGAGGTGCGCCGAGTCGGTCCGGTAGGCGGCGGCGAAACGCTTCTCGCCGCCGACGCCGCGCAGTACCCGCAGGCCGGCGACGATGTCGCCGGAGCGGGCGGTGAGTTCGCCCTGCCGTTCGCGGTAGCCGGTCTCGCGGCGCTGGACGCGGCCGAGCAGCGGGCCTACCGCGAGGACGATCAGGGGCGTGCCGACGAAGACAACGGCGCCGAGGACGGGTGAGATGGTGAACAGGAGCACGCCGACGACGATGAGCGCGGCGACCGAACCGATGCCGGGACCGGCCACGCCCATGCTCTCGCCGATCGCGGCGACGTCGGCACCGCCGACGTTGGCGACCTCGCCGCTGGAGACCTTGCGGGGAAGCGCGGCGCCCAGGCGGGCGATGTGCCGGGTCGTGAGCGCGACGGTCCGGTAGGTGGCGTCGATCTTGGCGAAGGTGAGGGCCCGCTGCTGGGCGACGATGATCGCGGCATTGGCCAGGCCGAGGGCGACCACGCCCGCCGACCACCAGGTGAGCGCCGTCCAGTCGCGCGGGACGAGACCGTCGTCGACGGCGTGGGCGACGAAGAAGGGCGGGAAGATCAGTCCGGTGATGGCGAGGCTGGTCAGGGCGGCGACGCCGAGGATCCGGCCCCGCTGGCGTGCGGCGAGCCACAGCAGGAACCGAAAGGGGCTGCGGGTGTCGGGCTCGCCCGAGCCGGGTCGAACGGGGTTGGAGGACATGGTGGTCCTGGTCCTTTCGGGGTCAGTGGGGGCGGTTGAGGCACACCAGGCGGAACTCGGAGGTGTAGGTGCCGCCGGGTCCTGGCAGCCACACGTCGTCGAGGTCGGGGAGCATCTCGCTGAAGCCGACCGCGCCCGCCTCGGGAGAGGCCGCGTCGGCGCGGGCGCTCTGCGCGAAGCACTCCACGAGCGCCGGACTGGTGAAGTCGAGGAAGCAGGGCTTGACCTCGCCGGTGAACTTGTAGAACACGCGCGGCGGGATGCCGTGTTCGGCGCGCCACGCCTGTGCGAGGCGGTACCGCTCCGAGGCGCGGGGATGGTGCGCCCAGTCGACGTCGGCGGCGTCGACGTGCCAGCTCTCGCGGTGCAGCACCAGGCGGTCGATCGACACCCTCGGGTTGTGGCGGGCCTTCGGCAGTGGGGCGAAGATGTTGGCGACCACCCACGACAGCTGCTCGTCGAGGACGTCCAGCAGCGCGAAACGCCGTCCGCCGAGCCGTTCACGGACGGTGGCCGTGTCCCCGTCGAGGTGGACGGTCATCGCCGCGGCGGGAAGGACCGGACCGGCGGCGCCGCCGGAGTCGTCGTGGAGGCACCAGTAGGTGTAGGCCGGCGACAGCAGCGCCGACGGGTACGCACGGGAACTGACCAGCGGCGATTCGCGGGTCGGCACGTAGAAGACGCGCCGATCTCCGTGGTCGGACTCCATTCCGCGCAACAGGCGAGCGGGATCGTCGTGCTGCTCGACGAACGGCCGCGCCTGCAAGGTGTTGTTCGACAGGTGCAGCTCGCCGAGGACGAAGGTGTGGTCACCGGACTCGATGGCCGCGACGTCGCGGGCCGCGATCATCAGGTCCGGCGACAGGTGCGTCGCGCCCGGCCACGGGGCCGGTGACGGCGGGAACGCCTCGGCCGCGGCCCGGGCGACGGACTCCCCGGCGACGTGGTGGCGCCGCGCGTCGCCGGGCAGGCCGAGGACCTTCGCCCACCGGTCCTGGAACTCGGTGATCACCTCGTCCAGCGGGGAATCCGCCCCCGACCACGGGGAGAGGACGGGTGTGGCGCGCGTCAGGAACTCGGTGAACGGCATCGACGACTCGCCGGTGCGGTCGCGGTGCCGGCGGAGGATCCCGGTGAGCCGGTCGAGGAGGGTCTCCCCCGACCGCGCCAGCAGCCAGGACGCCGAGTCGAGCACGATGCTCAAGGGCGGTGCCAGCGACTCCAGCAGCGCGCTGCCGAGCGTGACGTCGAGGTCCCTGCGGGCGTCTTCGTAGACGAGGGTGCGCCCGGCGTACATCTCCCCGTCGCGGCGACTGGACCGTGCCCCGGTCAGCTCCTCGAACACCGCCGACAGGCGACCGGACGCCTCGGCGACCGCGGTGGCGTCACCGCGCGCGGCGACGAGCCCGTCGCGGGCGGCGTCGAGGCGGTCGAGACGTGCCAGCGCGCCGGCGCGGGCGTCGGCATCGCCGACCTCGCCGAGGACCGCCCGCAGCCGCGCCTCCGGCCGGGCCTCGATCGGTCCGGTGAAGTCGGCCTGGACGATGCCCTCGGCCGCCCACGCGTCCAGCCGCGCCAGGATCCCGGCCTCGTCCCAGACGCCGTCGAGGAGCGTCGTGATCTCGCGGACGCTGCGCGACCCGTCGCACCAGCCGAGCAGCTCGACCTCCGCCGCGTCGAAGACGACCGGTCCACCGAAGGCGCGGTGTACGACCGGCGCGTCGAACAGGCAGGCCGCCGCGACCCGCGGCTTGAGCCACGGGCGCAGGGCGGGGTCGAGCGACAGCGTCCGGGCGAGTTCCTCGATCGCCCAGTTCTCGAAGTAGGTGGTGCGGGTGCGCAGCAGGCCGGGCCCGGCCGACACGGTCAGGCCGGGAGTCGTCTCGTCCCATGTGGCCCAGGCGACCGGGCCGTAGAAACCGATGGTGTCGTTCTTGGTGGCGTAGCGCTGCGCGTAGGCGGCCACCGCCCGCAGGTACCGGGACTTGCGCAGCTTGCGGTCGTCGTCCGAGGCGGCCAGCCGGCCCATCCAGTTGCGTTCGATCGACGGGTTCTGCCAGGCCACGGCCTCCCGGAACAAGGGGTCGTCCACAAAGGACCGCAGCACGGCGGTCGACCGCTCCTGCGCGGCGGCCCATCCGGACCCCGGGTCCGCGTCGGACACCGCGGCGGCCGCCGCGGTGTCGGCGAAGCGCGCGGCCGCCGACACCGGGAAACCTGCACTGCGCAGGGAGCATTCGCGCCACACGCACCAGGACGAGCCCGGAAACCGCACCAGGTGGGCGGGAAGATCGGACATGGTCGAGGGCTCCTGTCGTTCGTCGTCGGCGAATCCGGTCATGCCGCGCCGTACCGGGCGAGGAGTGCGGCGGTGACGCGGCTCCGGCCGGCGCCGCCGCCGTCGTCGAGTTCCCGCCAGGCGTCGGCGATCCGCCGGCGCGCGGCGAGGCAGTACACGTCGGCGAGGTCGATCCCCGGTTCCTCGCGCGGATCGCTCGCTCGCGCGACCGTGAGCACCATCGCCAGCAGTTCCGCGCCGACGCGGTTCAGCGCGATCGGGATCCACTGCCGCTCGGACAACGCCGCCAGGTCGGGATACTCGGCGACGAGACCGCGCGCCCGCTCGGCCAGACGCGCCACCTCGGCGGTGAGGAAGGACGCGTGCCCGCGCAGTCGCTCCGGAACCCCGTCGGGGACGGCCGCCGGTGCCGGAACGGCCTCGCCCGCGCGCTCGTAGCGCCTGGCGAACAGGCCGTTGCGGCCGGAGGTGAAGTCGACCAGGAAGTCCACGCCGCCGCTGACCCGCAGCACGCGCGCGGCACGCTGGAGCTCCTCGGCCGGGGCCGCGTCCTCCAGCCCGCGCCGTCGCTTGCTCGCCGCGGTCTCCACGCCCTGGGCGCCCAGGAGCGACACGGCCGCGTCGGACGCGCGCCAGCACGCCATCGACGTGAGGTTCTTGCCCGCCCGCCACTCCAGGACCGTGTCGGCGCGAGTGGAGCCCAGGGTGCACCAGCGCATCAGCGCGTCCAGCGCGTACGGCTCTGCCCCCAGGTCGGAGAGCACGCCCTCGACCTGGCTGTACCCGGCCAGCGGAACGCCGTTCACGCTGCGGCGGCCGACGTGCTCGGCGGCGATGCGCACGCAGCGCTTCACGATCGCCAGCGCCGGAGCGGAGATCAGCAGCATCCTCGACTCGACCGCGAGCTCGGTCAGGCCCGCGATCGACCGCCAGCCGTCCACGGCGTCGCCGAGCATGTGCTCGGCCGGTACGCGCACGTCCTTGAGGCGCAGGACCCCGTTGGGCGCTCCCGCGAAACCCGTGTAGGCGTGCTCCGGTCCCACCTCGACTCCCGGGGTGTCGGTGGTGAGCCAGAACAGCGCCACCCGGGGCGGCCCGTCGTCGGCGACCGTCGCCGAGACGTCGACGATGTCCGCCACCGGCGCGTTCGTGATGAACGACTTCTCGCCGTTGAGGATGTAGGCGCGGCCGTCGTCGACCGGTACCGCGACGGTCTGGCGCAGCGCGTTCGACGCTCCGCCCGCCTCGGTGTCGGCGCCCGCGCCGATCCGGCCGGCGACCCCCGAGGCGATGAAGTCCCGCAGCGGGCCGTCCGGGATCACCGAGAGGTAGGCGCCGGCTCCGAGGGTGTTGGCCACCGCCATCGACAGCGACAGCGACGGCGACCACTCGCCCGCCGCCTCCAGCACCCGGAAGGCGCTCGCCGACGACATCCCGCGCCCGCCGTCGGCGGTGTCCGGGCGCATGTTGAGCAGGTCCCGTTCGGCGAGTTCCCGCATCAGGCGCTCGCGCCTTAGGGGGCGGGCGAGGACCTCGTCGAGGTCCGGCCAGGCCGCCAGCGTGTCGCGGAGTTCGGCGACGGCCTCGTCACCGTCTTTCCGGTCGGCGGGGTCCTGGCGGGGAAAGGGCGTCAGCAGATCCCAGCGGATCCGCCCGTCGTAGATCTCGCCGAGGAGTTCGGCTCCGGCGGGGGCGTGGGGCGGTGTGGACGTCATGAGCCGATCCCCTGCGGTCGGTGAGTGAACAGGGACGCGTCGAGCAGGCGCATCACCTCGCCGTGGCCTGAGCGGATGTAGAAGTGGTCCCCGGGTAACAGGTGGACGGCGAAGCCGGCGTCGGTGTGCGCCCGCCATGCGGCGAGTTCGTCGACGCCGATGTCGTCGTCGAGGCCGCCCAGGACGGTCACGTCGCAGGTGAGCGGTTCCCGTTCGCGGTACTGGTAGGTCTCCACGAGTTCGTGGTCGGCGCGATAGCGGTCGAGGACCATGCCGAGGTATTCGGGATCGGCGCGCAGCTCGTCGGCGAGTTCCCCGTAGCCCGCGAGCACGAGCGGTGTCAGTTCCCCGTCGGACATCCGGTGCACCGGGGTCCTCGCCTGGAGCCTGGTCAGATGCGGAGCCGGATACGCCGACACCACGAGGCCCGCGGGCGGCGGCAGTCCCGCGGCGCTCAGCGCGTGGGCCGTCTCGTAGGCGATCAGGGCGCCGAGGCTGTGCCCGAACAGCACGAACGGCGGCGTGAACTCGACCGCGGCGACCAGCCGCCCGACGAGTTCCCGCACGTCCCGCAGCGGCGCCTCGGCGAGGCGGGCGCCGTGGCCCGGTAGCTGCACGGCCCGCACCTCGGCACGGGGCAGCGCGTCCGACCATCGGAGGTACTCCCCCGGCGACCCTCCACTGTGGGGGAAGCAGTGCAGGCGGGTGGCGGGGCCGGGTGCCGCTCGCCGGACGAGTTCCCACACCGCGCCGGTCACGAGCGCCCGCCCCGTGCCGGACGCAGGTCTGTCCACAGTGTCTCGATCTCGGCGAGGCATTCGGCCTTCGTGCCGGTGCGTCCGGCGACCTCCCAGCCGCGTGGAGGCGTCCGGTCGGCGGGCCAGGTCGAGTACTGGCCGGCATCGTTGCGGACCACCGTGTACCGGCGGTCGCCGTCGTCTTCGTACATGTTCAGGATTCCTTTCGCTCGGTGGTGGCCGACGCGGCACGCTCGTCGATGAGGCGGGCCAGTTCGGCGACCGTGGGGGCTTTCAGGAACTCGCGGACCAGGACGCGTACCCGGTAGTCCCGGCGGATCCACGCGGTCAGCTGGGTGGCCAGCAGCGAGTCGCCGCCCAGATCGAGGAAGTTCGCGCGGCGACCGGGTACCGCCACGCCCAATACGCGTTCGAAGGACGCGGCCACCGCGGCCTCGGCCTCGGTCGACGGCGGTTCGCCCGCGTCGTCGCCGTCGTCGTCGCCGGTGACCGGCGGTTCGATCGCCACCGGCGGGTCCGCCGCCGGGTCGACCCGGAAGCGCGTCCGCTCGAAGGGGTACGTCGGCAGCGGCACCCGCAGCCGTCGGGCCCCGTCGTGCGGTCCGCTCCAGTCGACGCCGTGCCCAAGTTCCCACAGCGCGCCCGCCGCACCGAGCAGATGCGCGAGGTCGGAGGCGTCGTCGGCCGGGTGCGGCAGGCTCGCGACGGCCGCGTGGCCCGGGCCGAAGCCGGGATGGCGGCGGGCGAGGGTGCTCAGGGTGTGCCCTGGACCGACCTCCAGCACGGTCGCCCGCTCGCGGCCGAGCACGGTCGACACGACCTCGCCGAAGCGGACCGTGTTGCGCAGATGCCCGGCCCAGTAGCGCGGATCCCGTACCTCGGCGGCGTCGAGGGCACGGCCGGTGCGGTCGGAGAGCAGTGGAAGGACCGGATCGCGGTAGCGCACCGAGGCCATGAACTCGGTGTACCCGGGCAAGACGGGGTCGATCAGCGTCGAGTGGGCGGCGGCCGGGATGTGCAGGCGGCGTACCGTCACCTCCCGCGCGGCCAGTCGCGCCGCGAGCTCGTCGATCCGTGCCGCCGGCCCCGTCACCACGCATTGGTCGGGCGAGTTGACCGCCGCGATGGCCAGCTCCGGGTGGAGGTCGCCGGCGAGTTCGGGTTCCGGGATCGGGACCGCGATCATCGCGCCGGGGGGCAGTTCCTGCAGGAGGCGGCTGCGTTCGGCCACGACCGACACGGCGTCGTCTAGCCCGAAGACCCCCGCGGCGGTCGCGGCGACGATCGCGCCGAGGCTGTGCCCCGCCACGAGGTCGGGCGTGACACCCCAGTGCCGCCACAGCCGGAACAGCGCGTACTCGACGCTGAAGATCGCCGCGTGGCTGACCGTCATCGCCGCCAGCTCCGCGACCGCGGCCTCCTCCCGTCCGGCGGCGGGGTACACGACCTGGCGCAGATCCAGGCCCAGGAGCGGGGTGAACAGCGCGGCCGCCTCGTCGAACACCTCCCGGAACCGGCGCTCGTGGCGGTAGAGGTCGGCGGCCATGCCGACCTTCTGCCCGCCCTGGCCGGGGAAGAACATCACCAGCTGCCGAGTCCCCGCCGACACCTCCGCGACCGGTCCGGTGGGGGCCGGTTCCCGCAGCGACTTGGCCAGACTCCACGTGTCGGAGGCCACGAAGGACTGCCGGAAGGGCAGTTCCCTGCGTCCGATCTGGGTCGTCCACGCGACGTCGGCCAGGTCGAGGTCGGGGTGCCGTTCGAGGTGCTCGGCGAGGCGGACCTTGGCCGCCGCCAGGGCTGACCGCGATCTCGCCGACAGCACCGCCAGCTGCCACGGCCGGCCGGGGTCGGTCGGCGCTGTCCTGGTCGGCTCCTCGACGAGGACGTGGGCGTTGGTGCCGCCCAGCCCGAGCGCGTTCACCGCCGCCCGGCGCGGGGCGCCGCCGAGGGTCCGCCAGTCCCTGAGCCAGGTGTTCACCTTGAACGGCGAGTTCGCGAAATCGATCCCGGGATTCGGGGTGGTGAAGTGCAGGGAGGGCGGCAACCGGCGCTCGCGGAGCGCGAGCACAACCTTGATCAGTCCGGCGACGCCCGCCGCGGCGTCGGTGTGGCCGATGTTGGTCTTGACCGATCCCAGCCAGCACACGTCCTCGCGTTCGGTGCCGCGTCCGTAGGCCGCGGTGAGCGCGGCGACCTCGATCGGGTCTCCCAGGGGCGTGCCTGTCCCGTGCGCCTCTACGTAGCCGACGGTGTCGGGATCGACTCCGGCGACGGCGAGGGCGGTGCGCATCACCTCCGCCTGGCCGTCGACGCTCGGGGCGGTGAACCCGATCTTGTCGCGGCCGTCGTTGTTGACGGCGGTGCCCAGCAGTACCGCCTGGATCGTGTTCCCGTCGGCGAGGGCGTCGTCGAGCCGTTTGAGGACGACGATGCCCACGCCCATCCCGCTGACGACGCCCGAGGCGGCGGCGTCGAAGGCGCGGCAGTGCCCGTCGGCGGTTAGGACCCCGCCCTCGGTGTACTCCCCCGGATAGACCGGGACGTGCACGCTCGTCCCGCCGGCCAGCGCCATGTCGCACTCTCCGGCGAGCAGCGCCTGCACCGCCTGGTGGACCGCGACCAGCGACGTGGAGCACGCCGTCTGCACCGACACGGCGGGGCCCCGCAACCCGAGCTGGTAGGCGACTCGCGAGGTGAGGAAGTCGCTGCCGGAGCCGAGTTGCAGCTGGAACTCACTGGGCGAGCCGATCAGGTCGCGGTAGGGCCGCAGCGTCTCCCGGTAGTAGGAGTTGCTGTTGCCGCCGTAGACGCCGACCGGTCCGCCGAAGCGGTCCGGGTCCTCGCCGGCGTCTTCGAGCGCCTCCACCGCGCATTCCATGAAGAGGCGGTGCTGCGGGTCGATCAGCATCGCCTCGCCCGGCGCGTACCCGAAGTAGCCGGCGTCGAAGCGGTCGGCGTCGTCGAGGACGCCCATCGCGGGCTGGTGCGAGGCGCCCGGAGGCGCCGGGAGCGGCTCGATCGATTCCACGCCGGCGGCGAGGTTGGCCCAGAACCGGTCCAGGTCCGCCGCTCCCGGGAAGCGCCCGGCCATCCCGACGACCGCTACGTACGAGGTCTCGTCGGTCATCGCGGACCGCCGTCGGTCCCGCGCCGGTCGCGTCGGCGGTCGCCGAGCCGGGCGTTCCCGGCTCGCCGCGACCGTGCCGCGGCACCCGCGTCCGCGGTCGAGGCGGCACCGGACAGGTGCCTGGTGAGCGCGCGGATCGTGGTGTGCTGGAACAACGCGACCATGGGCAGCGCCAGGCCGAACTCGCTCGTCAGCCGTTGATGCAGACGCCCGAGGAGGAGCGAATGCCCGCCGAGGTCGAAGAAGTTGTCGGTGACGCCGACGTCGTCGAGCCCGAGCACGTCCTTCCACACGACGACCAGCCGCTGCTCCAGCGCGTCGGCGGGTGCCCGCCCGCCGGCCGTGGACGGCGCCGACGGCGCCGGAAGCCGTGCGGTGTCGACCTTCCCGCTCCGGTTGAGAGGCAACGCGTCGAGCCACACGAAGGCCGACGGGACCATGTAGCTCGGCAGGCGCTCAACCAGGTGGGCACGCACCCCCGCGGCGTCGGCGGACTCCGTGCCCGGTGTCAGGTAGGCCACCAGGCGGTCGCCGGAGCGCTCTCGCCGGACCGCCACGTGCGAGGTCCCGACCGCCGGGTGCTCCCGGAGCACCGCGTCGATCTCGGCGGGTTCCACCCGGTAACCGCGGATCTTGATCTGCGCGTCGATCCGCTCCAGGAATTCCAGGCGGCCGTCCGGGAGACGTCTGGCGAGATCGCCCGTCCGGTACAGCCGCGTCCCGTCGCCGAAGGGATCGGGAACGAAGCGGTCCGCCGTCGCCGAGGCCCGCCCGAGGTAGCCCAGGGCGAGGCCGGCGCCGCCCAGATGCAGCTCACCGGCGATCCCGGGGGCGCAGAGCCGCGATTCGGCGTCGAGCACGTAGGCCGTGACGCCGTCGATGGGCGCGCCGATCGACGGCGGGCGGCCACCGGCGGCCGTCTCCACCGCGCCGCTGGTCGCGGTCACCGCCGCCTCCGTCGGCCCGTATGCGTTGACCAGTGCGAAGGGCAACCCTTCCGGAGGGCGGGCGGTGAGCCGGTCGCCGCCGGTCAGCATGTACCGCAGCGCCGTGTCATCCGGCCACTCCAGGCCGAGCAGCGACTCCACCAGCACCACCGGCAGGTCGGTGACCGTGATCCGCTCCTCGCACAGCCAGTCCCGCAGTCTCTGCGGGGAGACCCGCAGCTCCTCATCGGGCACTGACAAACTCGCACCCGACACCAGCGCGGGCCAGATCTCCCCGACCGACACGTCGAAGGCGGGCGACGCGACCATGGTCAGTCTGTCCACGGTGGACAACGCGAACGCGCGGCGATGCCAGGCGACCAGGTTGGCCACGGCTCCGTGCGCGACCAGCACGCCTTTCGGTGTGCCCGTCGATCCGGACGTGTAGATGACGTATGCCGGGGTGTCGGGCGAGAACTCGGCGAGTGGGAGACCGGCCCGGTCACCGGACGGCGGTTCCTCGATCCACCGGGCCCGTGTTCCGGACGGCAGCAGCGCGGCCCGGTCCCGCGAGGTCACCGCGACGGACACGCCGGCGTCGGCGAGCAGGCGCTCGATCCGTGCCGTGGGAGTCCCCACGTCGATCGGCAGGAAGGCAGCGCCCGCCGCCAGCACGCCGAGTTCGGCGACCGCGAGGTCGGCGCCGCGCGGCAGCGCGACGGCCACCACCGAGCCCGGTCCGGCTCCCATGTCCCGCAGGTCCCACGCCAGGGCGGCGGCCCGCGCGGACAGTTCGGCGTACGACAGCGCCTCTCCGCCGCCGAGCACGGCGGGCGCTTCCGGCAGCTCGTCGGCCCGCGCGAAGACGTCGAGGTGGACCGGCTGGAAAGGCCCGTCGGCCGGCGGCGGGTTCCATTCGCGCAGGATCCGCCGCGATTCCCGCGGCGAGGTCAGGGGCAGCGCGCCGACGGTGGTCTCAGGCTCGGCGACGGCCGACTCCAGCAACCGCACGTAGCGCTCGGCCATGCGCCGCATGGTGTCCTCGTCGAAGAGCTCGCTGTCGTATTCCCACAGCAGCGCGATCCGCTCGTCGACGCGGTCGGCGTCGTTGGTCTGGCTCTCGGCGCGGGGCAGGACCACCACGTCGAGATCCATCTTCGCCGAACCGTTCCCGCGCTCGAAGACGGTGCCCGAGGCCGACCCGAAGTCCAGGTCGGGGATGGTCGAATCGTGTGCGCTGAACATGATCTGGGTCAGCGGCTGCACCGAGGGATCACGGCCGGGGTTGAGTGCGCGCACCAGTTCCGGGAACGGGAACTCCTGCCCGTCGGCGGCATCGGCGAGCCCGCTCGCCGAACGCCGCACCAGGTCGGCGAAGGTGTCGTCGGAGGTGACGGCCGTCCGCAGCGGGACCGGGTTGACGAACATGCCGATCATGTCCTGTGTGCCGGGCACCCGCCGGTTGGCGAAGGCCGAGGCGATCAGCAGGTCATCGGCGCCCGTGTAGCGGTGCAGCAGCGCATTGAATCCGGCGAACATCACCGAGAACAGGGTCACCCGCTCACGGCGGGCGAAGGCGCGCAGCGCCGGCGGGAGCGTCGACGGCAGTTCAAGGCGGAGGGTATTGCCGAGGTTGGCGCTGACCGCCGGACGCGGCCGATCGGGCCGCAGCGGCGGCGGCTCGGGCAGGTCGGCCAGCCGCCGCCTCCACTCCGCCAACTGGGCGGAGAGCACCCCGGAGCCCGCCAGGTCCTCGGTCTGCCACACCGCGAAGTCGTGGTACTGGGCCGTGAGTTCGGGGAGACCGTGCGCGACGCCGTCGATGCAGGCCGCGTAGAGCGCCTTCAGCTCGCGCATCATCACCGCGAAGGACCAGCCGTCGTGGACCATGTGGTGCTCGACCATGATCAGCTCGTGCTCGTCGGGCGCGAGCCGCACCGCCGTCCACCGCTGGAGTGGCAGGCGGCCCAGATCGAACCGGCGGCGCATCTCCCGCGTCACGATCCGCTCGGCCCGGGACTCGCGCTCGCCGGGCTCAAGACCGGTCAGGTCGATCCGCTTCACCTTCACCGGTCCGGGACGGTGCACCGTCTGCCACCGGCCGTCGGCGTCCTCGGAGTAGGTCCCGCGCAGGATGGCGTGCCGCCGGGTCATCTCCGTCAGGGCCCGGTCGAAGACGTCCAGGTCGAACTCACCGGACACGCGGATCGTCATCTGCGCGTGGTAGGCGATGCTGTCGGGGTTGAGTTTGTCGAGGAACCACACCTGCTCCTGCTGCCGGGACAGCGGTGCGCGCGAGCGTTCGGCCCCGGTCAGCACCGGCAGCAGCGCGCCGGGCGCCGCGGCGCGCTCGCGGACCAGTTCGGCGAGCCGCGCCACCGTCGGGGTCCGCAGGACGTCGCCGATGGACAGCTGGACGCCCTCGGCCTGCCGGATCCGCGCGGCGATCGTGGTCGCGACCAGCGAATGACCGCCGAGCACGAACAGGTCGTCGTCGACGCCGACCCGCTCCGCCCCCAGCACGTCCCGCCAGATTCCCGCGAGGCGGGCCTCCAGCTCGTCGCGCGGAGCCACGTACTCCCAGGCGTCGCGCCGCGTTCCCAGGTCCACGCGGCGCAGCCGCCGCAGGTCGACCTTCCCGTTGGGCAGCAGGGGCAGCGCCTCGACGACCACGAACACGTCCGGCACCATGTATCCCGGCAGGCGGTCGCGCAGGAACTCCCGCAGCGCCTTCACCGTCGGCACCCGCCGCGGATCGCGGGGCGCCACATGCGCCACCAGGCGCCAGTCCTCGTCTCCGTCGGCCGCCACGGCCTGGACGAAGGCCTGCCCCAGGGCCGCGTGCCCCAGCAGAGCCCCCGCGACCTCGCCGGGCTCGACCCGGAAACCTCGGATCTGCACCTGCGTGTCATTGCGCGCGACGAACGCGAACTCACCGTCGTCGAACGTCCGCACCTGGTCCCCGGTGCGGTAGAGGCGCGCGCCGTCCTCGGCGGCGAAGGGGTCGGGGACGAAGCGGTCGGCGGTCAGGCCCGGGCGGTTGATGTATCCGCGCGCCAGGCCGACACCTCCGAGGTACAGCTCACCGACCTCGCCGGGCTGCACGGGCCGCAACTCGGCGTCGAGAACGTGCGCGACCACACCCGGCAGGGCCGTACCGATCGTCGGCAGCGGTGACCCCGGCTCGGCGGGCACCACCGGGCCGGCCGTGGCGACGACCGTCGTCTCGGTGGGCCCGTAGACGTTGACGAACGTGAAAGGGGCGTCGGGGCTCGGGCGGCGGGTGAGCCGGTCCCCGCCGGTGAAGAAGGTCCTGAAGGCACTGGTGCGCGGCCATTCGAGGGCGACGAGGGCCTCGGCCAGCGGTGTGGGGATCAGGGCGGCGGTGACGCGCTGGTCGTGGAGCCAGTCCCGCAGCCTCGGCGGGTCGAGGCGGACCTCGTCGTCGACGACGCAGATCGTCCCGCCGTTCGTCAGAGCGGGCCAGATCTCGGTGATGGCGCCGTCGAAGGTCGTCGACATCAGCATCGAGAAGCGGTCACCCGCCTCGATCGAGGCCTCCTCGCGCCACCAGGAGAGGAAGTCGGTGACGGCGGCGTGGCTCAGCATCACTCCCTTGGGCTCACCGGTCGAACCGGACGTGAACACCACGACGGCGAGGTCGTCGTCGGCGACACCGGCCGAGGGTCCCTCGGTGGAGTGCGCTCGCACCTCGTCGGAATCGAGCAGCAGCAGCTCCGCGTCGGATGTCGCCTCGGCGAGGTCGTCGGTCAGGTGCGCCGAGGCCGTGACGACCCAGTGCGCTCCGGCCGTGGCGAGCGTCCGCCGCAGGCGCCGCGTCGGTGCGGCGAGGTCCAGTGAGGTGTAGGCCGCGCCCGCCTTGGCGATGCCGACCAGCGCGACGACGAGCTCGGTGCCGCGCGGCAGGAGCACACCGACGACGGTGTCGGCGCCGACACCCCGGTCGAGAAGTGCCGCGCAGACCTGACCGGCGCGTTCGTCCAGTTCGCGGTAGGTCAGCCGCCCGTCCGGCGCCTCCACCGCCATGGCGTCCCCATGGAGGGCCGCCCGCGCCTCGAACAACTCCACGATGTGCTTCGACTCGACGCCGCCGTTCATCGCGGCGACAGTGCCGATGACAGTCATTATCCGTTCCTTCCTGCGTCCCGACCACGTCGAATCGCGAAGGTCGTTTTCGTCTTTCGACCGAAGAGGAAATCGAATTGCGAAGAAAAAAGCGCAGCACGAAACGCGGTATCACCGACGAGCGATGCGGAATACCGCTTCAAGGCAGCACGATGGACCACTCGGCACCGGTTCGCGTAACATCGATCAAACGGCGCGAGTCATTCTTGTCAGTAGACAGGGGCCTCCCGGACCACATTCTCGGCGATTCGCGGAGGACGCCCACCGGACGGCCGGCCCGTCCCCTCGGGACAGGGCCGCACCCGCCGTGGCGACCCGGGACATCGGCATGCGCACGCCGCGCGACCGCGGCGTCTTCGCACGCCTAACGACAATCCGTGAACCCGTACCAGGTCACTCATACAGCCGTTCTCCCTACTCATCGCAACCTAAGCCACGCCTACATCAGCGGATTCGACACTTGAGGTTACTCAGAATCGAAGTTCGAGATCTACCCGTGAGAGCATTTCGGGCAATCGGCAACTAAGCCGCGCGCGAGAGAGGACCGCCAGGTCGCGGCGTGGCCCGCGAACGACCGGCCGTCTTTCAGCGATTGACCGGCCTGAAACGATCATTCGGTCGTCTCGGACAAGGCATGGACGGCGATCGGCCGAAGGCCGTCGATCACGCTCCCCCTTTCGCACCCGGATGATCCGGTGCGGCCCATAGTGGCGGAAGCGGCGTCGAGAAAGCTTGAGCGAACCTTGAACCCCCGCACAAGGTCGTCCCATCCACGGCACGGCACTGAGCCGCAAACGCAAATGTTCAGATCGCCGGCGAGATCGCACGGCCGAGCTCTCGACAGGACAGGGCACCGATGGCGGAATCACAGCGACCGGCTCAGGGAGGGGAATGCCATGGGGACGGAAAGATCCACCGTGGCGTGAATGCGCCATCGGTGTCGGCCCGCGATACCGGCCCCCGCGAGAGCCGGGAACCGAGGTGGAACCGTCAGTAAGCCACCAGCGCCTGCGTCAGCGACACCAGCGCGCACAACAGCAGCACGCTGCCGGTCGTCGCGCCCGTCACGTAGCTGATGGTGAGGTCGCGGGAGCGGGCGATGCGGATCGAGGTCCATGCGCCGATCGTCACGAGGGCGCCGGCGGCGAACAGGAGTGGGGTCTCCAGGATGGTGGCGAGGGGGATGAAGTGGATGCCGACGACGGCGGCGATCCAGGGGGCGATGTAGGCCGACTTCTTGCGCACGGTGAGGATCACGGAACCTGCTGCGGCGAAGGCGACCTCGACGCCGACGATGATCCCGAAGCGGGGGCCGGTCTCCGATGTGATGGCGCTGCCGTCGTTCCAGTGCTGCCAGGCGACAAGTCCTCCGCCGATGGCCAGGAGGATCCCGGCGACCGAGCCGATGCCGAGGAACTTGCGGGCGGCGGGCGGGGGCGCCTCCTGGGCCCATCCGAACCAGGCCATGCCGAAGAATCCGAAGATCACGGCAGTCATGGCGGCGTCGCGGAGGTACTCGGCGTTCATGGGGCTCCAGGCTCGGTGAGGGGCGGGCTCTCCGCCGCCGACGACGAATCCTATCCGCGCATAAAGGCGGTGGCGCGCCCCCAGCGCACCACCGCCTCATCCCCCTGACGGTGCCGATCAGGTCCAGACGATCGAACTCGCCTTGTCGTGCATCCACCCCATGTCGGACTGGTCGCCCGACGGGCCGATCCACGCTCCCCGGAGCTCGCTGTGCTCGAAGTGCTTCACCCAGCAGTTCGAGTAGGCGCGGAACGAGTCGATCTCGTCGTTCCAGTAGTCCCCGAGTTCGAGCATGTAGTAGTCGGTGTCGTAGTAGTCGGTCGTGCACTCGTGCGAGCCCTTGGCGGTGAGCGTCGAGTCGTCGAAGTCCTCGTCCTCGTACTCGATGCTCAGCGTGAGGTCGGTGCCACCACCGAGCAGGCCCGAGCCCGACTTGGCGGCCGCGTTGGCCTCGTTGACGGCCTTGTCGAGGTCCTCCGGCAGGGCGGTCACCCGTCCACCGGTCGCGTCGGCCAGGGCCTTGTCGAAGCTGTCGTAGCAGTTCACGGCGCCGTTGTCGAGGTCGACGACGCAGTGCCGGGCGGGTTCGGCCGGCGCGGCGTGGGCCGCCGAACCGGCGAGGCCCGCGGCGGCCACCGCGAGGATCGTCGTGGTCGCGATCGAGGTGATTCGCATGTGTTGCTCCCCCTTGAAACCTGCTGGAGTCACCCGGCGTTCTCGTCGTAGGCTTCCCCATGTGTTACGAAAGGCGGCTGATGCCCCCCTTGCCCGCTTTGACGGGCAGGTCTGAAGCATCGGTGGTGCCGCCAAAGGTTCACCAAAGGTGGAGGGGCCGTGGGAACCGAACCATCCCGCTTTCGCGTACTCGGACCGCTCGACGTCACCATCGACGGCACGCCCGCCCGCGTCGGCGGACCGAGACCGCGCGCGCTGCTCGGCGTCCTGCTCGTGCACGCGGGACGCGTCGTGTCGGCGGACCGGCTCATCGCCCAGGTCTGGGGCGACGATCCCCCCGCGACGGCGACCGCGGCGCTGCACGTCCACCTGTCGACGCTGCGCAAGGCCCTCGGGGAGCGTCTGGTGACGCTGCCCGCCGGGTACCTGCTCACCGTCGAGGACGACGAGATCGACGCCCGCGTCTTCGAGAAGACCGTGACCGGCGCCGACGTGTCCGGCGACCCGGCCGGGGCCTCCGCCGCGCTCGCCGAGGCGCTCGCGTTGTGGCGCGGCGACGCCTACGCCGGCATCCCCGCCGGGCCCGACGTCGAGAACGAGTGGCTGCGACTGAGCGAGCTGCGCCTGTCGGCGGCCGAAGACCGCTTCGAGGCCGAACTGAACCTCGGCCGCCACGCCGGATCACTGCCCGGACTGTCCGCGCTCGTCGCCGAGCAGCCGACCCGGCAGCGCCTCGCCGGACTGCGTCTGCTGGCATTGCACCGTTCGGGCCGCGACGGCGAAGCGCTCGCGGCCTACCGCGCGCTGCGCGACCGCCTCGCCGACGACCTGGGCGCCGAACCCGGCCCCGAACTGGCCGCGCTCGCCCGCGCCATCGAACGCGGCGACCCGACCCTCGAACGCCCCTCGGCCGTCCCCCGCCCGCCGAGCCGCTTCATCGGCCGCCGCCGCGAACTCGACGACCTCGCCGAACTCCTCGGCCGCTGCCGCCTGCTCACCGTCACCGGACCCGGCGGGGTCGGCAAGACCCGGCTCGCCCTCGAACTGGCCCGCGACACCGAACCCGAGCACCGCGACGGCGTGCGCGTCCTGGAGCTGGCGACCTCGCCGCCCGGCAGCGCCGTCGCCGAACGCCTCGCCGCCCTGTTCGCCGTCCGCGCCGCCGAAGGCGGGACGCTCCTCGACGCCCTGACCGAACGCCTGCGTCCGCTGCGGGCACTCGTCGTCGTCGACAACTGCGAGCACCTCGCCGAGGACTGCGCGACCCTGTCGGCCGAACTGCTGGCGCACTGTCCGGGACTGCGGATCCTCGCCACCAGCCGGGAACCGCTCGGCGTCGACGGTGAGCACGTGTGGCCGCTGTCGGGGCTGCCCGCCGCCGACGCCATGCGCCTGCTCGCCGACCGGGGCCGCGCCGCCCGCGCGGCCTTCACCGTCACGCCGGCCGACATGCCCGTCGCCCGCCACCTCTGCCGGCGGCTCGACGGCCTGCCCCTGGCGATCGAGCTGGCCGCCGCGCAGTTGCGCACGCGCTCACTCGCCGACGTCGCCGAACAGCTCTCCCGGCGCCTCGACCTGGCCGACGAACGCGCCCGGACCTCGCCGTCGCGTCACCGCACCATGCGAGCGGCGATCGACTGGGGCCACGGGCTCCTCGGGGACGAGGAGCGCTCGCTGTTCCGCCGTCTGTCGGCCTTCAGCGGCGGCTGGGCCGCCGACGACGCCGAGATCGTCACCGGACACCCGCGCGAGGTGCTGACCAGGCTCGCCGACCAGTCGATGGTCGTGGCCGCGCCCGGAGACGCGCGGACCCGCTTTCGCATGCTGGAGCTGGTGCGCGAGTACGCCGTGGAGCGGCTGCGGGAGTCGGCGGAACTGCGGACCGTGCGCGACGCCCACGCCGACCGCTACGCCGAGCTCGCCGAGGAGGCCGCCGCGGGCAGCGCCGACGCGGCGTGGTTGCGCCGCCTGCGCGAGGAGGTCCCGAACTTCCGGGCGGCGGTGTCGTGGTCGCTCGGCGAGGGCAAGCGAATCGAGCCCGCCGTGCGGATCGCGGCCGCGCTGTGGTGGTTCTGGAACGACGAGGGCCTGACGACCGCCGCATTGCGCTGGCTCGCCCCCGGCCTCGCCGAAGGCGCCGAACTCGCACCGGAACTGCTGGCCCGCACCCTTCGGGCGGCCTCGACGATGACGCGCTCGGTCGGCGACCTCGACGGCGCGCGAGCCCTCGGCGAGCGCGGTCTGCGCGCCTACCGGGAGCTCGGGGATGACGCGTCGGTCGCGAGTGCTCTCAACGGTTTGTGCTTCACGGCCTTGGCGCAGCGGGATTACGAGGCGGCGCTGGTCTACGGGGAGGAGTGCCATCGGCTGGCGGAGGCGGGTGGTGACGAGTTGCGCGGTGCGGTGTCGCTGAATCCGCTGGGGCTGGCCCTGCGTGGGCTGGGCAGGTGGGACGAGGCGACGGCGATGTTCGCCGAGGCGCGGGGGCGGCTCGGTGCGATCGGTGCGGCGAGCGCCGAGGCGGCGTCGCTGGCGAACCTGGCGACGATGGCGCGGTGGCGTGGCGAGCACGCCGAGGCGGAGGGGTTCTACGTCGAGGCGCTCGGGCTCTATCGCGGGCTGGATCTGCGGACCGGGATCCTGGTGGCGCTGGAGGGTCTGGCGGCGGTGCGGGTCGCGGGTGGGCTGGCCTTCGAGGGCATGCGGCTGCTGACGGTGGTGGATCGGGAGTGGGGGCGGCTGGGGGTGATGCCGTTCAATCCCGACCGTGTCGACGATCGCGAGGCCACGCGGGCCGCGGCCCGCGAGCTGCTCGGGGCCGACGCGGAGTCGGCGATCGCCTCGGCGGAGGGGATCGGGCTCGCGGCGGTCGTCGCCGAGGTGCTGGGCGACGGGACGGGATGATCGGGCCTCGTCGATGCGTTGGACCGTCTGCCGCGCCGACACGGGTTCGCGCGGACGATGATGAGAGGCGGACACCGATGACCGTACGCGCGACCTGGAACGGGGCCGTACTCGCCGAGTCCGGCGAGACGATCGTCGTGGAAGGCAATCACTACTTTCCGCCGGACGCCGTGAAACGGGAGCTCTTCCGCGAGACCGCGACGCACACCGTGTGTCCCTGGAAGGGCACGGCCTCGTACTACACGGTCAGCGTCGACGGGAAGGACAACGCCGACGCCGCCTGGTACTACCCCGAGACGAAGCCGGAAGCGGATTCGATCAGGGGTTACGTGGCCTTCTGGAAGGGCGTCGAGGTGGTCGAGGACTGACATCCGTGGCCGGTGCCGGAACCCGGCACCGGCCTTCGGGTGTCAGGCCGTCGGTGTGCCGAAGGGCCACAGCTCGTGGAGCGAGTAGCCCCAGGTGGTCGCGCGTTTCGTGCCGTGGATCCGGATGTGCCGTACGGGATCGGGGCTGTCGAGGGCGACGGTCTCGTCGCCGCACGAGGATGTGTCCACTGTGGCCGCCGTGGTCCAGGTGACGGCGTCCGTGGACACCTCGACGCGGTAACTCGTCGCGCAGGCCGATTCCCAGAACAGGCGGACGGAGTCCACCTGCGACGGTGCGGCCAGGTCGAGCCGGAGCCATTCGTCGTCGCTGTAGCCGGAGGCCCAGCGGGTGCCGAGGTCGCCGTCGTTGGCGCGCGACGGGGCGAGCCGGTCGAGGTCGAGTTCCACCGATGAGGCCGAGGCGGTGGCGTCGAACGCGAGGTGGCGCAGGCCGTCCGGGGCGGCTTCGATGGTGCGGACGTCGAAGCCGGTGTTCTTGGCGACGGTGAGGCCGCGCAGTTTCCCGTTCACCGTAATCCGGCCTTTCGCCGCTCCCGTCGGGGTGGCCGCGTCGGTCTCGACGGTCCAGGACAGGGTCGCCGACTCACCGGCGCGCAGGGACTTCGGCCGACTGCCGGCCGGTGTCACGCGCAGGCCCTCGGCTTCGGTGTCGAACGCGGCCTTGAGGCCGGTGAGGGTGTGTTCGGAGCGGTTGACGACGGTGGCCGTGACGGTCGCCGACTCCCCCGCGATCAGTGGTGGAAGCGCGGTGGCGGTCAGGTCGAGGCGCCGGTCACCGGCGCCGGGCAGGGTCGTGGTCAGCGTCTCCATGCCGGGTCCGACGCCGAGCGCGGTCACGTCGGCCATGAAGTCCGCATAGGACGTTCCGCCTTCGGTGCCGCGCCACATCTTCTGGGCGAGCAGGCCGAAGGTCGGTTCGACGAGGCCGTGCACGTCGGCGGCGTCGTAGTCGGCGTGCACGAGGTCGTTCCACACCGCCGACATGGCGCCGCGCAGCAGCGGTTCGCCGGGGGTGAGGCTCTGCCCGCCGGGGAAGACGTGCGGTTCCCAGTTGTCGAAGAGCCATCGGCCGTCAAGGCCGTGGCCGTGGTAGTAGTCGGCGAACGGGACGATGTAGAGCTGCGCGTCGTTGGTGTTGACGACGGGGTATCCGTCCGCGACGGCGGCTTTGGGGCCGTACCAGCCGTTGTTCCAGGAGTGCATGGTCATGTCGCGGTCGTAGCCGTCGGCGCCGCCGGCCATCACCGAGAGGCTGCCCCAGGCGCGGACTTCCTTGCCGAGGCCGCGGACGTGGGCGGCGATGTCGTTGACGTAGGCGCGGTACTGGGGTTCGTACTCGCGGGGGTACTCGTCGGCGCCGACGTGCAGCGCGGGGCCGCGGAACCAGGGCGCGAACTCGTCGTAGATCTCTTTCATGAACGCGGTCGTGGCGGGCTTCGACAGGTCCAGGTGGTCGGAGTTGCCTCCGTTGAGGCCGAGGGAGGGATCGAAGGCGATGAGGGACCGGGCGTGGGCCGGCGCGTCGATCTCGGGCACGAGGGTGACGAAGTTGTCGGCGGCGACGTCTTCGAGGCGGTCCCAGTCGGCGCGGGTGAAGGCGCCGTCGGTGGCGGCGAGCCCGGCGAAGCGCGGGTCGTCGGAGGCGAGCCGGAACGCCGAGTAGGCCTGCGACCAGTCGCCGCCGGGTGGGGAGATCTCGTTGTCGTTGAGGTGGATCTGGAAGGTGTTGAGCTTGAACCAGCTCAGGTAGCGGACGTAGTCGCGCAGGAACTCGTGGCCGAACCAGCGGCGTCCGACGTCGAGCATGAAGCCGCGGATCTCGGTGTTGGGCCAGTCGACGGCGAGGCCGCGGGTGAGGGTGGCGGTGCCGGGGGTCTCGCGGGTGAGCATCTGGAGGACGCTGCGGGTGCCCCAGTAGGCGGCGGTCGTGGTGCGGGCGGTGACGCGGGCGGCGGCGCCGGTCGTGTCGAGCCGGTAACCCTCGCGGTCGGCGAGCGCGGTGCCGGGGCCGACGACGGCGGTGGGGTCGAGGTCGAGTGCGATGTCGCCGCGCCTCGCGGCGCCGGTCGTGGCCGTGGTCGGCCAGCCGGTGATCTCGGCGAGGTCGGCGGCGAGCCGTTCGGCGACCGGGCGCAGCGCGTCGTCCTCGGCGACGACGCGCGTGGACGGTCGCAGTTCGAGGGCCCCGGTGCCGCCGGTCCACTGCTGGAGGGCCGGGACGACCGGCGGCGCGGGGTTGGCGGCGTCGGCTTCCTCGGCGGCGCCGGCGGATCCGGTTAAGACGGCGGCCAGGACGACGGCGGCGCCGACGAAGGTGAGGAGGGTGCGGGCTCGGGTCACGTCGGCCTCCGCGGGTGTACCGGCTCACCGACGGGCGCCTTCACCGGAGCCGGACGGTGAAGCGCGATGCAACGGTTCTACCCGAAATTCTTCGCGTTGTAAACGAGGGTGGGGTTCGGGTGTGTTGGTTTTATGAGGGTGGTGCCGTCACCCACCCCGCGATCATGTCCGCGTCCTCGCCGACCCAGCCGAGGAGCGCCGAGCCCCGGCTGTGCTGGAAGGACAGTCCGAGGTGGAACAGGCCTGGAATCGGTCCGGCGCCGAAGGACTGGAGTGGTCGGCCGGCGGCGTCGAGCGCGCCGGGGATGTCGAGCCAGGGGTAGTCGGCGGTATAGCCGGTGGCCCAGATGACGCTCTTGGGCGTGAGGGCGGTGCCGGGGGTGAGTCTTCCGGTGATGGTCACGCCGTGGCGGCGGATGTGGCCGGGGCCCTTGCCGATCAGGGGATCGCGGGACTTGACGAGACGGCCGAGTCGGCCGGTGACGGGGGCGCGGACGATGCCCAGGGCGCGCAGCCAGGTGAACACGTCGGCACCGAGAACGCGTTGCGGCATGACGGGCCGGTCCTTGCCGACGGCGAGGGTGACCTCGTGCGTCGCGGCGAGTTCGGCGGCGATCTGGACGCCGGAGTTGCCTCCGCCGACGACGAGGACGGGGCCGGGCGGGAGCTGCTCCGGGTTGCGGTAGGCGGCGGAGTGGAGCTGGGTGACGGTCGTGCCGAAGGCACTGGCGAGCGCTGGGACGTAGGGCTTCTGGAAGGGGCCGGTGGCGACGACGACGGTGTCGGCGCGGTGGATGCCGCCGTCGGTCTCGGCTTCGAAACGGCCATCGCGCCGGCGGAGCCGTCGCACCGGGGTGTCGTGGCGGACGTCGAGGTCGAAGTGGGCCGCGTAGGAGGCGAGGTAGTCGGCGACGTCGTCCTTGCCGGGGTAGCGGTCCTGCCGTCCGGGGAAGGGCAATCCGGGCAGGGCGCTGTGGCGGGCGGGCGTGAACAGGCGCAGGGAATCTCAGCGCCGCCGCCACGTCTCACCTGGCCGGGCCGCCGCGTCGAGGACGACGGGACGGTGACCGCGCCGCCCGAGGCGTTGCGCCATGGCGAGACCGGCCTGGCCGCCGCCGATGATCAGGATCTCGTTCATGCCCCCAGCGTCGGCGGTGGGACCCCCGCGCCGCTTGCACGAACCTGCTGTCCTTCCCAGACCACTCCGCGGATCAGCTCCGAGGGTGCCGACCCGAACATCGCCCGGAAGGTCCGGCTGAGGTGCGCGGCGTCGGCGAATCCGGCGGCGTGCGCGACGTGGCTCAGCGACTCGCCGCGCGACAGCATCCCCAGCGCGAGCCGCACCCGCTCCCAGCGGACGTGCGCGCGGAAGGTGAGCCCGAGCCGTTCGGCGAACAGGTGCGCGAGACGGCTCTCCGACAGGTGCGCCCGCCGGGCGACCTCGGCGATCCGCAGCCGCGCGGGCAGCGCCGCGACGATGATCCGCACGGCCTCCATCAGGGCCGGATGGTCCTCGACCGGCCCGGGCACCATCGTCCCCGCCAGCCCGCGCAGGATGCCGTCGACGGTCTCGACGAGCGGCGCGCCGTCGCCGGGGAGTTCGGGCGGGTCGAGGCACGACGTCCCTACTGCCGTAAGGGATCTGCCCAGCGCCGAGGACGGCTCGACCAGCGCGAGGAAGCCGCGCGTCGGCGGTCCGCCGATCGCGTGCCGGGCACCCGACGGGACGATCGCCGCCCGGCAGGACCGCGCGACCCCATCGGCTCCACTGAGGACGAAGGGTTCGGCCGCGACGAGGACCTGCACGACGCGATGCGAGTGCGCGGCCGCCGGGCCGATCTCGCCGTGGAAGTAGAGCCGGCCGGGCGGCAACGCGACCCGGCCTCGCCGGCCGGGCGCCATCTACGCGACCGCTTCCTGCGCCGCCACCAGCCCGCGCAGGCGCCCGGCCGTCCCGGTGCCGGGCACCGGGAGCTTCACGACCAGGTCGAGCCCGGGCGCCTCGGCCGAGCGCAGGACGATCTGGTCGAGGTGCAGCTCACCGGCGGCGGGATGCTCGACGACGGCGGTGATCCCGGCGCCGCGGTGGGTCACCTCGTGCTCGTCGAGCCAGCCCGCGGCCTCCGGGAAGCCGTTGCGGAGGCGAAGGAGCAGCGCCTCGACACGGCCGTCGACGTCGCGCGCGAAGCCCTCGCGCAGCTCGCCGACGATGCGGCGGGCGTGCCGCTCCCAGGTGACGGTCTCGGCGCGGATCCGCGGGGAGGCGAAGAAGACCCAGGCGGCGTTGCGGTCGGCCGGCGCGAAGTCGGTGTACCGGTAGAGGGCCTCGGCGGCGGTGTTCCATCCGTGCAGATCCCAGGCCGCGTCCACGATGAGCGCCGGAGCGGGCGACTGGGCGTGCATGAGCCGCGTCAAGGTTTCCGGCACCGTCCGGCGCGGCGGTTCGGCCGACGGCGGAGCGCAACCGGCCAGGCGGTACAGGTACTCCGCACCGGCGTCGTCCAGGCGCAGCGCGCGGGCGAGCGCGGCGAGGATCTCCGGTGAGGGGTTGATGTCGCGGCCCTGTTCCAGCCACGTGTACCAGGTGACGCCCACATTGGACAGCAGCGCGACCTCCTCGCGCCGCAGTCCCGGTGTGCGGCGTCTGCGGCCGGGCGCGAGCCCGACCTCCTCGGGCCGCAGCGCCGCGCGCCTGACGCGCAGGTAGTCCGCCAGCGCCGTCCTGCGTACCTCGTTCATCCACCGCTCCCTGGTGCCCGGAGTACCAGTATCGAACACACCGGCCGCTGCCCTTCGCCGGCGATGAGGCTTGGGGAGTCCAGTCACGGAAGAACCCTTGAGGAGCGATATCTTGCGCAAGTCCATCAGCGGACTGCTGCTCGCCGCGACCGTCGCGGCGGGCGTGGCCGCATCGCCCGCATCCGTTTCGGCGCACCCGATCCCGGCGGTGATCGAGGGCCACGCCGACAGCCTCCATCCCGAAGGCGTCGCCTACGACCCGACGCGGGGCGCCTTCCTGGTGACCTCGCTCAAGCACGGCACGGTGTCGGCCGTCGACCGCGACGGCGTGACCCGCACCCTCGTCGACGATCCGGCGCTGATCGAGACGATCGGCCTTCAGGTCGACCTCCCGCGCGGCCGGATCCTGGTGGCCTCGGGTGACCAGGGCGTCGGCGACCGCACGTCCCCGGCGACGCGGGACCGGACCGCCGGTCTCGGCGTCTACTCCCTGCGGACCGGCGAGCGCATCGCCTACGTCGATCTCGCGGCGGTCGCGGCCGACGGCGGCGGCCACTTCGCCAACGACATCGCCGTCGCGCCCGACGGCACCGCCTACGTCACCGACACCGCGGCGGGGATCGTCTACCGCGTCGACGTGGCGGGCCGCGCGAGCGTCCTGGTCCGCGACGAGCGGCTGACCTTCGCCGGGGGCTTCGGCGCCAACGGGATCGTGTACCGGGCGGGTGTCCTGATCGTCGGGAACTACTCCGCTGGAACGTTGTGGCGGATCCCGGTGGCGCGGCCACAGCTTCGCCAGGTCCGTCTCGACCGCGGCGGCCGTGCGCGGCACGGTCTGGGTCCTCAGCGGGAACATGGACGTGCTGCTGTCGGGCGCGGGCACCAGCGACGAGTTCACGATCCGGCGGTACTGAGCATGCGCGGGGCCCGGTCGTCGGGGCCCCGCGCCTACCCCAGCGTCCGCCGCCAGCGCTCGGCCGCCTGGAGCATGTCGTGGCGCAGCACCTGGAAGAAGCGGCTCGTCGTGTCCATTCGCGCGCCCGCCGCGCTGTCGGTCCCGAGGAGGGCGGCGCCTTCGCGGGTGTGTTCGGCCCAGGCGGTCATCGACTCCATGCTGGCCTTCCAGGCCCGGTACCAGACGTCGTCGCTCATCAGGTAGTGCTCGCGCCTGTCCCTGCGCTCCCGGCGGATGAGGCCGCGCCCTTCGAGCCAGCCGACGGCCTTGGAGATCGAGGCCGGGCTCACCTGGAGGCGCGCAACGAGCTCGGCGGCGGTGAAGTCGCCCGCTTCGCCGGTGAACATGAGCACCAGGACGCGCGCCATCATCGCCGGCACACCCGTCCGGATCATCGTCTCGGCGAAGCGCTCCTCGAAGGCGGCGACGTCCCGTGTGTCCGCTCCCCCGGCCGACGGCGGCGGTTCGGCGGGATGCGGGCCGGGTCTGCGGCGGGCGCGCCACGTCGTGGCCTGCTGCGCCCGCCCGGCCTGGTAGCGGTGCACGCCCCCGTTGCGGGCGACCTCGCGGCTGACCGTCGACCGGGGACGGCCCAGGTCACGCGCGATCTCGGCGAAACCGCGGCCCTCGGCCAAGGCCGCCGCGATGCTCCGGCGCTCCTCGAAACTCAACCGTGGTGCGTTCACTCCCAATGTCATCGCACCAACGATAGCGCTCTGACCAGGGCGATGACCGCGAACCTATGGCGCTCACGCGAAACGTCGGCCTAGCGTCGAGCACATGGCCACGACACTTCCGACCACGCGAAGAACCGACCGGCCCTTCGATCCCCCGGAAGGGCTGACCGACCGGCCGCCCTTCTCCCGCCTCACCTATCCCGACGGCCACGAGGGCTGGCTGGCGACGAGCCACGCGCTCGTCCGCGAAGCCCTCGCCGACCCGCGGCTGAGCGTCCGGCCCGAACTGCACCACATGCCGATCCCCGGCGCGTCGGCGAGCGACCGGCCCGCGCCGCCCGGGATGTTCTCGGCCATGGACCGGCCCGGGCACACGCGCTACCGCCATCTCCTCGCCGGACTGTTCACGGTCCGCCGGATGCGCCGGCTCAGCGAGCACGTCCAGCGGGTCACCGACCGGCACCTCGACGCCATGACCGGCCCCGAGGCCGAGCTCGTCGCGGCCTTCGCGCAGCCGATCCCCGCGCAGGTGATCTGCGAGCTGCTCGGCGTCACCGACGGCGACCGGGCCGCCTTCCAACGGGAAGCGCTCGCTCTCTTCCGCATCGGCACCACGCCGGAGGAACGCGCGGCGGCCTACGGCGCCCTGCACGGCTCGATCGCCGAGCTGGTGCGGTCGAAGCGGAACAACCCCGGCGACGACATGCTCGGCGACCTCAGCGGCGGCGACCTCACCGGCGAGGAACTCGTCAACGTCGGCTTCACCCTGCTCGGCGCGGGCCTCGACACGACCGCGAACATGATCGCGCTCGGCGCCTTCGCCCTGCTCGCCCATCCCGCGCAGCTCGCGCGGCTGCGCGCGGACCCGGGCATCGCCGCCCAGGCCGTCGAGGAGCTGCTGCGCTACCTCAGCGTCATCCCCTTCTCACCGTCCGCACGGCCCTCGAAGACCTCGAACTCGGCGGCCACCGCGTCCGGGCCGGTGAGACCGTCACCCTCTCGATCCCCGCCGCCAACCGGGATCCGGAGCGTTTCGCCGACCCCGGCGTCCTCGACCTGCTCCGCCCGGCCGGTGGCCACGTCGCCTTCGGGCACGGCATCCACCAGTGCCTCGGCCAGCAGCTCGCGCGCGTCGAGCTCCAGGTCGCGCTTCCCGCGCTGGTCACGCGTTTCCCGCGGCTCCGCCTCGCCATCGACGTCGAGGACGCCGCCCTCCGCACCGACATGCTCATCTACGGCGTGCACGAGCTGCCCGTCACCCTGGAGGTCTGACATGGACAAGGTCTGTCTCATCACCGGTGCCTCGTCCGGCATCGGCCTGGCGACTGCGCTGGAACTGCGCCGCCGGGGCCACGTCGTCTACGGCGCCGCGCGGCGGGTCGAGCGAATGGAGCCGCTCAAGGACGCCGGGGGCCACACGCTGCGCATGGACGCCTCCTCACCGGGAGACCTCGAACGCGTGGTGCGCGCCATCGTCGCCGAGCACGGCCGCGTCGACGTCCTGGTCAACAACGCCGGAACGGTCCTGCACGGAGCCGTCGAGGATGTCCCCCTCGACCTGGCGCGACGGGAGTTCGAGGTCAACCTCTTCGCACCCGCGCGCCTGACGCAGCTCGTGCTGCCGCACATGCGCGAGCGCCGGTCGGGCACGATCGTCAACGTCTCCTCGATCGGCGGCGAGATCGCGCTGCCCCTCGGCGCCTGGTACTACGCCTCGAAGCACGCGCTCGAAGCCTTCTCCGACACGCTGCGGATGGAGGTCGGGCACTTCGGGATCGACGTGGTGGTCGTGCAGCCGGGGATCATCAAGACCGAGTTCGAGGACCAGACGGCCGCGCAACTGCGCGAGCACTCCGGCGCCGGCGCCTACGGCGACATGGCCGAGAAGATGGCCTCGTACAGCGCCACGGGCCTCGCCGACGGCTCGGACCCCTCGGTCGTATCCGACGCGATCGCCGACGCGATCGAGGCCGGGAAACCGGAGACGCGCTACGCCGTCGGGCATCTCGCCGAACAGCTGCTGGAACTCAACCGCACCCTGCCCGACCGGGACTTCGACGCGATGGCGACCCGCGCCGTGCGGTAGTTAGAGTTCCACCGTGGACGAGATGATCAAGGCAGCCGTCGACGACGGACGGGCCCACGGGCTCGTCCTCGGCCGGCGGATCGGGGACCGCGTCGAGACGGCCGCGGCGGGTCTGCGCGGACCGGGCGGCGCCGCTCTCACGGCGGCGACTCCCTTCCCCGTCGCGTCGATCACCAAACCGGCGACCGCGACGCTCCTGCACGCGCTGGCCGCCCGAGGCGCGCTCGACCTCGACGCCCCCGTGCTGCACGGCGCGAGCCCGCGCTCGCTTCTGCGGCACACCGGTGGCGTCGGCCCGGGCTGGCGCGGCGACCTGGCCGCGCTCGGGCACGGCGACGACGCGCTCGCCCGCTACGCCGAACGCACCGACCTCATCGAGCCGCTCGGCGCGTCCTGGTCCTACGGCAACCCCGGCTACTGGCTCGCCGGTCACCACGCCGCCGTGGCGGCGGGCACGAGCTTCGAGGAGGCCCTGCGCGAGCACGTCCTCGCCCCGGCCGGCATGGAGGGCGCCGACTGCCGCCCGTGGGCCGACGACCCCACCGCCCTCGCCCACGACGACACCGATCCGCGCCGCTCGTCCTACCTGGCCATGCCCCGGGCCCGCGTCCCTTCCGGCGGGATGCGCGCGACGGTCGCCGACGTCCTCGCCTTCGCCGCCGCGACCTGGCCCGGCGGGGTCTTCGGCGAGCTGGGCGTGCTCGGCTCCGGCGCGGACACCGCCTACGCCGAGGCCTACGGCGGACGCCTGTGGGGGCCGGGCTGGGAGGCGTGGCGGGCGGCCGACGGGACGATCGTCGCCGGGCACAGCGGCGTCTACGGCGGGTTCCGGACGCGGCTGTGGTCGGTGCCCGCACGACGCACGGCCGTGGCGGTCCTCGCGGTCGGCAAGGGCAGCGAGAACACCGTTCTCGGCCTCGCGCTGCGGGCGGTCGAGGCGACGACGGGCTTGATCGAGCCGCCCCTGGAGTCCGGCCCGATGCGTGAACCGCTCAGCGGCTACGCCGGTGTCTACGCGCGCGACACCGCCCGCCACGAGGTCGAGGCCGACGGCGAGTCCCTGCGGGTGCGGACGGTCGACCCGGCGACGGGCGAATCCTCGGTCGTCACCGCGCGACCGCTGGCCGGGGACGCGTTCCTCACCGAGGGCACGCACGCACCCGGACGGCACGTCGAGTTCCTGCGCGGCGCCGACGGCACGATCACCCACATCCGGCCCGGGCTGGTCGCCGCGCGCCGGATCGGCTGAACACCGCCCCGGCGGCTCATCCAGCGGTGACCGACGCCGCCAGTCGCGCCTCAAGCCCGGCCTTGACCTCGGGCCATTCACCGGCGATCACCGAGAACATCGCCGAGTCGCGCATCAGGCCTTCCTCACCGGGCGCCCGTGAGGGCGACCAGCTGCGCAGCACGCCCTCGAAGCGCGCGCCGAGCTTCTCGATGGCGCGGCGGGAGCGGGCGTTGCGCGCGTCGGTCTTCAAGTCGACGCGGGTCACGCCGAGGACCTCGAAGGCGTGCGTGAACAGCAGCAGCTTCGCCTCGATGTTGAGGCCCGTACCCTGCGCCGACGACGCCAGCCACGTCCAGCCGATCTCGATGGCGCACAGCCCGCCGCCCGGCCGGTAGCGCGGGTCCCACAGGCCGGTGCAGCCCACCGCCCGCCCGTCGCCGGTGCGGACCTGCGCGAAAGGCGTGAGACCCGCGCGGCCGAGCTGGTCGGCGACATAGTCGCCGACCTCGGCGGGCTCCGGCACCACGGTGAACCCGAAGGAGGACCGGTCCCCGGCGACCGCTCGCGCCAGATCGGGTACGTGCGCCGAGGTCAGCGGTTCGAGGCGGACCAGTCCGCCATGCAGTACGGGGACGTCGAGCGGACCGGTCATGCGGGCTCCTCACACCGGCGGGCGTTGTCGCGATGATCATGCGCGGACGGTCCCGGCGGCGTCAAACCGACCGGAGCGGCTCGGCCTCGTGGGCCCGGTGCAGAAGCTCCACAAAGAACGGCGCGGCGGGAATGTCGACCGCGCCGATCCGGCGCACCGGCACGCCCGGCGTCCACGAGTTCATCACCACGGCGCCCGACAGGGAGTGCAGGTCGGCGGGCCGGATCTCCCGCGTCCGCTGGGGAATCCCGAGCTCGGCGAGGCGCCGCCCGACGATGCCCATCGTCGTCCCGGTCAGCACGGCCGCCTCGGGCCACACCACGGCCTCGCCGTCCCAGAACGCGAGATTCCAGATCGTCGCCTCGCTGAGGCGCCCTTCGCGGTCGACGAACGCCGCGTCGTCGAAACCCCCGGCCACCGCCTCGCGCAGGAAGTAGGTCTTGGCGACCTCCCCGACGTGCTTCACCTCCGGCAGGACCCGCTCGAACGCGACCGTCGACAGCGCCAGGGGCCCTTCCGGCCCCGACGAGGGCGGCCCGGTCCGCACCAGGACCGCGGGTTCGGCCGCGCCTCCGGCCGCGGTGAACTCACCCGAGCGGGAGTACATCGTCGCGGTCAGTGAGACGTCGGCCGGGCCCGCCTCGATGGCCGCGCGCAGGAACTCGCGGACGCGCTCGTCGGGCAGCGCCTTCCCGAAGAGCCGCACCGAGGCCGTGCGCAGGCGGTCCAGGTGCAGGTCGAGGCCGCGAACGCGCCCACCGCGGACCTGGGCGGCGGTGAAGTGGGCGTAACCGGCGAAGGCGAGGGGCGCGAGTTCGGTGGCGCTCGCCTCGCGGCCGTCGAGCTGTGCGGCGTAGATGGTCATCGTGGGTTCCCCATCCGACTCGGTATCGTGCTCGGAATGCCCGGGCACGAGGGCGACGTTAAGCCTTCACATCGGTGCGAAGGTCAAGTCCGGATGGGGCACGTCACATGCTGATCGGTGAGTTGTCGCGACGAACGGGTGTGAGCGCACGCCTGCTGCGCTACTACGGGGAACAGGGCCTCATCGACGCGCGGCGTGGCGCCAACGGCTACCGCGAGTACGGCGAGGACGCGGTCCTCACCGTCCGCCAGGTGCGGAAACTGCTCGACGCGGGCCTGTCGACCGAGGTCATCAGGGCGGTCCTGCCGTGCGCGAGGGGCGAGGCGCCCGCGTTCGACATGTGCGTGGACATCGAGGAGATCCTCGGCCGCGAACTGATGGTCACCGAGGTGCGGATCGACGAACTGGAGCGCAGCCGGGACGCGCTCGCCGGGTTCCTGGGGAAGTAGGGCCGGACCCTTCCGGTTCCGGCCCGGTTCGCGTCGGTGGTCAGCGGCGTGGCTTGACGGCCTGCCACCCGTGCAGGCGAATGAGCTCGGCGGCGACCTGCACGAAGCTCTCCGGGTCGAGGATCGAGCCCTCCCGGCGGATGTCGTCCTCATCGAGCGCGAACACGCGGTCGAGGCGCAGGTAGGAGGGCCGCGCGTCGTGGTCCCAGGCGCCGGAGCCGAGCGCGAGCCAATCGGGGTGGCCGTCGCGGCCCTTGCTGGACAGCATCATCGCCAGCAGGCGCCGCCGGTAGCGGCCGACGACCAGCATCGGCCGGTCCTTGCCCTGGGCGGGATCCTCCTCGAAGGGCACCCAGGCCCAGACCACCTCGCCCGGATCGGCGAGGCCGTCCAGGTCGGGTGAGTACTCGATGGTGGCCGCCCGCTCGTGGGTGAAGATCTCCCGGACCTTTTCGTCCGCGCCTGAGTCCTGCATGCCGAGACCCTAGCGAACCGTCGCCCGGATCACGCGGCGAGGCGAGGGGGTGGAAAGCGGTTCCACGGGGAGGGGGCGCCGACGTCCGGTCATCGCGTGCCGCCCTCGCGACGGTGCCTCACCGCGCCGAACGGCGGCGCGCGTTGTCTCCACAGTGGACATACGCGCGATGCGTCGAGGCTCACGTCCGCGAGACCTGTGGCGGGTGGCGGGCCGCACCTACGGTGAGGAACGAGGGCCGACATTCGGGGGTAGTCATGGTCAACGACGCCGCAACCGTGTCCGCACGCGACACCTTAGGCGGATTCCTGCGCCTGGCGCGCTTCAAGTTCCTGCTCTACAACGTGCTCCCGGTGGGGCTCGGCGCGTCCGTCGCCGTCCACCTGGGGGTGCCGCTCGATCTGCGCTGGTACCTCTTCGCGCAGGTCTTCGCCTGGGTCGTGCACGTGATGACCCACTACTGCAACGAGTACTTCGACCTGGAAGCCGACCGGGCCAACGTCTACTACACGCCGTGGACCGGCGGCAGCCGCGCGCTGGTCGACGGGCTCGTCAAACCCGAGACCTCCCTCGCGGCGGCGTTCGTGCTGTGGACGGCGGGGCTCGGGCTGGTCGTGGCGATGCCGACGTGGCAGTCGCGCGTCCTGGGCGCCGTGACGGTCACGCTCGCGTGGTTCTACACCGCTCCCCCGCTGCGCTTCAACTACCGCGGCCTCGGCGAACTGACCGTCGCGGCGATCCTCAATGGACTGTGGCCGGCGGTGGCGGTGCTGCTCCAGGCGGGGACGGTGCCGTGGCTCCTGGTGGCGATCCTGGCTCCGACGGCGGTGCTGCAGACCGTCCGGATGATGGTGATGAACCTCGGCGACCGGGTCTCCGACGCCTCGGTCGGCAAGCGCACGATCCCGGTGCTGATCGGGCACGACCGCGCCGTCGCGGTCATCACGGCGGGGCAGGTGCTGGCCTACGGAATGCTGACCGCCTTCGCCGTGCTCGGCTGGATCCCCTGGCTGGTCTGGATCGCGATGGCCGCCACCGCGCCGATGTCGGTGTGGCTGGTGCTGCGGCTGCGTCGCGGCGACATGCGCGAGGTCGTCGCCGAGAAGATGACGCCGGTGGTGTTCTGGGCATCCAATCACGTGTCGCTGATCGTCGGTGCCGCGCTGGCCGGGATGCTCGCCGACATCCTGGTCAACGACGGGACCGGCGGTGGCGTGCTCGTGCTGGTCGGCGTGGTCGCGGTGTACGCGGCCTTGTTCGGTCACCGGTTGTGGCTGGCGCGCGGCAGGATGCGGCGAAGTTTGGTGTGACACCAACGGGATCGGGCGGAACGGGTGGATCGGCACCACCTGGGTGTCGACAAGGGACGGTGGCGCGGACAACGATGAAGCGATGCCGCGTCATGAGCAGACCATCACCGCCGCCGGACCGCTCGCGGGTTTCGCCAGGGAGTTGCGCGAGTTCCGCCGTCGCGCCGGTTCGCCGACCTACCGCCACATGGGCGCGGCCGTCCGTTACTCGCACAGTGTCCTGTGCCGGGCGGCCTCCGGGCGCACGCTGCCCAGCTGGGAGGCGACCCGTGCGTACCTGCGCGCCTGCGGCGCCGACGCCGCGCAGCTCGCCGAGTGGCGCGAGCGGCACCGCGACACGAAGGCGGCCCTGCGCACGGTGGCCGAACCCGCCTCGGGCGACGACGGCGACCCGGCGCTGCGTCTGCTGCGGCAGGTGTCGCTGCTGGTGCGTTCCCGCAACCCCGGCCCGGACTCGGTGGGTTCGCCGCAGGACTTCGCCCGCGCGATGCGGCACCTGCGGCTGGCCGCCGATCTGAGCCTGCGCGAGCTGTCCCGCCGCGCGGCCGAGGAGGGCGGTCCGGTGTCCGTCGGCGCGCTGGCCGACCTGTGCGAACCGGGCCGCCGGACCTGGCCGGACGACGACACCGTCGCGGCCTTCCTGTCGGCGATCGGTGTGGCGGGCGAGCAGGCCGCGGCCTGGCTGGACCGGCTGGCGGCGTTGCGCGCGGAGCCGGTCGAGGAGCCACGTGAAGGCGGGTGGTGCGAGCGGGCGACGGCGGTCCTCGACGACGCCGAGCGGGTCGTCCGGGTGTTGTGGGAGCGGCCGCTGAGCCGCGCCGACCTCGCCGGGACCGAGGCGGTCGCGGCCGTCGCCGGGCTGGCGATCCTCGCCGACGACCCCGGCGCCGGACCGGACGGCGACGTCTTCGACCGGCTCTACCACCACCTGTCGGAGGCGCTTACCGCCACCGTCGCGGTGTCGGCGTCCGTCGGTGAGCGGCTCGCCGCCGCACACCGGCAGGGACGGGAGGCGCAGACGGCCGCCGTACTCCTGGAGGACGCGCGGGGAGTCGTCGATCGGCACGCGGCGGTGGAGGGGCGTGCGGAGGCGCGGGCGCGTCTCCATCGGATCGACCGGTTCTTCACCGGCATGTCCTAGCCGGCCGGGTGGGGGCTAGACCCGCACCGCCATGTGGATCGTCAGCTGAGCCGGACTCGCGCCGGGCTCGTCGTAGGCCGGCGAGGACCAGGCCGCCATGGTGTGGTGAAGGCGGTCGTCGAGCTCGGAGAGGTAGCAGATGATGTTGACCGGCCAGCCGGTGTTGCGGAAGAGGTAGGCGTCCATCGGCGTCGGGTGCTGGCTGATGCGCAGGCCGCGTTCGTGCGGGGGGCCTATGCGGTGCCAGTCGGGATGCAGGTGCACCGAGCCGAGGAGTTCCAGGCCCGCCGACTCGGCTTCCCGGGTGGCGGCGAGGAGGTCGGTGGAGTCGCACCAGTAGCCGCGGCGGGTGTTGGCGTAGGCCGCGCCGAAGCACGGCACGATGTTCTCGGCGAACTCGTCGAGCGCCACCGGGGAGTCGTCGCGGACGTTGCGGGCGAAGCGCACACGGTGCACGTGGGCGACGCCGTCCTCCACCGAGCCCAGCAGGAGCGCCCAGCAGCGTGGGGGCTCCTGCGGTGTACAGGCGGCGTACTCGCCGGTCGCCGCCTCGATGAAGGCATCCAGCAACGCGGGGTCGGCAAACGCGACACTGCCTACAGTAGACACCGGGCCACGATAGCGAAGTGCGCGCCGGGTCTCGCCGGAACGGATCTACAAAGCTCTATGTGAATCCCGGTGCGTGGTGTCGCTCACTCGTCGCAGCCCTCGTCGCCGACCTTCGCGCGGACACGTTCGGCGATCGCCGCCAGCACGTCGAGTTCCTCGGGGGTGAGCAGGTCGATGAAGTAGTTGCGGACGGCGACCAGATGCAGCGGCGCGGCGTCCTCGATGGCGCGGCGGCCCTCGGGGGTGAGCTCCACCATGGTTCCGCGCGCGTCGGTCTCGCACTCGGTGCGCAGGAGGAGGCCGCGCTGTTCCATCCGCCGGACCTGGTGGGCGAGGCGGCTGCGGTCCCAGCGGACCTCGTTGCGCAGCTCACGGGCGCGCAGACGCTGGCCCTCGGTCTCGGAGAGGACGACGAGGAGCTGATAGTCGGCGGCGGACAGGCCGGAGTCGCGGGAGAGGCGGCGTTCGAGGGTGCTGTCCAGGTCGCGGCGCAGGGCTTGGTACCCGCGCCACGCACGTGACTCCTTCTCGTCGAGCCATCGGGGGGAATCGTTCATGCCTCGATCCTAGCGCGTTGTTGACACGTCAGCCTTCATCCGCTATATTTGCTGATACATCAACAACACACCTGAACGTCACGAGGAGTTCACACCATGAGCAGCACCGTTCTCGACCCGAAGCTGACCGGCACCTACGCCCTCGACGCCTCGCACAGCCGCCTCGGCTTCAGCGCGCGCCACGCGATGGTGACGAAGGTCCGCGGCCAGTTCAAGGAGTACGAGGGCAGCGGGTTCCTCGACTTCGACGACCCGGCGAAGTCCACCGCGAGCGTCACCGTCCAGGTCGCCAGCGTCGACACCGGCAACGAGCAGCGCGACGGGCACCTGAGCACCAACGACTTCTTCGACGCGCCGACCTACCCGACCATCACCTTCACGTCGACGGGCGCCGCGAAGGTCGACGACGAGAACTTCACGCTGACCGGCGACCTGACCATCAAGGACGTCACCAAGTCGGTCACCATCGACTTCGAGTTCACCGGCACCTCGGTCGACCCGTTCAACAACACCCGCGTGGGCTTCGAGGGCAAGACCGTGGTCAACCGCAAGGACTGGGGCATCAACTTCAACGCGGCCCTGGAGACCGGCGGCGTCCTCGTCTCCGACAAGGTCACGCTGGAGTTCGACATCTCCGCGATCCGTCAGGACTCCTAGTCCGGCGATGAACGGGGCAGGCCCCCGCCGGCTTCGGCCGGCGGGGGCCTAAACGTGTCCGGTCACCGCAGCATGCCGGCGTAGTGAAGTCGGCAGTCACAGAACCAGTCAGCGCAACTGATTACAACAGGGCATATGAACAGATCAGGCAGATGTGCTGAGCAGCTCTAAGCCTCTGCGTTTTCTCTACGCCGGAAGCTATTGACATCAAGGTCAAAATTAAGCGATCGTACTAGTAACAAGTCAAATAGGCGCTTTAAACCGTAGCCTTGCTCCTTACGTGGACCAGATAGTCGCCAATCGGTCCAGAGGAGGAGCTATCCATGTCTCTCAGCGTTGACTCGTCGCGCCTCTCCCTCGTGCGCGAGGAGTCCACATACTTGGCAATCCGGACAAGCCAGGGTGGCCGCACTGTCTACACGACACGCATCCCGCTCGCCGACCTCTCGGTGATTCTCACCATCCCTGATCCCGCGAAACCCGACCCGGATAACCGCAAGGTCGACATGAACCACGCAAAGGGCTTCGGCCAGTACCTCGCCGACAACCCGAACTGGGTAGCCCCGGCCCTTCTCATCCGGGACACGGGCGGCTGCCGGTTCGAGGCGATCAGCGAGGACGGTTCGGTCGGCTACCTCACGGTTCCCTGGTCGATCGGCGGTATCGGCCGCCTGATCACAATCGACGGCCAACATCGCATCCTCGGCGTGCACCTCGAGAAGAAGCGGATCACGGACGAGGTATCCCGCCTCGATCGCGAGATACTCCGCGCGAACGAGACCAAGAAGGTCAAGCTCCAACAGGATCGCGAGGCACTGATCGGCCGCATGCGGCGGCTCAAGCAAGAGTTCGTCGGCATCGACATTTATGTCGAGCCCGACGGCGTCAGCGGCCAACAGATGTTCGTCGATGTGGCGGACAACGCCAAAGGAATTTCTGGAGCCGTGCGAGCGCGCTTCGATACTTCGCGAATCGCGAACCGAACCCTCAGCGATATCGTGCTTCACCCTCTGTTCCTGGGGAAGATCGACATCGAACGCGATCGGATGACGCTGGCCAACCGGAACCTGATGGGGGCGAAACACGTAGCCGACATCACGCGAGCCGTGATCGCAGGCCCCGGCGGTCGCGTGAGCAAGAAAGTCGAGTCGCTCACTGACAACGAGGTGATCGAAAGCGTCCGCGGGTTCTTGGACGTCATCTCACTCGCCTTTACGTCTCTCGCCGAAATTACCGAAGAAGACGTGGACCAATATGATCCAGCGCTAGCCGAAAAGAGGAAGAACGAGCCCCCCGCGCAGCCCACCAAGGCCATGAGGCTGCGCGAGTCCTCGCTACTAGGTTCCGTCGGCATGCTGCGCGTCCTTGGAGGGGTCTACCGCGATCTGAAGGCTGAAGGAACCGAAGACGGTGACATTCAGGAATTCTTCAGGCGCCTCGACCGCCACATGTCAGCCCCCGTGACAGAGGACAGCATCTGGCGCACCACAGAAGCGAACGAGGACTTTGAGCCGAACGCCTCCGCGCCGATCATGCGTCAGCAGAACGTGGTCCACCTCACCAAGGTGGTCACCGAATGGTTCAAGAGGCCACCAGCCGGGGTTTGACCTGCGGAGCCCCAAACCGTGAGAGGACGGCGCGCCGACAGGTTGCTTCCCTGTCGGCGTGCAGTTCCCGCAGGTCCCCAGAAACCTCCCATGTGCCTCCCTGCGGCAAGGGGCGCCGCAGGGCTTCACGCGACGTGCGGGTCAGCGGAGCATGCCGGCGTAGCGGCGCGCGAACATCTCCGTCTGGATCTCCCGGCCCGTCCGCAACGCCGCCTCGACGGTGTAGAAGATCGTCACGGGCAGCAGCGCCGAGAACATCACCCCGGTGTCCGAGATCACGCCCGCACCGAGCGGCAGCAGCGCCGTCGAGGTCCACAGCACCGCTCCGGCCAGCGCGAGCCGCACCAGGACGTGGCCCAGGTACTCGCCGGTCGGCCGACCGGGCCGGATTCCGGGCACGAACCCACCGGTCCGCCGCAGCCGGTCCACCTGCCGCGTGAGGTCGTGCGCGCTCATCGTCGACGCGAAGGTGATGATCGCGAGGAGCAGCGCGAAAGCGACCGCGTACCAGGGATCGCGGACGCTCCACGCGGCCAGGCCGTCGAAGCCCGCGATGTCGCCGGCGAGTGGCGGCACGAGCAGTACCACCGTGGCGACGAGCAGCGACTTGTCGCCTCGAACGACCAGGTGAAGCGGCAGATAGGTCGGCGTGACACCGGGCCGGCGCCCGACCATGCGCTTCTCGTACCCGATCGGGACCCGGCGCTGAGCCTGCGACACCCACACGCGCCCGACGACGGCGGCCAGGACGGCCGCCGTCAGCACCGCGAGCACGACCGGTCCACGCCGGGCGAGGACGGCGGCGAACTCCTCGGCGATCCCGGCCAGGAGTGACATGAGGGCCAGCGACACGCTCGCCGGTCCGTACCCGTGGCGGTGGACGCCTTCGGCGATCAACATCACGACGGCCGTCGCGACCGCCAGGCAGCCGACGATGAGGAGCCGCGATCCCCAGCCGGTCGCGACGAAGGCACCGTCCCCGAAGTACCCGGCCTCGCCCGCCGCGACCATGGCGGCACCGAGCGCCGCGCCGATCGCGACGGCCAGGACCCGGCGGTAGAACAGCAGCCGCCGCATCCCCGCCTTCCCCTCCGCGGCCAGCGCCGTGAGCCGGGGCGAGGCGCCGACGACCACCGTCATGGCGCTGATCGCGAAGAAGAACGGGTAGATGCCCAGCGCGAAGACCGACAGCCGCCCGACGGCACCGCCGGAGACGAGTTCCAGGAGCGCGCGGGCGGGACCCGGGTCGTCGGTGACGGCGTCCGCGTCGGTATAGGGCAGCGGGATGTACTGGCCGAGCCGGAAGACGGCGATCAGGAACAGGGTGACGAGTACACGGCGGACGATGCGCGAGGGGACGGCTGGCATGGCGGCTCCCGGAGGGACTGGCGTGCCGGGCGATGCGGGTCGGAAGCAGTGTCCGGGAACGCGGCGGGGAGGGGTCCCGGAGAGGACCGCCGCCGGGTGATCAGACGTACGTTCCCAGCAGCCTCGCCAGGTGCCGCCCCGCCGCGTGCAGGGCCTCGGGGCTGCGCGCGACCTGCGCCGTCAGCTCGGCGCCCTCCAGCACCGCGATGACGGTGTGCGCCAGTTCGGCGGCGTCCGTCTCCCCCACCCCGGCCGTGCGGAGCGCCTTCGCGACGATCCCGCGCCAGTGCTCGAAGGCCCGTCCGCAGGCCGCGCGCATGTCGTCGTCGCCGAGTGTCTCCAGAGCGGTGGCGGTGACCGGGCAGCCGTCGATCCAGCCGTCCTTGGCGAGGAAGTCGGCGAGCGCCCTGGCGCACGACTCCATGGCCGCGCCCGGTGTGGTCTCGCCGGCCAGCGACGTCTCCAGCAGTTCGCCGAACTCCCGTTCGCTGTAGGCGATGGCGGCGAGCGCGAGTTCCTTCTTCCCGCCGGGGAAGTAGTGGTAGACGGAGCCGAGGGTGGCGTTCGCCTCGCGCGCGATGAGCTTGATCCCGGTGCCCTCGTAGCCCTGGCGCTGCATGAGGCGCGCGGCGGTGCAGACGATGCGTTCGCGGGTGCCGGTCATGGCCCGACGATACCGGATAGAACGTTCGTTCCAGAGCCCTGCTATCGTCGCCTGCACCGAATAGAACGTTCGTTTTAGTGGAGGACGTCATGCCGAAGACCCCCGTCACCGTGATCGGCCTCGGCCCCATGGGCCGTGCCATGACCCGCGCGTTCCTGGCCGCCGGGCACCCGGTCACCGTGTGGAACCGCACTCCCGCCCGTGCCGCCGCGCTCGTCGGCGAGGGCGCGGTCCTCGCCGGCACGCCCACCGAGGCGATCGCCGCGTCGCCGCTGCTCGTGCTGAGCCTCACCGACCTCGACGCCGTCCACGCCGTCGTCGACGGGGCCGCGCTGCGCGGCAAGACCGTCGTGAACCTCAGTTCCGACACGCCCGACCGGGCTCGCGAGACCGCGCGCTGGGCCGAGTCGCACGGCGCCGGCTACCTGTCGGGCGCCATGATGGCCTCCCCCGACCTGGTCGCCAGCGACGCCGCCTCGGTGTTCGTCAGCGGACCGAAGGATCTCTTCGACGAGCACGCCGGCACCATCGCGCTCATCGCGAAGCCCGACTACCGCGGCGAGGACCCCGGCCTCGGCCCGCTCTACTACCAGCTCGTCATCAACATCTTCTGGACGACGATGCTCGCCCACGTCCAGACGATCGCGATCGCGCGCGCCAACGGCATCAGTGCCACCGAGTTCCTGCCCTACGCACTCTCGGCGACCGAGTCGAACCCGCACTTCTTCCCGCAGATGGCCGCCCAGGCCGACGCCGGGGAGTTCCCCGGGGACCTGGAACGGCTCAGCATGGGCATGGAGAGCGTCCGGCACGTCCTGCGCACGGCGGAGGAGGCGGGCGTGGACACGACCCTCCCCGCCGCGATGGTCGCGGTGTTCCGCCGGGGCCTCGACGCCGGGCTCGGCGAGAAGGGCTTCACCGGCCTCGTCGACGTGCTCGGCGAGCGCTGATCAGTCCCCGCGCGCGACGGCCCTGGCCGCGACCGCCTCGTCGTCGGTGAGGGCGGCGACGGCGGCGCGGTCGGCGGCCCGTTCGGCGGTGTAGGCGGCGATCTCGCGTTCGCGGCGGTCGTCGTCCCAGCCGAGGATCGGGGCGATCAGGGTGGCGACCGGCCCGGCCGCGGCGAGACCGTGGTCGGGCGTCTCCATGAAGACGCGGGTTCGCCGGACGAGGACGTCGTCGAGGTGCAGGGCGCCCTCGGCGGAGGCGGCGTAGACCGCTTCGGCCGCGAGGTATCCGGGGGCGCCCTCGATCGGCCGGGCCAGTTCGGGTCTGGCGGCGGCGAGGTCGAGGACGTCGGGCGCGAGGGAGCCGTAGCGGCTGAGGAGGTGCTCGATCCACTGTGGAGAAAGGCCGTGCCGCGCCGCGAGGAGCTCGCGCCGCGCGCGGACGGTCGCGAAGCCTTCGGCGCCGAGGATCGGCAGCGTTTCGGTGACCGAGCCGGGGATCTCACGGCCGAGGCGGGACGCGGCGGCGTCGACGGCTTCGCGCGCCATGATCCGGTAGGTCGTGTACTTACCGCCGACGACGGTGTACATCCCCTGCGGCCCTTCGACCACGGTGTGGTCGCGGGAGAGTCCGGCGGTCGCGCCCTTCCCGCCGACGAGCGGTCGCAGCCCGGCGTAGACGCCGACGACGTCCTCGCGCGTCAGTGGCTTCTCCAGCCAGCGGGCGGCCTGGGCGAGGAGGTAGTCCACATCGGACCCGGTGGGCGCGGGATCGTCGCGCGAGTGGTCCCAGCGGGTGTCGGTCGTCCCGATCAGCCAGTACCCGAACCAGCGCCGGATGATGAAGACGCTGTCGGGGGTCTGGGCCATCAGTCCGCTGTGGAGGTCGATCCGGTCGGCGGGGACGACGAGGTGGATGCCCTTGGCCGCGGTCACCGTCAGGGAGGCCGCGCCCGCGAGCTCCTGGACGCGTTCGGCCCACACGCCGGTGGCGTTGACGACCGACCGGCCGCGCACCTCGAACTCCTCGCCCGTCTCGGCGTCGCGGGCGCGGACCCCGGTGACGCGTTCCCCGTCGCGCAGGAAGCCGGTGACCTCGGCGCGGGTGGCGACGTCGGCTCCGAGCCCGGCGGCCGTCCGGGCCAGGGTCATGGTGTGGCGGGCGTCGTCGACGCGCACGTCGTAGAAGCGCACGCCGCCCCGGATCCCGGGCCGCAGCGCGGGAAGCTCGCGGCGGACCGCCTTGCGCGACAGGTGCCGGTGCCCTTTGACGGTCTTGGCGACGGTCAGGCGCAGCAGGTCGTAGAGGAGCACGCCGAGTCCGATGTAGACCCGCTCCCACCAGTGCGTGAACGGGAAGGTGAACCGTTCGGGCGACACCAGGTGCGGACACAGGCGGCCGACCATGAGGTCGCGCTCCTTCAAGGCCTCGCGAACGAGGGAGAAGTTGAGCTGTTTGAGGTAGCGCAGACCACCGTGGAAGAGCTTCCCGGACCGCGAGGAGGTCCCGTTGGCCAGGTCGGCGGCCTCCAGCAGGGCCACCGACAGACCGCGCGACACCGCGTCGAGGGCCGCTCCGGCGCCCGTCACACCACCGCCGATGACGATCACGTCGTAGTCGCGCTCCCGCAGGGCGCGCAGGGTCTCGGCGCGCCGGGCGGGATCCAGCTCGTGCCGCGCCATCAGACCGCGCTCCAGCCGTGCCGCGCGCCATCCACAAGGGACCGATAACGCGCGTAGAGCTCGTCGTAACGGGCGACGCGGTCCGGATCGGGCTCGACCACCGCGACCGGCGCCGTCCAGGCCGCGAGGTCCACGTCCTCCCCCAGCGCGGCCCGGGCAGCCAGCACCGCTCCCCGCGCGCCCGTCTCGGGCTGCGGCGCCAGCCGGATCGGGCGGCCGAGCACGTCGGCGAATATCCGCAGCCACGCGCTGCTGCGCGTCCCGCCGCCGCAGGTCGCCACCCCGCCGCCGAGACCGGCGGCCTCGAAACAGTGCCGGGCGGCGTAGGCGACGGCCTCGCAGGTCGCGCGGGTCAGGTCCGTCCGATCACTGTGGACTGTCAGGTCGTGGAAACTAGCCCGGGCCGCCGGTTCCAGGAAGGGCGCGCGCTCCCCCGCCGGCGAGAAGAACGGCAGGCAGCCGACCCCGCGCGCCCCCAGCGGGCTCGCCGACAGCAGCCCGTCGAGCCCTTCGTGGGTGCCGCCGGTCAGGCCGAGAACCCAGTCGAGGGCGGCGGTCCCGACCATCGCCGGCATCGCCCGCAGCCAGCGGCCGGGCGTCGACGTCGCCAAGGTCATCCCCACCGCCTCGCCGGTGGTGTCCACGGTGTCCACGAGCACCTGGCAGGCCAGGGTCGTGCCGATGATCAGGTGGCCCTCGCCGGGCCGGACCACACCGGAGCCGAGCGCGCCCGACGGCAGGTCGAAAGGCCCGGCGACCACCGGCGTCCCGGCGGGCAGCCCCAGTAATGGTGCGGCCTCGGCCGTGAGTTCCCCGATCGGCAGCGGATCGGCGATCGGCGCGAGCAGTCCGGCGCGGTGGGCCAGCCCATGGCGGTCGAGCACCTCGGTGTCGTAACGGCGGTTCCAGGGATCCAGGAAGGGCAGCGAGGCGTCCGAGACGTCGGTGGCCCGCACGCCCGTCAGCCGCCGCATCACCGCGTCCTTGCAGTACCCGGCGGTGTCGGCGGCGTCGAGGCCGGCCGGCTCCTCCGCGTCCAGCCAGGCCAGAAGCGGCCCGGCGGCGCCGGGGAACATCGCGTTCCCCGTGCGGCGGAAGCTCTTCTCCACCTCGCCGTCGGCCAGCCAGCGCCGCACGATCGGGGCCGCCCGCGAATCCATCCACGAGATCGCCGGGCGCACCGCCCGCCCGTCGGGACCGGTCAGCCACACGCCGTCACCCTGACCGGTGAGCCCCACCAGCCGGGGCACCGTACCGGCCTTCGCCACGACGGCCCGCGCGACCGCGCCGACCGAGGCGAGGACTTCCTCCAGGTCCTGCTCGACCCGCCCCGGCGCGGGACTGTCGAGCCTGGTGTGGCGGGCCTCTACGGCGACGAGCGCGCCCGCGTCGTCGAAGACCGCGGCCTTCGTCACGGAGGTGCCGATGTCGATGCCGAGGTACATGTCAGACCGCCGGATTCGCCAGGGCCTCGCCGCGCAGGTGGCGGCCGACCTCGGCGGCGCAGATCCGCGCGGCCTTCTCGGCGACCTCCCGGCTGCAACCGGCGATGTGCGGGGTGGTGACCAGCCCGGGCGTGCGCAGCAGCCGCGAGCCGGGAAGGACCGGCTCCTCGGGGTACACGTCGAGCCCGGCGCCGGAGAGGTGACCGGCGTCGAGCGCGTCGCACAGCGCGTCCTGGTCCACAAGGGAGCCACGGGCGCAGTTGACCAGGACCGAGCCGCGCGGCATGGACGCCAGCTCCTTCGCCCCGATCATGCCCTCGGTCTCGGCGGTGGCACGGGCGTGCAGGGTGACGATCCGCGAGCGGCCGAGCAGCTCCCCGAGCGGCACACTGTCCACCGTGGACGGATCGGCGTGGGGGTCGTGGACGAGCACCTCGGCACCGAAGGCGGTGAGGATCCGCGCGACCCGCGAGCCGATGGCGCCGTGCCCGACGACGCCGACGGTCGTGCCCTCGATCTCCATGCCGGCGGCGTCGTAGCGGAAGTAGTCGCCGGACCAGGTCCCACCGGCGAGGGACGCGTGGGAGCGGGCGATGCCTCGGACGGTGGCCAGGATCAGGCCGATCGCGTACTCGGCGGTGGCGACGGCGTTGCGTCCCGGCGCGTAACAGACGGCGACGCCGTGGCGGGCCGCCGCGGTCAGGTCGACGTTGACCGGTCCGCCGCGCGAGACCACGACGAGCCGCAGGGACGAGGCGGCGGCGAAGACGCGTTCGGTGAAACCGGCCAGATGCGTCACCGCGATGTCCACATCGGACAGCGCGGCGACGAGCGTCTCCTCGTCGCCGGAGGCCTCGCGCACTCCCCCGGCCGACGACCAGGGCACCCCCGGCCAGGGCAGCAGCAGCTCGCGGATCTCGCGGTCCACACCGGGTTCGGCCCGCAGCGCGTCGGTGAACAGCCCGGGACGCACGAAGTCGTCGCCCGCCGCCAAGATCACGTGATCGGTCATCGCAGCCGTTCTCCCGTCTCCCCGTCGAACAGACGCGACCGCCCGACCACCAGCGGCAACCGATCCCCCGGCCGGACCGGGAGGCCCGGTTCGGTCTGCACGACGAGCTTCTCGCCGACACCGTCGAGCTCGGCGGTGACCAGTCCGTATTCGCGCAGGTCCTCGTAGACCACGGCGACGGCCGTGACCTCGCCGGTCTCGGCGATCGCGAGGTCCTCGGGCCGCACGCCGAGGAGCACCTCCCGGCCGGACGCGGCGGCCACGCCGGCCGGCACGGTGATCGCGTCGGACAGGCGCACGCCGCCTTCGCCGTCGGCGACGCCCGGCAGCAGGTTCATCGCCGGTTCGCCGACGAAGCGCGCCACGAACAGGCTCGCCGGGTCGTCGTAGATCTCGTCGGGGGTGCCGACCTGGCAGACCACGCCGTCGTTCATCACGACGACCCGGTCGGCGAGGCTCAGGGCCTCCTCCTGGTCGTGCGTCACCAGGATCGTCGTGTAGCCCAGTTCGCGCTGCAGGCGGCGCAGCTCACGGCGGGTCACGTCGCGCTGGGCGGCGTCGAGATGCGACAGCGGCTCGTCGAGGAGCAGCACGTCGGGGGCGCGCACCACCGCGCGCGCCAGCGCGACCCGCTGCTTCTGGCCGGAGGACAGCCCCGCCGGGCGCTGCCGCAGGATCGAGGTGATGCCGATCCGCTCGGCGACGTCGGCGACCCGCGCTTTCCGTTCGGCACGGCCGATCCCGCGCGCGGCGAGCCCGAAGGCGAGGTTCTCGGCGACCGTCAGCGGCGGGTAGAGGGCGTAGTTCTCGAAGGCGACGCCGACGTTGCGCCGCTGCGGCGGCAGCCCGACCAGCGAACGCCCGCCGACACGGATGTCGCCGCCGGTGACCTCTTCGAGCCCGGCGATCATCCGCAGGGTCGTGGACTTCCCGCAACCGGAGGGGCCGAGCAGCCCGACGAGTTCCCCGCCGCCGACCGTCAGGTCGAAGCCGCGAACGGCCTCCACCTCCGGCCTTCCCTTGGTGTGGAAGGTCTTGCGCACTCCGGCGAGTTCCAGATCGCTCACTCGCGGCCCTCCTCGTAGGCGTGGATGACGTCGACCTTCGCGCCGGAGGGCGAGTCGGGGTCGAAGGCGTAACCGATCCATTCGGAGACCAGCCGCCGGGCCAGTTCCAGCCCGATGACGCGCTGGCCGAGAGTCAGGACGCGGCAGTCGTTGGAGCGCACCGAGCGTTCGCAGGAGTAGCTGTCGCTGACGGTCGCGGCGTAGACGCCGGGGACCTTGTTGGCGCTGATGGCCATGCCGATACCGGTGCCGCACACCAGGATCGCGCGGTCGACCTCGCCGCTCGCGACGGCTTCGGCGACACTCAGGCCGACGTTCGGGTAGGGCGTGGACTCGCCGGTGCGGACGCCGAAGTCGATGACGACGTCGACGCGATCGTCGTCGGCGAGGTCGCGCGCGATCGTCTCCTTGTACTCGTATCCGGCGGAGTCGGAACCGACCGCGATCCGCCACTTGTGGACGGTCATCGCGCGCCTCCTTCCGGGTCGAGGACCCCGGCGACGGCCCGCACGCACAAGGCGAGCGACACCGCGCCCGGGTCGGGGGTGCCGACGGAGCGTTCGGCCAGGGGCCGGGCGCGGCCGACTTTCGGGACCAGGTCGCGGGTGGCCTCGGCGGCGGCGACGGCGACGTCGGCAGCGGCCCGCCAGGCCGGGCCGATGGGCGCGTTCCCCGCGCCGGAAAGGGCCTTCTGGAAAGGGATCAGCGCGTCGAGGAGGGTCTTGTCGCCGCGTTCGGCGCCGCCGAGGGACTCGATCGCGGCGACCCCGGAGACCAGGCCGACGGCGACGGTCGCGGTGTCGGGCGGCTCCTCGTCGCCGATCGCGTCCCCGACGGCCCGGAGCAGCGCGCCCCACAGCGCGCCGGAGGTCCCGCCGCCGGCGTCGGCCCAGGCCGCGCCTGCGGCGCGCAAGACACCGGCGGGGCCGAGGGCGGGGTCGTCGGCCGACCGGCAGGCGGCGCGCAGGCCGCGGACCATGCCGCGCCCGTGGTCGCCGTCCCCGGCGATCGCGTCGAGTTCGCCGAGGCTCCGCTCGGCTCCGGCGACGGCGGCGAGCATCGCGGCGAGGCACGCGCGGACGGTGGCCGCCGACCGCAGCGCCTCCTCGTTCACCGGTCCGGCCGTCTCGGCGATCACCCCGGCGGCGAAGGCGACGTCCTCCTTGTCGAGCACCGCCGTGTCCTCCATGGCGGGCGTTTCGCCGCCGTGGGTGACCACCCAGCCCGACAGGTCACCGCGCCGGAAGGCCGGTGTGTCCGCGGGCGCGTTCCACAGCGCCGCGAGCTCGTCGTCGAGCCAGCACAGCGTCAGCGAGCAGCCCGCCATGTCGAGGGAGGTCACCAGTTCGCCGACCTCCGGTGTCACGACCTCGATCCCGGCGGCCGAAAGCCTTGGCAGCACGTCCTTCCAGACCACGAAGAGCTCTTCGTACTTGGTCGCGCCAAGTCCGTTGAGGATGACCGCGGCCCGCCCGTCGGCGCCTTCGGGCCGTTCGGCGAGCACGGCGTCGGTGAGGGCGGCGGCCAGTTCGGCGGCGCTGAGTCGTTCGACGGTCCGTACACCGGGTTCGCCGTGGATGCCAAGGCCGAGCTCCATCTCGGCGGGGTCGACGGTGAAGAGCGGGTCGGCGGCGCCCGGGAAGGTGCAGCCCGCGAAGGCCGCGCCGAGGGTGCGGGTGCGGTCGTTCGCCTTGCGCGCCAGCCGTTCCACCTCGTCGATGGGGAGTCCCTGTTCGGCGGCGGCTCCGGCGGCCTTGAAGACCACGAAGTCACCGGCGATGCCCCGGCGTTTCGATTCGGCACCGGGTGGGGCGGAGGCGATGTCGTCGGTGACGAGCACGGTCCGCGAGTCGACGCCCTCGTCGCGCAGGCGGCTTTCGGCGAGGCCGAAGTTGATGACGTCGCCGGCGTAGTTGCCGAAGCTGAACAGGACACCGGCTCCGGTGTCGACGGCCTTTCCGACCCGGTAGGCCTGCTCGGTGGAGGGCGAGGTGAAGATGTCGCCGATCACGGCGCCGTCGGCCAGGCCCGTCCCGACCAGGCCGCAGAATGCCGGGTAGTGCCCCGATCCGCCGCCGACGATGACGCCGACCTTGCCGGGCACCGGCCCGGACGCGCGCATGACGCCCGAGCAGTCCGGGACCCGCCGGACGTAGCGGCCGTAGGCGGCGACGAAGCCCTCGACCATGTCGTCCTTGAACGCGGCGGGATCGTTGAACAGCCTGGTCATGCGCGTACACCTCTCAGCGGAGCGGGGGGCTCATCGAAGGAGCGACAGCAGGTAGGCGAGGGCCTCGGCGGCGTCGGTGACGACGTGGTCGGCGAGGGCGAGCGCGTCGGCGGGTGGCGGGTAGTCGCGGTTGGGGATGGCGATGACGTGGAGTCCGGCGGCGCTGGCCGCGCGGATGCCGTTGCCGGAGTCCTCGACGGCGATGCCCTTTGCGGGGTCGAGGCCGATGCGGCGGGCGGCTTCGAGGTAGACGTCGGGGCTGGGTTTGCCGCGCACGACCTCTTCGCTGGAGACGATCTCGTCGAAGTGGTCGAGTTCCCAGTGGTCGAGGACGGCGTGGATGACGGGCAGGGCCGCCGAGGAGGCGAGGCCGCTGGCGAGGCGGTGTCCGGCCTCGGAGACGAGTTCGACGGCGCCGGGGAGGAGTGGCGCGCGTCCGCTCTCGACGGCTTTCACGACGTGGTCGACGCATTCGGAGCGGGCGGCCGGTGCCAGCGCGGGGTCGCCGATCCTCGCGGCGAGGTAGGCCGACCATTCCGGCGAGCTCATGCCCTGGCAGCGGCGGGTGTCGTCAAGGGACCAGGCGACGTCGCGGCGGGCGCAGCACTCGGCCCAGCTCTCCTCCCAGAGGTGCTCGCTTTCGACGATGACGCCGTCCATGTCGAAGATGACGCCGTCGATCATGATGGGGCCACCTCCACGTTGACGCCGTCGCGCCGGAGCGCGGCCACGGCGTCGTCCTCGGCGCCGGCGTCGACGATGACCAGGTCGAAGTCCGACAGCGGCACCAGGCGGTGGAGGGCGACCTTCCCGAGTTTCGTGTGGTCGACGAGGAGGTAGCGCCTGGCGGCGACCTCCAGCATCCGGCGTTTCACCGCGACGATGCGGTCCTCCTGGTGGAAGGCGTACCTCCCTGACACCGCCGAGGTGGACACGAACACCGCGTCGACGCGGATCGACTCGATGCATTCCAGGCAGGTCCCGCCGAGGAAGGAGTCGTGCAGCGGGTCGTAGTCGCCGCCGAGCGCCATCAGCCCGATGCCGCCGATCTGGCTGAGCCGCCGCATGCCCTCCAGGTAATTCGTGGCGACCCGCAACGGTGTCTGGCGGGCCAGGAAGGGGATCATCGCCGCCGTGGTGGTCGCGTCGTCGAGCATGATCGACATGCCCGCCTCGACGTAGCGGGCGGCGGTCTCGGCGACGGCGTTCTTCTGGTCGCGCATCGCCTTCTGCCGGTAGGCCACATTGGACTCGAAGACGCCGGAGGGCTGCGCGGTCACGCCGCCCCTGAACTTGCGCACGACGCCCTGCCGTTCCAGTTCGTCGAGATCGCGGTGGACGGTCATGACGCTCACGTCGAAGATCTGCGCGAGCTCCTGCGCCGAGAGGCTCCCCCGTTCGAGCACGACCTCGGCGATCCGTTTCTGCCGCTGCTCGGGGTTCTCCGACCCGCGCTGCTTTCCCGTCACGTTGACACCCGCTTCCCCTCGTCCCCCGTCGCGAAGACATGGACGGTCGATGGCCTGATGAGCAGACTCACCCTGTCATCCGCCGCGAGACCCGCGACCGCCGCGCGGGGTGCCACCACCGACAGGCGGGCGTCGCCGACGGCGACGGTGACCTCGGTGGCGCGGCCGAGGTGTTCGAGGACGTAGACACGTCCGTCGACGGCCGTCCAGCCCGCACCGGGCTCCTCGGCGCCCAGGCGCAGCCGCAGGTCGCGCGGCCGGACACCGATCTGCACGGCGTCACCCGGGGCGGCCGACACGGCGGGCACGGGGACGCGCAGGACACCGTCGCCGCTGACGAAGCCGTCCTCGGTGAGGCCGCCCTCGATCAGGGTCATCCGGGGCTTGCCGAAGGCCTGGGCCACGAAGGCGTCGACCGGCCGGGCCCAGACCTCCTCGGGGGTCCCCGACTGGAGGATCCGTCCGTCGCGGATCACGCCGATGCGGTCGGCCAGCGACAGGGCCTCGACGTAGTCGTGGGTGACGTAGACGGTCGTGGTGCCGGCGTCGCGGCTGATCGTCTTCAGCTCGGCCCGCATCGAGGCGCGGATCTTGGCGTCGAGGTGGGCGAGGGGTTCGTCGAGCAGGTAGGCGCGGGCGGGCCGGACCAGCACCCGGCCCAGCGCGACGCGCTGTCGCTGCCCGTTCGACAGGCGGGTCACCGGGCGCTCAAGGAGACCGTCGATCCCGAGCATCCCGGCGACCGCCCGGACCTTGGCGTCCACTTCGGACGCGGGGAGCCGGAACAGCGGCGACCGCAGTGGGGAGGCGAGGTTGCCGTAGACGTCCAGCTGCGGGTAGAGGGCGTAGCTCTCGAAGCACATCGCCAGACCCCGGTGGGTCGGTTCGACGTCGTTGGAGGGCGTCTGGTCGATGAGGACCTCGCCCGCGTCGGGTTCGACGAGCCCGGCGAGGGTCTTCAGCGTCGTGGTCTTGCCCGCGCCCGACGGGCCGAGCAGGCAGAAGAACTCGCCGTCGGCGACCTCGAAGGACACGTCGTCGAGCGCCGTGGTCTTCCCGTAGCTCTTGCGCAGCCCGCGCACCTCGACCGCCGCCATCAGCCCTTCACCGCCCCGAAGGACAGGCCGCGCACCAGATAGCGCTGGATGAACAGCGCCAGGACCAGCGGCGGCAGCGCGGCCATCACCGCGCCGGCCGCGACGAGGTTGAAGCGGACCTGGTTGCCGCCCAGGTAGGCCAGCGAGCTGACGGTGACGGTCTGGGCACTGCTGGAGGTGAGCGTGAAGGGGAAGATGAAGTTGTTCCAGGCGAAGATGAAGGCCAGCAGGCACACCGCCGCGATCCCCGGGCGCACCAGGGGAAGCACGACCTTGACGAACGCGCGCCTGCGGCTGTAGCCGTCGAGCAGGGCCGCCTCCTCCAGTTCGACGGGGAAGTCGGCGAAGAAGGACCGCAGGATCCACACCACCAGGGGCATCGTGACCAGCTGGAGGACCCAGATCATGCCGACGGCGGTGTCGTAGAGGCCGAGCTGCCGGTAGATGACCGCGAGGGGGATGATCACCAGCAGTTCCGGGGCGAAGCGGAAGCTGAGCAGGGTGAACATCAGGTTGTCGCTGCCTTTGAAGCGGTACCGGGCCGCCGCGTAGGCCGCCGGGACGCCGATGACGAGGGAGACGAGCACGGCGCCGACGGAGGTGGTGAGGCTCGCCAGGAAGAAGCGGACGTAGGACGAGCCGCCGCCGTCGAGGCCGAGGACGGTGCGGTAGTTGTCAAGGGTCGGCGCGAACCAGAGGTAGGTGGTGGTCTGGTCGCGGTCGGCCTTGAGGCTCAGCGCGATGATGAACACGATGGGCAGCAGGGAGAAGAGGAAGTAGACGATCAGGGCCGCGTTCGCCGCCGTACCGGCGATCCGGGACTTGCGGCGGACCTCGGGCCCGGCGTGTTCGGTGCTCATGTCGCCTCCCCGGCCGTGCGGTTCTGGAGTCTGCGCAGGTACCCGACGAGCACCATCGAGATCAGGTAGACTGCCGCCCACAGCACCACCATGTAGGTGATCCCCCGGCTGTAGCGTGCGTAGCTGATCGATTCGAGGTAGGCGTTGATCTGCAGGGTCGTCGTCGAGTCGCCCGGCCCGCCGGTGGTCAGGCCGAAGATGATGTCGAACATCTTGAGGCTGTCCATGAGCCGGAAGATGACCGCGACGAACACGTAGGGCCACAGCATGGGCAGCGTCAGCCGGCGGAAGGTGAACCACCAGCCGGCGCCGTCGACGGCCGCCGCCTCGAACGGCGACGCGGGCAGCGAACGCAGTCCGGCGAGGGCGATGATCGCCACGAAGGGCGTGTAGATCCAGGCGTCGACGACCACCGACCAGATGAACGCCCACAGTGGACTGTCGGTGCCGGTGTAGTCGGTGACGCCGAGCCCGGCCAAGAGCGGGCGGACCCAGCCGACCTCGGGCAGCAGGAGCAGCTTCCACATGATCGCCGCGAGGATCGGCGCGACCATGAGCGGCACGATCAGCGCGCGTTCCAGGACCTTGCCGAGGATCCCGCCGCGGTACAGGAGCAGGGCGACGCCGACGCCGAGGACCGTCTCGACGACGGTGGCGGTGACCGCGAAACTGCCGGTGACCCGCACGGAGTTCCAGAACGGCGCGCTGGTGGTGATCTCGGCGAAGTTGCGCAGCCCCACGAAGGCGGGGTTGGGATTGGCCGCCGAGAAGTTGAAGACGGTGTAGCTCACCCCGACGAAGAACGGGTAGAGGATCCCGACGCACAGCAGCACCGCCGGGACGGCGAGGGTGTACGGGCGCAGGCGTCGTCGGCGCCGCGACACCGTCGGCGGGCGGGAACCGGGTTCCTCCCGGCCCGCCGGGGTGTCGTCGTGGTCCACTTCGGACGGGGTGGTCACCGACATCAGTCGTTGACCCTCGGCTCAAGGCTCGTGGCCAGTTCGTCCAGAGTGGACTTGGCGTCGGCGCCGCCGTAGATGTCCTGGAGCGCCGCGGCCCAGGACGTGGTGGCGTCGAAGAAGTTCTTCTGCGGGGTGAACTGGATCTTCGTGGAGTCGATGACCTGCTCGAAGGTCTCCAGGAAGCCGGTGTTGGGCGCCAGCCTGTCCTTGTACTCGGCCGACGTGGCCACCGACCGCCGCACGGCGTCGATGTGCTGGCCCTGCGTGGCGGCGTACTGGAGGTGCTCCTTCGACTCCGCCCACTGGAGGAACCACCAGGCGGCCTCCTTGTTCTTGGAGGCGGAGTTCATGGCCAGCGACCAGATCCACAGGTTGGTGTTGAGGTTCCCGTCGGGGCCCTTCGGGCCCGGATGCCAGGCCAGTTTCCCGGCGGCGGTGGTCTTCTCGTTCTGGAAGTAGGAGGCGATGTCGGCGTCGAAGAGCATCCCGGCCTTGCCCGCGCCGAGGTCGCTGGAGGCCTGGTACCAGGTGTAGGAGGTCCACCCGGCGGGACCCGAGTCGCGGACCATGCCGGCCCACTTGTCGGTGAAGGCGATCGCCTCGGGAGTGTTCATGGTCGGCTTGAGGCGGCCGTTCTCGACGGCGAAGTCCTTCAGGCCGAGCCGGGTGTACATCGTCATGAAGCCGGGGTGGATCGTCGCCCACTCCTTGGATCCGCGCACGGCGATGCCGTACATGTCGCCGAAACCGTTCGAGGAGGCCTTGGTGTCGATGGTCTTGGCCAGCTCGATGAGCGAGTCGAAGTCCTCGGCGGGGGTGAGGCCGAGCTTGTCGAAGACGTCCTTGCGGTAGGCGACGACGTTGCTCTCGAAGCCCCACGGGAGCATCCACTGCCGGTCGCCGCCGAGCGGGTTGCCGTTGGTGAAGTCCCACTGCCCGGCCGTGAGCAGGTTCGGGTAGAAGTCGGCGGGCTCGAACTCGGCGTGCGTCGCCGAGGCGTTGTTGATCCAGGGATTGAGGTCTTCGAGGTACCCGGGCGGGCCGTACTGCCAGACCATGTAGGCGCCGAGCATGAAGGCGTCGTAACCGCCCTGGCCGGACTGGAGTTCGAGGGTGACCTTGTCGAAGTAGTTCGACTCGGGGAACTCGTCGATCTGGAGCGTGATGCCGGTCTTGGTGGTGAACTCGGCCTGGTGCGCCTTGAGGGCGTCGGTGTAGGGGTGCTTGTTCATCAGGAGCTTGACGGTCTTGCCGTCGTGCTTCTTCCAGTCGAAGGCGCCGGTGACCGCGTCGGCGGCCGAGCCGCCCTCGTCGGCGGGTCCACCGCCGAAGCCGCAGGCGGACAGCAGCGGTGCCGCCGCGGAGAGCGCGGTGCCGAGTCCGGCGATGCGGAGGAGGTCGCGGCGGGCGAGGCCGAGGCGCGGACGAGGTTCGCTGTTCATGGCGTTCGTGGCCTCCGGGGTCGAGGTGGGAACGGTGGCCCGCGGGGGACGGCGGGCGAGATATGACCGCGAGGTTTCGGGGTGGTGTCCGGAGCGTACGGCGGTAGTTCACAGGAGGTCAAGACTTGTTAACGGCAGATCTTGTTATTTTCTCGCCCGGGTAGCAGCGATGGGTTACCAGGCAACACCCGCACGCGTCAACACCGGGTTGAACGCGAGCAGTTCCCAGTCCCCGCCGTCCATCCGGCGCAGAATCGCGCCACTGGCGTTGCCGACCTTCGGGTACGCACGCCGGTACTCCGACGGGTCGACACCCGTGAAATGGCACGTGAGCAGACGCAGCAACGTGCTGTGACAGACCACAAGGGACACACCGCCCGCGCCCGCCAGTGCCGCGTCCAGCACCGCCGCGCTCCCCCGCGCGATCGCCGCACGCGGGTCCTCCCCGCCGGGCAGCGGATCGCCGACCGGGTCGGCGACGAAGGCCGCGCGCTCCTTCGGCCACCGCAACTCCATCTCGGCCGAGGTCAGGCCCTCCGCCTCCCCGAAGTCCAGCTCCACCAGACGATCGTCGGTCACGTGCGGCAGACCCGCGCCCGCCGCCGCCGGCGCGGCCGTCCGGATCGCGCGGGTCAGCGTCGAGCTCCGGACGGCCCGCAGCGCGGGCGTCACCGCGGCCCAGCCCGCCAGCGCCTCCGCCTGCCGTTCACCGTTCCCGGTCAGCGGCAGATCGGTGCGGCCGCAGTAACGGTTCTCGGCGTGCCAGGGGGTCTCACCGTGACGGATCAAGGCGACGATGGTCATGCGGGAACTCCTTCGCCCAGCCAGCCCCTGGCGACGAGCTCGCCGACGAGGCGCGCGTACAACGCGTCCAGCCGCCCGAGCCGTTCGGGCGGGTAGACCCTGGCCGGGGCCAGCATCCGCCGCGAGGTGGCGACGAGACCGTCGGCTCCGGCGGCGGCCAGCACCGCCATGCCCAGGGCCCCGTCCGCCTCCGCGGGGACGCGCACCTCACGGCCGAGACCGTCGGCGTGCAAACGGATCCAGTGCTCGCTGCGGGTGACACCGCCGGTCAGCGTCACGGCGCCCTCGACGGCCAGGCCCAGCCCGGCGACATGGTCGAGGCACAGGCGCGCGGCCAGCACGACACCGCGCAGGATCGCGGCATGACGGTCGGCGTCGTCGTGTACGTCGCCGACGGTGAAGGCCACGGCATCGCCGCTCTGGAAGGGAAAGCGCTCGCCGGTGCCGGTCAGCGGGTAGGTCACGGCATCGACCTCGCGGCCTTCCAGGTCGGGGCGCGGGCCGCCGAACACGGCGGTCACCAGCCCGGCTCCGGCGCTCGACGCGCCGCCGGGCCACCAGCGGCCGTCGGGGGACCGGTGCGAGTACAGGACCCCGGTCGGATCGGCAGGCAGGACGTCGGCGACTCCTTTGAGGACGGTCGTGGTGCCGGCGGCGATGCTCCAGCGGCCGGGTTCCAGTACCCCGGCGGCGATCTGGGCGGCGCATCCGTCGGTCATGCCCGCCACGACACGGGTGCCTTCGCGCAGGCCGGTGGCCTCGGCGACGGCCGGATCGACGTGGCCGAGCAGGTCGCCCGGGCGCACCAGGGACGGCAGGAGAGCGGGTGGCAGGCCGAGGCGGTCGAGATCCTCGTGCGGCCAGGTCCCGGTCACCGGGTCGGCGCCGGTCTTGAGGGCGTTGCTGGTGTCGGTCGCGGCGGGGCGCCCGATGAGCCGGGAGGTGATCAGGTCGACCTGGTGGGCGACGCGCGCCCCCGGCCCGGGGTGGCGTTCGTGCAGCCAGAGCGCCTTCGGCAGGGCCCAGGTCCGTTGTGGACGGAGGCCCGCGGCCGCCCAGACCGGTGCGGGCGCGGCGGCGATCCGCGCCGCCTCCGCGGTGGCGCGGGAGTCGTCGTACATGAGCCCGCGGGTCAGCGGCCGGGCCGGATCGCCGGGGACGTCCTCGACCAGCAGGATCGTTCCGGACGTGCCGCAGCAGGCGATCCCGGCGACCTCCGGGCCACCCGCCTCGCCGGTCGCGCGCCGGAGAGCCTCGACGACCGCCCGCCACCACGATTCGGGGTCCTGCTCGTGGCGGCCGCCGTCGCGCGTTCCGGCCAGCTGGACCGATCCACGGCCGATGACGGTGCCGTCCTCCTCGGCCACGACCGCCCGGACGCTCTGGGTGCCGAGATCGACACCCGCCCACGCGCGTCGTCCGGTCATGAGCGCTCCCTCGCTGTTACCGATGTTGAGAAGATAACAGGAGATCACGAGATTTCAGCGGCCGCGGCGGCCCGCTGTCGGCCATTCACCGAAGCGCGGTCGACTAACCGTCGAAGGCACTGTCGACTTTCCTCTTCCACCGGGCGCGCCGAACTGGAAGGCTGGAGCCGGTCCGACCGGTCCTCCGCTGCGTTCGGGCGGCCGCTCGGGCCGCAACGTGAAGGCCGGGCGCGAACCCGGCCTTCACCGCGCGCCGGGCTAGATCCGGCGCAGTTCGAGGACGTAGGCGTCGGCGGGCCGCAGGACCGGCCCGGTGAGTCCGTAACCGGCCAAGGTCTCCCCCGAGCGCAGGACCTCCGGTTTCCACGGTTCCCCGCGCCAGTCGGGGGCGGGGATCTCCGGGAGCAGGGTGACGGCGTACTCGGCCTCGGGATCGAGGCCCGGCAGGCGCAGGCGGACCGGCGCGGTCGAGGCCGACGTGGCCAGCTGCGCGTAGGCGAAGACGGCGTGGTCGCGGTCGGGCGAGACGATCCCGTAGAGGTGCGCCGACTCGTCGGGGTGGTCGACGCGGACGGTCCGTCCGGTGTGGAGGGTCGGGCGCAGGCGTTTGTAGGCCGCGATCCAGTCGGCGAGTTCGGCGAGTTCGGCGGGCGTGCAGGTGGTGATGTCCCATTCGATCCCGGCGTGCCCGAACAGGGCGGTGACGGTCCGCAGGCGCAGTCCGGTGACCCGGCCCATCTGGTGGTTGACGGGGGCGGAGACGTGCGCGCCGACGATCTCGGGCGGTACGAGCAGCCCGACCCAGCGCTGGATGTGCTGGCGTTCGAGGCCGTCGGTCATGTCGGAGGCCCAGACCCGGTCGGTGCGGGCGAGGATGCCGAGGTCGACGCGGGATCCGCCCGAGGAGCAGGACTCGATTTCGAGTCCGGGGTGGCGGGACTTGAGTTCGTCGATGAGCCGGTAGGCCGCGAGGGTCTGTTCGTGGACGCCGGCGTGGCCGTCGTGGACGGCTTCGACGAGGTCGCGGTTGTGGTCCCATTTGAGGTAGGTCAGGCGGTACTCGGTGACGATGGCGTCGAGGCGTTCCAGGATGTGCGCGTAGGCCTCGGGGCGGGCGATGTCGAGGACCTGCTGGTGGCGCTGGTCGGCGGGGGTGCGGCCGGGCGCGGCGAGGAACCAGTCGGGGTGTTCCCCGGCGAGCGTGGAGCGCGGGTTGATCATCTCGGGTTCGACCCACAGGCCGAACTCGATGCCGGCGGCGCGGACGTGGTCGACGAGGGGATGGAGGCCTTCGGGCCAGACCTCGGGGTCGACGTGCCAGTCGCCGAGCCCGGCGGTGTCGTCGCGGCGGCCGAGGAACCAGCCGTCGTCGAGTACGTAGCGTTCGACGCCGATCTCGGCGGCGCGGTCGGCGAGGGCCTTGAGGCGGTCGAGGTCGTGGTCGAAGTAGACCGCCTCCCACACGTTGAGGGTCAGCGGGCGGTCGCTCGCGGGGTGGGTCTCGCGGCCGCGCATCCAGGCGTGTGTGACCTCGGAGAGCCCGTCGAGGCCCTGTGGGGAGTAGGCGAAGTAGACCCACGGCGTGCGGTAGGTGCCGCCCGGCGCGAGGCGCACCTCCCCGGCGGTGAGCAGTTCGCCGCCGCCGAGGACGGCGTCGGCGTCGTGCAGGCGCTGGGCGAGGTGGACGTGGTTGCCGCTCCAGCCGACGTGCACGCCCCAGACCTCGCCGTGCCGGAAGCCGAAGCCGGGGGTGCCGGCGACGAACAGCGGCGGTGAGTCGAAACCGGTGCGGCCGCGCCGGTTCTCGTGCACCACTGTGGACTGTCCGAACTGGACGCGCTGCGGGAAGCGTTCACGGCCCCAGTGGCCGGTGGTGTCGAGGATCTCGGCGGCCTCGGCGGGCACGGGGAGCAGCGCGAGGACGCCGTCGGCGGTCCACACGCCCTTCCCGGTGTTGCAGACGGTGTGGCGCACCCGCAGCAGCCCTTCGGGCGAGAGGTGCAGTTCGCTGCGGACGTCGATGCCGGCGAGGTCGTCCATGGCGTCGACGGTGATGCTCCCGCCGCCCGCCGGGTCGATGTGGACGGCGGGCGGGGCCGCGACGGTCAGGCGCAGGTGCGGACCGCCCCCGTCGCGGTGACCGGAGACGCCGGGCCGTCCCATCCATCCGTCGCACTGGGCGGGGAGGAGAACGGCGCCGAGGGCGTCGCGGGACTCTTCGACGGTCGGCGCGGAGGTGACCCGGCCGCCCCAGTGGAGGACCCGCGGCAGTCCCGGGCCGGTGGTGTCGATGACGATGCTGGCGGCCCCCGCGGTGAGGACCACGGGGGCTCCGGTGAGGGTGTGGGTCATGGCTCGGGTCGACTCCGCAGGAGGTCTGAGTGGTGGAGGCAGATCGCGTGACGGTGGAGGGGTCCCACCGCGTTCACACTTAATCACAGACGATCGAACATCACCACCGGGAGTTCTCCTGAACTTCTAGTCGAATTCGACGTCCCGGCTGAGCTTCTCCCAGGCGAGCAGTTCGGCACCGGCGCGGTCGGCGCCGGCCATCAGTTCGTCGACGGCGTCGTTGCCGAGCGGCAGCCGCAGCGGGGTGTTCCCGGCGTCGAGGGCCGTCAGGATCGCCGCGGCCGCCTTGGCCGGGTCGCCGGGCTGCTGCCCGTCGCTGGCGGGCAGTGCCCTGCGGACCGGTCCGACGATGTCGTCATAGGCGGCGATCGGGGCCGACAGGTCCAGCGCGCCACCGGCGAAGGAGGTCCGGAACGAACCCGGCTCGACGATGAGGACCTTGATCCCGAAGGGTGCGACCTCGGCCGCGAGCGCCTCCGACAGGCCTTCCAGCGCGAACTTCGTGGCCGAGTAGGCGCCGACACCGGGGAAGGAGAAGCGCCCGCCCATGCTGGTCAGCTGCACGATGGCGCCCGACCCCTGCCGCCGCATGTGGGGCAGTACCGCGCGGGTCAGCGCCGCCGGTCCGAAGAGGTGCAGGTCCATCAGGTCGCGCAGTTCGCGGTCGGTGGTCTCCTCGACGGCGCCGACGATGCCGCGGCCGGCGTTGTTGACCAGCACGTCGACGCGGCCGTACCAGAGCACGACCTCGGCGACGACTTCGGCGACGCGTGCCTGGTCGGTCACGTCCAACGCCAGCACGGCCACCCGGTCGGGGTGGGCGGCGCGAAGGTCGTCGAGGACTTCGACGCGGCGGGCGGTCAGGACCACGGTGTCGCCGGCGGCGAGGGCGGCCTCGGCGATGGCGCGGCCGAAACCGGAGGAGGCGCCGGTGATGAGCCAGACGCGGCCTTCGGCGGGACGGCCGGTGGGAGAGGTGTTCATGTCGTGCTCCTTAGCTCAAGTGGGTGCCGTTCAGTTATCCCCCGGGACGGGTGGTGACGTCCAAGACAGGTTCCTTCTCGCGCCATAAACGGCGTTTATGATCCCCGCATGGAGCTTCGTGAGCTGCGCTATCTCGTCGCGATCGCCGCGGAGGAGAACCTCGGGCGGGCCGCCTCCGTGCTGTTCGTGAGCCAGCCCGCGCTCTCCTACGCGCTGCGGAAACTGGAGTCGGAACTGGGCGTGCGGCTCTTCGACCGGCATCCCGGGGGGGTCTCGCCGACCGCGGCCGGGCGCGAGATCGTCGACGAGGCGCGCCGGACGCTGCGGCAGTCCGAACGGATCACCGCGGCGGCGGCCCGGCATCGCGACGGGGCCGCCTCGGTGCTGCGGGTCGGCTTCGAGGCCAGCGGTGCCGGGGAGCTGACCACGCGGGCGCGGGCGGAGTTCTCCCGGCGGCGCCCGGACGTGCGGGTCGAACCCAAGCGCTTCGACTGGGGCGAGGAGGCCGCGGCCCTGCGCGACGGACGCGCCGACGTGGCCTTCGTGTGGCTCCCGGCCGACCTCGACGGCCTGCACGCCGAGATCGTGCACACCGAGGGGCGCGTGGTCGGCCTGGCCACCGGCCATCCGCTGGCCGAGCGGCCCGTACTGTCCATCATGGACGTCGCGGGGGAACCTCTCATGTGGACCGAGCGGGCTCCGCGGGCCTGGGTCGACTGGTGGGCGGTGAACCCGCGGCCCGACGGGTCCAGCCCGGTGTGGGGACCGCGCAACGACAACGTCGAGGAGATGCTGGAAAGCGTCGCCTGCGGAGCCGCGATCTGTTTCGCACCGGCCAGCATGGCCCGCTACTACGCCCGGCCCGACCTGGTGTGGGTGCCGTTGACCGGCGTGGAGCCGCTGCGGGTCGCGCTGGCCTGGGCCGAGGAGGCCGCGACCGCGCCCGTGCTCGGCTTCGCCGAGGTGGTCCGGGAACTCGCGCACACGGAGCCTAGGCTCCCGTCATGACGACCGATCCCGTGCGGGTACTGCACACGATGGCCGTGGAGCTGGGCGCGATGGCCCAGAACGGCCTGTACTACGCCACCGACAAGTACGACCTGGCGCGCTACCGCCGCATGCGCGAGATGACCGGGGAGATCCTGGAACTGATCGCCGCCACCGATCCGGCCGAACTGCGGGCCGGACTCGACCTCGAACTCGGCCACGCGACACCGAAGCTGGACGTGCGGGGAGCGCTCTTCGACGGCGACAAGGTCCTGCTGGTCAAAGAGGTCCGCGACGGCCGGTGGACACTGCCCGGCGGCTGGGTGGACGCCCTCGACGAGCCGCGCGCGGCCGCCGAGCGCGAGTTCGCCGAGGAAGCCGGTCTGCGGGTCCGCGCGACCCGGCTGGCCGCCCTCCACGACGGCAGCATCCACAATGGACACACCAGCCCGTGGCACGTCTACAAGCTGTTCTTCCTCGTCGAGCGCACCGACGACGCCACACCCACGGCCGGCCTCGACGGCGAGACCAGCGATGTCGGCTTCTTCCGGCTCGACGACCTGCCCGAGCTGTCCACCGGCCGCACGACCGCCGACCAGCTCGCCCTGCTGCTCGCCCACGCCAAGGACGCCTCGCTGCCGACGGATGTCGACTAGGGGTGGAGAGCCTCGACTGGCCCGCGGACGGAGGGGAACTGTTTCGCGCCGGCGGGCGGGCGGGCCGCTTCTACTGGGCGCGCGGCCGTCCCTCGCTCGTCTTCGCCGACGACTGGACCCCGTCCTTCGCGGAGTTGCTCGACGCGATCCCCATGGGCTACACGAGCCTGTCCCTCCTGGAGCGGGTCGCCCTCTACAACACCGGACGGGAGGTCCGGGTCTGGCGGCCCGACGCCACGCAGGCGCCGGACCGGCCGCCGCAGCCGTTCCAGCTGCTGCTCCCGCCGTTCGGCGAGCACGGCCATCAGCTCCTCACCGCGACCTCGGTGGTGGGTCCGGCGCTGCGGGAAGGCCGCGAGCTGTCGGCGCGGACCCGTGGGAAGGTGCTGGTGTGCCAGGCGATCAGTCAGCAGGGTTGGCACTGAGGCGGACCACCGATCGCCGACCCGGACTCGTGGACACGCGCACGCCGCACGGGTAGGGCAACGTTCGCGCCGGAAGGCCCATCGCTGGAGCCGCGCCGCGGAGGCCTACCGCGTCAACCGCGCCGGGCTGAGCCGGTGGGTGATCCGGCCGCAACCGGTCTGCCACACCGATCCGTCCGCTCCGGCGCCGCGCATGCCGAGCACGGCCGCGCCGGACAGCCGGACGACCGCCGGATCGCCGACGGAGGCGAAACCGAAGCTGCGCAGGGGATTCCAGTCCGTGCTGTGCCGCAGGCGACGGCTCAGCTGAGCCCAGCCGTGCGGGCTCCCGGCGATGATCCAGGCGTCCGGCCGGGCCTCGGTGAGGCGACGGGCCGGGCGCAGCCAGGACGCGGCCTCCTCGGGCCAGTCGGCGATCGCGACGACCGTGCGCCCGGCCGCCTCCCACGCCTCGCCGAAGGCGGTGGCGGCGGCCCGCGAGGCGTCGTCGCGGGCGTGGCCGATCGCGACGGTCTGCGCCGCCGACGCCAGCCGCAGCAGCGTCGCCAGCTCCTCCGGCGTGTGCGGGGCCGGGACCGCTCCGGCGGTCAGCCCGGGAATGCGTGGTGAGGAGGTCATGCATCGAGCCTGGCGCGCGGGGAGCGGCCGAACCGGCGGTTTCCGGACCTCGCGCTGACCCGGAGACCGCCGGTCCTCACTGAGCGGTGAGCGCCTCGGTCGGCGAGAGCCGCGCGGCCCGGATCGCCGGGTAGAGACCGGCGATGCCACCGATGACGAGCGTCGCCGCGACACCGCCCGCCGTCGCCCAGACCGGCACCACCGACGGCCAGCCCTGCGTGGTCGCGTACAGCGTCGTGACGGTGATGCCCAGCAGAACGCCGCCCAGTCCCCCGAGTGCCGACAGCAGCAGGGATTCGGCGAGGAACTGGAGCCTGATCTGCCCCCTGGTGGCGCCCAGGGATCTGCGCAACCCGATCTCGGATCGCCGCTCCAGCACCGAGATCACCATCGTGTTGGCCACCCCGACACCGCCGACCAGCAACGCCACTCCCCCGAGCCCCAGCAGCAGGGCCGTGAAGGCCTCGTTGGTCGCCTGCTTCGCGGCGAGCGCGTCGGATGGCCGCGAGACCTTGACCTCGTTGGGGCTCCGCGGATTGGCCGTCGCGGCGAGCACGTCCCGCACGGCCTCGACCTGTTCCTCCACCGAGCGCGTGTAGACCGTCGTCGGGTGCCCGTCGAAGTCCAGATAGGACTCCGCGGCGGGCCAGCCGACGAGCGCGGCCGAATCCAGTTCGGGGGCGAGCGCGACCGGGTCGAGGATTCCGGCGACGGTGAACCACCGCCCGCCGAGCCAGACCCGCACGCCTAGGTCGGTCCTGCCCACGCCGAGCCGCTCGGCCGCCGAGGATCCGAGCACGACCACCGGGTAGCGCTCGGTGGCGGCGTTGAGCCAGACGCCCTCGCCGACGGTCGCGCCGACGGTGGTGAGCAGGTCGAGGGCGGCCGCTTTGACGCCCAGCCCGTTGGTCCGGCCTTCGGGGATCCTGTCGGTGCGGTAGACGGAGGTCTCGGGGACCTTCCCGACGGCCGAGACGTCGGTGACCGGCGCGATCCGGCCGATCATCTCCACCGAGGCGTCGGGCAGGGTCGCCTCGCCACCGAAGATCGTGTCACCCGGTTCGACGGTCAGGAGGTTGGTGCCCAGAGCCTCCAGCCTCCGGTCGAGTTCGGCGCGGCTCGACGAGGAGATCCCGACGACCGCGATCATCGCCGCGATCCCGATGGCGATCCCGAGCGCCGAGAGGAAGACCCGCAGCGGCCGGGTCCGCAGCCCGGCACCGCCGGCCCGCAGCACGTCCGGCGGCCGCATCCGCGCGGGGACGAGGGTGTCGTTCACGCCGCCGCCTCCTCGTGGTGCAGGGCGCCGTCGCGCATCGCGACCTGCCGGGGCAGCGCGGCGGCGATGTCCCGGTCGTGGGTGATGACCAGGACCGTGGTCCCGGCCGCGTGGAGCCCACGCAGCAGCGCCATCACCGAGGCTCCCGATGCGGAGTCGAGGTTGCCGGTCGGCTCGTCGGCCAGCAGCAGCGGCGGGTCGCCGACGACGGCACGGGCGATCGCGACCCGCTGCCGTTCACCGCCCGACAGCTCGTGCGGCAGGTGCGACGCGCGGCCGCCGAGCTCGACCCGCTCCAGGGCGGACGCGGCTCGTCTCCGCCGTTCCCGCAGGCCGGTGCCCGAGTAGAGGAGCCCGTCGGCGACGTTGTCGAGGGCGGTCTGGCCGGGCGCGAGGTGGAAGGACTGGAACACGAAGCCGATCCGTTGCGCCCGCAGCGCCGACACGCGGCGGTCGGACAGGGCCGCGACGTCGAAACCGTCGATGCGGACCGAACCCGTGGTGGGCCGGTCGAGGGTCCCGATCAGGTTCAGCATCGTCGACTTCCCCGAACCCGAGGGACCCACGATCGCGGCCATCTCGCCGTGCGCGATCCGCAGGGAGATCTCCCGGACGGCCGTCACACCGCCCGGATAGGACCTGGTGACCTCGTCGAGTTCGACGATGGGCCCGCTCATCCCGGAACTCCGACGGTCATGCCCTCGGCGAGGCCCTCGCCGGTGACTTCGACCCGGCCGTCGGCGAACAGCCCGGTCTCCACCACGATGATCCGCGTCGAGGAGCCCTCCACGATCTCCAGTCCGTAGCCGCCTTCGGCGAGCGCGAGGAGGGCCGTCACCGGGACGGTGAGGACGTTCTCACGCTGACCGGAGGTGAACAGGACCTTCACGGAGGCGCTGTCGTAGTCGGCGATGGCCTTGGCGTCGTCGACGGTCACGGTGACCTCGATCTTGGTCTCGGCCTCCTCGTCGCCCTGGCCGGGCACGATGACCGTCTGGGTGCGCTCGATCCTCCCCTCGGGCTTCTTCCCGTCGGGGAGTTCGACCCGCACCGCGTCGCCGTCCTCGACGAGGCCGATGGCGGACTCGTCGAGTTCGACGGTGACGACCTTCTCCTTGCCGGTGTAGGTCAGCAGGGCGGTGCCCGGCCCAACGGCGTCGCCGAGGGCCGCGTCGAGCGTCTTGACGCGCACCGACGAGGGCGCATAGACGATCCGGCCCAGTTCGACCGTGCCGGTCTCGGGCAGGCCGAGGTCGGCCTGCCACTCCTTCACCGAGGTGGCGGTGGCATTGGAGTAGGTCTCGTCCACGGTGAAGCCGGTGTAGCCGAGTTCGGCGAGGTTCTTCTCGAACCGCTCGACGTCGGCGCCCTCACCGCCGACGGCGAGTTCCCGGTAGGACGGCAGCGTGCCGTACAGCAGGACGACGGGCAGGTCGTCGATCTCGCAGAGGGCCTTGCCGCGTTTGATCGTGGCGTCGGCCTTCGGGAGGCGGGTCAGCGTGCCGGTGAGGCGCGAGGTGTAGGTCTTGTCGTCGCCGTAGCCGAGCTCGCCGATCTCCGAGCGCCGGTCGACGAGGGTCTGGCGGGTGACCTCGGCCGTCGCGGGCGGCAGGTCGGCGCCGTCGGCGGTCCCGCCGTCATCGCCGAAACCGAAGCCGTAGGTGGCCGCGGCGGTGGCTCCGAGAGCCAGGGCGATGGCGACGGCGAGGCTCACGCGCCGGATCCGGCGGCCGCGTGCGCGGGCCATCAGTTCTCACCGTCCTCGGAGTCCTCGCCCTCCGGGCCCGTCGGCTTGTACTGGGCGCACGCCTCCTCGGCGGCCTTGAACTCCGCACCGCTCGGATCGAAGGCGTCGCCCTCGACGATGATCCCGCCGGTCTCCGGGTCGGGGTCGGGAAAGCCCTCGATGCCGTTCTCGCGCATGCACTCCGCGAAAAGGCGCTGTTCCTCGATCCTCTCCGGGTCGGCCTTGGGCGGTGCCCCGCCGTCGGGCAGAAACTGCTCGCACTCCTCCGTGGCGGCCTTGGCGTCTTCGGGGTCGACGCCTTCGGGCAGCTGGATCTGGATTCCCTCGGCGTCGGGGTCCGGATCGGGGATGTCGATGCCGTGCTCGCGCATGCACTCCCCGAACTTCAGCCTCGCCTCGGCGTCGCTGAGCGTCGAGCCCGCCGAGGGTGCCGCGCCGTCGCCTCCGGCGGTGGCGACGCCCTCGCCGTCACCGGCCGACCCGCAGGCGGTCAGGCTCAGCGCCAGGGCCGCCAGTACCAGTGCCGTTCTGATGCGCATTGTCTCTTTCCTTCTCCGCGCCGGGCGTTCGCCGGCCACGGGAGAAGTACAGGCGAGGGGGTGTTGCGCGGCCGTGGACCGAAACGGAAACGCCCGCGCAACACCCCACCGATCATGATGGGCACATGCGGATACTCGTGGTCGAAGACGAAGGGCTCCTCGCCGACGCGGTGGCGGAGTGGCTGCGCGACGAGGCGCACGCGGTGGACATCGCCCTCGACGGCGGGGCGGCGCTGGAACGTTTCGGCGTCAACGACTACGACGTGGTGATCCTCGACCGCGACCTTCCCGTCGTGCACGGGGACGACGTGTGCCGCGAGATCGCCGTTTCCGGCGGCGACGCGCGGATCCTGATGCTGACCGCCGCCGGCGACGTCGACGACCGCGTCGCCGGGCTCGCCATCGGCGCCGACGACTACCTCCCGAAACCCTTCGCCTTCCGCGAGCTCTCGGCCCGCGTGAACGCCCTCGGCCGTCGCGCGCGCCCAGCGGCCGCGCCCCTGCTCGAACGCGCCGGCATCCGCCTCGACCAGCACCGGCGGCAGGTCCACCGCGACGGGCGGTACGTGCCGCTGTCGCGTAAGGAGTTCGCCGTCCTCGCCGAGCTGCTGCGGGCCGAGGGCGCGGCGGTGTCGGCCGAGCACCTCCTGGAGAAGGCGTGGGACGAGAACGCCGACCCCTTCACCACGGCGGTGCGGATCACGATCCACAAGCTGCGCCGCAAGCTCGGCGAACCGCCGATCGTGCTCACCGAACCGGGAGTGGGGTACCGGATCCCGTGAAACTCCCCGTCCTGACCCTCCGCGCGCGGCTCACCCTCGTCTACGGCGTGCTGTTGCTGGCCGCCGGAACCGTCATGCTCGCCGCGACCTACCTGCTCATGAACCAGCAGCCGCCGAGCGAGGTCGCGCTGCGCGGCGCCACGGGCGACGCACCGCCGCCGGGCGTCGAACCGGGACTGCTGTCCAGCATCGCCCGGATGACCCAGCACGAGGCACAGGCCACGATGCTCCGGCAGGGCGCGATCGCGCTGGCCGTCGTCGCCGCGGCCTCCATCGCGCTCGGCTGGCTCATCGCCGGGCGCATGCTCCAGCCGCTGCACCGGATCACCGACACCGCCCGCCGCATCGCCGACCCGCACACCGGCGAACGCGGCCTGCACGAACGGATCGCGCTCCAGGGACCCGCCGACGAGATCCGGGAACTCGCCGACACCTTCGACGTGATGCTCGCACGTCTCGACCACTCCTTCGACGCGCAGCGGACGTTCATCGCCAACGCCTCGCACGAGCTGCGCACGCCGCTGACACTGAACCGGGCGCTGCTGGAGGTCGCGGTGAACCGCCGGGCCGCGACGCCGGAGATCCGGCAGCTCGGCGACACCCTGCTGGAGATCAACGCCCGGCACGAGAAGCTGATCGACGGGCTGCTCCTGCTGGCGAAGTCGGAGCGCGACATCGGTGAACGGTCCTATGTGGACCTCGCCGACATCGTCGAGCACGTCAGCGCCTGGGTGGACCACGGCGACGTGGTCGTCGAGGCGAAGGCCGAGGAGGCGCCGGTCGAGGGCAACCCGGTCCTGCTGGAGCGGCTGGTGCAGAACCTCGTGGAGAACGCCGTGCGGCACAACCTGCCCGGCGGATGGGTGCGCGTCACGAGCGGGCGGACCGACGAGGGCCGCGTGGAGACACGGGTCGCCAACACCGGCCCGCGCATCGCGCCCTACGACATCCCGACGCTGTTCGAGCCTTTCCGGCGGCTGGCCGCCGAACGGTCGGCGGGCGGTGTCGCAGGGGCCGGGCTCGGTCTGTCGATCGTGCGGGCCATCGCCCACGGCCACGGCGGCGACGTGCGGGCGGAGCCGCGCGACGACGGCGGGCTGATCGTCACGGTGAGCCTGCCCGGGGCCGAGTAGGGTTCACGCCCACCCGTCCCAGTGCAGCACCTCCTCGCGCGCGATCCGCTTCGCCGGCCGGAAATCCGTCCCGATCGTGTAGGCGAGGGGGACGAAGGCGGCGAGCATCACCCGCCGGTACGGAACGCCGAGGAGGCCGGCCATCTCCCGTTCGAGGGGCGCCTGCCCGGTCGTCCAGACCGTACCGAGGCCGCGTTCTCGGGCGGCGAGCATGAAACTCCACACGGCGGGCAGGATCGAGCCCCAGGTGCCGGCCTGCTCGGTGACGTCGGTGCCGTCGGTGCGGCCCTCGACGGCGGGGATCACGATCGCGGGCACGCGGTGGAGGTTGTCGTGGAGGTGCACGAACCCGTCCATGACCTTCCGCGTCGAACGCGGATGCGCCGACATGCGCTCGATGTCGCGTCGCGTCAACGGCGCACCCTGCGCGACGGCGGTCGCGCGGCGCCAGATGCCGGCGAGGGCGGCGATGCGGGCGCGGTCGGTGACGACGATGAAGTGCCAGCGCTGGCGGTTGCGGCCGGTCGGGGCCTGGGTGGCGAGGTCGACGCACTCCTCGATGAGCGCTCGCGGAACGGGGCGGTCGAGGTCGAGGCGGCGGCGGACCGCGCGGGTGGTGGACAGGACCTCGTCGGCGGAGAGGTTGAGGCGCATGGGATTCCTTCGCTCGGTGGGGAAGTCCCAGCCTCGGCGCGCGTTGCAGAGTTCGGCAAGGCGCGAGTTCCACGACGTGAAAGGAGTGACGCATGCCCGTGGTCGCGAGGAGTCTGTCGGTGCTCGACGCGTTCGGCGACGGCGTGCCGTCCCTGCGCTTGAGCGCCATCGCCGCCCGCACCGGCCTTCCGGCGCCGACGACGCTGCGGCTGGTCCGCGAGCTGGTCGCGTGGGGAGGGCTGGAACGGCAGGCCGACGGCTCCTACCGCCTCGGCACGCGCCTGTGGGTCCTCGGCAACCGCGCGCCCTGCCCCCAGCGGCTGCGCGACGCCGTCGGCCTTCCCATCCTGCACGCCGCCACCGGGCACTCCGCGCACGTCGCCGTCGCCGACACGGCGGGTGCCCTGGTCATCGGCGAGAGCGGTGGGCTCGTGCCCGACGGCACGCTCCTCCCCTGGCATGCCACCGCCGCCGGGCTGGTCCTCCTGGCCTGGGCCGACGACGACGTCCGCGCCTCCGCGCTGGCCGCGCCCGCGCGGCTGACGCCGTACACGGTCACCGCACCCGGCCTGCTCACCGAACGGCTCCGCCGGATCCGGCACGGCGAGGTCGCGGTGTCGCGCGAGGAGTGGCGGCCGGGCCGCACGCACGTCGCCGTCGCCGTACCGGGACCGCACGGCCGTCCCGCCGGCGCGCTGGCGCTGGCGGGACGGACCGCGATCCCGCCCGGCGCGGTCGCCGCGCTGCGGCGGACGGCGGCCGCGGCCGGGGCGGTGCTTGCGCGTCACTGATGGGCGGTCTTGCCGCCGTCGAGGACCAGCTGGTTGCCGGTCATGTACGGGAACTCGCCGGAGGCGAGCGCCAGCGCGCCGACCGCGATCTCCTCGGGCGTGGCCATGCGCGCGAGGCCCGGGACGCTGGCCTTGCCGAAGGCGGTGGCCATCGTCGCCCACACCTCGTCGGGGAGGTTCTCGGCCCCGGCGAGGCGGCGGACGAAGTCGGTGTTCGTCGTGCCGGGGACCAGGGCGTTGACGCGGATCCCGTCGGCGGCGTAGTCGTGCGCGGCGGCCTGGACGAGGCCGATGAGCGCGCGTTTGGCCGAGGCGTAGGCGGACTTGTTCTCGGCGGTCGAGATGGCGTTCGAGGAGGAGGTGACCACGATGGTGCCTCCGCCGCGTTCGATGAGGTGCGGGACCTGGTACTTCATGGCGAGGAAGACACCTCGCAGGTCGGTGCCGACGACGTCGTCCCATTCGGCGGCGGTGAGCTCGTGGAGGCGTTTCTCGATGGAGATGCCGGCGTTGTTGAAGCACACGTCGAGGCCGCCGTAGACGGACACGGTCTGCTCGACGAAGGCGCGGACGTCTTCTTCGACGCGCACGTCGGCGCGCACGTAGGTGGCCTCACCGCCGGCGTCGCGGATCTCGCGTTCGACCTCGCGGCCGAGTTGCTCGCGCCTTCCGCAGAAGGAGACCTTCGCACCCTCGGCCGCGAAGAGCGTCGCGGCGGCGCGCCCGATGCCCGAGGTCGCGCCGGTGATGATCACGACCTTGTTCTCGAAGCGCCGGGCCGAGGCGGGTTCGACGACCGGCGGTGTTCCCGCGCCCTGCAGGGCGACGGCGGAGCCGACGGCTCCGGCGGCCAGGCCGACCGTGGCGCCGACGGCTCCGGCGAGGACGCGCCGGCGGCTGCGGGGTTTCGCCGCGGGGGTCGTCTCCTCGGGTGCCGTCTCCTCGGTGGTCGCGTTGTCCCTGGTGTCTTCGGTGTCAGTCATGCCCCGAAGCCTTCCCCGCGCCCGGGCCGCCGCCATCTGTCATGGTGACCGGTCTCAGCGAGGTCTCAGTCCACCGGCCTACTTTCGTTCCATGGGTGGAGAACGGCGGCGGGCGATCGACGACGTGGTGGCGCGGGGCGGGGTCCTCGTGGTCCGGGGTGAGGCGGGGATCGGGAAGACGACGCTGATCGACGAGGCCGTCGGCACCAGACGGGCGCTGCGGGTCCGCGGAGTGGAGTCGGAGGTGGAGTTGCCCTTCAGCGGCCTGCACCAGCTCCTGTCCCCCGTGCGGTCCGATGTGGACGCTCTGCCGCGCAACCGGCGGGAGGCCCTCCGGGCGGCCCTCGACGGCGACGGTCCCGCCACCGACCTGCGTGTGTGCGCCGCCGCGCACGAACTTCTCACCGGGCTTGCCGAGCGGGATCCGCTCGTGATCGTGACCGACGACGCCCAGCACGTCGACCGCGCCACGCTCGCCGTCCTGCTGTTCTGCGCGCGGCGGCTGACCGGTACGCGCCTGACGATGCTCTTCGCCGTCCGCGACCCGGGACGTCGCGGCCTCGACGCCGGCGACCTGCCCGAACTGCGCCTGTCCGGTCTCGACCGGGCCGAGGCCGCCGCGCTGCTGCCCGGGCTCGACCCGGGCACCCGCGAACTCGTCCTCGACACCGCGCGCGGCAATCCCCTCGCGCTCACCCGTCTCGCGGCGGCCGACCCGTCGCGCCTGACCGCCGACACGCTGCTGACCGGCTCGGTCCCCGTCGACGAGGTGCTGCGGCGGGTGTTCCGCGAGCGTCTCGACGTGCTGCCGGCCGGGGAGCGGCGGGCGCTGCTGGTCGCGGCGGCCGACGACACCGGCCGGGCCGAGGTCATCGCGGCGGCACGTGAACATCTGGGACTCGACGGCACGGCCGCCGACGTCGAGCACCCGCTGATGCGCTCGGCCGCCTACGACGCCGCCACCGGCGCCGAACGACGCGAGGCCCACGACGCCCTCGACGCCGTCCTGCACGGCCTCGGCGACCGGGTCCGCGCCCGCCGCCACCGCGCGCTGGCCACCGAGCGGCCCGACGAGAGCCTCGCCGCCGCCCTCGAACGCGACGCCCGCGCGGCCACCGGCCGGGGCGGGATGGCCGCGACGACCTCGGCGCTGCTGCACGCCGCGAGGCTGTCGGCCCGTCCCGCCGACCGCGCCCGGCGCGTCGCGCAGGCCGCGCACGCGGCCTGGAAGTCGGGCCACGCCGTCCTCGCGCGGTCGCTGGTCGAGTCGGCCGAACGCGTCGGCGCCGACGCCGTCGACCTCGTCCGGCTGCGCGGCCTCATCGACCTCTACGGTGGCCACCAGGCCACCGCGCACGCCGAACTCGTCCGGGGTGCGGCGTCGTTGCGCAGGCACGGGCACCTCGACCAGGCCGCCGAGCTGGCCTTCATGGCCGTCGACGCCGCCCTGCACGCCGACCTGCCCGAGGAGGCCGCCGCGGCCGCCTCCGTCGTCGCCGAGACCCACCCGGACCCGGCCTACCGCCGCTACGGTCGCTGGCTCACCGCCGCGGCGGAAGGCCGCGCCGACGTCACCGCCGCCGACCCGTGGCGCGTCCACGAAGCCGCGCCCGCCGCGATCGCCCGCTCCGGCGCGCATCGCTGGATCCTGCCGCTGGCCATCGCCCGGGTCAGCGCGCGCCCGCGCGAGGCCCGCGAGTTCGCCCTCACCGCCTGCGAGCGGATGCGCGCGACCGGGATGATCGCGTTGTGCGCGGTGCCGACGCTGTGGCTGGCGGAGCTGGAGCACCGGCTCGGGATGTGGACCGAGGCGGCGGAGCACGCCCGCGAAGGGCTCGCGCTGGCCCGTGACGCCGGGCAGCCGGTCGCCGAGGCGGACCTCCTGGCGCTCTCGGCGCTCCTGCACGCCGACCGGGGTGAGCTCGCCGAGGCCGAGCGGGCGTCGGCGGAGGCGCTGGTCCTGGCGCGCGAGTACGGCAACCGGCTCGCGGCGGCGCGGGCCACCTGGGCGGCGGGGCGGGCGGCGGCGCTGCGGGGTGACGCCGCCCGCGCCGCTTCACTGCTCGGCGAACTGGGGGTGGCGGGCGGAGCCAGTGCGCACCGGACCGTGCGGGGCGAGTCGCTGCCCGACGTGGCGGAGGCGTCGCTTCGGTCGTCCTGTCCCGCACCGGAAGCCGAGGGTCCACCGTGGACGGTCGCGCTGCTGGCGGGACTCGGTGGTGATGATCCCGAGACGAACCTGAGCCGCGCGGTGTCCCTTCTGGACGGTGCCGAGCGGCCCTACGAGCTGGCGCGCGCGTCCCTGGCGCTCGGCCAGTGGCTGCGCCGGTCGCGCAGGCCCCGCGACGCCCGCGAGCCGCTGCGCCGGGCCGCTCTGCTCTTCGACGAGCTGGGCGCGGCGCCCTGGGCGGCGACCGCGCACGACGAGCTGCGCGCCTGCGGCGATGCCGTACCGCGCCCGGCGGGCGCGACGGCCGGGCTCACCTCGCGGGAGCTGACCGTGGCGGCGCTGGCCGCGCGGGGACTCAGCAACCGGGAGATCGGGGCGCGGTTGTTCCTGAGCCCACGCACGGTCGGATACCACCTGGCGAAGGTGTTCACGAAGGTCGGCGTCTCGGCGCGCGGCCAACTGCGCGGTCTCGACCTGGGCGCGGCGAAGCTCACGGCGACCTGAGCGGCGGGTTCGGGGCGGGATGGGCAGGGCGTCCGCGAGGGCCGCGCGAACGCGAGATGGCGGCACGGGACAGCGGGCTGGAGCAGGGTGCCCGGTGATCGGGCCGCGCGGGGAAGCGGCATCGTGTGCGCGGCGATCCAAGGGCACGCATCAGCCGCACGGCCCCGACACCGGCGCGAGCAGCCGCAACCGCGCCTCGCCGATACCGCGGCGAAACCGCCCACCGTCCCCCGAAGCGGCATCGGCCGCCAGCGCCGCGATCCGGGAGCACAGGTCAGCCGCGCGGCCCCGAGGTGCCACAACGTCGCGAGCAGCCCCGACCACACCCCAGCGAAACCAGCCGGCCCCGTCCCCTACGGCACCAGCACGGCTCGCCCGGCGACCTGTCCGAGCTGGAGCCGGTCGAAGGCCGTCTTGACCTCCGACAGCGGGTGGCGCTCGACGGTCACCGAAATGGCCCCGCGTGAGGCGAGCGCGATCACGTCGTGCAGGTCGGCGCGGGTGCCGCCGTAGGGCTTGACGATCCCCGCGCCCCAGGGCAGCGCGGCCGGTGGGCTGCCCGCGCGGAAGTCGAGGGAGCCTTCGGCGAGACCGACCAGGACGATCCGCCCGTGCGGGGCGATCACCGAGGCGGCGAGTTCGAGTGTCGGCTGCGCGCCGACGAAGTCGAAGACGACCTCGGCGCCCCGGCCGCCGGTGAGGTCGAGGATGCGCGCGGCGGCGTGCTCGTCGGACTTCACCGTCTCGGCGGCACCGAGTTCGGTGGCGTGGGCGAGTTTGGCCTCGTCGAGGTCGACGGCGATGATGCGCGAACCGGTGGTCGCCGCGAGGATCTGGACGCCCATGTGCCCGAGCCCGCCGACGCCGATGACGACCGCGTTGGCCTTGGCGACCAGGGCCTCCCGGGCCATGTTCACCGCGTGGTAGGGCGTGAGCCCGGCGTCGGTGAGGGGCGCGGAGTCGACCGGGTCGAGGTCGCCGAGCGGAACCAGGAAGCGCGCCGGGACGATGAGGTACTCGGCCATGGCGCCCTGATAGCCGAGGCCCGGGCCGGGGACGATGCCCCGGCCGAAGGCCTCGCAGTAGTTCTCGTAGCCCGACGCGCAGGTCCGGCACTTGCCGCAGCCCCAGCACAGGTAGGCGAGCGCGCCGTCGCCGTCGTCCCAGCCGGTGACGCCGGTGCCGGTCGAGGCGACGTGCCCGCAGACCTCGTGGCCGATCGTCATGGGCAGTGGCGCCCAGGCGTCGGCGTGGAGGATGTGCAGGTCGGAGTGGCAGACGCCCGCGCCGGACACCTTGAGCAGGACCTCGCCCGGGCCCGGCTCGGGAACGTCGACGTCGGTGAGTTCGGCGACGCCCGGAGACTGCAGCTGAAAGGCCTTCATACCCCCGTCTTACCGGAGAGGATCATGTCCGCGCATCGGAACGGCGAAGCTCGGCGGCCTGGTCGGCGGTCTGGTCGACGGTGACGCTCACGGTCGTCGCCGTGGGCAGGCCCGCGGCACGCCAGGCCGCGAAACCGCCGGCCAGGTCCGTCGCGCCCGACAGGCCGAGGTCGAGCAGCGCGGCCGCGGCCAGCGAGGACGTGTACCCCTCCTGGCAGAAGACGACGACGCGCAGGTCGAAGGCCGCGATCGGCAGCCGCGCCTCGCCACGCGGGTCGAAGCGCCATTCGAGGACGTTGCGCTCGACCACCAGGACGCCCGGGATCTCGCCCTCGGCGGCCCGCTGCGCCCGCGGCCTGATGTCGACGAGGACGGCGCCGTTGCGGTGTGCCACGGCCGTCTCGTGGGGGCCGAGGCGGCGCAGACGGGAACGGGCCTCGGCGAGGATCTGGTCGATGCCGCGCGAGCCTTCGGGTGCGGATGTCACCACGTTGTTCCCTCCCGCGCGCTTCGGTCGCCCGGCACCCGGCGAGCCTCGTTCCGCTCTTCGCTCACCACGCCTCCCCGGCGATGTCGGTGGCCGTCACGAGCAGACTCCCGTTCTCGATCTCGTACTTGTTCATCGTGCTCAGCGCGGGCCCGTAGACGTGCACGCTGATCGCCGGGACCGCGCCGGTGTTGCGGATGCGGTGGACGTGCCGCGCACCGAAACGCCGGGCCACACCGGAACCATAGTCGCGGTCGGCGAGCCACAGGCCCTCCCGCGAGTTCACCACGGTCTGCTCGTTGAGCACGCCCTCGACGACGACGAAGGCGCCCTCCGAACCGCCGTGGTCGTGCAGGTCGGTCTCCTGCCCCGGCAGCCAGGTCAGGAGCCACACCTCGTGGTCGGGCCCGGCGGCCAGGCGCGTGTACCAGCGCTCGCCCGGATCGAAGCGCGGCCGCACCGGCCACGCGGGGAGGGCGGCGTACTCCCGCGCGAGCGCGAGATGGTCGATGCGCGTGAGCGTCATGTGGTTCTCCCGTCGGTAACAGTGCCGAAAACAACTGGTCAGAGGCCTGAACCAGGATCATAACCCTACTAGTTCTATAGGAATAATGGGCTATTCGTGGCACGTGTCGCGACGCCGCCGGGTCCGGCGCGGCAGAATATGACCATGCAGGTATCGGCTCGTGGCGACTACGCCGTTCGCGCGGCGGTGGCGCTCGCCTCCGCCCACCCGGACACCGTTTCGGCCCAGACGCTCGCCGACGAACAGTCGCTGCCGCACAAGTTCCTCGAAGCCGTGCTCGCCGACCTCCGCCGCGCCGGTCTGGTCCGCAGCGTCCGCGGCGCCGACGGCGGGTACCGGCTGGCACGTGAACCGGGCGCGATCAGCGTCGGCGCGGTCCTGCGCGCCGTCGACGGGCCGCTCGCCGGCGTGCGCGGCCAACGCCCCGAGGACGTCACCTACGACGGCGCCGCCGCGCACCTCCCCGAGCTGTGGATCGCGGTACGGGCGGCCGTCCGCAACGTGCTCGACGAGGTGACGCTCGCCCAGGTCGCGAGCGGGAAACTGCCCGCACGCGTCCGGCGCCTGGTCACGGCGCCGGACGCGTGGGAACCACGCTGACTCAGACCGTCAGCCCCCACCGGCGCCGCAGCGCCTTGTCGGCGGCGCTGAACACGATGTCCACGACGATCCCGACGCACAGCACGATGATCACGTACGCGAGCAGCCCCGGCGCGTCGTTGAGGTCGCGCGAGGTCTGCAGCCGGACGCCGATCGACAGCGCCCCCGGCACGATCACCAGCAGCTCCCCCGCCATCAGACTGCGCCACGCGAAGGCCCAGCCCTGCTTGAGTCCCGACACGAAGGACGGCAGCGCCGCCGGGATGATCAGATGCCGGTACAGCCCGAAACCGCGCATGCCGAGGATCTGCCCGACGCGCTTCCACGTCGGCGGCACGTAGTCGATCCCGGAGATCAGGCCGTTGGCGATCGACGGCGCGGCACCCAGGACCACCACGAAGAGGATCGCCTCCTCGCTGATCTTGAACAGCAGGATCGCGAAGGGGAACCACACGATCGACGGCATCGTCTGCATGCCCGTGATGAGCGAGCCGATCGCCGCGCGCAGGGGCTGGAAACGCGCCACGGCGATGCCGATGATCATCCCGATCGCCACGGCCAGACCGAAACCGGTCGCCGCGCGCCCCATGGTGAGCAGGACCGAGTCCCAGAACGACGCCGTCGGGACGACCCGCACGAGCTCGTCGAACACCCGCGAGGGCGGCGGCAACACGAACACCGGCCGCCATTCGGCGAGCACGACCAGCTGCCACGCCCCGACGACGATGACGATCGCCAGGACCTTCGGCCACGTCCCCTTCCAGAGTTTCCGCGCCCAGACGCCCGGCCCGCCGTCCTTGCGCGGCCCGAGTTCGAGCCGGTCGAGTCCGGCGACGCGTTCGGCGGCGCCGACGCCGGTGTCAGCGGCCATGACGGGACACCTCCGCGCGGAGTTCGTCGGTGATCGCCGAGGCGAGTTCGGCGACCTGGGGTGAGTCGATGCGGCGGGGGCGCCGCTGCTCGACCGGGAACTCCTTGAGGACCCGGCCGGGCCGGCTGCTGAGCAGCACGACGCGGTCGCCGAGCCGGACGGCCTCGCGGACGTTGTGGGTCACGAACAGCACGGTCAGTTCCCGTTCGCGCCAGATGCGTTCCAGCTCGTCGTGGAGGATGTCGCGGGTCATGGCGTCGAGGGCGCCGAAGGGCTCGTCCATGAGCAGGACGTCGGCGTCCTGGGCGAGCGCGCGGGCCAGCGCGACCCGCTGCCGCATGCCGCCGGACAGTTCGTGGGGCCGCTTGCGGCCGAAGCCCTCCAGGCGCACGACGTCGAGCAGCCGGGCCGACCGCTCCCGTCGCGCGGCCCGTTCGACACCGCGCATGCGCAGGGCGATCTCGATGTTCCCGGCGACGGTGAGCCACGGGAACAGGGCGGGTTCCTGGAACATCAGCGAGACGCGGTGGTCGCTGACGTCGATCGTCCCGGCCGAGAGCGGGTCGAGACCGGCGATCAGCGACAGCAGCGTGCTCTTGCCGCAGCCGGAGGCGCCGAGGATGGACACGAACTCGCCGCGCCGGACGTCGAAGGAGACGTCGTCGAGGGCGAGCAGCGCCGTCCGGCCTTTCCCGTAGGTCTTCGACACTCCGTCGAGACGGACGGCGTGCTCGGTGCCGGTCTCGGTGCCGACGCTCATGGCGCGAGTTCCCCCGCGCTGACCTCGGGCTTGCCGAGGGCGCGCAGCTTCTCGTTGAGCAGGTCGAGGGCGTAGATGCCCTTGAGGTCGACCGGGTCGAGGAGCCCGACGTCCTGCGCGTGCTGCGCGCTGGCCTGGAGCGAGGTCGCGACGGGGTCGACGGTGTAGGTCAGGTTCTTCCAGGCGGCCTCAATGATCGCGGGGTCGAGTTTCTTGCCGTTGAGGGATTCCAGGTGCGCGTTGGCGGCGGTCTGGGCCTCGGCGGGGCTGGCGTTGACGTAGTCGACGGCGGCGATGTGGCCGTCGAGGAGCTTCTTGACGGTGTCGGGGTGCTCTTCGAGGAACTCGGCGCGGACGATGAGGTGGGTGGTGACGAACTGGCCACCGGGCCACAGGTCCTTCTCGTCGACCAGGACCTTCGCGCCGTGCTTGTTGATCAGCGTGCTGAAGAAGGGCTCGGGCACCCAGGCACCGTCGAGGTCACCGGCGGCGAAGGAGGTGACGGTGTCGGAGTTGGCGGTCGGGAGGATCGAGACGTCGCCGCCGCCTTGCTGGTCGGCGTTGAGACCGTTGGTCTTGAGCCAGGCGCGCAGGGCGACGTCCTGGGTGTTGCCGAGCTGCGGGGTGGCGATCTTCTTGCCCTTGAGGTCGGCGGGGGCGTTGATGCCGTCGCGGACGACGAGCCCGGCACCGCCGGAGGTGCTGCCGGCGATGATGCGCAGCGCGGTCCCCTCGGACTTCGCCCAGCCGTTGATGGCCGGGTTCGGGCCGATGTAGGTGGCGTCGATGGCGCCGGAGAAGAGCGCCTCGATGGCCTCCGGGCCGGCGTTGAAGGTGGTGGGTTCGAGCTTGACGTCGGCGCCGAGCTTCTCGGCGAAGATGCCGTTCTGGACGCCGACGAGGGCCGGCGCGTGCGTGATGTTGGGGAAGTAGCCGAGGCGGAGGGTCCCGGCCTCGCCTCCCGAACCGGCCGCGTCATCGCCACCGCCGCACGCGGTCAGGGCTCCTGCCGCGAGCACGAATGCGGCGATCACCGCGACGAGGCGGTACCTGCGCGAACTCATCAGAACTCCTCCGGGAGGCGTGATCATTTCCTAGTACACCGATGGGATATACCGAGCAAGGCTAGTTAGCGGCGCTGTCCGCCGTCAACCGGCCCCACACCTGACGCGCCAAGGTCTGACCGAACGGCCGACGGGACCTTGGTCCCGGACCCGCCCGCCGACCGGCCCTAGAGGGCCGCCCGCGACGCGAACAGCATGGAGTCGACAGGACGGTTCGGTTCCGCCGCGAGACCCCGCCGACGGCGTGTGGAGCGGACGCCGGCCACGCAGCCGACCTCGCCCGGTCCGCCGTGGAGACACCGTCGTGGACAGTGCGTCCGGGATGCCCGCGCCGTACGGATGAACGCCAGCGGGATCCACTGTGAGGACGGGACCGGGGCCCGGTATGCCAGCCGGGTCCCGGCTCCCGGTCCGACGCGGGGCGGTCAGGCTGGAAAGGGCCCTGGGGGCGAGCCTTGGGGCGGGCTCGGGATCGGGCTCGGCGAGATCACCGGGCCAGCCGGGATCCGGCCGTCGCGGCCGGGGCCGTTGGGCGGATCGCTACCGGGCCGGGAAAGCGAAACCCACAAAGGACGGTCGGCTTCGCACGAAGCCGAACCGGCGCACCGGGCATGGCGAAACCCGGTGCGCCGGCGTCGATGTCACCGCATCGGTGGCGCGGTGCGCGCGGGCGTCACCGCCCGGAGAACTCCCGTGCCAGCGCGGTGAACGAGGTCGGCTGTCCGCCACCGGCATCCACAGTAGACGTCCACAGGCACGGGTACTCGCTCATGCACTCCGGGCCCCACCACAGGCCCACGGCCGCACCGCCGTCGCGCATGCCCTCGATCGCCGCGCGCATCATCGCGGGCGTGCTGGCGTAACTGCTCGCGCTGACCGGCGCGTAGAACTCCGACCACCAGATCGGCAGCGTCGTCTTCGAGCGGATCCAGGCGGTGATGTCCTTGAACTTCTCCTTGGTCGCCGCGGCGCCCGGATGGAAGCCGTCGCGGGTCCTCGACCAGCCGTCGATGGTGAAGAACTGGGCGCCGGTCTTGTTGGCCAGCCAGTAGGTCATCGCGTTGAGGTCGCGCTGGTCGGCGGTGCCCCACGTCGGGTCCGTCAGTTCCGTCGACGGGTGCGACTGCCCGCCCTTGTAGGTGTTGAGCGAGACGTAGGGCCCGCCGAGCTGCGCGCTCGACCGGACGGCCTTCACCGCGCTGTACACCTGGTTGTACATCTGGGTGTAGCCCTCGTGGTTCCACCGGTTCCCGGCCTCGTCCCAGAAGCCCTTGAACTCGTTCCACACCTGGAAGTACTGCACCTGCGGGTAGCGCTGCGCGACCTTGGCCGACAGGGCCGCGAAGTCGTCGTAGTACTGCGGCAGCGGTGCCAGGTCCATGTTCCAGCGGATCGCGTCGAGGGCGTCCTCGCGCTCCTTCGGGTCCTCGATCTGCTCGGCCTCGGCCCAGCCCGGCTTCATCCAGCCCGGCGCCGAACACAGCGTGATCACCGGCGTGCCACCGGTCTCGGCGATGAGGTCCATGCGCTCGTCGAGGCTGCCCCAGTCGTACACGCCCGGGCTCGGCTCGGGATCCTCGGCACCGAAGCCCATGATGTGCTGGTTCTGCAGCGGGCCGAGTGAGGCGAGGACGTCCTTGGCGTCGGCGACCGAGCCGGGATCGTTCCAGGAGTCGGCGTTGATCTTCTCGAAGGTCACGCCGACCTGGAACGCCGCGGCGCTCGCGTCGGCGGCCTGCGCGGGGGCGGCGGTGGCCAGGACGAGAGCGGCGCCGAGGAGCGCGGCCGTACGCACCGGTCGCCCGGTGGAGAGGTTTCGCATACGTCTCCCAGGATCGTGGTTGCAAGGCCATGGAAGCGTTCCCATGACCGGACGCACGTCACCGTAGCGGATCAAAGTGGACAGTGGAAGATCTCAGCGGCGGCGCAGCGAGAACTGACAGACGGCGTCGCCGAGATCCGCCGGAGAGGTGCGAAGCCCGCCACCTTCGGCGATGGTGAGGCGGAACGCGATCGGCCCGTCACCGGCCATGACCTCGACGGGGATCTCCTCCCCGGACGGCAGCACGGTCACCACGAGCGAAGCGGCGACCGCCTCCTCCCGGGCCGCGCAGGCGACGTTCATCAGGTAACCGCCGGGCGTCATGTCGTCGTAGACGGCGTCACCGGAATCCACGACGGCCACGTACATGTCGGCACCGCCGGGCAGTGCCGTCTGGGCCGCCACGCGCAGGTCGTGCTCGTCGGCCGGGCCTTTCGCCGCTCGCGAGGGTTTCGACCGGGCCGCTGGTGCCGCGGCACCGGGATCGCCCACCTCGCCGGCGCCGTCGTGCGTCACGGCGACCGTCAACGCGAAGGTGACCACGGCCGTGACGGCGACGAGAAGCTGCCGCGGCCACGGACGCGCCAGCCGCCGGCGCAGACGCCAGGCGAGCGCCGGGCTCGCCGCGAAACCACCCGGCGAGGGCTCTACTTCAATGCCGCCGTCGTCGATCTCGCCGTCCCCCACAGTGCCCCCTCCCCGCCGGTGGTGTCCACGAAGGACGAACCGACGCGAGCCTAGAAGATCATCGTCCCGCCCCGCCTCCCCTCAGCGGGCGGGAAGTTCGTACGACAGCTCGAAGGCCGTGGCGTTCAGGTGGGTGTCACAGACCTCGACCGCCCGCTCCCCCGCGAACGCCGTGCGGATCAGGTGGATCACGGGCGCCCCGACCGGCAGCCGCAGCAGGCGCTGCACCGGCTCGGCCGCCACCTCGACGGCCAGATCCTCGGTGATGCGCGTGAGCCGGTGACCCGACTCCTCCAGCCGCGCGTAGATGCCGCCCGGACCGGTGTCGGCCGACATGATCGCCGTGCCCTCGGCCAGATCCAGTGGGACATAGGAGGTCGCGATCTGTAAAGGCAGGCCCTCCACGACATAGCGGCGGGCGCGCACGAGGACCTTGTCGGCGCCGCTCAGCCCGAGCCGCGCGGCGATCGCCTCGGGCGCCGAACCCGTGCGCAGGTCGAGCATCTCGACGTCGCTCGCGGGGTCGTAGGCACGCCCCGCCTGCTCCATCTCGACGGTGAAGGCCGCCTTGCCCGCCCGCCGGTGCCGGCGCGCGAAACGGTCCGACGCCAGGCGCCGCACGGGAGGGCGGCCCTGCACGAAGCGCCCGCTGCCGTGCTCGGAGTAGACGAGGCCCTCGGCGATGAGCAGCGCGAAGGCGTGCTGGACGGTACGGCGGTTGACCCCGTACCGGGCGACGAGTTCGCTCTCGGATGGCAGCCGGTCACCGGGACCGTGGACACCGGCGGTGATGTCGGCGCGGAGGTCGTCGGCGATCTGCCGGTAGATGGCGCGGTCGCTACTGCGGTCAAGGGGTGTCACGCCGGCGTCCTCTCTTCAGATGCTCCGCTCACGGTGGGGTGGCCGAGTACCTGTCTGTCAGACAGTCATGTCGATCTGTGTACAGGATTTGACACCGGATTTGAACCCCAATGGGTGACACCCCGGGGTAGGGGTCCTTCGGCCCTAGGCGTCCCACGAGTGCGGGCTCACGCTTGGGTACACCTGCCCGACCGGCACCGCCGACAAGGATCGGTATGTCGATTTCCTCCGTCACGAGACCCGCCTTGGCGCGGCCGCTGAACCTTCGCCACCTCGACCGGCTGGTCGACGCCCGGGGCATCGTCCAGTTCGCGCGCGGGGAACGGCCCGACCTCTCGTCCGGCTACTGCGTCGACGACGTCGCGCGCCTCGGCGTGGTCGCCGCCGGGCTCAGCACCGCCGGTAAAGGCGGCACCAGACCCGGCCGCTGGGCCCGGCTGGCCGTCCACTTCCTCTGGCAGGCCTGGGATCCCGGCACCGAACGGCTGCACAACCTGATGGACGCCCGGGGCAGGTGGCTCGACGAGCCGCACCACGGCGACCACACCGGCCGCGCGATCTGGGCCCTCGGCGAGCTCACCGGCGCGCCGCTGCCGTCCCGCGTCCGGCACCGGGCCGCGCGGCTGCGCGCACGCCTCGCGCCGACCCTGCCGGCGCTGGCGCGACACGGTCTGCGGCCCGTCGCCTACGCCGCCCTCGGCCTGACCGGCCACAGTGCACTGTCCCTCCTCGACATGACCGCGCCACCGGCGGACTGGCCGTGGTTCGAACCCCAGCTCACCTACGACAACGCCCGCCTGCCGCAGGCCCTGCTGCGCACCGCCGTCGCGGCGGGCGACCGTGCCACCGCGGCTCGCGCGCTCGCCGCGATCGACTGGTACGCCGAGCGAGTGGGGCTGCCCGCCGGGCCGCCGCGACTGGTCGGCAACCTCTGGTGGAGACACGGACAGGAGCACGCCGGCGGCGACGAGCAGCCCCTTGACGCGGCGGCGCTCGCCGAGGCCCTCACCGACGCCTGGCTGTACACCGGCGAGGAGCGTTACGCGGCCATGGCCGCGCGCGCTTTCGGCTGGTTCCACGGCGACAACGCGGCCGGGCTCCCGGTCTACGACCCCGCCGACGGGGGCTGCCGAGACGGCCTCGGCGCGTCCTGGACGAACCGGAACAAGGGCGCCGAGTCCACATTGGCCTATCACCAGGCACTGCTGCGTCTGACCTCGGCATCGCTCGTTAAGCTACCTGTCAACTACCCACCGTAATCAACGAGGAGACACCGGTGGCACCACTGTTCACCCGCGACCCCGACGGCCCGGTCCTGACCGCCGAGGACTGGCCGTATCCGGTCAACGCCGTCTTCAATCCGGGCGCGGCCGTCCACGATGGAGCGACGGTCCTGCTGGTACGGGTCGAGGACCGGCGCGGGATCTCGCACCTGACGGTCGCCCGCAGCGCCGACGGCCGCTCCGGCTGGCGGGTCGACGACAAGCCTCTGCTGAACGCCGAGCCCGACAACCCCGCGAACTGCTGGGGCGTCGAGGATCCGCGACTGACCTATGTGGACGAGCTGAAGGCGTACGTGATCGCCTACACCAGCTACGGACCGAGCGGACCGGCCGTCTCACTGGCGCTCACGGCCGACTTCCGCACCGTCGAGGACCTCGGCGTGATCCTCCCGCCCGAGGACAAGAACGCCTCGCTGCTGCCCCGCCGCGTCGACGGGCACTTCGTGCTCCTGCACCGGCCCGTCTCGGTGACCACCGACCGCGCCGACGTCTGGCTGTCGCGCTCGACGGACCTGCGCTCGTGGAGCGCGCCCGAACCGGTGATGCGCGCGCGGACCGGGCCCTGGTGGGACGCCGTCCGGATCGGCATCGGCCCGACGCCGATCGAGACCGAGAAGGGCTGGCTCGCCGTCTATCACGGCGTCAAGGCGAGCGCGAACGCCCAGATCTACCGCGCCGGGCTGTGTCTGCTCGACCTGGAGCGGCCGACGAAGGTGATCCGTCGGCTGCCCGACTGGATTCTGAGTCCGCAGGCCCCCTATGAACTGGCCGGCGACGTGCCGAATGTCGTGTTCCCGACGGGGATGACGCACGACGCGGCCACCGACGAGCTCCGGGTCTACTACGGTGCCGCCGACACGAGCATCGGGCTGGCGGTCGGCCGACTGTCCACTGTGCTTGAAGCGGTCTGGGCAGCGGAGTCGGACGCGGCGTAGTCCCAGGTGCGCAGGGTCTTACGGCCCTGTCGGTGGGTGGGCCGCGTCGGGAAGTCTGGCGGAGATCCCCTTTCTCCAGCACGGAGGCAGCCGGTATGTCACGCGCTCCTTTCCGAGGTCTCCTTCCCGCGCACACCGATCGCCGTACCCGACTCGTGATCGTCTCGACCTACCCGCCCCGGCGCTGCGGACTGGCGACGTTCTCCCGGGATCTGCGCGACGCGCTCGTGCGGGTCGCGCCGGATCTCGCCGTTTCGGTGTGCGCGCTGGACGCCGACCTCGGACTCGACTATCCGGCCGAGGTCGGCACCGTCGTGCGCGGTGGCGAGCCCGCCGCCTACCGGGCCGCCGCGCGGGCCCTGGCCGCGCGAGGCACCGACGCCGTGCTGATCGAGCACGAGTTCGGGATCTTCGGGGGGCCGTGCGGTGAGCACGTGCTGGCGATGACCGATGAGCTGAGCAGGCTGCACGTGCCGTACATCGTCACGCCCCACACGGTGCTGTCGGATCCGCCGCCCGAGCAGGCGGCGACGCTCGGCGAGCTGTGCCGGCGGGCGGCGGCCGTGGCGGTGCTGACGCCGTCGGCGGTGCGTTACGCGGTGGCGTCGGGTGTCGCCGCGCCCGAGCAGCTCGTCGTGACGCCGCACGGCGCGCCGACGGCGCTGCGGACGGAGGCCACGTCGGCGCGGACGGGCGCGCCGCTCACGGCGGCACTGGCCGAGGCCGAGGGCCGGCGGATCCTGTCGACCTTCGGGCTTCTGGGCCCGGGGAAGGCGATCGAGAACGCCGTGCGGGCACTGTCGACGGTGGTGGGCGACCATCCGGATCTGCGCTACGTGGTGGCGGGTGCGACGCATCCGGAGGAGCAGCGCAGGAACGGTGAGGCGTACCGGGATTCCCTGCGGGAACTGGTCTCCGGGCTGGGACTGGACGAGCACGTGGTGTTCGTCGACGACTTCCTCAGCACGACGGACCTGGCCGTCCTGCTCGGCCGGACCGATGTGTACCTGACGCCGTACCGCAGCCGCGAGCAGATCTCCTCGGGGACGCTGACCTTCGCCGTGGCGGCGGGCCGGCCCGTGGTGTCGACGGACTACCACTACGCGTGCGACGTTCTCGCCGGCGGCGCCGGGGAGCTGGTGCCCGTGGACGACCCGGTGGCGTTCGGGTCGGCGCTGGCGGGCCTGCTGGGGGATCCGGCGCGGCTGCGTCGCGCCCGGCTCGCCGCGGAGACGACCGGGATGGGGTTGTTGTGGCCCGCCGTGGCGCGGCAGGTGGCCGGTGTGGTGCGTGGCGTCGTGGGCGCAAGCGGGTCCTTCACGGGCGGTCTCCGGCGGCGGACGACCGAGCGGGTCGCGCACTCACCCGCGTGAGCGAAGGGGGCCTCGCCGCCCCCGGCTCATCCCACTCCCCAGCCCAGCAGCCCTTCGCCGTCCCCGGCCCTGACCGTCGCCATCGCCACGCACGCGTCGGCGGCACCGTAGTACAGGCGCAGTTCCCCGGCGTCCTCGTCGTGCACGAGTCCCGTCGGGTACACCACGTTCGGCGCGTCGCCGCTGACTTCGTACGGCGCGGCCGGCCCGAAGACCCAGTCCGCGCTCCTGCGCAGTACGCGGGTGGGGTCGTCGAGGTCCAGCAGTACCAGCCCGACGTGGTACAGCGGCGTCGAAGCCGTGCGTTTCACGCCGTGGTAGAAGCACAGCCATCCCGCGTCCGTCTCGATCGGCGGCGGGCCGATGCCGATGTGCTCGGAGTCCCACCACGGCACTGGCCTCGTGCTGAGCAGTGTCTTCCCGCCGTACCAGCACCTCAGGTCCCGCGAGCGCGACAGCCACACGTCTCCCCGTCGCGACATCGGCGAGATGGGCCGGTGCAGCAGCACGAACTCGCCGTCGACGCGGCGGGGCAGCAGGGCGGCGTCGGTGTTGTCGGGCGGCATCGCGACGCCCATGTGCTCCACCGAGCAGAAGTCACGGGTGAGCGCGACGGCCACGCACGGCCCGCCGTATCCGAGCGCCGTGTAGGTGATCACCCACGCGTCCAGCTCGTCGACGCGGGTGACGCGGGCGTCGCCGGCGCCCCAGGCGGTGAGGGAGTCGTCGCCGTCGGGGGCGATCAGGGGCTTGTCGTCGACGCGCCAGTCGCCGACGCCGTCGGCGCTGCGGGCGACCGTCAGGTGCGACAGTCCGCGCCGGTCCTCCACGCGGCAGAGCAGGATGGTCTCGCCGTCGACGACCGCGGCGCCGGGGTTGCAGACCGCGCTGACCGGATAGGGCCAGTCGGCGGCCGTGAGCAGTGGATTGGCCGGGTGCCGGGTGAACAACGGGGTTCTGCCGGTCGGGGGGACTGTCTGGCTCAGTGGGGACATATCGCACACTCCTCCGGTCGAGTCTCACCCGCCCTCTCTCGCGGGATAAGGGCCGTAAGTCCCGCGCGGGCGTAGGCTCCCCGACATGTCGACGCTGACCGTCCTCGGTTCCTCCGGCGCCTATCCGCAGGCGGACAACCCCTGCAGTGGCTACCTTCTCGAACACGAGGGCGTCAGCCTCGTGCTCGACCTGGGCTACGGGACGGCCGGCCCGCTGCTGCGGCATCGTCCACAAGGGGCGGTCGACGCCGTCGTGATCACCCACGAGCACGCCGATCACTGCGCCGACCTGCACGCACTGATGCGCATCCGCCTGTACGGCTCCCCCGGCGCGCCCCGGATCCCGCTGTTCTGCACCGAAGGGGTCCTCACCCGGATCAACGGGCTCGACACCGGTGAGGGCCTGTCGCAGGTCTTCGACATCCGGCCGTGGCCGGAGACCGTCCACATCGGACCGTTCGAGCTCACGCCCTTTCGGCTTCCCCACCACGTCGGCGACTTCGGCGTCCGGTTGTCCACCCCCGCCTTCACGTTCGCCTACACCGGCGACACCGGACCGGATCCGGCGATCGCCGAGCTCGGGCGCGACGCCGACCTCTTCCTCGTCGAGGCGACGCACCAGGGTCCGTCGCCGTCGCCCGACACACGGAACCTGCTGCTCACCGCCGGTGAGGCGGGCCGTTTCGCGCGGGAGGCGGGCGCCCGCGGGCTGGCGCTGACCCACCTGTGGCCCGGCTCCGATCCCGCCGTCTCCCGCGAGGAGGCCGCCGCCGAGTACCCCGGCCCGATCCTCACGCCCGTCGCCGGTGACGTCATCGACCTCGTTTCGGCCTGATGTCGGACAGGGGTCATCCGGGTGGACACCGGCCCCCGCGACACACCAGAATGACGTGATGTCTGCTCTGCCCGACGGGTACCGCATCCTCCGCCCGACCCTCGACGACGCCGAAGCCGTCCTCGACGTCGTGCGGGCGCACGACATCGCCACCATCGGCGAACCCGACATCACCATCGAAGACATCCTCGAACTGATGGGTAAGACCGGCCACTCCCTCGACGCCGACGAATGGCTCATCGCCGACGCCGACGGCCGCTACACCGCCTGGGGCTACGTCGACGACAGCTACGGCGGCGAGCGCCTCCGCATCGACGTCTCGGTGCGCCCGGAGGAGGCCGGCCCGGTGACCACGGCCCTCGTCGAGGTGCTGCTGGGGCGGGCCGCCGAACTGGCCGCCGCCAAGGACCTCGACGGGATCCGCGTGCGGGCCTCGGCGCCGCACGGCGCGACGGGCCTGCGCGAGGTCTACGAGAACGCCGGTTTCGAACTCGACCGCTACTACGGCCGCATGAACTACGACCTCAGCGGCGACGAGCGGACCCCCGAGCCGCCCGAGGGCGTCGAGGTCAAGGTCTTCACCGAGCTGCCCGACCGCGACGAGGCCGCCCGGATCCACCACCGCATCATGGACAGCGGTTTCGCCGACCTCGACGACCACGTCAGCGTCGACTTCGACTCCTGGTGGGCCAACACCGCCGCCAGCGGCAACACCCCCTACGACGAGTGGCGGGTCGTGTTCGTGGAGGGCGAGCCCGCCGCGGTGCTGCAGACGGCCAACATCGGTGCCGCCGACAACGGCGGCTGGATCCGCAACCTTGTCGTGCATCCCGACTACCGGGGGCGCGGCCTCGCGCAGCTGCTGCTCGGGACGGCCTTCGCGCTGTTCGCCGAGAAGGGCCGCACGTGGGTGGGCCTGTCGGTCGACACCGGCAACTCCACCGGCGCCTTCAAGATCTACGAGAAGGTCGGGATGCGCCCGAAGTACATGATCGACGTGCTGAAGGCGTGGGTCCCGGTGTCCTCGCCCGCGCCGGGTTCCGCCGTGTCTTAATAGGCGCATGGATCAAGCACCGACCGTTCGGCTGAGCACCGCGGCCGGCCGCGGCGTGGTCGCCGCCGCCGTCCTCGGGTCGAGCGTGGCGATGCTCGACGGGACCGTCGTCAACGTCGCCCTCCCGCACATCGGCGCCGAGTTCGGCGCGCGGATGGACGGCCTGCAGTGGATCGTCAACGGTTACACGCTGACGCTGGCCGCGCTGGTGCTGCTCGGCGGTGCCCTCGGAGACCGCTACGGGCGGCGGCGGGTGTTCGTCATCGGGGTGATCTGGTTCGGCGTCGCCTCGATGCTGTGCGGGGTCGCGGTGAACACGCCGACGCTGGTCGCCGCGCGCATCCTCCAGGGCGTCGGCGCGGGCCTGCTGACGCCCGGTTCGCTGGCGATGATCCAGTCCGCGATCGCCCCGCGCGACCGGGCGCGCGCCATCGGCGCGTGGTCCGGGCTCGGCGGGGTCGCCGCGGCGGCCGGGCCGTTCCTGGGCGGCTGGATGGTCGACGCCCTGAACTGGCGCTGGGTCTTCTTCATCAACGCCCCGGTGGTCCTGATGGCGGTCCTGGCGACCTTCAAGTGGGTGCCCGAGAGCAAGACCGAGGGCGACGCCGACGGCCGTTTCGACGTCCTCGGCAGCCTCCTCGGCGCGCTCGGCCTCGCCGGGGTCACCTACGCGCTGGTCCAGACCGATCCGATAGGCCCGGCCATCACGGCCGGTGTCATCGGCGTCGCCGCCTTCACGGCCTTCCTGATCTGGGAACGCCGGACCGCGCGACCGGTGCTGCCGCCCTCGCTGTTCGCCTCCCGCCAGTTCAGCGCGATCAACGCCGCGACCTTCTTCGTCTACGCCGCCCTCGGCGGGGTCCTGTTCTTCCTGGTCCTCTACCTCCAGACCGTCGCCGAGTACACCGCACTCGCCGCCGGGGTGTCACTGCTGCCCTTCACGATCCTGATGCTGCTGTTCTCCTCGCGCGCCGGGGATCTCGGCGAGCGCCTCGGCCCGCGGCGGCCGCTGACGGTCGGCCCGGCGGTCGCGGCGGCCGGGACGCTGCTGTTCCTGCGCATCGACGCCGACGCGAACTACTTCACCGAGGTGCTTCCGGCGGTGTTGCTCGTCGGCATCGGCATGACGATCACGGTGGCCCCGCTGACCGCCGGCGTCCTCGCCGCCGCCGACCAGCGGCACGCCGGGGTCGCCAGCGGTGTGAACAACGCGGTGGCGCGGGCGGCGAGCCTGCTCGCGGTGGCGGCGCTGCCGCTGGTGTCGGGCCTGACCGGCAACGCCTATGAGGATCCGGCGGCGTTCACCTCCGGGTTCAAGGTCGCCACGCTGTGGTGCGCGGGGCTGCTCGCGGCCGGTGCGGTGGTGTCGTGGCTGTTCGTGCGGGATCCCGCGAAGGAGCCCGACCGGCTCCAGCCGACGGCGCACACGCACTGCGCGTATGACGCGCCACCCCTCGACCCCGGGCTGAAGCAGGAGGCCTGAGCGGGGTTTACGATCGCGATCATGAGCGATCTCCACATCCGGCCCGCGACGGTCGAGGACGTGCCCGCCATCGTCGCGATGCTGGCCGACGACATGCTCGGCAAGTCCCGCGAGGACGCCGCCGATCTCACGCCCTATCTGGCCGCGTTCGCCGTCGCCGACGCCGACCCGCACCAGCACATCGTGGTCGCCGAACGCGACGGCCGGGTCGTCGGGACCCTCCAGCTGACGGTCATCTACGGGCTGTCGCTCAAGGCGGCCACGCGCGGGCAGGTCGAGGGCGTGCGGATCCACCGCGACGAGCGCGGGACCGGTCTCGGCACGACCCTCATGGAGTGGGCCGCCACGCGCGCCAAGGAGCTCGGCTGCAGCCTGATCCAGCTCAGCTCCAACTCCGCCCGCACCGACGCCCACCGCTTCTACGAACGCCTCGGATACAGCGGATCGCATATCGGTTACAAGATGAACCTCTAGGTCCGCAGGCCCGCGGGCCGCGGGCGATCTTGGTACCTCCACAGTGGACCGCGTTCCGGTAGCGTCCGGTCCGAGCGAGCCCGGACGCGCCGGGCCGCGGCTTGGAGGACCCGTGCGCCCGACCACCGCACCCACGCCACCCCCTCGCCTGAAGGTCCGCGACCGGACGCTGTCCTGGGCGATCGGCGTGTCCCTGATCTTCGGGATGCTGTTCGGCGCGTTCCTGCTCGGCGACGTCCGCCCGGCCGCCGCCGCGCGGCACGACGTCGAGTGCACCAACACCGCCGGGGACGGCACCACCACCGGCGACTCGAAACTCGTCCAGGACATGATCAACGCCTCGGCGCCCGGCGACGAGATCGTCATCTCCGGGACCTGCCTGCTGGTCAGCACCCTCGAACTCGCCGACGTGCGCACCTACCGCGGCGACGGGCGCAACGCCACGATCCTGCGCCAGGCCGACGGCCGCAACCTGCCCGCGCTGGTGTCCACCGACACCTGGACGAAGAACCAGGACTGGGTCAACACCGGCGTGCGCGTCGAGCGCCTGACCATCGACGCCAACGCCCCCGCCAACACCGGTACGCACGGGCTGGTGCTGAAGGCCTGGGACAGCCGCGTCTACGACGTCGAGATCCACGCCGCCGCCGGGGACGGGATCCACATCGACAGCCGCTCGGCGAACGGGACGCCGCTCAAGGACGGGCAGACGATGGTCAACTCGATCATCAGCGACTCCTACGTGCACCACAACGGCGGTGCCGGGATCCGGGTCAACGACCCGGGCAACGCCGTCACCGACTGGATCCTCGAACGCAACTGGATCGAGGAGAGCGGCGGCTCGGGCGTCGACCTCGACAACGCCGCCGGCTGGCAGATCCGCAACAACCATCTCTACGGCGTCGGCGTGCACGCCATCAGCGCGCATCGCTGCTACAACACCGGGATCAGCGACAACTACGTCGAGGACTTCGGCGGGCAGGGCACCCCGAGCGAGTGGTATTTCGGGATCCGCTGCACGCTTCAGGAGGACGTGTCCAACGCGATCACCGGCAACCGCGTCAACCTGTTCACCAGGGACGGCGGACCTCCCCCGCTGGGCACGCACATCTACATCGGACTCGACGGCGTCAACGGCGGCGGCGCCGGGAACGCCACGGTCACCGGGAACTCGGCGATCGGGCACGGGACCGCGCTCGACGTCGGGCTCGGCTACTACGTCGGCGACGGCGGTTCGCTGACCGTGGTCTCGGCGGGGAACCTCATCTCCGGGATGGGCAAGGAGATCGACACCGAGGGCAGCGCCGACGTACACGTGAGCGACGGAATCTAGCCCCGGCCGAGCACGCGCCGACCCGCGCACGGCGGTCCTTTATGGACCGTCGCGTTTCTTCGGCGCCGTAGGTACTCAAAAGTTCCCCGGTCGGTTTCCAAGGTCGGACATTCAGGGGATGGCCGCGATTCCCCGGAAGGTCATAGTGTCGCAACACGCATGTCACGTGTGGGCGTCTTTACTCGGTGAATTCCCAGGGATCGACTGTGACCGCTATCGAAGCAAAAGGATTGTCCAAAGTCTTCCCCGACGGCACCGTCGCCGTCGACGACTTGAACCTGACGGTCGACAACGGCGAGTTCCTCGTGCTCCTCGGGCCCTCGGGCTGCGGGAAGTCCACCGCGCTGCGCATGATCGCGGGCCTGGAGGATCCCTCCGCGGGCGAGGTTCTGCTCGACGGGGAACCGGTCGGGAACGTACATCCCGCCGATCGCCAGATCGCGATGATCTTCCAGAACTACGCGCTCTATCCGCACATGACGGTCGGGGAGAACATCGGCTTTCCACTGCGCTTGAGAAAACGCGCGCAGAACGATATCGACGCTCAGGTCTCCCAACTGGCAACGGTTCTCGATATCACCGACACACTCGGCCGCAAACCCGCGCAGTTGTCCGGCGGACAGCGCCAGCGGGTGGCGATGGGCCGGGCTCTCGCCCGCAAACCCCGGATCTTCCTGATGGACGAGCCACTGTCCAATCTGGACAGTGGACTGCGGGCGCAACTGCGGGCCGAGATCTCCGGCCTCGTGCGCGAACTCAAGGTCACCACGGTGTACGTGACCCACGACCAGACCGAGGCCCTGACGATGGCCGACCGGATCGCGGTGATGCGCAACGGGGTCCTCCAGGACGTCGGTACGCCCAACGAGGTCTACCACCATCCGGCGACGGCCTACGTCGCCGCTTTCCTCGGCACACCGCGGATGACGCTCGTCCAGGCCCGGGTCATGGCCCACCTCGACAAGCGGGTGCTGCTCCAGATCGGCGAGCAGTCCATCGACGTGCCCGGCCACGACGTCACCGCCCACATGCTGCGGCACTACCACGGCGAGGACATCATCGTCGGGTTGCGGCCGGAGGCGCTGCGGCTGCCCGACCCGGCCAGCCAGGACCCGATCCTGCACACGCGCGTCAAGCACCTGGAGCACTCGGGCCACGAGTCGCTGGCGCACCTCGACGTCGGCGCGACCGCCGCGCCGATCGAGATGACCGAGGCGACCCCCCGGCCCGCGCCGAGAACGGTCAAGCGCGGCCTGTTCCGCCGTCGCGAGATCCAGGCCGTCGCCTCGCATCCACCGCCGGCGGCGCCGGGCCAGGAGCGGCACCTGCAGCGCCCGATCGACCTGACGCTGCGGCTCGCGCCCTACCCGCGGCTCGGTCCGGGCGACCGGATCAGCGTGCAGATAGACACCCGCCAGCTGCACTTCTTCGGTGACCGCGGCGAACGCATCGGCGCCGGGCAGCAGGTGCGCACGGCACCGCGGCGGGCCTAGACGTTGGGGCCGCGCGGTGGCGGAACTGACGCCGTCGCCGCGCACGGCCCCCGTGCCGGGTCTCACGGTCAGGGCGTCCGCGTCTCCTCTACAGTGCTGCGATGACCATGAAGCCCGTGCTCCAGCTGACCGTCGACTGCGCCGATTCCGAGCGGCTCGCGGTGTTCTGGGCCACCGCCCTGGGATACGACGTCGAAGCCGCGCCGGCTCCGTTCGCCACCTGGCGCGCGTACTGGCTCGCGCGGGGCCTGTCGGAGGAGGATCTGGGCGAGGGCGACTGCAGCGACTCCGTCGTGGATCCCACCGGCGCCGGGCCGCGGATCTGGTTCCAGCAGGTGCCGGAGGCGAAGACCGTCAAGAACCGGCTGCATCTCGACCTCGGCGTCGGCGGAGGGCGCGACGTTCCGTTCGCCACCCGCAGGGAGCGGGTGCTGGCCGAGGTGGCGCGATTGGAGGCCGCGGGTGCGTCGCGTCTGCGCCTCACGGACGCGGAGGACGCCAACTCGTTCACCGCCCTGATGGGCGATCCGGAAGGCAACGAGTTCTGCGTGCACTGACCCGAAACGCACGAGAACCCGACGGCGGCGCCCTCTTAGACTCGCGCCCATGAGCCTTCGACTCCTCGGCGCCAACCCCTGCGTGACCCTCTACGACGACGGCACGGCCGTCGCCTACGCGTCCCTGTGGCGCTCCGACTGGTCGGAACAGGGCGGCACCGGCCACGTCATCGTGTTCGGGCGACCCGGCCGCATCCGCGTGCTCGGGGCCGACCGGGACCTCTCGGTCTGGCTGGCCGAGTCCTTCAACCGGCACCTCAAAGGCGTCAACGGCGCCATCCCGTGGAGCGAGCCGGAGTACACCGTCGCCCCCGTCGAGTGGGATCTCGACCTGTCGACGGGTGTCCGCGCGGCCGCCGACGACGTCGAGGTCGAGATCACCGGCCCCTTCGACCGCATGCTGACCCGCGACGACGCCTATGACCTGGGCGGCACGACCAACGTCCTGTCGACGGTCTGGATGCCGTGCCGCGCGGGGACCATCAGGGTCGGCGGCGAACTCGTGCCGGGCGCCCCGGAGGTCGACCTGGAGGCGCCGATGTCCTCGGCGTTCATCGCCGAGGCCGAGGTGTGGGGCTGGACGACCGGCGAGCGCGGTCCGGCCGCGACGACGCCGGGCGTCTCCTGACGTTCAGGAGAGGTCGGCGGCCGCAGACCAGGAACCGGAACCCCCGAAGACCTCGTCATGGGCCGAGACGAGGGCCGTGCGCACGGCTCCGGCGAGGATCGGGTTGTCCGACAGGGCCGTCGGCCGGACCTCGGTGCGCACCAGGCTGATCACGGTGAGGCGTTCGGCGACCCGCCTGGCCAGTTCCCCGCCGCCGTGCCGGCCGGTCTCTCCGGCGAGGACGACGAGGCCGGGGTCGAAGACGACGACGGCGGCCGCGGCGCCGAAGGCGACCCGTTCGGCGAGTTCGTCGAAGAAGGCGGCCGCGCCCGAGGCGTGCGCGGCGTCGAGGATCTCGCCCGGCCGGTCGCCGGGGATCCCGTGCCGTGCGGCGAGGTCGAGGACGGCGGGGAGGCCCGCGAGGTCCTGGAACCCGCCGGTGCAGGTCTCGACGCCGGGCAGGTCGGCGGCGTTGACGGGGAGACGGCCGAGCTCGCCGGCCGCGCCGGAGGCGCCCCGGCGCAGTCTTCCGCCGATGACGACGGCGCCGCCGATGCCGCGGTCGAGCCAGATCAGGGCGAAGTCGTCGTGTCCGGCGGCGGCGCCCTTGTCGTGCTCGGCGATGGCGGCGAGGTTGACCTCGTTCTCGACGACGACGGGCACGCCGAGCAGTTCGCGGAGGTCCGGGAGGGGCACGGCGGGCCAGCCCGGAAAGGCCATGCCGCCGGTGCGGGGGTCGACCATGCCGGGCGCGCCGATGACGAGGTTGTGCAGGTCGGCCAGGGTGACTCCGGCGCGGCGGGCGGCGTCGGCGGCGGCCTGCCGGATCGTCTTCTGGAGGACGGCGCCGGGGGCGAGGGCGCGGCGGGCGGTGGCCACGGACTTGCCGGTGAGGTCGGCGACGACGGCGGTGACCGCGTCGTGGCGGACGTCGACGCCGGCGACGTGGGCGTGGTCGGCGACCAGGCCGTAGATCTTGGCGTTGGGGCCGCGACGGTCGGCGCCCTCCTCGCCGACGGCCTCGACGAGGCCGGCTTCGCCGAGGCGGTCGAGGAGGTCGGACACGGTCGGGCGGGACAGGCCCGTCAGCTCGCGCAGGCGGGGCGCCGACAGGGGGCCGTGGGCGATGAGAAGGTCGAGCGCGACCCGGTCGTTGATCGCCCGCGCCAGGCGCGGCGTCGCCGTGCGAACCGTCATCTGAATCCTCCTCGATAAGGACTAGTCATCAGGGAGCCTACCTGTTAGTTTTGCCGGGCTCGGACACCCCGCCGAGCGAGGCCCGAAACAGGAAGGTCCACCGTGGAACAACCGATGACCAGGCGCGACCGGGTCACGATCACCATGGTATTCGCCGTGCACGGCATGGTCGGAGCCAGCTTCTTGACCCGCGTCCCCTGGCTCGCCGAACGGCTCGACCTCAGCAACGGCCAGCTCGGCATCGCGCTGGTCTGCCCGGCGATCGGCGCCTTCCTGACCATGCCCCTGACATCGGGGATCGTCCACCGCCTCGGCGGCCGCGCGGCCACCCGGCTGCTGATCGTGCTGTGGTGCGCGGCGATCAGCCTCCCCGCGCTCATGCCCTCGCTGCCCGCGCTCTGCGCGGCCCTGCTGCTCCAGGGAGCCGCCGCCGGCACCGCCGACGTGGCCATGAACGCCCAGGGCGTGCAGATCGAGCGCGGCCTCGGCCGCTCGATCATGTCGAGCCTGCACGGGTTCTGGAGCGTCGGCGCCCTCGCCGGCGCCGGGATCGGCGCGGCCATCACCTACGCCGACGTCGACGCGCGCATCCACCTCGCGGGCATGTCGGCGCTGCTGATCGGCCTCGGCCTCTACTACACCGGACGCCTCCCCGAGGCGGCGACGAAGTCCGACGACGCCAAGCCCCCGCGTTTCGTGCTCCCCGGCAGGGCGGTGATCGGCGTGGGCATCGTCGGCTTCTGCGCGGCCTTCATCGAAGGGGCGGCGCACGACTGGACGACGGTCTTCGTCGCCAAGGTCACCGAGTCGAGCCAGGGCACCGCCGCGCTCGCCTTCAGCTTCTTCGCCGCGACGATGGCGGTGACCAGGATCGTCGGCGACCTCGTCGTGCAGCGCATCGGTCCGGTGTGGACGGTGCGGGCCAGCGGGGTCTCGGCGATCGCCGGGACCGTGATCGTCGCGCTGTCACGCGATCCCGCACCCGCGATCGCGGGCTTCGTCCTCATCGGACTCGGCGTGGCCGTCATCATTCCCCTCGCCATATCGGCGGCCGGTCGGGCCAGCGCCGTGCCGAGCCAGGCGATCGCGGGCGTCGTCACGATCATGTACCCGGCGAGCCTCTTCTCGCCGGGGGCGATGGGCGGCGTCGCCGAACTGACCTCGCTCCCCTGGTCCTTCGTGATGCTCGGCGCGGTCGCGCTGGTGATGCTCGGTCTGGCCGGCGCGGTCCGCGAGAAGAAGGCGGCGCCTAGCGGCACCGGCGAGCCCGCGCTGTCGCAGCCATGACCCGGATCACCCTTTTTAATAGGCAGGGTCACTGATAGTTTTGCCTCAAAGCCCACCCCGCCCCCTGGGAAGTCGACCATGGACCATCGGCGCACGCGCATCGCCATCGCCCTCGTATTCGCCGTCCACGGCACCGTTTCGGGCAGCTTCGCCGCCCGGCTGCTGTCCATAAAGGAGGGTCTGGAGGTCGGTTCCGGCCTCCTCGGGGCGGCCCTGATGGCGCAGGCGCTCGGCGCCTTCGTCGCGATGTCGATGGCCAGCAGGCTGATCCACCGCTTCGGCGCCAAGGGCGCGCTGCGGGTGTCCATGGTCGCCTGGCCGCTGGCGCTGCCGCTCCCGGCGCTGATGCCCAACATCTACACCTTCGCCGCGGCGATGTTCATCATGGGAGCCGCGGCCGGTACCTCGACGATCACCACGAACGCACAGGCGGTCGTCGTCGAACACGAGGTCGGGCGCTCCATCATGACCGGCCTGCACGGCATGTGGAGCGTCGGCAACCTCGTCGGCGCCGGGCTCGGGGCACTGGCCATCCGCGCCGACCTCGACCCGCGCGTCCACTTCGCCGCCCTGGCCGTCGTGGCGCTCGGACTGGCGCAGCTCTCCTGCTCGGTGCTTCCCGCCGACGTCCCGGTCGCCGACGCCGCTCCCCCGCCGCCGCGTTTCGCGATCCCGGCCAAGGCGATCGTGGCGATCGGGCTCGTCGGCTTCTGCTCGTCGTTCATCGAAGGCGCCAGCCACAACTGGACGTCCATCTACATCAAGGAGATCACCGGCTCGACCGCCGCGGTCGCCGCCCTCGGTTACACCGCGTTCGTCGCGGCCATGGCCGCCGCGCGGCTGGTCGGCGACCTCGTCGTCCGGCGCGTCGGGCCGGTCGCCACGGTCCGGACCGGAGCCTCCCTCGCCGCGCTCGGGGCCCTCACCGTCACCCTGGCGACGCATCCGGCCGTCGGCGTCATCGGCTTCGTGCTGATCGGCGGCGGGGCCGCGGTGACGATCCCGCTGGCCGCCGCCGCGGGCGGACGCGTCGGCGCGACCCCCGCGCAGGGCGTCGCGGGCGTCATGACCATCACCTTCACCGCCGGACTCATCGCGCCCACGACCATCGGCGGCATCGCCGACGCGACCTCGATGCGCGTGTCCTTCGCGCTCGTCTGCGCCGTGGCCGTGACCATGGCGGTGCTCGCGACAGCACTGGGGCGGCGGCGGGCTCCCGAGGTCGTGAAGGCGGCGTAGGGGTGGGGGTGCGTGCGGCAGGTGTCGCACGCACCGACACGTTAGCCGGAGTGCCGGGAGTCGACCCGCGACTCGCGACTCGCGTGGGCAACCCGGCGGGCAACGCGGCACCGGCGGGCGGCTGCGGCGGAACGGCGGTTCCACCCGCCCCCGATGCATCCGCATGAGTCTCCGCGCCCGCCACCCAGCGGCACACCTCAGCCGAGGTTCGGGGTTGTGCTGCGACGCGCGGCCATCTCCAGGCGACCGCGCCCCCGGAGAGCCGCCCGCGGGCGCTCCGGCGACCGGCACGCCACCGGCGGGGGCGCGACGAAAGGCGGTTCCACCCGCCCCCGATGCATCCGCATGAGTCTCCGCGCCCGCCACCCAGCGGCACGTGAGCCGGGATGTCCGGCACTGTCCCGCGACCCGCGATCCGTGTGGGCACCTGGACCGGCTGGCACGCCGCCGGCGGGCGGCCGCACCACCCACCGAGAGCGCGAGCCGACACAGCACCGGCGGCCAGGCCGGTGAGAGGACGCCCCGCCCGAAGTCGTGGAGGCGGCGTCACCGCGTGCCGCCGCCCGGGCGCGAGCAGGGCGGCCCATGCGACGCCGCACCAACGCACGCCGGTGAAGCGCCACGGCGGAAACAACGCGGCCGCACGGATCGACCGGCGACAGCGGGACAGTCGACACCGCGCCGCGTCGCGCGGAGTGGGAAGGCCGGACCCGAGAAGTCGGCGCGAGCTCACGCGCCCCGCAGCATCCGAAGCCGCGCGGCCGCAGCCCTCAGCCCACGGCAGCGGCAGCGGCAGCGGCAGCGGCAGCGGCAGACTCGAACCCATTCGCCGCACACGCCGGGTCCACCAGGCCTCCCACTACGAGACCGCCGAGAGCGTCTCCTTCCGGGCCGAGAACCACCCGCCGCCCCACCGAAGACTCCGCCCGCCCGAGGCCACCCGGCGGCGGCCCCTGAGGGCCGACCCGAAGATGTCACCTCGTGAACCGGGCCCCGATCGAGCTCGCCGCCCCACCGGCCACTCCGCCGAGGTCCCCTACCGGCGGCATCCGTGGCCCGGCTGGCGAGCTCACCTCGTGAACCGAGCCCCGATCACGCTGACCGCCCCACCGGCGACTCCCCGCCCGAAGCCACCCGGCGGGAGCCTCTGACGGCCGACCCGAAGATGTCACCTCGTGAACCGGGCCCCGATCGAGCCCCCGCCCGCCACTCCACCGGGGACCCCGACCGCCGGACATCACCCGGTGCGGCATCCGTGGCCCGGCACGCGAACTCACCCCGCGAGCCGCACCCCGATCAACCCGGCCGCCCGCCGCCCCACCGGCGACTCCCCGCCGAAATCCACCCGGCAACGGCACCGGAATCCGAGCCGCGAGCCCGTCCCACGAGCCCACCCCGCAAACCCCCACCTACTCCTCGCTGTATCGCTTGTGCAGCTCCACCGGCTTCTCCGCCTCCGCCGCCCGGCGCGCGCGCCTGGCCGACACCGTGATGTTGAGCAGCTCCACCGCCAGCGAGAAGGCCATCGCGAAGTAGATGTAGCCCTTCGGGATGTGCAGCTCGAAGCCGTCGGCCACCAGCGTCATACCGATGAGCAGCAGGAAGGCCAGCGCGAGCATCTTGATCGACGGATGCCGGTTGACGAATCGCCCGAGCGGCCCCGCGGCGACCAGCATGATCCCGACCGAGATGACGACGGCGGCGACCATCACCCAGATCTCGTCGACCATCCCGACGGCGGTGATCACCGAGTCGAGCGAGAAGACGATGTCCAGCAGCATGATCTGCACGAGCACACCGCCGAACGAGGCCGCGCCCTTCGGGTTGTCGTGGCCCTCCTTGGCCTCAAGGCTGTCGTGGATCTCGAAGGTGGCCTTCGCCAGCAGGAAGAGGCCGCCGAGGATCAGGATCACGTCACGGCCGGAGATCTCGTGGCTGAAGACGGTGAACAACGGCGCCGTCAGCTTCACCACCCACGACAGGGTGAGGAGCAGCAGCAGCCGCATGATCAGGGCGAGGCCAAGGCCGATCTTGCGCGCCTTGTCCTGCTGATGCTCCGGCAGTTTGCCCGCCAGAATCGAGATGAAGACGATGTTGTCGATCCCGAGTACGAGTTCGAGCAGAACCAGACTGACGAACCCGGCAATGACGTCGGCGGACATCCGGCCTCCCTGGGAATGTTGGGAACAGGGTAGGCCATTCCGGGCCGCAACTCAGCGACTCGCCGATCAGCTCGGACTCTTTACAGTAAGCACTCTTTAGTGCATACTGACGCCACCAACCCCCCCCAAACCATCGAAAGGTGCACCATGACCGGCATCGCGGCGCGCCAAGATTCCAGCCCCGACCCCTTATACGCCCCTTCCCCCACCGGCGCCCGCGCCGCCGCCTCCCCGGCGGCCGCACGGGCATTGGCGATCGCGCGGATCGCGCTCGGCTGGGTCTTCCTGTGGGCCTTCCTCGACAAGCTCTTCGGCTTCGGCCATCCCACCCCCACCGGCAAAGGCTGGCTTGACGGCGGCAGCCCGACGGCCGGTTACCTCTCCGGCGTCGACGGCCCCTTCGGCGGCCTGTTCACCTCGATGTCGGGCCTGCCCTGGGCCGACTGGCTCTTCATGGGCGGCATGGCCGGACTCGGCGTGTCGCTGGTACTCGGCATCGGCATGCGCCTGGCCGCGATCGGCGGCGTCCTGCTGCTCGGCTCGCTCTGGGCGTCCTCACTGCCGATCGCCGCCAACCTGTTCCTCGACCAGCACCTCGTCTACCTGCTCACCATCATCGGCCTGACCCTCGCGCGCGCGGGCGACACCTGGGGTCTGGGCCTGTGGTGGTCGCGCACGGGCCTCGTGCGCAAGCTGCCCATCCTGCGGTGAACGACGGGGCCCGGGCCACGCCCGGGCCCCTCCAAGGAATTGACAGAGTTGCATGAATTAAGGACTGTGCACCCCGATCCTCCTAGACTTGACCTCGTCGATGACCGCTACGGGGAGACGAGAGGCGGGAGTGACATGAGCAGTTCTGCGACGGGCCACGAGCCCTGGGAGACGACGGAGAACGCCGCCGACGCCGCCCCGAACCCGGCGGACGTGAACGTCCCGCCGACCGGCGACACCGCCCGCGACTCCGCCGGCACCGAAGGCATCTCGGCCATCAACACCACCGCCCGCGACGCCGCCGCGAAGGCCGAGTCCGCCCGCGAGGGCGCCGACGAGGCCGCCGAGCGCGCACGGGCCGCGGCCGACGAGGCCACCGAACGGACACGGAACGCCGCCGACGAGGCGAGAGCGGCCGCGACCACCTCCGTCGCCACGCCGACCGCGGACACCGCCGCCGCCACGGCACCCGCCGCGGGCGCCGTCCCGGCCGCGGGAGTGGTCACGCCGGCCGCCGTCACCGACACCGGCGCGGGCGGCGAGACCGTCCCGATGCACGAGATGACACTCGGCATGGCCGTCACCTCGGGTCCCGGCCGCTTCTTCTTCGGACTGGCCCGCATCCTGCTCGGCTGGGTCTTCTTCTGGGCCTTCCTGGACAAGCTCTTCGGGCTCGGTTACGCCACCGAGTCGGCGAACTCCTGGATCAACGGTGGCAGCCCGACCAGCGGCTACCTCAACGGCGTCGACGGTCCGTTCGCGAGCTTCTTCAACTCCATGGCCGGACAGGCCTGGGCGGACTGGCTGTTCATGATCGGCCTCGCCGGGATCGGCCTGGCGCTCATCCTCGGCATCGGCGTCTGGCTGGCCGCGCTCACCGGCACCGTCCTGCTGGTGTTCATGTGGATGGCCTCGCTGCCGATGACGCAGAACCCGTTCCTCGACGAGCACCTCGTCTACGCCGTCGTGCTGCTCGGCCTGGCCTTCGTCCGGGGCGGCGACACGCTCGGCCTCGGCAAGCCGTGGGCGCGCTCGGGCCTGGTCCGCGCGCTGCCGTTCCTTCGCTGAACACCGCGTCCCGCGCCATATCCGCCGCCACCCGAGGGGCCGGTCCGTCACGGATCGGCCCCTCACCACGCCGCACCGGACGTGTCCGCCATGCGACATAGCCTAGTACTCCTATATGAACAGTAGGGTATTGCCGGGCGCGATCCGTGCGCCTATGGTCAAGGGAAGCTCACCCAGAGTCGACAGGGAGCCGCGCATGTTCAACGCACCGACGGCCGACACCCGCACCCCGACCGCCCACGAGGCGCTCACCGAAGAGGAGGCCACGCGGCACATCGCCGAGTCGGCGTTCCGCACCGGCCCGCCCGCCACCGTCGGCGTCGAGCTCGAATGGCTGGTCCGCCCCACACACGACCGCCTCTCCCGCACGCCGCCCTCGATCATCGACGCCCTGCTCAACGAGACCGGCACGGCACCCCGGCACGGCCATGTCACCTTCGAGCCCGGCGGTGCTTTAGAACTCAGCTCGCACCCGGCGAACGGACTCGCCGAGTGCCTCCGGCGCACCTCGGCCGACCTCTCCCGCGTCCGCGCGGCCCTCGACGCACTCGGGATCCGGCTGCTGGGCAGCGGTCTCGATCCCGAACGCCCACCCCGGCGGGTCGGGCGTTCACCGCGCTACACCGCGATGGAGCAGTTCTTCGACCGGAACGGCCGGGCCGGGCGCTGGATGATGGCCAACACCGCCTCGGTGCAGATCTGCCTCGACGCGGGTCACGAACGCGCCGGCACCCTGGGCTTCCGCGAGCGCTGGCGACTGGCGCACCGGCTCGGCCCGGTACTGGTGGCGGCCTTCGCGAACTCCCCGATCAGACTGGGCGAACCGGCGGGCTGGAAGTCGATGCGGCAGTCGGTGTGGTCGCGGCTCGATCCGGGCCGCACGGCGCCGGTCGATCCGGGCGATCCGCGTGACGCGTGGGTGCGCTACGCGCTGTCGGCCGACGTGATGATGATCCGCTTCCCCGACCGGCCGTGGCTCGTGCCGAGGGGTCTGTCGTTCAGCGAATGGATCCGGGCGGGCGTCCCGCGCAGGCCGACGATGGACGATCTGGAGTACCACCTGTCGACGCTGTTCCCGCCGATCCGGCCGCGCGGATACCTGGAGCTGCGGATGGTCGACGCGCAGCCCGGTGACGGCTGGACGGTGGCGCTGGCGGTGGCGACCGCGCTGCTCGACGACCCCGTCGCCGCAGACGAGGCCTCGGCGGCCCTGGAACCCTTGTGGGAGCGCCCTTCGGTGGAGACACCGTGGTGGCGTGCCGCGAAGCACGGGCTCGCCGACCCGGAGCTGGCCGCGGCCGCGCGCGGCTGCTTCACGGCCGCCGTCGAGGCACTGCCGCGCCTCGGCGCGGGGTGGAGCGTCACGACGGCGGTCGAGGAGTTCACCGCCGACTATGTCCAACGTGGACGGTGCCCGGCCGACGACGCTCTCGACGCGCTCGGCATCGGGTGACGGCCATCCGCCTCGCCGGGCCCGTCCATCGTGGACGGTGCCCGGCGGTGGTTCAGGACCGGGTGACGCTCACCCGCCCCTTGCCGTCGAAGCGGTAACCGACGCCACGGATGGTCGTCACCAAGGGGAAACGGTCGTCGATCTTCGCGCGCAGCCGCCGGACGTGGACGTCGATGGTGCGGCGCCCGACATGGGCGTCGCCCCATACCGACGTCAGCAGCTGCGCCCGGCTGAAGACCTGCCCGGGGTGCTCGGCGAGGTAGAGCAGGAGGTCGAACTCCAGCCGGCTGAGCGGCAGTTCGGCCTCGCCGAAGCGGACCACGCGCGAGTCGGGGTAGATGTGCACGTGGACGCCGGGGTCGACGACCGGCGCCTCGGCCGGCGCGGTCGCGTGCGGTTCGGCGGCGCGGACGGTCATGGTCACCGCGCCGAGGTGGGCGATGTGCCCCCGGGCCGCGTCGAGGGCGGCGAGCAGCTCCTCGTTGAGCGCCGACCCCTCCGCCGACAGCTCGATGGTCACCGTGAGCCCGGATGTCGGAGCGGGCCGCACGGGAGTCGGCAGCGGGCGCGGTGGAGTGGCGACACGGATGGCCGGTGGGTGTTCGAGCTGGATGGTCATCGGGATGTTCCCCCTGATCAGGAGCGTTTCGCGCGGCGGCGGACGCGGGCGCGCGGACTCGGGAAGGCCGCGGTCGCGGCCGATGGCGGGCGCGGTTCAGCGGCGGCCGGGGCGACAGGCCCGGGAGCCGCGCGGGCACGTTCCGGCGTCCATCCGCTGCTCGGATGGCCCGGTGTCGGTGGCGCCCCTGCTCATGGCGCCACCATATCCTACTAATCCGATAGGATTCAAGGGTGGATGGCGCCGGTCACGGCCGAGGTGCGTCCACTGAGGACTTCGGAGCGGGAGTCCCACGCCCGCCGCAGCAGTTCCCGCCGCAGCCCGGCACCGCCACCGGTGTGCGCGCATACCCAGTCCAGCTCCTCGCTCAGCGTGGTCCCGAAGATCCCGGGATCGTCGCTGGAGACGACGTAGGGCAGGCCTTCGGCCTGGAAGCGGTGGACGGGATGGTGCGCGGGGTCGAGGATCCCGCCGATCCGCAGGTTCGAGGTCGGGCAGACCTCGACCACCGCGCCGGCCGCGCGCACGCGCGCCATCGCGTAACGCTGCCGCAGCCGCACCTCGGCGAGACGCGCGACGTCGTAGACGACCGCGACGGTCGCGTCGGCCGGGCCTTCGGCGAGCGCGGCCCGTTCGGCCAGCAGCGCCTCGGCGTCGACGAGCACACCGGCCGTCGCGAGTCCTTCGGCGTGGGCGAGGTCGTAGTCGATCTGGTCGAGGCGCTCGGCGGCCGACTCGGTGCGCGTGTGCTCGCCGTAGACGGCGGGGTCGATGCCGAGGGCGATGGCGTGCCCGAGCCGGTGCGCGCCGAACTCGGCGGCCTGCTGGACCCAGCGCACGGCCGACTCCAGGCTCTTGTCGGTGAAGCTCTCGCCCACGTGGTGCAGGACGGCGAGGGCCCGTTCGGGGTGCGCGGTGTTGAAGGCGGCCACGGCGGCGAACAGCCGCGCGAAGTTCTTCGGCGGGTGCCCTTCCTCGACGTGGCAGAAGTCGATGCCGACGATGGTCTCCCCGCGCGGGCCGAGGGCGAGCTCCTGGACGCGTTCCCAGCCGGGCCAGGGGTCGGCGCGGTCGAGGGACAGGACGAGTCTCTCGTTCGGGCCGAAGGAGTCGAGGAGGGTGTCGATGATGACGGCGTTGACGGGCAGCCGCAGGTCCTCGCCGAGCAGGCAGCGGATCTCGGCGTGGCCGATGCCCTGCCGGGCGTGGTCGGCACGGATCCCGGCGGTGAAGGCGGCGACCTCGGCGGCGATGTCGGTGAGCGAGCCGCGCCGCCCGGCGACGAGGGAGGCGATGAACAGCAGCTGGAACTTCGCCGAGAAGCGCGCGAAGTTCCCCGCGTCGGCCTCGCCCATGACGAACAGTTCGGCGAAGGCCGCCTCGGCGGACGGATCCCCGGCCCGGTGGCGTTCGATGAGCTCGCGGGCGGCCGGGACGGTCCCGTAGGCGTCGCTCATGGCCTGTTCGTACCCGTCCCAGGTGAGCAGGGCGGGGTCGGCGGCGACGATGTGGCGCAGCAGGTCGGCCGGGCGGATGCATCCGTAGAGGTGCAGGTGGAGTTCGACGAGGTCGCCGCGTCCGTGGGGTGGAGCTTCCATGGTGGTGAGCCTGGCAAAGCGAAGCCGGTGGGGGCAATGGATTTCCCCCACCGGCTCGACGTCGCGCTTCGGGTGTTACTCCGCGGCGGCCGGGGCCACGACGGGCTCGGCGACCACGGGCACCACGCCTTCGGTGGCCAGGGCCTCGCGGTTGCGCTTGGCGCGCTTGCGCAGGTAGGCGACCGTCTCGTGGATGGCGGTGATCGAGACCGCGATCCCGAAGCCGAGGAGCAGGCCCTTGATCGGGTCGCCTTCGACGGCGTGACCGGCGAAGAAGCCGATCCCGGCGGAGTAGACGCCCCACGAGATCGCCGCGATCGAGTCGAAGAAGGCGAACTTGCGCAGCGGGTAGCCGACCGAGCCGGTGATGAGGGTCGTCGCGGTGCGGCCGCCGGGAATGTAGCGGGCGATGATGAGGACCAGGCCGCCGCGTTCGGCGAGGGCGTTCTCCGCCCAGTCGAAGAGTTTGGCCTTCTTCGTGCCCGGTTTCATCTTGCGGCGGATCCCGCCGCCCGCCGTGCGGCCGATGAAGTAGGAGATGTGGTCGCCGGCGAACGCGCCCGCCGCGGCGACGACGATCGCCAGCCACAGGATCGGCTTGCCGGTGGTCGAGGCGTAGACGCCCGCGGTGATCACGGCCGTCTCGGCGGGGACGATCGGGAAGAAGCCGTCGAGCAGGGCGATCGTGAAGATCCCGAGGTAGATCCATGGAGAGCTCATCAGCTCTTCCATGAACTGCATGATGTTCTGGGTCATCGAGGCGGGCCAATCGTCGGGGTGCGGCGTCTCCAATACGGTAAGCGCCCCTCGCAACCGCCCGCATGGGCCCGAGGTCTGATCTTTCCCCTTACTTCCGTCAGGGGGGCTCCATCTAGGGGACCCGAGGGTCCGCACTCCCGGCACGAGCGCGGACCCCGGGCGTCTAGGTGGAGCGGCCGGGCGAGCGCGAGGTCACGGCGCCCCGAGGAAGGACGGGAGGATGTTGACGTCCTCGGCCTTCACGAACATGATGCGGTGTCCGAGCTGGATCTGGTAGTACCTGGTGTCGCCGTCGACGACGACGTTCGGTCCCGCCAGGGTCTGTGCCCAGTAGTACTCGGTCTGGGGCGAGAAGTCGCCCAGGGTGTAGCGCTCACCGGCGTTGAGGACGTACGGCAGCGGGGTGAGCTCCTGGTAGGGCACGCCGGTGCCCTCGTAGGCCGCGGCTTCCGGCAGCGCCCGCCCGTAGACCGGCACGTTGACCTCCCCGCGCTTCGGCGTCACGACCAGGCCGAGCGTCGGGGTCGCGACCGGATTGCTCGCGGGGTTGTACATCCAGCCCTTCTGGCCGAGGTACCAGATCGCCAGCCAGTCGCCTTGACGGTCGGCGACGGCGTACTGCTGGCCGGTGGCCACGCGACTGCCGTGGTCGCTGACCTGCCGGGTGGCGCGACTGCCGTCGGGACGCATGCCCCGGTCGTAGAGCAGGGGCGCGTCGAAGCTCGGCTCGCTGTACAGGAAGACCGTGCTGGAGGCGCGGTCCGGGCAGGGCAGCGCGGGCTGCTTGGAGTCGCAGCCGATCATGGCCGGGCGGTTCGCGGTGAAGTCGGGGTCGATGGTGACCATGCCGGAGTGCTTGCCGCCGAAGGAGCGGAAGGGCGCGCCGAGCAGGTCGAAGTAGTGCGACCAGTCCCAGTAGGGGCCCGGGTCCCAGTGCATGCCGGGGACCTTGGCCGGGCTGATGCCGGGGACGTTGTCGTGGCCGATGATGTGGGCGCGGTCGAGCGGGATGTCGTAGCGGTCGGCGAGGTAGCCGACCAGGCGCGCCGAGGTCCGGTACAGGGACTCGGTGTACCAGGCGCCGTTGGCGGCGAAGCCCTCGTGCTCGATGCCGATCGAGTGCGAGTTGACGTACCAGTTGCCGGCCTGCCAGGCCACGTCGGTGGGCTTGACGTGCTGCGCGGTGTGGCCGTCGGTGGAGCGCATCGTGTACTGCCAGGAGACGTAGGTCGGATCCTGGACCATGTCGATCGCCGTGTGGTAGTAGCCCTCGATGTCGTGGATGACGATGTACTGGATGTCGAGGTCGTTCGGGCGGTCGGCCTTGTCGTGGTTGCCGTACTGGTTCGGGGCCGGGCCGTACTGCTCGTAGGGCGCCGGGATCCACTCGCAGCCGAGGGAGCGGGGGCAGTCGGTGCGGGTGCCGTCCTTGGTCGGGCGCAGGCCGAGCGCTTCGAGCTGGCCCGCGGCGGGCGCCAGGTCCGGGTCGGCGGCCAGCGTCACCTCGCCGCCGTCGGTGGACTCCACCGCGCCGGAGCGGATCGTGGCGAAGACGTCGTCGGCGAAGCGTCCCGCCGTGCCGAGGTCGGCGGCGCCGCTGTACCGGGCCACGGCGCCGTACCAGTCGCCGGGGGCGTCGCCGTCCACGCCGAGGACTCGCTGGTGCTCGGCGAGCAGGGCCGCGCCGCCGCGGATGTTCTGGGCGGGGTCGGTGCGCAGGGTCTGCTCGTCGACGCCGGTCAGGGCGGCGGCGGTGTCGAGGGTCTGGAGGGACGCCTCGGTGGGGGCGTCGGGCATGGGCGCGAGCTCGGGGGCCGGACGGCTGTCGTCGCCGCGCGGGTCCTCGGTGCCGTCGTCGTGGTGGGTGCCGTCCTCGGTGGCGACGGCGAGGGCGTCGGTGAGGTGCATCGGGCCGAAACCGGCGCCGGTGCTGGGATCCCCGGCGTGGTCCTGCCAGCGGGACTCCAGATAGGACACACCGAGGAGGATGCTCTCGGGGATGCCGAACTCGGCGGCCGCGGCGGCGTACTCGGCCTGGCGGCCGGTGACCGGGTCGGCCGCCGCCGGAGCGGCGAGGGCGGCGAGGCTCGCGGCGAGGAGCACGGCGGCGGTCGAACCCGCGGCGAGCCCGCGTCCGCCCGGGGGTCTGCGGAAGGCGCTCATGGTTCCCCTGTTCGTTAACGGTTGGGCCATGGCCGCACTTTATCTACATCGGAGCCCGCTGGGAAGAAGGAAAACTACGCGGGATGGGGCGGACGGCGGATTCGTGCCCGCTCGCCCGCCCCGGGCGTTCAGCGGCGCAGGGTGAGTTTGCCGCCGGGGGCGGCCAGCAGGGCCAGGAGCATGACGGCCGCGCCGATCCCGCCGACCCAGGCCAGCACCGAGCCGGTCGCGCCGGAGGCGGCCTCGGCGAGACCTCGCGCGGGGGCGATGTCCTCGACGTCCTGGATGTACAGGGTTCCGGCGAGCGCGAGGGCGACCGAGCCGCCGATCTGGCGGAAGAAGGACAGTTTGCCGGTGGCCAGGCCGATGTGGCGCGGTTCGACGGTTCCCTGCACGGCGATGGTCAGGCCGGACAGCATCGGCCCGACGCCGAGTCCGATGACGGCCATCCAGATCCCCGTTTCGAGCGGGGAGGTGCCGTGCTCCAACTGTCCGAAGAGGACGGTCCCGGCCAGCAGCAGGACGGCCGATCCGGCGAGCAGGGCCTTGTAGCGGAAGGTACGGGTGATGAGGATGCTGGCGCCCATGCTGCCGATGACCATCCCGATCATCATCGGGTAGACGCGCAGGCCGGAGTCGGTGGCGCTGACGCCGTGGGCGGTCTGGAAGAAGCGGGGCAGGAAGACCATCGCGGTCATCATCCCGAAGGCGCCGAAGAAGGAGGCCAGGTTGAAGGTCGTGTAGGCGCGGCTCTTGAACATTCCCAGCGGGATGAGCGGTTCGGCCACCTTGCGTTCGATCAGTACGAAGACGACCAGGAGCACCGCGGCGGCGGCGAGCGGTCCGGCGACCTGCCAGTCGCTCCAGTCGCGCAGTTCGCCGGTGCCGGCCTCGACGGCCGACTTCTGGGTGAGGCCGATGAGCAGGCCGGAGACGGCGAGGGCGAAGACGGCGATGCCGGCGTAGTCGACGCGGACCTTCACCGAGCGGTCCCTTGTGGACTTCGGCAGGGCCCAGAGCATCACGCCGAGGATCACGACGCCGACTGGCAGGTTGATCAGGAAGATCCAGTGCCAGGAGACGTTGTCGGTCAGCACGCCGCCGAGGTAGGGGCCGCCGATCATGCTCGCGCCCATCATGACGCCGAGCAGGCCCTGCATCTTTCCGAGCTTCTCGACCGGGATGAGGTCGGCGGCCAGGGCCAGTGAGAGCGGGATCAGGGCGCCCGCACCGAGTCCCTGTACCGCCCGGAAGGCGATGAGCCAGACCATGTCGGGCGACCAGGCGCACAGCGCCGAGCCGAGCAGGAAGAGCGAGAGGCCGGTCACCAGCAGGAACTTGCGGCCGTACACATCGGACAGCCGGCCGTAGATCGGCACGGTGATGGTGGAGGCGAGCAGGTAGGCGGTGACGGTCCAGGTGTAGAGGGAGGCGCCGCCGAGTTCCTCGACGATGCGCGGCAGGGCGGTGCCGACGATGGTGGAGTCGAGCAGGGCCAGGAACATGCCGCCGAAGACGGCGACGAGGAGCAGGCTCAGGTTCTTGACGGGCGGGCGCGCCGACGCCGCGACGGGGGGTGCCGTCTGTACGGACACGGGATTCCTCCATGAGACAGGAAGTTTTTGACATGTCGAGATTTACATGTGCACCATACATGTCAACTCCAACATGTCAAACCTTGCATTAGGATGGCGGTCATGTCACTGCGCATCGCCCTGCTCGGGCTCCTGGTGGAATCCGGGGCCGCCTCCGGTTACGGCCTGACGAAGCACTTCGAGCTGTCGGCCGGCAACGTCTGGCACGCCAAGCACAGCCAGATCTACCCGGAGCTGCGGAAGATGGAGGCCGACGGCGCCATCGAGACCGTCGAGGAGGGCGCGCGCGGCAAGCGGACCTACGACGTCACCGAGGCCGGGCGGGTCGAGCTGCGGCGCTGGCTCGTGGAGCACGAGCCCGAGCGGACGATCCGCAACGAGGCGAGCCTGCGAATGTTCCTGCTGCCGCTGCTCGGGCCGGAGGAGTCGGTGCCGCTACTGCGGGCGGAGGCGGCGATGTACACGACGCGGGCCAAGCGGCTGGACGAGATCTGCTCGCACATCGGCAACGACGTCAGCATGTACCAGGCGCGCATGGGCTACCACAACATGCGGGCCATGGAGGCCTGGGCGACCGAGACCGCCGACGCGATCGAGCAGAAGGCGGCCGGGGCCTGACGGGCCGCGCGCGGGGCGGCGCACGCGGCGGAACGGGCTAGGAAAGGTGCGACAGGACCTTGCCGATGGCGAGGTCGACGGCCGTACGGGACTCGTCGGTGTCATTGGTGTGGTCGAAGCCGTGGACCCCGTTGGGCACCTCGATCAGTTCGACGGCGAGCGGACCGCCCTCGGCCTCTTCCAGGAACGTCGCCTGCGCGGGGGCGAGGAAGTCGCGTTCGAGGCCCACGCGGGTGAAGACCAGCGGGATCGCCGGGGCATCGGCCAGTTCTTCGAGGGGATGGAAGCCCTCGGGCGGTTTCACGTCGAGGAAGGAGTCGAGCGCCGGGTAGGTCGCGCCGAGGACCTTCAGCCAGGACGGGCGGTCCCGCAAAAGCGGCGCCAGCATCGGGCCGCCTCCGGAGAAGACCCACACGGCGACGCGGTCGGCGTCGACGCGCTCGTCGGCGCGGGCGGCCTCGACGGCGTCGAGCACGTCGGCGTATGCCTGGGGATAGGCGTCGCCGCCGTGCAGGCGGTGGTCGACGGTCACGGCGGTGAAGCCGCGTGCGGCGACCTGGGCGCCGTAGCCGCGGTACACGTGCCAGTCACGCGGCGAGGCGGGCCAGGCGGGGTTGACGGGGCCGCCGTGGACGAAGACCACGAGGGGACGGGGGTGGTCGCTCTGGGGGTCATAGAGGTCCCAGTGCCCGTGCCGCTCGCGCGGCACCTCGGGGGTGTCGAGGACGAACGGGGCCACCCACGGGGGTTGAGGTTCGGTCATGTCTGAAACCTAGCCAGACCCGCGACCGTCGGCACACCCCCGAAGCCGAAGCGGACAAACGGGCCCTCATCGAGACATGCGAATTCGTCCCTGGCCCCGGTGCGGTAGCCTGCGCAGGGCGCAAAGGAGTTCGTCACTTGAGCAGTAATCTGTCAGCCGGTCCGGACATCTCCGGCTACCGAGACCTGCAGTTGATTGCCCATGGCAGCACGGCCCTCGTCTTCCGCGCCCGGCAGGAGCGCCTCGACCGCGATGTGGCCATCAAGGTCCTGAGCGTCGACGAGGTCATGACCACCCAGGCGTCGGTCGCCAAGGAACTGGAGACGACCGTCGCGCTGTCGGCGCACCCCCACATCGTCTCCATCATCGACACCGGCACCTCCGCGAGCGGCCAGCCCTACATCGTCATGGAGTACTGCGAGGGCGGGTCCTACTCGCAGATCCTCAAGGCGAACGGGCCGCTGCCCGTCAACGACGTCATCGAGGTCGGCGTCAAGATCGGCGAGGCCCTGCACGCCGCGCACTCCGTGTCGATCCTGCACCGGGACGTGAAACCGCAGAACATCCTGCGCACCAAGTTCGGGCCCGCGCTGGCCGACTTCGGTATCGCCCGCGCCGCCGACGACCTGGCCGCCACCGGCACCATCGACAAACTCACCCCGCTGCACTCGGCGCCCGAGGCCCTGCGCCGCGACGCCCAGTCGCCCGCCACCGACGTCTACAGCCTCGCCTCGACCATGTGGCACCTGCTCGTCGGGCGCGGGCCGTTCTCCTCACCGGCCGGCCGCACCGACCCCGACGAGTTCCGGCAGCGCGTCGAGTACTCCCTCGCGCCGTCCGTGCCGCGCTCGGACATCCCCGACTGGCTCCAGCACGAACTCGCCCGCGCGCTGGCCAAGGATCCGCAGGCCCGGCACCAGAGCGCCTTCGCCTTCGCCGAGGCGCTGCGCAGGCACTCCTACGGCGCCATCACCTCCACCTCGGTCGGTTCGGCCGCGATCCAGCCCCCGATGCCGGATCCCTCCGACGAACTGACCACCTTCGCGTTCCCTCCCTCGGGTAATACCGCGGCGGGGGTGAGTTCATCGCCGGCACCGATGACGCCCCCGGCACCCCCGCCGCTCTACCCGGCCACCGATCCCTTCGCCACCCCGGCCGCCTACACGCCGCCGCCGTCACCGCACTCGACGGCCGAGACCGTGCCGCTGCGGCTGCCGCACGGACAGCAACCCGTGTCGGCGCAGCCCTACACGCCACCGCACCCCGTGTCCGCGCAGCCGTACACGCCCCCGCCGGTGTCGGCGCCACCGAGCGATCCCTTCGCCGTGTCGGCTCCCCCGGTCTCCGCGCCGCCGCAGTACGCGCCGGCCCCCGGCCCGGGCCCGGCGCGGCCGGAGGGCAGGAGCCGCCTGCCGCTGATCCTGGGCGGCGGGGCCGGACTGCTGATCGTGGCGATCCTCGTCGTCGTCATCGGCTTCGTACTGCCGAACGCCGACAAGAACAACACGCCCGAGCAGGTCGACGGCACCGCCGACGTGACCATCGAGAACCCGCCGACCGACCTGGCGATCGTCTCCGACGACGGCAACGGCGTGACACTCCAGTGGGTCGACCCCTCGACCGGAACCCTGTCGTTCATCGTCTTCGGCGGCCGCCGGGGCACCGAACCCGGTGTCATGCAGGCCATCGAGGCGGGCACCACGACCGCGACGATCAGCGGACTGAACCCGGCGCAGAACTACTGCTTCACGGTCGGCGCGCTGTACTCGGTGGAGCTGGTCGCCAAGTCGAATCAGGTCTGCACCTCGCGCTGAGCCCACGCCGGATCGCGGCCCAGCCAGCGCAGGATCTCGTCGAGAGTGCCGTGCTCGATCGGCCCGAGCGCCGGCCGGAAGGCCGCACCGTCCCGCTGCCGGTTAGAGCCGTCCGGGACCGCCTTCGCGATCGGCAGCGCCACCGCGAGGACACCGGGCTCGAACTCGACGCGCTCGCCGATCGCGGCGGCCACGTCCCAGGAGTGGACGACGTAGTCGATCAGGTGGAAGCCGAGGGCCTGCGAGCCCGGGAAGGGCTCCTCGCGGAACTCCGGCAGCTTCCAGAGGCGGTCGACGGCACCGTCCTCGGCGACCGCGCGCAGGAGCGACCGCGCCGAGGTCTCGAAGGCCTTCCCGGCCGCGCCCTCATCGGCCGGAACCGGCCGCGGAGTCCACATCGAACGGTCGCTGACCTCGCCGAGGGCCGCGGCCGCGAAGCCGTCGTTCTGCGCGATCATGTGCGCGAGCAGCTGGCCGACATTCCAGTCGGCGCAAGGGGTCGGGAGGTCGAGGTGGGCCGACCGGACCTTGTGGACGGTGGCGACGGCCGTGTCGAGGACGGCGGCGTGGGTCTCGGTGAGGGATGGGGTCATGGGGGTGAGGGTAGCTTGGGCGGGTGCCCGACGAGCGCTTGAGCGAGATGATCCGCACCCACCTCTTCGAGACTCCGGACGAAGACTCCGCGCAAGCCCTGGCGGCCGACCTGGCACTGCGGGGGCACCGCTTCGTACGGTCCCACCCCCACGAAGGGCGCTGGCGACTGGAGTCCCTTGTGGACGAGGAGGCGCCCGGCCCCGAGGCCGAGTTCGGGCAGGCGGCCCACGAAGCCGCGGCCACCGGGGCGCTGGCCCGCGGCCACGGCGGCCATCGCAGGGGCGAGATGATCGCGCACCGGCGAACCGCCCTCATGCACCGCGAGGACGACGCCGACGACGCGGCTTCGGCGCGCGCCATCCGGCGAGAGGTCGTCGCACGATTCCCGGCGACGGTGAAGCCGCCCGAGCCGACGGACCCACTGGCCACGCGAGCCGGCTCGTACCGGCCGCTGTTCGAGGTCCTGCGAACGGTCGCGACGGCCGACTCATGGTGGCGCACCACCGATGCCGACGCCTTCGCCGGATCGAGCGAGACCGAACTGGTCTTCGAGCTGCACGACACCTTCATGCACCAGGGAAGCTGCTACGACCACACCGCCCGCGAAGTGCCCCTCATCGCCGCCTTGGCGGCACATGACGACGTGCGCCCGGCACTGCGCGCGACCCTCGTCGACTTCCTCTTCCTCGCCGCGACCGCCGGACGCAGGTTCGCCGCCGCCGACACCGACCGCCGCGACTCACTCGGCCTCTCCCAAGACGAGGACGCCGAGGAACGCTCAGCACGAGAAGCGGTCGAGGCGAGTGCACCCGCACTGCTCGCCCGCTGGGACGACGAGTCCGAGGCCGTGTGCTTCGCCCTCGCCCTGCTCGCCGCCGCCTGCCCGCGCCAAGGCCGACACCTCGCCGGCGAGATCACGGCCTGGGCCGAGTCCGAGGGCGACTCACCCCGCTCGACCATGCTCCGGCTGGCGGCGGCGCTCGCCGCTGACTCGCCCGAGCTCGAAGCCGTCCTCGCCGGAGCGCTCGCCGAAGGCTTCGGCCGGGCACCGGCGAATCCGGCGGAACCGGCGGAGGGGACGGCCCTCGGGCTGCTGGAGGAATGGGCCGAGCGGGAACTCTCGATGGTCCTGGAGACCCTCTAACCCCGCGCCCTCGGCAGCGGCGCGTCCCGCCAGAACAGCGGCCTGGGCGTCAGCGTCCACAGCACCCTGCCGAGCCACGACCGCGACCCGCGCAAGGCCGCCACGTACGCCTCGGCCGTCCGGGCCGCCGCCTCGGCGACGTCCTCCCGAACCGCGTCGGAGGCGAAGGCGACCTCGTTGATCGCGGCGACGAGTGCCCGCATGCTCGGAGCCTCGACGCCCTCGCGCGGTCGTACGGCTCCCACCGCGAAGTCGGCGACCTCCGTCGCCGTCAACGTCGGCGGCGGGCGCCTGCGCGCCAGCCGCAGCCCGTCGTGGACCTCCTGCCACGCGCCTCTCACCCGCGAGGCGGCGCTCCCGTGCCACAGTCGCCGCGACGTCTTCGCACGCTTCATCGCCAGGATCGTCACGACGACCGCGATCAGCACGACCAGCCCGCCGACGGCCCCGAACACCCAGCCCGGGATCCCGTCCTTCGCCGTGGCCGTCGCGCCCGGGTCGCCCGAGTCGTCGCCCGACGGGGGCGTCACCGACGGGTCGTCGTAGTCCTGCGGCGGCGCCGAACTCTCCGGCGGCTTCGACTCCTCCGGCGGCTTGATCTCGTCCTCGGGCGGCGTGATGTTCTGGTCGGGTTGCGGCATCGGGTCGAAGGGCACCCAGCCCGCGCCCTCGAACCAGACCTCCGGCCACGCCAGCGCGTCGGCGCCCCGGACGGTGTACTCACCGGCCTTGGCGTGGAAACCGACGGCCACCCGCGTCGGCAGCCCCAGCATCCGCCCGATCACCGCGTAGGTCGCGGCGAAGTGCTCCGAGGTCCCCTGCTGCCCGCCACCGCGCGGCGGCGCGCCGAGGAAGAACCCGAGGTTCGGCAGCGAGTGCCCGCCGGGCATGTCGGCCTTGAACGCGTAATGCGTCGCCATGAACTGCTCCAGCGTCGTCGCACGCTGGTACGGCCCGCCGCCCTGGTCCTCCAGGTAGGTCGCGAGGTCCGTCAGCTCCTTCGGGAGTTCCGGCGGGAGCGCCAGGAAGCGCGCGACCGACGGACCGCTGCCCGTCGACGCCGTCGCCAGCCGGTTCACCGGAATCTGCGGCTCGGCGGAGGTCACCGTGTACGTCTCGCCCTGCACGAGGCCCGTCGGGTTCATCAGCGTGCCGGTCTCCCGGTCGTAGGCCACGCGCATGCCCTCGACCCGGATCGGGTCGGCGACCGACGGCACCAGCCGCCCGGTCAGCTCGCCGATGGTGATCTTCTGCGTGACCTCCCGCGTCGGCGCCAGGGTGTTCACCGGCGGCGCCAGCACACGCCCGGCGGCCCGGTAGATCGAGCCGACCTTCCAGGTGATGCCGTCGTAGTCGTACATCACCGCCAGCCGCAGCCGCGCGTCCTCCGACAGGTTCGTGGTCAGCAGCGGCTGGTCGGGGTTCTGCGCCCACCCGGCGATGCGGATCAGCGGGTTGGCGTCGATGTCGTTGAGCTGCGGCGGCACGACGTACTGCCGCGGATCGCTCGGCGATCCGCTCACCGCGCCACCGGCGACCGGCCCGAGCACGGCGACGGCCCCGATCAGCACGGCCAGTCCCGCCGCGCCCGTCGTGATCGCGCGCAGGCGCACACTCCGGCCGCCCTGCTGCGTCGCGGTGATGGTCCCCTCGGGCACCGGCTCGATCGCCGACACCGCAAGGCCCAGCCCGGCGAGGCCCGCGAACGCCAGCGCGTACCAGATCAGCCCGGAAGCGTTCGGCCCGACGAGGTACAGCGAACCGCCGTACAGCACCATCGGGCCCAGATACCCCAGCAGCACCCGCCGGTAGCGGACGGCGAACTCGGTCGCGATCAGCCCGACCGCCCAGCTCGCCACGACCGGCACCAGCACGGTGTCGGGCTGCGGCTCGACCGGGATCATCGACGTCAGCAAGCGCGGCACACTGTTGCGGACCGCGTCGAGGTAGATGTCGGCGAGGGTGCCGCTGACCGTCGCGCGCCCGGCGGTCATCTGCACGCACAGGATCGTGTACCCGAACAGCAGCACGACCGTCAGCGGCGGCAGGAACACCGCGCTGCGGTTCCGCAGCAGCGTCCCGACCGCGACCGACCCGAGCGCCGCGCCCGCCACCAGGTACAGCAGCAGCTCGTTGACGTAGATCCGGCCGAGCGCTCCCCCGGCCAGGGTGATCATCCCGACCAGGGTCAGCGGCACGATCAGCAGCCGCAACCGGTTCACCACGCGCCCGCCCCGTGCCAGGCCGCGGCGAACTCGCGGCCGTCGGCGGCGCCGAGCACCGGGAAGCCGCCGACGGTGCCGTGCCCGGGGTTGCCGGGCCCGAGGACCGCCGCGAGGATCGCCGGATGCCCGCCGCGCAGTGACGCCAGCTGGGGCGTCTCCAGGGGCCGGCCGGACCCGGTGAGGTAGATGAGGGTGTCGCCGAGGCGCTGGTGGCGCAGGCGGTTCACGGTCTCGTTCAGCGCGTCCTCGTCGACGGTCAGCTCGGCCTCGGAGAGGGCGTCGAGGTAGTCGTCGCGGCCGCCGGTGACGATCGTGCGGCCGCTGGTCAGGGTCATCGCGACCGACAGTCCTTCGCGCAGGGCCGCGACGACGACCGACGCGGCGGCCTCGCAGGCCGTCTCGAAGCCGTCGTGGCGGTAGGACTGGGCGCGGTCGTCGAGGAGGACGACGATGTGCGGCAGCGAGGTGTCCATGTGCTCGCGGATCATCAGGTCGCCGATGCGCGCCGAGGTCCGCCAGTGGACGTGGCGCAGGTCGTCGCCGACGACGTACTCGCGCAGCGCGTGGAAGGTGAGGCTGCCGTGCTCGATGCGGTCGATCTGCCCGTCCATGCTCCGGGCCACGCCCTGCGGGGACGTGTACAGGGGATGCACGACCGGGTGGACCCACACCGTTCCCGGATCGCCGTAGCTGCGCGCGAGCTTGACCAGCCCGAGCGGGTCACGGCGGCCCACCGTGAGCGGCCCCAGCCGCATGACGCCCCGGCGCTCGGTCGGGACGCGGTAGTCGACGGTCGCCTCCTTGCGCGGCCGTACCCGGTGCAGCGGGACCGGCACGCGCATCCGGTCGCAGATGTCGTGGGCGACCATGCTCACCGCCCGCAGCTTTCCGTCGTTGCGGACCGTCAGGGTCACCGTGCAGGCCTCACCGCGCTCGACGCGCTCGGGTTCGATACCGCGCGTGACGGTCAGCTTCGGCCGCCAGCCCGCCACCAGCAGCGCGACCAGGAACGCCGTCACCGCCGCCGTGCCGATCGTGGCCGGTTCGGGGTAACCGAGCCAGAAGCCCACGCCGAGCAGCACCGCGCCGGCCGCCGCCATCCCCCACCCTCGCGACGTCACCATGGGAGCACCTCACGTGATCGACATCGGACAGGCGGGACCGTGGACGCGACGGCGTGGTGTTCCATGCTGTGCGATCAGGCGTTGGCGGGAACGGGGACGGGGACCTGGGCGGCGATGCGCTCCAGGATGTCGGCGGCGTTGGCACCGCGCATGGCCGCGTCGGGCGCCAGCACGAGCCGGTGCCCGAAGACGGGGAGCAGCAGGGCCTTGACGTCCTCGGGGACGACGTAGGTCCGCCCCGCCGACAGCGCGTAGACCCGCGCGGCCCGCGACAGCGCGATGACACCGCGCGGGGACACGCCGACGCGCACCTCCGGCAGGTCGCGCGTGGCCGCGGCCAGCCGCACCAGGTAGGTGTACAGCGGGTCGGCGATGTAGGTCCGGCGGGCCTCCTGCGCCATGAGCGCGACCGTCTCGGTGTTGACGACCGGCCGCAGGTCCTCCGGCGAGCGGTGCGACGCGCCCCGCAGGACCTCGATCTCGACGTCCTCCGAGGGGTACCCGACCGAGAGCTTCATCAGGAAGCGGTCGAGCTGCGCCTCCGGCAGCCGGTAGGTCCCGTCCATCTCCACCGGGTTCTGGGTGGCGACGACCAGGAACGGCTGCGGCACCGGGTGGCGCGTGCCGTCGACGGTCACGTACCGCTCCTCCATGACCTCCAGCAGCGCGGCCTGGGTCTTCGGGGAGGCGCGGTTGATCTCGTCGGCGATGACGATGTTGGCGAACACCGGGCCGGGGTGGAACTCGAACTCCCGGCTGCCCTGGTTGAAGATCGTCACGCCGGTTACGTCGGAGGGCAGCAGGTCGGGCGTGAACTGCACCCGGCGCCACAACCCGTGCACACTGGCCGCGATGGCCCGCGCGAGCGTCGTCTTACCCGTGCCGGGCACGTCTTCGAGGAGGACGTGCCCTTCGGCGAAGAGCGCGACGAGCGCCAGCCGCACGACCTCGGGCTTGCCCAGCACGATCTGACCGATCTGCTGGGACAGCCGGTCGAACAGATCGGCGAAGGACTGCGCCTCCTGCGGGGAGAGTGGGTGACTCAACTAAGACCTCCTGCTAACAGTTCGCCAGGAGACCAGTGTTATCGCCCGAGTCGAGGTTGAACCAGGCCCACGGGATGTAAGAACCGTTACTCAACTTGATGAAGACGGTGCTCTGCTTGTCGTTGTTGTAGTTGTACGCGTAGACGTTGTCGCCCTCGTCCGCCTTGCAGACGGCGGTGCCGCGGTCGCCGTTGTACATGGTCCCGGTCTTGGAGTAGCTCTGCTTCGGCCCGGAGTAGATCCGGATGCCGGTGTTGCAGTACACCGCGGTGTCCCCGCTGCCGTAGTTCACGCAACGCGTGACACCACCGAGGTCGTTGGTGTTGACGTTCTTCTTGTCGGTCGCCGAACCGGCGGCGTTCGTGACGGTCACCACGGCCTCGAAGGACGAGGACGCGGGCAGCCCGCCGAGGGTGATCGAGGAGCACCCGCCGTCGACGGACTTGCCGCCGGCCGAGAGCTTGCACGTCGCCTGTCCGCCGCCGTCGTTGGCGCTGAAGTTCACCGTGATCGAGTTCGTCGTGGCGCTGTGGTTGCCGACGCTGACCGTCGGCTTCGACATGGCCTGCGCGGTCGTCGAGGCGGCCTCGCTCTCACCGGCCTCGTTGATCGCGACCACGTCGACCTGCACGGTCGCGCCGTCGCCGATGCCGCCGATGTCGGCCGAGGTGCCCGTGACGGTCTGCGAAGCGCCGTTGGCGGTCACCTTGTAGCCGGTGATCGGGCGTCCGTTGTCGGCCGGGGCGCCCCAGGTCGCGTGCACGGTGCCCTTGGCGTTGGCCGTGGTCGCGGTCAGGTTCACCGGCTTGTCCGGCTTGGTGAAGGGCACGACCGTCGCACTGACCGCCGACGGGTCGGAGGCCGCGCCGCTCTCGGCGATCGCCGTGACGGTGAAGGCGTACTGCTGACCGTAGGTCAGGTCACCGGCGGGAACGGTCATCGTGGTCTCGTCGCCGACCTCGCCGACGGGCTGCGAAGCGCCGCCCGCACCGATGGAGTCGACCTTGTAGCCGGAGATCTTGTTGCCCTGGCCGTCGGCGGCGGGCCACTGGATCGCGACGGTGCCGTCGGGGTTGGCCGTGGCGGTCGGCGCGCCGGGCGCGTCGGGGACCTCGGCGGTCGGGACGACCGGGTTCGCCGCGCCCTTCGGGCCCTCGCCCTTCTTGTTGATCGCGTACACCGTGAGGTTGTACTCGGTGCCGTTGTCCAGCCCGGGGATCTTGAGGACCTGCTGGTTGCCGGCCACCTCGAAGGTCTTGTCGAGCGCGCCCTCCACCACGTACTTCGTGATGGCCGCGCCGTTGTTGGGGGCGGCGTCCCAGCTCAAGGTCGCGCTGCCGTTGCCGGGCGTGGCGCGCACGTTGCGCGGCGCTCCGGGCGGGGCCTCCTTGGGCTTGGGCGGGTCGGCCTCGACCTTCTCCTCCGGCGGGATGTCCGCACCGAGGATGCCCCCGACGCCCTTGTCGACCTTCTTGACCTTGTGGTTCTCATCGACGACGAGCGCGTTCTTGGTGTACGGCGCGTTGATGAACAGGTGGCCGTCGCGGGTCTGCATCTCGATCAGGCCGTCTCCGGCCGCGATCTCGATCTCGTCGACGACCTTGCCGTCCTTGTCGAAGACGTAGACCGTGTCGGTGGCGTTGTCGGCGACGTAGATGCGTCCCCACCACTCCATCGCCGCGCCGAGTTCGGCGCCCTCACCGGGCACCGCGTAGTCCTTGACGGATTCACCGTCGACGGCGAAGACGTGCCGGCCGTCGGTGACCGTGATCGTGGCGATTGTCGAGTCGGTGCTGGCGGGCATGATCGCCATGCCGTTGAGCGGGACGGCGACGTTGCGCACGTCGTCGGCTCCGTAGACGGTCGTCAGCGTCGCGCCCGTGGTGTCGAGCACGGCGACGCCCTCGCGGAGGACGGAGATGACCAGCTCGTGGCTGGGCTCGGCGACGCCGATCGTGTTGTCGACCTTGGCGTTGGCGCCGTTCTCGCCGGGCGTGATGCCGACGAGCGTGCCCTCCTTGGGAACCGCGAACCAGAGCTTGCCCTCGTTGTCGAAGACACCGCCGGTCAGGCCCGCCGCGAAGCGCAGCGGCTCGCCGATCGGCGTGAGGGTCTTGGCGTCGACCTGGCGCACCACGCCCTGGACGGAGTCGACGATGAACGCCTTCCCGTCGTGCAGCGCGACATTGATGCCCTGTCCGGGCGGCGTCTCGGCCGAGCCGGTCACCTGGAGCGTCGCCGGGTCGATGGCGTTGATCTTGCCCGTGTCGAGGTCGCGCAGCAGGATCTGCTCGTCGGTCTGAACGATCTCGACGTCGTGACCCTGCGCGTCCTTGAGCTCCTCGCGGATGTCGACCCGTCCGGTGTCACCGTTCACGTGCGCCATCTCGCCGGGCATGACCGACCACAACCAGGCGGCGGCGTCGTGCGTCGCGACGGCGGTACTGAAGAACCCCGTACCGAGCAGTGTCGCGACGATCGCGGCGATGAGCGCCACGGTGGTGACGAGGCTGATGACCGCGCCCTTGCTCTTCAGCTTCCGAACGGCTGCACCTGGCATGGTGGGCTGTCCTCCCCAGGACTCCGCAGGTACTACTCAACACAGACCTCGCGCAGCCTACTGGGGTCCGGCAAGGCCTCGCCAGTGCTCGATCACCGGAACGCCCGACCTTTACCGAACTGTGCCCCTTAGCTCCTCTTCCAGGGCCACGACCTGGCCTATCACCACGGTGGCGGGCGGTCGCAGCTCGTGTTCGCCGAGTGTGCCGAGCGTCGCGCGGACCACTTCCTGTCGCGTCGTCGTCGCATCGGCGATGACGGCCGCGGGGGTGTCGGCGTCGCGGCCGCCGTCGATGAGGGCGGCGGTGATCGCGGGCAGGTTCTCGATGGCCATGAGGAGGACGAGCGTCCCCTTCATGCGGGCCAGCGCCGGCCAGTCCACGAGCGACTTGGGGTGCCCGGGCGGAACGTGCCCGGACACGACGGTGAAGTCGTGCACGACCCCGCGGTGCGTCACGGGGATCCCGGCGGCCGAGGGCGCGGCGATCGCGCTGGTCACGCCCGGTACGACCGTGACCGGGACGCCCGCGGCGGCGCAGGCGGCGACCTCTTCGCCGCCCCGGCCGAACACGAACGCGTCGCCGCCCTTGAGGCGCACGACGTCGAGCCCCTGCAGCGCGCGCTCGACGATGAATGCGTTGATCTTCTCCTGGGCGGCGTAGCGGCCGTAGGGGATCTTGGCGGCGTCGAAGATCTCGACGTCCGGCCGCAGCTCGTCGAGCAGCAGGTGGGGCGCGAGCCGGTCGACGACGACCACGTCGGCGACGGCGAGCGCCCGCCGGCCCCGGACGGTGATGAGTTCGGGGTCGCCGGGCCCGGCACCGACGAGCGTGACGCGGCCCTGTTTGGGAGCATCGCGGAAGGCCTTGCCGGTGAAGGTGCCGTCGGCGAGTTTCTCGGCGATGTCGTCGCGCAGGCGCGCGGCCCGGCGCGGGTCGCCACCGCCGAAGGCGGCGACGGTGACCTCGCCGTGGCGGGCGACGGCGGGCGTGTGCGCGGTGGCGGCCTCACCGTCGTCGGCGCGGACGCAGAAGACGCGTTCGGCGTCGCAGCGGGCCGATATCTGGGCGTTCACGCCGGGTTCGTTCGTGGCGGCCAGGACCAGCCAGGCCTCGTCGACGTCGGAGGGCTCGAAGGGCCGGCCGTGCCAGCCGATGCGGCCCTTGTCGGCGAGGTCCTGGAGCGCGGGTGTCACGACCGGCGAGACGACGTCGACGTGCGCGCCCGCGGCCAGCAGCGCGGGGACGCGCCGGGTGGCCAGCACGCCTCCCCCGACGACGAGGACCCGGCGACCCGAGAGGCGGAGTCCGAGAGGGTAGAGGCTCACAGTTCTTGAGGGTAGTCGCCGGGGAGATCTTGGGGTCGGGACCGGGGCGCGGGCGTCCCACGGCACGGGCGGGGGTCCGGTTTCAGTCCTCGGTCTCGCGGACGTCTGTTCCGTGCTCGGCGAATTCCTTGAAGTCCCGCATGTGCTGTCGCGACTGCTCGCGGAAGGTGCCGGGCATCAGGAGCCCCACCAGTCGCATGAGCACGCCGCCGAAGCGGAACTCGTTCTCGCTCTCCCACAGCGTCGTCTCCGGGCCGGCCTCGGTCAGCCGGTCGCGCACGGCGTTCCACATGCCCTGACCTTCGATCTCGCGCTCGAAGTGGACGGCCTGTTCCCGTGGGATCTCGCGCAGGTCCGCCGGTTCGCGGCGGGTGATGGTCTCGGTGGCCTCGAACCGCTGCTTCCCCATCCGCATCACGACCCGCGACGTGGTGCCGACCTGCCCGTGTTCCCCGCTCAGCGCTTCGTGCAGCACCAGCCCGCGCAGCCACTTGGGCATGTGCGCCGGGTCGGCGAGCAGCTGTACGGCCTTCTCACGCGGCAGGGCGAGCTCGATCGAGACGGTGTACTTCATGGTGGAGCGCTCCGGGTTCCGGCTGAACGGCGTGGACGTGCGGTCCGGCCTCACACTATGCGGTCGTGCCGACGATTCCGCCGGTCCGGCCGAAGGCACGCCACCTCACACGGCCGGGGGCCGCGGCTTCCGCCGCGGCCCCCGGCCGTGTGTCAGCTCGCTAAACCTCTGCCGTAGGAGATCCACCGGTTGGGTTTCTTGAACTTCTTCGGCGGTCTGTCGTCGGCGTTCTGTTTCAGTACCGCCGAGGCGGTGTCGATGGGTTTCATCGAGTTCCCGTCGCCGACGGCGTGGAACGGGTTGTCCGGGTCGGCGATGAAGCTCGCCGCCGCCAGGTACGGGGTGAAGCCCACGAACCAGGCCGCGCGCGTCTCGTCGGTCGTACCGGTCTTGCCCGCGACGGGCGAGCCGACCTTCGGGTACACGCTCGGCGCCGTGCTCCACGGTCCGCAACCGCCCTTCGAGGCGCCGTAGCCGGTGACGCAACGGGCGGCGTCGGTCGCGGCCCTGGCCACCTGTTTGTCCAGTTCACGGTGGCATTTCGGGGATCCGGCGTCGAGTTCCCGGCCCTGCGAGTCGATGATCTTCAGGACCGGCGTGGCCTTGCAGTAGATCCCGTCGGCGGCGACCGTCGCGTAGGCGTTGGCCATCTCCAGCGGGGTCGTGTCGGCGACGCCGAGGGTGAACGAGCCCCAGCCCGAGGAGCGCGCGGGGTCGGCGAAGTACTTGTCGGTCGAGCTGCGCCAGCGCAGTCCGAGCCGCTCGGCCATCTTGACGACCTTGTCGGCCCCGACCTGCTGGATCAGCTGCGCGAAGTAGGTGTTGACCGACATCCCGAAGCCCGACCACATCGTCCGCGAACCGGCCATGCCCTTGCTGGCGTTCGACGGGCACCACAGGCCGCCGCACGACGCCGGGCCCGACGCCACCGGGTACTTCGTGACCACCCGGTTCGGGGACTGGATCGTGTGGTTGAGTTTCATGCCCGAGTCGAGCGCGGCCAGCATGGTGAACATCTTGAACGTCGAACCGGCCTGGTAGCCGGCCAGATCGCCGCCGCCCATGAGCGGGTTGACGGTGTTGGGATAGTTGCCCTTGACGCCGTCTGCGCGGGCGACCGGGTTCGAGTGGTCGAGGTTCTTGCTCTGGTCGAGGCTGAAGCGGCGGTTCGTCGCCATCGCGGTGACCCGGCCCGTGCCCGGCTCGACCGAGGTCACGCCGATGGCGAACTGGCTGGTCTTGCGCTCCGACTTGTCGACTTCCTTCTGCGCGGCCTCCTGCGTGTCCGGGTCGAGGGAGGTGATGACGGTGTAGCCGCCCTGCCGGAGGTTCGTCTCACGCTCGCGCGGGGTCTCCCCGAAGGCCTTCTGGCCGCGCCACCAGTGGCGGACGTAGTCGCAGAAGAAGCCGTAGCCCTTGTCCTTCTTCTTGGGGATCATGCAGGAGTTGACCGGGTTGCGCAGCTTCAGTTTGATCTTCTCGGCCTTGATGACCTCGGCCTCGGCGGCCGGGACGTAGCCCAGCTCGACCATCTGGTCGATGACGTAGTTGCGGCGGTTGGTCGCCGCCGACTTGTCGGTCACCGCCGGGTCGTAGGACGACGGCGCCTGCACCAGCCCGGCCAGCATGGCGGCCTCGGGGAGGGTGAGGTCGCGCGGCGACTTCGAGTAGTAGATGTAGGCGGCGGCGTAGATGCCGTAGGCGTTGTGGCCGAAGTAGACCTGGTTGAGGTAGCGCTCCAGGATCTCGTCCTTGGTGAGCTCCTCCTCGATCTGCACCGCCAGGCGCATCTCGCGGATCTTGCGCTCACTGGTGCGGTCGGTCGCGGCGAAGACCTCCTCGTCGCTCTTCGCGCTCTGTTTCAAGGCGCCGCGGACGTACTGCATGGTCAGCGTCGAGGCGCCCTGGGAGACCTCGCCCGCGCTGTGGTTGGCGGTCATGGCGCGCACGATGCCCTTGAGGTCGACGCCGTTGTGCACCCAGAAGCGGGAGTCCTCGCTGGACACGATCGCCTGCTGCATGACAGGCGCGATGTCCGAGAGCGGGACGTAGCGGCGGAACTCGTCGTAGAACATGCTGAGCAGCGTCTTGCCGTCGTTGGCGTACACGTACGTCGTCTGCGGCGGCGGGTCCATCGCGAGGGACTCGGAGACGTTCTGCAGGTCGTCCACACTGGACTTGACCGTCAGCCCCCCGAGCGCCACCAATGGGAAGAGCATCACCGCGACCAGCAGTCCGGCGATCACGCCGACGCGCACCAGACTGCGAAGACCGAGTGCCGCTCCCCTTGCGCCTTGCCGAATCCCCTCCAGCGTCACAGGGTTGACGCTAAGTCAGTTCGGGATGAAATGGGCGGCAACGCGCCAAGTAGTGGGGATTGGGTCACCGAGAAGGGCGCGGTGACCCACCCACACGAAGGCCCCGGCGCCCACTCCCTGGACGCCGGGGCCCACACCCCGCCCCCGCGGGTCTGGCGGCGGACGACCGCCCTACTGCTCCCCCGCCAGCGTCAGCGACCGCAGCCGCTGCACCGCGAAGTACAGCCCGAACAGCGCGACCGCCGTCAGCAGCGACGCCCCGACCGGCAGCGACACCGCCGCCGAGATCAGCCCGTCGTCGGCGACCTTCTCACCGACCGACAGCGACCACTGCTGCACGCTCAACGCCTGCGCGCCCGGCACGGCACCACCGACGAAGCTCTCCCAGATCAGCACGTACAGCAGCCCGACGACGACCGCGTGCCTCGTCACGACCCCCAGCAGCAGGAACAGCGCCGAGTACCCCAGCGCCCCCACCAGCGCCGACACCGCGAACGCCAGCACGACGCCCTTGTCGGCACCGACCAGGATCAGCGCGGCCAGCGTGATCGGGATGACGGCGAGCAGCACGGCACCGAAGACGGCGACGACGTACTTCGTCAGGATGATCGTCGGCCGGCCGATCGGCTTGGCCAGCAGGTACACGACCGACCCGTCGTCGATCTCGGTGGCGATCGCGCCGGTCCCGCAGATCAGCGCGACCAGCGGCAGCACGGTCCCGATCCCCAGCGTCGCCAGGACCGTCGTGGACTCGTCGATGGCCAGGCCCGACGCCAGTCCGCGCAGGAGACCGGCGACGGCCAGCAGCACCAGCGGGATCAGCGACAGCAGGAGCAGCCTGCGCGGCGACAGCAGTCCCCGCATCGTCAGGCGGGCGATGGTGCGGTTCATGACTTCGACTCCTCAGAAGGGGCGGCCCGGCGCATCAGGCACCCACCAGGTACGTGAAGACGCTTTCCAGCGACTCGTCGGTCGGCGAGACCTCGTAGAGCCGGATCCCCCGCTCGCGGGCCACCTGCGGCAGCCTGCGGGTGAACCCGACGAAGTCGATCGCCTGGATGTGCAGGACACCGTCGCGCAGGTCGAGCTCGATCCCGGCGGTGCTGTCGTCGGCGATGAGGGCCGAGGCCAGCGCGCGGTTGTCGCCGGAGCGGACGGTGTAACGGTGCGGCCGGTCGACCATGAGCCGGCGGATCTGCCGGTAGTCGCCCGACGCGGCGTGCCGCCCGGCCACCATCACCTCGATGTGGTGGGCGAGCTGCTCGACCTCTTCGAGGATGTGCGAGCTGAACAGCACCGTGCGGCCCTCGGCGCCCATCTTGCGCAGCAGGTCCATCAGGTGCATGCGCTGACGGGGGTCCATGCCGTTGAAGGGCTCGTCGAGGAGCAGCACCGACGGGTTGTGCACCAGGGCCGAGGCCATCTTGACGCGCTGCCGCATGCCCTTGGAGTACGTGGCGATCTTGCGGTCGGCGGCGTACTCCATCTGCACGGTGTCGATCGCGGTCTGCGCGGCGAAACCGGCGTTGGGCAGCCCGAACAGCTCGGCGTTGGCGACGACGAACTCGCGTCCGGTGAGGAAGTCGTACATCGCCTCGCGCTCGGGCACCAGGCCGATGTGGTTGTAGATGTCCTCGTTGCGCCACGTCGCGGCACCGTCGAGGGTGACGGTCCCGGTCGAAGGAGCGAGGAAGCCGCCCATCATGTGCAGGAGGGTCGACTTGCCGGCCCCGTTCGGGCCGAGGAGTCCCGTGACGCCCGGACCGATCGTCATGGTCACGTCGTTGACGGCGACCACGTTCCCGAACCAGCGGGAGACCCGGTCAACGCTGATGGTGGTCATGAGTGGGACACCTTCTTGTAGCGCAGGGACAGGAGGGCGTAGCTGCCGGCGATGACCGCGAGGAGCACCACCACGAACACGACCTTCCCGATGGTCCCGGGCGGACCGGCGGGCGTGTTGGAGTCGACGCCGAACAGCGCGACCTGGGCACCGTCGAACAGCGTCATCGGCGAGAACAGCCCGGCCCAGCCGGCCAGCTTCTCGCTGCCCAGCTCGTAGGTGATGCCCTGGACGGCGCTGACGACGGTGTAGCTGCCCGCCAGCAGCGTGATGATCGCCGCGACGCCCAGACCCCGGCGTGGGGTGAGCGAGGCGATGAGCAGGCCGATGCCCGACAGGAGCGCCGCGAGCAGCAGCACCGCGACCAGCGCGAGCAGGAAGTCGCCGGTCTGCTCCATGAAGTCGAGCTTCCCGAGCAGCGCGCCGGCGTAGAGGATCACGACGGGCGCGGCGAGCAGGATGAACAGCGCCGAGGTCATGCCGGCCCACTTCGCCGCGACGTAGTCGCGGTCGGTCAGCGGGCGCGAGAAGTACATCGGGAGACTGTGGAAGCGCAGGTCGCGCGACACGGTCTGGGGCGCCTGGGCGGCCAGGAAGATCGCCGGGACGGCCTGCACGATGATCGCGTAGCTGGTGTAGGCGACGAGCGGCTCCTCGGCGCCCATGAAGATCATGACGGCGACGATGATCGCGGCCGGGAGCACCATGAAGGTCGCCAGGCCCATCGGCATGATCTTCGACTTCGCGGCGCGGCCGAGGCCGAAGACGCCCCGGAGGCTGTGGACGTACAGGGCCCGCGTGATCTGGCGGCGGCCGCCGCGCGGTCCCTCGTAGTGGCGGTAGCCGATGTCGTGGATGACCCCGGTGCCGCGCGCGGAGCTCTGGTTCACCGCTTCGGAACTAGGCATCGGCCGTCTCCTTCTCGGTCTGCGGCGCCTGACTCTGCTCACCCAGGAACACTTCGGCGATCCGGTGCCGGCGCTGCTGGAGGCGGACGAGTCCGACGCCGAGGCCGTCGATGGTGTCGCGGATGGTGTCGTAGCCGGTCTCGTCGGCGACGGACACGTGCAGCAGCCGCCCGTCGCGCTCGACGGGGAGGCCCGCGCCGACCAGCGCGGTCTGCGCGTCGTCGGTGCCGTCGGACCCGTCGGCGTTGGTGTCGACCTCAACGGTGAACACGCCCGTCGTGCGCGTGAACTCCTTGGTGGCCTGGGCGCGCAGGAGCTTCCCGCCGTCGACGACCACCACGTGGTCACACGTGCGTTCCAGCTCGCCGAGCAGGTGCGAGGTGACGAAGACCGAGATCCCGAAGTCGGTGTGGATCCGGCGGATCAGGTCGAGCATCTCGTCGCGGCCGACCGGGTCGAGGCCGTTGGTGGGCTCGTCGAGGAGCACCAGCCTCGGGTCGTGCACGAGGGCCTGGGCGAGCTTGACGCGCTGCTTCATGCCCGTCGAGTAGCCCCCGATCGGGCGGTAGCGCTCCTCGTAGAGGCCGACGTGCCGCAGGGTGTCGGCGGTGCGTTCACGGGCGGCGGTCGACGGGAGACCCGACATGCGCGCCATGTGCATGACGAACTCGGTGGCCGAGACGTCGGGCGGCAGGCAGTCGTGCTCGGGCATGTACCCGACTCGCTCGCGGATGGTGGCGCCCTCGGTGGCGACGTCGAGCCCGAGGACACGGGCCTTCCCCTCGGTGGCCGGGGAGAGGCCGAGCAGAATCTTGATCAGCGTGGACTTGCCCGCGCCGTTGGCGCCGACCAGGCCGGTGACGCCCTCGGGGACGTCCACGGTGAGTTGGTCGAGGGCGGTCACCCGCGGATACCGCTTGGTGAGTTCCTCGGTAGCTATGACAGACACGCCACTGACGTTAGTGCCACATAGCCGGTAGGCAATCGTTCCGCAGGCTGAGGGAAACCTGAGGATTCCCCGGGAACGGCCCTTAGGGGGTGATCAGCTCAGCTCCGCGAGGTGCGCGCGGACCCACTCCCGGAACCCGCGCGGAGCCGTCCCCGTGACTTCCTCGACCGTGGGCAGGACGCGCGACTCGTCGAGGTTGCCGTCGACGTAGAAGTCGAAGAAGGCGTCGACGTACTTCTTCGGCATCGCCGCCTCCATCTCGACGCGGGCGACGTCGTCGGGGATCGCCTCGAAGCGCAGGTCGCGGCCGAGTTCCCGGGCCAGGACGCGCGCGCGCTCGGCGGGCAGGATCGGCTCGGGCCCGGAGACCTCGTAGACCTTCCCGGCGTGACCATCGTCGGTCAGGGCGACGCGGACGACCCGGCCGATGTCGTAGGGGTCGATCATCGCGGCCGCGACATCGCCAAAGGCCTCGCGGACGACATCGCCTTCCCGCAGCTGCGGCAGCCAGCGCAGGGTGTTGGCCATGAACGCCGACGGGCGCACGATCGTCCAGGCGAGCCCGGAGGCGCGCACGGCGTCCTCCGAGGCGGCCATGTAGGCGGTGACGGCGTTGGTCAGGTCGCCGCTGCCCGCGGACATGCCCGACAGCTGCACGACCCGCTCGACGCCGGCCTTCGCCGCCTCGGCGAGCACGCCCGGCATGTCGGCGTAGCCCGGCAGCAGGAACACCCCGCGCACGCCCTCCAGGGCGGCGGCGAGGCTCGCCGGCTCGTCGAGGTTTCCCGCGACCGTCGCCACACCCTCGCCGAACCCGGCCGGCGCGCCCGAGCGCGTCAGCGCCCGGACCTCGCGGCCGTCGGCGACGAGCGCCTCGACCACCGCCCGGCCGACGTTCCCACTGGCCCCGCTCACCAAGTACATGTCGTCTCCCATGTGGTTCAGGTCGCCGCAGCGGCGGCCGCGACCAGGCGGTGCGCGATGCGCGGGTACCCGGCCCAGTGCAGGTTCAGGTAGGACGCGTGGACGTTACGCCACACGTAGCCCTCGGGCTGCCCGCCCTCCCACTTCCACGCGGCCGCGTCACCGGTGCGGGGCATGACCGTCGAACGGTGACCCTTGTGCCCGGTCATCTCGTCGCCTTCGTCGGCGATCACACTGCTCGACTGCGCGACGGCGTTGCGGTACCCGAGCACCAGCATCGACGAGGAATGGGCCTCGGCGTCGAGGACACCGCCCATCGGCCGGTTGTCGTACTCCTTGGTCAGCCACAGGAAACCCGAGGACTCGGCGACGACCGGTGCGCCCGTGCGCGCGAGTTCGGCGACGGCGTCGCGCAGTTCCTCGTTGGCCGACAGCTCGTCGACGTACTGCTCCGGGAAACCCCCGCCGAACACCAGCGCCTTCGTGCCCGGCGGCAGCGCGGTGTCGCGCAGCGGGTCGACGACGGCGATCTCGGCGCCCGCGGCGGACATGAGTTCGAGCGACTCGGCGTAGGAGTAACTGAAGATGTTCCCGCCCGCCACGGCGATCAGCGGCCGCTCGTCGTCCTCGAATTCGACGGGGTCGCCGATCGCGGCCTCCGCCGACCACGGCTCGGAGGTCAGCGGCGGCACCGAACGGCAGATGCCGAGCAGGCGGTCGAGGTCGACCGAGTCGAGCATGAGCTCACCGAGGCGGCGGATGGCGCGGACGGCCTCCACCGAGCGCTCCACGACCGGGACGAGGCCCTGGGCGCGCGGCGGCAGGACGACCTGGTCGCGGCGGCGCAGGACGCCGAGGACGGGCACCTCGATCGCGTCGAGGGACTCGCGGAGGATGTGCTCGTGGCGGTCGGAGACGACCCGGGTGAGGATCACGCCGCCGAGCCACAGGGGCTCGTGGAAGGTCTTGAAGCCGTGCACGAGAGCCGCCACCGACTGGCCCGTGTACCCGCAGTCCACGACGAGGATCACCGGTGCCCGGAGCATCCCGGCGACCTGCGCGGTGCTCTCGGTGTCGGCGCGGCCGCCGAGCCCGTCGAAGAGGCCGAGCGTCCCCTCGACCACGGCGATGTCGGCGCCCTGCGATCCGTGCGCGAACAGCTGCGAGACCAGCGCCGGCGAGGTCAGCTGCGGGTCGAGGTTGCGGCCGACGCGGCCACCGGCCAGGCCGAGGTAGCCGGCGTCGACGTAGTCGGGGCCGATCTTGAACGCCGCCGGTTTCAGTCCCCGCGAGCTCAGCGCGGCCAGGAGACCGGCGGTGACCGCCGTCTTGCCGTGCCCCGAGGACGGGGAGGCGACGATGAAACGGGGGATGGCGGTCATTGCTCCTCCGAGAACTGGTGGCGAGCCTTAAATAGTGCCCGGCTTCGGCAAATCGCGGTGTACCGGGTCGCATCGGCGGCGGGAGCGCCAGGGGACTCACAGGGGCGAAGCGTAAACTCGCCGCCGTGTCGACGCCCGGTTACCGCTTCCTCGCCTCCCCCCGCTGGATCGGGATCATCGTGGGCGGGATCGCCGCCATGGCGCTGTGCGCTTTCCTCGCGCAGTGGCAGTACGGGCGCTACGAGGAGCGCGCCGCGGCCAACGACCGGGTGACGGCCGCCGCCGACTCCGAACCGCGCGCGCTGAGCGGGGTCCTCCCCGCGGGCGCGGCCCTCGCCGAGGACGACGAGTGGACCCTGGTCACCGCGACGGGCACCTTCGACGCCGCCAACCAGATCTTCCTGCGCGGACGAACCGTCGACGGCAACACCGGCTGGGAGGTCGTCGTCCCGCTCAAGCTCGCCGACGGCACCGCCGTCCTCGTCGACCGCGGCTGGGTTCCGCAGGGCGACAAGGGCGCGACGCAGCCCCCGGACGTGGCGCCGGTCCCGTCGGGCGAGGTCACCGTCGACGGCCGGATCCGCCCCTCGGAGACGGCGATGGGCGAGATCGCCGAACTCAACGGCGCGCTCCAGACCCGCCGCCTGAGCCCGTCCCTCATCGGCGAGGCGCTCCCCTACCCGGTACTCGACGGGTACATGACGCCCGACGTGCCCGAGGAGGGCTTCAAGGCCATCCCGGTGCCCGAGCAGCGCAGTTGGCAGAACTTCGCCTACGCCTACCAGTGGTGGCTCTTCGCCGGTCTCATCCCGATCGGGCTGGTCATCCTGGCCCGCAAGGAGAAGCGCGGCGAGCGCAAGGAGGCACTTTTCGGGGACCGGGTCGATGGCGATGAGCCGGTACCGTCCGGGGTATGAAGACCGACCGGTACCGCACCTCGGGCGAAACGCTGAACGAGTTCTCGCTCGACGTCGCACCGCACCACCCTGCGCTGCCGATCCCCGTGACCGGACCGCCCTCGTCCCTGCGTACCAGGCGTACGGTGCGCGGCGGCGGTGAGGTGTTGCTCACGGCGCTGGGGCCCGTCCGGGTCACCAACCGCCGTGTCTACACGCCCGCGGTGACGCTGCCCCTCCACGAGGTGCGCTGGCGGGTCGAACACCGCTTCACCTGGACCGAGGAGACGCCGGAGTGGGCGACGGTCGCCTCGCTCGTCGGCGTCCCCTTCACGCTGGGGCTGAGCCTGCTCCTGCTGATGGTCAAGGAGTCGCACCTGCGCGGGCACGTGAAGGTCACCATCAAGCACCCGGCCGGCAGGTACACGATGCGGCTGCCGGTGACGTCGGTGACGCAGGTCGGCCAGATTCATCAGGCGGTCGCCTACGTCGGGCAGTGGAGCCGACGCCGTTCCCGCTCGGGTCATACGATGGCGGCATGAGTGATCTTCGTTCCGCGGTGGAGGCGGTTCTTCCCGGCGTGCGCGCCGACCTGGAGCGCCTCGTCCGCATTCCCAGCGTGGCCTTTCCCGGGTTCGACCACAGCCACGTCCGGCGCAGCGCCGAGGCCGTCGCCGAGCTCCTGAGGGGCGCGGGCCTGCCCGACGTCACGATCGTGTCGACGAACGCGCCCGACGGCACCCCCGGCCAGCCGGCCGTCATCGGCCGCCGTCCCGCGCCCGAGGGCGCGCCGACGGTGCTGCTCTACGCGCATCACGACGTGCAGCCCGCCGGGAAGCCCTCCGAGTGGGAGCAGGACGACCCCTTCGAGATCGTCGAGCGCGACGGCCGCCTCTACGGGCGCGGCGCCGCCGACGACAAGGCCGGTGTGATGGCCCACGTCGCCGCCCTGCGCGCCTTCGGCGACGACCTGCCGGTCGGCGTCACGGTGTTCGTCGAAGGCGAGGAGGAGTACGGCTCGGCCTCGCTGGAGAAGCTCATCGAGGAGCACAAGGAGGAGCTGGCCGCCGACGTCATCGTCATCGCCGACTCCGGAAACTGGGACATCGGCCACCCCGCGCTGACGACATCCCTGCGCGGCCTGGTCAACGCCTACGTCGAGGTCCGCACCGCCACCCACGCCGTGCACTCGGGCATGTTCGGCGGGACCGTCCCCGACGCCCTGACCGTCCTGTGCCGCGTTCTGGCAGGCCTGCACGACGAGAACGGCGACGTCGCGATCCCGGAGCTGATCCGCTCCGAGGCCTCGCCGCTGGACTACCCCGAGGACCGCCTGCGCGCCGAGGCGGGCATGCTCGACGGCGTCGAGTTCATCGGCACCGGCCGCCTCGTCGAACGCATGTGGACCAAGCCGACCGCGACCGTCCTCGGCATCGACGCGCCCGGCGCGCAGGAGTCGGCCAACGCCCTCCAGCCCTACGCGCGCGCCAAGGTGAGCATCCGCATCGCGCCCGGCGAGAACGACATGCAGGCCTTCGAGTACCTCCGGAAGCACCTGCTCGCGCAGAACGCGTGGGGCGCCGAGGTGACCGTGAGCCTTGACCAGGGCGGCCTGCCCTGCGTCATCGACGCCACCGGCCCCTCCTACGACGCCGCCCGCGACGCCTTCGCCGAGGCGTGGGACGGCGTGCGGCCCGTCGACATCGGGGTGGGCGGCTCGATCCCGTTCATCGCGACCTTCCAGGAGATGTTCCCGGAGGCGGCCGTACTGGTGACCGGTGTCGAGGACCCCGACGCCCGGGCGCACGGCCCCAACGAGAGCCTGCACCTGGGCGAGTTCGCGCGGGTCTGCCTGGCCGAGGCCTACCTGCTGCGGAACCTCGCGCCGAAGAACTGACACACGACGAGCGAGCGGGGACGGCCCTGGTGAGGGCCGTCCCCGCTGGTTTGCGTTCGTCAGTCCCCGTAGGTCTCCGCGCGGCGCCGCTGGGCGAGGAGCCACAGGCCCGCGCCGCCCGCGAGCAGGACCGCGCCCACGATCGCCAGGAGGGTCGCGGTCGGGCCGGTCACGGCGAGTCCGCCGCCGTTGCCGGGGCCGGTCGGGGTGACCGGGGTACTCGGGGTCGGCGAGCTCTCGGAGGCCGAGGAGCTCGCGCTCGGGCTGGGTGAGGGCGGCAGGACCTCGATGCGGACGTCGTTGTCGTGTTCGCCGATCTGGGTGCCGCCGGAGTCGAAGCCGCGGACGCGGATGCGGACGGTGAAACTCTGGTCGGGCGCGGGCGAGACGCAGGTGTACTCCTCGACCTGGCCGGGCGACATGTCACCGAGGTCGCGTTCGCATTCCTCGACGTCGGGAGAGCGGACGACGACGTCGAGGATCGTGAAGGTCGGGTGGACGTTCTTGACGGTGATCGTGTAGGTCACGGGGTCACCGGGGTGCACGGTGGTCTTGTTCGCCTTGACGTCGACGCTGAGGACCGCGCCTTCGGCCTCGGGCTCCGGCTCGGCCTTGACGGGTGTCCTCGGGAGCGGCACGGTCGTGTCGGCGCTCGACTCGGTCTTGCCCGCCGTGCCGGTGACGCCGAAGGACGCGGACTCGCGGTCGGCGTACTTCCCGGTGCAGTCGAGAATGGACCGGCCGCCGGGCGCGAGGATCGCCTCGGCGGGCGCGCAGTCGAAGCCCGTGGGCGCGGTCAGCCCGGTGAGGCGAACCGGATCGTCGCCTTCGTTGGCGACGGTGAGCGTGACTCTGCCGGCTCCATCCACCGTGGCCTCCGCGGCCTCACCGGAGAGGGTGAGCGTGCCCTCGGCGACGGCGGCCGAGGGCACGGCGAGCACACCGATCCCGGCCAGGGCGAGGGCGGCGAACAGGCCACCGGCCTGTTTGAGCGCAGCATGGATCTTCATACGACTCCCCACGGAAATATCCCCAAGCGCCCACGAAAAGTGAGCGGTCCCAATAACTGGATAACGGGATGTTGCCTGTTCGGTTACGGGAAGTCTTGCAATCTAATGGATCTCGATACGTTCAGTCGATGTCGCCTCGGCCGCGCAGCCGACGGACGAGTCCCGCGATCGGGTCCTGCGATCTGTTGAAAGCGTCCCTATAGGACCGTGCGGCGGCCCTGACCTCGTCGGAGATCGAGACCTTGTCGTCGTCTTCGCGTCGCGGATATTCGCCGCGGAGCACTTTCCCGTATTCACCGTCATCGACCCATTGCTGAAGGGAAGCGGCGCGCGCGACGGCGAAATCGTGACTGCGGCGTTCGAGCATCATCAGTTTGAGAACGCTGTCGCGCACATCTCCGCCCGCCTCGAATTCGCGTGCCTGGGCGAGGAAAGCGGTGATGTCCACATCGGACAGGTCGCCGCCGCCGGCGAGTTTGGCGAGGGCGCGGATTCCGGCGGCCGGGTCCTGTCCGGCGAGCAGGCCGGCGCGGTCGGCGGACAACTCGGCCTTACGGCTCCACTCGTAGAGGGCGGCGACGATCGCGCGCAGGGCCAGTGAGCCGACGGGGATCCAGGAGACGCCGAGGGCGAGATTGACCAGCAGGTCGAGCATGGTCCGGTAGACGGCGTGCCCGGAGGCGGCGTGGCCGAGTTCGTGACCGAGGACGTAGCGCAGCTCCGGCTCGTCGTAGAGGTCGACGGTGCCGCTGGTGATGACGATGAAGGGCTTGTCCATGCCGATGGTCATGGCGCCGAGGTCGGGATCGCGGCTGACGTAGAGCTCGGGCAGCTCGGCGAGGTCGAGGGTGGCGGCGGCGTCGGCGTAGACCGCGTGGACCTTGGAGAACTGGCGATGGTCGACGCGGATCGAGGAGCCGAGGTGGCGCAGCCGCAGGGAGCGCTCGTCGAACATCCCGAAGAGCTTGCGCAGCACGGTGTCGAAGCCGCGCAGCTCCCGCAGTGCGACGAGGGCGCCGCGGTCGGCGGGATGTTCCCAGGCCCGGGAGCTGATGCCGCGCAGGATGACGCGGCGGCGGGGGGTCGTCAGGTCGGCGTCGGCCATCGGCTCAGGCTCCTTGCCCGGGGGGCGGGTCGAGGCGAACGTACTCGGTGTCATGATCGTGCCCCACGCGCGCACGTCCGTCCATCACGACATCGGCTGCCCCGCGAGTGCCCTCGGCGGTGAAGTGGGCGGTCTCCTCGGCGATCCAGCGGCGCAGGGGCGCGTCGACCTGGGCCCCGTCGCGGGCGAGGACGCGTTCCCTGCGCACGGCCAGGGGCGCCTCGACGAAGACGGTGAAGGTCAGGTGCGGGCGATTGGCCCTCCGGGCGCTGCCCACGCCTTCGAGGATGAGGACGTCGGGGGCGCCGACGTGGCGGAGGCGGTCGCCGAAGCGGGAGGCGTGCCAGTCGTAGGCGGGATAGGCCGCCGGGCGGCCCTCGGCGAGCGGGGTGAGGACGAGCTCGGCGAGGCGGCGGCCGGAGCCGGCGAGGTCGGACCATCCGTCGAGGAGGTCGTCGGTGTGGAGGACGTGGGTCGACGCGCCGGCCGCCCGGAACGCGCGGTCGAGTGCCGAGGCCACTGTGGACTTGCCCGCGCCGGTGCCACCGTCGACGGCGACGACCCGGATGTCCCCCAAAAAGGGCGGGCGCTCCAGAATGGACGCCGCGAGTGCCCCGTAACGGCCGGTTTCCATCAATCTCCCAGGTCAGCTCGGGTGCCGGCGGGTGAATCCGCCGTCACGTTCGATGAGGTGCCATCTTCTCGCGGTAACATCCGCATAACATCTACGGCGCTGCGACTTGACTCGTGCGTCCCATTACGGCTATTCGTATGGTGGGTCAGCGAAACGGCGTGGGGCACCGGGAAGAATCATCCATCTTCCCGGTGCCCCACGCCGTATCCATGTGTTTTTCCGCCCCGCCTCGGCCGAAGGTTATCCACAACCGGTGAGTAATCCACAGGGCTCGCGGCCACCGGCTGGCAGGCGTCCCCGACCTGCGGGATCGTCGAGGAGTCAACGCACCCGAGGAATCCGGAGCCGACTCATGTACGACACACCGCTGACCGTCATCGGGAATGTCGCCGACCGCCCGAGCCGCCGCCGACTTCAGCCTTCCGGGGTGTCCCTGACCGATTTTCGCGTCTTGTCGACCAGCCGCGTCAAAGACCGCGAGACCGGAACATGGACCGACGGGGACCTCTTCGCCGTCCGCGTCGTCTGCTGGCGCGACCTCGCCGACCGCGTCTTCGAATCGGTGTCGAAAGGGGACCCGGTCATCGTGCACGGGTCGTTCAAGGGCGATTCCTGGGTCGACGCCACCGGCGCCAAACGCTACAGCTACGAGCTGGAGGCAAGAGCCCTCGGCCACAACCTCAACTGGGGCTTCGCCACCTTCGAACGGGCGAGCAAGGGCGCAGGCACACCAACGGCGATGCCCGGACTCGACCGCGTCGTCCTGGCCGGACTGGCGGGCGACGGCGGGTCAGCCGGATCAGCCGGATCAGCCGGATCAGCCGCCGAGCGGACGGCACTGACCGTGACGGGAGGCGGCGGGGGCGGTCCCGAGGCCACCGGCGGACGCCTCGACGGCCGCTTCGGCTGGACGGAGGCCCCACCCGAAGAGGAGGCCCGGGAGGACGCGCCGGTGAGCTGAGGACGGACCGGGCGGCAGCGGCGCTGAGGCGCGGCCGTTGCGGGGTGGACGCCGCGGTGGTGGCGGCGTCCCGCGCCTCGCTCGCACCCTCGTCCAACCCGCCCCCACCCCTCCCCCGGCCGGACCCGGTACGGTCTCACGTGGCCAGCTGACCGAACGGATGAGGTGACGACCACGTGAGTCCCGGTGGCGTACGACCGAGACGGACCCACCCGGCGCGCGTTCGCGCGCGGCTGCTCACGGCCGTCCTCGGCGTGGCCGCGCTGCTGCTCGCGGCGGCCTGCACACAGGCCTCGCCGGAGGGCACGGCCGGTTCGGTCGCCGCCCAGTCCGAAGGCGTTCTCGGCGGCCGCGTGATCGTCATCGACCCCGGCCACAACGGCGGCAACGCCGAGCACCCCGAGGTCGTCGACAAGCTGGTCGACGTCGTCACCAAGAAGAAACCCTGCGACACCACGGGCACCGAGACCAACGACGGCTACCCCGAGCACGCCTTCAACTGGGACGTCGCCGAGCGCCTCGCCGCGGTCCTGCGCGAGCGCGGCGCGACGGTGCTCCTGACCCGCGAGGGCGACGACGGCGTCGGGCCCTGCATCACCGAGCGGGCGGCCGTCGCCAACGACGCCGGTGCCGACGTCGCCGTCTCGATCCACGCCGACGGCGGCTCGGCGAAGGGCCACGGCTTCCACATCATGGAGCCCGTCCTGGTCAAAGGCCACAACGACGAGATCGTCAAGCCCTCGCACCAGCTCGCCATCGCCATCCGGGACGCCTACGAGGAGGGCACGGGCCTGCCGCCCGCCGACTACATCGGCGACGACGGCCTGAACCCGCGCGACGACATGGGCGGGCTCAACCTCACGACGGTGCCCAAGGTCATGGTCGAGTGCGGCAACATGCGCCACAAGGGAGACGCCGAGAAGCTCTCCGACGCCGACTTCCGGCAGAAGATCGCCGAGTCCATCGCGGCCGGCCTGACGACCTACCTCGAAGCCTGACCTTCGGCCAGGCTCACCAGGACGCCGGCGCGCTCGCGCGCGCCCTCGACGAGGACGGCGTTGCGCTGGTCGGAGCCGTAGGCCCACTCCCGCGCCGCCGCGGGCGTCTTCCCGTAGGCGCGATGCCGCTCGACGAGACGGTTCATGCGCAGGTCCTCGGGCACTTCGACGTACCAGGACTCGTCCAGCAGCGCGGCCACCGCCCCGAACGGCCCCTCGCCGAGCAGGAGATAGTTCCCCTCGGTCACAACCAGCGGCGTAGAGGCCTCGACCGCGATCGCTCCCACGATCGGCTCCTCAAGGTCACGACGAAATTCCGGCGCGTAGACCGTGGCGTCGCCCACGTTGCCCACGTCGCGCACCCGCCGCAGCAGGGCGACGTAGCCGTCGGCGTCGAAGGTGTCCGGCGCCCCCTTGCGCGCGGTACGCCCCAGCCGAGCCAACTCCACCTGCGCCAGATGGAAGCCGTCCATCGGGACATAGACGGCCAGGTCACCGAGGGCGGCGACCACCCGCCGCGCCACCGTCGACTTGCCGGCGCCCGGCGCACCGGTTATCCCGAGCACACGACGACCGCCGCCCCGCGCCAGCACCCCGGCACGCGCGACACACCCCTCGACGGACTCCACGACCTCTTGCACCACCCGGCGAGTCTGCCAGCCCGAACGACCACGATGGCGATCACCCGTTCGTGTAGTCGCTAGCAGCGGTGGGCCAGGGAACGATAATCTTCCATCGGCATGCATCATGGACCAACAACGATCATGCCCACCGGCCCCCGTAGCTCAGCGGATAGAGCAGGAGACTTCTAATCTCAAGGCCGCAGGTTCGAATCCTGCCGGGGGCGCCACTCAGCGCATGGCGACACGCCCAGTGGCGACCACGCCTACCGAGCTGCTAGGAACCATACTCCGCTCGGTGGCGATCGTCACCACCCAGCGTGACCGCGAACTTCCGCCGAGGGCGGTCCTCTCGGGACCGCCGCACGCGGAGCCGCCCGCCGGGGAGCACGGTCGCCAGCGCGTCGGCCCTAGGACGGCGAGTGGGAGCCGCTCGGCGCGAACCGATCACCGGAGTCGCGCCGACGGCGCTTCCGGACGAGCGGCCTGTGCCGCCCGCTGCCGCTCGGTGGGCGCTCATCCTCCATAAGGCACGGAAAGGCGCCTCCTGAGGCCTGCTCGTGCGCCTGGAGGCCCATACCGGGGCCGACGAAGTGAACTGTGCACCCTCCTGCTCGGAGACGTCGCGGCCAGGCGATGCCGAGCGGATCGGGGCACTGACAGGTTCAGAGGATGAGGCGGTCGGCGCCCGAGGTCAGCGCGGTGACAAGTGGCACCGCCGAGGCCGGCAGCAACGGTCCTCGCCGCAAGACCGGCGTCCAGCCCGCGTCGGAGCCCAAGTCCGGATCGTGCGCGGCGTTGTAGACGTCGAGAAGGCTCACCGGGCGCAGGGTCCACGGCCCGGTGCCGACGCGGTTGCCCTTCTCGGTGAGCGCCGTCCCGCCCCAGTCGTAGAGCAGGTTCCCGGCGGCGGCGCCGGGGGCGAGCACGAAGGCGTTGTTCTCGGCGTACACGGCCGACTGGACGCCGACGCCGATGGCGTAGGCGAAGCCGCCGGTGAGGCGGTAGTAGTTGTTGTAGACGTCGACCTGGCCGAAACGCACGCGCGGCAGGCGCTGGAGGGCCCCGTCGAAGACGTTGTGGCGAACGGTGACGTTGAGGCGTCCGACGTCGGGGCCGACGGTGTTGGACGAGCCGATGAGCATGCCCTTGTCGTGCTCGGTGAACCGGTTGTGGGAGACCGTGACCAGGCTCGCGGTGTGCGTGATGTCGAGCCCGCCGTCGTGAACCTGGTAGGGCCGTCCGAAGTGGACGGGCTGGGCGCTGTCGGGGTTGTCGCCGTCGGTGAAGGTGTTGTGGTCGATCCAGACGTTCTCCGAACGGCGAACCGAGATCCCGTCGTACTGGGAGTTCCAGTTGCCGGTCGCGCCGTCGGTCGGCGACCACGCCGGGAAGCAGTCACGGGCATCGTCGAAGGTGATGTTGCGGATGATGACGTTGCTCGCGGTGTCGGCCATCAGCGTCAGGCCGGTCAGGACGGCGCCGCCGGTCCCGACGATGGTCGTGTTGGGGCCGACGTTGATCTGCGTCCGCCGGGTCTGGGCGGCCACCGATCGGACACGCGCCTCCTCCAGCGGACCGGAAGGATTCACCCGACCCCACACCGCCGGGTCGTAGGCGGCGAGGTAGGCGTCGAGCGTGTAGGCGGGATCGGCGAGCTCGGCACATGTGAGCAGGCCACCGTCATCGGACTCGAACCCGTCGATGACCCCGCGGATGTAGACGATCTTCGGAGTCCCGTTGGCCTTGTTCGTGGCGTTGTCGCCGCCGAGGGCCGCGACGAGCTCGGCCCGGGAACCGGCGACGTGGACATCGGCGGACGACGCGGCGGACCCACCGGTCGTGCCGGGACCGGCCGACGCCCAGCCGTCCCCGGCGGGCAGGGTCTGGCGCCCTAAATCACGAGCGTGCGCCTGGGCGGCGGGAACCGCCGTGACGCCTGACGCCAGGAGGACCAGAGAGACGACCGCGGGGGTGAGTGTCATGAGACGCATCGGGCTCCTGTCAACGCGTGTGGGCGGGGCCTCCCCCGAACCTAAGAGCGCGCGACGAAAGGGGTCAATACCACTGGTTTGCAGGTTGTTTGCCGCCCACAGCCCTCAATATCGCGGTGTTCGCGTGGGGAAAGCATGGTTTCGCCGACTTCGCGGCTCGGGCCTGTTGCAGGAGGACGTTCATCCGGGCGGCTCGTCGCCGTCCCACCGATCGGCTCGCCCCCGGCGGAGAACAGACTTCGCCAACCTGAATCCGACCCCGCCCAGTGGCCGTCGTCACCACCCAGGGTGAGCGCAAATCCGGCGATCCGGGGCCGTTGGCGACAAGGCCACCACGCGTAACGGCCCTGGCCGTGCGGTGCCCGGATTCGGCTCCGTCTCAAGCCTGTGCCGGTCGTGCCGGGCGCGGTTAGGATCCGGCTGTGCCTGACCCCACCGTGTCCGTCGTCATCCCCGTCTACAACGTGCGTCCGTGGCTGGGCGAGTGCCTCGACTCGGTCCGCCGGCAGACGATCGGGACCGCGAGACTAGAGGTCATCGCCGTTGACGACGGGTCCACCGACGGGAGCTGGGAGGAGCTTTCGCGGCTGGCCGCGGAGTTCCCCGAGTTGACGGCCGAGCGGCTTCCGGCGAACTCCGGTGGGCCCGGCGGCCCGCGCAATCGGGGCCTCGAACTGGCGAGCGGCACCTACGTCTTCTTTCTCGACGGGGACGACTATCTCGGTGACGAGGCCCTCGAACGGCTCGTCGCGATGGCCGAGCGTGCGTCCGCGGACGTCGTCCTCGGTCGCATGGCCACGCCGCCGGGGCATCGGGACCGGGCGCCGAAGTCGATGTTCGGGCGCTCGATGGAGAAGGCCGACCTGTACACCTCGAAGGTCTTCAACAGCCTCGGCCCGTGGAAGCTCTTCCGCCGCTCCCTCATCGAGGACAACGGCATCCGCTTCCCCGAAGGCGTCCCCCGCCGCGAGGACGGCCCTTTCACGAGCCTCTGCTATCTCAAGGCCGCGACCATCTCGATCGTCGCCGACTACGACTGCTACTACCTCCGCCAGCGCGCCGACGGCTCCAACGCCACCAACCAGCCCCCCGACTACCCCGCGCTGCTCGACATCGCCGCCGACCTCTTCGGCATCGTCACCGACAACGTCCCGCGCGGTGAGAAGCGCGATCGCCTGCTGCAGCGCCACGTCCGCACGGCCGTCCTCACCCTCTTCGGCGGGTACTGGCTGGCGACGTTGTCCGACACCGAGAAGCGCGGCACCTTCGGCAAGGCCCACGCGCTGCTCGAAGAGCACCTCACCGACGGGATCCTCGCCGCGCTCGATCCCAGGCGGCGCCTGCTGTCGCACCTGATCGCCGTCGGCGACTTCGACGGCTTCATCGCGGCTCTCGGCGAGATCGTCGCGGACACGGAAGCGTCGCCGGTCGTCGAGGACGGCCGCGCCTACCTGCCGCTGACCTTCTTCCGCGACGCCACCAGGACCGTCCCCGACCAGATCTACGACGTGACCGACCGCCTTCGAGTCGACCACGAACTCGGCGGCCTCGCCCGGACCGATGAGGGCCTGCGCGTCACCGGCACGGCCGTGATCCCCGATCTGCCAAACCACCCGCAGACCGTCGAACTCGTCCTGCGCGAACGCGCCGGCGAGTCGACCGTGACGATCCCCGCGACCACGACCGAGTCCGGCGCCTTCGAAGGCGTCCTCGACCCGTCGAAACACGCCATGCCCGACGGGCTCTGGGACGTGTCGGTCGCCGTCGCTGTCGACGGGCTTCGGCGAGAGCAACGCCTCGGCACCCGTCGCGCCGACGGCCTCGCCGCCGCGACCGAGTCGCACGAGCTGCCCGGCCGCGACGGATCCGTTGTCGCCACGGTCTTCCACACCAAGTACGGCAATCTCGGCCTCGACCTCGGCGAGCACGTCCATTCGACGATGCCGGTGCCGCTTTTGAAGTCGATGCGCAGCACCACGACCCGTCTCCGCCTCACGGTCGACTACCCGGCGCCGCCCGACGATCGTCTCGTCGACGCGGTGATCACGCTGGCGCGCGGGCCGGTCCGGCATCGGCTCTCGACGACCACGACGACGGCGGCGGGAAATCTGCGTCTCACCGCCGGTCTGGCCCTGCCCGGTGTCCGCCTGCGCCCCGGCAGCTGGGACGTCCGCGTGGATCTCCAGATCGGTGACCTCCACCGGGATGTGCTGGTGGTCAACAAGAAGGGCCGGTCGGTGCGCGTCCGCCTCCTGCCGCGGCTGACGGCGCTCGCGAGGCGACTGCGGCGGCGCTGAATTTCTCCGGCCGCCGCCCCTCCCATTCCGCATGAGAGGATCGCTACGATGGTTCCTATGACGACCGCTCCCGTCTCCCTCTCGCTCGACGTCGATCTCCTCGCGCGCTTGCGCGACCAGGCGAAATGTGCCGGGGTCTCGCTTTCGGCCTATGTCAACGGGGAGCTGGCGCGGCGGGAGCAGGCACGGACCGCCATGACCTACTTCCGGGTCTCGGAGCGCATCGCGCATCGCGAGCAGCTCGACGTCGACCGCCTCACCGAGGAGCTCGTCGGGGACCACGCGTAGTGCGCCCGGCCGGGGTGCGGCGCGGCCAGATCCGCCGTCTGCGGACCACCGTCGCGGGTGACATCCTCACCGCCGTCGTGTCCGCCGACGAGATGCACGACGCGACAAGCCGCGCGATCGTCGCGCGCATCACGGCCGATGCCGAGGCCGCCGACACGGGTGTGTCCGTCCCACTGCCCACCGGGATGGACGCGGTCGGCTGGATCATGCCCGACCGCCTCAACGAGGTCACCCAGATCAAGCTCGGCCCCTCGCTCGGCGATCTTCCCGCCGAGACCCTCGAACATCTCGACGTCGCCCTCGGCGTCGTCCTCGGGCTCCCCCGGCGCTGATGGTCCCGGTCCTCACCCGCGTCACCGGGCGCCTCGGCCGGATCGTGCTCAACCGGCCGCGCGCGATCAACGCCCTCAACGCCGACATGGTCGCCGCGCTGCACACCGTCCTCGATCGTTGGGAGCACTCACCTCGGGTGCGTGCGATCCTCGTGACCGGCGCCGGTGACCGGGGTCTGTGCGCGGGCGGCGACCTCCGTGTCTTCCACGCCGACGCGCTGTCGGGCGGCACGGCCTCGCTCGACTTCTGGGCGGAGGAGTACCGCCTTAACGCCCGCATCGCCGCCTACCCCAAGCCGATCGTGGCGTGGATGGACGGCCTGGTCATGGGCGGCGGCATCGGCATCGGCGGCCACGCCGGGGTCCGGCTGGTCACCGAGCGCTCGCGGCTGGCGATGCCCGAGGTCGGCATCGGTTTCCATCCCGACGTCGGCGGCAGCCGCCTGCTCGCCCTCGCGCCCGGCCGCACGGGCCTGCATCTGGCGCTGACGGGCGGCTCGATCGGTGCGGGCGACGCGATCTACACCGGCCTCGCCGACCATTACGTGCCCTCGTCACGGCTGCCGTCGCTGGCCTTGGAGCTTCACGACGGTGAGGTCCCCGGCTTCACCGCACCGGTTCCGGACGGTGAGCTCGCCGCCGCCCGGGACTGGATCGACGACTGCTACGCCGCTCCCGACATCGCCGGAATCCTCGCGCGACTGCGGGACCACCCGGCGCCGGGCGCGCGGGCCGCGGCCAAGGAGATCGAGGGCAAGTCGCCGACATCGCTGGCCGTGACGCTGCGGTCGGTGCGCGAGGCGGCCGCGCTGCCGAGCCTGGAAGCCGTGCTGGACAGGGAGTTCAGGCTCTCGGCGGCGCTGCTGCGCACCCACGATCTGGCCGAGGGCATTCGCGCGCAGATCATCGACAAGGACCGCGATCCGCGCTGGGCGCCGGTCGGGGACGTCGACGCCCTGTTCGCCCCCGGCGAGCGGGAGCTCGGTCTCGTCCATTGAGGACTCGAACGCCCCGGCGGTGCGGCACCGCCGGGGCGCGCCTGCGTTACGGCGCCACGGTCGGCTGCGCGCCCGAGCCGAAGGCCCAGCCTTCGACGCTGCCCGGCGCCGGGTTGTAAGCGCTGGCACCGGAAGTGCTGTAGGTCCAGGCGCTGCCCGGGGTGCCGTGCCAGTACGACCAGTAGGCCGAGGTCGGTGGCGTGTTGACGCAGGCCTCGGCGGCCGCCGTCGGCAGGCCGTCGAGACGGCAGACGAAGGCGAGTCCCCAGCGGCTGGTGCCGGTGACGGTGAAACTCGCGCCTTGGAGGGCGGCGATGCCGGTGGCGGGATCGCCGAGCGCGCAACGGCGTTCGACGCTGCCGCCGAAGGCGGTGAAGTCGACGACGACGGTGACCCCCGTCGTGCCGCTGCACCCGGCGGCCTGCGCGGGGCGGGCGGCCGGGTCGGCGGCGACGAAGGAGACGGCGGTGAGGAGGGCGGCGAGCAGCAGCGCCGCCCGGCGGGTGAGCGTGGTCATGTCGGGTTCCCTTTACTGGCAGGAGAGGACGGGGTCGCCGGACCGCGCGCCGGTCGCGTCGAGGCGGCCGAGGCTGACCGACGCGAGACCGAGGACGGCCTGCGCGGTGGCGCGGGTGGCGGTCGCCGGGTCGAGAGGCCCGGCCTTGAAACGGATCGCGCCACGGTCGGCGGCCGCTCCGGTGCAGTCGACCTGGAGCCCGCGCAGGAACTGGCGGGCCTTGGCGGCCGCGGTGAACCTGCCCCCGGCGAGGAGGGCCTGGGCGGCGAGGCCGGTGCTGTTGGCGTTCTCGACGCCGAGGGCGCTGAAGGCGCCGTTCGCCGACTGCACCGAGAGCAGCCAGCACAGTCCGGCGGCGGCGTCCGACCAGCGCCCGGCCGCGATCAGGGCCTGGACGGCGATCGCGGTGACGTCGACGTCGCTCGTGCAGGTCGCCTGCGCGAACAGCAGCGGGTAGCCGCCGTCGGCGCAACGGCTTCCGGCGAGGAAGCCGACCGCCGTCGCGGGCGCGCCGCCGGTGGTGCGGTCGAGGGCCAGGACGGCCAGGGACTGGCTGAAGCCGTTGCTGAAGTCACCCCACTGGGAGCTGTCGGAGAAGCGGCCCGAGGGGGTCTGCAGGCCGCGGAGGCGCGCTTCGAGGTCGAAGCCGCCGAAGGCCGACGGGTCGCCGCCGCGGACCTGGACGGCGAGGGTCAGTTTGGCGGTGGCACCGGCGTAGGCCTCGGTGCCTTCACCGATGTAGCCGCCGGTGACACCCGGCGAGGCGAGCCAGGTCAGGGCACGCTCGGCGAAGGCGTCGGCGGTCTTGCTCGCGGCGAAGGCGAACACGGCGTCGACGGTCAGGCCCTGGTCGGGGTAGGCGACGCCGTCGAAGACTGCCTCGAAGCGTTCGCCGTCGACCATGTGGCGGGCGAGCCAGCCGGCCGCGGCGTCGCCACGATCGCCGGTGGGAGGGGAGGACGCGACGGCGGGCGTCGCCGCGAAGACCGTGAGCGCGAGTCCGCCGACAAGGGCGGCTCGCGTCAACAGGCGCAATGACATGGGCGTTTAACGCCTTTCCGGTATGCGAGACGCGTACCGGAGTCCGTGGACGGCTGCGCCCTGATACCGGTCGCCGTCCCGCGGACCACGACGGGAAATGGGCGATGCAATACGGGCGGTGCGGGTATTCGGGCTCGCCGCATACGTTGCGGCCCACCGTTGCGGGTCAGCGCCGGACTTCGACCGGACTTCCCCCGCTACCGTCCTGATTGGATGTGCGCAGGCAGTATGTGCGGCCGCACGGTACGTGTCAAGCCGGGTGTGAACCTCCGGACAGATGTGGGCCGGATCGCAGCGGCGACCTGGCGCACGGACCGTGACGGGAAGTAGACTCCGGTCGCCGACTGCCCGTCGGCGGACAAGCGAATCGCGTGCAAGGCAAGGGAAAGCCGGTGCGAATCCGGCGCTGACCTGCAACCGTGAGCGGCGAAGGCCGCAAGTCGGAACACCTGCCGGGCGCGTGCACTGCTTCTCACTGTCATGGTCTGCGGTGTGGAGCCCGGTAGCCGAGTCTTTCGGGCCCCTTGCGGCATTCGTCAACGGATGCGCCAGGGGCTCTTTTGGTTCGCCGCCCTGGCCCGCGACGCCGATCGCCCCGCGCGCGTCGAAAGGTGCCACCGATGTCCGGCAGACCCACCGCCAGAACCCTGGCCGCCCTTGGGGCCGCCACCTCCGTGGTGGCAGGCGCCGCGATCGTGTTGTCCCCGACCGCCCTCGCCGACCCGTCCGCCGCGCGGGCCGCCGCCGCGTGGCAGGCCCGCGAGGTCACCGCCGAGGGCTTCGTGCCCTCCGGCTGGGGCACCGCCGACTGGGGTCTGACGATCGACACGCTCATCGCGTTGAAGGCGACCGGTGCCGACGACGCCGTCGCCGACAAGATCACCGAGACGCTGAAGACCCGCGCGTACGAGTACTTCTCCCTGGATCTGTGGGACACCAAGGGTCAGCGCATCGCCGGCGCGACCGCGAAGGTCCTCTACGCGGCGGTCGTCTCCGGCGCCGACCCGGAGGCCTTCGGCGAGTACGACATGCGTCAGGAGGTCCTGGATCTGCTCGCCGGGACGGACAAGGGCCCGGAGGAGGGACGGGTCAAGGACAAGGTCACCTCCGGCAACGACAACAGCAACACCTTCGACCAGTCCCTCGCCGTACTCGGTCTCGTGCGCAGCGGCGAGGTCCCGCCGCCCGCCGTCGACTTCCTCATCGACCAGCAGTGCTCCGAGGGCGGTTTCCGCCTGTACCCGTACGCCTTCGGCGGCAGCGGTGTGACCGGGAACTGCGACGCACAAGACGATCCGGTCCTCGATCCCGACTCGACCGGGATGGCCGTGCAGGCGCTGCTGGCGGCCGCGGCCGACGGGGTGGAGGGCGCCGAGGCCGCCGCGAAGAAGGGCGGCGACTGGCTGACGTCGATCCAGAAGCCCGACGGATCCTTCGGCGGGTCCGGCCCGACGGCCGCGCCGAACACCAACTCCACCGGCCTGGCCGGGCAGGCCCTCGCCGCGACCGGCCACAAGGCCGAGGCCGACAAGGCCGCCGCGTGGGTCGTCGCGCACCAGATCACCGAGGCCGGCGGGGGCGCGGCCAAGGCCGACGCCGGGACGATCGCCTACAACGACGAGATCCTGGCCGACGCCAAGGCCAACGGCCTCGACCCGCTCCAGCGCGACACCTGGCGCCGCGCCACCCCGCAGGCCCTGCTCACCCTCGCCCAGATCCCGCTCGGCGAGATCGGTGTCACCGACCCCGACCCGGGCGGCTCCGACTCGCCGAGCCCGTCGTCGCCCGGCTCCTCCGCTCCATCCACTTCGGACCCCGCCTCACCTGGCCCCTCCGATTCGACGACCGCGAGCCCTTCGGGCACCACCGCCACCACCACCGCACCCGGTACACCCGGTCCGGGAGGCAACGGCAAACTTCCGCTGACCGGTGCGAGCCTCCTCGGCTTCGGCGGCCTGGCGATCGGCCTGCTCGGCGGCGGCCTGGTCCTGCTCCTCATCGCGCGCAAGCGCAAGGAGGCGACGAAGGCATGAGACGCGTCCGCAACGCACTGACGGCCCTCGCCCTCGCGGCCGGTCTGACGGCCGGGTGGGCCGCGCCCGCCTCGGCGATCGACACGGGCAAGGGCACGCCCGGCTTCTGCCCCGACGCCACCGGCGTCACCGTGATCATCGACTTCCAGGAGCTCGGCGGCACCACGATCGTGCGCTGCGCCCCCGGCGACCAGGCCACCGGCCTGACCGCGCTGAAGAACGCCGGCATCCAGATCGCCGGGACGAACCGCTGGGGCGAGGCCTTCATCTGCCGCGTCGAGGGCAAGCCGGGCCCCGCCGACGAACCCTGCATCGACACGCCCCCGGCCTCGGCCTACTGGAGCTACTGGCACGCGCCCAACGGCGGGAACTGGACCTACAGCCAGTGGGGCGTGATGAACCGCAAGCCGCCGCAGGGCAGCTTCGAGGGCTGGTCGTTCTCCAAGAACAACTCCTCGACCTCCAATCCCCCGCCCGGCGTGGCACCGCAGCGACCCGCGCCCCCGCCGACCGGCGGCGACAACGGCGGTGATGACGGCGGCGACGGCGGCGATCCGCCCGGCGACAACGGTTCCGGCCCCGGCGGTGAACCCGCGAAACCCGGCGGCGGCGACCCGGCCGCACCGAAACCGGGCGAGTCCGCGGCACCGTCGGCGAGCGCCACTCCGTCCACTGTGGAGTCCGGTCCCGGTCCGGCCGATCTGCCGACCGAGGCCCCGAATTGGACCGGCGTCGGCGAGGACGGCCTGAAGAGCGCGTCGAACACCACCGAGGGCGGCATTCCCGGCAGCACGCTCGCCGGGATCGGCGTGGTGGCCCTGCTCGCGGTCGGCGGGGGCGCGATCGCCTGGCGCCGGAGACTCGCCCGCCGCGGCGAGACGAGTTGAGCCTCCGGGACCGGTGGCCGCCGCTGCCCCGCACCGTTCACCCCGGTGCGTGGTGGCTGTGGTCACTGGGCCTGGCGACGGCCGCGAGTCGCACGACGAACCCGATCCTGCTGGTGATGATCCTGGCGGTGTGCGGTTTCGTCGTCGTGCGTCGCCGCGGGGACGCGCCGTGGGCGCTGGCCTTCCGGATGTACCTCTTCCTTGGCGCGTTCATCGTGACCATGCGGGTGGTCTTCCGGATCGTGTTCGGTGGCGGGCAGGGCGACATCGTCTTGTTCACACTGCCCGAGATCCCACTGCCGGAGTGGGCGGCGGGGATCCGGTTGTTCGGGGCGGTGGCGGTCGAGCAGATCCTCGGCGGCTTCTACGACGGGCTGCGACTGGCGACTATGGTCGTGTGCGTCGGCGCGGCGAACGCGCTGGCCAACCCCAAGCGCATGCTCAAGGCGCTTCCCGGTGCCCTGTACGAGATCGGGACGGCGGTGGTGGTCGCGCTGACCGTCGCACCGCAGCTCGTGGAGAGCGTCCTGCGGGTGCGACGGGCGCGCCGCCTGCGCGCCGGCGGGCAGAAGGGCCTGCGTGCTCTGCGCGGAATCCTCATACCCGTCCTGGAAGACGCCCTCAACCGCTCGCTGGCCCTGGCCGCCGCGATGGCCTCGCGCGGTTACGGTCGCACCGGCCACGTGCCTCGCGGGACGCGGCTGCTGACCGGATCCCTCGTCGTGACAGGACTTCTCGGCGTCTGCGCCGGGCTCTACGGCGTCATGGACGCCTCGACGCCCCGGTACATGGGCGCGCCGATGCTCGCCGCCGGACTGGCCGTGGCGACCGCCGGTTTCGTCATCGGTGGCAGGCGCGTCCGCCGCAGCCGCTACCGACCCGACCGGTGGCGGCCGGGCGAGTTCGCCGTCGTCGCCTCGGGTCTTGCCACCGGAACCCTGATGTACCTCACGACCCGCGTCGACCCGGCGAACCTCTATCCCTCGCTGAATCCACTGACCTGGCCCGAAGTCGGCCTGCTCCCGGCCGTCGCGATCCTCATCGGCGTGCTCCCGGCCTGGCTCGCGCCGCCGCCGGAGTCGACACAGGAACCGGCGACCGCCGAGATCCCCGCCCAGGGCACCGCACCGGCCGCCCTGCCCGTCGGCGGCCCACCGCGGGCCGCGAGGAAGTGACCATGATCCGCTTCGACGACGTCACCTTCTTCCACGCCGGAGCGAGCACGCCCGTGCTCGCCGGTGTGAACCTGCACATCCCCGAAGGGGAGCTGTGCCTGGTCACGGGCCGCACCGGCGCGGGAAAGTCCACATTGCTCGGTGCCGTCAACGGGCTCGTCCCTCGCTTCACCGGCGGAACACTGCACGGGCGGGTCACCGTCGACGGCCACGCGACCGAGGACCGCGCGCCCCAGGAGTTCGCCGAACTGGTCGGCGTCGTCGGCCAGGATCCCCTGGCGGGCTTCGTGACCGACACCGTCGAAGACGAACTCGCCTACGGCATGGAGCAGCTGGGGACGTCACCGGAGGTGATGCGCAAACGCGTCGAGGAGACCCTCGACCTGCTGGGCATCGCCGAACTCCGTCGACGTCCACTGCGGACACTGTCCGGCGGGCAGCAGCAGCGGGTCGCCATCGGCGCGGTCCTGACCGCCCATCCCAAGGTGCTGGTCCTCGACGAACCGACCTCCGCGCTCGACCCGACCGCCGCCGAGGACGTCCTGGCCGCGATCATCCGCCTCGTGCACGATCTAGGCACGACCGTGCTGGTCGCCGAGCACCGGGTCGAGCGGGTCCTCCAGTACGCCGACCGGCTCGTCCGGCTCGACGGAGACGGACGGGTCGTCGACGGTGAACCGGCCACGCTCATCGCCGACAGCGACCTCGCGCCGCCGGTCGTGCGCCTCGCGCGGCTCGCGGGCTGGGAACCGCCGCCGCTGTCGGTGCGCGACGCCCGCCGCCGGGCCGCCGGGCTGCACGAACGACTCCGGGGCCGCGAACCGGCGACGAACACGGCCGAGCCGGGCGCCGCACGCCTCACGGCACGACGGGTCACCGTCGCTTATGGACAGACCCTCGCCGTGCGCGGAGTGGACCTCGACCTGCGCGGCGGGGAGGTCCTTGCCCTCATGGGCCGCAACGGATCCGGGAAGTCCTCACTGCTGTGGGCGCTCCAGGGCTCGGGTCCCCGCCGGTCGGGAACCGTCGACGTCGGCGGCACCGACCCCGGCAAGGCCTCGGCGAAAGGCGCCCGCGCGCTCGTCGGGCTCGTCCCGCAGACCGCGAGCGACCTCATCTACCTCGACACCGTCGACGCCGAATGCAAGCAGGGCGACACCGAGTCGCAAGTCCCGCCCGGAACCTGCCGCACGCTGCTCGACGCGCTCGCGCCGGGCATCCCCGGCGACCGGCACCCGCGCGACCTGTCGGAAGGCCAGAAACTCGCGCTCGTCCTCGCCGTCCAGCTCTCCTCGGCGCCCGGCGTGGTCCTGCTCGACGAGCCGACGCGCGGCCTCGACTACCACGCCAAACGCCACTTCACCGAGACCGTCCGGGCACAGGCCGCGGCCGGGCGGGCCGTCGTCGTCGCCACCCACGACGTGGAGTTCGTCGCCGGGGCCGCCGACCGGGTCGTCGTCATGGCCGAAGGCGAGATCGTCGCCGACGGGCCGACCGCCGAGGTCGTCGTCTCCTCCCCCGCCTTCGCGCCCCAGGTCGCCAAGGTCCTGGCGCCCTGGCTCACCGTCGAGCAGGTCGCGGCGGCACTCGCCGAGGAGGCGTCGTGAACCGCGTGTCGGTCCTCCGGATCAACCTCCGCACGGCCTTCGTGCTGACCGTCGCCAGCCTCGCCGGGCTGTCGATGTTCTTCTGGCCCCTGTTCGCTCCCCCGGAGCCCGAGGCGATGGCGCACTCGGCCGACGCGCCCCTGATCTTCCTCATCGCGATGCCGGTCATCCTCGCCGTGGTCCTCGCCGAGATGTCCTCCGGCGGCATCGACCCGAAGGTCCTGGCCCTGCTCGGCGTGCTGTCGGCCGTCAACGCCGGGCTGCGCCCCCTCGGCGCCGGAACGGCCGGGATCGAGACCGTGTTCTTCCTGCTCGTGCTCGCCGGACGGGTCTTCGGGCCCGGATTCGGTTTCGCGATGGGCGCGACCTCGCTGTTCGCCTCGGCGTTGCTCACCGCCGGCGTCGGGCCGTGGCTGCCCTTCCAGATGGTGTCCTCGGCCTGGATCGGGCTCGGCGCCGGACTGCTGCCCAAACGCGTCACGGGCAAGGCCGAGATCGCGATGCTGGCGGCCTACGGAGTCGTCGCCGCCTACGCCTTCGGCTTCATCATGAACATGTGGTTCTGGCCGTTCACCGCGATCGGCACGAGCCTCGGCTTCAACCCGGCGGCCACGCCCGGGGAGAACCTGCACACCTTCTTCGTGTTCACCGTGACGACGTCGAGTTTCGGCTGGGACACCGGACGGGCGGTCACCAACCTCATCGCGATCATCCTGGCCGGCCCGGCCGTGCTCGCCGTGCTCCGGCGGGCGTCGCGGAGGGCGGCCTTCGGCGTGCCGGTGCGCTTCGAAACGAGCCCGCGACCTGGGGGTTTGACGCCCGGCGCGGACGGGTAGGCGACAGGCGAACAGGGAGGGGATAGCCATGGAGTCCACCAGCCTGCGCGGACGGCGCGTTCTGGCCATCGTGACCAACTACGGCGTCGAACAGGACGAACTGCTCGTTCCCGTCGCACGTCTCCGCGAAGGCGGGGCCCAGGTCGACGTCGCCGCGGCCGAGAACGAACCGATCCGGACGCTCGTCGGCGACAAGGACCCCGGCGAGACCGTCGACCCGTCGCTGACGATCAGCGCGGCCGACGCGTCCGCCTACGACCTGCTGCTGATCCCCGGTGGGACGCTCAACGCCGACAAGCTGCGCCAGGACGGCGCCGCCGTCGGCCTGGTCGGGGCGTTCCGCACCGGCGGGCGGGCGGTGGCCGCGATCTGCCACGGGCCGTGGGTACTGGTCGAGGCCGACGCGGCACGCGGCAAGACGCTCACGTCCTACGCCTCGCTGCGGACCGACATCCGCAACGCGGGCGGCGAGTGGGTCGACCGGTCCGTCGTCAGCGACGACACCGGCGGCTGGACCCTGATCACCTCGCGCGATCCCGGCGACCTCGACGACTTCGTCGGCGCGATCGCCAAGGCGCTCGGCTAGCGCGCGTCCGGGGTCCAGCGCAGGGTCATGTCGGGCAGCTTCTCCATGTTGCCCTGCCCGTCACCGAGCTCCAGGACGGTGAAGCCGTGGCGCTCGTAGAAGGCGCGGGCCTCGGCGTTCTGCTGGAAGACGTGCAGCGACAGGCCCGCGGGACTGTGCCGCCGGACCTCGTCGAGCAGCAGGGTGCCGATCCCGCGCCGGCGCGCGTCCGGACGCAGGTAGAGGTGTTCGAGCAGGTCACCGTCGAGGGCCGCGTAGCCGTCGATCTCCGCACCGGTCACCGCGACCCAGACGCGGCATTCCTTGAGCACGACGTCGAGGACCCATCGGGTCACCTGCTCGTGGTTCCGCTTCTGCGGCGGCAGGTAGGGCATGGCCGCCGCCCGGGAGGCCAGGTGGATTGCGGCGATCACGGGCGCGTCCGCCTCCACCGCCGAACGGATCCGCGTCTCATCGCTCATCCCGGGAACCTACAAGGGCGGCACAGGCCCGATCCAGGGGTTAACCCAGGTCGCGCAGGGCGGGCGCGAGCTCGCGCTCGAAGAAGGCGAGGAAGCCCTCCGGGTCGGGTCCGGCGTTCATGAGGACGAGGTGGTCGAAGCCCGCCTCGACGTAGGGTCGGGCGACCTCCAGGTAGCGCTCGACGTTCGGCCCGCACGCGAACTGCTTCGCCACGTCCTCCTCGCGGACCGTGGCGCTCGCGGCCTCGAAGTTGACCGGGTTGGGCAGCTCGGACATGACCTTCCAGCCCGTGACGGCCCAGCGCGTGGTCTCCCAGGCCGCATGGACGGCGGTCTTCTCGTCGGGCGCCCACGACACCGCCATCTCGGCGTACATCGGGCCGCTCCCGCCCGCCTTGCGGTAGGCCTCGACGAGTTCGGTCTTCGGTTCGGTGGTGAACAGCCCGTCGCCGTATTCCGCGGCCAGCCTGGCCGCGCGCGGGCCGCCCGCCGCGACGACGATCGGCGGAAGCGGGTCGGGCAGGTCGAAGACACGGGCGTCCGACAGGCTCAGGTGGCGGCCCTCGTAGGAGCGATAACCGCCCTTCCAGAGCAGCCGGATGATCTCCAGGGCCTCCACGAGGAGCTCCTGGCGCCCGTCGGCGTCGGGGAAGCCCCGCCCGACGACGTGCTCGTTGAGGCGCTCGCCGGACCCGACGCCCAGCGTGAAACGCCCGTCGGCGACCAGGGCGAGCGTGGCGGCGGCCTGCGCGATGATCGCCGGGTGGTACCGGACGGTCGGGCAGGTCACGCCGGTGGCGAGGCCGAGGCGCTCGGTCCGGGCGGCGATCGCGCCGAGGACCGTCCACACGAACGGCGAGTGGCCCTGCGCGTCGAGCCAGGGGTGGAAGTGGTCGCTCATCTCGGCGAAGTCGAACCCGGCCTGTTCGGCGCGGACGGCCTGCGCGATGAGCTCGGCCGGGCCGAAGGCCTCGGCGATGAGCTTGTACCCGATCTGCATGGCGCCTCCTCGCACCCGACGCTACGGGCGCGATGGAGCCGCGGTCGGGGGTTTCGGCGGACTCAGGCGGGGACGGGGACGTCGGCGCCGCGTCTGGCCCTCCGGAACTGAAGGTAGGCGTCGACGAGCAGCAGTAGGAGCCCGATGTTCATCAGCGCACCGAGCGGCAGCACGGGCAGGGGGAAGCGCGCGGCCTGCCACAGGTCGGCGGCGCCCACGCCCCAGCCGCCGCCGATGAAGCTGACCGTGACCGCCAACGCACTGGGCACCAGGAACGCGACACCTACCGGCCCGGTCAGACCGGCGTCGATGCGGTGCCGCCGCCGGTGACGGCGGCGCAGGAACAGCCAGGCCGACGCGACGACGAGCCCGGCGGCGGCGCAGGCCAGCACGGGCGCGGCGGGGGTGGGGTACGGGAGCGGGTAGATCGAGAGGCTCGGGGTCTCCCCGCCGTAGCTGTCCAGCACGACCTCGACCTGGCCCTGGTGCGCGGTAAGGATGTCATCGGGCGTCGGGGTGCCGTCGACGCGCCGGAGGGCGTCGCCGTACCCGTCGATGGTCCACCCGGCGGTCCGCAGCGCGGCCTCGGCGTCGACGAGGCGCTGGTAGGCGATCGCGTCGGTCGCCGCGATCTCCGCGTCCGACCAGCTGGCACCGGCCACCCCTCCCTGGTCGCTGTGTCCGAAGAAGAGCTTCTGCCACCAGGCCTCCATCGGCCAGTCCTCGTGCGGGACGGTTCCGGGACTGTCCTCGCCCCCGATCCACTCCGGCGCCACCGGGTAGACCAGCGCGGCGATCTCGGCGATCCGCTCACGGTCGGGCAGCTTCTCCGGCCGGCTCCACACGAGACCCGAAGCGAGCGCCGCGCCCAGCGCGAGGCCGACCACTCCGACGACGGCGACTCTCACCCAGCCGTAGATCCGGTGGGCGTCCTCGGGCAGGTCCATCACCGCACGCTACCGGACCACGGACCATCCACATCGGACGAATCAGGCGGCGAGCACGATCTCGTCGGGCCGCCATCCCCTGGGGCGCACCAGCAGCAGGATCGCGTCGGTGACGAGCAGGATCACGCCCGCGTTCATGAACAGGCCGAACGGTGTGATGTCGACGTAGAAGCGCGCCGACTCCCACAGGTTCGCCGCGTCCTCGCCCCACCAGCCGGACTCACCACCCGCCGCGTAGACCGCGAGGGTGCTGGGGACGAGCAGGACCATGCCGACGACGCCGACCTTGGCACCGGGCCTTCCCTTGCACGCCAGCAGATGGCGGCGCCAGAGCAGCCACAGCAGCGCGATCCCGGCACCGGCGAGCGCGGCGGCGATCAGCGGCGCGGCGGGGGTCGGGTAGGGCCGTACGCGCACGGCCAGTTCCAGTCGCCCGGGGTCGCCGCGGATCGCGATGGCGAGCGAGGAGTCGTGGGCGGTCAGGGGTGTCGTGCCGTCGATGATCCAGCCGCCGGCACGCAGGGAGGCCTCGATCTCGGCGAGGGAGGGCAGGTCGGGGTTCGTGTGGCCGGGAGGGCTGAGCCAGTCCGCGGTGAGGACGTTGGGTTCGCTGTTGTGGCCGAGGAGGAGGTGGTTCCAGAAGCCGTCGACGGGCCAGTCCTCGTGGGGCAGGCGCGCCGGGGCGCCCGCCTGGTCGACGGTGGTGGGCGGTGCGGACGTGATCTGCGCGGCGAGTTCCCGGGTTCCCTGCTCGCCGGGGAGCGTGGCCGGTGCCGACCAGACGAGCGCGGAGCCGGCGGCCGCGCCGAGGGCGAGGCCGGTGAGGAGGACGGCGACGGCGCGCGCCCATGCCGACAGCCGTGTCTCCCAGTCGTCGGCCCACGCGCGTTGGAGGTCCATGGCGGCACGCTACCGGGCCGGGGTCTCGTCCGGGGGTCCGTCCACTTCGGACGCAGCCAGGTACCGCGATGCCAGTGAACGCAGGGTTTCCCGCAGCTCGGGCGGCTCCAGCACGGTGAAGGGGACGTCGATGCGGCTGAGGTACCAGGCCAGGTCGATCAGCGAGTCGGAGCCGGTCTCCAGTTCGCAGGTCCGTTCGTCGACCGGGGTCAGCGTCCCGGCGGCGGGGATGACGCGGTCGGCGACGACGGCGGCGGGCGCGTCGAGCCGGACGCGGGCCTGGTGCCGCCACGCGCGCGTGCCGACACCGCGCACGACGTGCGAGGCGGCGTCGCCTTCGGGGAGTTCGCGCGGGGTGAAGCGCGGGCCGGTGGGGACGCGCGGGCGCACGCGGTCGGCACGGAAGGTGCGCCAGTCGGCGCGGGCGGTGTCCCAGGCGAGCAGGTACCAGCGGTGGCCGGTGTAGACGAGCCGGTGGGGTTCGACGTCGCGGAGGGTCGTGTCGCCGGAGCGGTCGAGGTAGTCGAAGCGGACGCGTTCGCAGCGGTGCACGGCGGCGGCGAGGGTCGTGAGGATCTCGGCGTCGACGGTCGGGCCGCCTCCGGCCGCCGAGACCGTGGCGGTGCGAAGCGCGTCGGTGCGCTGCCGCAGGCGCGGGGGCAGGGTCTGTTCCAGCTTGGCCAGCGCCCGCAGCGAGGTCTCCTCGATGCCGGTGACGGTGCTCGCGGCGGCGACCCGGAGGCCGACGGCGACGGCGACGGCCTCGTCGTCGTCAAGCAGGAGGGGCGGGAGGGCGGTGCCCGCGCCGAGGCGGTAGCCGCCGTGCGGGCCCGTGGTCGAGTCGACCTGGTAGCCCAGGATCCGCAGGCGCTCGATGTCGTTACGGACGGTCCGGGTGGTGACGTCGAGCCGGCCGGCGAGTTCGGCGCCCGGCCAGTCCCGTCTGACCTGCAGCAACGACAGCAGGCGGAGGAGGCGAACGGAGGTGTCCAGCATTCCTCGCAGTTTGCCAGAGATTGCGGAACCGGAGCTTCCACAATGGCTTCTAGTGTGGTCTTCACCAGCCCGAACGAAGGAGAAGTCATGAGCGTCCTGCGCGGAATGTGCACCATCACCTACTGGGCCGAAGACGTCGCGGCGGCCGTCGACTGGTACCGCGAGTACATCGGCGCCGACCCCTACTTCCGCAACGACGGTCCCGACGGCAAGCCCGCCTACGTCGAGTTCCGCATCGGCGACCACCAGGCCGAGCTCGGGATCTGCGACAGCCGCTACGCCCCGCCCGGCACGACCGGAACGCCCGGGGGCGTGGTCACGTACTGGGCCGTCGACGACCTGGAGGCGGCCGTGGAGCGCGCGATCGCCATGGGGGCCGAGACCTTCCAGCCGATCACCGAGCGCGGGACCGGTTTCCGCACGGCCTCGGTCGCCGATCCGTTCGGCAACATCCTCGGCCTGATGAGCAACGCGCACTACCTGGAGATGCTCGGATGAGCGCCCCGATCGTCCTGGCCCGCGACCTCGGCGAATGGGAGGCCTGGCTGGCCGCGCATCCCGGCGAGCGGGAAGGCGTGTGGCTCAAGATCGCCAAGAAGGGGAAGGGCGCGACCTCGGTGACGCTGTCCGACGCGCTCGACGGCGCCCTGGCCTTCGGGTGGATCGACAGCATCCGCAAGAGCTGCGACGAGCGGTACTACCTGCAGAAGTACTCCCCGAGGCGGACGCGGAGCTCGTGGTCGCGGATCAACGTCGACCGGGTCCTCACGCTGGACGCCGCCGGGCGGATGCGGCCCGAAGGGCTCGCCGAGGTCGCACGGGCGAAGGCCGACGGGCGCTGGGACGGCGCCTACGAGTCACAGGCGAAGGCGACCGTCCCGCCCGACCTCCAGGCCGCCCTGTCGGCCGACGCGCGGGCCGCGGCGGGTTTCGAGGCCCTCGGCAAGACCGGCCGGTACGCGGTGATCCTGGAGCTGGCGAAGGCGCGCAGCCCGCAACGACGGGAGACGCTGCTGCGCCGGGCGGTCGAGCGGCTGGCCGAGGACACGCGCGGTTAGGCTCGCCGGATGCCGCTCCAGGACGTGTTCGCCGAGGTCGGCGCCGACGCCGCACTGCACGCCGTCGACCTCGCCACCGGCGCCGGGACGGGCCTGACGCCCGACCGGCCGGTCGTGATCGCGTCGGTCCTGAAGGTGCTGATCGCGCTGGAGTTCGCGCGGCAGGCCGACGCCGGGCAGCTCGACCCCGCCGACCGCGTGCGCGTCCGGGAAGACGACCGGCTCGGCGGGACGGGCACCGCCGGGTGCCTCGACGACGTCGAACTGAGCCTGCGCGACCTGGCCGCGTTCATGATGTCGGTCTCCGACAACACCGCCGCCGACCTGCTCTGCGACCGCGTCGGCGTGCCGAACCTGCGCTCGCTCGTCACCGAACTCGGCATGGACGCGACCGTCGTGACCGGCCCCCCGCGCACGGTCGTGACCGCGATGGCCGAAGACCTCGGCGACCTGGCGGCGCTCGCCGCCGCGAGCGACGAGGAGCTCGCGGGGACGCGCGCGTACCGGCCGGGCGGCACGAACACGTCAACGCCTCGCGACATGACCCGGATGCTCGCGGCGATCTGGGGCGACACGGCCGGGACGCCGGCGGCGTGCGCGCACGTCCGGACGCTGATGTCGCGGCAGGCCGACTGGCACCGGATCGCCGCCGGGTTCGACGACGACGTGCGCGTCGCGGCGAAGTCGGGGACGCTGCCGGGGCTGCGCAACGAGGTCGCGGTCGCGGAGTACCCGGACGGCTCGCGTTACGCGATCGCCGTGTTCACGCGGATCGCGACGCCGCACCGGCGGCGGCCGGACGTGGACCTGGCGATCGGGCGGGCGGCGAGGATCGCGGTGGACGAGTTGCGCGGCGCCTAGACCTCGCCGAACACCGCCGTCCACGGCCGCGCCACCGTCTCCCTTTCGCGATCCGCGGGTTCGGCTCCCCCGTCGAGCACCTCCACGACCACCGCGGCGAAGTCCTCCGCCGCCGGGTGGGCGTGCTCGCGCGGGACCAGCACCGTCGACCGCGCGACCAGCGCGTCCCCCTCCAGCGGGCGCCACACCACGCGGGCCTCCTTGCGCGCGACCTCGCCGGTGTCGAAGGCGACACCTTTCCCGGCGAGGACCAGGCCGAGCACGAACTCGGGGTTCTGGGCGTGATGGACGCGCACCGGGTCGAAGCCCTCGGCACGGCACACGTCGAGGACCTCGTCGTAGAAACCGGGCGCGGCCGCGCGCGGGCGGCTCACCAGCCCCTGCTCCGCGAGGTCGGCGAGCCGCAGTTCGGTGCGGGCGGCCAGCGGCGAGTCGCGTGGCAGGACGACCCCGAGCGGGACGGACGTCTCCGCGGCCACCGCGAAGCCCTCGGCCTCGACGGGCCGCCGGACGAGCGCGGCGTCGAGGGCCCGGTCGGCGAGCTGGCGGAGCTGTTCGGCGGTGGTGAGTTCCTGCAGGTCGAGGTCGAGTTCCGGCCGCCGGTCGGCGAAGGCACCGGCGATCGCGGCGAGGGCGCGGCCGGAGATGTCGGCGGGGACGCCGGCGCGCAGCGTGCCGACCTCGCCGCGGTGGGCGCGGCGGGTCAGGTCGACGGCCCGGTCGAGGCGGGCGAGGAGCTCGACGGTCTCGCCGAGGAGGACCCGGCCGGCGTCGGTGAGGTCGGCGCCGCGCGCGTGCCGGTCGAAGAGCCGGACGCCGAGTTCGGTCTCCAGTCGCCGGATCCGCTGACTCAGCGGCGGCTGCGCCATGCCGAGGCGTTCGGCGGCGCGGCCGAAGTGACGTTCCTCGCTCACCACGACGAAGTACCGCAGGTGCCGCACCAGGTCCACCCGGCGACGATATCAATCCGGATATCGGGCCTGCACAGAGCCGATCTTGGACGCGGCCCCCGAACCCGTGCTTTGGTCTGCGGCATGTCCGATTCCGCTTTCCTCACCCGCCGACGCATGCTGGCCGCCTCGGCCGCCGGAGCCGTCGCCGCCACCGGGGTGCCGGCCGTCGCGAGCGCCGCCGTGCACGCCGAACCCTCCCTGTCGCCGGAGACCGACGTGACCCTGCGCTGGCTGGGCAACAACTCCTGGGAGATCACCGGGGCCGGGAAGACGATCCTGATCGACCCGTGGCTCACGCGTTTCTGGACCGGCACCTACACGCCCGAGGGCGCCTCGCCGGACATCGAGATCGAGAGCGACCCGCGGCTCATCGACCCCTACATCGGCACCGCCGACCACATCCTGGTCACGCACGGGCACTACGACCATCTCACCGACGTGCCCTACATCGCCGACAAGACCGGCGCGATGGTCATCGGCAGCGAGAGCCACCTCAACATGATCAAGGCCCTCGGCGCCCGCACGGACAAGCTGTCGCTCGTCCGCGGCGGCGAGGCCTTCCAGCACGAGGGTTACACCATCGAGGTGTTCCGCTCCTCGCACTCGGCCGGCGGCGGGAAACTGCCGTTCCCGGGGACGCGACCGGGCAAGCCGCCGAAGCGCCCGAAGACGATCGCCGACCTCGTCGAAGGCGACAGCCTCGCCTACCTCATCACCATCGGCGGCGTGCGGATCATGAACTTCGGGTCCTCCAACTACATCGCCCGCGAGATCGAAGGACTGCGGCCCGACGTCATCCTCATCCAGCCGGGCGGCACGAGCACCCCGTCCTACGTGCCGCGCCTCTTCAAGGCCCTCGGCGAACCCCGCTACGTGATCCCCACGCACTGGGACGACTTCGACGAGCCGCTGACCGAGGAGGCCGTCGACTGGGGCGGACTGGCCGCACTGCAGGAAGCCGTCGCGCAGGCCTCCCCTCGCAGCGAATGGGTCAAGATCGACCACCTCGAACGGTTCACCGTGCGGTGATCCCGGCGAACCGGCACGGACCCCCCGATCCGTGCCGGTTCGCAACAAGCCCGTGACCCCCCGATGACGTCACCCCCCGATCCTCGAACCCATGCCCGCCGCGCACCCCTCGATCCGCTGGGTCGCCCACCCCCTGACGATCGCCGCCGCCCTGGTCCTGCTCCTCAACGACCACGTCCTGAAAGCGGCCTTTCCCGGACCGATCACCGGAAAGCTCAGCGACGTCACCGGTCTCGCCGCGGCACCCGCACTCCTCGCCCTGGCCATGAGCCTGATCGCGCCACGACGACTCGACGCACACGCCCCGGCGGTCGCCGCCCTCATCACGAGCGGCCTCGCCTTCACGCTGGTGAAGACCACCCAGACCGGCGCCGACATCGCGTCCGCGCTGTGGAGCGCCCTCGCCGGCCCCTCCCTGGTCCGAGCCGACGCCACCGACCTGGTCGCCCTCCCCGCGCTCGCCCTCGCCTGGCTCGCCTGGCGGCGAAGCCGGCCGGCGACGCAGATCCCCGTCGCCGCCACCACGGTGGGACGAGCGCGCCTGCTCCTGGGACTGCCCCTCCTGCTCCTGGCCACCACCGCGACCTCACTCGTGCCGATGGACGCCGTCTACGCCGTCGAAGAAGAGGACGGAAGAGTCGCCGTCTACACCACCTATGGCGTCACACGCGGACAACCGGGAACCTGGTCGCGCATCGAAACACCAAGCACCGGCGACACCGACCCCATCGACGCCGCCGAAGCCCGCATGAACCGCACGGACTGCGTACCCGAGGAGCCGGGGCACTGCTACCGCCTCCACGAAGGCGAAGCCCTCGGCATCGACGAGACCCTCGACGACGGCGCCACCTGGCACACGACGTGGGAGATCCCACCCGAGCGCTGGCCGTGGCTCGCCGAACGCCACGGCCTCGGCGGCGACTACAGCACGGAACTGCTCACCGCACGAGACATCCTCGTCCGCACCACCCCGCAAGGGCACGAAGTCATCGTCGCCGCGGGCATCGAAGGCCTAGTCGTCAGAAGCACCGACGGCACCTGGACCCGCGTGCCCGTGGACACGATGGGTGGCGAATACGGGCCGTCGCGGTTCCATGCGGGACCGCTCGCGCTCGCCCGGTTCGGGTACGGGGTCACGACGGAGCTGGGGATCGCCGCGCTCCTCACGGCGCTCGCGATGGCCGTGGGAACGGGGGCGCTGGCGATGCGGGAGCGGAGAGGGGCGCGGGAGCGGGAGTGGGAGCGAGAGCGGGGTTGGCCGCCCGGTCGGACAGGTGTGGATGCGGGAGTGGGAACGCATGCGGGACTGCGCGGGTGGTGGGCGGTTTCGTGCGGGCTGCTCGTACTGGGGGTGCCGGTGCTCGGCGTGGGCGCCTTCACGGAAAGCGCGGCGTGGGCGGTGGGGCTCACGCTGACGATGCTGGTGGTGCACGGCGGGTTCGCGGGGTTGGCGCTGCGGGGAGCGGGGATGCCGCGAAAGGGCAAGGCGCTGGTCGTGGCGGCAGGGGCGCTGGTGTGGGTGGCGTTCGCCGGGCCGTACCTGGGATGGAGCGCGGGATGGCCTGCGGGGTACGCAGGCGCGACCGGCTTGGCGGGGATATGCGTGGCGGGAGTAGGAGCGGGGGTAGGGATGGGAGCGTGGGTGATCGGGAGGGGTGGGTCTTGTCGCGCGTAGCGCGATCGGGTGGGTCTTGTCGCGCGTAGCGCGACCGGACCCCTCGAACCACTTACGTGTGTCTCCGTCGCTTCGGCCAGGGATTGGTGCAACACGAAGGTTCTGGGGCTGTCAAGGGCGCTCTTTCCCTTGACTGCCCCAGGTTCTTCG
>NZ_JACHGT010000014.1 GCF_014202425.1 Phytomonospora endophytica | reverse complement strand
CCGACCCGTACCCAAGCTCCTGGGGAAGGTCTTCCCACCCGATCCCGGTATGCAGCACGAACAAGATCCCCTGTAGACACAACCGGTCGTCCAGCAGCCTCGGCCCCGGCGACCGCTTCGGCCACGCCGGAAGCAACGGCGCCACCCGCGCCCACAACTCATCGTCCACAACCCACGGTCGTCCCATACACGATCCAACAACCAAACCCCACGACCGTCACCCACCACCAGCACAAACACTGAAGATCCCGTTAGAAGCTCTAAGCCACGTCCTTCTTCGACATGCAGTAGCCACTCTCGCTGACCCCACCCACTGCCGCCCCGAAGCATGATGTCGCACCCACCACCCTGACCACTTCCGTTCCAGCAAGCGCCTCCGTCATCCCGGAAGAGCTCGGCCAGGTCGATCCACAATGGACATAGCGAACTCCAGCCGACCCCACCTGACCTGCAAAGACCCCCAACCGACCCGAACTGCGCTCAACTGGAGCGCTTCTGTGTCAGGGTCGTCCGATCATGCCTCTGACCAGTGGAAAGAGTCGATCAGCAGGTGAGGCGCGGCAGCTGTGGAAGGTTGGGTGCGGTTCAACGCTGTTCAGCTCCTGCGCCGGCTCCCAAAGGCGGTGGGAGCAGGAAGATTAGGGCTTTGCCTGACGACGTCGACACATCTGACGTGCGAGAGTATGTTAAAGCCACCAGCGCGGGAACTACCTCCACTTTCGACCGTCCCGGGCCACAGAATGCCAACCTGTGGCACGCCCTCCGACGGCGTCGAGCACTTTCCGAACTCTCTCAGCTCCACTATGGATGGAAGTCGGGCTCTTCAACGTCTCAAAGAATCTGCCTTTTGGCGGGAACAGGATTGCAAACGTGGTCGGGCTCAATATTAATGCCCTGACGCCCGACATCGGGCAGACAAGGCTTGGACTTAAATATGCGTCACTGGTTTTGGAGTTGCGGCCCGCGCAACGGTATACGAGTGTTGGGCATGAGCTGAGGGCAAGGTGGCGCCTGTATACGGCGGCACGTGCCGCACGTGGGAAAGCATGGCCCTGAGGCGGCAGCAAGGAAGCATATTCCAGCCCTCACGGCATACGATGAAGTACTTGACGCCCTTTTCTGACCTGTCGAGGTCGCGATTGGGGTCGTCAGCAAGGGCCATCACGTTGGCGCGAGCTGGCCATGACCGCTGGCGCCTCAGGGACTCCAGGGCACCGTAGCCCTCTGACTTCGAACGGCTCGAGTGCCCTTCGGAACCCACCCCGACGACATAGCCAGAATTAGTCGCAAGGAGGGAGCTGGTTCACACTGCAGCGTCTCCTTCAACGTCAGACTGCGCGATCGAGGACGCTCGTGCAGACAATCTGTGCTCGCCCCATGGCATCGTCGCAACAAACACAGCGGTGAGAACTGTGCCAACAGGCGGGAAATCTTGCGGACTGACTTGAACCCCTACTTCGACTAGCAGAATGAAGTCAATAAATGCCTCTACGTCGATCGGTGGATCTATTACCTTAACTTCGACCCCAAAATGCCCGCGATGCCCCGTAACTTGACACTTGACAACTTGCCCTCGCTGAAGCCTCATCTCGCCCCTTTCTACGACCCAGCCACCGCCTGGGGCGGACTGTCCCACCACATCACCCCAGAAGGACTCCACCTCTACCTCTGCCCCCAACACCTCGCCACCTACCAATAACAGCGCACCCTGACCATCGCGCGTGGTCCGCCGACGCGGCCAGCGAGCCCGAGTGTGATGGCGCACGAGAGAGGTCGAAACAGTCGACACTGGCCTATCCCGTTCCGATCATTGATCGGAGTCTCGCTGACGTACCCCACCGAGTCGAGGTCGCTGGCGAGAACATCCCTCGAACGCCTCTGTCCGATGCGCAGCGTCGGCGCCGCACCCGCTAGATGACGTGGACCCCTCACCGCCGTCGGTAGAAGGCATACAGTCCCTTGAGCTGCCCAATCCAGAACACCGTTCGTTCGTCCGCCGTCGCCCCGCGGCGCAACAGCCCCATAGTCTGGGCGAGACTGTAGAAGCCTGGACCAGCGTCGTTGGCATTCAGGTAGTGGACAAGGGCCGACAGCATGAGGCCCGTGCCGACTGTGCGTTCAACCACCAGGCCGAGCAGGTGCCCCATCGCGGCTCGATCACTTGCCTGCTCGAAGTCGAACTTCACCCCAACCCGGTTGTGCAGGACGGTGTTCAACTCGGTGTACGAGGTCGGCCGCTCCAGCCGCGCACGCTCGGCCAAGAAGTCGCAGGCAACATCGGTCAGGTCGTCCCACAGTTCCGCGGTCTTGCCGTACATCTCCGTTCCCATCACTCCATTGTGGACGATCGTCGAGACTGCGATGCGAGCGCAAAGCGCCGAGCGCGCAAGTGACCACCCTGCTTCAGCAATCACCTCCGCCAGGCAGGAAGTGGTCACCGGAGTCGACCCAAAGCGGAAAGCCAGATCGACAACCTACCCCGCCTGACCTGGACAAACACCCAACCGACTCGAACCGCGCTGAACTGGAGCGCTTCTGTGTCAGGGTCGTCCGATCATGCCCCTGACCTGCGGAAAGAGTCGACGGCAGGTCAGGCGCGGCAGCTGTGGAAGGTTGGGCGCGGTTCAACGCTGTTCAGCTCCCGCGTCTGCTCCCAAAAGCTGGGGGAGCAGGCTTTGAAGATCCATCGCCTGGCTGGATTTTGCAGCGTCTAGCGGTGCCCTGAGCGTGGAGTTCAGTCCGATGCCCCAGTCGGAGCTGTTCGATTCCCAGCTAAGACATGCGTCGCCATCTAGGGATGACTCCTCCCTCTGTCGACTCGTACGAGACTAGCTCTTCCAATACAACTGGCTGCTCGGACAACCAAGGAAACAGATCACACTCAATCCCACCAGTAACAATGGCCTTAAGAAAGTCTTCAAACTTTCCATCGTAGATCCACCATTCACGGGCATCCGTGACGACAATTTTCCAATCGTTGCGATCGCCACCTGGAGGAAGCAGACCAACAACTTCATTATTGTCCCCAAGGCCGACGTAAAGCAGACCCGAACTCTCCGGGTAAAAATTCAGCACCTGGGCCTGATAGGGAAACAATCCGGTTGTGGTACGCAGCGGCGCTGAAGCATCTCGACGCACTGCGTCTCGGATGTAGCCAAATGGACTCGCGACTCTGTCCCGCAAATTCCCGGCTGTCCCCTGACCGAAAAGAGAGCGAAGGTTTTCGATGATTAGATACTCTGCAATTCTGATCGTCCGATACCTGTCCCCCCAAGCCTTATAATCCGCAGGGAGCACCAATCCTAGCTCGGCCTCGATTTCGTCCCAGCCAATGTTCGGCACTGGCAACATAGGGACACCCAGGAACTCCTCGAATCGCATGTTCATTGACGCTCTCTATCTGTTAGCGAAGATATTCTTGTCAATGCGCCCACTGCTGCCAATGGTATAAATGGCTATCATCGACAGGGTGTCATCGTACGTAACCGAGTTTCCGTTTTGAATTCGAATTTCGGTTCCACCATACAAGGGTACCGCAATATAGATAATATGCTCACCCGAACCAACCCTAGGATTTACTCGTTGATATGTCTCGTTCTCAAAGGTAAGCATATCTCCGCGATTGGTGGTCGACCCAAAACAGGTGACTAGATTTGAACGCGTATCGGGTCCAGACAATTGCCTGCCAAGCAGGTGACAGCGGTCATAGGCCCACGTTCCGTCATCTGCAAGCCCGTTCGGCTTCGGCCAGTCCCAAGGATTCGGGAGTTTTGATCGCTTCGTGTGCGGATTCGGGTCACCACAGAGATATGCCGCAGACCATGTGGCGCGTTCCGTTCGGTTATACGCATCTGGCCGCGCTTTTTCCATTTCACCTTGCCAGGGCATGGAGGAGCAGTCTCCGTCCGTATCCCAGTTGATGCTAGTTACATTCCCGGAATCATCGACAGTAATAATCCCCTGTTCGATCAGTTTGTCGCGGAGCTGATCATTGTCTAGAAGCAGGCCGTTGAGGAGATCGATTTGGTCGTCCCCGGTGACGGCGTCTTTGCTGGCGTCATCAGGTCGATCGGCAAGAGACCCAAGGAAGTCAAGGAGGTCTTCCCATCCGTCGTCATTCGGGGGGCGCGGAATGCGTGGATCATCTGTAGGCGGCTTGTCCGGTCTATCGCACGCGCGTGGGTTGTGGACGCATATGTGCCCGGCTGGATAGTTGGATATGCCGGTGCCGGTGCTCGTTGTCGTGCTGGATCCCGCCGTGGTTGCTGTTAGCTTTTCGATCAATTGGATGAGGAGGATCATCGCTGCGATGAGCGCCGCTCCGACCGCTGTCCAGCCGACGACCTCGGTCGGCCTGGGTATCGGGCTCGGTCCGGCGCTTGCCCGTGTACCTCCACCGGAGGTAGCTCGACCATATGTATTGAAGCGCCCGCCGAAGATGTCGTGGCCGTTGGGGTCTGTGTAGTTGAGCGGCGAGCCGGCTGCGTAGCCGTATCGGTTGGTCGCCGTCGGTGAGGGCGTGAGTTGCCAGGTATCCCTTCCCTTGAAGGCGCCAGTTGTCGGGTCATACCAGCGGGCATGGGCGTTGACCTGTTTGGTGGCGGGATCGGTGTAACCGCCTTGGTAGCCCAGACCGTTGATGGGTCTGTCTGCTGCGGTTTCCCCGAAGGGGCTGTAGGCGTTGCTGGCCGTAATAGCACCGTTGGCTGCGTTGATGTCGGCGATGACATCGTCGTGCTGGTCTGTCCACGTCAATGCAGCGCCTGCGGTGCGGTTCCTGGAGACGATGTCACCCGTGGGATCGCGCAGAACGATTGAGTCGGGGGTGATGACCGGGTTGTTGGTGAGGTCGTTGTAGGTGAAGCCGGTGGCGCCGTTTCGAGTCGTCAGTCGGTCCAGAGCGTCGTATCCGTAGCTGACCGTCTCAGCGGTGGTGGTGACGGAGGTCAGGCGCTCATAGGCGTCGTAGTTGTTCGTCGTGGTGTCGGTTCCGAGGGTGTGGTCACGGAGGGTGCCTCTGGGCGTGTAGGTCCAGGTCTCGTCGGGTTGGCTGCCACCGCTGGCATTGATGAGCTGGTTGCGTTCGTTGTAGGTGCTGGTTCGGGTTCCGTCCGGCGTGGTGACGGTGGTGCGGTTGCTGGCGTTGTCCCACCCGTAGGTTGTTGTGGTCTGATCGGGGGCTGTCCACCTGGTGAGACGTCCGAGGCCGTCGTAGCCGTAGGTGTTGGTGCCTGCGCCGGTCAGGCCGGTGGTCGTCTTTGAGGTGAGGCGACTGGCGACGTCGTAGCCGTAGGTAGTCGAGGCGGTGACTTCCCCGGCAGGGTTGGTGAACGTGTCGCTCGCGAGGCGCCCGTTGAGGGGTTCGTAGGTGAAGGTGCGCTCGGGTCCGCCGTAGTCGATGGCCGCGATTTGGTGGTCGGGGCGCCACGTGTAGGTGTGGGTGGTGCTGGTGATCGGGTCTGTCAGTGTTTTGAGGTTCCCGACGTTGTCGTACGTGAAGGTGCTGGTGCCGGCGGCGTCGGTGCGCGATGCGATGCGGCCGTCGCCGTCGTGGTTGTAGGTCGCGGTGTTGGCGCCGGCGACGGTGGTGAGCAGGCCGCGGTCGTTGTAGGAGAGGCTTGTCGCGCCGTTAGGACCGCTGACCGAGGTTGTGCGGTTGAGGGCGTCGTAGTCGAAGGTCTTGGCCGCAGTTGCGGATTCTGCTCCTGTGCCGGTTTCGTTGGTGATGCGGTTGAGGGCGTCGTAGGTGATGTCGCGTTTGACTCCGGCCGGCATGAGCTGGACAGTGGCGTTCCCGGCCGCGTCGTAGACGGTGGTCCAGGTTCGGTCGGCGGGATTCGGGTGTGCTGCGGTGGCCGGTTCGATGGTGGATTCCTGCAGGCCCATCGCGTTGAACGTGTAGTCGGTGCTGTTGCCGTTGCCGTCGACCATGTGCGTCAGGCGGCCGGCTCTGTCGTAGCCCAATTGGACGGTGACCGGGTCGGCGTATTGGTTGTCAGATGCCACAGGGTCGCTGTCGAGGGTCTGGAAGGTGGTGATCGTCGCAACTTGGCCAACGTTGTTGTACGTGTAGCGCGTTGGCGAATTCGCGGTGCCGTGGGAGGTATAGAAACCCTCGACCTCAATGAGGCGCCCGTCGTCATCGAAGCGCTGTCCATAGCTGTTGCCGCCCTCGTTGACGACGATGGCGTTCCCGAGCCCATCGAGGCGTTGGTAGTCGCTTCGGTAGGTGGAATCCCCTCGGACGACAGTGGTCTTCGTGACCTTGGAGGCGAGATCCGCGGGGTACTCGTGTCGGGTGTAGTCACCGTTGGCCTCGATGATCCGGTCGGGTAGGCCGTTGGCGTAGTAGGTGTAATTGGTCGTTTGGCCGCTCGGAGTCTTGGTGCTGGTGAGGTTCCCAGCGTGGTCGTAGGTCATGTGCGTGGTGAAGTACGCCAGCTGTCCATCAACGCGTTCAGTGGTGGTGTTGGTGAGCTGGTTGCCCAGGGCGTCCCAAGTGGCTTGGGTGACTGCACCGCTTGGGTCGGTCCTGCTGAGCACTCGTCCGAGGCGGTCGTAGGTCGAGGTCCAAAGCCCGGCGAGTTTCGGGCCGTTGCCGTCCGGGTCGGGGTCGGTCTGCGTGGTGACTCGTCCATAGAGGTCATAGGTGTAGGCGGTGACGTTGCCGCGGGGGTCGGTCTCTGTGACCGGCTGACCGTGCGGCCCGTACTCGGTGCTGACAACGGGCGTGATGCTGTTCGATGGGCCGGGAGTGGTGTAGGTCGGTAGTGAGGTGGTGAGTGGCCGTCCCATCGCGTCATATGCGGTCGTGGTGAGGCCACCGTCGACGTTGCGTTCGTGGGTCGGTTCGCCGAAGGTGTTGTATCCACGGATGGTCGTGGGTTCGACTCCGGTGTGTTCGGTCCCGTTCTCCCAAACCGTGCGGGCTCCGGCGGTGCTGGCGGTGAGGCGGCCGAAAGCATCGTAGGTGTACCGCTCGGTGACACCGGCTGGGTTGGTGGCGGTGGCGACCTCGCCGCGGGCCGTGTGGGTGTAGGTCGTGGTTTCTTCGGCCGTGGTGATCACGGATCGAGCGGTTGCGACGCCCAGCCACTCGGGGGCGCTGGATTCGCGGACTTTGGTTTCAGAGGTCATGCGGCCGGCCGGGTCGAAGGCGCGTTCGACGTCGTAGCTCCAGTAGCCGATGAGTCGCTCGGCTCGGATTTCGTAGTGTTCTTCCAACAGGCTGTTGCCTGCCGCGTCGTAGCTGAAGTCGATCTCCTCGCCGACGCCGGTGGTCGTTGCCGGTGGACACCAGCCTTCGGTGCAGCTGGCCGGGTCGTCGCTGGGGTCGTCGTAGAACCTGTCGGTGGTGACGAACCCGCGCGCGTTGTAGGTGTAGCTGTGGACGCCTGTACCAGTGGTGGTGGCGGCCTTGGTGGCCTTGCCTGCGGCGTCGTAGGTGAAGGCCGACAGCTGGATGCGCTGGATCATCTCGTGATCGCTGTCGCGCAACTCGAGGTAGGTCGCCTTGGTCAGCCCGTCGGAGTAGTAGTCGTAGGTGATCTCTTCGCCGTTTGCGTTGACGACTCCGGCAAGGAGATCGTTGTCGTAGTAGGTGCGCGCCTCGGTGATGAGCCGGTTGGTTCCGGAGTCCTCGGGATCTGCTGGATCGACGAGTCCGGCGGGATCGGCGTCGGTGCCTTCGGCGGTGGTGCGTACTCGGCGGTGACGGTCGTCAAAGGTGTACTCGAGTCGCAGACCGGTGGCAGTGGTTTCGGCGATCTTGTCGCCGGCGGCATCCCATTCAGAGATTGTGGTGGTGCCGTCGGGGCCGATGGTGCTGGTCGGGCGTCCCGCTGGGTCGTAGGCGAAGTTCCATGTTCTGCTCGTGTCGCCGCCGGTGGTGTCGCTGATCGTGGTTTGCAGGAGGCGTCCGGCGTCGTCGTAGTTGTTAGTGGTCAGCGGGGTGTGGGTGACCTCGGTGATCGGGTTTTCAACCGCGGGGGCGGTGCTGGTGGCGACTTGGCCGATCGGGTTGTACGTGGTGGCAGTGGTGCCTTCGGCGATAAAGGCGCTGCCGGTTCCCGATCCTTGGCTCGTGCTCCTGACTCGCCCGAGCTTGTCGTAGAGGCGCTGGGTTACCAGGCCGCCTGGTTCCACGGTTTCGGCGAGATCTCCAGTGGGGAAGTACGCGTACGTTGTCACGGCCCCGAGCAGGGAAGTGCTCTTCTTCGGCAGCCCGGGTGGGACATTCCCGCCCCCGGTCGCCGTTTCGGTGCCGGTGGTGTACTCGGTCGATTCCGACCCCGCGGCTGCTGAGGAGGCGTGCTTCGGGTACGTCGTGACCGTTACCCGACCGGCGGTGTCCAGTGTGTAGGTCGTTCGATAGACCGTGTCCGTGGCCGACGCCGACCTGCCGTCAGAGGCCCAGACGGTTTGGTCGTTGCGAGGGTCGAGAGGGTTGGCTTCGTTGAGGAAGTAGCCGAAGTACTTCGTTTGGCAGGAGCCGGTGGTTCGGCATGTCGTGACCGACAGCTTGTTGCCGCGGGCGTCGGTGGTGGCGGCGGTGCTTTGGCCGACCTCGTCAACGATCTTGGATACGAACCCGGCTTCGTTGTATTCATAGGACTTCGTGCCGATGCCGTCTTGGCGGGATACCAGGCGACCGCCGTGCTCGATGTCGTAGGTGTAGGTGATCGGCTCGGCAAAGCTTGGGGTGATCGTGACCTGTCGCTTCTTCTCGGCGACGGTGGAACCGCCAAGTGTCCACGTGGCGCTGTTGCGGTCGCTGAAGGTCAGCAGACGTCCGGTCGTGCTGTCGTGAATCGCGGTGGCGGCGTTGAATCCGCCGGGTTCGGTGATCGTGTTGAGGCGGGTGCCTGCGAGACGACCGACGGCGTGATGGGTGGCGACCTGGGTAGCCGAGAGGGCGTGCTTGTAGATGGCCACGTCGTCGATCTGGCCGGCGAAGCCGAAGTAGCCGGCGGTCGTCGGCACCGCCGGCCAGGAGCCGCCGGTGTACCCGGTGCCGAGGAGGAACGTGGAGCGCGTGGTGTGGTCGATGGTCCGGCCCGACTCGGTGGCCGCGAGCGTGCCATCGAGGTAGAACGCCTGTTGTGTCACGGCCGATGTGAGGACCACGTGGTGCCATGCACCGTCGTCGACTCTCGCCGTGGTGGCGAGCTGTTGGCGTTTACCGGGTCCGGTGAGGGAGGTCGCCATCCAGTATCCCGAGCGCAGGAGACCGTCGGTTCCAATGTAGAGCAGCGGCGACCATTCGGTGGGGTCGCCGGCGCTGATGGCGGTGTTCTGTTGGTTCAGGAGGATCCCAGTCTGGCCGGGCGCGGCCTTGAACCACAGTTCGAAACCGGTCTGGACTGCCCCATCGACTGCCTCGTTGGGGAGGACGATCGATGAGTCGATGCCCCCGGCGAAGCCGACTGCGGTCCCTGCAGCACCGGTGATCGCGCCGGGCACCCCCAGTGTCAGCCCGGTGGACACCCCGTCATCAGCGTCTTCATCCTGAGGCGTGGCATTGGCCAGGGTGCTGCCCTCGGTCTCGTCCAATGGGTAGTAGATGTGTGGGTTACTGTCTTTCACCACGGACTGGTAATAGGACGAGTCGGCATATCCGTAGGTCGTGCACGACGCGGCTGACAGCGGCGAGCAGGCAGTGATCAACCGGTCGCCGTCATAGGCGTAGGTCCAGGTCGCGGCGACCTCACCGGCTGCGGGTGAATCGGTTGCCACTGCGGTGATGTGCCCATTCGTCCACGTCAGGTGAAGTGAGCGACCGGACGCTTTGTCGGTCACGCGGGTGACATGCCCATCCACGTGGGTAAGTTCTTGCAGACGGCCGGAGGCGTCAGAGATCGAGATCAGCTCACCGGCGAAGCTGAACGTCCGCACGCTCCCGGTGCTGTCACGCAAGACGTAAGCGCTGCCGGTCTTGACCAGCTGAAGCGTGTTGCCCGCAGGGGACGCATAGGTTCCATCGGGGTTGCGGCCGAAGCGGATCTGGGTACCCGAGGCGAGGGTGGCGAGGATCGTTTCCGAGCCGTCGCCGTCTACGGCGAGACGCTGATCGAGCCAGGTCGACCATCCCGCGCCGAAGGCTCCTGTTATCCGCAAGTCTTGCGAGTTGTAGGTCCGGGTGACCGATAGCGCAGGTCCGGAGACGTTGACGGAGGCATCGGTGACCGTCGTGGTGTAGTTCCCGACCTGCGGGTTCACTCCCGGCACGTCACCGCCATCAGCGGCCCCCGCCAGATGCGAAGTGACCGCCGGCTGCTCCGGCTGCGGCGTGAACACCATCGGGCCGACCACCGCGGAGGCCGTCACCGAGTCATTGACCCGCCCCCACCAGTACGCCGGCTGGTTCCACTTCAGAAGTCCCGCCGGAACCACCCATGAAGACGTCGACACGTATCCGGATTCGATACAGTTCGTCGCGGCCTGGTCGGTGCACGCCTTGAACGCGTACAGCTGCTTCCCGACCGGGGCGTTGTCCGGGTCGGCATAGTCCAGCCACAGGGTCGGTCTGATCGAGTCGCTCGTCGCGCCGTGCGCGGGAGAGTTGCCAGCGACATAGGGCGCGCTGTTGGCGACATTGAAGGCAGCAACGCCCGAGGGAACTTCGTAGGGCGCCTTGTTGAACCAGGTTCCGTTCGGGTCCTGCATCGACATGCGCAGTACGTACGAACCGATCGGCAACAACTTGACCGTCATGGTGATGTCGATGCTCGAATGCGGTGCAACATCGCTCGTCGGGTAGAACTTCGCCGCCTCGGTCCGCACCAGCGTCGTCCCGTCGGACTTGAGGACTTCATGACGCAGTGCGTAACCGGTGCCCTTCTTCCACGTCGTTGTACCCCAGTTGGTGACCCGCACGACGATCTTCCCGTCGGAAGCGGCCGTGACCGACGGGCTGAACTTCCCTGACGGGATCAGATACGTAGCCCCCTGGTCGGAGTAGGTCACGTCAAGGTAGGGGGCGCCCCCGGAGAAGTTGGCCGACGTGAACCTCTTCCAGCCGTACTTGTCGGAAGATGACGCACCGATGCGCAAGCCGTAGAACGCCTCGGTGCCATGCACCCACTTGGTCATGCGCATCCGGTCAATACTGAACGACTCCCACGCCGCGGTACAGCCGCTGTACCCGTGCGCGAAGGACTTCGACGCCACCGGAGTCGACGCATCGTAGGCCGGTCCAGGCCATGACATCGACGAGTTCGACGTCCATGCCTTCGTCATGCGATAGATCGTCACCTTGCGCGGGCTGCAAGAGTAAGAGTAGGAGTTGAACAGCTGCAGCTTCGCCCCACGGATGAACTTGTTCTTCAGGTCCGTCTTAAGCGACGAGAACGCCAGGAGCCCGGCTGCGATCTGTCCATCGACGGCTCCGACCTTGAGTTCGGATTCCCCTGAATAGTTGTTGGTATATGGCTTCATCACGTAGGTGTCCGACGATGTCCTCACCTCAACGTCCGGATCCACCGTCACCGGGAAGACCCTGTTCGGGTCGGTCAGCCAGCCGCGGTCGAGGGTCATACGGATCGCCTGGCCTCCTTGGTGCTCCACGATCTCGTAGGTGACATCGTCAGTCCGCGCGCCTTCACCGGTATCGCGGTCGATCCTGGAGTCCACGGCAAAACCACGTGGCATCGATCCAACAACCGCTCCGGAGACGTCACTGAAGACCACCGCTCCCGAGGCAGCATCGATCGAGGCGGCCACACCGTCGGTACGCAGCGGGAACAGCCACGAGGACGCGGCATCACCTGAGGCGAGGACGAGCTCCTCCTTCGTCCCACCCGCCGTGGCCGTCAACCGAAGCGTGGTCTCGGGCATCACGGCGTCATAGGTGATCGACGGCCCCACCGCGGTGCCGCTGACTACTGCAGCCCCCGCAAGCGAGTAGGCGACGGCGGTGGTGGGCGTCAGGTTCACGTGTACCAGCGTGGGATCCGTGGTGTCCACGCCGAAGGAGACGACACTTGCGTTGGTCGGCGTCCAACGGTCGCCCACCAGCCTCAGCGAGGTGTCGATCTTCGCGAAGCCTCCGCCCACTTCCTTGAACACCGGCTGGGAAAAGGTCCTCAGAGTCTGAGTTCCATCCGGGTTCGCGAACACCGTCGTCGTCGCTGTCCGCTTCTGAACCAGCTCAACCGATTTCCCGGCAACGAAGCCATCCGGCTCGTCGCCTTCGAGCCCGGGAAGGACGCCGACCTGCTGTTCGATCGCATCGGGGTGCTCCAGCGCAACATCTTCGTACGCCGGCTCATCTCCAACGGCGCCAGGCACCGAAGGAGACTCAGCATTAATCGGCGACGGCGGCTCCCCCGTCCTCTGGCCACTGACCGCCGCAGATCCAACCTGCTGAACTGGGGCATCGTGTGACGCCCCCAGCGGCCATCCGGGGCCTGTTTCATCAGCCGCGACAGGAGACGACGGGATGCCGACAAGCAAACCAGTGATCAGGGACAGGACCACGCCGCTGGTCAGCAAGCGAAAGTGGGCACTACGGACCGTACGAGCAGGCACGGCAACCTCACGAAGGGCAGATGAGATCAGAGCTAAGGGCGATGACAGAAGACACCACGGTCCGCCGAACTGTCAAGACCCAGGGCGCTGCCCTACCTGGCCGAGATCGCCTCGCTGCCAATACAACGGGCACAGGAGCCGGGGCCAGCTCTGCGCCAGGCGGCAGCACAGCCCGACAGCCCTGTTCGCCCTGGAATCATCAGCGGATCGATCCACAGTGGACCGTCAGCCGGCCGCCGAAAACACCTCTGCGGCATGCGGGCATTATCATCTGCGATCACCACTCCCAGGGCAGTTCTAGCCGGGCTCTCTTCGCCCCTGCGTCTTAATACTGCAGCGACACTTGTTGGTTGGTGGTTCGTTGGGCAGGGTGTGTCTGATGTGGATGTCGCCAGGTGGGGTGTCGGGTTCGAGGCGTTAATGGCGCGGGTCGGGTCTCGGTTCGTGCGTGCCGAGCCGTGTGCTCGGGTTGGTGAGTATGTGTCGGGGCTGGTCGCGCGGTTGGAACGGAAAAACGGGTGGAGCCTTGCCGAGCTGGCTGGGGAGTCGCATCCGGCGGGGATGCAGCGGTTGCTGCGCCTCGCGGACTGGGACGTCGACGCCGTTCGTGACGATGTGCGTGACCTGGCTGTGGAGCATCTCGGTGAGCCCGGCGGGGTGTTGATCGTCGATGAGACCGGGTTCCTCAAGAAGGGCATCCGGTCGGCGGGAGTGCAGCGGCAGTATTCGGGCACTGCCGGTCGGGTGGAGAACTGCCAGGTGGGAGTGTTCGCCGCCTACGCGTCTTCGAAGGGGCACGCGTTGATCGATCGGCGGTTGTATCTGCCGAGGTCGTGGACCGATGACCGGGATCGGTGCCGGGCGGCCGGGATCGGTGACGAGGTGGAGTTCGCGACCAAGCCCCGCATGGCCATCGAGATGGTCGCCCACGCGAAGGCCGCCGGGGTCCCGTTTGCGTGGGTAACCGCTGATGAGGCCTATGGGCAGGCGAATTACCTGCGGGTCTGGCTCGAAGAGCACGACATCGCTCATGTCCTGGCGATCAAGACGAGCGACGAGGTCACCGGCATCGACCTGAGCATCAGCCGTGCCGATGCGACCATCACGGCACTGCCGGCTCGGGCATGGCGGCGGTTGTCGGCTGGTGCCGGTGCGCACGGTCTGCGCGACTATCACTGGGCGATGGTCCCGATCCGTCCCTGGCGGCCAGGGCGCGGGCACTGGCTCCTGGCCCGCCGCTCCATCACGCGCCCCGAGCAGATCGCGTACTACGTCTGCTTCGGGCCGCGCCGGACCCGCCTGCACCACCTGGTCGCCGTCGCCGGGATGCGATGGCGGATCGAGGAATGCTTCCAGCAGGCCAAGAACGAGACCGGCCTCGACCACTGCCAGGCCCGTAACCTGCGGGCCTGGTATGCCCACATCACCTTGTCGATGCTCGCGCTGGCATGGCTGGCCACCATCCGTGCCGAGGAGGTAAAGGGGGCACCACGGCAGCAAAAGAACAGCTCATACCCCTGACCGTCCCCGAGATCCGCAGGCTCCTTACCGCCCCCTGGCGGCCCTCCACAGTAGACAACGAACGAGTCTGGGCCTGGTCACGCTTCAGGCGCCGACACCAACACACCGCCCGCACCAGCCACTACAAACGACGAAGACAAGTGTCGCTGCAGTATTAAGGCGTGTCCTGGTGATCATGTTGGCGTGTCCACAATGGTGTTGTGGTGCGTCGTGGTGAGTGACGGATACCGCTTGGCTGGTAGTCGAGCCGTTGCTGCCCAGGCCGGGGTTGCGGTAGTCGGTGGTGTGGAGTTGGCGGCCGCCGAAGAGTGCGCGGCCGGGTATGTCGGGGGGGTGTGGTGAGCGCCAGGTGCCGGTGGCGGAGATGACGGTGCGGGCGCGCATGTCGCCGGTGTCGGTGCGGATGAGGAGGTGGTCGTCGTCGTGGTGGACGCCGTGGACGGTGACGGGGCGCCGGATGGGGAGTTCGTAGCGCTTCTCGTAGGCGGTGACGTAGTCGACGACGTGGTCGCGGGTGGGGAAGGGTTCGCCTTCCTGTTTGGGCATCCACCAGCCGGGGAGGGTGCTGTATTCGGCGGGTGAGAACAGGTGGAGCGAGTCCCAGTAGTCCTGCCACGCGCTGCCTGGCTGGGTTTCGGCGTCGAGGATGACGTAGTCGGCCCTCGCGCGGCGCAGGTAGTAGCCGACGGCGAGCCCGGCCTGTCCACCGCCGATGACGACGCCGTGGTGTTATTCGGGCTCGCTCATTCGACTGGTGTGGATGATCAGCGACTGCGACGGCGCCATCACACCCAGAGACACATGACTGACCGAGGCCCTCACTCTTCACCTGCACACGCCCAGGTCTCACTGGCGGCTACCGGTAGGACGGTCTGCCCACGCAGGACCGTCCTAACCGGCGCCCGGCACACGTGATCCTGCGTGACGAACCAGCTGGACCAACGCACTTGCCGCCGGCGCGCGAAACCATCTGTTCTCAAGCAACTACCCAAGCATCGCTCGAGTTGCGACCTTGATTCGCTGCGTGATACTTGGTTGGTAGCAACAGGATGCGCTGCTGGGGGGATCTTGGTGACCGGTCTGGAAGTCGTTGTCGCCGCGCTGGTGGCGGGTGCCGCCGACAGCGCCAAGAATCTCGTCGGGGACACCTACACTGGTCTCAAGGGGTATCTGTCGAGGAAGCTCGCTGAGCATCGTGAGGCTCGTGCGGCGCTGGAGGCTGACGAGGTCGAGTCGGGTGTGTGGCGGGCACGGCTGACCGAGGAGCTGGCCGGTACAGGTATCGGTAATGACGCTGAGGCCGTCGAGCTGGCGCGGAAGGTGCTGGCCCTAGCCGATCCGGGCGGGAAGTACACCGTGGACCTGCGCGAGGCCAAAGGCGTGCAGGTCGGTGACGGCAACACCCAGACGAACACGTTCAACTAGACGCCATGGCCGACCAGACACCCGACCTGCTTGGCGCCAAAGGTGTCCAGGTCGGGTCGGGAAACGTTCAGCACAACCACTACGCGAGCGCCCCGCTGACCTGGCCGCATCAGGTAGGTGTCGTGCCGCCACTGGCGGGTAGCCGCGTACCCCGGAAAGCCGACCAGGCTCTGGCCGAGGCGATCACCCCGGACGGGACGGCCATCGTGTGCCAGGTCCTGTCGGGCCTCGGAGGTGTCGGGAAGACCCAGCTGGCGGCGAATCTCGCTCACCGCGTCCGAGCTGACAGGGAAGTGGATCTGCTGGTGTGGTGCACGGCCAGTTCCCGCGAACAGATCATCTCGACGTATACCCGCGCCGCGGCCGACATTCTCGGCCACGAGGACCCCGACCGGTTCCTGGCCTGGCTGTCGGCATGCGACAAGCAGTGGCTGATTGTCCTCGACGACCTCACCGACCCGGATGATCTACGAGGGTTGTGGCCGCCAGCGATGGGAAACGGCCGCACCGTGGTCACCACCCGACGACGCGACGCGAAACTCCACGGCGACCGCCGCGAACTCATACCAGTCGGCTTGTACACCCCGACCGAAGCCCTCATCTACCTCACCGCCCGGCTCGGCACCGACAGGCTCACCGAAGGTGCCGAGCTCGCCGCCGAACTCGGACACCTACCGCTGGCACTTGGTCAAGCCGCGGCCTACATCCTCGACCGTGACCTGGACTGCGCCGCCTACCGCGAACGCTTCGCCGCACGCCACCACCGGCTCACCGAGCAGTTCCCCTATGACGCACGTCCCGACGACTACGCCGCCACCATCGCCACCACCTGGTCGCTGTCTATCGAGGCCGCTGACGCCCTCGAACCGCACGGCGCCGCCCGAGAGGTCTTGGAATGGGCAAGTCTGCTCGACCCGAACGGAATCCCCATCGACGTCCTCGCCATCGACACCGAGACACACGACGGGCTCCACAACCTGCGGCGCCTCAGCCTCATCGACACCGTCGACCAGACCGTCCTGGTACACGGGTTGGTGCAACGGAGCGTCCGCGACGAGTTCACCTCCATCCGTCAAGTCGCAAGGGCATTTCAGGTCGCTGACCAATTGGTCAGGATCTGGCCGACTCCGGAGCACGATCTAGCGCTCAGCCAGGTGCTCCGCGCCAACACCAACGCCCTGCACACCAACACCGGGAATGTGCTGAAGACTTCAGAGGTGCACGCGGTCCTGTTCTGCCTCGGGCATAGTCTCGGGCACGCCGGCCAGGTGACCGCCGCAGTCGACTACTTCACTGAACTCGTCAGCGAGTGTCAATCCATGTTCGCCCGGGATCACGAAAGCACTCTCCAGGCACGGAGCGGCCTCATCCGCTGGCGAGGCGAGGCGGGATACAAGGCCGAAGCGGCGCGGGCCTCCCAGGAACTCTTGACCGACTACCTGCGTGTCCTTGGACCCGATCACCCCGACGCCTTCACCCCTCGAAGCAACCATGCCAGCTGGCGCGGCAAAGCGGGTGACCCCAGCGGAGCAGTCCGAGCATTCGAGGAACTCCTCATCGACGAGGCCCGAGTCCTTGGACCCGATCACCCCCACGTCCTCACCACCCGCAGCAACATCGCTTTCTGGCAAGGGGAAGCAGGCGACCCCCATGGAGCTGTGCAAGCTCTCGTGGTGCTGCTGACCGACTACCTGCGTGTCCTTGGACCCGACCATCCCTACACCCTCACCACCCGCAGCAACCTTGCCCGCTGGCGCGCTCAAGCAGGTGACCCTGGCGCACTCCGAGCGTTCGAAGAGCTCGTTCCCGACTACCTGCGTGTCTTCGGGCCCGACCACCCCGCCACCCTGAACGTTCGCTGCAACCTCGGAAACAGCCACGGCGCTCTGGGCAACCCTGCCGCGGCAGTCCACGTCTTCGAAGAACTCTTGAGCGACTGCCTACGCGTCCTGCCACCCAACCACCCGGACACCATCATGGCCCGAACGAACCTCGCGAACTGGCGCCGCGAGCTCGGCGACCTGACAGGTGCGAAAGCCGCATACGAAGAGCTTCTTATCGACCAGTTGCAAATCCTCGGCGCCGACCATCCCGACATCCTCGCCCTACGAGACCAGCTAGTCCGCTGGCGAAACCGCAGGAAGGGAGCATGATCCCAGACCTGGTCGTGGCGTATGCGGGGGAAGACCGATCAGAGTTGAGTTGGTCACGCCCATAGATGGCAACCCCGGTGGTGTTCGATGAAGGCCTTGAGGCAGACCCGAAAGCCGTTCCGGCCGACGACAGCCAAACACCCCGCGTAGCGCTGGCAGGAAAGAGCAGCGCTGACGTGTCGGGCGTGCGGCACCCGGTTGAGGCCGGGGCGACGGACGCTCGCCGCGTCCCCGGGTACCCCGGACATCCTCCCCGGATCGAGTGAGCGGCCATGGCGCCCACTGTGGACGCGGCGTAGCGTCGAAAGCCCCTCACCGCCTGGAACCTGCGGTGGGGAGGGCAGGTGGTGCGCGCGTGCGGCCGCACCGTCTCCCGGACGTGTGCCCCGGGCCGAGGACCGTCCCGTTCCCGTACGGGAGGGTCCTCCTCTTCTGTCAGGAAACGGCTTCGCCGCCTTCGCTCACTGCCACACCTTGTCCCAGTTTTGCGACTGCGAGGCATTGGCGGCCCGAGTGGACGTGGAGCCGCTGGCGGGGATGGCAGCGGGGCTGGCGGTGGCAAAGCGGGTGTTTCGGCGACGGCCGAAAAACGTTGGCGGCACCGGCCGCCCGGCCGACGCTGGAACCACTGCACGGGCTCATCACCGTGACGGTGGAGCCACTCACACAAGGGGGAGAGAAAGTTGAAAGATCTCAAACGCCTGCTGGTCATCGGGCTGGCGCTGGCGGCGGCGACGGTCGGCGTCGTCGCGGCCGGCACGCCCGCGAACGCCGCACTTCCGTACTGCAACAACGTCAGCGGAGTCAACGACACCTCCAGCGGCGGAGCGCGGTACCAGACCTACGTCAACGGCGGGAACTACACCACCGCCTGCAACATGGCCTACTACAACCAGAACGGAACCGATGGAGAGCGGGAGGCCATCCGCCAGATCCAATGGGACCTCAAGCTCTGCTACGGCCAGTCCCTGAGGGTCGACGGTGAATACGGGCCCATCACCCGCGAAGCCGTGAGGAACGTCCAGCGATACCTCAACACACCGCAGGGTGGAAGCCACGGCCTGCTCGTCGACGGCTGGTCCGGACCGCGGACGCGCAAGGCGATGAGACACCTCATGGTCGAATGGCCCGCCAATGGGATTGGCTGCCCGGGAATCGACCTCTCCGAAGGTGAACCGCACATCCGCTTCGAAGAAGGCCAGGCGTCGGTGGGGTCCCCCGAGGCGTAACCCGCGCGCTTCCCGCACGGCCCAGGGACCATGAGACGGCAGGGTCCGGCCGCGATCGCGGCCGGACCCTGCCGTCTCATGGTCCGGGTGATCTCCTGATACCGCCGTCATGAAGGATGCCGTCGCGGCCTTCGTGCCCCTACCGTGTCCCTTATGGACGAGCCCGCCCGGGCCGAGGTTGCCCGCACGCCCTGGCCATCGCTGTACGACTACGCGATGGCCAACCGCTGCCCCGACTGCGAGGCCGAACCTGGTATCCGGTGCACGGTGGAGCGGGCGCCCCAGTTGGCAGATGCAGCGTGGAGTACGGTGACCCACCCCGCCCGCCAAGACGCCGGCTCCCGCCATCACCTCCGTGATGTTGCCGCCGCTCCGGCAGAAGAGGACCGTGTGCCCGGCCGGCGCTACGACTCACTGCCCCGCGTTACGTCCCCCAGCGGCGGCTCCACTGGTGCCGGTGGCGCAGGTGTTGTCCGCACTGGCCAAGACATCTTCAGCCCCGAGATGGCCGCGGTTGCCGTAGCCGGCATCACCGCGACCGGCGCGATCGTTACCGCCCTGGTCGCCAAGAAGGGCGCCGAGAACGCTGCCCGCATCCAGGCCGACGCCACCGTCCAAGCCGCCGAGGTCAGTGCCCAGGGCGCGATCGGGGCCGCCCAGGTGCAGGCGGCGCAGGACACCGCGCCCGGCAGAGCTTCGCCCGCCGCCGACGCACCGGATTCCGATGGGGGCTGATCTTGTCGGGTGGTCCGGGTAATCTCCCGTGACCAGGGCTAGTGATCATGGCCGTCCATCATGGATGCTGCCAGGATGGACCGAGGGGGAAACAGGCCGGCTCCGAAGCAGGGCCGGTCGTGGTGGCTGATGGTCGGTGTCCTGCTGGTGGTGCCGATCGGGGTGACCGTCGGCGCATATTGGCTGCTGACCAGCCAGACGACGAGTTTCGAAGTCCTGCGAACGGCAGCCACGGTCGGGATCGGCGTCGGTGGCCTCATCACCCGGGGGACGCTGCTGCATCGGCAGCGCCTGGCTCAGCAGTCCCACGAACTAGCCGCCCAGGTTGCCGCAGACAACCTCAAAGACGCCCGAGACCGGCTCGCCCAGGCCGAACGCGTCGCGGCCGACAACCTCACGCATGCCCGCGACACCGCAGCGGCCACTCAGAAGGACGCGATCGAGAAGCGTGCCCAGGAGCTGTTCGTCAAGGCCGTCGACCAACCCGGCAGTGACAGGGCCGCCGTGCGGGTCGGTGCCCTCCACGCCCTCGATGCCCTCGGCCAGGAACACGAAGGCCGACGGCGGGTGGTCATGGACATCTGGTGCGCCTATTTGAGGATGCCCCCACCTGGTATCAAACCCGACGCCGAGCAGCCCGCAATAGGCCAGACCCGGCGCAGAGGCAGGGCACCCCTCAAACCCCGAGCGAAGGCGAAAGCGTGGCCAGCGGACGAGCTAAACGTCCGCGCCACCGCCCAGTGTCTGATCGCCCACCACCTGCGGCCACCCGCCAAGCAGCGCGAGAAGAAAGAATCCCGGTCCCACCGGAGCCTTCTGGGGCGCCATGGACATCGATCCCACCGGTGCCCACCTCCACCACCTCAGCCTCACCGATTGCCGCCTCGGCACTGTCAATTTCTATAACGTCACGTTCACCGGGAACACCGAGTTCGACAGGGCGACCTTCACCGGGAACGCCAATTTCAGCGCGGCGACGTTCACCGAGGACGCCAAGTTCGACGGGGCGACGTTCACCAGGAGTGCCTTGTTCATCGGCGACGTCCACCGGGGACACCTCGTTCGGCGGGGCGACGTTCACCGGGCACACCAGTTTCGGCGGGCCGGGGTCTCCCCGAGACGCGGAGATCGACTTAGGAGGTGCTCGGGTGCTGGCCTCCGATCACAGCCATACGTGGCCGGTGGGGTGGCGGGTCGGTGCCGCCGACGGCGGGGAAGGCTTGCCCCTCGAACGCGTCCCGGAATCGGAACTGCCAGCTGCCCGACCACAGTGGACTTTCAAGGCCCGGCGGCCGAGCGCGAACTGTTCCATACTTTCCCTGCCTTGCAGCAGCCCCGCGAGGCATGAGCGAGCGCGTGCCACGTCACCACCCCAGACGCCTGCGGCGGCCTGCATGGAGCCGACAGGTTCATGTCGCAGCGGCCCGACAGGTTCATGGAGCGGACGCCGATCCGGCGGCCGCAACGATTCTCGACGGCGGCTACCGTCAGCACGTGGCGGGCCCCAGGTCAACTGAACAGAAACCATGCTGCGGCCAGTAGCCCCGGCAGGCCTGCGGCGGCCATCACAACGACCGCACAGCCGCCTGCCCTGGCCGCCTTGGCCTTCTGCTCGCGGTAATACTTCCTTTCGATCTCGGCGTAATAAGCCGGCCAGCAGTCTCCGCAGACCCTCTCAGCGCCAAGCGGGATTTCCTTGCGGCACATTAGGCAGAGCATCGTGGTTCCTTCACCATCGAGAAACGTCTTCCACGACACGGTGTTCGACAAGATCGTGCCGCTCAAGTGAGAACCCGACACCGACGCCTCTGAGAAGAGGGCCGGACCGTCGGGCTTGGGGCCGGTCCGGGAGGCGACGGTGGCGATGAGGACGTGGGCGGTGTCCCGGGTGGACGCCTTCAACACGAACTTGTCGGGCCACTGCGACATGAACGGCGTCGCCGGGTAAAGCATCCAACACCGTCGAGACTCGTGTCGATAGTCTGCTGGTGCAGGGTGATGAGGTGCGCGGGCCGTTGCCGCCGGCGGCCGGTGGCGGTGGGCGGGGCGGGGACCGGTCGTGACCGGGTGGGCATGGCGGGTGGAGAACTCCGTCAACGACAGCATCGTGATCGGTGCGCTCATCCAGGGGCAGTCGGTTCACGTGACGCTTCCGGCGGAGGTCATCCCGGCGAGGGGGCCTGCCGCAGCCGGCGGAGGTGTTCACAGGCCGCGAACCCAACGTCGAGGCGCTGCTGGCTGGGCTGGACCCTGCCGGTTCGGGTGGACGGGCGCTGGTCTCGACGGTGGCAGGATGGCCGGGGTCGGCAAGACCCAGCTCGTCCTTCAGGTCGCACGACGGGCGCTGGATGCTGGCTGGTTCACCGGGGGCGTGCTGTTCGCCGACATGGCCGCTTCCGAGCAGGACCGGGCGCGCTTGTACCGAACGATCCTCGGTGCCCACCGGGCCCCTTGATCACAGTCTGATGGACCTGCAGGAGGTTTCCTTGGAGTTCGGTCCGACCTTGGTCCTGTCGGATGAGGTTCAGGAGGTCATCGTCGCTTCGCATGCGCGGACCATAGCGGCGAGTACGGACTCAATCGCCCTGGAGATCATGAGCAACCTGTCCAGAGCAGCGGGCATGTTCGTGGTTGCAGGGGCTGCCGTCTTGGCGCCCGCAGGTGCCAAGTTCGCCCCTCGTCGGTGATGTCCTACGCCGGGCCGAGGCATGCGACGTCCGCGTCGGGCACGTTAGTCGCGCTCCTGCCTTGTCTCGATGGGCGTCGCGGAGTGGGAAGCGGCCGGGGACGGTCCAGCCAGTCGGCGGAGGGGCGCGTCGCAGCACCTCCAGGAGCTCCTCGACGGTCTGGTGGAGGCGTGCCTAAAGCGGTGCGGGGACGGCGCAGGTACCTGCGGATCGGGTCGCTCTGCTCCGGATAGCTTCAGACTCGCGGTTGTGTTGACATGAGCTCACCGGCCCACCCCCACCGGAGTGATCGGCCCGGGGCTGGTGAACACGAAGACGTCGCGGTGCGCCCGGCGATGGACCCGGGCACGAGCTCTGGCATCACCTGCAGTGGCCTCAGCGAGCGCGTCGTCGAGGACGCTCGTGGAGACGACGACGAGGTGCTGGACATAGCCGAGCCCTGCTTCGGTCGCGGCGGTCGTGAGGTCGGTATGAAGCCACGGATCAGCCGTTGCTGAGACCACGGCAACATGTCCGCCGGGCACGAGCGCGCTACGGCAGGCTGCCCACCACCCGGGGATGTCGGTGACGGCGTTGGGGCAACGACCAGGTTGGCTTCGCCAATGAAGGCTGCGACCGCGTCCGGGACCGACTCAAGATCGACCAGGCGAACCTGGCCACCCTCAGCCGGTTCGAGGTCGGCCACAATAGCCTCGGGCACCAGTGCCACAAGGGCACGGTCGGTGTCTGCGGCGGCTGTCGGAAGCGCACCGGTGGCATCGAGGACGAGGCCACCGGGCTCGGTGTACATCGAGACGAGCCCGTCGAGACAGGCGTTGTCGTCTGCGGTCGGCAGGACCGACAAGGGGACGTCGAGGTTCCCGCCAATGCAGCCCCGTCGTTGAGGCTGTGGTGTTCGAATCATGCAAGACGCGAGGAGCCAGGGGTCGCATCACCGGAGCCGGACTAACACCAGGTCTACAGCAGAATCAACTAGATTCACTGGTCACAGCTAGTCACAAGCGGTCACAGTCGTGGCGGCGTCGCGGTTCGCCTAGGTGCGCGACAGGTTCACGTTGAAGGTTTGCTCTCGGCAGGATGGGCCCACATAGACCTCACTGTGACTCTCGCCGAGTGAGCTGTCGCAGGATCCATGAGGCTGATCCGGTTACTACGGCGATGAGTCCGCCGGCGACGAGGTTGTCGCGTACGGACTTCCAGTCGACTCCGAGGAGCCGTGCGAGGTCTTGGACGTATGGGGCCAGGACCACGAGTGCGACTCCGCTGGAGACGATGGTTGTGGCCTTGTTCGCTGACCATTGCCCGGCCCGGTAGAGGCCGTTGTAGAGCCTGTCGATTTCGGCGGTTGCCGCGCCTTGGCCGAGGCTTGCCATCCATTGGTCGAGCGCCACGATGTACTGGGATGCCAGCCAGACGTGTCGGACGCTTGATTCGGTGTTGAGGGTCCAGGATCCCTGGTTGGTCGGGTTGCCGTGGCCTCGAGGGGTTTGGGACTTGACGATGTAGTCGGCGGCGCGCATGCATGCGACTTTGGTTCGCCGCTGCGGGAGCCCAGCCAGGGCGGAGAGGCACCAGGAGACTCCGGAGTTGTAGCAGCGGATGGTCCCCTCCCAGCTGCGGGTGTGCCATTCGTCTACGGCGGTGGGCCAGCTGCCGTCGCGGGCCTGCTTGTTGAGGAGGTAACTCACCGCTTCGTCGAGCTGGGGTCCATCGGCGTTGGCGGCACGCAGCGCGCAGATGACTTGGCCGGTCGATGACGGGTTGGGTATTGCGTTGGCCGAGACTCCCCAGCCGTGGCTGCTTGGGTCTTGGGTGCTGTAGAGGTACTCGATCATTTTCTTGCGCAGGTCTTCGCGGTGGCCCCACATGGCGAAGGTCCACAGGGTCATCGCGGTGGGCATGGTGCGGGGGTTGATGAGGTCGGCGGGTGTAGTGGCGACCCATCCGCCGTCGGCGTCCTGGACGCACTGTTCGAGGAGTTGCAAGGCACGGACGACTTCTTGGCGGTCTTTCTGGATGCGGCACTCACGCATCATGATCAGTGGCCAGGCGGTCGTCTCGGCGCCCGTGAACTGGAACTCGGTGCTGGGGAAGCCTCCGCTGTCTTCCTGCCTGGACAGGATCCAGTCGATGACGTTCGCTGGGTCGACGCTCGTCATGTGCGCCGGCGGCTTTCCGACCTTGTTGAGGGCGACGTAGGCTCGGATGCCGTCGACGGCCCCACCCCAGACCGATGGATACGTGGCACTGGAACTGTTCGCCCAGCTCGGCGGGTCGGGAATGTGGTGACGCTCCATCCATTCGCCAGCTGCGTCCATGGCGTCGGTGAGGCCTTGCCAGGCCCGTCTGGATCTCTTCTTCATGTCGTTCCTCTGGGTGCAGTGAGGGATCTTGTGCAGATGCGCGTCCGCAAGCGATTGCACACTGACCTGCGCGCTCTGGTTGGCGGCGTCGGGCGTGTGGTTCGGTGTACCGGCGGCGAGGGTTATCAGTCGAACAGGCCGCTGGCTTTGTCCCAGACGTCACTGGCGGTGTCTGTGATGCCTTCCTTCGCATCGCTTGCTGTGCTGATGAGCCCTTCGCTGACGCTGGTGAAGGCTTCTGGAGCGCTGCTGAGGTTGTCGGCGACCTGGTCGAAGTCGACCGTGATGTCGGCGGACACTTTGCCGCCGACCCCGAGTCCGGCGCCGGCATCGAAGTCGACCTTGAACTTCCCGTCTTCGATACCGGCGTTGGCGCCGACGTCGACGCCTGCTCCCGCCCATCCTTCGACGGTCGTGTTCGTGCCGATCCCACCAATGTCAGATCCATAGGATCCGGAGATCTTGCCGCCGACGAAGGCTTCAGCCGATGCGTTGAGTCCGTCTTTCCCGAAGTACGCGCTCGCTTTAGTTTCGCCGCCGACGAAGGCGTCGGCGTTGCCGTGGGCCTCGACAAGGCCGTAGGTGATGGAGCCTTCGGCGCTGGCGCTGGCCCCTGATCGGAGTACCGCCTCGGCGGTGATGCCGTTCTCATCGAGTCCCGCCTGGGCCGTCGCGGTGGTGCCGATGCCAGCGTCGGCCCTGCCTTTGAGGGTGGTGTCGCCGAGCTTGGTTTCGCCTTCGGCGGTGGTGAACAGCCCGTACCTGTCGCCGGCCTTCCAGACTGCCGCCGAGACACCGAGTTTGGAGTTCGAGGACGTGAACGGACCAGGCGTGTGGCCCCAGAAGTGTCCGCGGGCACGCTGCACCTCGGCGCCGGTGAGTTTGCCGGTGGCTACGAAGGGGCCGGGTGTGGGGGATGGACCGAACATCGCCGCGATGACCGAGGCGCCCGCAGGCGCTTGAGCCGGTGTTGCGTGAGGTTCGATCGTGCCGAGGGTGTCGAGGTATGTGGCGAAGTCAGTTTTGGCTTGTGTCCAGATCATCTGAGCTTGGGCAACGGTTCGTGCTGCCGAGTTGTACGCCTCGACGGCGATCGAGTGAGCCCTCAGTGCTGAGTCCTCTTGTGCAGCGAGGACAGGGTTGTCCTGTGCGATACCAAAGATTGTGAGGGGTGAGGTGGGCGCTGGCTTTGGGTCGTAGATGATGCCCGCAGCGACTGTCAGTCCGCCTTTCACGGCGGTGCGCTGGGCGCTCTCGAGAACGGCTTGCGCGTTGGTGAGACCGGTCGCGAGGCCTTCAAGCGCTGTGGCAGCGGCGGTGGCCATGTCGCTGAGTTCGCTTGAAACACGGATAATGGCGCTGATGGTGGTCCGGAAGCGCTCGGCAGCAGTGCCCTGCCAGCCGGTCTCGGATTCGGCGTATGCGAGCCGAGTCTGACTTACTGAGTCGTCGACGGCTGTGGCAAGGTCGCTGCGGCACCAGGTGACGATGGCGGTGATCGTTGCTGCCGAGCCGGGCAGGTTGGTGTTTAGGGGCACCTGAACTCCTCTCCTTTCAGTGGTCGAACAGGTCGGCGGCTGCGGCTTCGCCGCGGGCGTATTGATCAGTGGTGTGCGTTGCCTTTTCCGCGGCCTCGACCACGGTCGTGCAGTAGGTCGCAGCGACGTCGATGATGTGCTGATAGAGAGCGTTCACCGCCTCGGTCGCGTCCGCTGCATCGGCGTTCGGTGGGAACGTGGAACCGAGATCGAGCAGGACGTCGGCTGCGGAGCCGAGCCGCGAAGCGATTGCTTCCAGCGCAGAGGGATCGACAGCAAATCCGGACATGTCACGTCCTCTCTTGGATGATGTGGTGGCTCTCGGGTTGGAGAGCCACCGGTTGGCCGAGCGGTCGATGCCGCCTCAGATGGGGTGGGCATCGCCGGCTTGGCGGACATACGCACAGCTCTCGAAGGCTGAAACGCTTCGCCAAACGGGGCCCGTCGTAGCGCGCATCGCCTACCGCCAACGGCCTGCGTGTGGGGATCGTCGTCAGCAGTGGCTGACGCCTGGGAAGGGATCCTGTGAGGTCCACACGTGGCTTGCCGCGATGTATCCCCACCTGCCCGAGTCATCGCCGAAGGTGTAGTACCAGACGTTGTTCCCGCCGCCATGCTGACTGCCGGTGACCCAGCACCTGAAGTAACTCGGGTTGCTCCGAAGCGTGTCGATGGGGGAAGAGAAGAACTTCGGGGTGCTCCACAACGTGCTCGGAGTGTCGTTCCCGCAGTACAGGGCCCCGCCGCTGGAGTAACACGAGGCGTTGGTTCCGCCTCCGGAGCTGCGGGGGAAGGCGCCGCTGGCATGCGCCGAACTCGCGAAGCCGATGATGAGGATCGTGACGATGGTGGTTGCGATGGCCAATGAACGTCTGGTCCGCTGTACGTGGATCAACTTGGGTATCCTCTCGCCCGCCCGACTGGTCGGGCCCGATCGCCACGATCGTGTGTGCCGCGGCGAGGTCTACGTTGGAACGAGGGGGGCAACTCGTGCGTGGATCCGAAAGGATCCGAAAGTTGAGATCCAAGACGGGTGATCACCACGCAAGGGATGTGACTCTGTCGTGCGAGCGACAGGTTTGAGGATCGCCACGGCTTAGGGTGTTCTTCTCCCGCGACAGAGCAGGTTCACCCCGTGGAGCCGCTTGTGGCCGCTGCCAACACTCCGAAATTGCCGTTTGAATTACCTGATCCCAGCGCTCTCCGCACTCCGGACCACGTCGCCATGCACCTTGAACGAGTGCGCCTGTCGCCGCCCAAGGTCTCCTATCCGGAACTCACTCGACGCGTAAACACTCTCCGGGGTCTGCACGCTCGCGTCGGGCAGACCACGATCTGGGAGCACTGCCATAGGGGCCGCAAGCGACTCGACGGCGAGCTCGTTCTTGACATAGCCCGTGCGCTTGAAGCGAGCGAGGTCCACGTCGGAATCCTTGAGCAGGCAGTACTGGCTCTCGAGTACCGGACCGCACAGTCGGGAGTGGTGTCCGTCCAGCCCGCCATCCCGCCCCCGCCTCCGACGTTCAGCGGACGGTCTCGGGAGATCCACGAACTGTGCGGCTGGATCGCCTCCCAACTGACATCGGGGAGGCCTACGGTGGTCACCATCGACGGGCCTCCCGGAGTCGGGAAGACCGCGCTCGCAGCGAGGATCGCACACCAGGTCGGCAACCTCGGCGAGCCGATGGAGAAGCAGTTCTTCGGCCACCTACGAGGCTTCGATCCGAACCTTCCACCGGCTGACCCCGAAGCGGTGATCAATGAGGTTCTCAAGCTACTCGGCGTCGACGACGACAAGATCCACAGTCGGCGCGCCCTCACGGAGAAGTCCGCACTTCTCAGCGAAAGCCTGAAAGACAAGACGGTCCTTATCGTCCTGGACAACGCAGCCAGCCCCGACCAGGTCGCCCCGCTACTTCCCGAGCATCCCGGATGTGTACTGCTAGTCACGAGCCGCCACCGACTGAACCTGAGCCACAGAAGCATCAAGGCATCGACGCTGCATCCGCTCGATCTGGCGGACTCGCTTCACCTGCTGCGCCACTATGACTCCGGCAACCGCATCGACTCCGACCTCGAATCCGCCGAAGTCCTTGCCGCCGAAATGTGCGCGCGGCTGCCACTCGAACTGAACTCGCTGGGCAGGCAGCTTCGGCAGAAGCAGACATGGAATTTGGCCGATCACGTCTCCCGCTTGAGGAAGCTGCCAAGCGAGGAGACCGGGATCGCATCCGCCGGGTCGTACTACAGCCTGTCCGAGGAACACCGCCGGCTGTTCCGACTGATGTCGCTGCATCCGGGCGCCGACTTCACGCAGTACGACGCCATGGCCCTCTCCGACTGCAGCAAGACCGAAGCCGAGGGCGCGCTTGAGGCCCTGTGGACCGTGAACCTGCTCGACATCCGCACCCCAGGGCGGTACCAATACCACGATCTTCACAAGGCCTACGCCAGAAAACTTCTAGCTGACCAAGACCGCGAGAGCATCCAAAAGGCTGGGCTTGCGGCGCTACGCGACTACTACCGCAGCATGGCCGCCGCCGCCATGGACATCTATGCCCCCTACACGAAGCACCGCAGGCCGAGCGTCAACGAACCCACAGAACCGCACCCCACCGTCGCCAGTGTCGACCACGCCCGAGGCTGGCTCGACTCAGAACGGACCACCCTGCTGGCAATCACCCTCGAGGCGGCCGCAAGTGGAGAGGGGCGATTCGTCAATGACATGTCCGCGACCCTCGTCCGCTACCTCGACTACGCGAGTCGGTGGGGAGACGCCGAGCTGCTGCATTCTACTGCTCTCAAAGTCGCCGACGATCGATCGCGATGTCTTGCCCTTGACGCTCTTGGAGGTGTCTACTGGCGACAGCAACGGTACGACAAAGCCCTTGAGCACTACGAGGAAGCATGCCGCGCGGCACGCGAGTCGGGAAATCAGGCGGTCGAAGCTGGGGCTCGGGGAAATCTAGGGAACATCTCGGAAATACTCGGGCGATTTCGTGCTGCAGCTGCACACTACGAGGCCGCATTGGAGCTTGCTTCGGCTGCTGGGACGGTGGCCACCGAAGGACATCTTCTCGGGGCGCTCGGCGGCCTCTACTTTCGCCTAGGCGAATACCGGAGGTCCCTCGGCTATGGCGAGCGCGCGTTGCTCAAGCTTGGCGATGGATCGAATAGTCCGATTGAGGCGATGGTGCTTGCCAACACCGGAGCGGTTCTCGATCGGCTCGGGAGGTCCCGCGAAGCCGTGCAGCCATATGAGCGTGCTCTGGAGATCTCCCAGACGCAGGGCAGCCGCCCTGTGGAGGCGGCCGTCCGTACCAACTTCGGGGTGGCCCTTCTTGGCATCGGCGAATTCTCCGAGGCCTTCGAGCAATTCACCGAAGCGAAACGGATCTCGAACGAAGACGGCAATGTCCTCCTCGAGGCCATTTGCAGTGAAAACCTAGCCAACTTCTATCGCGAGCAAGGTGACCAAGAACGGGCCCTGGACGAGCATCATCTTGTACTCGAGAAGATAGGTCCAGAGACTGACAAGCCGATGCACATACAGGTCCTCAACGACTTGGGTACAACCCTCCTCCAGCTCGGGAGGCACGCACAAGCACTCGATAATTACAGGCAAGCGCTGGCTTTCGCCATTGAACTCGAAGATCGTTATGAGCAGGCTCGCGCGCTTGAAGGCATCGGCGACGTTAGTGCTGCACTTGATGAATCCAGTAATGCGCGCACATACTGGGACGACGCTCAGCGGCTATATCAAGAACTCGAAGTACCAGAGACGGATCGAACTGCGGCAAAAAACCATGGAATCGGCCACGAGCCGACCGAGCGGTAGTACTCGCTCGAGGAGCTCCGCCAGTTCGTCCGGCGTGTTGACTGCTTCTTCCCGGCTGTCCCATTGGACGGTGAGCGGGCAGCTGACTCGGCCTGTACCCACCCGGCCACACCGACGGCAAGAACCCACCGGTGTCGCTCGCCTGGCCGCCCGGAACCGACTACGACCTGCCCGGCATGCTCATCTGGGACCTCGGCGACGGCGACGAAGACCAAACCGACGAGGAAGGCGCCAGTGGACGCAGCCTCGGATAGCCGCCTCCAGCGGTGCTGATCCAGTTCGGCCCGTGCACGCTCTTCACCCGCGTCATCGAAGGCAACCTCGTCGGCGACCAGGGTCTGCGCACCACCGACATGGGCCACACCATCGCCACCTCACTACGGGTAGCGCGCCCCGCCCCTTCAGGACACGTCCACCCAATACCTGCCTCCGCAGCAGTGCAGGCACCGGAAGGCGAAGACGCCGTAGTCGTCGCCGGCGTAGCGGTCCCGCCAGTCGTCGAGGCGGTCGGGCGGTACGTGCAGCGTGAGCAGTGTCGCGTCGTCGAGTGCGGCGAAGGCGGCGGGCGAGAGCAGTCCTTCGAAGGCGCAGGCGTCGCCGCAGCAGCTCTGCCATTCCTCCTGCTGGAAAGTGGCGAAACCCGGTGTCCGTGCGCAGACCTCGGTGACGACGGCGTGCGGCAAGCCCGCCTCCAGTAGTGGGAAGTCGTCGCAGAAGGAGACCTTGAATCGGGTGGCGGCGGTGCCGTCGGCGATGCACCAGGGACAGATGTTGCGGAGCGTCCCGGCTCCGTAGGGCGTTGTCGTGTAGGCGAAGCCGGTGACCTGTTCGCAGACGGGGCATTGCGTGACCGAGGGGCTGATCGCTCCGGTCGCCAGGGGGTCGGGGTGGTATCGAAACCGGGGCAGGGGACGGGTTTCGGCCGGTGTCGGGGTCTTCGGAGTCTCGACGGCCTGGGCGATCGTGATGCCGAGAGCGACCGGTGGCTCGCCGTGGGACTGCCGGTAGAGCTTTTCGCCGAGGCGGGTCGGGTCGGTGGGGTCCGGGAGCAGGACCAGCAGTTCGCGTTCGCTCCAGCCCCGGGCGATCGGGACCATACCGTGTTCGGCGCCGGGCCGCTCTTCGACGAGCGAGCACCACCGCCAGATGTCCTCCGCCGTGCGCTTCATGGTCTTGCGGTCGGTCCGGTCGAGCACGGGCAGGAGCCGCCAGTCCTCGTCGGGGGCGGCGGGGATGTGGGGCAGTGCGCCGCCGTTCTCCAGCGCGAGGCGGGCCCGCAGCGCCTCGGGCACACGGCGGCCGAGACGTTCTTCCAGTCGGTCGAGGGCGGGCTCGGGGGCGGGACTGTTCGGCACGGGTCGACCGTATACCGACGGATCACCGACACCCGCCGCTTGCGTCCGCAGTGGACCATGGAGGTGAGGTGATCCCATGGACCCGTGGACGCTCGTGCCCGAACCGCTCCGTCAACTCCTCGGCTCGTCCCCGCAGACCGGGGCGGCGCGTCTCGCGCTGGCGTGGCTGGGCGGCGTCGTGCTGTTCACCGCGCTGTCGGCGTGGGTCCGGCGGATCCTGACCCACGCTCACCATCCCGAGGCCTCCCGCGCGCGCCGTCGCGGCGGCGACACCGTGCGCGTCGCCATGCTGACCTTCCTGGTCGCGGCCGTCACCGGCTTGGCGCTGCTCGTCGCGGGTGTGGCGACGGCGACCGGGCTGCTCATCGCCTCGAAGTGGGGCTCACTGCTCAGCGGGAGTCCGGGCCCCCTGGCGGGGCGCTTCGACTGGAACTGGGTCTCCTACGCCTATCTCGCCGCCGCTCTCGGGCACTCCCTCCTGCTCACCTGGCGCTACGGCCGCGACGTCGGCGAGGAGGGCCTGTCGGCGCGGCCACCGCGACGTCTCGCGAAGGCCTACTTCCGGCGCTGGTGGGGGAAGTGGCACGCGGTCTGGATTCTGTTCGTGCTCGGCGGTTGCGGTGGGGCCGTGGCCGTGCTGGAGACGCAGAACGGCTTTCCGCGCGACCGTTACTGGATCTGGGGCATCGTCGCCGCCTGCCACGGTCTGAGTCTGTGGCTGACGCCGTGGCTGTTGGTCGTCGCGCGCAGCATGCTCGTCAACCTCTACCGGCTGCCCGGCCGGCAGCGGCGGGCGCACCGGATCTGGTCGGCGCGGGTGCGCGAGGAGCGGTGGCTGGCCTCGCGCGGGCTGACCTGGCCGGAAGGTCCGTGGAAGCTGTACGTGCGCGAGCCCGGCCTGACCCGGGCGGTCCGGCACATCGTGCTTCAGGACGGCCGCGGCGGTTTCGAGCCGGTCACGTGGTGCGGGACGGCCCGCGCCGGGCTGCGCATCGAGGATGCCGGCAAGGCCAAGGGCGGGCTGTGCCCCGACTGCGGGCTGGCCGACCGGGTCCGGTGGCTGGATCTCATGCGGCGACGTGCGCAGGGGCGCGGTCCGGTCGTGACGACTCCGAAGGTGACGGTCACCCCGCCGCCGCCTCCCTCCCAGGCCGTACCCGCCGAGGTGACGATGACCCGCCCTCCCGAGGCGGCCCCGGAGGCCGCCGTCGCTCCGCCGCCCCGGGCCGAGGAGGCGGTGACGACCCAGACCGTGCCGCTCCCCCGGCAGCGACCGTGGACGGTGGCGCGGATCCGCCGCCTGTGGCGCGACTAGCCGGCCGAGAGCTCCAGCAACGCCTTCACCGTGTTCCAGTTGCGGCTGGTCACGGTCAGGCCTTTGACGTACTTCGGCCGGGCGAGTTCGACGGCGAGCTTGGAGACGCCCAGACCCGCCGGCGCGTACAGGTAGTAAGCCTTCTCGCCGAGGCGGAACTCCTCGGGGGTGAAGGAGGCGGTGTCGATCTCGCCGAACTTCTCCGCCGAGGGTTCGGCGGACAGGAAGGTGACGTGCAGTTGCCTGCCTTCCAGGTCCGCGGCCGGGAACGGGCAGGACTCGACGATCCGGCGCAGGTAGGCGCCGTCGATGACGAAGCAGGCGACGTCGAAGCCGAACTCTCCGGCGATGGCCTTCTCCAGCTTCCCGGCGACCTCGGCGGGGTCGGCCTCGGCGCCGGTGAAGACGGCGTTGCCGCTGTTGAGGTAGGTGCGGACCTCGGTGTATCCGAGCTCGGCGAGCAGTTCGCGGAGCCGGGTCATCGGCACCTTCTTCTTGCCGCCGACGTTGATTCCCCGCAACAGCGCCACGTAAGTCGTCATGGGCTCAGTATCCGTCCGCCGGGTGGCTCGCACCGACCGTGCATAATCTCTACTATTCCGATAGGAAATCTCGACTATTCGTCTGGAGACCCCCATGTTCCTCTGGTACATCCCCAACCAGGCCCGACCCGGACACCGCGGCGACGACGCCACCGAAGGCCACAACAGCCTTGACGCACTGACCGGGCACGCCCGGGCCCTGGAGGAGCACGGCTGGGACGGCGCGCTCATCGGCACCGGCTGGGGACGGCCCGACACCTTCACCGTCGCCGCCGCGCTCGCCGCGCGGACGACAAGCTTCCGGCCGCTGATCGCCGTGCGGCCCGGCTACTGGCGGCCGGCGAACTTCGCCTCGGCCGCCGCGACCCTCGACCACCTCAGCGGCGGGCGCGTCCTGGTCAACATCGTGTCGGGCAAGGACCATCTCGCCGCCTACGGCGACCACGAGGGCGAGCAGGCCGACCGCTACGCGCGGACCAGGGAGTTCATGCGGATCGTGCGGCGGCTGTGGACCGAGGAGGACGTGACCTACCGCGGCGAGCACTTCTCCGTCGAGAACGCGACGGTCGAGCCGCGGCCGGTCGTGAACGGCGGGCGCAGGCATCCCCGGCTGTACTTCGGGGGCGCCTCGGCGGCCGCCGAGGAGGTCGCGGCGACCGAGGCCGACGTCCAGCTGTTCTGGGGTGAGCCCCTCGCCGGTGTGCGTGAGCGGATCGAGCGGCTGCGGGCGCTCGGCGAGAAGCTGGGGCGGGAGCACGCCCCGCTCGAATTCGGGCTGCGGGTGACGACGCTCGTGCGGGACACCACGGAGCAGGCGTGGGCCGACGCGGAGGCGAAGGTGGCGCGGATGGCGAAGGTCGGCGCGCAGGATCCCAACCGGTTCACCGCCGTGGGGCAGCAGCGGCTGCTCGACCTGGCGGCGCGGGGCGAGGTGCTCGACGAGAACCTGTACACGACGCCCGGGAAGTTCGGTGGGGGCGGTGCGGGGACGACGTGGCTGGTCGGTTCGGCGGAGGACGTGGCGCGGTCGCTGCGCCGGTATCGGGAGCTGGGGGTGACGCACTTCGTGCTGTCGGACACGCCGTACCTGGCCGAGATCGAGCGGCAGGGGACGCGACTGCTGCCGCTGCTGCGAGACGGGGACGCGGCGCCTCCGACCGGAGCGTGACCGCCGTGAGGCGCTGACCAGCACTCCGGCCACACTCACCGCTCGCGCCTCGTGGGGGCGAAAAGTTTCCCGCTCGGCTCTTGACGTCGGTGATCTTCGGACCTACGATCGCTGATACGTATCACCAACTGATACGTATAACTAACCTCTACGTATCAACGCCGAAACGAAACGAGGTCCCCGTGCCCGACGACCCGGCCACGACCCCGCCCCCCGCCGCCGGTGCGGCGCGCGGGCCGAGCGGGCCGGACCGGCCGCGCGCGGAGGGACGAGGCCTCACCCCCGAGGCACCGGCCGCGCCCCCGCGCCGCCCCCGCCGCCAGCCCACGCAGGTCGACCTCGCCCGCCACGCCGGCGTCTCACAGGCGACCGTCTCCCAGGTCGTCAACGAGACCCCGGACCGCCCTGCCCGGCTGACCCCGGAGACCCGCCAGCGCGTCCTCGACGCCATCGCCGACCTCGGGTACCGCGCCAACCCCGCCGCCCGCAGCCTCAAAGGCAAACAGAACCGCCTCCTCGGCCTCTACGCCTTCGAGCCGGTCTTCCCCGTCGACCAGCGCGACTTCTACTTCCCCTTCCTCCTCGGCGTCGAAGAGGAGGTCGCCCGGCAGGGCTACGACCTCATCCTGTTCTCCTCCGCGGTCGCCGGAGCGCGGCGGCCGATATTCGTCGAAGGCGTCAACCGCCTGCGGCTCGCCGACGGCGCGGTCCTCCTCGGCCGGCACATGAGCCGCGAGGACCTCGCCGAGCTCGTCGCCGAGGACTTCCCCTTCGTCTTCATCGGCCGCCGCGAACTCGGCTCCACTCCCCTGTCCTATGTGGGCGCCGACTACGCCGCGGCGACCCGCGAACTCGTCGGCCGCTTCGCCGAGCTCGGCCACCGCGACATCGCCTTCCTGCGCCAGCCCGGCGACAGCGAACCGACCGCCGACCGCGAGCGCGGCTACCACGAGGGCATGGCCGGTGTCGGCGAGCCGATCACCCACGAGGGCGCCTTCACCACCGCGGATCTGCGCGCCCTCCTCGACGCGGGCGTCACCGCCCTGCTCGCCGAACCGACCGAGGACGACCGGATCGCCGCCGACGTCGAGGCCGCCGCGACCGAGCTGGGCGTGTCGATCCCCGAGGACCTCTCGGTGGGCCTGCTCGGCGACCCGACCTGGTCGCAGAGCGCCAACGACTGGACCCGCTTCGCGGTGCCGCGCCCGGAGATGGGCCGCCGGGCGGTGCGGCTGCTCATCGAACTGCTGGAGAACGGCCACGACACCGCCCGCCAGGACCTCGTCGCCTGCGAGTACCTCGCCGGTGAGACCCTGTCGCGTCCACGGCGGAGCGGGCGATCATGACCGGTCTGGTGATCCGGCGCCTGGCCGTCGGGATGTTCGTGCTGTGGGGCGCGGTCACGTTGATGTTCGCGCTGCTGAGGATGGCGCCCGGCGACCCGGCCACGCTCATGCTCGGCCCGGACGCCACCAGCGCCGAGGTCGACGCCCTGCGCACCGAACTGGGCCTCGACAGGGGCGTCTTCGCCCAGTACCTGACCTACCTCGGCCAGATCGCGCGGCTCGACTTCGGCGACTCCTACCGCTTCAACCTCCCCGCGATGGACGTCGTCCTCGACCGGCTGCAGGCCACCGTCGAGCTGACCGTCACCGCGACCGTCATCGCCGCCGTCGCCGGCCTCACCCTCGGCATGCTGGCCGGGTACCGGCCCAACGGGCGCCTCGACCGGACCGTGTCCGGACTGACGATCCTGCTCCAGGGCATGCCGACCTTCTGGGTGGGGATCATGCTGGTCCTGCTCTTCTCGGCCACCCTCCACCTGCTGCCCAGCTCCAGCGTCGGCACCCCGCAGCACATGATCATGCCCGCGGTGACGCTCTCGCTGCCGTTCACCGCGATCGTCGCCCGCATCGCGCGCACCAGCGTCGTGGACTCCATGCAGGAGCCATACGTCCAGACCGCCTACTCCAAGGGCCTCAGCCGCTTCCAGGTCCTCACCGGGCACGTCCTGCGCAACTCGCTGACGCCGGTCGTGACGATCATCGGCCTGCAGATGGGCGCACTGCTCGGCGGTGCCGTCATCGTCGAGAACGTCTTCGCCTGGCCGGGCCTGGGTTCCCTGATCGTCGAATCGGTCGCCAACCGCGACTACTCGGTCGTGCAGGCCGCGGTCCTGCTCATCGCCGCCGTGGTGGTCGTGCTGAACCTCCTCGCCGACCTCTCCTACTCGCTGCTCGATCCGCGCATCCGCACCGGAGGCAACCGATGACCGACGTGGCCGAAGAACTCGCCGCGACGGCCCCGCCGCGCCCCCGCCGCATGAGGCCGCTGCGGTGGATCCCCGTCGCCGTCATCGCCGTCTACGTCCTCGTGGCGGTCTTCGGGCCGCTGCTCGTCGACTACGACCCGATCGCCACGCCGCTCGCCGACCGCCTCAAGCCGCCGGGGGCGTCCACCGCCGCCGGAACCGCACTGCTGGGCACCGACGCCGTCGGCCGCGACGTCTTCGCGCAGGTCGTCTACGGCGCCCGCACGTCGATGACGATCGCCGTGCTGACCGTCTCGGTCGCCGCGCTGGTCGGCTTGACCGTCGGCGTCATCGCCGGCTACACCGGCGGCATCGTCGACGCGCTGCTCAGCCGTTCCGTCGACGTCCTGCTCGCCTTCCCCGGCATCGTCTTGGCGATCGTCGTCGCCGGGCTGTTCGACCGCAGCCTCGCCGTCGTGGTCCTCGCCCTGGCGCTGACCGGCTGGATCGCCTTCGCCCGCCTGACCCGCGGCTCGGCGCTGTCCCTGCGCGAACGCGACTGGGTCGCCGCCGCCCGCGTCATGGGCGTGTCCTGGCGGCGGACCATGACCCGGCACATCCTGCCCTTCGTGGCCGGACCGGTCGTCGCCCTCGCCACCATCGAGTTCGGGCTGGTCGTCCTCGCCGAGGCCGGTCTGAGCTTCCTCGGGATCGGGCTGCCCCCGTCCACCGTGTCCTGGGGGAAGACCATCGCCGGCGGCCGCGACTACCTCGCCACCGCCTGGTGGATCTCCACCTTCCCCGGGGTCGCGCTGGCGCTCCTCGTGGTGAGCGTCGGACTCCTCGGCGACCAGTTCAACGCCCTGTTCCGCGGCCGCGGCCGCCCGGGCGCAGCAAACACCCGCCGCGGCTGACAAGGAGACGACCATGCCGCACCGCAGAACCATCAGACGCCTCACCGCGCTCACCGCCCTCTTGCCCGTCGCCGGCCTCGCCGTCGGCTGCTCGACGACCTCGGGAGGCGACGGGGACACCTCGGCGTTCACCGTGGCCAGCCCGTACGCCGTGCAGAGCCTCGACCCGTACGGCTCCGCCGGTGCCGCCATCGGCACCCAGCTGGCCAACCAGGCCGTCTTCAACCGCCTCGTCAAGGCCGACGCCACCGGGCAGCTCGGCCCGGACCTCGCCGAGTCCTGGACGCCCGACGCCGACGCCACCACCTGGACGTTCACCCTCCGGCAGGGCGTGAAGTTCTCCGACGGGTCGGCCTTCGACGCCGAGGACGTGGTCAGCTCCTTCAAGCGCTTCACCGAGGGGAAGAACCCCAACGCGGGCAGCTTCACCGGCGTCACCGCCACCGCCGGTGCCGACGGCACCGTCGCCTTCGACTCCCCCGCCCCCGACCCGGCGCTGCCCGGCAAGCTCACGCTCTTCTTCGTCACGGCCTCGGAGACCCCCGCCGAGTTCCCGGCGAAACCGGTCGGCACCGGCCCGTTCACGGTCGCGAACTTCACGCCCGGTGAGACCTTGGAGATGGCACCGAACGCGGCCTACTTCGACGGTGCGCCGAAGCTGCAGAAGCTCGTCTTCCGGCAGATCCCGGAGATCTCCTCCCGGATGACCGCGCTGGCCAACAACGAGATCCAGGCGACCTGGGGCGTCCCCGACGACCAGCTCGCCGGGCTGCAGGGCAACCCCGACGTGAAGGTCGAGACCGTCGCGTCGACCTCGGTCTACACGATGTGGTTCAACTCCGGCCGCGATTCGCTGTCCGACGCCACGGTCCGCAAGGCGCTGTGGCAGGCCGTCGACTTCAACACCATCATCTCCTCGCTCTACCCGCAGACCGGGCAGCCGTCCGACTCCGTGCTCGCACCGCCGGTCTTCGGCCACGCGGCACAGACACCGGTCGCCTATGACCCCGAAGCGGCGAAGAAGGCCCTCGAAGAGGCCGGCTTCGACTTCTCCAAGACCCTCCAGATCCAGTTCAGCGGCGCCGAGTACCGGCAGTTCGTCGAGGCCGTCGCCGCCGACCTGGCCAAGGTCGGGGTGAAGGCCGAGCCCGCCGAGAAGGAGGCCGCGGTCTTCCTCGAAGACCTGCTGGGCATGAAGTGGGACATCAACTTCCAGGCGCTGTCCACGCCGTCCTTCGACGCCGCCACCAACCTCGGACGGCTCTACCCCTGCTCGGCGAAGCGGACCGGCTTCTGCGACGCCGACCTCGACAAGATCCTCGCCGAGGCCGGATCCACCGCCGACACCACCGCGCGCCAGGAGCTCTACGCCCAGGCCTCGACGATCATCTGGGACAAGGCCGTCGGCATGTACCCGATGCAGGTCAAGATCGCCTACACCTGGCGCTCCAACGTGGAGGGTCTGGCCGCCAGCCCGACCTACCTCCCCGACTTCTCCACGGTGACCCTGTCATGACCGCCGCCGGACCGCTGATCGAGGCACGGGACCTCAGCGTCCACCTGCCCGGTGCCGAAACGATGACGCCGGTCATCGACAAGGTGGACTTCACCGTCGGGGAAGGCCGCACCACCGGCCTCATCGGCGAGTCCGGCAGCGGCAAGACCATGATCGCCTCCGCCGTCATCGGGCTCCTCCCGGAGGCCGCCACGGTCTCCGGGGAGCTCCGGTTGCGCGATGAGGAACTGCTGACGGCGGGCGAGAAGCGGCGCCGGAACCTGCGCGGCCACGAGATCGCGATGATCTTCCAGGACCCGCTGTCGGCGCTCAACCCGGCCCAGCGGATCGGCCGTCAGGTCGGGGAGATCCTCCGCCGCGACGGTCTGCCGCGCGGCGAGGTCGACCGCGCCGTCGTCGGTCTGCTCGACCAGGCCGGGATCCCCGACCCGGAACGGCGGATGCGCGCCTACCCCCACCAGTTCTCCGGCGGGATGCGGCAGCGGGCGATGATCGCCCTCGCCCTGGCCGGGAGTCCCTCGCTGGTCCTGGCCGACGAACCGACCACGGCCCTCGACGTCACCGTCCAGGCCCGGATCCTGCGGCTGCTGGCCTCGATCCAGGCCGCGCGCGGAATGTCGATGCTGCTGGTCAGCCACGACCTTCGGGTCATGTCGCACGTCTCGCACGACCTGGTCGTCCTCTACGCCGGGCGGGTCTGCGAACGCGGTCCGACCAAGCGTGTCCTCGGCCGGCCGCGTCACCCGTACACGAAGGCGCTGCTGGCGAGCGTGCCCGCCGTGCGTGAGGCGTCGGTCCCGGCCGACCCGCTGCCGGGGGCACCGGCCAACCCGATGGCGCGTCCTTCGGGCTGCGCCTTCCATCCCCGCTGTCCCCTGGCCCGTGAGCGCTGCAAGGTCGAGGTCCCGCTCGCGCGGGAGATCGAGCCCGGGCGTTTCAGCGCCTGCCATTTCGCCGAGGAGGTGACGCCGTGAGCGACACGCCTCTCGTCGCGCTCGACGGTCTGACCGTCCGCTTCGGACGCCCCCGGCGGCCGTGGCGTCCCACGTCGACGGTGACCGACGCCGTCGCCGGGGTGGACCTGCGCGTGGAGCGCGGGGAGACCCTCGCGCTGGTCGGCGAGTCCGGTTCGGGCAAGACGACGCTCGCGCGCTGCGTTGCCGGGCTGATCGGCGACTACGCCGGGGAGTTCCGTTTCGACGGGGATCTCGTCGCCGCGCGGGCGCGGCGGCGTCCGGAGCTGCGCCGGTCGATCCAGATGGTCTTCCAGGATCCGCGTTCCTCGCTGAACCCGCGGATGACGGTCGGAAAGATCGTCACCGAGGGCTGGGAGGCGCATCCCTCGGCCGCGCCGGACGACCCGAAGACGGCGCTGGTCGCGCTGCTCGATCAGGTCGGGCTCGACGAGTCGCTCATCGGGCGGCGTCCCGGTGAGCTGTCGGGCGGTCAGTGTCAGCGGGTGAGCATCGCCCGGGCGCTGGCGTTGCGGCCGCGGCTGCTGGTCTGCGACGAGGCCGTCTCGGCGCTGGACGTGTCGGTCCAGGCGCAGATCCTGCGGTTGCTGATCGACCTGCGCGGCGCCTACGACCTCACGATCCTGTTCATCACCCACGACCTGGGCGTGGTGCGGCAGATCGCCGACCGGGTCGCGGTCATGCGCCGGGGCGAGATCGTCGAGACCGGCGCGACGGCCGGGCTGTACGAGGCGCCCGTCCACCCCTACACCCGGGAGCTGCTGGACGCGGCCCTCGACATCGAGAGCGAGGCCGTGAACTGATGCCGCCAATCCCGCCGCCCACCGGCTGGAACACCTGGGACGTCCGCTTCCACACCGGCTGGCTGCACCTGCCGTCGGGCCTGCGCGCCCGGGTCGCGGTCCGTTCGGCCGACGGGGAGCTCTTCGACGAGTTCACCTGGCGGCATGGTTTCGGGCGGCTCGGGCACCACACCGTCGACGGCGCCTATGCCGCGCTGCGGGCCCAGGCCTTCGGGTCCACCGTGGACATCGAGGTCGCCGGAGGCGATCGGCTCAGCCTGCTCGCGCGCTGCGAGGGTGGGGCTTCGGTCACGATCCTCATCGACCGCAAGGCCGGGTACGGCGAAAGCGCACCGGTGTTCGGTGACGAGAGCGTCGAAGCCGGTGGCGAGTCCTGGACGATCCACGCGCCGGGCGTCGTGGCGTCCGGTGTGGACAACGATGTCCTGCGGCTCGACTTCGGCCCCGAGGCCGTCTTCGGTCTCGGCTCCGCCGACGTCGCGGCGAGCGTCGCCGCGGCCCGGGACGCGGCCGAGGCCGTCCGGCCGCGCAGCTCGGGATGGCTCGGTGACGCCGCCGAGGCGATGACCCGCGCGCTGACCTGGAACACGATCCACGCCCCCGACACCGCCAAGGTCCTCACGCCGACCTCGCGTGACTTCGTCTCCCGCGAACGCGACGGCTTCTACGGTTCCTGGGCTCTGCACACCTGGGACACGTTCTTCACCGGCCTGGTCGCGTCCTGGCTCGATCCGGCCTACGGCGCGGGTGTCTTCGCCCAGATCGCCGACCACGTCTGTGCCGGGGGCATGCTGCCCAACCGGGTCAGCGACGACGGCGGGACCACCCGCGACCGTTCCCAGCCGCCGGTCGGGGCCCACACCGTCCTCAAGGCGTACCTCGGCAGTGGACTGTCGGCGGAGACGCGCGACCGGGAGCCCCTGGAGCGCATGTACCCGGTCCTGTGCGACTGGCACGCCTGGTGGCTCGGCGCCCGCGTCGGCCCGTTCGGCCTGCTGTCGTGGGGTTCCGATCCGGTGCCCGGCGACGCCGGCTCGGCGACCGTCGACCGCGCCCGGCGCGAATCGGGTCTCGACGACTCGCCGATGTACGACGACGCGGTCCTCGACCCCACGTCGCACACCATGGATCTGGCCGACGTGGGCCTCAACGCCCTGCACATCGCCGACGCCCGCGCGCTGGCCGACATCGCCGCGATCCTCGGCCGCGACGAGGAGTCCGGGGCCTACCGGAAGGCGGCCGACGCCGCCGTCGCCGTGCTCAACGCCCTGCTGTGGGACGAGGCCTCGGGCCGCTACCTCAACCGTCTCGCCGACGGCCGTTTCTCCCCGCATCTCTCGCCGACGATGCTGTACCCGCTGCTCGCCGGTGCCCCCGACGCCTCGGCCGCGGCGGCCCTGGCCGACGATCTCCTCGCGCCCGGGCGACTCGGCGGTGAACCGCCGCTGCCGTCCACGTCGCGCGACGACCCGGGCTTCAGCGCCCGCTACTGGCGCGGGCGGGTGTGGGCGCCGATGGTGTTCCTCGCCGTGGAAGGGCTGCGCCGCTACGACCTCACCGCGCACTCGCGGTCCATCGTGGACTCGCTGCTCACGCTGTTCCTGCGGGAGTGGGCTGAGCACGGTCACGTCCGCGAGAACTACCCGGTTGTCGAAGGCGAGGACGTCCGGCCCCTCGAAGCCCGTTCCGACGGGCTCATGGGCTGGGGCGGTCTGCTGGGGTACCTGGCCGTGCAGGAACTGGCCGACCCGCGCGTCGACGGCTGGCGCTTTGCCCATCCCGGCCGCGTCGCCTCGGTGACGTCGGCCGGTGTGGCGGGGGGACCTTTCACGGTCGAGGCCGAGGAGTCGCTCCTGCGGGTGCGGCTCGGCGATCGCGTGCTGCTGGAGATCCCTCCGGACGCGACCGTCACCGGATACGCGCGCGGCCGCGGCGAGGTCCGCGGCGTGCTCACCGGATCCGGCGGGACGGCCCTGGTCGCCGTCCCCGACGCGGCGGGCCACGACGAGGTGGAGCTGCGGATCGGCGGCGCGCGGACGCGCGTCCGCCCCGACGCGCGCGGGCTGGTCGAGCTGACCGTCGCGGGTGGTCCCGTGGAGTTCGGCGTGTGCGCGCCGAAGCGGGGCGAGAAACGAGACGAGGTAACGGAGTGGCAGGCATGAAGGCCGGAGAGTTCGACGTCGTGATCGCGGGTGGCGGTCTCGGCGGGGTCGCGGCCGCGCTGGCGGCGCTGCGGCGCGGAAGGCGCGTGCTCGTCGCCGAGGAGACCGACTGGCTCGGCGGGCAGCTCACCACGCAGGGCGTCCCGCCCGACGAGCACGCCTGGATCGAACGTTTCGGCGCGACCCGCTCCTACCGGCGGCTGCGCGACGGGATCCGCGAGCACTACCGCCGCTGGTACCCGCTCACCGACGCCGCCCGCCGGGCGCCGGACCTCAACCCCGGGCTGGGCCGCGTGAGCCGGCTCTGCCACGAGCCGCGCGTCGCCGCCGACGTCATCTCCGGGCTCATCGCGCCCTACCTGGCCGCCGGGCGCCTGACGGTCTGGTACCGGCACCGTCCCGTCGCCGCCGAGGTCGACGGCGACCGCGTCCGCTCGGTCGTCTTCGAAGGCCCCGACGGGACCCTCCGCGACGCCTCGGCGCCCTTCGTCCTCGACGCCACCGAACTCGGTGACCTGCTCCCCCTGGCCGGGATCGAGCACGTCACGGGTTTCGAGTCGAGCGAGGAGACCGGCGAGCCGAGTGCGCCGAGGGAGGCGCAGCCGACGAACATGCAGGCCGTCAGCTGGGTCTTCGCCGTCGAGCACCGCGCCGGTGAGGACCACACGATCGACAAGCCCGAGCGCTACTCCTTCTGGCGCGACTACCGCCCCGGCTACTGGCCGGGGCCGCTGCTCGGGCTGACCGCGCCCGATCCGCGCAACCTGGAGCCGCTGACGCGGACCTTCGTCCCGCACGCCACGACCGGTCCGGTCGTCGCCGACCAGAGCCTCGACCCCGGTGACCGTGACCTGTGGGCCTTCCGTCGCGTCCTGGCCCGTGAGAACTTCACGCCCGGCTTCCTCGACAGCGACGTCACGATCGTGAACTGGCCGATGATCGACTACCTGGAGGGCCCGGTCATCGGCGTCTCCGAGGAGGAGCAGAAGCGGCACCTCGACGGCGCCCGTGAGCTGGCGATGAGCATGATGTACTGGCTCCAGACCGAGGCGCCCCGCCCCGACGGTGGCACCGGCTGGGCCGGGCTGCGGCTGCGCGGTGACATCTTCGGCACCGACGACGGCCTCGCCAAGGCCCCCTACATCCGCGAGTCGCGGCGGATCCGGGCCCGCCGGACGGTCGTCGAGCAGGACCTGTCGCTCGACGTGCGCGGCGAGCACGGCGCGGTGGAGTACCCCGACAGTGTCGGCGTGGGCATGTACCGCATCGACCTGCACCCGTCGACGGGCGGCGACAACTACATCGACGTGGCCTCCTGCCCGTTCCAGATCCCGCTGGGGGCGCTGCTCCCGCAGCGTGTGGAGAACGTCCTTGCGGCCGGGAAGAACATCGGCACCACGCACATCACCAACGGCTGCTACCGGCTGCACCCGGTCGAGTGGAACATCGGCGAGGCGGCCGGCGCGCTGGCCGCGCACTGTGTCGACAGGGGACTCACCCCGGCCCAGGTTCATGAGGACCCGGCGCTGCTGGCGGAGTTCCGGCGCGAGCTCGCCGCCGACGGCGTCGAGCTGGCCTGGCCGGTCGTGAGGGGCTACTGATGGGTCTCCTCGACGGTCTGACCGTGCCGATGGTGACGCCGATGTCGGCGCCCGGGGAGCCTTCGGCCCGGGCGGGCAAGCCGCTTCTGCGGGCCTTCGCCGCCGCGGGTGTCACGCGCCTGATGCTGCTGGGCAGCAACGGGGAGGGACCGCTCATCCGCGCCGATCGGACCGGGCCCTTCGTGCGTGACGTGACGCGCCTGTGGCGCGGGCTCGTCCCCGGTGGGCAGATCCTCGCCAATGTGACCGCGCCGGGCACCGGTGAGGCGTTGTGGCGCGCCGAGCTGGCCGGTGAGGTCGACGCCTACGTTCTGAGTCCGCCGACCTACTTCGCCCACCGTGAGGACGAGGTCGTGGCGCACTACCGGGCGCTGGCCGCCCTGGGGGTCCCGGTGATCGCCTACAACGCGCCCAAGTACGCCACTCCCCTGACCGCGGCCTCGGCCGAGGCCGTCGCCGACGTCCCCGGGGTCGCCGGTGTGAAGGACTCCTCGGGCGACCCGGCGCTCCTGGCGCACCTGGTGTCGCTGTCGCGGACCCGGCCTGGTTTCGAGGTGAGTCAGGGCGCGGAGGGCGCGCTGGCGGCCGGTCTGCGCGCGGGCGCGCACGGGATCGTCCCCGGCACCGCCAACCTCGCTCCGCGTCTGGCGCTCGACATGCTCGCCGCCCACCGCTGCGGCGACGACGCCCTGCTCGACCGGCTCCAGGGCCTCACCGAGCGCCTGACCCGCATTCACGCGGTGCGGCCCGGGGTCCCGTCGGTCAAGGCGATCCTCGCCGCCCGGGGCCTGTGCCCCGTTCACTCCGCACCGCCTCTCGCACCCTGCACCGACGCTCAGATCCGCGAACTCGACGGCGTCATCGAACCCCTCGGCGACGCGATCCTTCCCAAGGAGGACGCCCATGATCGACCCGAAGCTGCCACGTAGAACCCTGCTCGGCGCCGCGGTGGCCGCCACCGCCACCGTGGCGCTCACGCCGACCGCCGCCTCGGCCGCGGCGGGACGGCCGCGCCCCTTCTTCGACGAGAAGACCCTGTGGGACTCCGAAGTGGACCCACTGGTCAACTACCACGTGCACGGCCTGTACGTGCTGCCCGACGACACGATCCTGCTGGCCACCGAGGGCCGCCACGAGGTCTGCGACGCCGGTCCCCGCGACCTCGTCCTGCGCCGCAGCCCCGACGGCGGCGAGACCTGGCTGCCGACGCAGACGATCGTCGAGTCCGTCGACGGCCAGTCGTGGGGCAATCCCGCCTTCATCGCCGACAGGGTCACCGGCGAGGTCTTCTTGTTCTACATGCTCTCCGAGCAGCTCCCGGAGAACACGACCTGCTCGGGCGACTCCGGCGACCTCTACGTCGTCTCCAGCACCGACGCCGGCGCCACGTGGAGCGAGCCGCGCTCCCTGGCCGGCCTGTTCGACCACTTCGGTTACGGGTGGGCGCTGCACAACCCCGGTCCCGGGCACGGCCTTCAGCTCGACTCCGGGCGCCTGCTGCTGAACGTCTCCCATCGCCGGATCATCGTCGGCACGCCCGTCGACGAGCGCTACTACGGGGTCGCGGCGATCTACTCCGACGACCACGGCGCGACGTGGCGGACGACCGCCGAGGTGCCGGTGTCGGTGGCGTACCCGGCGAACGAGGCGCGGATGTTCCGGCGCACCGACGGCACGATCGTGGTCAACGCCCGCGCGGCGTCGGGCGGCAACCGCCAGCGGATCGTCGCGGTCAGCGCCGACGACGGGCTGACCTGGTCGCCGCCGGTGCTGGACGGCGCGACCGGCGTGTTCAACGCCGTCGACGCCGGATTGCTGCGCTACACCGGGATCGGCGACGGCGAACCCGACCGGGTGCTGTTCAGCCGTCCGGACGCGCCGATGCGCTGGAACATGACCGTTTCGGTGAGCTACGACGGTGGCCATTCCTACCGCTACAGCCGGGTGGTCAACGAGAAGCGCTCGTACTACTCGGATCTGGCGCGGCTCGCCGACGGGACGATCGTCCTGGTCTACGGCTGCGAGGGTGACATCGCGTCCTTCCCGCGCAAGGTCAACGTCTGCCGCTTCAACCTGGAGTGGCTGACCGGCGGCCGCGACTCCCTGCGCGGCGGCCCCGGTGTGTCGGAGAAGGTGTATCCGCTGGCCGAGCTGTCGAAGGCCGCGACCGTCACCGGCGGAACGCTGGAGACCGTCGAGGAGGCCACCGCGCGCGGCCGGGCCCGGCTCGTGCTGCGTCCCACCGGCCCGGAGTCCTTCGTGGACGTTCCATTCACGGTGCGGTCGCGGACCCGCGCCGAGGCCGTGCTGCGCTACCACCGGCCCGTCGACGGTGGTGTGCTCACCGCGACGATCGATGGGAAGGCCCTGCACGGCACGACCGCCGACACCACCGCGGAGAGTTCGGCCGGATACGACCTGCTGCGTCTCGGGAACGTCGATCTCCACCCGGGCCGGCACGTTCTGCGGCTGGCGCTGGCCGGTCCCGGACGCGGCGGCGGGACGCTGATCTCGGCCGACACCCTGAGCCTGGTCACGGCGCCGTACGCGCCGGACCTGCGCGAGGAGGTCACCGTCGACAACTCCGAGCAGGGTTTCCAGGTCCTCTCCGGTACCTGGGCGACCGGAACGGGAACGCCCGGGTACTACAGCGGCAACTACCGTTCTGCCCCGGCCGGAACGGGCGCGTCGGTGGTCCGCTTCCGGCCCGCCCTGCCCGCCGACGGGCGCTACGAGGTGCGGGTGTCGTACACCGCGCACGCCAACCGCGCCACGAACGCGCCCTACACGATCCACCACGCCCACGGCTCGAACCTGATCCTGGTCGACCAGACCGTCGCCGGTGAACCGGACGTGCGGACCGGGCAGTGGATCTCGCTGGGGGTGTTCGAATTCCCCGCCGGGATCGGCTCGGTGGTGGAGCTGTCGGACCTGGCCAACGGTGTGGTGATCGCCGACGCGGTCCGCTTCACGCGGGTCGCCTAGAGACCGGCCCGGGCCGTGATCCCCCCTCGGCCCGGGCCCCTTTCTCACCTGCGGCGAAGGAGCGGGACCGCGCCGAGGACTCCCGCGAGCGCCGGGAGCAGCGCGAGGACGCCCCAGACGGGCGGGTAGACCGCCTCGCCGTACTCGGCCGTCGCGAAGACGGTGAGGGCGAGTCCGGCGGTGATGACGACCGCGATGACGCTCATGACGGCCGCCCACCGTTTTCCCTTGCGAGCGCCCAGGATCGCCGGGATCCACAGGAGCGCGCCCACGACGGCGACGGTGTAGAGGATGCCGTAGAGCGCGCCCGGGTTCGCCGGGACTCCGTACGGCTCGTACATGGCCTCGCTGTGGTCGCGCAGGCCGTGGATCGAGGCCTGGTCGACGATCGCCGCTCCGGCGAGGACGGCCGACAGGACGATCGCCGTTCCCAGTGCGAAGACCGCCGGGACGTTGCTTCGGGACGTCGGGCCGGGGACGAACGCCCCCGTGCCGCGAGTTTCAGATAGTGACTCTCTCATGAGAGTGACTCTACGAACGGACGGAGGCGAACGTCAAGCGAAGGAGAGAGTCACTTGCTGAAGATGGTGACTGTCACATACGCTTCGCCCATGGCTACCGGTCTGCGCGCACGCTGGCGAGAGAACGCGATCCGCACCATCCAGGAGCGCGCCCTCGACCTCTTCGACGAACGCGGCTTCGACGCCGTGACGATCGAGGAGATCGCCGCGGCCTCCGAGGTCTCCCCCGCCACGGTCTACCGCTACTTCGGGACCAAGGAGGGGCTGCTGGTCGCCGACCAGTTCGACAGCCTCGGCCAGGAGGAACTCGAACAGCTCGTCGACGCCCGCGACCCCGTCGGCAGCCTCCTGCGGATGGTCCGCGACTACGAGGCCGCCGCGGGCGAGACCGAGACGCCCCGCAGGGGGCGCAGCCCATGGCGCCGGGTCCGGTACTTCTTCCAGGAGCCGTCGGTGCGCATGGCCTTCAGCGCCACCCTCGACCGCGCCGCCCAGCGCATCCTCCCGCTGGTCACCACCGACGGCATGAGCGAGACCCGGGCGCGCGTGGCCGCCAACGCCCTCGTCTTCGGGTACTTCGCCGCCCTGGAGCAGTGGTACCTCGACGACGGCGTCCGCCCGATCGCCGACTACGTCGAGGAAGGACTGGAACCGTTGCGCGGGATCTGGTCCGTCAAGGGCTGACACGGGGGTCCACACGCGAGCGTTTCACCGGTACCCTCGCCCGCACACTCACGGGGAGGGAACCGGAGATGGCGAAGTCGCTCGGGCGCCGCAGAGCGCTGAACACCCTGGCCGTTGCCATCGGCGTGGCACTGGTCGGCACGGCCGCGCTCGCGAGCGCGGCCGTGAGCGATCCCGGCGAGCGCATCACGAACATGTGGGTCGGCGCCGAGCTCCAAGCCGACGGATCGGCGCACGTCACCGAGGTCATCGACTACGTCTTCGCCGACGGCCCGCGCCACGGGATCTACCGCGTGGTCCCCGGCTCGGATTCCGCCGAGTCCGAGAGCGTTACGGTCACCATGGACGGTGCGACCGTCCTCTTCGACGCCGAGGACACCACGGGAATGCTGCGGATCAAGGTCGGCGACCCCGACGCGACGGTGACCGGGACGCACCGCTACCGCATCGAGTACACGCTCGCGACGCTGAGCGACGACGGGTACCTGTCCTGGGACGCCGTGGGCGACCGGTGGGAGGTTCCGATCGACCGCGCCGAGGTGCACCTGACCGCACCGGTGGCCTTGGACAACCTGAGCTGCGCTTCGGGAGGCGACGGCATCGACGCCGACTGCACCATCGCGCAGCCCTCCCCCGGCCGGTTCGACGTGACCCATGAGCGGCTGGACGCCGACGCGGGCCTGACGCTCCGAGCCGACGACTCCGATCCCGTCGACACGGCCCCGCTGCCGCAAGCGCCGACCGGGAAGGCCGAGGCGGTCGCGACGGGCGATGGCGTCCTCAGCGGCGCTCTGTGGGCGGCGGCCATCGCGCTGCTCGCGGCCGTCGTGGTGACCGCCGCGATCAGGTTCGCGGGCCGCCAGCGGATCGAGTCCTCCGACGGCATGGACCGCAGGCGCGGTCTGGGACGGCTCGCACGCGAAACCACGCCTTCACCGGAACCACCAAGAGAGCTCGGTCCGGCGCACGCCGCGGTCCTGCACACCGACCGGGTCCTGCGCGAACACCAGTCGGCCTTCCTGCTCGGCGCCGCCCTCGACGGTCACCTGACCATCACCGGCAACAAGAAGCGGCCGGTCCTGCGCCGCGGCAGTGGCGGCCCGCGCGCTCGTGGCCTGACCGAGCATGTCCTGCACACCCTGTTCTCCAACGGTGGGAAGGTGTACCTCGGCCAGTACACCAAGTCCTTCGGCGCGGCCTGGAAGCTCATCGGCCGAGGCCTCGAAGAGTGGCGCAGGGACGCCGAAGAGGGCATGTGGGAGCCCGGAGGGACCGTCCGGCGGCGGATCGCCACCTGGCTCGGGCTGGCCATGGCCGTCGCCGGCGGCGTCACGGTCGCGGTGACGGCGACCGACGTGCCGACTCCGGGCGCGGACTGGCGCACCGCACTGGCCATCGGCGCGGGGCTCGCCGGAGCCGGTATCGCCGCGTTCTTCTCCGCCTGGGAACTGCGCGTGCGCACCCCGCGCGGCACGAGGCTGTGGTGCGAGACCGAGGCCTACCGGCGGCACCTCGCCGGGCTCACGCGGGAGCAGTGGGCGACCGGGAACCGCGAGGCGATGACGGCGTGGGCGGTCGCGCTCGGCCAGACCAAGCCGGTCGTCACCGCCTCGGCCGCCTCCGCGCACGAGCCGGCCCATCAGGCGATCTACACGCCCGAGCTCGCCTTCGGCCTGCAGATCGTGGCCATCCAGACCGCCGTGGCCCCCTCGGCGAGCGGCTCGTGGTACTCCAGCTCCTCGGGAGGCTATTCCGGGGGCTACTCCGGTGGTGGGGACGGCGGTGGCGGTGGCGGTGGTGGAGGAGGCGGGGACGGCGGCGGTGGCGGCTCGTGGTGAGCCGTCAGCGCCGACGGGCCTGAAGGACCCCGGACAGCCCGATCACCAGCACGCCCGCGAGCGGGACGACGAGCAGGCCGACGCGCAGGCCCGCCGCGTCGGCGACGAGGCCCACCAGGGGCGGTGAGAGCAGGAAACCCAGCCGCATCAGCCAGGACACGAGCGTCAGGCCGGTCCCGGTGCGCAGTCCGGGGATCTCGTCGGCCTCGTGCATGGCGGCCGGGACGAGCGTGGCGACGCCCAGGCCCGAGGCGGCGAAACCGAGGATGGTGCCCGGCACCGTCGGGAAGGCCAGCGCGAGGCCCATCCCGGCGGCGACCAGGAGGCCCCCGGCTCGGGCTACGGTCCGCTGGCCGAAGCGGTCGACGAGACGGTCGCCGAGCAGGCGGCCGACGAACTGGGCGCCGACGAGGGCGATGAAGCCGGTGGCGGCGAGGGCGGCGGGCGCGCCGAGCTCGGTGGAGAGGTAGAGGGTCGCCCAGGAGCTGCCGGCGTCTTCGACGACCGTGCCGCCGATCGCGATGAGGACCAGCGCGGTCAGCAGGAGGGCGGTGCGGACGCCGACCGGTCCGCGCTTGGGCTCGGGAGCCAGGGTCCGGCCGGAGTCGTCGGGCGCGTCGTCGCGGCCGGGGAGGCAGAAGCGAAGGGCGATCAGTGCGACGAGCCCACACAGGGCGGCGACGATGCCCATGTGGACGCCGAGGGGCAGGTCGAGGGCGATCGCGGCGGCGGCCATGCTGCCGCCGGTCACCGCGCCGACCGACCACAGGGCGTGGAAGGAGTTGATGATCGAGCGGCCGTAGCGGCGCTGTACGCGCAGGCCGTGGGCGTTCTGGGCGACGTCGGTGACCGAGTCGACGGCTCCGGCGAGGAAGAGCAACACGGCAAGGGCGAGCGCGGAGGGCACCGTCACCGCCGCCCACAGGGCGGTGCCGGTGAGCAGGGTGCTGGTGACGGCCAGGGGCGCCGAGCCGAAGCGGCGGATGAGGGTGGCGGCGGTCAGTCCGACGACGATCGCGCCGGCCGGGAAGGCGGCGACGACCATGCCGTAGGCGGCGTTGTCGAGAGCCAGGTCGGCTTTGATCTGCGGGAGGCGCGGGACGAGGTTGGCGAAGAGGGCGCCGTTGGTCAAGAAGAGCGCGGCCACCGCGATCCGGGCCTTGCGGTCGGCCGGGGTCGGCCGGTGGCGCACGTCGACGGACATGCGCTCGACCGTACCGGCGGTGCCGTCCGTGGCGTTGGGGCTGTGATCGACTTCCCAGTGCGGGCGGTCAGGCGTGCGGTGGTGCGGCGCCGTCGAGGATCACCGCGAGACCGATGGCGAAGCCGTCTTCGAGGCGGTCGCGCCAGTCGCCCGCGACGTCTTCGGCGTTGAGGCGGACCGCGTGCGGGAACCGTTCGGTGAAGTCGGGGGCGACGCGGGCGAGCGCTTCGGCACGTCTGGTCCACCACTGCTCGTCGGGTACGCCGGTGACCGTGGCGGCCAGGCCGCTCTCGGCGGCGGTCTTGGCGCTTCCGGCGACGTGGTGGTAGAGGGCGGCGGCGATGCCGCGTAGTCGTGGGGCGGGCAGGCCTGTCGCGAAGAGGATCCGGGCGAGGGCGTCGAGGACGGACTGCTCGTGGGGGCCGAAGACCGGTCTGGCGTAGGAGATCTGGAGGGTCCACGGGTGGCGCAGGTAGAAGGCGAGGAGGTCGCGTGCCCAGGTCTCGGCGGCGGGGCGCCAGCCCTCGCCGAGTTCGGGTTCGACGGGGATCTCGGCGTGGACGCGGTCGTACATGAGGTCGAGGAGGACGTCTTTGCCGGGGACGTAGGTGTACAGCGCCATGGAGGTGCGGCCCAGGCGTTCGCCGACGGTGCGCATGGACACCCCCGCGAGGGTCTCGGCGTCGGCGATCGCGACGGCGGCCTCGACGATCAGGTCGACGCTCAGCGCCGGTTTCGGTCCGGTCTTGGCGGCCGGTCGCCCGGCGGGGGTGCCCCATAGCAGCGCCATCGACGCTTCCGGATCGCCTTGGCCTGCGACAACGCTCACGATGGCAACTCCTTAGGGCGTAAGGTATCGTCGAATACTATACAGCCTAAGGGATTAGTGAGGAGACGTCATGACCACCGCCCGACTGCGGGACGCCAGAACCGTCGAAGTGGAGATCAGCGGCAGTGGACCGGGGCTGCTGCTGCCGGTCGACCCGAAGCCCGTCGAGGGCGCCCGCGCCGACGACCTGCGCAAGTGGGGCGTCGACCCCGAACTCGGCCGTCACCTGATCGACGGGCTCGCCGGGTCCTTCACCGTCGTGGCCTTCCCCTACGAGAACCACGTCATGGCCAACACGCGGCCCGAGGCCTTCACGCCGGACCTGATCACCGCGGACCTCCTCGCCGTCGCCGACGCCGCCGGGCTCGATCGTTTCGCCTACTACGGCTACTCCTGGCTCGCGCTCACCGGCCTCCAGCTGGCGCTGCGCACCGACCGCCTGACCGCACTGGTCATGGGCGGCTATCCGCCCGTCGGTGGCCCCTACGCCGAGATGCTGGCGGTCACCCGGGCGGCGCACGCCCTGTCGGGCACCGGCGACCCCTCGGCGTGGAACACCGACGGCGGCGCCACCGCCGAGTGGGACGGCGAGAGCGAGTTCGACTGGTCCGACGTGGAGATGACGGCCACGAAGGACCAGACCCGCCAGTTCGCGGTCATGTACGAGGCCCTCACCGGCTTCGACGACCGTGCCGTGCAGGACCGCGTGACCTGCCCCCGGATGTGCTTCGCCGGCACCGCCGACACGATCGTCTACGACGAGAAGTGGGGCGGGGTGACCGTCGACATCTCCGGCATCCTCGCCCGCCACCGCGCCGAGACCGAGGCCGCCGGCTGGGACGTGCGCGCCCTCGACGGCCTCGACCACACCCAGGCCATGCAGCCGCGGCACGTACTGCCGGTGCTGCGGCCGTGGCTGGAGGAGAACGTCACGCGCTAAACAGGCCCGCGACCAGGTTGATCGTGGTGGCCAGGATGACGACGCCGAAGACGTACGACAACAGGCAGTGGCGCAGCACCACCGCGCGGATCCGCGCGTCGGAGACGCCGGTGTCGGAGACCTGGTAGGTCATGCCGAGGTTGAAGCTGAAGTAGATGAAGTCCCGGTAGGCCGGCGGCTCGCCGGAGTTGAAGTCGATGCCGCCGGCGTCGTCACCGCGGTAGTAGAGGGCGGCGTAGCGGGTGGAGTACATCAGGTGCAGCGCCGCCCAGCTGAGGAACACCCCGAACAGGGCGATCGCCGCGGCGAGGCTCGCCGCCCTGGACCGCCCGAGGACCAGCAGGCTCACGATCGTCCCGAGCCCGGACAGGGCCAGGCCGACCACGACGACCTCGTCGAGGATCGGGCGCAGTTCCTCACGGGTGACGTTGCGGCGGGTCTCCTCGGCGTCCATCGGCCACAGCACCAGGCAGCCGGCGAGGACAAAGGCCGCCGCCGCGCAGGTGATCGCGATCAGGACCCCGATCGCCGGTTCGGACAGCACGCCCGCCACCAGCCCGGCGACGACACCGACGACGAGCGCGAGCAGCAGCCGCGGCTGTGCCGAACCCGGCGCTCGCTTCATCGGTGCTCATCCGTCCGCCGTCACGTGGGACCGGCCCATCCTCCCAGACCGGCCACTTCGGACGCGGCGAATCGCCGGGCGTGGCCGCTCAGGCGCCGCCGCCGGTGTGGTTGCTACCGGAGGACGTGCTCGACTGGTCGGCCAAGGCGCCGTCGGGAGCGGGGCGGGAGGAGACGAAGTCGGACCACCATTCGCCGTCGCGACGTTCGGCGATCTTGGTTGAGAGGTCCTCCATCGATTCGTCGAGACTGGCGTGGAGTTCTTCGACGCCCTTGCGCAGCTCCTCGAAGACACCGGAGACGCCGATGCCCTCCCGCTTCTGGAGTTCCTTGATCTTCTTCTCGACCTCGGCGGCGGCCAGCCCGGCGACGGGGTTGACGAGCATGCCGATGATGCTCACCGCGATCGCGGCCGTGCCGAGGGCGGAGTAGTGATCGACGTGGTACTCCTCGAGTGCCTTCTTGGCCTGCACCGGCAGGTCGAGGAGCGCGGCGCGGTACTCGTCGATGAAGGCGATCACGTATTCGAGGGCCGTCTTGGCGCTGCCGAGGGCTTCGTACTGGTTGGTCTTGCGCTGGCCGATGGTCTCCACGTATGAGACCTTGAAGGTCTCCGAGGTGCTGCTCTCCCAGTCGGCCAGGCCCTCGGTGATGGCGCGGATGTCGCCGTCGACGCCGTCGTCACCGTTGAGGATCTCGCGCGCGGCCTCGAAGTCGTCGACCATCGCGGCGATGTCGGCGTAGTCGCCGCAGCGGGCGGCGAAGTCCTCCAGATCGATGAGCGTCTCGGAGGTGCGGGAGGCGTCGGTCTGGCCGAGTTCGTCGTTGTTGACGATGTGATAGATCGCTCCGGCGATGGGGACGTCGCCGGTCATCCGCCACAGCGCCTCCTTCTCAGCGGTGATCTTGGCGAGCGCCACGTCCATCAGTTCGTCCCAGTTGGACTGGAGTTTCTCGCTGAAAGTGTCGTAGTCCATGGCCATGGGTCTCAGTCGCTCTCGTTCTGGAAGGTCGACTCGTAGGGATAGGCGATGTTGTAGGCGTTCTCGGTCTCGGTGGCGTCGTAGTCGTCGGCCAGTTTCACCAGGACATCGCCGCAGTCGCCCAGGTGCGTCTCGCTGGTGGTGAGGTAGAGCCGGATCTGCTCGCGGTAGGCGTTCCAGGCCTCCGCGATGTCGTGGTAGGGCACGTCCTCGGTCAGCAGCGCCGCCGCCGCGGCGTACTTGTCGGCCAGGGCGGGGTAGAGGCTGTTGCCCACCCGCCGGACGGCGTCAGTATCGATTTCCACCATGGATCCGCTCCTCCAGTTCGCTGCGGGACATTCTGTTGACGACTTCGTCGAGCACTTCGTCGAATCTGGCGGCCTGGGCGGCGAAGAGCCGCCGGGTCGCGTGGAGCGCCTCATCGACGAGGTGTTCCCCGCCGTGGGCGTCGACGGCGCCGTAGGCGATGTCGACGCCGATGGAGCCGTCGGCGGTGAGCCGGACGTGGACGCTTCCGTCGGCCGAATCGTCGACGGCGTCGAAGGTCTCCAGCAGTTCCCGCGCCCGCTCACCGCGCGCTGCGGCGACGCGCGCGTCGAGACCGTCGGGGGCGTCGTGCGACGTGGTGCCGCCGCGGGCCTCGCTCATCGCGTTCGTGGCGGTGGCCAGCAGCGATCGCAGGACGTACCGGAGCTGCCGTTCGAGTTCGTCGTCGGTGTGGTCGAGGCCGCCGGGGAGGTAGTCGAGGTCGAGGCCCCCGGGTACGGCGAGTCGCGCGTGGACGGAGCCGTCGGGACTGTGGGCCTCGACGCGCATTCCGGCGTATCGAGAGGTCATCGGCATCGGGGACTCCTTCGGCGTGGGCCGGGGGTTCGGTGCGCGTCAAGGTAGTGCGACGCCCACGGGCCGACCTTGAGCCGACCTTGGGCGAGGACTCAAGACCCCACACCACCCCCGCCCTTTATTCCAGCAAGGCCCCTTTATGATCATCAGGTGTCCCTCACCGAACGCGAGCGCGAGATCGTCGCCCTCCTCCGCCGCGACCCGATGATCGGCTCGGCGGCGATCGCCGAGACTCTCGGCACGACCCGGGCCGCGGTGAACGTGCACCTGTCCAACCTCGGCCGCAAAGGCGTCATCCTCGGCCGGGGCTACGTCCTGGCGACCAGGCCCGCCGTCGTGGTCGTCGGCGGCGCGAACATGGACGTCAAGGCCCGCAGCGAACGGCCGGTCGTCTCCGCGTCGAGCAACCCCGGCACGGCGACCATCACGCCCGGCGGCGTCGGCCGCAACGTCGCCGAGAACCTCGCCCGGCTGGGCACCCGCACGCACCTCGTCTCGGTCGTCGGCGGCGACACCCTCGGCGACCAGGTCCTCGCGGCGACCTCGGCGGCGGGCGTGCACGTCGAGCACGTCCGGCGCAGCACCCGGCCGACCGGCACCTACACCGCCGTGCTCGACGCCGACGGCGAACTGGTCGTCGCGGTCTCCGACATGACCGCCACCGAGGACATCGACACCGCGCAGGTCGCCGCCGCCCGCGACCTCATCGCCGGCGCCGAACTCCTCGTCCTCGACGGGAACCTCCCCGAGGCGACACTGGCCTATGCGCTGGACCTGGCGGTCGCCGCCGGGGTACGCGCGATCCTCGAACCCGTCAGCGTCCCGAAGGCCAGGGCCCGCGCCCACCTCGTCGCCGCCGAGCGGCCGCTGTTCGCGATCACCCCGAACCGCGACGAGCTCGCCACGATCACCGGCCTGCCCGCCGGCACCGACCGCGAGGTCCGCGCGGCCGCCGACGCCCTCCACGAACGCGGTGTCCGCCATGTCTGGACGCACCTCGGCGAGGCCGGCTCACTGCTCAGCGGTCCCGAAGGCGCCGTCACGGTCGGCGCCGTGCCCGCGCGGGTCGTCGACGTCACCGGCGCCGGCGACGCCGCGCTCGCCGCCTTCGCCCACGCGCTGCTCGCCGGAGAGGACGTGGTGGCCGCGGCCGCCTACGGCCACGCCGCGGCGGCGCTGACCATCGCCGGGCCGCACACGGTCCGGCCCGACCTGACCGACACGCTCGTGAGGAGCACCCTGTGACGACACCCCACCCGATGCTGCGCCTGACCGACGAGGTCGCCGAGGCCCTGCGCGACGGCACGCCCGTCGTCGCGCTGGAGAGCACGATCATCAGCCACGGCATGCCCTACCCGCAGAACGTGGCGATGGCCGTCGAGGTCGAGGGGATCATCCGCGAGCACGGCGCCGTCCCGGCGACGATCGCGCTGCTCGGCGGCGTCCCGCGCGTCGGCCTCGACCGCGAAGGCCTCGAACTGCTGGCCAGCGACGGCAACGTCGCCAAGGTCAGCGTCCGTGACCTGCCCTTCATCGTCGCCCGGGGCGCGCACGGCGCGACGACGGTCGCCGCGACGATGCGGCTGGCCGCGCTGGCCGGGATCCGGGTCTTCGTGACCGGCGGGCTCGGCGGCGTCCACCGCGGCGCCGAACGCACCTTCGACGTGAGCGCCGACCTGACCGAACTGGCCGCCACCGACGTGGCCGTCGTCAGCGCCGGGGTCAAGAGCATCCTCGACATCGGGCTGACGCTGGAGAAGCTGGAGACCCTCGGCGTACCGGTGCTGGTCAACGGCAGCGACGAGTTCCCGTCCTTCTACTCCCGCGGCAGCGGCCACGGTGCACCCATGCGCGTCGACTCCGCCGCCGAGGTCGCCGACGTGATGCGCGCGAAGTGGGGACTCGGCCTCGCCGGCGGCGTGGTCGTCGCCAACCCCATCCCGGCCGAGGACGAGATCCACGCCGACCACATCGGCGGCATCATCGAGCGCGCCCTCGCCGACGCCGACGCACTCGGGGTCCTCGGCAAGGACATCACGCCCTACCTGCTCGGCCGGATCGTGGAGCTGACCGAGGGCGCCAGCCTGACGGCGAACATCGCCCTGGTGCGCGCCAACGCCCGCCTCGGCGCGGCCATCGCGCGGGAGTACGCCGCGAAGAGCTGACGACGCACGGGCGTCGCACTAGCGTGGCGGGCATGGCGAACCTCCTCGAAGAAGTGGTCTTCCTGGCCTACCGCGACGACAAGGGCCGCAACGCCGCCCCGTACCTCCAGTGGAGCCTGGCCGGTGCGGCCCTCCTCGAACTCTCGCTGGGCGGCCGCGTCACCGTCGACGACTCCGGCCGGGTCGACGTCGCCGGAGGCACGCCCTTCGGCGACGCCGCCGTCGATGAGGCCCTGACCCGCCTGTCGGGGTCCAGGACGCGCCACATCCCGAGCTCGTGGGTGCAGATCCTCGCCGGAGTCGACCTGCGGCAGCGGGTCCTCGACGGGCTCGTCGCACACGGCGTCCTCGCCCACGAGCGCGACCGCGCCCTCGGCCTCATCCCCGTCGAACGCCACAAACCCGTCGACGCCGGCGTCGAAGACGAGATCCGCGCCCGTCTCGACCGGACCTTCGCCGACGGCACCGGAGCCGGCGCCCGGACCGCGGCCCTCGCCGGAATCGTCGCCACCACCTTCATGGAACCGGCCGCGCTGCCGCACGCGAAGACCAGTGCCGTGACGAAGGCCTTCGGCGCACTCGCCGACGGCTTCCCCGAGGTCAGACCCTTCGTCGACGGGACCCGGCTGGCGATGACGCTGTTCCGCTCGGGGTCGGGACTCGTGGTGGTGGGGTCGTGAGCGACCCACGTCACCCTGGAAACCGTCAGCCTGAACTGGACAGTCCAGCCTGACGGTTCTAGCCTTGGCCCCATGGACACCGAACCGAGCGCCGTGCGGGCCGCACGCGAGATCCGGGTCGTGTTCGGGCGCCTCCGCCGCCGTCTGCGGGAACTGGCCCGGGCGGAGGACCTGACGCCCTCGCAGATCTCCGTGCTCACCCGCCTCGACAAGTCCGGCCCCGCCGGCGCCAGCGGCCTGGCCGCCGCCGAACGCGTCCGCCCCCAGTCGATGGCCGCGACGCTGGCCGTCCTCGAACAGCACGCCCTGATCAGCCGCCGCCCCGATCCCTCCGACGGCCGCCGCCAGGTCGTCAGCCTCACCGCCGAGGGCGTCGCGCGCGTCCAGGGCGACCGGCTCGCCCGGCAGGAATGGCTCGCCCGCGAACTCGACCAGGGCTTCACCGAGGAGGAGCGCGAGACGATCGTGCGCGCCATGGGACTGCTCGACCGGCTCAACGACCGATGAACCCGCTGCCCGCCCTCCTGGTGAGGCTGCGCGGCCGCCACACCGGTGAGGGCTTCGACCGCCGCCTCATCGCGCCGATGATCGTCGGCTCGATCCTCAACCCGATCAACTCCTCGATGCTCGCCGTCGCGCTGATCCCGATCGGCGCCGCCCTCGGCGCCCCGCCCTCGGAGACGGTGTGGCTCGTCTCGGGCCTGTACCTGGCGTCCGCGGTCGGCCAGCCGGTCGTCGGGCGCCTCGTCGACATGTTCGGGCCGCGCACCCTCTACCTGTCCGGCACCGCCCTGGCGGGAGTCGCGGGCATCCTCGGCGCACTCGCCCCCAACCTCGGCTTCCTCATCCTGGCCCGCGTCGTCCTCGGGTTCGCGACCTGCGCGGCCTATCCCGCCTCGATGTACCTCATCCGCGGCGAGTCGGAGCGGACCGGCACCGACAGCCCGAGCGCCGTCCTGGCGGCGCTGTCGGCGGCCAACCAGACCGTCGCGGTCATCGGCCCGACCCTCGGCGGGCTGCTCATCGGCCTCGGCGGATGGCGCACGATCTTCACCGTCAACATCCCGCTGTCCCTGGCCTGCCTGGTCCTCGGCGCGCTGCGGCTGCCGAAGACCCGGCGCGACACCAAGGCCGGGTGGGCCGGACTCGACGTGCCCGGCATGGTCCTGTTCGCGGGCATGCTCACCGCGCTCCTGCTGTTCCTCATGGACCTGCGCGCCGACCGCTGGTGGCTGCCCGCGCTGGCCCTGGCGGCCGGTGCGGCCTTCGCCCGCCGCGAGCTGCGGCACGAACGGCCCTTCCTCGACCTGCGCGTCCTCGGCGGCAATCCCGCTCTGCTGGCGACCTTCCTGCGCCAGACGCTGGCCTTCACGGTCACCTACGCCTTCATGTACGGCTTCACCCAGTGGCTGGAGGAGGGCCGCGGCCTGCACGCCTCGGCGGCGGGACTGGTGCTGCTTCCCCTGTCTGGCAGCGCGATCCTGGTCACCGTCTGGACCGGACGCCGCAAGGAGGTGCGCGGCAAGCTCATCGTCGGCGGCGTAGCCCAGATCGCCGGAAGCGCCGGAATCCTGTTCATCGGCGACGGATCCCCGATCTGGACGCTGCTGGCGCTGTGCGTCGTGCTGGGCATTCCGCAGGGCCTCAACGGCCTCGCCAACCAGAACGCGCTGTACCACCAGGCCGAACCCGCCCGGATGGGCTCCTCGGCCGGGTTGCTGCGCACCTTCATGTACCTCGGGGCCCTGATCGCCTCCTCCGCCAACGCCGCGTTCTTCACCGACGGCGCCCACACCTCGGGCCTGCACGGCCTGGCGGTGTTCATGGGCGTCGTCGCCGTGCTGTTGCTCGCGGTGACGCTGCTCGACCGCTCGCTTCGCCGCGTCTGCCGGGAACCCGTATCCGACAAGGGAAAGGAAGCAACCGTCATGCCACTGTCCGCCGTGGACGACCAGGCCGCCCTGGTGCTCGTCGACTTCCAGAAGGGCACCGCCGCCGCTCCGGGGGCGCCGATCCCGATGGCCGACGCCGTCGCCAACGGGGTCCGCCTCGCCGAGGCGTTCCGCGCCGCCGGGCACCCGGTCGTGCTCGTCCGGGTCGAGACCGACCTCTTCCCGCCCGGCCGCACCGACGTCGGCCCGCGCTCCGGTTCGACCCCGGCGGAGTTCGCCCAGCTCCTCGACGGACTCGCCGGGCACGAGTCCGACATCGTGGTGACGAAACGCAACTGGGGCGCCTTCCACGGCACCGACCTCGACGTCCAGCTGCGCCGCCGGGGCGTGACGCAGGTGGTTCTCGGCGGGGTCGCGACCTCGATCGGGGTCGAGTCGACCGCGCGGGCCGCGCACGAGCACGGCTATCACGTGGCGCTCGCGACCGACGCGATGACCGACGTCGACGCCGGCGCCCACGAGAACAGCGTCGCGAAGATCTTCCCCAAACTCGGCGAGACGACGACCACCGACGAGGTGATCTCGGCCTTGAAGGGCTGACGTCACAGCGGCCTCAGACCGCGTTCTCCTTCGGCAGTTCGGCCTCTCCCGCCCGCAACCGCACCGCCTCCGCCAGGAGCGCGGTGACCCGTTCCGCGGGCACCACGACGCCGGGCGTCTCCTCCGTCCAGCGCAGGAAGTCCTCGATGTTCATCGCCGGGACCCCTCCGAGGTAGGGCCGGATGTAGACGGGCGTGCCCGGCTCACAGCGCCAGCTGTCGCGAAGCGTCCCGGCGTCGACCGCGTCGAACCCGAGGAGGTCGAGCAGCGCGACGGCCTCCGCACGAGCCGTCTCGTCGTCGGCGGCGACGGGCAGCGCGCTGCGGTCGGCCGCACCGGCCGCGCGGGCGAGGGTGCGGATCTGATGGGGCGTGATGTTGTTGAACGCCTTGACGACCCGTGCCCCGGGCAGGATGCTCTGAAGCCGCGCGCTGGACGTCGTCCCCTCCTCCAGCTCGGGGACGCGGCCATCGCGCTCCGGGTAGTAGTTCGCCGTGTCGAGGACCGTCTTCCCCGCGAGCGCCACCGCCGGGAGGCGCCCGTGTGCGCTGGGCGGGACGGCGGCGACGACGAGGTCCCCGGCAAGGGCCGCCTCCTCGGGCGTCGCGGCCCTGGTGCGGCCGCCGAGGCCGGCGACGAGATCGGCGAGGGTCGCCGGTCCGCGTGTGTTGCTCACGACGACGTCGAGGCCCGCGTCGACGGCCAGCCGCGCGATCGAGGCCGCGATCATCCCGCCGCCGAGGAGTCCGAGGGTGTGGGGCATGTGCTTCTCCGTTCGTGCCGGGGCCGCGGAGAGCGGCCCGAGGAGGAGTCTGGGTCCGTCGCCGCCGCGCAGCCAGATCCCTGTCGTGGGTGCTCATCGCGTGATCACCTTCGGCCGGGCGGACGTAGGGTTGCGCGGTGGACGACCGGACCGAGCTGAGCGGGTTCCTCACCTCGCGGCGGGCGAGGCTGCGCCCGGGCGACGTCGGCCTGCGTGAGCACGGCGGGGTGCGGCGGGTCGCCGGGCTGCGCCGTGAGGAGCTGGCGGCGGTCGCGGGCGTGAGCATCGCGCATTACACGCGGCTGGAGCAGGGGAAGGGCGAAGGCGTCTCCGACGAGGTCCTGGCCGCGGTGGGCGCGGTCCTGCGGCTCGACGCCGACGAGGCGGAGTACCTGCGCCGGATCGCCCGGCGTCCACCACCTTGCCCCGACGCCGATGCCGTTCCCGGGGTGCCGCCGGGGACCCGGCACCTGCTGGACTCGCTGGTGTTGACACCGGCGCTGCTCGTCGGCCGCCACACGCAGATCGTGGGCTGGAACCGGCTCGCCGCGGCCGTCCTCGGCGACTTCGGGGAACTGCCGGAGGGCGAGCGCACGCTGTCCCATCTGCTCTTCGCCGATCCTCGTGCCCGGGAACTGCACGCGGACTGGCCGGGTGCCGCCCGTGCGCACGTCGCCCACCTGCGTGTCCTCTGCGGGCGCTTCCGCGGCGATGCCGCCCTCGCCGGGCACATCGAGGGCATGAGCGGGCTGAGTCCCGACTTCGCGCGGCTGTGGGCGGAACGGCTCGTCGCGCGGGCGCGGTCACGGGTGTGGACGCTGCGCCATCCGTCCGCCGGGTCGCTGACCCTGCACGCCGAGACCGTCGCGTTGCCCGACGCGCCGGCCTGCCACGGGCTGGAACTGTTCGCCGCCGAGCCGGGTTCGGTCTCGGAGCGGCGCCTGCGGGAACTGGCCGCGCTGTGACCGATTCCCCGTGCCGCCCCCGGGTTCCGGCCACCGCCCACGGCCCGCCGCTAGGTTGACCTTCGGGCTGTGGAAGGAGCGGCGATGCGGCGGATGCGTGCGGGTTTCCTTCGGCTGTACCGTTTCCCGTCGCTGCTGCTGTGCCTGGCGGCGGCCGGCTGGTCGGGCAACTTCGTCGTCGGGCGTCTGATCCAGGGTTCGGTTCCGCCGGTGAACCTCGCCTTCTTCCGCTGGCTCACCGCGACGCTCGTCCTGCTGCCTTTCGGGCTCCCCCGGCTGCGTCGTGACCTACCCGCGCTGGCCGAGCGCAAGTGGACGGTGCTGCTGCTGGCGCTCACCGGTGTCGCCGCCTACAACACCTTCGTCTACCAGGGGCTGCGGACGAGCACGGCGATCAGTGCGCTGCTGATGCAGTCGGTCATGCCGCTGCTCATCCTCGTGTTCGTGTTCGCGCTGTACCGGGAGCGGCCCCGGGCGGCGCAGTTGCTCGGCCTCGCGCTGTCGCTGGCCGGGGTGTGGGTGGTCGTGACCGAGGGCCGCCCGCTGAACGCCGGGGCGTTCGACCTGAATGTCGGCCACGCCTGGATCCTGCTGGCCGTCGTCGGTTACGCGCTCTACACGGCCCTGCTGCGGCGGCGCCCGCGGGTGCATCCGCTCAGCCTGCTGACCGTCACCTTCGGTCTCGGCGCCCTCATGCTCGCGCCTTTCGCCTTCGCCGAAACGGCGTCGGGCCGCTCGCTGCCGCTGACGGCCGGGTCCATCGCGGCGGTCGCCTACGTCGCGCTGATCCCCTCCCTACTGTGCTACTTCTGCTACAACCGGGGCGCCGAACTGCTCGGCGCCGCCCGCGCCGGGCAGTTCCTGCATCTGATGCCAGTCTTCGGCGCCGTACTGGCCTTCTTCTTCCTCGGCGAGCGCATCCGCGGCTTTCACCTGGCCGGCGCGGCCCTCATCGGTGCGGGACTCGCCGCGGCCGCGCTGCGAGGACGTGCGGCCGCGCGATCGGAGGCCTGAGCGCCGCCTACCCGGCCGTGTCGAGCAGCGCCCGCTGTTCGGCGGTGAGTTCCAGGTCGACGGCGGCGAGGCTCTCGTCGAGTTGCGCGACCGTGGACGCGCCGACGATCGGGATCGACGGGATCTCGCCGCCGATGAGCCAGGCGAGGGCGACCTGACCGGCCGTCGCCCCGGTCTCGGCGGCGACCTTCCGCAGTGCCGCGAGGCGGGCGTGGCCGCCGGGGTGGTCGTAGATCGGCGGGATCGGCTTGTCGTCACGGGTGTAGGCGCCGCCGATCAGCGGCGAGTAGGCGACGAGGGCGAGGCCGGGTTCCTCGCGCAGGTAGGACAGCAGGTCCGGGCCGACCAGGCCCGGGCTGCCGTCGGGGGAACGCAGCGTCGGGATGTCGCTGCGCGGCTGGAGGTAGGTGCGGTGGTACTGGAGCACCTCGAAGCCCGCGACGCCCGTCGCGGCGGCGATCCCGCGCGCCCGGTCGAGGCGCCATGCCCAGTGGTTGCTGGCGCCGAGGAGTCCGGCGGTCCCGTCGGCGACGAGCCCGGCGAAGGCCTCGACGCTCTCCTCCTGCGGCACACCGGCGGGATCCATCCCGTGGGCGTAGAGCAGGTCGATGCGCTCGACGCCGAGGCGTTCGCGGCTGCGTTCGGCGGACTCGCGGATCACCGTCGCCGACAGGCCATCGATGTCCTTGGAGATGCCCGTGGTCGGCACGGGCGGGCGGCCGCCGAGTTTCGTGGCGACGACGATCTCCTCGCCGACGCCCCGGCTGCGCCGCCAGCGCCCGAGCAGGGCCTCGCTCTCACCGCCCTGGGTGCCGTTGACCCAGTAGGCGTAGTTGTTGGCGGTGTCGATGAAGGTCCCGCCCGCCTCGGTGAAGCGGTCGAGGATGGCGAAGGAGGTCGCCTCGTCGACGGTCGTGCCGAAGGTCATGGCGCCGAGGCTCAAGACGCTGACGGTGCGCCGGGTGGCGGGGGAAACCCCGATCTCGCGATATCTCATGCCGCGAGTGTTCATCCTAGAGCGGGCTCTAGGTCAAGTTCGGCGTCATTCGGGGAAGTCGGCGGCCCCCGCGCTCGCCCGGCCCGACTCGACGAGGTCGGTGTAGTCCTTCACCCGCTGCTCCAGGATGTCGACGGCCTGCGCGCCGAGCAGGAGCCGCAGGGGCGGTTCGGGGGCGTACACGGCGTCGATGACGGCGTCGGCCGCGCGGTGCGGGTCGCCGGGCTGGTGGCCGGTGATGGTCGGGATGAAGTCGCGCTGCCCGGCGACGACCTCGTAGTCCGGGATGGATACCGGTGACACGTGCAGCGAACCCGCCGCCCAGTTCGTCCGGAAGCCCGCGGGTTCCACGATGGTGACCTTGATGCCCAGGGGCGCGGCCTCGATCGCGAGCGCCTCAGAGATCGCCTCGATCGCCCACTTGGTGGCGCAGTAGTAGCCGATCGCGGGGAAGACGACGAGCCCGCCGATCGAGGACATGTTCACCACGTGACCCGAGCCGCGCTCGCGCATGCCGGGCAGCACGGCCCTGGTCAGGGCGGTCAGGCCGAAGACGTTGGTCTCGAAGACCGCGCGGATCTCGGCGTCCTCACCCTCCTCGATGCCGGCGAGGTAGCCGTAGGCGGCGTTGTTGACCAGGACGTCGATCGGGCCGGCCGCGGCGACGGCCGCCGCGATCTGTGCGGGGTCGGTGACGTCGAGACGTAAGGCGAGGGCGTTGTCCCTCGCGGCGAGGTCGGCGATCGCCGACAGGTCGCGGGCGGTGACGACGACGCGGTCGCCGCGGTCGAGGACACGCTCGGCGAGCGCGCGCCCGAGTCCGGTCGAGCAGCCGGTGATGAGCCAGTTCACGGGGGCCTCCTGCACTGTGGGTGACCTCACTGTGCACGCGCGGGTCTCGGTGTGGCCAGGCCCTTTCGCGCTGACCGGCTGCCCCTTCGCACCGTTCGTTAGTGCCGCTCAGCGGGCCATCGTGATCGCCTTGTCGACCCTGGTGAGCTTCTCGGGGTTGCGGACGTAGTAGAGGCCGGTGACGAGGCCGTCCTCGACGCGCATGGTGACGATGCCGTCGATCTCGCCGTCGAGGCGGAGCAGCAGGGCCGGGCCGCCGTTGATGTCGACGGGCTCGAAGACGAGGTCCGCGCCGACCTTGGCGATGCCGGAGGCGTAGAGGCGCACGACCTTGCCGGCACCGACGACGGGCCGCACGGCGGCGTGTCTGATGCCGCCGCCGTCGTTGAGGGCGACGACGTCGGGCGCGAGGATGTCGAAGAGGCCCTGGAGGTCGCCGGTCTGGACGGCCCGCTGGAAGGCGCCGAGCGCGGCCCGGTTCTCGGCCGCCGAGACGATTCCGCGCGGCCTGCGGGCGGCGACGTGGGTGCGGGCGCGGCGGGCGATCTGGCGGACGGCGTCGGCGGATCTGCCGACCGCTTCGGCGATCTCGTCGTAGTCGAGGGCGAAGACCTCGCGCAACACGAACACGGCCCGTTCCAGCGAACCGAGGGTCTCCAGTACCAGCATCATCGACATGGAGACGCTGTCGGCGAGCGCGACGTCCTCGGCGACGTCGGGTGCGGTGAGCAGGGGTTCGGGCAGCCAGGGCCCGACGTAGGACTCCTTGCGCCGGCCGAGGGTCCGCAGCTGCATGAGGGCCTGCCGGGTGGCGATCCGCACGAGATAGGCGCGGCGGTTCTCGACGGTGGCAAGGTCGACCTCGGACCACTTGAGCCAGGTCTCCTGGAGGACGTCCTCGGCGTCGGCGGCCGACCCGAGGAGCTGGTAGGCGACGGTGAACAGCAGCCGTCGGTGCGCGACGAAGGCCTCGGTGGCGGGGTCGGGGCGGGTGCGTGCGCCGTTGTCGGAGGTGTCGCTCAAGGGCCGCTCCCATCCGCTCGCCGTCGGCCGTCGCGCCCACTTTAGGGATCCCCCGCGGGTCGTTGGCGGCCACCTGTTGTGGCCTGGGCCACTACGCGTCACGGGATCCGGGCGGTCGGCATCCCATCCGCGACAGTCCGCAACGAGAGAACGGAAGCCATCATGAGCAAGGTCTGGTTCGTCACCGGTTCGTCGCGCGGCCTGGGCCGCCAGTTCGTCGAGGCGGCCCTGTCGCGCGGGGACAAGGTCGTCGCGACCGCCCGGAACGCCGGCGGCCTCGCCGGTCTCGTCGCCGAGCACGGTGAGGCGGTCCTGCCGCTGGAGATGGACGTGACCGACAAGGACGCCGTCTTCGCGGCGGTGCGGCGGGCCGAGGAGCACTTCGGCCGGCTCGACGTCATCGTCAACAACGCCGGTTACGCCCAGATCGGCGCCGTCGAGGAACTCAGTGAGAAGGAACTGCGCGACCAGCTCGAAACCAACCTGTTCGGCGCGGTGTGGGTCGTCCAGGCCGCGCTCCCCGGCATGCGCGCGCGGGGTTCGGGACGCATCGTCCAGCTCTCGTCGGCGGCCGGGGTCGTCGCGATGCCGCTCGGCGGTGCCTACCACGCTTCGAAGTGGGCTCTTGAAGGCCTGTTCGAGGCGCTCGCCGGTGAGGTCGCGGCCTTCGGGATCAAGGTGACCATCGTCGAACCCGGTGGTTACGCCACGCGGCAGGGCAGGAACCCCGATCCGCTCGACAACGGTTTCATGGCCGAGAAGGACCCGGCCTACGACGCGCTGCGCGCGCGGCTCGGCGCGATGGCCGGCCGGCAGCCCGCGGGCGATCCGGCCGCCGCGGCCCGCGTTCTGCTCAAGCTCGTCGACCATGACGAGCCGCCGGTGCGGATCCTGTTCGGGAAGGGTTTCCACCCGATGATCCAGCAGGTCTACGCCGAGCGCCTGCGGACCTGGGAGGACTGGCAGGAGCTCTCCGCGGAGGCGCAGGGCTGAAACGCCGTGGGTGCGCCGCCGCCGGAGTGGGCGGCGGCGCACCCGTGCGTCAGCCGATGAGCGCCAGCCAGGTGACCGGTCCGACGACGCCGTCGACGGTCAGGCCGTGGCCGGTCTGGAAGGAGCGGACGGCGGTGTTCGTCGCGGTCGCGAAGTTCCCGTCCACGTTGAGGTTGAAGCCGTGCACGACGGCGAGTCTGCGCTGGAGGGCCTTCACGGCCTCGCCTGTCGCGCCCTGCCGGAGGGTGACGACGAGTTTCGGCCACGACTGGGCGCCGACCACGCCGTCGACGGTGAGGCCGCCGGCGGTCTGGAAGGCGCGGACGGCGGTCTCGGTGACCGCGCCGAAGTCGCCGTCGACGGTCAGCGTCGCACCGTGCTGCCGGAGCAGGAACTGGAGCGTGCGGACGTTCTCGCCGGTCGCGCCCTTGCGCAGGATCGGCCAGCTCGGGGCCTCGCCGAGTAGCGCGGCGATCTCGGCGCGCAGCAGGTCGAGGTCGATGAAGGACGGGTCGATCTTCCCGCTCGTGCTGGTCTCGCGGTGGCCGCGGACGTAGGCCGATCCCTTGCCGAGGCGGCGGAGGACGGCGACGGTGGCCTTGACGGAGTTGCGGTACTGCGCGTCGGTCATCTCCTGGCTGACGCCGTTGTAGTCGATCTCCCAGCCGACGAGCAGGGCGTTGCCGTCACCGGCGGGGATCGGGCCGCTGCCGCGGCTGGCTCCGGCGTGGTTGGCACGGCCGGCGGAGATGATGTGGAAGACGCCGTTGTAGTCGACGAGGGCCTGGCACAGCGGGCCGGGCAGGTCGGGGCGTCCGTTGATGCAGATGTTCAGCGCGGGTGCCGGGTTTCCCGCGCTGGACGTCGAGGCGGTGTGGTGCCACAGCACGCCGATGGGGTCGAAGGCGCCGGGACGCATGCGGTTGCGCCAGTCGCCTTCCTCCACGACCGGAACACCGGCCTGGCGGAGGACGTCGGCGAGCCAGGTGATCGTCGCCATCACGGGGCTCCCATGAGGTCGGCGAGGCATTCGGGGCCGGGTTCGGTCTCGGCGGCGGCCGCGGGGATCGCGGGGGCGATCACCGCCGCGACGGTGCCGGCGGCGGCCAGCGCGATCGCGTGCCGGCGGGTGAGGGGGATCGAGGGGGCGGGTTCGTCGGTGCTGTCATGAGGTAACGACATGCCCGGGACAGTAGAGCAAACCGGGCTCCGATTCCAGGCCCGTTCCTACGCCCGGGAGCGTAGGAACGGGCCGCGCGATGCGTCCGGGAGGGCACGGCGACGGCCGCCGCGCGTGCGATGTGCCGGGCGCCTTCCGCTGCGACCGTTTCCTCATGAGCGGAACACCTGGAGGAGACATGACGACCACGACCGATACCGCGGCCGAAGTGCACGAGGGCGAGATCGACGGCGCGCGTTTCCGCGTCGAGGTACCGGCGCGGGGGCACGGCACGCTGGTGCTGTGGAGCCAGTCGCCGCTGTACACCGCGTGGCCCGGGCAACCCGTGCCGGTCGCGCCCGATCCGCGGACCCGGGACTGGTTGCTGGACAGCGGATATACCTTGGCCGCGTCGAATTACCGGGCCCAGTCGACGGCGGCGGAGCTGGACATGTCGATCGAGGCGCAGCTGGCGCTGCTCGACCGGGTCGACGGTCTGGTCGGCGAGCCCCGGCGGGTCATCGCGTGGGGCAGCTCGGCCGGCGGGCTGATGTCGGTGCTGATGGCCGAGCGCCACGCCGATCGCGTCGACGGGGCGCTGTCGGCGGGCGCGCCCCTTGCGGGCTTGGCAGGACTGTTGGACCTGACCCTCGACTACGCCCACGCCGTCACGCGGTTGCTCGACGCGCGCGATGTCCCGCTCGTCGGCATCACCGACCCGGACGCGGTCGGCGAACGGGTGCGGGCCGTCATCGCCGGTGCCCTCGGCGATCCGGTGAAGCGCGCGCGTCTCGCGCTGGCCTCGGCGCTGGCCGACGTGGTCGGCTGGGCCCGTGCGCTCCAGCCGCGCCCGGCCGACACCGCCGGCGTGATCGATCAGCAGGCGCAGTACGGGTCGATGGGTCTGGCGGGGTACTGGACGGCCACGCGCGCGCAGATTGAGGCGCGCCTCGGTGGGAACCCGTCGGGCAACACCGAGGTCGACTACCGGCGCCAGTTCGAACGGTCCACGCAGCATGGCGCCGCCCGGGCCGCCTATGCCGCGGCCGGGCTCGACCTCGACGCCGACCTCGACCGGCTCAACGCCGCCCCGCGTGTCTCCGCCGACGCTTCGGCCGCCGCGCGGCTGGCGGGCCTCACCCCCACCGGGCGGCTGAACGCGCCCGTGCTGACCATGCACACCGTCGGCGACGGTCTCGTCCCCGTGGAGCACGAGTCGGTCTTCGCCGGTCGTGTCGAGGCCGGCGGCCGCGGCGACCTGCTCCGCCGCGTGCACACCGACCGGGGCGGCCACTGCTGCCACACGGTGTCGGAGTACGCCGTCGCGCTGCGTGCGCTGGAGGACCGTGTCACGACCGGCGACTGGGGACAGCTCGATCCCGGGAGTCTCAACGCCGCCGCCCGCGAGCTCGGCCCCGGGTTCCGGTCGGCGCCCGACTGGGGCGTGACGTTCCAGCCCCGGGCCGCCGAGGCGGCGTTCTTCGAGCACACGCCGGGAGGTTTCCCGCGCGGGTGATCGGTTCGGGGCGCTCGTGGTCTCCTCAGTCGACGTCCACGTCGTCGAGGAAGCGCACGAGCGTCCCGAGCACGCGTACGCAGGTGTCGATCTCGGCTTCGGTGAGTTCGCCGGCGGCGGTGCGCAGGATCGCCCGCTCACTGTCCATGAGGGACTCGATCGCGAGCGACCCTTTCGCGGTGAGGCGGATGAGCGAGGAGCGCCGGTGCGCGGGGTTGGCGGTGACCTCGGCGAGGCCTTCGGCGGCGGCGTCGTTGACCGTCCGCTGGACGAACTGGCGGCTGAGCGCCTGCGCGCGGCTCATCTGCGGGACGGTCATCGGCCCGTGCGTCCGCAGCATGTTCAGTACCGCGCGCACGCCGACGGACAAACCCGCCGCCGGTGCGTCGTGTTCGACCTTGCGCTGGGCGCGCCGGTACAGCGGGCCGACGAGGTCGAATACCTCGACGAGGCGGTCGCCGAGGTCGGCGGGTTCGGGGTTCTGCACATCCACCATCATGACACCTTGGTTGTCATCTCGCCGAAAAGATGACACCTTAGGTGTCATGAGCGAGCTTTTTCACATCGACACCGGCTCCGGCCGCCCTCTCGTCCTCCTGCACGGCGGCTTCCTCGACCACCGCGTATGGGAGGCGCAGATATCCGCATTCGCCGCCGACCACCGCGTCATCGCACCCGACGCGCGCGGCCACGGCCGCTCGCCGAATCTCACCGAACCCGCCCGCCACACCGATCACCTCGCCGCCCTCCTGCGCGAACTCCGCACCGGTCCGGCCGTCCTCGTCGGTGTCTCGATGGGCGCGGCGACCGCCGTCGACACCGCGTTGGAGCACCCCGAACTCGTCGCCGGGCTCGTCGTCACCGGAGCCGGGACCGGTGAACCGGTCTTCGCCGATCCCTGGACGGTCGACGTCCTCGGCCGCTGGCACGCGGCGATGGCGGCGGGCTCGCTGGAGGAGTCGGTCGAACTGCTCACGCTCTTCGCCGCCGGTCCGGCCAGGACCCTCGCCGACCTCTCCCCCGACGTGGTCGACCGCCTGCGCGACATGGCCCGGAGCACCATGTCGAAGCACGCCCCGGGCGAGCCCGACCTCCTGGTGCCGGTCACCGAGACCTGGGAGCGCCTCCCCGGCATCGAGGTCCCGGTGCTGGCCGTCCACGGTGCCCTCGACTCCCCCGACCACATCGGCATGGCCGAGCGCCTCGCCGCTTCCGTCCCCGATGGACGCGCGGTCACCATCGAAGGCGCGGCGCACTACCCCAACATGGAGAAACCGAAAGAGTACGACGAGGCGCTCCGCGACTTCCTCAGCCGATCGTGACGACGCGGGCCCAGTCCGGCGGCCGTTCGGGTTCGTAGTCGGGATCGGTCTCGTCGGCGGGCCGGGAGGGACGTGGGAAGAGCCCGACGATCGTCCGGCACGGTGGCGGTGCCGACGGCCACGGCGTCTGGCCGTCGGTCAACGCGACGATCACGTCCGGACGGGGCGCCGAACGCAGCGCCCGCGCGAAACCCTCGCGCAGATCGGTTCCCCCACCGCCGATCAGCTCCATGCTCTCCGCCCGGCAGAGGGGGACGGCGACCCCGGCGGCGGCGTCGCAGGAGATCACCGACACCAGGTCCCGCCTGCCGCCGACGGCCCGCGCGATCGCCGCGACCTCCAGCAGGGCCGCGCCGAGTTCGGCGTCGCTGACCGACCCGGAGGTGTCGATCACGACACGGACGCGCGGGGGCGTCCGGCGCAGGCTCGGCAGCACCACCCCCGGCACGCTCGCCGACCGTCGCGACGGACGCCGGTAGGTGTGGTTCTCGCCGACGCCCGGGCTGCCGACGGCCGAGCGGATCGCCGCCCCCAGCAGCCGCCGCCACGGCTGCGGCGGATGGAAGGCCTCGTCGGCCCAGCGCCGCCAGCCGTCCGGGGCGTCCCCCGGACGGCCCTTGATCCCTTCGGCGACCCGGAAGCGGACCGCGTCGCGCTGCTGCCTGCTGAGGCCGTGGGCGCCGTTCGGGCCCAGCTCCCACGGCCGGATCTCCCCGTCGGCACCACTGCCGCAGTCGAGCCAGGCCAGCTCGGCGGCGAGGCCCGTCATCGTCGACGTGCGCAGGTACTGCTCCATCAGCAGGTCCACGGGCAACCCCAGCAGCTGCGGAACCGCCGCCCCGGACGGCACGGGCAGGCCGTCACCGTAGATGTCGTCGTTGATCTCGAAGTCGGCGGCGATGTTGCGCCGCAAACGCTCACCGGGCCCGTACTCGTCGTGTTCCCGCGCGTAGCGCTCACCGCGCCCGTGATGGTCGCGGAGGAGGTGGGACACCTCGTGCACCCACACGCCCGCCAGCTCGTCGATCGGTGTGCGCGCCACGAAGGCGGGCGAGACGTAGCAGCGCCAGTACGCGTCGACGCCCATCGTCGGCACCGACGGGTCCTCGACGATGGCGAGCGCGAACAGCGCGTCGGCGAGGTAGGGGCGGACCCGCACGGCGTGCAAGCGGGCCGCGAGCAGTTTCTCCATGTCGAGGGGCGGGCCGGCGGGTCGCCGGTTCGTGTCGGATCGCGGCACCGAGACCGTTTGGCCGGTGCTCATCGGCGCGCACCCGCGACCGACTCCTCTGCCCGCAAGGCGATGCCGACGACCCCGGCGAGCCGCTCCATCGCCTCGGGGACCTCCCAGTCGTCGCGCCGCAGCGCCGCCAGGGCCGACGCCGGGGCGACGAGCAGGTCGGGGGCACCGGTCTCCAGTGCACGCACCAGGACGGCCCAGCCCGCCTCCCAGCGTTCCCGTTCGGGCCAGGCCTCGACGGCCGCCACGACGGCCTCCAGGGTGGCCTGGCGCTGGTCGCCGCGTTCGGGCAGCTCGGCGGCGGGTGGGTCGGCCAGGAGTGTCTCCGGGTCGGGCAGGTCCATGCGTTCCAGGTGGGCGAGGAGTTCGAGTCCCGGCCCGTCGCCGACCGCGCCGCGCACGAGCAGCGACAGCACGTCGCGCGAGACGGAGGCCGCTGTGCCGAAGGCGAGGAGGGTCAGGGCGGCCTCCCAGCTGCGCGGTGACGGCCAGGCTCCACCGCGCCGGGTCTCGGTGGTCGGGAGCCGGTGGATGAGTTTCGGCCGTGCGGTCAGGAAGCCGCAGACCGCGCGGCGGGCGAGGGCGACGGCGTCCGGGAGCTGTTCCGGCTCCAGCCGGGGAAGTTCCGCTTCGGGCCAGACGCCGCCGAGGCCGCGGACCACGACGTCGCGGTCGTGGACCCAGTGCAGGTGCACGAAGCGGTTGGCCAGGGGCGGGCTCAGCTCCCACCCGTCGGCGGCCGACGCGCGCGGGTTGGCCGCCGCGACGATCCGCACGCCTTTCGGTAGTCGCAGGGCGCCGACCCGCCGCTCCAGCACCACGCGCAGCAGCGCGGCCTGGACCGCCGGGGTGGCCGTCGACAGTTCGTCGAGGAACAGCAGCCCGCGTCCGGCCCGGACGAGCTCGACGGCCCACTGCGGCGGCGCCATCGGCACTCCCCGCGTCTCGGGATCCTCACCGACGATGGGCAGCCCCGCGAAGTCGGAAGGCTCGTGGACGCTGGCGATCACGGTCGTCAAGGGCAGGTCGAGGGAGGCCGCGAGCTGGGTCAGCGCGGCGGTCTTGCCGATGCCCGGCTCGCCCCACAGGAGCACCGGCAGGTCGGCCGCGACGGCGACGGTGAGCGCTTCGAGCTGCTCGTCGTGGCGCGGTTCGGTGGTGGTCGTGCGCAGGAGGGTCAGCAGGTCGTCGGCGAGGGTCAACTGGGTACGGGAACTCATATGGGCATCACCTTGGGGTTTTCGGGGACGGAGCGATCCGCCCGGACGGCGAGGGGTGAAAAACGATGAAAGGGGAGAACGGTCAGGCGAATTGGCCCGTGCGGGGCCGTGACCTTCGGGAGAGCCGGGCGCGTACCGAGGGAGGCGTACGCCGGTTGAGCCGCTCACGGCGGGGGCCGGTCCGGGCGGGCTCCGAGAGGAGGATCCCGGCCAGCCCGGAACGGAAGAGTCCGTGTTCGACGCGGCGGGCGGCGGCCGACTCCAGCTCCTCTAGGAGCGGGCCGGCGCGCAGGATCGCGGCGGGACCGATCAGGCCCTCCACGACGTCCAGTGCCCCGGTGAAGTCGCCGTGCCGGATCCGCTCGCGGACCGCGGGCAGCGCTTCGGGGTCACGGTGGACCGCGTCGATCGCCCGCAGGCAGGGCAGCCCGGGGCCGCCGAGGGCGACCAGCAGGTGTTCCCTGTGCAGCTGAGCGGGGTCGTGGTCGACGGCCGTCAAGACGCCGTCTCGCATCGCGATCCGGTGGACCTCACCGCGGCATTCGACCCGGTGCGGGTCACCGGATGCGGCGACCGGCCGCGCCCCGCCGGGCTCCCCCGACAGCGCCGAGGCGACCAGCGGGTGCAGTCGGTCGTGGCCGATCAGTCCCGCCCGCAGCAGTTCCAGGTCCGGCAGGACCCGGGCCGCGGCCTCCGGCAGCACCGGCAGAGCCGCGATCTCGCGTGGTCGCAGGGAATCGGGCACCGGCCGCAGCGTCGGGGCGTGGCTGTCGTCGGGCGCGACGAGTTCGTAGACGGCGTGTCTTCGCCCGCCGAGCCGGACGGTGAAGGCCCCGCGCGGCAGCCCTTCGGCACGCAGCAGCGACTCCGCTTCGGCGGCCCACCGCGACACCGCCCACTGTGGATCGGCCGAGGGACCGTCCACCGGCGTGCCGCAGCGTCGCGCCAGTTCGCCGCTGCGCCCGGCGTCCCACAGGTGCCGGTGCAGGTCGAGCCGGTGCCGCCGGTCGGGATGGGGATGTGGATGACGCCGCGAGACGCTCGCCGGGCCCTCCCACAGGCCGAGGGACATGCGCTGTCCGGCGTCGGCCCAGGTCGGTGGCGTGCGCACGACCAGCCGCAGCGGGGTGCCGTCGGCGGTGTCGTAGCGGGCGAGCGGGATGGTCAGGCCGGGCCGCAGCCGCCCGTCGGGGGCGATGCGGGGCGCGTGCCAGCGAAGGAGATCCGGTGCCAGGCGGCGCAGGTCGGCCCTCAGCCTGGCGAGGAGTTCGGTGCCGTGGCGTCGGCGCACGGCGCGAAGGTCGAGATCGACGTCGACACGGGCGGCGGCGCACGCGCCTGCCCAGTCACCGGCCGCGCGGCGCGCGGTGGCGGTCTCGATCATGGACGGTGGGACGGCGTACTCGCGTACGCGGAGCCACATCAGCAGGCGGGGTGGAGGATCGTCGGCGAAGTGAGGTGCCATCAGCACTCACCTTGCGCGAACGATGCCCCCGTTCCGTACGAGGAGGAAGTCATCCCCGTCATCGTAGCCAGTCGCCGCAAGTACCTCAGCGGCACACCGGATCGTCGTCGTACAGCCAGCGGATCAGCTCGTCGGGATGGCCGGTCAGGCCGAGGATCGAGCCCCACATCACGCCCGCGCGCACCAGCTCACCGGAGCGCAGCGCGTAGTTGAACAGGTCCACGTGGCGCAGGGTCGTCTGGTAGGACTCCACGACGCCCCGCCGGACCTGGGCGGTCCAGGCGGCCTCGGAGATCATGTAGTCGAGGTTCGGGTTGTCCAAAAGGGACGGCGGCAGGCCGTGGCTTTGCAGGGCGTGGTCCATGACCAGCCGCGAGACGCGCCCGTTGCCGTCGACGAAGGGGTGGATCGAGATGAGTTCCCGCTGCGCGGCGGCGGCGAAGTCGGTCGGCGCCATGGTGGCCGAGGCCTCGGTGTACCAGCGGAAGAAGTCGTCGAGTTTGCCCTGGACGTTGACGCCCTCCGGGTAGACGATGATCGCCGCCTCCATGCCCCGGGCGGCCTCCTCGGCCGAGAACGAGACGTCGGCCCCGCGCATGGCGAGCCGGATGTGCGGGTTGCGTTCCAGCACGGCGAGCTGTTCGGGGGTCAGCGCGGTGAACATCTGGTCGAGTCCCCGGTCGCCTCCGCCGATCACGTCGGCGCCCGGGCCGCGGACGCGGCCGGGGTCGGCCCGGCGGAGGCGGTTGGCGGCCGCGGCGTGGGCGGCCTCGACCTCGGCCTGGGTGAGCGGACGGCCGGAGCGGGCGTGGTCGTCGAGCATCGCCGCGGCCTCCCGCCAGTCCTGGAACTGCGGTTCGCCGTAGCGGTGCGCGGGTGGGACGGGCGAGGCGCCGGATTCGAAGGCCTCGGCGGCGGGCCCGTAGTGTTCGCGGTCGACGAAGCGCCGGCCCTGCATCTCGGTGTCCCAGGCGAGGCGCTGTTCGGGCGTCAGTTCCTCGACGAGGGTGCGGTAGCGCCGCGCGAACTCCTCGGGATTCGACACCAGGATCGACTGGAGTTCGGAGATCTCGGCGGCGAGGCGTGCCTTCGCGCGTCCCTCGAAGGCACCGCCGGCGCCGCCGAGGACGGTTCCGGCGAGCCCGCCGATCACGAAGCCCTGCTCCATCGCGGCCTCGACCTCGGCCATGCTCTTGCCGTCGATGGCTGCCTTGACACCGGCGTCGAGGGCACCGATGACCGCGCCGGACGCTCCGCCGCTGATGGCTCTGTTCAAGGCCATGCGCAGGACCTGCGCGAGGGTGCTGGCGCCTTCCTGGCCGAGGATGCGGGTCAGGGCCACCGAGGTGCCGCGCGCGAGCACGCGGTCGAAGCCGAGCCCGGCGTAGGCGAGGACACCGTCGACGAAGCCGCGTTTCATGCCCTCCCAGCCGTTGTCGCCGATCAGGCCCCAGTCGAAGCGCGCGGCGGCGTCGTTCCAGGTGCGTCCTTCGACCACCATGTCGTTGAGGAGTCCGACGCCCTCCATGACGGCGACGGGCAGGGCCTGGCCGCCGCCTTCGATCCCGGCGCCCATGGCGCCCATGGTCAGCGCGGTGCCGCCGTAGGTGGCCACGGTCGCGGCCGTGCCGGTCAGTCCGACGTAGCTCGCGGCGGCCGCGGCCCCGGTCGCCACGACCGGCGCGGCGATGACCACCGCGACCGAGACCGCGGCGGCGAAGGACACGTCGCGGACGACGACGGCGACGGTGTGGACGCCCTCGGCGGACTGGCTGAAACCGCGCAGGTACTGCGAGAACTCGTCCCGGAGTTGCTGGTCGAGCCGGAAGACGCGGTCGAAGTGGGCGAAGCCCTCGTGGGTGAGCCGGCCGGCCTCGCCGATCCGCTCGGGCGTGGTGGGGACCGCGATGGCCGCGTCGAGTTCGGCGCGCACCTCGTCCCACTGGCCGGGGACGGCGTCCCAGCGGGCCGGGTCGGTGCGGGGAGCGCTGTTGAACAGGTCGATGAACTCGCCGACGAGGTCGAGTTCGCCGTACCAGTCCACCTCCTGCTGCCGTGAGTCGACGCCGGTCTGTTTGAAGGAGTCGATCGCGCGGACGTAGCGGCCCGCGCGGGCCTGGAGGTCACCGCCGACTTCGGTGACGGTTCGGCCGTCGACCTGCGGGTCGGAGGAGGACAGGGTCGGCTGGGCGGGTTCGGCGGACACGGGTTCCGCCGACGACATGGCCGGGGCGGGCGAGGACATCGGTGCCGAGACCTCGTCGGGGTCCTGCCGTTGCACCGACAGCATGCGGCTGACGGCGCGGTTTCCGGCCGAGCTCTGCAGCCGCAGCACTCCCTGGACCGTTCGCGGCGCCGCGAGGCCGCCGCGCCGCTGGCCCGGGACACGACCGCGGCCACGATCGGGCTGACGCCCCGCCTGCGGCCCACGCGCCGGAACCCGCTCACGCTCCATCCCGGCACCGTACGGGCCGGGCCGGGGCATTCTCCTGCCCCGGTGGGCAGGAGCGAGGGCAAAGATCGCCCACCCGTGTGCACGAGGGGTCGAGTCCTTCGCACAGGCCACTGTGGACCCGGCCGGACGGCCGGGTCCACAGCGGTCTTGGGCCTTACTTTCGGACGCGAACGGCGTCGGCGACGACGTAGCCGGTGCCGGTCGTCCAGCGGCTGATCCCGACGGCGTTGTAGTCGCCGGCCGCGAGGTTGAAGGAACCGAGGTTGCGCCAGGCCCCGCCGCCGCTGCGCTGGTCGACGACCACGGTCTGGTTGCCGCCCGAGGCGGCGACGATGTACGGGGTGGCGTTGTTGTAGCCGGTGTCGGCCGGGTGCCAGACGTCGACGTAGTACGCGCCCGCGGTGGGGATCGCGACCTTGTACCAGGCGGCGTCACTGGTGGTGGTGTCCGGCGTGGCGTAGCGGTAGTCGGCGTCGTAGCGCTGGGCGCTCCACGCCGAGGCGGCCCAGTTGCCGCTGCCGGTGAAGCGGGAACTGGCGTTGTCGACGATGGTGGAGAAGCCACCGCCGCCTCCCCCGCCGAGCCCGAAGTAGGCCGCGATGCCCTGGGCGTGGCCGTTGGCGGTGGCGTTGATGAAGTCGGCGCGCTTGAGCAGACCGGCGTCGTAGGCGGTGTCGATGAACAGGTTCTCGGTCAGCACCGCCGGCATCGTCGACTCGCGCAGGACGTGGAAGTTCGCCGCCTTCTTGCCGCGGTCGGTGACGGTCGCGACCGCGCGGGTGGCCGCCAGGATCTTGGCGTGCAGGTTGTCCTGGAGGCGCACGCTTCCGGCGCTGGCCGAGGTGTACCGGTAGCTCTCGAAGCCGGTGCCGCCGCCGGAGTTGATGTGGATGCTGACGAAGATGTCGGCGCCCCAGGCGTTGGCGTCGTTGGTGCGGGCGGTGAGGCTGACGGTGGCGTCGGTGGCGCGCGACATGCGCACGTCGACGCTCCAGTTCGCCTTCAGGATGTCGCGCGTCTTGAGCGAGATGGCGAGGGTGAGGGCCTTCTCCTGCAGGCTGTTGCCGACCGCGCCGGAGTCGGTGCCGCCGTGCCCGGGGTCGATGTAGATCTTCGGGACGGCGGCGAAGGCCGACGCGGCCGGTAGGACTCCGGCGGCTCCGGCGCCGAGCAGGACGGCACCGCGTAAAAGGTTGCGGCGCGAAAGGGGCTGGTACGACAACGTGGTCTCCTTGAGGGGGTGGGGAGTGCTGGGCTGGTTCAGACGCGGGTGATGCGGACGGCGTCGGCGACGACGTAGCCGGTGGTGGACGTCCACCGGCTCACTCCGACGATGTTGTGGTCGCCGGTACCGAGGGCGAAGGTGCCGAGGGTGAACCACCGGCCGCCGTTGACGCGCTGGTCGACGGTGACGGTCCGGTTGCCGCCCGAGGCGGCGACGATGAACGGGGACGCGCTGTTGTAGCCGGGGTCGGCGGGGTACCAGACCTCGACGCGGTAATTTCCCGCCGCCGGCGGGTTGGCCCGGAACCAGGCGACGTCGCTGCCGGTGGTGGAGGGTGTGGCGTATCGGTAGTCGGTGCCGTACTTCGCCGTGCTCCACGCCGAGGTGCCCCAGCCGGCTCCGGCGGTGAAGGCGCCCGCCGTGGCGTTGTCGACGATGACGGCCGCCGGGGTTCCGTTGCCCGGGACGGTCGCGCCGGTGCCGACCGGGCTCTCGTTGTGGAGCCGGTCGAGGGCGGTGACGTAGTAGGTGTAGGCCGTGGTCGCCGCCGCGGTCTTGTCCACATAGGTGCGTGTGGTTCCCGTGGAGCGGACGGTGGTGAGCAGGTTGCCGGCGTCGGCGAAGTCGCACGGGTCGGCCGCACCGGTGCCGGTGATGCGGTAGACGGCGTAGGAGGTCGGTGCCGAACCGCTCGCCGCCTGCCAGGTTAGCGTGACCCCGCCGGTGCCCCGGACGGCCGAGGTGATCGACGGCGCGGGCGGCGCGGCGCCGCCGAGGTGCGCGGCGACCGGTGGCAGCGCGGGCCTGCTGTAGTGGGCGGCCACCATGGCGCCGAAGCCGCCGAGCCGGTCGGCCTTGACGTCCTTGGCGCTGAAGTGGACGTCGCCGAGGACCTGCGGGTAGGTGCGGTTGAGGCCCAGATGGTCGCTGAGTTCGTTCGGGTCCTGCCATGCGGCCGGCTGTCCGCTCGCGCCGACTTTGTAGACGCCTTGGCCGATGAACAGCTGGACCCGGGTGCCCTGGACGACCGAGGCCCACCACGCCACGAGGACGCCGTAGTCGGCGGCGCTGTTGCCGATGTGCCAGTAGATCTGCGGGGTGATGTAGTCGATCCAGTTCTGTTTGACCCATCGTCGCGAGTCGGCGTAGATGGCGTCGTAGGACTGGAGCCCGGAGGTCTTCGAGCCGAGCGGGTCGGTGGCCTGGTTGCGCCAGATCCCGAAGGGGCTGACCCCGAACTTCACGTGCGGCTTGGCCGCGTGGATCCGCTGGCCCATCTCCTGGACGAGGAGGTCCACATTGTTGCGCCGCCAGTCGTGGATGTTGGCGAAACCGCCGCCGTAGCGCTGGTAGGTCTGCTGGTCGGGGATCGTCTGGCCGCTGACCGGGTAGGGGTAGAAGTAGTCGTCCCAGTGAACGCCGTCGATGTCGTAGCGGGAGACCGCGTCCATCATCGCGGTCTGGACGAAGGCGCGCACCTCGGGGATGCCGGGGTTGTAGTAGAGCTTGCCGCCGTAGGCGAAGGCCCAGTCGGGATGCTGCCGCGCCGGATGGGCCGCGACGAGCTTCGAGGGGTCGTCGTGCTGGGCGATCCGGTACGGGTTGAACCAGGCGTGGAACTCCAGGTTCCGGGCGTGGGCCTCGGCGACGAGGAAGGCCAGCGGGTCGTAGCCGGGGTTCTTGCCCTGGACGCCGGTGAGCCAGTGCGACCAGGGCTCATGGGGCGACGGCCACATCGCGTCGGCGGTCGGCCGGATCTGGACGACGACCGCGTTCATTCCCCGCTGTACCGCCGTGTCGAGCCGCGCACGGTACTCCGCCTGCTGTTCGGCGACGGTCAGGCCCTGCCCGCTGGGCCAGTCGATGTTGGCCACGGTCGAGATCCACATGGCCCGGAATTGCCGCTTGGGCGTCGCGGGGTCGACCGCGCACTCCGCCGCCGCGGCGCTGTCGCGGCCGGGCAGGGGCACGACGGACCCGCCGACGGCCAGCAGAAGCGCGGTGAGGATCGCGAGCGATCGTAAGGCTCTCATGCGTGAAGATTTTCTACGAAGGAGGCGCTTCGCACAACGATTTTCTACGAAAAGCTTTGACGGCGGGCGATAGGGCGCCTGGTGTTCCCCAGGCGAACACGGGAGGCGATACGCGGGGCCTGGGCGACCCTTCAGGCACCTCGCCCGGTGAATCCGCAGGTCCGGGCGGGCATGACCGGTCCCGAGCCTGGGTATCGAAGGCGGAGCCGGGGGTGTGTCCCGGCGTGAGACGACGTCAACAGGGCAGGTGAGGTGTCATGAGCGGTGGACCTTTCGACGCCGCCGACGGCGAGACCTTCGGTTTCGTCGACGACGGTGACAACGTCGAGGAACCCGACCAGCGGCTGGAGGAGCGGATCCTCGCGCGAGACGACTACGAGGAGGCCGACCGTCGCGGCACCACCGCCGAGGAGGCCCGCGACGGCGAGAGCCTCGACATGCGCCTCCTCGCCGAACGGCCCGACGAGCCGGGACCGGCCGACGACGGCCGCGCCGACGGGCCCGGCCCGCGCTCGGGGGTGCTGGTCGACGACGGGCGCGTACAGGCCGTCGAGGCCGGCACGGACCCCACGGCCGGGCCCGAGCAGGACGCCGTCCACACGGTGACCGAGGAGCAGGACCGCGTCGGCGGCGTCGACGGCGAAGAGGTCCCGATCGGGGCGTCGTTGCGCGCCGATCACCCGATCGAGGCCGACGGTGAGGGCCCTCCGCGATGACACATCACAGCAGGCTCGCCGCGGTGGTCGTGGACGTCCCGCCGAACCTGCACGACCAGGAACTCGCCTTCTGGGGCGAGGCCCTCGGTCGCGCGTTCGAACCGTCCGAAGGGCACCCGGAGTTCCGGATCGCGAAACTCGGTTCGGGCGATTTCGAGATCCTCGTTCAGGAGCTCGGCGCCGGCGAACCCCGCGTCCACCTGGACTTCATCACCGACGATCTCGACGCCGAGGTCGCGCGTCTGGAGCGCCTCGGCGCCACGCGCGTCCGGTCGATCGACGGGCTGTGGATCCTGCGCGACCCGGCGGGCCTGGTGTTCTGCGTCGTGGCCGCGCCCGGCGAGAAGTTCGGCGAGGGCGACTCCGCGCGGTGGGACTGAAGGCCGGTCAGGCGCCCGGCAGCAGAATGGGCTCAACGCGCTCCTCGGTGGCCGCGTCCCCGTCGCGCGTGACGATGTAGGCGCCCTTGCCGGGCGTCTCGGTCACCGCGCCGGTCAGTTCGGTGCCCCGGTAGAGCAGGCCCACGCCGTCGTCGGTGCAGTGGGTCGTCGGCAGCGTCCCGTCGGCGACGAGCCGGTGCACGAGAGGGCGGCGGCCCGCGTCGCTGTCGTAGTGGACGCCGTTGCCGTACGGGAGCAGGCCGAGGCCGTCGGTGACGGGACGCAGCTCCGGTCCGAAGGAGTCGGTCGTGCCGCCCTCGAACCAGCAGATCGAGCCCGCGCTGACGCCGGTGAGGACGACGCCCGCCTCCCAGGCTCGCCGGAAGACCGGGCCCAGGCCGTGGACGCGCCACACCGCGAGGAGGTTCGCGACCGAACCGCCCATCACCCACACGACGTCGTGATCGAGGACGGCGCCTTCGACGTCGTCGAGGTTCGGCATCGGGAACAGCATCAGCGGCGTCAGGTCGTAACCGGCGATCCGCGCGGCCTCGCCCGCGCGACTGGCGAAGACCTCGGCGTCGCCGATCGCGGTCCCGACGTAGAGGATCCGCGGGCGGCGGCCGGTCACCCCGGCCAGATCGACCGCGTGATGGACGAGCGGCCCGAAGGCGACCCGGGTGCGGTCCCCGGCCCGAAGGCCGCCGGACGTGGCGAGGATGGTGGGCTCGGAGGCGGTCATGATCACGGAACCTACCAAGCGGGTCCCTTGACAGCACGGTCGCCGTTCGCTTGGCTGCGCGAATGGACGACCCGGCGCCAGCAGTCGTGATCATCGCCGGTGCTCCCGGCATGGGCAAGTCCCATCACGCCGCCCGCATCGCCCGCGAGGCGACGGGCCGCGTCGTCGTGGTCGCCTGCCGTGGCCTTCCGGACTCCCCGTACGCCGCCCTCGGCGAGCTACTGTCCGCCCTCGATCTGCCCCCGGCCGCCAGGGGCGATGAGCCCTATCTCCTGGGCCTCCGACTGCTCGACGCCCTCGCGCACGTCACCGTCGTCCTCGACGACCTCGACCACGCCGACGACCACTCGCTGGCGGTCCTGCGCCACGCCGCCACCCGGCTCCCCACCGGAGCCGTCCTCGCCGCGACCCACACCACCGGACGACCACCCCCGCTCGGCACAGGCCTCTCCTCGGCCAACGACGTCCACGTCAGGCGGATCGACCTGATACCGCTGTCCCTCGCCGAAGTCACGGCCGTCACCGGACCGGAACGGGCCGCCGGGATTTACACCGCGTCGGGCGGCATACCCCGCCACGCGCACGAGCTCGCCCGCACCGGCGGGGCCCTCCCGGCCGTCATCGCCGAGACCGCCGCCGAGCGCCTGCGCGCGGTGGCGCCACTGGCCCGCACCGCCGTGGAGGCCCTCGCGCTGCTGGGGCGCCCGGCGGGACTCGCGCTCCTCACCGAGATCTGCGCCCGGCCCGCCGGTGCCGTGGCCACCGCTGTCGACGAGGCGTCGAGGGCCGGACTCTGCACGATCCGTGGGGAGACCGCGGCCTGCGAACCGCCCGTCGTCGCCGACGCCGTCGTCCACGCCCTCCCCCTGGCCACGCGCCGGGCGACCCACGCCGCGATCCTGGCCGCGCTGGTCCGCCGTGACGACGAGGCACCGCTCGACGACCTCGTCCGGCACGGCCGCGGCGCCGGCGACCTCGTCACCGTCGCCCGGCACGCCATGGACGCCGTCCTGCGCATCCCCCGCGACGGCGAACCCGACCCCGCCGACACCGCGCACCTCGCGCGCCTCCTGCGCGACCTCCTCCGCGACACCGACCTGCCCTTCCGGGTCCGCGCCGGTGTCGGCGGGCGCCTCAACCACCTCGTCGTCACCAGGCTCGAATGCCGCCAGACCATGCTCCTGCTGCGCGAGGTCCTCGGCGACCGGCACGTACCGGCCGGCATCCGCGGGGAACTGCGCCTCGGCCTCGGGCTGCTCATGATGAACCAGGACGGCGACAGCGACGGCGGCCGCGCCGAACTCACCCGGGCCGTCGGCGAACTGCACCGGCGTCCCGCGCTCGCCGCCCGCGCGATGACGGCCCTCGCGCTGCCGTACTGGGGCTCGGCTCCGGCGGAAGAGCACGCCCGGTGGCTCGCCCGCGCCGAGAACGCCCTTCCGGATCGTGCCGAGGCGGGACTGCGCGCGGCGGTGACCGTCAACCGGGTCACCGCGCTGCTCCAGTTCGGCGACCCGCGAGGCAGGCGGGAGGCCGAGGCGACGCCCGTCCACGCCGACGATCCGGGCGCCCGGCGCGAGCTGCTGCGCGGCCACAGCAACTTCGCCGCCGCGACCCTGATCCTCGGTCACGACGCCGCCGCCGAAACACACCTCGGCCGGGCCGCGACCCTGGCCGAGCAGATCAGCGCCGTCTACACCGCGCCGATCCTCGCGTGCACCAGACTGCGCCTGGATCTCGCCGGCGGACACTGGGACGGGCTGGCCCGGCGCGCCGAGGAGCACCTGGCCGCCTACGCGGGCAACCCCTACGTCTCCTGCACCGGCAATCTCGTACTCGGTTCCCTCGCCCTCGCGCGCGGCGACCACGACGAGGCCGCCCGGCGGCTCGCCGACCCGGTCCTGCGCCCCGGTCCACATCGGATGGAGGCCGAGGCGGCGGTCGCCATCGCCGCCAGGATCCGTCTCTCGCTGCGCACCGGTGCCCCGGCCTCGGCCCGCGAACTGCTCGACGGACTCGACCGTGTGCGCGCCAAGGGGCTGTGGACATGGTCGGCCGACCTGGTCGACGCGGGCGTCGCCGCCTTCGTTCACGCCGGTGACACCACCGGAGCGCGGCTCCTCACCACGGAGTTCTCCGAGGCCTTGGCCGACCGCGACTATCCCCACGGGCACGCCGTCGCCGCCGCCTGCGCGGCCCTCCTGGACGACGACCCCGCCCTTCACCTCGAAGCGGCCGCCCGTTACGCCGCCATGCCACGCCCCTACGCCCAGGCCCTCGCGCTGGAGAACGCCGCCCGCGGCCACCTCGGCCACGGGAACGCCCCGGCCGCGCTTCCCCTGCTGGCGCAGGCTTTCGCGCTGCTCGACGCCCTCGGCGCGACCTATGACGCCGCCCGCTGCGCCAGACTCCTGCGCGACAACGGCGAAGCCCCGGGGCACCGCCGGGGCCGCCCCGGATACGGCGGGCACCTCTCGCCGCGCGAACGGGAGGTCGCGCACCTGCTGGCCGCCGGGCGGACCAACCGCGAGATCGCCGAAGTGCTGTTCCTGTCGGTGCGCACCGTCGAGCACCACGTCGCCAGCGTCATGCGCAAGCTCGGCGCGAGCGGCCGCGACGAGGTCGTCGTTCCCGCCGACGGCCATTAATTGGGTAGCACTACCCAGCGCTTCCACAATTGCCCGCCGCACCGTGCGGCCGCGAGGGTGATCACCGAACCCGTCTCTTCCCACAAGGAGGAACCGTGCGCACTCTCCGCGCCTTATTGGCCGTCCTCGCGATGGGCGCCGCCTCGGCGGCCGTAGCCGTCCCGGTCCAAGCCGCCGACACCGGCGCCGCGAAGCCCTACATCGTGGTCCTGCGGGACGGCGCCGAACCCGGCACCGCCCTCACCCGGCACGTCGACCGCTACGGCGGCCAGCCCGGCCACGTCTACCGCGACGCACTCCGGGGCTTCGCCGCCGAACTCACCCCGGCCGGGATCGCCGCGCTGCGCGGTGACCCGGCCGTCGCCGCGGTCGAACCCGACCACACCGTCCGGCTGACCGACCAGACCCTCCCCACCGGCGTCAAACGCGCCGGGGCCGCCGCCAACCCGAACCTGCGGATCAACGGCACCGACGACTACTCCGTCGACGCCGACATCGCCGTCATCGACACGGGCGTCGACGCCGGTCACCCCGACCTCGTCGTCGCCGCCCGCACCAACTGCCTCAACACGACCACCTGCACCGACAACACCGGCACCGACGACCACGGCCACGGCAGCCACGTCGCGGGCAGCGCCGCCGCCCGCGACAACGGCATCGGCGTGGTCGGCGTCGCCCCCGGCGCGCGGATCTGGTCGGTGAAGGTCCTCGACGCCTCCGGCAGCGGCCAGCTGTCGGGCGTCATCGCCGGCATCGACTGGGTCGCCGCCCACGCCGCCGAGATCGAGGTCGCCAACATGAGCCTCGGCTGCGAGAACTGCGAAAGCCAGGCCATGAACCAGGCGATCGCCAATGCCGTCGGCAAAGGCGTCGTGTTCGCCGTCGCCGCCGGCAACAACCACAAGGACGCCCGGACCTTCTCCCCGGCGAACCATCCCGACGTCATCACCGTCTCCGCGCTCGCCGACTTCAACGGCGCTCCGGGCGGCGGAGCGGCCTCGACGTGCCGCGCCGACCAGGACGACACCCTCGCCGACTTCAGCAACTTCGGCCCGTCCGTCGAGGTCGCCGCGCCCGGGGTCTGCATCTACTCCACGTCCAAGGGCGGCGGGTACGCGACCTTGAGCGGCACGTCCATGGCCTCACCGCACGTCGCGGGCGCCGCCGCGCTGCTCACCGCCAACGGCCACCGAGCCACCGGACGCGACGGTGTCCTGGCGGTCCGGCAGCGGATCGTCGACACCGGCGACACCAACTGGACCGACGACTCCGGAGACGGCGCGCGCGAACCCGCGCTCAACGTGTCCTCGACCGCCGACTACCCGGCCGATCCCGACCCGGGCCGCCCGACGGCGACCTTCACCGCGTCCTGCTCGACCCAGAACAACACCTGCTCCTTCGACGCCCGCGCCTCCACCGACCCCGACGGCTCGATCACCGGCTACGCCTGGGATTTCGGTGACGGCACCACCGGAAGCGGCGCCACGCCGGGGCACACCTTCGGCGCGGCGGGCTACTACAGCGTCAAGCTGACGGTGACCGACAACAGCGGCAAGACCAATGTCGCCCGCAGGCTCGTCAAGGCCGGCGACCTGCCGCCGACGGCCTCGTTCAGCGGCCGGTGCAGCGGCGCCACGTGCACCTTCGACGGCGGCGGCTCGACCGACGCCGAAGGCTCGATCGCGTCCTACGGCTGGAACTTCGGCGACGGCGCGGCCGGCACGGGCCGCACCATCGGCCACGCCTACCCCAATGTCACCAGGACCTACACCGTCCGGCTGACCGTCACCGACGGCAAAGGCCAGTCGGGGACGACGACGCGCACCGTCCGGTGCTCGAAGGTCGTGAGCACGCCGATCTGCTTCATGGGCGTCTGACCGGCACGGTGGGAGGCGCCCATGGGTTCCGGGGCGCCTCCCACCGAGTCCCGAACGCGGCACCGCCTCGTCGGCTCCAGTGGGAGCGGCCGCCCAGTGGTCATCGAAAAGCGCACCGCGAATGCGGCCGGCGCAATGCCATTCACCGCGTCGGCTGAAATACTCTTCGGCGAACTGCTCGCGCTTCTGCTCATTTCGCGCGATCGAAGACCGAATGACGCGTCCCCGATTCTCGGCGTGATCCGAATCAGCCGCCTTGGCCAGCGGCTTCACCCTCTGCGTGGCAGCGGATATCCCACCCCGTGATCCGGTGCGGTGAACAGCCGACTGGCATCGCTTGACTAGCATGGAAACCAAGGACAGCCGCCGATGAATGGGGGCCGCCGGTGTCCGCGGAACTCTCGCTCTTATCGCGTTCCTTCGCGCTCGTCAACGACCTGAGCGATCGGCCGCGCAAAGGACGCTCCCGTCCCCTGCCCGTCCTGTCGCTCCACGCCGACGAGGGCGGTGGCGGCGAGCAGGTCTACGACTACCTCTCCGCGGCCTCCAAGGACTGCCCGCACATCCTGCTCCCCGGCAGCGCGAACCGGGCGAAGACGGTCCGGCAGATCATCTTCGACGTCTACGACAACCTCACCTGGTACCAGAAGTCCTACGGCGTACTCCCCCTGCCGCGTTTCGGGCTGCTCGTCCTCGGCATCGTCGGGCTACGCGAGGAGCACACCGAGGAACGGTCCCACCAGGAACTCGAAGCCGTCATCCGCCGGGCACTGGCGTCCCCCGACGATCTCGCCGACTCCCTCACCCTGCTGGGACTGAGTCTTCTGAGCAGCGTCGGCGGCATTCCCGGCGTCACCGACGCCGCCGTCGACGTCACCGCCGCGCTGGCGAGCCGCAGCCTCGCCTACGCACGCTGGACGCGGGCCATGAAGAACGCCGTCGGCCTGACCGACCACACCGGACGGACGGCCGACACCCACCAGCAGGTTTTGCGGGTCATCGCCTGGCTGGTCAAGGAGTTCCACGCCACCGGCGGTGTGAAGAGGGGTGACGACGAGGTGGCCGTGGCGGCCGTCGACCGCGCGCTGTGCCGGGCTCTGATGGCCGACCTACGCGACGCCTTCACGATCGGGCCCCAGGGGCTGCGGCTCCTGCGTCCCTGCCGGGTGCTCATCGAGGACTTCGAGGTGGGCAGCGCCCCTGAACGCTTCTGCCGCTACGTCACCGAGATACGCGCCCAATGGCGCGAGGAGGACGCCTTCGACCCGTTGCTGATCATCGCCGTGGACAAGCGGCGTCAGGCGCGCGGGCCGGCGAGGCTGGGTTCGGCGTCCTACGCCGACTGGTCGGCCCGCGCCGCGGGCCGTCTCCACCGCGACGACGCGTGGCACTACGAGGTCGCCGTCGGCGGGCTCGACGACCTCGACGTCATCCGCATGCTCGCCGCGGCGGGCCTCGCCGGGGACGCCGACACCGCCGACCGCGTCCTGCGGCGCGGCGGCGGCAACCTCACGCGTGTCACCGGGCTCGTCGACCGCATGCGCGCCGACGGTGCGGACGTGCTCGACGAACCGGCCGACGAAGGGGCCCCATCGTGAACCTGCCGACCTTTCTGTCCGAACCGCCCGAGACGCCTCCGTCGGACGCGAAGAGGCGCAGTGACCGGGTCCGCAAGCGTGCGGTCTGGATCGTCGCCGGGGCACTGGTGCTCACCGCCCTCGGCGTGGGCGGCTGGGCGGTCTTCGAGAACGTGAACGGCTGCGACGGCGCCTTCAACGACGGTGCCCTGCGCGAGTTCGACGATCCCGGTGAGTGCGTCGGCGTCAGCGACGGGTCCTATGTGTTCGCGCCCGAGCTCGACGCGGTGTCGGCGAAGATCCGGGAGGAAAACCGGCGGGTCGAGGAGTCGGGCGCGTCCTCGGTGAGTTTCGCGTACTTCATTCCGATGACCCTCGGCGAGGGCGACACCCAGGGCTACGAGGCCGTCGAGAGCGAGCTGCAGGGCGCCTATCTCGCCCAGTACAACTGGAACCGCACCACGGGAGCCGAACGGCTCGTGGAACCGCAGGTCCGCCTGCTGCTGGCCAATCCCGGCGCCGAGACGAACCGGTGGAGCTTCGTCGTCGACGAGTTGGTGTCCCGCGTCGACGGCACCGACCGGCTGCGCGCGGTGATCGGCATGGGCCCGAGCTTCGACGGGACCTTCGCGGCCCTGTCGGCCCTCGACGCCGCCGGTGTCCCCACGGCCGTCGCGGCCATGACCGCCAACCCCGCCGTGGACCCCCAGGTCGGCCCTCCGCGGTACTTCGCGCGCGTCGGCCCCACCAACGCCCAGGAGGTCGCGGCCCTGGCGAACGCGATGGGCGGCGAGGCGAGACGCCCGGTGCTGATCGTGGACGTCCGCGCCGACGACACCTACACCAAGACTCTCGCCGACGAGTTCATCAAGCGTTTCCCCGCGCTGGCCGACACCGACGAGGAGTACGACAGCAGTCTCGACGGTCTGTTCCAGACCATGAACGACATCCGCAACAACATCTGCAGCCGGCCGCCGGACGTGGTCCTGTTCGCCGGGCGGGGACGCGTCGGTCTCACGGAGTTCCTGACCAGCCTGGCCGACCGCAACGCCGACTGCCGTGAGAACCCGATCCGCGTGGTCACCGGCGACGACGCCACCGAGACCGTACTGACCGACACCGGGCGCTTCGCCCTCGCCAAGGCGAAGGTGACCGTCCAGTACACCGCCCTCGCCCACCCGTCCCAGTGGAACCTTGAGGCGGGCGCGCAACCCAGCGTGCAGGAGTTCGCACGCTTCGCGGCGGCGTTCGAGACGCACTTCGGCGGCGGCGCCGACAACGACGGGCACGCCATGATCGCCTACGACGCGGCGCTGATCGCGATCAAGGCCGTGCGCCTGACCGGTGAGACGGCCCCGACCCTCGAACACGTCGAGCAGGCCTGGGGCCGTTTCGGGGAGTGCACGGTCGTCGACGGGGTCACCGGGACGATCGCGCTCGACAAGTCCGGTGACGCCCTGGACAAGTACATGCCGCTGGTGGCGCTCCAGCCCGACGGGACGAGCACTTTCGTCAAGGCCGCGTGGCCGACCGAGGACGGCTCCCCGGCACGGCACTGCGACTAGGGAGCGGGCCACCGGACGGTGACCGCGAGCCCTCCCCCGGGCATCGGGGTCGCGCTCAGGTCGGCGTGGTGGGCGCGGGCGACAGCGCTGACGATGGCGAGGCCGAGCCCGTGGCCGTCGCGGTGGCCGCGGCGTTCGGGTGCGAGCCGCTGGAAGGGCTGGAAGAGGCGCGGGATCTCACCCGCCGGGATGACCGGGCCGCCGTTGGTGACGGTGAGGATCGCCCGTCCACCGGAGCCGGCGGTGACGACCTCGACGCGTCCACCGGGATCGTTGTGGCCGACGGCGTTGTCGACGAGGTTGGCGATGAGACTCTCGATCAGCCCCGGGTCCCCGGCCGTCACCGCGGGCGCGAGTTCCTCGGTGAACTCGATGCCCTTCTCCCCCGCCGCGTCGCGTCGGGCGGCGAGCACGCGTCCGGCCACGTCGGCGAGGTCGACGGGTCGGCTGCGGGCGATGCCGCGTTCGCCGGTGGCCAGGTCGAGCATCGCCCTGATCAAGGTCTCCTGGTGTTCGCCGAGGGCGAGCGCCTGCCGGCAGGCCGTGCGCAGGAGGGCGGTGTCGGCGTGGGGGTCGGCGAGGGCGACTTCGAGGAGGGTTCGCTGGCCGGCGAGGGGGGTGCGGAGTTCGTGGGAGGCGTTGGCGACGAAGTGGCGTTGGGCGTCGAAGGAGGCTTCGAGGCGGGTGAAGAGGCCGTCGAGGACGGCGCCGAGTTCGGTGAGTTCGTCGGTGGGTTCGCCAAGATCGAGGCGCCGGTGCAGGTCGCCTGCGGAGATGGCGGTGGCGGTGGCGGTGATGACGCGCAGGGGCCGCAGGAAACGGCCGGCGACGAACCAGCCGCCGGCGAGGGAGAGGGGGACGAGGACGGTGAGCGCGGCGGCCGAGCCGGTGAGGAGTTCGGCGGGGCCGAGGCCGGTCCGGGTGCCGGTGATGGCGGGGGTGCCGGGGTCGTCGGCGGAGACGGTCGATTGGAGTCCGGCCAGGGGGAGGGTGACGACGGCGAGGACGGCGATCCCGGCGGCGAAGATGGCCGCGGCGTAGGAGAGGGCGAGTCTGGTGCGCAGGGTGCGGCCGGTCATGGTGCGGCGATCCGGTAGCCGCCTTCACGGACGGTGTGGATGACCGGTGGGTCGCCGAGTTTGGCGCGCAGCCGGTGCATGGTGTGTTTCACGGCGGAGGTGAAGGGGTCGGCCGCCTCGTCCCAGGCGCGTTCGAGGAGTTCTTCGGCGGACAGAACGAGGCCGGGGGTGGCCATGAGGCAGGCGAGGAGAGCGAATTCCTTCGGGCTGAGGTCGAGGCGCCGTCCGGAGCGGAAGACGGTCCGGCGGGCGGGGTCGAGGGTGATGCCTTCGGCGGTGAGGATCGGTGGGACGGGCGGGGTGGCGCGGCGGGCGAGGGCGCGGACGCGGGCGACGAGTTCGGCGAAGGCGAAGGGTTTGGGCAGGTAGTCGTCGGCGCCGAGGGCGAGGCCGTCGACGCGGTCTTCGATGCTGGCCGCGGCGGTGAGCATGAGGACGCGGGTGTCGGTGCGGGTTTCGGCAAGCCGTCGGCAGATCTCGTCGCCGTGCACGCCGGGGAGGTCGCGGTCGAGGATCAGGACGTCGTAGCGGGTGACGGCGAGGCGTTCGGTGGCGTCGGTGCCGTCGAGGACGACGTCGACGGCCATGCCTTCGCGGCGCAGTCCGGTTCCGATGGAGTGGGCGAGGACGTCGAAGTCCTCGGCGACGAGGACCCTCACCATTGGAGGGCCGTCGCGCGGGTGGGTTCGCCTGGTGGGGTCGGCATGCCGTCGACGATCCCAGATCCCCGGTCGCGGGACGGTCGCGGTCGTCGCGACCGTCGTGGGACCGCCCGCCGCGTAGAACGGTCGGCATGAATCCACTCATGAGACGTGAGCGCGGTCCGCTGAGCGGCCCGGGGATCGTGGTCGCCGGTCTGCGCAAGCGATACGGGTCGGCTCAGGCCCTCGATGGCATGTCCTTTTCGGTCCGGCCGGGTGTGGTGACCGGGTTCGTCGGGCCGAACGGGGCCGGGAAGTCCACGACCATGCGGGCGATCCTGGGGCTCAGCGCGGTCGAGGCGGGCACGGCGCTGATCGGGGGGACGCCCTACCGGCGGCTGCGGCGTCCGTTGACCCATGTCGGTTCCCTCCTCGACGCGGGCGCCCTGCATCCGGGCCGGAGTGCCCGTGATCATCTGCTGTGGCTGGCGCATTCGCAGGGGCTGGGCGCCCGGCGGGTGGACGCGGTGATCGGGCAGGTCGGTCTGGCGTCGGTCGCCGGGCGCAAGGCCGGGGGCTTTTCGCTGGGGATGCGCCAGCGGCTCGGGATCGCCGCCGCGTTGCTGGGTGACCCGCCGATCGTCATGCTCGACGAGCCTTTCAACGGGATGGATCCCGAAGGCATCATCTGGATGCGCGGCCTGCTGCGTGGGCTGGCCGGGCAGGGCCGCGCGGTCCTGGTGTCCAGTCACCTGATGAGCGAGGTGCAGGACACGGCCGGGCATCTCGTCGTCGCCGGGCGCGGCCGGGCGGTCGCCGACGCGAGCGTGGCCGAACTGGTCGCGTCGGCCTCCGGTGGCCGGGTCGTTTTGCGGACGACGGCGGCGGCGCGGGCGATGGGTCTGCTCGCGCGCGCCGGGGCGACCGTGGCGAGCGACGGAGGTGAGTCGGTCACCGTCGCGGGCCTGTCCGCCGAACGCGTCGTGGCGCTGCTGAACACCAACGCGGTGCCGTTCTCGGAGGTGTCGGCGCACCGGGCCAGCCTGGAAGAGGTCTATCTGGAGCTGACGCGGGAAGCGGTCGAGTACCGTGCCGCGACCTCGGAGGTGCCGCGGTGATCGCGTCGCGAAGCGGCCGGGACGGCTTTCTACCGGTCCTTCGTGCCGAATGGACGAAGTTCCGCACGGTCCGGGGCTGGGTGGCCGCCATGTCGGCGGCGGCGTTGATGATGGTGCTGGTGGCGCTGCTCGCCGGGATGAGCGGCGGGCCGCGAAACGGCTCGCCGGTGCCGATCGGGCCGGGCGGGGAGGCGGTCACCGACAGCTTCTACCTGGCGCACCGGACGTTGAGCGGGGACGGTGGCATCACCGTCGCCGTCGCCTCGCTGGAGACCGTCCTCCCCTCGGGTCCCGGCGGTATGGAGCCCGGCGTGGTGCCCTGGGCGAAGGCGGGGATCATCTTCAAGCGGAGCACCGATCAGGGCTCGTCCTACGTGGCGATCATGGTGACCCCGGGGCACGGCGTGCGAATGCAGTACGACTACACCGGCGACATCGCAGGTCCCGCGTCGCCCACCGCGGCTCCGAGATGGTTGCGGCTGGAGCGTTCGGGCGACGCGGTCACCGGCTACGCCTCCGCCGATGGGACACGGTGGACCGAGGTCGCCACGGTGCGGCCCCGTGATCTCGGCGGGACAGTCCACGGTGGACTGTTCGTCGCGTCCCCGGCTTCGGTGGACGGCCCCGGCACGCTCCCCAGCGTGTCGACCGCCGACTTCACCGGGCTCGGCGTCCACGGGGGCTGGTCCGCCGCTGACTGGACCGGAACCCAGATCGGGCCCGACTCCCCCACCTTCGCCGGTTACCCGCCGCCCGCCTCCGGCGCGTTCACCGACGACGGCGGCCGCCTCACCCTGACCGGCTCCGGCGACATCGCGCCCGCCACCCGGGAGATCCTGGCGACCGGCGGCACCCTCCGCGACATCCTCACCGGCACCTTCCCGGCGCTGGTCGCGGTGATGGTCGTCGGCACCCTGTTCATCACCACCGAATACCGGCAGAACCTCATCCACGTCACCCTCACCGCCGACCCGGGACGGGGCCGCACCCTGGCGGCGAAGGCGATCGTCCTCGCCGTGGCCGCCTTCGCCACCGGACTGACGGGGGCCCTCGCCGGTGGGCTTCTCGGCACGTGGCTCGCCGAGGCCGGCGGCGTCTACGTCTTCCCGGTACCTCTGTCCGCGGCGCTGCGGGTGGCCCTGGGCACGGCGGCGCTGCTCGCCGCGGCGTCGGTCCTGGCGCTCGCCGCGGGCGCGATCCTCCGGCGCGGTGCCGCGGCGGTCACGGCCGTCTTCGCCGTCGTCGTGCTGCCCTACCTCCTGATCGCCGTCCCGTTCACGCCGTCGGCGGTGTCGAACGCGGTGGCCCGGATGACGCCGGGCGCGGCCTTCGCCGTCCAGCAGACACTCACGCCCTACGACCAGGTCGACAGCGTCTACACGCCCTACACCGGCTACTACCCGCTGGAACCGTGGGCGGGACTCGCCGTCCTGGCGGTGTACGCGGCGGCCGGTCTCACCGCGGCGGCCGTCCTGCTTCGCCGGAGGGACGCGTGAAGGCCGCCCTGCACGCGGAATGGACGAAACTGCGGACCGTCCGCGGCTGCCTGTGGCTGCTGGTCGGCATGGCCGCGGTGACGGTGGCGGCGAGCGCGGCGGCGACGTCGGTGTCGACGTGTTCCTCCCCGGGCTGTGGTGGGGACGTGACCCTGCTCAGTCTCTTCGGCGTGGAGTTCGGGCAGGCGCTCGCCGCGGTCTTGGCGGTGCTGGTCATCGGGGGTGAGTACGGCTCGGGCATGATCCGGGCGACGGTCGCGGCGGTGCCGCGCCGGGGTGTGGTGTTCGCGGCGAAGTCGGTCGTCGTGTCGGGCGTGGTCGTGGCCGCCGGGACCGTGGCGGTTCTCGGGTCGCTGCTGGCGGGGCGGTTCGTTCTTCCCGGCAGGGGTTTCACGGCCGCCCATGGTCACGCGCCGCCGTCTCTGGCGGACGGGCCGACGTTGCGGGCGGCCGCCGGATCGGTGCTGTACCTGGTTCTCATCGCGCTGATCGGCCTGGGCGTCGCCGCCGTCGTGCGGGACTCCGCGACGGGCATCGGGCTCGTGCTCGGGCTGCTCTATCTGCTTCCCGTCATCGGCGGGGTGGTCGGGGATCCGGGCCTGCGCCGGGTGCTCGCGACCTTCGCGCCGACGAGCGCGGGGCTCGGTGTGCGGGCGACCACCGATCTCGCCGGTCTGCCGCTGGCGCCCTGGGCCGGTCTGGCCGTCACGGCCGGGTGGGCCGCGGTCGCGCTCACGGTCGGGGGTGTGCTTCTGAAGGCGCGTGACGTCTAGGTTCGTCCTCGTGTTGGCGGTGCAGGGCGATACCGGCGATGACGAGTGCCACGCCGGCGAGGTCTTGTGGGGTGGGCGCCTGGGCGAGCACCACGGCGCCGATGACGGTGGCGCTGGCGGGGAGCAGGCACAGCAGCAGCGCGAAGGTCGCGCGGCGGACGCGGGCCATGACCAGCTGGTCGGTGACGTACGGGATCACCGAGGAGCAGACGGCGACGGCGAAGCCGGTGAGCAGCAGGTCCGGGCGGGTGAAGGCCGGGGTGGCGGCGGCGATCCCGAAGGGGGTGGCGACCAGCGCGGCGACGAGCATCGACGCGGCGAGGGTGTCGATGCCGTCGGCGCCGGGCTGGTTGGCCGCGCGGTGGCCGAGGGTCACGTAAAGCACGAAGAGCACGCAGTTGGCCAGGGCGAGGACGAAGCCGAGCGGTTCGCCGGCCACGCGAATGTCGGCGAGGACGGCGACTCCGGCGGCCGCGCAGGCGAAGGCGGCGGCGTTGCGTCGCGTGCGGAGCCCGGCGGCGGCGAGTCCGAGGACGCCGAGGAACTCGACGGCGCCGACCGTGGACAGCGGCAGGCGGGCGATGGCGAGGTAGAAGGTCACGTTCATCGCGGCCAGCACGGCGCCGAGGCCCAGGAGGATCCACAGTCCCCTGGCCGTCGGGCGGATGCGCCAGGGGCGGCGCCAGATCCCGAAGACCAGTGCGGCGCCGGCGATCCGGAGCCAGGCGACGCCGGTTTCGGGGAGGGCGGTGAACAGCAGCACGGCCAGGGCGGGACCGAGGTAGTGGAAGACCGCGCTGGTCACGACGAAGGCGGCCACGGGGACCCGGTTCACCAGGACCGGCGGGGTTCGCGTCATGTCCGGTATCTTCCAAGGCCAAGGCCATGATGTGAATGGCCAGTTGAAGGAGGACGGCCTCATATGCCTGGCAATTCACGGCGGAACAAGCGATCCGCCTTCAACGGCCGCCACGAGCTTCTCGACGACGTGAACCAGCGGCTGCTGACCGAGCTGCACCGGGATCCGCGCGTCACGATGTCCGAACTGGCCCGGCGCGTGTCGATGTCGGCGCCGGCCGTCACCGAACGCGTCCAGCGCCTGGAGCGCGCCGGGGTCATCGAGGGCTTCCGCATGCTCGTCGACCCCGCCGCGCTCGGTATGCCGGTGACGGCCTTCGTGCGCATCAAGCCCGGGCCCGGTCAGTTGCCGAAGCTCACGCAGGAGGCGCGGGAGAACCCGCGCGTGTCGGAGTGCTACCGGATCACCGGCGAGGACTGCGTTCTGGCCAAGGTGCACGCCGGTTCGATCGAGCTGCTGGAGGAGGTGCTCGACCGTTTCCTGCTGTACGGGCAGACCACCACGTCGATCGTGGTGTCCGAACCGGTTCCGGCGCGGGCGCTGCCGGTCGGGCCGCCCGATCCGGCGTGACCGGCACCCGGTTCAGGAGTGGCCCGCGATCGCGTGCGGCCGGTACGGCGCCTCCAGCATCGCCGTCTCCTGCTCGGTGAGCCTGACGTCGACGGCGGCGAGCGCGTCCTCGATGTGCCCAAGCCGTGTCGCACCGACGATGGGTGCGGTCACGCCGGGCTTCGACAGCAGCCATGCCAGGGCGATCTGGGCCATCGGCAGCTCGCGGTCCTTGGCGACGGCCCGTACGGCGTCGACGACATCGAAGTCGCCGTCGTCGTACATCGCGTCGGCGAAGGGGTCACCGCTCGCGCGGGTGGTGAGCCGCACGCCGCCGCGATCGCGGGTGCCGGCGAGCAGGCCGCGCGCGAGCGGGCTCCACGGGACGAGGCCGACGCCCTGGTCGAGGCACAGCGGGATCATCTCCCGTTCCTCTTCGCGGTAGGCGAGGTTGTAGTGGTTCTGCATCGAGGTGAAGGCGGTGAGCCCGAGCCGCTCGGCGGCGTGCTGCGCCTTGGCGAACTGCCAGGCGTACATGCTCGACGCGCCGATGTAGCGGGCCCGGCCGGAGCGCACGACCTCGTCGAGGACCGTCATCGTCTCCTCGATCGGCGTGCCGGGATCCCAGCGGTGGATCTGGTAGAGGTCGACGTGGTCGACGCCGAGCCGGTCGAGCGAGGCGTCGATCGCCGCGAGGACGTGCTTGCGGGACAGGCCCTTGTCGTTGGGGCCGTCGCCGGTCGGATAGAAGACCTTCGTGGCGAGGACGTAGTCGTCGCGCCGGGGGAAGAACTCGCCGAGGAGCCTGCCGGTGACGCGTTCGCTCATGCCGTCGGAGTACATGTCGGCGGTGTCGAAGAAGGTGACGCCGCCTTCGACGGCACGGCGGACCATGGGCCGGGCGGCGTCCTCACCGAGGATCCAGTCGCGGGAGACGGGGGTGCCGAAGCTCATCATGCCGAGGCAGATCCGGGAGACGCTAAGGCCGCTGCGGCCCAGTCGGGTGTATTCCATGGGGGTTATCTTCTGCGCCCGGGTCGGGGATTTGAAGGGGTGATCGAAGGCTGGACGGGGAGATTGGCTGGAGATTGAAGGCCGGGAAGGGTTCTTGCCTTGAAGGGTCGAAGAACCGTTCGTGCGCGGCGCCGGAGGGCTCGGCGCCCACCGGTTCGGGGGAGCTTCGCGGGTTTCCGAGCGCCGGGCGCGCCACCTGGCTCGTTGAGCCGGTATGGACACCATCATCACGGCGCCACCGCCGCCCGCGTCGCCGTCGGCGCCACCACGAGCCGGCCGGTACGCCTCGGCGGCCTGGCGGCTTCTCACCGCGCTGGTCTTCGCCGCCGTCGGAGCGACCTTGCCGACCGCGGCGTTCCTGGTGCACATGCGAGGAACCGGCGCCATCACCGGCAGCGGCGAGCCGGACATGTTCGCCATCGGCTTCTACTTCCCCGAATGGCACGTCCGCCAGGGCGTGCTCATCACCGCCTGCCTCGGCCTGGCCTCCTGGGCCGTGATGGGGGCGGTCGACCGGATCCGCTTTGCCCGCAACGACGCGCCGATGCCGGCACCGGTGTTCCGCGGCCTTCCCGCCGCCCTCGCCCTCGGCGCGGCCGGGCTCGTCCTCGCCGCCGGAGCGGTCGTCCCGGCCGAGGCGTACCGGTACTACCTCCGCGCCCACGGCCCGGAGTACACCAGCACGAGCGCCTACGTGTTCAGTGACGAAGGCCTCGGCTGGGCGCTGTGGGACGGCGTCCTCGCGGCCGCGTGCCTCTGGGCGGGAGCGCTCCTGATCCGCGCCGCCGTCCGCTGCCGGCGCCGAGCGCGCTAGGACCGGCGCGACCCGAAACGAACCACGCCCCCGGCATTCGCCGGGGGCGTGTCACGCGGACGCGGTCGGTCAGAGACCCCGCACCCGCACGTCCACATAGCGCGGACGGTAGTTGTCGACGTTGTCGTACAGGTCGGCGCTGCGGAAGCTGTTCACGTTGTACGTGATCAGCAGCCGGTCCTTGCCACTGAGCTGCGGGTGCGCCTTGGCGTTGTAGGTGAAGACGTTCCCACTGGTCTCAGGGGTCGTGTACAGCGTCGTCTTACCGGTGTACGGGCCTTCGATGTCGTCACTCCGGTACATCACGATCTTCGCGCTGAGCGCCTCGGTGGCGTCCCCGGTCACGATCGTGAACCTGCCCTGGAAACGCGTCACGCTGAACTCGTTGGAGACGCCTTCGAGGATCCGCGAGGAGCCGCTCGGGTCGTCGGTCCACTCCCCCGCCGCGAAGTACTCCCACGGCGACGTCGTCAGCTCGCCACTGGGCACGCGGGCCAGGTGGGCGAACTTCTGGGCCTGGTTGTCCTCGACTCCGAACACATAGGTGTAGCCGTCCTTGCGGTCCTCATAGATCGCCGAGCCCCAGTTCACCGCCGACTCCGGCAGCTCCGTCACCGAGGTCAGGCTCATGTCGTCGGTGTCGAAGGTCGCCACGGCGTTACCGGTGAACTTGAAGTCGAAGTTCCCGGTACCGGTCTTGATGAACTCCAGCAGCATCACGTGCAGCTCGTCGCCTTCGACCGTGCCGTCACCGAACCAGTACCAGCGCTGGCCCTCGTCGGCGCCGGCGACCTTCACCAGCGACTCCGGCGCGGCGGCCGAGCCTCCCGTGTGGGTCGTCAGGTCACCGTGGTCGTCGACGATGATCGAGTTGTGCAGGAACGGCGACTCCAGCGGGCGGCCGTGGTCGGCGTCGACCTCACCCATGAAGGTGTCGGAGTACAGCCACGCGTCCGACCCGTCGGGCAGGCGGACACTGTAGGCGGAGTCGGCGCCCGTCCAGCGCCCGGCGGTGTCACCGTAGGTGCCGAAACGTTCGGTCAGCTTCTCGTTGACCGACGCCGTCACGGCCGGGTCGCACACGGGCTTGGCCTGCGCGGCGGCCGGCACGGCGGCCACGGACAGTCCGGTCAGCAGGGCAAGGGCGAGCGGTATCGATCGTCGGGTCATGATCTGCTCCTTTGCAGTGGGGTGGTGAACCCGGCCAGGACCCGGTCGGCGAAGCGCTCGCCGATGAGTCGCTGGACGTCCGGACCTGGGTGCAGGTTGTCCGGCAGGGGCATCACGGCGGCGTCGGGCCCGCCGTACAGGGTCAGGCCGTCGAGGTAGTGCAGGCGTTCGTCACCGTCGGCGCGGCGGCGTTCGACGATGGCGGCGGTCTCGGCGCGGACGACGCGCAGCGAGAGCTTCCCGTCCTCGACGTCGGCCTCGCTGCCGGCGGCGATGGACCACTCCTCGGTGCGGCTCGGGTCCTGGATCGTCGGTCCCGCCGAGGTCTCGACCGGTTCGCACCAGATCGGCGAGACGAGCACGATCGGGGTGTCGGGGTGCCCTTCGCGGATCGTGTCGACGAAGCCGTCGAGGGCGGGCCGGAAGGCGCGGACCCGCATCGCGTCGCCGGAGATGATGTTGACGCCGGTCTTGAGGGTGATGAGGTCGGCGGGGGTGTCGCGGATCGTGCGGGCGGTGAAGGGATCGAGCATGGCGTTGCCGCTGAACGCGAGGTTCGTCAGCCGTACCCCGGCCCGCAGCGCCGCCACGACCGGCCAGGTGCCGGTCGTGGTCACCGCCCGGTAACCGTGGCTGATGGAACTGCCGTGGTGCACCCAGCGCAGGGCCGCGTCCTCGGGCATGGGCGCGACGGGGGCGTCGGCGCGCAGTTCGAGGAGTTCGACGTGGTCGTGGTACGGCATCCACAGTTCGAGCTCGCGTTCGGCACCGGTGCCGAGCCCTTCGAAACGGACCGTCGCGCCGGGACCGGGGACGATCTCACCGCTGGGCCGCTCGAAGGTGAACACGTAGCGGGAACCGGCGGGCGCGCCCGCGCTCGCCACCAGCGTCCCGCCCTCGGTGATCTCGTAGACGCTCGGCGGGAAGGGCGTGTCGGCGTCGGCGGCGATCCGCCTGGCCCGCACGTCCAGTTCGACGACGTCGGCCGAGGTGCGGATCGCGAGCCGGACACCGGCGCTCTCCGCACTGGTCTGGATCATGAAGCGGTCGGGGATCTGCCGCCGCGCCCACCGTGGCAGCCGGTGCGGCACGAGGCCCCGCTCGGTCTTCTCGATCTCCACGGCGCCGCGGATCATCGACTCCTCGATCGCGACGGGCCGTGCCGTCATGAGGCGTCGGCCACGGTGCCGTCGGCGTGCACGTCGACGAGCCGGTCCCCGATCCGCAGCCCGCGCAGGACCGCGTCGGGGTCGAGGTCGGCGACGTGCCTGCGCATCGCGTCGAGTTCGGTGGAGCCGACCTTGGGGTCGACGCCGAAGAAGGACTCGATGACCAGCGCGACGTAGGCGCCGGCCGAGGAGCAGGCCCAGTCGATGATGTACGGCAGCTGTGGTGGCGCCTTGCGGGCGCCGCCGGCGATGGTGGGCATGGCCTCCTCGGTGAAGTGCCCCTGCCCGGGCGGGCCCTGGTTGGCCGAGCGGGCCAGACCGGGCAGCCACTCGGCGGCCACCGACGGTGCGCCGAGCGCGACGAGCGAGCGGACGGCGTCGGCCGGCCAGGCCGGGTAGGCGCCGTTCCACTGGTGGTCGGGGCGGACGCTGTAGCTGGCGTCGGGGTCCCACGGCGACAGGGAGCGCACCCAGGTCTCGGTGCGCAGCTCGCGTTCGAAGAACGCGACCATCTCGGCGCGGACGGACTCGTCGAGGTCGTCGGCGATGGTGGTGCCGACGACGCTGAAGTCGTAGATGTGGCGGACCGGGACGCGCGTGCCGTCGGGCTGGCGGGCGACGAAGTAGCCGTCACCGGGCTGGTAGAGGTCGACGACGGACTTGACGAGTTCGTCGGCGGCGACGGTCAGTTCGGCCGCTCCGGCGGTGTCGCCGTGGGCGGTCAGGATCTGGGCGACGGTGCGCATGTTCCACACGTTGGCGGCGTTGAGCCCGGCGACCTCGTGGGTGTAGGAGCTGACGCATTCGAGCAGGTTGTCGATCTCGCCGTAGTCGGCCAGCGGTGAGGCGCCACGCAGGCCGCGCCAGGCGAGGGCCCAGTCGCGCAGGTGCTCGGCGACGGTGCGGCCCGCGAGGGTCTCGTCGAGCAGGGCGGTGTCGCCGGTGAATCGGATGTAGTCGTTGACGAGCCTCGTCATGGCGTAGTCGTTGACCGAGTACCAGCGCCCGACCGGTCCCCCGGTGAGCGAGGAGGTGCCGAAGTGGGTGTGGATGTCGGAGTCGATCCAGTGCCGCACCTGACGGCGCATGACCTCGGGGTCGAGGAGCGCGTGGGTGATGGAGCTGAGGCTGTAGTCCCAGATGAAGGTCGTGGTGGCCCAGTAGTTGGGCATCAGGGTGTCGTAGCTGCGGCCGAGGACGTTGCCGGCGAAGTCGCGCCGGAACCAGATGGTGCCGAGTGCTCCCCACCAGTAGAGGCGGCGCAGCGCGTCCGAGGAGGTCTCCAGGATCGGCAGGTGACCGGAGAAGTCGTCGTTGCCGGGCCGGAAGGCCGCGGCGAGCTGCTCGTTCCACAGGGTCTCGGCGGCACGGACGGTCGCCGGGACGTCGGCGGCGACGCGGTCGAAGACCTCGGCGGCCTCGGCCTCGGTGGCGGCGACGGCGTGGACGTACCCGAAGCGCGCGGTGGCGCCGGGGGCGACGTCGAGGCGGACGGTCATCTCGCCGCCGCGTTCGATGCCGCCGATGCCGACCTCGTGCTCGCCGGAGGCGGGCGCGATGCCGGACAGGCGCACGTCGGCGTCGGTGTCGGCGCCCTGCACGCTCCAGGCGGTGCCGGCCCCGTTACCGAAGGCCAGGCGCGAAGGGCCGAGGGAGGCGCGGTTGCGCTCCTCGGGGGCCATCGCGTCGAGCCAGGCCTCGGCGGACTTCGTCACGCCCGCGGCGAGCGAGAGCGTGACCGTCACCGTCCGGTGCTTCACGCCGGTGTTGGTGACCTGGACGTCGACGGTCACGGCGGTCTCACCGGGGGCGCAGACGGTGTCGGTGCGCAGGTCGAGGCCCGGCAGCGTGACGCTGCGGCGGACCCGGTCGGGCCGCCACTCGTGCCTGATCATGGCGCCGTAGGACTCGACGAGGCGGCCGTCGACGAAGCACGCGGCGGTGCGGGTCAGGCCCTGCGACACCGGCGGGAACGTCACGGCGCTGATCGCGGTGAGGTCGTGGTCGACCCGGACGGTGCCGAGGAAGTTCGTCAGACCGCTCGGGGCGATCATGTCGTCGTAGTGGTGGGTCACCGGGTCAGCGGCGAGGTCGCCGACGGTGGGGATCGCCCGGATGGGGGTTGGAGGCATGAGGGTCTCCTGGTTACTGCCCGAGGGCGAGGCCGCGGGCGAAGAACTTCTGCGTGAAGAGGAAGAGGATCACCGTCGGCAGTGAGACGAGCAGACCTCCGGCCAGGACGGTCGACATCTGCGCGCCGCCGTAGGTGCTCTGCATCCCGGCGAGGCTGGTCACGATCGGCCGGACGTCGTCGGACTGGCTCAAGACCAGGCCGAGCAGGAAGTCGTTCCAGATGAACGTGGCCTGCAGGATGAAGATCGCGACGAGCGCGCTCGACGCCATCGGCAGGTAGACCCGGAGGAAGATGCGCCAGGTCGAGGCCCCGTCGAGCACGGCGGCCTCGAAGACGCTGTGCGCGATGCCGGTGAAGAAGTTGCGCATCACGAAGGCCGAGAAGGGGATCGAGATGGCCGTGTACACGATGATCATGCCGAAGCGGGTGTCGAAGAGACTCATCCGCGAGTAGGCGTCGAACATCGGCAGCAGGATCATCTGGATCGGGAACACCGTCCCGCCGAAGATCAGCACGAACCACGCGAAGCCGTGCCGCAGCTTGAGCGCGACGATCGCGAAACCCGCGGCCGCGCCGACGAGGACGGCGATCGCCGGTGAGACGACCGCGTAGAGCAGCGTGCTCGCGACGCTCTCGGCGAGCCCGGACAGGCGCATGGCCTCGCCGATGTTGCCGAACAGCGAGAAGTCGGTCGGCTTCCACGACTCGGTGGAGGTGAACGTCTCCGGTGCCTTCGACGCGTTGATGAGCAGCAGGTACACCGGCAGCAGCCAGATCAGGCCGAGTACCGCGAGGACGGTCGTGCGAATCGCTCGTGACATGGGTCAGCCCTCGTTCTTGCTGGACAGCTGCTGGCGCAGGTAGAGGATCGCGGCGGCCAGCGTCACGATCGTGAGGAACACCGCGATCGCCGAACCGAGCCCGTATTCGCTGTTGACGAAGGTCTCCCGGTACATCGTCAGCGCGAGTGTCTCGGAGGACCGGCCCGGTCCGCCCTTGGTCATGCCCTGGACGATGTCGAAGGTCTTGAGGCTGGCGACGATCGACAGACCGATGACGACCACGGTGAGCGGGCGCAGCATCGGCCACAGGATGCTGCGGAACAGCCGGAACCCGGTGGCGCCGTCGAGCTTGGCGGCCTCCAGGGGCTCCTTCGGGATCGACTGGAGGCCGATGGTGAACAACAGTGCGTTCACGCCGACGGCCTGCCACGAGGTCGCCAGGATCATCACGACCGTGTTGAGCGGGGAGTCGACGAGCCAGCGTGGCGTGTCGGCGATCCCGAAGGCGGCCAGTGCCTGGTCGAGGGCGCCGTTGCTGCCCAGGATGAACGACCAGATCACCGCCACCCCGATCCCGGAGAGGGCGTACGGGATGAGGAACGGGAGCCTCAGCCAGACGCCTCCCTTGAGGTTCCAGGTGAGCAGGGCGACCCCGAGGCCGATGCCCACCGGGACGAGGAGGGTGCCGCCGACCCACAGCAGCGTGTTCAGCACGGAGCCGATGAACTGCGGGTCGTCGAACATCTCGACGTAGTTCTCGATGCCGATCCATTCCGGATCGCCCAGGCCGTTGTAGTCGGTGAAACTGAGGAACGTCGTCCACAGCAGCGGCAGGTAGAGCAGCACCGCCACCAGGAACACGCCTGGTGCGATGAACCCCCGGGCCGACCAGCGATAACGCTGCCCGGGGGTCTTCGCCGTCGGGGTCTTGTCGGTCATCTGGTGTTACTCCTGGTCTGCCCAGTACTTGTCCGCCTCGGCCTGGATCGCCTCAAGGAACGGCAACGGGTCACCGGGGTTGGCGATGAAGGCACCGAACTGCTCCAGCGCGACGGTCAGGATCGGCGTCGGAGTCGTCTCGTAGTAGCGGTCGTAGGTCTCGTAAGCGCCGCCGGCGATGGTGGTGCCGAGCTCCTTGAGCATCGGGTCGTTGACGGTGGCCTTCGGGTTGAAGGCGACGTCACCGCGGGCCTTGCTCCACGCGGTCTGCGCGTCGGGGGACATCCACCACTCGGAGTAGGCCATACCGAGCGTCTTCTGCGAGGAGTTCTCGGCCACGCAGAGCGGACCGGACTCGACGGCCACGGGCGTCTTGGCCAGACCCGGGTTCGTCGCGGGGATCACGAACATGCCGTAGTCCTCACCGGAGACCATCCCGGCTCCGTCGAGGGAACCGTTGAAGAAGGACCCGAAGTTGATCATCGCGTAGTCGCCCTGCTTGAGGCCGACGGCCGGGTCGACGGTGCTTCCGGCGTCGCTGAACCAGCCCTTCTCCTGCTGGTCGCGCCACGTCTCCATGACCGACACGATCCGCGGGTCGGTGTACTTCACCTCACCGGTGGCCAGTCCCTTGTAGAGAGCCGGGTCGGTGCCCGCGACCATCTGCTGGAACCACGGGAACGTGAACAGCGTGCTGGTCTGGTAGTACGGCGTGATGCCGGCCCCCTTCAGCTTGTCCGCCGCCGCGTTGAGGTCGTCCCACGTGGCCGGGACCTCGATCTTCTGCTCGGCGAAGATGTTCTTGTTGTAATACATCACCCAGTAGGCGATGTTCATCGGAACGCAGTACTGCTTCCCGCCGAAGGTGTACGTGTTGCGCAGGTCCTCCGAGATCCAGCCCTCGTTGACGGCCTTGGTCCAGATGTCGGTCGTCTCGGCGATCAGGCCCTCGTCGACGAGCTCGCCGAGGGAGGGACCGGTCTGCCAGGTGAACAGCCCCGGGCTCTTGTCGGTCCGGAACGACTGGCGGATGAACGCGTCGTACTGGGCGGCGTCGGAGTAGCCGGTGGTGTTCAGGTCGATGTTCACACCGGTCTTGCTGGTCGCGTTGAGCTCGTCGAAGTCGGGCTCCCAGGCGGCCTTGTTGGTGTAGAAGTCGAGCGTCCCCGTCTTCGCGCCGTCGTCATCGCCTCCGCCGCTGCCGCACGCGGCGAGCACCAGGCTCGCGGCGACCGCGGCGGCGACGCCGAGGGTGATCCTCCGTGATCTCATGTTGCGAACTCCTTTGTTCTTCTTCGTCTCAGGGGTGGGGTGGTGGTGGGGTACTGGTCCTTGGTCAGGCCTGGCCGGTGCGGGTGCCCCGGACGGAGGCCTTGAGGGTCCCGAAGCGCTCGCTGCGGGAGCGCTCGGTGCGTCTGATGAGGTAGGGACCGACGGCCGCCGGGATGATGAAGGTCTCGGCGTAGTTGACGCGGTAGGGCTCGAAGGCGCCGGTCGGGCTGACGACCTCGGCCTCGTCGCCTTCGACGAGGTTGAGCACGTTGACGGTGCCTTCGGTGTCGTGGGCGACCTGGTCGGTGAACCAGTGGCGGCGGACCTCGATGAACTCCAGCTCGTGCAGGCCGGTGCGCTCCTCGACGACGTCGCCGTCGTTGGAGAGCTCCTCGACCTGGCCGACGAGGTTGGCCTCGGTCCAGGCGGTGTCGCGGTACCACTCAAGGTTCTGCTCGCCGTGGTCGAGGTGCACCGGGCGGGGGATGCCGTCGAGGCCGAGGCGGCCCCAGTCCCAGAGCTTGAAGGTGAAGATGAACGGGGTCGCCGAGATCTCCAGGACCATCGAGTTCGCGCCCGAGCTGTGCACGGTGCCGGCCGGGATGAGGAAGTGGTCGTGCTTCTTGGCCGGGAAGGTGTTGACGTACTTCTCGGTGTCGAAGGGCCGCTCGCCGGTCTGGGCGATGCGCAGGTCCGCCATCATCGCCTCGCGGTCGATGCCGTCCTTGAAGCCCAGGTAGACCCGGGCGTCGTCGCCGGCGTCGAGGAGGTAGTACGACTCGTCCTGCGTGTAGTGCATCCCGAAGGTCCGCTGGATGTAGTCGGTCAGCGGGTGCACCTGGAGGGAGAGGTTGCCGCCCTCCATGGTGTCGAGGAAGTCGAAGCGGATCGGGAACTCCGCGCCGAAGCGCGCGTAGGTGCGCTCGCCGAGGAGGGCCTTGGGCTGGGTGAGGACGAGGTCGAGGGAGGGGACCTCGACGACCGCGCCGTCAGCGTCGGCGAGCAGGAGCGAGTTCTCCTCCGGCACGCAGTCGAAGCACCAGGCGTAGTTGGGCTTGGTGGGGTCGAGGTCGAGCTTGTGCTTCATCCACTGCCCGCCCCAGGAGCCGGGGTCGAAGAAGGGGACGACGCGGAAGGGGCGGTGCGCGGCGCCTTCGATGGCGGCGCGGAAGGCCTCGCCGGTGATCATGCCGGGTACGCGCGCGCCGGGTTCGGCGGCGCCGAGGGCGTTGGCGTCGAACACGAAGTCGACGCGGTCGAACATGGTCCGCTTGTGGCGGTCGGCCATGCGCCATTCCACGAAGAAGCCGCGCTTGTACTTGCGCAGGCGGTCCTCCTCGGGGTTCTCGGCGCGCCAGTTGGTGGCGCCGAGGCGCTGGCGGAGCTGGATCTCCCAGCGCGCCATGTCGGCGAGGACGAGCACGTAGGGGGTCGCGGCGCGGCGGGCGACGAGGTCGGCGCCCCAGCCGAGCAGGACGGTCGGCCGGTCGTCGGCGAGCACGTCGGCGGCGGTCGCGGCGAGGCGGTCGTCGTCGTAGAAGGCGTCGACGGTGGCGTGCGACATGACGCCGAAGACGCGGTCGTCGGTGAGGTTCTCGGCGATGAAGGCGTCGATCTCGGCGAGGGGCCGTGCGGCGGTTTCCTCGACGTCGACGATCCGCCATTGCGGGAGCGCGTCGGCGATCTCTTTGGCGATCAGCGGGAGGTCCGCGCCCGGGTAGGCGTCGACGACGACCAGCGGTGTGCTCCCGGCCGCCTTGCCGGAGGCGGCTTCGGCGACCCGGGTCCACGCCGTCGCGCCGGTGAGCACGCGGGCGTCGGCCGGCAGCGGCACGGTCGGCTGCTTCTCGTAGCGGCCGATCGGGTCGGTGGAGGACGGACTGGCGGTTGGCACGAATGCTCCTTCTAGGAATGCTCGCCGGCGGCGAGGACGGACAGTCCGCGCAGCACCGAGAGTTCGGGTCGTTGGGGTATGACGAAGTCCGGCCGGTGGGAGCTCGTCCAGAGGTGTTCGGTGACGTAGGCCTCGATCGGGACGGCGACGGCTCCCCCGGCGCGGAGGATGCCGCCGGAGAGGATGACGACGTCGGGGTCGTAGGCGTGGCAGAGCGAGACCGCGGTGGCGCCCCAGGCGCGGACGGCGCGGTCGAGCAGGTCGGCGGCGGCGGCGTCGCCGGTCTCGGCGGCGGCGATCATCTCCCGGACGTCGGTGACGGCGTCGCCGCGGGTGGCGAGGTCGCGGCGGATGGCCCAGGCGCCCGCGATGGACTCGGCGCAGCCGACGTTGCCGCAGTTGCACAGTCCGCCGTCGAGGTCGACGGTCAGGTGGCCGCCGAGGATGCCGGCGTGGTCGTGGGCGCCGCGCAGGACGGTGCCGTTCATGACGGCGGCGGTGCCGATGCCGGTGCCGAGGGTCATCAGGACGGCGTCGTGTGCTCCCGCGGCCGAGCCTGTGGAGATCTCGCCGACGAGCGCGGCCCGGGCGTCGTTCTCGATGACGGCCGGGAGCCCGAAGGAGGTCCGGGCCCAGGCGATGAGGTCGAGGTCGCCGAGGCGGGGGTGTTTGCCGTGGGCTTTGACGAGGCGGCCGGCCGCGCGGTCGACGACGCCGGGGACGGCGATGCCGGCCGCGGTGGGCGCGAGCTCGGCGACCAGTGCCCGGGCCGTGTCGGCGACGCGCTCGACGTCGCCGTCACCGACGGGGACCGTCTCGGTGCGGACGGGTGCGCCCTGCCGGAGGACGCCGAGTTTGATCTCGGATCCACCGAAGTCGATGCAGAGCTCCATCGCCGGTCTACCTCCTCGCCCGCGGCTTGATCACCGCCATCTTCGATCTTGATGATCGTGGAGGTTGGTAACGTTACCAACAGGCTGTGAGACTGGCAACCCCCCGGTCACGGGATGGAAATCTCAGGGATATTCGATGGTCACGGGCAGTTCGACGGTCCTGGCCGCCTCGGCGGTGTCGTCGTCGAGCCTGGCGAAGAGCAGGGTCGCCGCCTCGCGCCCGAGCAGGCGCGCGTCATGGTCGATCACCGTCACCGGCACCGGCATGAGCTCGGACAACTCGAAGTCGTCGAAGCTCACCATGGACGGGTGCGGCCCGGGCAGGCCGTCTCGGATCCGCCGGCCGATCTCGCGCAGGGCACCGATGCTGTTCCGGTTGTTCGCGCTGAAGATCGCCGTGGGCGGCTCGTCGAGGTCGAGCATCACCCTGGCCGCGCGACTCGCCGCGTCGACGTCCTGCTGGTCCCGCGCGACGATCGCGGTGTCGATCGGGACACCGCGCTCGGTCATGGCCCGCTCGAAGCCGCGATAGCGGCGCTCCCCGGTGAACACCGAGGTCCGGTTCCCGAGGAAACCGATGCGCGTGTGACCCGCGTCGAGCAGGGAGATCGTGCCCCGGTAGGAGCCGCCGACGTCGTCGAGGAGCACCGTGTCGACGTCGAGACCGGGCACCCGGCGCGAGGCGAGGACCAGCGGGACGTGCCCCAGCCGTTCCGGCCGCAGGTGCGCGGCGTCGCCACTGGTCGGCACGAGGATGAGCCCGTCGACCTGGCGCCCGATGAAGTCGCTCACCAGCTGCCGCTCGCGCGCGACGTCCTCACCGGTATTGCCCAGGATGATCCGCCGGCCGTGCTCGGCGGCGACCTCTTCGACACCGAGCGCGAAACTGCCGTAGTAGGGGTTGGCGAGGTTCGTGATCGCGATCCCGATGAGGCCGCTGGGCTGTCCCGGACGCAGGCTGCGCGCGTTCTCGTTGCGGAAGTAGCCGAGCTCGCGGACGGCCGCCATCACGCGTTCCTGAAGATCCGGGCGCACGTTGCGGCCTCCGGCGAGCGTGCGGGAGGCGGTCATCGGGCTCACCCCCGCGAGGTTCGCGACCTCCTTGATGGTCGGCTGGCGCGCCCCTTGAGGCTTCGACATGCCCACCCTCCTTCGCCTCGTGCGCCGATCCTATGCGAACTCCGCGCTACCGGACGCGGCCGCCGGAGTGACACCGCGACGGCCCTTCCCACGCGCCGATCGGCCGAAATGCACCCGAACGCGGCTCTCATGATCGCCCGCGGCGGTCGGTGCGCACACCGTGACTTCCGCCACCATGGCGCGACCGGGGCCGGGCACGACCCGGCCACTCGACAGTGCCTTCGCGGAAGGCGCCCTCACCCGTGCGCGTCGATGTCCGACCCGGCTGCGACACTTCGCCGACAAGCGGGCCGCCGTCCACCGGCGCGACGCGCGCGGACGGCGTCCGGGAAAGGGAGTGCCCGCATGCGGCTGCTGTTCGGCACACGGCCTTCGGAGTCGTCGTGGATCAGGTCGGTGTGGACCTGCGCCAGCGGCGAACTTACCGAGATGACATCGGTCGCGTCACCGACGTGGGGCCTGGTGTTCTGGGAGCAGGCGGGCCGCGCCCACGCGGCCGTCACCGGCCCCGAGACCGGCACCGCGACCGCACCGGTCCCCGAAGGGGCCGCGTTCACCGGCATCGAGTTCGCCGTCGGCACATCGTTGCGCGCGGTCGCCACCAGGTCCCTGGTCAACGGGGGCATCGCGCTGCCGGACACGACCCGGCGGTCGTTCCGCCTCGGCGGCCGCCGCTGGGAGACGCCCGGGCCCGACGACGCCGAGGCGCTCGTCCGGCGGCTCGTCGGCGACGAGATCGTGATCCGCGATCCGCTCCTGGCACCCGCGAAGCCCCCACCGGTCGGCGAGCGCACCCTCGAACGCCGGTTCCGCGCCGCCACGGGCCTGACCCGGGGAGCGGTGCGGCAGATCGTGCGGGCTCGCACGGCCGCGGAGCGGCTGGCCTCGGGCGCGGTGACCGGCGATGTCGTGGCGGCGCTCGGCTTCTACGACGAGCCGCACCTCGCCCGGGCCCTGCGGCGCTACATCGGATGGACCGCGACGCAGCTCCGCGAGGGCCGTGGTGGCGCGATCGCCCTCGACCTCGACGCTCAGCGCACGACCTCGTAGATCAGCTTCGCCACGCCGTTGGAGTACGTCGCCGACTCCCGCAGGCGCAGGTTCCGCCGGTCCACGTCGGCGTCGGTGAACAGGCGCTTGCCCGCACCCAGGAGCACCGGGAACACCAGCAGGTTGTAGCGGTCGATCAGACCGGCCTCGCCGAGGCGCCGGGCGAGTTCGGCGCTGCCGTGGATGAACACGGCACCGCCGTCGCCTTCCTTGAGCGCGGCGACGTCCTCGGTCGAGCGCAGGATCGTGATCGGGCCCCAGCCGTCGACGAGGGCGTCGTCGTCCAGTGTGCTCGACACGACGTATTTGGGCAGGTCGCGGTAGGCGGCGTGGTCCTCCGAGCCGGGCCAGATCGGCGCGAAGGCCGCGTAGCTGCGCCGCCCGAACATCAGGGCCGTGGTGTCGGCGAGTTCCTCGCCTTTGAGCGCGTAGGCCTCGGGTACGAACTCGGTGTCGAAGACCCAGCCTCCGCCCCGGTGTCCTTCGACGACGCCGCCGGGTGAGTCGACGATCCCGTCGAGGGTCATGAAACCGGTGTAGACCAGTTCGCGCATCGTGTGTTCCTCCAGGTGAGCGGCCCTGCGCCGCCCTCCCGCGTCACGTTAGAGGACGGGGGCGCCGGCGTCTTGGACGAAACCGACACGGCTCAGCGCCCGGTGGCGCCGTCGATGAGCTCGCGGATGATGTCGGCGTGCCCGGCGTGGCGGCCGGTCTCCTCGATCATGTGGGTGAGCGCCCATCGCAGGCTCGGTGAGCGGCCGGTACGGCCCGGCATCGGTGCGCCCGGGTCGGTCTGGCCGTCGAGCGTCTGGTTGGCGCGGTCGACGGTCTCGCGGTAGCGGGTGACGATGTCGGCGACGCTGTCGCGCGGGTCTGGCCGGAAGGTCGCCTGCCAGTCGGTGACCTTCGCGCCGAGGAAGGTCGCGTCCTCGACGGCGACGAGGTGGTTGAGCAGGCCGAGCAGGCTGGTACCGGAGGGGACCGCGGGCTCGCGGACGCGCGGTTCGGGGGCTCCCTCGACCTTCCGCGCGATGGCGTCGCGCAGGTAGTCGAGGAATCCGCGCAGGACTTCCACCTCGGTGTTGGCCGTGCGCGGTGGCGGGCTGTCGGTGCGTCGCTTCGTGGTCCTCATGGTGTCGACCGTGCGCTCCCCCATGCCGGACTTGCAAGGCCTCATGCCGTTCCGGCAAGCTGGTGTCATGCGGCAGACGAGACGAGACGTCCTGGACGCGGTGGGTCCGCGCCTGCGCGAGCTGCGGCGGCGTCGCGGCCTGACCCTCGCCGAGCTGGCCGAACGGACCGGCGTCAACCAGAGCACCCTGTCACGCCTGGAGGGCGGTGCCCGCAAGCCGACCCTCGAACTGCTGCTCCCCCTGGCCGAGGTCTACGCCGTCCCCCTCGACGATCTCGTCGGCGCTCCCCGCACCGGGGATCCGCGCATTCACCCGCGGCCGGTCGTCCGCGACGGGATGACCTACGTGCCGCTCAGCAGCCCCGGCGGCGTCGCGGCCCACAAGCTCGTGATTCCGCCGAGGCCCGGTGCCGAGCCGGAGCTGAAGACCCATGAGGGATTCGAGTGGGTCTATGTGATCTCCGGCAGGCTCCACCTGGTCCTCGGCGACCGCGACCTCGTCCTCAAGGCCGGTGAGGCCGCCGAGTTCGACACCCACCTCCCGCACTGGCTGGGCGCCGACGGCGACCGTCCCGTCGAGCTGCTCGTCCTCTTCGGGCGCCAGGGCGAGCGGGCGCATCTCAAGGCGCGCACCGTCGGGACACCGTGAGTCGCTGAATCGTCCCGGGACTTTCCTCGCATCCCGGCCACTCCGCCAGCCCTAAGCTGATGTTCGGTGACCTCCCCCGGGGTCACCGCTCGCCCGGGCCGGCACCCGGCGAGCCGGGGCACGAACCGGCCGCGCCCCCGGGTCCGGCGAGAGCCCCACCGGCACACGTCACAAGGAGACCACCATGCGAGGACGACTCGCCTTATCCGTTCTGGCGGTGGCGGCCGTCGTGGCCGCCGCGCTGTCCATGCCGCCCGACCCGGCGGCGGCCGATCCCGCCGCCGCGGCGGCGGAGACGACCGGCCAGTACCGCGTCATCGGGCCCGAGACCCGGGCCGACGCCACGGCGATCGCCGGTACCGGCGCGGCCATCGACTTCATCGAGCACGGCACCGTGTTCATCACCGCCACGCCCTCCGAGGTGGCCGCGATCAAGCGGCTCGGCTTCGACGTCGAGGGATTAGCCGCCCCGTCGCCGATCTCGCCGGAGGACCCGCAGATCTTCGGCTTCCCGCCCGCCGACTCCGGTTACCACGACTACAACGAGACGCTCGCCGAGATCAACCGGATCACCGCGGCATACCCGTCGGTGGCCAGCAGCCGCGTCATCGGCCGCTCCTACGAGGGCCGCGACATCGTGGCGCTGAAGATCTCCGACAACGTCGGCACCGACGAGAACGAGCCCGAGATCCTCTTCAACGCCAACATCCACGCCCGCGAGCACCTGACCACCGAGCAGGCGCTGTACCTGGCGAACCTGTTCACCGCCTCCTACGGCTCCGACTCGCGGATCAAGAACATCGTCGACGGCCGCGAACTGTGGATCATCCCGATGCTCAACCCCGACGGCAGCATGTACGACATCGCCACCGGCTCGTACCGCTCGTGGCGCAAGAACCGGCAGCCCAACAGCGGCTCGACCGCCGTCGGCACCGACCTCAACCGCAACTTCGGCTACAAGTGGGGCTGCTGCGGCGGTTCCAGTGGCAGCCCGAGCAGCGACACCTACCGCGGCACGTCGGCGTTCTCCTCCCCGGAGATCCAGGTCTTCCGCGACTTCGTGCTGTCCCGCCGCGTCGGCGGCACGCAGCAGATCAAGGCGCACATCGACATCCACTCCTATTCGGAGCTGGTCCTCTGGCCGTACGGCTACACCTATTCCGACACCGCCGAGGGCATGACGCAAGACCAGTACAACACCTTCGCGACCATCGGCAACGAGATGGCCGACGCCAACGGATACACACCCGAGCAGTCCAGCGAGCTGTACATCACCGACGGCGACTCCACCGACTGGATGTGGGGCGACCAGCGGATCTGGTCCTTCACCTTCGAGATGTACCCGGCCTCGGCGAGTCCCGGCTTCTACCCGCCCGACGAGGTGATCCCGGCGCAGACCGCGCGCAACAAGGAGTCGATCCTGAGGCTCGCCGAGTACGCCGACTGCCCCTACCGGGCCATCGGCAAGGAGGCCGAGTACTGCGGTGGCACCCCCGCCAACGACTTCGCGGTGTCGGTGGCTCCGGCCTCGGGTTCGGCCAACCCCGGCGCGTCGGTGACCGCGACGGTCTCGACGCAGACGACGTCGGGTCAGGCGCAGCCGGTGACACTGTCGGCGACCGGTCTGCCGAGCGGCGCGACGGCGGCGTTCTCGCCCCCGGTGCCCACGTCGGGAACGTCGTCGACGATGACGATCCAGACCGCGGCGAGCACACCGCCGGGGAGCTATCCGGTGACGATCAGGGGTACGGGCTCCGGGGTCACGCGGACGACGACGTATCAGCTGACCGTGAACGGATCGGTGCCCGGCTCCTGCGTCGGGTACGAGACCAACCGCAGCGGGTCGCTGACGTCGGGTGCGAGCGCGTACCAGCCGGACGGGACGTACTTCGAGACCACCGTCTCCGGTGCGCACCGGGCCTGCCTTGACGGGCCGACCGGGACCGACTACGACCTCTACCTGCAGAAGTGGAACGGAAGCAGCTGGACGAACGTCGCGCAGGCGACGTCGTCGCGGCCTGACGAGACGCTGACGTACAACGGGACCGCGGGACGCTACCGCTACCGCGTCCACGCATACTCCGGCAGCGGCAACTACTCCATGGGCTTCGACGCGCCCTAGCGGCGAGGTTCGGGCGGGTGCGCGGCAGGCCGCGCACCCGCTTTCCGCCGTCTGTTCAGAGCACGCCCGCCCTCGCCGCGCCCAGCGCGGTTCGCGCCGCCTGGTCTGCCGCCTCGTCCCCGACGGGCTCGGCGGTGATCAGCGCGCGCAGGTAGAGCGGCGCCATCATCGCCTTGACGACCGCGTCGGGGCGCGTGCCGGCGGGGAGCTCGCCGCGCTCGACGGCGCGGGTCACGACGACGGCGGCGCGCTCAAGGCGGCCGGCGAAGAAGTCGCGCTTCAGTTCGGCGATCGCCGGGACGCGGACGCCCTCGGCGACCATCGTGGTGACGACGGCCGTGCCGGTCGGGCCGCTGAGCCAGGCGGCGAGCGCCCGCGCGAGGGCGCGCAGGTCGCCCTCGGCCGTTCCTGTGTCGGGGATGGGGACGTCGGCGGCGACGTGCGCGGCGAGCGCGTCGGCGACCAGGGAGTCGCGGTCGGCCCAGCGGCGGTAGACGGTCGTCTTGTGCACGCCCGCGCGGGTGGCGACGGCCTCGACGGTGAGGGCGGCGTAGCCGGTGGCCGCGAGTTCGGCGACGGTCGCGGCGTGGACGGCCGCCTGGACCTTGGGGCCGCGTCCAATGGTGGGCCGAGTACTCAAAGCTACTCCAAGTTGCGATAGCGGGAAGGACGTGCGATGCTCAGATTATCGCAACATACAGTTGCGATAGTGGAGAGGAGTTCCATGTCCCACCGCAGCGGACGGGTCGCCGTGGTCACCGGCGCCAACAGCGGCATCGGCCAGGTCACCGCGCGCGAACTCGCCAGGGGCGGCGCCCGCGTCGTCCTCGCCTGCCGCGACGCCGGGCGCGGAGCCGCCGCGCTCGCACGGCTGCGCGCCGAGGTGCCCGGCGCCGATGCGGAGGTGCGGAGCCTGGACCTCGCCGACCTGGGCTCGATCCGCGCCTTCGCCGACGCCTGGCGGGGCCCGCTCGACCTCCTGGTCAACAACGCCGGGATCGCGATGGTCCCCCACGCCCGCACGGCCGACGGCTTCGAATCGCAGTTCGGCGTCAACCATCTCGGCACCTTCGCGCTGACCGGCCGGCTCCTGCCGCACCTGCTCGACGCATCCGCCCCGCGCGTGGTCACCGTCAGCAGCGAAGGGCAGCGCTTCGCCCGCTTCGACATGGGCAACCTCAACGCCGAACGCCACTACCGCCCCGCCTTCGCCTACGTGCAGTCCAAGCGCGCGAACCTGTACTTCGCCGTCCACCTGCAGCGGCTCGCCGACGCGGCCGAGGCACCCCTGCGCAGCATCGCCGTCGCTCCCGGCCTCACCCGGACCAACGTCCTCACCGGCGGCGCCAACGGGACCCGCGGCCGTGTCTACGCGGCCACCGTCGGCCTGCTCGTCCGGCTCGCCTTTCAGCCCACGGACCGTGGAGCGCGCACGTCGCTGCTCGCCGCCACCGACCCCGATCTGCCCGGCGGCTCCTATCTCGTTCCGAGCGGCCCGTTCCAGCTGCGCGGACGGCCGATCCGCCGCACCGGCGAGCGCGCCCAGCGCGACATCGCGACCGCCCGGGGACTGTGGCGGCTGTCCGAGGAGATGACCGGCGTGCGCTACGCCGGGCTGGCGCCGTCGCCGCGCTGACACCCGCTCTGACCTGTGCGTGTGTGCCGGCGGGCGACAACGGGTAGGCCAAGAGCATCCCGATGCCATTCCAAGGAGGAACCATGCAGAAGACCTACGAGAAGTCGATCGACGTGTCGGTCCCCGTCTCGCGGGCCTACAACCAGTGGACGCAGTTCGAGTCGTTCCCGCGGTTCATGGAAGGCGTCCAGGAGGTCCGGCAGCTCAGCGACACGCGAACGCACTGGAAGACCAGCATCGCCGGCGTCGAGCGCGAGTTCGAGGCCGAGATCGATGAGCAGCATCCCGACGAGCGGATCGCGTGGCACAGCCTCGACAACCCGCGTCAGGCCGGTGTGGTGACCTTCCACCGGATCGACGAGACCAGCACGAGGGTGTACCTCCAGATGGCCTTCGAGCCGGAGGGCGCCGCCGAGACCGTCGGTGCCGTGACGGGCGTCGTGGGCGGCCGCATTCAGGGTGACCTGGAACGGTTCAAGGACTTCATCGAGTCCAGCGACCACGAGACCGGCGCGTGGCGTGGCGACATCTCCCCTCCGGGGCAGACCGCCCTATAGCCGGGTGAGTGAAGGAGGCGCCGGGACCCGTGTCGGTCCCGGCGCTTCTTCACGCCGCGGCTGTGCCCCATACGACCGAGCCCGGCCGCGGAGTCCTCATCGGACTCCGCGGCCGGGCGCCGGTGCGGTCGGGGGCGCGTCAGGCCGCGTCCAGCGCATCGGTGATCTTGCGGACCATCGCGGCCACGGGCGGCGTCGGCTCGCCGCCCGTGGCCGCGATGCCGGCCTCGACGGCGGTGCGGACGACGTCGCGGAAGTTGTCGGCCTCGGCGGCGTCCTGCTTACCCAGCAGCGCGACCGACTCGGTCAGTGCGGGCAGGACCTGGTCGGCGAGCGTCGCGCTGTTCTTGTATTCGAGCTTCTCCTTCGCCTTCTCGGCGAGGGCGTGCCCGACCGGGCCGGTCGCCGAGCTCAGCGCCAGGGTGCCCGCGGTGGCGATCTTGTGCGGGGAGCCGGATCCGGCGGCGAAGGACAGCAGCATGATGGCGCCGTTGGCGGCGGTGCGGATGGTGGCCTTGTCGGTGTCGGTGAGGTTGACGGACATGGTGACGTGCTCCTTTGGGTGGCGGTGTTGGCCGGGGGCCCGGGCGGGCCCCCGTGGCGTGCGGTGGGGTTGTCAGGCGTCGATCGCCTGGTAGACCGTGGTCCAGAAGTCGTGGATCAGTTGCATCGAGTTCGCGTTGGACGCACCGACCTGGGTCAGCAGGATCCCGGTGAGGCCGTTGGCCGGGTCGGCGTAGGTCGCGGTGCCGCTGCCGCCGTCCCAGCCGAACTGGCCGACCGGCGCGTAGTCGCCCCGGTAGGTGCGCACCGCCATCCCGAAGCCCCAGCCGCCGTGCTGGCCCTGGCCGTGCGAGATGTGGATGTTGTCACTGGCCAAAGCGGTGCGGGCGGCGGTCTGCTCGGCGGAGAGGCGGTTGGTGGTCATCAGCTCGACGGCGGGGCGGGACAGGATCCGCCCGCCCTCGTGGACGCCGCCGTTGAGGAGCATCCGGAAGTAGGCGAGGTAGTCGTCGGCGGTCGAGACCAGGCCACCGCCACCGCTCTGGAACGGCGGGGGGCTGCTCCAGCGTCCACCGTCGGCGGCGTCCCACACGTGGAACTCACCGGTCTCCGGGTCGGGTGCGTAGAGGTCCGGCAGCCGGTCGAGCTTCTCGGCCGGCACGTGGAATCCGGTGTCCTTCATGCCCAGCGGCCCGAAGACGCGCTCGCGGAGGAACTCCTCGTGCGACTTCCCCGAGACCCTTGCCACCAGGACGCTGAGGACGTCGTGACTGACCTGGTACTGCCAGCGCTCACCGGGCTGCTGCATCAGCGGCAGGGTGCCGAGGCGGCGGATCCACTCGTCGGGTCCGGGCATCGGCTCCATGCCGTTGGGCGTGAGGTTCTGCTCGAAGAGCGCACCGAAGATCGGGGTGCCGATCGCGGTCATGTCCATGCCGATCCCGAAGGTGGAGTTCAGCAGGTCGCGCACGGTGATCGGCCGCTTCGCCGGCTCGGTCTCGTCGAGCGGGCCGTCGATGCGCTTGAGCACCTGCCGGTCGGCGAGTTCCGGGAGCCACGCGTCGACCGGGTCGTCGAGGCGGATGCGGCACTCGTCGAGGAGGATCATGGCCGCCGACATCGCGAGCGGCTTCGAGGTCGAGGCCATGCGGAAGATCGTGTCGCGGCGCATCGGCTCGCCGCCGCCCTGGCGCATCGTGCCCAGTGCCTCGACGTGGGTTTCGCCGCCGCGGTCGACCAGGGCGACGACGCCGGGGATCCTGCCGGATTCGACGTGCCGTTCGAGGATGCCGCGCAGCCGGTCCAGGCCGTCCTTGGTGAAGCCGCGTCCGGTGCCGTTGTGCTGTTCCATTGCGAAACTCCTTGGTGGGGATCCGGTCTGAGCGACCGGCGGGGTGTGCGTCTCAGTTGTTGATGCCACTGTGGGCGGCCGGACTGTCATGGCGCTGTTGCGACGCTGTCACCGCTCGGCGGGCCGTGTAAGGGCGGCGGCGTCGGGGACAGGAGGTCTTTGCGCGTGCCGGCGGCGGCACCGGTCGCGACCAGCAGGAGGACGGCGCTGTACGCGGCGGTACGCAGGACGGCGGTGTCGCGATCGTCGAGGGCGGAGGTCATGGTGGCGTGCTCCTTGATGCGTGTCGGGGTCAGTCGCGGGGGCCGAGGAACCAGCCGCCGGTCACGTCCAGGACGCCGCCGGTGACCCAGCGGGCGTCGTCGGAGGCGAGGAAGGCGATCGCCGCGGCGATGTCGGCGGGCCGGCCGACGCGGTCGAGCGCGTTGGCCGCGCCCAGCCGCTCCTCCACGGCCGGGGTGGCCACCATCCAGTCCGAGGACTCCGTCAGGGTCGGCCCCGGGGCCACGGCGTTGACGGTGATGCCGCGTTTCCCGACCTGCTGGGCCAGGCCGAGCGAGAGCGCGTTGATCGCGCCCTTGGCCATGGCGTGGGCGAGTGCGGGCCGCGCGACGCGGGTCGCCGCCGAGGAGAGGTTGATGATGCGGCCGTCGTCGGCCATGATCGCCAGGGCGCGCTGGATGATGAAGAACGGTGCCTTGACGTTGACGGCGAGCAGCCGGTCGAAGGTCTCGGGGGTGGTCTCGGCGAGTGATCCGGCCGAGGGCAGGGCGGCGTTGTTGACGAGGATGTCCAGCGGCCGCCCGGCCAGGCCGGTCTCCAGTCCGGTGAAGAGGGCGTCGATGTCGCCGTCGGTGCCGAATGCGGCGCGGACGGGAAAGGCGCGGCCGCCGGCCTGTTCGATCTCGGCGAGGGTCTGCGCGGCGGCGTCGTCGTTGCCGGCGTAGTGGACCGCGACCAGGGCGCCCTCGACGGCCAGGCGCAGCGCGATCGCCCTGCCGATGCCTCGGGAGGCGCCGGTCACCAGGGCGGTCTTGCCGTTGAGAGCGGTCATGCGGTCACTCCTCGGTCCAGATCGACTGGAGTGAACGCTAGGGCCGATCGCGCCGGAAGTAATGAGTAAGGTGACTCAGGTTTTGTCGTAGGTATGAAGGAGCACGCCGATGTTGCAGGGGCGACTGGAGGAGATCAAGACCGTCGAGACCCTTCTCTCCGACGCGCGTTCCGGCGTCAGCGGCGTCCTGGTGATCAAGGGTGATCCCGGGGTCGGGAAGTCGGCCCTCCTCGACCACGCGGCACGGGCCGCCGGTGATGCCGGTGTGCTGCGCGGCGCCGGCGTGGAGACCGAGGTCGAGCTGCCCTTCGCCGCCCTGCACCTGCTGCTGAGCCCGGCCCTCGACCGGCTCGACGCGCTCCCGGCCCCGCAGGCGGCGGCGCTGCGCGGAGCCTTCGGGCTGGCGCCGATGGAGACCGCCGACCGCTTCCTGGTCGGCCTGGCCACGCTCAGTCTGCTGGCGGAACTGGCCGAGGACGGGCCGCTGCTGGCCGTCGTCGACGACGGCCAATGGCTGGACCAGGCCTCGGCCGCCGCGCTGGCGTTCGCGTCGCGGCGGCTGCGCTCGGAGGGCGTCGCGCTGCTGGTCGCCACCCGCGACGACCAGGGCGGCTTCCCCACCACCGGGCTGCCGGAGCTGCGCCTGGGCGGCCTCGACCGCGACGACGCCGAACGCCTGCTCGGCGAAGGGCTCGCCGCCCACCTGCGCGAACAGGTCCTCACCGAGGCCGACGGCAACCCCCTGGCGCTCATCGAGCTGTCCAAGGCCGCCTCCGGCGGCGAACTCGACCTCGCCGGGCCGCTTCCGCTGACCGATCGGCTCATGAACGCCTTCGCCGGTCAGATCCGCCGCCTCGCCGAACCCGGCGGGCGCATACTCGCCGTCGCGGCCGCCGAGGACACCGGCGCGCTGGGCGTGGTCCTGGCCGCCGCCGCCGAACTGGGCATCCCCGGCGAGGCACTGGAACAGGCCGAAGTCGCCGGGCTGGTCACGGTCACCGGCGGCGACGTGCGCTTCCGGCACCCGCTGCTGCGATCGGCCGCCTACCAGGCCGTGACCTCGGCACAGCGCCGCGCGATCCACGCCGCGCTCGCCGGAGCCGTCAGCGGCGACCGCCGGGCCTGGCACCTGGCGCTGGCGGCGACCGGACCCGACGAACACATCGCCGAGAGCCTTGAGGAGTCGGCGGAGCGGTCCGGCGCGCGCCTCGGCTTCGCGGCCATGGCCACCGCCTATGAACGCTCCGCGCAGCTCAGCGCCGAGCAGAGCCGCATGGCGCGGCGGCTGGCGGCCGCCGCGATGGCGGCCAAGGAGGCCGGTCAGTCCGGGCGGGCCGCCGAGCTCAGCGAGCGCGCCACGAGACTGACCGACGACCCCGCGACCTTCGCCCGACTCGCCGAGGTCCGCGCGGCCGTCGCCTACGACGAGGGTTCGCCACGGCGGGCGGCGCGGCTGCTCATCGACGGCGCGGCGCGCGTCGCCGAGACCGATCCGCGCACGACCGCCCGCATGCTCATGGCCGCCTCACCGAACATCTGGGCCGCCGGTGATCCCGCGATGGACACCGAGGCGGAACTCCTCCTCGACCGGATCGACCTGCCCGCCGAAGATCCCCTCGTCGCCCTCAGCCGGGGACTGAGGCTCATCTACGCCGATGATCTGGAGGCCGGGTACCCGCTGTTGAGCGACTTCCTGCGCCGAACACCCCCGGCGACCGTGCCGGGGCGGCTGATGACGGCCTACCCCGCCTTCGTCGCCGGCCGCCTCGACCAGGCCCTTGAGCTGTGCACCGCACTGGCCTCGGACTGCCGCACCGAAGGCCGCATCCGGCTGCTTCCCTTCGCCCTCAACCACCTCGCCTACACCCAGGTCATCGCCGGACACCACCGCGACTCCCACGCCAACGCCGCCGAGGGCCTCCAGATCGCGCTCGACACCGGCCAGCCGCACCTCGTGGTCGGCCTGCAAGGTCAGCTCGCGTGGCTCGCCGCCGCCGAAGGGGACGCCGGGCGTTGCCGCGAACTGGCCGAGGCGGGCCTGGCGTTCGCCGAAAGCCACCGCTCCCCCGCCGTGGCCCTGCTCCCGGCATGGTCGCTGGCGATGCTCGACCTGACCGAAGGCCGCGACCAGGCCGCCCTCGACCGGCTCCAGGCCCGCCCCGGTGGCACCTCGCACTTCGGCACGCGGATCGTGCCCGACGAGGTCGAGGCCGCCGTACGGCTCGGCACGCCGGAACTCGCCCGGGAGTCGGTGGAACTGGCCGAGCGCTGGACGGCCCTGTCAGGCGAGACGTGGGCCGCGGCGCTGCTCGCCCGCTGCCACGCGCTGCTGCAGGACTCCGAGGAGCACTTCACCCGCGCGCTGGAGCTGCACCGGTCGGCGCCGCAGCCCTACGAGCAGGCCAGGACCCTGCTCGCCTACGGCGAGTGGCTGCGCCGGCGGCGACGCAAGGCCGAGGCCCGGCCGCATCTGCGGCAGGCCCATGAGGCCTTCGAGCGGCTCGGGACCCGGCCGTGGGCCGAGCGCGCGGCCGCCGAACTGCGGGCATCGGGCGAGGCGACCCTCGCCCGCCGCAGCGCCGCCCCCGGTACGGTCCTCACCGCCCAGGAGCTGCAGGTCGTGCGGCTGGCGGCGACGGGCGCCACGAACCGCGACATCGCCGCGCACCTGCTGCTCAGCCCGCGCACGATCGGGCAGCACCTGTACAAGGCCTTCCCGAAGCTGGGGATCTCGTCGCGGACCGAGCTGGCCAGGCTGGACCTGGACCGCCTCTAGGCGGGTGGGGCCATCGCCTGGCGGTAGGTGTCCAGCAGGACGCCCGCTTGGCGGTGCCATGTCCAGTTCTCCAGCAGTTCGCCGTCGGTGTAGACCTTGCGGTAGACGGCGGCGTCGGCCAGGACCGTCTCGACGGCGCGGAGGTAGTCGCCGGCGTTCTGCGCGGTGAAGACCTCGCCTTGACCGGTGCGGCGGACGGTGGCGGCCATCGTCCGCACGTCACTGACGATCAGCGGCAGCCGGGCGTGGGAGTACTCGAAGAACTTGGTGATCAGCGCCAGTTCGTGGTTCGGCCAGTGGTGGATCGGGATCACCCCGGCGTCGGCGCCGGCCAGGAAGGGCACCACCTGGTCGTGCGGCACGTAGTCGAGGACGTGCAGGCGGTCGGCGACGCCGAGACGTTCGGCGAGGGCGACTTGGGCGCGCACGAAGGCGTCCCCGGGGCGTGGAACGACGAAGGCGACGTGCACGCCGGGCAACCGCGGCAGTGTCTGCACCATGATGCGCAGTCCGCGCTGTTCGGCCGCGGCGCCGCTGTAGACCAGGAGCGGATCGTCGTCCCGCAGCCCGCAGGCCGCCCTGATGTCGGTGGCGACGACGGGTTCGCGGCCGGTGATGTCGGGGGCGTTGAGGACCACCGCCGGGCGGCGCGGCAGCCGGTGCCGGGCCTGGAGCAGGCGGGCGAGCTCGTCGGAGACGGTGAGGACGGCGTCGGCGTGGCGGGCGTACTCGGCTTCGTGGGCGCAGACGGCGGGCAGCCACCGGCGGTCGGCGGGAGGCTTGGTGCCGGGGATGTATTCGTGGGCGTCCCACACCAGGCGGACATCGCGGCCGGCTGTCGCGGCCCGCAGTTTCGCGCGGGCGCCGACGCCGATCATCCTGAAGTCGTTGGCGTGGATAAGGTCGGGGGCCAGCTCGTCGATGACCGGGCCCATGGCCAGCTCGTAGGACCACAGGTGCGGGTGGAGCCATCGCCAGCCGCGGCGGGGGAACAGCGAGGTCCACAGTCGCACGCGGAGCCGGTCGGTCCAGGTGTTCCCGGTGCGCCTGCGTGCCATGGCCGCCGCGGGTGAACGCCGCCAGTAGAGCGGGGCCGCGAGCCACTTGCCGTGGCGCAGCCACGGCCAGCGCCGAACGGCCCGGCGCGCCCAGTCCGGTGCCGCGTTCGTGCGAGCGGTCGTGGACGACGCGGCGGGCGTCAGGCGCCGGGTGCAGGCGAGTCTGGCGCGGATCCAGGCACCGGCGAAGGCGAGGCGGAGACGCAGCGGCCACAACGTGATCAGTGCGGCGCCCGTGCGGCCCGATCGGCGGGCGGCCAGGTCGGCTTCCCAGGCGGTGAGCTGGCGGGTGCGGAAGCGGACCAGGCGGCCGGGCCGGTAGGCCAGGAGCCGGTGGCGCCGTGGCGGCTGGAATTCGCGGGGGCGCAGGCGCAGGTCGGTGCCCAGGCACAGCAGGCGGACGTCGACGTCGCCGAGACTCCAGTGCGACTCCTCGCTACCTCGCGCGATGCCGAGAAGGACGACGTCCCAGCCCGCCTCGGCCGCCGAACGCGCCTCCTTCTGGACTCTGGAGTCGCCGGTGACGGCGTTGTCGACGAGCATCACCAGACGCCCGTTGCCTGAAGGGGAGACGACGGCCGGTGCCTCATCACGCGCCTTGAGTGTCACGAACGAGACAATAACGGTCATTTTGGTGCAGGGGGCGCACCGGGCCCGCCGACACTCCACAAGCGACGCGGGGACCGCCTTCGCCACCATGAACCCCGCTCCAAAGCGGACATCCCTACATCTTTGTGTGTAGCCCTCGTTCATCCCCGCCGATGAAGCCCGCGTCCGTTTCGGCCATGACGATGGAGTCATGACCGCCGCTCAGCACGCCACCGGCACGTCTCCCCACGCGGCCGAGGTACGCCGTCGCCTGCCTCTGCTGGACGTGCTGCGTGGCGTCGCCATCCTCGGCACGCTCATGACCAACGTCTGGATCTTCACCGGGCCGGGTGCGGAGTGGGGCGTCTTCGAGGCGGGCCTGCCCGACGCGACGTCCTCGGGCTCCCTCGCGCATGTCGCCGAGACGGTCTTCCGGGTCCTCGCCGACGGCAAGTTCCTCTCGCTGCTCACCGTCCTGTTCGGCGCGGGCCTGGCCATCCAGTACGCCTCCGCCGAACGGCGCGGCCTGCCGTGGCCCGGCCGCTACCCCCGGCGGGCGCTGTTCCTCTTCGCCGAAGGCACCGTCCACTTCGTACTGGTCTTCGCCTGGGACGTCTTGATGGGCTATGCCGTCACCGCCCTCGTGGTCGCCAGACTCCTCACCCGCACCGGCCGGGCCCAGCGCCGGATCATGGCCTGGGCGGGCGGGATCCACGTGTCGCTGATGGTCCTGCTGACCGCCGCGCTCGTCCTCGGCGGGAACGCCTCCCGGGCGGTGTCGCCCGAGGCGATCGAGCTGTACGCGAACGGCGGATACCTGGAGCAGGTCGCCTTCCGTCTGAACAACGCCCTGGTGTTGCGCATGGAGCCGGTGTTCACGTTCTTCCTGCTGCTGTTCCTGTTCTTCCTCGGGACGCGCCTCTTCCGCGCCGGCGCCTTCGTCCTCGACGACACCGGCCGCCGCATCCGTCTGCGGCTCCTCGCCTGGGGTCTGGGCGTCGGCGTGCCGCTCACCGTCGCGGCGACCCTCGCCGGCCCCGACTACTTCCTCCTCGGCCGCTACGTCGCCGCACCTTTCGTGGCTCTGGGGTACCTCGCCCTCATCGGCCTGGCGGTCGAGCGGTTCGCCCGCCGCGGCCGCCACCTGAGACCCCTCGCCGCCCTCGGCCGCATGGCACTGTCCGGTTACGTCCTGCAGAACCTGCTGTGCGTGCTGGCCTGCTACGGCATCGGCCTCGGTCTCGCCGCACGTCTCGACGGCTGGCAACCCTGGTGGACGATGGGCCTGTGGGCCGTCGTGTCCGCCGTCCTGATCGTCGGCGCGAACCTCTGGCTCCGGCGCTTCGCCCAGGGCCCGCTGGAGGCCCTCCAGCACCGCATCCTCACCCCCCGCCGGAACCGAACGTGACAGCTCAGCCGTTGGCGCCCTCGGCGACCGTCGACGTTCCGGTGTTGAGCATGCCGTCGAAGGACGTGAGCACCGGTGTCTCCAGGTATCCGCTGTGCATCCGGAGACGATCAGGGTGCCCTGCGGAGGTTTCTCGCCTGGCGCGGCGGAGGTCGGCGACGGCGAACCCGGGCTCGCCCCACGCGGCCTCGATGCTGCCCGGCTCCGGTGGGGCCAGCGGTGTGTCCTCGACGACGAACCCGAAGCGCGCGTTCGCGTCGAGACGCATCTCGCCGGTGCTCCCGCCGGTACTGGTCAGGCCGAGGGCGAAGTAGTCCTCGCCGAGGATGCGGCGCAGGTGCTGTCCCATCGGGAAACCGGTGAGCACGCCGCCGAAGGAGATCGGCTCGGTCTGGATGTGGGCGTTGTGGGCGGGCAGCACGACGCGGGTGCCCGGCTCGGAGCGCTCCAGGTGCCACAGCACCGACTCGGCCATGTACACGTCGCGCGCGGAGGTGTCGGCGGTCAGGCCCTTGCCGGCGAAGAGCCCGGCCATCGCGCGGAAGGTGTAGTCGGCGGCGCAGGCGGCCTCGACGCGGCGCCGCGCGATGTCGTAGGTGCGCTGGTCGCTGCGCTCGACGTAGAGCGCTTCGACGGCGCCGAAGCGCACGAGCAGCCGCATCAGGTTCGCGCTGAGTGCGTCCTGTTCGGCGGCGGGCAGCCGCTCCCAGGCGGGTGCCGCCACGGCTCCCGAGCCGCCCGCGAAGGTCGCGGCGATCGCGATCGCCGACTCGGCCATCGGCAGGGCCGCGGGGTCGACCTCGCGCAGGTAGCCGGCGACCGGTGTCAGGGCCGGGAGCAGTGACCCGCCCGCCGCGGGGATGTCGATGCCGGCGAAGCGCACCGGGCGGGCGGCGGTCCTGTTGTGGCGCCGGATCCAGTGCAGGGGCCCGTCGAGTCCGATCGGGATCGCGTCGCCGACGTGGTCGGCCAGGCCGTCGTCGGTGCCCTCGCCCCGCGCCCACGCGTCGAGCGGGAAACCTTCGCTGAAGCCGTACTCGAAGGCCAGGACGGTGAAGCCGCAGCGTTCGGCGAGGAACCGCAGGACGCGTTCGCGCATGGCGGCGAACTCGTCGATGAAGTGTGAGTTCTCGCCGAGGGCGACGACCCGCGCGTCGCCGATGATCTCGCGGAGCGGCTCCAGGTCGTCCAGTGGTGCGTCGACGTCGAGGTGCGTCAGCGCCACGGCGTTGGCGCGCAGCCAGTCGGTGAAGGACTCGGTCACGTGGTTCCCTTCTCAGTTCCGGCCGGGTGCGGCGGCTTCGAGGTCGGCGACGCCGCCGGACATGATCGTGCGGACGTGTGCGGTGATGTGTTCGGCCGGCCAGTCCCACCAGGCGACCGCCAGGAGCCGCGCGATGTCCTCGGCGTCGTAGCGGGTGCGGATCAGGCGGGCGGGGTTTCCCGCGACGATGCCGTAGTCGGGCACGTCCTTGGTGACCACGGCGCCGGTGCCGATGATCGCGCCGTTGCCGATCCGCACGCCCGCGAGGATCGTGGCCCCGTTGCCGAGCCAGACGTCGTTGCCGACGACGGTGTCGCCGCGCCCCGGCAGGCCGGTGAGCAGGTCGAAGTGCTCCGCCCAGGAGCCGCCCATCGTCGGGAAGGGGAAGGTCGACGGGCCGTCCATGCGATGGTTGGCGCCGTTCATGATGAACCGCACGCCGGTGCCCAGGGCGCAGAACTTGCCGATGACCAGCTTCTCCGGGCCGTAGTGGTAGAGGACGTTGCGGGTCTCGAACGCGGTCGCGTCGTCGGGATCGTCGTAGTAGGAGTACTCGCCGACCTCGATCAGCGGCGACGTCACCAGCGGTTTGAGCAGTACCACTCGCGGCTGCCCGGGCATCGGGTGCAGCACGGTCGGATCCGCGGGGATCTGGTCCGCAGGGGACTGATCGGGCATCAGAACTCCTATTAATGCGACGGATGTTGCACTAGCATGGTGCCACGCCCCTACCAGCCGAACAACCGGAATGGCCGATGACGAACCCCACAGCACGCCCGGGTGGACGCACCGCACGGATTCGTGCCCAGGTGCTCGACGCCGTGCGTGCCGAGCTGGCCGAACACGGCTACGACTCCCTCACCGTCGACACGGTGGCGGCGCGCGCCGGCGTCCACCGCACCACCGTCTACCGGCGCTGGGGCGACGTCGGCGGACTGCTCGCCGACGTCTACGACGCCGCCGGAGACGACGACTGGGAGCCGCCGGACACCGGATCCCTCCACGGCGACCTGGCGGCGCTCAACGAGGAGATACAGGCAGCCATGGTCATGCGGCCGCCGATCATGGAGGCGCTCATCGCCGCCTCGTTTCGCTCCGAGGCGGCCGCCGACGCCCAGCGGCGCCTGTGGGAGGACCGCTACGTCCGCTGTGAGGTCATCGTCGAGCGCGCGATCGGGCGCGCCGAGATCCCCCCGGGCACCGGTGCCCGCCGCCTCCTGGTCACGGCCACCGCGCCGGTCTACCACCATCTGGTGCTGCTGCGGGCCCCGCTCGATCCCGCGCTGCCCGCCGACGCGGCCAGGACGGCGGTGCTCGCCGCGGTCGCGGGGGCCTTTACCGAGGGCTCCTGACGCGCGTGACGGCGGGGACCAGTCCACAAAGGACCAGTCCCCCGTGGGAGGCCGGGCGATGGGCTCCCCTTTCTCACCAGCTCCCGCCGAAGCCCGTTCGCGCCCCGAAGCTCGCGCCGCGCGTCGCCGCCTCCTTGGCCGCGACCGCGACCTTGGCGGCGAGATATCCGTCGCGGAGGGTGTCGTCGCGGCGGGTCAGCTGCACGACGGCGTCCTTGCGGCCGAGGCTCACGCCCCGGCCGACGAAGCGCATGGAGAACCGTGCCGGCGACTTGCCCGCGACGATCCGGGCGAGGTTGTCGGCGGCGTGACCGCCCTGCGGGACCGAGCACTGGCAGGCGAAGCGGGAGCCCGGCACGGCGGCGCAGTCGCCGACGGCGAAGATCCGCGGGTCGGTGACGCTGCGCAGGAAGTCGTCGACGATGACGCGCCCACTGTCATCGACGGCGAGGCCGCTGCGTGCGGCGAGGTCGGGCACACCGCTCACGATCGCCCACAGCGTCAGGTCGGATCGCTCCTCCTGTCCCGACCGCAACCGCACGGACCCGGGTTCGGCGGCGGCGACGCCGTCGTTGACGATCGCGACGCCGAGGCGCTCCAGTCCGTCGAGGATCCGCTGCCGCGCGCGTCCCGTGAAGGTCTCGGCGACGGCGGTTCCGACGAGCCGGACATCCAGGTCGGGGCGGGCCGCGGCGATCTCGGAGGCCGTCTCGATCCCGGTCGGGCCGCCGCCGATCACCGTGACGACGCCATCGGCGGGCATCGCCGCCAGAACCGTCCGGGCCCGCTCGGCGCTCTCCCACTCCCCCACCGCGAGCGTGCCCGGCAGCGGCCGAACCGTGCTCCCGACGGCGAGGAAGGCGAAGTCGAAGCCGGCCGACTCCCCACCGGCCAGCCGCACGACCCCGTCGCCGATCGTGTCCACCGTGGTCACCAGCGTGCGCACGCGACCGGGCAGGATCTCACGCAAGGGCGTCGCGACCTGCTTCGTGGCGGCGATCTGCTGGTGCAGCCGCACGCGTTCGACGAAGTCCGGCCGCGGGTTGATCACCGTGATCTCGGCGCCCTTGATCTTCTTGGCGACCCGGTTCGCGGCGACCATGCCCGCGTAACCGGCGCCGATGACTGCCACCTTCATGTCGTCTCCTGTTCGTGGTCTTCGACCACGAGACGAGACGCCCGCCGGTCTTGTGACATCCCGCCGCTAGAGCAGTCCGCCCGCCGCCGTGATGGTCTGCCCGGTGATCCAGGCCGCGTCGGGCCCGAGCAGGAAGGCGACGATGCCGGCGATGTCGTCGCCGGCGCCGAGACGGCCGAAGGAGGTGTTGCGGGCGGTGCGGGCGAGCAGCTGCGGCGGCAGGGACCGCCGCAGGAGGGCGGTGTCGACCGCCCCGGGGGCCACGCAGTTGACGGTGATCCCGCGCGGGCCGAGTTCCTGCGCGGCGATGGCGGTGAACTGTTCCACCGCGGCCTTGCTGGCCGCGTAGACGGCGTTGCCCGGTGTCGGGCGCCCGGTGGCGATCGACGACAGGTTGACCACGCGGCCACCGTCGCGCATCCGCGCCGAGGCGTGGTGGATGGCGAAGAAGGTGCTCTTGGCGTTGACCGCCATCACCTCGTCGTAGGACGCCTCGTCGGCGTCGTCGAAACGACCGTGCGGCAGCCAGATCCCGGCGTTGTTGACCAGGGCGTCGAGGCCGCCGAGGGTCTCGTCGGCTTGTGCGACGAGGTCGAGGACGTCGCCGTGCACGGCCAGGTCGGCGCGCACCGGATGGGCTCCCGTGGCGGCGGCGACGGCCATGGCCTCGTCCTTCGACCGGTGGTATCCGAACGCGACCCGTGCTCCGTCGGCGGTGAGTCGTTCGGTGATCGCCCGGCCGATGCCACGAGAACCACCCGTGACCAGTGCCGTCTTTCCCTTCAGCGGCTTCATGCCATCCCTGCGGTAAGTAGTCAGACAGTGGCTGTCAGTATTGTGGAGCGACATGACGGGAAGCGAGGAGGGGCCGTGAGCAGCCTGCGGAACGACATGACCCGCGAACGCGTTCGCGCCGTACTGATGCGCGCGGCCATCGGGATCCGGCCCGAACTGGCCGAAGCCGCCGTCACCGGGACCGAGCACATCACCGCCGACTGGGGTCTGGACTCCGTCGACCGGATGGAGCTGCTGGTGGCCGTCGAGGAGGCCTTCGCGATCGAGGACGAGGTCGATCCGCGTGTCTTCATGACCCTGGCCACCGTCAACGACCTCGCCGACCGGATCATGGTCGCCGAGGCGGCGCTGACATGAGCGTCGCGCACTCCCATCCGCCCGGCACGCTCATCCTGAGCGGGCGCGGGATGGCCGAGCACTTCTTCCGGGCCGGCGACGAGCGGCTCTCCCACGCGGGCGGCTGGGACCTGGTCTTCGGCGACCGTTTCGGCCGAGGCGTGCTCAACCTGGACGGACCACGGCACCGCGAGTACCGCAGGGCGCTCCTGCCGCTGCTGAGCAAGCGCGCGACGAGCGGCTACGAGACCGTCGCACGCGACACCCTCGACCGCGCCCTGCGTTCGGTCCCGGCCGACGACCCCGTCGACCTGCACGCCCTCCTCAAGCCCGTCGTGTTCGAGGTGTCGGCCACCATCTTCGCCGGGATCGGCGGCGACGACGCCATGGAACTGCTCGCCGCGTACGCCCAGCTGCAGGACCCGGGCGCCGCGCTGGACACCGCCGACGGCGCCCGCGTGGCGCGCAGGGTCGTCGGCGCCCGCCGCAAACTCCGCACACTGCTAGGCGGGGCCGTCACCCGAATGGACCGGAACGACGGACCGGTTCGGCGCTTGAAAGCCCTCCCCGATCCGCCCTCCGACGACGAGATCGCGCAGAACCTCGCGATCTTGATCCTGGCGGGATTCGAGACCACCAGCTACGTGACCGCACGGATGCTGTGGCTGCTCGCCAGGCACCCACGGCATCAGGACGCGATCCGCGCCGACCCGGCGCTCTTCGAGGCGGCCTTCATCGAGACGACCCGGCTGCACCCGCCGCTGGCCTGGCTCCCCCGCACCGCCCGCACCGACCTGTCCTTCGACGGCACCGCGATCCCCGCCGGGAGCGGCGTCTACTTCGCCGTCGCCGACACCCACCGGGACCCCGCCGTCTACGACGAGCCCGGCGAGTTCCGCCCCGAGCGGCACGCCGTGTCCTCCCCGGAGAAGTTCGCGCACATGCCGTTCAGTGCTGGGCGGCGCGTGTGCGCCGGTTTTCACGTCGGGACGATGGAGGCCGCGACGTTCGTCTCGGGGATCCTGCGGCGCTTCCGGCTGACCGCTCCGCCGGGCGAGTACATCGGCGACGTCTCCCACAACGGTTCCACCGTCTCCCCCGCCGCGCCGCTGCTGGCCCGATTCCACCCGCTGCCGTGACAGAGGGGCACGCGCTGGACTGCGCGACCCTCGCCGAAGTCCCGGCACGGCTCGGCCCCAGGGCATCGGCGGTCTACCCCGGAACCCGCGAGTCGTTGACCCCCGCCGACTTCGATGCGGGTTCGGCGCGATGGGCGCACGGCCTGCTGGCCGCCGGGGTGCGGGCGGGCGAGGTCGTCGGCCTGCTGCTGCCGACGTGTCCGGAGGTCCTTCTCGGACTGTTCGGCGTGGTCCGCGCGGGCGCGGCCGCCGCGATGCTGGCACCGCACTCCGCCGACCCGGAGGTGGCCGCCGAGCGGCTCGCACCGGCCGTCCGCCAGGCCCGGATGCGTTTCCTCATCGCCCATCCCGATCACGTCGCCGTCGCACGCGCGCTGGCCTCCCGCTGCGCTTCGCTCACCGTGCTCGACACCGACGTGGAGGCGCCCGGAGCGGGCGCGCTGCCCGAGGTCGGCGCTGACGACCTCGCCGTCGTCCAGTTCACCTCCGGGAGCACCGGGCGGCCGAAAGGCGTGATGCTCACCCACGCGGCGGTCATGGCCGGGCTTCGCGCCATCACGACCACCAGCGCGTTCACCGAGCGGGACGTGATGGTCACCTGGGCGCCGCACTTCCACGACCTGGGCCTGTTCGGCCTGCTGTCGATCCTGCTCGCGGGCGGTGAGGCCCAGGTGCTCTCGCCGTTGGCGTTCATGCGCAGGCCCGCCGGCACGTTGCGCCTGCTGTCGGACACCGGTGGGACCTTGATGACCGGCCCCGACTTCTCCTACCGGAAGATCGTCGCGGCGGCGACTCCGGCCGCCTTGGGCGGTCTCGACCTGTCGCGGTGGCGGCTGGCCTACAACGGCGCCGAGCCGGTGCGCGCCGACACCGTCGCCGACTTCCAGCAGAGCCTCGCCGGAGCCGGTGTGTCGGGCTCGGTCATGTACCCGGTGTACGGGATGGCCGAGGCCACCCTCGCGGTGACCTTCCCCGAGCCGGGGACCGCGCCGCGCATCGTGCACGTCGACCGCGCCACACTCGCCGACGACGGCCTCGCCGTCCAGGTGCCTTCGGGACAGGCGGGTGCCAAGGCCCTCGTCGGGGTCGGGCGGCCGGTGACCGGCATGCGGGTGCGGGTGCTCGACGAGGCCGGGAGCGTCTGTCCACAAGGGCGTGCCGGGGAGATCCAGATCGCCGGTCCGGCCGTCACCTCCGGTTACCTGCACGACGCTGCCGCGACGGCCGCCGCCTTCGACGGTTCCTGGCTTCGCACCGGGGATCTGGGCTTCTGCCTCGACGGCGACCTGTTCATCGCGGGCCGCCGCAAGGAGATGATCATCGTCCGGGGCCAGAACCACTTCCCCGAGGACGTCGAGGATCTCGTGCGGGCCTCGCCCGACGTCCATCGTGGCCGGTGTGTGGCCTTCGCCGACGCCGACAGCGAGCACATCGTGGTCGTGGCCGAGCTCCGGCCGAAGGCCGACCACGCCGCGGTCACGACGGGACTTCGCGTCGCCGTCGCCGACCGCCTGGGGCTCGCGGCCGTGCGCGTCCACGCGGTCCGGCCCGGCTGGCTGCCCACGACTTCCAGCGGCAAGTGGCAGCGCGATCTCGCGCGCCGGCGGCTGAGCGAATGACAACGGCGGCCACCTCGCGAAAGCGTGGTGGCCGCCGTGATGGAGCGGGTGAGCCGGTGGCTCAGATCGCGCCGAAGAGGCTGTTGCCCCGGGCCTGCGGGTCGTCGCTGGAGAAGAAGTCCCGGATGGCGTCGGTCAGCTCGGTCTGGTCGATGTAGCCGTTGCCGTCGCGGTCGAGGTTGCGCATCGCGGCGGCGTGGTCCTTGTCGGCCATGCCGAGGCCGCGGTGGATGCCGGCCAGCTCCTCGCCGCTGATGCGGCCGTCGTTGTCGGTGTCGCACAGGCCGATGATCGCGCTGGCGACCGGGGCGAGGTACGCCTGGTAGGACGCGGCGGCGTTGGTCTCCAGGCCGCGGACGTACTCGTCGCGGCTCACGGCACCGTCGGCGTCGAGGTCCATGCTCCCCTGCATGCCCGTCCACAGTGCCGCGTAGGCGTCACGGAGCGCGCTGTGCTTCGGGGTGCCCGGCGCCTGGCCGAACTCCTGGCCCAGCCGCGTCACGATCAGCTCGAAGTCGGACATGTCGATCTTGCCGTCGCCGTTGGTGTCGATGAGATCGAAGTGCCGTCCGAGCTTGCGGTTCAGCAGGTCACTGGTCACAGGGAGCCCTTTCTTCACGATGGTTGACCACCACGGAATGTAGCGATCGCATTACTTATCGTGAGAGTACATGGAGTCTCCACCCGTTCGATTCCCGGGCGGTCACCGGGGGGATCCATAAGGCCGAGAAAGTCCACAGTGGACACGGCGAAGACAAGGGCGTGCGTTCCCTCGGGTGTGAGGGTGGGCGCCGCCGGTCGGCGAGGTCACGGTGTCGTACTCGGAGCCGACGACGTACCACCCGGTCAGTCGTTGGGTTCCCAGACGGGAAGCCAGACGTCGTTGACCGCGCCGCCGGGCTGGCAGGTGTAGAGGACCAGAGGCTGCCCCGGGATCGCCCCGCCGGCGACGTTGAGGCACTTGCCGCTCTCCAGGCCGCCGACCTGGTACCCCGCGCCCTGGGCCGCGAACCACCACACCGCGTTCTGCTGCCCTCCGCACGGCCACTGGATGATGGCGGTGCCGTCCACCGCGCCGCCGCCAGCGACGTTGGCGCACAGGCCACTGTTGACGTTGGCCAGTCCCCAGACCCTCGTTCCGTTGGGCGCTTGATAGGCGGTCGGGTTCCACTGGTAGACGGGCATGTCCTGGATCTGCCACAGCATCAGTTGGGTGCCGTTGGCCGTACTGTTCCCCGACACGACCGCGGCCTGCCCGGTGTCGACGTACAGCCGCAGCGTGATCGCCTCGGGGAAGCCGGGCTCGGCCGCGCGGTGCTCCCACACCGGCAGCCACACGTCCTCCTCGGAGCCGGCGGCGCTGCACGGCAGGGTGGTGGCCCTGCCGGAGGCGGCGGCCAGGCAGCTACCGCGGCGCTGGTCGACGATCTGGTAGCCGTCACCCTTCTTGACGAAGGTCCAGCCCTCGGACTTCGCGCAGTCCCACGCCCCGATGTCGCCGCCGTCGACGACGGGCCGGTGGCTGCACAGGCCGTTGCTCACCGACTTGAAGTTGAACTTGCCGCTGTCACCCAGCGGCTCCCACAGCTCGTCCTCGCCACCGGTCCAGTCCCCGACCGTCCACGGCTCGCCCTGCCCGGTCCCGGCCGGTACCCGCAGCACCCGGTCGGGATCGGCGGCCAGGCGAAGACTGATCTGAGCCGGCTTCCCCGACTCCTCCTCGGCCACGGCCGGGCCCGATGGAAGAGCGGCCAGGGCCACCGCCACAGCGACTGTCACGATCACATGTGAAATGCGCATTCGCTCCCCTTCGATGGGCATTCGCCGGACCGAAGCTATCACCGGGTGCCCTCGGCGATCCGCCGATCGGACAGGTCCACCCGACCGCGCGACCAGCCGTGATGCGCACCGACCCCGGCTGTATTGACGTGAGGAACGCGGGCCCCCGCGCCCCACGTCATCGCCGAACCGTCGACCGCCGACGCGCCCCCGCTCGCCGGTCGGCTGAGTGGTCACGCGTTCGGTTCAGCCGCCACCTGGACGGTGAACGTCCACTTGGCACCGTCGATGCCGGTGATGGACACGGTCGCCTTGTACTCCTCGCCGGCGGCGCGGTCGATCAGCGTGCAGTACACGGGCCGGCCCTCGCTCAGTACCAGGTTGACCTCGCCGCAGTCGATCTCGGGACGCTGGCCCAGCTTCGCTTCCAGGGCGTCGACCACCGCGGCGGCGACCTCGCTCGCCGGGACCGTCAGCGTTTCCTGTGCCGGGGACTCACTCGGGGGCGGCGCCGAGGAGGAGGGACCACCGCCACGCGGAGCGTCGGCGACCTTGACGGAGGCCTTCCACTTGCCGCCGTCGACGTCGGTGATGGTGACGGTGGTGTCGTACAGGGCGCCGCTCACCGGGTCGGTCAGGACGCAGTCGACCGTCTTGCCTTCCTCCAGGGTCACCGTCTCGGTTCCGCAGTCGATCTCCGGACGCTGTCCGAGCTGCTTCTCCAGGGAGTCCGCGGCGGCCGCGGCCACCGCTTCACCGGAGGCGCTGGCGGGTCCGGTACCGCACGCGGTGAGTGCGAGGGCGGCGAATGTCAGAGGAATGGCGACGAGCTTCATCGGATGCAATTTCTTGCCTTCGCGGTCGGGGAGTCTTCGCGACGACCTTGAAGGACGTGTGCACGGTTCGTGCACGGATCATGCACGGGCGATGCGGTCCAGGAGCCGCAGCGACACCGTCTCGCCGGGACGGTGACCGGTCTCCTCGCAGATCCGCAGAGCTCGACGCGCCTTCTCGGCGGCGTCGGCGAGGTGCCCTTCGGCGAGGTCGATCTCGGCCAGCCGGTTGAGCGCCTGCCCCTCCAGGAAACGGTAGTCGCCGGTCACGGCGGTCTGCAGCGCCCTCGCCGCCTGCTCCTTTGACCGTGCTGAATCACCGCCGTGGAACAACGCCCCCGATCGTCCCACCATCGCCTCGACCCGATGGAACACGGTGCTGTCGTGCTCGGTCATGGCCAGGACGCGGTCGTAGCAGGCGACCGCCTCGCCGTGCTCGCCCACGGCGTCGTAGGCCGCCGCCAGCGTGACCATCGCCGCCGCCCTGTTCCGGTGGTCGGCGGCATCGGTTCGCTCTTCGACCACGCGCTTCGCGTGTTCCAGCCCCTCCGCATTGCGCCCGGTGGCCAGCAGGAGCCTGGCCGTCGCGCCCAGCAGGTCGCGCGACTTGTCGATGCTGACGCTGCGCCTCTCCAGTTCGGTCGCCTCGTCTAGATGCGCCGCCGCCAGGTCGAAGCGTCCCCGGTGGAGCTGGATCTCCGTCATTTGGATCAGCAGGACCGCCCCGACCTGGTCGTTTCCCGCCTCCGTCGCGATCTTCAGGGCCCGTTCGAGGTACTCGATGCCCGTGTCGAGTTCGCCGACGAGGGAATGGAAGAGCCCCAGCCAGTGCAGGTTGGTGCATTCGGCGCGGACTTCGCCGATCTCTCGGTACGCGAGCAGCGCGGCATGGGCGTGCTCAAGGCCGTCGCGCATCCGGCCTCGGTGATAGCAGGCGATCGCGGTGTTGCCCTCGGCCGATGCCGCACCCGCGGGCCAGCCCGCCCGGCGCGCGAAACCGGCGGCGTCACGCGCGTGCCCGATCGCCTCTTCGAGCCGGTTGGAGCGGATCAGGGCGCAGGCCAGGGCGAGTTCCGCCGCGGCGAGGCCGAGGAGGTCCCCGGCGCCGGTGGCGGCCGTGAGGGCGGCTTCGCTGATGCGCACGCCGTCGTCGCCGAGCATGTGCAGCCAGGTGTACCCGCGCAGCATGTCGGCCATGAGCCAGGCGAACTCCGGCGGCCGGTGTTCGGCGGCGTGCTCGATGGCGGCGATGAGACCGTCCCACTCGGACTTCAGCCAGCGCGCGGCCTCGTCGGCGTTGGGCTGGAACCGTTCGTCGGTTCCGACGGGAAGACCGACCATCGCGGGGTAGAGGACAGCGCGGCAGGCGGCGGTCGCGTGGAGGTACCAGTCGAGAAGCCGGTCCAGGGCGGCGGGTTTCCCGGCGTCGGGAAGCTCGGCCGCGTAGTCGCGGATCAGGTCGTGGAGGCGGTGGCGACCGGGCGGGCCGTGCTCGACCAGGTGCGCTTCGACGAGCCGGCCGAGGGAGCGCCGGGCGTCGGCGGTGGACCCGCCGTGGAGACGGGCGACGCCGGCGAGGTCGAAGTCGGGACCGGGGACGACGGCCAGCAGCCGAAACAGGCGGGCCGCGTCGGCGTCGAGGGACTGGTACGACCAGGAGAACACCGACCGGAGGTCCACCGACGCGTCGTCGACGGCGAGCGCGTCGAGGCGTGAGGTCTCCAGTTCGTCGGCGATGACGCTCAACGGGTGGCCGGGACGCGTCGCGGCTCGGGCCGCGATGAGCGCGAGGGCCAGTGGCAGGCCCGCGCAGGCGGTCAGGATCCGTTCCACCGAACCCGGCTCGGTCCCGAGCCGCTTCGCCCCGAGCTGCCGGGTGAGGAGGGCGGCGGCCTCGGTCCGGTCGAAGGACTCGACTTCGATGATCCGGGCGCCGTGGGAGGCGGCGAGTCCGGCCAGTCGACCGCGGCTGATCACGACCGTGTGGACCCGGGAGGAGTCGGGCAGCAGCGGCCGGACCTGTGCAGCGTCGCGGGCGTTGTCGAGGACGAGCAGACGCCGTCCGGCGCCGATGACGGCGCGGCAGAGCGCGATACGGGCCTCGGAGTCGGCCGGGATCCGCCCGGGCTCCACGTCCAGCGACGTGAGCAGGAGGCGGGCGGCTTCGGCCGGTTCCAGTGGGGACGCGTTCGGGGCGAAGCCGCGCAGGTCGAGGTAGAGCCTTCCACCGGAGAACGGGCGCGCGCGGTGCGCCCAGTGCAGGGCGAGCATCGTCTTGCCGACGCCGCCGGGACCGGTCAGGACGACGAGCGGACTCGACGGCGACTCCGCCGCCTCGTCGAGCGCCGCGAGGGCGTGGTCTCGCCCGGTGAAGGCGGCCGTCGCCGACGGGAGCGTCACCGGCGCGGCGGGCGGCTCGTCGTCGGTCCCGAGGTCCAGTCCGGGATCCTCACGTAGGACGGCGGTGTGCAGGTCGCGCAGGGGTTTCCCGGGGTCGACGCCCAGCTCGTCGGCGAGCCGGGTCCGCACCTCGGCGTAGACGCGGAGGGCCTCGGGGCCGCGGCCGGAGCGGTACAGGGCGGTCATGAGTTGTTCGGCGAAGCGCTGACGGTGCGGGTGTGCGAGGCACAGTTGCCGCAGGTCGCCGACGAGCGTGGCGTGCCGTCCGAGTCTCAGGGTGAGTTCGACGCGCTCCTCGGTCAGCGTGAGCCGGTAGTCGTCGAGTCGCTGCGCCGACATGTCGAGCGTCCTGCCGGAGAGTCCGGCCAGGGACGGACCGCGCCACTCGGCGAGCGCGTCGCCGAGCGCCCGCTCCGCCTCATCGAGTCGGCCCGCGGCCTGGTGCGCTGAGGCCAGGGACGCGCCGCGCCGGCTGCGCAGTAGGTCGAGTTCGTCGACGGCGACGTCGATCCGGTAGCCCGCGCCGACCTTGCGCAAGCGATCCCCGAGCAGGCGGCGGAGGGACCCGGCGATGTTCTGCACCTGCCTGACGGCGGTCGCCGGTGGAGTGTCGTCCCAGAGTCCCGCCGCCAGCCGTTCGGCCGAGACGACCTGGTTGGCCTCGACGAGCAGCATCGCCAGCAGTTTCGGGTGGTGGCGGCCCGCGATCACGACAGGTTCGCCGTCCACGCGTACGTCGAGCGACCCGAGTACGCCGAAAGCCACCATGGCCCCGACCCTAGTTCGGCGACGGGGCCTGTGACGAGCCGCCGGACCCGCCCCACCGCTCGTGGTATCGGTCACGCGCACCGGCGACGAACTTCGTCGAACCCGTCTGCGGCGCCTGGATCAGGGACGGGCCGGAGGCCGCTCGCCCGTTGGGCATCAGGTGCGGGCCGACGCCTCAGCGCTCCGTCGCCTTTCTCGCGGGCGGCGTCGCGTCGGCGTCGCCGTGCTCGCCGGCCGACCATGAGGCGAGCAGCTGGAGGCGCTCGGCCGAGGGTGAGCCCGGCTCGGCGGCGTAGATGGTGAGCGTCAGGCCCGGTTCCACGACCATTTCGAGGCCTTCGTAGGCGAGGGTCAGGTCGCCGACGACCGGGTGGTGGAAGTTCTTGAAACCCGTCCCGTGCTGCCGGACGTTGTGGGCGGCCCAGCGGCGCCGGAAGTCGTCGCTGCGGGTGCACAGTTCGCCGATGAGGTCGTGCAGGTCCTTGTTGCGCGGGTCGCGGCCGGCCTCGGTGCGCAGGATCGCGACTGTCATCTCGGCGGCGAGTTCCCAGTCGGGGTAGAAGGTGGTGGCGCGCTCGTCGAGGAAGGTGAACCGCGCGAGGTTCGGCGGCCGTCCGGGTGTGTCGTAGACGTCGGCGTAGAAGGCGCGTCCCAGGGGGTTGACGGCCAGCAGGTCCATCCGCCCGTTGCGGACGAACGCGGGCCCGGCGGTGATGGCGTCCAGCGTCCACTGGAGGCTCTGGTGCGGGGTCCAGCCTCTCGGGTGGCGGCGTTTGGGCGCGCGGCCGGTGGGTTCGGCGGCGTGGGCGAGGTCGAAGAGGTGGGCGCGTTCGGCGTCGTCGAGGTGCAGGGCCTTGGCGATGCCGTCGAGGACCGAGGGTGAGGCGCCGCGGATGTCGCCGCGCTCCAGGCGCGTGTAGTACTCGATGCTCACCCCGGCCAGGAACGCGACCTCGCTGCGGCGCAGTCCCGCGACCCGCCGGTTGGTGCCGGCCGGCAGCCCGGCCGCCTGTGGGGTGACTCGGGCGCGTCGCGACATGAGAAACTCGCGCACTTCCGCTCGATTGTCCATAGCATCAACCGTATGTCGGCAGGTCAGCCCAAGGGAGTCCCTCGCGGTACCTCCATGAAGCGGGTCTCCCCGAGACGCGCCCGGCGTGGTGTCGTGGGAGACGTCCGCACGTATCCGTGAGCAAGGGAGAACCATGCGCGCCGTCATCATGCACGCGCCCGGCGACGTCCGGGTCGAAGAGGTCCCGGATCCGGTGATCGTCGAGCCGACCGACGCGGTCATCCGCATCACGGCGACCTGTATCTGCGGCTCCGACCTGTGGCCCTACCGCGGTGTCCAGAAGGTCGACGGGCCCACTCCGATGGGGCACGAGTACACCGGTGTGGTCGAAGAGATCGGCTCGGCGGTGTCCGGGATCAAGGTCGGCGACGTCGTCGTCGGGTCTTTCGTCGCCTCCGACAACACCTGCGAGATCTGCCGCGCCGGCTACCAGTCGCGGTGCGTCCACCAGGTCATGATGGGCTCGATCGGCACCCAGTCGGAGTACGCCCGCGTCCCGCTGGCCGACGGCACCCTCGTCAGGGTGCCCGGCGAGCCGACGCCCGAACAGGCACGCAGCCTGCTCGCCGCCTCCGACGTCCTCGGCACGGGCTGGTTCGCCGCCGTGGCCGCCGACGCCGGGCCCGGCAGGTCCGTCGCCGTCGTCGGTGACGGAGCCGTCGGCCTGCTGGCGATCCTGGCCGCGAAACGGCTCGGTGCCGAACGGATCATCGCGATGTCGCGCCACGCCGACCGCCAGGAACTCGCCCGCGGTTTCGGCGCCACCGACATCGTCGCCGAACGCGGCGACGAGGGCGTCGCCAAGGTCAAGGAGCTCACCGGCGGCCTCGGCGCCCATTCGACCGTCGAGGCGGTGGGCACGCAGGAGTCGATGATGCAGGCGATCCGCTCGACCCGCGCGGGCGGCCACGTCGGCTTCGTCGGTGTCGCCCACGGCGTCGAACTGGACGGCACGGAACTGTTCTTCTCCAGCGTGCACCTGCACGGTGGACCGGCGCCCGTGCGGCGTTTCCTGCCCGAGCTGGTCGACCTGATCATGACCGATCGCATCGACCCGGGTGTCGTGTTCGACCTGACCCTCCCTCTCGACAAGGCGGCCGAAGGGTACAAGGCCATGGACGAGCGTCGCGCGACGAAGGTGCTGCTCACCGTCTGAGACCGGCGCCCGAAGGAGGACACCATGGAGATCGTGACGCGACCGGCGACGAGCAAGGCGCCCGCCGAATTCTTCACCGGCGACGCCTGGTGGGACGTCCTCTACGCCGGGAAGGAGCCGTCGCGGGCACGGGCGAACATGGTCCGGTTCGCGCCCGGCGCCCGCACCGCCTGGCACTCGCACGGCCTGGGCCAGACGCTGTACATCGTCGACGGGATCGCGCTGATCCAGTCCCGCGGCGGACAGGTCGTCGAGGCCCACCCCGGCGACATCGTCCACACCCCACCCGGCGAGGAACACTGGCACGGCGCCGCCCCCGACCGGTTCATGGCGCACCTGGCCCTGTGGGAGACCGACGAGGTCTCCTGGCTCCAGCACGTCACCGACGACGAGTACGCCGGACCGCGCACCAGCACGCGTGCCTGAGGCTTCACGCGCCTACTCGGGCGGGAGGTCGATCCTCTCGCCCTTTCAACCGTCACTCATCTGACGGCCTCACACGTTTGCCGCCGTCTCCCGTGCAGCGCAACACCCCTCCACGGTGTGTGTAGTGGTGACCCCGACCCCATGGAGGCACCGATGAGCGGCAGGGCACCGTGAAGCCGGCGCATGAGCGCGAGTTCGCCGAGTTCGTCACGGCGAGGTCGCCGCGCCTGCTGCGACTGGCCTACCTGCTGACCGGCGACGTGCACCTCGCCCAGGATCTGCTCCAGACCTCGCTGATGGCCTGCCAGCGGCGCTGGGTGCGCGTCCGGGAGCTCGACCAGCCCTTCTTCTACGTCCGGAAGGTCATGTACCGGCAGCAGTCGAACTGGTGGCGTTCGCGTCGGCGGCGGCCCGAGGTCGTCGTCCCCGATCTCCCCGACACCGAGGGCGGCGGCGATCCCGCCGAGTCCTATCCCGACCGGGGTGGGCTGATCGCCGCGCTGCGCGCGCTGCCGCCACGGCAGCGCGCCGTCGTCGTCTTGCGCTACTACGAGGACCGCCCGGAGGCCGAGGTCGCCGAACTCCTCAAGATCTCGCCCGGCACGGTGCGCAGTCAGGCGTCGCGGGCGCTGTCGAAACTGCGCGCCACCTACCCCGAATGGAACGGCTCGCCCCGAAAGGAGGCCTTGAGGTGATCGAGGACGAGGTCCGCACCCGGCTGCAGGACGCCCCGACTCCGGCGGCGCTCGTGCCGCCTCCCGACCTGCTCGCCCGGGTGACGCGCGGCAATCGTCGCCGCCGCGTCCGGATGACGCTCGCGGCCGTCGCCGCCGCGATCGTCGCCGTCGCCGTGCCGGTCGTGGCGCGGCCGGGGGTCGAGACCGACGACAGCGCCGACGGCATCGCCCGCATAGAGGCCGCGCCGTGGCTGCCGACCCCGCCGGAGGAACCGTCGAAGCCGCCGATGTCGGACGAACCGGCCGACCCTCCCGAGCCGGGCGGCGGCCCGATGGTGATCGCGTCCTATGTGGAGGCGAACGCCGAGACCCAGACCCACTACCTCCTGGACATCGACGCTGGTAAGTACGTCGCCGTCCCCGACCGGGTGGTGCTCTCACCGGACCTCGACCGCGTCCTCATCATGCGGGCCGACCACCTCGGCGTCGCCCAACTCGACGACTACCTCGCCGACGGGATCGCGGCGGTCCACTGGTTCACCGACGGCTGGCGGAGCCGCGCGCTCCAGTGGTCACCGGACGGATCGAAGATCTACTGGGACGAGATCGCCGGAGAGACCCGGGTCCTCGACATTTCCAAGGAGACGATCACGACGCTGACGCCCCCCGACGGCTACGGAAAGGCCGAAGTCGCCTGGAACGCCGATTCGGCCTCCATGCTGTTCATCCGAGCCGACGAGGACGAAGGCACCAGTGCCGTCCTCACACTCGGCCTCGACGGCCGGTCACGCGGCGTCCTCACCGTCGCCGCCCTGGTGCATCAGCCGATCTGGTCGCCCGACGGGACCGAGGCCCTCATCCGCGAGTTCTCCGCCGCCGAGGACGACCTGCGCCTCACCGTCCGCGACACCTTCGACTGGACCCTCCTGGCCGACGTGACCGGGGCCCTGATCACCGACGGTCCCGACCGCTTCTCCTGGTACGACGACACCTCGGTGATCCGGGTGACCGAGAGGGAACCGTGGAACGGCGAGACCTTCGTCGACGTGATCGGCCTCGACGGCGCCACGATCACCGACAGCTTCAGCACGGGACACATCAACATCGACTCCTTCGGCCCGTCCGGCGATCTGCCCGGCCCGGCCCGGGAGCTGGGCTTCTGAGCGGACCCGAAGTTAAGTGTTAAGGCACGTCAGAGGCTTCTCAAGCGCTCCGGTGGTTCTTACGATCATGCGCATCCACTCAGGAAGGAAGCACCATGCGCATCCTCAGAACCATCGCGTGCGGCGTCCTGCTCGCCGGGGCGTTATCGCTCCCGGCGCAGGCGGCCGCCGCTGAGCCGCCCGTCGCCGACCCGGTCGCCGAGGGCGTCGCCGACGCCTACGGCCTGTCCGTCGACGACGCGCGGGACCTCCTGGCCGCGCAGGCCGATTCGCTGCGGCTGCTGGCGTCGCTGCCCGAGGGCGTCACCGCCGACGGCGCCGGGCAGTGGCTCGACGACACCGGCGCGGCGAACGTGGCGGTCACGACGCCCGCCGCCGCGGCGGCCGCGGAGTCCGCCGGAGTGCACGCCGTGCTCGTCGAGCGCGATCACGACGACCTCGCCCGGCTCGAAGCCCGAGTCGAGGCCCTCATCCCCGCCGACGGCACCGGCATCGACGGCTGGGGCCCCGATCCGGTCACCAACCGGATCAGCGTCCAGATCAACACCAAGGCCGCCAACGAGTCCACGAAGGACTTCCTGACCGGCCTGCGTTCCCTCGGCGACGGCGTCGCCGTCGTCGAGACCGACACCTCCCCCCACCAGCAGGCGGGCGAGGCCAACCCGGGCGACCCGTGGTGGCCGGGCGGAGAGTCGAACTGCTCGATGGGCTTCGGCGCCACCGACACCGTCGGCGCGCTTCACCTGCTGACCGCCGGGCACTGCACCAACGATGTCAGTCAGCCCGCGTACGGCCAAAGCGGCCAGACCAACCGGCTGGGGACCTCCAACGCCGGGGGCGGGCGCAGCGTCAACGCCAGGGAAGGCGACATGGGCGTCGTCGCCGTCAGCGAGCCGGGCTGGACGCTGTCGGAGAACGTCAACACCTGGGGCGGCGGGAGCGTGGCCGTGTCCGGAGCGACCGATCCCGTCGTCGGGCAGGCGGTCTGCCACTCGGGGAACACCTCGCACTGGCAGTGCGGGACCGTGCGGCGGGTCGGCCAGACCATCGACTACGGCAGCGTGATCATCGAAGGGCTGGCGACCAGCACGGCGTGTTCGCGCGGCGGCGACTCCGGCGGCGCCTGGCTGGCCGGCGACCTGGCCGTCGGGCTGCACTCCGGCGGTCCCTCGCAGTGCGTGTCGAACCCCGGCCCCGGCGACGAGTCGATCTTCCAGCCGGTGCGGGAGGCGCTGGCCAAGTGGAACCTGACGCTCTACACCGGTGACCCCGCACCGGTCGACAACGACTTCAGCCTGAGCCTGTCGCCGTCGTCGGTGAGCGTCGAGCCGGGCGGGACGGTGACCGTCACCGTCAGCACGCGGGTCACCAACGGCGACCCGCAGACGGTGAGGCTGGCCGCCACCGGCCTGCCGGCCGGGGTCGGCGCCACTTTCGCACCGGCATCGATCACCAGCGGGGACAGCGCCACGATGACCGTGACCGCCGCCGGTGCGGCACCGGGGACCTTCGCGGTCACCGTCACCGGCGACGGCACCGACGTCGACCGCTCGGCCCCGTTGAGCCTCACCGTCGGCGGTGGCGGCCCCGGCTGCCAGGCTCCGGCCTGGGACCAGTGGGGCTGGTACGCCGTCGGCGACCGCGTGTCGCACGGCGGACGGGAATGGCGCGCGGCGAACAGTTCCTACGGCGTCGCACCCGGCAGCCGTTGGGACTGGGGGCACTGGACCGCCCTCGGCGCCTGCTAGGGCGTGTCCTTAAGGATCATGGTCGGGCCGGGTCCCGCTTCGTCGCCACCGAAGCGGGACCCGGCCATCGTTTAGGGAACGCGCGGTCCCTGCGCCTCGGGCGGGCCGGTCTGGCCGGCCGGCCGGACTTCCTCGGCGAGGTCGTCGAAGAACTCCGAGGCGGGCATCGGCTTGCCGTCCTTCCCGATCGGTGAAGGCGCGAGCGGGACCAGCAGGTCGGCGGCGGCGGCGTGCAGCCACAGCGCCATCATGTACAGGGCGGGGATGCGCAGCAGCCGGAGTTCGAATCCGGCGGCGGCCAGCTGCGGCAGCTTCCGGACGGCCTTGACGGCCTTGTCGGTGGCGGCCACGAACGGTCCCTCGGTGAACTGCGCCAGTTCGAAGTCACCGTCGTCGGTCACGGTCGCCTCAGCGCTGGCGACGAGCTGTCCCCCGTCCTCGACGAGGTAGCGCCAGCCGCCCGGGCGGGCGCGTTCCAGGCCGGCCCCGGCGGCCACGTCCTCCAGGCCCATGGTGAAGACCCGGTGCGGGGTGGAGACGTCGAGTTGTCCCTTGCGAGGGCCGCGCAGTGCCTTGGTGGAGAACTTCGACCCGTCGGCGAACTCGTGGAGTTTCGACCGGATCTTGTCGGGCACGACTTGCGGCGGCTCGGGCAGATGTAACGGCATGCGCGCTCCTCAGGCCTTGGTCGTGTAGGTGTTGCCCCAGGTCCCGCTGTCTTTGTACCTGTTGCAGAAGTTGTCGTAGGTGACGTCGGAGTCGCCGTCCCACGGGTCGGAGACGCTGACGTATTCGACGCCGTTGGAGACGAAGCGTCCCCGGATGACGACGGCGTGTCCGCCGCCGCCCCGCCAGTACGTGGCGACGCAGAAGGGGGCCGACTTCGCCAGTTCGACGCCGATCTCGCCGAGGGTGAGGGAGCGTTTCAGGTACTGGTTGAGGTGCTCCATGCGGCGCAGGGCGAGGTCGGGGTACCAGGGCTTGTTGCAGGCCGCGCCGGCGCCGGCGGCTCCGCAGCAGTTGTCGAGGCCGTACTCGGCGTTGACGAGGCCGCACTGGGTCCAGGTGGTGGCCGGCTGGTAGAACGCGGTGATGCTGACCGATGTCGCCGCCCAGCACCACTGGGTCTGCTGCTGGTGTTGCTCGGCGAAGTCGAGGCGCTGGTCGGCCATGGCGATGAAGAACTTCTCGTGGATCCCGCCGTTGGCGTTGTACTGGGCGTTGACCTTCCCGCCACCGGCGTCGGTGGAGGAGGTGACGCCCGTGCCGTCCATGCGCAGGTAGACACCGGGGAAGGTCGCCGACTCCACCGAGAAGGAGCCGTCGGTCTGGGCGCTGAACCGGAACTTCTCGTAGGCGCCGACACCGAACTGACAGTTGACCGTGCCACCACCGGAGGAGGTCTGCGAGGTGACGCCGGTGCCGTCCATGCGCAGGTAGACGCCGGAGAATGCCGCCGATTCGAGGGCATAGGTCCCGTCGGCCTGTTTACGAGCCTTGAACTTCTCGTAGGGGCCGGGGGAACCGGCACTGAACTGGCAGTTGACCGTGCCGCCGCCGGACGCTGTCACCGAGGTGACGCCAGAGCCGTCCAAGCGCAGATAGACGTTGGCGAAAGCGGTGGACCGGATCGTTATCGGAATATCCCCGATCATGGCGAGGTCGGCTGCTGATAATGGCATGTTCGCCCCTTTCCGTGGGGAGGGCAGTGTCACTGAGCTGTGGTGACACAGGGGCTAGGGCGGCCGGAACGGAGATCCATCATGCACGGAGTTTCATTCCGTGGCGGCGTCATACGATCGCCACGGAATCCGAAGTGGCGACCGCTCGGGGTCGCGCATTCGGTGTTATTGAATGAATCTTCGATTGTCGCCGCGCCTGTTCGATGCCTTTGACGCTACGGTTCGCCAACGTCGCGACACAATAGGTATAAGGTCCCAGGAATGCGGTGTGGGGTAATCGCTTCGACGCGCCATGCGCGCGGGAAATTGCTTGGCGCGGTGCGTGCGGGATCGCGTCGGCCTGCGGGAGACGCCCGAGGTCGTGTCCTGGTGATCATGGGAGCCAGGTCATGATGGCGTTGATGGTGGGGCCGGCCTGGTAGATGGGTGCTCGTTCGGCGTAGCGGGTGGCCAGGTCACGCCTTTGTGCGTTCGGGGATCGAATGCCGGATCTCGCGCCCGCGTAACCGGCGGCGGGTGAAGCGTTATGCCGCGGTGGTGGAACATCGTTCTTGGATGGTGCTGGGGATGATGGCGGGGTTGTAGTGCTCGCGGATCCACATGACGGGTTGTGCGGCGGGGTCGGCCAGCAGATACGTCTTCACCACGCAGGGGCGACCGTCGGGTTGCCACGTGTCGAGTCCGGTGAGGATGGCGTGTCGGCGCAAGATCAATCCGGCATCCGCGATGGCGAGGCCGATGGGCTTGGTCTCGTCGCGGGCGAGGGTGTCCAGTCGCGGGTCTGCGCCCAGGCGCCAGATGACGAGATTGTGCGACACGGGCTGACCGGTGGGCGTGGCCAGGCTGGCCTGCCGGAGTGCGAAGTGCGCGTGACGGGACTGCGGGTCAAGGACGTCGCGGATCTCCTTGGCGACCTCGGTGACGCCGACATCCTCAAGGCGATGGACGACGACTCCCAACGGTGTGTCGAGGACGGCCGCGAGCAGGGTGGTGGTACCTCCGTCGTTGGCCAGCACCATCCGGGTGATCGGAGATGTGAAGGACCAGCCCCGGGTCACGGTGCCTCAGCACCCGGTCTGCGCCCCCATGCCTGTACGAACAGGCTCTCCTGGACGGTGGTGCCCGGCCTGTCGAGGTGGTCGGCGAGGCCGGTGGTGAGTGCGTGCAGCCTGTCCGCGCTCAGGTCACCGGAGTGGAGCATCCGGCCTGCGAACAGATCGGTGAAGTGGAGGAGCAGGGTCTGGTAGCGGTCGCCCCGGCGCCACCGGAAGGCGTGGTGCGCGGTGTGCACATCCTGGAGTCCGGCGGCGGTGAGCAGGGCGGGTAGTTTGCCGCCGATGTGGACGTCGCCACCGAAGACGGGTGCGATGTGGGTCTTCAGCTCGTCCCAGGCCGGGTGCGGCGGGTCGCAGCGCCAGGTCGACCAGTCGACCTCTTGTACCGCCACCCATCCACCGGGCCGGGTCGCCGCGGTCATCGCGGTCAGGAGTTACTCGGGACCGGTGTTGTTGACCAGGACGAGCCTGCAGTGCACCAGGTCGCAGGACGCATCGGGCACCACCTGCGGTGACAGTGGGCCGTGGAGGAGCCCGACGTTGCCGAGGCCGTATTCGGTGACGGCCTGGCGCGCCCAGGTGATCATCCGTGGATCGGTGTCGAGACCGGCGACGGTCCCGGTCTCACCGACTTTTCGGCTGAGCAGGTCGAGAATGCCCAACGGCCCGCACCCCACATCCAGGGCACGGGCCGCATCCGGCAGGTCGATCCGGTCGAGCATCTGCGTGGCGCAGGTCCGGAACAGCCGACACTGGGCCAGCAGACGGTCGCGCTCGGCGGCCGAGGATCCGAGTCGATAGTCGACGAGCGCGTCCATGCGTCCTTAGATTCCGGCGAGCTGGTGGCCGCGGGCGTCGGCGGCGTCGCTGAGGTAGAACTCGCGGATCGCGGCCGACCACTCGCGTGGGGTGACCCGGCTGTCGTTGTCGGTGTCGAGATCGGTGAAGACACCCTCGATGCCGTCGCGGAAACCGATGGCCCGCATGCAGGCCACGAAGTCGGCCTTTTCGATGAATCCGTCACCGTCGACGTCGGCGATCGCGGCCACGGCGTCGGCGTAGGCACCGATCGGCTCGGCGCTGTGCAGACCACTGGCGTACTCGGCGAAGCTGACCTGCTGGTCGGCGTCGGCGTCCAGGGCGCCGAGCAGTCCCTCCCAGTAACGGCGGTGCCCGGCCCGTACCGCCTCCTGCGCCTGCGGAGTCGCGGTGCCGAAGGCGGCGATCACGCGCTCGGCGAGGACCTCGAAGTCCTCGGCCTGGAGGTAGCCGTTGCCGTTGGCGTCGAGCAGGTCGAACCGGTACTTCAAGCGGTTCAGAATCTTCTCATCAGTCATGACTGAACAAATACCATGACAAAAGGGATGATGCTGTGATGGTGTTGTCGTGGCGTGTCGCCGGTCGGGAGGTCATCGCCCGAAGCAACACGCACCGTGAGTGCATGACGGGGCCAGGTCGCCGACCGACGGGCCGGGAGTCGCGGCCACCGGCGTGTCCTGGTGATCATCTCGTGGTGTCCTCACCATCGCCGCCATCATGATCCAGCTCCCATGATCACCAGGACAGTCCCTAGACCGTCCAGTCCCACCGGAAGCCGTAGCGGCCGGGGCCGAAGTTCAAGGTGACGGCGTGCGCGCTGCCGCCCGATCCCATGGGGACCTCCTCGACCTGCTCGGGGAGGTCGGCCTCCTGCGCGAAGCGCCACAGGCGCGGCGGGAGCGTCGCGGGGTCGAAGCACACTTCGAGGGTGAACTCGCGGACCGGGCGGCGGAACTTGCGCTCGTAGTTGGTGGCGAGAGGGTAGGGCGCGGCGCCGACGACCTCGTGTTCGAAGATCACCGTCTCCCCACGTCGCAGCGGCCGCTCGAAGAGCAGCTCGGCGGCGATCAGGCCTTCGGCCCGCCTGCCGACGACGCGGCCGAGTCGGCAGTAGCGGACCGGCTCGATTCGCGGCAGCGGCAGCGAGTGGTCGTCGATGTGGACGACCGCGACCCAGCGGTCGGGCCCGTCGGCCTCGGCTCGGAGCACCTGTCGCGAGCGGACCGAGCGTTCGCCGCGCTCGGCTCCGACCGCGACGCGGTCGTGCTGGCTGATCCGCGAAAGCCGGTCGTCCCAGCGGACGTCGACGGCGCCGACGAGGTCGGAGACCCGGTCGGGCTCGGGCCAGAACGCGCCGAAGGGCCGACTCCCCAGCACCGAGGTCCGTCGGCGAGGCGGACCGAGGAGCGCGCTCAGGGACCCGGCGGGCACCTCAAGGATCGTCTCCAGGGCCGCGAGCGCAGCCATGGACGAGCGCCGTTCGGGCCTGCTGCGGCCCGACTGCCAGTAGCTCAACGTCGCCGCGCTCACCGGCGTGCCGGCGTCGGCCAGCCGGACGCACAGGCGCTCGATCCCGAGCCCGCGCACCCCGACCGCCGCGCGCAGCGCGTCAGCGAAGGGGCCACCGGTGAGGAGCCGGTTCCTTCTGGCCACAGGGGACTCGTCCGCGTCTGGTCGATCGGCCGGCATGGGCGCTCCAGATAGGTTCATCGCGGGCCGAGGACGTGCGGGGACGGCGCCGGATGTGGGCCCGAAGCTACCAGAAACGCTGGTCGGGCAGGACGACCGCGATCGTCACCGTCGTCAGGGATTCGCTGATGCCCATATGGGAACATCGCGGTGTCCGGTCGGCAACGTCACGCGCCTGTCCACGAAGGACCGACCACGAGCAGACGCCCGATGCCCTCCCCCGTCGATCCGGACACCCCGACATCCTCCGCCGGCCCGACGGGACACCGTCCGCCGTGCCGCAGACCTTCAGCCGTCACGTCCTTCCCGGCGGACTGGACTAACCATCGCTCTGGCAACGCAACTCGCCCGCATAAGATTCATGCGCAGTCACGGATCGCATTCCGCATGAAACTGCGCTGGCCGAGAAGAACCGAGGAGAAAGAATGGCCACGATCGAAAACTCCGCAAAGGCGATGATTATTCATGATGATCAGATTCTGCTCGTCGAGTACATAGACAACGAGTTCGGCCTGGGCATGTGGTATTCGCTGCCTGGCGGGCGGCAGGTTTTCGGCGACGAGCTCACTTCCTCACTCGCCCGCGAATGCATGGAGGAAGTGGGGGCCGAGATCACCGTGGGGCCGCTCCGTGTTATCAGGGAGTATGTACATTCGAATCACGAGCTGCGGGATGTCGGCCGAGATCAACACAAGGTTGAGTTCATGTTCCTTTGCGGCTTGGCTAGTGAAATTCGAAGTGTCTCGCAAGCGACCGCCGACGCGGGACAGGTCGCAGCCCGCTGGGTTCACCTCGACGAACTCAGCAAGCTCAACATATTTCCCCGAAAGCTCAAAGACCTCCGGCGGCTACTCGACGAGGGGCGTGAGATCTATTGGGGTGACACCTACTAGAAGGAACCGAGCTTCACGCGGTCGACGAACCCGATTGAGGGTGAGCGGAGAATGGAGATCGTGGCGTCACCGAAGATGCGTAAGGGACCTGCTTGTTCCGTCGACACACTGGCCCGGCCGGCCTGGAAGGCACTCGCGCCGCCTCGGCGCTGACCCCCCACCGCACCCGACCCGCACGAAATACCCCGATCCGAGCCGTCCCGCCCCGATACTTCCTGCATGACCGTCAGGGAAACGATCACGCCACGCCTCGACCTGCTGCTCGCGTTCATGATGGCCCTGGCCGCGGTCGGGACGGCCTGGGCGGGGTTCCAGAGCGCGAAGTGGAGCGGTGTCCAGGCCAACGCCTACGCCGCGGCGGGCGCCGCCCGCTCGGAGGCGACACGTGAGGCCACCGGTGCCGCTCAGCGCCGCAACGCCGACATCATCTCCTTCACAGCCTGGCTCAACGCCCTCAACGCCGAGATCATCGACGACCCCTCGCTGCGTCCCGAGGGCGGCTACACCCCCGACCGCAAGCGCGTCTCCGGCTTCCTGTTCAACCGCTTCCGTCCGGATTTCCGCCCGGCCGTCGACGCCTGGCTGGCGACCAAACCACTGTTCAACCCCGACGCGCCCCCCACGCCCTTCGACATGCCCGAGTATCAGCTGCCCGCCGAGACCGTGTCCGAAGGGCTCGTCGACGAGGCCGATGCCTTGGCCGGCACCGCGCGGACGGCGAACCAGCGTTCGGACAACTATGTGCTCACCGCGGTGGTCTTCGCTCTTGTCCTGCTCTTCGCGGGTCTGGCGAGCAAGGCGACGCACTCCAGTACGAGACTGACCTTGATGGTGATGGCGGCGGTGGCGCTGGTGGGATGTCTGGTCACCTTGTTGATGTTTCCGGTGGAGGTGTAGAAAAACCCTGGCCGGGGCAGCCCGACGCCCCCCGGCCAGGAGACTAGGTGGGGTTCACCCCTTCAGCCCGGTGTGGGCGAGGCTTTCCACGAACTGCCTCTGCGCGACCAGGAAGACCACCACGACAGGCACGACCGTCATCGTCGCCGCGGCGAGTTGGGTGTTCCACATTTCGCCGCCGTAGGCGTCGGTGAATCTCGTCAGCGCCTGCGGCAGGGTGAACAGCTCCGGTGAGGTGAGGTACACCGTGGGTTCGAGGTAGAGATTCCACGAGGCCAGGAACGTCAAGATCGCCACCGCCGACAGCGCGGGTTTGGCCAGCGGCACCGCGATCCGCCACCAGGTCCCGAAGCGGCCGAGGCCGTCGAGTCGCGCGGCCTCTTCGAGTTCGACGGGCAGGGCGATGAAGAACTGCCTCATCACGAAGGTCGCCAGAACGCAGGGCGCGGCGAAGGCGGTCACGAGGATCAGCGGCCAGTGCGTGTCGACCATCCCGGCCAGCTTGAACATCTGGAACAGCGGCACGATCGTGACCTCGCTGGGCACGAGCAGGCCGACGAGCACGGTGATGAACAGCGGGTTCCGTCCGGGGAAGCGGATCCGCGCGAAGGCGTACCCGGCGAGCGCGGAGACGAGCAGGACGGTCGCGGTCACGACCAGTGCGATGTAGACGCTGTTGAAGTACTGCCGTGCGAAAGGCTGGAAGTCGAAGGCCTCGGCGTAGGCGGCGGTCGTCGGCGAGGCGCTGAACAGCGACGGTGGTGACGCGAAGATCTCGTTGAGCGGCTTGAAGGAGGAGGCGACCATCCACAGTGTCGGTACGACGAACGGCAGTGCCATGACGGTCAGCGACACGTAGAGCGCGATCCGGCGGAGGACTCGTCTTGTGCGGTGTTCAGTCCTCATAGGTCACCCATTTCCTGCGCAGCTGCCATTGCACGACCGTCAGCAGCATCACGAAGGTGAGCAGCATCAGCGCCAGGGTCGAGCCGTAGCCGATGTCGTTGAAGCCGAAGGTCTGCTGGAAGACGTAGAACACCAGGACGGTCGTCGACAGCCCCGGCCCGCCGCCGGTGAGGACGGCGATCTGGGCGAAGGACTGGAGCGCGCCGACGATGGTGATGATCGCGGTCAGCAGCAGTGTCGGTGAGATCAGCGGCAGGGTGATCCCGGTGAAGATGCGGCGGCTGCTCGCGCCGTCGACCCGCGCGGCCTCGTAGAGCTCTTTCGGGACGCCTTGCAGGGCGGCGAGGAAGAGCACCATGTTGATCCCGACGCTGCGCACGACCTGGGTGAAGGTCACCGAGGCCATGGCGGTTGGCCCGTTCTGGAGCCAGTTGGGGCCGTCGATGCCGACCATGGCGAGGACGCCGTTGACGCCGCCGTTGTCCTGCAGCAGGAAGCCCCATACGAGGGTCCAGGCGACCACCGACACCACGACGGGTGAGAAGAACAGTGTCCGGAACAGCGCCACGCCCCGGAAGCGGCGGTTGAGCATGACGGCCAGGGCCAGGCCGAGGGCGATGTTGAATACGACGACGCCGCCGGAGAAGAGCGCGGTGGCGCCAAGGACGCCGGGCAGTTGCGGGTCGTTGAGGGCCGCGGTGTAGTTGTCGCCGCCGACGAAGTCGAGGTCGCCGGTGAAGACGTTCCATTCGTTGAGGCTGTACCACATGGCGAGGCCGACGGGCACGATCACGAACACGAGCACGCCGAGGACCTGTGGTGCGACGAAGAGGTAGCCGGCGAGCGCGTCGGTGCGGCGGGAGGTCCGAGACCGCCGGGGCGCGGCCCGGCCCCGGGAGGCGCCGGTGGGCGCCTCCCGGACGCTGGGTCGGGTGTGGGTCACGTGTTCACTCCGCGAGCAGCGGGTCGATGGCGGCGCAGACCGAGGTGAGGACGGCGGGCACGTCGGCGTCGGGGTTCCACATCGCGTCGAGTTCGGTCTTGGCCTTCTGGGCGATCTCGGCGGGAGAGGTGTGGTTGGGGAGGGTGACGGCGTCGGCGATCTGGTCGACGACGACGGCCTGGAGCTGTTCGGGGCTGAACTTGGTGTTGTTGGCGGCGAGCGCATCGCCCGACAGCAGCGACGTGCGGGGCGGCGGGAAGTACTGGGCGAGTTTCGCGGCGTTCTCGGGGTTGGTGAGGAACGCCAGGAAGCCGGTGGCGGCTTCGGTGTGGTCGCTGGATTTCAAGACGCCCATGCCGGCCTGGCCGATGACGGAGTAGGTGCCGGCGGGGCCTTGCGGGAGCGGCTGGACGTCGTAGGCGAAGGATCCGTCGAGGAGTCCGGCGCGCGACACCTGGGCGACGGCGAAGGCGGCGTCGCCGGCGAAGAAGTCGGCGGTGATGCCGGGTCCGGGCATGGATTCGTCGACGAAGGCGGCCCGGTGGATGAACTCGAAGGCGGCGGTCATCTCGGGGCTGGTGAAGCCGCATTGGGTGCCGTCGGCGTTCCAGGCGGAGGCGCCGAAGCCGGTCCAGACGGTGGCGAGGGTGTTCCACGAGGAGTAGGCGAAGTCGTTGATGACGAAGCCGCCTTTCCCGGTCTTGGCGTGCACGGCCGCGCCGATGCTGGAAATGTCGTCCCAGGTGGGCTGTGCCGGGAGTTTCTGGCCGGCGTCGTCGAGGAGGTCGGTGTTGACGTAGAGCGCGAACGGCGAGTTGGAGAAGGGGTAGGCGTAGAGGTTCCCGTCGTGGCTGAATTCGGCGGTGGCGCTGGGCAGGAGGTCGTCGTAGCCCCAGTCGGCGGTGGCCTTGAGGGGTTCGGTGAGGGGTACGAGGGCGCCGGCGTCGATGAGGTCGGCCGACAGGTCGCCCATCCAGGCCAGGTCGGGGGCGTTGCCGCCGGCGATCTGGGTGGTGAGGGTCGTGTTGTACTCGGCGAAGGGGAGGCTTTCGAAGGTGATCGAGGTGATCTCGGGGTGGGTGGCCTTGTAGGCGTCGGCGATGGTGTTGAAGAGCGCGAGCTGGTCCTCGTTGGAGGTCCACACGCTCATGCGGAGGGCGACGTCGTCGGGGTCCGACTGGCCGCCGCAACCGGCGGCGAGCGCCACCGTGCCCAGCGCCAGGGCGCTGACCAGCTTCCTTGCTGTGCGCATGTTGTGCTTCCTTTTAGTAGCCGAGGATCTCGGGCCAGTGGATGTCGACGCCGGCCTCGGTGAGGGTCGCCTGGAAGCGTCCGGCCAGTTCGGGTTTGGCCAGGACGTCGGCGGGGAGGAGTTCGCGTTCGAGGCAGAAGGCGGCGAGTTCGCCGGCGGATTCGCCGATGTTCCATTCGACGGGGTGGAGGCGGTAGGCGCCGTTGGTGATGTGGGTGGTGCCGATGTTCTTGGCGGCGGGCAGGAGGTTCCTGGTCGCGACCGGTATCAGCGCGCCGAGCGGGATCTCGAAGGGCGCGCATTCGACGTCGATGTAGTTGTCGCCGCCGGTGGAGGGGTGCAGGTCGATGCGGTACATGCCGACGCCGACGGAGTCGGCGAAGCGGGCGGGTCCGCGGTGTCCGCGCAGGGCGACGGAGATGTCCTGCTCGACGATGGTGCGCATGGCGCGGATGCGCCGGGATTCGCGGATGTAGGGGGCTTGGGCGAAGCCGTCGTCGGTGCCGACGATGTCGCCGCGCAGGCGCAGGCCGGGCCAGCCGGTGCCGCCGTCGGGGCGTGGCGCCTCGGTCTGGAGCCAGTAGGCGAAGGACCGGGACTGGGCCTTGGCGGCGCGCAGGTGCGCTTGACGGTCGGGGGTGTCGATGATGGACCCGCCGAGGTAGTCCAGCTGGGGCCAGTTGGCCAGCACGATGTCGCTGTCGAGGCTGCCGGGCAGGAAGGTCTCGCGGGCGGCGATGCGGCGGAAGATCCACAGGTCGTCGTCGCCGGCGTCGGCTCGGGGGTCTTCGTCGCCGACGACGGTGGCGTAGGGCGGGTTGACGTTGAAGGTGCGGGTCTCCGGACGCAGGGTGCGGGGGTTGGGGGCGGTGAAGGAGAGCATCGCGTCGCCCCAGAAGGCGGGGGCGAGCGCGCGCCAGTGGGCGTAGTCGTCGGGGCGTTCGATGGTGTGGTCGCCGCCTTCGACGTGGTCGAAGACGAAGCACCAGGCGATCGACTGGACGTTGGTGGGGTCGCCGTGTTCGGGGGCGCTGGGTTCGCCGGTCTCGTCGCGGCCTTCGGCGCCGGTGACGTAGGCGGTGCCGGTGAGGGGCAGGAGCTCGCCGGTCTCGGTGGCGTCGAGGACGAAGGTGGCCGACACGGTCGTCTCGGCGCCGGTGGTGGTGTGGCGCAGGGTGACCGAGTGGACGGTGTCGTCGGTGGTGTCGGCGGCGATGGGCACGTGCGGCTGGAGGACGGTGAGCCGGCCGCTGGACAGGTGGGGTGCGAGCATGCGGGTGATGACGGCCAGGGCGACGCGCGGTTCGTGGCAGAGGCGGCTGACGCGGCCGCGGCCGGGGTTGAGCTGGAGGTCGCGGCGGGCGGTGTCGGTGAGCGGGTAGGCGTCGCGGTAGTACTGGCGGATGCCTTCGCGCAGGGAGCGGTAGGTGGTGGTGACGCCGAACTGCTCGACCCAGATGTGCTCGTCGGGTGGGACGGCCTGGGAGGTGAGTTGCCCGCCGAGCCACGGGTGTTCCTCGCTGAGGACGACGCGGTGTCCGCGTTTGAGGGCTGCCAGGGCGGCGGCGACGCCGCCGAGTCCGCCGCCGATGACGGCGATGTCGGTCTCGATGTGTGTCACCGGGCACCGCCGCGGGCGACGAGGGTGCCGCCGTACTCGACGTCGCCTTGGAGGAGGCGCTGTCTGGTGATGGCGGCCTGTTCGTCGGCGGGGGTGGAGATGAGCTGCTGGAGCAGGGCGAGGGCTTCGGCGGCTATCTGCTGGCGCGGGACCTGGAAGCCGGTGAGGGGGCGTTCGGCGATGCGGTGGCCGCGTACTTCACCCAGCGCCGCCAGGGACACCTGTGCGGGGGCGGTGATTCCGGCTTCGCTCAGGACGAGGGCGATGTCTTCGACGAGGAAGGCGTCTTCGGCGAACACGGCGGTGGCCCCTTGGGCGGTGATGATCCCGGGCAGTCCGGTGAGGTCGTCGCCGACGGCGGTGAGGGTGAAGGCGACCTGTCCGGTGCTGGTGGTGATGGCGGCGAGGCGGTCGCGGGCGGTGGGGCTGTCGCGGTCGCGGTGGACGTAGACGGCGCGCCGGTGGCCGAGTTCGGCGGCGCGTGTGATGAGTGTGGCGGTCAGGGCGCCGTAGTCGATGCCGACGTAGGGGACGTCGGCGTCGGTCTCGTCGCGGCGGCCGACGGCGACGAAGGGGAAGGATTCGGCGACGAGGCGTTCGAGGTCCTCGCCGTCCATCTGCTGGCCGAGCAGGACGCAGCCGTCGGCCAGGCGCAGCCGGGTGTCGCGGTGGAAGAGGCGGCGGCGGCCTTCCTCGACCGGTGAGCCGGTGAAGAAGAGCAGGTCGCAGCCGAGCCGTTCGGCGGCGCGTTCGATGCCGTTGAGGAGGGGGCCGTAGAAGTCCATGCTCTCGGGCGTCAGCGCCGACTCGTAGGTGAAGACGCCGAGGATCTTGTTGTCCAGGCCCGCGAGGCGGCGGGCGGCGGGGTCGGCGACGTAGGTGGACTGCTCGATGGCCCGGCGGACCCGCTCGCGGGTGGCGGCGGGGATGCGGACGTTGGTGTCGTCGCGGTCGTTGAGCACCATCGAGACCACCGTCTGGCTCACCCCGGCGATGCGCGCGATCTCGCGTTGCGTCACCTTGCCCGGTCTGGCTGTCATGTCTGGTGTCCCCTCGGTTTCGATAATGCGCATTATCGGCGGTGTCCCGAGACGATAATCCGTATGATCAGCTTCCGCAAGCCCCTTGACGCGAAGATCTCGCGCCCTGCACGATGTTCCGCACGCCGTTGATAATGCGAATTATCAGATGAGCGGCGACGAAGCGGACCCCGGCCCGCCCATCCCCCGGGCGCCTGTCCGGACCGCCCGCAGGAAACGGAGACGACGATGAAGTCCGACCGCAGCACGCCCACAATGACCCGGCGCGGCCTCCTCGGAGCCGCCCTCGCCGCAGGTGTCGTACTCGCCGCCGAGGCCGCCCCGGTCGGCGCCTGGGCCGCCGACGGCGACGTCACGCTCTCGGCGAACGGGGTGAGCGCCCTGGCGAGCATCGGAGGCCGCATCGCCATCCGCGACGGCCAGGCAACCGTCCGCTCGGCCGGATCGAAGTTCCAGATCAAGGACTCCGCCACCGGCATCCACCTGTCCACCGGCGGGACCCCGAGCCTGGTCACCCTCGCCGACGGCACACCCGCGATCCGCGTGGACTACACCATGCCCGCGGCGGCCGGCGCCGTCGCCGTCCACGCCCTGGTCACCGTCTCCACCGACCACGTCCACCTGTCCTGGCACGTCACCGGCCCGGCCACGCTCGTCCCCGACGGGTTCCTGTTCAGCCGCGCGATCCAGAACCCCACCGAGGCCGACGCCTACGTCGCGATCACCGAATGGGTCCGCGACGACGACGGAGGCGTGCCCTACGAGACCACCCTCGGCGTCGCCCACGCCTCCACCTGGGGCACCCGGCACGGCATGTTCCTGCTGGAACGCTCACGCCAGGCCTGGACCAACGCCACCTGGATCCACGCACCCGGCACCACCCAGGCAGACGGGAGCCACCTCAGCGAGGCCGACTTCTTCTTCACCACCCGACGCCCCTCGGCGACCGCGTCGATCGGGACCAGCCGGGAACTCGGCGTCGAGATCTGGACCGACCGGCCCTTCAACATCTGGGAGACACCCGGCGCGGCGATGACGGTCAACGTCCAGGTCGCCAACGGCTCGCCGAGCGCACGTGACGTCGCACTGTCCTGGTGGGTCAAGGACTTCGACGGCCACGAACTGGCCGAGGCCACGGTCACCGCCACCGTCGCGGCGACCTCCACCTGGGAGCACACCTTCACCGTGGCCGCACCCGCCAACGGCATCGCCCTGGCCGAGGTCACCGCCCGCTCGGGCACCGACGAGGCCTTCGCCCGCACCAACCTGGCCGTCCTCGGGCCCCACACCTACCGGGCCGGCGCGTCGAGCATGTTCGGGATGGCCAACTACCCCTGGCTCCAGGTCCCCTCGGCCACCGCGCTGCTCGACCTGTGGCAGAAGGTCGGCGTCAACCGGGTCCGCATCGCCTACGACGGCGGGCCAGGACTGCCCCCGTCGGCCTTCGACGCCCGCGGGATGCGCCACAACATCGAACTCCAGCCCACCCTCGACGTCACCGACGAGGTCGCCGCGCGATGGGCCGCGGCCAACACCGACAAGGCCATCGCCGCCGGAGCCGACTACTTCGAGGTCGGCAACGAACTCAACCGGCCCTTCAACACCGGCGTGGCCGCACAGGCCTACATCGACAAGGCACTGCGACCGGTCCGCGATCGCCTCACCGCCACCGGATCCGGCCTGAAACTGCTCAACAACGGCCTGGCCGGCATGGACGAGCCCTGGGTCGAGAACTTCATCGCCGGCGGCGGCTGGGACCTCATCGACGGCTTCGCCTACCACCCCGGACGCGGCAACGTCACCCCCGACCACATCCCCGCCCCCGGCGACTGGGACGCCGGCGCGCACGGCGCCTACTGGAACTTCCTCGGCGGGCTCCGCAAACTCCAGGCCCTCATGGCCCAGCACGGCCGCAAGGACATCTGGCTCACCGAGGCCTACGCCTGCACCCGGCCCAACGCCTGGTGGAACGACACCTACCGGCAGGCCGCCGAGAACGTCTTCCTCACCTTGGCGATCGCCAAGGCCGAAGGGATCACAGGCGTGCTGTGGTACCAGTTCCACGACAGCGTGCTCGGGATGCCGCAGGTCGCCGACCCCGGCAACGTCGAATACCACTTCGGGCTCATGAACCGCGACATCAGCCCCAAGCCCTCGCTGCTGGCCTACGCCACCGCCGCCCGGGCCTTCGACGAGGCCACTCCCCTGGGCTGGCTGGCGTTCCCCGACCCCCAGACGAAAGGACTGCTGTTCGACACCCCCGACGGTCAGGCCGCCGTCTTGTGGAACCGCGCCGACGGCTACACCCTCAACACCGGCCACGACCCGGCCGGCTGGCACTTCCCGGCCCCCGAGGTCTGGGTCGACCACTGGCCCACCAAGACACCGATGACCGTGCCCACGACGGGGGCGACGCTCCGGCAACTCGACTGCATCGGCCGGCCCACCACCATCCAGGCCCCCGGCAATCGGGCGACCGTCGTCCTCGACGGCGCGCCCCGGCTGTTCACCGGCGTCGACCTCACGACCGCGCTGGCCGACTGACCGCTTCGCGCGATCGCCCGCATTCGCGGGCGATCGCGGGGGCGCGACCTAGAAGTCGACGCCCTTCTTCTCCAGGAACTTCTCCGGGTCCAGGTACGAGCCGTTCACCGTCACCTCGAAGTGCAGGTGCGGGCCCGTGCTGTCGCCGGTGGAGCCGGCACGGCCGAGGAGATCGCCGGTCTTGACCTCGTCGCCGGCGCTCACGTCGAGCTTCGAGAAGTGGCCGTAGAGGGTCTGAACACCACCGGCGTGCTTGATGACGACACAGTTGCCGTAACCGCCGTAGCGCTGGGCCATGACGACGGTGCCGTTGAAGGCGGCGTAGATCTTGTCGCCCTTGTCGGCGGCGAAGTCCATGCCCCAGTGCATTTCCCCGTCGCGCCACCCGCGGGGACCGTAGTGGTCGCTGAGCTCGGCCGTCGAAGGCGCGGCCCAGCCGCTCTTGGCCTTCACCGGTTTGGTGGGGCGGGGCTTCTCGGCGGGCTCGGTGCCGCGCTCCTGGTCGCGGGAGGACTGGTCCTCCTGCGTCCCGCGCGCACCGACGGCGGCCGAGGCGTCCGAGGGGGTGCCGCCGGTGATGGCGCCGGCGAAGTTCGCCATGAAGACGACCAGGAGGATCGCCGTGAGCATCGCCGCGGCGAGACCGACCCGCGGCACAGAGGTTTCCAGCGCGCCCGACAACCGCGGGAAGCGGCGTCGGACACCGACGACGACCGGAGCCGCCACACGTGCCGAACGCGCCACGAGGGCGCTGAGACCGGACAGACGCTTACGGAGGACGGGCGTGACACGGCCGACGTACTCGCCGGTGCCGTCGACGGCCTTCCTCGCCAGGTGCATGAGGTATCGAGGCATAACGTCAGGAAACCTAGCCAGAACACCCGCGACATTCGGTTCAATACCGGACGAGCAGGTCTTATCCACTGAGGGAACGGGCCGCGCGCCGGGCACAGTCCGGCCGGACGGTCCAGGCGCCTCCCACGACCGGATGATCCACCGGCGTGGCCGGGGTCACACCCGGCCAGGCGGTGCCTCCCGCGCCTACGGCGAGAAAAGGCCCGCAGAGGCCGCTACCGAGGCTCGGCCGGTGCGGCACCGATCACGGTTTCCTCGGCTCGTTCAACCCGTCCTCAAGGCCTGGTACACCGATGTGATCAGTGCCTCGGCGCGTGGATCGGTATCCGGCGGGCCGAGCGCGATCCGGGTGGTCGCATACGCGAACGCGAGACCGCCGCCCGGATCGGCGAAGGCGGTCGTGCCTCCGGCGCCCTCGTGGCCGAAGGTCGCCGACCTCGCCGGCGTCTCCTCCGCCGAGGGCACCATGAAGCCTCGTCCGAAACGCTGCTCCACCGACATCGCCGGGCTGGACGGTACGAGGTCGCTTCCGCTCGTCTCCGGGCGCGGGATGTCGGCGACGGTGCCCGGCTCGAACGCGTCGAGCAGCCAGGAGTACATGCGCGACAAGCCCCGCGCGCTGCCGACACCGCCCGCCGCGCCCAGTTCGACGGCGTCGTCGGGAAAGACGTGCCCCGGTACTTACCGCTTCCGCGCTGCGCGGCGGGGCGCGGCCCTTGGAGGCCGCGCCCCGCCGGAGTGCGACGTCAGTTCCTGTACCAGCCGTGCCAGGCACCACCGCTGTGATACGAGTAGTAGTAGGCGCCCGTGTATTGAACCCAGACGTCGATCTGGTGCTTGTTGTTGCCGTTGTAGTAGCAGTTCGTGGCGAAGTCGGCCTTGCCGTAGTTCGGCATCTCCTTCCAGCCACCGCTTCGCGGCCAGGCGTGCCAGATCGTGCGGTCGGGTGCGATGACGAACGACTCGTCCCACGGACAGTCCGCGGGCTGGGTGCCATCGCTCATGCAGCCGGAGTATCCGAACCTGGTGATCCGGTTGGTACAGGCCGCGAGCGCCGAGTCCGCACCTCCCGGCGTACCCACGCCCGCCCCTTGGCTCGCGACCGTCAGTCCATCCGCCGACGCGTACACCGGCGACGACACAGCACCCATCGCCAGTACCGCCAGCAACGTGATCGACAGCGTCCGCTTCATACGTCGTAACACTGGTCCTCCTCCAGTCGGGACGGCCTGTCCCGACTCAGTCAACGGTTCATCCGCGACGTCTCTTCAGCGCGGAAGCCTCGTACACCGAGCCATCCGGCGTCTTCGCGGCCTCCCCTCCGGGTGCGACGGCCGGCTCGTTCGTATGGCGACGCTACGAGCGACCGGTGAGGCGACGGTGAGGTCGCGGTGAGGCGAGCGTGCGCGCACCGGGCATAGTGGACTGTCGGGCGAAGACATGTCCTGGGGGGTCACATGCGTTTCGAGGTTCTCGGTCCACTGCGGCTTCAGACCGAAGGGGTCACCGCGCACATCGACGGTCCAAAGCAGCGTGCGCTGCTGGCCGCGCTGATCTCCCGCGCCGGCCGGCCCGCCTCACCCGCCACCCTCTACGAGGGCTTATGGGGCGGACGCCTGCCGACCTCCCCGCGCCGGGCGCTCACCTGGCACATCAGGCAGCTCCGCAAACTCCTCGACCGGCCTGACCGGCTCGTCTGGCGGCAGACGGGCTACGTCTTGGCCGCCGAAGCCACTGAAGTGGACGCTTCGTGCTTCACCACCCTGCGCGAGGCGGGCCTGGCCGCCCAACGTGCCGGAGACACCGCCCACGCGGGCGCCCTGTTCGCCGAGGCGCTGGGTCTGTGGCGCGGCGAGGCATACGCCGACGTACCCGAACACGCCATCCCCGAGGGTGAGGCGGCCCGGCTGGAGCGACTCCGGCTGGACGTACTCGCCCACCGCGTCACGGCCGATCTCACCTTGGGCCGGCACGAGGCGCTCCTGCCCGAACTGACGGCGTTGTCGGCGGCCCACCCGCTCGACGAGGGCATCCGCGCCAACCTCATGCTCGCCCTCCATCGCTGCGGCCGACGCGCCGACGCACTGGAGGCCTACCGCGAAGGCCGCGCGATCCTCGTCGCCGAACTCGGTCTCGAACCCGGTCCACGGCTGAGAAGGGCCGAGAAGGAAGTCCTCACCGACGAGGCCGGCCCCGAACCCGCCGCCGCGACGTCAGGACCCGCCGAACTGCCCGCCGCACCGCGCACCTTCACCGGCCGCGCCGACGACGTCGCCGCCGTCCTGGACGTCTTCGCCGCACCCGGGGCCGTCTGCGCGATCGCCGGGCCCGGCGGGATCGGGAAGTCGGCGATCGCGCTGCACATCGCCCATCACCTCGCGCGGGAGTTTCCCGACGGGCAGCTCTACGTCGACCTGCACGGAACAACACCGGATGTGAAAGCCCTCCAGCCCGAAGAAGCCCTCAGGCGGTTCCTGCGCTCCCTGCAAGGCCCGGCTTCGGCTTCAGCCCTCGGCGTGGAGGAACTGGCCGGGCGCTTCCGTTCGGCGACCGCAGGGAAACGCCTGCTCATCGTTCTAGACGACGCACGCGACGCGGCCCAAGTCCGGCCGCTCCTGCCCGGTGGCCCCGCCTGCGCGGTCGTGATCACCTCCCGCCGCGTCCTGTCGACGCTCGACGAGGCCACGATCCACCGCCTTGAGGCCCTACCGGATGCCGAAGCCATCGGCGTCCTGGCCAGACTCCTTGGCATCGAGCGCGTCGCCGCCGAAACCGAGGCCGCCGCCGACATCGCCGGCCACTGCGGTGGACTCCCTCTCGCACTGGTCATCGCGGCCGCCCGTCTGCGGGCCCGGCCGACCATGCCACTGTCCGCACTCGCGGCCCGGCTCGCCGCTGAGGACGCCCGCCTCGGCGAGCTCGCCGTCGACGACCGCGCCGTACGCGCCAGCTTCGCCGTCAGCCTCGCTGAGCTGGCCGATGACATGGGCGGTGGCCCGGCCCTTCGCCTGTTCGGCCTGCTCGGTGCGGTCGATACTCCCGACATGTCCGTTCCGGCCGCCGCGGCACTGGCCGACGTCGGCGAGCGGGAGGCCGAGGGCCTGCTGGCCGGGCTCGTCGACGCGCAGCTCCTGGAGCAGTCCGGGGACCGCTTCCACCTGCACGACCTGATGCGTCTGTTCGCCAAAGAGCAGCCCCTGTCGCCCGCGGAAGCCGCGGGCGGTTTCACGCGGATCCTCGGGTACTACGTCGGCGCCGCGCGCGCCACCATCGGCGTGATCGAGCCGCGGGCGACGGTCCGACGCGAGTACCGCGTCGGGCCGAGCGAGCGTGCGGGCACTCCCCCGTCCGACCGCACGGCCGCGACGCGCTGGGTTCAGGGTGAGTTGGACAACCTGCGCGCCGTCATGCGGCAGGCGGTGCTTCTCGGCGACGAGACCGCGACGACGCTGGCGCACCTGCTGACGACTCCACTCGACTACATCAAGGAACTTCCGGCTCTGCGTGAGATCGGCGACCAGGCCCTGGCCATCGCCGAGTCCGTCGGAGATCGGGAGCTGATGCTCGTCGCGCATCGAGATCTGGCCGAGGTCCTGGTGGCGAGTGAACGTGCCGACGAGGCCCTCCCTCATCTCGCCGTCGCCCGGGAGGCGGCGCGCCTGATGGCCGACCGGCACACCGAGGCGATTCTGCTCGGTCTCACCGATGGCGCCCACAGCCTCCTCGACCGTCACGCCGAAGCCCTGGACGCCTACGCGCGGTCGGTCGAACTGGCCCGCGAGTGCGGGCTCGAACAGACCGAAGGCGCCACCCTGAACGCGATGGGTCATCTGTTGCGGCAGGTGGGGGACCTTCCCGCCGCCCTCGACGCCCAACAGCGTGCCCAGGCGATCGCCGAGCGCCTGGGCAGTCCGCACGGGCAAGCCCTCACGTCATCGTCGGTGGCGGGCATTCACATGGAACTCGGGAACTACCGGGAGGCCGCCGAGCACTACGGCCACGCCATCGTGATGAACCGCGAAGCCGGGCAGGAGGAGGCCCTCGTGGCCGCCGACTATGCCTGGGGCCTGGCCGAGGCCCTGTACGCGATGGGGCGAGTCGGCGAGGCACTGGCCAGCTGGGGCGTTTCACTGGACGTACTGCACCGGTTCGGTGCCATCACCGCAGACGAGCGAGAGAGCCTTGGGGCGTCGGAGCACCCCCGGCAACCGGATGCGATCAGCCTGCCGGTGGTGGAGTGAGCGCGCCGCCTCGACGCGCGTCGTTGGGGGGACGGGTCTTCCCCCGCAAGCGGAGCCGCCACGCCCACCCGCCGCGACTACCGGCCCGACGGTCGGCGCGTCAAGGGTTCGGCGTGCACGTTTCGGCGGTGGAACGGGTCTTGCGCATCCGAGAATTCGCGGCGGCGATTGCGCGGCTTCCACGGATAAGGCGTAAAGGATCTCGACACAGCGGTTAAGTCGAGGTTACGCAGCGATTGTCCGATAAAGCGTGTTCTTCGCGGTGAAGTTGGCACATTCTTTTTGCGGGGCCGGAGTGTCCGAAAGGGCAGCAGGCGACTGCGCGCCGACGTGCGATCGTCCTGCGAATACTCCCTTAAGGGCAATGATCGAACCTTTTCAAACGGTCATGATCAGATCACGGAACGATAATGTTCGATTCTTTTCCCTTGTTTACGCAACATCACGATCGGTAACTTCTAGCCCATCAACCGGAGGTGAAACCTCCGTACTAGTAGGAAGGGCTGGAACTATGAACGAGACGGTGTCTCGCAAGTGGGCCAAGCCGGAACTGCGCAAGGAGTCGGTCACCGGCGCCTTGATCATCGACAAGTGCGCCTGCGCCTGCGGCGCGCTCTCCGGAAGCGGCGCGGGCTAAAGCCGGCCCGAACCATTCAGACTCGACGAGTCTCGGCAGGCGTATCACCCGATACGCCTGCTCGCAAAAAGGATTTACGGCTTCTTGTGGAGAGGGTGAATTGCCCATGCTCATTTCCGGTCAGTTGGACGCGCTGGTCGTGCCCGACGACATCGTGGTCTTCCGCGCGGCGAACGGCGACCGGTTCGCCCTCAACCCGACCCTGGCGGCCTGGGGCCGGCTCACGCCCCGCCAAGACGAGATCCTGTGCGCGCTGGCCCGCCGCGATCTCGCCTTCTTCCACCCCGACGACTTCGGGCTGGCCCTGGAGAAGGACCTCGCGCAGCTGGTCGTCAACTTCCTGGCCTACCTGCCCGGGCACGAACCGCAACGCAGCGAGCACGTCGTCGAACTGCGGATCGTCTACTACGCCATCACCGACGGCTGCAACCTGCGCTGCCCCTACTGCTACGCCTCCTCCGAGAAGGCACTGCCCGGCGAACTGAGCCACGAGGAGTCCCTGCGGCTGGTCGAACAGGCCGCCGAACTGGGCGCCGGGACCATGGTCTTCACCGGCGGCGAGCCGATGATGCGACGTGACCTCTTCGACGTCGTACGCCACGCCCGCTCACTGGGAATGCGCACCAACATCATCACCAACGGCACGCTCATACGTAACGCGAAGACCGCTGAGACGATGTCAGAACTGTTCGACATGGTGACCGTCAGCATGGACGGAGCGACCGCCGAACAGCACGAGAAGACCCGCGGCAGAGGAACCTTCGCCAAGACCAGCACCGGCCTGCGGCTGCTCAACGACGCCGGAGTCGTCCCGATGATCAACCACGTCGTCACCAATGACAACGTGCAGTACCTCGAAGACTTCGCCGACTTCGCCGGCCAGTTCAAACTCCAGCGCGTACGGATGATGCAGCACAGCGATCTCGGCCGCGGCCAAGGCGACGACCTGTCATTCGGCTGGGGCGAGTACATGAAGATCCACGATTTCGCCTGGACCCACCCCAAGGCCAAGAACATGCTGCCCGACCACGTCACCCCGGAAAAGCCGTGCAATGTCCGCGCCAACTGCGGAATGGGCAGCAACGAGATCTACGTCAATTCCCTCGGCGCGGTATACCCGTGCAAGCTGGTCACCAGCCCCAAAGACCTCGCCGGAAATGTCAAGGCCTCCTCGCTGCGGGAGATCTTCAACGGTGAACTGTTCGCCGAATTCCAGAACAGCACCATCTTCGGCGGCACGGTGCACACCGACTGCGAGCGCTGCTACATCAAGGGCGCCTGTGGCGGCGGCTGCCGCGCCTACCACCTGGCCCAGTCGGGCGACCTGCGCAAGAACTCCCGGCAGCTGTGCCGCATCCTGCGCCACCAGAAGATCAGCTCGATCTGGCACAGTCTCGGCGCCTCCGGCGACACCCTCGTCGGCGACAGCGAGGCCTTCCAGCCGCGCCTGGCCCGCAACGGCGAGGTGCACCCGGTCTACGAGGACTGGCGCACCGAACTCGCCGCCACGCCGCCCGCCTCGCCGCAGACCCCGTCCCGGCGGCTGCTGAACATCGTGGAGGCCCGCTGATGTCGAACCCGTGGATCATCGCCGAGCAGATCGTCTGGAGCGCCGACAGCGGGGAGATCCGGCTGTACGACGCACTCGAAGGGACCTTCCAGACCCTCAACGCCTCGGGCACGGCCATCTGGGAACTGGTCGTCGAAGGCCTCGGCACCGAGGAGATCGCCGCGCGCCTGTCGAGCCTGTACGGCGAGGACGACGAGGCCGAGCGGAAGCTGATCGCCGAGGACGTGCACGCCTTCCTCGCCGACCTGGCCACCCGAGGCGTGGTGTCTCCGGCCACCGCCGCGGCGCCGTGACGGCGGCCGCCGCCGCGCTCGTCCGGCGGGCGCTGGCGCGCCTCGGCCGGGCCGTGATCGACGTGGCCGGCACCAGCATGGCCCCGACGATCGTCGCGCCCGCCCGGGTCACGCTGACCGCCCGCCGCTTCGAGAACGTGGTGGTCGGCGACGTCGCGGCCTACCTGGCCGGCGAGGACATCGTGGTGCACCGGGTCGTCCACCGCGACGCAGACCGGCTGTTCACGGCCGGGGACGCCCGCCGCAGGGTCGACCCGGCCGCGCACCGCGGGGACTTCCTCGGCGTCGTCGAAGGGCTCGCGCCTTTCACCGCGCCTTCGCCGATGAAGCTGGTTCCGGCGCCCACGGGCGCCGGACCGGCGGCGGTACGCCTGTGGGTGTTCGAGCACGGCGCGACCTGGTCGACGACCGACACCGACGGCCTGACCGTGACACGGCTTCCCCGCGCCGGCATCGGCGCCGATCCCGGCGTCGTCGAACGGCTCCGCGCCGAGACCACCGGATCGGACCTGCGGATAGGGGTCTGCCAGTCGGCCCGAGACGGCATCGAACTGCTCACCGCCCTCGACCTCACCGCGTACGGAACCGTCGACGTCGTCACCGGCGTCGGTTTCACCACCGCCGCCCCACCACTGGCCGACGGGACCGTCCTGCTGCCCGAGGACCTCGCCCACGTCTTCGTGCGTACCGCGCCCCTCGGCGAGTGGCCGACGACCGCGTGGGTCACCGAAACCCTTGTCCCCCAACTGTCGCCGGTCCCCGCCGGACCCGCGGGAAGGCGGCCGCGATGACCGTCGTGATCGAGACCGAGCACCTGTCGAAGACCTACCCGGGCTCCGACGTCCCGGCCGTCGACGACGTGTCCTTCCGCGTCGCCGAAGGCGAGGTCATCGGACTGCTCGGTCCCAACGGTGCCGGGAAGACCAGCCTCATCAAGCTGATCTGCGGGGTCACCACGGCCAGCTCCGGTTCCCTGCGGGTCTTCGGCGCCGACCCGGTGACAGACCCCGTGACCGCCAAGTCCGCCCTCGGCGTGATGCACCAGTCGGCGCCCTTCGACCTGATGCTCAACGTCGTCGACAACCTCAAGATCGGCGCCCGCTTCGCCGACCGGCGCTGGCGCGAGGTCAAGGACTGGGTCGCCGAGCTCCTGGACCTGTTCGAACTCACCCCGGCGGTCAGGAAGCCCGCCTTCCAGCTCTCCGGCGGGCAGCGGCAGCGCCTCCAGCTCGTCCGGGCGCTCATCACGCTGCCGAAGGTCCTGGTCCTCGACGAACCCACCACCGGCCTCGACGTCAGCGGCCGCCGCCAGGTGTGGGAGACGGTGGCCAAACTGCGCGCGGAGTACGCCGTCAGCGTCTTGTGGACCAGCCACTACATCGAGGAGATCGAACGCAACTGCGAGCGGATCCTCCTGCTGCACAAGGGCAGGCTGCTGCGCGACGCCGATCCGGCCGCCATCGCCGCGGAGTTCGGATCGAGTGGTGTGCGCGCCGAACTCACCGACCCCGCACACGCCGCGTCGCTGCTGGCCTGGGCCACCGAGCGCGGCCTGAACGGCGAGGCCGACGAGCTGGGTGTCGAGATCACCGGCAAGGACGCCCGGGAGCGCATGCCCGAGCTGGTGCGCTTCGCCCACGATGAGCACATCGAACTGGCGGGGGTGTCGGTGTTCGCCGCCTCGCTGGAGGACGCCTTCGTGGCGCTGACCGTCAAGGAGTCGCGATGACCACCCTCTCGCTGTCCGGAGCACCGCAGTCGCGGGCCCGGCACGGTCGCCTCGCCGACCTCAAGGCGGTGCTGTACCGCGAGTTCATGCTGCTGACCCGCAACCGGGTCAACCTCGTGCTGTCGACCGTGCACGGTTTCATCTACCTGCTGCTGCTGAGCACCTCGCTGAGCAACATGATCTCGGTGGTCGGGTACGCCGGCACCGAGGTGTCCTATCTGGTGTTCGCGCTGCCGACGGTGCTGATGACGGCGGTGCTCAGCGCCTCGGCGAACTCCGGGACGGCGCTGTTCCAGGAGGACGCCAGCAAGATGGCGCTGGCGCTGTGGTCCTATCCGTTGCGGCGCTTCAGCTACATCGCCGGGAAACTCATCGCCAGCGTCGCGCTGGTGCTGGTGCAGGCGTTCCTGGCGCTGGGGGTCGGGACGCTGCTGTTCCGTTTCCCGCTGACGGCGGAGAACTGGCTGGCGCTGCTGCTGGCGACGCTGGTGGTGTCGGCGGCGTTCAACGCGCTGTACATGCTGCTGGGCGCCTACATCCGCGACTTCCAGAGTTTCAACATCGTCGTCAACCTCTCGGTGCCGGTCCTGCTGTTCAGCAGCCCGTCGTTCTACTCCGAGGAGAGCATGCCGACGGTCCTGCGCTGGATCTCGACGGTCAACCCGGTCACCTACGGCCTGCGCGGCCTGCGCGACGCGACCATCGTCGGCTTCTCCGCCGCCTGGCCGTGGCTCGCCGGCCTCGCCGTCGCCGCGGCCGCCGGGTACTGGACGGTGGCCTGGGCACTGCTTCGCCGGACGCGACAGATGCTGTAAGTCCACAAGGGACGGTTGCCCTCGCGTTGCTTCGAGCCTGCGCCCACAGGCACGCGAAACTGCCCTTCGTACCTGGATGATCGCGGTAAGTGACATCTAGCGTCGAAGGAAAGAAACGCGGAGGGGACCATGGCCTTAGGTTTCGAAGCCGAAATCCTGCGAAAGATCACCGACAACAACAACACCGTCCTGACCGGCGACACCAAGCTCGTGAGCCATCCCTGGTTTCGGCTGGTCAGCGACAAGGTCAACGCCGGCAACGGCCAGTACTCCAACATGGAGTACGTCGTCCGCCACGTCGACCAGCTCGCCGGTACCGACCAGAACGCCGCCGACCTGGTCGGCGAACGGGTCGCCGCGCTGATGCTGATGAACGACGAGCTGTACGCCGCCCAGAACCAGCTGGTCAACCTGCTGACCGACCCGCAGCCGGGCAATCAGGCGATCCAGTTCTACATCGATCCCGTCTACGGCAACACCGGCAACCTCAACGTGCGCAACTGTCCGGCCGCCGGTGTCGACCAGGGGTTGCTGCACATCCACTACACCGTCGGATTCGCCCCCGCGCAGTGGCGCGCGATGCTCAACGGCATCGCGCCGGCCACCCGCCCCGACAGCGCCAACGTCCGCTCGCGAACACACCTGACGAACGGCATCGCCGTCGCCGACACGATCGTGAACAACACCCTGAACGTCGCCATCGGCGCCACCGGGGCCCAGGCCGCCACCGTGCGCACCGAACTGCGCGGTCACCTCGCGCTGCTCTACATGCACGCGATGGTGTGGATCGACCGCATGCTGGCCAACCAGCGCAACGACCTCCAGACGGCGGTTCCGGTCAATCACGCGAAACTCAACCAGGTGCTCGCCCAGCTCCCCTTCGGGGACGGCCAGGTCAAGAACAAGATCGCCGCGCTGCCGAGGGCCACCCTCGCGCAGATGTGGGGCGTGCTGTCGGCGGGTTCGCGTCAGGTGCTCAGCGGCAACGTCGACCCCGTGCTCAACGCCTTGGCCGCGAAGGTCGAGAACGCGCACGGCATCGACTTCCCCGACAACTACCAGCTCACCAGCCCCACCGCCGGGACCACGTCGCTGGTCACCTACATCACCTCCGGCCTCAACGGGCAGAACGGGATCAGCCAGGAGGTGCTCTTCGGCGGCATGAACCAGACCGGCGTGGACAACTCCATCGTCGGCCACCCGATGGTGCCATTCGAGTTCCGCGCGCTGTACAACGCCCATGTCACCTGGGGCGACCTGCGTGCCGACGTCATCCGCATCGCCCGCTGGTCGCGCGACCTCACACGCTCGCTGGTCTGAACGTGTGGCGGGTCCCGGCGCCCACCGCCGGGGCCCGCCAGGTGCGCCGAACGCGCGATATCCGGCCAGTTCTGGCCACATTCCGGCCGAACACGCGCCCTCAGGTGCCCGCAGCCCCCTTCATGGGTAGGGGCGTTCACCGACTCGGCATCGGACGCACCGACCGGAAACCAACACGGCACATGGGGGCAACATGCGTTCGGGCATCACGAAGTACACCGTGGCGGCGGCCGTTCTCGCTACGGCGAGCGCCCTGCTCATTCCCGGCACGGCGTCCGCGGCCGCACCGCGCGGTCCGGGCTCCGCCGGTGAGGACACCGCGGCGGGGAACGAAGAGAGGCCGCTGGAGAAGAACTGGGCCAAACTGCACGACCTGACCGATGCGCCCAGGAACTGCCTCGACAACGCCTACGTCAAGGGCTGTGTCCAGCCGTACGGCGACATGCTCTGGCTGCGCGACGACGAGTGGGACGGCATCGATGTGCGGCTGGTGTGGATCGACAACTCCGATCCCGAGGATCCCCGGCGCGGCATCTGCCAGGACGCCGAGGGCTATGGGGACTGGACGCGCTGCGACAAGGACCTGCCCGACGGGCACGAGATCAAGTGGACCACCAGCTGGTGGGCGGACGGCGAATGGCGCCTTGGCAAGGCCCAGCGCATCATCATCTGAGGCGGTCCCGGCGAGGGCGGACACCCGGCATCGTGGTCGCGGTGACGAGTGCCCGCCCACGCCGCCCCTCGCGGTCGCCGTGCTCAGGTGCGCTCCCGGCTTTCGTGGGTGGTCGTGCGGGCTTCGTAGCCGTTGCGGACTCTCGGGGAACCGGGCTGCGCCTGCCTGAGCTGGAGCCCTTCGATGTTCGGCCCGGCACCGGAGCCCGCAGGCAGGTCAGCACCTCCACCCGCACTGAACCTGGGACCGGTAGACGCCCGTGGCGCCCTAACGTCCATGTCGTCAGTCATCGACGACATGGATCGAAGGGAAGCACATCATGGGATTCTTCGGACGCAAGAGCCGCGAGGAGCGCAACGCCGAGATCGTCGGCAAGGTCGCCAGTGGCAAGGGCTTCTACGGCGGGCTGACGCGCGCTTTCCTCGGTGAGGCGGACTTCAGCAAGGTGCAGCAGTCGATCGCCGCGCACAACTCCGGCGCCTACGTCCAGCAGTTGCTGGCCGCCGGTGTGCCGACGTTTCCGGCGACCGTCGTCTCGATCGGCGACACCGGCAAGCTGGTCAACTTCGAACCGATCGTCGACCTGGTCCTCGACGCGCCCGGAGCCGTCGGCCGCATCGGGCTGCAGACCATCATCTCGAAGCTGCAGATCCCCCGGGCCGGTGACCAGGTGCTGCTCGTCGGCGACCCTTCCCAGCCCGGTGTCTACCTCTACGCCGGGCTCGCCACGGCGCCGTGAACCGTGGGGCCTCCACATAGGACGAATGCACTCGCCTGGTGTGACCGTGAAAGTCCGCCGCCGGGCCTGAGGTGGGACTACGCTGGCCTGTGCATCGCGCCGACCGAGATCGGGGGCCGTCCATGCGCCACATTTCCGACCCCGTCTACGGTGCCGTCCTCGACGGCGTCGCCGACGACACCGCAGCCGTCCAGCTGATGCTCGACGCCGGACCGGGTTCCAGCTCGATCGCGGGGGCGAAGATCCGCATCTCGGCGCCGCTGGTCTTACGCACCGGGACCCGCCTCGACGCGCACGGTGCCCGCGTCGGCGGGTCCGGCGGCCACAGCCTCATCCGCAACTTCGCCCCCGAGGACTCCTTCACCGGCCACGACGGGCACGGCGACATCACCCTCGAAGGCGGGATCTGGGACGCCCGTGGGGAACTCGCCGCGCCCGAGGGCCCGCACGCCGGTGCGGCGTGGAACGCCATGACCTTCGCGAAAGGGCGGCGGATCGTCGTCCGCGACCTGGAGATCCGCAATGTCGCGTCGTATCACGCGGTCGAGGTCAACGCCTGCGACGGCGCCCTGATCGACAACGTGACCGCGCGGGGCTTCCTGCTCAGCCTGGCCCACCGGGTCTTCTCCGAGGCCTTCCAGATCGACGTCGCCGCGAGCCCCGCCAGCAGCGACCTCGGAGAGTGGGACGGGACGCATTCGCGCGACGTCACCGTCCGCGCCTGCTACGCCGGCCCCTCCCTCGACTACGACCCGAGCGCCGGAACCGGTCTCGGGCCTTTCGGGGCGCTCGCCGGATCGCACACCCACGTCGACGACCGCGTGTACGACGGGATCCGGATCCTCGACAACGTCTGCGAGGGCGCCCTGAAGTACGGGGTGCGGGCGCATGCCTGGCGTGATCCGGTCATTCGCGGGAACACCATCACCGGCGCGGGCACCAACGGGGTCCTCGTCGAACTGGGCGCGGGCGGCATCGTGTCGGGCAACGTCATCGCCTCGACGGCGTCGAACGCCGTGAACGTCACCGACACCGACGGCGTCATCGTCGCCGACAACACCATCCGCGACACCGCGACGAACTACGGGATCTACCTGTCGGCGACCAACGCCACGGCCGTGACCGGCAACCGCGTCGAGGCCGCCGCTACCGCCGGGCTCCGTTTCGGCACCGGCGCGACCTTCTGCATGGCCTCGGGGAACACGATTGTGCGGGGCGTGTCAGCAGGAGTCGTGGCGATCTCGGCGGGGGCGGGCGCGGGGACGGTCAACACGGCCATCCACAACCAGCTCGTGGGGTACACCGCGGCGTCGGTGGCGGTCTCGTCGGGAACGGTCGTGGTGGTGCCGCCCGCGGCCGGGTCGGCGGGGAGCAACGTGCGCTAGTGTCCGGCGCCCTCGCCGGCACAGGCCCGCGCGATCCTCGACGCCAGCACCAAAGCCCGCGCCGACGGCCCGCCGGGCGGGTACCCGGCGGGCCGTCGGCGCGGTGGTTCAGACGGTCGCGACGCCTAGACCCTGGTCTCGTAGACCGGGCTGTACGACCAGTCGCTGCCGCTGCTCACCTTGTACGCCAGCTGCCAGGCGATCCGGTGGTTCTCCGGCAGATCCTTGTTGCAGCGTGCCCATCCGGCGTCCGCGCCGAGCGTGTTGCGGCACTTGCCGTAGCGGTCGCCGTCCAGGTCCTCCCACTTCAGCGTCACGTGGGCCCCGTTCGACGCGTTGTCCTTGATCCACAGGACGTCGCCGTAAGGCTGGACGCAGCCCGAGACGTAACCGTTGCCCGCGCAGTACTTCGTGGGATCGGTGAGGGCGTGCTCGACCGCGTAGTCGATCTCCTCGCTGGCCAGCGTCCCGACCTGGCCGGACTTCAGCTCGGTCAGGCTCGAAACCCCCGCGGGCTCCGATCCGGTCTCGCTCGCCGACGCCGCCGTCGAGCCCAGCAGCCCGAAGACCGCGAAGGCGAGGGCGATGAACGTGATGATCCGTTTGCGCACTGTGATTCTCCCCATGCGTGTGCGTGGCGCGGGGGACGTCTAACCCCCTGTCCCCCGCCTGCGGCGGTTCTCCCCTGCCGCATCGCCATGGTTCAACGGTGCGCCACACAACGGCCACAGCCGCGCCACATTCCGACCGCTGTCGGCTGGGGCGAGCCGGTTCGGCTGCCGCCACGGGGTTCTCGGCGTCGCGGTGGAACTCAGGTCTGGGATCCGGTCCGCGTGGCCTGTCCGTCGTATTTGCCGTCGGCCACGTCGGCGACCCGGATCGTGCGCCCGAGCGTCGCCGACAGGTAGACGGCGCGAACCGTGGTCAGCGCGAGGAATCCGGCGTCCACGTCGACCAGGGGTGTGCGGCCTTCGCGGATCGCCGTGACGATGTCGGTCCACTGTGCCTGGTGGGAGTTGCCGGGACCGCCGTTGAGTTCGGCGAGTTCGCGGGTGACCTGGTCGCCGTCGATGTCTTCGGCGTCGCGTGTGTGGAAGAAGGTCAGTTCGTCTCTGGCGATGACCGCCGAGCCGTCGGTCCCGTGGATCTGCAGGCGGACGCCGAGGTCGGGGTAGGCGGCGGTGGTGGCGTGGAGGGTGGCCAGGGCGCCGTCTTCGAAGCGCAGGATCGCCACGGCGACGTCTTCGACCTCGATGCGTTCGTGGGCGAGGCGGGCGGTGTGGGCGGTGACGTCGACGGGTTCGCCGAGGAACCACAGGAGCAGGTCGAGGGTGTGCACGCCCTGGTTCATGAGGGCGCCGCCGTCGAGGGCCCAGGTGCCGCGCCAGGCGGCGGAGTCGTAGTACTCCTGGCTGCGGAACCAGTCGGTGTTGGCCACCGCCGAGGTGATCCGGCCGAAGCGTCGTGCGTCGAGGGCGCGGCGGACGGCCCGGGCGGAGGGGTCGTGGCGGTGCTGGGAAATGACGGCGATGACTTGGCCGGGGCGTTGAGCGGCGGCATCGCGCAGGTGCCGTGCGGCGGCGACGTCGACGTCGAGGGGTTTTTCGATGACGACGTGGAGGCCCGCTTCGAGCGCTTCGAGTCCGAGTTGGGCGTGTGTGCCGCTGAGGGTGCAGATCACGACGATGTCGATGCCGCCGTCGGCGAGGGCGGTCGTCAGGTCGGTGTGGACGCGGGGTGGTGGGGCTCCGAGTCGGTGGAGGTGTTCGGCGACGGCGGTGGTGGCGGCGGACGAGGGGTCGATGAGGGCGGCGACGTGGAGGTCTGGGCTGTGGGCGGCGAGTTCGGCGTGGAGGCGTCCGATGACGCCGCAGCCGACGACGGCCAGGCGCAGTGGTGGGTGGGGGTTCATGTGGGGTGGGCTCCTCGTCGGGGGTGGGGCGTTTTTGAACTTTAGGTTGCTGTGCCATTGATTTAGTAACACTCATGGTTTTATTTTGTCTACACGTCTTCACGTCCCGCCCCCACGGGACTCCCCCACCCACCACCCCCTGTTTCGCTCCTCACCACCCCAGGAGTTTCAATGCCGAAACTGTCACGACGGCAGGTGCTCGTGGCCGGATCCGTCGGCGCGGCCGCCATGGCCACCGCCGGGTGCAGCGACCCCGGCGGCGACGCCGCCACCGAGGCCCTCGACCCCTCGGCGAAGGTCTCGATATCGGTCGGCGATCAGCCCACCGAGGACAAGCCCGACCAGCTCGCCGCCTTCAACAAGCGCATCGAAGAGTTCAAGGCCGCCAACCAGAACATCGCCGTGGAGGCTTCGCCGGAGAAGTGGGAGGCCCAGACCTTCCAGGCCAAACTCGCCGGCGGCACCCTCCCCACCGTCATGGGCGTCTCGCTGACCTACAGCCACGAGCTGATCGAGAACGGCCAGCTGCCCGACATGACGCCCTACCTCGACGAGCTCGGCCTCGTCGCCGATCTCAACCCGCTCGCCCTCGACAACGCCAAAGACGACGGCGGGAAGATCTACACGATCCCGACCGGCCTGTTCTCGGTCGGCATCGCCTACAACCGCGCGATCTTCGCCAAGGCCGGTCTCGACCCCGACACGCCGCCGGCCACCTGGGAGGACGTGCGCGCCTTCGCGCGGCAGATCAAGGCCAAGGTCGGCGGTGTGACCCCGTACGCGCAGATGACCACCAACAACACCGGTGGCTGGATGCTGACCACCATGACCTACTCCCTCGGCGGCCGCGTCCAGAACGACGCCGGCACCGAGGCCGTCATGGGCCAGCAGACCATCGACGCCCTCCAGCTCCTGCACGACATGCGCTGGGGTGACGACACGATGGGCCGGGAGTTCCTCTACGACCAGGAGGCCGTGCGGCAGGCCTTCGCCGGTGGCACCATCGGCATGGTCCTGCAGGCACCCGACTGCTACTTCACCGTCGTGAAGGACTACGGCTTCGACCCGGCCGACTACGGCCAGGGCGCGCTCCCGCAGGGTGGCGCCGGCGGCAACGGCACCCTCACCGGCGGGACCCTGAAACTCTTCGACGCCAAGGCGACCCCGAACCAGCTGCTGGCCGCCGCCAAGTGGATCAAGTTCTACGACTTCGACAAGTACTACGACCAGGCCGCCGCCCTCGCCGACGCCGAGTCGAACGCCGCGAACAACAGTCCCGTCGGACTGCCCGGCCTCCCGCCGGTCTCCCAGGCCGTCTACGACCGCTACCTCGGGTGGATCAAGCCGCACATCAACGTTCCGCTGGAGCAGTTCACCGGCTACACCGCGGCCACCCTCCCGCTCATCGCCGAACCACCCGCCGGGACGCAGCAGACCTACGCCGCCCTCGACCCGGTGGTGCAGCAGATCCTGACCGATGAGGGCGCCGACATCGTGCGGGCCGTCGCCGACGCCAACGCCACCGTCAAAGGCATCATCGACCAGGCCGCGCGCTAGCGCCACGCGGACCGGCCGGGCCCACACCCGGCCGGTCCGCCGAATGGAGACGCCATGTCAGCAACCCCCGAGGCGGCCCCCGCCGCCCGCGCCCGGCGGCGCGCACGCCCGCGTGTCAACCTCACCCGATGGGCGAAAGGCGGCGGTCTGCACGCCGTACTGTTCGCCGTCCCGGTCGTCGTGGTCTACCTCTACTTCAGCTGGGGCCCGGTCGTCCAGGGCCTCGTCTTCAGCTTCCAGAAGACCAACCTCATCCGCCCCGCCGAATGGGTCGGCTGGAGCAACTTCGAGTACGTCCTCGGCGATCCGGGCCTGGTCCAGGCCTCCCTCAACACCGCCTACTTCGCGCTCCTCGCGCTGGTCTTCGGCTTCCCGATCCCGATCATCCTCGCCGTCCTGGTCACCGAACTGCGCAAGTACGACACGCTCTACAACGCGCTGGCCTACCTGCCGGCCGTCATCCCGCCGGTGGCGGCGATCCTGCTGTGGAAGTTCTTCTACGACCCCGACAGCACCGGCCTGTTCAACAGCGTCCTCGGCTGGTTCGGCCTCGGCCCCTACCCCTGGCTCAACGACTCCTCCAGCGCCATGCCCTCCATCGTCCTCTACGCCACCTGGGCGGGCGCGGGCTCGACCGCCATCATCTACATCGCCGCACTGGCCACGGTCCGCACCGAGCTCTACGAGGCCGCCGAGATCGACGGCGCCGGGATCTGGCGCCGCATCTGGCACATCACGCTCCCCCAGCTGCGCGGCGTCATCTTCGTGATGATGCTCCTCCAGCTCATCGGGACCTTCCAGATCTTCTCCGAACCCTTCCTGTTCACCGGCGGCGGACCCAACAACGCCACCCAGACGATCCTGCTCAAGATCTACAACTACGCCTTCGTCAACGGCGACTTCGGGGCCGCGACCGCCTTGAGCGTCCTGCTGGCGCTGGCCCTCGGCCTGCTGTCGGCCGTCTACTACTTCGTGACACGGAAGTGGAGCGCGGCATGACCCTTACCGGCAAGCCCTCCAGAGCCCGCCGCAAGGCCGGCGAGGCGAAAGAACGCGGGGTCATCTCCACCACCGACCGCAAACGCCCCATCGTGCGGACCTGGTTCACCATCGTCCAGACGATCCTGCTCATCGTCCTCATCATCACCGGCCTCGGACCGCTGCTGTGGTCGGCGAAGGCCTCGATCTCCTCCTCCAACGCCATCGTCACCGAACCGATGGGCATCTGGTTCACCCCCGCCGAATGGGGCAACCTGCTGCTCGCCTGGAACGGCGCCCAGATCGGCCGCTCCCTGATCAACACCGTCATCCTCGCCGTCGGCTCGACGGCCTCGACACTCATCGTCAGCGTCGCCGCCGCCTACCTGCTCAGCGTCCTGCGTCCCAAGTGGGGACCGATCCTGTCCGGCGCGATCCTGGCCACCCTGTTCCTGCCCGGCGTGATCTCCTTCGTACCGCTGTACCTGACCATCCTCGACATGCCACTGCTCCACATCGGACTCCAGGACACCTTCTGGGCGGTGTGGCTGCCCGCCGGGGCCAGCGCCTTCAACGTCGTCGTCCTCAAACGCTTCTTCGACTCCATCCCACGCGAGTACATGGAAGCCGCCAAAATCGACGGCGCCGGGCCGATCCGGATCCTCACCATGGTCGTACTGCCCCTGTCCCGGCCGATCCTCGGCGTCATCGTGCTGCTGTCGGTCGTCGGATCCTGGAAGGAATTCCTCTGGCCCATGCTCGTCTTGTCCAACCCCGAGCTCCAGCCCGTCTCGGTCATGCTCCCCAAACTCGCCGCCGGCAACTCGCCGCTCTCGGTCCAGATGGCCGCGGTGTTCTTGTCCATACTCGTTCCCGTGGTCATCTTCGCGATCTTCCAGAAACAGTTCCTGCGCGGCGTCGGCTCGGCCGGAGGAATCAAAGGATGACAACCGACCTCAACGGCGCCCACGTCCTGGTCACCGGCGCCTCCGGCCGGATCGGGACGGTCACCGTCCCACACCTGCGCGAACTCGGCGCCCACGTCACCACCCTGTCCATAGCCGGCAATCCGGGCCTGGAAGCCGACCGCGTCCTGGTCGGTGACACCCGCTCCCAAGACGACGTCGCCGACGCCCTCGACGGCATCGACCTCGTCGTGCACCTCGCCGCGCTCGCCCACCGCGACATCGCCCCGCCCTACGACGTCTACAGCACCAACGTCGTATCCACCTTCAACGTGCTCGCCCAGGCCGGCGCCGCCGGGATCGGCCGCGCCGTCGTGGCCGGCAGCATCAACTCCTACGGGCTGCCCATGAACCGCCACCCCGTGCACCCGGCCTACTTCCCCCTCGACACCGACATCCCCGTCGACATCTCCGACTGGTACTCACTGTCGAAACGCAACGACGAGAACACCGCCCGGATGGCCTGGCGGCAATGGGGAATCGACATCATCACCCTCCGCTTCCCCCACGTCCACGACGAAGCCGCGCTCCGCGAACACGCCCGCTTCCACCACGACCACCCGCACGCCGGTGTCACCGAGGCCTGGTCCTACCTCACCACCACCGACGCCGCACGCGCCATCGCCCTGTCCCTGACGGCCACCACCACCGGCGCCCACGCGTTCTTCCTCGCCGCCGGCGACACCCTCGCCCCCTACCGGACCGAAGACCTCCTCACCGCCCACGCACCCGATGTGCCCCGACTGCGCCGCTTCATCGACCGCGAGGTGCCCATCGACCTCACCCCCGCGCGCAGCCTCATCGGCTTCGAGGCACACCACCTCATCGACCTGCCCACCCTCGACCTACCGGCCTGACCGCAAACGTCACCACCGACCACCACGAGGAACACTGACACGCCATGTCCATCGAAACGTTCGCCAACCCCTGGCCCGCCCGCGAAGACATCACGATCACCTCGGTGCGCGCCATCACCACCGCGCCCGAAGGCATCGCACTGGTCGTCGTGCGCATCGACACCAACGTCCCCGGCCTCTACGGCCTGGGCTGCGCCACCTTCACCCAACGCTGGAAAGCCGTCGTCGCCTTCGTCAACGACCACCTCGCCAGGCTCCTCATCGGCCGCTACCCCGGCGACATCGGCGACCTCACCAGACTCGCCGGCTACAGCGGCTACTGGCGAGGCGGCCCGGTCACCAACAACGCCATCTCCGGCATCGACCAGGCCCTGTGGGACATCGCCGGCAAACGCGCCGGCATGCCCGTCCACGAACTACTCGGCGGCAAGGTCCGCGCCGCCGCCGACACCTACCTCCACGCCTCCGGCCGCACCATCGAAGAGACCATCGACCAGGCACAAGAACTCGCCGAGTCGGGCCTGCGCCACATCCGGCTCCAGGTCTCCACCCCCGGCGGCGGCGGATACGGCGCCCCACAGGTCCCCACCGAATACCCCGACGCGCCCTACCGCGACGGGTGGAGCTCCCGCGACTACCTGCGCCGCACACCCGCCCTGTTCGAAGCGGCCCGCGACAAACTCCCCGGCAACCTCGAACTCCTCCACGACGTCCACTCGCGACTGTCCCCGAAGGAGGCGGTGTGGCTGGCACGGGCGCTGGAACCCTACCGGCTGTTCTTCCTCGAAGACGTCCTCGCACCCGAGCACTGGGACCGGCTCCCCGAAGTCCGCGCCGCCAGCCCCGTCCCCCTGGCCGTCGGTGAACTGACGACCTCCCTCCAAGACGCCGTGCGGCTGGTCCGCGACCACGGCGTCGACTTCATCCGCAGCCACGTCTCCGACATCGGCGGCCTCACCCCCGCCCGCAAGATCGCCGACCTCGCCGACCTGTGCGGCGTCAAGACCGCCTGGCACGGCCCCGGCGACACCTCACCCATCGGTGCGGCCGCCAACGTCGCCCTCGACGTCACCTCCGCCGCCTTCGGCATCCAGGAAGGCCACGTCTACAGCGAGGCCACCCACGAGGTGTTCCCCGGCACCCTCCGCATCACCAACGGCTGGCTCCACCCCAACGAGGCCCCCGGCTGGGGCATCGACATCGACGAGGCCGCCGCCGCCCGCTACCCGGCCGAACTGTCCGGCCACGACGCCTGGGCCGCTGGTGTGCGCCGTATCGACGGCGCGCTGGAGGCCCCGTGACCGACCTGACCGACCCGCCCGTCCGGCCCCTCGGCGAACAGCGGCGACACCGCGCCGGCGACACCCGCACCCTCGGCGGCGGCCTCCAGGCGGGCGCCAACCAGTCCGACCTCGGTTCCTTCAACGAGGCCGCCATCATCGAGACGATCCGCCAGGCCGGCATCATCAGCCGGACCGAGATCTCCGAGCAGACCGGACTCACCCAGCAGTCGGTGTCGCGGATCCTGCGGGTCCTCCTCGAACGCGGCCTGCTCGCCGAGGAGGCCCAGGAACGCGCCGAACGGCTCGGGAAACCCCGCACCCCGGTGCGGCTGCGCGCCGAGGCCGCCCACGCCGCGGGCGTGCTCGTCGACCCCGAACTGGTGTCGGTCGTGCTGTCCGACCTGACCGGCCGGGTGGTCGACCGCCGCCGGATCGTGCCCGACGCCGAGGCCTCCCCCGAGGCGCTCGTCGAACTCATCGCCGACGGCGTCGAGGAGGTCGTCACCGCCTCGGGCATCGACCTGGCCACCTTCCTCGGCGTCGGTGTCGCCGCGCCCGGCCCGATCACCCCCGACGGGATGCTCCTCGACCTGCCCCTGTCGCAGGCCTGGCGCAACGTCCCGCTCCAGGCGATGCTCGCCGAACGCCTCGACTGCCCGGTCGTGCTCGAAAAGGACGGGACGGCCGCGGCCGTCGGCGAACGCTGGGTCGGCCGCACCGACCGTGCCGGCGACTTCGTGTACCTCTACTTCGGCACCGGGATCGGCTCCGGCCTGGTCATCAACGGCGAGTCCTACCGCGGCACCAGCGCCAACGCCGGCGAATTCGGGCAGTTGTGCGCCGTGCGCCTCGGACGCGTCGACGAGGCTGGGCGGCCGCAACTGGTACGGGAGTGCAACCCGCCGGTGGCGCTGGTCGAGATCGCCGGCGAACTCGGGTACACGGGTCCGGCGCGGACCTACAAGGAGATGTGCGCCGAGGTCGGCGCCGGTGTCCCGGCGGCGCTCGGCGCGGCCCGGCAGATCGCCGAGGCGGTCGCGCTGGGCGCGGTCGCGCTGATCGACCTGCTGGATCTGCCACTCCTGGTCATCGGGGGCCCGACCTTCGAACCGGAACTGGAGGAGATCGTGGTGTCCACCGTCGACCAGGCGGTCAACAGCCGCCCGACCGCCCATCTCGCGCGCCGGGTCGCCGTGGAGCGTTCGCTGGTGACGGTGGAGGCGGGCGCGATCGGCGCCGCGTCGACGATCTTCCACGCCTCCTTCGCGCCCTCGGTGCGGCGCACCCGGAAGCTGGCGCTGCGATGAGCCGGATCGGTGTTCAGGCCTTCACCCTGCGCGCGGAGTTCGCGCGGCTCGGCGTCTTCGAGACCTTCCGCCGTGTCGCCGCGATCGGCTACCGCTCCGCGGAGATCTCGGCGATCCCGATGACTCCCGGCAACGTCGCCGAGCTCGTCCGCGTCCGCGAGGAACTCGGTGTCGACATCGTGTCGCTGTCGGGCGGGCTGACCGGTGAGGTCTCGCTGACCACGGCCTTCGACGAGTTCGTGGCCGACGCCACGACCCTGGGCGCGAGCAGGATCCGCATCGGGATGCTCCCCGCCGAGGCCATGGCCACACCCGCCACGGTGGCGGCCTTCGCCGACGGCTGCAACGCCGTCGCCGAACGACTCGCCGAGCACGGGATCAGTCTGCACTACCACAACCACCACGTCGACTTCGCCGCCTACGACGGCCGCCACCTGCTCGACGTCATCGCCGAACGCTCCCCGCTCGTCGGCCTCGAAATCGACGCGCACTGGGTCCAGCGCGGCGGCCTCGATCCCGTGCGAACGCTCCACAGGTACGCCGGGCGCGTGGCGATGGTCCACCTCAAGGACTACCGCATCGCCCGGCTCGACCCCGCGGTCTTCGCCGCGCTCGACGACGGCGACCGCGCCCCCTGGCAGGAGGGGATGGCCCAGATCGTGCAGTTCGCCGAAGTCGGCGAGGGCAACCTCGACTGGCCGGCGATCATCGCCGCCGCCGATGAGACCGGCGTGGCGCACCTCCTCGTCGAACAAGACGAGTTCTACGGCCGCACCGCCTTCGACTGCCTGCGGACCTCGTACGACAACCTCGTCGCGATGGGCTACGGGGATCGCTTCTAACGCGTAAGGAGACACCCATGTCCGCACAGGGAAGCAAACGCGCGCTCATCATGCGCGGCGGATGGGAAGGACACCAGCCGGTCGAGGCGACCGACGCGTTCATCCCCTTCCTCACCGCCAACGGCTACGAGGTCCGCGTCGAAGACACCTCGGCCGTCTACGCCGGGGCCGCTTATATGTCCACCGTGGACGTCGTCGTGCAGACCAACACGATGAACACCATCACCGGCGACGAACTGCGCGGGCTGCGCACCGCCGTCGAGAACGGCACCGGCATGGCCGGATGGCACGGCGGCATCGCCGACTCCTACCGCGACAGCTCCGACTACCTCCAGCTCATCGGCGGCCAGTTCGCCACTCACCCGGCCAAGGCAGCCAAGGACGAACTGCCCGGCGACGGCACCGACTGCTTCGTCCACCACACGATCGACATCGTCTCCGAACAGGCCGACCATCCCATCGTCGCCGGCATCACCGACTTCGCACTCACCACCGAGCAGTACTGGGTCCTCACCGACGACTACAACGACGTCCTGGCCACGACCACCATCGCCGTCGCCGACCACCACCCCTGGCACCGCCCGGTCACCTGCCCGGCGGTGTGGACCCGCAGGTGGGGCCACGGCCGCGTCTTCGTCGCCACCCCGGGCCACGACACCGGTGTCCTGGCCGACGCCAACGTCCGCACCATCATCGAAAGGGGCATCCTGTGGGCGAGTCGCTGAGGATCGGCATCGTCGGCGTCGGGGCGATCTCCGGCGCCTACCTGGCCACCTTCGAGCGTCTGGAGACGATCCGCCTGACCGCGGTCGCCGACCTCGACGCCGTCCGCGCGAAGGCCGTCGCCGAAGAGCGCGGTGTTCGCGCCCTCACCGTCGACGAGCTCGTGTGCGATCCCGAGGTCGATGTCGTCCTCAACCTCACCGTCCCGGCCGCGCACGCCGAGATCGCGCTCAAGGCCATCGCCGCCGGGAAAGGCGTCTACGGCGAAAAGCCCCTGGCGGCGACACTGGAGGAGGCTCGCGCCGTCGTGGCGGCCGGTCGCGCCGCCGGTGTCGCGGTCGGTTGCGCGCCCGACACGGTCCTGGGCACCGGTGTGCAGACCGCCCGTAAGGCCATCGACGACGGCCTCATCGGCACCCCGGTCGCGGCGACCGCCACGATGGTGACGCCCGGTCACGAACGCTGGCACCCCAACCCGGACTTCTACTACCGGCGCGGCGGCGGTCCCCTGCTCGACATGGGCCCGTACTACGTGACCGCGCTGGTGACACTGCTCGGCCCGGTCGCCTCGGTGGTCGGTGCGGCAGCCCGCGCCCGCGACACCCGCGTCATCGGCTCCGGCCCCCGCGAAGGCGAGGCGGTCCCCGTCACCGTCGACACCCACGTCACCGGCGTCCTGCGCCACGAGTCGGGAGCGCTGTCGACGCTGGTGATGAGCTTCGACGTGGTCGCCACCCGGGCGGCCAACATCGAGGTCCACGGCCAGGCCGGTTCGATGATCGTCCCCGACCCCAACGGCTTCGACGGCACCGTGCGCCTCCATCGCCTCGGCGGCGCCTGGGAGGACCTGGCGCCGAGTGCCGGCTACCTCGACGCCGCCCGTGGCTATGGCCTCGCCGACCTCGCCGCCGCCCGCGACGGTGAACCCTTCCGCGCCAACGGCGAGCTCGCCTACCACGTCCTGGAGACGATGACGGCGATCCTCGCCTCCGCGGAGGAGGGGGTGGCGGTCAGCGTGGAGAGCACGTGCGAGCGGCCGGCGGCGGTGCCGCTGGGGCCGGTGCGCTGACCGCGGCTTCAGGCGGCTCGGTGCCTTAGATCCACTCGGGTACGTGGGCGTAGCGGGCGCCGAAGCCGCCCGTGGGGAGGATCTCGGTGATCGCGGTGAGCTCGGGTTCGGTGAGGACGATGTCGGCCGCGGTGGTGTTCTCCTCGACCCGTGCCCGGCTGCGGGTGCCGGGGATCGGGACGATGTAGTCGCGTTGGTGGAGGATCCAGGACAGGGCGAGCTGGGCGACCGTGATGTCTTTGGACGCGGCGAGTGCGGTGAGGCGGTCGACGGCGGCGACGTTGTTCTCGAAGTTGCCGGGTTGCCAGCGCGGGTCGGTGCGGCGCATGTCGGTCTGGTCGTGGTCTTCTGCGGGTTTGGCGGTGCCGGTGATGAAGCCGCGGCCCAGTGGGGAGTAGGCGACGAAGCCGATCTGGAGTTCTTCGAGGACGCCGAAGAGTTGTTCGGCGTCGCGTTCGAACAGTGAGTATTCGGTCTGGAGGACCGAGACGGGCTGGACGGCGTGGGCGCGGCGGATGGTCTCGGGGCCGGCTTCGGAGAGGCCGAAGTACTTGACCTTGCCGGCGTCGATGAGTTCCTTGACGGTTCCGGCGACGTCCTCGATGGGGACGTCGGGGTCGACGCGGTGCTGGTAGAAGACGTCGAGGTGGTCGACGCCCAGGTGGCGCAGGCTGTTGTCGGCGACGGTGCGGATGTTGCCGGGGCGGCTGTTGAGGCCGAAGCCCCGGCTGAGGTCGGTGAGGTCGAAGCCGAACTTGGTGGCGATGACGATCTCGTCGCGGAAGTCCTTGACGGCCTCGCCCAGGAGTCGCTCGTTGCTGCCGGTGCCGAGGCCGTAGAGCTCGGCGGTGTCGAAGAAGTCGACGCCGAGTTCGTGGGCGCGGGCGATCGTGGCGCGGCCTTCGGTGTCGTCGCCGGGGCCGTAGGCCATGGTCAGGCCCATGGTGCCGTAGCCGATGGCGGAGACCTGGAGTCCCTGGGTGCCGAGTGCGCGGTGGTGCATGACACGTCCCTTCGTCAAACCAAACGGTTCGGTTTGAACCGTACCCGGAGACGCGCGAATTCCAAACCGAACGGTTCGGGCGGTTACGCTGGTGCGATGCCGCCCGTCACCAGCCCCGAAGCCACCCGTGAGCGCATCCTCGCCGCCGCGCGCTCGGAGTTCGCACGCTACGGAATCGCGGGCGCCCGCATCGACCGCATCGCCAAATCCGCCAAGACCAGCAAGGAGCGCGTGTACGCGTACTTCGCCAGCAAGGAGGCGCTGTACCGGCTGATCTCCGGGCAGGAGCTGGCCGCGATCGCCGAGGCGACCGGCATGGACCCCGCCGACCTGCCCGGCTACGCCGGGCGCCTCCACGACTACTTCACCACCCACCCCGAGCGGTTCCGGCTCATGCAGTGGGGCCGCCTGGAGCTCGACCCCGCCGAGGCCGCCGACGACCCGGTCCAGGCCACCATGGCCGGCAAGATCGAGCGACTGCGCCGAGCACAGGAGGACGGGATCCTCGACCCCTCGTGGGACCCGATCGACATCGTGGTGCTGCTCAACCAGATCGCCGCCTCCTGGGCCGGGTACGCCGATCTCGCACCGGTGGGCTCCGCCGAACGCGAGCGGTTCATGGAAGCCCGCCGCGCCGCCGTCGTCAACGCCGTCGCGCGACTCTTCCCCACCGCAGCTCCGTCCTGACCGCACCGGCCACGCCCGCCGGACAGCCGGGCGGGCGTGGCCGTGCCCGCTACTTCCCGACGGTGGCCAGCGCCGCGGTCAACACCGCGATCGTCTCGGTTTTGGCGTCGCCGTTTTTGAAGATGCAGCGGGCGTGGGCGATGACGTTGCCGAGGCGGGCGGCGCCTTCGGCGATGGTGCCTTTGGCGGTGACGACGGCCTGGTCGCCGAGGCCGGAAACCTCCTCAGCCGGGCTGGAACCGGCGAAGGACCGTTTGTCCTCGGCGAGGCTGTCCTCGGCGTCGCCGTCGCCGTCGGTCCACAGCTCGATGCGCAGTTGGATCGCTGTTCCGTCCTCGCCGTTCCAGTCGCAGACGAGGGTGGTCCCGGCGGGCTTGTCGTCGCGGAGGCGTCCGGCGGCGGCGGTGTCGAAGGCGCGTTCGTTATCGGCGGTCGCCGAGACCTTGTCTCCGGGCACTCCGGTGAGTTCGTCGCACGTGGACGGGACGTTCTCGGCGGCGTAGGAGGCGCCACCGCCGGTGACGATGACGATGGTGCCGACTGCGGCCAGGGCGACGGCCGCGGTGGCGATGAGGGTGATGATGTGGGCACGTTTCACAACGCGGAACCATAACGGATCCCGCGCCCCACAAGCCATCGCGTTCGATCATGCGGCCCGGGACGCCCACAGCGGCGTCCCGGGCCCGTTCACGACCCGGCCGTCAGACCGTGATCGTCCACTTCTGACTCGCCGTTCCGTTGCACGGCAGCACCTTCAGCGTCTTGCCCTGCGTCTGGCCCGTCAGGCAGCCCACCGCGGTGGCCACGATCAGGTAACTCCCGTCGGTGTTCTTGTCCAGCCGCCACTTCTGGTTCGCGCCGGTCGAGGCGGTCCAGATGTGGGTGAACTTGCTGGTCCCGTCCTGTAGTTTCGCCGGATCGGTGTTGCGCTCCAGGGACTTGCCCGTCGCCATCACCGGGATGACCCGGTAGGTCCCGTCGGCGTTCTTGGTCAGGTTCCAGCGCTGCGCGGGGTGGTCGTGCTCGGTCTCCAGCTTCACCAAGGTCCCGTTGGTGGTCCCGGCGTAGTCGAGGTCGGCGACGAGGTTGTTGGCCTTGTTGGTGATCAGCACGTTCGTCATCGGCATCCCCGGCGCCAGCCCGCCGATCAGGAACACGCTGTCGGCGATGTTCCAGTTCGACGCGAGGTAGCCGCCGGCGACCGGGTTGGGGTTGAAGTAGGAGTCGCCGGCGCAGTCGACCCACTCCACCAGCGGGTTCGGGCAGTCGATCAGCTCACCGGGCGGATTCGGGATGCCACCGTCGTCATAGCACATCAGGTCGCCGCGCAGGTAGCAGTGACTGCCCGAGGTCGCATACGGCGCCTGCGGGTTCACCGCGCCCATGGTGTGCAGCAGTTCGTGGACGTCGACGTTGGCGTTGTCGAAGCAGGTCGTCTGCATCCCGACCATCGCCCACCCGGACTGGTGGTTGTTCAGGTTCCCCGAACCCGGCGTGCGGTCCTGCGATCCACCAAAACCAAGGCCGCAGGCGTCGTTCTCGGTCCACACCACGTACTTGCGGTCGGCCCGCCCATAGCCCAGCGACCGCAAGGCCTCGATGACCTTCCCCTGGTCGGCGTCGTTCATCGCCGCCTGCGGGACCACGACCCGGGTGATCGTCGGCTTGCACGCGGCGTCGTGGACGAAGCGAAACTCCCGCCGCTCACCCTTGTCCTCGGCCGACAGCACCAGACGCGTGTTCAGGTTGATCGCGCGGGCGTCGAAACGAGCCCGGTGCTCCTCCAGCCTGTCGGTCTGGCCGTCGCCGCGCACATACAGCAGCTGCACGCGCCGGCCGCTGGTCCCGTCCCCGTCGCAGGAGGGCGGCGCGTCGTCGAGCGCGGCGAGCGTCCCGGCGTCCGAGCCCGACGCCCAATCCGGTGGGAGTTCGTCATCGGCGACCGGCACCGCGCCGCCGCCGACGGGAGCGACCGGGCCGGTCCCCGCCGCGGCGAAGTTCATGCCGAGCAGCCACAGCGACACCGCCGCCACGGCCACCAGCAGTGTCCGATACAGAGACTTTCGAGTGAAGGGCATGCCGGGAAGTATGTCCTATATGGACAGACGGCCGATACCTCGCGAGTATCAAGATTTCCTTAAATGCTCGCCCTTCTTCGGTGTCCCGCCCCTCCCCCACGCCGAACGGCAACCCGCAGCGCCGCGAGGCATGCCGCCCGAGCCGCCCGGGCGGGGCGGCTCGGAGCGCGTCGAGGTCAGGCCGCGATCGCGTCGACGTCGCGGTCGTGGTGCCGGTGGGCGGCGATGGCGTCGACGAGGCCGGTGACGAAGTCCTGCGGCGGGGCGCCGTCGCCGTCGTGGGCGACCAGGCCCGGCGCGGCCTCCGGAAGCCCGGCCGCGTCGAGCACCGAGCGGCCCGCCCCGGTGGCGGCGACGGGCTTGGCATGCTTGTAGGCCTCGGCGATGAAGTGCCGGGCGAAACCGTCGGCGACGAGGGCTTCGGCGCTTGCCGCGCCGCCGGGGACCACGACGGCGTCGTAGAGCACCGAGGCCATCGTCGTCATGGAACGGGTCACCGGCAGCGAACCGCCGTCGGCGGTGGTCACGGTCCCGTCGACCGCGGCGAGAATCTCCGGGACGGCACCTTGAGCCGTGAGCGCCTCGGTCACCGCCTCGACGGCCGCGGCGTCGACACCGTCGGCGACCAGCACGGCGACCATGCGGGTGGCGATGCCTTCACCGGGCAGCACCGTCTGAGACAGGAACGCCGATGTAGCGCCGTGGTTGACGGTCGCCTCCGCCGGCGGGGTCACGCCGACGCCCTGGGCGACGAGCCCGGCGAGCTCGTGGTCGACGTTGTTGAGCAGGCCCACGACGCGCTCGCGGATCTCCTTGCGCGTGACCTTGCCCAGCTCGAAGCGGTAGGCGGCGACGATGTGCTTCTTCTCCCAGTCGGACATGCTGTTCCAGAACAGCGTGGCCTGCCCGAAGTGGTCGGCGAAGGACTCGGGGCGCTTGCGCAGCTTCGGGCCTTCGACGTGCTGGGGGAAGTGCGTGAAGGCGCCCGAGCCGGGCACGACCGGGCATCCGCCGCCGATGCTGTTGGGGTGGTAGTTGGCGGTGCCCTGGCGGACGCTCTGCTGCCCGAACCCGTCCTGCTGGTGGTTGGCGACCGGGGCGAGGGGCCGGTTGATGGGCAGCTGCGCGAAGTTCGGCCCGCCCAGGCGGGTCAGCTGGGTGTCGAGGTAGGAGAACATCCGCGCCTGCATCATCGGATCGTCGGTGACGTCGATGCCCGGGACGAGGTTGTTGACGCAGTAGGCGACCTGCTCGGTCTCGGCGAAGAAGTTGTCCGGGTTGCGGTCGAGGACCAGGCGCCCGACCGGGGTCACCGGGACGAGGTCTTCGGGAACGAGCTTGGTGGCGTCGAGGAGGTCGACGCCCGGGAAGTCGAACTCCTGCTCGGGTGGGATGACCTGGATCCCCAGCTCCCACTCGGGGTACTGACCGGCCTCGATGGCGTCCCACAGGTCGCGGCGGTTGAAGTCGGGATCCTTGCCGCCGATCTTCTGCGCCTCGTCCCACACCAGGGAGTGCGTGCCCAGTTTCGGCGTCCAGTGGAACTTGACGAAGGTCGACTCCCCCGCGCCGTTGACCAGCCGGAAGGTGTGCACGCCGAAGCCCTGCATCATCCGGAAGCTGCGTGGAATGGCCCGGTCGGACATCAGCCAGATGACGTGGTGCATCGTCTCCGGCTGCAGCGAGACGAAGTCCCAGAAGGTGTCGTGGGCCGAAGCGCCCGTCGGGATCTCGTTGTGGATCTCGGGTTTGACGGCGTGGACGACGTCGGGGAACTTGATGCCGTCCTGGATGAAGAAGACGGGCATGTTGTTGCCCACGAGGTCGAAGTTGCCCTCCTGGGTGTACAGCTTCACCGCGAAACCACGTACGTCGCGCGGTGTGTCGTTCGAGCCGCGGCCACCCTGGACGGTGGAGAAGCGCACGAACACCGGTGTACGCAGCGTCGGATCGCACAGGAAGTTCGCGCTGGTGAGGTGCTCCAGCGACTCATGGACCTGGAAGTAGCCGTGCGCCCCGGAGCCCCGGGCGTGCACGACACGCTCGGGGATGCGTTCATGGTCGAAGCGGGTGATCTTCTCCCGCAGGTGGAAGTCCTGGAGCAGGCTCGGGCCGCGCTCGCCGGCGGTGAGCGAGTTGTCGGTGTCGTCGACCGGCACGCCCTGGTCGGTGGTGAGCGCGCCCTGCAGGGGGTCGACACGCACCTCGTCGAGCTGTCGGTCCTTGGCCGTCCGGTCGCGGTCTTGTGCGGCGCTGCCCATGCCCGTGCCTCCCCAGGTTGGTCGGATCCCCGAGGGGATGCCCACTCCGACCCTGCCATCAAACCCGGCGAAGCGGACCTTTTGTGAAGCTTCGCGGCCGAGCGACTCACGGTGTGGCGTCGACCGCCGCGGGCCCGACCCGGCACCAGGCGCCGATGGCGACGGCCCTGCCGGTGGTGTCGCAGTAGGCGGCCAGCGCGTCGGTGAGGTCGCGACGCTCATCCGGCAGCGCACCCCGGCCCGCCTCGACGTCGGCGAGGACGGCACGGAGCCGATACTCCGTCACCACCATCCGCCCCTCGACGCTCGTCTCCTCATGCCGAGCGGTCACGGCCAGCCAGTCCAGGCCGTCCATGCCACGAGCGGTGGCCACGGCGTCGATCCGCGCACCGAGCACCTCGCCACCATCGGTCCAGGCGTGATGGACGCTTGCCCGCCCGTCGGCACGCTCGAAACGCACCACGAGATACGTCTCGCGTGGCCGGCTCGCGGCGACACGGTCGACCACGGCACGCTCGATCGGGACACGCGTGTCGCGGCCTGCGGCGGGGCTGAGGATGAGTGTCATGTCGGGCCTCCATCGTGCGGGGTCACGCCGGGGTATCCCCCACCACGCGGGATCGAAACCCGGAGTTCGCGTCGGCCGACGAAATCCTCAAGGTCCCAGGCTCTCCCCGCGACGGGACAGCAGAACACCGCCCGGGCGCGCATCATGAGAGGCGAGGTGCACGGGGGAAGGTCGGAAAGTGGACTTACGCGCCAAACGAGTCGTCATCGCCGTCGTCGTGGTCGCCGGAATAGCGGCGGCTCTGTTGATCACCCGCAAAATCGTCCCGGCGTATGTTCCCGCCGCCGATCCGAGCCCGACGCCCACGTACTCCACCGAACTCACCGCCGAGGTGTTCGCCGACAGTGTGGACGTGCGCGACCCCGCCGACTTCTCGCGGTTCATCACGCTGTCCCTGGACGAACGCGGGGCGCTCACCGGCTGCCCTCTCGTCGAGGAGTTCGAGCGCTGCGTGGGTGCCGTCGAAGCGGCCTACTCAAGCCCCGGCGGCGAGTTCCGCCTGACCGCGACGGTCCTCGCCTTCGACGAGGTGATCGGTGCGCGTGAAATCGACGACGACCTGGACGCCACCGACGTGCTGGCCGAGGTCGTCGAGCCTCCGGCGGGCGTTCCGCCGCAAGGCAGGTACTGGTGGGCGTTCGGTGACCTGTCCAGATTCGTCGTGGTGACCACGGCCGGACTGGCCTCCGGCGAGGAGCCGAACAGAGCACAAGACGACCAGGCCGCCGGGCTGTCGGTGAGGTTCTACCACCAGATCTGCCTGCTGCTGCGGCTCGGATACCGCTGAGCCGCGCGGGCTCAATTCGACGACGAGTGGTGCCCGGTGGCGTAGCGTCCGGTGCGCGGATTGCGCGACACCGTCCACTGTGTTCCGTTGTTGTCGACGACGTAGACCGTCTCGGTGAACCCCTGCGACCGCAGGCCCTCGTTGGCCGTGCGGACCGTCTGTACGACACGGGCGTTGCCTTCGACCTGCCCGATCGCGGCCTCGACGGTGTCGAAGGTCTCGGCGACCTCGGTGCCCGACCGGGACGGCTGCTCCGGCTCGGTCCTGGCCGGTGCGCGGCTCTCCAAGGTGTCCAGGCTCGCCTCCAGCTCTCCGCGCGAGCGCGCCACGCCTTGGACGTCGCCGACGTCCTGGGCGCTGTTGGCGTCGGTCTGCAGCTCGCGGGCCTCGGCCTCGATGTCGCGCGCCTGCCTGATCGTGTCATCGCGCCCAGGTGTCTCCTCCGGCTGGGCCTCGGCGGCCTCGCGGACCCGCCGCGCCCGGGCCTTGACGTTCTCAAGCTCGGCGAGTTCACCGGCCCGGGCGGCCTCGACGTCGCCGCTCGGCGGACGGTAGCGGCGGGGCTTGTTGTGCACGAGGACGCCGGATTCGGCGACGTAGAAGGTGTGCGTGCCGGCGACGGTGAGGTTGTGCACGATCCATTGGCCGTCGGTGCGGGCGCGGGTGCGCGTGACGGTGGCGGTCCGGCCGTCCACTGTGGTCAGGACGGTGCCGGGGGTGAGTTCACCGGCCGGGGTCCAGCCCGGCCCGTCCACCCAGAACGGGTGCGCGGGCGTGCAGGAGATGACGCGCCCGGCCACGGTGAGGTCGAGTACGCGCGGCACCACGTGGGTCATGACCGCCGTGACCGTCTGCGGTCCGGGCCCGGCGCCGGGCAGTCCCCCCAGGACCTTGTCGCCGACGGCGATCCGCTCGATGCCGACCGGCCCGTCCGGGGTCGCCACGAGCGTCCCGGGCACGAAACAGCCCTCGCCGTCGGCGGCCGGCTCAGCGGGCGCGCGCTCCCCGGGTCGAGCGCCGGGAGCCGGTGCCTCCTCACCGGCCCGGGGGCCGCCCCGTGCACCGCCGAAGACCCGTGGGAACGCCTTGCCCAGGCCCCGGAACAGTCCGACGAGGAGGATGTTGCCCAGCAGTCCCTTGTCCCACGGGTCACCGTTGATCAGGTTGACGACCGCGCCGATCCCACCGGCCAGGACCATCTCCCCGACCAGCAGTGCCGCGCCCTCCAGCCCGCCGAGCACCAGCAGCGCGCTCCCGGCGGCGAAGGCACCGCCGATGAGCGCGCCGACCAGCGCACCCCGGCCGATGTTGCGCAGGTCGTACCAGGAGCGGCCCTGCTGGACGTTCTGCTGGATCCCCGATACCGCGCCGCCCACCGCGCCGCCGACCACGAGCGCACCCGGCCCGAGGACCGGGAACAGCAGGAGGGTGACGAGCAGACCGGCCCAGAAGCCCCAGTTGCCCAGCATGTCCTTGATGTCGTCCCATTGGCGGGAGAACCAGTCGCCGATGTCGCCGAGGATCGAGCGCTGCACGAACCGCTGCGTCGTGCGCTGCACCGACGCACCCCGGTCGGCGACACGCTGCTGGCCCGTGGCGATCCGTGTGGAGACACCGGCCAGTGCGGTCTCGGTGTTCTGCCGGGTCTCCTCGACGGGCGCGGCCAGGCCCTGGCGGGCGGTCGCGGCGGCGCCCGCCAGGCCCGTCTGCGCCTGTGCCGCGGCGGCCGACAGCTGTTGCCCGGCGCCGGCGACGGCGGCCGAGCCGGCGGTGATGGCCCCGGACACGCCGGTGCGGATCCCGCCGGTGACCTTCCCGGCTCCTTCGGCCAGGTCGGCCACGGTGCCGCTCGTGGCTTCGGTGAGGTGCCCGCGGGTCCGGTCGGCTATCTGGTCCAGCGCGGCGCGGGACTGCCCGGCCGCGCCGGTCAGGTCCTGCCCGACGCGGCCGCCGGTGTCGGCCAGGCCCGCGGCGGCGGTGTCGAAGCCTTCACCGATGACGGCGTCGACCTCGCCGACGGCGGCCCCCGCGGCCTGCTCGTCGGCCGGGAGGGTCGCGGCCTGACCGGCGGCCTCGGCGACTTGGGCGCGGGCCTGGGTGGCGGCTTGCGTGGCGCGGGCGCCGACGGCGGACACCGAGGCCGTGGCGGCCTGGTGGATGCGGGTGCGGTCCTGCCCGGCTCTCGCGCGGGCCGCGGCGGTGGCGGTCTGCCCCGCCTGGGAAAGAGCGGTCGCGGCGTGGGCGCCGTGCCGGTCGATCTGTCCGGTGGCCTCGCCGGCCGAGCGGGTGGTCTCCCGGTCGGTGTCGGCGGCCGCACCGGTGATCGCGGTGGTCGCCGCGGGTAGTTCGGCGGCGACCTGCTCGGCCATCCGGTCGGTCCCCGAGGCGATCTCCCGGTCGCTTTCGGCGGCGCGGGTGCGCAGCTGGCCGCCGGCGTTCCCGGCGGCCCGGTTCATCTGATCGCCGGCGTCCTGGGAGACCTTCGCGGCCACCTCGCCTTGGCCTTTGGCGACCGGTTCACTGCCGCCCGCGCCAGGCCTCGCCGCCCGGTCTGCGCCGGACGACAGCGTGGTGGCGGTGTCCCGCACGGCGGTCTCGGTGCCGTCGGCGACCTGGGCGCGCGCCTCGGTCCCGGCGGTTCGGATCTCGCCGGTGCGGGCGGTGACGTCGGTGCGGACCCGCTCGGTCTCGGCGTGGCGCCACTGCGCGACCTCTTCGCGTGCGGTCGCGGCCGTCTCGCCGACCTCACCGGAGCGGGCGCGCGCCGCGGCCGTCACCTGTTCCCTGGCCTGACCGGCCTGTTCGGCGATGCCGACGCCGTGCTGCCGCGCGGTGGCGTCCACATCGGAGGCCGCCGCGCCGGCGGTTCCGGTGATCGCGTCAACGGCCGTGGAGGCGGCCGCGGTGAGCCTGCCCGCTCCGGCCGCACCGGCCTGCGTGATCGCCTCGACCAGGATCTGCGCGCCGGGACTCGCCGCCTGTGGGACGGTGTCGTCGCCGGCCGATGCCATGGCCGAACGTGCGTCCCCGGTCGCGGCCTCGAACTCGCCGCGCGCCTGCGACTCCTGCTCGGCCGCCGAAGCCTCGGCCTGGCGCGCCTCGACCAGTCCGCTGTCGTCCACAGTGGCCGGCGTCGGGTGAGGTGGCCGAGGGAGCGGGCCGGGAGCCTCGGGCGCCTCGGGTCTTTGCACCGGGGGCAGCGCCGGCGGTGCGGCCGCGACCGGCGGCGCCGGTGGCGGGGCGGGTGGCCGCTGCGGGATCTGCGCGGCGTCGAGGTGCGGTACATGCCCACCGCCGACGAGCCCGGTCACGGCGGCGTTGCCCGCCAGCCGCTGTAGGACATGCAGAGACGACGGCCGCGCCCCTGGCGCCGTGTGCACGGACTGCTCGCGGGCCGGACGCTCACTGAAATCGGCATGGGTCGGTTCCACGGCCATCCCCTTGTTGTGCGGCCCGCACTTCCCGCTGCTCCCAGGTTGCCCCCGGGGGCCTGCGTCATCAGGTCCGATAGGGAAGCCGTCCGAGCACCGGTACCTGCCCGACGGGCGGCGGCGAGTGCGGCGTCGGTGCGGTCGTGGAGTTCGCACATGCCCGCGAGGGCGGCCTGATGTTCTCAGCATGTCGCGACACCGTTGAAGCACCCATGGTGACCATGGCCTGAGGGGCATATGCTCCCTTCAGAACCCATTTCGGTCGAGGGACACGCACCATGCGTGACATCCGGCGGGAGGGCACCCGCTATGGACACTGAAACCCTGGCAGCGGTTTTCATCGAGTTCGCCGACACGCTCGTCGACGAGTTCGACATCACCGATTTCCTTCGTCTGGTCACCCGTCGATGCGGTGAGCTTCTCGACGTGACCACCGCCGGCATACTCCTCGGCGATCACGAGGGTTCGATGAGAATCGCGGCGGCGTCAACCGAACAGACCCGGATCCTCGAACTGCTCCAGTTGCTGACCGATGAGGGGCCCTGCCCGGATTGCTTCCGGACCAGGCTGCCCGTCGTCGTCCCAGACCTCACCGAACCGGCAACCTTGGAGAAGTGGCCGCGTTTCGCTCACGCGGCGATCGAGGCAGGTTTCGCCTCCGTGCACACCCTGCCGATGCGGCTGCGCGGTAAGACCGTCGGCGCTCTCAACCTCTTCGACATCCGGCAAGGCAACCCGACCCGCACCACACTCCACCTGGCGCAGGCTCTGGCCGACATGGCGACCATCGGAATCTTGCAGGAACGCGCCGTCCGCCATCAGGAACTTCTCAGCGCCCAACTTCAGCAAGCCCTCGATCTGCTGCGCCCGGTCACCCTCGGCGGCGCCGAACATGACCTCGAACCGGGTGACACCGCTGAGGAAGCGTCTTCCACCGGCTGAGCCCAGCGGCGGTCATGCCACAGGTCCCGGCCCGCCTACTCCGCCTGGCGGTCAAGGCGCTGCGATGCGGGTCCCACCGATGCCCTAAGGCGATATCTCCTCGATGTCACCGGGCTCCCACTCGTGCCGCCACCTGCGGTGACGCCGGATCGTCGCCGTTTTGACGCCGCTCGGTCGAAGAATCGCAGGAAACCGAAGGGAGCACCATGCGCCGCATGAACGCCATCGCCGACCGTCTGCTCGCCGCCCTCGTCCCGGGTGGGCGCGCCGAGGCCGCCTGTACTCCGAAATCCTGGACGGAGCAGAAGTACGTTGACTGCCCCGGCGGCATGCGGGTCTGTACCCGCAGATGTTCCACACTGAGCAACTGCTCCACGAGCTGCACCACCTGGAGCTGCGGCGGGTGCAACAAGGCCTGACCTCTCGCCCGGGGGCCGTCTGGTCCCCGGGTCAGGGCAGGCCCTTGAGGGCGATCTCCACATCGTGTGTCTCGGAGCGGCCCAGGGCGGCGAAGATCGTCGCCGCCTCCTGCCAGGCGTCGCGTGCGGGGCCTGTGCGGCCGAGCTGCGCGTGCGTCTCACCGAGGTCGCGGAGAGTCACCGCCAGCGAGTAACTGACGTCCTGTTCCCGGTAGCACTCGGCGGCCTCGGCGTAGTGCCGGGCGGCCTCGGCCAGGTCCCCGCGCCGGCGGTGCACGAGGCCCAGACTGTGCAATGTGGAGGCTTCACCGAGCCGGTTGCCTATGGCACGGTTGACGACCAGCGCCTCACCGCAGCTTCGCGCGGCGGCGTCCAGGTCGCCCAGGTTGGCCTGGAACCAGCCGACCTGGTTCAGTGCCCGCGCCTCCAGGTGCGCCCGTCCTCGCACGCGCGCCAGCCCGCTCTGAGCGTGCCGCAGCGCGGAGGCATGGTCCCCCAGCAGGTCGTAGACCTGCGCGGCGTGCTGGTCGACGGCGCCGCACACGTCCGGGGCGGCACCTTCCACCAGAGCCAGCGCGACGGAGATCTCCCGGCGGGCCGCGGTCTCGTTCTCCCGCATCGCGTGCAGGCGGGCGAGGCGGGCGTGGATGACGGCGTCGCGGGCGGGATCCGGCCGGTCGCCGGCGGCGCCGGCGGCGGCCAGGTGCGCGGCCACGGCGTCGTCCCAGCGGCCGCGCAGCGACTGGAATGGCAGCAGGGTCCAGGCCAGATCGCGTGCGTGGCCGGGAAATCCGGAGGTCCCGGCGCGCACGGCGGCGGCCTGGAGGTTGTCGTGTTCGGCGTCGAACCAGGTCAGCGCGTCTTCCCTGTCGGTGAACTCCGGGGCGTCGGTGGTGACAGGGGCACGGTTGGGGTCAAGGACGCGGGAGGCCGCGTCGGCCGACCGGAGATAGTGGTCGAGGAGGCGTCCGAGGGCGGCGCGGCGCTCCGGTTCGGTGTCCTCGGCGCGGGATCGTTCGGCGGCGTAGGCGCGGAGCAGGTCGTGGTGGCCGTAGCGGTCGCCGTTGTCGGTGATCAGCGCGGCGTCGGTGAGTTCCCGCAGCAGCTGGCGGGCCTCGGACTCCGCGACGCCCGCAAGGCTCGCGGCGGCGATGGCGTCGACGTCGGTCCCGGGCAGCGTCCCCAGTAGCCGGAACAGGCGTGCCGCCGCCGGGCTGAGGGGATGGTAGGACCAGGAGAACACCGAGCGGACGTCGCCGAGGAGGTCGTTGTCGGTGAAGCCGTCGAGCCCGGGGCCGGGTTCGAGTTCCCTGGCCATCGATGCCATCGGGAGGCCTGGTCGCAGGGCGGCTCGCGCGGCGGCGACGGCCAGGGCGAGTGGTAGCCCCGCGCAGCGGCCGATGACGAGGGCGGTCGCCTCAAGGTCTGCGTGCACCCGCGCGGTGCCCAGTCGTTTTTCGAGGAGGTTTCTCGCCTCGCCGGCGGAGAGGACGTCGAGGACGACGGGGCGGGCGCCGTCGACGGCGATCAGTCCGGTGAGCCGTTCCCGGCTGGTCACGACGGTCAGGCATCGCGCCGAGCCGGGGAGGAGCCGGCGGACCTGCTCGGCCTCGCGGGCGTTGTCGAGAACGACGAGGACGGCGCGATCGGCGAGGAGGCTGCGGTAGAGGGCGAATCGGGCGTCTTCCGCCACGGGCGCGTCGCGCAGCCGGACGCCGAGGGCTTCGAGGAATCCGCCGACGACTTCGGCGGCGCCGCGGGGCCGCCCGGAGGGGGCGTATGCGCGCAGGTCGGCGTAGAGCTGGCCGTCGGGGAAGCGCCGGGCCACTTGGTGTCCCCAGTGGACGGCCAGGGTGGTCTTGCCGACGCCGGGTGGTCCGCTGATCGTGAGCAAGGGCATGGCCGTGGGTTGCGACAGGTGGGGATCAAGGAGGTCGAGGGCGTCGCGTCGGCCGGTGAACGCGGCCAGGTCGGGAGGCAGCTGGCGTGGAATGACGGTTGGCGTCTGGTGCCGTACCGGCGCCTGGGGGCGCTGTCCGGCGAGGAGGGCCGCGTGGATGGCGCGGAGTTCGCCACCGGGGTCGGCGCCGAGTTCCTCGGCGAGGTGGCGGCGGACGGTTTCGTAGCGTTCCAGGGCTTCGGCGTGGCGGCCGCAGCGGCGCAGGACGTCGAGCAGGCGTACCCACAGGGACTCGCGGGTGGGGTGGGCGGCGGTCAGTTCCAGGAGTTCGGTGACGCACGTGGCCGGGTCCCCGTCGCGGATGTCGAGGTCGACGCGGCGTTCGATGGCCGCCAGTCGCCGCTCGATCAGTGTGGACGCGTGGACTTCGGGCAACCTTGTCGCGTCCAGGCCCTGGAAGGGCGCGCCGCGCCAGAGTGCGGCGGCCTCGATGAGGTTCTCTCGCTCGTGGAGCGGATCGCCGGGGCCGACCAGCGCGGTGAACCGCGGTACGTCGACGTCGACGGTGGCGGCGTCCAGGACGTAGCCCGCGGGGTGGCTGACGATCGCCGCGGCGCCGAGGGTCCGCCGCAGCCGGGCGATGTAGGTCTGTACGGTCCGCCGGGGCCGGCGGCCCGCATCGTCGCCGTCCCAGAGCATCGCGATCAGATGGTCGACCGGTACGGGCCGTCCCACCGACATCGCCAGCACCGCGAGGGCCACCCGCAGCCGGTTCGGCAGCTCCACCTGGCGGCCTTCGACACGTACTTCCCAGGGACCCAGCATGCGGATCTCGATCAAGACGGCACCTCCGCGCACGCTCGCGCACATCGGTTCTGCGCGAGGACGCGATCGAGCGGGATCGCACCACAATGGACACCGCAAGGTTAGTCCGCTGTCCGTTGCCAGACCACGACACCAGGGCTCCCTGATGGCCGTCTCCTCTTTCGGGAGACCGCCATGCGGTCACGCGGGCGGCGCGGTGAGCGTCATGAGGAGGGCCATCAGCGGGAGTCGCGGGGAGCGTCCTTGGCCGCGCAGTTCGTCGATCGCCGGGAACAACCCGGCCGGAAGGGGTGAACTGAACACGACTCCGTCGACGGCGGCGACGAGATGGCGCCACAAGACCAGCGAGACCTCCACCCACGACAGGAGGCGGCCGCCGTTGGCTTCGATCACCTTGGCCGCGAGGTCACGAATCAGCACGTCGTCCATCGACCACCCCACGGTGTCGTCGTCGGGCCGCCACGCCAGGTTCACGAAGAAGCGCCGCCGGACGAGATCGGGCTTCTCGTCGTCGGGCGCGTGGTCGATGAAGGCCACGACCGCACCGGCGGTTCCGGGCAGGGCGCGCACGTTGTCGGCTATCGCTCGGGCCAGCGCCTCACCGGACGCCTCCGCAGAGACCGACAGCGCGATCAGGGCGCGCAACGGCGGGCGATAAGGACGCGTGACCATGTCTCCTCCCGATTACAGGGGTCGGGTGGTTTCCACGCTCAACTGGCCACAGCGGTGCACATGTACCGTCGTGGGTCCGCCGCGGCCATGTTCGCGACGATTGCAGCAGACCGCCAACGGCCGCGCAAGAGGCTTCCACCTCTGACACGAAGGCCTTTCGCGGGGAAACGCTCGACATGTCCGACTCGGCGCATGACTCGCCTTGAGGTGTCGGCGGGAGGCGGCGCCCGCCACCCGAGCCCGCAGTGATCAGCTGCCGCGTCCCGGCCTCGTTCCACACACAGGACATCCTCCAGACCGTCCCCGCTCCCGACCTCGCCAACCTCACCGGGCACCCGCCGCCGTTTCAGGCTCCAACGGACCGTGGGTCAAGACCCGGTCGCGTGTGGCAGGACGGGGCCGGTCCGAACCTTCCCTGACCAGGCGAAGGGGCTTGTCGCCGGTGGAGGGCGCATCGGGGAATCGTCCGCACGACGCATTCCCCGGCGGGCGTGGCCGCGGCGGTGGCGGAACGGGCCTGGGGCATACTGCCGAGCGTGAAACTCTCGCGCGGATGGTCGGTGTTCCTGCTCGTGGTCGCGCTGTGGAACTGGGTGATCTGGCCGAGGTTCGCCGTGGCGATCTGGAACGACGATCGGGCCTGGGACGGCTCGGCGCCGACGTCGTTCCTGTACGTGCACGCGGTGCTCATCGTCGTGACCCTGGGACTCGGAACCGCTGTCGGGTGGCTCGGGGTCAAGGGGCTGCGGAAGCGCTGATCGACGCGCCCTGGCTCGCCGGGATCGCCGCCGTTGGGCGCTACGGCGTTCGAGGATGTCGCGCGGCGTGCCGCTCGTAGCCTCGTGGTCGTTCAGAGGGTGAGCCCGGCCGCGATGGTGTTCGCCCAATGCCGGTAGCCGATCGCCGAGGGGTGGAATCCGTCCCGCGCGAAGAAGCCGGCCGGGAGCGGGGCTCCGTCGGTACTGGTCAGCCAGGTCGCGTGCGACCGGGCGGCACAGACCTCGCGGGCGGCGGAGTCGACGGCGGCGGCCCGGGAGGCGAGATAGCGCGCGAGGACGCCCGGCAGCGAGGGGAACATCGTGAACGGTGGGACCCCGACGACCACGACACGCTCGGCCCGCAGGCCGTCCACGATGGCGGCCAGGTCGGCGGCCCAGTCGGCGACCGGCCTGCGTCCCAGCACGTCGTTGGCGCCGGCGAGCAGGACGGCGATGTCGGCGGTGGTCTCCAGCCGCGGGAGCACCCGGTGCCGGATGCGCAGGGCCGTGGCCCCGTAGACGCCCGCCACCTCCCACTCGACCGGGCGGCCGGTGCGTTCGCCGATCGCGGCGGCGAAGGAGCCCGCGAAGGCCTCCTCGTGGTTGTCGGCGCCGCATCCGGCGGCCGTGGACTCACCGAGCACGGCGAGTCTCAGCGGTGTGCCCGCCCTGGTCCCGGAGCGGCCGGTCGTCGGCCCGCCTGCCGGTGAGAGCCGCTCGATGCGGGAGCGCGCCCATATCCCCTGGACGGCGACGACGGGCAGCAGCAAAGGGTTCATCGGCTCTCCTCGGTGGCGCGCAGTCTGGCGACGGCCTCGCGGCTTCCCCCGGTCAGATCGGCCCCCACGGCCTGGAGCACCAGCACCAGCGTGCCGCTGGCGAAGAAGTCGGCGACCTCCTCGGCGGTGGCTCCCGAGGAGTCCTGGACCTCGGCCAGGACTCCGGCGATCAGCGCGCGGCACCGCGCGGCGATCACTTCGTCGTGTCTCGCGGCGGCCAGGGCCTGGAACAGCAGACCCCCGGCGACCCCGTCGCCGACGGTCTCCCGGAACCCCTCCCCCATCGTGATGAAGGGGTCCCCCGGAGCGATGGCGGCGTTCTCGGCGAAGACCTTGCGGACCCGGGCCTCCAGCTCGTCGAGGCAGGCCAGGAAGAACTCCCGCTTGCCGCCGAACAGCCGGAAGACGTAGGGCTGGGAGACGCCGATCTCGTCGGCCACCTGCTGCACGGCCGCCGTGGAGGGCCCGAGCGCGGCGATGATCCGCATCCCGGCGGCGACGGCGTCGGCACGTCGGTGGTCGGCGCTGCGGCGCTTGGGGGGCATGGCGAGATCGTCACATAAGTAAGTGGTTACTTACAAGTGGAAGTGGGGCGGTCCACAAAGGATGGGAAGCGCCGGGGCATGGGGCAGGTGTGCGCGGCGCACATGGAGAACCATCCCGTTCAGGGTGCGACGGGACGGTCCTGCGTGCCCGGGTTGACGCCGCGCCGCACTCCGCTCGCCGGTGTCTCGAAGCTGCGGCGAGCGCGGCACGTGGTTCCCACCCTCGCACCCGAGCCATATCCGCGCGCGAGCGACACTGCGGGACAGTTTCCCAGGCACTGCTCATGACAACCGCATCGAGACATAGGACCCGAAGCCCGCGCGCCGGGCGAACGTGACCGGCCGTCGCCGGTACTCCTCGAACCCGAGCTTGGCGTAGAGCCCGAGTGCCGCGGCGTTGGTGTCCTTGATGTCGCGCAGCACGAAGGTGTCGAAGCCCGGGACGGCGATCAAGTCCCGCATGAGCGCCGTGGCCACGCCGCGTCCCCGGTGTGCCGGGGCGGTGGCGACGAAACCGATCTCGGCGAGCCCGGGACGGGCCTCGTCGGGGACGCCGAGGAACTGGCTGCGGATGACCAGGTGGCTGATGGTGCCGTGGATCGCGCCGAGGTGGCGGCGCAGTTCGGCTCGGCGGGGCGCGAAGCACTCCTGCGTTCCGGTGGTGAGCGAGGCGACGCCCGCGGGTTCGCCGTCGACGAGGGCGACGTGGAAGCGGGGCAGGAGGAGCATGTGCTCGAAGGCGGCGGCGAGGCGTTCGGGGTCCTTGGAGAAGTACGCGAAGTCCTTGGCGAAGCCTTCGACGAGGACCTCGGTGATCGCGCGCCGGTGGCGCTCGCCGAGTTCGTCGCCGCGTACGACCTTGATCATGTGTCGCGTCCTTCCGTGAGGATTCTCAGCACCGTGGCGGCGTCGGGGGCGGTGAACTCGCCGCGCAGGGCGAGGCGCATGGAGGTGAGGCCGCCGAGGGTGGCGAAGAAGCAGGTGGTGAGGCGGGCGGGGTCGCCTGTGCCGAAGCCGCCGCTGTCTTGCCCGCGGCGGACGAGGTCTTCGAAGGAGCGCCACATCGCCCGGTGGGCGACGAGGAGCCGTGCGCGGGTGCCGGGCGGGCTGTCGACGGTGACGGCGTGGTCGAGCACGACGACGAACTCGGCGGCGCCGTCGTCGGCGAGGACGCCCGAGAGGTAGCGGCGGGTGAAGGCGGTGACCAGGTCGAGGGGCCGGCCCGGCCCGGCGAGCTCGGTGGCGAGGTCGGCGAGGCCTGCGACGCCCTGGTCGAGGAGCTCGGTGTGGAGTGCCTCCTTGGAGTCGTAGTGGCGGTAGATCGAGCCGGTGCTCAGGCCGGTCTCCTCGGCGATGTCGCGGATCGCGGTGGCCGCGAAGCCCCGGCGCGCGAAGACGCGCACGGCGCCGCCGAGGATCGTCTCGCGGGTGGCCGCCCGCAGGGCGGCGTTCTGTTCGGGGGTGCGTGCCACGAGCCCTCCGTCGAACTATGAAATGAACGAATGTTCATTCTACTCGGCGCGGGAGTCGGGCTCTTCCGCACCCGGCGAGTCAAGACGGGTGCGAGGACGGCCTACGGTGACCCACCTCCGGTGGACCGCCGGGGTGATCTCCGTGCGACCGGCTCGTCGTCAGGGACGCCGCTGAGGCGCGCAGCACGCCACCGCGCAAGGAGCACCGTCCACGGTGCAGCCGGCCGCCGGGAAGTCCGACAGTTTGCGCGCGGGGGCGCCGTCGGTGTGCTCGCGGATCAGCTCCACGACCATCTCGGCGAACCTTGGATCGGTGTCGGGTCCGGTCGACCGCGCGAAGGCCATGCCGTGCTCGGCGGCGCGCTCGGCGGCCTCGTTGTCGAGGTCCCACACGACTTCGAGGTGGTCGGAGACGAATCCGATCGGGCAGACCACGACACCGGGCACACCCTTGTCGTGCAGCGCGTCGATGTGGTCGACGATGTCGGGCTCCAGCCACGGAATCCGCGGCGGACCCGATCGCGACTGCCACACCACGTCGTAGTCGGCCAGGCCGATCTCGGCGGCCACGAGCCGTGCGGCCTCGCCGATCTGGCGCGAGTAGCGGCGCCCGCCCTCGTCCGGCGGGCCCGAGGCCACGTCGGCCGCCTCGGGCACCGAATGCGCCGTGAAGACCGTCCGCACGCCCGGCGCATCGCCCAGGGAGGCGTGCGCGGCCCGCACCGCGTCGGCCACCGACGCCACGAACAACGGGTGGTCGAAGAACTGCCGCAGCTTCACCAGACGCGGCGCACCCGCACCGCACGCCGCGCGAGCACGCGCGATGTCCTCGTCGTACTGGCGGCACGCCGAGTACCCACCGAAGGCGCTGGTCGGAAACACCAGCACCTCACGGGCACCCGAGGCCGCGAGACCGGCGACGGCGTCTTCGACGTAGGGGTCCCAGTTGCGGTTCCCGAACACCACGGGCAGGTCGAGACCCTCATCGGCCAGCCGGGCCTCGACCGCGGCGATCGCCGCGCGGTTCAGCGCGTTGATCGGCGACACACCCCCGAAGTGGTGGTAGTGCTCGGCGACGGCCTCCAGCCGCTCGCGCGGGACACCGCGGCCCCTGGTCACGTTCTCAAGGAAGGGCAACACGTCCTCAGGGCCCTCCGGCCCACCGAACGAAAGCCACAGCAGGGCGTCGTACCGCATCAGACGATCATGCCGCTCGTTCCTGAGCGGTGTCGCATCGGGCCAGCGGGCAGCCCCGATCACTCCCAGAGGCTGGAGTTGGTCTCGTCCAGCTCGCCGGGGCGTGCGGTGGTGACACAGAAGGGCAGACCGGCCGGGTCGCGCACGATCCACAGGTGGGCGACGCGACGGACGCGCGTGGCGCCGAGAGCTTCCAGGCGCGCCACCTCGGCGTCGACGTCGTCGGTGTGGACGTCAAGGTGGACGCGCGGCTGTCCGCTGTCGAGCTTCTGGACGAGAAGGCCGAAGTCGACCGACCGGTCGTGCGGGTCGCCGACACCCACGCCATGACGAGCGACGCGGTCGTGGTGGGCGCCGGGCATAACGGACTGGTCGCGGCGAATGTGCCGGCCGACGCCGGCTGGGACGTCACCGTCCTGGAGGCCAGCCAGCGGCCCGGCGGAGGCGTACGCAGTGCCGAGATCACCGCCCCGGGCTTCCACTCCGACCTGTGCAGCGCGCTCTACCCCTTCGCCGCGGCCTCCCCGGTCTTCGCGTGACTCGAACTGCACCGCTACGGCCCGCGCTTGCGCCACGCGCCCGACGTGCTCGCCCACGCCCTGCCCGACGGCCGCTCGGCGGTCCTCAGCCGCGACCTCGACCGTACGGCCGCCTCGGTCGACGCCTTCGCCCCCGGCGACGGGGACGCCTGGCGGCGGATGTTCGCCGAGTGGCGCCGGATCGCCGAACCCGTCCTGGACGCCCTGTTCACGCCCTTCCCGCCCATGCGGTCCGTCGCCGCCCTCACCGAACATGGCTACCCATCCCGCGGGCGTCCACCCCCGCTGAGCACCGGCGATACCGGTCAGGCCGGGGTTGGCGGGCGTGATGGCCGAAGGCCCTTGCCGTGGCCGGCGCGCATGCGTAAAGCGATGGCGATCAACTCTTCGTGTTCGTAGGCTGACGGTAGGGCCGCGGGATCCGGCGGCCGAGCAACCATCGATGCCTCCGAAAGGACGAGCTCATGGGCGACAACATCGAACCCCCGGCACGGGTGCCACCGCTTGAAGGGGTTCTGCTGGATCAGTCCGACAGCGAGGTGCGGTTCCAGACCGACGCCGGAACGTGGCTGTTCCGCCGTGACGACGTGGTGGCCATCGTCGACAGGGAGGGCGGGGACCGCTCGGACGGACCGCGTTCGGTCTGTCTGGAGGTTCGGGCCGGAGCCGAGGCGGAGTTCAGCCAGAAGGTGCGCATCGAGGTCACCGAGCGGCCGATGACCACGTCCGAGGACTTGCCGATATCGGCCGGTCACGAGGAGCTCGGAGAACTCACCCGGGCCTGGGCGGTACGCCTGTACGGCTCGGCCGACATGGACCTCATGCTCGCCGAGGCGATGTCCTGGACTTCGAACGCGACGATGACCGGCACCTGCGGTGGCGGTGGCTGGGTGGACGACTACCAGACGTCCGACAGTCTCGACTGAGGCGGGCGTGATGACCGGCGGCGATGTCGTGATCGTTACCGAGCGAGACGACATGCACGCCGCGGCGATGGCCGCCGTGCTGCGCCGAGATCACGGCATCACACCGGTGCGCCTGGATCAGCGGGACTTCCCGGCCGATCTGGGCTCCTTCCACATCGGCACGGGTGCACCGGCCCGTCGGACACTCGGCGACCTGCGGCTCGACGATGTCCGTTCGGTGTGGTGGCGCCGACCGCATCACAGCGTGGTACCGGTGAGCGCGCAGACCGACGACGACGTCTTCCGTCAGGCCGAGTGCGACGGTTTCGCGCAGGGCGTGCTCTGGTCGCTTCCCGCCCGTTGGGTCAACGATCCCCGGGCTGAGCGCTTCGCCGTGCGCAAGGTGGTCCAGCTGGAGGCCGCGGTCCGCGCAGGGCTCGCCGTCCCGGAGACGCTCGTGACCAACGACCCCGATGCCGCCGAGGAGTTCATCGGCTCGCGGCCGGGCAAGGTGATCTACAAGCGGACCGGCACCGGACGCGCGGCGTTTTCCGAGACACGGCTCTTCGCCGAGGCCGACCGGCGGCGGCTGTCGACGATTCGGGCGGCACCGACGACATTCCAGGACTACGTGGAGGCCGAGGCCGACCTTCGCGTCGCCTGGGTCGCCGGCCGCGAACTGACCGTGCGCATCGATTCCCAGTCCGGGATCGGCAAGGTCGACTCGCGGCTGGACACCTCGGTCACCTTCGCCCCGTTCGACCTGCCCGGCTCTGTGAGCGTGACACTCACGACGCTGATGGAGTCGCTGGGACTGGTGTTCGGCGTCGTGGACGTTCGTCTCGGCGTCGACGGCGAGTTCTATTTCCTGGAGGTCAACACGCAGGGCCAGTTCGCCTACATGGAGATCAAGGCCGGAGTGCCGATCTTCGGTGCTCTGGCGGGCCTGCTCGTCAACGGACCCGGTTAGAACGCCGTGCGCCGCGTTGATCGCGTCGGCTCCACCGTCGTTCGGTGGCTCATCCGACACGCGGCAGGGTGGAGAGGCGGGCGTTTTCGACGGTGTAGTGCCGCCCGTGGTGGTCGACGGAAACATGTGCCCGCCCGCCCCGGTCGCGACGTTTCGGCCCGGCTCACTGCGGGAACGAAAAAGGTGAAGGGACGTGATCTGAATGGACAGGCACTTCATCGACACCGTGGAGGCCTACGGCAACGGCTACGCCGATCCGCGCCGCGTGGCGGGGCGTCTCCTGCCCGGCGTCGAGGTCATCTCGCCTCACGAGTGCATCCCGGGGATCTGCCGCATCGACCACGACGAGTCCGGTGAGAGCCCGCAGGACACCGGCATGACCGCCGGCGACCCGATGCCCGCCGCTCCCCCACTCCACGAGCACGCGTCGCGCTGAGTCTGCGACGAGACCTGGCACACAGACTCCGAGGCCAGAGGGCCCCACTGGTGAGAAGTAGCATGCGGCGTGACCACTCCCTACTGGACGCGCCCGGAGCCGCCGTACTACGTCACCGTCTTCACGATCACGCCCAGCGGCGTCGATCCCGACGGCTACGCGGCGATGAACGACCGCATGATCGAACTCGCCGAGCAGCAGCCCGGCTACCTCGGGCGCGAGTCGACGCTCCTCGCCGACGGCAGCGACCTGACGGTCATCTACTACACCGACGCCGAGTCCATCCGTGCCTGGCAGCAGCATCCCGAGCACCTTGAGGCGCAGCGGCTCGGGAGGGAGAAGTGGCTGGCGCGATACCGCGTCGAGATCGCCCGGGTGGAGCGCGCCTATGAGTTCACGGCATCGGAGCAGCCGGGCTCCGGCTGACGATTCGGCGCCGCCTGGAGCGCGCACAGAAACGCTCGGCGAACAGCACATCCGGGCGCCCGGTGCGCATCGGCGCCGAACGGCCAGAACCGTTTCTGCCGGGCAACGCCTCCCGGCGGAACGGCGTGTCCTGTGTGTCGATGGTGATTCACAACCGGGGGGACCGGATGTTGCGAATCCACTTCAGCCGCGATGACCTCATGCGCACTCGACTGGCCGCACGCGCCGATCCACTCTGGGACCTGATGCTGGCCGTCCACATGATCCGCGGACAGCCCGGCGACCTGCTGCACTCCGGCTGGCGGCGGCAGGCCGTCGCCGCCCTGCGACGTGGCGGCATGTCCGGCCGGCTCGGGCTCCTGTCGGCCCTCGTCCCGACCCTCGGGTACTTCCCCGACTTCCTGAACCCGCCCGAAGCCGCCACAGGACTCGCCCACGGCCTTGAGGCGATCCGGTCGACCCCGATCCGCACCCTCACCCGCGAGCTCGCGCGACTCGACGTGAAGGCCACCGCCCGCGCCGACGTCAGACTGCTCGCCTCGGGCGACCCGCGTGCCCTGGCCGTGCTCACCGACGGCATCTCCGCCTTCCACGCGGCGGCGATCGCCCCGCACCAGCGGGAACTCGACAAGGCGGTCAACGCCGACCTCACGGCACGCGCCGCCGCCTTGGCCGAGAACGGCGTCGAAGGCCTGTTCGGCAGCCTGCATCCCATGGCGACGTGGTCGGCCGGTGAACTGCGGATACCCGGCCACCCGCACCAGGTCATCGAGCTGCGCGGCCGCGGTTTGACACTCGTCCCGTCCGCCTTCTGCGTCCGGCACCCGATGACCCTCTTCGACGAGGGCCTGCCGCCGGTACTGGTCTATCCGGTCGCGCCCGCGACAGGCGCGTTAGCGCCCGGGAACACCGGTCTCCACGCTCTCATCGGCACCACCCGCGCCGCCGTCCTCGACGCGATCGGCACCGGCTGCGGCACCACCGAACTCGCCGCCCGCGCCGGAGTCGCACCCGCCTCGGCCAGCGAGCACGCCGCCGTCCTGCGCGCCGCCGGCCTGATCACCAGCCACCGCGACCGCAACCGCATGCTGCACCGCCTCACGGGCATGGGACGGGCACTGCTGGAGGGGCCGTGAGGGGCGGCTGGGCCCGGCCGCGAGGCCGGGGGTCGAGACATTCGGGTCAGGTCGAAACGCCCCGAAGGTTCCTCGCGAAGCGCGGAGGCTCGACACATCCAAGACACCCCAGGGGGAGAAGACAAATGCGCAACAGCATCAAAGCACTGCTGACGGCGACGGTCGCGGTCATGATCGGAGCCGGGGCGATGACCGGCCCGGCCGAGGCCAGCGTGAGCCAGGGCTGGGTCGCCGCCACCACCAACTGGCTCGGCGACGACTGGGACGATGAAGGCGAAGTGTCGAGGAACTCGCACGCCTACAGCGGCGCGACCGGCCTGTGGCAGGCGGTGCTCTGGGCCGACGGAGCGATCGAGAGCAACGGCACGCGCTACGACGCCGAGGACATCGACTGCGAGTTCGGTCCCAACACCGAGGCCGCGACCAGGAGCTGGCAGCGGACGACCGGCGGCCTGTCCGTCGACGGGCAGGCCGGTCCACGCACCTGGACCGCCGCCGGCGATCACCTGGTCCTCGACGGCTGGTACGAGGACGCGGCGATCGTCAAATACGTCGGCCGCTACGGCGGCCGCAGCTTCCGGGTGTACCGCTTTCCTCTGGACGGCTCGTCCACGGCGGGCGCGTACTTCACGGTCGCCTGGGACTGGAGCTACTTCACGTACGACTACAAGCCGAGCCATTGCGCCGGCGTCCCCGGGGTCCTAGCGTCCTGACCCCGACGAGGGCTTCCTGCTCGACGTAAGGGAAACGCCCCCGGCGAGACGGGTCGCCGGGGGCGACCTGCGCGTCCACGCCGCATTCACCACCCCGATCCCCTGGTCCGCATGCGATAGCTTGGCCAGATGCCCCCGGCGTACCTCGGCATCGACTTCGGCACCTCCCATACCGTCGCGGTGCTGCGCCGTGGCGATGGGCGCGTCGAGACGCTGGTGTTCGACGGTTCGCCCTTGCTGCCCTCGGGCGTCTATCTCGCAGCCGACGGCTCTTTGAGTGTCGGGGTGGACGCGGCGCACTCGGCGCGTCTCGACCCCTCGCGCTTCGAGCCGAACCCGAAACGGCGTGTCGAGGACGGCTCGATCCCGCTCGGAGGCGGCGATGTCGCGGTCATCGACGTCTTCGCGGCGGTGCTCGGTCGGGTGCGCGAGGAGTGCGTCGAGATTCCGGCGATGGTCTGTCTGACGCACCCGGCGACGTGGGGTCCGGCGCGGCGGCGGGTGCTGAAAGCGGCGGCGGCCAAGGCCGGGTTAACCAATGTTCTGCTGCTCCCCGAACCGGTTGCGGCGGCCAGGTACCACCTCACCGAAGGCCATCGGGATGTTCCGATCGGGTCCTGTGTGGTCGTGTACGACTTCGGTGGCGGGTCCTTCGACGTCAGCGTCGTACGGCGCACCACCGACGGCTTCGAGCTGCTCGCGGCGAGCGGTCTCGACGACCTCGGCGGCGTCGACATCGACGACGCGATCGTGCGCTACCTGCGCGACCGCAGCGGCGACTCCCCGCTGTGGCAACGCTTGCTGGGCGCGGCGACGCCGGACGACCGGCGGCATCTGCGCACCTTCCGCGACGACGTTCGCCTGGCCAGGGAACGCCTGTCGCGACGGACCACGACGCAGCTGCACATCCCCGTCCTGGACACCGACGTGCCCCTCACCCGGGCCGAACTGGAGCGGATCGCCACGCCGATGCTCGCCCGAGCGGTGTCGATGGCGCAGAGCCTCATCGACGCCTCGGCGCCGCCGGACGCGATCGCCGAGGTCGTTCTCACCGGCGGGGCGAGCCGGATGCCCTTGGTGGCGACACTTCTGCGCCGGGTAGCGGTTCCGACGATCAGCGGGCACGTCGAGCGGGCCGTCGCGTACGGAGCGATCATCGGCAACGCGGGCGCCGCGCCCATGCTCACGCCGCCTGTACGACGGCCGCTGGTGCCCGTGGTCAAGCCGGTCCCTCCGACGCGGCCGATGATCGTCTCCTTACTCATTCCCTTGTGGATCCTGGAGGTCGCCGGCGGACTGTTCGCCGACCTGGACCACTCCCCCACCAGCCGCCTGGCGTCGCTGTACCTGCCGGCCATGCTCGCCGTGGCGTGCTCCTTCGTCCTCCTGCGTGTTCGTCGCGCCTGGACCTATGTGACCTTGCTCGTGATCCAGTTCTGCTACATCGCCGCCAACCTCTTCGGCGGCATCCAGTCCACCTTCGAGGAGGAGTCGGCGGCCACCCTCCCCTTCCATGTGCCGCACGTGACACTCGGGCTGCTCGGGGCGCTGGCGCTCGCTTCGGCCTCGGCACGCCGGTGGTTCCGCTTCACCGTGCCCCGGCGCCGGTACCTGCGCTGGATCCCGGCGTCGGCGTTCGCGACCGGGCTGTTGCTGGTGGCCTCGGGTGCCGTGCTGTTCCTGCCGAGTTCCGGCAGCCTGCCGACGGGGCTTGCGAACCGCCCGCCGGGGGCTGTCACCGGCGGGGTGATCGACGTGCCGGAGCCGCTGTCCTGGCTGCGCACGGCGGTCTTGAACGGTCGAACGGTCGTCGTCGGCGCGACCGGCGACGGCCGTGTGGAGATCTGGGACGCCGAGAGCGGCGAGTCGCTCGGTGGATTCGACGCCGACGTCCACGGGCCGGTGAGCCACTTCGACACCCTTCCCGGCGCGAACGGACCGGTCGCGATCATCGCCTGGGAAGGCGACGGCGAGCAGATCGTGATCCATGACCTCGCCGGTGGCGGGCGGCGGTGCGGGATCGCCTCGGACGCCGACCTGGGCGTCCCGACGTCCGGTCTTCTCGCCGGCGGCGCGGTCGTGGTCTACAAGAACGGTGACCGGATTCAAAGCCGGGACGTCGAGGACTGCACGCTGCGCCTCGACTACGCCGTGGACTTCGCGCCCGCCAACATCGTCTACCGCCACGGCAACACCTCGAACGACCAGGCACGCATTCACGGCTATGCGGGATCCACCGTCACCGCGCCCCGGAACCCGGACACCGGTGCTCCCAAAACCGGCGGAGATTTCACCGCCTCGGAGCCGGTGACCTCCATCGGTCTCTTCTACGACGGGAGCCTCGCGGTCGGGACCGCGTCGGGTTTCACGCACTGGAATCCCGCGACCGGTCAGCGCGGCGACGTCGCCGTCGACGGCGGCATCCTGGGCACGATCGCCGTTCCGGAGTACGGGGAGCGCCTCTATGTCGCCTACCGGTCGGGGCGGGGACTGCGGATCTGGGATCTGCAGGAGCAGCGCGAGATCGCCGCCGCCGACATCGATCCGGCCGGCCCGCCCGTCCCGCTCACCTTCTTCCTGGAGCAGTCGCGCAGGGGTTTTCGTCTCTATCTGCTCGCCGCCTTCGACGCCACGGTCCACGTCATCGAGGTCGCGGCCTGAACGGGCCGGGGAAGCACACCAAGCGGCTCTGGGTGGCACAAATCCACGGCCCCCGCCCCGCGTGGGAGCGGCCCGATCAAGGCGCGTGCCGCTGACCCGCCAGAATGTCGGGGGCGGAAGGGCCGCCGCGGTGCGGGAAGCGTTGCCCCACTGTCGCCGCACACGACCGGAGGCCAGCAGATGGCAGACGACGACTTCCTGGAGATGATCGAGTCCGAGGTGGCCCGCGATCCGCGGAACCTCGCGCTGCGGGAGGACTTCATCACGCTGCTGCTGCGGTCGGATCCCGATCGCGCCGCCGTCGAACTGGCCGCCTTCGAGGCCGGTGGGGGCGATCCCGCCCGGGTGCGGGTGCTGCGAGCGCGTGTCCTGGCCGCGCGGCTGCGCGGCGGCACCAGCGCGCCGCCGACGGCGCCGATCCGCGCCCCGTCAAACGCCGACGCCGAGGACGGGGTACCCGACCTGTGGGACGCCGAACGGCCGACCGTGACACTGGCCGACGTCGCCGGGCTCGGTGAGGTCAAGAAGCACCTCGACACGACGTTCCTCGCCCCGCTGCGTAACCCCGAGCTGGCGGCGGCGTTCGGGCAGACGCCCGGCGGTTCGCTGTTGATGTACGGCCCGCCCGGCTGCGGCAAGACCTTCATCGCCCGGGCGATCGCCGGCGACCTCGGGGCCTCCTTCATCCACGTCACCCTCCCCGAGCTGCTCAGCAAATGGATCGGCGACAGCGAGAAGGCGATCCACACGGTGTTCCGTAACGCCAGGGCCGCCGCGCCCTGCGTGATCTTCTTCGACGAGTTCGATGCCCTCGGCGGGCGGCGCACCTCCGGTGGGGGCGGGGCGCATGCGATGCGGATGATCGTGACGCAGCTGCTCGAAGAACTCGACGGGGTGTCGAGCGTCAACGACGGCGTCTACTTCCTGGCCGCGACGAACCGGCCGTGGGACATCGATCCGGCGCTTCGCCGTCCCGGCCGCATCGACAAGACCGTCCTGGTGCTGCCGCCCGACACCGCCGCACGCACCGCGATCCTCGAAGGCGACCTCAAGGGCAAGCCCGCCGACGGCGTCGACCTGGCCCGGGTGGCCGCAGCGACCGAGGGATTCTCCGGTGCCGACATCGCCCACGTCGTCAAGGTCGCGCTGCAGCAGGCGCTCACCGCGTCGATGGAGGCGGGCGCCGTCGTCCCGGTGACGACGGCGGACCTGCTGGCCGTGGCCGGAGGTGTCACGCCGTCGACGGCGTCGTGGTTCGACCAAGTGGCGCCGGTCCTGGAGTACGGGGCCGACGACGGGACCTTCGCGCAGCTGCGCGCCTACCGGGTGAAGCGAGGAATGCGATGAGCCGCACCGAGGAGATGGGTCCGCTGGAGCGCGACGTGCGGCTCGGCTGGACCCTGTACTCGGCACAGCCGGACAACCCCGAGGTCGGCAGGATCGCGCTGCGCGTCCTGGCCGAGCATCCGTGGGTCAGCGGTATGCGGATCCTGCTGGCCAAGCACCGCTACGCCTGCGGTGAGGTCGCCGAGGCCCGTGAGCTGCTGCTGGGCGTCGTGGGTCTGCACGACGAGCAGTCGCTGGGCGCGGCCCGCGAACTCGTCATCCTCGAACACCACCAGGACGACAACGCCGAGGCGTTGCGCTGGGCCGCGTTCGTGCTCCGCGAGCGGCAGGACCGCTGGCGCGACTGGATGGATCTGGGTGGGATGACCGCCCTGACCGGGAGCTTCGAGGAGGGGTGGGGGCTGCTGGACAAGGCGGTGGAGATGTGCGCGCGCACCGAGGCCGACGCGCTGCCGATGGCGCTGGTGCGCCGTGCGCTGTTCCTGCTGCAGAGCCTGGCGCCGCCGGAGCGGTTCATCCCCGCCGCCGAGGAGGCCGTGCGCGCGGCACCGGCCGACGAGGCCATCGGGTCTCCGCTGATCTGGGGTTACCTGCACCAGGGGCGCTTCGGTGACGCTGAGGAGCTGGCGCTGCGCTTGTTGCGTCTCAACCCCACCGATGCGTCGGCGTCGGTGCCGCTGACGATGATTCGCAACATTCGAGCGACCCTGGAAAAGGACGGGCAGACCCTCGGCGACCTGCACCGCACGGGCCTGTTCGAGCGTCTGTGGAAGGAACTGCGCGACCAGCGCCTCGGCCTGGACCTGGCGTCGGCGCTGAACGCGCTCGACGCGGTGATGCCGGCCGAACTACGGGCCACCTTGCTGCCGCCCCTCGATGAGGAGGCCGCCGACGCGGGCGACCTCACCTCCGAAATCGCCGCATGGCACGCCGGGCAGACCCCAGGCGCGGGCCGGGTGTGGGGCCTGCCGGGGGACTTCCGGCTGATGTCGCCCGCGGAGTTCGCGGCGATGGACGCCGCGATCGAGGCCGACCCGGCGTCGTATCCGCAATGGCGGACCGAGGACCTCGGCGAGTACTACAACCAGGTCATGACCGACGACGCCGGCGGCTACCTCGTCGAGCTGATGACGGGTCAGGTGATCATCCGGCGGTCCGGGGCCGACGACGAGCCGGTGGCCGAGAGCCTGTCGGCGTGGTTCTGGGGCCGGGTGGCGGCCTTCGGCGGACGCGACCCGCGGCCCGCGGCCCGGCAGGCCGGTTCGTCGACTGTGGAGGATTGAGCGGTGGGGCGCCGCCGGGCGGCGCCCCACCGTGTCACGACCCGGCGACCATGTCGCCGTCTTCCCAGCTATACACGTGGCTCAAAGTATTGGCATCCGGCGAAAGCCAGAAGATTCCGAGGTCCGCGTCGAGTTCGTCCATCTCGGCGAGGACGTTGGTTTCCCCGTCTCGCGTGATCTGCACGACGGTCAGTGACGGGAAGCTGTCGCCACTGTCGTTCACCGCCGACGACGACCCGTCGAAGCCGACGCTCACCGTCCGGTTGATGGCCGGACCCACCGGTATGACGGAGTTCACCGCGTCGATCGTGAAGGACACACCGGCCCAGCCCGGAGACTCTTCGGTGGTCCACGGACGCACGGGATCGGATTGGTTCGCATACCGGGTCCAGTCCGAGACGTCGACGCTGTTGCCCTCGCCGCACCCGAAGCAAAGGTCGACGGCGGTGTGGCATTCATCTCCCACGCACGTCGGCCACACGACGGTGGTGATCTGCCCCGATGCCGTGTCCCAGAAGACCTTTACCTTGCTCTCCGCCCAGGGGCTCGTCTCGTGACCTCGGTTGTTGCCGTGCCCTTGGAAGATCGGGGGCATGAACCATTCGGCGGCGATGTAGAGGTCGATCATCACGATCCCCTGGTCGGTCGGGGTCGTGTACTGCGAGTCCATCGTCTCGCAGTGGCCGTCTTCGGGGTAAACGGCACAAGCCGACCACAGAAGTGCCGCGGTGTAGTCGTCTTCGCTGTAGTCGGTGTCTTCGCCTTCCCCACCGCCGCCTCCGCTCGACTGCCCGCCGCCGCCACTGCTGGACGCACCGGGACCGCTCTTGCAGCCGGTGGAACTCGCCTGGCATTCGGTCTCGTACAACCCGCTCGGGTCGGCCTTCGTGACCGGGTTGTTCGAGGCGTAGGAGTACCCGTTGAGCTGCTGCGGGTTGGTGTAGGCGCCGATCGGGTCGACCGACATGAACCGCCCCGTCGCGGGGTCGTACTCGCGCGCGCCGACTGTGGTCAGGCCGACTCCTTCGTTGGTGATCCCACCGACGTAGCCCTGCTGCCCGGGCCAGGCGGCCTCGGCGGCCGCGGAGGCCGAGCGGACGTTGCCGAAGGGGTCGTAGCGGCGGACCTTGGCGGTGAGTTTGTCGCCGTTGACGATCCACTGGTTGGTGCCGTGCTGGTCGGTCGCGAACCATTCGATGTCGCCTCGGTCCACACGGGCCCCGACGGTCACGCCGGAGTGCTGGTAGAACCGGGTGGCCTTCACCGTCCCGGTGGCCGCCGAGTAGTTCAACTCGTGACCGGCGACCCAGGCGGTCATGTCACCGTCAGGATCGACGCGCATGACGCGCTGCCCTGCGGCGTCGTCGTAGAAGCGGGTCGTGCCCTCCGTCCCGACGACCGTCTCCAGCCGCCCGGTCGGCGTCCAGGTGTAGGCGTCGGTCTGACCGTCGCGGGTCGCGGTCTTGGTGAAACCGGCCGCGTCGTAGGTGAACCCGGTCGACGTGTCGCCGCCGGTCACCGAGGTCGCGGCGTGCGGGGCGTCGCCGCCTGCGGCCGGGTAGGCGTACTTCTGCTCGGTGCGCCCGGCCGGGTTCCACGTCGTCTCTGAGAGGCGGTTACCGGTCTTGTCGTAGCGGTAGGTCGACCAGTACGCACCCGGTCCGCCGACCACGCCGCCGCTCGGCACGGCCGCACAGGCACCCGTCCCGGCCTGCGCCCACGCCTCGGTGAGGCGCCGCAGGTGGTCGTACTGGAAGCACTGCGTCTCAGGGTCGAGATCGCCGGAGGTGTGCACGGGGTCATCGGTGATGGACAGGATGTTCCCGGCGGCGTCGTAGCGGTAGCTCAGTGCCGCGATGCCGTAGTTGGTGCCCGTGGGTTCTCCCACGGTGTCCTTGTCGAAGTAGAACTGCGCCAGCCGCCCGGTGCCCTCCTCGTACATCCAGGTCTGCCAGGCCCTTCCCGACGTGCCGCCGACCTCGTCGGGGTCTCCGAGTCGCCGTTGGAGGAGTTGTCCGTACGGCGAGTAGACGGCGTGGTCGACGTAGACGTGCCCTTCGCCTTCGTCGTCGCCGTTCGAGGTCAGCTTCGTGGGGCGGCCCATCGCGTCATAGTGGTGGGTCAGGGTCTCCTCGGCCAGGCCTCCCGCGGCTCCCAGGGTCGTGGTCAGCGTCTTGCCGTCGGGGTAGAACGTTGACGACTGGGTGTAGGTCCCGGCGAGTGGGCCGGCGGCCGCGGGCAGTTTCGTGCTGGTGCGTTGGACCTGCCCGTCGTAGGAGTACTTCTCGATCGTGGTCGTCCATGCCTGCCCGTCGACCCAGTGGGTCGCGGTGTGCGGGTGGCCGACGCCTCGGACGGCGCCGTCGTAGGTCCGTTCGATGATCGGCCGGCTCGCGTCGGCCGGTCCGCGCCACACCTTCGTCGGGCGGCCGAGTACGTCGTAGGCGTAGGTGAGGGTCGTGTTGTTGGCGTCGGTGGTCGAGGTGACCTGACCGCCGGCGTTGTAGGTCCGGCTGGACGGTCCGGTGTCGGGGTCGTCGAGGGTGACCTGGCGGCCCCTGATGTCGTAGGTGAAGGACCATTGGTTGCCCGCCGCGTCGGTCACCCGCGAGAGGTCACCATCGGGGGTGTACGCGTAGGTGGTGGCGTCGAATCCGCCCGCGGCACCACGGTCATGGAACTGGCGCAACTCGACGGTGCGGTCTTTCGCGTCGGTGAGAGTCGCCGTGGAGATGCCTCCCTGGGGGGCGATGGTGGTGGTCATCCAGTGGGTGTCGTGGCCGCCGTAGCGGTAGCTCGTCCGCCGGAGCTCGTCGCCTTTGACCACGAAGATCTCATCGGTGACACGGCCGGCGTTGTCGTAGGCGAACTCGGTGCGGGCGACATCGGCGGTGCGGGGTACCCACATCAGCCGATCGGTCGGGCCGGACTCGTTGTTGAAGACCCCGGCGGAGTCGTATCGGGCGCGTCCGTAGGAGTCGTAGACGGTCTGGGTGATGATCCGCCCGCCACTGGTCTGCTTCTGGGTCTGGCGTGCGCGCAGAAGCGAGTCGTAGAGCGCGATCTCGGTCAGATAGGACCCGTCCTGGATCATCGTCTTGGTCGTCACCGCGCTCGGCTCGGTCTGCGAGACGTCGTAGGTGAACAGTTTGCTCGCCGGGACCGTGGCCGGGTCGCGATCGGGCGTCCACACCGCGGTGGCGCGGCCGAGCGCGTCATAGGTGACGACGGTGTCGCGGGCGTTCGGCGCCTCCGTTCGGGTGATGGAGCCCCACGCCGGATCGAGGCGGGTCGTGGTGACGTGCCCGGCGGCGTTGGTGGTCTTCGTCTGGGTGAGGGGTCCGGCACCCGCCGGTGTGTACTCGGTCGTCGTTGCGGCGCCGAGCGCGTCGGTGTCGACGAGCGGACGGCCCAGGTCGTCGAAGGTGGACGTGCCGACCGTGGTGTAGACCGCTTCTCCGTTCCAGGCTTCCAGGGCCTCGGCTTTGGTGATGAGCCCGTGCGTCGGTGCCGCCTTGAGCGAGGTGTGTCCGTCGTAGTAGGCGCGGGCCGCGCCGATGACGTCGGTCGGGCGATTGACCGGCGCCGAGCACGCGACCGACACCGACTCGGTCGTCGCGACCGATGCGAGCAGCCATGCCGTTGTGTTGTCGGTGTAGGTCGTGCGGAGACAGCGTTCGTCGCCGGTCACCGAGACCTCGCCGCCATCGGCGATGGCGGTGACGCGTCCGTAGGCGTCATAGGTGTTCTCGGTGCGGGTCTCGCGCCACTTCGACGGTGAGAGCCTGGTCCGGGAGTCGGTACGCGCGATACCGGTCAGGAACGCCTCCAGTTTGCCTCCGTCGTAGCCGCGGGTGGCCGTCCGGGAGTGCCAGTACCAGTTGGTCTGGGTGGAGATGACGGTGGTGTCGTCGTAGGAGGCGGTCTCCCATGCCATGCCCGCCAGCGCTCGGTGATCGACGGCCACGTCACCTTGGGTGTCGGTGACCGATACCGATCGCTTCTGTCCTCCGGGGAGTTTGTCGCCGTCGAGGCCGCGGTAGTAGCGGGTCCGTGAGCGCAGTTGGGGGGCCGGGTCGGCGGGGTCGCCGGTGAGGGTGACGACCTCGGCGTAACCGCGCCACTGGTTCCAGTCGCGGTCGTCGTCGGGGACGTATTCGGCGTCGTTCCAGGCCCAGAGGGTCTCCGTGCCACCGCCGGCGGTGGAGTACTGGTAGAAGGTCCACACGACGTCACCGCCGCCGGTGGCGTCGGCCTCGGCGATCGAGGTCACGACGTACTTGTGGAAGTAGGTCTCGACGGGATCGGCGAGCCCTTCGGGTGTGTACTTGACCGGATAGCAGCGGCGGGTGTTGTGCTCATGGGCCGAGGGAACGGATCCGGGGCCGCAGTCAGGGTCGGAGTAGTTGATCGTGGTGACGCCGCCGGTCTCGTTGCGGATCGAGGTCAGCCGGGGCCGCCAGACGGTCGGCCAGGCCTCGCCTCGGTCGACCCGGTTGGGGAAGAACATCCCGCCGAATTCGAGGCCGGGCATGCTCGCCGTGCCGCCGATGTGGCCTGTCTGCCGGATGCCCGACAGCCACAGGACGACCTGTTCGGCGTCTCCGTAGTCCTTGAACTCGTGGGTGAGCGCCCAGGAGTCGACCTTGCGGAACCCCGCACCGTCGGCGACATAGGTCGTCACCGCGCTCAACCGCTTGGTGGAGAAGAAACTCGGCGAGTGGGTCTGGCAGCCATCACCCGACTCGCAGTGCAGGTCCCAGGGGGTGTCTGGCCAGTTGTCCTGCTTGGGATCCCCGGCGGAGTCGCGGCAGTCGGTCAGGCAGCGGTCGGCGGTGGTGAACTCGACCTTCGCCGCCGGTCCCGCGCTCGATCCCTCCCGAAGGCCGAGTTCGATACGGGTCGGCCAGCTCTCGCGGGTGTAGTCGGCGGTGGAGTCCTCCGACATCGCCGGGCCGTAGTCGCCTTTGGCGGTCCCGTAGGTGTAGCGGGTCATGTTGCCGTGCACGTCGACGGACTTGTCGAGCAGCCATCGGTAGGCCTGGTCGCAGCGGGAACCCTTGAAATCGCCGGACTTGTGGCAGGCTTCGCCGGAATGGTTGCCGAAGACCGGGACGGTCAGCCGCGACGAGGCCACGGCCGCGAAGTGGTGCGTGGTGCCGTCGGGGGTGGTGACGGTCCACTTCTCGGTGGAGGCCGCTCCGGGCGCCGCGATCGCACCCGAGTGCCGGACGCGCCAGTTCGTGTCGGACGCGGCACGCCACACGCCGGTGTCGTCGTCACGGACGAGGGCGGTGTTGGTGCCCGCCAGCGACAGCGTCACGGCCGGGGAGTCGTCGTCCCAGCAGAGGTCGCCGGTGAGGTCGTCGCCCTGGTTGCCGCTCTCCTCGGGCTCGCTTCCACAGGCGGCGTAGGTCCGCTCGACGAACCCGGTCGAGTAGCTCCAGCCGTCGCCGACCCAGGACGCTTGGTTGTTGGTTCCGGAGGTGCGCCCGTCGTGGGACGCCGAGGAGTAGGCCAGGCTCATCGGCGACGCCGGGCCGGTCGTCGGCGGGACTCGCATCGCGTAGGTGTAGGAGAAGCCGCCGGAGGCACCGCCGTGGGTCCAGGACCCGGCGTGGGAGAGGTCGGTGGCCGACCAGTCGCCGCTCCCGGAGGGTCCGGGCGCGTCGGCCGGGCCGCCGCCCCAGTTGGGGGCGGCGTCGGAGAAGGCCGATCCGGCCCCGGAGACCGGTTCGACGGGGGTGGAGTCGAAGGGCTGGGGGCTGCGCTGGAAGCCGTCGGCGAGCGCCGGGGTGGCGATCAGGACGACGGGTATGAGGGCTGCGGCGATGCCCGCGGCCATGCTCCTTCGGAAGATCTGGACGTGGTTGGCGCCCCGGGTGGGGATGATCTCGGTGGGTTTCGGAGTGATCATGTGCGTGCTCCGTTTCTCCATGGCCGTCAGCACGCCCGGACCGGGGCTGCGGCGATCTGCCCGAAGATGTGGTCGGGGACGACGCCCTGCCAGACGAGGACGTCGTCGATCGCGCCGTCGAGGCGGTTGGTTCGTCCGCCGCCGATGGTGGCGGTGGCGCCGAGGACGAGCGGTCCTTCGGCGCGCCAGGGGCTGGCCGGGCCGTCGGTGCTGGCCGCTTTGTCCCCGCTGACGTAGAGGTGCATCTTCCCTGCGTGCAGGTCGAACACGCCCGCGAGGTGGTACCAGTAGCCGACTTGGGGTTGCGCGGTCCCGCGCGCGATCGACCAGGTGAACCCGGTCGCGGAGCTGGGCGCGTCGGCGCTGGTCATGACGAACTGGAAGCGCTTGTTGACCGCGTCGTACTGGAGGCGGAAGCCGGTGTTGTGGTGCCCGGCCGCCGACACGTACGTCGCGGAGGTGTCCAATGTGTCCAGACGTACCCAGGCGGTGACCGTGAAGGACTCGTCGGTGGCGATCACGGGGCCGCTCGTGGCCGCGCTGCCCGTACCGAACATCTCCATGGCGCTGTCGGAGTCGGCGCAGTTGTAGCCGTCGGTGAAGGAGGTGGTGCCTTCCCGGAGAAAGTGGTGGTCCTTGCCGGAGTTGTCGTTGCCGATGGAGGCGTCCTTGCCCTCCAGCCGCCAGCGGCCCTCCAGTTCGGCGGGCTGGTCGGCGAACATCTCGGCGACGTCGGACAAGTCCTTCAGCCCACGCCAGACGCGCACATCGTGGACCAGGCCGGTGAACCGGTTGCGGGCACCGGACCCGAAGTCGGCGCAGCCGATCGTCAGCCCGCCGCCGACGACGCCGGGCACGCCGGTCAGCTCGCCGCCGCTGTGTCCTTTCGGGTCGTAGAACCGGCCGTCGATGTGGAGCGTCCAGTTGCCGCTTCCGTAGTACTGGAGGGCGACGTTCTGCCAGCCACCGTCCGGCGGGATGTAGTCGCCGCTGGACATCGGCGCGATCACCGGTTCGTCGCGGTCGGCCGTGACACCGGTCAGCAGGCCCCGGGCGGAACCGAAGAACCATTCACCGTCCGGGTTGAGGCCGACGACGAAGCCGTCACCGGCGGCGTCGGCCTGCCCGAGGAAGACCCGCGTGCCGCCTTCCAGAACGGTCGGCCTGACCCAGGCGCTGATGCCGAAGGTGTCGTCACCGGGGACGAACGCCGGGCCGGTCGCACACGACTGACCGTCGAGCACGAGCGCTCCATGTGGGCGCCCGAAGGGGTCGAAGGCCGTCAGCGAACTCGCCGGAAGCGTCAGCCCGCGGCCGAACCGCGTCGCGTCGGCGCCGTTTCCCCGCATCTCCCAGCGACCGACCTCACCCGACGGCATGGCCTTCATGGCTTTGATGTCCGCGGCCGACAGCAGGCCGGCGTGGACGGAGACGTCGTCGAGCGCACCGGTCAGGAAGTGCCCCGTGCTGCCGCCCGCACCGCGCAGGCAGCCGACACCGAAGGTGCTCCGGCCGTTCCACGGGACGAAGTCGACGGTCCGCTCGGCGGCCAGGAGGCCGTTGAAGTACATGCGGGTGATCCCGGCGTCGGGATCGTAGGTTCCGATGATGTGCAGCCATGTGCCGAGCGCCGCGGGGTTGGCAGCGGTGACGCTGTACCACTCGTAGGATTCCGACAGCATCGAGAACGACCAGGTGTTCGTCGCCGTGGCGTACTGGACCTGGTAGGCGGAGTGGTCCGGGCCGCCCTGAGTGAGCACCTTCGCGTGCTCGGCGGGTTTGGCGTCCATCCGCACGCGCAGGGACACCGTCAGCGCGCCGTCGGTGTCCACCGGGGCGGGCCCGGTCAGACAGGTCTTGCCGTCGAGCTTGAGCGCCCGGTTTCCCGAACCGGCCGGGTACTCGGCGAACACCGGCCCGCTGCCCGTCGCCGGCACGAGGTCGTTCTTGTGCGGGGTGTCGTCGGCGGTGTCACCGCCCAGGCGCCACGCGCCCATCGGCACCGGACTGATGACACTGCCCGCGAAGAACGTGTACTGCCTGGTGTCGGACGGGTTCCCGGCACGGTCGAAAAAGCGGACGTTGACGACACTGCGACCGGCGGGGACGTTCGGGATCGCGATCGACGAGGAGCCATCGGAGTAGTCTCCCTTGTCGAACTCGCCGGTCCCGAGGTCGTATTGGTAGCTCCGGATTCCCGAACTCACCCCGTTGACGACCGGGTCGGTGGAGGTGATGGCGAGTTTGACCGTCTGCCCGGCGGTGATGGATCCGGTGGGGCTGGTGACGGTGATGCCCGGCAGCGTCGGCTTCGTCCCGTCGACCTTGAAGTAGCAGGGGGCGGTGTAGTCGGAGTTCACCGCGTCGGTGTGCCGTGAGTCGGCGCGGGCCTGCCAGTAGTAGGAGCCGTCGGTCAACCCGGGTGTGATCATGCGTGGAACCGGGCTGTTGGTGCCGACCGCGCCGGGTGTGCGGTAGTACCAGAGGTTGGAGGATGCGCCGTTCTTGCGGACACGCAGGCGCACGTACACCGACTCCGACTCATAGGTGCGTGCCCGCACCTGAAGGGTTGGTGTGGCCGACGGGATCCACGGTGCCCGTTCGGCGAGAGGCTGGCATGTCGTGCCGTCGATGGTGAGCTGGTCGGGCTTGGGCGGGTAGATGTAGTAGACGACCTCCAGGCGCACCGAGTCGGTGCTCAGGCGTCGCCACTGGTAGGGGTCGCTCTCGGAGGATGAACGGAATCCGAAGGAGACGGTGTCGTAGTCCTGGTCGGCGGCTGACTGGACGCGCCGTTTCACTTCGGCGCCGTCGTAGGCGACCCACTCGTGGGAGTTTCCCGAACCGCAGGAACCGGTGGTGTTCGACGACGGTGGTGACTGGGTCTCCAGTTGCTTGCCGTAGAGCCACTTCACGCCGTTCCAGGAGACGCCGTTGCCGGTTTTCTCGGTGCGCCAGAGCTCAAGGCCGTAGGCGCCGCAGCCGGCGGTGTGGGTCTGCAGGACCTTCACGGCGGCCGAGGCGACGTACTTGCCGCTGAGCTTGCCGACGTTGAGGGTGATGACCGAGCGCCACAGTCCGCAGCCGTCACCGCAGTCCCACCATGTGTTGTTGCCGACGCGCATGCCGCCGGCGCGAGGCCAGCTGGAGTCGCCCGTCCAGCCCTCGCCTGAGCGGCCTTGGTAGACGTTGGCCCAGGACTTGCGGGATGACGTGAACGGCGGGTCGATGTACACGGGGTAGACGGCCGTCTCGTCGGCGAGCATCGCCGGGTCGGGGATGAGGTCGATGCCCGAGGCGGTCAGTTCGACCTCGACGTCGGCGATCTTTCCGGGATCGGTCGCGGGGGCCTCGACGGCGTCGGTCGCCGCGGCCGGGGCGGTGCCTCCTCCGGCGATCGAGGAGTCCCACATGATCGCCTGCCCGGCCTCGAAGACGAGGTTTCCGGTGGCGTCGGCGACTTCGATGTGACCGGTGGCGGGGTTCTCGGTGACGGTGAGGCCGGTGGCCGCGATGTCCACGGCCACGGTGGCCAGCGCGGGGTCTGCCGCGGCCTCGGGTGTTTTGACGACGAGCACCCAGGAGAACCCGACGGGCTCGGCCTGGACGGCGAGGTCCACGCCCGGGAAGACCTCGGGGTAGGTGGCGAGTGATCCGGCGACGACCGGTGCGGGGAGCGCGCCGCCGGGCCAGCTCAGGGAGAGCGCGCCGCCGCCGGGATCGGTGGCGGTGAGGAAGGGGGCGTCGCCGCCGGCGCCGACGGTGATGTCGACGACCGTCGCCGCCGAGGTGTAGGAGCCGCTGCCGGTGGGTACGAGGCTCGCGTCGATCGGGATCCAGCCGCCGTCGCTGTCTTTGACCTGGTAGGGCGCTACGGCGATGTGGGATTCCAAGGTCTTGTCCGGGGTCGCGAAGACCTCGCGGTCGATGTCGCGCAGGGTGGTGACCTCGACGTCGACGTTGCAGGCCAGGGCGTATCGGTAGGCGGTGAGTTCGTCGTCGGCGTGCGGTGGTCCGTCGAACTGCGGGCACTCGACGGCCGGCAGGTCCGGATCGGGGGGCTCGACCTCTTGGGCCGTGGCTGGCATCGCCCATGCGACGGGGAGCAGTAAGGCCGCCGTCACGGGGAGGACGGCGACACGGGCGAGAGACAGTGGGCTTTTCACGTGGCGCCTCACAGGTGCTCTATGCGGTTGTGCGAGGAAGGGCTTCCTCGGGGGCGCGTCTGAGGCTAGGACTCATGAGCACCGCGAACCTTGAGCCTTCCTTGAGCCGACCGAACTTCCCCGGTGCAGGTGCAGGTGCAGGTGACGGGAGCCGACAGCCGCCGCATTGGCCGGCCATCGACCGTCTCCGCTCGAAGCATGCCCTCGACTCGGCCTAAACCGGGAGATACCGGTCTGAATTTGGCTACGATGCTCCCGGTGGACGCACCGCCGCTCCGGACCGAGGCGCCGGACCGAGGCGCCGGACCGTCCCGGCGACCTGAGGGAGATGGAATGGCCGAACAGCCGAACATTCTGATCATCTGGGGCGATGACATCGGCGTCAGCAACCTCAGTTGCTACAGCGATGGCCTGATGGGTTACCGCACGGAGAACATCGACCGGATCGCCGACGAGGGCGTGCGTTTCACCGACTACTACGGTGAGCAGAGCTGCACGGCCGGCCGGGCGGCGTTCATCACGGGCCAGAATCCCTATCGAACGGGTCTCACCAAGGTCGGCTTCCCCGGCGCCAAGATCGGGTTGGCGGCGGAGGATCCGACGATCGCGACCGCGCTCAAGGAGCAGGGTTACGCCACCGGCCAGTTCGGGAAGAACCACTTCGGTGACCGTGACGAGTACCTGCCGACGATGCACGGCTTCGACGAGTTCTTCGGCAATCTCTACCACCTCAACGCCGAGGAGGAGCCCGAGGACCCCGACTACCCGACGCCGGAGGAGTTCCCGAACTTCAAGGAGCGTTTCGGTCCGCGCGGGGTCGTCAAGGCCTGGGCCAACGGCGACGGCACCCAGCGCATCGAGGACACCGGCCCGCTGACGAAGAAGCGGATGGAGACCTGCGACGAGGAGTTCCGCGACGCCACCATCGACTTCATGCGCCGCCAGCAGGAGGCCGACAAGCCCTTCTTCGTGTGGTTCAACACCACCCACATGCACTTCCGCACCCACACCAGGGAGCAGGATCTCGGCCGGGCCGGGCGCTGGCAGTCGCCGTACCACGACACGATGCTCTACCACGACGAGATCGTCGGGCAGGTGCTCGACGAGCTCGACCGGCTCGGCATCGCCGACAACACCATCGTCATGTACTCCACCGACAACGGCCCGCACATGAACTCCTGGCCCGACGCCGGCATGACCCCCTTCCGCAACGAGAAGGACTCCAACTGGGAGGGCGCCTACCGCGTTCCGTGCCTGGTCCGCTGGCCGGGGAAGATCCCCGCCGGGACGGTGCTCAACGACATCGTCAGCCACAACGACTGGTTCGTCACGCTGCTGGCCGCGGCCGGCAATCCCAACGTCGCCGAACAGCTCAAAGAGGGCACCGATCTGGCCGGGACGTCCTACCGGGTGCATCTCGACGGCCATGACCAGCTGGCGTACATCACCGGCCAGAGCGACAAGAGCGCCCGGCGGCACTTCTTCTACGTCTCCGACGACGGCGACCTGACCGCCATGCGCTTCGACAACTGGAAGATCGTCTTCCTGGAGCAGCGCGCCGCCGGAACTCTGCAGGTCTGGGTCGAGCCCTACACCGAACTGCGGGTCCCGAAGATCTTCAACCTGCGCACCGACCCGTACGAACGGGCCGACATCACCTCCAACACCTACTTCGACTGGCTCATCAGCCACGCCTACCTGCTGATCCCGGCGCAGATGTACGTCGCCGAACTCCTGCAGACCTTGCAGACCTTCCCGCCGCGGCAGGAACCGGCGTCGTTCAACATCGAGCAGGTCGTGGCGAAACTGAAGGCCGGTATCCAGAGCGGATGACCAGCGATCCCGGCATGGCGACCTTGAACGCGTACGGCGGTGACGTGATCGAGCGGTTCTACGACCGCCACCCGTACCCGCCACCGCCCAGGGATCTCGACGCCGTGGCGGCCGGCGACGGCGGCCGGTTCGGGCAGCGGGTGGCTCACCACCTCGTCTGGCCGGGCCGGCCCCACACCGGGGCCGGCCGTGTCCTGATCGCCGGGTGCGGCACCACGCAGGCGGCCCGGCACGCGCTACAGCGCCCCGGCGACGAGGTCGTCGGCGTCGACGTCAGCTCCAGCGGCGTCGAGCACACCCGCCGCCTCGCCGACCGGTACGCGCTGGGAAACCTGGCCGTCCACCGGCTCGCCATCGAAGACGTCGCCGAGCTCGGGCAGACCTTCGACCATGTCGTGTGCACCGGGGTGCTGCACCACCTGGCCGACCCGCTCGCCGGGCTGCGCGCGCTTCGGGGCGTGCTGGCGCCCGGGGGTGCGGTCACGCTCATGGTCTACGCGCCCTACGGTCGCGCCGGGGTCTACCTGATGCAGGACTACTGCCGGCGCCTCGGCGTCACCACCGGCGGTGACGATCTCGCCGACCTGGTGGCGACCCTGCGCGAGCTCCCCACCGCCCACCCGCTGGGCCGTCTGCTGCGCCAGTCGCGCGACTTCGGCGACGACGACTCTCTGGCCGACGCCCTGCTCAACCCCCGCGACCGGGCCTACACCGTCCCCGAACTGCTCGCACTGCTCACCGCCGCAGGACTCAGGTTCGGCCGCTGGGCCCGCCAGGCGCCCTACCTCCCCGACTGCGGGTCGATCAGCGAGACACCACACGCCGCACGCATCGCCGCCCTGCCCGGCGCCGAGCAGTACGCCGCGCTGGAGTTGTTCCGCGGCACACTCCTGCGCCACACCGTCATCGCCTTCGACCACGCCGACGAGACCTCCGGCCGCGTCGACTTCACCGACCCCGAAGCCGACGGCTGGCGGCCGATCCGGGTACCGACCGCGATCGCCGTCGAAGACCGGCTCCCGCCCGGCGCGGCGGCGGCGCTGCTGAATCGCGCCCACAGCGAAACCGACCTCGTCACCTTCGTCACCGCCGCCGAACTGGCGACCTTCCGCCGCATCGACGGCACCCGCACCATCGGCGAGCTCGGATCGGGGGCGCGGTCGTTCGTTGAGCGCCTGTACCGGGGCGACCTGGTGGTCCTCGACGCTTCAGGAGCGACCTCATGAGCCAGGAAGTCCTCATCGGACACGACGTCGTCGGGCTTCCCGGCGGCGAGTTCACGATGGGTTCGAACGAGCACTATCCGGAGGAGGCGCCGGCCCATCGTGTGCGGGTGAGCGCGTTCGGGATCGACCGGGATCCGGTGACCAACCGGCGGTTCGCGCTGTTCGTCGCGGCCACGGGGTATCGCACGGTGGCCGAGCGGCCGCTCGATCCGGCCGACTTTCCGGGCGCGCCCGCGGAGAATCTCGTGGCGGGGTCGATGGTGTTCACGCCGACGGCCGGTCCGGTGGATCTGCGCCACCTGAGTCGGTGGTGGACCTGGCGGCCGGGGGCGTGCTGGTCGCGGCCGGAGGGGTCCGGCAGTTCGATCGACGGCCGTGGCGAGCATCCGGTCGTGCAGGTCGCGTATGAGGACGCGGTCGCCTACGCGGCCTGGGCCGGTGCGCGGCTGCCGACGGAGGCCGAGTGGGAGCTGGCCGCCCGTGGGGGTCTCGACGGTGCCGCGTTCACCTGGGGGGAGCGGGCGCGGCCTGAGGGCCGGGTCATGGCCAATACCTGGGACGGCCCGGACTTCCCGTGGCGTTCGACGGGTGAGTCCGGGTGGGACCGGACATCGCCGGTGGGGTCGTTTCCCGCCAACGGTTTCGGTTTGCACGACATGGCCGGCAACGTCTGGGAGTGGACCGGCGACTGGTGGTCGGCGCGGCACTCCGACGACGCGGTCAAGCCCTGCTGCGTCCCGGGTGATCCGCGCGGTGGGGAGGTCGCGGGCAGTTTCGATGCCGCCCAGCCCCAGTTCCGCGTCCCCCGCAAGGTGATCAAGGGCGGGTCGCATCTGTGCGCCGACACCTATTGCCTGCGGTATCGCCCGGCGGCGCGGCGGCCGCAGCCGGTCGACACCGGCATGAGCCATGTCGGGTTTCGCTGCGCGTGGGACCCGGCCGTTGAGGAGGGCGCATGAGCACCGAACGACTTCCGTCCTGGCGCCCGGGCGCGGCCAGGGACGCGATCCTGGGCCATCTCGACGGGATCGGCGAGGTGCCCGTCGATGAGCGGGTCGCCTACCTCGACAACGACGGCACCATGTGGTGTGAGCGGCCCGGTTACGTCCAGTACGACTTCTTCGTCGACGTGCTGCGCCGGCGGGCCGCCGAGGATCCGTCGCTGGCGCGTCGTCCCGAGCTGGCCGCCGTGCTCGACGACGACGCGGCCAGGATCGGTGAGCTGGGGCTGGCGAAGATCGCCGGGGCGCTCGCCGCGTTGTGCGACGGGCTGACGCCGGCGGAGTTCGCGTCGATGGTCGACGACTTCGTCGAGCGTTACCGGCATCCGGTGTTCGGTGTGGGGCTCGCGTCGCTGGTGTATCGGCCGATGCTGGAACTGATCGAGGAGCTGCGCGCGCATGACTTCACCGTGGGGATCGTGACCGGTGGTGGTACGGAGTTCGTGCGGCGGATCAGCTCGCGGCTTTACGGGGTTGCGCCTGAGCTGGTCGTCGGGACGATGATCGGTTACGAGTTCGGGCGTGACGATCGCGATCGGCCGGTGCTGCGCCGGACGGTGTCGTCGATGGGGGCGGCCAACGAGGGGCCGGCGAAGATCTCCCATATCCAGTCCCAGACCGGGCGTGCGCCGATCGTCGCGGCGGGCAATTCCGGTGGTGACCGGGAGATGCTGGAGTGGGCGCGGTCGTCGGCGCACGGCGGTCTGGCCATCCTCATCGATCATGACGACGCCGAGCGTGAGTTCGCCTACCGGAGCATGGCCGCGACCTTCGAGGAGGCCGAGCCGATCACGGCGGTCGCCGAGCGGCTGGGGTGGACCACGGTGAGCATGGCCGATGACTGGGATCAGGTGTTCCCGTCGCGTTCGTGAGCGCCGGTGGCTATTTCATATCCACCTGCGACTGTCTATAAGGTACATACGGGTCTACTCTTGCTAATCTGGGCGAATGCGGACTCGTGCTCGTGTGTCGATCGTGGCGGTCGCCGCGGCCGCGACCGTCCTCACCGGACTGTTGCTGGCCATGCCCGGCGTCGCCGATCCGCTTCCCGGGGGGCTCGGTCCATGCGTGCCGGGCGACTGTCCCGACGAGTACCCGTATCCGCCGCACAACGGTGACTTCGCCGGGCGCGACGATGCGGTCAACATCTTCGTGGGCGGCGACTACCGCGTGCGTGAGTCGGCCGCCGAGGCCGAGGGGCGCATCGTCGTCGGCGGTGACTTCGACCAGGACCGTGCGTCGGGCGGGCGGTACAACATCGGCGTGGTCGGTGTCGGGTCGCGGGTACCGCCGTCCTCGGGCGCCGACTGGCTGGTGACCGGCGGGAACATCACCGTCGACGCCGGAGAGATCCTCGACGCCGTCGGCGCCGACCCCGGCGGGGGCGGTGTCGTGCGGCACGCGGGCACGGCGACCGGGACCATCGAGGCCGCCGACAACGTCACCGACGCCGACGCCTTCGCGCCCTACGCCGACCTGGCCGGGCAGCTGGAAGAGGCCTCGGACTGCTACGCCGACACATCCGAGGTGCCCGCGACCGGGACGGTGACCTATCCGAGCAGTCAGGCGGGTCCCGTGGCGACGTTCACGGGCAACGGCACGTCTGCCCGTCAGGTGTTCTACGTCGACCAGGATCTCGTGACGGCCTCCGGCGGTGCCGTCGACCTGCAGTTCACCGGTATCCCGGCGGGCGCGACGGTCCTGGTCAACGTGACCACACCGGACTGGACGGCCAAGGTCACCGGCAGCGCCCCCGACACGTGGACACCACTGCGGGACAACATGCTCTGGAACATCCCCGACGCCACCGATGTCGAGATCGGCGGAACCGCGCAGTGGCAGGGCAGTTTCCTCATCGGCGAGCCGGGCGGCACGACGACGGTGACCGCGCCGGGCATCAACGGCCGATTCTTCACCGTCGGCGACCTCGTCCACGGCGGCAGCGGTGGGGGTACCGGCAACGAGTTCCACGCCTACCCGTTCGACGGTGACCTCCCCGCATGCGAGGTGACGCCGTCGCCGAGCGACTCGACGGCGAGCCCGACGGAAAGTCCTTCGGAGAGCCCGTCGGCGAGTGAGAGCCCGTCGCCGAGCGACAGTCCTTCCCCCAGCGAGAGTCCTTCGGACAGTCCGTCGCCGAGCGAGAGCCCGTCGAGCAGCGGCCCCAGCGCGTCACCGTCCACGTCATCACCCGGCCCCACGTCGCCGGACACGCCGACCACGACCGGGCCGGACAGGCCCGGCGGGCTCCCCATCACCGGTGGGCGCTTCCTGACGATGGTCGGCATCGGTGTGCTGCTGTTCGCGGCGGGAGCCGCGGTCTTGATGATGCTGCAACGGCGACGCCAGGAGTGACTCCGCCCGTTCGTCCCCCGGAAAGGTGAGACCTTCCAGATGACCATGTCCATCGCACGCGCGGGCGGGCACGCCCTGGTCTGCGTCGCGCTCGTGGCGTCCTTCGCCGCCGCACCGGATGCGGCGGCGGAGCCGGCGAGCGCCGACGTCGCCGTCGAGCTGACGACCGAACCGTTCGGGGCCGGTCTGGGAGAGCCCGTGGAACACCGGATCGCGATCCGCAACCGCGGCCCGGCCACGGCCACGGACGTCGCGGTCTCCTTCACCACGAGCCTCCCGGTCGTCACCGCGGACCTCAAAGACGGCGGGCACTGCACACTCACCGACGGGACCGCGCTGTCCTGCCACTGGTCGAAACTGCGGCCGACGGGCGAGGCCGCCCCACTGACGGTGGTACTGCGGGGAAGGCTCGCTGCCACTCCCCCACTCGGCGGGCTGGTCCGCAACACCGCCGCGGTCGGCACGGCCGCACCCGGCCCGCGGACCGCCGACGACACCTCCGCCAACGCCTATCTCCTCGACCCGGTGCCCGTCGAGGAGGCCGCGCCCGTCGCGTCGGCACCGGCGGCGGTCGCCGCCGCGGCGCCGAAACCGTCGCGGACACCCCTGTACACGATCTTCACACTGCTCCTGGCGGTGGCGGTGGCCGCGATGGCGGCCGGTTTCCTCGCCCGGCGCCGGGATCCCTTCGCCGCGCTGCGGCAACCCGCGGGGAGCCTGGCCGGGCGCGTACGGGCCCGCTTCGCGCGCCGCGCCGCGGCCACCGAGCAGGTGAGCCGATGACCCGCCGGCACCGGCCGATCCTCGCCGCGGCTCTCGCCGTGGCTCTGCTGGCGCCGCCCGGCACCGCCTCGGCCGACCCGCGCGCCGAGCCGTCGGCCTCCGAGCGGCGCGACGAACCCTCGGCGAGCCCGAGCCTGGACGAACCCTCGCCGTCGGAGCCCGAGACACCGTCCCCATCGGACAGCGGCTCGCCGTCACCGTCGGCGACACCGTCGGCGACACCGTCGAAGGACTCACCGTCGCCCACACCGTCGCGACGGTCCAAGACCCCGAAGCCGAGCTCCTCGCCCGAGCCGTCGGCCGCGCCCGCCGAACCCTTGCCGTGGCTGCGCCTGCCGAAGGGCACCAACGACGACACCGCGCGGCTGAAACGGATCCGCGAGCGGATCGTTTACCTGCACGAGACCATCGACCGCTCCGGCCACGACGCCGATGAGGTGATCGCCGATCTCGTCGGGCTCGCCGACACTCTCGGGACCGCCCTGAGTGACGCCGACGCGCGCTGGGGTCTTCCGGCCACGGGTACCGACCCCGCCGTGCTGTTGCAAGGGGTCGCGGCACGAGGCGACCTGTCCGACGGCGAGCGCCGGGAGGCGGCCGATCTGGCCGTCCTGATCGGGCGGCTCGCCGCCGACATGCACCTCCGGCAGACCACCGCCGAGGCGATCACCGAGGCGGTCAGCGGAGCCGATGAGGAGATCGAGCGTCTTGAGGACGAGGCCTCGGTGCTGCGTGGGGAGGTCGAGCGTCCGCGCCGGGGCAGCCTTCAGCCGCCCCTGGCCGGTCCGGTCGTGAGTGGACACGGGCCGCGATACGACCCGTACTACCACCGCTGGCAGGTCCATGAGGGCATCGACATCGCCGCGCCCTCGGGGCAGCCGGTGCACGCCGCCGCGGCGGGCACCGTCGTCTACGCCGCCGAGAACGGCGGGTACGGGCTCCTGACGTGTATCGACCACGGCAGCCTCGACGCGCAGAGCCTGTGGACCTGTTATGCCCACCAGTCGCGCATCGAGGTCGACAAGGGGCAGCGGGTCGCCGTCGGTGAGGAGATCGGCCGGGTCGGCAGCACCGGGGCCTCCACCGGCCCGCATCTCCACTTCGAGGTCCGCGTCGATGGCGACTCCGTCGACCCGCTGCCCTGGCTCGCCACGGGCGTGCGCCCTTAGGCGGGTGAACCCGGTTGCACGTCGGCGGGCTGGACGACGCCCTCGTCGAGGGCGACGACCTCGGTGCGGGCCTTGCCCGTGCCGCCGAGTTCGTCGGTGACCTCGTGGAGCAGGACATAGGGTCCGGCGACGACGCGGCGCACCCGGTGGTGGAATCCGCCCCGTTCACCGCCGAGGAAGCTGACGTACTCGATGGTGTCGCGGCCCAGGAGCTTGCCGCGGGCACCGGCGGTGATGCCGGCGAGGTCTGCGGTGAAGAGGCGCTCGGCGGCGGGGAGCAGCGTCTTGGTCTCGACCTCGTACTTGTCCGATCCGGGCGTTTCCACGATCAGGCCGTACTCGGTGGAGCGTGCGCCGAAGATGTCGACAGCGCCGTCGGGTTCGGCGTAGGTGTCCATGAACTCCTCTTTCGTGCGCGGCTGGCGCCCCATTCCTTCGGGGGCGGCGGCGTCGCCGAGCACCTGGCTCGCCGATCGGCCGGAGGTGTCGCGGACGTGGAAGCGGTCACCGAGCCACCAGATGGTCACCTCGCACTTCAGTGGAAAGGTGCCCGGGAGGCTGCGGGTGTGGCTGAGTCGGGCGCGGACGTTTCGTTCGGTGGCCATCACGTGGCCCCTTCCTGGTGTGGTGGTCAGCGATGGCTGAGGATCCGCGTGTTCCGGACTGTCACGGCGAACCGGAGATAGGACAGGTCGTAGGCGTGGGTGTTGGGTGGGATGAGGTTCTTCTTGAGCAGCCAGCGGCGGTGGTAGTCGCCCATTCCGGCGTAGCGGACGCCGTTGCCGGCAGCTTGGGCGACGACGACGGCGAAGTGGTAGTTGCGCCAGCGGGCGAACAGTCTCTTCTGCTCCCACCACTCGTCCTGTGGGAGAGCGGCCAGGTCGGCCTTCTCGTTGTTGCCGAGGGCGGGGTCGTTGACGGCCCGGTCGAGCATGACGTCGACGTAGGCGCGGGCGAGGGCCAGGAGCGGCGCGTACTTGTCGGCGTGCGCGGCCTGGACGAGGGTGTCGCCGAGGTAGCCGTCGACGGGCAGGCCGGCGATGTAGGGATCCAGCAGCGCCGTGGTCTGGTTGACCACGAGGGCGAGTGCCTGTTCCTTGGCCGTGACCGGGGCGGCGGCGATGTCCCTGGCGTGCGCCCAGCCGATCTTGAGGTAGCGCTGGTCGGGCTGGCCGAGGTAGCGGCCGCCGCCTGAGCACATGTTGAGCATCGGGAAGTCGGCGTCGTGGTCGAAGTAGGGGTCGAGCTCGGCCATCGTGTCGGCGATCTTGGGGTAGAGCGACTCCCCGCCGACCGTCTGCAGGTTCCCGGCCAGGTTGACACCCATCCTGGTGAGGATGGCGTTGTTCTCGACCAGGTAGGCGGCGCGGAGGAACGACCCCGGTGCCAGAACGTCGGCGGAGAACTGTTCGTAGGTGAAGCTGGTGATGCCCAGCGCGGGTATCACCTGCTCCAGATCGACCTCGGTGTGGTCTTCACCGAGGATGTTGAGACCGTTCCGGCTGAAGCGGAGCCACACGCCCGGCCAGAAGGCGTGGGGGCCGAGGTTGCCGACGTGGTCGGTGTGGCCGTCGGCGTGGTCGAAGGCCTCCTGCCAGTCGAGGTAGTCGCGGACGACGGTGTCGTTGGGGTGGTTCGTCGTTAAAGGGTGGGTGTTGTTGGCGTTGCCGGGGAGGATCTTGACGTTGTTGACGAAGAGCATCAGGTCACCGCCGGCCGGAGTGTCGTGCGGACCGCGTGCGTCATCGAGGCCGCCTTTCCTTGGGAGAAGGCCACCGTAGGCGCGGGGTGTGTGGAGTGGCCCGGCCTTAAGGGAGACGGAGAGGACAGCGGTGGGTACCCGTTCAACCGCGGCGGGTGTGCCTGTCCGCGCGTCAGTGCGTTTCGGCGAGCAGGTGCACGATTCCGGCGGGATTCTTGATCCAGTGGGTGCGGGTTTCGGTGCTGTCGAAGGGTTCCACCTCGTCGCAGGGGTGGACGCCGATGTCGGCGAGTTGGCCGGTGGCGGCGTCGAGGTCATCGGTGTGGAGTTGCAGCCACAAGTCGGGGCTGGCGTAGTTGTCGACGCAGTCGAGCCAGAGGGTGTTGGGTCCGAAGCTCACGGCGTGGGTTCGGGAGACCGTCGGGGCGTAGGAGACGTCGTCTTCCTTGACGTCGAATCCGAGTGTGTCGCGGTAGAAGGCGACGGTGGCCTCGTAGTCGGCTTTGGGGATCTTCATGGCGATGTTGAGGCCGGCGGTGTAGGCGGGCTTGCTCATGGTGTGTCTCCTTCGTCGGTGTCGAGTGCGTGTTCGAGTGCGGTCAGGCGGTCGTCCCAGCGGTTGGCGAGTGTGGCCAGCCACGCCTGAGCGGCGCGGACGGCGGTCGGGTCGAGCCGGTAGGGGAGGCGGCGGCCGACGGTTTCGCCGGGGCGGATCAGGCCGGCGTCGGCGAGCTGGGCGAGGTGTTTGGCGATGGCCTGGCGGCTGATCGGCAGGCGGAGGGCGAGTTCGGTGACGGTCGCGGGTCCGGTGCGGGCGAGTTCGTCCAGCAACGTCCGCCGGGTCGGGTCGGTGAGGGCGGTGAACACCGCGACGGCCTGTTCGTCGGCGTCAGGCGGCATCGAGGTAGGTCTCCAGGTCGGCGAGTTCGGCGGTCCAGCCGTGGCTGTTGGCGTCGTGGGCGGGTCGGGCGATGTGGTCGGCGGCTTGGGTGAATCCGCTTTCGGTGAGGTGCAGGCGGGTGCCTTCGGGGACGGGTTCGAGCCGGAATTCGACGAGGGTGCGTGGGGAGGTCTTTTCGGGGAGTCCTTCGAGGCGCCATCGGAAGGAGAAGCGGTGTGGGGGGTCGACGGTCTCGATGGTGGCGACGGTCTCGTCGTCGAGGTCGTCCCAGCGGAAGAAGGCGCGTCCGCCGGGGCGCAGGTCGATGTCGGCGATCGAGCCGAACCAGCGTGAGAGTCCTTCGGCGGTGGTGAGGGCGGCCCATACCTTTTCGATGGGATGCCGGAGTACGAGTACGCGTTCGATGGTGTCGGCGACCATGTCCACTCCTTCTTCGCAACCTTGCGGTTGCCATCAATGGCAACGTACAGGTTGCGATAGAGATCGGCAAGGAGCACGGGCTAGGTCTGGTTTCACGCAATGTTTCGTCTACTTATTGCAGAACTTTGTCGCAGTCCCTACGCTGGTCGGGATGTGACCTCCGCACCTCACCCGTCCCTGAAGGGGAGTGCCGTCCATGACCATCTCTCGCAGAACCCTGCTGGCCGCGTCCGCCGCGGCGGCCTTATCCGGACTCCCGTCACCCGCGGCCGCCGCGAGCCCACCGGGCGACGTCGTCGGCAAGGTGACCGTCGGCTACCAGGGATGGTTCGCCGCCATCGGGGACGGTTCCCCCCTCAACGGCTGGTGGCACTGGAGCGGCAACTGGGGTCAGCCCCCGTCGTCGGGCAACAACGCGATCGTGTCCTGGCCGGACATGCGCGACTACACCCGCTCCTACCCCACCGCCTGGCCCAACCTCGGCAACGGCCAGCAGGCGCGACTGTTCTCCCAGCACGACGATCAGACGATCGACACGCACTTTCGCTGGATGCAGGACAACGGCTGCGACACCGCCGCGCTGCAGCGCTTCAACCCCACCGGCGGCGAAGGCCCGATCCGCGACGCGATCACCGTCAAGGTCCGCGCGGCCGCCGAGGCCCGGGGCCGCAAGTTCTACATCATGTACGACGTCACGAACTGGCTCGGCATGCAGTCGGAGATCAAGACCGACTGGCTCAACAAGATGTCGGCGTACACCTCCTCACCGGCCTACGCCCGCCAGAACGGCAAACCGGTCGTGTGCGTCTGGGGCTTCGGCTTCGCCGAACCGAGCCGCCCCTTCGCACCGGCGCCCTGCCTTGAGGTCATCAACTGGTTCAAGGCCCAGGGCTGCTACGTCATCGGCGGCGTGCCCACCTGGTGGCGGACGGGGATCAACGACTCACGGCCCGGCTTCTTCGGCGTGTACACCGCCTTCGACATGATCTCGCCGTGGATGGTCGGCCGCGCGTCCAATGTCGGCGAACTCGACTCGTACTACAACAACGTCAACCTCGGCGACCAGGCCGAATGCAACAACCGCGGCATCGACTACCAGCCCTGCGTCATGCCCGGAGACCTGTCCAACCACGCCCGCTCCCACGGCGACTTCTACTGGCGCCACTTCTACAACATGACCCGCCTTGGCGCACAAGGCGTCTACATCTCCATGTTCGATGAGTACAACGAGGGCAACCAGATCGCCAAGACCGCCGAGAACGCCTCCCAGATCCCGGCCGGCTCCAGCTTCGTCACCCTCGACGAGGACGGCACCGCCTGCTCAGCCGACTACTACCTGCGCATCACCAAAGACGCCGGGGCCATGTTCAAAGGCGCCGCACCCCTGACCGCCGTCCGGCCGACACCACCCATGACCGGCCAGCCGCCGGTGTCGGATCTGGCCCGCGGCAAGGCCGTCCAGGCCAGCAGCACCAACGGCGGCTACCCGGCCGCCGCCGCCGTCGACGGCAACCAGGGCACCTACTGGGAGAGCGTCAACGGCAGCTTCCCGCAGTGGCTACAGGTCGATCTCGGCGCCGCGGTCTCCGTCGGCCGGATCGTGCTGAAGCTCCCCGCGCATTGGGGGTCGCGCGTGCAGAACATCGCGGTATCGGGCAGCACCAACGGATCGGCCTTCACCCCGATCACCGGCGCGACCGGCCACACCTTCAACCCCGAGGTCACCATCACCTTCCCCGCCACGACGCAGCGCCACATCCGGCTGACGATCGCGTCGAACACGGGGTGGCCCGCCGGGCAGATCTCCGCCTTCGAGATCTACCGCTCCTAAAACCGATCCGGGCACATCTCACCTCGACGGCGGCCTTCGGCGAGGCCCGCCGTCGAGGTTCTCACGCAGGAAGCCCTCCAGCGTTTCGGCGAAGCCCGGCGCCGCCGGGACGAAATGCCCGGCACCGGCACACACACCGCGTTCACCGCCGAGGACGCCGGCGAGGGCGTCACAGATCCGCTCGTGCGCGACCGCGTGGTCGCCCGAGGCGACCAGCACGGGGATCCCGGCACCGGCGATCGCGTCGAGGTCCGGGCGAGCCTGACTGGGCAGGCGAGCGCCCTGCGCTCGCCGGACACCGGCGGCCACGCGTGCGGGGATCGGGCCGTCGCCGATGGGCGCGCCCGCGAGACGGAGGAACTCGCGCAGCTCGGAGGGGTCGGCGTCCATGCCGTGGGAGAGGACGGCGTCGCCGATGCGCTGGAGGTGGGCGACGTCGGGATCGTCGGCGGCGAGGTAGTTGAGCGGCGGCTCGATCAGGGTGAGCGAAGCGACGCCGCCCGGTGCGGCGGCCACCGCGATGAGCGTCCCGAGGACGCCGTAGGAATGGGCGACGACGTGCGGTCGCCCGGCGAGCAGTGGCGCGATGTCGCGGGCGTCGGTCTCGTAGTCCTGGCCGCCCGGCGGTGGAGGGCTCGGCGGGTAGCCGCGGCGGTGGACGGTCGCCAGAGTCCAGCGTTCGGCGAGCGGAGCGAGTCCGCGCCACGTCGTGCGCGGCCCGGCGCCGCCGTGGACGAGCAGGACCTGCGGACCGGAACCTTCGCGCAGTACGGCGATCTCACCCACCGCGCGAGCATAGCCACCAGCTCGCCGGAGGGCCCATGTCACGCCTCGGGGATCACCGCGACCCCCGCCAGGAACCGCTCCGCCGCACGCGGACTCCGCAACACGTGCAGTTCGGCATCGCCGGCGTGCGTCGCGATCGCGTCGAGGATCCCCGGTCGGCTCCGCCGACGCCACGACCACACCCAGACCCAGAAATCGGCCCGCTCCCACGAGCGCCGCAAAGCGCGCCAGGCACAACGCGGGAAGGAGTAGTCGAGCACCAAGACGGTGTCGGCCCGGCGAAGGCGAACCTCCAAAACGTCGTAGGGCCCGAGGTCCCCGTCCATGATCCACCGCTCGGCGGCGGCGAGCTCCGCCTGCACCTCGGCCCACCGCTCACGGGGTGTCGCCTCCAGGCCGGGTCCCCAGAAGTGCTCGTCGAGTTCGACGGCGGGAAGACCGCTGGCGGCGCCAAGGGCGGTGGCGAGAGTGGACTTCCCGGCACCGCCACGGCCGAGGATGATCACGCGTCGCATGGGGCCATGGTGGCAGAACGGGCCGCCCCACCGGTCCCTCCCCGGCCTCGTCGGTGTCTAACCCTTCATGAGCCTTCACAGTGGGGAAACAGTGCGCCCGCGACACGGCGCGAACCGGGAAAGCACGCCGAACAGCAACGATCTCAAGGCCCGAGCCGTCAGGCTTCGCGAGCTCCATCACGGCGGCATGCTCGTCCTGCCCAACGCCTGGGACGCCACCAGCGCGGCGGTCGTGGTGGAGGCGGGTTTCCCCGTCGTGGCCACCGCCAGCAACGCCATCGCGGCGATGCTGGGGTATCCCGACGGGGAGGGCGCGCCATGGCAGGAGATGTTCGCCGCCGCCGGGCGGGTCGCCCGCGCCGTCGATGTGCCGGTCACCGTCGACGCCGAAGGAGGCTACGGGCTGCGGGCCCGGGAGCTGGTCGATCGCCTCCTCGACATCGGTGCGGTCGGCTGCAACCTTGAAGACGGTGACCATCGGGCCGGGGGCCTGCTCGACGCCGGTGCTCACGCGCAGTGGCTGGCCGAGGTGCGGTCGGCCGCCGACGACGCCGGGGTCCCGATCGTGGTGAACGCGCGGGTCGACGTGTTCCTGCCGACGGCGGGGGTGCCGGATGAGGAGCGGGTCGCCGAGACGATCCGGCGTGGACGCCTGTACCGGGAGGCGGGCGCCGACTGCGTCTACCCCATCGGTGTCGGTGATCGCGGGGTCCTGGGCGAGCTCGTCGAGGGGCTGCCCGGTCCGGTGAACGGCAACAGCGGCGCGGACCTCGACCTCGCCACCTTGCGGAGCCTCGGGGTGGCCCGGGTGTCCTACGGACCGCGCTTCTATCACGCGGCGATGGCCGATCTGCGGGTCGCGGTCGGCGCGCTGCTCTCCGAGGACGCGGCCTGAGGACTTCTCGACCGAGAGCGGTTTCGGCACTGACGACGCCGGTCCATCACTCCCGGGAGTGGTGGACCGGCCCACCCCACGCTAATATTCCAACATGTCTTGGGATAAACAGGAGCTGGTTCCCCTCCGAGCACTGGCCAACCCCTTGCGCATCCGCATCGTGTCGCTGCTGACCGGCACCGCCATGTCGGCCACCGAGGTCGCCGACGAACTCGGCATCGCCCACGGCTCGGCCAGCTACCACCTCCGGCAACTGGCCGCAGCGGGCTTCCTTCGCCGCGCCGACCCCGACCCGGCCGCGCGCACCGGGCGCGGCCAGCCACCTCGCCGCTACACCTACGACCCGTCCAACGAGGAGCGCCTCGACCGCTCCGGCGGCGCCCCCGCCCTCGTCCACGAAGCCGTCGCGGCCGACCAGCGGCGCCGCCTTGCGGCCATGACCGCGCGGCGGATCACCGCCGACGCCGAGGTCTGGCTGCCGCGCGAGAGCTGGGAGCGAGCCGTCGCCCTCGTCGAGGAAGCCGTCCGGCTCGTCCACGACCGGGCCGGTGAACCGCACACCGACGACAGCGTGCGCGTGAGCATGACCGCCTCCCTGTTCGAACTCTCCTGACCCCCTTGGAGCCGACGATGATCCCCACCGACGACCTCACCGCCTACGCCGACCTCGTCCTGGAGGTCGGCGTTCCCGTCCGCACCGACGACCTCGTCGTCATCAACGCCGAGATCGAACACGCACCACTGGCCCGAGCGCTCGCCGAGGGCGCCTACGCGCGCGGCGTCCGCTACGTCGACATCTGGTACTTCGACGTCCACGCCAAACGCTCCCGGATCCGCCACGCCGACGCCGCCACCCTCCCGGAGGTGCCCTCCTGGCTGGACCACCGCAACCACGAGCTGGGCGAACGGCAGGGCGTGATCATCAACATCTGCGGCGACGCCGACCCCGACCTGCTGTCCGATGTGGACCCGGCGCGCGCCGGTCTCGACCGGATGCCCGGCCTGGCCTCGCGCTACCACCTGCAGACCAACGACCTGGTCTGCTGGACCTTCGTCGCCTACCCCGGTCCCGGCTGGGCCCGCGCGGTCTTCGGCGAGCCCGACACCGCCCGGTTGTGGGGCCACCTCAAGCACTTCCTGCGCCTCGACGAACCCGACCCGGTCCGCGCCTGGCGCACCCACCTCGCACGACTCGGCGACCGCGCCGCCGTGCTCAACGACCACGCCTTCGACGCCGTCCACTTCGAAGGCCCCGGCACCGACCTGACGATCGGGCTCATCCCGAGCGCGACGTGGGACGTCGTCGGCTTCCACGCCGCCGACGGACGCTTCTACGTGCCCTGCCTGCCATCCGAAGAGATCTTCACCGCGCCCGACCACCGTCGCGTCGACGGGACCGTGCGCTCCACCCGGCCGCTGGCGCTGGCCGGCAGCCTCGTCCGCGATCTGGAACTGACCTTCAGCGGCGGCCTGGTCACCGACGTGCGGGCCTCCTCGGGCGCCGACGTCGTACGCGGCCACCAGGCGAGCGACCTGGGCGCCGCCCGCCTCGGCGAGGTCGCGCTCGTCGACGGCACCTCACCGATCGGCCGCTCGGGCGAGACCTTCCTGGAGACACTGCTCGACGAGAACGCCACCTGCCACCTCGCCTGGGGCGCGGGACTCCCCCAGGCGATCTCCGGCGCCGACAAGATGACCCACGAGGAACGCGACGCCCTCGGCCTCAACGTCTCGAAGGTCCACACCGACTTCATGGTCGGCGGCCCCGACGTCACCGTCACCGGCGTCCACACCGACGGAAGCAGGCGAACGATCCTGGAGGCCGACGTGTGGCTGCTCGGGGACTAGTACTACAGCTGTGGTTTGTTATTTGTATACTGTGGACTGTGGTGGCGGTTGATCTCGATGCGTGGGTTGCGGGTTTAGACGGTTTGCTGGC
>NZ_JACHGT010000013.1 GCF_014202425.1 Phytomonospora endophytica | reverse complement strand
ACCGCCACCGCCACCGCCACCGCCACCGCCACCGCCACCGCCACCGCCACCGCCACCGCCACCGCCACCGCCACCGCCACCGCCACCGCCACCGAAGAGCATCGCCGCTCTCGGCGAAATGTCGTACCCGCGCGTGATCCTTTTACCGGGGGCGTTTGGAGTTGCCTGCATATATGTCGGCGCGGCCCCTCCCCGCACCCCGCACCCCGCACCCCGCACCCCGCACCCCGCACCCCGCACCCCGCACCCCGCACCCCGCACCCCGCGATGGTGCATCGGTCTCTGCGGCGGCTTCTCGGCAGTCCGGTCGGGTTCTCTCCGGGCTCGCTCGTGTCCTTGCCCGCGCGTTCGCCTTTCCTCCTCTTCGCTCGCGTTCGGGACGCCTTGAGGGTCGCGGGCATCGCATCTCATCCCTTGGCTTCGCTCGCGTCCACACCTTCGTCTGGCTCGCTTCGCGGGGAGGGTCGGGTTCTGCCTTGGGTGGGCCTGAGCGGGGTGCCCGGCGTTGGTTGGGGTTCGTGCGTCCGTTCGCTTCGCTCCGAACGCCGCGGAACGCCAGACCCTGCCGCGTGCTCGCGCTCGCCCGGTGTCGTCTGGTCTGGTGCGCTGCTCCTCGGCCGTGCTCGGCCTGCGCCACGGTGGCCGCGACTACCCCGCCTCGCCCCATCCCGTCGGTGCACCGTCTCGTCTCGCGTGCTGGAGACGTCCCTGCGTGTCGCGGTTAGCCCCGGCCGGGGGCTCCGCCCCCCGCACCCCCGCTGGGAGGCTTCGCCCCCAGACCCCCACTCAGGGGCTCCGCCCCCGAGACCCCCGCTGGGGCTTCGCCCCAGACCCCACCAGGGACTCCGTCCCTGGACCCGGGACTCCGTGGGTCTCACCGTCCGTGCGAATCCCTACCGCCTCGCGGGGTTCCCCGCCGAGGCTGTGCGCTCGCTAACGCGAGGCCATGAGTCGTGTTCGCGCGTTCTCGCTTCGCTCGCGCGCTATCGCGTCCCACGCGGACGTCCACGCCCACGCCCCATCACGCCCGTACCCCGCACGGTTCCCCTACCTTCCACTCGCCACCCGAGGCCCCGGCTCGCATTCGCGCGTCCTCGCTTGGCTCGCGCGCTTCGCTCGCGCGCTTCCCACGCGCACCTCCCACCCGACCGCACCCCCCACGCGCCCGCGCCTCCCCCGCCCACCCCTACTCCATCGGCCACACCGAGATCTCGATCGACCCCGCCAGCCTCAGCGGCTCGCGCACCGACCCGTACGGCGCCAGCGCGAAGTCCACCAGCCTCACCAACCTCCGGCCCTCGTCCTCCGGGGTGTCGATGTCCACCACCAGCAGGTAGTTGCCGTCTCCGTCCTGGTAGACCCAGCCGGGTTCGGCGTCCGTGGGGACCGCCAGTTCTGGCTCGTCCCAGGGTCTGATGTGGTCGTGGCGGGGGGTCGCGTACGCGACCGGTTGTGTTGGGGGGGACGTATTGTGGGCCCCTGGGAGTGATCCGGAGTCGTTGGTGGCACCCGAGGTGGCAATGGTGGCAGGCTGGGCTGGTGGCGCAGCCATATTGTCACTGCGTGCTGCGATCATCGGAGGAGCTTCACCACGTGGCGTGATCGCGATGTACGCGGGAGATGGCGTTGAGATGAGGGCTTTAAGTTCGACCTGGGAGGCGAGTTTCGCGGCGATGCCCGTCGCGACCGCCGACACGAGTACGCCCGCGCCCGCCACACCCAAGGTCCACATGAGGCCTTCGGTCGGGACGAGGGTGGCGGCCAGTGCGCCGGCCGCTCCGGCGAAGAGGACGCCCGTCGTGATGCCGACGAGTGCCGGGCCCCGGCCCAGGCGTGGGCGGCGGGCCGACGGCCACTTCGCGGCGGCTCGGGCGATGCCCAACTGGACCGCCGACAGCCCGGTGAGAACTATCCCCACGACGATCAACGTGCCGGCCAGGATCACTGTCCGTTCCATCGGTGCACCTCCTCGGATACCGAGGCTATGCGATGAACACGGATCCCGCCCGTCGCGAAACTCCGAGCGGCCCCGATGCTCCACTCACGACACCTGGGCCACGTACAGTCCGATATACGACAGAGCGGTGATTGTGGAGCGTTTCGCCATGCGTAATGAAACCCATCGTCACGGCGGACCACCATATTGTGAGGTTCACGTGCAACTTGACCAGGAGCGAGAGACCAAGGGAGGCGCGTTCCGATGCTGAGGACGGCACTGCACGACATCGCGCCGATGCTCGCCGGGGCTGAGGCGGACATCAACACCAAGGGGGTCATCGACTTCTTCCTCAGCAAGATCGCCCCGATTCTGCTGGGCGTGCTGGGGCTCATCTTCATCGGCCGCGCGAACAAGGGAGAGATCTCCAAGGTCATGACCTCGTCGGCGATCGCGATCGTCGGCCTGGCCTTCATCGCCGGAGCGGTGACACTGGTGTTCCTCGGTGGAACGCTGGTCGACCTGTTCTTCACCGACTAGAAGGCGACGTGAAGGGCGCCCGCGAGGCGCCGGCGGGGGCCGCGTTTGGGAAGGACGCGGACCTTGGGAACGATGGCAGGAGTTGGCTTTGAGGCTACGTACGGACGATGACATCTATCGTGCGCGGCTGCTGTACCTGGGCCCGCCCGGATACACGCTGCCCATTCACCTGCCGTACGCCCAATATGGAGTGTTCGCGGCGTGTCTCGCCCTCTACATGTTCCTGTACTGGGTGTTCTTCCAGGACGTGAATCTCTTTCCAGCCTGGGAGATCGCGCTGGCCATGGTGACCACCTCGCTGATCTTCCGCAACGTCGATCCCGACCGCCCCGCGCGGGCGGTGCTGCGCACGGTCGTCACCGACTGGCGCTCCACCCGGGAACCGAACCAAGAACAGCGCGACCACCGCCTCGTCGCGCGTGCCGTGCGCATCCGTGAGGTTGTCCAGTGACCGAAGACCACCGTCCCGACGACCGTCACGAGCCCCGGTCCGAACCGGGCGCCAAGCGTGAGCCCGCGAGCCCCATCGCGGTGTTCCGGGCGTCGAAGAGGCCACGCGCGCAAGGCGAACAGGAGGACTCGCGGATCGCCGACGCCCTCGACGGCGAAGCCGCGCCGCAGCAGCCCGCCCCGCCGCGTCCGGCGGGGGCCGTGACGCCCCCTCCGCCGCCGCGTGAGCGCGCCAGACGGCCCGACTGGCCGACCGAGCCGCTGGACACCGCCATCGCCGACGCGGTCTTCGGGCCGCGCGTGCCGATGGTGAGCGAGGACCCGGTCTCGGCGCCGCCGCGCCCTCAGGAGCCACAGCAGCGGGCCACGCAGGCACCCCCGCCGGCCTCACCCGCACAGCGCCCGCCCGCGCCGCCCCGCGCGCCGCAGGAGCCGCCGCGCGGCCGGGACAACAGACAGCAGCAGCCCCCGCCGCCGCGGGAGACCCGGCAGGTCGCGCCTCCGCGCGCCCCGGAGCCGCCCGTCGCGCACCAGCGCGTCCAGGAACCCGCGCGGCAGGCTCCCCAGCAGCCCGCCCAGCCCGTCGCGCCGCCGCGTCCGCCGGTGATGAAGCCGCCGCCGCCCGGGCCGCCCGCCGAGCCCTTCGCCGCCGCTCCCCCGGTCGCGCCCGTCCCCGGGCGTGCGCTTGAGCCCGTGCAGCCGGCACGTCCGCCGGTCCCGCACCAGGACTACGACCCGCGCCTGCGGACCGCTCCGCCGGGGACGCGTCCGCCCGAGCCGCGGCCACTGTCCAAAAAGGAGCTGAAGCGCGCGGAGAAGGAGGCCTCGCGCAAGAAGCCCTTCCGGCAGGCGAAGCCGCCGCGCTTCAAGGACCGCAGCCCCGCGCAGGAGCTCGCGCTGACCGAGATCTCCGGGCACCTGACCTTCACGCCGATCTCGGTGACGGCCTGGTACCGGCTTCCCGAGGTGCGCTGGGCCTTCCGGCCCGACACCGAGCGGGAGGCGCTGATCTCGGCGATCGCCGAGCAGTACTCCGGCATGGCCGGATTCCGCCTGCATCTTCGTCGCACCAACAGACCCTTCCCCGCCGCAGAGTGGGCGCGGACGGTCGACCAGAACACCCACCGGCCGCTCCCCTCGGTGCCCGGCTCGACGAGCTGGGCCGACCACCTCGTCGCCGCCCAGCAGCACCTGCACGACATCGCGCACGCCGAAGGCCAGACCTACCTCGGCATCAGCTTCGCCCGCAGGACACTCGCCGACACCGTCGGCGAGCGCTTCAACCGCTTGCGCGGCAGGGGAACCCTGGATGTCGAACGCCGTCGTCTGGACCGGATGACCGAGCAGTTCGACGAGGTTCTGGGCGCCTACGGCGTTCGTGGGCGGCGGGTGACGCCGCATGAGCTGGAGTGGCTGATCTACCGTTCGGTCGCGCTGGGGGCGTCGCCGCCGGAGGAGTTGTCGCCGGTCTCGGACACCGGCTGGGCGCCGGGGGATCTGCTGGCGCTGACCGAGCAGATCGAGCGTTACCGGACGCCGTACGGGTCGACGGTCAAGCTCGTCAACCGGCTCACCGGGGAGGAGACGCACACCGCGATCCTGACGGTGGGGCGGATGGAGGAGCTGGAGATCCCCGAGCGGCATGAGCCGTGGCTGCATTTCCACGAGCGGCTGCCGTGGCCGATGGAGTTGTCGTCCAGAGTGGACGTTCTCGGTCCGGGTGAGGCCTTCCGCAACCTGGAGCACCGGCTGCGGATGATCCGGTCCCAGCAGCACGACTACGACGAGCACTCGATGGACGCGCCGCCGGAGCTGGAACGCCTGGCGCAGCGGGCTTTGGGCGTCGGCGACGAGATGACGACGGGACTGCCCACCGATGCCTCCCGGATCCACGGGTGGCACCGGATCGCGGTGTCGGCGCCTTCGCGCGAGGAGTGTCTGGAGCGCGCGCGGCGGCTGATGAAGATGTACAGCCGCGAGATGCGCATCTCCCTGCAGCATCCCAAGAACCAGGACTGGCTGGCCCGCGAGTTCATTCCGGGTGAGCCGATCGCCAACACGGGTTATGTGCGGCGGATGCCGGTCCGTCTGTTCGCGGCGGCGCTGCCGCAGGCGGCGTCCACTGTGGGCGATCGCCGCGGTGACCTTATCGGCCGTACGTCGGGCACGTGCCGTCGTCCGGTGTTCCTCGACCTGCACTTCCCCATGGAGGTAAGGGAGAGGTCGGGTCTGGCGGTCTTCGTCGCCGAGCCCGGCGGTGGTAAGTCCACATTGCTCGGTGCGCTCGGCTATCTCGCCGCGCGTCGTGGCGTGCAGGTGACCCTGCTCGACCCGTCGGGGCCGCTGGCGCGGCTGTGCGAGATGCCCGAGCTGAAGCCGTACGCGCGGGTCATCAACCTCACCGGCCAGCAGTCGGGCACGCTGGCCCCCTACGCGCTGATCCCGACGCCTCGCCGCGAACACTGGGGTGAGGGGCCGGAAGCCGACCGCGACTTCGAGATCGCGGTGTCCAACGCGCGCGCCGAGCGGCGCATGCTCGTCCAGGACATCTGCTCGATGCTCGTGCCGCCGCAGGTCGCCCGTGAGGCCAACACCGCACGGCTGCTGCGGCACGCCGCGCGCGCCGTCCCCGCCGAGGAGACCAGCACCCTCGAAGACATCGTCGACGTCCTCCAGGACGAGGGCGACGAAGGCGCAGAGCTCGCCGCGCTGCTGCTCGACACCGCCGAGATGCCCCTCGCCATGCTTTTCTTCGGCTCCCCGCCGCCCGACACCCTCGGCGACGAGGCCGCGCTCACCGTCATCACCATGGCCGGGCTTCGCCTGCCGGACCTGAAGATCGAGCGTGAGTACTGGTCGGCCGAAGAGGCTCTGGCGCTGCCGATGCTGCACACCGCGCACCGGCTCGCCGTCCGCCGCTGCTACGGCGGCGACATCAACCGCCGTAAACTCGTCGGCCTCGACGAGGCCCACTTCATGGAAGGCTGGCGCTCCGGGCGTTCCTTCCTCGTCCGGCTCGCGCGTGACTCCCGTAAGTGGAACCTCGCCGCGCTGGTCGCCTCCCAGAACCCGAAGGACATCCTCGGACTCGACGTCCAGAACCTGGTGTCCACCGTCTTCGTCGGCCGGATCGCCGAGGACGCCGAGATCGCACAGGAGGCCCTCCGCCTGCTGCGAGTCCCCACCGATGTCGGATACGAGCAGACCCTTGCCGCACTGTCCTCTGTGGACGCATCATCGGCGGAAAGGCTGCCGTACCGGGAGTTCATCATGCGCGACGTAGACGGCCGGGTCCAGCGGATCCGCGCCGACATCTCCTACGCCGCGCGCCTGCTGGAGTTCCTGGACACCACGCCAGGCGCTCCCGGACCGGCCGGTGGCGCCGCCACCGGAGGACCTCGTGCGAAGTCCATGGTGGAGGGTGATGGGAATGTGGCGCGTCGGTAAGGGCAAGCTCGCCGCCGCGGTGCTCGCGATGGGCGTCGCCGCGCTTGCGGTGATGTTCGTCCCGGGGAGTGCCGCGGCGGAGGAAGAGGACCCGAAGGACCCGAGCGGGGTCTGTGCTCTCTCGGAGTGGCAGACGAAGCCGGGCGCCTGCGCGGACAAGCTCACGCCGGTCCCCAAGGACGCCTGCAAGGAGGTTCCGGCACCCAGTTCGCCCGACTCGGGCCTCGCCGGCTGGTTCGCCAGCGATCCCTCGCTGCCGGACGAGTCGCGCGCGGGGATCTACAGCACCTACGGCTATGCCGGGTATCAGGAGCGCCTCTACGACATCGGTTGTCTCGGCGGGACTCCCGTCGACGGTTACACCGGCGCCAACAGCATCGCGGGCGGCGAGTTCATGATCGCCACCGGCATCACCGGTGCCGCGAACGCGCTGCGCGAGTGGGCCTGGCAGCCCGCCGACGCGTGGGGCTGGTCGGACAACCTCGTCGAGACCGCCACCCAGGCCGTCTACGAGAAGGTCTTCAGCATCTTCGGCATCATCACCGTGGGCGTCGTCGGGCTGTACCTGATCTGGCGTTCGCGGCAGGCCGAGATGTCCTCGGCGATGACGACGGTCGGGTGGGCCGTCTTCATCCTCGTGCTCGTCACCGCCGTGGCGAAGTGGCCGACGGAGTCGGCGAGCGTCGCCGACGGTGCCATGACCACGGCCCTGACCACGGTCAACAACGCCGTCGGGCCTCCGAGTGCCTGCGCCGACGGCGATGACGAGTGCCAGGACCTGCGTCCGGCCGCGGTCCGCGCGTCCGACACCGTCACCGAGAACCTGCTCTACCGCAACTGGCTGCGCTCGGTCCTCGGTTCGGCCGACAGCGACGCCGCGAAGTTCTACGGGCTGGCGCTGTACAACTCCTCGGCCTTCACCTGGGCCGAGATCGAGGCCGCGCGCAACGATCCGGCGATCCGGACGCAGTTGACCGAGCAGAAGGCCGCCCAGTGGCGCGCCATCGCCGGGGAGATCCAGCGGACCTATCCCGAGGAGTACGAGCACCTCCAGGGCGTCCGCAGCTGGGAACGCGTCGGTGCCGGCTTCCTGGCGATCCTGTCGGCCCTGCTCTTCGCGCTCTTCGACATCACCGCCAGCATCCTGATCATCCTCGGCTTCCTGCTGATCCGGTGGGCGATCATCGCCTTGCCGATCATCGGCACCATCGCGATCCTCAAGCCCGCGGGCGGTGGTTTCAAGCGGCTGATCAACATCGTGCTGTCGGCGATCATCAACGTCATCGTCTTCGGGGTGGCCGCGGCGGTCTACCTGTTCGCGGTGGATCAGATACTTTCCAGTGCCTTGGCGCCCTGGTTGCAGATCCTGCTGATCGCGCTGACCGGTGCGGCGGCGTGGATGCTGCTGCGCCCGTACCGGCGGATGCTCGCCCTCGGCGGCGGCGGTTCCATGTCGGAATCCTTCTGGGGCAAGAAGAAGAGCGAGGTCGACGTGACCATCAAGCACGTCGACAAGGACGGGAACCTCACCAGCAGGACCGCGATCGGTTCCCGCGAGACCCGTCCCGAGACCAGGGCCGAGGAATCGCGCGCCGATGCCTCCGAGGACACCGGTGCGAGCAGCTCCGCTCGTCCCGAGCTGCGTCGTGACCCGACCCCGACACCGCGTTCCGGGGGCGGTCCCGGTGTCTCGGTCTACCGGCCCTCCGGTGGACGCACGTCCTCGACCGTGACCAACTACGAGCCGGCGGACAGACCGCACAGTTACTCCGGCTCGCGCCCCGACTAGCCCGCCGGAACAGGATCAGGACCCCACATGCGCCGGTTCACCCGCCTGCTGTTCAGTCGCTACGGAATCGTGGGCGGCATCGTCCTGATCATCGTCGTGGTGCTCACCGTCAGCCGGCTCGTCAACGGGCCGGCCGACAGTGGCACGGCCGGGAACAACGGTGCCGCCGACACCCCGTCGGCGGTCCACGGGCCCGACGACGGGGTGTTCGAGTCGAGCGGATTGCCGACAGTCGGGCCGGAACCGTCGCTCGACCCGGAGGCCGACAACGTTCTGCGCGTCGCCGGGGACTTCGCGAAGAAATGGGCGGATCCGGGCAAAGACATGCAGGACTGGTTCGACGATCTGGCCCCTTTGTCCACTGAGGAGCTGAAAGCGCAGATCACCGGCGTCGACCCGATCTCGGTGCCGACCGACGAACTGATCGGCGAGCCCACCCTCGTGTCACGACGAGGCGAGCTCGCGGAGGTGACACAGAGCGCTGTCGGTGGCACACTGCGATTGAGCCTGGCCGTCACCAATGGACGGTGGCTGGTCAGCGGCGTCGACTGGGAGCGAGGCTGATGCTGACGGGATCCGGCCGCAGACGGGGTCGTGTCGTCGCCTGGGTGGCGAGCGCGACGGCCCTTCTACTGTGCTGCGCGGGAACGGTGGTCTACACGTTCTTCTCGGCTCAGCCGTCGCAGCCGGGGATCAACCTGATCGGTTGCGGCACCACGAATGCGATCAACGTCGAGGCGGACCTGCCGAAGGTGGGGAACCTCAACGACGAGCAGCGGCTGAACGCGGCGATCATCATCAAGGTCGGGCAGGAGAAGAAGATCCCGCCGCGCGGCTGGGTGATCGCGATCGCGACGGCGATGCAGGAGTCGACGCTGCACAACTACGGTCACCTCGGGGACCGCAACGACCACGACTCGCTCGGGTTGTTCCAGCAGCGGCCGAGCGCGGGCTGGGGTACGCCCGATCAGGTGCAGGATCCGTCGTACGCGGCGGGCCGCTTCTACGGCAAGCTCAAGACCATCGACGGCTGGGAGACGATGCCGTTGACCGTTGCGGCGCAACGGGTTCAGGTCTCGGCTTTCCCGAACGCGTACGCGAAGTGGGAGCCGCTGGCGACCGATGTCGTCAACACGCTCGCCGACGGCGCCGCGCGCTCGGTGGTCGGTGGGAACGCGGGCACCTGCGCCAATGCCGGTGAGATCTCGGCTTCGGGGTGGACGGCTCCGGTCAAGGAGGGGATCGTCTCGGGTTTCCGGACCGCCGAACGCCCCGACCACCACGGCGTCGACCTCGGTTCCCCGCGCGGGACGACGATTCACGCGGCCTCGGCCGGCGTGGTGTCGGTCGTGACGTGTAACGCCTCGACGCCCGGTGGCGCGCCCTATTCGTGCGATGTGGACGGTTCGCCGTCGATCATGGGCTGCGGCTGGTACGTCGAGATCACCCACGCCGCCGGTGTCGTCACCCGGTACTGCCACATGCAGGTCCAGCCGAGTGTGTTCGTCGGGCAGAACGTGACCGCGGGGCAGCCGATCGGGATCAGCGGCACCTCGGGCAACTCCTCAGGCCCGCACCTGCACTTCGAGGTGCATCTCAACAACGACACCAACAACACGGGTGCCGTGGACCCGGGCGTGTTCATGCAGCAGCGCGGGGCTCCGCTGGAGGGGTAGGCTTCGGGATCGGCTGGATGTTCACCATCACCGCCCGGCGCGACTGAGGTCGGTGGCGGGGAGAACCGGTAGCTTCGTCGTCGTGACGGTGACGGAGACCCGCGGCCTCGCTGCGATGACCGACGGGGCCCGCATCAGCTGGGTCGCCCTGGGCGACACCAGCCGCAGGCCGCCGGTGGTCATGCTCCACGGCGGACCGGGTCTCCCCGACTACCTGGGCGACGTCGCCCCCGCGATCGCCGATCTGGCACCGGTCTATCGCTACGACCAGCGCGGTACGGGCGGTTCCCCGTGGCGGGGCCGCCACACCTTCGCCAGGCACATCGACGACCTGGCCGAGCTCCTCGACGGCTGGGACGCGCCTTCCGTCGTCCTCATTGGACACTCCTACGGGACCAACCTGGCCGCCCGCTTCTGTCTGGCCCACCCCGGCCGGGTGGCCGCGCTGCTGCTGATGTGCGGGCCCTTCATCGGCGAGTGGCGCACGCAGGACCGGCACGAACGCCACCGCCGGATGTCGGCCGAGGAACGAGAGCGCCTCCGTCTCCTGACCGAAACACCGCGGCGCACGGAGGAAGAGGAGGTCGAGTACCTCACGCTGTCCTGGTTCACCGACCACGCCGATCTCACACGCGGCCGGCACTGGGCCGCACAAGGCGCGCGACACCAGCGCCCCATCAACTGGGACATGAACAGCCAGCTCGGCGCGGAAGGCCGCGCCGACCTCCTCGACCACCACCTCGACGCACTGCGCGAGCGCCTGCCCGCCCGGGTCGAGATCCTCGCGGGCGCCCAAGATCCCCGGCCGCTGTCGGCGCTCGAAGCACTCGCGCACCGGCTCGACGTCCCCCTGACCCGCATCGACGACGCCGGACACGAACCCTGGCTCGAACAACCCGAGATCACCCGCACCGCACTGCGCCGCTTCGTGCGAGGCGCGACGGCCGCCGATCCGCGGAACACGACTTGACCCTGACGCGACAGCAGGCTTTAACGTCCCCCGCATGACGATCACCGTCCTCGACACCCACACCGGCATGCACGCCGTCCTCACCGCCCTGCCCGCCGACCGCGAGCGCCTCCTGCGCGAGATGCTCGAACCCGCCAGGGGCCTGTACCGCTACTTCCCCGGCGAGGTCGACCTCGTCGCCTTCCACGGCCGCTCGGCCGGGTTCCCCTTCGACCGTGACGGGGAACGCTGCCTCGACGCCCTGGCGACCTTGGCCGAAGCCGAGGCCTGGCAACGGATCCAGCGAGCCCTTGACGACGCGCTCGCCGCGCAGACGGCGGCCGTCGGAGGTCTCGACGTCCCCGACATCACCGTCCTCCTCCTGCTCGGCGACCCCGGCGACGAGCTCTTCATGGGGCACTCCCTCGGCGTCACCGGCAACGGCAGCGTCACCGGCCACATCGCCATCACCCTGTGGCCGTCACCGGAGAACCTGGCACGGCTGGAGGCCACCGCCGTGCACGAGCTCAACCACAACCTCCGCTACCTGCCCGGCGGCGTCGTGTGGAACCCGGCGACCGTCGACGTCGGCGAGCACGTCGTCTCCGAAGGCCTCGCCGACGCCTTCGCGCGTTCGCTCCACGGCGACGACCTCGGCCGCACCCGCATCGGCGTTCCACACCTCCACGACGACGAGGTCTTCGCGAAGGTCGTCACCGGGCTCGGCGTGACGGGCATGCAGAACTTCGCGGCCTGGGTGCACGGCGACGTCATCGCCGCGGCTCACGGCGCCACCCCCGTCGGACTCCCGACCGGCGCCGGCTACTCCGCGGCGAACCGGATCGTCGACGCCTATCTCGCCGCGACGGGTAAATCGCCTGCGGAAGCCCTGCATGACGACAGCAAGACGATCATCGCGACCGCCCTCGAACAGGGCGGCTGACGCCACCGGGGCGGGTGCGCCACCCCGCCCCACACTGGTGTCAGTGTGGTGTCAGCGCGGTGTCCGCGCGCCCGGACAGCATCATCGACATGGAGACCACCCGCAAGTCCGGCCCGCTCGGCCGCCTGGCCGACAAGCTGCTCGCCGACCGCCATTCCCTTCCGCTGACGATCGCGCTGCACCTGATTCCCGGCGCCCTGATCGTCGCCGCCTACTTCCTCATCGCCGAGCCCTTCGTCAAGGCCATCGAGTACCCGATCTTCCTGGCCTGGTCGATCGCCCTGTGCATCGTCCTGTTCCCGCTCCTGGCGGGGCTCTACCTGATGGGCCGCCGCCGCAACGGCCGCTTCTCACTGCGTGGGGTGCTGCACTACACCGACAAACCGCTGCCGCGTGGGAAGGTCGTCAAGCTGGGCATCGCGGTGTTCCTGTGGATGCTCGTGCTGTCCTCGCTGGCGACGCCGCTCGACTCCTTTATGTTCGACCACTTCTTCACCTGGGTGCCGTACACCAACGCCGGCGGCAGCGCGACCACCTACATCAACGGGTACTCGCACTCGGTCGTGCTCACCACGATGGTCATCTCCCTGCCGCTGACCGGGATCTCGCTGCCGCTCATCGAGGAGCTCTACTTCCGGGGTTTCCTGCTGCCGCGCATGGCCCACCTGCGGGGAGCGGCTCCGGTGCTGAACACCGTCCTGTTCTCCGTCTACCACTTCTGGTCGCCGTGGGGGATCGTGTCGCGGGTGATCTTCTTCCTCCCGGGGCCGTGGCTCGTCTGGCGCAAGAAGGACATCCGGCTGTCGATCGCGATGCACGTCGGCGTGACGACGGTCCTGGCGACCCTCGGAGTCGCCGCAGTCGCGCTGAACCTCATCTGATCCCGTTCGCTCCGGCGGTGCCGTCCTTCGTGGACGGCACCGCCACTTCGTCGACTGTGGACGCATGATCGGACCCGGAAACCGCCCCTGTACAGGGATCTCGTGCATGCGCACGTGCGTTCGTCCCGGCATGCGGGCACTGAAAACCGCGTGGCCGCGAAGACTCCGCTTGCCTCTGAAACCTGCCTATGCTGTATTCACGCCCCAGAAAGACCGCATCCCGAAGACCCTCACGCATCGTCACGGGCCCCGCGATCATCACCTCATCGCGGAAAACCGGCGGCGAAGGCGCAAGTGTCCGAGGGTACGACAACTAAGTGAATACAGGCATCGGAATCGCCAACCGTACGGTTGACGTATCCTGCCCACCTGGGGCATCTGTCACTGTTCGTGGTCATGCGAGGATTGTCGGGTGCACGACGAGAAGTTCACCGTTCGCTCACCGATACCGCTGGTGCCCAGTCCCGCGGTGTCGGTCGACGAGCTGCGCGGCGAGCGCGTGATCGTCGGCAGCCCCGGTTCCGGCTGGCGTTACGACCTGCGCGCCGATGACAAGGTTTTCCGGGGCGATCAGGCCTTCGTCCCGATCCTCACCGAGGCCGACTTCTACCGGGCCGAGGACGAGGGCGTCGAGGTGTTCGCGCCCCTCGTGCCGATCGAGCGCGTGTGGATCGAGCAGCCCGGTTTCCCGGAGAACAAGATCATCCACGACATCGGGACGGTCCTCGACCGGCTCGTGCGCCTGGAGACCCCGCCGATCCGCCGGCCGATGCCGGCCAGCGAGGTCGCCGGACTCAACGGCCGCCGGCTGGCACAGTCCATTCCGGACGGTGAGCGGCGTGGTCTGCGCGCGGCCAGCGAACCCTACGAGGACCGCGGGGACATCTGCCTGCGGGTCTGCGAGGAGGCGGCCTGGTACCGCTGGTCGCGGACGGGCGAGACGCCGCGGACGGAGAAGGTGGAGATCCACCTGCTGTGGGTGGAGTAGGTCAGCTGCCGGACGGCGAGGGGACGAGCGTCATCGACGCCACGCACCAGCCGTCGTGGCGTTCGAGGTTCATCTGCCAGTCGACGGCGTCGGTGTAGCGCGGTCCCTGGTACTTCAAGGTGACGAGCATGGCGGTGCGGTCGCCGTCGGTCTGCCCTTGGCCGGGCTCCCATTTCCAGGTCACGTTGATGGCCCCGTAGGACGTCTCCAGGGACTTGCGGTCGTTGATCATGGTCTGCGCGTCGGGCGCACCGGCGACGTCGCAGGCGAACTCCCCGGCCGCGGCGGCGTCCTCGCGCGAGTAGACCTCGTTGAAGAAGGAGTCGACGGCCAGCGTCGGCGACTCGGCCGAGTTCGTGGGGCGCGCCTCCTCCTGGAGGATCGGGACCTGCATGACCAGCCAGCCCATCGCCCCCACCAGGATCCACAGCGCCACCCAGACGCCCGTGAGGAGCCCGACGCGCTTCCAGTTGCGCGGCGGGTCGACGTAGGGGTCGCCGGGGTCCACGGGGCGGGTCTCGGTGGCTATCACCCGCCCATACTCCCCCACCTCCCCACCCCTAGCGCAACCCGACACGTGCAGGTGTCCACACGGGACGGTGCCGGCGCGGGGCCGCGTCGGCTGGATTTCGGCGGGTCGCGGCCTACAGGGCGAGCCGGCACGTCCCCACTCAGGCCTTAAGCCCCTGTTGCGGCAACCGCCCGCGTCCTACATTCGTCCCTGCCCCACCGGACCTGTTCCACGCGCCGCCCAACTCGCGTGCGGCCCGAACCGAGTACGGATTTTCCGGTCTCGATGTCTGGTGGAGTACTCAAGTTCGGAACGACCCTCGCTTGCCAACACTCGTTGATGCGACTGTCGCACAGCATGTCCGTTACGGGCCGTCGTTCTTGTCCTAATCTGACGACCATGTTGTACATCGTCGACGTCCGTCTCCGCCAGCCGGCCGGAACGCCACCCCTCGACGCGCCCCAACAGCATGGGGTGGCCCGCATCCTCCAACCTCCCCTGCGGCGGTACCTCGACCGGGAACACCAGTTGCTCACCGAAAGACGGCCGCGTCCGCTGCTGCGCATCCGCCCGCACCCCAACGGCGTGCACCTGATGATGCACATCCACGCGCCTTCGCGCGCCGAGGCCGAGGACCGCGCCTGGGCGATCGCGACGCTCGCGGTGGCCGAGGGGATGCTGCTGCTGGACTGGCACATCTCGTGCAGCCGGGTGCAGCCGCGGCAGACACGCTCATGGCACTGCCCGACCCCGGATTTATGCCCGGCGGGGCATTCCACTGTGCAATTGATCGATTGACCCGCGGCTTTATCCGCGCATCCCCGGTGTGTCCGGGCGGAGTATTCCGTTGTTACTCGCGCGTCGCCCCCGGCACCGTTCGCGCTCCGAGCGCAGGCTAACGCTTGGTCCGTATTGGTCCAATATTTCTGACGCCTTCCCGACACTTTTCCTACCTGTGCGATCGAGAGCTCACCCACGGTCGCGTGAACACGAGACCGTCACGCGAGCCCACGGTTTCCGGCATTCCGCGGCGGCGGTTTCCCTTACCGGAGCGGCGATCCACCGCTCGAAGCGCGACATCGTCGCCGCCCGGAACGGTCCCCCCGCGCTTTTCAACGAGCCTTTCTCCATATGGTTACCGACCGTGCTGTGTCGCAGCCGTTTCCGTCACAATCGTTCGACTGCAAGTTGCATTCGGAGGTCACAAGATCGCAACGGAGAAATGTGTTAGCCCAGCTCAATACGTGGAAGCCCGTCATATCCATCGAACAACGGCTATCGCGGACGCGGAACACGCTCGGCGCCCGTTACGGTATGGGAATGCGTTATCCGGTCGAGGTGCGGTTGTCACAACCCCAGGCGCGCCCACGCATGGACTCGTTGCAGCAGGTCGGCGCCGAATCCCTGTTGCGCCTCAACCTGTGGCAACTCATGACGACCGAAGGCCTGACCGGCAAGGGCACCGAAGCCGAACTGCACATCACCGACCTCCACGTGTGCACCAAGCCCGGTGGCGCGCACGTCATCGTCCCGCTCGACGCGATCAACCTCGCCGAGGCCGAGCGCGCCACCGCGACGATGGTCCGGCACACCCTCGACTCCTCGGTCCTGCTCGCCGACTGGCGCATCGCCCACTGCGGCGTGAAACTCGACGAGTCGCTGCTCGGCGACACCCCCGAGCGCGCCGAGTGCGCCACGAGCCCGCTGAGCGTCGAGCCCGCGCCGCCCGAGCGCCCGCCGACACCGCCGGACGTGATGCGCGAGCGCCTGCTGCTGGCCTCCCTGCGTCCGTCGCCGTTTCCCCTGCGCGCCTTCGGATACGACCCCGAGGCGGCGCCCGGGGACAGCACCGACGAGCTCACCGCCCGGCTCGCCGCCGGAGCCGTGCAGGACATCGCCTTCCGCGCCACCCGGCACGTCCTGCGCGACCATCGCTCGCTGAGCCTGAGCCGCCTCGCCGACATCGACGAGATGGGCGTCTACGGGCTACTCCCGCCCGCCTACCGGCGCCGCTACGACGCGTCCTTCAGCAACTGGATGCTCATCACCGTCGTCGACATGGCCGCGCGCCTGGGCCGTCCCGGCTGGACGCCGCCGGCCAACATCGCCGAGGCCCTCGCGCTGCACATCATCATCACGACGGCCGAGCGCAAGATCCTGCACGAGAAGCTCGCCGCCGAGGCCCGTATCGCGCCCGCCTTCGTCGCGCTGCGCGCCTACGCCTTCGACAACGACCACCACGAGCGGCTCTACACCGCGAGCGAGGACGCGGGGCTCGACCCGGTCTTCGAGCACATGGACTTCGCGCCGGGCGGCCTGGTCAGCTGGTTCGCACCCGGCAAGCACGGGCACCCGTACTTCATCGCCCAGCTCGGCGACCGCCCCACGGTCTTCGACGAGGCCGCGGCCCTCGGCGCCGACGACGCCGCCGCGCAACTGCGCGCCGAACTCGGCCTCGATCCCCAGAACCTCTTCACCGTCACCGACCTGGCCGCCGTCGGCATCGTCGAGGGGACCTGGCAGGCGACGTCCCCGGCGGTGCAGCCGGAGGTGCCGATCAGCAAGGGCGACCTGTGGCGGGTCCTGTGCTACCACCGGCATTCGGCGCAGCGCTGGTTCCGCAGCTGGTGCGCGAAACTCGGCCTCGACGAGAACTCCACCATCGACGACCTCGCCGACGCCCACGGCGGCGACCTCCGCGAGCCCCTGCAGGCCTTCGGCGGGTGGCTCACCGACCCGACCAGGTCTCTCCCCAGTGGACACACCGTCGGGCAGCTCGCCGGCACCCAGCACGGCGTCTTCTGCGACATCGTGGCGCACAACCTCTCCACGATCGTGGAGTACAACAAGGCCGGCGGTCTGCGCCAGGGCCTGCTCATCGCCGCGGCCCGCGGCGGCCTTTCCAGTACCCGCTACGGGACGCCCGGCTGGCCGTCCACTGTGGAGCTCGTCGCGCCGATGCTGACCGAGCCCAACCATCCCGACTGGGGACCGCACGCCGCCGCGCACGGCGGGATCGCCGCGCTGCTGCCGGTCTACGCCGGAGACGAGTTCAGCGAGGTCCGCGACACCCTCACCGCCAAGCCCTGGCGGGTCGACTCGGCGACCGCCGACTGTGTGGTCACCGCGCTGCTCACGAAGCTGACCGCCTCGCACTGAAGCGATTCAGCGGTCAAGGGGTGCGCCACCGCGACGGGCGTCACGCAACGGCCACCCGGAGCGTTAGACAGGGTGTCCGCCGCAGCGACTCGAAGGACGTGGCGCCATGGACTACGCCCTGCACGTGCACCTCTCCCCGCCGGACGGCCGCGCCCGCCTGACCGCCCTCGAATGCGAAGGGGCGCACCGTCTCCTGCGCGAAGGCCTGGAGCGTTTCCTGGCCGACGGCCAGGCCCCGCCCGGCGCGCTGGAGATCAGCGTCGAGCCCTACGTCACGCACATCGACGTCCGCCTGCCCGCGGGATCCCTCGCGGCGGCCGAATCGAGCCTTCAGCGCGGTGTCGCGCTCACTCTCGAACGCTCCCGTCTGCTGACCGACTGGCGTGTCACGGGCTGCGAGGTCACCCTCGACCCGGAGCTCTTCGGCGACGACGCGCCCTTCGCCGACGAGGACGACGAGGACTTCGAGGCCGAGCAGTACCCGGCCTACGTCACCGACGGCCCGGCCTCGCGGCTGCGCGCCGAGGCCGCGAAGGTGACCGCCTTCGGACCCGAGTTCTTCGGCGCCGGAACCGATCCCGAGGACGCCGCCATCGTCGCCGGAGCGCTCATCCGCTCCGCCGAGCTGTTCATCGACATCCTCTGCGAGGACCTGGCGCTGCTGGTGCGCGCCGGGCGCCGCCCCGTCGACGTCTCCCAGCTCTATATCCTGTCGCTGCTGCCACCGCGCTACCGGCACCGCTACGACCTGGAGTTCGCGCGTTCCTTCCTGGCTGCGGCGATGAAGGCCACCGACCGGCTCGCCGCGCCCGAGTGGACCCCGCCAGGCTCGCTCGCCGAGGCGCTCGCGCTCAGCCTCATCATCGAGAGCAGCGAGGAGGCGATCCGTCCACTGGACACGGTCGACTTCGCCGACCTGCGGCCGCTGCTGGCGACGCTGCGGTTCCGGCTGTTGTCGGATCTGGACCACGAGACGCTCTACGAGGTCCCCGAAGGCCACGACGGGGACCCGGTCTTCGCGCACCTGCGGCTCAGCAACGGCGTCCGCGACTGGTTCGCGCCCCGCGGCGCCGGAACGGTGCACCCGTACCGGCAACAGCCCGACGCCTACGTCCCGCACGACCACGACGCCGAGTGCGCACCGCCCGAGGACGAGGTTCGCCGGGTGCTCACCGAAAAGGTCGGCGTCGACCCGGAGCGACTGTCCGATGTGCTCAATCTGGCCGCGATCGGCCTGACCGACGCGATGTGGACGCACGGGCCGGTCATGCGCTGGTTCGCCCAGCGCCGCCTCACCGACGGGGAACTGCTGCGCACCACCATGCACACCGCGCACCATGTTCGCGAGGCCCTGCACGGCTGGCGGGCGGAACTGGGGCTGTCCCGGACGGCCGGCACGGCGCGATTGGCGCGGCTGGCTCCGGAGGCGAGCCGCTTCGTGTCCCGGATCGGTTGCTGGCTCACCGATCCCGAGCGTCTGCTGTCCACAGGGGAGCGTTTGGGCGCGCTGGCGGGTGCCGACCACGACGAGGCCGTCGATCACGCGGCGAGCGTCCTCGGCGGCTTCCTGCGGCAGGTCGAGGAGCTGGGTCTGGCGCGGACGCTGCTGACGACGGCGATGCAGTCCGGGCTGACCCGCTACCACTGGTGGGGGGCGCCGGGCTGGCCGGAACAGGTCGACCGGATCATCGCGCTGGTCGGCGATCCCGGCCGCCGCGAATGGGGTCCCGACGGGCGACTCACGTCGGGTCTGCCGCCTCGTCCGTCGCTTCTGGACAGTGAGGTGACGCGGGTGGCGCTGCTGCACCGGCCCTGGACGCTGGGGCCCGAGGCGGCCGAGTGGTGCGCCCGTGCCGCGCACCTGGCGGACCCTGAATTCGGTGCGTAGACGGCGATGTGGCGGGCGCCCGAGCTGATCTCTCAGACCGGACGCCCGCCGCCCCCTGCCCTGTCGGTGTGTTCGTCACTCCCCAGGGACGTTCGTGTTCAGCGAAGCGAAGAGCGTGCCTTAGCTGGCGTAGGGGTTGATCGGGGTGCCGGGGGTGGCGCCGGGGCCGTCGGCCACCGAGGCGTCACCGTAGGTCACGGTGTCGATCGAACCATCGAGGTTGCCGTCGGTCAGGGTCGCATCGGCGATCCCGTCCTCATCAGAGTCGAGAACGACCTCATCGACCAGCCCGTCACCATTGCTGTCAGCGGCGAAGGTGTCCATCGCACCATCGGCATCGGCATCGGTGGCCACCGCGTCGACGAACCCGTCACCATCGGTGTCCTGCGCGACCTGATCCACCACGCCGTCACCATTGAAGTCCGAGACCACGGTGTCGATGTAACCATCACCGTTCTGGTCCAGAGCCTCCGAATCGATCGTCCCGTCACCATCGGCGTCGACGTACAGGTTGTCGTAGTCACCGTCATTGTCGGCGTCCACGGCCACACCCTCGGCGTCCCCATCACCATCGGTGTCGATCAACGTCTCGGAGTGATCACCGTAATCAGCCGTGATCGTCTCATCGGCCACACCATCGGCGTTGAGGTCGATCGCCTCATCGAACGTCGCATCGTACTCAGTGCCATCGGCGGTGTCGGTGTCCGGCGAGTCGAAGTCACTCATATCCAAGCCCTCCCATGAGGCGTTGCACTCTCTTGCTTGCTGATGACATTGACACTATGGGAATCCGAGCCGGCTTTAATCCCGGTAACGTGCCACCGTCGCCCATCGCACGCGGACCCGGGATGGGCGGTCCGTAGTCGTATGATCACGACACGGACGGTACGATGTGGAGGTCATGAGCGCCGAACCCCTCGTCCAGCTACGCCGTATCTGCCTCGCCCTGCCCGAGACCTCCGAAGTGGACGGCTCCGCCGAGGCGGGCTTCAGGGTGCGCGACAAGATCTTCGCCATGCGCCATCGGGTCGCCGAACGCGACTCGGTCTGGTTCAAGGCGGAGCACGGCGAACGCCTCGTCCACGCCGCCCCCGGCCAGTACTTCAACCCGCCCTACGTCGACCGGCACGGCTGGATCGGCGCGTGGCTGGACGTCGAACAGGACTGGGACGAACTGGCCGCGCTACTCGTCGCGGCACATCAGATGACGGCGCCGGAACTCACCGAACCGGTCATCGGCCCAGGATGAGGCTCATCGCCTCGGCACGCGACTTGGCGTCGCGCTGAAGGACACCGCGCACCGCCGAGGTGACGGTCTTGGCGCCCACCTTGCGAATGCCGCGCATGGACATGCACATGTGCTCGCACTCGACCACGACGACGACGCCGCGGGGTTCGAGTGTCGCCATGAGCTGGTCGGCGATCTGGGAGGTCAGGCGCTCCTGGACCTGCGGGCGCCGTGAGTACGCCTCGACGAGCCGCGCGAGCTTCGACAGGCCGGTGATGCGCCCGTGCTCGGCGGGGATGTAGCCGATGTGCGCGACGCCGAAGAAGGGCAGCAGGTGGTGCTCGCAGAAGCTGGTGACCTCGATGTCGCGGACGACGACCATTTCCTCGTGGTCCTCGGCGAAGGTCGTCTTGAGAATCTCGGCGGGATCGACGCGCAGGCCGGCGAAGAGCTCGGCGTAGGCGCGCGCCACCCGGCCGGGCGTGTTCTTGAGGCCCTCACGCTCGGGATCCTCCCCGATCGCGATGAGGATCTCGCGCACGGCCGCCTCGATCCGCTTGAGGTCGACGACGTCCTCGACGGGCACCCCGTTGATGCGCCCGTCGACGAGCCGCGCGGCAACGTGATCCAGACTCTCGTTCACCTGGACAGCGTACGTGGGGGGTGGGACGAATATGCCGGAAGCGAGGCGGTGCTCACGTCCGGGCGTCCCGAAGTCGCGATCACGGTGTGTGTTGCCCCGATCGCGAGCGCCCGGTACGGTCGTTGGCGAACCGGGGGAGGTTCCATGGGGCAGGTCGCCGGACGTCTGGCGCGACTGAGGATCACCGTCACTTCACCCGACGGATCCGTGCGCGTGACTTTAACCAGCCGGGACATCTCGCTGCGGCTGCGGCCCGGCTACGCCGAGAGCCATACCGACCGCTCACTCGGCGCCCAGATCGCGACCGCCCTGTCCAGCGCGCTCACCGGCTACTCGCGTGCGGCCGAGCTGATCCGCGCCGACCTGGCCGATGGCCGGCCGGTCCCCCAGGTCACCGACCTCCGTGCGGACCACCCGCGCAGACGACTGTTCGACGCCGCTCAAGACGTCGTCGTACAGGTGTACTCGGCCGAGGACTTCGTTTCCCTGGAATGGCGCGGCGACACCGACTTCACCGTCGAGCTGCGCCCGGGGACGGTGCGGCGGCTGTCGGAGGAGGAGCTGACCGGGGAGGTCAACTCGGCCGTGCGGGCGGCGGCGACCGAGCGGCGCCGGCGAATCAACGAAGTGCATCGGACCGCGCTGAGGGAGGCCGTGGACGGATGAAGCAGGAGAAGGAAAGTGTGGGGCCTTCCGGTCTGAAGGTCGACCTGGACTATCTCACCGAGGCCGGGAAAGTCCTACTGCCGCGCCTCGCCACGGTGCACAGCATGGCCGCCGGTCAGATCCACCTCAGCTCACGCAACGACGCCGGTGTCATGCGCAGACCTGGCTCAGGAGGTCAGGAAGAGAGTCTCGCCTGGGCCAAATGGCGCGAGCTGCGTGACCTGCTCCAGACACTGGCGGGTGAGACGGCGTCCAATGTCGACGACTCAGGAATGGGCCTGTTGCGAGTGGTCGAACTCTACGGCGGGGCCGATGCGGAGAACGTTGAGCGATTGCACACTCCCGTCCCACCGGTCCCGGGCGACCCGCTGCCCGCAGAGGCGTACGCCCCCCGAGAGGATCTTTGATGGAGACCGACGGCAGCGCCGGGGGCAGCTCGACCGGCTGGGGTCCACATGGGCGCGCCATCCGCGACATGGCCATCGAAGTACGTGAAAAAGCCAACGACCTGCGAATGCTGGAGGTACTCGGGCACTGGGGCTTCGAAGCCGACGACGTGAGCGGAAGCGGCGACAGCAACCGGGCAGGCGTTCTCGACGCCCTCGGGTCGCCTCACGAAGGCTTGCTCCTCGCCCAGGAGGCGGAGCAGGGTTTTCAGCTGGGCACAGAGTTCGACTACATCCCTGAACTCTTCGACAGGTACGCGCTCGGGTTCGACCCCTCCGCGTACGAAGGGATGAAGATCGACCTTCAAGCAGCGATCGACACGCTCGCCACTTCTACCGACAGCCTCATCACGCCGATTCGCCATCGGGTGTCCGAGGCCCACTGGAGCAGCGACGCGGCGAACGAGTTCCGTGACCGGGTACTCGACCCGATGATCGACGTCGGCCCCAACCAACGCCGTATTCTCAGCGAGCTGATCGCCGGCCTCGAAGGTCATCGCAGTCTCTGCGTCGCCACGCAGGAAGGCGCGCTTCAGATCGCCACGTTGACACGAGACGCCCTGGACCGGGCAATAACATCGACGTCAACGTCTCCGGAGCCAGCCACCGTCTTCGCGGTCCTGGGCACGGCCCTGGCGTTCGGTTCGATCTTCGTACCCGGCACGCAAGGATTCGCCTTGGCACTGGCCATCGCCAATTTCGGCATGGCCGGCTCGCAGGCCATGGGGCAGATCACGGCGACCTCCACGCCACAGGCCACACAATCGGTGATCGGAGGGGATACCGCCCACATGATCACCGGGATGATGCGCGCCGCGTTGACCGGCCTCGATGCCGGAATCACCGCTGAGGAAGTCCACCTCGCACAGCTGCTGGACGCCGATATCGCCGAGATCGAGACCGCACTGCAGGACAAGATCCACGGTGATCACCTGCGCGCACCCCGGATTGAGATCTCCGCTCACACCCCCACCAAAGAAGAATTCGCCCACCGGGACTGACATGACCACGACATCCGAGCCGACGGCTCCCAGCGGACGGCGGTGGCTCTTCGCCACCGCGCTCCCCATGGCGCTCATTTTCAGCGCCTGCACTCCCGGTGGACAGGAGCTTCCCGAAGAGTTCCCACCATCGAGCCCGGCGGTGGCTCCCGCCGAACCCGCGGCCTTCGTGTTCCGCGGCGATCTGTGCGACAGGGTGGACTGGTCCGGATTCGAGGGCTACGGCTCCATCGAGCCGACCGAGGATGACGTCGCCTACTACGAGGAGCCGATGGGACGGATGGAATGCGTCCGCTACTTCACTCGCCCCGGCAAGCGCACCAACGGGGACGCGCTCACGATCCGGCTCAAGCTGGGCGTCTCAGGCGATCTCGCCGCCGAAATCGAGAGGCTTCGCACCGAACAGTCGTGGAGCCCCGTCGAGCGTTCATCGTGGGACGGTTGCGTCCACCGTGAGAGCGAATTCGACCTCGAGTACACCTGCACCACCGACAACCTGCTCGTCGCCTTCAGCAGCGACACGGTCATCATCGAGCCCGACGCCGCCTACACCGACGCGATCTTCGCCTTCCTCGACGACGTTCGCGCCCTCACCAAGGCCTGAGCCCGCACCTAACCCCAACCACATGAAAAGACCCCGCCTCTCCCGAGGCGGGGTCTCCCAGTCAGCCGACAAACCTACAGATCCGTCGTCCCCAACGTGTCCTTCAGCGACTTGCTGCCGTTGCTCTCCGCCTGCACCTTCAGCTCGGTGGCGTCGGCGGGCGTCGAGATCGGCGGCTTGTCGCTCGGCTTGCGTTTGCCGAAGCCGTTGTACGGCGCCATCGGCGGGCGCTTGCGGACGCCCTCGGTGAGGCGGGCCATGTCCTCGCGGGACAGGGTCTCCTTCTCCAGGAGCTCGCCGACCATGGCGTCGAGGATGTCGCGGTGCTCGACGAGGATCTCCCACGCTTCGTCGTGGGCGATCTCGATGAGCGAGCGGACCTCGGCGTCGATGTCGGCGGCGATGGCGTCGCTGTAGTCCTTCTGGTGGCCCATGTCGCGGCCGAGGAAGGGCTCCGACGAGCTCGTCCCGTACTTGATCGCCCCGAGCTTGGCGCTCATGCCGTACTCGGTGACCATGCCGCGGGCCAGCTTCGTCGCCTTCTGGATGTCGTCACCGGCGCCCGTGGTGGGCTCGTGGTAGACGAGCTCCTCGGCGGCGCGGCCGCCCAGCGCGTACGCCAGGGTGTCGATCATCTCCGAGCGGGTCTGCGTGTACTTGTCCTCGGTCGGCAGCACGAGCGTGTGGCCGAGCGAGCGTCCGCGAGGCAGGATCGTCACCTTGTGCACGGGCGCGAGGTGCGGCAGCGCCATCGCGACCAGGGCGTGTCCGCCCTCGTGGTACGCGGTGACCTTCCGTTCCTTCTCGCTCATGGCACGGGTGCGGCGCTCCGGACCGGCGATGACGCGGTCGATGGCCTCTTCGAGGCTGTCGTTGCTGATCGCCTTGGCGTTGTGGCGGGCGGTCAGCAGGGCGGCCTCGTTGATGACGTTGGCCAGGTCCGCACCCGAGAAGCCGGGGGTGCGTCGGGCGATCGTCTCCAGGTCCACGTTCGGCTCGAAGGGCTTGCCCTTCGCGTGCACGGCCAGGATGGCCTTGCGGCCGAGCAGGTCGGGCGAGTCGACCGCGATCTGCCGGTCGAAACGTCCCGGACGCAGCAGCGCCGGGTCGAGGATGTCGGGCCGGTTGGTCGCCGCGATCAGGATCACGCCGCCCTTGGTGTCGAAGCCGTCCATCTCGACGAGCAGCTGGTTCAGCGTCTGCTCGCGCTCGTCGTGCCCGCCGCCGAGGCCGGCACCGCGGTGGCGGCCGACGGCGTCGATCTCGTCGACGAAGACGATCGCCGGGGCGTTCGCCTTGGCCTGCTCGAAGAGGTCGCGGACCCGGCTGGCGCCGACACCGACGAACATCTCCACGAAGTCCGAACCGGAGATCGAGTAGAACGGGACACCGGCCTCACCGGCGACCGCGCGGGCCAGCAGCGTCTTACCCGTACCGGGCTGCCCGAACAGGAGCACGCCCTTCGGGATCTTGGCGCCGAGGGCCTGGTACTTGCTCGGGTCCTGCAGGAAGTCCTTGATCTCCTGCAGCTCCTCGACGGCCTCGTCGGCACCGGCCACGTCCGCGAAGGTGGTCTTCGGGGTGTCCTTGCTGACGAGCTTCGCCTTCGACTTGCCGAAGTTGAGGACCCGGGAACCGCCGCCCTGCATCTGCGACATGAAGAGCAGCAGGAGGACGACGATGATGACGATGGGAAGCAGGTTGATCAGGAAGGCGACCCAGATGCTCTCCTCGGTGACCTCCACGTTGTAGGGGGCACCGTAGGACACGACCGTGGGGTAGACCTCGTCGATCGCGTCGGCCGGAATGTAGGCCTGGATCTTGTCGGTCTCTTTGCCCTCGACGGTGATCGGGGTCTTGAGATCAAGCTGAAGGACCTGCTCCTTGTCCTTCAGCGTCACGCTCTCGATCTGGCCCGGCTGGTTGAACTGCGCCATGGCCACCGAAGTCTCGGACTCGGTGTAGTCGCTGCCGCCCGAGAACATCGTGGCGATCAGCACCACCCCGAGGATGACGAGGACAATCCAGACGAATGGCCTGCGGAAGAATCGCGTACGCTCCATACTGCTGCGGGCGCCTTGCCCGACCCCTCCCGTGAGAAAAGGTTGACTCATCCTCGCTCGGCCGAACGGCCGATCGCACCGGGTGTCCGGCCATTCGACGTTACACCGTTGCAACCGTCAACCGCCTGCGGCGTTCGACACCCTCGTGCTCAACACACCATTATTCGGGTTCGATGTGACGAAGCATGCCCGGGGTGCGCCGTATGGATCGCGCCGGCGCCTGGCAGGCTGGTGACCATGACGGCCGAGTGGTACGCCGACGACATCGAACGGGTCATCGTCAGCGCCGACGACATCGCAACCAAGACCGCCGAACTGGGCAAACAGGTCTCCGCAGACTATGCCGGGGCGGACGGAATCCTCCTCGTGGGCGTGTTCAAGGGCGCGGTCATGTTCATGGCCGACTTCGCCAGGCAGCTTTCGGTGCCCGTCGAGCTGGAGTTCATGGCCCTGTCCTCCTACGGGCAGCGCGCCACCTCCTCGGGCGTGGTCCGCATCCTCAAGGACCTCGACCGCGACATCGCCGGCCGCCACGTGATCGTGGTGGAGGACGTCGTCGACTCCGGTCTGACCCTGTCCTGGCTGCTGCGGTACCTGTCCGGGCGGGGCCCGGCGTCTCTTGAGGTCGTGTCGCTGGTCCGCAAGCCGGAGTCCATGCAGGTCGAGGTGCCGGTGAAGTACGTGGGCTTCGACCTGGGCAACGAGTTCGTGGTGGGTTATGGCATGGACTATGCCGAGAAGTACCGGGAACTCCCGTTCCTCGGGGTGCTGAAACCCGAGGTCTACTCGCGGGGTTAGTCCTTCAAGATCGGCACGATTCTTGAGAGTGTTCTCAGTTCCGGGCCGCTTTTCTCGCGTTTCAGAGGTCGAGGCTCCGGGGACCCCCGAGCAGTTTCCCGCCGTCCCTGCGCACCTCTATATATCCCGGCAGCTGCACGGGCCCCTGCCCGTGCCAGTCGGTGATGAGCCGGTCGAGCTCCCGCACGTGTCCGTAGGACAGCGCCGACCCCGGCACCCCCAGCAGGCGTGCCCACGCGTGGATCACGCGTGTCCGCAGCGCGCGGGGTTGCCCGGTGAGCACCGACAGGTCGAGGCTGGCGTCCTGCCCGGCGGCGCGCGCGGTGACGCGGGCGGCGAGGCCGTCGAGGACGCGGTTGTCGTCGGCGACGAGCCGCGCGGTGCGCGCGAGGTTTCCCGGCAGTCCCCCACCGAGGACCTCGGCGAGTTCGGGCATGAGCGCACGCAGGCGTGAGCGCTTGTAGGCGGGGTCGGTGTTGTGGGGGTCGTCCCAGGTGTCGAGCTCCTGCTCGGCGCAGGCCTTTTCCAGGGTTTCCCGCGTGAGTTCGAGGTAGGGGCGGCGGAGGAAACCCCTGCGGTCGGGCATGCCAGCGAGGCCGCGGGGCCCGGCGCCGCGGGCGAGGGCGAGCAGGACGGTCTCGGCCTGGTCGTCGCGGGTGTGGCCGAGGAGGATCGCGGCGGCGTTGTGCCGTTCGCGGGCGTCGTCGAGGGCGGCGTAGCGGACGGAGCGGGCGGCGTTCTCGGGTCCGCCGTCGCGTGGGTCGACTTCCACGGTGATGATCTCGACGGGGTCGAAGCCCTGGTGGCGGGCCCATTCGGCGAAGGCGGCGGCGCGCTGGGCGGAGCCGTCCTGGAGGCCGTGGTCGACGGTGGCGAAGCCGACGCGCAGGCCGACGCGGGGTCCGACGAATGCGGTGGCGGCGGCCAGCGCCATCGAGTCGGGTCCGCCGGAGCAGGCGACGACGACGAGGGCGCCGGGGTAGAGGTCGGCGAGTGCGCGGCGGACGGCGAGGCGGGTCTGGGCGACCGCGCGCGGGAGTTGCGCCATCAAACGCAGACCCGCTGCACCCAGGCGTGGGGGTCGGCGAGCTCGTCGAGCGTGGGGAGGGTGTCGGGGGAGGTCCAGACGCGGTTGAAGGTGGGCATGCCGACGGCTTCGACGGCGGTTTCGACGAAGGCGCGGCCTTCGGCATACTGGCGGAGTTTGACGTCGACGCCGAGGATCTTGCGGACGACCTTCTCCAGGGGGTTTCCGCCGCCGCGGCGTTTGTTGAAGCGCTGGCGGATCTCGGCGACGCTGCCGATGACCTCGGGTCCGACGCCGTCCATGACGTATTCGGCGTGGCCTTCGAGGAGGGTCATGAGGGCGGTGATGCGGCCGATGACCTCGCGCTGGGCGTCGGTGGTGACGGCGTCGATGACGCTGGTGCGGCCGTCGGGGTCGCGGGCGGCGTCGGCGATGGTGGACATGGCGCGGCGGGCGCGTTCGGCCCAGGCCTCGTCCTGTGCGTCGCCGGCGGCGGCGAAGGCGTTGATCTCGCCCATGAAGTGCTCGCGGAGCCAGGGGACGGCGGTGAACTGGGTGCGGTGGGTGACCTCGTGGAGGCATACCCACAGGCGGAAGTCGTGGGGGTCGGCGCCGAGGCGGCGTTCGGTGTCGAGGATGTTGGGGGCGATGAGCAGGAGTTGCCCGGAGTCCGCGCCGAAGATCTCGTACTGGCCGAGGACCTTGCCCGACAGGTAGGCGAGCACGGTGCCGGCCTGGACGGCGGTGACGCGGGTGCCGATGACGCGGCCGAGGGGGCCGGGGTCGCCGTTGCCGGTCAGTTTGTCGGCGAGGGGGCTGAGCACGCGCTGGAGGCCGTCGATGTTGGCCTGTGCCCAATCGGGGCGGTCGACGACTCGCACGGGGCTCGGGCGTGCTTCCATGCCGGTGAAGGCGGCGACGTGCCCGGCCGCCTCGTCGGCGAGGCGGCGGAGGTCGGAGACGACGGAGGCCGCCTCTTCGAAGGTCACGGCGGGGCCTGTCTTGCCGAGGGCGCGGGCGGTTCGGGCGGCCAGCTCCCAGTCCACGAACTGCGTCATGTACCCCACGGTACGCATTCCGGCTCACAAAGGAAGAGCGGTACGTGGCGGAGGTCCGAAGTGCCCCTTTCGTCTCCGGATGGTTCAGATCAGTGCGACGACGCCCAGATCCTGCGCGACCTCGGGCTCGCAGAGTGTCATGAGGGCCCGCACGCCGAGCCATGTGGCGCCGTGGCGGCGGAGCAGCCCGCGGACGGCTCGGGCCTGTGCGCCGGTGTCGACGAGGTCGTCGACGAGCAGGACGCGTTCGCCGGGGGCGAGGACGCCGTCGGCGATGGCGAGGGTGATGGTCCCGTCGGGTTCGGGGCGTTTCTGGACGCCGACGAAGCCGAGCCCGAGTTCGATCGCGACGAGGGGCCCGAGGAGGTAGCCGGAGGACTGGGCGCCGGCGATGACGGTCGGCCCGTCTGGTGTGACGGGTTCGAGGGCGGCGAGGGCGGGGCCGAGGAGCGCGAGGAGTTCGGCGTCGCGCCACCAGTGGAGGGTAGCGAGGCGGTCGCCGTAAGCGGTGGTGGTGCGCGCCTTGAGGAGTTCGCGGGCGCGGTCGACGCTCGTCACCGGCATCCGCACGTGGCGAGGGCGGCGGCGAGCCGGTCGAGGCCGTGAGCGGCTTCGAAGGCGTTGCCGCGGTCGTTGAGGAGCAGCGCGAAGGTGAGTTCGCGGCCGTCGGCGGACATGACCGACCCGGCCAGGGCGGTGACCTTGCTCAGGGTGCCGGTCTTGGCTCGGACGACGCCGGCTCCGGCCGCGGTCTGCTCGTGGCCGTAACGGCTGTCGAGGGTGCCGGTGTACCCGGCGACGGGCAGCGCGGCGAACAGCGGCCGCAGTTCGGGGTGGTCGGGTCCGGCGGCCTTCGCGAACAGGCTGGACAGGACTCCGGCGGAGATGCGGTTGTCGTAGGACAGGCCGCTGCCGTCGACCATGGCGATCTGTTCGCCGGGGATGCCGAGGTCGTTGAAGACGGCGGCGACGGCGACGGTGCCGTCCTCGAAGGAGCCGGGCAGTCCGCGGGCCAGCGCGACCTGCCGGATGAGCATGTCGGACACGACGTTGTCGCTGGAAAGGACGGTTTCCTCGACGAGGCGGCGCATCGGCGGGGAGTGCACGACGCCGAGTTCGGTGGCGCCCGGGTCGGCGATGCCGGTCTCGATGAAGGTGGGGGCGCCGAGGAGTTCGGCGAACTTCTCGGCGGCGGCGTGGCCGGGATCCTTGTAGCGCGGGGTCGCGGTGTCGTGGCGCTGACCGCCGGTGCCGCTGCCGGAGGGGTCGATGCGGCCGCCGTCGGTCATGAGGGCGGTGGTGTTGGCGCCCCAGCCGGCGGCGATGTCGGCCATGTCGACGCCGGGCGCGAGGCCCGGCCCGGTGAAGGCGCCGCCGTCGAGGACCACGGAGGTGACGGGCTGGTCGCCGAGGGCCTTCTTTACCTGCTCGGCCAGATCGGCGAGACTCGCCGCGCCCGGGTAGTAGCCCTCGCCGTCGATGGAGAGGGTCGGATCCCCCGCGCCGATGATGACGACCTGGCCGGGCTGCGAACCGGCGACCACCCGCGTCGGGATGCGGTAGTCGGGTCCGCGCGTCGCCAGGACCGCCGCGGCGACCGCGACCTTGTTGGTCGAGCCGGGCGTGAGTGTCGTGGTGTTGTTCTGGCCGAAGAGGAGTTCGCCCGTCGCGGCGTCATGGACGGCGACGCCGAGCGTGCCGCGCAGGCCCTCGTCGGAGAGGAGAGGTTCGAGTGCGGCGGCCACCCCTTCGGGTGTCGGCGCCTCGGCGCCCGACGGGCCCGGCAGGACCGGAGCGGTCACCGACGGCTCCGCCTCGAAGACCAGCGTCCCGTCCTGGCTACTCTCGGTGCATCCACTGAGGACGAGCGTCAAGACTACGCCGAGGACGGGCAGCAGACGACGGTTGTGTGGGATTGCGCTCGTCACCCGGGGGTCTCCTCGACGATGTGAAACAGGCTGAGCAAGACTTAGCAAGGCTACTGCCTGTATTCATATGCCCGACGACGTGCGCAAGGAGACGCCGTGGACTTCGACGTCACCATTGAAATCCCCAAGGGAAGCCGGAACAAGTACGAGATCGACCACGAAACGGGTCGAATCCGACTGGACCGGACCCTCTTCACGGCCACCCAGTACCCGGCCGACTACGGGTTCATCGAGGACAGTCTCGGCCTCGACGGAGACCCGCTCGACGCCCTGGTGCTGGTACCCGAACCGACCGTACCCGGCTGCCTCATCCGCGCCCGCGCGATCGGCATGTTCCGCATGTCGGACGAAAAGGGACAGGACGACAAGGTCCTGTGCGTCCCCGCCGCCGATCCCCGCGCCGAGCACCTCCGCGACATTCATCACGTCCCGGAGTTCGACCGGCTCGAAATCGAGCACTTCTTCCGCGTCTACAAGGACCTGGAGCCGGGCAAAAGCGTCGAAGGCGCCACCTGGGTCGGGCGCACCGAGGCCGAAGCGGAGATCAAACGCTCCTGGGCACGGCTCAAGGAGCACGGCGAGTCCCACGACGAACCGGCCGTTTGACGAGCTGACTACACTCTGGCGCTATGAGCGGAGCTAACCCCCCAGGCTGGCACCCCGACCCCAGTGGCAGCGGCCAGCTGCGTTGGTGGGACGGCGGCCAGTGGACCCAGAACACCCGTCCGCCCGAGCAGCGTCAAGGCTCCTCACTGGAGAAGATCGCCGAACTCGACGTCTCCGGCGGGCACGACGCGTCGCAGATCCAGCGCCAGGTGCAGCAACAGGCCGGCGTCGGCCCCATCGCGGCCGGCGGCGGCACCATCTTCAGTGAGCCCGTGCTGGTGGTGAACCAGAAGACGAAGCTGATCGAGATCAGCGCCGAGTACTCCGTCTTCAACCAGCAGGGCCAGCAGATCGCGAAGGTCGAGCAGATCGGCCAGAGCGCGCTCAAGAAGATCGTGCGCTTCCTGGGCTCCTACGACCAGTTCTTCACCCACAAGCTGCAGGTGTCCGACAATCACGGACGGCCGCTGCTGTACCTGACCAGGCCCGCGAAGATCTTCAAGTCGCGCGTCATCGTCCAGGGCGCCAACGGCCAGGAGATCGGCGAGATCAAGCAGAACAACGTGTTCGGCAAGATCAGCTTCGCCTTCCTGGTCAACGGGCAGGAGATCGGCAAGATCCAGGCCGAGAACTGGCGCGCCTGGAACTTCGCCATCCTCGACCACACCGGCGCCGAAGTCGCGCGGATCACGAAGACCTTCGAGGGAATCCTCAAGACGGCCTTCACGACCGCCGACAACTACGTCGTACAGCTGCACCGTCCGCTCCAGGATCCGCTGCTGTCGATGGTCGTCGCGTCCGCGCTGACCGTGGACACGGCACTGAAGCAGGACTCGCGCGGGCTGGGGGGCTAGCGCGGGACTTGGACGTTGGGGAGCCCCGGCCGGCGGTCGGGGCTTTCCTGTGTCCGGGTCGGATCCGGCCGGGGGCTTCGCCCCCGCCAGGGCTTCGGCCAGACCGCACCAGGGACTCGCTACGGGAGATCAAAACCCCTCGCCAACTCCTTTGTCTTGCCGGAGACTCTTCGCGTGCCGCTACTCGCCCTTGACGTCCGTCCCCTGCGCAACCGTGACTTCCGGATCTACTACACCGGGTCCGCCGTCTCGTCCTTCGGCTCCGTCATCTCCTTTGTCGTCATCCCCTTCCAGGTCGCCGTCCTCACCGAGTCGCCGTTCCTCGTCGGGTTGCTCGGACTCTGCGAACTCCTGCCGCTGCTGATCACGTCCTTCATCGGCGGTGCGCTTGCCGACTACGTCGACCGGCGCAAGCTCGTCCTCTGGTGCGAAGTCGCCCTCACCGCGCTCACCGCACTGCTCCTGCTCAACTCCCTCGGCGGCACTCCCCAGCTGTGGGCCCTCTACGTCATCGCCGCCCTCACCTCCGGGCTGTCCGGCCTGGCGCGGCCCTCGCGGGAAGCCCTCATCCCACGACTCGTGACGCCCGAGGAGATTCCGGCCGTCTCGGGCCTGCAGTCGACGTACCACAACATCTCCTCCATCGGCGGGCCCGCGCTCGCGGGGCTGCTCCTGGCGAACTTCCCCCTCGCGTGGGTCTACGCCATCGACCTCGCCACGTTCCTCGTGTCGCTGCTGTGCCTCTCGCTCATCCGGGCCGTACCGCCGCCGCCCGGGGCCGACCGGCCCAGCGTTCGCTCCGTCGTCGACGGGCTCAAGTACGCACGCAAGCGGCCCGAACTGCTCGGCACCTACCTCGTCGACATGAACGCCATGTTCTTCGGCATGCCGATGGCGCTGTATCCCTTCCTGGCGCTCAAATTCGGCGGCCCGCAAGTCCTCGGGCTCCTCCACGCCGCGCCCGCCGCCGGCGCCCTGCTGGCGTCGATGACGTCGGGCTGGTCGGCGCGCGTCCACCGGCACGGGCTCATGGTCCTGCTGGCCGCCGGTGTGTGGGGCCTCGGCGTGCTCGGCTTCGGGCTGTCACCGACTCTGTGGATGGCCCTGCTCTTCCTGGCGCTGGCCGGTTTCGGTGACATGATCAGCGGCCTCTTCCGCGGGATCATCTGGAACCAGACGATCCCCGACCACTTCCGCGGCCGCCTCGCCGGCATCGAGCAGCTGTCGTACCTCTCCGGCCCGACCCTCGGGAACCTGGAGTCCGGCATCGCCGCGAAGGCCTTCGGCATCAGCGGATCGGTCGTCTTCGGCGGCGTCATGTCGCTCGTCGGCACGGCCGCGCTCGCGGTCTGGCTGCGGCCCTTCCTGAAGTACGACGGCCGCGACGGCATCGAGCGCAAACGAGCCGAAGAGGCCGCACACGCTGCGAAGTCGAACGAACACACGGTGTCCTAAGTAGACGTACCGTGCTTTCCTCGTCGACGCGTTCCCTCTAGAGTGAGCCCATGTCGTTTTGAGCCAAGGGAAGGAGGCGACATGGAAGTAGACGAATCGAAGATGCGGCGGGCCAGCGCGAAGATCCGGACCATCGGACACGACGCGCAGGCCTATTTAGACCGCGAGAAGGCCGCGCTCGACTTCGGGTCGCAGGGCAATGACGGCTTCGGCACCATGCAGGCGCTGAAGTCCACTGTGGAGAAGCTGCACCGGGCCGCGTCCCGGCTGGCCTCGGACTCCACCGAGACCGGTGACAACATCACGCGGGCGGCCGACAACCACCGCGAGAACGAGCGCGTCCAGAAGCAGAACATCGACGCGAACCTGCGCGCCCTGACCACGCTGAGGACCCCGTAGACATGGTGACCTTCCAGCAGCTGCGCAACGCGCAGACCACGCAACTGGAGAGCGCCGCCAACAGCGCTCGCAAGGTCGCGCGGGAGATGGAGCAGTACGGATCCGACACCCGCCGCTGGCGGCGGAACCTCAACGGCGGCTGGCGGGGAGTCGACGCGAGCGCGGCCGACGCCCAGCTCGGTCAGCACGAGACCTCCTACCAGCAGATGGGCCGGTCCTACGGGCGCGTCGACGAGGTCGTCGGCTTCTTCGCCAACGAGATCGACATGGCCAAGCGGACGCTGGAACGCGGGGTCGACATGGCCAACACGATCCCGGGCCGCGTCAACGAAAGCGGTTCGATCCAGGTCGACTGGGCGGCGTTCGGGCCGCGGCCTTCCCCCGAGGTCGTGCGGCACGCCAAACAGCAGGCCCAGCAGGCCGCGAACATGATCCGCCAGGCGCTGATGCGGGCGAACTCCGCCGACCGGCAGGCGCAGTCGGCGCTCCAGTCGATCGCCGCGCCGATCACGGTGAGCACGCCGAACGGCACGGGCTCCATTCCCCAGCGCGGCACCGATCCCCGGCAGGTCAAGGGCTGGTGGGACGGGCTGAGCGAGGAGCAGCGGGCGGCGTACCTGCGCGAGAATCCCAAGGCCATCGGGAGTCTCGACGGGATCCCCTCGGCGACAAGGGATGAGGCCAACCGGCTGGCCATCGGCAAGGAACGGGAATGGCTCGACGCCCGCCGCGACTACCTGCGCGGACGGCTCGAAGAGCTGCGTCCCGACGACGGGTCGATGAACATGCAGACGGCGGCCCAGATGGGCGAGGTCAACAAGGAACTGCGCGACCTCGACACCCGCTGGCAGAACCTGGACAGCCTCGAACACCAGCTCGGGCGCACCGACCTCCAGGGCTCGACCGAGCGGATGTACCTGCTGAACTACGATTCGGCCGCCGACGGGCAGGCCGTGATCTCGGTCGGCAATCCCGACACCGCGCACAACGTCGTCACCTACGTGCCCGGCACCACCGCCGATGTTCCCGGCATCAACGGCGATGTGAACCGTGCACTGTGGATGCAGGCCGACGCCACCGCGCTCGACCCGAGCCGGCGTACCGCGGCGATCACCTGGCTGGGCTACGACGCGCCCGACAAGGTGTTCCCGAACGCCATCTCGGCGAGCTACTACGAGGCCGCCGCCGACGATCTGGCGTCCTTCCAGCAGGGACTGCGGGCCACGCACGAGGGTTCGCCGTCCATCAACACGCTCATGGGCCACAGCTACGGCGGTTCCACGATCGGTTACACCGCGGCCCGGCACGACATGGGCATCGACAACCTGATCTCGGTCGCCAGCGCCGGTTCGCAGGGCAACGCCGACCAGTATCTGGGGATCGGCGCCGACCACGTGTGGGCGACGCGGGCCTCGGACGACCCGATCCGTTTCGCGGCGGGGATCCACGGCACCGACCCGATCAACGAGGGCTACGGCGGGCGGGTCTTCCCGGCCTCCGACGGTGGCCACTCCGGTTACTGGGACGCGACCAACGAGGCGCGCGGGCACTTCGCCGAGATCATCACCGGCAACTACGACCGCGTGCCCGCCGGCGAGCAGGACAAGTGGTTCTAGAACGCGATTCCATCCCCTCACAGTGACGTGTGTCCACCGCCCCGTCCGCGCGATACGCGTGGGCGGGGCGGTGCGGTGACCCCTTCCCCCGCCTTCTTCACCTGCGTAGAGTGAGGCCTCATGGCGCGTATCCCCCTCCGGCGTCTCGGCGCGTGCGCCGCAGCTCTCATCGTCGCCGCCACAACGGTTCTGGGCGGTCCCGGCACCCCCGCCCAGGCCGCCGAGAAGTGCAAGCCCGAGTCCCGTACCGGTCAGATGTCGGCGGTTCCCTGGCCGCTCAAGCGATTGCAGCCCGAACGGATCTGGCCGCTGACCAGAGGCGCGGGCGTCAAGGTCGCGGTCATCGACTCCGGTGTCGGCGAACATCCGTTGCTGGACGGGCAGGTGACGGCCGTCGACATGGTCGGCGACAAGCTCGGCGCACGCTGCGACATGGCCTCGCACGGCACGATCGTGGCGGGACTGATCGCGGCGAAGGACACCGAGAGCAGCCCCTTCCACGGACTCGCGCCGGACGCGAAGATCCTGTCGTACCGGGTGATCCAGAGCATGGAGAAGTCGACGGCGCAGGAGAGCACCGTGCCGGTCGTCAACGCGATCCGCCTCGCGGTCGAGGACGGCGCCAAGGTCATCAACCTGTCCCTGACGGCGATCGCGACGCCCGCCCTGGAGTCGGCGATCAAGTACGCCCACGACGAGGGCGTCGTCGTGGTGGCCGCCGCGGGCAACAGCGGCGCCGCTTCGGGACAGCAGAAGGAATACCCGGCGGCCTACGAGTCGGTCATCGCGGTCGCCGGACTGTCGCAGAGCGGGACGCACGTGGACTCGTCGTCGGTGCGGAACTACGTGGACGTCGCCGCCCCCGGCGAGGAGATCGACGGCCCCGCCCCGGCGGGCGGCGGCTTCGGCAGGCTGGTCGACGGCGGTACCAGCTTCGCCGCGCCCTACGTCTCGGCGACCGCGGCCCTGCTCATGTCGCTGTACCCGAACATGAAGCCGGACGAAGTCGCCCGCAGGATCACGGCGACCGCCGTGCACCCGCCCGGCGGATGGAACCCCGTGGTCGGATACGGCGAACTGGACCCCTACCGGGCGGTCACGACTCTGTTGTCCGAAGTGGACGAACGAACGCCGCCCGCCGCCGCCGTCCCCGTCCTGCCCGGCGACCCCGGCAAGGCGATGCGCGAGAAGGCACTCCTGGTGACGGGCGCGGCGGGACTGGCGGTCGTGGCGCTGCTGATCGTCCGCTTCGTCGTCCCCTTGGGCCGCCGCCGCGGCTGGCGCGCGGGGTAGGGACGGCGGAGCGCAGGAGTCTGCGGGTTCGGTGGGGGCGCTCGCTGGCGACTGCTGACAGTGAGTCCCGGCGGTGGCGCGACGGGAACGCCCGGGCCGACCTCGGTAGGACGGGATTCACGTCTACGCGGAGGGGTGCCAGCGGCCGGGGCCGGTTCACACCAGTCACCCGGCTGGACTCGGGCGAAGGCGGGCAGGCGAACGGCCAGAAGGCCACGCGAGCGGACGAACGGGCGAACGCGTGGCCGGACAACCTGGCGAGAACATGGGCGTGGCCTTCGCGAACGAACGGCGTCTCCGCGCGCGCACCGAAGCCCTCCGGGGTCTCGCTGGAGCTCCTGCTGCTGCGCAGGCCGCAGGCTCACACGCGCTCCAGACGCCCGGCAGCGTCGGTGAAGAGCCGCGTGGGCGACGGACGAGTAGGCGGGCTGAGGCGCGCGCGCCTGGCGAGCGGGCACGTGCGTGAGCTGGCGGCCTAGTGGAAAGACGGGCCGGTGCCGTTCCCGGAGAAACGGCGTCTCCGCGCACGCGGCGACGCCCCTCCGGCTCCAACCGCTGCTCCGGCCGCGACCGGCTCACGACACCACCGAACGCAGGAAGCCCGGCAGACGCACAGCGTGAACAGCCACACGAGCAACCGACGAGCGGGCGAACGGGCGAGCCGACGGAGAAGTGGAGAGGGCTGAGGAGGCGGGCTGAGGCGCGAGCGCCTGGCAGGCGGGCACGCGCGTGAGCCGGCGGTCTAGCGGAAGGACGGGCCGGTGCCGTTCCCGGAGAAACGGCGTCTCCGCGCACGGACCGAAGCCCCTCCGGCTCCAACCGCTGCTCCGGCCGCGACCGGCTCACGACACCACCGAACGCAGGAAGCCCGGCAGACGCACAGCGTGAACAGCCACACGAGCAACCGACGAGCGGGCGAGCGGACGGAGGAGTGGAGAGGGTTGAGGAGGCGGGCTGAGGCGCGCGCCTGGCAGGCGGGCACGCGCGTGAGCCGGCGGTCTAGCGGAAGGACGGGCGTGTGCCGTTCCCGAAGAAACGGCGTCTCCGCACACGCACCGAAGCCCCTCCGGACCCCGCTACGGCTCCAACCGCAACTTCAGCACTCACGCCAGCCACACGGCACGGCACGCGCTGGTAAACGGATGGGCGGCCACGCGAACGGATAGGCGGCGAGCGAAGGAATGCGCGCTTGGAGATGCGAGCAGGCGGCGTGACGGACGGACGAGCAAGCGAGCAAGCGAGCGGCGGGCGGCGGGCGGCGGGCGGCGGGCGGCGGGCGGCGGGCGGCGGGCGGCGGGCGGCGGGCAAGCGAAGTGTCGACGTACAGGCGGGCAAACGGACAGGCCCGCAGGCGGCGAGCGGAGGGCTAGGCGATCTGGCAGAGGGCTTGGCAGACAAGCGGAGGGCTAGACCTGTGTGCAGGGGCGAGCAGCGCCAGGCGGTAGAGACGGGGCGAATGGGCGGCCGGAAGGCCGGGCGCGCGGAGGGACGAACGGATGGGCTGATGAGCGCACGGCTGGGCAACGGACGAGCGAACAGGTGGGCACACGGCGAAGGAACGGACGAACAGGCGGAGGAACGAGCAGGCGAACGAGCGGGCACACGACGGGAGAGCGAGCGGCCTGGCGGGTGAGCACACGGCTCGGCAACGGACGAACGGCCAGGTGGGCACACGGCGAAGGAACGGACGAACAGGCGGAGGAACGAGCAGGCGAACGAGCGGGCACACGACGGGAGAGCGAGCGGCCTGGCGGGCGAGCGGCCCGGGCGAACGGCCCGGCGGGTGAGCACACGGCTCGGCAACAGACGAACGGCCAGGTGGGCACACGGCGAAGGAACGGCCGAACAAGCGGAGGAACGAGCAGGCGAACGAGCGGGCACACGACGGGAGAGCAAGCGGCCTGGCGGGCGAGCGGCCCGGGCGAACGGCCCGGCAGGTGAGCACACGGCTCGGCAACAGACGAACGGCCAGGTGGGCACACAGCTAAGGAACGGCCGAACAAGCGGAGGAACGAGCAGGCGAACGAGCGGGCACACGGTGGGAGGGCTGGCACGCGGCGGGAGGGCGGACAGGCGAGCGGAGGGACGAGCGGGCACACGGCGGGCGAGCGGACGAGCGACCCGCCCGCCCGCCCGGTCGGTCATGCAGGCGCGCGGCTCCCCACAAGCCCCCCCCCCGCGCAACAAGCCCCCAAAAAACTCTCGGCCCGAGCTGCTCGCTCGGGCCGAGAGTTCTTGGGCTGAGGCGGAACCACGGCTCGGCCTCAAGCTCGCGCGTGCGGGACGTGTCGTCGGCGCTCGCGTGGGGGGATCGGCGCTTGAGGAGAGCCGTGGCCCGCCGGGGTGACGCGGCGTAAGCCCGTGCCCTGGCGTGCGGGGCGTGCCGGGCTTGTGCCGGGGGCCGCGTCACGGGTGGAAGCCACGTCGGCCGGTCCGGCACCTCGCGGTGTCGTCGTGGCCGGTGTGGCCCATCCGTCCCGGGGGACGGACGGTTGTGGTCGGACCTGCCGGGGGATCCTGGTGCGGCTTACGCTGGCGCGCGTTGCCGGTCACCGGGCGGCAGGTCCGGTGGTGCTGTCGCGGCGGGCCGTGTGGCCGATCGGGGCGCCGTTCCGTATGGGCGGGCGTCCTGATCGCATGCGTTCTGCCGGTCTCGCGCGCCGCGACCGCACGCCCGGAACCGAGACCAACCCGAACCACCAGCCCAAGCCCCATGTCACGACTGCTCACGACGGGAACCCGGCACCGGTGGCGGGCCGAGCCCGATCCGATACCGCAACGGCGGTCTCGTTCGCGCCACCCGACCAGCACGAGCACAGACACCGCCGCCCATTCATGCCGGGGCAGTGGGCGGCGGTGCCGTGTGCGGCGGCACTTAGGCGAACATGTTCGCGTTGGTGCGCTCGGTGTTGCTGTAGTTGTTGCCGGCGAGCTGCACGGTCTGTCCGACGCGGGCGAGGAGCTCGTTGAGGCTGGTGACCGTCTTGGTCCACTCGGCGCGCTGGATCTCGTACTGCTGACGGTCTCCACCGTCCCAGGTCATGGCGTCGAGCTTGCTGCGCAGCTCGTCGAGGATGGCCTGGAGCTCCTGCGCGGAACCCTTGATCTTCGACGAGAACATGTCGATCTGGGCGGGGGACGCCTTGATGTTTTCCATGGACTCCCTTTCGGAAACCTAAGTCTTGGGGGTTGAGGGGATGGGGGGCGTTGGTGGTCAGCCGCCGTGCAGGATGCCGAGCAGGTTGTTCGCGTTGCTCTTCTGCTCTTCTTCGTTCTGCTGGTGGTTCGCGGCCGACTTGTCGACGAGACCGGCGATGGTCTCCAGGATCCCCTGGAGCTTGTTGGCCTTGCCGTCGAACTCGCCCATGAGGACGGTGAAGGCTCCGGCGGCGCCGCCGCCCCAGAACGCGGCGGAGGCGCTGACCTCACCGCGGAGCTTGCCGAGCTGTCCCTGGACGCGCTGCATCGCGTCCCGCATGTCGGACGAGCCCTTGGCGAGCGATGAATGATCGACGAAGATGTCGAGCTCTGCCATGTTCGACCTTTCTAGGAATCGCTTGAGCACTCTGTGTGTCGTCCTATACAGATCGTCACCAGATCGCTCTACTTGGTCGTAGGAACACTATCGGATATCGGCCCACAATGGAAGGTCTAATGTGGACCGACTAATCGCCGTGACGCGGTTGTGACCAGGCGAGCTGGATCAATTCGTTGCCACTGCGGCGAACGAGCATGCCGCGTCCCGGTGGTCGTGGTGAAGGCCTTATGTCGCCGAAGAGCAGACCTTCGTCCCTGTTCCCCGACATCAGCAGTCCGGGCGATTGGAGTTCGCGCAGTCGCTGGATGACGGGCTCGTACATGGCTCGTGAGGCGCCGCCGGAGCGACGGGTCATGATGAGGTGCAAGCCCACGTCACGGGCCTGCGGGAGCAGTTCCATGAGCTCCTGGACGGGGTTGGAGGCGCCGCCGGCGACGATGTCGTAGTCGTCGATGAGGATGTACAGATCGGGTCCGCTCCACCAGCTGCGTTTGCGCAACTGTTCGGGTGTCACGTCGCTTCCGGGGAGCCTGATCCGGATGGCCTCATTGGTGTTCCGCATCAATTGCAGGGCCTCCGCGGAGTTGGCGGCGTAGCCGGCCAGGTGCTCTTTGGAGATCTCCCCGAGGAGTGAACGCCGGTAGTCGATGACGAGAATCCTGGCCTCCGCCGGGGTGAATCTCGCCGCCAATTGGGCCGCGATCATCCGCAGCAGGTTGGTCTTGCCGGACTCGCCGTCGCCGAAGGCGACGAAGTGGGGTTCGCTGAGCAGGTCGAGGTTGACCGGCGCGAGCTGGCTCTCGTTGAGGCCGATGGGGATCCCGGTGGCCGCCGGGTCGATCGGCACCTGGGCGACGTCGACCTTCTGCGGCAGCAGCCGGACGGCGGGCGCGGGCAGTCCGGTCCACGACTTGGCGACCTTCGTGACGAGGTTGCGGACGCCTTCGGTGAGGTCGCCGACGCTGTTGTGCCCGTCGATGCGCGGAAGCGCGACGAGCATCTGCATCCCGTCGGGCGCGAGGCCGCGGCCGGGCGCGCGTTCGGGGACGTTGCGCGCGGCCCGCCGGTCCACTTCGGACTCCGACGGGTCGCCGAGCCGCAGTTCGAGTCGCGTCCCGAGCAGGTCGCGCATGGCGGCGCGCATGTCGGTCCACCGGTTGGTGGCGAGCATGACGTGGATACCGAAGGCGAGGCCGCGCTGGGCGATGACGAGGATGTCGTCTTCGAGGTCTTCGAAGTCGTTGCGGATCGTCGGCCAGCCGTCGATGACCAGGAAGGCGTCACCGAAGGGATCCTCGGTGAACTCGCCAGCGGCCTTGCGGCGCCGGTAGGTGGCCATCGAGTCGATGCTGTGCTCGACGAACAGGGCTTCGCGCTCGTCGAGCAGGGTCGTCATCTCGGCGATGGTGCGGCGGACCTGGTCGACCTGCTGGCGTCCGGCGACGCCGCCGAAGTGCGGATACTCCGCCATGGCGCGCAGGGTCCCGCCGCCGAAGTCGAGGCAGTAGAACTGGATCTGCTGCGGCGTATGGGTCAGCACCAGCGAGGAGATCACGGTCCGCAGCGCGGTGCTCTTGCCCGACTGGGTGCCGCCGATGACCAGGACGTTGCCGCCGGCCCCGGACAGGTCGATGGTGAGTTCGTCGCGGCGCTGCTCGAAGGGCCGGTCGACGATGCCGACCGGCACGCGCAGACTGCCCGCGCCGCTCCAGCCGAGCGGTCGCAGACCGTGCTCGGGATCGGGGTGCAGCATCGGGTAGAGCTCGGAGAGCGGAGGCGCGTCGGAGAGCGGTTCGAGCCACACCCGGTGCGCCGGAACGCCCTTGCCCGCCAGGCGGTTGGTGATGACGGCGAGCATCGAGTTCTTGACGATGTCGTCGGGGTTCTCCGGCTCGTCGTCGTCGAAGGTCGTCAGGACCGAGGTGTCGACGGGGATGTCGGGCGGAGCGACGTAGGTCGCCACGAAGTCCTGCAACCTGTCCCTTGTGGACGTCTTGCCGCTCTCGCCGCCGCCGACGCCCCGGTACGGGCCGGAGACGTAGGCGCTGCGGAAGCGCAGCATCGTGCTGGTGTCGATCTTCAGGAAGCCGTGGCCGGGCGCCTGCGGGAGCTCGTAGGCGTCGGAGACGCCGAGCACCGTCCGGCTCTCCATGGCCGAGAAGGTCCGCAGGCCGATCCGGTACGACAGGTGGGAGTCGAGACCGCGCAGGCGCCCTTCCTCCAGTCGCTGCGACGCGAGGAGCAGGTGCACGCCGAGGGAGCGGCCGAGACGGCCGATCATCACGAACAACTCGATGAACTCGGGCTTGGCCGACAGCAGTTCGGAGAACTCGTCGCAGACGATCAGCAGGCTCGGCAGCGGGCTCAGTTCGGCCCCGGCCCGCCGGGCCTTCTCGTAGTCGCGCTGGGAGACGAAGTTCCCGGCCGCGCGCAGGAGCTCCTGGCGGCGGGTCATCTCACCGGCGATCGCGTCGGCCATGCGGTCGACGAGGTGCAGTTCGTCTTCGAGGTTGGTGATGACGGCACTGGTGTGGGGCAGGCGATCCAGGGTCGCGAAGGTCGCGCCGCCCTTGAAGTCGACGAGGACGAAGTTGAGTTCCTCGGAGCTGTGGGTGATGGCCAGCGCGGACACGATCGTCCGCAGCAGCTCCGACTTGCCCGAACCGGTCGCGCCGATGATCAGGCCGTGCGGGCCCATCCCGCCCTGCGCGGCCTCCTTGATGTCGAGGAAGATCTTGGCGCCCTGGGGATCGAGGCCCAGCGGGATGTTGAGGCGGTCGGCAGTAGGCCGGTTCGGGCGCCAGATCACCGACGGGTCAAGGGATCCGACGTCGCCGACGCCGAGCAGGTCGGGCAGTTCGGCCGACACCGCCATCGGCTCGGTCGCGCTGGTCACCGCCGACGGCCGGTACCGGGACAGCCGCCGCGCGAGTGCCGCCGCCTGCGCTTCGCTGACGGTGTCGGGCTTTCCGAGCTGGCTGGCGCGGCCTTTCAGGCGCATCGTCAGCGACTCGGGCTCGGCTTCGAGGGTGAGCAGCCAGTTGCCGGGGTGACGCGGGACGATGCCCGACAGGTCGAGGACCGTGGCCCCGGCCAGGCCGGTGCCCTCCAGATCGCAGTCGGCGTCGACCTCGCCGCCGTCGAGCACGACCAGCACCTGTGGACGGTCGGTGAAGGTGCCCTGGTCGCCGGCCGCGCGGGAGCGGTTGGCCAGCTCGTCGGCGAGCATGTCCTCCAGCTCGGTCATCGAGTCGACGATGAGGCGCCGGGCGCCCAGCGCGTCGGACTCGCGGTCGTGGCGCGCGTGCGGCAGCCACTTCACCCAGTCCCATGTGGACATGCTCGAAGGCCCGGCCACGACGGCGATCTTGAGGTCGGCCGGGGAGTGGAAGGCCGCGGCCTGGCACAGCATCGCGCGGATGACACCACGCGCGATGTCGCCGTCGCCGCGGAACACGACCCGCCGGAAGGCGCGCATCTGGACGGCCATCGGCATGTTCGGGATGTTGGCGTGCGCCCGCACGAAGCGGCGCAGGGCCAAGGCGCTCATGGGTTCGAGGTCCTCGACCGGCTTCGTCTCCGGCGGGACCATGGTCACCGCGAGACGCTGGCGGCCGACGGCGACGCGGACCTCGGCGAAGTCGGGATCGCCGTAACGCCGCTCCCACAGCCGCGTCGAGTGCGTCAGGCTCCACAGCGTGCCGGGCGCCGGATGCCGCCACAGCACGGCCTGCCGCTGCTGGGTGGCCGCGCGGCGGACCTGCCGCCTCGCCTGTGCCAGGTAACGCATGTAGTCGCGGCGCTGGATGGTCTGCTCGGCCTTCTGGTCGCCGCCGGAGGTCATGAAGGACCCGACGAACATGCCGAGCATCGACACACCGAACAGGCCGCCGACGACCATCATCATCGTGCCGCCGCCGCGTCCGGCGTACATGAACGCCATCGCACCGACCATGGCCAGCATCGGCAGCAGCATCAGGTACTGCGCCATGCTCCGCTGCGTCGGCGTCGGCAGGTCCGGTGGCGGCTCCAGCATGAGCTCGCCGCCGGGCATGGCCGGACCCTTACGGCGTGGTGGCCGGGTGAACACCAGTGTGCTCATGTCGTGCGACCTCCGGGGGATGGGGGTTGAAGCATCGTAATGGGTTTAGGGGGACAAAGGGAAAAGCGCGGTGGGCCGCTGAATGAAAGCGCATTCGTCAGCCGGGACGAAACCGCACGTGGGAGCGGGGAAACAGGCCCGATATGCCATCTTGAAGTCACCTGGATTGATCACGCTAAGTTACGCAGGCGTAGGTTTCGCCATTGGGCAAAGTGGACCGGGACGACGGTGAACCCTTTGCGGCCAAGGGGTGTCCGGCGACCGGCACCGCCGAGGCGAAACTCCCATTACGACCGCGACACCGATACGCTCACCGGCGCGAGCCTTCTCGATCCCCCTCCCGGCAAGGAGACCGCGACCGATGACCGTCGCCAGCGAACTGTCTCTCGTCACCATCGTGGCCCCCCACACCCGCATGGACGTCGCCCTCCCCGGACACGTGCCGCTGTCGGAGCTGCTGTCCGACCTGCTCCAGCACGCCGCCGACGGCCCGAAGGGCGAGGACCTCGTCGAAGACGGTGCGGCACAAGGAGGCTGGGTCCTGTCGCGACTGGGCAAGGCGCCCCTGGACCCGGACCTGACGCCGAGCCAGCACGGCATCCTCGACGGCGAGGAGCTGTACTTCACCCCGAGCGCGCAGGCCGCGCCCGAGGCGGTGTTCGACGACGTCATCGACGCGATGGCCACCGCCACCAACGAACGCGTCGGCCGCTGGCAGAACACCACCAGCCGGGTCTTCGGCACGGTCCTGGCCAGTGCCGCGCTGCTCGGCGGGGCCGCCGCGATCCTGTTCACCGGAACGGGTCTGGCGATGTGGGCGGCCCTCGGCGTCGGCGGCGCGCTGCTGTGCGCGGCACTGATCCTGGCCCGCGCGCTCGGCAAGGCCGCCAGCGCCACCGTCCTCGGCCTGCTCGCCCTCGCGTACGGCCTGGTCGGCGGACTGCTGCTGCTCGGCGAACTCCCCGACCTCGGCGACATCAGCGCTCCCCGCGTCATGACCGCGGGCGCGGTCGCGGGCGTGTTCGCCGTACTGGCCGGCATCGTGGTCATCCCCTACGCCCCGGTGTTCCACTGTGGAGCGATCTGCGGCTTCTCGCTGACGGCGGCCGCCGCCCTGTCGACCTTCCTCGGGGCCTCCCCCGCCGAGGCCGGCGCGGCGATCGCGACCCTGCTGGTCGCCCTGGTCCCGATGATGCCGATGCTGTCCTTCCGCATCTCGCGCCTCCCGATGCCGACCGTGCCGAAGTCCCCGCAGCAGCTGCGCACCGACGGCGAGAAGGTCGACAGCGAACTGGCGCTGCTGCGCAGCGAACGCGCCGACCAGCACCTGACGGGCATGCTCACCGCCGTCGCGATCATCGCCGCCGGCGCCGAGGTCGCGCTCGCCTTCGGCCGGACCGTCCCGGCGACGCTCGCGGCGGTGCTGTTCACGCTGCTGGTCCTCATGCGCGCCAGGGTCTTCCTCACGATCCGGCAGCGGCTGCCGTTCCTGTTGGCGGGCGTCGTCGGCCTGGTCTCACTGGCGCTGGCGTTCTGGACCGACGACCACGATGCGGCAACGCGCATGTTCGTGCTGCTCAGCGCCGCGGCCTTCCTCGCGATCATCGCCCTGGGCTACACCCTCGGCGTGGTCGGCAAGCAGGTCTCGCCGATCTGGGGCCGCATCGTCGACATCCTCGAACTGCTGCTGGTCTTCGCGGTGGTGCCGCTGACCGCGTGGGTGTGGAACCTCTACTGGGCCATCCGCACGATCAACGGCTGACGCCCGCGCTCAGATGCCGTCGTCCTCGTCGCCACCGACGACGGGCGGCGGCATCTCCTCGTCATCGTCGAGGCTCCACGGATTGTTGGCCTCGCTGCGCCAGGTCAACTGCTCGGCGGGATCCGGATCGCCCTCGCCGCCGGGATCGACCTCGCTCGTCTCGGCGGACTTGACGCCCGGCGCGACGTGCTCATCGATCCACTGTGGAGGCTCTAAACCCCAGTCCGGGAGCGTCTTGGGAGCTTCGCCGCCGGTACGTGATTCGGTCATCGTCTAAAAGATCCCGCCGCTCGCCGCCGACGCGTACGCCGCCGGACCCTGCCTGCCGTTGCACCGCCGAAGTTTGACCTTGTTGTCGACGGCGAGTTTGCCGAGCCGGCCGACCAGCTCGTCCACGTCATCGTGCTCGGCCGCCACCCTCACCAGGCAGCGGACCGAAAGGCGCTTCTCGATTGGCCGGTCACTGGCCCTCCGCAGCGAGATGGACACCGCGCAGAAGGACGACTGGAGTTCGGCCACCTCCGTCCACAGTCGACGCAGTTCCTCGACGCCGGGGAGCCTGCCGTGCAGGGTGAACGTGACCTGGTCGAGCTCGCCGAGTTTCCAGGTCCGCCAGTCCTCGGTGACCCCGTCGGCGCCGTCGACCTCGGCCGACTCGGTCCCCAGCGACTGGCGCAGGGCCTCGTCGAGGCCGGTCGCGTCGAGGGGACGCAGGTTCACGCCGACCTGTTTGGCGCCCTTCATCAGGCGCCCGACCGTCCCGCCCAGCGCGCGCTGGATCCCCACGGCGCCACCGCCTCGCTCGGCGGCGATGCGCGCGGCGCCCTGCACGTCGAGCCGGACCACGAACCAGGCGTCGCGCCGGGCGAACAACGGCAGACCGTTCATGACCTGCGTGGCCGTCGCGTCGTCGCCGGGGAAGCGCCACTCCGGCTTGATGCCGTCGGCGTCGTCGTCATCCTCGTCGGCAGCCGCCGGGGGAAGGTTCGACGAGGTCAGCGGGACCGTCTGGGTCACCAGCTGCACCGAGGAGACCGGGGCGCCCGAACCGAGCAGGATCCCCGACAGGACACCGAAGGCCAGGTGCGGGGGCTCGTCGCTGTCGACGGTCAGCCCGGCGAACCAGCCGGTCCCGTCGAAGGCGACGCCGAGGCTCATACCGCGCTCGGTCACCGTCTTCAGCTCGATCCCCGAGGCCAGCGCCGCTACCTCGGCGGGCCGCCTGCGGTCCCGGTGGCGCCGGAACACCAGCCGCAGCCAGCGCGCTCCCCGGACGTACCAGAGGAGTCCGCGGGTCCTTCCGAACACCAGGATCCCGGTCACCGCGACGCCCGCGGCCAACCAGATCCAGTCGGAGCCCTTGACGAAAAGCAGCGCCGCCGCCACGATTTCAACGGCCACCAGCTGGGCGAGGCCAACCGGTCCGAAACGCGCGGGCCGCCCCGTCGACGGTGCGGGAGTCGCCATGTGAGACCAACATCCTTTATGGACAGTCAGCGTCGGATGTCTCGCACCCGGGCCGGATTCGGGGTTCTGACATGCTAGCGGGTGCCAGGTTAGCGGCAGGTCATTGACGAGGGAAGCCCCCGGCAAAAAGGGCAGACCTAGGGAGTTTTGCGTATGCGCACGAAGCGCGAACAGGTACAGGCACAACGGTTCATCGTCCGCCGCATCGTCTCGGCAATGGTCAGCGGCGAACCGGAGACCCTGGATCTGCCCATGCGCCGGGTCGGTATCGCGGCCTTCGCCGGAGTGCTGGTCTTCGCCTTGGTCTTCGCCGGTTTCTGGGTGGTCGGCCTGATCTTCCCCGGTGGCAGCAAGTCCTGGATGGTCGACGGCGCGATCATCGTCGAGGAGGAGACCGGGACCCGGTACGTCTACGCCCAGGGCGAGCTGCATCCCGTCCAGAACTACGCCTCGGCGCTGCTCATCGTCGGCAACGGTGAGCGAACCGTCCACCAGGTGCATCAGCAGTCACTGAAAGGAACTCCGCGGGGCCGCACGCTGGGCATCTCCGACGCTCCCGACGCACTGCCCACAAAGGACCTGTTCACGTCTTTGCCCTGGCAGACGTGCAGTGCGCCGACGCCGATCGACCCGACCGGCCGGGATTCCTACGTGCTGATCGGAGCGCCGCTCTCGCCGGCCACCGACCTCGCCGGTCAGGGCCTGTTGCTGGCCAACGGCGACGACTACTACCTCGTGCTGGGACCGACGAAGTACCTCGTGGACGCAACGGCCCTCCCGGCCCTCGGCACCAACAAAGAGCAGGCGATACGTGTCGACGACGTGTTGGTCAACGCATTGCGGACCGGCCCGGACCTGAAAGTCAAGATCTCGGGTAAAGGCCGCGCGGGAACCGAACTCGAAGGCGAGGCCTACAAGATCGGGGACGTCTTCAGCAACAACGATAAGTACTACGTTCTGGTGGGTGACGGTTTGGCGTCGATCGGGGAACTGTCGGCCGAACTGCTGGGAACTAAGAAAGTCGAGCTGGCCACGGCCACCGTCATCGCCAACCAGTCCCCCGCCGTGATCGAGCCGGCGGAGTTCCCGCAGGACCGTCCCGACATCCGCGAGGGCCTCGACGGCGCGGGCACCGCGGTGTGCAGCGTGTACGCCGACGGCGATCTCACCGTGGCCGTGCACACCCCCGTACCTGCGAACTTGTCGATGCAGACGACCGTCGCACCGGTCGGTGAAGGCGATGAGATCAATACCGCCGACCATGTCTGGCTGCCCGGCGGGTACGGCTCGCTCGTCCGCGCCGAGCCCACGCCGGAGGCCCCGGGCGGCACGGTGTATCTGGTCACCGACCAGGGCTGGAAGTTCGGATTGACGCCCGAGGCGATCACGGCTTTCGGTTACGAAAAGGTCACACCGACACCGATCCCGGCGGGCCTGCTCGCATTGCTACCTACGGGACCGGAACTTAGTCAAGCGGCCGCTCTAACGCCTTCGGCGGGCTAGCGGAAATTGAGTCTTTCGCCTTCCCTCCAATTTGCTCTATCCTGTGCGGACAACTGGAAAAGTCAGTGGAGGTAACTGATGGCGCCCCCGTCCGCCACCGACGGTCCCTTTGACGTCCATGTCGATCGGATCGCGGAATTCCAACCGACCTTCGGTCGACTCGACGCCCGGGTGAGCACCGCGCACAGCCAGGTGTCCCCCGCCTCGGCTCAAGGTCTCGGCACTTTCCCGCAAGCTCAGTCGATCATCACCGAACACACGAGGCTGCTCGCCCAGCTCCTGGCACGCTTGGCGGAGCTTCAGGCCGCCATCGCCGCGGCGAACGCCAAAACGACCAAACTCATCGACAACTACCGCAGAGCAGAGCAGACCAACCGCACGAGCATGGAGTCCCTCATGGGTCCGCTGCTCGGTGTCATCTCCGCCATCGCCAAGAAGGGAGACTGACCCGTGTACGGATTCGAGCAGGCGTCGTCCATCTGGATGTCGGTGCAGCCGAGCGGTCCGGCGACCAGCGCGCAGTCCAACTGGATGGCCGCGGCCGCCGAGGCGAGGCAGCTCGCCGACGAACTGATCAAGAACGTCCAGACGCTGCTGAGCTACTGGAAGGGCCCGGCCGCGACCGAGTTCTCCAAGAGCATGCAGACCCTGGCCGGTTTCGCCGCCGACCTGTCGGCGGACATGACGAACATGGCCAAGGGCCTGTCGCAGATGGCCGCGTCGGCCGAAGCGGCGCGCGCCAAGGCGATGGTCATCATCGCGACCCACCAGCACCCGAAGATGCGCGCGATCGGCGCGGCGAAGCTCAACGCGCTGATGGGCACGACCGGTGGGCAGTACAACTCCGCCAAGAGCCAGTACTGGCAGGAGCCGACGCAGCCGCCGGAGAAGCTGCCGCACAAGAACAGCAACAGCGGTGAGACCACCCCTCAGGGTCTCGACAACCCGGGCACCATCCCGTCGAAGCGGGAGATGAAGGACGACTTCGACCTGCTCGACATCATCAAGCCGATCGCCGACGGTCTCGGCTTCGGTGACACCGATGGTCCGGGCGGCGGCGACGGCGATCTGGACGGCTTCGACCCCGGTCCGCTCCCGAACGGGTCGCTTCCCCCCGACGACCCGTCCTACAACCCGGTGCCGATCCCCGACACCAACCTCGAAGAACCCGATCCGATCGGTGGCGGTGGCGCCGGGATGAATCCCGTCGGCGGCAGCACCGGTCTGGCCGGAGCGACACCGGCGGTTCCGACCACGGGACTGGCGACCAACGGCGGCGGCATGGCGCCCGTCGGCGGCGGTGTGGGCCCGATGGCCGGTGTCATGGGCGGTGGCGGATTCGCGCCCCGCAGTGGCGGCGGCGCACCCAAGACCGCCGGCGTCGGCGGCGGTGGCGGTCTGTTCGGCCCGCCCATGATGGGCGGCGGAGCACAGCGCCGCGGCGAGGAAGAGGAGAGCGGTGTGCACACGTGGCTCACCGAGGACGAGATGGCCTGGGACGGCGACGCCGCACCGGGTGCGGTGACCGGGCGGGACTGACGCCGGGTCGTCGACCCGCACCAGTCGCGACCGGAGCGGCGAACGGATCCGCCTGGGAGGGAGGGTTCCGAGCCCACGGCTCGACGAGAGACGACAAGGCCCCGAAGCGCCGGCTTCGGGGCCTTTCCATGGGATGAGCGCTAGGCGTACACCTCCAGCTCGTAGATCCTGGCCGCCGTGTCGGTGTTCTGCGTCGGCGTGATCACGTTGAGGCGCACGTATCTGGCGGTCGTGACCGTCCCCAGTGGATGTTCGCCGACGGCGGCGGTGTTGCCGCGCACCTGCGTGATCGTCGTCCAGTTCACGCCGTCGGCGGACACCTGGAGGTCGTAGTCCCGCGTGTTCCAAGAAGCGTTCTCGCCGCCGGCGCCCGCGTGCCGGACGGTGAAGGAGCGGATCGCGCGCGACTGCTGCAGATCGACCTGGAGCCAGCGGTTCGTGCCGCCCGAACACCACTTGTCGGTGTTGCCGCCGGTCACCGATCCGTTGACGGCCTTGGCCGGGCCCTCGTCGGCGTTGCACGAGGAGTCGGCCGTGGCCGGGCGGTTCAGGGCCACATTGGACGGCCCGCTGCCGCCGTAGGCCTCGAACTCGTAGATCCGCGCGGCACCGTTGCCGTTGTTGGTCGGCGTGGTGATGTCGAGCCGTACGTAACGCGCCTGCCGCGAGGAGAACGGATGGTAGGTCCGGCTCGCCCGCTGGCCCGACACCGCGACCGCCTGCGTCCACGCGTTGCCGTCGGTGCTCGTCGAGATCGTGAAGGAGCCGGTGTTCCAGCCGGTGGTCTCACCGCCGAGCCCGGCGTGCTTGACCACGAAGGACGACACGTTCTGCGCCGACCCGAGATCCACCTGGAGCGACTTGGTCCCCGACGCCGTCGAGCACCACTTGCTGTTCCCCGAAAGGCTTCCGTCGACGGCCTTCTCCGGGCCCTCGCCCGAGCACGACGCCGAACCGGAGGCCGGCTTCCCCAGCGCCAGGTTCGTGCCGAGTTCCGGCGCGGGCGGCGGCTGCGCGGCCCCGTCGGTGAACGACGGCGGGACGTCGGCGGGGTTGTTGCCCCACGTCGACGCCGAGGCGCCCATCGTGTACGACAGCGTCCCGCCACCGGCGATGTCGGTGTAGCGCAGCCACGGCTTCTGCGTCGAGGCGCCGTTGAGCGAGAAGCCCTGTACGTACTGGTTTCCCTGCCCGGCACCGGAGGCGTTGATCTGGACGTTCCCGCCCGGCCGCTGGATCAGGATCGACGGGAACAGTGGCCCGTGCAGGGCGAGGGTGTTCGCACCCGGCGTCGGCGGGTACATTCCCAGCGCGCTCCAGACGTACCAGGCTGAGGTAGCGCCGAGGTCGTCGTTGCCGGGCAGGCCGCCGGGTCCGGTCGTGAAGGACTCGTTCATGATCCGGCGCACCACGCTCATCGTCCCTTGTGGACGGGCGGCGAAGTGGTAGGCCCACGGCACGCCGTGCTCGGGCTCGTTGCCGATGTAGAAGTAGGGCCGCGACAGCCCGCCGTTGAGTTCGGTGAAGTGGTGGTCGAGGCGCTGGACGGCGGTCTGCCGACCGCCCATGAGGTTGATCAGCCCGGCGAAGTCGTAGGTGACCATCCACGTGTACTGGGACGCGTTGCCTTCGGTGTATCCGCTGGAGCTTGCCGGATCCAGCGGCCACGGCCAGCTGCCGTCGCTGTTGCGGTCGTGCACGTAGCCCGAGTCGGTGTTGTAGACGTTCATCCACCACTGGGCGCGCGCCATGTAGGTGTTGTACTTCGCGGTGTCGCCGAGGCCGCGGGCGAACTGGGCGACGGCGAAGTCGGACGCCGAGTACTCCAGGGAGTCCGACGGGTCCTGGTGGATGAAGTGGTTGGCCGTGTAGGTGCCCTGGAGACCGCGGATGGCGCTGCCCTGCATGGTGCCGCCGTTGGAGGACTTGTCCATGAGGGACAGTGCCGCGGCGGTGTCGAAACCGTTGACACCGAAGGCATAGGCGCTCGACACGACGACCGGCCCGGGGTCACCGGTCATCACGAAGTGCTCGTTGCTGTTGTGCGACCACTTCGGTATCAGGCCGCCCTGCTGCCCGTCGAGGACCATCGACTTGACGATGTCGGTCATCTCCGCCGGTGCGATGAACGCGACCAGTGAGGCCCACGAACGGTAGATGTCCCAGCCTGAGTAGTTCTGGTACACGGTGTGGTTCGCGCTGTGGATCTGGTTGTCGAAGCCCCGGTACTGCCCGTTGACGTCGCTGGAGACGTTGGGGTTCTGCAGGACCCGGTACAGCGCGGTGTAGAACTTCTGCAGGTCGGCCGTGGCTCCGCCGGTCGCCTGGACCCGGTTGAGCATGTTGTTCCACGCGGTGTCGGCGGCGGTCCGCACGGCCTGGAAGTCCGTACCCGGGTTCTCCGCGGCGAGGTTGGCGCGGGCGCCCGCGAGGCTCACGAAGGAGATCGCGACCCGCGCCTGCACGGTCCGGTTCGATGTCGTGTCGAAGGTCAGGTAACCACCGGAGTTGACGCCGCCGGCCGAACCCGAACCGGCCGAGATCGTCCCGCCGAGCCAGGTGCCCTGGCCGGTCGGGGCCCGGTCGAAGCTGATCACGTAGAAGATCTGGTAGGTCTTCGACGAGCCGCAGAACCCGCCTCCGGTAAAGGTTCCGGTCATCTCCGAGCCGTTGATGCTGATCGAGCCGCTGCGGTTGCCGGTCGCGCTGCGGCTGGAGTTGACCAGGACGCGCGCGGTCGTCGAGGAAGGGTAGGTCAGCCGCATCATGCCGGTGCGGGTCGTCGCCGACAGTTCGACGTTCGTGCCGCCGTAGGTGTCGAGGACCGTGCGGTAGTAGCCGGGCGCGGCCTGCTCGTTGGACTTGGTGACGGCCGAGGAGTAGCCGGTCCAGCCGGTGCCGGGTGAGGTGCCGAGGTTGCCGGTGACGGGGAGGATGCCGAGGTCCTCGTTGTTGGAGCAGCCGGCGCCGTTGAAGTGCGTGAGGCTGAACTCCTCGACGCGCGTGTCGCCGTAGCGGTACCCCGACGGCGAGCCGGTGGGCGTGTCGGGCCCGAACTGGACCATGCCGAACGGGAGGACCGGGCCGGGGTAGGTGCTGCCCCCGGCGCCGCCGGGGACGGGGTTGGGCGAGTTGCTGTCGTCGGTGCCGATGAAGGGGTTGACGTACTGGGTGAGGGCGAGGGCGGCGGTGTCGGCGGCCTGCGCGGCGGGTGGGGCGGCCAGGAGGGCGGCGACTAAGGCGCCGGTGACGGCCGCGCCCAGGAGGGGGCGGGGTAAGCGTGACATGGGGGTGCTCCCGGAGGTTGAGAGACAACGTTGTCCGTGCTTGTGCGGTCACGCTATTGCCCCGGCCGGAGAGGTGTCAAGACTCTTCATCGGTAACCGGCTATAATCGAATAATCAGTTACACTGATGAGCATGGATCTCACCCCGCTCGTCCGCCGCTGGCTCGCCGCCTGGACCATCGCCCGCGAGCTCGGCCCCGCCGTCGACGTCCCCGGTGGCTTCCGCGTGACCCTCGGACTGCCCGGCCGCCACCACGAGTTCATGGCCCCCGACGCCGCCGGGCTCCCGGCCCTGGTGACCGCGCTCAAGGCCATCGAGCCGTCCTGGCTGACGGCCTTCACCACCGACCCGGCGGCCACCGAGGTCGCGCTGAAGGCCGAGGGCCTGGAGTTCTTCACCGACGCCGAGACCTTTATGCGCACCGACCTCGACGGCCGCCCGAAACGCCGCCCGGCCGAGGGCTACACCGTCGCCACGACGGTCGACGGCCCGCTCATCCGCGCGGCCGTCACCGCCCCCGACGGCACCGCCGCCGCGAGCGGCCTCATGGCCGTCGCGGGCACCGACGCCGTCGCGCACGGGATCCAGACCGACGAGGCCCACCGCCGTCGCGGACTCGGCGGCGCGGTGATGACCGCGCTCGGCGAGGCGGCGACCGCGCGGGGCGCGACGACCGGGCTGCTGATCGCGAGCGCCGCCGGGGAGGGGTTGTACCGGTCGATGGGGTGGGAGACCTTGGCAACGGTGGTGACGGTGCGGGCCTAACCGGCTTTGTCGACCTTCGGTTTCTTCTTGTCCTGTCCGGACTTGGCGCGCAGCAGCGGCAGCACCTCCGTCGCCACGTCCATCGCGCTGATCCCCGAGGCCGCGTAGGACAGCGGGTATGCGCGTTCGACCTGCACCAGGTGGTTTTTCAGGAACACCAGCCGCTCCTCCTCGTCGGTGACGGACCTGACGTCCAGCAGTCCCAGCAGGGCGGCCACCAGCGTCTTGGCGTCGACCGACCTGCCTCGTTCGCGGCCGAGCAGGATCCCGCGCCACTCGCCTTCCCGGTTTCCCTTGGTGTTGGTGACGTCGAGCGCCACCCCGGGGATCTTGTTGATGTAGGCGAGGATCCGATTGACGCCGTCCTGCAACAGCAGCGGCAGATGCGCGTTGGCGATCTGGGCCGCCTGTGCCACGAGGTCGCGCATCGCGGCCGCGATCGGCGGCTCGACGGTCTGACCGAACCCCCTGAACCTGAAGCCGATCACCTCGGCATGGGCACCGAGGACCGGCAGTTTGGCGATCGCCTCGGGGACGGTCTTTCCGAGCACGGCCGTGCGGATCACGTCCTTGTGCACGAGCCAGGCCGTCGTGTGGGCGCCCATCCTGCCGCCCTGAAAGGCGGAGGGTGGTCGCCCCTCGCTGCGCAGGTCGGTGATCACGCCGCGCTCGTCGAGTTCGACCTGGGTCGCGACCGGCTGGCCGGGGATCTCCTCGACGTCGCGTTCCCTCCACTTCGGTGGTTTCGGTGGGGGATCTTGCGCCTCGCGCTTCCGTTTTCCGGCGGCCTGGTCCGCGTCGGACCCGTAGCGCGTGGTCGCCGCCCGGGAGCGCCCGGCCTGCGGATCGGGCCGTGTGAGCGGGGCACCGCCGTTGGCGAGGACGGCTTCCCGGTAGTCCTTGACCTCCTGTCCGATCTCCCGGTACTCGGCGCGCAGGGCGTCGTGCCGGCCGGGGCGCGCCACCGCCTTTTCGTCTTTGAGCTTCTGCTGTCGCTCGTAGGCGCCTCGCAGGCGGTCGTTGTACACCTCGACGTTGCGGGCCTTCTGCGCGACGACGTGGGGGGCGAGAGTCGCGCGCAGCTCGCGGACGGCCGCCTTGACGCCGCCGCGGAGGCCCCACGCGCGCGTGATCGAACCGGGGTAGGCGGCCGAGATCGAGATGAGGTGTTGCGCCAGAATCGGCTCGATCACGCTGTCGGGATCGATGCCCGGTGCGATCACGGGAATCGCTTCCCTCTTGTGCTGCGAAGCCAGCACCGCGAGGCCCTCGAAGTCGAAAAGGCCGCTGATCGCGACCTTGAGCGTTTCGGGATCGGCCTGTTCGTACCCGACCATGGCGCGGGCGGCGCCCGACTCGCCTTTGCCCCGGCCGGCGAGTCCGGCGCTGACGGACTTGATGTTGAGGGTCGTCAGCGGAATCAGTTCACGGTAGTGGAGATAGGCCGTGACGAGACTCTGGAGGGTCGTCATCAGGCGCGGGTCGTCGGCGGCGAGGGTGGTGACCATGCCCGCGAGCCGCGCGACGGTCTGCCTCGCCTGCGCCAGCGCGGCGGCGTGCTCGACTCCGAGGCGTGCGGCGAGGGCGATACCGGGCAGGCTCCTGGCCCGGTCGACCAGTTCGAGGATCCCCCGCGCCGCCTCGCCGGGCGTTCGGCCGACGACGGCGTTGCGCACCGACTGAGCCTGGACGACGAAGGCGGTGGTGTGGTCGCCCATCGTTCCCTTGAACGGCGACTCCGGGCGCCCGCGCACGGTCAGCTCGCCGATGGTGGCCCCGTCGGGGGCCATGCCGATCTGGGCGGCGACCCGTTGCACCACAACGGTTCGGCGCGCCAGCATGCCCGCGACGGCCGCGTTGCCCGCCGTGCGCTGCAAACCGAGCAGCCGTGCCGCGACGGGCGTCGGCGCCGGCGTTCGTCTGACCGGCGCCGCGCTCGGGGCGCGCGTCGGCCGAGTTCCCTTCTCCCACATGAGAGAACTCCTTCCCACCACGCCTGGACTGTGACGGAACGGGAGCCGCGCCGCAATCCGTACATCGGGTGATTCGGGTTCCTCGTCGGGCTTTCCGCGCTTCGCCGGTTGCGGTGCTTTTGGTGGCACGGCGTCAGTGCTAGCCCGTCTTCCGCTTCTTCCCGACGGCCTCGTCTTTTCTGTCGGCCTTGTCCGGGTACGACTTCTCCAGCACGTTGAGGGCCACGCCGGCGATGCGCGACGCCGCGTACGAGACGGGGTACGCCTTCTCGACCAGGATGAGATGGTTCTTCAAGAGCGTCAGCCGGTCGACCGGGTCTCCCACGCTGCTCCTGTCCAGCATGCCCATGAGCAGGCCTTCGAGCTTCTCCGGTGTGGCACCGAGCCCGGTCGTCTCGAAGGCCAGCAGCTCGGCGCGAAGGCCGCCCTCCCGGTCGCCACCGGTGTCGCCCGCGTCGAAGGCGACACCCGGGAGCACGTTGACGCGTTCCAGGAGCTTGTTGATCGCCGCCTGGAGCAGGATCGGTTGAGCCGCGAGTGGCGCGGCGGCGGCGTCCGCCGCGTTCTTGTCCATCACCGACTTCATCGTCTCCGAGGTCGAACCGGCGCCGAACCGCCTGAGCCGGTGCTGCAGCTCGTCCACGCCGACGCCGAGGCCGGGAAGCCGGCCGATCGCCTCGGGAACCGTGCGCTTCAGGATCGCGGTACGGATCACGTCCTTGTGCACGATCCAGGCGGTCGTGTGGGCGCCCATCTTCCCGCCCGTGAACGCGGAGGGCGGGCGGCCCTCGATGTTCAGCTCGGCGATCTTCCCGGCCCCGTCGAGGACGAGCTGGACCGCGGAGTGCGCGCCGACGCCCACCTTCGCCGCCTTGGCTCTTGCCTTGGCCGCCGCTTTGGCGTCCTCCTTGGCCTTGGCTCTCGCGAGGACCGCGGCCGCCTCATCCTCCTCCGCCTTGCGCTTCTTCGCCGCGTTCTCCGCGGTACGGTCCGTACTTCCCGGCGGCGGGGGCTCGGGGATCGGGACGCCCTTGTTGGCGATGATCAGCCGAGTCAGCTTGGCGACCTCGGCCTCGGCGACTTCCCGCGCGTTCATGAGCGTGCGGTCGTCCACCGGCGACTCCTCGTCGTCGCTGAGTTCCACTTCCTTCTCCGGCGGGGGCAGGCCCTTCGCGCGGGCCTCGGCGGCGGCCGTGTCCCACGCGTCGGCCTTCGTCTTCCTGTCCGCGGCCTTCTTCTTCGCCGCCTCCTCGTCGGCGACGGTCTTGGCCAGTGCCGTCGCGGCCCTCGCGTCCTTGCCCGCCTTCTCCTTCGCCAGAGCCGTCTTGTGGGAACGCGGTTTCTCGATCGCCTCAAGTGCCTGGTTCTGCCGCACCGTGGCCAGTTCCTCGTACTTGGTCAGCAGGATCTTGTTGTAGGTGTCGACGTTCGCCTTGTACTCCGCCTCGATCACCGGTGCGACGTACGCGCGAAGATCGTCGAGCGCCTCCTTATCGTTCGCCCACACGCGGTTCGGCATGCCGGGATAGGCGGCGTCGACGGCGTGGAGGTGCTGGAGGAGGATCGGGTCCGTCCGGTCGCGGAGGGCGACGGCGGGAGCCACCTTCCGGGCCATCCCTGGATCGGACTCGGCCATGAGCATCGCCAGGCCGTTGGGGTCGAGCAGCCCCAGGATCGCCTCGCGCAGAATCAGCTTGTCCGTCGTGGCGTCCGATGCCGCGAGAATCTTGGCGTGCCGGGACTCGCCCTTGCCCTTGCCCGCCTTCGCGGGGTTGATCGCGCGGATGTTGAGCGTGCTCAGCGGGATGAACTCGCGGAACTGCAGGTAGGCGGTGACCAGGTTCTGGAGGGTCGTCATCGACCGGCTCTCCCGCAGGTCGCGGTCCGCGGCGGCGTCGTCGGCGTTCTTCCTGTCGGCCGCGGTCCCGGACGCGACCGCGACGGCGTCGAGCGCCGCGGCGTTCCTCTTCGCGACGTCGACCTCGTTGAGCTCGACGTAGAACCCGTCCATCGTGACCTTGGCGGCTTCGAACTTGTCGCCGTGGCCGACGCCGCCACCTTTGGGCAACTTCGGCACCCGGGCGATCCCCGGAAGCTTCATCGCCCTGTCCACCAGCCCTCGCACCCCGGCCACGGCGTCGGCGAGGGACTTGTTCAGGACGGCGTTGCGCACGGCGGTGGCCTGCACGATGAAGGCCGTGGTGTGGTCTCCCATCGTGTCGGTGTAGGGCGAGGCGGGCCGCCCTCGGACGGTGAGATCGGTGATCGTCTTCCCGTCGGGACTGACCGCGAGCTGCGCCGCCACCCGCTGGATCACGATGGGGGCGGTACCGGGGCGGGCGGGCCCGAGCAGGCCCGCGACCGCGCGGTTTCCCGCCGCGCGCTGGAGCCCGATCAAGCGTGCGGCGGCGGGTCTGCCCCGTGCGGCCGTCGCCGGAACGGACGTGGTGGTCCTGCCCGGCGGCTCACCCTGCTCCACCCGTTCGGCACGCTCCGGTCCGTCCGCCGATTCCCGCATGGGTCCCCCTTCATGCCGATGACCTGCGTCGACATTTACCGAAGGGGGCTAATCACCGCAAGATGCATTCGAGGGGCATATGCGCATCCGCCCTTTAGGACCTCGCCCGGTAAGCCGCCACCTTCGTGCGGTTCTGGCAGCTCGTCGAGCAGAAGCGGCGGGTGCCCGGCTTCGTCGTGTCCAGGAAGACGAGGTCGCAGCGTTCGGCTTCGCAGCGGCGCAGCCGCGACAGCCCGTCGCCGCCGGCGAGCATGGCGACGGCGGTGGCGAGGTCGGCGAGCCAGCGTTCGGCGCCGAGGCGGGACGGGTCGCCGAAGTAGAGGTGCCACGGCTCGTCGCCGTACTGGACGAGCCACGGCTCGGCGCGGGTGGCGCGCAGGAGGGCGTTGACGGTCTCGGCGGCGTGGGCGTGGTCGCCGTCGACGAGCAACGACAGGGCCGTGTAGAGGCGCTCGCCGCCGTCGGCGAGCCGGTCGGGGTCATCGACGGGCGGGGCGAGGCGGGTGACGAGGCGCAGGGCTTCGGCGACGGCTTCACGTTTCCCGTCGTCGTCGAGCTCGGGGGCGGGTTTCCCGTGGCGTTCGGGCGCGCCGAAGGCGTTGGCCAGCGCGACGGCCGCGTCGAGGGCGGCGGCGAGGTGGCCCGTCACGTCCACGCGGCCTCCGCCAGCAGCGCCGACAGGAGGCTCGCGCGGGTCCATTCGGGTGCCTCGTCGAACCAGGTGCAGGCGATGTCGACGGCGACGACGCGACCCGTGGCGAGCACGCGCCCGGCGGCGGCGACGACGTCTTCGACGCTCGGGCCGCAGCCGACGGGGTAGCGCAGGCCGGGCATCTGGTCGGAGTCGATGACGTCGGCGTCGATGTGCAGGACGAGTGGGCCGGGCGGGAGGTGCTCGGCGACGTCCTCGATCTTGCTCTGCCGGATCTTCGCCTCGCCGAGGTAGGCGATCTCGGGCGGGTCGAGGTCGCGGGCGCCGACGAGCAGGGCACGGTCCTCGGCGATGGCCTTGAGTCCGAGCCGCTCGGCGATGAGTTCGGGCCGGTAGCCGGTGATGATCCGCAGCGGCATCCCGCCGGGGTAGCCCGACGCGCTGGTCTCGACGGTCTGCACGTCGCCGTGGGCGTCGAACCACACGATCCCGGCGTCGATGCCGGTGCGCTGGAGCCCGGCGAGGACGGCCATGGAGGTGGAACAGTCGCCGGAGACGATGACGGGGTTGCCGTGCGCGGTCTCGGCGACGGCCTGTGCGGTGCGGACGCCGACGTCGCCGAGTCGCGACCAGACGTCGCCCTCGCGGAAGTCGGCGTTGACGGTCGTCGGCTCGACGGCCGCGGGCAGCAGCGCGCGCAGCCCGGGCAGGTGTTCGTCGAGGTGGTAGGGGACGAGGATGACCGTCATGCGAAGACGCTACCGCGCTGCGGTCCGGTGTGGGAGTTCCGGAGGGTGCGGTCCTCGGCGCGTGACCCGCGAGGGCGGTGGCGACCTCGCGCGGGGTCCCGGCCGCGAGAACCCGTAGCCTCGGGAGGGGGTTCGCGCGGTGTCGGCACGCGCCGAGAACGACCTACCCTCCTTCTTGAGATTAACCCGCCCGGTTTCCCGCCGCATTCGGGTCCGTCCAAGGTTCTCACCAGGCAATACGCCTAGAGTTCCGGGCATGACGAATCCCGCCTCGGCCGCCGGCCGCTTCCTCCTCGGCGGCGACCTCGACGTCGCCCGCATCGGCTACGGCTCCATGAAGCTCACGAACTGGCCGCAGGGCGGCCGCAGCCCCGAGCGCGAGACGGCCCTGCGTGTGCTGCGCGAGGCCGTCGCGCTGGGCGTGAACCACATCGACACCAGCTACTACTACGTCGACGGCGAGGGTTTCCGCGCGCCCGAACTGATCCGCGAGGCCCTCCACCCCTACCCCGAGGACCTGGTGATCGTCACGAAGGTCGGTCCGATCATGACCGGCGTCGAGGGCGACGCGCACGACGGACTGGAGCCCGAGAGGCTGCGCGAGGCCGTCGAGTGGAACCTCGCGGCCCTCGGCGTCGAGCGCGTCGACGTGGTCAACCTGCGCGTCGACGGCGTGAACCCGCTGCCCGGCGGGACGCTCCAGCAGCCCCTGGAGAGCCTCCTCAAGCTCAAGGATGAGGGCCTGATCGGCCACATCGGCATCTCCAACGTGCGGCAGGACCGTTTCGAGGAGGCCATGCGGTACGCGCCGATCGCGTGCGTGCAGAACCTCTACAACCTGGGCCGCCGCGAGACCAGCGACCCGATCATCGACGCCTGCGAGCGTGCGGGCATCGCCTTCGTGCCGTTCTTCCCGGTGAGCGGTTTCGACGAGGAGACGACCGCGAAGGTCGCCGCCGTCGCCGCCAGGCACTCGTCGACGCCGCAGCAGATCGCCCTGGCGTGGCTGCTGCGCCGGTCGCCGAACATCCTGCTCATTCCCGGTACCGGTTCGCCCGCGCACCTGGCCGAGAACGTCGCGGCCGCCGGGATCGAGCTGTCCGACGCCGACCTCGCCGACCTAGACCGCACGCAGGTTCCGGACTGACGCCCACGCCAGGGGCAGCAGCGAGACGATCGCGAAGATGACGCCGCCGCCGACCGCCACGGGCTCCTCGCCCGCGGCGGCGACGAGCGGCCCGACGAGCAGCTGCCCGAGCGGGATGGCGACGAAGGAGCCGAGGGCGTCGTAGGAGGACACGCGCGACAGGACCTCCTCGGGGACGTGCTGCTGGAGCGAGGTCGCCCAGGCGATGCCGAAGACCTCCATGCCGAGCCCGCCGACGAACGCGGCCGCCGACAGCGCCCACACCGACGGTTCGAGGCCAAGCACGACCAGCGGGATCCCGGCGAAGGCGACCGCGAACTGGCCCGCCGCCAGGAGCCGGCGGACGCGGACGCGGTACATGATCACGCCCATGATCAGCAGTCCGATCGCGAAGCAGCTCAGGACGGCGCCCCAGCCCTGGGCGCCGATCGTGCGCAGCGCGATGCGCGGTCCGAGGACCGACCACACGGCGACGTAGATGCAGTTGGTGATGCCGAAGGCGGCGACGACCGTCCAGACCCACGAGCGGGAGCGGAACTCGGTCCAGCCGACGCGCAGGTCGTGCCAGGTGCTGGTCCGCTGCTCGCGCGCGGCCTTCTTCGGGAGTCTGACGCGCGTGAGGCAGTACGCGGCGACGAAGTAGGTGGCGGCGTCGACGGCGATCGCCCAGCCGCCGCCGACCCCGGCGACGACGAGGCCCGCGACGGTCGGGCCGGCGATGGTGACGGCGCTGCGCGAGGTCCCGAGCAGCGAGTTCGCGCGCTGTGTGCGCTCCTTGCTGACGATCTCGGGGACGATGCCCATCATCGCGGGGAAGGTCAGTGCGGCGGCGGTGCCGTTGAGGAAGCCGAGCGCCATGATCAGCGGCAGGTGGTAGTTCCCGGTGAGGAAGATGACCGCGATCCCGGCCTGTGTCGCACCCGCGACCAGGTGCGCGCAGAGCAGGACGACCCGGCGCGGGAAACGGTCGGCGATGACGCCGCCGAAGAGCAGGAAGACGACCATCGGCACGCTCTCGGCGGCCAGGACGACGCCGAGGTCCCCGGTCCGGCCTTCCTGGAGGACGGCGAAGGCGAGCGCGACGGGGACCATCGAGGTGCCCATGAGCGAGATGACGCGTCCGGTGAAGAACCACCGGAAGGCGGGGAGGGCGAGGGGGGATGTCGCGATCTTGGCGGGTGGGGACACGGCGGTGGAGTCTATGTCAGGTGGCGGTGGGCGTGTCCCGGTAACGTCGCGGCCGTGACAGAGACCCTGGACGTCGTCCTGGCCGCCGTGGACGAACGGGCCGCCGCCTGCTTCGACGAGGTCGCCGGGGAGTTCGCGCGGGTGCGGGTGTGGCGCGGTTCGATCCTGGACGCCGGCTGCGCGGCCGTGGTGAGTCCCGCCAACAGTTTCGGCTTCATGGACGGCGGGCTCGACGGCCGCTATCTCGTCCACTTCGGACAGTCGATCCAGACGGCCGTGCGGGCGCGAATCTTCCACGACCACGACGGCGAGCTCTTCGTCGGCGAGGCGCTCGCCGTCGAGACGGGCGACGCGTCCGTGCCGTGGCTGATCGCCGCGCCGACCATGCGCGTGCCGATGCGGCTGCCCGCCGACACCGTCAACCCCTACCTCGCGATGCGCGCGATCCTGCGCTGCGCCGCCGGACTGGGTGTCACGTCGGTCGCGGTGCCCGGGCTGGGCACCGGCGTCGGCGGGGTGCCCGCCGCGACGTGCGCGCGGCAGATGGCGGCGGCCCTGCGGTCCGCGTCGGCGCCGACCCGCCTGCCGGGCAGCTGGGCGGAGGCGTCGGAGGAGCACCAGCTGCTGTACACCGACCGGCCGGGGCGGTTGCAGTACTGAGCCGTCAGCCGGGCGGCGTCTGGCGGTACTCCGCCAGCCCCGCCGCCGTCTTCGTCGCGATGAACTCCGTGACCGTGTACGCGCACACCCCGGCCAGGACGAAGGGGTCGGTCGCGACGGCGGCCTCGACCGCCGCCCGCTCGCCCACGGCGAGGATGACGCCGCCGGTGCGCGGTTCCTTGCGGCCCGAGGCGATGAACATGCCCGAGTCGTAGAGCGCGTCGAGCCACTCGACGTGGGCGGGGAGGAGGTCGTCGACGCGGTCGAGGGGGGCGGTGTAGCCGAGTTCCAGCACGAACATGGTCGAGACGGTACTCGACGGCGGGAAGGGGGCCCGCCGACCACGTTCGCGGCCGTCGGCGGTGCCGAGCCCGATCCCCGGGCTCGGCACGCGTCAGCGCACGGCCACGACCTCCCCCGAGCGTCCCGTCGCGCCGGTCGTCAGCGACATCGCCGCTCCGGCCTCGGGGAGGTCGGGCAGGGACGCGAAGGCCGCGCCCATCGCCTCGGCGTCGTCCCACTGCCATGTGTCGGTGTAGCCGCCGTCCTCCAGCCGGACCAGCGTCGTGGCGTTCAGCGCCGGGTGGCGCGACCGCACGGCGTCGATCACGGCCGCCCTGCGCCGCAGGAACTCGTCGAAGACCTCATCGTCGACCCCGTAGTGGTGAACGTGTACCCGCATGCCCGTCACCCCCACTGCCCGGCGATCTGGCGGGTGGTGGCGTTGAGGCGGTTGAGCATGTTGGTCGTCGCGATCGTCAGGACGATGGCGGCGAGCCCTTCCTCGTCGTAGTGTCCGGCGGCCTCGTCCCAGATCTCGTCCGGGACACCGTCGGGGTTGTCGGCGAGGCGGGTCGCGGCCTCGGTCAGGGCGAGGGCGGCGCGTTCGGCGTCGCTGAAGTACGGCGTCTCCCGCCACGCGGCGACGGTGTCGACCTGCCGGTCGGCGACCCCGGCCTTGCGCGACGAGAACGCCCCGCCGTGCACGCACGCGCTGCACCCGTTGATCTGACTGGCGCGCAGGTGCACCAGCTCCAGAGTCGTGGCGGGCACGCTCGTCGTGCGCGATGCGCCCAGAAGCGCCTGGACGGCGGGGTAGGCGCCTTCGATGACGGCGGCGGGGTTCTTCATGCGCGGCTGCATTTCGTGCTCCTTGCGGCTTTCGCGGCGGGACGTTCCCTCCGTCGTTGGGAATCACACACCGGCGCATATGCCGCACGCAGCATCGATGGGACGCCATGGGACAGGCGCACCCGCCGCCATCAGGCAAGATGGCCACACGGAAACAGTCCCGCCGATGGGACAGCGAGGGAGGAGGACCGGGATGGAACGTTCGCCCGCCACCGAACTCGCCGCACGGCTGCGCCGGGTCTGGGACCTGTCCGGCCGCAGCCTGCGCGCCCTGGCCACCGACGCCGCCCTCAGCTCGTCGTCGCTGTCGCGCTACGTCGCCGGGCGGACCGTGCCGCCGTGGGAGGCGGTCGTCGCGCTGTGCCGGGTCGTCAAACGCGACCCGCGACCGCTCCGTCCACTGTGGGAGGAGGCGCGACGTTCCGCCTCGACCGTGGCACCGCCGCAGCGGCCCGCCGCCCGCTCCCCCCGCAACGACCTGCCGTCCGACGTCACCGACTTCACCGGTCGCGCGGGCGAGGTCGAGCGGGTCCTGCGGCATGTCGCCGAGTCGAAGGCCGTCGTCGTCGACGGCATGGCCGGTGTCGGCAAGACGAGTCTCGCCGTGCACGCCGCCCACCGTCTCGCCCGCGAATTCCCCGGCGGGCGCCTCTACATCGACCTGCACGGCTTCACACCCGGCTTCGAACCCGTCGACCCCGCCGAAGCCCTGCGCACCCTGCTGATCGCCCTGGACGTGTCCACACGCGCCATTCCCGACGGCATCGAGCGCCTCGCCGCCCGCTGGCGGGACGAACTCGCCCGCCGTCGTGTCCTGTGTGTACTCGACAACGCCGAGGACGCCGATCAGGTCCGGCCGCTGCTGCCCGGCGCGGGCGACAGCGCCGTCATCGTCACCAGCCGCCGCAGATTCGTGGCCCTGGCGCACATCCCGCCGGTGTCGCTTGACATCCTCGACGGCGACACCGCGAAGGACCTCTTCCGTCGCGCCGGCGGCCCCGACGCGCGCTACGAGCGGGAACCCGAGGCCGTCGCCGAGGTCGTGCGCCTGTGCGGGAACCTGCCGCTGGCGATCCGGGTCGCCGCCGCCCGCCTCCGGCACCGTCCAGGATGGACGCTCGCGGTCCTCACCGACCGGCTGCGCCGCCAGACCGACGACTTCGACACCGCCTGCGGCATGTCCCTGCGCCAGACCGATCCCCTGCACCGCAAGGTCTTCCGCCGTCTCGCCCTCATCCCCGGCGCCGACTTCGACAGCGCCGTCGCCGCCGCGGCCGTCGGCCTGTCCGTCGACGACACCACCGAGATCCTCGAAGACCTCGTCGACATCCACCTCCTCGACGAACCCGACGCCGACCGCTTCCACATGCACGACCTGGTCCGCGGCTTCGCCGCCCGCACCGTCGAAGCCGAGGAGTCCGGGACCGAGCGCCGCCGCGTCGAACAGCGCGTCCTCGACCACCAGCTCGCCCGCGCCGAGGCCGCCTTCCGCCTGTTCCCCTGGCTCACCCTCCCCGGCCCCGTCGAAGAAGGCCCTTTCGCCGACCGCGACGCCGCCCTCGCCTGGTACGACCGCGAACACGCCAACGTCCTCGCCACGTTCCGGCGCGCCGAGGCCATCGGCGACGACACCTTCGTCGCGCGCGTCCCCGGCCTCCTCCGCCCCTACTTCGGCCGCCGCGGCGGATGGGGCGAGGAGGTCCGCGTCCTCGAATCGGCCACCGCCGCCGCCCGGCGCCTCGGCGACACGCGGCTCCTCGCCGAAGTGCGTCTCGGCCTCGGCAACGCCCGCTACGCCGCCGGGAACACCACCGAGGCCCTCCGCGAGTACGCCGACGCCGCCGAACTCCTCGCCGACGGCCGCCACCAGGACGTCGCCGCCATCCTCGACCTGCGGCGGGGATACCTCCACGACAACCTCGGTGACCCCGTCACCGCCCGCGCCTTCCTCGACCGCTCCGCCGAACTGTTCAAACAGGCCGGCGACCAGCCCGGCGGACTGGCCTTCGCGCTCGCCTTCGCGGCCTGGACCTGTTACCAGGACGGGGATCTGGCCGAGTCGGCGCGACTCGCCGAGGAGTCGATGGCCGTCTTCGACCACGGCCTCGCCTACCGCACGGCCCTGGTCACCTACGGGGCGGCGATCGCGCCGACCGAACCCGCGCGCTCGCTGGAGTTCCTCCGTCGCGCCTACGCCCTCGCCGAGGCCGACGACCACCCCTACGACGTCGCCTGGGCGCTGAACTACCTCGCCGTCGCCCTGCGGTACGCGGGCCGTCACGACGAGGCGATGGAGTCGCATCGCGAGGCGATGGCGCTGCTGGAGGAGCTGAACGAGCAGCAGACGGCCGTGCACTTCCTCAACGACTTCGGGGCCACGTGCCGGGCCGCGGGTCTGGCCGACGAGGCCCTCGAACTGCACCGGCGCGCGCTGGAACTGGCCGTGGAGATGCGTTTCGGGCGACAGGAGGAGCTGGCCCGCCGGGGAATCGAGGCGGCTCAGGCGATGGCCGCGTAGTCCCTTGTGGGCAGTCGCGCGAAGCGCTCGGGGGCGAGGAAGGCGGCGACGCCGGTCGGCCGGACGCCCGCGACGGCGCAGCAGTAGGCGGGCGACTCTCCCCGGTACAGGAAGGTCCGCAGCACCTCCTCGGGCGGATCGTCGGCTTCGGGCCAGCCCGCCGGGCCGTGGTGACCGGGGACGAGGATCCCGTCCCGGTGGACGCTGCCCTGGTCGCCGCTCTTGGGGTTGGCGTACATCGCGTAGGCGACCGTCCCGGCCGACAGGAGCCGCGTGACCACCGGATACGACGCGGCATAGGCCCACGGCTGCGCGACGACGCAGCCGCCCGGCACGTCGGTGAAGCCCAGGACGTCGAGGTACTCGTCGCCGAGCCACGCGTCCGGAGCGAACTCCGGCACCTCCGGCAACGCGACGACGTCGAGCCGCCGCATCGCCTCGTCGGCGGAGACTCCGCCCACGCAGCAGACGCTCCACCCGTCGTCGTCGATCTCGTCGAGCGCGGCGATCACGCCCGGCGCCTCCCCCACGGCCGCCTCCTCGGCCGCCGACAGGGCCTCCCGCGCCTTCCCGAACATCCCCGGCGTCGGCCCCGCCAGGCTCAACCGCCCCGGCGACCACCCCGCCATCATCGACCGCCACGGATCGGCGCCCGCCTCCACCAGCGCCCGCGCGTTGTCGTCCCGCCCGGCCCACACCGCGACCCACAGGGCGGAACGCCCGTCGGCGAGCACGTCGGCGTCACCGAGCTCCCGCGCCAGCCCGGCGACCTCGTCCGGTGAACCCGTCTCGGCGGCGCGGTGGAGGAGGTAGAGAGGGTCGGTGTGCGACATGGGGAGAGGGTAGAGGCGAGCCGCCGCCGCGTGTCCGGGGGTGACGCGACTCTCAGCCCCGCCGGCGCCCGCCACGGGTGTGGACCCGCCGCGGAATGGCGCACAGACGATCGAAAGCCCGCCTCCCTGACCGGGAGACGGGCTTCTGACCTGCTCAAACTCTGAGCCGCCTGTCGGAATCGAACCGACGACCTATTCATTACGAGTGGACCGTGATCGTCAAACAGCCTTGCATCTCTTCGTAGCTATCGACTATTCTTGCAGCTAGGCGGCCTAGTTTGATGATCATCAATACTCAGGAATCTACGCGCTGAACGCATGATCCACGGTCAAATCACGGTCAAACAATCTTGGAGGAAAGTGGTGGGGTACAGCAGAAAGCGCTACGGCAAGGACGGCAGGCCCCGCTACACGGCCTACTTCCTCGACCTCCAGGAGAAGCTGCGATCCGCTGGCACGTTCGCCACGAAGAAGGAGGCCGACACCGCCTGGCAGGACGAGGAGGCGAAGCTTCGCCGCGGTCGCGGTTCGAGCCTCGCCCGCAGAAGGACCCACTTCGAGGACTACGTCGAGCGCTGGCTGCCCCACCACACCATGGAGGCCACGACTCGCTCTGGCTACACCTACTCGATCAACGCGAACCTGCTGCCCTACTTCGGGAAGATGAAGCTCGTCGAGATCCAGCCGTCGGTGATCCGCGAGTGGCTGACCGCCCGCAAGCAGGCTGGCATGACGGCCGTGACCCGGGAGTACAACCTCTCGATCCTCAGCTCGATCCTGTCGACCGCCGTGATCGACGAGTACCTCGAGATCAACCCATGCAGCGCCGTCAAGACCGACCCGGTGCCCACCAAGGTCCTCAACATCGTCTCGCCAAGCCAGTTCGACCAGTTCCACGCGGAGATCCCCGAGCTCAAGTGGCAGCTCCTCACCGAGGTCGACCTTGAGACGGGATGCCGGTGGGGGGAGATCGCCGAACTCCGTCCGAAGGACTTCAACTTCGAGGCCTGCACCGTCACAATCAGCCGGGTCGTTGTCGAGATCCCCAAGAAGTTCCACCCCGAGGGCAAGAGGTTCTTGGTCAAGCACTACCCGAAGGACAAGGAGTTCCGCAGCTTCAAGGTCAGCAAGAGGCTGTGCAAGCGGGTCCAGCGGTTCATCAAGGACGAGAACATCGCCCCCGACGACCTGCTGTTCGAGTACGTCCCGAAGGCGAAGTCCACCCCACCCGCCGCTCCCCCGCAGGGTCAGGATCTCGGGCTCACCGAGCCGAATACAAAGGGCCGTCAGTATCAGCACGGCACCATCAGCGCCTACGGCAACGCCCCCTGTCGCTGTGACCACTGTAGGCACGCCGTCGCCGTCTACCGGGCCAACAGACGTGCGGCCGGCAAGGACGAGCCGCGAGCGCCACGCGTCTGCGACACCGACGGGCATGTGCCACACCGCTGGTTCCGCGACCAGATCATCCGCAAAGCCCTCGCCGACTCCGGGCTCAACCGCGACATCACCATGCACGACCTTCGACGCGCACACGCCTCCTGGCTCCTCGCGGGCGGCGCCGACCTGCAAGTCGTCAAGAAGCGACTCGGTCACGCCAACATCACCACCACAGAGAAGTACCTCGGCACCTTCGACGAGCAAGACGACGGCGCGCTCGACGCGTTCCAAAACATCCGCCAGCGCTCGACCAAGGTCAAGAAGAAGACGAAGAAGAAGGTCGGGTTAGCCGACCGCACAGCAAACGACCCCCGGCGAGATCTACTCCGCCGGGGGCCGTTCGCCCCTACCCGTCTCCGAGAACCTTCAGGAGCTCCAGCACGGGAACTCTGATCCGCGACGGGCCGGGACGCAGGAGCCGCACCGGGAACTCGTCGTTCTTCGCGAGCCGGTACGACAGCGCCCGCCCTATCCCCAGTACCGCGCCAGCCGTCTCCAGGTCGGTACTGGCACCGAGAGCTCGGACTTCCTCGATCGTCCAGTGTCGCTTCGGGCAGCCTCTACTCATTGGTCTTCCTTGTCTTCGAGGGGTTCCACCCGTGCTTGGCACGGAGAGGCAGGGAGATCGGTTTGCCGGCGTTCCACAGCCATTCGCGAACCTGGTCGGGGTCGTAGGCGATGTACCAGCCGACGCCGGTGTGAGGTGGGCCGGCACCGATCTCACCGAGGAACAGCAGGGACTCGGGGGTCATGCGCAGGAACTCGGCGGCCTGCTCGACGGTCCAGGTCTCTCGGCCACTCGGGTTGGGTTTACATGTCACTTAACTCGCCTCCTTCTTGGTTTCACAACAAGCCGACTTGTCGATTCGCCCTGTCGGAGTACGAGAATTGCTCGCGACCTGCCACTTTGTCAACAGTCCGTGCTAACTTGTTTCAATGACAAGTCGCTCCCAGGCTTCAGATGCTCCTGAGCGGGAAGCTCTCCCCGTTCGTCAGGTGGTCGCGCGGCGCATCCGCGAAGCGCGCAAGTCCCGGGCGATGACCATGGAAGATCTCGCCGCGCGCTGCGAAGACCTCGGCGCGACTGACATCACCTACAACGTGATCGTGTCGCTGGAGTACGCCCGCCGCGACCCCACGGTCCGCCAGGTCTACGTCGTGGCCCTGGCGCTAGATGTCGCCCCCGTACACCTCCTCGGCTTGACCGAGGACGGCACTGAGTCCCTGACTGTCACAGAAACCGTGACCGTAGATGACCCGATCACATTGCAGCGCTGGATCCGCGGCCTTCACGCACTCCCGTTCGGCGACAGCCGCGCCTACCACGCTGCAACAATCCAGCGCGCCCCCCTGCCGGACTCCACCTTGCTGCCGACGGAGTACGGACAACTGTTCCTCCAGCAGCGGGCCGCCGAGCTCGCCGCACAGTTCCAGACCGAGACCGCCAACGCGCTCGCCGGCGCCCAAGCACAGGTGCGTAACCTCGTTGACCAACTTCGCGCAGAAATCGCCGCCGGAACCGACACCGATCAACTCCTGACAAAGCTTGATACGGTTCGCAAATCGGTGACTCCAGACGACTGAGCATTGCCCGTCGCTACGTCCCGCACAGACCACAGGCATGTCATGATCCTTGCCGGGCCTCCGGCGGTCGCGCCCCGAACGAGCGCCGGAGGCTTTGCACTGAAACCTGCCATCAGCCAGCCAGCGGTCAACGCCTTCGAAACGGGTCGCGCTCGAAGAGTGCCGCCCCGCAACGTGCGCCGAGACTTGTGAGCGTCCTGTATTAATAGCGGCATGCTACGCAGTTCCCGAATCGCCGCAATAGTATCGGTCTTCTGCACAGTGCTGGTGGGGGTGCTCACTAACCTTGCCACCAGCGACCTTCCTTCAGACGTCCTCCGATACCGGTGGATCTTCACCGCCTGCCTGGCAGGCGTCTCTATGATCCTCGTGTGGGTGAGCATCCGATCACAAAGCAGCCGGAGCGTAGCAAAGAGTAGAGTCCGAGAAAGAGCGGCCTTACTCCTTCGCCTGCGACAAATATGGATCGAGGAGGTACTCAATGCTTCTCTCTACCAAGAGGCCAGAATCCGACTCTCTCTGAAGGTTTCATTGGACGAGCCACATCCATGGGGAGTAAGAGTTTCAACCAACCGGGGCGAGGTTCTCCGCGCCGGGCAGGAAGCGATCACAGATCTCTTCTCACGCCAACTCGCGGAACAAATCATCGTATTGGGCGGGCCCGGTGCAGGAAAGACGACAATGCTGCTCGAACTCCTCCAGGGACTAATCAAACGCGCTGAAGACAGTGCCGATGAGCGCTTTCCGATTCTACTCAACCTTTCGGCGTGGCTTCCTAAATTCAGTAAGCTAGAGCAATGGATCGCACATGAGGCATCCGTACGATATCAAGTCAGTAGCGACTTTATATCCGATTCTCTCGCCTCAGGGGAGGCTATCCTCCTCCTAGACGGGCTCGACGAACTTGCGCAGCACAACCGCGAAAAATGCATCGAAGCGATCAACACATTTAGAATTCGACATGGCGAAGCAGGTATCGCCATATGCTGCCGAAGCAAGGATTATGAGCAGCTCGAGACGAAGCTTCGCACCTATGGATCCGTCGAGATCCAGCCCCTAACAATGGCGCAAGTGGAAAGTTATCTGAGAAGGCATGGGCGCCAGCACGCACTGGAGACCCTACAGCAAGACCTGGAGTTGAAACGGCTCGTACGTACGCCGCTCCTATTGAGTATTCTCATGCTTGCGTACCAGGATAGATCGACCGCCGACGTGGAAGCGCCTAATGCTCTTGCGCGACTGGTTACAAGATACGTACAGGTCATGCTCGAACAGCGGGGCCGCACGCCGGATCAACGCTCTCGACTGGTAACTCAGCTCTCCTACATTGCGCGAGCGACAACCGCATCAAAGCAGACGGTTTTTGATTTTGACTCCTTTGATACAGACTGGGTCTATCCCTACCACTCGACGATCAGGGCCAGGGTAGCTTGCGCGCTCATTGCCTCCCCAGTTGCCCTGTTGGCCTGGATGTGGGCATACGACGGAATCCTTGCCGCCATTGCAGTCATCATTGCCTGTATCTGCATGGCAATCCCAAACGAGAACCAGATTGATTCGGGTTGGCTAACGTTCAGCGCTGGACGTCGAATTATCGGAGACCATGCCACTGTCGAGCCCAACCCTCTCAAGGAACTCGGACTGAGCCTTGCGGCGATCGCCATCGAACAGCCAGCATCAATCATCGTTGGACTGCCACTCGGTACGATGGCAGGCTTCTTGTTCGGCTGGAGCACCACCAGCGGGATAGCCTTCGGGGTTGCATCATTTGCGAGCGTCTGGATCACTTGCGGAATTTGCCTAATGACCTGGCATGTAGCCGAACCCGATCGCGTTCCCGCAAGAAAGCGCGAGATTCCTGGCCCACAAGCAGTCGCCGTGCGCTTCAGAGGTCTCATATTCGTACACGTGGGCGCAACTCTCACATTCCTGGTTGCCTACATTATAGTCTATCTTGGGATCCAATGGAGCGGATATGGCACTTACGCCAACGAAAAAGCAACAACGTTTGCTGTCGTTGTGAGCCTACTAAGTGCGTGGTACATTTTCGTTGCATTTGGAGAGCTTGCTTCGGTCGAACAATCGATCATCAGGTCGATACTTGCCAAGAAGCGTGTACTCTTCAAGCCACTGCGCCCATGGCTCGACCACGCTTGCGAATGCCTGCTGCTCCGTAAGGTCGGCGAGTCCTACGCCTTTCCTCACCTCGTGCTACGCGACTTCTTTGCTTCCATCTGGTCTGACACGGGAGTGCCGCAAGAACGGATTGAAGAGCTTTTGCAGCTGTCCAATACGACCAGTGTGGCTACCAACTCGTTTCAATCTAAAGCCTAGGCGCCCGATATCTGGGAGGCCGCTAGGTGGGACACAGCCACTGCTAAGCGGTCAGTGCAAGAACGTCCAGCGGCCCCGGCTGGTAATTCGCACCAGGGCACCAGGAATCACAAAGGTCCAACTGTTTGGCGTCAGATACACACGAGCGTCCCGGTCCTCCCCTTCTGCCGCCCCAGATGGGGCGCCTGCGTGGGCGTGTGCGGCGGGCTGGCCGCCGGCAAGCTGGACCTATCGGGACACCGCATCCAGTCACCGATGCTGCCGGACAGCTGGCCAGTTGGACAGTCCGGCTCTGTCTGGCAGCCTGTGCTCCTACTGCCTGAGTGAGTACGGCTCGCGCCCCCGGCCCAGTGCGGCACGCCCAAGGCGTTCGCGTGCGGGTTCGGGCAACGACGGTGCGTTCTCCAGCCCCGTCTCGCGGAGCTTGCCGGAACGGATGGCATCCGCCATGGCCACGAACATCACCCGCACCGGGCAGCGACTCACTGCGCAACGCCACCCTCGATCGTTTTGCCGGGCTCCACAAGGACCACCAGGACCAGCAAGCTCGACGTAATCATCCTCCGGGCACCGCGCGCAGCATCGGTGGCGGTTTGGCCGTCGCTCAACGCATCCTGCCGGAGACCAGCGTGGCGGCCGCTGCCCTTGCATGACTTCGGCTTCGATTCCATGCACCATTGGGGCTCGCAGCAGCCAGGCAACCTCAATGACCCCTCAGGACCGACTCGGCGAACGAACGTGCGCGAAATACGGCCTGAGAAGTCGACAGTCGGCCTCAAGCCGCGCCACTAACGTACGAGTCACGCTGCTCGCCTCAGTCCCGACGTTCTCTCGTGTGAGGGTCGCCAGCAACGGTTCCATCGATCAGATCGATGATGAGCCGCTGGTGGCCGGTGATGTCGTTACTGTGTGGACCCGATGCGAGGAGGACGAGAACCCGTTTGCTCTCGTGCAGATAAGAGGTCTCCTACACGGCCATCGCGGCCTGGTCTGGCTTCCGGAAGACGCCGAAGTTGAGATCGTGGACCTCCCCCGCTATGCGGGCCGCCCGGAAGACCTGGTCAAGCAGGCGAAACCTGTCAGGGCGCCAGCCGGCAGTAAAGGAGTGCTGAAGACAGCCGAAGGCTGGCCGGAACTGATCTGGCGGTCCGACATCGTCTATTCACCCGTGCAGGGATGGGACGACGCGGAGATCGCCGTTGAAGTCCTTCTCTGCGCGCTGGCGGTCGCCCCCGACGACGACCCAAGCCTCAAGCCCATGCTCCTTGCCGCTCTGGCAGCACGGTACGCAGCACTGCAACGGGACCCCCAGACGTATCCCACCACGAGGTATCCGTGGCGAAACCGAGCTGCGCCGGGATCCGACATGCTCGAGTACCTCCACGGTTGATCAGATCCTCGCGCGCCTTGACTCCGCCCTGGCCGCCATTGATCCGACCGGCTGATCCAGCGGTTTGGCCAGACACAGTTCCCTGTTTGACCACTCCGCCCGCTCCATGGCTGTGCAAGGATTCGTGGCGCCCTCGGCGGTCGTCTGCCCCGCCGCCGAGGGCCTCTGCTTGGCCTGCTGGTTCGTGGCAGTCTGACGGAGCGCCCACTCTGTGCTCCAATGTGGATGCCGCAGTGCGTCACAAGGAGGGCGAACCGCTTGGACTCTCTGCCGACTCGGCTTGTCGGGGTCAACACGAAGACGTACCTGAGTCTCGCCGACTCGCGGCGTTGGCTGGAGCAGCTCGCCGAACGCTCCGATCTACTGGCCGCGGCAGGATTGTTCGTCGCGGTGCCACCTCCCGTCCTTCCCGATGCCCGCGCTCTTCTCGGCGGGACCGGGATCGCTTGGGCGGCGCAGAACACCTGGACAGGCCGAGGCCCCTGCACAGGTGAAGTGGGAACGAGCATGCTCGCCGAACTCGGATGCACCTTCGTCATCGCGGGCCACAGCGAGCGCCGCAAAGCATTCGGCGAGGACGACGCCTCAACTGCTTCGAAGGCCGCATCGATCGCGGCAAACGCCATGGTGCCCGTGATCTGCGTCGGCGAGACCGGGTATGGAGACCTCACCATGGCCGCAGACCACGTCGAGGCCCAGGCCGCACGGATCCTCGCGGCCGTACCCGACACCGCACCGGTGGTCATCGCCTACACGCCAGTGTGGGCAGCAGGCGCAGCCGATGCGGCTAACCACGATCATGTGCAGACCATTCTGCGGCGCCTCGCACCACTACGTCAGGCTAGGCGCGGCGCGATCAGGTTCATGTACGGAGGGGCATGCCGACCGGGAACCTTCACGGCTCTCGCCGGCGGCGAAGGCCACCTTGACGGTGTGTTCACCGCACGCTCTGGGCTGGACGTCACCCAACTGGCCTGCATCGCAGCCGAACTCACCGACGGGTGACAGCCATGAGCCCCTGGCCTTGGGACGGTCATCCTGTGGCCCGGAACGCGGCAAGCCCGTTACCACCCGGGGCATCGGCGATGCCGATGTGCTCGTTGACGAGGTACGGTGCGACTCCAGACGCAACCTCGCGGTCGGCTCCGGCACGAGCGGCGAGGACGAGGGCGCCGTTGGCGGTCCAGGCGTATACAGCTCCGTGCCAGGCACCGGTCACGTCGGGGGCGATGCGCGTCCCGGCTTCGTCGGAGAGTTGCCAGAGCCCTTCGCCGCTGGTGGCGTCGTAGGCGCCGACCCAGTCGCTCGTGGCGCACAATGTCGCCTCGCGGCAACGTTCTCGAGAACTCACTGAGTACGGCAGGCGCGAACTGGCGGCCTGGCATCGAACCGTGGACGGGCTGCTATCCGAGGCAGCGCGACACTGAGGAGGCGGTGGTCTTCGCATTCTTGTCAGGATCGCTCGTGGACGAACTCTTCTCCAAGTTCAGCGGCGGTCCATTGCTCGGCTCTGAAGAGAAGCTTGCCGTTTTGCTCGAAGGGCCGAACGGTCATGAAGGCGCGCTCCTCGTCTCGGGCACACGTGATGAGAAGCCACAGCGTTGACTGCTCGATCCCTCGGATGCACACGTTTCCAGCCGAGCTAAGAGCATGCTGCCAGAACTGCTCGGCGTGGGGCCGCGAGAAGAACAGCGGCATGGCGCCGCTGCCGTCGGGCATGAGCCACCAGCTGCCGGTGATGGCACCGTCGGCGATCTCCATCAGTCCCCAGAATGGCTGGCCGACGGCGTCCTTGCCCGGCAGCGCTACGGCCTTAACCTTTGCTGCCAGGCTGTCGGCGAAGCTCGGCAGGTCCGTGTCGCTGTAATACAGGATCCCGTGATCTTCTAGGTACTTGCGAGCGCCTTGCTGGAAGCCGTTCCTGGAGATGAACACGCCGATCGTGCTTGGCATGTCGAGAAGCTTGCCCGCGAAGGCGATGACGTCGTCGCGCTCGACGGGGCGTTGGGTGTCTTTGCATTCGATCGCGACCCGATGCTGCACGCCGGCAACGATGAACTCGTAGAACACGTCAATGTTGTAGGTGTTACCACGGTTGTCGGTAACCGGAGCCCGACGAGTCACCACGATGTTCTTGCCCTGCGCCTCGAGCAGCATCTGGTAGATGAACCGCACGTAGTCCTCGAACAGCTCTCCGGGACCGGTCATGGGGCGATTCTAGGTATCGGTCTCTGGAATCACCAGATCGAACCGTTCGCCAAGTACGCGTCGGATGCACAGCACCATGCCGGAGCGCGTCGGTAGGAGTGTGCGGCGGGCTGGCCGCCGGCAAGCCGGACCTGCCAGGACCCTGCATCCGTTCACCGTTGCGGGCGACGGCCCGTCGCTGAGACGGTCCGGCTGTGTCCGGCGGCGTGCGCTTCCGCCGCCGAGGATGTCGGGTCGCGCCCCGGCCCGGTACGGCACGCCCACGGCGTGCACGTTCGGGTTCGAGCATCGAGGGCGCGTTCCCGGCCCCGCGAGACGGGACTTGTCGGAACGGACGGCATCTGCCATGACCACGAGCATCACCCGCGCCACTACGGCACCAGGCAGCAACTCACTGCGCAACGCCACCCTCGACCACCTCGCCGAGCTCCTCAAAGACCAGCAGACCCGCAAACTCGACGTGATCATCACCCCCGGTACCGCCCGCAGCGTTGGTGGCCGTCTGGTCATCGACGGGGCCGAACCGGTCCTGTCCGAGACCGGCGTGTCGACCACCGCCGGGACCTACCGCTTGAACCCAATCGCACTGGAGGGAATCGCTGCGAAGCTGCAGATCCCGTTGCCCTACCTCAGGCGCCTCCGCGCCGAGAACATCGACCTGTTCGACACCAACATCAACTCCTGGCTGATGCGCGCCGAGAACCCTTACATGGTTCGCTGCCTGCGCGGCGAGGACGGGGAAGGCATGGCACGGGCGTTCCTGTCCGACCGCTATGCCCGCATCGACAACCTCGACGTCCTCATGGCTGTACTGGAAGGGATCCGCAACGCAGGCATCGCCGTCAGCATCGACGGGTGTGACCTGTCGGATCGGCGCATGTACCTGCGGATCATGGCTCCTGAAGTCGAAGCACTCGCCCCGACTCTCCTGGCGCGCTACCGGTCCCCGTTCGACAACCGGTCTGGCGCAGACCGTCCCGTCGTGTGGGGCGGGTTCGCCGTCTCCAACTCCGAGACCGGCGGAGGCGCGTTCACCATCAAGCCCCGGTTGATGGTCCTGGCGTGCCGCAACGGTGTGGTGATGGATGCCGCCGCAGTCCGCCGTGCCCACCTCGGATCCGCGGTCGACGCTGACGGCGTGATCCCCATGAGCGAGGACACCACTACGAAGACCCTCGCCCTCATTACCGCGAAGACGCGTGATGCTGTCGCAGCGTTCCTCGACGCCGGGTTCGTGCAGTCCATGATCGACGAACTCGAAGAAACCGCCGTGACGCCCGTGAGCGACCCAAACGCCTGCGTCAAGATGCTCGGCCAGAAGCTGCGGTTCACCGAGGATCAGCAGACCCAGATCCTGCGGCACTTCATCGCCGGTGCCGATCCCACCGCGGGCGGCATCCTCCACGCGGTCACCTCCGCTGCCCAGACCCTCACCGATGCCGACGCCGCACACAATTTCGAAGGCGTCGCCGTCAAAGCCATGCACCTGGCCGCAGCCGGGAACTGACACCGCTACCCCAATTCGGGCCGGTCCGATCGCACCCGATCGGGCCGGCCGTCTCGTTGCTCCCAGAAGGACTCCCGTTGCCATGAGCCAGCCACCTGTCCCAGCCCCACCGTCCCTGGTGTTGTCCACCCCGGCCGACACCCTCGCCGCGATCCCCTACTTCATCGGCTACCACCCGAACAGCGATCTCGTCATCGTCGGCTTGCAGAACTCCAGATACCACGCGGCACTGCGCTGCGACCTGTGGCCGACGAACACCCCCTGCCCGATCACACCCCGACTCCTCGCCGACATCAGAATCGACACCGCACTCGTGGCTTCGTTCGGTTCCCGCCGCCAAGCAGCCCTTTGCCTGGCAGCGACCTGCCAGGCGATCATTGACGCCGGGATCCTCGCCGAGCAGCTCATCGTCGTTTGCGACGGCGGCTACCGCGACTTCCTCAACGGCGGCCACACCCTGCTCCCACTTCCGGATGCCACGTCGGCTCTCGCGGCCGGTCTCACCGCCGCCGGGTACGGCGCCTTTCCCGACCGGGCCAGCTTCCTCAGGCACCTCGACCCCGTCCCGGGAGCCTTTACCACCGCCGTCAACACGGCCAGCGCGACCCAACGAAACCGCACCCCAGGAGAGCTGACGTCCACGCTCGCCGAGTTCCTCGATGCCAACGGCACACACGGACTCCCCGACGCCGAAGCCACTGCTGCCCTGCTGCTGGCGATCACCGCCCCGGACATCTCTCCACTGGTCTTGGATGCCTCCACACCGGAACGGTTGACCAGCCTTATTCCCTTGTGGACCCACCTGGTGCGCCATGCGCCCAGACGCCTGCGGGCCGTTCCTGCGGCATTCCTCGCCTACACCGCACGGAAAGCAGGAAACACCGGGTTGGCGCGGCTAGCTATCGACCATGCCTGCGCAGCCGACGCCGCACACCCCGTCGTCGCCATGATCGCCAGCGCCGTCGACGGCTGGATCCCCTCCATCGCCCCCAGGAAAGGGCCACGCACGTGACCATGCCATCAGGGTTTCCGAAGCCCCGCAAGACACCTGTCCAGGAGCGCAGCGCCGAGCGCGTAACCGCAATGCTCGACGTCTGCGGAGAACTCCTCGACGAGATCGGCTACCGCGCACTGACCACCACACTCATCGCCGAACGCGCGAGGGTTCCCATCGGTTCGGTCTACCAGTTCTTCGCCGACAAGCACGAACTCGCCGATAGCCTCGCGGCCCGCCACCTCGGTGATCTGCTTGACCGGATCGATGATCCCTTCGATCCCGAGCGCCTCTCCTACCCCGCGGATTGCAGCCACGAGGCCCTCCCGGGACAGCCTCCCGACGACTGGTGGCAGCTCTTCTCGACCTTCTACGACGAGCTCGTCACCTCCTACCGCACCGAGCCCGGCTGCCGCGTCCTGAGCCTCGGTACCGACTCCACCCTTTGGTCTCCCGGCACCCGGCCACACCCGCACGACGTGATCATCGACCACCTCACCGCCTACTTCGAGAAATACCCGCACCTGACCGAGATCCCCGAGTGGACACGGTTGGGAGCCCGCTGGGGCGTTGAGATCCTGCACGCCTTGGTCGCCGCGGCATTCCGCGCCGACCCCGACGGCGACACAGGAGTCCTCAGCGACGGAAGAGTCCACGCCCGCCACATCCTCACCGGCTACTTCACCGTCCGACGTGCTGGCCATCGATGACCCTCACGCCAGCGTCACGTGTCCGGCCCCCAAGAAGCCGTCAGGAAGGGAACCACTCCATGACCACCACACCACCCCGCGACCGACTTGATCCGAACGTCGAACGCCTCGGCCTTCTTCTGCGGGCAGCGCTCACCTACGCCGCCGCGAACCCCAATCTCGGCCCGGAAGCCACCTACTGCCGCCTCGACCATCCCGCCCAGCTACGCAGCCGCGGCAGACGGGCGCTGGCCTACCACGGCCACGACCCCGTCCTGCCCGACTGGGCAGAAGCACTCATGAACGCCATCGTCCGCTCCCACCCGACCAGGAAGAACCCTCCCATGAACCCCGACACCACGTGCAGCAACGTCCTTCGCGACAGCCGCGACGAGGCGCTCTTGGAACTCGTCACCGAACTCGCGTCCTACCTCGACCAGCGCACCCGGGCCCGCCTTCACGCCGCACGGGGACTCACCAAGACCAGCTCCGAACACGGCAACGCCGCCGAGGAGCATCACCAGCGCGCCACAGCCCTCCTCACCAGCATGTTGCCTGCATCCACGAGGAATGGTGAGAGCCCGTGAGTCGTTTCCAGTGGAACTTCATCGACGACAACCATCCACTTCACGCCTTGTGCCGACAGATCGCGCTCTGTCTGCCTGAGTACACTCTCGTCCGCTGGCGCAACCACCTTGCTTTCAAAGCCGTCCTGTGGAAGACGATCGCCATTGGTGCCACGCCCGACAACTCCCGACTTGTCTTTCGCAGTATCTACCCCGAGCCGCTGCACAAACCCAGCCACTGGCAAGCCGGCACCGCATACATGATCACGGTCTCCGCAGCGAAACCGCCCGACAAGATCGCCGCCGAGATCGGCCGCCGATTCCTACCCCACTACCTGCCCGAGCTCGCCGCAGTCAAGCAACGAGTCCGCGCAACCGACCATGGCCATACCAAGCGCGAGGAACTGATGGCATCTCTCCTGAACAGGCTGCCGGGGTCGTGGATCGTCGAACCCGCCAACCGGCCCAGCCACCTACGCCTCCAACACAGCGGGCAGTCAGAACTGACCTCTGCCGACATCCATCCTTCCCTGAACGGCGAGCGAGCCGACATCACCATCACCGGCGTTTCCCTCGAACTGCTCGACACGATCGTGGCCGACGTCGCAAGGGAACTTCAGATCGCCGACTGACAAGACACCCCACGTCGCGACTAGAAGGACTCCTGCTGGCTCTTCAGTGTTTCGAGGTCATCCTCGGATAGGACTGGCTGCAAGAGCGCGGTCTTGAGGTGTCCGTGTTCTACCGCGTCGAGAGCCTCTGGTGAGGCATCGAAGGCGTGTTCCCGCCACGCTGAGTCGAAGACGACCGGTTCGGAACTGAGGCGTTGGAGCAGGATCCGCTCGCCTTCCTGTGTAAAGACCCCCCGCTGATCGGAGGTGCTGTCCAGGAACGAGACCACAGCGGCGACGACCTCGTCGAGGTTGCGTTGCTCTAGGGCCGGATCAGTGTTGTTGAGGAACCTGAACGTCGTGGAGACCACGTCTCGGTACCCGAGGAGGAACTCGGTGGTCTCGATCTCATCGGCGGGCAGGACACTGGTCATGATGTGAAGACCCTCCCGCTGCGCGAAGCCATCCTCCTCAACGTGGACACCAAGTTCCGCAGCGAAGTGCCTCAAGGTCGCCTCCGCCGCGGAGACGCTGTCCAGGGTTTCCAGGACGTACTCGATTGCCATGGAGCTGCCTTCCGGTCACCAGGGGTAGAAGTCTATGACCTGCCGATTTGCGATGATCTTGATTTCTTTCAGGCCGGCCACGGGCCGCCGTTCCAGGCTCTGCTTGATGGCGTCGGGATCAGCCATCGACCCACCGTCCTCCCTGTCCAGATTCAGGATGATCCGATCCGCCTGATCCTTTTTGATCTTCTCGCTGATGCGTTTGCGGATCTGGCCGCCGTTCGTCGTCAGCGGCGAGAGGCAGTCCCAGTGCCGGTTCTCGATGAGGTAGTCCGGCTGCCGTCTGTTCTCCTTCGCGGGCGGGTTCTGCACAACGTCGTAGCCGGCTTGTGCCAGCACCGTTGCGGCGGTGTTCTCGCGTCGGATCCCGTCGCCTTCGGTACGGGCTTCGCGGACCTTGCTGACGGTCCCGCCGGGCAGCCGCTCCGGATCTGGAGCCAGGGACGGTCTTGTCACTCCGGCGCCATCGGCGTCGTGTGTGGTCGCCGTGTCCGTTGGCTGGACACCCTGCGTGTCAAGCGCCGATGCTAGCCGCGGTGTGGTGGCGCTCGTCGTCAATGGGCCGGCAGTGCCGCGGATGAACGCCACGTAGGACTCGATGGTCTCGATCGCCTCCTGCGCAGCATTGATCGATTCCTCGAGCGCGGTGTCAGCCTGACCGTAGGGCGCGGTGAGGGCGGCGTACCTGGAGGACTGCTCAGTTAAGGTCTCGGCGAGTGTCGACTTCGTGGTGACGAACTTCGCGCGAGCGGCGACCGCCTCCTCGATCCCTTTCTTGATCATCTCGATGGCGCGGTGGCACCCACCGGCGACCTCATCGATGGTCACAATCACCCCTCTGTGGTCGACGTACCGGCATCGTAGGCCACATGGGAGATCTTGCCGCTCAGGTCCCGGTTTGGCCACTGGGCGAAGCGCATCGGGGACGGAGTCAGGAGACTGACAGGTCCGGCCCCGAGCCGAACGTCAGCAGGGGGGACGTTGTACAGCGCCGTATTGACGCAAGCGCCTGCATCACGCGGGGAGCCGCTTTCGCTTTGCGTTGAGTGTGGCCAGGCGCGAGCCCCCGGCAAGCCGCCGTCGTCCACGTACAGCGAAGTGGGTCGGTTGCCGGGGGCTCTCATCCGCCCGGCCGTTCAGCGCGCGTCCGAAAGCGGCCCCGCCCAACCTCCAGGGCGGCTGCGTCTCGATCACGCTCAGAGAGGCCCGTCATGCCCCACACTCCACAACTTGCACGAACACGGTGGCCGTTGCGCACCATCTCGGCCACCGGCTTGGACCATCATGTCCTGGGCATCGGTATTAACGCCCAGCCCGATTCCGAAACCCGTGTCGATCTGCCAGGTCCTCGCGAGCAGCGAGACCGAGTTCGCGCGGCGATCATCAACAGCTCCTGGTTGTGGCCGGACGGTGCGGTACGGCTGGAACGCGACCATGCGGATGGTGAGCTGGGGTCCTCAGCCGATCTGGCCCTCGCGATCGCGGTCCTCATCGCCACCGGCCAAGCCGTGGCCTGGCCGGAGTTGGCCGACACGCTGATCCTCGGCGAGCTCGGCCCCGACGGGTCGGTTCGGGCCTGTCGTGGCGTGTACCCGGCGGTGAAAGCCGCGAAGGCCGCTGGGCTGTCGCGGGTGATCGTGCCCGACGAGAACATCGCTGAGGCGCAACTCGTCAGCGGGATCGGCATCGTTGGCGCCGGCCCGTCTCTGCACTGGGTGAACTCGTGGCTAGCGTCGGCGACTGCCGCCGATGACGTCGACGACGCGGGCGAGCCCGATCCCATCGGGCTTCTGCTCGTGACCGCCGACGCCGAAACTGGCGACGTCACCGTGGAGTCGCTCGGTGCCGGACCGGTTCCTGGGTCTCCACCATCGGATCGCACCGATGGGATCGGGGTGGGGCGGATCTCGGTGAGTACGGCCGACCTGGCCGAAATCCCCGCACATGTGCTGCGCGCGATCAGCCTGGCCGCAGCCGGTGGGCATCACATGATCCTCACCCACGAAGCGCCCGCGGGCTTCGCCGGTGACGTCGCCGCGTTGCTCGTCGGGCTTCTCCCACCGCTGTCGGCCACCGTGCGCGAAGAGGTCATGGACTTGTGGTCTCTGGCCGGGGCTCTCGAACCGAACCTGTCCGCTGTGATCGACGGGGATTCCGAGATGGTGGCAGTGCTACCAAATCTGCTTCTCGACCGGCTCTACGGGCAGCCCGACCACCCCGCCCGACCCGGGTATATGCCCCTGGCGCACCACGGAGTCCTGCACCTCTACGACACCGCCGCCATTCAAGGGTTCGCCCTCGACGTCGTCGCTCAGACCATGTCGCGCCGCAGCGTCATGGCGATGAGCCACTCACCGTATGGCCGCTACCCCGCCGAGTTCCAGCTCCTGGCCACGACCGCGGCCTGCCCGAAGTCCCACACGCCCTGCACCTGCCGGCCCGAGGCACGAGTCCTGCACACCCAGCACATCCACGACAAGCTCGGCGCGCACGCCGCCATCAACATCGCCGCCACCGAACCCGCCGCATCCTTCGACCCCGAGGCGGTGCCGACGGCTGAGAAGGTCGCCACCGCCCGCATCCGCGCTGCCAGACGGTGGGGAGCCAGCCAGGGCGCGGCATACACCAACCACACTGTTCCCGCTGACATGCTCCGGTCGGTCAGCGACGAGGGCTTCGCGTACGGCATCCACAACGATCTCGCAGGGCTGGCTGCCGCTGGTGTTCTCTCCGACCGGCACGTCGAGCTCGTCCAACGGTTGATGTGGACGATCGCCGACTATGACGGCATCACCGCACCCGGCGACGTACAACTCACCCAGGCCCTCGCGCTTCACCTCCACACACCCAAACCCCACTGACCGCCTCAACACCTACGGCCCGATCCGCGAATGCGGATCGGGCCGTCATCGTTCCCCAGCCTGAACGGAAACTCCTCATGTTCGACCCCATCAACGACTACGACGTGCGTGTCCTGCGGATCATGTTGGCGTTCCTGGCCCGGCCCGGTGTTACCGACGTCGCCGACTGCGTCGACCGCCGCGGCTTCGCGAAAACGATCAACATCCTCACCGACCACAGAAACGACCTCGCGATCGCCGCCCGCAGAGACTGCCACCACCTCATCCGCCGCGGCCATGCCCGCATGGTCACCGACGTCCAAGAACTCAGCAACGACCCCACCCACGAGGCGCCCACCAACCGAGGGCAGGACCGATGAGCCACGCCACGCCCAAACCCTCTGAGTGGATGGTCTGCGGCACCTGCGCCTTGCCGCTCAACTCGTTCCAGCCCGCCGACGGCGGCACCACCATCTACCAGCACCCGCTGCGCCCCGGCACCGTCTACGACCACGAACCTCTGCCAGTCCCACGAGACGGCGCCGAGCTCGTGATCATGGAATGCGACTTCTGCAGCGACCCCGATGTCGCCTGGATCTACCCGACCAAACGGGCGGAGTTGCATCGACTGCAACTCACCTCCGCCGCTGCCTCGACGACGACCAGCTCCCACGCGATCTCAGGATCACTGGAGCACTACTTCTGCTGTTCGGCCACCCCATCGGCCGCACCGTCCGGCTCACCGCCGCCCACTACCGCACCGTCGACGACAACCACTACCTGCAACTCGGTCGAACCCCCGTGCTGCTGCCCCCGAGCCTGGCCGTCCTCATCACCGAACAACTCAACCAACCCGCACCCACGCCCCTGGCCAACACCCTCGAGACGACCACCTGGATGTTTCCCAGCCCCCACCCCGGAACCCACCGCCAAGCCAAAGGACTCTACGAACGCCTCGCCGCCCTCGGCATCACCGTCCGCAGCGGACGCCGCGCCGTGCTCATGGCCCTCGCCCAAGACCTACCCGCCGGAGTCCTCGCCAGCCTCATCGGCATCCACGCCTCCACCGCCACCGCCTGGTCCCACGAACTCAAACGTGACTGGACCGCATACCTCGCCACCCGCATCAACCCACCCAACACGGCCAACCATGACAAATAGCGCACACAACCAATAACACCCCTGCGCCAGTCTCGACCCCCATGGGCAACATGCTCGCCATCGAAACCCGAAGGGCGACCGAAGAAGACCACGACACGATGCGCGACCACACCATCCGCCGACACCGCACCACCGGCCACGAAGAACTGCGCGAGAACAGGTTCAGCCCCGACTGGACCGCCTGCGACCCCTGCGCGAAACTCATCGACCGCTACGACGCCAACGCCCTCGCCAGCCGCGTCGCCAAACTCCTCCCCAGCCACCCACCACAAAACGTGCTCAAGAAGCTGTACAGAGACTTCCTCCGCAAGAAGCAGCCCAAACTCCCGGCGCTCCCGAACCCGTGACTCGCCCTCAATAGCCGCGGCACCTGGCCCTTCATCTATGCTTGTGCCCGCCAAACCGGGCGACCAGAGCGACGCTGACGCCCGCGAGCCGAACCCGCAGGCCATCGGGGGCTGCCTACTCCTCCGTCCGGTGGTCGATCGCCGCCTCGTAGAAGGCGTCCGCCAGCGCCGCAATGACGGCGTTGATGCCGGGCCCATCGGAGAAGAAGTAGTCGGCCATGGTGTTGTGGGCCCCTTGGTTCTCGATGACGGCCTCAGTGACGGCCGACTGGAAGTCTTGAGACTCCATGAACTGCTTCTTCGAGTTCACCTTGGTCTGGTTGATCAGGTCCGGATAGGCGAGCAGCCGCTGCACCAGGCCCTGCACGAACTCACGGACCTGTGACTGGGTGAACGACTCGGCGCCGAAGAGGTCGTTCATCTTGTCGATGACGACCTGGAGCGCGACGTACTTCGGTTCCTTCCGTGCCCCGGTACCCGCGGCGCCGATACCCTTGAGTTCACCGTCACCGGTCAGCGAGATGTCGACCGCAGTCGCCTTGCTGTGCTTGACACCGACCAAGACCACGTCAGAGAGGTCGACCTCCGCGGCCCAAGACGCGTCGGCGATGACCCGCTCGAGGAGCCGCAGGAAGATCGAAAGCATCTCCATGTACGGGTCGCCGTAGTCGACGATCTGGCTCATGAAGTCGTAGAGCCGGACGTAGGTGGAGACGTCTTTGCGGAACAGGTCGAGGGTGTTGAGGGTGACCTTGTCGTCGGCCTCGATGGCGGCGGCGTAGCGGCGGGCGAACTCGTTCTTGGCGGGGCTGATTGCGGCCGAAAGGGCGTTGTTGCCCTTGCGGGTGACCCACAGTTCGGCGACCTTGCGCACCTGCTCTTGCGTGTAGATGCCAGCGTGGTTGAGTTTGGTGGCGAGGTGGATGACGACGTAGGGGTCGGTCTCGGTCTCGAGGCGGGCGCCGGCGAAGTACGGCTCGAACGCGGTGCGGATGTCGTCGGGCTTGTTCACGAAGTCGATGACGAAGGTCTTGCGTTTCTGCTCCCCGCTGGCGGTGCGATGGGTGCGGTTGAGCCGCGAGAGTGTCTGCACCGCTGTGACCCCGGAGAGCTTCTTGTCAACGTACATCGCCGACAGCAGCGGCTGGTCGAACCCGGTCTGGAACTTGTTGGCGACCAGCATGACCTTGTACGTGTCGCCCTTGAAAGCGGCGGCCAGATCCGAGCCGGCGCCGGGGTTCATGTTGGCTTCGGTGAACTCGTCGTCCTTGCCCGGCTGCGGCCCCCAGTCGGCGACCCACTCTTCGTCTTCGGCCATCGTCACCGAACCGGAGAAGGCAACCAGGGTCCGATAGTTGTACGAGGCGTCCTCGGCGGCTCTCTTGGCGATGTAGGCGTCGATCGCCTTCTTGTACTTCACCGCGGCCTTGCGCGAGTCGGTCACGACCATCGCCTTCGCCTTGCCCTCCAAGAGGTGGGCGACGTTGGCGTGGAAGTGCTCGACGACGATCTGCACCTTCTGGCTGATGTTGGTCGGGTGGAGCGTCACCCACCGCATCAGCCCTTTCCGTGCCGTAGCCTCTTCGACCATGCTTCCGTCGCCGCTTTCGGCCTTGCCGGCGATCTTCAGTGCGGTGTCGTAGGTCTGGTAACCCTTGAGCACGTCGAGGATGTATCCCTCTTCGATCGCCTGCCGCATCGGGTAGAGATGGAACGCGACGGGCTTGCCGTCAGGTCCTTTGCGGCCGAACAACTCCAGGGTCTTGTTCTTCGGTGTCGCGGTGAACGCGAAGTAGGAGATGTCCTCCGACTCAGCGCGCTCGGTCATTTCCGCGGCCAGGACCGACTCGACGTCGACCGCGCCGCCCTCCTCGATCTCCTTGACCTCCTCGGCGGTCAGCACCGCCTTGAGCTTGATCGAGACCTGCCCAGACTGCGAGGAGTGCGCCTCATCGGCGATCACCGCGAACCGCTTGCCCTTCAGACCTTTGCTCTTCCGGATCTCGTCGAGCGCGTACGGGAAAGTCTGAACAGTCACCGCGATGATCAACTCGCCGTTCTTCAACGCGGTCGCCAGCAGCCCAGACTTCGACTTCGCGCCGGCCTTACGGACGTCCTCGGGGCTGATCGTGGCAACGATGTTCCCCGAGCCGTCGATCTGCCGGATCGCCTCCTGGAGCTGCCCGTCGAGCACCGTGCGATCCACGACCACGATCACCGAGTCGAAGACCTTCGCGTCGTTCACGTGCAGCCGCGCCAGCCGATGCGATGCCCAGGCAATGGTGTTCGTCTTCCCCGACCCTGCCGAGTGCTCGATCAGGTAGCGATGCCCCACACCCTCCTCGCCCACCGCGGCCACGAGGTTCGTGACGGCCTCCCACTGGTGGAACCGCGGGAACAGCATGCTCGTACGCCGCACCGAGGTGCCCGTGGCGACGTCCCACTCCTCCTTGGTCTCCACGATCATCAACCGGCCGATGATGCTGAGCCAGGCATCCTTCTCCCAGACCCGCTCCCACAAGTACGCCGTCGCCGAACGCCCATCCGTACCCGGCGGGTTCCCCGCACCGCCCTCATGGCCCATGTTGAACGGCAGGAAGTGAGTCTTCTCGCCCTCCAACCGGGTCGTCATCGCAGCCAGGTCGTTCGAGACCGCGAAGTGCACCACCGCCCGATGCCCGAACGACAACAGCGGCTCCGGCCGGCCGTTGGTCAGCGGGTTCCGGTCCTTGCGATACTGGTTGGCCGCCTCATCCAGCGACTGAGTGAAGTCGGTCTTCAACTCCACGGTGGCCACCGGGAGCCCGTTGACGAAGAACACCAGGTCTATGCTGCGTCGGTCAGCGGTGGAGAAATGCACCTGCCGCATCACCCGCAGCCGCATCGCCGCATACTGCTCGTTGGTGGTCGCGTTCAGACTGGTCTCAGGCCGAAACTGCGCCATCTTCAACCGCCCACCACCGATGTACTGCACACCGTTCCGCAGGATGTTCAGCGTCCCGCCACCATGTTCGAGAGGCTTGTCGAGCGCCGTAGCTAGCACATCGAGGAACTTCGCCTGCGACCCCGCGGCCCTTAAAGCCTTCTCGTACGCCGCCAGCTGCGTCTCCTTCAGCCACGCGAAGAGGTCCTCGGGGAAGAGAGCCCGCTCCCGGTCGTAACCGGTGTCAGTTGCCGAGTACAGCCAACCTTGGGACTCCAGATACGCGCAGATCTCGGACTCGAAGACGACCTCGTTGTGATCGGCCATCACACCACCTCCCGTACATCAATCTGCCCCGTCACCGCAGCCGCGATCAACGCCGTACGCCGCTCCTTCGAGATCTCGATGAATCGCCATGTCTCAGCGATCAGCGTATCGATCTTTACTGTCTGCCCGTCGAGATATGCAGCAATGCGACGCTGCTCCGTCAATGACGGATAATGCATCTCGAAAGCGCGCAGTTTAGAAAGCGGAAGGTTGTTTGCGAGCCCCTCAGCCCCGCTGATGGCGCGACGCACCTGGACCCGATACCGGCCCGAGTTGAGGCCCCATGCCAGGAACTTGGGGTCCACTAGATGCTTCGGCCGCAGACGAAACAACTTGTCGGAGAGAATTAGTCGATAGTCGAGATGTTCGACGATTGCGGCCGATCCGACAAGATCCGGTGATCCGTTTGCTCGGGAGACGATGACATCGCCCACCTCCACTCCAATCGCAGGATCGAAACCGAAGTCATTCGGAAGCCGCTTGTGCTCCTCCTGGCGGAACACCCCGCGATTGACGCATCCTGCCTTCAGCACTCCCCAGGTACCCGGCTCGTCCGCAAGACCTGCCTCAGCCTGCGGACTGACACCCTGATCGATCCCAGACAGCATGTGCTTCAGCGCCGTACGCGTCCAGGAACTCAATGGGGCCAGAGCAGCGTCAACCATCGCAGCCCGCCGCTCGCCGAGCATCTCAATCAGGCGCTGCTGCTCCTCGATTAGCATGTCGATGCGGACGGTTTCGCGGTCGAGGTAGTTGGCAATCGCGCGCTGCTCCTCCAGGGGCGGCACTGGCATCGGCAGATTGTCGAGGTCTGGCTGCTGCACTCGGCGGTCGAAGGTAGTTTGTGCCCGCGTGTACAGCACGTATTGATCGAGGTAGGGCTGGGATCGCAGTAGGTAATGGATGAACCGTGGGAGCAGAACGCCGCGGGACCTGAAGACCCTGTAGTCGGGGCTCACTGCTCCAGCGCGCCGAGATACTCCGATCCCACCGCCGATTAGCCACATCGGATTGACGATGAGGTCGTCGATCTCGGCTATAAGGTACTTCGGCAGGCTAGCCTCGTCCGGCTCCTGTCGCCCTCCCATCTCGGCGCGTGCAACCACCTCACCTGTCGAGCGAAGTGACAGCATCTCGTGGGAGAGTTCGTTGTTGCGCTGATTGAGTCGGTCGAACAGGCCCTTGAAGCGAACGACGCTCCACGACTTGGGCCGAGTCTCCAGCAACGCGGAGACGGCCCGGTGCGCACCGATGAGTGTCAGAGAACTCATCCCTCGACCTCCCGAAGGAGGTAAAGGATCTTGGCGATCTGCTTCTCCATGTCCGCATCAATCTCGGCGAGGGGCCGGGGCGGAGCGTATTTATAGAAGTGGCGAGTGAAGGGGATCTCGTAGCCGGTCTTGACCTTGGCCCAGTCGATCCAGGCGTCGGAAACGTGAGGCTTCACCTCGGCGCCGAAGTACGCCTGGATCACCTCGGTCTTGCCTGCGGCACCGGCGGTCGAGCCGCCGTAGTTAAACGGAACGTTCTCGGTATCGCGCTTCTTTGTGTCGGGCTTGGGTTTGCCTCTGCGGTCGCCAACGCTGTTGCCGTGTTCGTCAAGCATGGGGCGTTCGACGGTGATGGTCCAGTAGCCGAACTCGTCGTTCCGCAGCACCTTGGAGTAGTCAGGGTCGGCGTCGGTGAAGTCGGCGTACAGTTTGACGACCTTGGTGCGGTCGGCGTCGTTGATCTCGCGGCCCTTGGAGCCGAGGTTCTTGCGCATCTTGGTCCAGAATGAGGTGCCGTTGATGAGCTGGACCTTGCCCTTGCGGTCAGGATGCTTGGTGTTGTCGAGGATCCAGATATAGGTGGCGATGCCGGTGTTGAAGAACATGTTGGTCGGCAGCGCGACGATGGCATCGACCAAGTCGTTCTCCAGTAGCCATCTGCGGATGTTGGAGGGCCCGGACTCGGCGGCACCGTTGAAGAGCGGCGAGCCGTTCATCACGATCCCTGCCCGACCGCCGCCGTCCCCGGGGGCGCGCATCTTGCTGGCCAGGTGGAGCAGGAAGAGCATTTGCCCGTCTGAGGTCGCCGGGAGGCCAGGGGCGAATCGGCCGTAGGGGCCAGCGGAGTCCTTTTCGGCGTTGATGGCCTTGGCGTACTGCTTCCAGTCGACGCCGTAGGGCGGATTAGACATACAGAAGTCAAACTGTCGGCCCTTGAACGCATCCTCGGTCAGCGTGTTGCCGAAGGCGATGTTGGTCGCGTCGTGGCCCTTGGCCAGCAGGTCAGACTTGCAAATCGCGTACGACTGCGGGTTGTACTCCTGGCCGTACAGACTCAGCTTCGCGTCGGGGTTCTGAGCGAGCAGGTGTTCCTCGGCCACAGTGAGCATGCCGCCAGTGCCTGCGGTGGGGTCGTACAGCGTGCGGACGATGCCCGCCTCGCGCAGGTCGACGTCCTTGTCGGCGAAGAGTAGGTCGACCAGCAGTCGGATCGCGTCCCGCGGCGTGTAGTGGTCACCGGAGGTCTCGTTCGCGGCCTCGTTGAACTTGCGGATGATGTACTCGAAGGCATCGCCCATGTCGGCGTTGGAGACGACGTTCGGGTGTAGGTCGACGGCCTTAAAGGACGTGATGACCTCACGTAGGAGCCCGGCCTTCTCTAGGGCAAGGATTTCTTTCTTGAAGTCGAAATACTCGAACACATCGACATCAGACGAGAACCGGTCGATGTAGTCAGCGAGGTTGTCTGCCAGCCCATCGGCGTCGGCCAGCAGGTTGTCGAATGAGTAGTTCGAGGTGTTGTAGAACGGTCGACCGGTCGCCTTCTTCACCTCGATCTTGAGCCGGTTCGGGTTGTCGTACTTCGCCGCGAGCTTACGCACCGTCTCCCGGTCAGGCTCGATGATGCAGTCGAGGCGACGCAGGATCGTGAGGGGGAGGATTACGTTGCCGTACTGGTTGGGGCGGTAGGGACCTCGAAGCTGATCGGCGATCGACCAGATGAAATTACCGAGGGTGCTCACAAGGCTCCTTACGAGGCTCACTCGACTATCAAAGCGGGACGCCCAGCGCAAGCTCGCGCGTGCCATCCGAACAGGCGGCGCACAGTCTGCAGTAGTCGCTGCGTCACGAAACATCATCGCGCATACGACACCCCGCGTGCCACGCGGTCGTCTCGCACGCCCTTAAGACTTGGGCTGCCCTGAGCTTGGTGGGGCGTCAGGGTTGCCGACGGTGTTCGTCAGGCGAGAAGCGGCCGTCAGGGTCGTGATCGCTTCGGTGAAGGTCCCCGCGTGGGCGAGTTCAACGGGTTCCTGGCGAGGACTGGTGAGGGTTACCGTCGTCCCTGTCGGGGTGATCAGGCAGGTCACAGTGGTGCCGGTGGGTGGGGTGTATCGCTCGGCGAGGGCGCGCACGAGTTCCTCGAATCCGTCGGCGAGTTCGCTATCTTGCGGCGCCTGGGACGGGGCTGGAAGCAACTGCGTCGGGCCGTGGTTCGTGGCGGAATTGAACAGCTCGACGGGTAGCGATCGTGCGAGCTGGTCAACGGCGTCACCGAGGGTGTGGTGGGAGCAGATGGTGGCCTGAGGTGGAGCGTCGAGGTGGACGGCTCGAACCTCCCACCGTTCGCCCTGAGTGGCGCCTGCGTCGCCGGCGAGGTGCTTGTACGAGCAGAGGGAGACGCGCAGGCCGATGCCCAGTCCCGTGAGGATCGAAATGAGTCGCGACAGCTGCTCGCTGGTTGAGTCAGGTGCCGGGGTGATGAACAAGAACATGCGGCCTGCGCCCCTGCCCCACATCGTGCGGGCGATGTAGCGGCCGATGACCTGTTGGACGTTGTCACTTGCCGCAGCGGTCACAAGGCCATCATGGAGGTCGTGGGTGATGGGGGTTCCGGACTCGTCGACGAGGCGCTCCCGGTCCACACCGAAGCCGGCCAGGATGGTGGCGAGGCGGTATTCGGCGGGAAGCTGGTAGATGGGATCCCCGGCTGGTGTGGTGTCCACATGTTCGATGTCGGCGTCGAAGGGGATGCACCAGTCAAGGTGGACGGTGCGTGCAGCCAGGTCCGTGACGGTGACGGTGCCTTCCCATTGGTGAAATCCAACGCCGCCGCACGCACTGCAGGAGCCCTCCTGGGGAACTTGGCCGGTCCCGGCGCACCGTGGGCAGTCGGTCTCGGGGACGGTGAGGGCGTAGGCGCACGAGCAGCGTTCCCATGCGGTTCCGGTGACGCAGGCGGCGCACGGCTGCGTTTGAGTCGCTTCGCCGAGATAGGTCGGGTCGGGAATGCGAGTCGCGATGGCGTACACCGACTGGGTGCGGTGGGAGATCTGCCCCGTGGGCAAGCGAGTCATGGTGGTGTTTTCGCCGACGACGGCGACGAGACGGTAATGCCACGTACCTTCGCGCCACACCGCGATCGCCGTCCCCGCGGTCCCGCCGGTGTCGGTGAGCCGTTGTTCGATGGCGGCGATCGCAACGTTCTGGGCGGGTGCTGAGCCTTTGGCGTTGGGGCGGATCCTCCGCGCCGGAGTGCTGCGGTCGCGGTATAGCCACATGTAGTGCAGGGCCCGGTCGACACTCGTGTATGCGAGTGCCTCCGTGAGGGTCCCGTGGTGCCAGCGGAGGTTCCCGTCGCGTAGGCGTGCGCCGGCTGGTTCCAAGCGCACCTCGAACCGTGGAGACGATGCGGGGAAAGGACGCCGCTCGATCACCAGGTCTACATGCATCAGGTCCGCGATCCGGCACAGCTCCCGCAGTGTCGTCTCAGGGGCTGTCGACTGTCGAGGGGCGCTGGTCGCCAGGTACGCCGACCAGCGGCGCGGTCTGCCGGAGACGAGACCGTCGCGGATCATCCGCTGCCGCTCCATGGTCGGCAAGTCAGGGGTGAATCCTTCGGGCAAGGCGATCTGCAGCAGAGTCTGCGGCTTTCCGGTTCCCCCATCCGGCAACAGCTCAACCGCGCCGACCTCGTCGAGCAGAGACGACACAATCTTGGGGGTGTCGATGAACCAGCGTCCGTTGTCGGCTCGGTGCAGCGGCAGATCGGCCTCAGGGGTGATCTCGAACGACGCCAGAGCCGCAGTCTCGATGTTTACAACGGTGCCGACACGCTGCGACCGGATCTGTCCTCCGCCGGCGCACGGTTCACACGCAATGAGCACCGCACCATCGCCTCGGCACTGCTCGCACTCGGCAAAGGGCTCGCCCCGGTACCCGAGAGGTCGGTCGGCCACGATCGCGGTGTTCCCGCTGTAAGTGCACCGGCAGGGTTTCGCGCGCATGGTCGTGCCCTGACAGGTAGGGCAGTCAATAAGATCCTCAGCCATCGACACGCAGAGGCCCCTCTCAAACGCTTGCTCGGCAAGCCTCCATCATCATGTCTCTACGAGAGGGTCGACGTGCCCCAGCGGCATTGCACACCGCAACTTCGTCGCCAAGACGCCCAAGGTGGTGACCCCATCCTGCCCATCGTCCGGCGCTGGTCAATCCTGTCGCGGCACGCTGGCGGCCGCGGGGGCCGGTAGCCGGGAGGCTACCTTCGCAGCGCACTTTTCGAGCGCGGAGTGCGCGTCGAGGCCGAGGCTTTCGATCGCGACGAGCGCAGTGAGGGCTACGTCGGCGAGTTCCTCGGCGACCTGGGCCCGCGTGTGGGTCACGCCCTTCCTCGGGTTCTGTCCCAAGGTTCCGATCCAGGCACCAGCGGCTTCACCGGATTCCTCAGTGACCTTTAGGATCCGGCAAGTCAGCTCGCTCAGCTCGGTGCCGTTGGCCTCATCGAGCCAGCGTCGTGATGCCCGGATCGTGTCCCATATCGCGTCAGCCACCTGTGCACCCTAGCCGCCGACCACGCGCATCCCGGGCAACCGCCGCCTTCTTCGCTGGTGAGTGTGCCGCCCGTCGCCGGACGGCAAGGCCTGGCTTTCGTGTTGTGGGCGTGGATCAGTTGCCGTCCGGCTTCCGCGGGCGGCGAGGGCCTGCGAGTCAGAAGGCGGCACCCGCTGGTGTGCCGCTGTGGTTCGCACCCGAGAACGGAGGTGTCCATCGTGGACATCCTCGACATCCCGCCGCTTCAACTGCTTCCCAGCAAAACCAACCCGCCCGACCGGTCGGCGCGCAACATGACCGCCTTCCGCGACTCCATCGCCGAGGTCGGCATCCTCCAGCCGCTAGTCGTCACAGCCACCGACGAGGAGGGCGTGTACCGGATCCAGATCGGTCACCGCCGCCACACCGCGGCCATCGAACTCGGTCTCGAAACCGTCCCCTGTGTCGTTATCGATGCTTCGGGCGACGCCGAGTACCTGGTGTCGCTGCTGGTCGAGAACAAGCACCGGGAAAATCTCACCGTCTCCGAGGAAGCCGGCGCCTACCACCAGTTGACCCTCATGGACTGGGAGCCCGAGGCCATCGCACGGGTCACGGCGCAACCAATCACACACGTCAAGCGAAGCCTGGCGTTGACGAAACTGCCGAAACCCGCACAGCAGGCTGCCGACGACGGTGTGCTGCCCCTCGACCAGGTCGCCGATCTGGAGGAGTTCAAAGACGACCCCGAACTCCTCGCAAAGGTACTGGATAAGGCATCCAGCGGCACCTGGGGCTTCAAGCACGCGATCTCCGACGCCAAGAAGCGCCGCGACCGCAAGGCCGAAGCCGACAAGCTGCGCGCTGAACTCACCTTGGCCGGCGTGAAGATCATCTCCAGGCCGAAGGACTACCCATGGGCCTCGCGAGCCGCCGACGCTTCCAGCCTCCGCGACAGTGACGGCAACCCGCTCGACCCGCAAGAGGTCAAGAGCAGGCCCGGATTCGCCGCGTTCATCGAACACGACGGGTACAAGCCTGCCGCGACGATCGTGTGCACCGACCCTGAGGCCTGGGGCTACACGCGCACCAGGCACACCAGCTACAAGTCTCCCGCCGAACTCGCCGAAGCCGAACGCGCCAAAAAGGAACACGAAGCCGAGCTCCAGGCACTCACCGCGGCGGCCGAGATCAGGGCCGAGTTCGTCAAGAGCACCTACCACTCCGCGAAGGCCGTCAAAGGCCTGTTCCTCACCGTCCTGCGCGACGCCGTCATCGACCCCGACACGATCAACATCGGGCTCAGCGACTACGCCCAGGACATCCTCACTTCTTTCGCCGGTGGCCCTATCCTTCCGGCGGCCGAGAAGGCCGGCAGTGACAAGCTCTCCCGGATGCTGGTGGCCCGCTGGTTGACCAAGAACGAGACGCGGCTGGCTGGCGGCAAGGCCTGGACCAGCAACGCCCACCACGTCGTGGCCTACCTTGATCAGCTCGCCAGCGACGGCTACACCCTCTCCGAGGCCGAAGCGAACCTCCGCACCGAACTGGAGGCGGAACTGATCGCCGCTGCCGCCACGGACGAACCCAGCCGCGACGACACTGACGACGAGGACGCCGAATCCGAGGCTGAAGACGCTTAACGGCTCGTCCTAGCGGGTCCCGTCCGTGTGGTTCAGTGGCGTGGACGGGACCCGCAACCGCCAAGCCTTCGGGAGTGCCCGCGCCGGTCCGGTGATTAGCCGACGCCGCTGCCCGCTCCTGTGGCACTGTCGTTCGCGGGTTGACCGTAGAGCACCCGCCAGGACTTCTGGTCACGATCGTTCAGTTCGCTGACACGCTCGTTGATTTCAGCGGAGAGTTCGTCGGCCTCGTGTTTGTGGAGTCTTTCGCTGTACCGACCCTGGGTGATCTTCGTGAACTGCTCGATGAGCTCGTTCACGGTCGGCGCGGCCAGGTGAGGGTTGGCGGCGGCGCGGACGTCTCGGAGTTGGGGTCTGGGGCCGGTGTCGTCGTTCGGGTCCCAGATGGAGGCGATCAGGAGGCAGCGCTGGCCTTCGACGTTGATCGCAGCGCGCAGTACGACCGCTTCACGGTACTCGACCGTCACGTCGGGACCGTGTCCTCCGAACCGTTCAACCCACGCGCGCAGTGCCCGGTAGCGGTCGGCGGCCCCGCCGGTGTCGACGATCCCGTGAATGCCCAGAACCGCGCTAAGCGGATCGGAGTTCCACCGCAGGCGCGGCAGGCCTTTGGCCACCGATGACATTGCCTCGGCGAGCACCCGTCCGTAGACGGTCTGTTCAGCGCGACGGGCTTCGATGCGCGCATCGTGAAGGACGCTGCTGATGTGGTTCTCGAAGTCGCTGCGCTGTCGCGGGGTGAACATCGACCGGATCTGAGCCGTGCCAGCTTGCCCACGGATGGCTTTGGCGACCCAGTCGGAGATGGTCACCCCGGCTGACAGCGCGGCCTGTTTGAGGTCCTCGGCAACGCTCTCGCCGAGCACCAAGTTGAGTACTTCGTGAGAGTCATCGTCCCCAAGGAGCCGGCGCTGTCGGTCGCGTTGAGCGACGGCGACCTCGTCGGCGCTGATCTGAGCGACCCATTCGGTCACGGTCACGCCGTCGCGTGAGGCGGCCTCGCGGATCCACGTCATGCTCTCCTTCGGGATGGCGACACTCACGTGCCGGAGCACCTCGGTCATGTTGTCTGCCCCCTTGAAGGTGCGTCCGTCTCGGCATCGGTGTGGACGGCGACGATGATCGTGTCAGGCTCGCGGTCCCATTCGCGTTCGATGACGCGGGCCAGGGCATCGGGGCCGTCCTCGGGATCAGTGACGGTCACCTCCGGTCCTGGAAGCCCGGGGATGGTGATTGTGAAGGTTCCATCCGGGTTGGGCGCGGCGACGGCGTGAAAGATGAACACCGCCAGACGAGGCAGGTCGATCACCTCTGTAGCCCCGTCAGGGTCGAAAGAGGGGAACGGCTGGTTCATGATCGCTTCGGCCGCGTCTCGGAGCTCTTGCGAAACCGGGGTGCGCGGTATCCAGGGTACGAGCCGGATTTCCGCTATGGCGACACCTTCGCGCTCGGCAGCGCGCACCCGTAGACCGTGCCAGGTGCTGGCCTCGACCTCGGCTCCAGATCCGACCATCGTCCCCAGCCAGCCGCCATGGACCCGGGCGGCGTAGACCGTTGGTCGTCGTGGTGACACATGAACCTCCGCACCTCGCGGTCCGATTCAACCGCGGTGACACCAAACAAGAGGGGCGACGTCGCTACTTCTGAGATCGTAAATGACTAACCCTTACCTCCACCGCACATCGTGTCCGTCAACTTTCTAGTACCCTCGATGTCCCACCGCCGCTCAGGCCAAGTGTCCGATCTATCCCTGAATATGAGCCGCTTGTTCGACCAGGCCGTTCACGGTTTCCTGGAGACTGGTGAGTTCAGTGAGCAGATCCTCATCGACCTCTTTCGAATCGAGGAGGCTCTGAATTGCAGCCAAGTTCCTAGCCGCACTTCCCAGCACGCGACGTGCTTTCGCGCGTTGCTCCTCGGACTGCAAAGCAGACGAGCTTTCGACTGCCTCAGCAACGAGCTGCCGCACTGAGCCGTAAGCCTCGGTTGCAGCCTGACCTGGGTCAAGGGTTGGGGAGAGCTGGATCTTCGCTAGGTGCCGAGCGGCCGCATCCCGAATCGCCTTCGGAGCTTCGATCAAGAGGCCCGCCGGTGTCTTCACCTTGCCTTCATCGGCGATCCTATGTAGATACTCGAGCTGACTGGTTCGCTTGCCCTCCGCCGCGATGGCCTTCTTGAGCTGTGGCGTCTCACTGACCTCGTGCACCAGGGCAGTTTGGAGCTCAGGATCGTCCTCGAGGCGTTCAACGATTGCTTCAAGCGCAGCGTTCGCTGCATCCGGGTCCTCAGCGATTACCCGACGCATGACGTCGGTCCGTCCGCGCTGGACATCGTCTCCCACCTCAAGACTCTCGCCACCAACGCCATCGTCAGCCGTTGATGCTGCCGAGAAGTATTCAGACCACCTCTGCGGTTCGGGCAGCGAAAGCTCCTGCCCAGGTGAAAGCATCCCTGCGGCCGGGACGACACCCGCGGTGGCAGCTCGCTCCCATGCCCTGAAGAACCTCATGACTCGGGACGTCGACGTGCCTGCCTCCTTCGCAAACTGCTTGGCGGACAGCTTTGCGTCATGACGACCCTTGCCAGTTGCCCCCGGGCGCACGCTACGCGCGACCATGAGCCCAAAATGCCAACCGCCTGTAAGTGCGAACGCTCCAAATTCCCTGGCGTCCTGCAATGTTGGATCTGCGCCCGGGACCGGGCCCAGAAGGGTCCTAACGGTGGCCCGCATGGCGTCCATACGAGACCGAATCTCACTGTTGGTTTCGTGTGGATGACGAAGCTGAAGCAAAATCCGCACATCCGAGACACTTGCATTCAAGCCAAAGGGTGGCTTCGCTTCGATAAAGTCCTTGAACGATTCAAAGGGTCGGTCGTCGTTGACGCCGGAGGGCACCTTCCGCCAAGTGCCCTCCTCGACCACTGCAGCCAGGACCTCAAGGAAGCCAGAAGGCGTTCCGCCGTTGCGCGTTAGAGAGTCACGCAGCGTGTAGACACGGTGCTGCTCTTCCGTCAGATAGCTGTTTGACTCAACGCGCGTGGTCATGGGGTCTCCTATGTGAGGGACAGCGCGGCTCGAAGGCGCTTCTGGGCTCGCTGGACGGTTGTCGCTTCATCGGCTTTGTACCCCGAAGCTTCGTTCACCCGGTACGTGGCTCGCCGCATGGCGTCGTGGTAGCCGTCGCAACCCGGGACCACTCCGCGAGCATGGAGGTGCTTAGTGATGGCGGCTCGCGTCTGGGCCTTGATCTCCTCGATCTGTTCCTTCTCCGTCGCAGGCGCCTGAACGTAGATGGTCGTCTCTTCTGGACTTTCCCGAGGTCCGGGCACCGGCGGTGAAACCTTCGTCATGATGCCGGCTAGCTCGAGGATCTTCTTCAGCTTCGTGGCGTCCTCACCGGAGTCGACCTTCACTTTGATGTCTTCGATCATCTGGAGGTCGGCCGCCACCAGGTCGGAGTCATTGCTGGCTGCGCGAGTGTCTGTGGCGATGGCCGACTCCAGGTAGCTCAATGGAGTCTGCGACCCATCCGAGCCTTGTGAAGCCTCCGCCACTTCGCGCTCCCTGATGATCTTGAGTCCCTGGTCTCGCTCCTCGCGCATGACCTCAAGGAACTGCTGCATCTTAGGATCGTCGGGGGCGACGATGACGCAGGACTGCTCGCGTGCGGGCATCTGGTCCCAGGTACGCAGGCCTCGGCCGACAAGCTGGGAAAGATGTCCTGGGTCGCGGTAGTGGGTCAGGATCCCGACAACTGTGATCTGTGGGCAGTCGTACCCGATGAACGCCATGCGCACGGTGACGAGGATGTCCATCGACGTGAACCTGAAGTCTTTCAAGATCTTTGCGGCGTCACTGTCGGCTGAGATGGCGATACCCACCCTCAGCCCAGGATAGGTGTCCTGCAAGTACTTCTGTACCTTGCGGGCCTCAGCTTGCTGCATGCAGGAGATCAAGCCCCGGTAGCCGGCGTTGAACTTCTGCTTGTCCTTCACTGCGGTCACCACCCGGTCCACGAGCGGTTTCCACGTCTTTTCATGTTGAAGAGCAGCTACCAACTCGCTTCCGTCGTCGGAGAGGTTGTAGGTCAGTGTGGACTCTCCACGTCCGTCGTCTGAGTCGCCGAGCGTCTTCTGTGTGATCCTGGCGTTGGTCAGCTGCATCTCGAATGTCCGGAGGTAGCCTTCGGCGACTCCATCGGCATAGCTGGCCTCGGCGTGATAAATCAGTTGGCGTAGCGGCTGTCCCGGCACGTCGGTGTAGTTGGCCAGCACCAGGGGCTGGTTGTCAGCACGGTAGGGCGTGCCAGTGAGGAGTAGCGTGTGCCGCGAGTATTGGTGCAACTGCTCGATGTACTGCCCGGCCTTGGTCCCGCCACCCTCATTGTCGTTGGAGTCGCCGCAGAACTGGGCCTCGTCGGCAACAAGCAGGAACTGATGTTGGTGCTTGATGGCCCAGTTTCGAAAGAGTTCTGGGTTCGTCGCGAGCGCGCTGTAGGTAGCGACGAACCCGCTTCCTGGTTCGCTGGACAGCGTCAGGGGGACCTCGTTGGTACGGTGTCGGATCTTCCCCAGGCGCGGCGACTGGAAGAGCTGGCAGTGTCCACGAATGCTGCCGTTGATCTCGTGGAGCCAGTTGAGTTCACACTGCTGAGCCAGGGAGATCCGGGGAACGAACACGGCGATGCTAGTGATCAAGTTCCGCCGGAAGAGGTCAGTGCCCAGAGCCTGGTAGGCAAGGGTCTTTCCTGACCCTGGGGATGCCAGCACGACTGTTTCGTCGCGGCCGGCCCTGATGCCTTCGATGACTTCGTTCCGCACTGCCGCCTGGAACGGCCGCGGCTTGAACTCGTCGGTGTATTCCATCTGACGTCCTTTCGCACGGTTGCAGGCGTCGCACCGCGCGCGCCCGTTCTCGATGGAGGTCGGACCGCCTGCGATCCAGGGGATGCGATGGTCGGCGTGCCAACCATCGGCGAGAGCGGCACCACAGTCCTGGCACTGGCCATTGGCTTGCTCGAAGAGCACCCGTCGCTGTGCAGCCGAGAAGAACCTTTGAGGATCCTGCTCAGCCATCGCAGACCGCCTTCATCCGTGAGGACGTCATGTGGTTGCTGAGGCTAGTGCTGACAACCGACACTTTCGTGTCGCGCCACGACTTCGCGATCGCGCTTCTCATCGGACCAACATCCCTGGGCTGGCCCACAGCCAGGGAGCAGCGACACGGCTACATATGGCAGGCCGAGCCTCCGGCAACGATCACCACATGACGGAACGTTCTGCCCAATGGTTCCGTATCGCGGAGTTGTTCTCCAACGTGAACAGTTAGGCAAGAAAGTGGGCGGCCACCAGAGGACCTAGATCTTGTTCGGGGCTTTAGACAGTCCACGACGCATCCGTGGGCGGGTTCCGGGTGTCTCACGGCAGTTGGGGCGGTTGTTTCCTTCTGTGGTGCGCCGCTGGTGAATCGACCCTATGCATGACCGACCCGGCCCGGGCCGCAAGGTCGCCGCCGAAAACAGTCTGTGGCGGGGCGAAAGAGCGCACCCCGCCAAGATCTTTTCGTCGCTCTCTTGCGGCTTCCGGTCCTATGGGGTCGGTCCTGCGGGTCTTGTCACCGCGGCACGATCCATCAGAAGGGCAACCGCCTCTCACGTGCTGCGGGACAGGAAGCGAACCCGTCATGCTCTTCACCTGCGTCGTCGAAGGCAACCTGACCGCCGACCCGGTCCTCAAGACAACCGACAAGGGCCACACCGTCGCCAACTTCCGCCTCATCCACAACCCGCGCTACCGCAATGGTGCCGGCGACTGGGTCGACGGGAAGGCCGTCACCATCGAGGTCGCCTGCTGGCGCAAGCTCGCCGAGCACGTCGCCGGAGGTCTCCGTAAAGGTGACACGGTCGTCGTGGAGTTCACCGACATCCGCGCCTACGCCAACGGCCAGTTCTCCAACCTCATCGGCAACGCCTCCAACGTCTCGGTCTCCATGCGCTGGGCCACCGCCGCCTCGGCGAAGTCCCGCCCCGAGATCGCCCGGCCCCGCGTCGATTCGGTCGGCGATGCCTGGACCGGCGAGAGCGGGTTCTCCCGCCACCCCGATGACGTCGAGTCGTTCACCGCCGACCGCGAAACCGTCGACGCCTTCTAGGACCTTCCACTCCCTCCAGGACCGGTCGGGTGCCCCAGGGCACGCGGGCACCCGACCGGTCCCCTTTCCATGCCCTGGAGGCATCCACATGACCGCACCGGCCCTGACTCTGTCTTCCTGCCACGACATCTACACCGCAGTCCCGTATCTCCTCGGGTTCCACCCCGAGAAGAGCCTCGCCCTCCTCATCCTGAGTGACGCAGGGGTGGAGGCGGCAGTCCGCTTCCACCTCCCCAACCACCGCACCGCCGAGCGGTGGAAGGCCGACGTTGCCGAAGTCCTCGGCCGACGCGAAGCCACCATGGTCACCGTCGCCGCCTACGGCACCCCTGACGAAGCGGCCTTCGCCGCGCAGACGGCGCTGTCAGTCGCTGATGCCTGTGGCCTGGAAGTCGCCGATGTACTGCGTGTCCACGGTGACTCCTACAGTGCCGCCTCATGCATCACCGACGGTGAGTGCCCGCTCAACGGCCATCCCATCTCGCCTGAACCGGCTCGACCTGCTGACGGTTTGACCGCCCGGCAGCGGCGCCGCCGCGCCACCGGTTTCGCCAGAATCGAGCCCACCGGCCGACCAGAGCCTGCCGCGTGGTTGAAGCCCGCCTTCGACAACGAGATCGACCGCCTCGCCGGGCTTCTCCAAGACCGGCCCGACACCGCGGTCGCCCAGATCCATGCCGACGCGATCGCGCTGTTCGACGAGCACGCCACCAGCGTCGACCTTACGGCCGCACAGACCGCCGGGATGCTGATCGCATTGACCCACAAGCGAGTCCGTGACCACGCGATGATGCTCACCGACCGGTACGGCCCGAAAGCCACCATCGCCACCTGGTCCGACCTCGACCGGCAAGCGCCAGCCGGATACGCCGCGGCGCCGGCCACCCTTCGCGCCTATGCCGCATGGCGGTGCGGTGACGACGCCCTCGCCCGTCACGCCATCGCCTGCGCTCGAGCCGACGACCCCGCATACGTCATGGCCGCCTTCCTCGACCAGGCCCTCACCGCTGGCATCCCCGCACACCGCCTCCCGGCGATCGATGCGCTGTGGCTCGCCGACACCTGGACCGCACTGGTCTAGCCATTCCCGGGGTGGCCCGGGGTCTGACTGCCCCGACGGTCCCCGGGCTGCCCCGTATTCACCTTCCACTTCAGGAGCTCAGACATGAACACGACAGCCACGACGATCCGTCTGTCCACCGCCGACGACATCCTGACCGCAATCCCCTACCTGCTCGGTTACCACCCCACCGACAGCCTTGTCTTCATTTGCATCAACGAAGGCCAGGTCAGCGCCACCGGCCGCATCGACCTCACCTCACCGCCCCCACCGTCCGCCCTGACGCAACTGCTGGCTCGCCAAGCCCGCGACGGCGTCACCGCGATCCTGCTCGTCGGGTACGGCCCCGCAACGGCAGTCACCACAACCGTCGAGGTATTCCGTGACGCCTGCCGTGAACAGAACATCGCAGTCAAAGAAGCCTTGAGAGTCACCCACGGCCGCTACTGGTCCTACCTGTGCCCCGGCGGTGACTGCTGCCCCATCGATGGCGAACCCACCCCGGCCGCCGAAAGCACCGTCGCTACCCAGTTCGTCGCCGCCGGCCACCAAGCCCTCCCGGACCGCCAGCATCTCGCCGGAATGCTCGACCCCGTTGATCACATCAACTCCGGTGAGATCGCGGCCATGATCTCCGCCGTCCGGCCTTGCGGCGACACCTGCCAGGAAGCGCTCCTGCTCCTGCGCCACTACATCCACGCCCAGTCGCTCCCCGACACCGAGCAGACCGCGTTGATCCTGGCCGCGTTGCGCCGCGACCCCGACCTCGTCGCCGACGTCCTCACCGCCATCGACACCAACCCACCTGGCGCGTGCCTCGAAGTGCTGACCTGGGTGACCCGGCTGGCCACACCCGGATACATCGCCGCCCCGGCGAGCCTGCTCGCCTATGCCGCATGGCGCACCGGCAACGGCGCCTTCGCGAACATCGCCTGCGAACACGCCCGCACAGACGACCCCGACCACGACCTCGCAGGCGCCGTCCACCAACTCCTCACCGTCGGCATCAATCCCACGACCGTTCCACCGCTCACCGGTTTGTCCACCGAAACGGCGGCTGCCTCGCCAGCAGCGTGAACCCAGGCCGCCGGGTCCGCACATGGCGCGGGCCCGGCTCGACATCCGGGAGTCTCTCTATGCCTCAGCCACCCTGCCGCTACCTGCGCAGGTTCCGGTACTTCACCGGAGCCGACCGCGCCATCCGCACCATCGCTACCACAACCGGTGACCCGGTCACCCGCTTCGAACCCCTCGAATGCGCCGACTGCGGAGCCATCCACATCTGGGACAAGCACATCGGCCCACCGGCATGGCCCACCAGACGCGCGCTCAACAGCACCACGACCCCGGCCCCAACGGCCCTCTCCCCTCAGGAACGGAGCCCCACATGACCACCGTTGACCACGTCGTCTCTGTCATCGCCACCCGCTACGACCGGGCCCTCACCAAGACGATGCGACAGCTCACCGAAGCCAGCCGCGACGAACCCCTCGACCCGTTCGGACTCGCCTGCGTCTACAACCTCTCGGTGTCATCGGCGTGGTGGCGCGACCTCGAGCGGACCCTCCGGGCACCCGACACCGAAGTGCACGCGTCGATCCAGGCATGGATCCACACCGCCGGGGACGTCCTCCACGCCGTTCCGCCGCCCTACAGCACTCCTGAGCATCCGTTCCGCATCCCGGCCGGCTACCTGTCCGATATCGTCATGCGCACTCTCATCGCCGACGGAACCTACGTGCTGGAGCACACCGAACCAGCCGACCCCGGACTGGTCGGGCCCCTCAGCTTCAGCTCGACCGCACCAAGCTGCTCGGCCGCGGACTGCTGCGGCTCCCTCCTCGGGCACGACACACTGTGTGCACTCGCACGCCGGGACCCGTGCAACGACTGCCAGGCGGGCATCGCTGCGTCCTGTGTCCTCTGGTGCACGATGCCCTCGCCGATGGACACGCGTTGATCGCCCACGTCGTCGTCCGCGCGTTCTCGAAAGGCCACCTCGGCGTGTGCACCGGCACGCCTGCATGCTCACTGCTCGGCCTCACCAGCTCCGCTGTCCATCGCAACGCTTGAAGCGTTCGACGACCACCACGACAGGATCTGCTTGGCGTCTCGCCGCCGACGCGGCTCTCGCGAGTACAACACCACGAACACCAGCCAGACTGAAATGACCGGCCGGACAACGAACCTGGCCACAAGGAACATGGGGACTCCCCTCACCTCTCGCGCCGACCCCGAGGTGTGGCCCGCTGGAGACTGAGGGACAACGTTGGCCCCCGCAGACTTCGCGGAAGGAAACGCAGTTCAGACCACAACATCAGATCCGCAGGCTCGACGACTACAGGAACCAGCACCCAGCTCGTCGTGGCACTGGGGCTTCGAGCGCAGGCCATAACGGTCGCCGATGGCGCCGGTCTAGGCGTCGTCGGTGAACGCCAGGTGGGCCACTCCGTCCCATGGCTCCATCAAGCTGGCGTGCTTTCAGGGGCGGCGCGGCACTCAAGGTCGGTCGCGCCGCAGCACTCCCAGACCCCTGGGATCATCACCAGCACCACGCACGCCAGCCAACGCCCCGGCTGGTGCAGCAGCATCGCGACGACGGGAACGTGTTCGTCGAGAACCGGTTGTGCACGGTCAGCCTTACTCCCGACTCTTGGTGCGTTCGCATGCGGCCCGTCGGTGTGCCCGTGCGATTCGGTCGCGGTTCGACTCAGCCCAGCCTTGACCGCCGTGGCCGGTGCCGCAAGGTCGCCTGCGAGGGAACATCTGATGTCTCGCTGCGCTCGCCAAGATCTTCCCCGCCGCTTCCTTGACGGCCCCTTGGCCTTGATCGGCGGTCCTCGACGGCTGCGTCAACCCGGCGGCCCGAACCGACCAGAGCACCACCATCACCCGGCCGCCGCGAACCTCCCGCCTCTCAAGGAGCGCAGTCATGGCCCACACGATTCGCGGCACCCTCGCCACCCACCCCATCCCCGGACGCGACCAGCAAGGCCGCACTGTCACCCAGCTGCGTATCGCGATCACCCCGCAAGTGACCCACCTGCGGCGCGGCGAGCGCCGCGAGGACTACATCCGCGTGACGACCGTCTACCTCACTGGCGCCCTCACACACCCTGTTCCAGTCGGTGCCCCCGTCACCGTCACCGGTACCACCACGTCGCGACCACGAACCGGACGGGTGACCTACTGGGCGGCACCGGAACAGTTCTCCTGGCGCTGACGCCGCATACGGCGAAGGCCGGAACCCCGTCGGGGTTCCGGCCTTCGCCGCTGGGGCACCGCTATGCGCAATGTGGGGTGTTGAGCTGGGTAGGCGGCGCCTGGACGTTGTCGGCGAGGGCGTTGCGGACGATGTGCACTGGAAGCCGGGTCAGGTCCGCGATCGCCGCGCGGGTCTCGCCGAGCGCGTGGAGTGCGCGTATCGAGTCACGTGCGGCTTCGCGATGCTGCTCGGCTTGCGTGTTCCCGTCAGCGAGGATCTGATCGGCTCGTTGGCGGGCGGCGGCGAGGGCGGCCTCAGCACGGTCATGGTGTTCGAAGACGCCCGCGAGGGCGGTCTCGATGGCCTGTTCGCGTTCGATGGCGCGGGCCAGGCGTTCAGCGCGGATGGAGTGGGCGCGCTTCAGCGCAGTCAGTCGGATTGCTTTCTTCGGTTGCTTCATGGCGGCCACGGTAACGACAAAAAATCTGCCCGACAACCAGTGCATCCCGCGATTCATCATCGCCCGTAATTCGCCGAACCGCATCATCACCAGAAGGAACGAGATAAATCAAACTAGCACTACTACCAGCCCAGATACATACTTCAAGATCATCTCTGTTTTGGGCGAGACACGTCTTGCACCACCGTGGCTGAGGCTATACATTAGCTCCCCGACCCTCTCTCCAAGACCATTTGAAACGTATCGAGTGGCCTCGTGGTCGGAAGGTTTAAGGAACCCGAAGGGTGGTGAGATTTGTCGTGGTGATGACAATGCACAAGCTCACCGCCGGGGACGGGTACACCTACCTGACGCGGCACGTCGCCGGCGGCGACGTGCCGCGCTTGCGGGGCCAGGACGCCGCCGACTACTACACCGCACGAGGGAACCCGCCGGGAATGTGGTTGGGGTCGGCGGTGCACCTGCTGGGGGTCGACGGGACCGTGACCGAGGCGCAGATGAAGGCGTTGTTCGGGTCGGGCATGCATCCGAATGCCGATGCGATGATCCGCGCGTACCTCGCCGAGCATCTGCATGCGGGACTGTCGAAGGCGCATCGCGCGAAGGTCTTGGAAGATGCCCGCAAGGCTGCAACGCTGGGTGCGACATTCGCGGTGTACAAGTCGCCAGAGAACTACGAGCAGCGTGTCGCTATGCGCCTGGAACAGATCGCCGAGCAGACCGGTCGGGCACCTACGGCCGCGGACGAAGCCTGGGTTCGCCGTCAGGAAGCTGGTACGTCGCGCGCCGGGGTCGCCGGTTACGACCTGGTGTTCACGCCGGTGAAGTCGGCGTCGATCCTGTGGGGCCTGCACCCGGATGCGGCCGTCCGCAAGGCGATCGGCGAGGCGCATGCCGCAGCCGTGGCGTCCTCGCTGGCGCTGGTCGAAGAGCATGCTGCGTTCACTCGCACGGGGAAGGCCGGTATCGCCCAGGTTGACAGCTGCGGTCTGATCGCCGCGTCGTTCGACCATTTCGACAACCGCAACGGCGACCCGAACCTGCACACCCACATTGTCGTGGCGAACAAGGTCCGCGTCAACGACGGCCAAGATGAGGTCAAGGGCGAGCGGTGGCGGACGCTGGACGCACGAGCTCTCTACCGCATCACGGTCGCCGCGAGTGAGCACTATTCGACGTCGTTCCAGCAGCAGATGACCAGGCGTCTTGGCGCAGTGTTCGAGCAACGCGGCGACACTTTGGGGCTGCGGTCCCCGGTCATGGAGGTCGCCGGCGTCCCGACCGAAGCGATCTGGTTGTTCTCCTCCCGGCGCGAGCAGCTCACCGAGCGACTGGCCGAACTCCTGCAGGAGTACCGGACCCAGCACGGGCACACCGCCCCGGCGAACGTTCGCCACGCCCTGGCCCGGCGAGCCAATCTCGAGACCCGCGAAGCAAAGAAGCAGCCGCGTTCGCTGCGCGAGATGCAAGCCCAGTGGCGGGACCAGGCTGTCACCGCTTTCGGGCCCGAGGTCCTTGACCACATCGCTGCTGCGATCCCCACCACCGTCAGACACGGTGCGGCCGAAGCTGTGGCGGTGGACGTAGATCAGGTCGCCGCGCGGGTGGTGGCCGAGGTCGCCGAGTACCGCTCTACCTGGACGGAGGCGAACCTCCACGCCCACACCGAACGTGTCCTGCGCACCCAGCCTGGACTCGCTCTCACCCCGCGGGCACATCGTGCCCTGGCCGCCCAGATCGTCCGGGCCGCGGCGAGTCCGGCGCATTCGATCAGCCTGGCGGCCCCCACTCTGGCCATGGAACCCGAAGGCTTGCGGCGCGCTGACGGCGAGTCGGTGTTCGCCGAGCACGGGGCTGGCCGCTACACCTCACGCTTGATTCTCGACGCCGAAGAACGTCTCGTTGCCGCAGCGAAGACTCCGACCACGAAGGCCCTCACAGCGGAGTGGACAACCGGTGCTCTCGACGGGATCGAAGCCGAGGCCGGTACGGAGATGGACGCTGGACAACGGCACCTCGTGGAAGTCTTCGCGACCGATGGGCGGTTCCTGGTCGCCGGACTGGGCCCGGCAGGGGCTGGGAAGACCACCGCCATGCGCGCCTACACGCAACTCGTCCAGCGCGCCGGACGGCGAGTCATTCCCCTGGCGACCTCGACCACTGCGGCCGCCGCGCTCGGAAAGGAACTCGATACCCCGGCCGACTCGGTACACAAGTTCCTCCACGAACACTGCCGCGGCACCCATGCTGCACAGCTGGCCGCCGGTGAACCGGTGCCGGAGGACAAGGCCGTGTACAGGGTGCGGTCGGGCGACGTGATCCTTGTAGACGAGGCCGGCATGGCCGGGACCTTGAACCTCGACCGGATCTGCGCCATCGCCCACACGCATGGGGCGACCGTCCGGCTTCTCGGGGATCATCGGCAGCTCGGCGCCGTTGAATCCGGCGGCGCTCTCGCCTTGATCTGCAATGAGGCCGGGGCGGTCGAGCTGACCACTTTGCATCGCTTCACCGACCCAGGTGAGGCAGAGGCGTCCCTGAAACTCCGCATCGGCGACACCGCTGGCCTCGACTATCACCAGAGCCACGGCCGCATCACCGGCGGGGAACATGACGCGATGATCGACGCCGTCTACACCGCCTGGCACTCCGATATGCGTGCCGGAAAGACCACGATCATGCTCGCCGCAGCCGCCCAGGACGTCACGGCACTGTCGGCAAGGGCTCGGGCCGACCGGGTCGCAGCGGGCCTGGTTCAACCCGGTGGGCCTGCCCTTCGCGACGGGAACGAGGCCGGGATGGGCGACTGGATCGTCACCCGCGACAACGACCGGCGCCTGTCTCTCAATGGAGGCAAGGACTTCGTCCGCAATGGCGACCTGTGGCGCATCCTGCACGTCACCGACACCGGTGGCCTGGTCGTCGAACACCTCGGCCACCAAGGATGCATCACCCTCCCGGCCGCCTACGTTGACGCATCCGTCGAACTCGCCTACGCAGCGACCGTCATGCGCGCCCAAGGCACCACCGTCGATACCGTCCACGCGTTGATCACACCGCAGATGCGGCGGGAAAACCTGTACGTCGCCGCCACAAGGGGCCGCGATGGCGTGTGGTTCTACACCGTCACCCACCACCGCCCCGACCACGTCAACGCACTCGATGCCTCGCGCCGCGACCCGCACGCTCGCACACCCCGCGAGATCCTCGATGCCGTCGTCTCCCGGGCCGGCAACGAACAATCCGCCACCGAGACCATCCGCGCCACTCAAGACGACGCCGTCTCCCTCGCCACGCTGGTACCGCAGTACATCCACGCCCTGACCGAAGCCACGACCGAGACCTACCGGACTATCGCCGGTACGGTTCTCGGTCCCGAGGTCGCCACCGCAGTCACCGGTGACGAGGCGTTCGGCGCACTCGTCAATGCCCTCAACCGTGGCGGCGCGGTCGGCTGGCAACCCCAGCAGCTCCTCGCCGAAGCGGCCCGCTCCGGCCCTCTCCGCGGACACGACCACCCGGCGGCACTCCTCGCCGGTCGCGCGAACGCACTCGTCCGCGACCTCATCCCACCAGCTCCCTTGTCCCAGCCGACAGCAGCCGACGCCGCCCGCTACGCCCGCCTCATCCGCGGCGCGCACACACGCCTGGCGCTCGCCCCGGACGCCGCCTTGACCCCACCGATCGCACTCACCGCGGGCGATCCAGCGAACCGTGCTCAGTACGCCAGCGTGCCCAAGCAGCGACTGGACACAATTGCCGAGACCGTCGCCGCTCACCTCGGACTCTCCGTCGAACAAGTCGTCCGGCATCGCGCATGGCCACATCTGGCCGCCACCCTTACGTCCCGCTCCGAGACCACGCGACTCGTGGAGGCCTACCGCGGCACGCACGATCTGACCTCCCTGGCGAGAACCACCCGCGCACTGCACCGGCATGACCCCAACACTCCAGTCCGGATCCCCAACGCACTCCGACACCAGCACCACACCACGATCGCGCTGGACCCCGAGCACGCCGAAGACGTCCGTACAAGCCGCTACTGGCCCGCCCTCGCCAAAGCCCTTTCCGCGGCCGAGAAAACCGGCATCGACCCCGTCGAAGCACTACGCCGCGCCACCGCCAACCACCGACCTGACCGCGCATTCGACCCCGCACTCGACCTCGCCACAGGTGTCCACCGGCAAGCCCATCTCCACAGCACCGGCATCACCAGCGACCCGACCGAAACCTGGCGCCAGATCGCCTGGATGCTCAAAGCCCACACCGAGCACGGCGGCAACCCCACCGACGTCGCCTACCGAGTCCGAACCACCCGCGACCTGACCGAGCTACGCGACCACATCGCCGCTCACGCCACCCACCCCAGCCACACCGACCTGCCCGCCTGGATCCCGGCCACACCCAACAGCGCCCTGCACGAGCACTGGCGCGCACACCTCACCGACAGCGCCACCGCGATCAACGACCGGATCAGCCACCTCACCGACACTGTCCTCGCCACCCACCCCGCCTGGGCAAGCGCCCTCGGACAAGCCCCCACCGACCCCGTCGCAAGACGCACCTGGCAAGAATGCGTCGGCGTCATCGCTGCCTACCGCGACCAGTTCCAGATCACCAGCAACGACCCCGCCCACCCACTCGGCGCCTACCCCGAACAAGGCCGCACCGGACACGGCGCCTACCTCCACGCCACCACCGCCCTGATCCACGCCCACGCACTCACCACCGCCACCGTGCCCCCTCAAGGCGGCCCGAACCCACCCACCGGTCTCGGCGCCAACACCAACGACCGCATCCGCCACCACCTAACCGCCACCATCTATCGTTCACTCCCGGGCGCCGAACAGAACCAGATCGCCGCAGCTGTACAGGACAGGTTCGGGGCGGCATGGATCCAAGCAGCTCCTACGACTGAAGCCGTCACCGATCCCGCGTACGGCCCCCAACTACTCGCCGCGCTCACCGAGCAAGGGCACCTCGCCCAACACGCGCCAGCACCACGAACGGCCATCCCATATCCGATCCAGCCTCGCCAGAAGCCACGAACCGCGCCAATCCCAGACTCCCAAACACGGTCGCCGCAGGTCTTCCCTGCACCGGTCAGGCCGTCTCCGCCAGCGCCATCAGCGCCGGCCACCGGCTACGACCCCGCGCTCGAACTACCCACACCGACACAACCACAGCCAAGACTTCGCCCATGAGCCCCGCCGTTCGGCGCCCCAGGGGACGCGTGTCAGGTCTGTCGCCAGCATGGAACTGCTAAGGCAGGGTCGCCTTGTCGGCAACGACTACCGCGTCGTACTCACCCAGACTCCTTCTCCTGTACCCCGGTACCGGAACACGTCGACGGACGCAGACGGGTGTCGCAGGTCGGCAGGTCCGCCTGTGATGTCGACTGTAGGAGGGAGCTACTACGACTCTGTCCCTTCGCAGGTTGGAACTCTCGCTGCCTGGCAGTGCGGGGGTGTGACGGTGGCCGGAACTGTGGTGTCAACTTGCCGCCCACTCGGCTCCTGTTTCGCTGGTGTTCTTCGGAATGTCAACCGCGGCGCCGGTGACGTGGATGCCGCCTGTGGGTGGGATATGGACGTGGATGGTGCTTGGCTGGTTGATGTAGTGACCTTGGTGGACAGTGATCGTCGCCGGAGCTCGGACAAGGTCTTGTTCGCGGAGGTAGCCGCCGAGGGCGGCTGCGGCTGATCCGGTGGCGGGGTCTTCGAAGACGCCGCCGATGGGGAAGGGGTTTCGGGCGGTGTATTCGTCTGGGGCGGTGCGATGGACAAGTTGGATGGTGGTCCAGCCGTAGGCGCGCATGGTCGCAGTGAGGACGTCGGAGTCGTAGTCAAGGTTGGCGAGTCGTTCAGGCGTAGCGGCGGCGAGAATCGGGTGCCAATTGCCTGCCCACGCGACCTTCGCCGGTAGGTGATTGTCGAGGTCGTCGGGGCGCCACCGCAGGGCGATCAGGAGCTCGGTGAGCGTGGCGGGGGTGAGCGCGGCAACGCGGGGTGGTGCGCTGGTGAGGGTTGCGGTGACGTGCCCGTCCCAGGTTTTCGTGGTGACGGGGATGGCGCCGGCGTTGGTGGCGAACGTGACGGTTCCGGTGCCATGCCGAGCGGCGTATGCGCAGGCCAAGGCGATGGTGGCGTGGCCGCAGAAGTCGACTTCGGTGAGGGGGCTGAAGTACCGGACGCGGATGCCGAGGATGTCGCGGACGGCGAAGGCGGTTTCTGAGTAGCCGACGTCGCGGGCTATGTCCTGCATGGTCTCGGTTGTTAGGCCGTGCGCGTCGAGGACGACTCCGGCGGGGTTGCCGGCGTTCGGGTCGGTGGTGAAGGTCGCGTATCGCAAGACCTCGGGCAGGACAACAGGGCTGGGGCCGGAGGTTTTCATGCTGTTCCTTGGCCTGTAGTGACGGGAATGTTGGTGTAGTCGGTGCTGATGAATGACGGCAGCGGCTGAAGCTGCCCCGATTCGACGGCAAGAGCGATGTCGGGGAAGCGATTGAGGAGTCCGGTGAGTGCGATGTGTGCTTCGAGGCGGGCGAGGGGTGCGCCGAGGCAGTGGTGGATGCCGTGGCCGAAGGCCAGGTGGTTCTTGTCGTCGCGGTCGAGGTGGAAGGCGTCGGGTTCGCGGTGGATCAGGGGGTCGCGGCCGTGGGCGGCGAAGGCTATGAGGAGCGCTTCACCGGCGGGGATGGTGATCCCGCCGGGGAAGCTGATGTCGTCGGTTGTGTATCGGAGGGGCAGAAACATGACGGGTCCGTTGAGGCGCAGCGTTTCTTCGATGACGTCGCCCCACGCTTCGGGGTCGGTGGCAACGGCTTGACGCACCGCCGGGTTGGTCATCACGTTGACGGCGGCGTGGTTGATGAGGGACACGGTGGTCTCTGAGCCAGCGCCGACGAGGAGCAGCAGGGTGGCGAGGAGCTCTTCTTCGGAAAGGCGATCGTCGTCGGTGTCGTGGATGGCGATGAGGTCGCTGGTGAGGTCGTCGCCGGGGTAGGCGCGTTTGAACACGGCGAGTGCGGCCATGGCCTGGGCCATGGTGTGGCTATTGGCGGCGGCCTGGTCGGGTGGCAGTGAGGTGTTGACAGCGGCTTCCATGACGTGGGCCATGGTGGGCCGTTGGTCGGCGGGGACGCCGAGGAGGTCGCAGATGACGGTGATGGGGATGGGGTAGGAGAAGACGCTCCGCAGGTCGACGAACTTCCCGGCCGCAGCGGTTGCCGCAGCGAGCGCGTCGAGTCGTGTGTGGACGATGGCTTCGATGGCGGGGCGCAGGGACTCGATGCGGCGTTTGGTGAAGGTCTTGCTGAGGATGCGTCGGAGTCGGCTGTGGTCGCCGCCGTGGGCGTTGAACATCGACGGTGACGTCCAGGGCATGAGCCAGCCGGGTTCGGGGGTGGGGCGCCCTCGGGTCCAGTGGGTCGGGTTGCGGGTTATGCGCTTGTCGATGAGCAATTTCTTCGCGATAAGTCCGTCAGTGATGGCCCATGCGGTGACGCCGTCGGGGAGCGTCACCTTCGTGGCGCTGGTGTTGCGGAGGGCGGCGACTTGGGCGTGCAGGCCGGTGCCGGTGGAGTCCAGCAACGGCGGGGCAGGGGTGGTGGTCACGGCGTGTCTCCTCGGGTGGGTGTGGGTTCGCGGGTGAAGGTGATGTTGAGGTGGCGGGGGCATTGGTGGAACAGGCCCGGTGCGCGTGGTGGCTCGGGACCGGTGAGGTGGGCGTCGGGGATGCGGTCGAGGAGGGCGGTGATGGCGGCGTGGGTGATGACCGCGGCGTGGGCGGGGACGGGGCATCGGTGTTCGCCGCCGCCGAAGGCGAGGTGTGCGCGGGAGTCGTAGCCGACGCCGGCCAGGGCGGGGTCGGTGTTGCAGGCATGGTGGGAAATGAGGACGAGGGCGCCGGCAGGGATGTCGACGCTGTGGAGCCGGGTGTTGTGGCGGGCGACGTGGAAGGTGAAGTTCGCGACGGGGGCGGTGTCCCAGAGGACTTTCTGCATGGCGCGGTCGATGGCGACCGATCCGCTGATGAGGTCGCCGGCGTAGGTGTCGTCGGATAGCAGCAGTTGGAGGGCTTGGGTGATCCAGCTGGCGGTGGGGACGTTGCTTGCCCCGACGAGTGAGTAGAGGTTGTCGACGACCTCGGCCGGGGTGAGCCTGTTGGGGTGGCGGAGCATCCAGGTGGCGATGTCGTCGCCGGGTTCGGTCTGTTTCTGAGCGACGAGGTGTGCGAGTTCGCTCGTGAACAGCGCCGCACCGTGGGCGGCTTGGGGGCCGCCGGAGACGATGAGTTGGCAGGCGTCGGCCATGCGGCGGCTGGTGTCGGGTTGGCAGCCGAGGAGGTCGGCGAAGACGAGCAGCGGGATCTGCAGGGCGTATTCGGTGACGAGGTCGGCGTGACCCTTGGGTGTGAACGCGTCGAGGAGACGGCTGGTGACGGCCGCGGTGACCGCGTCGAGGCGGTGGTGTGGCACGCGGGCCATGCAGTCGATGATCGGAGTCGCGAAGTGGCTGTGGCGGTCGCCGTCGGTGTGCAGGATCCCGTCGCGGGGCGCGAGGATCCCCATGACGGTGCTGTCGGGTGGAACACGGCCCTCGGCGAGATCACGCCAGGCGCTGGTGTCGCGGGTGAACGCGGTGGTGTTGTTCAGCAGTTCACTCGCGGCGGCGTGGCTGGTGACGACCATGGCGTGCACACCGGCGTCGATCTCGGCCCACGCCACCGGCCCGGCCTGGCGCAGCACCTGGTAGACGGTGTCGGGGGTGGTGGTGAACGGCTCCCCGAACAAGCGCGGCAATGAGGTGGTGGTCATGTGGTGGGCTCCGGGATGGTGCGGGCGATGATGTCGCGGACGAGGGTCGTCAAGACCGTCTTGACCGAGGCGCGGTCGCGGGCGTCGCAGGACACGATCGGTGTCTGTGGTGCCAGGGCGAAGGCGTCACGCAGTTCGCTGTCGTCGTAGACGGGTGCGGTCGCGAAGGCGTTGACGGCGACCACGAAAGGGAGACCGGCGTTTTCGAAGCGGGTGATGACGTCGAAGGCGCCTTCGATGTGACGCGTGTCGGCGAGGACGACACCGCCGAGGGCGCCGATCATGAGGTCGTCGACCAGCGGCAGGAACCGCGGCTGTCCCGGCGCCCCGAACAGGTAGAGGACGATGTCGGACGGGAGTGTCAAGCGCCCGAAGTCGAGCGCAACAGTCGTAGTCGTCTTGACCGAGTCGGCATCAAGGTCGTCGACGCCGCGGCTGTAATCGGTCATCACGGCGTCGGTCGACAGTGGAGTGATCTCCGAGACCGCGCCGATGAACGTGGTCTTACCGACGCCGAACCGGCCGCCGATGACGAGTTTGACGCTGGTCGCCGTCGTGCTCGCCACCCGTGCGATGACGTCAGAGCTGCTCGAGCCCATGCAAGATCCTCTCCAGCAGGTCGCAGTCGTGCTGCTGTTCGGCGGGGACGGGGGTGCGCGAGACGATGTGGCCGCTGGTGATGAGATCGGCGGCGAGGACCTTCACCACTGCCAGCGGCAGGCGCAGGTAGGCCGCGACTTCAGCGACGGCCAGGGCCCCGGGGGCCAGGAACTCCATGACCTGCTGGGTCTTCCCTGGCAGGCCCGCCCGTTCGACCGTGAGGTCGGGGTAGAGCAGTGTCGACTCATTCAGGGATGAGCGGGCCGGGTCGGCTCGGCCGCCGGTGGGGGTGTGGGAGCGCACCAGGCCGGTGCGCAGCCGTGCCGGCATCACGTGCCCCGCTCGGTCACGGCCAGATGCGGCTCCATCGCCCGCACGACCTTCACCGCCGTCGCCGCGATGACCATCGTCTCGTCACTGCGCAGATCCGCCGCGACACTCACCCCCAGGCACGTTTTCTCCCCGGCGGTCACCAGCAGAATCGTGTAGCCGACGAACTGCACGATGCTGCCCGTCCACACCAGTTCACTGGCGTCGCAGAAACCATCGAGAGTCCGCGACAGCGCATGCATACCCGACAATCCGGCCGCGACCGGATCGGCGACATCACGCTCCAGGCCTGTCGAGCACGCTTTTACCAGGCCGTCGATCGTGAACAGCAACGCGTGCCGACACCCTTTCTCTCGCGTGATCCGGTCGAGCTGCCGGGTGAGCTCGGTATCGAGAGCCATCGGGGTGGTCATTGGGGGTCTCCGTCATCGGTGGTGTTGAGGGCGTCGGCGATGCCCGCCAGGCCCTGGCCGAATGCGTCGGCGTCCAGCAGCGCCGGGTCCAGATGGACCGGGCTCGTCCGTTGTGGAGCCGGTGCCGTGCGGTCACGGACCGGCAGACCCGACTCGGTCCGCTGCACCGGAACCGAGACCGGCGCCGCCGGGGCGAGAAGAGGTGCTGTGTCGCCGGACCGTGTCATCGGCGGATTGGCCAGCCGGACCGCCGTGGGCTCATACCCGTCGGAGTCAGGGCCGGAGGCGATGTGGTGCATGGGGATGAACAGCGCCATCCGGTTGCCGCCGAAGATCGAACGTCCGGCAACCTCGACGGTGAAGCCGTAGCGCGCGGCCAACAGCGCAATGACCGGAAACCCCAGCCGCAGCGCGTCCTCTGACCGCGTCACATCGACAGGTTCTGCGTTCGACAAGACCGCCTTGGCGCGCTCGCGCTGCTCGTTGTTCATGCCGATACCGCGGTCGTCGACGACGATCGCGTACCCCGCCGCACCGTCATGAACCGTCACATCCGCCGGACGGGTCGAATGCGAGGCGGCATTGGCGAACAACTCCGCCAGCGCCAACACCACTGGCTCCACCACCCGGCCCGTCACCCACGCGCCACCGGTCTTTGGATCGTGCACATAGTTGATCTAGTCGTGCGCCTGAATCCGCCCCCGCGCCGCCTCCACCATGTCGAGGATCTGGCTCGTGGAGCGCTGAACACCAGGCGTCTCACCACACAAGATCCGCAACCGCTGCAGGCCATGCAGAGAAGCCGAAGCGTGCGGATCGATGCGCATCAATGACGCCACCGCTTCCGGGCGGTCCTTATGAACCGCCAGTTCGGCATCGATCTGATGAAGCAACCGCACCAACCGCGACTGCGGTTCCGCCAACGCATGCCGGATCGTGGTGAGCGTGGTACCCGACATGTCTTCGCGAATCGCCCTGATGCCAGCGGCCACCTTGTCGAGAAGTTCACCGTGCACGCCGGCGAGGACGCCACCGGCAAGATCAGGGTGAGCCAGGCCCGGGAGAGTCACCCCCGGGGTGTCGCGCGCAAGTTCAAGAACCGCGCCGAGGCGCGCATCGGCGAGATGGCGGGTCTCCTCGACGTACACGCGGTTGATCGCCTGGGCGGCTTCCAGGTCGCGCTGCGTTCCCTCCAGGGTTTCGGTGATATCGGCGAAGTCTCTGTCGGCAACGGCACTGACCACATCCAACTGTTGTTGCTGTCTCCTGTGGCTGAGTACCCAAGCCACGCAGACACAGGCGAGACACAGCATCAGGCCAGCGGAAACTGCCGCCCAAGGAGCCATCAGCTGTCCTCACTGGTGGCAAAGACAACTGACGGGTGAACCGATTCCGAGGGGTCGCCGAGTGCTCCTGGGATGCCCGGGATCGGGTCGCCCTTCTCGATGGCGCAGAACACCGCAATGGCCTCCGCGCATGCCTCGAAAGCGGCCTGCACGTGGGCGTCAGCGTCGGCTATGGATTCAGCTGCCCGATCGGCACCGAGCATCGTGTCGACAGAGCCGAGGTCGTGGGCACAGGTCTGGACTTTGATCACCGATGGTGCGGTGATCTTGATGCTGCGCCTGACCGCCTTGAGATTGGCCCGTGTGTGTCGCAGGCTCGCCAAGGCCACATCGATCCAGGTGGGACCGACACGCGTTCCGATCGGTTCGACTGAGGCGTCCGAATCGTCGGATGGCGTGGGCCTGCTCGACAACTCACCGGAGCCAGTCCCTTGTAGAGCCTTGTGGCCCATTGGGGTCGTTTGGCCACACGAGTTTGCTGGCAAGATGGTTTCCACCCGAGACCTCCCTAGTCGCTGACAGGCGCAGGTCCAGGCTGACCCGGTACGGGATCGGCGAACAGGGTGTTCATGCGGACAAGCCCGGGGTCCGCATTCGCAGCCACGGCGGCGGCACCCACTCGACACTCGCTGTCTACGCAAGCCGTTTCATTCCGGTTTACCCAGAGCCCATCCCAGCACCGGAAAGGAAGGACGCGGCACCGCTGTCATCACCGAGCGCAATGACGAGCAAGGCCGTGTTTGTCCAATGCAGACAGTCGGAATGTCTGTGCTCGGTCCGAGCCTGGGTGTTCAGGTGGAAAACGCCATGCGTCCCAGACTCGCGCTGGCGAGCTCTCTGAGTTCACCGACAACTGACATCCGGCTGTGGGGCTGGAACTCGGCGAGCAGCATCGTCATGCGGTGCATGACAAGGAACGAGGTGGTTCGCGTGGCGTGCTCGATGGCCTGGCGTGCGGCATGGCAGGCTTCGTCGATCTTTGCCGAACGTGCGAGCGCGGTGGCGGCCAGCGCGTGCTCGATTGCGAGACGGCGGACACGAATCGGGTCGAGTAGGGCGATGGCTGTGGCCGCTTGTTGGTGGGCGTGTTCGTGTCGTCCGAGGTCGAGGAGGGCGCCGGCGATCTCGTCGGCGAGGTCGGCCGGCCCGTAGTAGGCGATCCAAGGCGGTTCGAGGGCGGGGTTGCTGCGTTCGAGATCGGTTTCGGCATGCCTCAGCGCTGCGGTGCAGGCGCGTTCGTCGCCAAGTCGTGCATGGGCGCGGGCGAGGACGGCTCGGCAGGCGGCACGGACGGCGGGACTCGATTCTGCGGTGTCGAGTCCACGTAGCGCGGCTTCGGTGAGCCTGGCTGCGTGGCGCGGGTCGCCGTAGTGCAAGGCGAGGTGGGCGAGGCTGACTCCGACGATGTAGGCGCCGTAGAGGCGGTCGTCGCTGATGGCGGCTAGGCGGAGGGCGTCCAGGTAGTGGCGTTGGGCTTGTTCGTCATGGCCGAGGTCCACCGCTTGGTATCCGGCGAGTTCGAGGTACCCGATGGCGATCTCAGGTGCAGTCGTCGAGAGTCCGGGAAGGTCTCGTTCCATGAGATCGGTGACGTCCGTGTGGTTGCGGCCGGCGCCGTGGAGGTGATCGATGTGCCGAAGCCGGCGAAGGCGGTCGGCGGCGTCGCCGCCCGCGGCGAGAAGGCGGGACGAGGGCCGCGGTTGTGGGTGTGTCAAGAGCCAGTCGAGTACTGCGCGGTCGTCGGCGGCCGGATTCAAGCGGCCGGACACTTCGGTGCCGAGGAGGCGGATGCGGCGTTCGCGTTGCAGCAGCGCCCACATGCTCGTCAGCAGCCCGTCGGCAGCAAGAACGTGATCGCAGTTCTTCACGAACTCATAACTGGGGACCCTGATGGCGACTTCTACTTTGCGGACGAGGTCGGGGCTTTGGTGGATGCGGCGGCCGAGTTCGTAGGTCGACCAGCCCAGTCGGGTGCGCAGGCGGCGTATCTCGGCGCCGAAGTAGTGGCATGCCGATGCTGTGGGGGTCAGTGGCATGGGCCGCTGTCCAGACGTCGGCGTCTCCGTAGGACCTTGGGCGTGGCTGGGTGTGGAGGAGTGGGTCGTCGCAGTGTCGGCCCGCAGGCTCCGGTCGCGCGTTGATGGTGCCGGGCTATTCATCGGCGCCTTCCGCCCTTTCGAACGACGAAGGGTCGATCCAGCAGATGTCGGTGAGGCCACCGTGCCCGTGGATTCGCAAGATCTCCTCTGTCGAGTTCCACACGGTGTTCTGCCGGACGCCGGTCCCTTCACCCTTCCAGCGCATCACCGCGGGCCCGTCGGACCAGGCCAGGCCGTCGGCGACGGTGCCGGTTCCCGACAGCCCGGTCGCGTCGTGGCGGCGCATCAACAGGAACCGGCGGGGCGGTTCATGGCCTATCTCAAGCGGTGTGGTCATAGCGTGATCCGGGCCGTTGCGGCGTTGACGCGCAGCCACGAACGGCGTGCATGTGGGTCGGTGCTGAAGAACCCCGGAACGAACCCGGCGACGCGAAGTGACCGCCAGGCGCGGCGATCGGCGACGGCGGCGTCGATGGTGTAGCCGCAGTCGAGGCAGAGGTATCTCGGTCGAGTCCGGCTGGGACGGTCAAGGTTCATGAGCGGCTGTTCTGCTCGCGGGTGCCGCCCGCAGAAGGCGTGTCCGTCGAAGATCGGAATATAGGCGTCACCCCGAACGGTCGCCAGGGGTGGAATGTGGCCCACGGTCAAGACGACCCGGGCGGGAACCCGGACGATGGCGGTGGCCGGCATCATGCCGCACCCACCCAGAAAGAGATGACGTCGGCGAGGGCTCGACGTTTGTCGGCGATCGTAAGGCCGGGCGCGTCGTCGGCGAGTCCGGTCTCCACCACGAGCCGCCAGACGGTGTGATCGGTCACCGGCGCCGGTCGGGTGTGGTCGCACCGGGGTGCACTGCACTGGTACCGCCAGCCGAAGCCGCTGGAGTGGATTGGCAGCATCGGGGGCAGCATGAGGCGGTGGCAGTGGGTTTGTCCATGGCGTCGGCAGAGCAGTTCCCCGTGCACGAGCAGCGGCATCTCGTCGCTTCCGTGCTCGACGCCCACGACAGAACCACCTGGCCACAGGGGACGTTGTTCTCGGCTGACCGCGTCGTAATGCGCACTGGATTGGGTCATGGCGCCGGGGTGTGGCAGGTGCGGTCGAAAGGGTGCGGCATTCATCGAGATGCTCCATTGTGGACAGTTAAGGATCAGCGTCGTGCACAGCAGGCAGGCCGAGAGGTACGGACACGCTCCCCTCCGCGGCTCCGGACGCGCAGCGACCTTGCAGGTGTGTGCCGTGGTTGAGTTCGGCTACCGCCGCCGGTGCGGTCGTGGTGTCGACCTCGCCGCCGATCGTCGCGGCTGCTGGTACTCCTCGAGTGCGCTTGCCCAGTCCCGGCGATCGTCGGCGGCCGGTGGCGGCAGCGGGGCACATCCTGACCTCACCGCCAGCGCGTAGCGAACCGTCGGGCACGGCGCGACGTGGTCGCACCAGCGGCACCGCTTCTTCCACCACAGGTCGCGGATGGTGCGGTAGGTGCGGCTGTGATTGGCGAGGTCGTCCGTCGTCCATTTCTCAAGGCGCGGCGGTAACGTCTCGGTCGACATGTGATCCCTCCTTCAGGGGTCGCTGGTGTCGATCCCCGGGGACCGCTGCCTGATGTGAGAGTCGGCAACAGCGGTCCCCGGAGTCCCCTTTCACGGGACCCGCCCACCGCGGGGTCAGCGCGGTGCAGTGGCGGGGAGTTTTGCGCGGGAGACGAACCGCCCCGACCTACGCGAAGGCCTCCGGTCCGTCTCCCGCTGGGAGCCGCGTACGCCACCCACCCGGCGGAGGTCCTGGGCGGTGCGGTTGACCGGCTCATGCCCATGAGCCGGTGTACGCGGCAGGTCCTAGGTGTTCGTGTCGACGATCGGGACGAGCACGAATAGTTCGGGATGCCCAACGTGGGTAAGGGTTTCCGCGGCGTCGTACATCGCCTGGCAGGGCCAGGCGCCGCGGCAGGCTTCGCAGGTTCCGTTGGCGGCGCGCCGGTGCGCGAAGTACCTGGCCTCAGCCTGGGCTTTGGGCGTCACGGGTTCAATGCTGGTACTCATCACAGGTGCACCTCCGGTGCCGGCCGTTGGCCCAGGTCGGGTCGGCGGCGAGGACGTTGCGTGCCCAGGACCGCCATCCGCGGTTCGGTTCGTGGGCTCGGATGAACCTCGCCCAGAAGCGGTCCTCGGTCAGTCCCTGAATCGCCCTGGCCTTGTCTCCTCCGTATCGGGAGAGGTAGCGGGCGAATTCCGGGTCCGCCAGGTTCACGGTCATTGCCACGGCAACCCCCTCCGTGCCGGGTCTGGTTTCCCACCGTCACGTCAACCCCTCCTGACAGGTTGTAGTTGACGAACTAGTCGTAGCATGGCATAAGTCACAACAAGCGGACAAGATTCTCTGCCAAGAATTTTGAAGTTGACAAGAATTTCTTGGTCTGGTGAGCTTTGCTCATCACCTGAGGAGGGATGGCCATGGCACCTGCGAAGCCAGCGACGACCATGCGTGCCGGATGGCTCGCCGCCCGGTTCAAGGCGCTCCGCGAGGACCGCGGGTTGAAGGGTGCGGAGGTCGCCGACTACATCGGCAAGACTCAAGGCACTGTCAGCAAGTTGGAGAACGGTGAGTTCCCACTGACCGGCGACACAATCCTGCGACTCATGGATCTCTACGGCGTCAGCGATCTCAAGGAACGCAACGAACTCCTCCAACTCTCCGAGGAAGTCGCCCAGCGTGGCTGGTGGGACGGCTACGCCAGCCTGCTCGGTTCGAACTTCGCCGATTACATCTGGATGGAGAGTCGCGCTGACGCGATGCACATCCTTGAGATCAACGCCGTGCCAGGCCTTCTCCAGGTTCCCGAGTACGCTTCGGCGCTGATCGGTCGCGGACCACAGAGCAGCGATGAGTTCCAGGTGCGTCGGCTGACCGAGGCCCGGCTGCTCAGGCGCGAGCAACTATCCAAGCCGCACTCGCCGCACGTCCGCTTCCTGGTCCATGAAGGCGCACTCCACCAGGAGGTCGGCAAGCCTGGTGTCATGAAGGAGCAACTCGAGTACCTGCTCACCGCAATGCAGCGGTCCAACCTCGAGATCCGGGTCATCCCGCTTCGCGCGTGGAGCCACACCGCCGCGACCGTTGGCGGCGGTTTCACGATGTTCGAGCTCCCGGTGCCGTTCCCGAACGTTGTCGCCGTCGAGTCACCTGCGGGAGCGATCTACGTCGAGGGCCCGGACATAGACTCCTTCACAAGTTCCTACAACGCGATCTGGGCAGACGCACTGTCAGCCTCGAAGACCGAGGCACTGATTGCGCAACTAGCAAAGGACGCAGCAACATGACCATCCACGCAACTCCCGCACTCCCCGACCTGCGGGGGGTCGCGTCCTGGCGCAAGAGCACCCGAAGCAGCAGCGGCGGAAACGGCCAGTGCATCGAGGTCGCATGCCTCGACGCCACCGTCGCCATCCGCGACTCCAAGCACTGCTCGGACGCCGGCTACCCGGTCTTGGCCGTCGACACCACCAGCTGGGCTGGTTTCGTCAACGAGCTGAAGACCACCGCGTAGTACGCGCCATCAGTTCGACAGGGGCGAGCCGTGAAGCGGTTCGCCCCTCGCCGTGTCGTCTCGACGACAGCCCATCCCACAGACGAGTGCTTCTCTCACAGGGACACGATCGGGAGGCGACATGGACACCCACACGATCATCACCTGGCGACGCTCCAGCCACAGCAACAGCGGCGGCAACTGCGTCGAAGTCGGCTGCCTCCACGCGGCCGCCCGCTGGCGGTCCTCCACCCGTTCCAGCGGTAGCGGCAACGGCAACTGCGTCCAGACTCTCGCGAGCAAGGCGATCGTCGCGATCCGCGACTCCAAGGACTGCACCGGCACCGATTACCCGATCATCACCAGCGACACCGCGACCTGGACAGGTTTCACGCACCAGCTCCGCGCTGGCGACTTCGACCCTGTCGGCCGATAGAGCACGATGTGCGCAGCAAATCCACGATGTAGTTGTTGGACTGTTCGGCCTTATCTCCAGGCACAGTTCTCGGCACGCAGTCTGCTTGCCCCGGAGCTGCCTGGTGAGGCTTTGCCTCACCAGGGATACAACCAGCCCAGCGCGCTTCATCACGAGAGCAACAGACCTCGCAAAAACCGCGCACCAACCGCGCAGCCCCATTGATGACCTGCTGTAACCTCAGTCACACAACAGCAGTTGAGGGGGTTCAATGGCTCGACGCCGTGGCCTCGCCGACCGCCGAGCCGCCATGGGCCTTACCCAAGAAGACCTCGCTGAAGCCCTCAAGGTCCATGTGGCCACAGTGCGCCGGTGGGAAGCAGGTACCAGTACCCCTCAGCCGTGGGTTCAGCCTGGCTTGGCGCGATACCTGAACCTCAGCGCAGACCAGCTGCAGCAGTTCCTCAGCACCGAGAACACCACTCCCTCGTCGGAGCCGGCCACCCCTGCCGAGGAGGTACGCCCGGCATCTGAGTCGCCGTTCCTCTCCGCGCTTGAGATCCCGGTCCCCCGCCGGTTGGATCTCGCCGACGCCGCGCAACTCGGGGGCCTCGTCGATCAGTTCGAGCAACTCGACCATGCCGCCGGTGGCAGAGCGACCGCGCGGGCTCTCGCGTTGACGCACTTCAACTTCGCCATCGCATGCCTCAACACGGCGTCCATGACACCGGCAGGCCGCCTTGCGTGGATGCAGGTGACCGGAAGACTGGGACGGTTGTGCGGATTCGCATCTGCCGACGCCGGCGACCATGACGGCGCCCGACGTGCGTTCAGCACCGCGCGAGCAGTCGCCGCCGAAGCCGATGACGAGCTCACCCACCTCAACATCCTGTGCGGCCTCATCCGCCAATCCGTCCATCTCAGCGACAGGACGACATCGGCCGAGCTCCTGGGCGAACTCCAAGCCCACCGGCTACCAGAGTCCAGCCTCGCGCAAGCCGCACTCCATGCCGTGGAAGCCCGCGTCCACGGCTTGCTCGGCCGCGAACGCCAAGCTCTCCTGGCGATCCAGCTCGCTGAAGAGGCCTTCACCCGCGGCCGAAGCGGGAACGATCCGCCGTGGCTGTGGTATTACGACGAAGCCCAGTTGGCTGGTGACACCGCCCATGCCCTGTTTCCACTGGCATTGCAGGGACAGCAGATCGAGAACGCTGTCGCTCGGTTCACGCGAGCAACAGCACTTCACCTGCCGAGCAACGCCCGCTCGCTGGCCTTCTCCGCCACCAAGCTCGCGATCCTGTCAGTGAAGTGGAACAGCCCCGATGCCAGCGACCTCATCGACAAGGCCATCGCAACCACCCGACGCGTGTCGTCCACCCGAGCCGATGACGACCTCCGACTCCTCGGACAGCATCTACACCAGCAACGCGACACCCCACACGCGCGACGCCAGTTCAGCGAGATCAGCCAGCTGCTCGCCGACCGCTGATCACCGGCGGGACCACACGCGCGGAACGCGGTCATCCACAAGGCACGCGACCCTGTGGCGAGCCTGCGCCGCCAGCTCCTCCGACTCCCCGGCATGCTGAATCAGCCAGGACGTCATCCGCAACTCACGGATGCGGCGAAGGACTTGAAAGTGCGGCGACACGGTCACGTCCCGGCCACCGTAGGCGCGAACGAAGCCTTCATAGTCGGCCTTTCCCAGCCACCCCAGGGAGGCGAAATAGGTGCCGGGCAGCGCCAGGTCCCATTCAGCCGGCCCAAGGCAGACCGTCTCCAGATCGATCAGCACTGCGTGCCCCGCGGAGTGCGCAACGTTGCCCGAGTGCGGGTCCCCGTGGATCAACCGCATAGGACTGACAGCCGTCAACGCCGCCCACGCGCCTTCCAACTCCTCCAACACTCCCTGCAGGTCAGCCCGATCACCTTCCGAGATCGGAGCCCCAGCGATGCGGTCACCGACGCGGTGAAACGCATCCAAGACCGGAAGGTCTAGATCAGCGACCGGCACCGCGTGCAAGTCCCGGAGAACCTCGCCAATCTCAGCGAAGGTCGCCCGTCGCGAAGTATCGAGCTCTTCCCAGAACGTGACAGGATGCCCATCGATCGTCACCGGCTCGCCAGGCGCCGCAGGTCTCCCACAAGGCACACCATGACGTTCGAGCAAACGAGCAACCCGGATCTCACGCGCGGCTGTCTCCGCCCAGCCCGGCCCCCGCGCAACCCGAGCCACCACACCACCCGGCAGCCGAAACATCGCATGCTCACCCATGCGAATCAGCTCCATGACCATCTCGTACCCACCGACCTGGGCCGCAGCCTCCAGGGCCAGCGCACGAGCACGCTGCTCTGAGAACGGTGCATGCGTGGAGGTACTCATATGCCCTAAGTACACCAGACCATTAGATGTCAGCGGACGTGTCAGGCTGACACGTCCGCTGATACCCACCCCAACACCCGCATCACCCTCCGGCAAGCCGGGGAAGCGCATCACCGAGCCGGCCAGCAACCAAGGGAAACTCCCGTAACCCGAGAGGCGATCCATCCGTGGCAAGCCCGCGCGACAGACATGGGAAGTCAGGCGCCTCGCAGTCGGAAGAGTTGGGCCAGGGCGCTTTCGTGGCAGATCGCCTGCCACAGCGCTAGCTCGTCGGTGTTGTCGCTGCGGTTGTCCACGCAGTAGCCAGATTTCTGGTTCTCGATATATCGGTAGTACATCCAGCCGTTGTTAGTCGAGTCGTAAGTGACGTGCCAGAGCTGGCTGCCGCCGGAGTCGGTGCAGGTGTTCTGGACGATCTCAGCGGCGAGGTTCGTGCCGCCCTGGTAAGTGTCGAGGCATTTGCCGCTGTTGCGGTTCACGATCTTGTGCCAGCTGCCGTCGGAGCCATAGCCGGAGACGAACGCCCATTTCTCGTGTTCCCACGAACAGTGGGTTTGGGTCTCGATACCTGACTGCACGACGGAGGCTTCGTCGTCTTGGGTGCCGTTCTCGACACCGATGCACATGCCGCTTTGCGAGCTGGCCCACAGCACCCACTGGCTGGGGACAGGCTCGGGTTCAGGTGGAGGTTCGTCCTTCGGCGCTTCCTTCTTGGTAGACGTGGTGGTCGGCGGGGCAACCGGTTTCGATGACTTCGACGACGACGGCTCGCCAAGGCTGGTGCTAGCCGGGTCGCTTCCAGACGGACCGGGCACGTTTCCCGAAGCGTCGTCGCTCCCGTTCGCCGACAGCAATTGCCAACCCAGACCTCCGGTCGCGGCGAGCAACAAGACCACAAGCCCGAGGACAGCCCACATCCGCGACCGCCGTGCCGGTTGCCTCAGGACCTCATCTGGTGGTTTCGGCTGTTCTCGCTGCCGAAATGGGGTGAGGGCAATGTCCATCGCTTCCAACGGACCGGCGAGGTCGAGGACCTCGACATCAGCGGGCTCGGTGCTGTCACCGCCGCGCGTTGCCCTGGTGAGACCTACGACCTCGTTGGTGCCGTGCAGGACGACGGGGCCTCCGCTGTAGCCGGGCTCGGCTCGAAATGGACCCTTCCGCTGGTGCAACTGCCAGATCCCGAGACGTCGCTGACCGGCGATGGTGCCTGAGACGAAGTCCAGCGATGCACCGTGATCAGCGCTCGGCCCGCAGATCCGGACGGTGGCCCCAGACTTGATCGCCATGAAGCTCGCCGGAGCAAGCCCCTCAGGCAACGGCGACAATGGAGACAGAACAGCGAAGTCGCTCGCCGCGGCCCAGTCCCGCCCCGGCCCCCACACACTGACCTCGGCCTCAACCTCGGCACCCTCAACGAACGGAAACCGCAGCGCCACCTGCCCATCGGGCTCAGTGGCATCCTTTCTGGACCGTCCCAGAGCAGTGTTGACGACATGAGCGCAGGTGATTGACCGCTCGTCGACAACGACCGCCAGTCCCGCGCGCCGTCCGTCCATAGTGCGCACCACCGCTATCGAGCGCCCAGGCTCCACGTCGTTTCTCCCCCTCGTACTGACCCATCTCACCCCATCGTTGCAGGTCAGTGTTGATCTCCGACCGACACCGACCCAAGATCCGCACGATCATCCCGGCCCCACCGCCGCCATCGCAAAGCGATCGCTCTGCGCGATACAGCTCCGCGGCGGTGTCGGCGACACCAATGTCGTGGCATCCCAGCACGATCCCGACCTCGGTGATCGTCGCCAGGTGATGGAGCTGGTGGTAGTCCCAGACGATCGTGGCTGCGTCGAACTCGTTCTTGCTCAGACCGAAGTCTTTGCTCACTTGATGCCCTCTCCCGTCTGCAACGTCAGTCGAAGGGGGGCCAGGTTTCAGAGATCGGTCGCCACACCAACCAGTGATTCTCGTTCCACCAGTCACGTTCGATCGCACACGACCAGCGGATGCCCGACACGTCCGGTGGCGCGTAGCCTGTCTGGCGCAGTTCCTGCGTATACGCATCGGGAGAAGCAGCCCGGCTGAGCCCTGCCATCAGCTCCTTGTTGACGGCCGAGTCGGTCGTGACCTGCAGGTCGTCCTCCTCACCCTGGTCGGGATGCGGCCCGACCCACAGAAGCATGTCCACCGGTTCGCCCTGTTCGTCCACCTCACCCCACTGATCCCCACCCAGACACAGGCTCCACCCCGTGTAGCCGGGCGGGTCCGGCGGCGGCGTCAGATCAAGGCCCAGCGCGTACTTCGTGAAATCGACCGTGTCCATCTCATCGACCTTCACCATCAGATCAGCGATGACCTCGGGCGCGGCCTCCAACGGACGGTCGTAGACCACCGGCCCAGGGCCAGGCAGCCACATGACGATCCGACCGCCGCCCAAGAGCGGGCCGTAGACCATCACCTTGTCCTCCTGGCCCTTCTCCGGATCAGGGCACAGCCCCAAGGCATGCACCTGATCCCGCAGCGGCCGGAGCCTCCCATCCCACTCCGCCAAGAGACTGCGCTGGATCTCACGGTCGGTCGACACGGCCCAACAGGCCAGCTCAACGTCCACCTCAATCTCCTTCTGACCTCGGTGCATGAGACGGCCCGGCCACGATGCGGATCACGAACGAGCCTGGTCGCCAGGGTCTGACCAGCCGGCTTGCGAGCTCGGGTCGCTATCGTCGGCAGGTTCTGGAAGATCGGCGTCATCCGGATTGTTCTCTGGACCCCACCAGTAGAGAACCGGATTGCTGTAGTCACGTTCGGGGTAGGCAACGATGATCGCCCAGGCTGAGAACCCTTCGGGTTCCGGCGGCGGCGTGAGCCCGATGCTCATCGCGTACCGGCCGAGCCCATAGGAGTCCAGTTCTTCCTCCTTGGCCCACAGATCGGTCAGCACGTCGGCACTGGCCTCCACGGGGCGGTGGTACTCGTCTTCGCTCACTTGATGCCCTCTCCAGTACCCACGATCTTCCAGCGGCCTGGCACGCCGCGCTTGGGGATCACATGCACATACACGACGGTGTCTTTAGGGATTATGTGACGGAAGTTCTCCGAGCAGCCCATGGGGTGCGCCTGCTCCATGCCGGGTCGAGGCGCGCCGCACGTAGGAATATTCAGGTAGACGGCTCCACCGTTGATCCCGTTATCTCGAATGGCTTTCGCCAGCGCGCCTTCGACATGCCACGACGTGGTGACGTCGGGGTTGTTCCATGCCGGCTTCAGTTCTGGGCGGTGGGGTTGCTTGCCCTTTTGGTACGGCTTGTACGCCTCCTCGTTGACCCTCGTGCCGTCGGAGGTGTACAAGAACGCGCGGGCCGAGGTGTTGCCCGCTGCGTTTTTCGGGTACTCCTCCTGTTCAATCGCCTTGACAGCATCGGGATGCGTGTACCGAGGGCGAAAGTCCTTGAGCGGAGGAGGTTTCGTGGTCGCCGGTGCAAGGCTGGTGCCACTGTTGGCCGGCGCACTGTCTCCGGGCTGTCAACCCCGAGCCGACTCGACGGTCGACTTCACCGTGTCGGACTCGTTCTTGGCCTGCTCCAGGATGCCCCGGATCTTCTCCAACCCGTCCTTGCTGTTGTTGATGATGTTGGCCAGCCCTTCGGCCCCGGCTCCCTGGAGCTGGCTGTACAGCTCATCGGCCTGTCCGGCAGCCGCCCCGACCTGGCTGATCGCTCCGTCGATTGCGCCCTTGAGGGTTTCGATGGCAGCAGACACGTCATCGATGGAAGCCACGGGCAACTCCTTTGTCTACAAGGGGTGGGTACTCCCGCACGGTTGTACCGCCGAGCACTGACACATCCTCGCCCAGCTCACATCGACGGCCAGCGACAGGTCCATATCGGACACCAACAAGCCAGCGAAGCTCGTGGTCTGTGTTCCTGCAAGGTTCGCAGCGCGGTGACGACCGTGGTCAACAGACGCGTGCCACACGCGGGACCACTCGTCGATCGGGGCCCCAGTTGGGTCGTAACTGGACGACGGCGCACACGGTCGGCGAACCGGATCCACCAGTGCCACGCGTCACCAAACCGAGATCCTCTCGGTTGTAAAGGTGCCGTCGCGACCACCAATAGCAGTCCCGGGCACTCCCTGGACCTAATTGCCGGTCGCCACCAGGCCGGAACGTCCAGGAGCCTTCCGCCCCACCGCAACGAGCACGCCAGCAAGGAGAATCGCCGGTGAAAGCCACACGCCTACTCGCCGTCATCACCGTTTTCGCCGCTACCGCGGCACTGACCGGCTGCACGAGCGGCGCCAAAGCCGACGGCCCGTCGGCCGACCAGATCCAGGCTGGTCGGGAGGTCTACACGCGCCTGCGGACCCTCATCGAGGGCACCCCGCGCGACTCGCTGCGCGGCAACGCCGTCGCCAACTACCTGATGTGGAACGCCACCGCCGAGTGCATGCGCGAACGCGGCTGGGACTACCAGATCGCCCCCTACGTAGTCGGCGGACGCCTCACCCGGCCCGGCCCGCCCGGCGACATCACCGCATGGGCCGACATCACCGACGACTTCGGGATCGCCGAGATGGCCGCACTCGCCGCCAGCGAAGGTTTCATCGCCGATGGCGAGTTCCACCCCACGGGGATGGAAAACCTCTCCGGAGAGGACGAGCAGCGCTGGATCGATGACATGAACGAGACCTGCATGTCCGCAGGGACCGGCCCGATGTTCGAAAGCTACCCACCAGACGTCCTCCAGGGCGTCGGCATGGAGTTCACCGCGCTCCTGGTCAAAGTCGCCGCCACCCCCACCGCCCAAGCGCTCCAAAACCAGTGGGTGGACTGCCTGGCCGACCAGGGCTTCGACGCCCACACCAAGCACGACGGCTACGACGGCCCCGAACTGTGGCCGGGCTTCCGGCAGGCCACCGAGGGCCGCGAAAACAAAGGCGCACTCGCCGATGCCAAGTGCCGGCGGCCTCTGCACGAACACGTCCTGGCCGACGGCGCCGCCGACCTCGCTGCCTTCGAGACAACCCACCAAGACCAGCTCGCCGACGCCGCCGAAGCATGGCGAGACCTGCGCGCCGAATCCGACCGAGTCCTGGCCGCCAACCGATAGCCCATCTCGAGGACGCCGTCTCGTGGACGGTCTCTGGCGGATGTCAGCGGCGACCACGGTTGCGTGTGGAACTGGTCGTCGGCTTCAGCGGATGTGACGTATGCGGTCGGCTAGGTCTCACGCTCCAACTACTGTCGCGGTATGACAGTCACGGAGCCGCCCGGGGCCGATCCAGGCAACATCGCCGAACTCGAGCTGTACGCCGAGATCCTGTCAACGATTCTGATTCAGTTGCCCACCACATCAGGGGTGCTGACCACAGTCCACCGCATGCTGCGCGAGGGAGCCGCGGCTGGCGTGATCAGCCTCAGCGGCGACGCCGACACTCCCGACATTGAACGCTCGGCAGGGCTGGCACTCGTTGAGCGGATCCGAGCGTTGACCCGGAAAGAGTCCGCCAGCATCGGTTTCCGCATCTTCCCAGCCGGGCCGACGTCAGGCCCTGCCGTGCCGTAGGCAGCCATCGAAACTCGGCTCGGTGCGCTGTCTGCCTGACGACATCGAGTCACTGCCTGGTGGTTTGGTGCGGGGCCCTTGCGGGGCCCGATTCGGACTGGTGTCGGGCGGCCCTTCGGGCAGCCCGATCGCATCATGAGCGTATGAGCGCCCCGCCTCCCGCTCCAAACCAACGCGGCTCGCGGCCCTGTTGCGACTACCGGCTCGTCACAACGACGCCCGGGACCAGCCAAGCTCCACGAACGGGTGGTCGTAGTCGAGATCTTGGACGGAGACGGGTTAGCGTTCCGAATGCGTACGCTAGACCGCTCAGCAGGGACTTCGCCCTCTCGCCTCTGCGAGAACTGTGGTGCTCAGGTTCCGCCACGCCGCCGCACCTTTTGCTCGACAGACTGTCGCGAGCAAGGCAAACGCAAGGCACGAGACGCTGCGCAGGAAGCAGCAAGAGCCGAGTCGAAACGCAAGATGGAGGAGCACGCCCGTCAAGTCGTCGACCGCGCCGGACCAATCCCTCCTGAGGTCGCTGCGGAGATCCGCAGCTTGCTGTGGCCAGAATCCATCACTGCACGACGTCCCAGCCATCAAACCCAGACACGCCAGCAACATCAAGAGTCCGGAGCACGGTCAAACCAACTGCCGGCGAACCAGGCAGGCTACGCCCGCGTTCCCAAGAGCCTTCCTCCACCTACTGGAGGTGAGCTACACAAGCCGCCCGACGTCGAGTGCTACATCATCGGGGTCAAGCAACACGGGTGTGCCTCGACTTTCGTCATGGTCGCCACCCTCGAGGAAGCGCAAGCACAGCTCGCCCAGTTTGCTACTGTCGGCCCTGTTGAACAAAACTGAACTGCGTGACCGACGAGGTGGAGCACGCCGACACCGAGGTTGACTGGAGTGTTGCCCTTGGCCACGGAGAAGCCCGTACCCTCGCAGTTCACCGCCCGTGCCATTCAGCGTCGGCCCGTAGGCTGACACCATGACGCGAGATCGCCCCACCCAGTGGACCATTCTCGGTGAGCATGAGATCGATGGCTCCCGTCGGGCGAAGTGGAGCATCGCGCACGTGCGTTTGCCGGACGGGGTCGAGTTTGAGCAGTACGTCCTGCGTGCTCCGGCGTCGGCGATGGCGTTGCTGATCGATCCAGAGGACCGTGTACTACTTATGCACCGGCATCGTTGGGTCATCGATCGATGGGTATGGGAGCTCCCCGGTGGGTACTGCGACCCGCAGGAGGACCCGGCGGTATGCGCGGCGCGGGAAGCCGAAGAGGAGACGGGATGGCGCCCAGCGGCATTGAAGCCGTTGATCTCGTTTCAGCCGTGGGTCGCCAGCGCCGATTCGGCCCAGCACTTGTTCGTTTCCCACGGTGCGACATTCACCGGTGCACGGACGGATGTCAACGAGGCTGAGGAGATCGCGTGGATCCCGTTGGCTGAGATTCCCGAGCGCATTGAAGCCGGTGAGATCGTGGGCTCTGCCTCGATAATCGGACTGCAGGCAGTGCTGCTCGATCGCCGACACGGTTGACAGTTCATCAATGGCGGAATCTCACGTGACGGGCTCATCAGTCTCAGACTGAGTACTGTCGGCCATATGCGCATCCCCCTGTCCGAGGCCGTGGACCGCTACCGACGTGAACCTCGCGCCCACAGCAACGCCTACGACTGGTACCGCAACTCGGCGCGCCAATACGGCGCAGTGTCGCTCGGCGGCCACCGCATCCCGGCTGTCAAAGTTGGACGACAGTGGATGGTCGACGAGGAGGACGTGGAGCATGCCTTGACGGCGTGGCGTGCGGAGCTCGCCAACCTGGTACAAATGACAGCCGACTACCAGTCCCGCGTTCTACATACGGGCACTGTGCGCATCGACGGCGGCGGTTACACCGTCCAAGGAGCGTTCCATTTCGTCTGGAACGACAGGTCGCGAGCCCTTCACGACAGCGACGGGGCCTGGAAGTGCAACACGTATTGGACTTCGGCGTCGCAGGAACGCGGCCGCGAGGAATGCCACCGTTGCCGAGACTGGCGTCCTTGTGGAAAGGATTGCACGGTCTCGCGGATCTTCTGCTCAACGTGTGGGGCATCCCAACCCAGGTGACGTCAGTCGCATCGGATGCGAGGATCCTCTACTGATCTTCTTCAACCCTTACTCAGAGGTGGGGCCGATAAACGTTGCTCTTGGCCGCCGGATCGGCAGACCAATCATGATCAGCTCTCGACGGCTGGTGCCTCGGCATCGGTCTGTCCTTGGCGAGGCTGCGGCGGCACAGAAGCGACGTGCACCTTCTCCCCACCGAGTAGCGGCGCACCATCGGGGCCTTTGAGGTAGGGGGCGATCCACTTCGGGCGGTGGTCGCCGAGGCTCGGGTACCAATGGTTGCGCCAATGCCCGCGCACCACCCACCGGTGCCGGTACTCCCGGCCCGAGTCCGAGCCAGCCTCATCGTCACGGTCAGCTGCCAGCGCTGAGCGGAGCTTGATGATCCGCACGTCGCGTTCGGGGATGCCGTCTTTGATCGCGCGGCGGCGTTCGGGCCGTGGCGTACGTTCGACGGACTCATCGGCGAGGTTGGCTTGCCGCGCTAGCTGGAAGGCGCCCAGAACCATGCGCGCCCACACCAGCGTGTCACGCGTGGGGTCGTTGTCGCCACCGAGCTGATACTTCTCCACCGGGGCTCCCGGGGGACGCAACGCGATGATGCCTTCGTTGTCGATCATCACCGGTGGCCTCGATGCCCGCATGGCGCGCAACTGGTCGATGCCTCTGGCCAACTGCGTGCCTAGGTCAGTGTGCACGTGGGTTTCAGAGTAGAAGGAAAACCACACCCGCTCCAGGCCTTCTGCTCTCCAGTCGGGCCGCTCGAAGGATGGTGGCATCGGCCCCCAGGAGGCGGCCACGATCCTCGCCGGAATGTCCGCTAGGGCCTGGTGCGCCTTGGCGATCTCCGGGTCGAAGCCGAGGGCCGCGAAGTCGATCCCTTCCGGCTCGGGAACCTCGTGGATCGGTTCGGCGAAGACCACGAACCCGTAGGGCGAGGGCAGGTCAGACGCCATCGGCGCGAAAGGCGGCATTGTCGGCCACGCCGACGCGAGCAACGTGCACAGGTCCTCGTCTACGAACCACAGCTCCGCCTGCTCAAGCCGGTTCGCTTCCGCAGCGGCCAGGAGCCTCGCGACTCGCTCGTCCGGCCCTGGTGGTCTGATCGGCTGCTGACCTGTCTTGATGGCGTCGTAGAAGAACTGCACCCCGTCGGGGGCGTTGTAGTGCTCTCGCGCAAGGCGCCGCAGCACGGGTACCGAAGTGGCTGTACGCATCGTGGGCATACCACCACTGTGGACTATGCCTGCGACACCAACATCTGGCGGACCTCAAGCCTTAGCGCAAGTTTTTGCAAGATCGTTAGTCGCGGGCCGTAGTCCTCGGACGACGTCTGAATCAAGCTGAAGGAACAGCATCGGCGCCACCTCCCACTGCTGGCCATGGCAAGTGGTCAGGTTCTTCTAATGAGGCCGATCCGAGTGATCACGGCCTGCCGGTGAATGTTGAGGAACGTTACGAGGCCGGGGTCGTCGACCAGTAGCCACCGTTCGATCTCTTCGACCCACCAGTGGTCGCGGTAGCGCGCAAATCCGGTCATGACGTCGGAGAGGTATTCGGCCGAACCGTCGGCGATCGCGGTGTTCATGTCTGCGGCGGAGACGACAGCGGGTTCTTCGGTGCCGGTGCGGGGTGTGGTGTCGTTCATCGTTGGTTCCCCTTCTACGGCTTCAGGCTCGGACCGGACTGGCCGTTCACGGGTCCTGGGACGACGTCCTGGATGGTGGGGTCAAGGCCTCCGGTGATGGGGCCGAGTTGCGGCTGCGGCGTCTGTTGGGGAGCGGAACCTGGTTGGTAGGTGATGGCGGGGAGGTTCGCTGACAGGGTGGCGTGGAGGTCTTCTGTGATGAGGTCGGCTGCGATGTCGAGGGCGCTGACCCGCTGCTCGGGTTCGCTGGTGCTGAGGCGCTGGATGTAGACGGCATCGGGGTCGCCGGCGCGGGGTTCGACCGTTGAGCCGTCGAGGATCGCGGTGAGGCGGCGCTGGTTGTCGAGTTCCCAGGCGACGATGACCGCATCGACGTTGTCGCCGCCGACGGCCAGGGACAGGATCGTCTCGTATACCTCGCGACGCTGCTGGCTGGTGAAAGTCTCCGAAGGCAGTGTTCGCGCCAAGGTGACGGCCTGCTCGGGGTGGCGCATCACGTCGGCGAGGAGAGCGTCTTCTCGACCGGCACGGCTGTCGGGTGCGGGCACTGGGCGTGGTGAAGGGTCGGATGCCAGCCACGTCGCTGGCTGACTTCGTGCCGTGGCGAACACTTCAGCGTGGCGCTGCAAGGCAGCGGCAAGGTGCTGGGTGTGGGTGCGGGCGGCGCCGGGCTCGGCACTGCCGGCGGCTTGTGCGATGCGGGTGGCGTGGGAGGCGACAATGCGTCGGAACCCGCTAGCCTGCACCAGCTGGGCATAAGCGGCGACGTGTCGGGAGTTGGGGCAGTGGCGGCGCAGGCGCTGCAGGTGCTCGGCGTCGATTCCCGGTGACGCGGACCGTACAGCGGCCACGGCGAGGAGGTCATCGCCGCGCAGGTCGGGGTGGTCGGCGCGCAGGGTCTTGAGCTCGGTGAACAGGCCGCCGTAGGCGGCATGGTCGAAATATTCGGGCGTCAGCTGATAGACCACGGCGGGTGGCTGCTCGTCGGCGAGCATGGCGCCGATGAGTGCCTGCTCAGCCTGCAAGGTCACATAGGACATGTGGGTCGCTCCTATCGGTCTAGAGGCCGGAGAGGCGCTTGTGGACTTCGGCGGCGCCGACGAGTTCGGCGAGCCGTGTCTGGGCGGTGTCGAGTTCGCGGGTGACGGCTTCGTCGGTGATCTTCAGCCAGCCGTTCTCGGTGGCGGCCCACCATGCGTCGTGGTGATGGACGTATTCGGCCACGCCGACGCTCAGTACGCCCGCGGTGCCGTCGTCGAGGTGTTGCTGCATGTCTTCATGGGTGATCACGTCGTCTCCTTCTCTGAGGTGGGGTCGCCATGCGTGTGCGAGAAGCCGGGTGGGGATGCCGGTGGTGGGGTCGGCGTCGATCCATCCCTGCTTGGTCGCTTGTTCGGTCGCGACCGGGGTGCGGTGCTCGGGGCGGGCGCGGCAGCCTTGGGCGTAGAAGTTCGTCATCGCCGTGGCAAAACCGCGCAGGTCGTTGTGCCAGGACCGGGCGGCCTGCCCGGACGGACTGTCGGACTGGTAGATCTGGTCTCGCCAGGCCTTCAGCGCCCGGAGTTCCTCGATGAGGCCGGGGTGCTGCGGCCAGCACTCCGGGAGGCGTCCGGCGATGGAGAGCTCGTAGCGGTCGTGGAGCCACTCGACCCAGTCGACGAGGTCAAGCCACTCTCGCTGGCGCTGCTCGGGGTCGAGGTCATGCCATTCGATCAAGGATCCGAACCCTTGAGCATCCTTCGCGCTTTCTGCGGTGGGTACTCTCTCTGCTTCCGGGGCGGTCGGCTTCTCAGGGTTCGCTTCTCGCGCGGCGTGATCCCGGCGTGGCATGCGCAGTGGACGTCCGGGGGTCCTGCTGGTCTTCGCGCGTGGCATCGGGACCGGGCCCTTGCGTTCTCGCCTGGGCGGTTGATTCGGGTCGATCCACCGGTACCGGATCACGGCGCCACCTCCACCGGTGTGTCACTGATCGGCCATGCCTTCGTGGCCGTGGTCAGTCCATGTACGTACTCGACCGAGGCCGCGTAGGTCTTGGCATCGGCGGTCTCGTAATGCCTGCGCATGATCGTCTTGATCGCCGGTGTCGTGGAGTGAATGACCAGTGCTTCACGGCGATCGGCAGATAGGGTCCGGATCCCCTTGGCCGACATGGTCGGCCGCTCCCGCAGCGAGGTCGATGTGCTGGTGCCACCGCGTCCATGCTGCGTAGTGGTGATCGTCTGGTCGTAGCTGCCGGTGAGCTTCGAGAATGCCTCCAGTTCGTCGCCGGACAAGCCGCCGAGGGCGATCTTGGTGGTGGAGGCGGCCCACAGCATGTCGGCACCGTCGCGGCCCCACCGTTGTCGGGCTTGGGCGAAGGACTGGAACACCGCAGTGATGAAGATGCCTGAGCCGCCCGCGTACGACATCAGGGAGGCCAGATTGGGGAGCGGCGCAACGTTGCCGATCTCGTCGAGGAACATGCCCAAAGCCGGGTCCAACCTGCCCCCTGGGTTGCGGTCGGCGAGGCGTTTCGCGACGTGAGTGACTTCGTCGACGAACGCCGAGATCAGCGGAGCGAGATCTTTGGCCCGGTGCTCAGGGATCAACAGATAGAGGGTTCCGTTGTCCCGGAGGAACTCCTCGATGTTCAGACCATGCCCGGTGGCGGGGCAGAACACCTCCCGCGCAGCCTTCGATAGCAGCGGAGCGACACCGGTCAACACGGTCGTCCATACCGAGGACCTGGGCTCTTCGGGAGAACTGTAGATCCTGTCGAGCATGGTGCCAACACCCAGTGCGGCGCTCGGGTGAGTCTTGAGGATCGCCACCGACTCGCTGTTGGTGTCGTCCATGGCCCACTCAAGGACCGACTCCATAGTCAGGTTCTGCAGAGCTGCGGCATGCATCCACGCGGCGAGGAGGTTGGTGGCGGTCATCCCGAAGTAGCCGGCGCCTTTGGAGTCGTCATTCCCTTTCCCGACGGTCACCAAAACTCCGGCGCGGTCGCGGGCCTTGTCGAACTCTTCACACCCCGACAGTGGCGACCACGACAACCGGTGCGGCCAAGCACCGCCGTTGAGGTCCATCACCGCCACCGGGCCACGGTCCTGTCGGACCTGATAGGTGTTCTCGATGACGTCAGGGCGGACCGAGGTGACAACCGCCGGACCACGCCAGTGCCCCAACCACGGGATGATCACCTGGCTGGACTTGCCGATACGAGGCGCCGCCTCCAACCACACCGACTGGTCCACGAGCGCGAACAGCTCCATGTTGGACGGCAAGGCTCGTCCGAGTCTGACGGCAACATCGTCGACCTCGACGGCCTTCGCTGGCAACGACGGCCGCAAGCGGGCACCGTTCTTCAGGCATGCGGCCTTGGACAGCGCACGGGCAAGTTCAGTACGAGTGGCGAACCCACGCACCCGGCGACCGCGTCCCGAAGCCCGCAGGACGAAGAACCCAGCCACGCCAAAGACGGCGAGAACGACGACCGCGGCGATATAGATCGGGACCGGTCCGGGGATACCGTCGCGGACAGCGAGCGGCCAGGCCTGCCGTGGGTCATCGAGGTGCGCAGGCACGTGGAGTGCAGCGTGCAGGCCGTCGCCAAGCGACGCCGTCGGCCAGGTCCCATAGACCATGAATCCGGCGAGTTGCCCGGTCGTCCACGTACCGAGGGAGCCGGCGGCGACCAGCAGGAGGCCGCCGAGGATGAGCGCGTCCTGACCAGAGTCGATGACCCCCCGGCGGGTCGAGACAGTGTTTGCCATGGTCAAAGCCCCTAACGCATTTTCTCGTTGGTGTAGTACAACGTCCGCTCCAGCGGTGTGAGCACGCTCTGGACCACAGCCGACGTGGCGCGTCCGACCTTCCACACGGCCCGGCCGACCTGCTCGCTGGTCCAGCTCGCGATGTGGGCGGCCTCGGTGTCCGTCAATCCGATCGCGTCACGCGTCATTGCCAGAGGTGCGGTGTCCTGGGCGAGGCAGATACGCACATCGCACGAGGAGATCAGGTTCTTGGCGATGGAGACTTCTTCGGAGCCGGCGGCGCCGACGGCTTCGAAGTCGGACAGGCGGTGTGTGGCGAGGACCTGGATGGTGCCTTGGGCTCGGGACAGGCGCAGGTCGGCGTCGACTTTGCGGATCATGGCCTTCTGCTGCATCGCGCGCCACAGCTCGTCGCGCACCACGAGGCGCACAGGACCGTCGGGTTCGTCGATGGCGGCCTGCCCCCAGCTTGAGACGCAGGCCAGTGTCATGGGAACGGTGTGGTCACCGCGGGAGTCGATGCGGGAAATGTCGACCGTCTGGATCGGGGCATCGAAGTCCAGCCGCACAGTCGTAGGCGCATCGAACAAGCCAGACAAAGAACCGTTGACCATGATGCCGAGAGCGTCGGCTGCTGGGCGGATCATCTCCCGCAGCACCTCGATCGACCCGGCACGAAGATCGTGTGCCATCTCCTCAGAGGGGTCCCGAAGAAGTGCCCACACCTGCGGAATCGTCGGGTCTGACAGCTCGCTGTTGCCGGTGAGCTCACCGGAGGCGGTCTTGATCGCCGCCGACAGAGCAACCTCCTCCGTGGGGGACAGTTCGCGGCCAAGGCGCATCACGATCAAGCTGGACAGCAAGGTGATCCGCCGGCGGTGGATCTCTTCGAGGCGTTCGGCGAGCTCATCTCCACCGGCGGGAAGGTTGGCACCCAGAGGTCCAGCGTCGAGGGGATTCAACCGTGCCGACAGGCCGGGGCCGAGTTCGACGGGCTCCACCCCAAGGGCACGGGCGAGAGACGCGTACTCGTTCTTCAAGTCGCCGAGAACGAAGGTCTTGACCCCGTAGGCCATCAGGCGCAGTGCAAGGGCTTTGATGGTCGCCGACTTGCCCGACCCGGGGATCCCGGTGATCAGCAGGTTGGGATTGGAAATCAGTCCCCTGTGGAGCCATTCGATGGGGTGGCAACTGAAGGCGCCGCCGGAAAGACAGTCAACTCCCATGTAGACACCAGCTGCGGGAATGCCCTGGCCGTAGAGCCAGGGGTAGATGCCCTGGACCTGCCCGGTCGAACCGCGCGTAACCGGGACCTGCGGTGTGATCGGGGCTCTGCCATGGAAAGGCCTGGCCTGCCCGCGCCGAGGCGGCACAATCTCACGGGGCGTGCGCTGCTTCTTCTCGCGTTTAGGCTTCGAGACCTGGGCGGTGGCGCCTAGGAGTTCGGCGATATCTGCGGCGACCGGGAGTTCGTTGCTGGGCTTGGTTCTGAACAGCATGGCCATCGCCGGTCACCACCGCTTCTTCGGCAGGCCGAAACCCAGCGGAAGCGCCGACATGGCGAAGCCGATGTCCTGCGCGAACCACATGCGCCTGACCTCGATGCGCGCGGCGGCGGCGTCGGCTTCCACGGCGGCGCAGGCGTCGTCGAGCTCGCCCGGGTCGGTGACCGTCACGGTGACGTAGCCGGTCATGCGGACCAGGCCGTGCCCGGCAGCGCGTTCGGCGTCCTGAGCCGCAGCACGCTCGAGGGCAGCTTGCTCGTGTTCAGGGACGATCTGCCCGGTCCGCTGCCGCATCCGCACCGCCACCGACCGCTTCGTGCGTTCCCGCATCACACTCTTCTCGGCCTCACGTGGCCCGAGCGGTTCGAAGTGCATGGAGAACGCGCGCCGGTGCAAGCCCTCACCCAACAGGGGAGCCAGCACGGTGGCGTGGGTCTGGCTTCTCGGCCATTCGGCGACCCAGTACGTCGCGCTGACCGCGCCGTCGTGGAGATAGTGGCCGGGAGTCGCCTCGGCGGCGGCCGGACCGGTCACCGACGCCGCCACACCAGCCGCCAGGCCCTCGCCGTCAGTGTTGTTGGCACCCGCACGGCGATCGGCGAGGTGGCGAGCGGAATGGGGGTCATAGGCGGTCCGGATGACCTCAGCCAAGTCACGCGGTCCAAGCCAGGCCTGGATGTGGAGGTCGGCGCCACCGATCTGCGCCGCTAGCGCACGCAGGTGCCGGGTCATGACCGTCGCTGCACCCACCGAACCACCACCGGCGGCCTTGATCGTCGAAGCCGCCCGACGCTCGTCCATCGTGAACGCAAGGAATGCCTCCCGCTGTGAGGTGGCGAGCGTGGCGGTGGCGAGGAGGCTCTCAGTGACGGCAACCGCGGCTTCTGGCGCGTCGACGGCGAGGTGATCGCCGTGCCAGCGCCGGAGGGCTGCACCCGATTCTGGGACCAGGCGCTGCAGTGCCTGAACTCGTACGATCGGGGATCCTTCGGTGCACAGGCCGGCGAGGAGTCCGCCCCAACCGGAGACGCGCTGTTCGCGGCGGCTGCTGTCGACGAGGCCGATGCCAGGGAAGGTCACCCGCGCGATGGCGGTGTAGGTGCGGTCGATGCGGTGTTTGGCCAGCGCGAGGGGTGCTCCGCCGGGGAAGTAGGCATCCAGGATTGATACCGGTGCGAGGATCCCAGGCAGGTCGAGGGGCTTGCCACGGCTCGGGTCGGCGTTGTCCGGCGCGAACGCCGCCGACAGGAACTTGTGCTGGTTTCGGAACCGCAATGCTTGGAACGACACCGCTGCCGTGACCCACTCGTCGGCGGTGCGTCCGTTGATGCGGATGAAGGCTGCGGCGAACAGGACCGCCGCGATCGGCCAGCACACAACCGCCATGCGCATGTTCGATGCCGAAACCGGCCAGATCCCCACCAGGACACCGGCACCGATCATCAACGCGCGCTGCCCGGACAGGCCGAACAGGAACGCGACGCGTTCGTGTTGCCACCCGAAATAGGTGCGAACCGGGCTCTCGGGGCTGTTGGAGGGTGCAGAAGAGACAGGGGTAGCCATGGAGGGGTCCTTCGCAGGGGTTGAAGAAGAGAAGGTGGCGGTGGTCAGCCGTGTTCAGGCGGCGATCCGTCGAAACGCTCGTGGGCAGCTTCGTGCGCCAGGTAGCCGTCGGGGTTGTAGGTAATGGCCGGCGAGTCGGGTGCGTGGGAGACCTCGACCGTTGCCGTACTCGCCTGGGTGTGGGTGCTGGCCTGCCACATCGCAGCGCCCCCGGCGACCACACCGCCTCCAGATGGTGTCCCGGCGGGATGGATGTGCGGGTTGTGGCGCATCCCGGCATGCCCGGCGGTGGACTCCATGCCTTTGGTCAGCTGGTTGGCTCCGGCCTGTGCAAGCTGCAAGCCGAGGGCCGCTATGGCCGCCGGCCCCAAGGCCGCTGCCCCGCCGGCGGCTCCGGCGCTCTTGGTTCCGGTCATGCTTCCTGCGCGGGCGTTGACAGCCGACATGGTCCGCTCCTCCGAGGCCTGCCCGAACGCTTCCGGGGACACACCGGCCGTCCCGCCCTTGGAGCTCGACAGCTTCGAAGCCGAACCGGCAGCGAAGCCGAGCAGCCCAGCAAGACCGGCACCGCCGGAGACGTGGGATTGGGTGAAGGTCATGAACTTCCCGATCGCCGGCCACGCGAGGGCGGCGAGCAGGAGGACGAGCATGCCGGACAGCATGGTGGCGATCTCGCCTTCGGCGTCGTCCATGATGGTGAACCCGATCGCGAAGCACAGCGCGATCACGGGTTTGAGGATGATCAGCTGGATGGTGGCTTGCACGAGTTTCGACCACCACGCCTTGGTGACTTCGGAGGTCTGTCCGGCTGCTGCGATCGGGGACGTCGCGATGAGGACGGCGATCGCTGCGTTGCGCAGCAGCAGCTCGAACCAGAGGACTGCGACCAGGCAGATCCCGACGACGGCGAGGATCAGCAGCAGGCTCATGGACATGTTCGGGTCGTCGGGCATGATCGCGGTCAGTTCGTCGACCAGGCCCTGGGTGGACTCGAAGGTCCCGTCGATGATCCATTGAGTGAGCTGGTCGGAAGCGGCCAGTGCCGCCGCCGAGATCGTCAGCACCAGGAGACAAGCGAGGGCGGCTTTTCCGATCCCGACGAGGGCCTCGGCTATGCCACGACCATCATGCGTGAAGGCTGTCCGGGCGACCTGCATGAACAGCAGCAGGACGGCGACAACCATCGCGATGCCCAGCGACATGCCCCAGATGCTGTCGAAGCGATCCGACTCGATCGTTAGCCCGGGGAACGTGCCGAAGGCTTCGGCGAACGCTCCGAGCATTCCGACCGCGGCTTCCGCGAAGCTGCGGCAGACCGCTTCCCAGGCGCTGCCCGCGAGACTTCCGGTCACGGCTCCGGGAAGTGTTCCGATCAGGCCGCCGCCGGGCAGACAGGTCCAAACTGCATTGGGGTCGCAGGGTTCGAGCAGCACGTTGATCATCTGGTGAGCCCCTTCCAGCCAGCGGCTGCTGCTTCAGTCGTGTTGGGGGTACGGGCCAAATCCGAGTAGTCGATGCCATCGAGCAGCTGGGAGTACTTCCAGTCGCCCTCGACCCATCGCAGAGAGCCGGTGAACACGCCCACGGCTGACTGCGTCCCCTTGGCCGGGGTGGTCGCAGTGAGATAGCCGAGCAGCAAGACCGTCATCTTGCCCGCGGTGACGTCCCGAAGCTGGTAGGCGACCGGCGCCAGGACCAGCGAGGCACCTTGTGGGACAGGCCCCGTCTCCGGCAGCCCGAGCTCCTTGCGAGAGTTCGCTGGCCCTCCGGCGATGCTGTCGACACCTCCAGTCCACGCCGGGTCAGCGATGATCTCACCGATCCGTCGTGCCCGGTCCGGGTCGAGCGTGGAGCCGATCTGTGCCCAGTACTCGGCAGCCGCCGAAACGGCGCCGGGGATGGTGTGTGGGTAGCCAACCGCGACACCGTCGATGGTCGTGCTGCCGGGGATGACTGTGAGCGCGCCAAGGTCGTCGGGGTCGACGCCGAGAACCTCGCTCGACGATGAGCTCGGGCCTGGTTCGGTCTGTGGCGTGTCGGCGGCTCCGTTGTCGATGACGCGGTAGATGACGGCGCCGAGGCCGATCAAGATCGCCGCGGCCACGGCGCCGGCCAGGATCAGACGCCATCGGCCGCGTGGTTTGCCCAAGAAGTCGTTGCTCACTGCCTTCTACCCCCGTGGTGTTAACTGCTGGCCGCACCGAAGACGGTGTTGACCAGCGGAATCGCGACCGCCGAGACCAGCACACCACCCAAGCTCCACAACAGGGCCCGTTTTCCCTTGTCCACCGAGTCAGGTCGGTTCGAGAGGGCACCGACGCCCATCAGACCGCCGGAGACCACGGCGGCGATCGCGCAGGCGATCAGGGCACCCCACTTGGCGTACCCGAGGAGGAGCTGGATGCCGTTGCTGCCGGCCGTGGGGTCGGACGGGGCGGGATTGGGGACGTCGAGGGGAATGTGCGGCATCGAGGTGATCACCGCGGACAGGTGGTCGATCAGCTGCATCGGGCACTCCGCTTCCGGTTTCGGGCACAGCGAGACACGCCTGCTTCCAGGCGTGTCTGCTTGCTGCGAGATGGGGTGTAGGGTCACGTCCGCTCACCGGACAGGCGTCCTACGTGAGTCGAGCCACCGTAGGTAGATCAACTACGGATCGTCAACCTTTCAGCCAGGGTTCTTCACCTATCGACACCGATTCGTGACCCCGCCCACAGTTAACGCCCAGTAATCGAATCGGCCAAAACCCCGGACTGCGCATCACCAGTCGACAGGAGATGACACCAGCAATGACCGCCGGCCACCACCCCGAAGCCCGCCTGGCCAACCGTTTCCGCCATCTCCTCACCACTGTGACTTCCATCACAGGCAGGGCGGTTTCGACCCAACAGATCGCCGACGGCATCAACCACGCCGCCGGAAGGACCCTCATCTCCCGCAGCTACCTCGACATGATCCGCGCCGGCCGCCGCACCGGGATCGGCCACGACCGACTCGCCGCGATCGCCACGTTCTTCAACGTTCCTATCGAGTACTTCACCAGTGATGACGTGCCCGACGACCCCTTCGCCGATACCCAGGCCCGCACCGCGATCACAGACCGCCTCATCCGCGACATCGCCATCACTGCCGACGGACTACCCGACGAAGACCTCCACGCGATCCTCCGCCTGGCCAAGGCCGCCCGGCAGCTCCGCGGACTCGACGACCCGCAAGCCCCCGTTCCGCGCGTACCCGAACCGCCCCAGGACACCGCCCCAGAGCCGACCGACTCGTTCCACTGGCACGCCGCACCGCCACCGTTGCGGAACCCGTTCAGCACCCGCACCGCCTCCACGGCCGACCACGAAGAGTGATCACAACTCGGTCTCAACCACCCCGCCGGGGTTGACGCCCACGCGTCGGCACCTCGTACCGTCACCGGACGCTCGGCGAACCAGAATCCGACTCCAGTGACAACACATGTCACTGTGTGTCCACCTGTGACACCTCGTCCACCGAACACAGTGGAGGAACCCGCGATGCCCGCTGCCCAAACCCATCCGGCATGAACGGCCGACTGCTCGGCCTGGGTGCACTGTGTGCACCTGTGGTCCTGGTCCTCGGGATCGCCATGGCCGCCGCCGGATCCGGTGCCATTACCCCTGCGCCGACATCCTCCGCAGCGTGCATTCCCACTGGCACCACCGTCGTCGAAGGCGTCGAACTGTCCACCGAGCAGTGGACCAACGCTGCCACCATCATCGACGTCGGCATCCGAGACAAGAACCTCGCCGTTCGCGCCGCGGTCATCGCCGTCGCCACCGCGATGCAGGAATCCACCCTGCACAACTACGGGCATCTCGGCGAGAACAACGACCACGACTCCCTCGGCTTGTTCCAGCAGCGCCCCTCCGCCGGGTGGGGCACACCCGAACAGATCCTCGACCCCACATACGCCGCCGGGAAGTTCTACGACAAGCTCGTCACTATCCCCGGCTGGGAATCTATGCCTCTGACGCTCGCCGCGCAGACCGTGCAAGTCTCGGCTTACCCAGACGCCTATGCGAAGTGGGAACCCCTCGCCACCAGCGTCGTCACTGCTCTGACCGCTGGCTGCGCCGGCTCAAGTGGACCGATCTCCGCTGCCGGGTGGACCAGCCCTGTCCCTGGATCTCCAGTCTGCTCCGGGTATCGGACCCCCGAGCGTCCCACCCACGACGGCATCGACCTGTGCTCCCCGAAGGGGACCCCGATCCGCGCCGCAGCGGCTGGCGTCGTCGTCACCATGATGTGCAACGCCTCCACCCCCGACGGCGTCCCGTACTCCTGCGACATCGACGGCTCACCCTCGATCCTCGGCTGCGGCTGGTACGTCGAAATTCTCCACACCGACGCTTCGGTCACGCGCTACTGCCACATGTCACGCCAACCCGACGTCCAAGTCGGCCAAACCGTCACCCCGGGCCAGCAGATCGGGCTCATTGGATCCAGCGGCAATTCCTCAGGCCCACACCTCCACCTGGAGTGTCACCTCGCCTTCCCTGCCTACTCCTCGAACGCCACCGAGCCGAGCGGTTACTTCGCATCGCGCGGGATCACCGCCTGGTAATGGAACCGAGCAGGCTGCTCTCTGAGCGCTAACCCCTCCTTGTAGACGGTTTCAACCGAACCATGCATCGTTGGCCGCGACTTTCACCAGAGTTGAGTGGCTGGATGCGCCACCTGCTCGTGCCCGCATCCAGCCTGCAGCAGATCAGGGGCTCCCACTCTCGGCTGACTCTTGTTTGTGCGCCAGAAGCTGGTTCACCCTTGCGATGGTGTCGTTGCCGCGGTTGAGGACGATGTCGGCGAGACGCTGGTCTAGCCACGCGTTCATCGGATCCGGGTCATTCTCGATAAGCCACGTCCTGTAATGCTCGGGCACTTCAAGCGGTACCTCGTCTGGTGGTGTTCTCAAGACCTGCGCAACTACTTCCCTCAGCTGCCCACTTAGATCGCGCCCCAAGGCGAGATCTTCGCCCTGAGCTCGCCGGGCATAGAACGTGGCCTGTGTGCCGGTCTGGGTGACACAGAGAATGTCACCTTCCGGACCCCTTGGCATCGGACTGGACAGCCCTCCGTGCCATGGACACGGGAAGTCCACCAGCTGCATGAACCAGTGGATGAACAGAGGTGGTGGAACGAGCTGGACGTTCCATCCCCAATCGATGACACATCCGCACAAGTGCTGGACTGGTGTGAAGGCCGGAGCGGAAGAGCCAGCATTTGGATCCACGCTCCGCCATGCGGTCGTGTAACGCTCACCCGTGGCGTGTTTACGGGCTCGTGCGTCACGCTGCCGAGCTCGGTTCTTGTTCTTACCCATCGGTGACTCCTGCGCCGCATCCACGCATACGTCGCCGAAGGCGAGCATGACAACGAATCGCGTTGCGTCGGAGCCACTTGTCCGCAGGCTGAACTGGCGTGGAATCTGGTTCAGCGGGAACCGGCGGACGCGTGCCGCCTCACGGATGAGGCTACCTCTTCGCACTTGAGGTATCGGAAGCGACCCGCCGGATGGATGTGGCTGCTCTGCAGCCGCATATGGGGCGATGCACCTAGGCGACGTGCGGTAGTTCTCCACCGACTTTTCGCAAGTTGCTAAGCTCCAACGTCATCATCCAGGACCATTACCCATCTGCGCGCTCGTCAAGCAGGTACGGCCGATCAGGATGGATCGCTCGCCAGAAGTCTCGAAGGTCATGTCGACGTAGTGGGTTTGGTCCTCGTCGAGTCCGCCGTTGTAGCAAACTCCCCAAACCTCAGTAGTGAAGGCACCTACGCGAAGGGCTTGCTCGAACTCCGCAGGGAACCATTCCATGCTTGGCGTCGCTACATCTACCTGCATCCGTCCATTGCGACCGCAGGGCGACATTCCCGTCATCCCTGGTGGTCAGATCGACCAGCCCTTTCGGCCCCTGCTCGGGGAAGACATGGCTGCGGTCTCGGGAGACGTCCGACAGCGCCTTCCGGGCCGGCTGTACTCACATGGGCTTCGATCCATGATGTGACAGGTGGTCCGGGTCCTTTGGCGGTGCGACAGCGTAATTCCGCGTCGGCTCGATTCCGTGCGAGTGAGATGGCCTATGCAGGTCTGACCTGCCACGAGAGTCGGTTTGGCGACCCCACTCGAACGACCGCGCTTCTAGGCTCGCCGGGGGAGGGCTCATACCGTCCGAGGGGGAACTGTGCTGAGAAAGCTGTGGGCAAAGGTGTCCCGCCGACCGGCGAGCCAGGCCGCCGCGCCTCCACCGGCGGAGGATTCAGTCTTCGGCGGCGAGTTGGAGGCAGCCGCCTGGTTGGCGCACGAGAACCCGGAGACCGCCGCGACCGGGTTCGTCGCGATCGCTAGCCGCCTTCCGGCGCTGCTCGCCGGTGCCTACCGGGCTGCTTGGACGGCCGCGCCGGTCACGACACTGCTGTGCCTGCTGCTGAATGTGGCGTCCGGGGTGGCGTCGACGTTCGGGTTGCTGGCCACGCAGGACGTCGCCGCCGCACTGTTGTCCTCCGAGGGTCCGAGCATGGACCGTGTCTTGGCTGCGGTTCCCGCGCTGGTGTCGGTGACGGTGCTGTTGGCGGCCCGGTCGGGCCTGTCGACCGGGGCCGGGTATGCGCAGGCGCGGCTGGAACCGTTGGTGACCAACGCGGTGGAGGCGGAGTTCTTCGCCGTCACGACGCGGATGGACCTGGCGGCCTTCGATGACCCGAAACTCGCCGACGAGATGGACAAGTCGAAGTCGCGGGGCATCCAGGCGATGGTGCGGTTGGTGCAGGAGTCTGTCGACGTCCTCACCGGGCTCGTCGGGGTCGCCGCCGTGGCCGCGGTGCTCGTGGTGATCCACCCACTGCTACTGGTGTTCCTACTCGCAGCAGGGCTGCCGGCCGGATGGGCAGCGGTGCGCGCTGCGCGCGTGGAGTACACCTCCTGGTACCAGCGGGCCGCCAGGCGACGACGCGTGTGGGTCCTGGAAACCCTCATGGCCTCCCGCAACACCGCCGCCGAGGTCCGCACGCTCGGTCTGTCGGCGTGGCTGCGCGGAGAGCATGGCAAGATCATGCGGGTCGAAACCGACACGGACATGTCGGTGCTGGCCTCCCAGACCCGGATCCGCGTCGTCGGTGGACTCATCGGCGGCGCGGCCGCGTTGGCGATGTATGCCGGACTGGGCTGGCTGATCGCGATCGGCGCGGTGGCCCTCGCCGCGGCGGCCACGGCCGTGCTGGCCCTTCAGCGCGGCAGGGGCGATGTGAACCTCCTGGTCATGTCGATCAATGCGCTGTTCGACCAGGGTTTGTACGCCGCAGACCACCAAGCGTTCATAGCCACCGGCCGAGGCCGAATCCCTCGCCCCAGAAGCCCTCAGCGGCCTAAGGCACCGGATGTAATCGCCGTCGAAGACGTGACGTTCCGGTACCCCAGCACCGAAAAGGACGCCCTCGCGGGCGTCACTCTCACGGTCAGGCGTGGGGAAACGATCGCGCTGGTGGGTAAGAACGGGTCCGGAAAGACCACCCTCGCCGCGCTTCTTGCGGGGTTGTACACCCCCACTTCAGGACGCATCACCTGGGACGCAACCGATCTGGCCGATCTCGATGCTGACGTGGTCGCCCGGCACGTCGGCGTGATGCGGCAGGATTTCCAGCAGTGGCCGCTGACAGCGACCATGAACATCAAGATCGGCGACATCACCGCCAACGACCGCGTCAACGGCTCGAAGGTCCCGGCCAAGATCACCGAAGCTGCCAAAGCCACCGGCGCCCACGACATGATCCTCGACTTCCCCAAGGGCTACGCGACCCTGCTCGACCGCACCTTCAAAGGCGGACACGACCTCTCCGGCGGCCAATGGCAGAGGCTCCTCGCCGCCCGCACTGCCTACCGCGACGCCCCCATCCTCATCTGCGACGAACCGTCCGCCGCGCTCGACGCCGACGCCGAGCACGCGCTGTTCACCCACCTCGCCGAACGCAGCGGCACCACCGTCTTGATTACCCACCGCCTGGCCAACGTCCGGGACGCCGACACCATCTACGTCCTCGAAGACGGCCGCATCAGCGACCACGGCACCCATGACGAGCTCCTCGCCCGCGGCGGGCTCTACGCGCGCCTCTACCGCAAGCAGGCCGCCGGCTACGACGCCCGGAGGAAGCAGCCGGGCTTCATTGAAGCAACCGCAGAAGGGTAAACCGAGCGCCCTCTCGGAACTCGCCTGCCGCCGCAGAGGTCAATAGGGGCGCCAGCCAAGACATCCAGGCCGAGCGCCCGTCTCGGTGTACTCCTCGACTGCGCGGAGCGCGTATCCCGGCGTCACCAGGCAGTCTGCCCCTTCAAGTGTTGCGAGTGGCTCATCGGACTGGATATGGACCCGCAAGGAACGGTGGTGGGGTTTGGCGCCTTCCTCGAAACCGAGTGTGTCGTCGGGGCGCCAACGCACGTGGGCACGGCCTTCGTCGATGTCGATGTCGACTTGCAGGGGTGCCCGAGTCTCGTCGGTGCCAGCCGGGCCGATCAGTATCCGAATGGCTTTGACGGCGTTGGAGTACCAGGTCGTCGTGGCGGTGGCGAAGAGGTCCTCGACGTCTGTCGGGCTGTCAAGCGTCCTGCTGTCGTAGGACCACCAGGCGGTGTGGGGCACAGCGTTCTCGTTCCTGGTCGTGATCATTCGGTTCTGTTCGTCGACTGTCAGACCAGCGGCCATCTCCCGGACGGCACATTCAGACCGCCTGCGACCTCACGGATCCGCTCTTGAACAACGGAGGGCTGGCCGGGCTCCCTCTCGGTGCAGAAGGAGTCCTGTCTGGGCTCCTCGTCGTGGCTCGGGCGTCTCCCAGCCTCAGCCCTTCGCCGACTCTGCGGTGGCTCGCGCCTGTTCGGCTTCGTTCATGGCTTGGTCGAGGGCGCTGAAGCTGGCCTCGATCTGATCCTTGGCGGTGTTCAGAATCGCGGCCACCCCCTCGGCGCCCAGGCCCTGGAACTGGCTGTAGGTCTCGTCGGCGACGCTCCGGGCGCCGTTGGCTGCACTCTTGGATTGGTCGATGGCGCCTTTGAGGGTTTCAAGCGAACCGAGTAGGTCATCGATGGATGCCACGGAGTTTCCCTTCGTTACTGCGGGTTCGGGCTATAGGCCGAGCAAGGGCACGATCTCGCTGAGGTCCCGGCCTTCGGCGAGGATCGTCATCGGGCCTCTGCTGCTGTGGGATGGCTGGTGGTGGATGCTGACGCGTCCGGGGCTCAGTCGGCAGGCGATTGTCGTGCCGGTCGGTGGGGTATAGCGCTCGGCGAGCGTGTGCATGACTTGTTCGAGTCCGGTCAGATCGGTGACCGGTGGGTGAGGTTGCTGAGGGGCCGGCAGCCCGACGGTGGGGTTGGTGTCTCGGGCCGTACGCGAAAGTTGCTGTCCGAGGGAAGTGAAGGAGGCGTTGACGGCGGCTCGGAGGCTGATGTGGTGCCCGTGGTTCAACTTGTCGGGGGCTGCATCGATGGCTCGTAGGTGCACTCCCCAAAGGTCACCGTGGATGGCGCCGATGTCGCCTTCGCAGTGGTGGTAGCAGCGCACGACGACTTCGAGGGTCATCTGAAGTCCGGTGGCGATGGCGGCGAGCGATTCCAGTGGCCGCCAGGCCGGCGTGCTGTCGACGATGATGATGCGCGCGCCGGTGCGGCCTTTGGTGATGTCGGCAAGGTAGGCGCTGGTGGCATCGAGGGCAGTAGTGATCGTTCCGTGGAAGTCGTAGACGCTGCCACGCTCGAGATGGTTGTCCACTCCCATCGCGGCGCCGGTGGGGTCGATGACCTGGTCCGTTGGGATGCCGAGTGTGCTGAGCCAGTGGCTCAGTCGATAGCGGTCGGGGAGTTGCCAGATGGTGGCGTTGCCGGGGGTCAGGCCCGCGTCGGTGATCTCGGCGTCAGCGTCAGGGGACAGGTCGATGAAGGTGTGGTGTTGGTCGAGGTCGGTGATGGTCACGACCGCGCCTGCCCTGATCTCACCGACTTTGCCGCAGGTGAAACAGCCCGTGCGAGATTCCTTGATGCCTGTGCCTGCGCAGGACACGCAGCCGGCGTCGGCCTTGTTGCCGTCGATGGCGCAGTGGCAGTAGCGGTACTCAGGGCCGTCGGCGCATGCGTGGCACTCACGGGAGAAGACCGGTTCTGCCCAGTACGCGGGCCGCGGTGGTGATTGGATCCGCTCGATGAACTCGGTACCGTCTATCTCGGCCACCGAACGCAACGAACTGTAGTGCCACCTCGAGTCGCACCAGGTCGCGATGGCTCCCACTGGACTGTCACCGGTCGTGTTGAGCTCGTCTTCGATCGCTGCGATCCTGAGGTCCAGGTCTGCTGGCGGCTCCGCTGGGGCGAGGCGGTAGGCAGGGGCCGTCCTGTCGTAACGCGGCAGGTTTTCCAGCAGTTTCAGCGGATCGGCCTTAGCGAGCGCCTCTGCCAGGCTGGACGAGCCACCGATTTTGCGTGGCGCGGCCACGGGCGTGCCCGAGGTTTCGAAGCGCACATCCCAGTGAAAGCCGCCCGGATTTCCTCTTGGGTGCCTGAACCGTCGCTTGTCGATGACGAGGTCGAGACACAAGGCGGAGGCGAGGCGGCACAGCTGAGTCAAGGTGCTGTCGGCATCGAGTGGGGCGGGTTCCTCCATCCGGCCGAACAGGATCTTCCAGCGTCCCAGTCCGCTTGCCCTGGCGATTGTCGTGGCTTCTAGTTTCAGCCGCTCATAGTCATCGAGGTCTGGGCGCCACTCCTTCGGCAGAAGGATCGCTTGCAGCTTACTGAGTCCGTCGGCCGCTTCGACATGGGCAACACCGAGGCGCGCAGCGAGCTCGTCGACTATGACTTCGCTATCAATGCACCAGCCGCCGGTCGGTATGCGTACGGGCGTGAAAGCGCCGGGTTCGATCACTGTGGAAGCGATGGTGCCGAGGTCGAGGTTGATCAGGACGTAGACAAGTTGGGCTCGGACACGGCCGAAGCCCTGGCACCGGTAGCAGCGGTGGCTGATCGCTCCGTCTCCGTTGCACTGCAGGCAGGGGCCATCACTGCGGCCGATTCCGAACAGGTTCCCCACGCGCCTGATGAAGTCGCTGGTGCGCTGATCGTCGCGTCGGCATTGGCAGGACATGAAGGCCGCACCGAGCCCTTGGCAGTCTGCGCAGTCGGCGAGCCCGGGATCGTCCACGGCGACACCTTCTTCGACGGTCATCTGCTTCCTTCGTTCTTCATCCAGCCGTGGAAATCGAGCACGACTCATGGACCTTGCCCTCAACATCTCCTGGAAGGTCCGCGACCTTCCAGGGGCGGTAGCTCCATTTGGCCGCACACGACGTCGTTTCGGGAGGCTCTGAATGCGGACGCCACATCTGTCCGCATCAGCGTCCGCAGGGCCCTCGGCGTGCCGAGGGCCCTGATGGTCAAATCTCCGCCCACCTGCTGCGGCGCACCTGAGCAGCGCGACAAGGGTTTCAAGGATGCTTCGAAACGTCCCTGCGATCCCCTGCTGACCGGGTGGTTCATGCCAGGCCAGATGTGATCGGATGGGGCGATGACACGCGCCGAGCTCCCCGAGTCCACCGAGGCCAGCGCGGCGAGCTCCTTCGATGGACTCTCGGCCCACAATGGAGCCATGTTCTGGGTCGAGTCGAGACCTGAACAAGGCGTGGATGTGGTGGCGACGTGGACACCACAGGAGGTTCCGACCTTCACGACCATCCCGGTGGGGAACAGCATCCACGCCTATGGCGGGGGCACGTACGCCGTCAGCCCCCGTGGGATCTGGGTGGTCAGCAGTGACGATGGCCGGATCTGGCTGGATGGCGGTTCGGCCTACACAAGTCCTGGTTCCGCTGGAGATCTACGGTTCGCCGGCGGGCTCTTGTTGTTTGTCCGTGAAACCGATACATACGACGAACTCGTCGTCATCGACCCGGATTCAGGTGGTGAGGTAGTCCTGCGCACCGCCGGGTTCATCGCATCACCGTCGCTTTCGGACGGACGCTTGGCGTGGGTGGAGTGGCCAGTCGATGTGATGCCATGGGATCAGGCCGAGGTGTGGGTCGCCGACTTGGTTCAAGGCCAAGAGTTGAAGAACCCCACGCTCGTGGCTGGAGGGCCGACCGAGGCCGCAACGCAGCCGCAGTGGGGGCCAGACGGAACGCTCTACTTCATGTCTGACCGGGGATCGGGATGGCAGAACCTTCATCGCTGGGACGGTGCCGGGATCGAGCTCCTGGTGCCGATGGAAGCCGACTGCGCTGAGGCGCTGTGGGAGCTGGGCTACTCCAGCTATGGGTTCCTTCCGGATGGCCGGATCGCGATGGTCGCTCAGAACGGGGTGGAACATCGCCTCGTCCTGGCCGAAGCCTCCGGTGCGGTCACGCCACTGGCGACGCCGTACACGTTCTTCAAGCCGTATCTCGCGGTGTACGGCGACCACGTCGCGGTCATTGGGTCTTCACCGACAGTGCCGCAACAGGTAGCTCTGGTGGCCACCGACGGATCCGGCGCTATCGAGGTCATCCGCAGCGGCCCCGAACCAGCTACTGACGCTGCGGTGTCCGCTCCGCAGATCCTCCGGGTCGACAGCGACGGAGTACCGATCACAGTCGTCTACTACCCGCCGCTGAGCTGCGTTCCGGGCCAGGCAGCTCCACTGATAGTCCGCGCCCATCCGGGACCGACCCACCACAATGAACTCCGTCTCGACGCCGAGATCCAGTTCTTCACATCCCGAGGCTTCGCTGTCGCCGACGTCGACTACGGCGGCAGCACCGGGTACGGCCGGGCCTTCCGTAAGACGCTCGATCATCGATGGGGCGAACTGGATGTGGCCGACTGCTGCAACGCCGCGGTGGGCCTCATCGATCTTGGTCTCGCCGAACCCGGCACAATCTTCATCACCGGGGCCAGCGCTGGCGGCTACACCGCACTGCGTGCCGTGTCGTCCCCAGACACGCCATTCGCGCTGGCGGCTGCCCGTTCAGCGATCGTGGACCCCAACCGGTGGGTCGAGACCGCGCCGCGCTTCCAACGCCCGCACGCGGCGATCTTGACTCATGCCACCGCAGGAGTGGAGGCCGATCGTGTGTCTCGGCCGGTCCTGCTGGTTCACGGGGACGCCGACATGGTTGCTCCAGCCGCGGACGTGCGTGAACTGGCCGAGGCCCTGAAGTCCCGCGGGATGCTCGCCGGGTACCTCCCTCTGGCTGATGTCGGGCACTATCTCTCGAAACCTGAGGCACTGAACGCGGCCCTCAGCGCTGAACTCGCCGCCTACGAGGCAGTAATCAACCGGGCAGATCCGCGAGGCTGACAGGCGCGTCGGCGAGCACAGTCCTCGCGTAGTCGTTGACTTCTCGCACGCTGGGGATGGTGGCGTGCGGGTGCAGTTCGGCGAGCATCATGGTGACGCGATGGGCGCTGCGGAACGACGTGGTGCCGGCGGTGTAGTCGATCGCTTCGTGGGCCACGGCACAGGCACGATCCAGGTCACCGCTGCGTGCCAGCGATGTCGCGTGCAGGGAGGAATCGATCGCCAACCGCCGCATCCTCGACGGGTGCAACAGCCCGATAGCGGTCGCTGCCTCGTCCTGGGCACGGTCGTGGAGCCCGAGGTCGAAGAAGCAGTGCGCCTTTTCGTCAGCCAAGTCGGCCGGCCCGAAGTAGCCGATCCATTCAGGCTCCTCGGCCGGCCTGCTGCGGTCCAAATCGACGTCCACCTGGTGCAGAGCCGCCGCGCTGGCGCGCTCATCCCCCAGCCGTGCATGTGCCCGCGCGGCCACGACTTGGATCGCGGCACGTACCGCAGGGGTGGCGCAGTCGGCGACACCACGCAGTCCCGCGTTCACCAACCGGATCGCGTGCCGGGCGTCCCCACCGTGCAAGGCCAGGTGAGCCAGGCTCACGCCGATCAGGTAGCCGCCGTAGAGGCGGTTCCCGGTCCTCGTCGTGATTTCCAGTGCCCGTAGGTAGTGGCCTCGAGCCTGGGTGTCGGCGCCGAGATCGACGGCTTCATACCCGGCTAGTTCGAGGTAGCCGATCGCCACCGACGGAGCGGTCTGCGACAGCTTCTGCAGATCGCGTCGTACGACGTCGGCGACTTCCGGATACGTCCGGCCGGCCCCTTGCAGGTGGTCGACCTCGCGAAACCTCATCAGGCGCTCTGCGGCATGCGTGGCGAGGTCGAGCTGAGGTGGCTCTGGGCCTACGTCGCCTGCGTTGTGCGCGAGCAGCCAGTCAAGCACCAGTCGATCCTCGGCACGGGCCGATGGCCCTAAAGTGCCGTGGTCTCGCTGGTCGGCAATGGTGGAACGGAGCTCGCGTTCGCGTTCGAGAAGCGGCCAGAGGCGCCTGAGCATCCCGCCTCCGCACAGCACCTCGTCACAGCGGTCCACGAACTGCCGTGATGCGGCCCGCTCCGCCGTCTCGATCTTGCGCACGAGGTCGGCACTGTTGAGGGTCACTCGGCCCAGTTCGGCTTGCGACAAGCCGGCAGTCTCCCGCAGTTCGCGGAGCTGCGCGCCGAAGAAGTGCAGCGGCGACGCCGTCGGCGTCAGCTCCTTAGGTGCCTGTCCCACCGATCCCCTCCTTCGCGAGCCGCCCCGTCTTCATTCTCCTCGCCCATGCGACAGGTACACGCGTTCCGCGTCCAGTGATGCGGACATCCCTTGTGTCCGCACCGGAGCCCTACCAACAGCCCGTGTGAGGCGCTTGGCTCAAGGCATGTGTTCTCCCACTGAAAGCAAGCCGGATCAGCGTCCGACGCCGCGGGAGCCTGCCCGGTGAACGGCCTCGAACCGTTGCTGTCCAACCCTCGGACGTGGCTGATTCTTGCGGTCCTGCTCGCCGTCTACTTATTCGGCTGCTGGTTCTGGCCTTACAAACCCTGCAAGAAGTGCGATGGGAAGGGCCGGTTCACCGCCCCGTTGAGCAACGCCTGGCGGGCATGTCCTCGCTGCAGCGGCAGCGGACGACGGGTGCGAACCGGGCGAAAACTCCTCCGTATGGTGAAGATCCCGCCGCCGGATTGAGGCGGTGCAGCCACAGGTTATCGGCATCAGAGTCGCGCGGTGGATACCAAGTGGCGCGGCACAACTCGAGCAGATCTCATCTCAACTCGCGAATCGGAAGCGGTCTCATGACGACATTGCCAGAGCAGCAGGTTCACGACCCCGGCGTGCTCCGAGCGGACATGATCAGGGAACTACAGGCCATGGAGGCGCTGTGGTCGCCGCCGGTCATCGACGCGGTGGCCGCAGTACCTCGGCATTTGTTTGCCCCGGGTGAGCCTCTGGAGGCCGTCTACGAGCCGAATACCCCGCTGGTGACCAAGTGGGCCCCGGATGGGAAAGCGGTCAGCTCCCTTTCTGCGACGGCGATCCAGACCGTGATGCTGGAGCAGGCCGAAATTACGCCCGGCATGAAGGTCCTGGAGATCGGGTCGGGTGGCTACAACGCAGCACTCCTTGCCGAGCTCGTCGGCCCGGACGGCCATGTGACGACGGTGGACATCGATCCCGACATCACCGACCGCGCCCGGTCCTGCCTCAATGCGGCCGGATACGAGCGGGTCGACGTGGTCACGGCCGACGCCGAGCATGGTGTGGCATCGAACGCTCCCTACGACCGGATCATCGTCACGGTCGGGGCGTGGGACATTCCTCCGGCCTGGCTCGACCAGCTCACTGCCGATGGCAGGATCGTCGTCCCGCTGAGGTTCGCCGGCCTGACCCGCTCGATCGCTTTCGATCGCACCAGCGAGGGCCTGGCGAGCGTGAACTACTACCTGTCGGGTTTCGTGGCTATCCAGGGCGCCGGGGAGTTCAACGAGACTCTCGTGTCTGTCACCGACGATGCGGTGCTTCGTCTCGACGAGCGGGCTCCCAAACTCGACATTGCCGGTCTGCGAGCGGCCTTCGACTCTCCCCGACGGGAGTACTGGTCGAGCGCGGCCTTCGACCTTCCCGATGAGCTGGAGCTGTTTCTGGTGACCAGCGCTCCGGTCGTTCCACTCCTGCACGTCAGCGCCGGTCTCGTCGAGAGCGGAGCGTTCGCGGCCTCGGCTGGCCGGGGCGTGCCGGTCATGATCGACGGTGACAGCTTCGCCTACCGCACCAAGCGAGCCAACGACGCTGTCGGCGGTTTCGAGTCCGGGGTCATCGCCCACGGTTCGAACGCCGACCAGGTTGCCGAACGGTACCTCCAGTTGCTCCGCGACTGGGCCACCAATCATCGGCGGCGCGGCGCGGCCCAGATCGGCTATCTCCCAGCCACCTCGCTCACCGACATCCCAGCCGGGACGTGGCAGGCCCAAAAGAACCACGGCCGCATCACCGTCTCCTGGGGATAGACCCACCGGACCGATTACTCGAGCCGGTCCGGTGCCTCCTGGTCACCCTTCACCGCAACACGAGGAGATCCACCATGTCCACATCCACCATCGAAACCGTCGACGTCAGCGTGAAGGATCTCGGCAACTGGGATCTCGACATCACGATCGTCGAGTCCGGTCCGAACGCCGACCGGCTGATCCACATGACCAACGACGGCTGCGGCCAGACCTGCCAGTCGGCCTGCAGCACCACCTGCCCGTAACCGCCCGGCAGGAAGCTTCACCGCCCCAGGCAGGGCTCGCTCACGGTGGATCGCCGCTGACCGAGCCCTGCCTCGATTCTCAGCTGCTGGGGGTTCGACGGTCTTGTATCGATATCTAGAGATCCTCATGGTGCGCGCCGCGACGCTGCCCACCTCTACATCGCGTGGGCACTGGCCGAACCTGGGACCGACTGCCACGGTGAAGGATTGGCGCGACTGGCTCGAAAAGGTTCTCGACCTCCCAGGGTTCGCCGAAGCGCTGTATGAGGCCAGTCCCGTACTCGCCGGCCGCGTGGATGCGATCCGAAACGCTGCCGAGGTCTCTCCCAAGAACGCACAGGGTGCAGTGCTGTCGGTCCTGCGGTACCTCCTACGTGCCAGCGGTCGCGCCACGCCGTTCGGGTTGTTCGCTGGCGTCGCACCCGCGCGAGTTGCCCAGGCTGGTCACGCCTTAATCGGCACCCGGCACCAGCCCAGGGCACGTCTCCAGGCAGCATGGCTGAGTGCGGTGATCGACCGCCTTGAGTCGATCCCCGCGGTCCGATCACAGTTGCTGGTCACCGCGAACAACCTCATCGTCGAACGCGACGGCCGCCTCCTGCTCACGCGCTCAGGCACGACTGCCAAGGACAGCCCGATCCAGGTCAGCGTGCGCGCGACTAGTCCGGCTCGTACCGCCATCGCCATGGCGGCTGAACCAATCAGCGTCGCCGAGCTCGAAGGCAAGCTCGCCGCCGCCTACGACGAGGCGCCATCCGCTTCGGTCGCCGCGCTTCTCAACGCTCTGGTGTCCCAGCGGCTGCTGATCACAAGTCTGCGTCCGTCCATGACGAGCACCGATCCCCTCGCGCACCTCGCTCAGGCGCTGGAAGCCTGCGGTGCCACCGACATCCCGGAGGCGGCTGTGGTTCTGGAGTCGCTCAACGAGATCCGCCAAATCGTCGTCACACAGGACCGCGCCTCGACCCCGGCCGGGCGCCACACCGAACGCACCAGGTTGGACGCATGCACGTCGGCTGTGGCATCGATCGCCGGATCTGCTGTCGCCATCGACCTGAAACTCGACGCGAAGGTCACCGTGCCGGAAAGCGTCGCTGTCGAAGCCGCGGCAGCCGCGACGGTTCTGACGCGCTTGGCCCGACCGCCGGCCCCGGAGTGGGTGGCCTGGCACGGCCGGTTCCTTGAGCGCTTTGGCCTTGGTGCTCTCGTCCCCGTCACGCAGGCCGTCGACGAAGGCACGGGCTTGGGGTTCCCCGTCGGGTTCGGCGACGGCCCGCCTGGTCGGCGAGCGGCCATCACGAGCCGCGATGAACGGCTGCTCGCCCTTGCACAGCACGCGGCTCTGCGGAGGCAGCGGGAGGTCGTTCTCGACGAGGCGCTCATCGCCGAACTGGCGGGTGACACACGGCCTGGCCTGGCCGGGGTGCAGCCGAGCACCGAGATCACCGCCCGGGTTCATGCCCGAGGCACCGAGGAACTGAACCGGGGTGCGTTCACGCTCGCGATCACCGGAGTGTCCCGCAATGCAGGAACCACGACCGGACGGTTCCTCGACCTGCTCGACTCCGCCGATCGGGACGCCTTCACAACGGCGTACGGCAGCATGCCGATGCGCACCCGCGGAGCCCTTCCTGTTCAGGTCTGCACCGCCTTGCCGTACACGGCCACGGAGAACGTCGCCCGCGCCCCGCAGGTCCTTCCTCACCTGCTGGTGCTCGGCGAACTCCGTCCAAGCCACCACGCACACCTGGCGCTCGACGACATCGCCGTCACCGCCGACGCGCACCGGCTCTGGCTGGTGTGGCTGTCCCACGGCAGAGTGGTTGAACCGCTCCTGTTCAACGCCGTTGAACCGAGCCGGTACCTGTTCCCGCTTGTTCGGTTCCTCACCGAGGCTCCCGGGGCCCTGGGCACCGCATGCCACGGATTCGAGTGGGGCCAAGCAGCTGCGAGACTCCCGTTCCTGCCGGCCGTCCGGTTCGGACGAACGCTACTGGCACCGGCGCGCTGGCGGGTCTCGAAGCATGAGTTGCCGGGCCGACCGGTCAACCCCCAGACCTTCAAGGAAGCAGTTGAGCACTGGCGCGAAACGGTGGCCTGTCCAGCCAGGGTGTACCTCGGTGACGGAGATCGGCGTATCGGCATCGACTTGACCGAACCGGCCTGCCACGAGCTGGTGCGCTCCGATCTCGAAAGCCTCGGCCAAGCGACCCTCCGGGCCGCGCCGCCCGACGACGCCGATGGCTGGACCAGCGGGCACGTCCACGAGATCGTCATACCGCTCGCAGCCACCAGTTCCGGTGTTGACGGTCCACCCCAGCCGCCAGGCCGGGATCGAGTGGTTCAGGTCCGCGAGCACGGCCGCCCGCCCGGAGGCAGGGACGGCCTTTACGTGAAGGTCTACAGCGCCGCGAACCTGCACGACGCGATACTCACCGATCACCTGCCGCGCCTTCTCAGCGTCCTTGATCCCGCGACCCGCTGGTGGTTCCTGCGGTACGCCGACCCCGAACCGCATCTGCGACTCCGACTCGAAGCTCTGGCAGACCGGTCCGGCGAAACGACAGCATCGGTCCACGCCTGGATGCAGCGGTTGCGCACCGCCGGCCTGGCCAGCCGGATGGTCTTCGACACCGACTTCCCCGAGACGAACCGGTTCGGCGGCGAGAATGCCCTCACCGCCGCCGAGATCTACTTCGCCGCTGATTCTGCTGCGGCGCTGACGCAGCTCACCCTCGATCGGGACACGGCGATCGACATACGCGCTGTCACCGCCGCCAGCCTGCTCGACCTCGCGATCGCCGCGAACGGAGGCGATTCCGTCGCCGGGATGCACTGGCTGGTCGACCACACCCGAAGCCACCGAACAGCACCCCCACGCGACCTCTACGACCAGGCTGTGGCTCTGGCCGCCCCCGACCGACATGAACTGGCCACCCTGCCAGGCGGGAAACCGGTCCTCTCGTCCTGGCGGTTGCGCCACCAAGGCCTCGACAGCTACCGCGCTGCCCTGTCTGACTACAGCACGATCAGCCTCTCCAGCCTCCTCCCTGACCTGCTGCATCTTCACTTCACGCGCATCCACGGCGCCGACTCGGACGCCGAGCGGGCATGCCTGCACCTGGCACGCGCCGCCGCCCTGAGCTGGACGCGCCGGGCACGGAGCACGCCATGACCATCTCCACATTCGACACTGACGCTCTCGCCGTAGCCTCGACCATCTCCGAGGCACTCGCAAAGCCCGGCATGGACCCAACGCAGCCACCGCGTGACCAGCGCACACTCTCGCAGTCCCTCGCTGGCGGCGCCGCCGGAATGGCCCTGCTGCACATCACCCGCGCCCACACCGGTCACGGTGACCCAGCAACCGCCGACACCTGGCTGCGGTTGGCCGCCGCTGGACCGGTCAGTGCCGCCGACAATGCGAACCTGTTCTTCGGCGCCCCCACCCTCGCCTATCTCCTGCACATCGCGTCGGAGCGCACACCTGCCTACCAAGGTGCTCTCGCCAAACTCGATGACGCCGTCGTCGCTATCACCACCCGACGCCTCACCGATGCCCACAGGCGGATCGACAACGGCGAAGCGCTGTTGATGCGGGAGTTCGACCTGATCCACGGCCTCGTCGGTCTCGGTGTCCACCTCCTTCGCCGCCACCCCGACCACGACGTCACCCGTGACGTCCTCGCCTACCTCGTACGGCTGACCGAACCCAAGGGCGGCACTGCCGGACTCCCGTCCTGGTGGATGCCGACCGGCCCCAGTGGACAGTCCGATCAGGATTTTCCGGATGGCCACGGCAACTTCGGTCTCTCACATGGGATCGCGGGAGTCCTGGCCTTGTTGTCCCTATCTGTCATCCGCGGCGCTGCGGTCCCTGGAGTCGTCGACGCGATCGGGCGGATCTGCGCCTGGACAGACCAGTGGCTCCAGTGCAGCGACGGAGCCGCATGGTGGCCCGGGTTGATCACCCTCGATCAGCACCACATCCGACGCATCGATCCCATCCTGAGGCCCCGGCCTTCGTGGTGCTACGGCATCGCCGGGGCCGCACGCGCCCAGCAGCTCGCGGGCCTCGCGCTCCGCGACGCCCGGCGTCAGGAGCTCGCGGAGGAGGCGATCCTGGCCGTGTTCAAAGATCCCGATCAACTCGATCGCCTTGACGGACCGGGCCTGTGCCACGGCACCGCCGGACTACTGCAATCCGCCTGGCGCATCGCCGCCGACGCCCTCACCCCGTCGAACATTCACGCCGAACTTCCACAGCTGACCCGCCACCTGATCGAGCAACTGGCCCGGTCCGATACAGAGCCCGAGCTCATGGATGGCACCGCAGGTGCCGCCTTGACCCTGCACTCGGTCGCAACCGGGGTCGTTCCCGACTGGGATGCCTTCCTGCTTCTCTCCTGAGCCGTCGCTTTCACACCTAGAGGCCCGATGCCGAACACAGACTCCTGGCGGCAGATCAACGTCGCCTTCACCGACCCCGCCACAGCCGAAACCACCGCCGTCATCCACCTGGCCCCGATTCTGGCAGCTGCTGACACCAACGGGGCGGTCTCACCGTGGTTTTTCATCCGCAAGACCCCCTCGTGGAGAATCCGCTGCCAACCCGCCGACCCCAACATCTGGTGCGACATCCGCGGCCAGTTCAGAGCCCTCGTCCACGCCGGGCATATAGCAGACATGACCGAGGTGGTCTACGAGCCCGAGTCGCACGCCTTCGGCGGCCCTGACGGCATGGCGGTAGCCCACGCTCTCTTTCACACCGACAGCCAGCAGATCCTCCACCACCTGGCGAGCGCCGTCCACGCCGAGCGCGATCGCCGCCGGGAGCTGGCGCTCCTGCTGCCCACGTTCATGCTCCGCGCCGCCGGGCAGGACTGGTACGAACAAGGGGACGTGTGGGCCAGGGTCGCTGAGCACCGTACTCCGCCCGCGTCGGTGCCCCTGCAACTGCCGTCTACGGTGCACCGCCTCATCAGCGTCGACGCATCATCTCTCACCCGCACCGGGCAGCCTCTCGCACACATCCACGCATGGGCGAAGGCATACACCGACGCGGGCCGACAGCTGGCCATGCTCAACGAAACCGGACAACTCCAGCGTGGCCTTCGACGCATACTTGCCCACCACATCGTCTTCGCCTGGAACCGGCTCGGACTTTCTGCCTCCGCACAATCGATCCTGGCCTCGACGGCGGCCACCGTCATCTTCGGCGAGCCACGGCTTTCGCTGCCTCTCGCCAACGGCGCCACCGCATGACCCCCCGACACGGCCTTGCCCGCCGATTCCCACTCGTTCCGCGGCCACGACCCGCCTGTCCACCCATTGCCCAACGCGTCGCGGCTATCACCGAACTCGCCACCAAGGCCATGCGGGAACACGACTTGAGTGCCGCCGCATCCGCCTGCAACCTCGCCGCCCTCGCCGCCAGCGACGCGGGCAAACCCGACTTGGCTCGCCACTGGTGCCATGACCAGTACACCCGCTATACCCGGCACCAGGCACTTCCTGGTCCGGCCGCGATCCACGCCCTCGAACCGGTCATCAACCTTGCCCGCCTCCGACTCCGCGCCGGCGACGGCGACACTGCGCACCGGTTCCTTCTCAACATGCACGACGCCGCAGTCAGCCGCTCCTCCACCAATGTTGACGGCCTGACCGTCGACTTCGCCGCACTGACCGATGAGGAAGGGCACCAGGCGGTCGTCGAGAAGCTCTGGGCTGTCCTGCTCGCCGACGGCACTCGCGCCCTCACGAGCCAAGGCCACTGGGACCAAGCCCTCGATCAACTCACCGTCCACCGCGGCATCGGCAGACGGCTACTGGACGGACGCCAAACCGCGATCATCGCCCATCAACTCGCCGGTCGCCGCAACACTGCCCGGGAACTCCTTGCCGACACCACCTGCACCGAACCATGGGAGTACCTGCTCCTCGACAGCCTCCAAGCACGCCTACAGACGCCAGCAGCTCTCGTCAGTGAGAAGGACCCAGCCGGACTCGTCTCACTCTGGCTCGCCTACCAACCCGAAACCGGCCTACAACTCTTCACCACACAGCTCGGGCTGATGATCTACGAGCTGCTCACATCGCTCGGGACGGCATCAGCCATCCAACGGCTTCGAGACCAGATCATCGAAGACGGCCTGTCCGGGCGCGATGCCTACGTGGCCCGCGAGATCCTCGGCGACCCCGCCGTCAGCGGCACACTCTCGCCACACGAACACGCCGAGTTCGAAACCACCTGCCGACGAGCCAACCTGGGCAGCGGAACCCTCCCCGAAGAGCACCAACGCACCCTCGCATCAGCTGTGCAGGACGCGCTCGCCGCCACCACCTCCACCCTCTCGACCACGAACCGTAACCAGAGCACTTCGGTAGGGTGACTGCCGTATCGGACCGTCCCCAGGCCAGTCCGCACCATCCCCTGAACACCAGCCCTCACGACCACCATGCCCAACATCCGATGAGGACACGCCGATGACGACCATCGATCAGACCAACACCGGTGAAAAGGACCAAGATGCCGCTGTTCTACGCTCGCACCTGGTCGACAAGCTCCGCGATGAGCAGTTCCTGCGTACCGAGCGCGTCGAGCAGGCGATGCAGACAGTCCAGCGGCACCTGTTCCTGCCCGAAGAAACAACCGCCCGCGCGTACGAAGACGACCACGTGGTCACCAAGTGGGCCGCTGACGGCAAGGCCCTCAGCTCGGCATCCGCACCCTGGATCGTCGCAGCGATGCTCGAAGACCTCGATGTCCAGCCCGGGCAGCGCGTTCTGGAGATCGGGGCCGGCACCGGCTACAACGCCGCGCTCGTGCGAGAACTCGTCGGCCCTACCGGCAGTGTCACCAGCATCGACATCGACGCCGATGTCGTCGAAACAGCGCGACAGAACCTGACCAGCGCCGGCTACGACGACATCCATCTCGTCACCGGTGACGGGGCAGAAGGGCATTCCGCCCACGCCCCGTTCGATCGGATCGTCGCCACGGCCGGGTGCTGGGATATACCCGCCGCGTGGTGGGAGCAGCTCACCAAGTCCGGACGCCTGGTGATCCCTCTGCGGTGGAGAGGCGACTCCCGCATCGTGGCCTTCGGTCGCGACGGGGACCGCTTGATCAGCGAGCGGATCTTCATGGGCGGGTTCATCCCCATGCGCGACCATGGCAGCGAACGCACCTTCACCGTCGGCCCGAACGATGCCATCACGGTCACCTGCGACTCCGATCAGGACATCAACCGCGACGCCCTGACCGGTGTGTTCGAGCAGGAGCGCAGCGAGTCGTGGTCAGGGGTAACCGTTAAAGACGGGGAGCCCTGGGACGTCCTGTGGCTGCGCATGGCCAGCTACGAAGCCGGTGCCTGCCGCCTGACCACCACGCGCGACGCCATCGCAGCAGGACACGTACCGGAGGACCTGCCACCCTGGACCCACGCTCTCGTCGAGGGCACCTCGCTGGCGTACTTCACCACCCGCTCCGCCCCAGAAGAACGCCGCTGCGAACTCGGCACCTCTGGCTACGGCCCTGCAGGCCAGGAACTCGCCGATCGGATCAGCGATCACATCCGCGCTTGGGGTCCCGACCGAGCCGCCACCCCGACCATCACCGCCTGGCGCACCAAGCCCGACACATCCACGGCATACCCGATCATCTCCAAGGTCAACACCTGCCTGATCGCCGAAGAGTCATCGCCGCAGCTGCCGTCACACCGCTGAAGGTGGTGCCGATTCTGCGTGGTTCAGGTTGAACCCTCCAGCGACATGGCAACTGTCATGACAGTTGCCATGTCGCTGGAGCGCCCTTGGAACGGATGCGCTTCTCACGTCCTCGGAACGGCAGCGAGACGTGCCATGGGTCACTTTGATGCTGCCGCGCTCCGACAGGTGCCAGCACATCCGCGACAACGAAGCGACAATGAGACGAAAAAGGCCCCCTCTCCGTTTCCGGAAATGGGGCCTGACCTGCACCTACGTTGCGGTCCCGACGGGACTTGAAACCCGCAACCTCCGCCTTGACAGAGCGCCGCCAGATGACTGCCGTTCTCAATGAACGCGAGTTCAGGCCCGCGTGTTCCAGACGGTCACCTGGATCTCCCAGGCGGTATCTATGGGCTCGAGAAACTCAACAAACACGATCCGCTCCAGCCCACGTGAGCGAACGCAAAAGCGGCTGCCTTTGTCATAGTCAGCTTCGTACACGGCATGCGTCTGCAGAAGTCCGGCGCAGTCCTCGGCGTTCGGCGCGTCCTCACCGCTCCACCGAGCCACGTTCTTCAAGGTCCAGCCGTAGGTCACGATCGACCCGTCGCCGTTGTAAGCGTCAATCCTCGGGTCTGGGCTCGACGCCTTTGTGGGGGGATCCGTATCGAAGTCGACACCGCCGTCATCGAAGAGCATCGTGCCCTGCCAGGCTTCCACTGACCTTGGGCTCTGCTCGCCCGAGTCGGCACCAGGAGCCTCATCGCCAGACGAAGTTGCATCACTCCCCGATCCGCTCTGTTGGCCGGGCACCACATAGACGAATATGCCCCAGAGCAGCGCGAGCACCGCCACGACGGCGCTGAAGATCCCTGCCTGATGAGCACGTCGCTCCAAGGCCATCGTCACGTCCCTTCACGGCCCCTACCAGACGACACCACGACACATCCAGGCTATCGACTACATAGGACCTTCCCTGCGCGTCGAGACGCAGCACACCGGATACGTCCGACCGGGTCAACGATCATGACTGGAGGGGTTGGCGCCCAGCCACGAACATGTCACTCTTGGTCGTCCAAAATAGACCTACGGGGGTTCGGTTGACTCATTTCGCCATCGATCTTCAGCAGCGCACACTCGTGGCGAGCCACGGCACCGGCCACGGGCTTGTGGGTCATGTGGTCGCCAATCTGCCCTCGGAGGTCACCGACAAGCAAGCTCTCCACCTCTCCCACACGCTGACCTTCATGTCGAAGTGCCTCTGGCGGTGCTACACGCACCCGGCGAGCGCCGCGATGGACGACCTCGCACCAAACTCAGTCGGTTGGCGACGGCAGCAGTCCCGGGAAGCCTTCTCGACCGTCCTTCCCGCGATCACAGACCCGAACCTTCCAAATGAGCACGGCAGCATGATCGTTTGCTACGACCCCGTTGAGGAGTCCGCGCACAGGGTGGGCCGCGCCCTACACGCCATCAAGCACACTGAACTGACCGAACGCGTCGTCAGTGACATTGAATGCGAAATCGCCGCGATCTCATCTGCCGAACTCGGCGATCTGACAGGGCGCGCCGCACAAGCGGTGCACCTCTCACGGGCTGATCCGTCACCGGTTCAGATCCAGGCTGCTCACCAGCTGCTGGACAACGACCCTCTCGGAGGCAGCGAGCTCTTCACCGATCTCGACCCGACCGCCGCAGCTGTCGCCGCGGCTCACTGGTTGCATGCCGCCGCCGAAGTGGCCGGAGAACTCGCGGGCGTTGACACTACGCGCGTGTTGTTCGAAGCGGACAACATCACCGCCATCCAACTCGAAACACCAACATACGTTTTGGAGCAGATCAAGACCGGCCGGACGCCGCTGGACATCGTCACCGAGCTGATCCGAAACGCCCTCAAGGTCGCCGACGGCGAGATCCCTGATCTCGACGCGCTCAAGGCTGATGTTGCCCTCGCTGAGCAGCGAGCCGGCGAGTACCGCGTCAGCAGCCCCGAGACGGCCGCTGCTCTCCTCAAAGAACTTCGCGTCACGCTGCTGGACCCGATGCGGCCGGCCCGTGACCTTCTGGAGGATCTCCTCGACGGGATCCGCGGCTGCTGGACGCTCTTCCGGGAGGTTTCGTTCGAGATCGAACTCGAGGATGAAGACGACGAGCCGTTGGACCTTGACGATGAGGACGAGGAACCAGAGGACGACGAAGCCACGCTCGCCGAGTTCTGCGAGCTGCTGCGCCTAGAGGTCGATCGAGACTGACACGGGCGTCGCCGCTCTCAACCGCCCCGCCCTGCCAGGCTCCGCAAGCGCCTTGTAAACCGGATGCACGAGTACCCGGCGCGAGCCCGCCGGACCTACGGTGAGGGCCGATATGGGTCTTTAGCGGGCGCGGACAGGTGTCGCTAGTTGAACAATCGAGCCCCGCTCGACGGCCTGGACTGAGCGCGTGACGCGCGTCTCAGCCTCGCTGATATCGGCTCGTGACGAAAAATCTCACGGTCAAATCACGGTCAAATGATCAAGAGGCCCGCTCCCCAACCAGGGAAGCGGGCCTCTGACCTGCTCGAACACTGAGCCGCCTGTCGGAATCGAACCGACGACCTATTCATTACGAGTGAATCGCTCTGCCGACTGAGCTAAGGCGGCGCGCACCCACGAAACACACGGGTACAGCGGTCGAGTGTACGTGATCCCCCCGGCCCGCGCGAAATGGGTTGCCGAACTACCCCCGACCGACCCGCCCGGCAGCCACCGACCCCGCCCCCGCCCCGCCCCCGCGCGATAGGGTCTTGGCGCGGGGGCCACCGCCTCCGGCGAGTCGACGTGAGGGCGTGCCCCGATGACTTCCCCGAGCGGGTTCGAAGCCCGACTGCGCTACCGGCTGATCACCGGCCCGGACGACGCGACGTTCTGCGAGCGCATCTCGGCGCTGCTCGACGACGGCTACGAACTCCACGGCTCCCCGAGCCTCACCTTCGACGGCGAGCGCGTCGTCGCCGCGCAGGCGGTCGTCCTGCCGCCCTATGAGGCAGTCCGTTCGCGCACGACTCATTCCGCCGACCCCATCACGTGACGGTCGCCACCCCACCGGGACACAATGGACAGGTGACCCCTCCTCGTCCGCAGAACCTGCACCCCGACCAGCTCGGCTTCACGCGTCGGCCCCGTGTGGCGTGGTTGTCGCCGCTCTTACTTCTCGGCACGGCGGTGCGGGTGGTGCTGGCGAAGCTCTTGGGCGCCTATCTCGACAAGCGTGAGCTGCAGCACCAGTTCCCGCAGGAGACCTTCGACCACTCCGGCGGCGAGGAGCTGTGGCTCGACTACGTCGCCGACCTGGGCGACGGTTTCGACTCGACGTACACCGTGGCGTATCTGGCGAGTCAGCCGACGCTCGACGTCGACGACTTCACGCTCCCACGCGGCCGCGTCATGGTCATGGGCGGCGATCAGGTCTACCCGACGGCGTCGTGGCAGGACTACGAGGACCGTTGCAAGGGCCCGTATCAGGCGGCCCTTCCCGCGGGCGACGGCGGCGATCTCTACGCCCTGCCCGGCAACCACGACTGGTACGACGGCCTGACGGCGTTCCTGCGCATGTTCGGTCACCGTCGTTCGATCGGCGGCCGCCGGACGGGCCAGCGGCGCAGCTACTTCGCGTTGAAACTCCCGGGTGACTGGTGGCTCTTCGCCATCGACTCCAACACCGAGGCCTACATCGACGATCCGCAGCTGACCTACTTCGAGGAGGCCGCGAAGGATCTGCGGGCCGGTCACAAGGTGATCGTCTGCCTGCCGCGGCCGTCGTGGGTGCTCAGTTGCGACGATCCGCGCCAGTTCGACACCGTCGACTACCTCATCCGCACCATCGTCACGCCCAAGGGCGCGACGGTGCCGCTGATGTTGTCCGGCGACCTGCACCACTACTCCCGTTACGCCACCGACGATGGCGGCCGCCAGCTGGTGACGTGGGGCGGCGGCGGCGCGTACCTGTCGGGCACGCACGACCTCCCGGAGGCCGTCGCGGTGCCGCATCCGGCGACGACGGCACGCAACGCGAGCCCGTCGGAGTCGTTCACGAAGCAGTCCTCCTACCCGTCCACGTCCGCTTCGCGGACGTGGGCGACGGGTGTGTTCTGGCGGCTTCCCCTCCGCAACCCGGGTTTCCTCGCCGTGCTCGGCGCCCTGCAGTTCGGCCTGCTGCTGGCCCTGCTGGGCCCGCCGACGACGGCGGTCGGTGCCGGCGCGGTCCTCTACGGCGTCTCGATCGTCTTCGCGCGACCTTCGCTGGGGCCGTGGAAGTGGCAGAACCTCCTCGCCGGGTTCCTGCACGGCACAGCGCATCTGGCCTTCGCGTTGGTCAGCCTCATCGTCTGGGGCCGGCTGGATCTGGCCGCGTGGTGGCTGTTCGCCGACCTGCCGGTCGCGATGGTCGGCGGCGGGATCCTGGTGACGGTCTACCTGTACCTCGCCGGGCTGCTCGGGGTCAACGACAACGAGTTGTTCGCGGGGCAGTCGATCGAGCACGCGAAGGGCTTCCTGCGCATCCGGATCGGCGCGGACGGCGGGTTGACGATCTACCCCTTGGCCGTCCCGCGCGTCAACCGGGTGTGGCACGCCGTTCCCGACGGTGAGGGCGAGCGGTCCTGGATCGCCCCCACGCAACACGTTCCGGTGACACTCATCGAACCTCCTATATCCATTTAGGCATTTAACGCCGCCTTTCGGACAATTGAGCGAGGGTTTCGCTTGCGTCGCGTAACCCTCCCATCACTGTCTCGTTGCGTCTGGTGAGGGCCCTCGTCCACTCCCCAACCGGCGTAACGGAAGGACCGGATGAGCAATTCATTTGTCCAGCAGCGACCCCTGGCGCGCTACGCGCGGCGTCTCGCCGCGAGCGGCGCGGCGCTCACGCTCTCGGTGGCGGGCCTCTCGCTGCCCGCGTCGTCGGCGCAGGCGGCGTGCGTGACCCCGAGCGTGCTGGCGGCCAGTGGTGCCGAACTCATGCGAGTGTCTACCTTGGACGTTCGTTCGCTCGGCATCGACCTGCCCCCGTTGAGCGACAACCGGCTCTCCACCAGCGGCAGTGCCGTGGCGAGCTTGAGCGCGACGAAGGCCCGCGCCTCGGCCGACCTGTACCAGGGCGACGTGCCCCTGGACGAGCTCGGATTGCCCGTCGTGCCGGGGAAAGAGGTCACGCAGACCGCTCCGCCCCACCACAACAAGCCCGCGACCGGTGTCGTCTCCGACCGCGACCTCGCGCTGGTGCGGACCGGCGCGGGCGAGCTCAGCGCGCACGCCCAGTGGCCCCGCCACCTCGGCTGCGGTGAGGGCAAAGGGCCGATCACCAGCACCTACAGCGCGATCAGTGACGCCGCCGTACTTCCGGGCGGTCTTCAGCTCGGCGGTTCGCCGGCCTCGTCGCCGAGTCTCCTGGCGATCCCGAAGACCGGGTTCACCGAGACCGGCGCGGACCTGGTCCGCACGAAGGCCGGCACCGACGGCATCGCCGCGCGTGCCACGGCCGGGCTCGAAGAGTTGCTGCTGATGGCGGGAACGCCCGCGAGCAGCCGGATCCGGGTCATCGACGCGCCTTCCCTGAAGGTCACCACCGACGGGAGCAGGAAGAACGCCTCGGTGGCCTACGCTTCGCCGATCCTGGAGATCATCAAGCCGGGCGGCAAGAAGGTGCGGCTCGACTCTCCCGACAAGAGCGTCGAGTACGGCCTTCCGTCGCGGTCCATCATGGAGGGTGGCGGCCCGCTGTCGGGCAATCCCCTGTCCGGCCTGCTTTCCCCGCTGCTGTCGGGGCTGGGCCTGCCCGGTCTCGGCGCGCAGCCGAAGCTGGAGGGCATCGTCCCGCCGAAGCTGCCGATCGCGCTCGACCCGAGCCTCCCGACGCCCGACCTGGCGGGCACGGGCCTGCCCGACCTCGGCCTCGACGGTCTCGGCGTGCCCGGTCTCGGTCTCGAAGGGCTGCCCGTGACGCAGGGCCTGACGGCCGAGGCGGCCGACCTCGACGAGGTTCTCACGGTCCGGATCAGTCTCGGCCATGTCGAGAGCCGGATCTACCCGCGCGCGGTCGTCGCCGAGGCCTCCTCGGCGCGTGTGCAGATCTTCGCGAAGGTGCCTGGCCGCCAGTCGCGGATTCCCGTGCTGGACGCCGGAATCGGGATGCTCAGTGCCGCCGTCGCCGTCCCGGAGATGGTGATCTTCAGTGAGAGCGCGGACTCCACCGGCTCCGGCGAGGGCACGAACGGCGAGACGGCCCCGGCCGTCGTGCCGGAACAGAAGCGGGAGAACATCGCGCCGAAGTCGAACTCGCTGCCGCTGACGGGCACCGGTGGTGTGCTGACACTGATCGGTGTCGGGATAGCCACGATCCTGGTGGGGCGCGGGATCTACCTCCTCGCCCGACGCAAGGGCAACGCCGCCGCCGGCGACTAGACCTCACCTGGCACTCCCCCAAGGGGCCCGTCGGTGCAACCCCACCGGCGGGCCCCGCGCTATGCGGGCAGACCGAGCAGGTCGCGGCAGTCGTCGAGACCTTCGACGGTCACGTCGACGGCGCGGTTCTCCGCCCAGGCCTCGCGGTCGATCAGCAGGCGCTGCAACACATTGGGCTTCCCGCCCGGCGTCACCCGCTCGGTCCCGTTCTCGCGGTAACCGAGCTTGCGCGACACCGCCAGCGACGCCGGATTGTCGACGTGCGCGGCCGACACCGCGACCTCCGCGCCGAAGCCGTCGAACGCCAGGTGCAGGATCGCCGCGCGCATCTCCGTGCCGATGCCCTTGCCGTGGAAGCGCTGCCCCAGCCACGATCCCGACCCGACCTGCCGGGTGATCGCGAACTCCCGCGAGCCGATGTCCTGCATTCCGACGACCCCGTCGCCGTGGAACACCGCGAAGGGGATCGCCCACCGTTCGGCGCCGATCCGCCCGAGCATCTCGAAGTGATGCCGGACGACACCGAAGGCCCGTTCCGCGGGCGGCGCCTCCGACCACGGGACGTTGAAGGGCATGATCGCCGCGTCGTGCACCCCGTCGGCCGCGACATCGGCGAGTGCCGCGAGTTCGGCCGGATCGGGCAGCCGGAGGGTGAGTCGCGGGGTGGTGAGGCGGAGGCCGTAGAGCGGGAAGTGGCGGGTCAGCGGGTTCATGCAGGGATGGTGCGGGGTGGCGGCGGTGCTTGGCGAGGGGTTTTAGGCCCGCAGCAGTGCCTGGGTGCTGCACCGGAAGGATCCGCCGAGCGAGCGGGTGATGGAGAAGTCGACGTACTCGACGCGCACGCCCGCCTTCGCGAGCCGGTCGCCGACGAAGGAGAACGCGGGGTCGGTGACGTAGACGTCGGGTGTGATGGGGAGGCCGTTGGTGGCGAGGGAGGTGGCCTGGTCGAAGGTGATCGGCACGGATTCCCAGTCGCGCAGGCTTTCCGGGAGCCCGTCGGGGAGCGCGTCGGGGCTGTGCACGAGAAGCCCGTCGCGGATGAGGCCGAGGGCGCAGTCGAGGTGGAGGATCCGCTCGTGGAGTCGGACGTATTCGACGGTGAACCCGTGTGGTTCGAGGAGTTTGGCGAGCCAGCGGACCCCCCGCTCGTTCGACGCCAGGCCGGAGGAGCCGACGTATACGCGCCGGCCGAGGACGAGCACGTCACCGCCTTCGAGGTAGGGACCGGCGTCGTCGTCGACCGCGGGCTGCGGGACCGCGACGTACGTGCAGGGGGCGGGGTGGACGCGTTCGTCGAGGATGTCGCGGATCGGGAGGATCTCGCGGCGGCGGTGGCGTAGTCGCAAGGAGCCTTCGACGACGTGGTCCCCGACGGTGAAGAAGGGGTCGCGGCTGAAGAAGTTGGCGTACCCGTCGTCGCCCCCGGCGGCCTTCTCGGCCTTGGTCAGCGGGCGCGGACGCAGCACCTCGACGCCGTGGGCTTCGAGGACCGCACCGAAGGTCTCGCGCTCGCGTTCCCACGCGGCGTGCCGCTCGGGGTCGGCGTCGCGCATGTCGCGGCCGAGCGAGTTGCTCTCGGCGGCGCCGTCGCGGAGGAAGCGGAGCTCCGGCGAGTCGGCGGCACCTCCGGGGACCGCGACCTCGCAGCGCGCGAGGACCACGGTGCGCAGGGGCGCGAACTCGGACTCGACGTGGACGGTCGGCATGGGGGGAGCCTAAAACGGGAGGTGGGGGCGGGTGGGCCGAACGGCGGCATCCGAGGTCACCCCCGCCACAGAAGCAGCCCGTAGCCCTGGGTGTTCTCCCCGACAAGGAGGGTCACTCCGTTGCCGACCGCGGCTCCCAGCAGTTCCCTCGCCTCGTCGAAACGGTTGGCGGCGACGTCGTCCTTGGTCCAGGCACAGCCGTCCGGGGAGGTCCACAGCCCGCTGATGCCCTGGGAGTAGTTGTCGGGGTTCGAGCCGCCGAGCAGCAGGAAGCCGTACCGGAAGGCGACGGCCTCGTTGACGAAGTAGCCGCCGACCCCGATGTCCGGCAGCCGGCCGACGTCCACCGTCGCGGGGGTGAGGGCGCCGTCGGCGCACCACGCCTCCCGCACCGATCTCTCGTTGAAGCCGCCGAGATCGTCTTCGACGTAGTTCGGATCGCCGGGTTGCAGCCAGCTGTAGACGTCGCCGTGCACGGCGACGTTCCCGCCGTTGACGGCGAGTCCGGTGATGATGGTCGTGTCGGGGATCTGTTCGGGCAGTCCGCTCAGATCGCCCGGCGCGATGGACATCTGCAAACGGCCGCGCACCGACCGGTGCAGCAGCGCCGTCCCCCACGGTGTCACGGCCGCGTTCAGCGGCAGGTGGCTGAAGGACGAGGAGCGCTCGGCCCGGGGTCTGAGCGGGGTCTCGATCGCGGTGTAACCGTCCACTGAGGACCACAGCGTGGACGTGCCCGCCGTTTCGTCGACCCGGGCCGCGTAGACCTCGCCGTCGACCACTTCGAGCGCCCAGTAGAAGCCCTCCAGAACGTAGGCGGCAACGGGCTCGACGGGCAGCGCGACCGGCTCGGACCACTCGCCGTCGCCGGTGTACTCCCAGATCAGCTGCTCGCGGTCGTCCGCGCCGGGACCGGTGAGGTAGATCCGGCGACCGTCGTCGGCGACGGCGACGTTCCCGTCACGCCAGCCCGGCGGCGGGGTCGCCGTCCACTCTCGACCGTCCTTTGAGGTCAGAATCGCCGTCGCGTAGTTGCTCCCATAGGGCTTCACGAGCAGGACGAAGCCCGGATCGCCCCCGGCGATGTCGGCGAAGGACGCTTCGGGCAGTCCGGCGGTACCGAGCGCTTCCCACGCGGGCGCCTCGATCGGTGGGGGCGGTTCGAGCGTCGCCGGTCCGTTTGTGCAACCCGCCGTCAGGGACACGAGCAGCAGCGCGGCCGTGGCCTGGATTCTCAGTCGGCGCATTCCTCCGAGGTCACCCACCCTCCGCCCCGCTCGCACATCAGGGTCGTGTTCTCGGTGGAGCTGACCGCGAAGGGCTCGCCGCCGTCGTCGATGACGGTGAGTTCCCGCGAGTCGCCCCACGACCAGTCGAGTTCGAGGACGAAGAGCACCGTGCCGCTCGTGACGTCGAGCCTGACCGAATAGGCGACCGGGTCGCTCTGCGTGACGGTCCACGGAAACGGCGGGGTCGCCAGTTCGGTGTCGTTGACGACCGCCGACGCCGCCGACTCGTCGAGGTCGACTTTCAGGTCGATGGGCTGCAGGACGGCCCCGCAGCCGGAGTCGAACAGCCGCAGGCCCCGTTGTGGCGCCTCACGGCCGACGACGCGGGCGCCGATCGAGTGCAGCACCGCGGTCCGGTCGGTGACCTCCTGGACGATGACCTCGACGGCGCTTCCCGCGCCGAGGACGCCCGGCGACGGGACCGTCCGCGGCGGGAACCTGGTGCCCTCGGCGACCGGCCCGGGGACGATCCACGACGACGTGCACTGGTTGTGCAGCGGCGGAAGGATCACCGCGTACTCCAGCCGGGGCGCCGCGTCGGCGCTCGGGCTGAGCAGGATCGGGACGACGATCCCCGCGACGAGGGTGGTCGCCAGACTGACCAGGATCGTGGCCTGCGTCGGCACCCCGGCGGCCTTCCACCAGCCGAGGAGACGGGCACGGCGGGATGGGGCGGGGAGTGCGGGCATCCGGACTCCAGGGCGTGGAGCGGGCACGAGAGACAAGCCTAACGAGGCGGCGACGCCGGGGATGTCAACGAGGCGACAGGAGTGAGGGGTACTCGCACGAGCCGTCGACGGGGTACTGGCGACGGCGTGAGGCCCGGCTTGCCCCCTCGCGGATGGCGACCGACTCGGGCGAACGCACCACGCTCGACGAGGTGCTCGCCGCCTTCGGTCACTCCCGCGAATCGCTCCTCGACCTGCCCGAGGACGACTGAACGTGACCGAAATCGTCTTCACCGACGCGGCCGTCGACGACCTTCGGCGCATTGGCCCCGACGCGGTTCCCAGGGTTCTGCGCAGACTGCTCCTGCTCGACAAGGATCCGAAGGCCGGTTACCCGCTCGGCAGCGAACTCACCGGCTTTCGCAAGCTGATCGTCGGCAGGAACTCCTGGCGGTTCGTCTACCGCATCGCCGAGGACGGGCACATCGAGGTCTGCGAGATCTGGGCCATCGGCGAACGCGCCGACGCCGAGGTCTACGCCGAAGCGGCCATGCGCATCCGGCAGGCCGACTCCACCACCCCGGCTTTCGCCAGGCTGGCCGACGTGATCGAACAGCTCGGCAAGCTCGGCGGCGGTGTCAAGGCGCCGGAGGTGGCGCCGACTCGCGAGCCCGTGCCCGACTGGCTCGCGGAACGCTTGATCCACATCGCCGGGATGCCGAGGGAAACCGTGGCCGCCCTCGACCTTCAGGAAGCCGTCGATGCCTGGACGGAGCACATGTCCAGGCCGAACCGACCCCTACCTCGCCGAGATACCCCGCGCCCGAGTGCGCCACGTGCTTGACCATCCCCAGCAGGTTCATCCCGCTGGGCGTCAGCGGCCGCCGGACGTCGTACACCGACAGTCCTTCCACACGAGCGGCTCACGCGCTTCCCGCAGGTCACCGCGCAAGTCGGACTTCAGTACCCCGCCCGCAAAACCCCCGCGAGCTCCTCCGCCCAGTACGTCGCGACCATCGTCGCGCCGGCTCGGCGGATCGACGTCACCGTCTCCAGGATCATGCGCTCGCGGTCGATCCACCCACGGGCGGCGGCCGCCTCGACCATGGCGTACTCCCCCGAGACCTGGTACGCCGCAACGGGTACCTCCGACTCGGCGGCCACCGCGGCCACGATGTCCAGGTACGGTCCGGCGGGCTTGACCATCACGATGTCGGCGCCCTCGTCGATGTCCATGCGGACCTCGCGCAGCGCCTCGACGGCGTTGGCCGGGTCCTGCTGGTACGTTCGGCGGTCGCCTTCCAGCGCACTCTCGACGGCGTCGCGGAAGGGTCCGAAGCACGCCGACGCGTACTTCGCGGCGTAGGCCAGGATCGCGGTGTCCACGTCACCGGCGGCGTCCAGCACCGACCGGACGTGCCCGACCTGCCCGTCCATCATCCCGCTGGCGCCGAGGACGTGCGCGCCCGCGTCGACCTGGGCGAGCGCCATCTGCCCGTACAGCTCCAGCGTCGCGTCGTTGTCGACGGCACCGTCGGGCCCGAGTACTCCACAGTGCCCGTGCGACGTGAACTCGTCGAGGCACAGGTCGGAGATGATCACGGTCGAGTCGCCGACCTCGGAAACGACGTCCCGCAGCGCGACGTTCAGGATGCCGCCGGGGTCGAGCGCGCCGGACCCGCTCTCGTCGCGCGTGGCGGGCACGCCGTAGATCATGATGCCGCCGACGCCCGCGTGCACGGCCGACACCACGGCCTTGCGCAGCGAGTCGCGCGTGTGCTGCATGACTCCCGGCATCGACTCGACCGGCCGCGGCTCGGTGAGCCCCTCGCGGATGAACAGCGGCTGGATCAGCTCGGCGGGGTGCACCCGCGTCTCGGCGACCGCCCTGCGCATCGCGGGCGTGCGGCGGAGTCGGCGGGGGCGGCTGGCGGGGAAGGACATGCCCGTACCTCCAAGAAAAGGGCGCGCCCGGCGAAAGGCGCGCCCCAGGGTCTAACGGAACCGTAGCGCGGTCGGCCCCTGGACCTTCGCGCCCCGGCGGGTCTTCACCGGCGCCTCGGCGAGGCGCCGCTTGAGCTCCGAGGCGTACTCGGCCAGCGCCTCGACCAGATCCGGCACGGTCGAGTGCTCGGGCTGGGCGTCGACACGGAGACCGAACTCACGCGCGGTCTCGGCCGTGGCGGGCCCGATGACGGCGACGACGGTCCGCGCGTGCGGCTTCCCGGCGATGCCGACGAGGTTCCGGACCGTCGACGACGACGTGAACAGCACGGCGTCGAAGCCGCCGGACTTGATCGCGTCGCGGATGTCGGCCGGCGGCGGCGCCGCCCGCACGGTCCGGTAGGCGGTGACGTCGTCGATCTCCCAGCCGCGGTCGACGAGACCGGCGGCGAGGATCTCGGTGGCGATGTCGGCCCGCGGCAGCAGGACGCGGCCGACGAGGTCGAGGATCGGGTCGTGCGGCGGGAACTCCTCAAGGAGTCCTTCGCTGGACTGCGGACCCGACGGCACCAGCTCCGGCTCGATACCGAAGCCGCGGACGGCCTCGGCGGTCGCCTCGCCGATGCAGGCGATCTTCACGCCACCGAAGGAACGCGAGTCGAGCCCGTGCTCCTCGAAACGCTCGCGGATGGCGCGGACGGCGTTGACCGACGTGAACACGATCCACGCGTAACGCCCGTCGACGAGGCCCTTGACCGCGCGCTCCATCTGCGCGGGGGTGCGCGGCGGCTCGACGGCGATCGTCGGCACCTCGCACGGGATGGCGCCGTAGGCGCGCAGCCGCTCGCTCATCGCGCCGGCCTGCTCCTTCGTGCGCGGCACGAGGACCTTCCAGCCGTACAGTGGGCGGTTCTCCCACCAGCCGAGGACGTCGCGCTCGTCGACGCCGGTGCCGATGGTGAGCACGACGCGCCCGGCGAAGCCGAGCGCGGCCTCCACGAAGGTGTCCACAGTGGACGTGGCGGTGTGCTGCGTCTCGCCGGTCACGTCACCGGTCACCGCGACGGGCGTCATCCCGTCGACGGCGCCCGAGAGCAGCACGTCGCGGACGGCGCCGAGGTCGCCGGAGTCGACGCTCAGGACCAGGGTCCCGCGCCCGACGGCGGCGGCCAGCACGGCCGGTTCGAGCGTGTTGACGTCGTCGACCTCGACGAGCGCCCGGTAGTCGGCCGGGGGCATCCCGGCGTAGGCGGCGACGGCGGCGGCGTGGCTGACGCCCGGCACCGAGTCGAAGGGCACCTTCGCCTCGGACACCGCGCGGACCTCGGTCACCACGGCGGCGTGCGGGTAGATGTCGCCGCCGATGAGGCGCACGGGACGGTCGCCGTCCTTGGCGTGCGCGATGAGCTGCTTGGCCACGTCGGAAGGCGAGCCCTCGGCCGGGCGGCAGATGACACCTTCGGCGAGTTGTTCACGGACGGCGCTCAGCAGCGGCTCGGGCAGCGACCGGTCGTAGTAGACCTGACTCGCCGCCGAAAGCGCGTCGAGCGCGCGTTTCGTCAGCAGGCCGGGGTCGCCGGGGCCTGCACCTACGAAGCAGATGCGGCCGACGAGCTTGCGGGCACGGGTCATCTCACACTCTCCAACAGTGATTCGGCGCCTTCCGCTAGCAGCGTCGCGGCGAGTCTGCGGCCGACGGCCGCGCCCACCTCGTCTGCGTCGTCGGAGGCGGTAAGCGTTCCGGTGTCGGACAAGCGGACGGCGTGCCGACCGTCCAGCTGGATCACGGCACCGCGCAGGTACAACTCGTACTCCCCGTCACCGGCATCGGCGATGTCGCAGAGCGCTGCGACGGGGGCGCTGCATCCGGCTTCGAGCGTGGCGAGCATGGCCCGTTCCGCACTCACCGCCGCACGGGTCTCGCGGTCGTCGAGCTCGGCGAGCTCGGCGGTCAGGGTGGTGTCGGCCGTACGGCACTCGACGGCCAGTGCGCCCTGTGCGGGCGCGGGCAGTACGAACATCGGGTCGAGGGTCTCGGTGACCACGGCCAGCCGGCCGAGGCGGGAGATTCCGGCGCGGGCCAGGACGACGGCGTCCAGGTCGGCCGACTCACCGAGGACCCGGTTGATCCGGGTGTCCACGTTGCCGCGTATGGGGACGCACTCGAAGCCTCGGCCGAGTGCGTTGATCTGGGAGACCCGTCGGAGCGCGCCGGTGCCGATCCGGGCGCCTTCGGGCAGGTCGAGGAGGGTCATGCCGTCACGGGCGACGAGGGCGTCGCGGGGGTCCTCGCGGAGGGGGACGGCGGCGATTGTCAAGACCGGGTGGTGATCCGCCGGCGAGGGAAGAGCGGTACGACCCGCGAGTTGTCGTACGGAGCTGTCAGACTCCGGGCGACCGAGCGGCGCATAGGGCGTTGTGGGCAGGTCCTTGTAGGAGTGGACGGCCACGTCGATCTCTTTGGCGGCGAGGGCGTCCCGGAGCGCGGAGGTGAAGACGCCGACGCCGAGCTCGCGCACCGGCGCGCTGCTGCGGTCGCCGGGGGTGGAGATCTCGACGAGTTCGACCTCGCGTCCGGTCAGCGCGCGGACGCGGTCGGCGATCATGCCGGTCTGGGCGAGCGCGAGGGCGCTGGCGCGGGTGCCGATCTTGATGGCGGTCACGCGCTCCTCCTTCGTGTGCTCGGTGCGTGCGCGGTGTTCACCGGAGGGCACAGTGCGGTGAGTGAGACGTGGTTCACCGTATGCCCCCGTTTGGCCTGCAATTAGTCATCTCAGACCGACACCATGCCGCACGGGGCCGCCCGCTGGCAAATCGGCGGAGTCGAAGTCGGCATCGGCTGTGACCTGCAACGCTTCGGCGGTCGTGTGCTCGGAGACCGCGGACAGTCCGGCGACGTCGAGGGCGAAGAGTTCTCGCAGGGCCGCGGCGTACTGCTCCCCGCCCGGTTCGGCGGCGAGCTGCCGCACCCGCACCGAGGGCTGGTGGAGTAGCCGGCGCACGACCCGGTGGACGGTGTTGCGGACCTCGGCGCGCTGCTCGTCGGTCATGTGGGGGCACTTGTTGGCGAGCCTTTCGAGCTCGGCCTCCATGACCTGGTCGGCGCGGCCGCGCAGGGCGGCGACGGTCGGCGCGACCTCGGCCGAGCGCAGTCGGCCGGTGAAGGCGGCGACCTCGGCGTCGATGATGGCGCGGGCGGCGGCCTCGGCGCTCGCGGAGGCGCCGCCGTCGTGGGTGTGGAGGGCTTCTGCGAGCCCGGCCATGTCGAGGACGGTGACGCCGGGGAGTTCGGCGACGTTGGCGTCGACGTCGCGCGGGACGGCCAGGTCGAGAACGAGGGTCGCGGAGTCGCCACGTTCGCTGAAGTCGGCGGCGCTGAGGACCTGCCCGGTCGACGCGGTCGCGGACACGACGATGTCGACGCTCGCGAGCGCGGTGTGGAGTTCGTCGAAGGGGACCGCGGTGGCCTCGTAGGCCTCGGCGAGCCGTTCGGCGCGGGCGAGTCCGCGGTTGGCGACGTACAGCGGCCCGGCGCCGTTGCGGCGGAGCGTGGCGAGGGTGAGGGCGCCCATGGCACCGGCGCCGACGACGAGCGCGGAGGCTCCGGCGACGTCGATCCCGGCCCGTTTCGCACCGATGTCCAGCGCGGCCGACACGACGCTGCGGCCGCGTTCGTCGATGCCGGTCTCGTTGTGGGTGCGCTTCCCGACGCGCAGGGCCTGCTGCATCAGGTCGTGCAGGGCGCGGCCGGCGGCCTCGTGGGCGCGCGCGTTCTCGTAGGCGGTGCGCAGCTGCCCGATGATCTGGGTCTCGCCGAGGACCATCGAGTCCATGCCGGAGGCGACGGTGAAGGCGTGGTCGACGGCGTCGACGCCGTGCCGGACGTACATGTGCTGCGCGAGTTCGTTGACCTCGGCGCCGGCGTGCCCGGCGAGGACGGTCGCGATGTCGGACAGGCCCGCGTGGAAGCCGGAGACGGCGGCGTAGATCTCGACGCGGTTGCAGGTCGACAGGATCACGGCCTCCCCGACGTGGGGTCTGGCCAGGAGCGCGGTCAGCAGGCCGGGCAGCTCGTCGGGGGTGACGGCGAGCCGTTCCAGGAGGGACACCGGAGCGGTCCGGTGCGAGGCGCCGACGGCGAGGAGGTTCATTCGTTCACCACACTGTCTGAGAAGGTCACGCCGGGGGGCGGAGGGACCACGTTCTTCGGTGGGGACTGCGTCTTGGCGGACTTGTCGATCTTGGCGGTCGCGGTTTTCTTGGCGGTCTTCTTCGCCGGGACCGGTTTAACCGGTGCGTACTGAGAGGAGCCTGTGCGCGCGCTGGCCTTGCGGTGTTCGTGGAAGGAGAGGATCTGGAGTTCGATGGCGAGATCCACCTTGCGGACGTCGACGCCGTCGGGGACCGACAGGACGCACGGCGCGAAGTTGAGAATGCTCGTCACACCCGCATTAACGAGTAGATCAGCCACAGGCTGCGCGGCGTGGGGTGGTGTGGTGAGCATCGCGATGGAGATTCCCTCGGTCGCCACGACTTCGGCGATGTCGTCGACGTGCCGGACCAGCAGCCCGTTGATGGTCTCGCCGAGGCGGGAGTCGTCGACGTCGAAGAGGGCCGCTATCCGGAAGCCGCGGGGACCGAAGCCGGCGTACCCGGCGAGCGCGTGGCCGAGGTTTCCGATGCCGACGAGGGCGACCGCGCGGTGCTCGGCGAGGCCGAGGACGGTCGAGATCTGCGACGTGAGCAGTTCCACGTCGTAGCCGACGCCGCGGGTCCCGTAGGAGCCGAGTTGGGAGAGGTCCTTGCGGAGCTTGGCGGCGTTGATGCCGGCGGCGGCGGCGAGGTCCTCGCTGGAGACGGTGTCGCGGCCGATGTCGGCGAGGGAGTGCAGGGCGCGGAGGTATTCGGGGAGGCGGGCGACGGTGGCTTCGGGGAGGGTGGGGAGCTGGGTGGATTCACCGCCGGGGGGAGTTTGCCTGTCCTGGTTCATGGGTCTCCGGGGTGAGCTCGAATCCGAGGCCCGATCCGCGCGTCAGGGCCACCGCCGACCCAGCGTAGGCGCTTGTGAAGGCGTGCACAAATCGGGATCTTGAGGGTCGTCGATGTTTCGTCTATGGCTTGTAGAAGTTTGTGCCGGTTGCGGAGTGGGGGAGGCGACACCCCGGGCACGGCAAGGCAGCGCCCACTTGTGGACTTGGCGTGATCGAGGACAAGCCCCCGCGGCACGAATGCCTTCCAGCCTTGATCACGCGCCAGCAAGTGGACGCTGCTCGATGAGTATGACCCGGATTGGACGGATATGTGGAGTGACGGGCCGAATTGGATCATGTGTTGCCCACGCAACGCGGGACCTTGGTCACTCGGACGGGTGACCAGGTCCCGCGTTGGGGGTTTCCGGGGGTGAGGGCTATCCGGCCCGGCGGACGTTGATGCCGCCCATGGAGGTGTGCGCGTGGACCTCGATGGTCTCGGTGGCGTCGGCGGGCGGGCCGGCGATCTCGTCGAGGCCGTTGTGGACGCGGCCGAGTTTGGTGCTCAGGTCGAGCTTGGCGGCCACGCCCCGGGCGACCTGGAGGTCGATGGAGCCCATGGACGTGCTCAGGTCGAAAAGGCCGTTGGTGGCCGGGCCGACCTCGATGGAGCCGTTGGAGGTCTTCGCCTCGACGCCCGCGCCGGGCTGCTCGACGGTGATGCTGCCGTTGGCGGAGCGGACCCGCGCGCCGCCGCCGACCGCGCCGAGTTCCACGTCGCCGTTGGAGCTCTTGACGGAGGCCGTGCCGCCGACCTGGCCGATCCGGATGCGGCCCGAACCGGTCTGCACCTCGGCGTTGCCGACGACGGTGCCGACCTTGACCTGGCCCGCCGACGTGTGGATGTCGAGGGCGCCGCAGCGGTCGAGCTGGACGTCACCGGCGGAGGTCTTGACGCGGACGTCACCGAGGGAGCCGGTGCCGTAGAGGTTGCCGGCCTGCGCCTTGCCGGCCAGGTGGGAGCCGGTCGGAGCCTGGATGGTGACTTCGACCGAGCGGGACTTGCGGGAGCCGTCGAAAGGCTTGATCTTCGGGGAGATGACCCGCAGCTCGCCGTTGACGAAGTCGACCGTGGTCTGTTCGGCGGCCTTGCGGTCGGATTCCTTGGCGGCGTTGGTGGGGGTGACCTCGACGATGGTGTCGCTGCGGTCGGAGGTGGTGATGTTGATGTTGCCCGCACCCATCTCGACGGTGATGGCGATGGCGGTGGGGGTGGCGAAAGAAGGCATGGCGAAGCTCCTGTGGTGAGAGGTCTTGGGTCTTACTGAAAGGTCTTGGGTCTTGCTGAGAGGTCTTGGGTCTTGCCGGGGTTTCGGGTCAGCGGGCCCAGCCGTTGAAGCGGTTGGGGTGGCGCGTGCCGGGTGGTGGCCCCTGGAACGGGAACGGGAACGGTGGTGGTTCGTCCCGCTCGCGACGGCGGAGTGCCGCCGAGGTGACGCGGACGAGCCAGGCGTTGACCGAGCGGCCTTCACGGGCGGCGGCGTCCTCGATGGCGGACTTGAGCTGCTCGGGGGGCCGGAAGTTGATGCGGGCCGCGGGGCCCTCGTGGGTTTCGTGGGTTTCGCCGTGCGGATCGCCGTGAGCGGGCGCTTCGGCGGTGGGTGACGTCACGGGTGACGCCGGGGTGGGGGTGACGACGAAGCTCGGTTCCCGGCCTCGGAGGCGGAGCTGGACCGAGCCGGGGGCGAGGTCGCGGCTGATCTCGTCGGCGGCGTCGGCGAGGGCTTCGATCAGGGTGAGACGGATGGCCGGTTCGAGGGCGCCGGCGAACTGCTCGAACAGCGCACGGGCCTCGGGACCGGAGGTTTCGGCGACGGCCGCGAACTCCTGTCCGAGGCGTTGTACGTGCGTTGCGATGTCCATGACGCCATCATGACATCACTGATGGCGCATCGTCAAGTCATGTGGCGCCACTTCTTGTCAGAAGTGGCGCCAGGTTGGCTCAAGGGGTGGCTCAGCTGTCCGGGGTGAGGAGGTGGAAGTCGGCGCGGATCCGGCGTTGTCGCAGGTAGTGGTCTTCGAGACGGTGGCGCCCGTGGTGACGGTCCAGCTTGTAGGCCAGGAGACACAGGAAGCACGTGCAGTACTTGAAGACGGAGACGTCGTGGTTGTGCGCGGCCGAGACGAGCGTCGCGACGAGGGCGGTGATCGGGAGTGTCGCGAGCAGGGTGGCGCCGACGACGAGTGTTACGTTCTCAGCTGACATTGAAAGACGCTTTCTGTGTCATTGCAGCCACTCCGGAGTTTTCGAGGCTTCGCGGGGTGGCTGCTCATTTTTTGGCCTGGGCTTCGGTGAGCGCCGCGAGCGCTTGGGCGTTGGCCGCGCAGGGCCAGTGGTCGCGGCAGGTGCGGCAGAAGCCGTCGGGGCCGCGCTGATGGGACGCGAGAGTCGCCCAGGGATCAGAGGCCACAGCGGTACTCCGGGCAGCGGATCGTGTCGATCGTTCGCGAGGGAACGCCGACGCGATCGAGGAGCCGGAAAGCCCACTGGACCTCTTCGAGCGATGAGGAGACGTGGCGCTTCGCCACGTGGACCGCCCAGGCAAGGTCTTCGACGCAGCCGGATTCGCGGGTCGGGCAGGACGTGCGGTACTCGGCGAGGAGATCGACGAGCTGATCATGGTGGCGACGGCCGAACCATCCAACGAGGACGGACAGCGGCGTGTTCGTGCTGGTCATAGGAGCCCCCACTCCGGAAATGACGGAACGTGACCAGCAAAGCACACACGATTGCCGTTTGGCAAGACGTCTAAGCTAGGCTTTCAAGCGTGTCGCGTTCCTGAGGCGTGAACACGCCGCCGATAGACTCCGTCCGGAGGTGAAAGCCCTTGGCTCCCCGCTCTGACCCGTCAGCGATCCGATGGCTCATTGGCACCGAGATTGCGCGCATTCGGAAACAGGCAGCACTTAGCCTCGCCGATATCGCCAAGGCCACCGGCATCAGCAAGCCGAAGGTCGGCAACATGGAGACCGGGCGCTTCCAGCAGTTCCCGGACGACATCGCGCTGGTGCTGGAGGTGTGCCGCGCCGATCGGCGAGATATCGATCGGATCGTGGGACTCGCCGCTCAGCAGGACGCGAAAACCTGGTGGGCCGCATGGTCGAATGTGGTCCCGGACTGGTGGAAGACCTTCGCTGGTCTCGAAGGCCTCGCTGACGCAGCCTTTACCTTCCAGCCGCTGCTAGTTCCGGGCCTGCTCCAGACAACGGACTACGCCCGCGCCATCACTGTCGACACCGGCTTCGTGCGGCCAGACCAGACGGAGCGGTTTGTCAGCTTCCGGCAGGCAAGGGCCTCGCGACTCACTGCCGAAGAGCCGTTGACCTATCACGTTGTCATCGGCGAGCCAGCCCTTCGCCTGGCCGTGGGAACGGTGGAGCAACGTCGAGCCCAGTTCGAGCACGTGCTTGAGCTAGGGCGGCGAAACAACGTGACGATCCAGATCCTTCGGCCCGAGGATGGGGCCCATCCGGCACTGGCCATCGGCGAGTTCAGCGTGCTTGACTTCAGCCGAGCTCAGTCGATCGCGTTCAGCGAGATGTTCGATGGAGCGGTTTACGTGCAAGACGCTGACAGCATCGAAACCTATAAAATGGTGGCCGAGAATCTCCGGCAGGTTGCCCAGTCACCAGCCGCTTCCGTCAAGACGATCAAGGGCTTCCTAGAGGCTCTGAGCTAAGGAGTCTGCCGTGACCCCGCAAGACCTGAGCAGCGTGCGGTGGGTCAAGAGCAGCCGTAGCACGAACAACGGCACCTGCGTCGAAGTCGCCTCGTGGCGCAAGTCCTCCCGCAGCAACGGATCCAGCGCGTGCGTCGAAGTCGCGTCGTCCACCCCCTCCATCCTCGTCCGTGACTCGAAGGACCTCTCCGGCCCGGTCCTCACCGTCACCCCCTCCAACTGGGTCTCCTTCCTCACCACCCTCCCCAGCTAACTCGCTCGCGCGTCTCGCCCGGGCCTTGCATGATCAGGGCATGCTGACCACATCCCCCTCCCCGGCCGCCCTGCGCTGGGCCGCCGCCACCGCGGGCCCGGACGCGCTCGTCACCGGCGTGCGCGAACTCGGCGGGGGAATGCACGCCGCCACGCACCTCATCACCACGTCTCATCCCACGCTCGAACTGGTCCTGAGGCGCTTCGAGCCCGGCGATGACGCCGCCGCCCGCGAAACCCGCACCCTCACACCCCTCAACGGCCTCGACGGCTTCGCACCCACCCTCCTCGCCTCCGACCCCCTCGGCGAGTTCTTCGGCGAACCCGCCGTCCTCATCTCCAAACTCCCCGGCACGGGCAACATCACCCCCGCCGACCCCTTCGACTGGGCATGTCAGCTGGCGCGGGGGTTGGCGCGGATCCACGCGATCCCCACGCCCGCCGGCTGGGACAACCGCTTCACCATCAGCAAGCCTCCGGAGCACCCGCACGTCCTCACCCAGTGGGACCGGATGCAGGCGCTCCCGCTCGTCACGTCGCACGTCGACTACTGGTCGGGAAACACCGTCTGGACCGGCGAGCAACTCTCGGGCGTCGTCGACTGGGCCGCCGCAGCCCTGGCCCCACGCCAATACGACCTGGCCTGGACCCGCGACGACATGATCCTGCTCTACGAGACCCCCGAGGTCGCCGACGCGTTCCTGGCCGAATACCAGTCGGCAACGGACACGGAGATCCCCGACATGCACGTCTGGGACCTCTGGACCGCGTCCCGCACCATCGGCGACGTCCACACCTGGTCCAAGGGCTACGTCGACTTCGGCCGCGCCGACCTCACCGGCCCCGAACTCACCCGCCGCAAGACCAACTGGCTCGCCCACCTCGAAGCCCGGATCTGAACGAGCCCGGATGTGAACGAGCCCGGATGTGAACCGGGACGCCACACCCACTACCCCACGGGCGCCGACACCGCCCAGAACTCGGCGTACCGGCCGCCCAGCCGCAGCAGCTCCTCGTGCGTCCCCTCCTCCCGGATCCCTTGCCGGTCAAGGAAAACGACCCGATCCGCGCGCTGCACGGTCCGCATCCGGTGCGCGACCATCACCACCGTCCGCCCGGCCATCAACCGCTCGATCCCCTCGTGCACCACGGCCTCGTTGACCGGATCCAGAGCCGAGGTCACCTCGTCCAGCAACACGATCGGCGCGTCCTTCAGCAACGCCCGCGCGATCGACACCCGCTGGCGCTCACCGCCCGACAGCAGCGCCCCGCCCTCACCGACGTTCGCGTCCCAGCCGCCGGGCAGCCTGGCGATGACCTCGTCCAACCCGGCCGCGCTCGCCGCCTCGCGCAGGTCGGCCTCACTCGCGCCGGGCCGTCCGAGCCGGATGTTCTCCTCGATGGTCCCGTCGAACAGGTACACGTCCTGAAACACGATGGCGAAGCGCTCCATCAGCGCCTCCGCGCCGATGTCGCGCACGTCGACGCCGCCGACGCGGACCGCTCCCCCGTCGACGTCGTAGAACCGCGCCAGCAACTGCAACAGCGTGCTCTTCCCCGAACCCGAAGGACCGACGACCGCGAGCCGCCGCCCCTCCGGCACCGCGACCGAGACCCCGTCCATGACCTGCCGGTCGCCGTGCGCGAAACGCACGTCCTCGAAGGAGATGTCGTTGCGTGCGGGCGAGATCGGCCGCGCCGGTTCGGGCAGCGGCTCGGTCTCCAGAACCGCCTGAAGCCTGAGCAGTTCGGCCTTCGCGCCACGGATCTGGCCACCGAACTCCGCCAGCGACAACAGGGGATCGGCACAACGGGCGGCCAGCACCAGGATCGTCAGCACCTCGGCGGCGCCGATGCTCCCGCCGAGCGCCAGATAGGCGCCCAGTACGAGGATCCCGGTGAACACCGCCTGCACCGTCACCGACAGGCCGACCGCCCCGGGCAGCGCCGAGAACACCGACCTGCGGGCCGTGCGCTCGACGTCGCGCAGGGAGTCGTCGAGCAGCGTGAAGCGTTCGGCGGTACGGCCGCCGGCCCGCAGGACCGGCTGCGCCTTCACGAACTCGATGACGCGGGCGGAGGACTCGTGGTCGCGTTCGGCGCGTTCGGTGTCGGTCGACGCCATCGACCTCCCCGCCCACGCCTGCACCAGCAGCACGACCGGGACGGCCACCAAGGCGGCCGAACCCAACTGCCGGTTGAAGACCAGGATCACCGCGACGATCGTCAACGGCGTCGCACTCGCCGAGATGAACGGCCCCAGCAGATGCGCGATGACGCCCATCGACCGCAGCACGCCCTGACTGGCCAGCACCGACACCTCCCCGACCCGCCGGGAGGTGTACCAGCCGACGGGAAGCTTCGCGAGGTGGTCGCCGAGGCGGTGGTACATGCCGTGCAGAAGCGTCGTCCCGGCACGGAAACCGGCCAGGTCGCCGAGGTACCGCACGACGGCGTAGACGGCGATCGCGCCGCCGAAGGCGAACAGCCACGGCCGCGCCTCGCCCGGGTCGTCGCCGAAAAGCCCGCGCAGCACCGGAACCAGCAGTGCGTAGGAAAGGCCTTCCAGGACGGCGGCGACCGTCATCAACACGATCGTGCGGCGGACCGGCGGGGCGTACTTCGGTCCCAGGACGCGGAGCAGCGTGCGGATCATCGGTGGTCTCCCTGCAACTCGTCTTCCAGGTCGCGCAGTTCCTCGCGGATCACCGCGTGGTGGGTGCGCCAGAACTCGGCGAACCTCCCGTCGGCGGCGAGCAGTTCCGCCGGGGAGCCGCGCTCGGCGATCACGCCGTCGTCGAGGACGACGACCTGGTCGGCGTCGGCGATCGTCTCCAGCCGGTGGGCGATGACGATGGTCGTGCGGTCGCCGCCGAGACCCGCCAGGGCGTGCCGGACGGCCTGCTCGGTCTGGGGATCGGCGAAAGCGGTCGCCTCGTCGAGGACGAGGACGGGCGCGTCGGCGAGCAGGGCGCGGGCGATGGCGACGCGCTGGGCCTCGCCGCCGGAGAGTCCGGCGTCCTCGCCGATGACGGAGTCGTAGCCGCGGGGGAGGTCCAGGACGCGGTCGTGGACCTCGGCGAGCTTCGCGGCGGCGATGACGCGGTCGCGGTCGGCGTGCGGGACGGCGAGGGCGATGTTGTCGGCGACCGAGGCCCGCAGGAGCCGCACGTCCTGGAAGACGAAGGACACGTGGCGGTACAGCTCGCGGCTGCCGAGGTCGCGCAGGTCGACACCCCCCAGGGACACCGATCCTTCGGCGGGGTCGAAGAAGCGCGGCAGGAGCTGGACCAAGGTGGACTTCCCGCTCCCGGAGGCGCCGACGATCGCGGTGACCGTGCCGGGTTCGCAGACGAGGTCGATGCCGCGCAGGACGTCGTGGCCCTCGTCGTAGGCGAAGCGGACGTCCCGGAACTCGACGCGGTGTCCCTTGGGCGCCAGGGGTTTCGCGGGTTCGGGCAGGGGTTCGACGGCGAGCACCTCGCGGATGCGGCCGACGGCCCGGCCGGCGGCCTGCATGTCGTCGAAGCCGTGCCCGAGCGCGGCGACCGGTGCGGTCAAACCCAGGCCCAGCAGCAAGAAGGGCAGCAGGTCGACGGCGGCCATGCCACCGCCGGTGATCAGCGCCGCCCCGCCGATGAGGACGACGAGCAGCACGAACGGCGGCGACAGCGCCAGCTGCATCCCGGCCGCGATCGGGGCCATGCCGCGGACCCAGCGGTAGAAGGAGGTCACGAAGTCGTCGGTGGCGGTACGGAACCGCCGGTGGGCGCGGCCGGTGTCGCCGAAGGCCTTCACCACCGCGATGCCCTGCACGAACTCGACGACGGAACCGGCGATGGAGCCCATGCCCTTGTCGAACTCGTCCTGTACGCGGACCTTGCTGGGCGTCATCATCAGCGGCACGTGCGCGATCGCCAGCGCCACCGGGATCAACGTGATGAGGGTCAGCCGCCAGTCGATGGTGAACAGGTAGACCGCCGAGACCAGCGGCACCGCGAAGGCCGAGGCGAGCATCGCCGGAGTGTGGGCGATGAAGGGGTGGACGGCGCTGACGTCGTCGCCGACGACCTTGGCGAGCTCCCCGGTCCCGCGGTGGGAGAACCAGCCGATGGGGACGCGGCCGAGCTGTTCGGCCAGGCGACGGCGGAAGGACAGCTGGACGCGGGTGTCGAGAAGGTGGCCGACGCCGGACGCGGCGGCGGTGAGCAGGAGCTTGACGAACAGCCCGGCGGCGCCGGCGATGACGACGAAACGGACGTGTCCACTGTCGACGGTCTCGGGTGTCAGCAGCGTGCGGCCGAGCTCGACGACCGCGAGAAGCGGCGCCAGACCGGCGATCGAGCCGACGAGCTCGAAGACGACGACGGCACCGAAGCCGCCCAGGTAGGGCTTGAGGAGGAGTCTCATCGCGCGAGCCGCTCGGCGAGGAAGGCGAGGATCCGGGCACGCGCGTCCTTCGCGGCCGAGACGAGACCCGGCATGCTCAGGAACGCGTGACCGGCCTTCGCGTGCTCCGACAGTTCGGCGGGAGTTCCCGCCGCCTTGAGGGCTTCGACGTAGACGCGGCCGTGGTCGGCGAGCGGGTCGAGCGCCGGCACGACGACGAGCGCGGGCGGCAGGCCGCTCAGGTCGGCGGCGTGGAGCGGGGAGAGCGCGCGCGGGTCGGTGCCCGCGGGGACGGCGAGGCGCAGGAACATCTCCAGCCGTTCGATGGTGAGCGTCGGGGTGTCGGCGAACGCGCGCATGGACGGGAGGGCGAAACCGGCGGGGGTGAGGTCGGTCGGCGGGTTGACCAGCACCTGCGCGCGCAGGTGCACACCGGTGTCGCGTGCGCGGATCGCCGACAGGGCGGCGATCATGCCGCCGCAGCTCTCGCCGAAGACGGCGACGCGTTCGGGGTCGATGCCCCATTCGGCCGCGTTGCCGAGGATGTGGCCGAGGGCGTCCCACCCGTCGTCGACGGCCGCCGAGAGCGGGACGTGCTCGGTGAGCAGGCGGTGGTCGACCGAGACGACGACGGCTGGGAGGCGTGCGGCGAGGTGGCTGGTGGCCCAGTCGCACTGCGTCGCGGTGCCGATGAACCCGCCGCCGTGGACGTGGACGACGAGCGGCAACGGCGTCACGGACGTCCCGGCGGGCCGGTGGACGCGGACGGGGATCACGCGGCCGGGCAGCGCGATGTCCTGCCAGGCGATGGCGGCGTCGCGGTCGGGGCGTCCGGTGACGATCCACGCCGCGCCGGAGGAGGCCGCGCGGTTGCCGCGCTCGGCGAACTCGGTGAGCCGGTCACCGGTCAGGTTCGAGTAGTCCGGTTCCTTGCGCAGGGCGGAGAACAGCCGGACTTTCAGGGGTGCGGTCATGTCGGATCCTCAATTTCGCTACTAGAGGTTTCGATACTGACGGTAGCACAATTGGATAGGATGGCCGGATGACGCAGAACCCCAGGCAGCCGGGCCGCCCCCGGGAGAGCATCGACGACGCCGTGTTCGCCGCGACCCTGTCGGCGATCGCCGAGTTCGGCTACACCCGCGCCACCGTCGACCGCATCGCCGCCACCGCGGGCGTCGCGAAGACGACGATCTACCGCCGCTGGGCGTCGAGGGGCGAACTCATCACCGCCGCCGTCGTCGACTCCTTCGGCCCCATGCCCCTCGACGGCGACGACCTCGACGAACTGCTCGCCCAGGGCATCCGCTGGGTCGCGGCGAAGATCGCCGACCCCGGCCTGGGCGCCGCCCTCGCCGGGCTGTTCGCCGACGCCATCAACGACGCCGACCTCCGCGAGATCCTCGCGACGCGACTGCAAGCGCCGTTCCTGGAGACACTCGCCGCACGACTCGACGCGCCCGAGACGAAGGTCCGGCTGCTCATGGACGCGACGGTGGGGACACTGCTCCAGCGCATGGGCATCACGGGCGAACCGATGGACGCGGCGGACGTGGACGCGCTGGTGGGGATGGTCAGGGGGCTGGTGCGGGGTTAGCCTCACCCCGTGTCTCCCGACTACCCCGCCCTCCGCCCCCGCGCCTTCGCGATCGCCTACCGCATGCTCGGCAGCGCGGCCGGGGCCGAGGACGTCGTCCAGGAGGCCTTCCTGCGCCTCCACCAGGCGGGCGCCACCGTCGAGTCCCCGCCCGCGTTCCTCGCCACCGTCGTCACCCGCCTCGCCATCGACGAGCTGCGTTCGGCCCGCTCCCGTCGCGAAAGCTACGTCGGCGAATGGCTCCCCGAGCCGGTCGTCACCGCGCCCGGCCCGGCGGACCGCGCCGAAACCGCCGACACCCTGTCGTGGGCGTTCCTCGTCCTCCTCGAAAGCCTCTCGCCGACCCAGCGCGCCGCCTTCCTCCTCCGCGAGGTCTTCAACTACCCCTACGACGAGGTCGCCACCTTCGTCGGCACCGACGTCGACAACGCCCGCCACCTCGTCGCCCGCGCCCGCCGCCACGTCAGGGAAGGCCGACCCCGCTTCTACGCGACCCCCGCGCAACGCGACGAACTCGGCGCCCGCTTCTTCGCCGCCATGGACACCGGCGATCTCGCGTCGCTGGAGGCCCTGCTCGCCGAGGACGTCGCGCTCTACGCCGACGGCGGCGGCAAGGCGCCCTCACCACAGCGCGCGGTGTTCGGTCGCGAACGGGTTCTCCAGACCCTCGCCGCGGGCTTCACGCTCTCGGCCGGCCTCGACAAGCGCACCACGTTCACGTCGGTGAACGGCCAGCCCGGCGCGCTCGTCCACGACGCCTCGGACCGGCTGCTCGCCGTCCTCGGCGTGGACATCGTCGACGGCCGCGTCGCGGCGATCCGCTCGCTCGTCAACCCGGAGAAACTGGCGCACCTCGGCCCCGTCGGCGAGCTCCGCCTGTGACGCCCCTCACCCACGGTCATGCGCGGTAGGGGTCGCCCGTCTTCCTTGGCATGACGAACACAGCGCTCATCACAGGTGCCAACAAGGGACTCGGCCACGAGGCCGCGCGGCGGCTCGGCGAGCTGGGGTGGACGGTCTTCCTCGGCTCGCGCGACGTCGGCCGCGGCGAGCAGGCCGTCGCGAAACTCCGGGCGGGCGGCGCCGACGTCGTCCTCGTCCCCCTCGACGTGACCTCCGACGAGTCGGTCGCCGCGGCCGTCGCGCTGGTGACGGCGCGGACCGGCGGCCTCGACGTCCTCATCAACAACGCGGGCTTCGGCGGCCACGCGATACCGCCCGCCGACGCGACGGCCGCCGAACTGCACGCCGTCTACGACGCCAACGTCTACGGACCGGTCCGCGTGACCAACGGCTTCCTGCCGCTGCTGCGGTCGTCGTCGCATCCCCGCGTCGTCAACGTCTCCAGCGGCGGCGGGTCCTTCGCGGTCATCACCGACCCGGCACAGCCGGTCGCGAAGATGCACGAACTGGCGTACAGCTCCTCGAAGGCCGCACTGAACATGATCACCGTGCGGTACGCGCAGGCGATCCCGGAGGTGAAGTTCAACGCGGTGACGCCCGGCGAGACCGCCAACCACAAGTTCGCAGCCACCGACATGAACCGCAACACCGGCGCCCTCACCGTCACCGAGGGGACCGACGCGATCCTGCGACTGGCGCTCATCGGCCCCGACGGGCCGACCGGAACCTTCGAAGATCGACTCGGGCCGCTCGCGTGGTAGACATGGCCGGATGCGGACTTTCACGGTCGAACACGACGATGTGACACTCCACGTCACCCGGGGCGGGACGGGCCGGCCGCTCGTCTTCTGCCCCGGGCTGAACGTGTCGCAGGAGGACCTGGCCGGGCTCCTGACCGCGCTGCGGCGGGACTTCGACGTCGTCGCCTTCGACCTGAGCGGGCACGGGCGCTCGACGCCTGGACCCTTCACCGTCGAAGGGTTCTACGCCGACCTGGTCGCGGTCATGGACGCCGTCGACCTCGACGCGCCGGTGCTCATGGGCTACTCACTGGGGGCGGACCTGGCCGTGCGATACGCGGCCGCACACCCGGTCGGGGCGCTGGTCGTCGTCGACGGCGCCAATCCCCTGCCCGAGCCGTTCATCACCGAGGAGTACCTGCCGCAGTTCCGCGAGATCTTCGGCGACCCCGACGTGCTGCGGCTCAACATGGAGGTCGACGAGGTCCGCCTTCAGATCCTCGACCGGTGGCGGAGGATCTCGGCGCCGGTCACGCTGGTGACGTCGACGGCGATCGCGGGCGAAGACGGGCCCGAACGGCACAACGCGCTGTGGCTCGACGGCTTCGACCGCCTCATGCGCGAGATCCCCGGCATCACGGCGACCCGCCTGCCCGGCGACCACGGGCTGGTCTTCGCGCACGCCGACGCGATCGCGCGGATCGTGCGGGAGGACGTGGGCTGAAAGCGGGCGGCGGGAACACCGTCGGCGGCGTAGCGTCCCGGCCATGACGACCCCTCGCGGTGACTTCCGCCCTCCCGGCCTCAACGCCGACGAACCGACGACCCTGCGCGTCTTCCTGGACTATCTGCGCGAGTCGGTGATCGCCAAGACCGGCGGCCTCACCGACGAGCAGGCACGCGAACCCGGCGTCGAGAGCGGGACGAGCCTGGCATGGCTGCTGTCACACCTGACGGCCGTCGAGCACAACTGGTTCGTGTGGTCGTACACCGACACCGGCGAACTCATGGACGACGACGCCGTGCCGGACGGGACCGTCGCCGAGCTGGTCGCGGGCTACCGCGAGGCCGTGGGCCGCGCGAACGCGGTGATCGAGGCCTGCGACGACCTCGACACGCCGGGGGCGCGGTCGCTGCGCGAAACGGAGGCGCCGTCGATGCGGTGGATCCTCGTGCACATGGTCGAAGAGACGGCACGGCACGCCGGGCACGCCGACATCCTGCGGGAACGCATCGACGGAGCGGTCGGCCGCTAGAGATACAGGCCCGTGGCGTCCGGCTCCACCCTCGGCGCCGCCACCGCGTGCACGTCGCGCTCCCGCAGCAGCACGTACTCGCGTCCGTGCAGCTCCACCTCCGAGCGCTCGTCGGGGTCGAACAGCACCCGGTCGCCCAACTGCACCGCGCGCACCAGCGGCCCGATCGCGACCGCCTCGGCCCACGCCAGGCGGTGCCCCATCGACGCTGTCGCGGGGATCACGATCCCGGCCGCCGAGCGGCGCTCACCCTCCGAAACGTCGGGTTTGACCAGGATCCGGTCGTGCAGGAGACGGATCGGGAGGCCGGACTCGGGATCGATTGAAGCGCTGGTCACGATCGCCTAACCTACCCGAGCCGCGCCGAGCGCCCCCGAGCCGAGCCTCCCGGAAGCACACGGCAAGTAGGCTTCTGCACGACGACCGGCTGGCGGAGGTGACGGTGAGTCGATTCAAACGGGCCGCCGAGAGGGCCCGCAAGGCCTGGACCGCCCTGCGCGAGAACCCCTACGTCGAGCAGATCGAGCGCGCGCGCCGACGCAACGAGGAGTCCGAACTGACCCTCGCCATCGAGTCCGCGGCCTCCGAGCCCGACCCGCCCCCCGGCGACCGCCCGATCTCCGAACTCGACCTCGTACCCCAGGGCATGCGCGTCGCCGGCGCCTGGGCGTGGCGGATCATCGCCGTCGCGGTCGTCGTGCTGGCGTTCCTCTACCTCGCCGACATGCTCGCCATCGTCGTCATCCCCGTACTGATCTCGCTGCTGCTGAGCGCGATCCTCCAGCCGTTCTCGGCGCTGCTCGTGCGCTGGCACGTCCCGCGTTCACTGGCCGCCGGGCTCGTCCTCGTCGCCGGGCTCGCCGCCGTCGCGGGGATCCTCACGGGCGTGATCTCGGAGTTCGTCGACGGCGTGCCCGACCTGGTCAAGAACGTCGAGACCGGTATCGGCCAGATCCAGGACTGGGCCGAGAAGGGTCCGCTGCACCTGACCGACAAGCAGATCGCCGACTTCTTCGCCGAGGTCAACACGATGGTCGGCAACTGGTTCGCGGCGAACAAGGACACCGCCGCAGGCACCGCCGTGGAGACCGCCGGCGCGGGCGTCGGCGTCGCCCTCGACATCCTCACCGGACTGTTCCTGGTGCTGTTCTCGACCTTCTTCTTCATCCGCGACGGCGACCGGATCTGGCGTTTCGTGACCGCGCCCCTCCCCGCCGACAGCCGCGAGACCTTCCGTTCGGCGGGCCGCGCGTCCTGGCGGACGCTGGTGTCGTACACGAGGGCGACGATCCTGGTGGCGTTCATCGACGCCGTCGGCATCGGGCTCGGCCTGGTCATCATGAAGATCCCCCTGGCGATCCCACTGGCCGCGCTGGTGTTCCTCACCGCGTTCATCCCGATCGTCGGCGCGACCTTCTCCGGCGCCGTGGCCGTGCTCGTCGCGCTCGTCGCCGACGGCTGGGTGACCGCGCTGATCGTGTTCGGGATCGTGATCGTCGTGCAGCAGGTCGAGAGCCACCTCCTGCAGCCGCTGCTGCTGGGCAGGGCGGTGTCGGTGCACCCCCTCGCGGTGATCCTCGCGATCGGCGCCGGACTCGTGCTCGCCGGAATCATCGGCGCGCTCATCGCGGTCCCGCTCGTGGCGATGGCGAACACGGGGGTCCGGCACCTGATCCGCGCACGGCCTACGCCGCCGCCCGGGGAGGACGGGGACGGGGACGACGGTGAAGACGTGGCGAAACCGGCGCCGGCGTAGGGGCTCGGGCGTTCGCGCTGGATAACCCGCCGCTTGTGGACGAAGCCGCGTCGCCGGGATGGCCGCCCCAGTTCGAGGGCAGCGTGTAGTACCAGCCCGCCTGCCAGACGAACGGGGCCTTGAGCCGCTCCTCCAGGGAGGCCCCGGCGAGCAGGCTTTCCAGCGCCCAAAGGTTGGCCGTGTGGGCGATGAGCAGGATCCGCCCGCCGTCCCAGTCCCGGGCCAGGTCTCGAAGGAACGCGTCGGTGGCGGCGAGAACCTGCCGGTAGCTCTGGCCGCCGGGGAACGGATCATCAAGGTGCCGGGAGCGCCTGGCGGCGACGAGCCGAGCCGGGCGGCCGTTGAAGCTGCCGTAGTCGCACTCGCGCAGTCGGGCGTCCTGGTGAATCGGCGGCCGACCGTCGGGGAAGGCGATCCGGGCGGTCTGCACGGAGCGGTACAGGTCCGAGCTGAAGACGGCCGCGATGTCCTGGCCGCGGCGACGCTCGCCGAGTTCACGGGCTTCGCGGTGTCCCTGCGCCGAGAGGCGGCCGTGCAGCCGGCCGCAGGCCACGTCCCTAAAAGTCGTTGATCGCCGCCACGCACAGCCAGATCAGCATCCCCAGGAACGTCAGCCCGATCAGGGCCCGGATCGCACCAACACCGTCCATGATCTTGTGCGACACCGGCCGCTGACCCGACACGCGCAGCCGGTGGTCGATCACCTGCGGCGGCGCCACGTACACCATCGGCGCGGGTGCCAGCAGTTCGTGCACCCTCCACAGGTCGCCGACGATGTCGGCGAGGTCGACGTCCCACACGGCGACGTCGAGCAGCCCCCGGCGCAGGATGTACTCGTTGTCGTCGATGTATCCCCGGCGGTGGGCCTCGTCGAGGACGAGCCGGGCGTGGTCGCGTTCGGGATCGCCGATCCGGGAAGGTGCGTCGGGCATTGCCGCCTCCAAGCGCGTGGGCACGTCATCGCCGACCGTCACGGTACGATGCCACGTCCACAATGGATGACGGACGGACGCGCTACCTGCGCCTGCCCCGATCCCTTCGGCTGGACCGCGCCTCGCGGTGCTGCGGCGCCGCCGGGACCTCGGCGACGAGTCCGGCCGGCCAGTTCAGCTCGATCGAGCGTCCCGGCAACAGCAGTGCCCAGTCGGCGGCCAGTTCCCGCAGCGTCTCGACGGCGCGTCCCACTCCGCCGTCCTCGTAGGGGAACCGCTCCTGTTCGACGACGCCCCACGCTTCTCGCGCGGCGGCGGTCGGGTCGGCCGGGTCGCCGCTCTCGGCGAACTCGTGCACGACGCCCGCGAGGGCTTCGGCGACGGAGAGCGCGTGTCCGTGCGCCTTGAGGATCCGCTCGCTGCGCGCGGCCGCGTCGTGCCGGGGCGATCCCGAGACGACGCTCATGGTGTCGAAGACCGCGCCCGCCGCGACGCACCCGAACAGTCCACTGTGGAGGGACAGTTCGCGTTCGGTCACGGCGTGGGCCAGGTCGTGGGGGACGCGCCACTTCCGGTCGTGGGAGCCCATTTCGAGCACGACGCCGTCGGCGCGGTGCAGGACAGTGCGTGTGCCGCCTCTAGCGGCCGGTTGGAACTCGATCCGCATGTACCGATGGTGATGGTTACGCGGCGGTAGCGCCAGTGCTTTGCGCGGGAGGCCGAGACGGCCTCCCGCGCAGTCCTCACACGATGCGCTTGCGCACCCACCAGAAGCAGAACCCCGACAGTCCCGCCGCCAGCCCCAGGTAGATCCCGAGTTCGGCCCACTGGAAGGGCCAGAAGCGCCCGATAGGCTGATACACCAGCTCTTGCTTGTACCCCAGCGCGCTGACCGCGGCGACGCATTCCTCCATGGTCTTCTCGCGGGAGCACGGCCCGGCCATGATGTCGGCGGGGAGGGTGATGAACTCACCTGCCGGGTTTCCCGCGCTGTCAACGGTCTGGTTCGACAGGATCCACGAGCCGGTCTCGGGGAGTTTCGCCGACAGGTGAATGGTCCCGTCGCCGCTCAGGGAGACGTCGTCGAGGTTGTCCGATGTGTACGTCAGCGTCTCGGTGACCGGTGTCGCCAGGTTCGGGCGCACCAGGATCGGCATCGCGACCTGGACCGCCGCGAAGATGAGCAGGGTGATCGCCATCGCGGGGAGGGTCTTCTTGACGAGCATGCCGATGGTGACGCCGAGGGCGAAGGCGAAGGCGGCGTAGCCGATGACGACGATGCCGCGGGTCGGGAACAGCAACGGCGCCATGCGCGGCCAGTCGAGCGCCGATGCCTTGTCGACGGGTGTGGCCCACCAGTTGACGATCGCCGCGGCGGCCCCGGCGGCGAGCATCGACGCGAGGCCGACGACGACCAGTTTCACGGTGAGCCAGCGCTTGCGGGTGATGCTCTGGTTCCAGATCAGCCACAGCGTCCGCGATTCCAGCTCGCGGGTGATCAGCGGCGCTCCCCAGAAGAGCCCGATCAGGGCCGGCAGCAGCAGGAGCAGGAGCATCGTGCCGAGGAAGCCGTACTGGTTGTCCTGGGCGAAGTTCTGGATGAAGTCGTTGCACGAGCTGAACGGGCTGTTGCAGTTGCCACCGGCGGCGGCGAGGCCGTCGGCGTAGTCGTCGGCGAGTCCGGCTCCGGTCAGGCCGAGCGCGATGCCGAGGAGGGCGAGTCCGGCGAAGGTGAGCAGTGCGGCGCCGCGGAACTGGCGCCAGGTGAGACGGATCATCGCAGCACCTCCAGCTGGGGGCGTTCGTGAGTGGTCGCCGCGCCGTGCATGTAGGCGAGGACGAGGTCTTCGAGGCTGAGCTGACTGACCGTCCACGATGGATCGTGGATCGGCGATGCGGTGCGGACCAGGTACGTGGACTGCTTGTCGGTGTGGCTTTCGCTGATGATCTGCTGGTCCGACGGCAGCGTGTCGGTCTCGCGGCGGGGGCCGACGAGCCGGTAGTGGGCGGCGAGCAGTTCGTCGAGGTCGCCGGCGACCTGCACGCGCGAGTCGACCAGGACGATGAGGTAGTCGCAGGTCCGCTCGATGTCGGAGACGAGGTGCGAGGAGAGGATGACGCTCATCTCCTGCTCGGCGACCGACTCCATGAGGCTCTGCATGAACTCCCGGCGTGCCAGGGGGTCCAGGGCCGCGACGGGTTCGTCGAGGATGAGCAGTTCGGGCTGCTTGGCGATACCGAGGGTCAGCGCGAGTTGTGCGCGCTGCCCGCCGGACAGCTTCCCGGCGCGCTGTTTCGGGTCGAGCCCGAGGCGGCGGATGCGGTCTTGGGCGACCTCGTCGTTCCAGGCGGGGTTGAGGTGGCGGCCGAGGTCGAGGTGGTCGCGGACGCTCAGTCCTGAGTAGACGGGCGCGTCCTGGGCGACGAAACCGACCTTGGTCAGCTGGTTCACGTCGGCGGCCGGTCGGCCACCGCAGACCTCGATGGTCCCGGCGGTCGGCGCGAGCATGCCCGAGGCGAGGTTGAGCAATGTGGACTTACCGGCGCCGTTGGGCCCGACGAGGCCGACGACGCGGCCGGACGGGACGTTGAGGTTGCAGTTCTGTAGGGCCCAGCGTTGCTTGTACTTCTTGCCGAGCGCGCGTGCTCGTAGAACGGTGCTCACGCTATTTCCTCTCCTGCATTGCCGCGAAAGGTGGTGATGAACAGGGCCTCGATGCTCTCTTCGTCGAGGCCGGCGAGACGTGCCTTGGTCAGCCACCGCTGGAGGTCCTTGCGCAGGGGACCGAGCGAGGCGAGCGAGCCGTCGGCGAGGGTGTGGGTGACGAAGGTGCCGACGCCGGGTCTGGCGGCGATGAGGCCGTCGTACTCAAGCTCGCGGTAGGCCTTCAAGACGGTGTTGGGGTTGATGGCGAGTTGCTGGGAGACCTCCTTGACGGTCGGGAGCCGGTCGCCGATGGCGAGGACTCCGAGACGCAGGGCGTGGCGGACTTGCTGGACGAGCTGCTGGTAGGGGGACAGGCCGGACCGACTGCTGAGGTGGAACTCGATCACTCGTTCCTCCGTTTAACTAGTTGCCTAGTACTTTAGGACGCTGGGACGCGTGGGGAAAGGGGGAGCCCTCCCCATGGGCGCGGCTCCCGGGCACGCCGACATCGTGCGAGAGCGGGTCGGGGGACAGCCGGGGAGGTAGCCCCCCTGCGCCCGCCGGGGCCCTGCGAAAGAATCGACCCGTGCGCATCACCCTGCTCGGACCCGTCCAGGCCACCGGCGCCGATGGCGAGCCCATCGGCATCGGCGGCCCCCGCTCGCGTGCGCTGCTCGCGCTGCTCGCGCTCAACGTCGGCCGTGTCGTCACCGCCGACCGGCTCATCGACGCCATGTACGGCGGCGACGGGAGCGCCAACGCCCTCCAGTCACAGGTCTCGCGTCTGCGCAAGGCCTTCGGCGACGCGGACCCGACCGGTCTCCTGCAGTTCCTGCCCGGCGGGTACCGGCTCGCCGTCGAGCCGTCCACCGTTGACGCGCACGTCTTCGCCGAACTCGCTCGCGGCGGAGCCCGCGCACTGTCCACACAGGACTACGCGGACGCCGCGGATCTGCTGCGGCGGGCCGAAGCACTGTGGCGCGGCCCGGCCCTCGCCGACCTCGACGCGCCTTTCGCCCGCGCGCTGGCGGTGCGCCTCGACGAGCAGCGCCTCTCCGCCACCGAGGACCGCGTCGAGGCCGAACTCCAGCTCGGCGGCGACCCGCGCGCGCTCGTCGCCGAACTGCGCGAGCTGACCTCCGCGCACCCCCTGCGGGAGCGCTTCGGCGGCCAGCTCATGCGCGCCCTCCACGCCGACGGGCAGCAGGCCGAGGCCCTCGCCGTCTTCGAGCGGACGCGCGAGACCCTCGCCGACCGCCTCGGCGCCGACCCCTCACCGGAGCTCGCGGCCGTGCACGTCGCGATCCTGCGCGGCGCCCCCAGCCCGGCGGCGGGGACCGAGACGCCGCCGACGTCGCGCCGCCCGCCCGCGCAACTGACCTCCTTCGTCGGCCGCGCGCGGGAGCTGGAGCGCATCACCAGGCTCCTCGAAACCTCGCGCCTGGTCACCCTCACCGGCCCCGGCGGCGCCGGGAAGACCCGCCTGGCCGTCGAGGCGAGCCAGTCGGCGGCCGACGTCTGCTTCGTCGAACTCGCCGGCCTCGAACCCGGCGAGGAGGTCTCGCACGCGGTCTTCGGCGCACTCGGCATGCGTGAGTCCGTCGCCGGCGGCTCGGCCGACTCGCTGTTCACCCGCATCGAGACCGCCCTGGCCGACCGTCCCGTCCTGCTCGTCCTGGACAACTGCGAGCACGTCGTCCACGGCGCCGCCCGCTTCACCGATCGCCTCCTGCGCTCCTGCCCGCGCCTGCGTGTCCTGGCCACCAGCCGCGAGGCGCTCGGCATCACCGGTGAGGCCCTCGCCCCCGTCGGACCGCTCCCCGGCCCGCCCGGCGGACTGTCCATTGAGGACACGGCGGCCTATCCGGCCGTCGCGCTGTTCACCGACCGCGCCAAGGCCGCCCGCCACGACTTCGCACTCACCCCCGGCAACATCGCCGACGTGGCCGCGATCTGCCACGCCCTCGACGGCCTCCCCCTCGCCATCGAACTGGCCGCCGCGCGACTGCGGTCGATCCCCGTCGCCGACGTCGCCGCGCACCTCGACGACCGCTTTCGCTTGCTGTCACGGGGAAGCCGGGCCGCCGAACCCCGCCACCAGACCCTGCACGCCGTCGTCTCCTGGAGCTGGGACCTGCTCGACCCCGCCGAACGCGACCTCGCCGTCCGTGTCTCGGTCTTCGCCGGCGGCTTCACCCTCGAATCCGCCGCACAGCTGAGCGGACTGTCCATCGTGGAATGCGTCGACCTGCTCGGCGACCTCGCCGACAAGTCCCTGCTCGACGTCGACGGCGACCGGTACCGCATGCTCACCACGATCCGGCACTTCTGCGCCGGGCGGCTGTCCGACCTGGACGGCGAACCGCAGGCCGCGCACGCCCGCCACTTCCACGCCCTGCTCGCCGAGGCCGAACCCCACCTGCGCGACGCCACCCAGCTCGACTGGATCGCCCGCCTCGCCACCGAACACGACAACCTGTACGCCGCCCTGCGCTGGGCCCGCGACCACGACCACGCCCTGGCGCTGAGCCTCGTCGCCTACCTCGTCCCGTACTGGTGGCTGCGCGGCCTGCGCGCCTCCGCGATCGCCCACGCCGAAGGTCTCCTCGCCCGCATCGACGCCGCCGCACCGGAAGGACTCGTCGAGGAGTACGTCCTCACCGTCCTCACCGCCGCCACCTACGAACCCGACGCGCCCCACCTCGCCGAGCACATGCGCACCGTCCACGAACTCGCCGGGACCTTCCACCCGCCCTTCCACCACGCCTACCTGATGATCCTGTGGGCCGTGTTCGCCGGACCGCCCGACGAGGAGGAGACCCCCGTCGAGAAGCTCGTCACCGATCTGACCGGGATGCCCACCCTCGATCCGTGGGTCCTCGCCGTCGCACACCTCGGGATCGCCTTCCAGTACTGGAATCTCGTCGGCGACGAGCGGCGCACCCGCGACGCCGCCACCGAATGCCTCCGCCGCTTCCGGGCCGTCGGCGACCGCTGGGGCATCGTCACCGCCCTGTCCCTCCTCGGCACCTGGCCCGACCGCGACGCCTCCCGCCACCTCACCGAAGGCATCGCCCTCGCCGAGGAACTCGGCTCGGCCGAAGACCAGGCCAACCTGTACTTCCTCCGCGGCCAGCGCCGTGTCGGCAACGACGACATCGACGGCGCCCGCGCCGACTTCCTCCGCACCGGCGAACTCGCCCGCCACGCCGGTGCCCGCGAACAGATCGCCCTCGCCGACCAGGGACTCGCCCAACTCGCCCTCCGCACCGGCGAACTCACCCGCGCCCGCAGCCTCGCCGAGACCGCGCTCGCCGAATGCCCGACCGGCTGGATGCAGACCAACCAGACCTACGCGCAGGTCAAGGGCCTGCTCGGCTGGATCGCCGAAGCCGAAGGGGATCTGGACGGTGCCGTGCGGTGGCACCGGGAGACCTACGCGCTCGCGCTGGAGCTGCGGCAGTACGGGCTGGCGGCCGCCGCGGTCGCCGGGCTGGCATCGGTCGCGCTGTGGAGCGGCGACGGGCCGCGAGCGGCGTGGCTGCTGGGCGCGGCCGAGGTCCTGCACGAGACGACCGTGGCGACCGAGCCCAACGCGGCTCCCGCGTCGGTGCGGATCCACCAGTCCCTGTCCGACGAGACGTGCGCGGCCGCCTACCACGAGGCGACGGGCCTGGACCGGGCGTCGGTGCTGGCCGCGCTGGAGGACGAGCGGGCCGCGGGGGCGGTGGGGGCACCCTGGGTGAGCGCGCCCCGGTCGATCTATTCGGGATAGGGCGGGCCGGCACCCACCCCCATCGCGATCCCCGAACGCCGCAACCTCTCCCCGACCAGCTCGGCCAGGTCGGCGAGCCGGCCGGCGTCGCGCGTCCCCGGCTCGGCCGTGTAGACGATGATCCGCAGGTCGCAGCCGACCGGGCTGAGCACGTCACAGTCGAGCCGCAACTCGCCGACCTCGGGGTGGTCGATCGTCTTCTTCGAGGGCTCGTCGATGCCGACGATGCCCGCCTCCCACAGTTCGGCGAAGCGCGGGCTGCCCGTCCGCAGCTCCGCGATGAGGCGTCGCAGGGACTCGTCGGCGGGGTAGCGGGTCGCGGCGGCGCGCAGGGCACCGACCTGGAGGGCCTCCAGCGCTTCGACCTCGCGCGGCGAATGCCGCACCCGGCCGGGCGGGCCGAGGAAGTGCCGCCACACGCCGTTGCGCTCCCGGCCGCGCTGCTCGCCCATGAGCGCGGTGTACATCGGGTTGGCCAGCAGCAGGTTCCAGACCGCGTCGGACACCGCGACGGGTGAGCCGACGAGCCGGTCGAGGAGCCGCTGCACGCTCGGCGTGACATAGGCGGGGACCGTGCCCCGGCCGGGCGGGACGAGACCGGCGGTGCGGAAGAGGTGCTCGCGCTCGGGATGGGACAGGCGCAGGGCCCGCGCGAGGGCCTCGACGACCTGACCGGAGGGCTTGTCGGCGCGGCCCTGTTCGAGGCGGGTGACGTAGTCGGCGGAGATGCCCGACAGCATCGCGAGCTCCTCGCGTCGCAGGCCCGCCGCGCGCCGGTGCCCGCCCGCCGAGAGGCCGACCGTCTCGGGGGTGAGCCGGTCGCGCCAGCGGCGCAGCGTGGTGCCGAACTCGGTGGTCATGCCCCCACTCTGCCGCATGGCTTCCTGGTACTCGCGGTCCCAGGAAAACCGGACGGCTGGCTGCGGTCCCGGCCACGGCGGAAGGTGAGGGCATGACGAACACACTGATCACGGGCGCGAACAAGGGACTGGGCCACGAGACCGCGCGGCGGCTCCTCGCCGAGGGCCACACGGTCTTCCTGGGCAGCCGCGACGCCGAGCGCGGCCGGGTGGCGGCGCTGGAGCTGGGGGCGCGGGCCGTCGCCCTCGATGTGACCGACGACGAGTCCGTCGCCGCCGCCGTGAAGACCATCGAGGCGGCGGGCGGGCTGGACGTGCTGGTCAACAACGCCGGCGTGCAGCACGAGATGGACGCGGCGGGCGCGGTCGTCGTCGGGGCCGCCGAACTGACCGCCGAGGTCATGCGGGAGACCTTCGAGGTCAACGTCTTCGGGCTCGTGCGGGTGACGCACGCGTTCCTGCCGCTGCTGCGACGGTCGGCGGCCGGGGTCGTGGTGAACGTGAGCAGCGGGCTGGGGTCGCTGAGCAAGGTCGCCGACCCTTCGACGCCGATGCACCGGTACCCGGGTGTGGCCTACCCGGCGTCGAAGAGCGCGGTGAACATGCTGACCGTGCAGTACGCCAAGGCGTTCCCCGAGCTGCGGGTCAACGCCGTCGAGCCGGGCTTCACGGCGACCGACCTGAACCGGCGGACGGGCGTCCAAACGGTGGAGGAGGGCGCGGAGATGATCGTGCGGATGGCACTCGTCACGGGCGACGGGGTGACGGGCGGGTACTTCGACCGGGGTGGGGAGATTCCCTGGTAGGGGTCAGACGCGGGTGAGCTCGGCGAGCTCGCACACGTCGGGATCGGCTTCGTGCGCCCACAACACGGGGTCGCCGGCGTCACCGGAGATGGTGAGGGACGTGACCTCCCCGGGGCCGGTCTCGGTGACGGGCCCGTAGGTGAGCGTCACCTCGTCGACCGGTCCCGACGTGGGGGTCTCCCAGGTCCCGAGGCCGCGCGGGACGGGGTGGAAGAAGTCCTCGCCGATGGCCGGGCCGCCGGTGGCGGTGAAGGTGGCGTCGGTGTTCAAGGTCAGCTCGACCGGGCCTTCGGCGTCTTGGTAGGCACCGGCGATCTGGGCGGTGGTGAGGCGTTCGCCGATGACGCTGTGGCCGCAGGGAGTGAACGCGAACCACCCGCACATCGCGCACACGGCGATGACGGGGAGAAGCGCGGCGCCCAAGGCGGGCTTCCGCCAGTGCCGCCGCGGATTCGGCGCGAGCGTGAGAGGTGGTTCGGGCGTGGGCATGGGCACTCCCTCGGGGGAGGGCGGGCGGTACGTGCGTCACCATCCTGCTCCCGCCGTCCCGCCACCGCACTGAGATCCTCCCGACACCACAACGAAAGCGGGGCCCGCAGGCCCCGCCCCCGCCCTCCACTACCGCGCCGAGACCGGAACCGGCGCCTCCACCTCCTCCTCTTCCTCCTCGACCGCGACGAACTTCCCGCGCAGTGTCACCAGTGCGATCACGGCGAACACCCCGACGATGACCGCGCTGGTGACCGTCGTGACGTGCGCGCCGTCGACGAACGCGACCTTCGCGGCGTGCCGGACGGCCTCGGCGAGTTCGGCGGGAAGCTGTTCGGCGACGGCGAAGGCGGTCCCGATCTGTTCCCTGATGGGCGTCACGGCCTCGGCGGGGACACCGGCGGGCACCTCGACGGTGTCGGCGTAGGCGGCGTTCATGATCGAGCCGAGGACGGCGATCCCGAGCGCCCCGCCCATCTCCGTCGCGGTCTCCACAATGGACACCGCCGCGCCGGAACGCTCCTTCGGCACCGACGACAGCACGATGTCGTTGGTGATCGCGAAGGCCAGGCCCATGCCGAGGCCGCCGACGACCATGGCGGGCAGCAGCGTCAGGTAGTTCGGCTCGACGTCGATGCGGGTGTACAGCACCAGACTCAGCGCCAGCAGTCCCAGACCGAGCGACACGGTCTTCCCACGGCCCCAGGCGGTCGCGATGCGGGCGGCGAAAGGCCCGGTGATCCCGGCGGCGAGCCCGCCGGGGATCCCGGCGATACCGGCGACCAGCGGCGTCCAGCCGAGCACGAGCTGGAGGTACTGGGCGATGATCAGCGAGAACGCGATCATCCCGAAGACGGTGACCACGTTGGTCGCGACCGCACCCGTGAAAGCCCTGTTGCGGAACAGTTTGAGGTCCATCAGCGGCTCCGGGAGCCGCGTCTGCCGCAGCACGAACCAGCTCATCGCGACCGCGCCGACGGCGAGGCCGACCAGCGCGTCGGTCGTCCCGATGCCGTCGTGCGCGGCTTCCTTGACACCGAAGATCAGGCCGATGATCCCGGCGACCGACAGTCCGACGCTGAGCAGGTCGATGCGGCCGGCGCGCGGGTTGCGCGACTCGGGGATCACGGCGAGCCCGGCGAGGAAGACGATGGCCATGACGGGCAGGTTGATCAGGAACACCGAGCCCCACCAGAAGTGCTCCAGCATCACGCCGCCGACGACCGGGCCGAGCGCGAAACCACTCGCCGACATCGCCGACCAGATGCCGATCGCGGTCGCGCGCTGCTTGCGGTCGGTGAAGACGTTGCGCAGGATCGCCGCCGCCGAGGGCATGATCGTCGCGCCCGCGACACCGAGCAGGGCCCGCGCGCCGATCAGCAGGTTCGGGTCGTCGGCGAAGGCCGTGACGGCCGAGGCGAGCCCGAAGGCGACCGAACCGGCGAGCAGGAGCTTCTTGCGGCCGATCCGGTCGCCGAGGTTGCCCATCGTGATGAGCAGGCCGCCGAGGGCGAAGCCGTAGACGTCGGCGATCCACAGCAGCTGGGTCGCGCTCGGTTCGACGTCTTCGACGAGCGAGGGGACGGCCAGGTGCAGGACGGTCAGGTCGATGGCGAGGAGGAGGGTCGCGAAGCAGAGGATGACGAGGGTGGCGTATCTGCGTCCGGGACTCATCGGTGCGGCATGCGAGGGGTTCGAGTTCATGCCGACACCGTCTCCGGGTCCGCTGACCGATCGCGCACGGTTCGCTGACGGCGGCGTCAGACTGCCGTCAGTGTGACCTCAGCCCGCGTGTCCCAGGACGTTGACGATCCGGCCGTTGGGGTCGCGCACGAAGAACCTGCGGACGCCCCACTCCTCGTCGGTCAGCGGGTACACGACCTCCGCGCCGCTGGCGACGACGCCGGCGTGGACCGCGTCGACGTCGGCGACCTCGACGCTCATGTCGGGGACGACCGGCGCGGCGGCGTCGCGTTCGGCGAAGGAGATCTGGGCCGTCGGGTTGTCCGGGGAGGCCAGCGTCATGACCCAGCCGTGGTTCATGACCTCCTCGAAGCCCAGGAGGCCGTAGAACTCCCGGTTCTCCGCGAAGTCGGCCGTGTGCACGTCGGGCACGACCCGACGGACGCTCATCAGCGGTACCCGTACGGAGGCGGGGGCGGCACGCCCGGCATTCCCGGTCCCATGGGCCCCATCGGCCCCACGGGCACCACCGGCACCGCGACCGGCACGACCGGCTGCGCCGGTGGCGTCACCGCACGCACGGTCCCGTCGGGCAGCGGCAGGTGGTACCTCGCCCCGTCCCAATGCACTCGCGGCACCGACGGGTCCCTGCCCGTGTACACCGCCCGGTGCGCACTCATCGCCTGCAACAACGCGTGCTCCTCCGCCTGGTAGTCGGCCTCGGCCCTGCCGCGCAGGAAGCCGTCGCGCAGCATCGCCAGCTGCGTGGCCGTGAACTGGAAGGCGCGCATCGCCGCCGCGCCCTGGTCCCCGACGATCTTGCGCGCCCAGTTCCGCGCCGACGCCCGCCGCCCGAAGGTCACCAGCGACGCCACTTCCGGCGCCGTCAGCCACCCCGCGCTGACGTAGGCGGGCAGGACGCGCCCGACGAGCCGCGCCTCCCAGGCCCGGATCCAGATCGCGCCGCCGACGGCCGTCAGGAAGATCGGCACCATCACCGACACGTACCCGACCGCCAGCACCCTCGCTCCGGAACTGGCGAGGAGGTTCCACGACCCGTGCAGGAGCATCGCGATCAGCAGCATCCCGAGCGGCGCGAGGATCCGCCGCGAGCGCTTCGCCGTCCGGGCCGCGATGCCGAGGCCGACGCCGGTCATCGTCGTGAACAGCGGGTGCGCGAAACCGGTCAGCAGGATCCGCACGACGAACAGCGCGACGACCGACAGGGCACCCGTCGCGGCCCCGCCCTCGCGTTCCCCGGAGACGTACACGCCGGAGATGTAGAGGATGTTCTCGGCCATCGCGAAACCGGTCGCGGACAGGCCACAGTAGACAATGCCGTCGACGATCCCGGAGAAGTGCTTGCGCCTGCGCCACAACAGCAGCAGCGGGCCGATCATCTTCGTGGTCTCCTCGATGACCGGGGCGACGATGATCGCGACCAGGTTCTGGGAGAGGCCCCACTCGTCGAAGAGGTGGCCCATTCCGGTGTTCACGCCCAACGACACCGCGGTGGCGACACAGGCCCCCCAACCGAAGCAGAACGCCAGGAACCGGGTCGGTTCGGGTTCATAGCGGTCGAGCCACATGAAACAGGCCACCAGGACCGGAACGGGGATGACCGCGGTGCCGATGCCGATGAGCAGCGGACCGAGGCCGACCTCCGTGCCGACTGCGAGCAGGATCACCAGCGCGCCCGCGGCGAGCAGCACGATAATGCCCGCCATCAGGCCGAACCGCCGCCAGCTGAACCTGGCGGGCGGCGGCGGGAGCGGGTGCGACATCTCACCGGGCGGGACAACCGACATGCCGACAGCCTAGCCGCGCTAGGGTGTCCAACAGGTCATGAGCGCCAGCGTCAAGCCCCGGCTCGCTGGCCGGCAACCCAACAACCGCGTGGGGTGCCCCGGGTGAGGACCAGGCACGTGCCGACGAGGGCACGGGCAAACGCGGGCCCCAAGACGGGTCCCGAGGACCTGCTTGGAGGCAGTCATGACGTCTACCGTCGTCCCGTCCAGCCAGTTCGCCACGCCTTCGCGCCCGATTCCCGTGGTCGAGGCGCCCGAGGTGCCCCTGGTGACCGGCGGCAGCGTCCGTTACGCGAACTTCGACCACGCCGCCTCCACGCCCTGTCTGCGCGCGGCGGCCGACGCCGTCGCGGAACTCCTCCCCCGCTACGCCAGCGTCCACCGGGGCGCGGGGTACCTGTCGGCGGAATGCACGCGCGCCTACGAGTCGGCGCGACGCACGATCGCGCGCTTCGTCAACGCCCGCCCCGACGACGCGATCGTCTTCACCCGCAACACCACCGACTCGCTCAACCTCCTCGCGCGGGCCCTGCCCGAAGACGCCACGGTCATCGCCTTCGACTCCGAGCACCACGCGAACCTGCTGCCCTGGAAGCGCCTGATCCGCCTCCCCGCGCCCGACTCGGCGTCCACGGCGGTCCGGTCGGTCGACGACGCGCTGAAGGTCGTCGCGAACGACGGGCCCGTGCTGGTCGCGGTCACCGGAGCGTCGAACGTGACCGGCGAACTCTTCCCCATCGCCGAGATCACCGTCCTCGCCCACCGCTACGGCGCCCGCGTCGCCCTCGACGCCGCCCAGCTGGTTCCACATCGGACGGTCGACGTGACCGCCCTCGGCGTCGACTACATCGCCTTCTCCGGGCACAAGCTCTACGCGCCCTTCGGCACCGGAGTCCTCATCGGACGGTCCGACTGGCTCGACGCCGCCCCGCCCTACCTCGCCGGTGGCGGCGCCTCGGCCCACGTCGGCGACGCCACCAACGACGTCCGCTGGCAGACCGGTGCCGCCCGCCACGAAGGCGGCAGCCCCAACGTCGTCGGGGCCGTCGCGCTCGCCGCCGTGTGCGAGACCCTGGAACAGGCCGACCGCGCCGCCCTCACCGCGTGGGAGGAGACGCTCCGCACGCGCCTCGCCGACGGCCTCGCCGCCGTCGCCGGTGTCCGCCAGCTGCACGTCTTCGGCGCCGACTCGCCGCGCGTCGGCACCGTCGCCTTCACCGTCGACGGCTACCCCGCCGACCTCGTCGCCGCCGTCCTGTCCGCCGAGCACGGCATCGGCGTCCGCGACGGCCTCTTCTGCGCCCACCCCCTCACCCGCCGCCTCCTCACCGAGGCCGGCGTCGCCCCGACCCACTCCGTCGGCGCCGGCTGCGGCACCGACGGACGGCCCCAGCGGGTCGCCACCGCCGTCCGCGCCAGCATCGGCCTCGGCACCGACATCGACGACGTCGACCGGCTCATCGCCGCCGTCGAACGCCTCGCCACCGAAGGCCCCCGCTGGAACTACAGCCTCGTCGACGGCCGCCCCGGCCCCGTGCCCGACCCGCGCGAGGCCGCCTGAAACAAAGCGGCCCGCGAACCGACGCACCGGGGAGCGGGCCGCTTTTCCCTCCCGATCTTCGGCCGAGCAGGGGAGGCCGACATCCGGGCGACGCGGATACAGTTACGCCGCTGTTCACTTTCACTGCCCGGAAGGTGCCCGAATTTGCGCTCGCCCGCGCGTGCCCTCGGCGTGTTCATCGCCGCAGCGGCCGTCATCACCGTCCCCGTCTCCTCCGCGACCGCCGGTGAACACCGGCCCGACGCGATCAACGACTTCGACTGCGACGGCGTCACCGACCTCGTCTTCAACAGCGCCTTCGAGAACGTCGGCACCGTAGCGGAAGCAGGCGCGATCACCGTCGAGTACAGCGCCACCCGCGCACAGGTCACCATCACCCAGGCCAGCCCCGGAGTGCCCGGCACACCGGAGAAGTGGGACATGTTCGGCTGGGTCCACGCCTCCTTCGACGACGACGGCGACGGCTGCGACGAACTCGTCGTCGGCTCCCCCGGCGAGAACGACGACGCCGGGATGGTCTTCGTCATCCCCGGTTCCCTCGACGGCCTGCGCACCACGGAAACCGTCGCGTACAACAAGAACTCGCCCGGCGTCCCCCGCACCGCCAGGGCCGGCGAGGACTTCGGCTGGACGTTGTCGGCGGGAACGACCTCGTCCGGCGCGTCCTACCTGGTCGTCGGCGCCCCGGGCGAAACCGTCCGCGGCCGCGTGGACGCCGGCGCGGTCTACCACCTGCTCAACGGCAGGTGGCGCGCCGTCGACCAGGACACGCCGGGCGTGCCCGGCGCGCCCGCCATCTTCGGAGGCTTCGGGTACTCCCTGGCCTCCGCCGACCGCCACTTCGTGGTGGGGGCCTTCCGCGACAACGAAGGCGGCACCGTCACCGTCTTCAGTCACACCATTGTGGACGGTTCACCCGACGCCCTCGCCCTCGTGGAACAGGACACCCCCGGCATCTCCGGGACCTCCGAGGCCGACGACCAGTTCGGCCGCTCGGTCGCCGTGATCTCCTACCGCCCCGGCGCTTCGGCGCCCGTCGGCGCACTCATCGCCGTCGGCGTCCCCGCGGAGACCCTCGACGGCCGGCAGACGGCCGGCATGGCCCACGTCATCGCGGTCACCCCGACCGGCAAGGTCACCGAGGTCGCCGACGTCCAGCAGAACACCGCCGGCGTCACCGGAACCGCCGAGACGAACGACGCCTTCGGCGGCGACGTCGCCCTCGGCATCCGCGACGGAGCCCCGATCGCGACCCCCGCGACCGCGATCCTCGCCGTCACCGCCTACGGCGAGATCACCGACGGCCAGCCCTACGGCGCCGTCCAGATCTTCGGCGACGTCCGCACACCCGGCGACGGGGACGTGTTCCTCAGCGACGCCGACGGCCCGTGGAGCAGCCTCGCGACCACGCCCACCGGCCTCCTGCGCGGGAACTGGGGGCAGTTCCTCGACACCGAACTGCCCTGGTCCGCGCTGCTCTCCTGAACACCGCCCACCTCGTAACCAGGGAATCCATGAGATACAAGGCATCCGCACTCGCCGCCGCCCTGGCCGCCGGCGCGCTGCTCCTTCCCGCCGCGCCCGCCGCGGCCGGGCAGTTCCACACCACGCCCGGTCCCGTCGACGACTTCGACTGCGACGGCATCGGCGATCTCGTGCACCCCTCCAGCGGCGACGCGCGAGGAGCCGGCTCGATCACCGTCTACCCCAGCTCGGGTGACGGGCAGACGATCACCCAGAACACGCCCGGTGTCCCCGGCAGCGCCGAGACCGGCGACCTCTTCGGTCAGCGCTATGCGAGCGCCGACTTCAACGGGGACGGCTGCGACGAACTGATCGTCAGCTCGCCCGGCGAGGACGACGAGGCCGGGATGGTCACCGTCATCAACGGTTCACCGAACGGGCTCGTACCGTCGCAATCGGTCGCCTACACCCAGAACAGCCCGGGCGTGCCCGGTGGCTCGGAGAGCCTCGACGCGTTCGGAGAGATGCTCGCAGCGGGCACCACAACCTCCGGCCAGGCGTACCTCCTCGTCGGCTCGCCCGGCGAGTCGGTCGGGTCGCGGCCGGGCGCCGGATCGGTCTACTACCTGCGGGGCGGCGTATGGCGCGCCTTCAACCAGGACACGCCCGGAGTCGCGGGCGCGGCGGAGAGCTGGGACCACTTCGGCGCCTCGATCGCCGCGTCCGACCGCCACTTCGTCGTCGGGGCCGCCCGCGAGACCCTGTCCGGGAACTCCGACGCCGGACAGGTGCACGTCTTCGATCACCGCATCGTCGGCGGGATCCCCGATCCGCTGGCGACGATCAGCCAGGACAGCAACGGAGTGTCCGGAACGGCCGAGGAGGACGACCACTTCGGCGCCGCGGTGTCGATCGTGTCGTTCCGGCCCTCGCCCTCGGCGGCGATCGGCGCGCTCGTCGCGGTCGGCTCACCCGGCGAGGCCATCGGCTCCGTCGAGGAGACCGGCATGGCACACCTCTTCGCGGTGACCCCCACCGGGAAGTTCAGCGAGGTCGCCGACGTCAACCAGGACACCGGCGGGGTCGCCGACTCGACCCAGGAAGGGGACGCGTTCGGCACCGAACTCGTCCTCGGCATCGAAGACGGCGGACCGACCGCGACCCCGTCGACGGCGATCCTCACGGTCTCGGCTCTCTGGGAGGACTACTCCGACGAGGACTGGGGTGGCGCGGTCCACGTGTTCACCGACGTGAAGAGCCCGGGTGACGGCGACCTGCTGTTCAAGGGCGAGGACGGTCCGCTGAGGGGCTCGACGTCCGTCGACACCCTCGCCGCCGACGCCGAGTACCTCCACCTCGGGAATTACGGCGCCTACTACTCGCAAGTCACCTGGACCGAACTCCTCGGAGGCTGAACCCCATGAAACGCAACGCATCCGCACTCGCCGTCGGCGTACTCGCCACCGGCGCCCTGCTCCTCCCCGCCGCGCCCGCCGCGGCCGGCCAGTTCCACGGCGTCGACGTCGTCGACGACTTCGACTGCGACGGCGTCCGCGACGAGGTCGTGCTGGGCGGCTTCTACGACGTCGGCTCCGCCGAACGCGCCGGAGTGATCCTCGTCCGCTCCGGCTCCGGAGACCGGCTGACGATCAGCCAGAACTCCCCCGGCGTACCGGGAACCGCCGAGACCGACGACGGCTTCGGCAGCAGCTACGCCGGCACCGACCTCGACGGCGACGGTTGCGACGAACTGATCGTCGGCGCACCGGGCGAGGACAAGGCCGCCGGGATGATCACGATCATCAAGGGTTCACCGGCGGGCCTGGTGCTCTCGCGGTCCACCGCCTTCACGCAGAACACGCCCGGCGTCCCGGGCACCTCCGAGCGCGACGACGACTTCGGCGCGGTGATCGTCGCGGGCGAGCTCGGCTCCGGGCAGCCCTACCTGCTCGTCGGCTCGCCCGGTGAGGCCGTCGGCTCCAAGGCCAACGCCGGTTCGGTGTACTACCTGCGCGGCGGCGTGTGGCGCGCCTTCAACCAGGACTCGCCCGGTGTCGCCGGGACGGCCGAGTCCTGGGATCGCTTCGGCGCGACGCTCGCCGCGAGCGACCGCCACATCGTCGTCGGAGCCCCGGGGGAGACGCTGTCCGGCCGCTTCGACGCCGGCCAGGTGCACGTCTTCGACCACAAGATCGCGCAGGGTGTCCCCCACCCGATCGCGTCGATCAGCCAGGACAGCGCGGGCGTGTCCGGGACCGCCGAATCGGGCGACGGCTTCGGTCTCGACGTGTCGGTGATCTCCTACCGGCCCTCGGCGAGCGCGCCGATCGGGGCGCTCGTCGCCGTCGGGAGCCCCGGCGAGGCGCTCGGCTCCGACTACGAGACCGGGATGGCCCACGTCCTCGCGGTAACGCCGACGGGGAAGGTCACCGAGGTCTCCGACATCAACCAGGACACCTCCGGGGTCGCCGACTCCACCCAGGCCTGGGACCGGTTCGGGACGTCGCTGGTGCTGGCGGTCAACGGATCCGACGTCACGGCGACTCCGTCGACGGCACTGCTGGTGGTCGGCGTGCCGATGGAGGAGCTGTCCGGTGATACGACGGGCGCCTTCCACCTGTTCCTGAACCTGAAGTCCCCCGGCGACCGTGACGTGTGGTTGCCCAACGCCACCGACGGCCTGTACGACGGGTACTGGAACCTCACCGCGACCACGACGAGCCTCATCACCGGCGAACAGGACGGGAGCCCGAGCCGGGAGTTCACGTGGACGGAACTGCTGGGCGGCGAACTCTCCTGGCCGCTTTGAGGCGCGGCCCCCTCCCCGCACACCAAGCGGCCCGCAGACCGACGCACCGGTCCGCGGGCCGCTGTCGTCGTCCGGACGGGAGGACCGGACGAACGTCTCAAGTGGACGATGTCGACGCCGCGACGGGCCCCCCGTGCCCGGCGGCCCGTCGCGGCGTCAGATCCCTATCCGCAATGTTCGGAGGGGCTGTTGTACGAGGCCGGGCCGGCGGTGCCGCCCCACTTCACGCACGACGGCGCGGACTTCTTGATCGGCCCGGCGTAGTAGGTGTAGCTGCCGGAGTCGGTGGACCGCGACTTGCCCTTCGGTTCCAGATACGCCTTGACGGCGGTCTTCGACCCGAGGCTGGTGGCCTTGAGGGTGACCACGCAGTTGTACTTGTTGGACGAGTTGTAGGCCAGGTAGACCGTGCCGTAGGTCTTCCCGCCGGACTTCAGCGCGGCGGAGTCGATGACCTTGTAGCCGCTGCCGCAGACCTGCGTGGCGGTGTAGGGGTTGCCCGACCCGGAGCACTTGTTGCTGCTCTTGTAGGTCTTGGTTCCCCAGTAGTACGCCTGCCCGCCGTCGAAGCGGACCTTCTGGGCGCTGCCGCCGCTGCGCTGCTCGTAGTGCAGGTGCGCGCCGGTCGAGCCGCCGGTGTTGCCGACGTAGCCGATGGTCTGACCCAGCGACACCGACTGCCCGACGCTCACCGACCACTTGCTCAGGTGCGCGTACAGCGTCTGGTATCCACCGGAGTGGTTGATCACGACGTACTTGCCGTAGCTGGTGTTCCCCTTGTCCTTGACGACCGACACCGTGCCGGCCGCGCTGGCCGCGACGGTGTCGCCCTCATCGTTGGTGCGGTTGAAGTCCACCGCGTTCTGAGGGCTGTGGTTGGTGCGCGTCTGGCCGGACCAGGACTGGCCGCAGGGGAACGGGACCTCGAAGTTCGGGGCCGCCGCCGTGCTCGCCGCGTCGGCGTCGTTCACCGGTGAGATCGGGCTCAGCGGGCTCAAGGCCAACGCGGTGACCGCGAGGGCCGAGCCGATGATGGCGAGCCGCAGGCCGCGTCGTCGAGGTCGGGGTGTGGTGGCTTTCTTCTTCTCGGACATCACTGACTTTCTGGAGGGGGAGGGGGATCGGGCCGGGTCCACTGTGGATGGGACCCGGCCCGGGGTGCATCAGCTGCAGTGCTCCAAGGGGCTGTTGTACGAGGCGCCGCCGGTGGCGCCACCCCACTTCACACAGCTCGGTGCGGCTTTGCGCACCGGACCCGCGTAGTAGCCGAAGTTGCCGGAGTCGGTGGCTCTCGTCGCCCCCTGTGGTTCCAGGTAGGCCGAGGTCGCCGTCGCCGTTCCCAGGCTGCGGTGCTTGAGTGTCACCACGCAGTTGTTGGTGCCGTTCCAGAGCAGGTACACGGTGCCCTGGCTGACGCCGCCGGCGCTCAGGCCGGCCTGGTCGATGACGTTGTAGCCGCTGCCGCACAGCTGCTGCGGGCTGTAGGGGTTACCGCCGCAGTCGTTGGTGCTGGTGTAGTTCTTCGTGCCCCAGTAGTAGCCGGCGGAACCGGCGAAGACCACCTTGTAGGCGCTTCCCCCGCTCCGCTGCTCGTAGTGGAGGTGCGGCCCGGTGGACCCGCCGGTCGTGCCGACCGAGCCGATCCTGGTGCCGTACTCGACGCGGTTGCCGACCGCGGTCGAGAAGGCCGAGAGGTGGGCGTAGAGGGAGGAGTAGCCGCCGCCGTGGTCGACGATGACGTACTTGCCGTAGCTGGTGCCGCCGAGGTCGCGCACGGTCGTGACGGTACCGGGGGCGCTGGCCACGACCGGGTCACCGTCGTCGTTGGTGCGGTTGAAGTCGATGGCGTTGGCGGGGCTGTGGTTGGTCCGCGTCTGGCCGGACCACACCTGGCCGCAGGGGAAGGGCAGTTTGTGGTTGGGCGCGGCCATCACGCCGACGTCCTGTGTGGACGCCGGGGTCTGGGGCTCGGCCGCTGCCGCGGACTGCGCGAAGGGAACGCTTAAGACGACACTGAACAGGGTCGCGGCGGCCAGTACGAACCGGCCTGCACCGCGGTGCCGGGATCTGCCTGCACGGGAGTCGTTGCCGTTCATGGGCGGGGGCCTCTCTCTTAGGTGACCTCCTGGGCGCTTACTGATGTGTCCTGGATAACGAGAGCCGATACAAAATCCCTACAACCGCAGGATTCCGCGACGTATCGCCGTGGTCACCGCGGCCGTCCGGTCGTCGACGCCGAGCTTGCCGTAGGTGCGCAGCAGGTGCGTCTTCACGGTGGCCTCGCTGATGTGCAGGCGGCGGCCGATGTCGGGGTTGCTCAGCCCGTCGGCGACGAGCCGGAGCACCTCGACCTCGCGTGGGGATAGCGTGTCGTTTCCGGGGCTGCGCACCGAGGCGACGAGCCGCGCGGCGACCGACGGCGCCAGTACCGTCTCACCCCTCGCGGCGAGCCGGATCGCGGTCACCAGGTCGATCCCGGGGCTGTCCTTGAGCAGGTAGCCGACGGCTCCGGCCTCGACGGCGCGGAGGATGTCGGCGTCGGTCTCGTAGGTGGTCAGCACGACGACGCGGCGTTTCGGTCCGGCGATGCGCCGGGTGGCCTCGACACCGCCGCAGCCGGGCATCCGCAGGTCCATGAGCACGACGTCGGGCCGCAGGGTCTCGGCGCGGGCGATCGCCTCCTCCCCGGATCCGGCCTCCCCCACCACCTCCAGCCCTTCGGTGCCGGTCAGGATGCCGGTGAGTCCGGCGCGGACGACGGGATGGTCGTCGACGATGAGCACGCGGATCACGCGGGCACCTCCACTCGTACGGTCGTGCCCGCTCCCGGGGCGCTGTCGAGGGTCATGGTTCCGCCTACTTCCGTGGCGCGGCCGCGCATCCCGGACAGGCCGAAGCCACCGGCGACCGCGGCGGGGTCGAAGCCGCGGCCGTCGTCGTGGACGGTGAGCGCCACGGTGTCATCCGAGTAGGACAGTCCGATGCGAACGGCCGCCGTTCCGGCATGCCTGCGAATGTTGGTCAGCGCCTCCTGGCACGAGCGCAGCAGGACGACCGCGACGGCGGGCGGCAGTTCCCTGGAGGCTCCGGTGACGGCGACGTCGGCGTCGTCGGCGAGGCGCCGGATGGCCTCCTCGACGGTGACGGCGGCCAGGGCGGCGGGCTGCATGGCGGTGACGATGGCGCGGGCCTCGGCGAGGTTGTCGCGGGCGGTGCGTTCGATGAGGTCGAGCTGTTCGTCCACTGTGGGTGATTCGAGTTCGATGGACCGGCGTACGGCCTGGACGAGCATGACGATGCTGCCGAAGCCCTGGGCGAGGGTGTCGTGGATGTCGGCGGCGACGCGCTGGCGTTCGGCGGCGGTTCCGGCCTCGTGGGAGAGCCGGGCGACCTCCTCGCGGCTGGCCTCCAGTTCGGCGATCATCTCGGCGCGGGCGATGCTCTGTTCGATCACGCGGCGAGACCAGCGGCCGAGCACGACCGACCAGACGCTGATGGCGGCGCTGAGCACGATCGCGTCGACGACGTCCTGCCCGGCGGCCACCGCCGCGCCGACGGTCGCCGTGTTCAAGGCAACCACGGCGAGGGCGCCGAAGAGGAAGTTCTCCATGAACAGCACCATCGAGCACAGCGCGAGCAGCAACAGGTTGGCGGCGCTCGTGGCCGTCGCGAGCCCGAAATAGAGGGCGACGAGACCGGCGACGAACACACCCTGCCGGACCGGGCCGTGGGTACGGCAGACAATGATCGGGCGGCCGACGAACACGTACCAGAGGGCGATCGCGGCGAGAAGCCCGAGCGCGCGGAACTTCTCGACGGGCGCGGTGGACGTGGCGACGGTGATGGCCGCCACCGCGACGGCCACCACCGAGTAGAAGACGTCCCACGACTGGTGCCGGCCGAGGAGGGCGTCGTGATCCATCAGCGGGTTCGTTCGTCGTTCCAGCGGAACGTGGTCAGGCACAGCACCAATCCTGCGACGGTCCACAGGCCGAGCACCAGGACCGTCCGGCCGGTTTCCCAGGTGCCGGCCGCTTCGTAGGCGGCCATGGAGTCGGGCAGCAGCGCCGAGCGGAAGCCCTGGGCCAGCCATTTCAGTGGGAACAGCGCGCCGATCTGCTCCATCACCGGCGGCAGGCCGGAAGGCACGATGTAGACGCCGGACACGAAGCCCAGCAGTGTGTAGGGAACGAGCGTGGCGACCGCAGCGGTCTTCGCCGAGCGCGACAGGCGGCTCGCGGCGATGCCGAGGAGGCTCCAGCAGGTCACGCCGAGCAGGAAGAACCCGGCCATGCGCCCCCATTGGACGATCGAGGTGGGGAGCCTGAGGTCGTAGAGGGCCGTCGCCAGGCCGAGCATCAAGACCAGTTCGGCGAGGCTGATCCAGAACACCTGGATGGTCTTGCCGACGAAGTAGGCCGCGACGGGCATCGGCGTGCCGCGCAGGCGTTTCAGGGTGCCGTCGTCGCGGTCGGTGGCGATGCGGCCGCCGAGGTTGACGAAGCTCGTCGACACCACCGCCGAGGCGGCGATGCTGGCGGCGAACACCTGACTGAGCCGCACGCCTTCACCGATCGGCTCGTCGTAGATGCCGCCGAGCATGAGCATCAACAGGGCCGGGAAGGAGAAGGTGAAGATCACCGCTCCCTTGTCGCGGAAGAACTCCAGCATTTCGAAGCGGCCGCGGGACAGACCGATCCGCAGGGTTCCGGGCAGGTTCACGACGTGGTCTCCTTCGATCCGATCATGGTCAGGTAGACGTCCTCAAGGGACGGCCGGGTGACGGAGAGGGCGGGGACCTCGCCGTCGTACTCCTTGGCGAGACGGGCGATCAGCGCCGTCGGGTGGGCGGTGCGCTCGCATCCGTCGCGCCAGGCGACGTCGGCCTCGTCACCGGCGGTGGCGCGCAGTTCGGCGGTGGTGCCGATGGCACGGACGCGGCCGTCGGCGATGACGGCGACCCGGTCGGCGAGCGCCTCGGCCTCGTCGAGGTAGTGGGTGGTGAGCAGGATCGTGGTGCCTTCGGCGGCGAGACCGCGGACGAGCTGCCAGAACTGCTGGCGCGCCTCGGGGTCGAAGCCGGTGGTCGGCTCGTCGAGGAAGAGCAGTTCGGGCCGGCCGATGATGCCGAGGGCGACGTCGACGCGTCGGCGCTGTCCGCCGGAGAGGCGGCCGATGCGCTGTTTTCGTTGCGCGGTCAGGCCGACGGCGGCGATGACGTCGTCGGTGTCGCGCGGATCGGGGTAGTACCCGGCGAAGTGGCGGACGGTCTCGGCGACGGTCATGTCGAGCAGGTCGGAGGCGTGCTGGGCGACGATGCCGATGCGGGCGCGCCAGGCGCGGCCGGCGCGGCCCGGGTCGGTGCCGAGGACCTCGACCTCGCCGCCGGTGCGCCGGCGGTGGCCTTCGAGGATTTCGACGGTGGTGGTCTTGCCCGCGCCGTTCGGGCCGAGGACGGCGAGGGTCTCTCCCTTGTGGACGTCGAGGTCGAGGCCGCGCAGAACTTCGGCGGGGCCGTAGTTCTTGGCGAGCCCGCGAACGCGGACGACGGTGGCTGTTTCGCTCATGAGACAAGCGTCCGATGTGGACGCCCGTCCCGGTGACGGCCGACGGGTGGGACTTCGGGGTCAGCCGGTCGGTGGACAGGGGCGGCCCGCGAGGGTGTCCATCAGCATCTTCATGCGCGCCCGGCGAGGCGGCGGGCGGAGGCGGCCACCGCGGTCGAGGACGACCTGACCGTGCATCGCGCTCCAGGCCATCTCGGTGAAGGTCTCGACGTCGCGGTCCGCGGCCAAGGGCGCGAAGGTATCGACGAGGGCCTTGAAGGTCTCGATGAGCTCCGGCGGGGATGCCGGGCCGCCGAACTCCAGTGCGGTGGGGAGCGTGAAGATCGCCTCGAAGAGGGCGGGGTTGGCGTCGGCGAAGTCCTGGTAGGCGTAGGCGACGGCGAGCATGGCGCCGGCCGGGTCGGTTTCGCCGCAGCGGGCCTCGCGCATGGCGCGGCCGAGTTCGGCGATGCCTTCGAGGGCGACGGCGGTGACGATCGCCTCCTTGTTGGCGAAGTGGCTGTAGAGGACGGGCTGGCTGTACTCGATCTGCCTGGCCAGCCGCCGCGTGGTGACGGCGTCCCAGCCTTCGGCCTCGGCCAGCGCGCGCGCCTCGGCCAGGATCCGCGCACGCCGTTCGGCGCGCTCGCGTTCTTTACGGTTCGCCGTCTCCTTTGTCACCATGACAGCGATCCTAGCATCGCAAGTTTTTCTAGCAGCGCTAGACATTCGAGCGCTCGGGGTGCTAACGTCGCTAGCAGATCTAGCGCCGCTAGATTTTCTGCCACTGCTCGACATGCCCCCTTGAAGCGAAAGGCACCACGATGTCTCGCACCGCCACCGTCCCCGCCGCCGCCGCTGCCGCCGCCGTCTTCTCGACGACCACCGACGCCGGCAAGACCCCCGCCGGGTCCGCCAAGGCCGACACGACCGGGACCGCCCGCAAACCCCGCCGCGGCCTGACCATCACCAGCCACATCCTCGCGGCGGCCGTCGGCCTCTTCATCACCTATGTCGGCGTCACCTTCTTCCTCATGCCGACCGACACCTTCACCGGTTTCGGCGTGCCGGCGTCGCAGGTGCCCGTCGGTGAGATGACCGCCTTGCTGAACGTCAAGGGCGGCCGCGACATCGGCCTGGGCCTCATCACCTTCATCCTGCTGGCCACCCGCCAGACCCGGGCCCTCGGCTGGACCCTGATCGCCATGTCCGTAATGCCCTTCATCGACATGACCATCGTCTTGTCCTACGAGGGCTCGACCGCCGCCGCACTCGGCATCCACGGCGCCACCGCGCTGTATGTTCTGGTCGTCGGCGTGTTCATCGCCTGGAACGAGCGCACCCGCAAGACGACCGGCTGACCCACCCCGAGGAGAACGCGATGCCCACGTCCTGGACCCGGCAGGTCGTCCTCAACACCGCCTCCGCGTGGACCTGGACGCCCTACGACGCCGAGACCCGCACCAGCGACCACGCCACCGTCGTCATCTCCGCCGGCACCGCCACCGTCAACCGCGCCGAAGGACTCCCCGCCGCCGACCTGGTCACCCACGTACGCGACCTGGTCGGCGGCGAAACCAAGATCATCTGGCCGACGCACGAGGCCACCGAACCCGCCGACCTGCCCGCCGCCCTCGAAGCGGCGGGCGCGACGGTCGCCGAGAACCTCGACGTCATCGCCTACGAACTCGCCTTCGGGCTCCCCGACCTCGCCGTCCCCGCCGACGTCGAGGTCGTCCGCGTCGACACCCCCGAAGTCCTCGCCGACGTCTACCCCGTCACCTCCGCCGTCTTCGACCAGCCTCCGCCCACCGCGATCTTCCGGGAGGCCGAGGCCGAGGAGCTGCGCGTACAGGTCGAGTCCGGCGACGAACGCAAGATCTACCGCTACCTCGCCTACGCCGACGGCGTCGCCATCGGCCACGCCGGGACGACCCTCGAAATGGAGGTCGCCAAACTCTGGGGCGGCTCCGTCCTTGAGGACTACCGGGGCCGCGGCGCCTACCGCGCCCTCCTGCAGGCCCGCCTCGTCGAGGCCCTCGCACGCGGCGGCGAGCTCGCCCTGGTCAAGGCCCGTGCCGGGACGTCGAGCCCGATCCTGCGCCGCGCCGGGTTCACCGCCTACGGGCACGAGGTGCACTACGCGCTGGCAGCGCCCGAACCGGCTTGACGTGCGAGGCCGCCGACCCGCAGGATGTCGGCGATGAAACGCACCGATGTCCCCGCTTCGTGGGATGAGAAGACGACGCTGACGACCTTCCTCGACTACGCGCGCGCCACCGTGCACGCCAAGTGCGAGGGCCTGTCCGACGAGAACGCGCGCAAGGCGCCGCTGCCCGGGTCGCCGCTGACGAACATCGCCAGCCTCGTCAACCACCTCCGATGGGTCGAGCACTGGTGGTTCGAGGTCATGTACCAGGGCGGCGAAGACGTCGCGCCCTGGACCGAGGAGGACCCCGACGGGGAGATGACGATCGGGCTGAGCCTCCCCCTCGCCGACATCCTCGCCGACTACGAGGCCACCTGCGAGCGCTACCGCGAGCTCATCGCCGACCGCGACCTCGACTCGCGGTGCGTGCGCGCGAACCGGGACGGCGAGCACCTGACGCTGCGGTGGGTCGTCGGGCACATGATCGAGGAGACGTCGCGGCACAACGGGCACCTCGACCTGCTGCGGGAGATGGCGGACGGGGTCACGGGAGTGTAGGCCCGGGCCCTCCGAGTCCGGTTCGAGTCGAGTCGGCTCCCCACTCCGCCAGGTCGTTCACACCTGGGGGAGCCATGGGAGGACCACCCGCCGACCGCCTGCCGCGTGATGAACGCGACCTTCATCGCGCGCTCCGCACCCGCCGTCGCCACACCCCTGCGCGGATACCGCCGTCCCCCAGGAGGCCCTGGCCGAAGCCTCCGGTGTCTCCGCCCGCACCATCCGCGAGATCGAGGCGGGCCGTGCCCGGCCCCAGACCGGCACCGCACCCCCGGTCGCCTCGTCCCCGCCGCCCCGTCGCTCCTTCCGCCCACCGAACTCCCCACCGCCCCCGCCCACTTCGCCGGCCGTGCCGAGATCCTCCGCGCCGTCACCGCGGCCGTCCGGGCCCGCACCGCCGTCGCCGTCCACGGCATGCCCGGCGTCGGCAAGACCGCCGTCGCCCTCCTCGTCGCGCATCGCGTCGCGCCCGACTACCCCGACGGCCAGCTGTTCGTGTCCCTTCGCCGCACCGGACCCGGCCCGGTCCTTCGTCGCGTGCTGCGGGCCTTCGGCGATCGCGGAACGGTGCGGGCGCCTCCCCCTCGCGCTGCGCGCGGCCGCGGCACGCCTGCTCGGCCGCCCCGGCTGGACGGCCGCCGACCTACCCGACCGGATCGGCGACGGCGGGCGGCTGCTCGACGAACTCGACCTCGGACACGGTCGGCTCACCGGTTCGCTGCGTGCCTCCGCCGGCGGCCTCGACGACCGCCGGCGGCGACTGCTGCGGCTGCTCGGGCGCCTCCCGGGAGGCGAGGTCGACGTGTCGGCGGTGTGCGCGCTCGCCGGCCTGGACCGCGAAACGGCCGAGGCGCTGCTGGAGTCGCTCGTCGACGCGCACCTACTGGAGTCCGACCGGCCCGGCCGCTACCGCCTCCACGTCCTCATGTGGCACCACGCCCGGCGGCTCGCCGAGACCGAGGAGCCCACACGGTCCCCGGCTGCGCCGACAGGAGCCGCCGGCCCCGGCCCGAGGCGTCGAGAACACCCAGGCCGCGGATGGCGGACCGTCGCCGTCGCCGACCGCGTGGTCGAGGCACCACTTCATCGCACCGTCCGGCTCATGTCCGAAGTAGACGCCCCCGCCGGGCGGCAACAGGCTGCCGAAACCGCCCCACGTCGACGACTTCAGCTCGAAGCGCTGCCGGTCACCGGGCCCGTTGATCCGGTACCAGAGGAGCTTTCCGGACCGAGGAGACCGCGCCCCTGCGCACACCGGTCACCACGTCGACCGACGCGTAGGTGTGGTGCCCGCTCGGCTTGATCCCGTAGATGCTCGCGATCCCGGCCGGGCCGCGGCCCCACCGGCCGAAGTCGGCGGCGTGCGCCTCGTTCCTGTCGCAGTCGGCGCCGTCGACCGTGATGCCGTTTCGCACCTGGCGCAGCTCGGCGCGCGAATCCCGGTTCCCGTCCGGCCAGTCGTAGGTCTGCCACGCCCAGGCGACCTTGCCCGCGTCGAGGAGCCGGGCGATGACGCCGTAACCGCCGTAGGCGCCGGTCCTGGCACGCCCGATCGCCGAAGCGACATCGTCGATGTAGGAATCGATCACCGCCCGCTGTCCCGACGAGGCGTCGAAGTCGACGCTGAAGTAGATCGGGCGTTCGGCGGGCGACACCGCGGGAGGAGCGCTGGTTCGCCATCGCGTCTCAGCTCACGGTCCGAGGCTGCGCCGACAGCAGGATCCGGCTCCAGCCCCGCTCGTCGAGGTTGTACGTGAGGTCCGAACCGTCGCCGTCGTAGGGATCGGCGTCGAAGTAGTGGTACATCGCCGTGCTCGCGTTGCGCGCGTAGCAGGCGCCCCGCCCGGGGAGAGCAGGTTGGTCACGTTGCTCCAACCCGAAGCGCTCAGCGTGTAACCGGTCCAGGTCCCCGACCCGGTGACCCGGAACGCGTGCTCGCCGACGCCGACCTTGAAGCGGCGCAGGAGTCCGTCGGCGATGCCGAAGAGGTTGCCGTAGCCGTCGAAGGCGAGGTGGTCGTAGGACCAGCCGCTGTCGGCGTACTTCGTCTTGGAGAAGGTGACCGAGGTCTTGTTGGTGCTGATGTCGACCCGATAGAGATGGTGAGGGTGCCGTTGTCGCGGACACCGTAGACCGAGGCGGTGCCTTGGGGCAGGTCCTCGATGATGTTGCCGTAGCGGAGGACGGTGCCGTGACCGCGGTTCCGGTCGGCAGCCCTCGGCGTCCATTTTGGACGGTGCTCGGCCCGGCTTTCCGCAGGCTTCACCGAGTGTTCGTCGAAGCGAGGGCGGTCTCCTTGCCAGGCAGGACTTCGCGGCCGCCCGTCCGCACCACGCCGAGTGCGACACCGGCGATGACGAGCGCGGCGGCGGTCAGCGACATCGCGCTGACCTCCTCGCCGAGGAACAGCCACGCCGACGTCATCCCGAAGACCGGCACGAGCAGCGAGAACGGTGCCACCGAGGTCGCCTCGTAGCGCGACAGCAGGAAGCCCCACGCGCCGAAGCCGAACAGCGTCGACAGCGCGGCGGCGTAGCCGAGCGCGCCGACGCCGGGCAGGTCGATCGCCCGGAGCGCGGCGAGGTCGGCGCTGGGGCCTTCGACGATCAGCGACAGCGCGAGCAGCGGCAGCACCGGCACCGCGCTGACCCAGACCATCCAGCCGAGGAGCGCGTCGGGCGCCGCCTTACGGGTGAACACATTGGACAGTCCCCAGGCCGCGGCGGCGGCGATGACCAGCGCGAAGGCCGTCGCGCCGCCGGAGAGCCCACCGCGTGCCGCCGCCGCGACGCCGATGCCGGCCAGGGCGAGCGCCATGCCGAGGAGTTTGACGCGCGTCGGGCGTTCGCGCAGGACGACCGCCGCGAACACGGCCGTGAACACCGACTGGACCTGGAGTACCAGTGAGGACAGGCCGGCGGGCATGCCGGCCTTCATGCCGATGTGCAGGAGGCCGAACTTGACGCCGCCGAGGACGAGGCCGACCGCCAGGATCCACTTCACGGCGACCTTCGGGCGGCGCACGAAGAAGATCGCGGGGACGGCGGCGAGGGCGAAGCGCAGGGCGCTGAAGAGCAGGGGCGGGAAGTGGTCGAGGCCGACTTCGATGATGACGAAGTTGACGCCCCAGGTCGCGGTGACGGCGACGGCGAGGGCGATGTGCGCGGGCTTGAGGGCGGTGGGGCGGGTCGGCATCGTTCGAGGATCACGCGGGCGATCGTTAAGGACAAGCTCGAATATCTCGCCTTTTCTGTTTAGTATCGCTACATGTTCGATCTCGCGAGGCTCCGCGCGCTCCACGCCGTCGCCGTCTATGGGACGGTCGGGGCGGCCGCCGCCGCGCTCGGGTACACGCCGTCGGCGGTGTCGCAGCAGATCGCGAAGTTGGAGCGGGAGACCCGCAGTGTGCTGCTGGAACGGCAGGGGCGCGGGGTGGTGCTGACCGATGCCGCGCACACGCTCGTGGAGGCGGCGGCGGAGTTGCTGGCGATCGTCGAGCGGACCGAGGTCGCGCTCGAAGAGCAGCGCGGAAAGGCCGTCGGGATGCTGACCATCGGGGCCTTCGCGACGGCCGTGCGGGGGCTGATGCCCGGCGTCGTGAGCGATCTCATGGCGGCGTGCCCGGGACTGGACGTGCGCCTGCGGGACACCGACCCGTATCCGGCGGCGGAGATGGTCGGGCGGGGCGAGCTCGACCTCGCGGTCGTGCAGGACTGGCCGAGCACGCCGTTGAGCGTGCCGCCGGAGGTCTCCCGCGAGGTGCTGGGCCACGACCCCGTCGACCTGCTCGTGCCGACGGGACATCGGCTCGCCGAGCGGGAGCGGGTGCGGCCGGAGGAGCTGCGGGGGGAGCGGTGGATCAGCGTGCCGCCGGGGAACATCTGCCACGACTGGCTGACGCGCCTGCTGCGCGGGGTCGGCGAGGAGCCGCTCATCGCGGTCGAGGCGAGCGAGTTCGAGGCCTACCCGTCGCTGATCTCGCGCGGCCTGGGCATCGGCCTCGTTCCCCGGCTGGGACGAACGCCCCTGCCGGACGACGTCGTCGCGCGGGCGGTACAGCCGGCGCCGTCGCGCAGGGTCTTCGCGCTGTGGCGGACGCGGTCGTCACGTCGCCCGGCGATCCGGGCGGCACTCGGGGCGCTGCGGGCGCGCTGGCCGGTGAGGGAGACGGCGTGAGGGAGACGCCCGGGTATCCCACAACCGGCTGGTTATGCGCGGCGAACGCCGCTCACGTTCGCCACCCCGTGCCCGACCCTACTTCCGCCGCTGCGCCTGCTGCCTCGCCTGCTGGGCCGCGCGGCGGGCGACGTCGGCCTTCGCCGCGTTCTGACGTGCGGCGTTCTGCTTGGCGGCCGCCTGCTTCGCCGCGTTCTGCTTCCCGGCCGCCTGCTTCGCCGCGTTCTGCTTGGCGGCGTTCTGCCTCGCCGACGCCTGCTTCCCCGCCGCCCCCTGACGGCCCCCACTCTGCCGCGGCACCTTCCCGCCACCCCGCACGGAAACCCCAGCCCGGCCCCCCGCTCGACCCCCAGCCGCACGGTTCCGCCGCCACAGGTAGAACGCCTCGTCGTCGTCCAGGACGTCCTCGGGCAGTTCCTTCCCCGTCGTCTCGGCGTGGAACCGGCGCAGCGTCCGCGACGCCTCGTAGGGCTCGTCCAGCCCGAGGATCTCCGAGGCGCCCGTCGTCAGTTCCAGTTCGACGGCGGGGCCGTTGCGCAGGAGGACCGAGCGGCGGGCGCCGGGGAGCCAGCGCAGCAGGTCGGCCGCGTGCGGCGTCGTCTCGATGATCCGCACCGTCCGGATGCTGCGGACGGGCACGCGCCGGCCCGCGCCCGGCAGGAGGACGTTGCGGATCCGCACGGTGTACAGGTCCATGCGCACCACGGCTCGCCGTCGCAGCCCCGACGCGAGGGTCGCCCCGGCCGCGATGAGCAGCGCCACGACCCAGCCGACCACCCCCGCCCCGAACAGCCAGGCCAGCAGCAGGCACAGCACGGCCACGGACATGAGCACGTAGGAGAATCCGCCGCCGGCGATGTATCCCTTGTAGACGGCGACGTGGCGATGAAGGTTCGGTCCGGGCATGGAGGCGGCTCCAGACGGCGTCGGCTGCGTGCCGACCAGACTTCCCGGCTCACCTATGACAAGATTACCCTTGCCCCGCACGGGATCCGGCCTGCGTAGACGGTACGACGCACGCGCGCCCCCACCGGCTTCGGGGTGCGGGATCGGTGGGTCGGCGCCCCTCCCCGCGCGGGCCCTCATAGACTCGCGTGGTGATCGGGATACTCGTCGTCGTCCTTCTGGTGGCCGCGTTCGGCGCGCTCGCCGGCGGCCTCGGCTATCTCGCGGTGCGATCGTGGAGGCGGACATGGTGACCGATTTCAGCGCGGCCTTCGGGCCCGCCGAGCCCTACCCCTACGAGGAGACCCACGACCTCCGCGAAGGCCCCGACCTGCACCCCCGCATGCTCCCGCTGCTGCCGTTCGTCGGCGTCTTCCGCGGCAAGGGACACGGCGTCTACCCGTCGATCCCGGAGTTCTCCTACGCCCAGGAAGTCCGCGTCAGCCACGACGGCCGACCGTTCCTGTTCTACGAGTCGCGCACCTGGATCATCGACGGCGACGACAAGCCGGTGCGACCCGCCGCGCGCGAGGTCGGCTGGTTCCGCACCGTCGAGGGCAGCGACCGCGACGTCGAGCTGCTCCTGACGCACCCGACGGGGATCCTGGAGCTCTACCTCGGCACCGTCGACGGCACGAAGATGGAGCTGGCCACCGACGCCGTCGTCCGCACCGCCACGGCCAAGGAGGTCGTCGCGGGTCACCGGCTCTACGGGATCGTCGACCGGAAGTTGCTCTACGCGGCCGAGATGGCCGCCGAGGGCCACCCGCTCCAGTCGCACCTGTCGGCGCAGCTGGACCGCGTCGGGGGCTGAGCGCCCCGGTTGTGCGGGGAAGGTGGCGCGGCCGTGGGGCCGCGTCTTCGCACGACCCTCAAGAGACCACTCACCCCGCTCGCCCTCACCGGCCCCACGCTGGGTCCGTGGAGACCTGCTCCGTGACGGCGGCACCGGCCGGCCCTGCTGAACCGGCCGAAGGCCGGGCATCCGCCCGGCCTTCCCCGTTTAGTCCGCCACCGGGAACCCCGCCAGCTTCAGCACGTCCGCGTTGCGCTCCCCCACCGCGAACCGCGTCTCCCCCAGCGCCACGACCGGCGCGACTCCGCGCACCGACGACGCGACCCACACGCCGCCGTCGACGCCGTGCAGCTCCTCGGGGCGGATCATCCGCTCTTCGGCGCGCAGGCCGAGCGCGGCGGCGTTGGCCATGAGGAACGCCGAGGTCGTGCCGGGCAGGATGCTCGTCTTCGAGGGCGGGACGGTGCACAGCACGCCCCCGTCGATCCACATCAGCGACGCCGTCGACGCCTCCATGGCCCAGCCGTCGGCGGAGACCCACAGCAGGTCGTCGTAGCCGGCGGCCTTCGCGGCGCGCTGCCCGGCCATGTTGATCGCGTACGACAGCGTCTTGACGGCCCCCAGCAGCCACGGCGCGCCCGCGCGGACGTCCTCGGGGTGCACGGGGTAGCCGATGTTGGCGGGCATGAGCCGCACGCCGTCGCGCCGGACCTCGGGGAGGTTCACCGCGATCGGGTTGAGGGTGGCGTAGACCGTCGGCGTGTCGCCGAACTCACGACCGCGCGTGCAGATCAACCGCAGCGCCGCCTCACCGCCCTCACCACGGGCGGCGAGGGCCTGCCCGGCGAGTTCGCGCAGCGCGTCGTGCGACGGGAGCGGCAGCTCCATGCGCTCGGCGGAGCGGCGCATGCGGTCGAGGTGCTCGGTCAGGTTCCACGGCACCCCGTCGCGGACGTGGACGGTCTCGAACACCCCGTCCCCGCGCAGAACACCGAGGTCATCGGCGGTGAGGAGGGGTGCGTCGGCCGGTACCACGCCCCGGCCAAGGACGGCGACAATGCCCATGAGCGCAGAGGGTATACCGGTCGCCTCGGGTCCGTGATCAGCTAGGCGACCCTTCCCGGATCGCGGATGACGAGACCCCGGCATAGGATCTACCCCATGCCCGGCCAGACGCTCGCCGACGTCCTTCGCGCCAAGGGCCTCCGGCTCACCGCGCAGCGACAACTGGTGCTCGAAGCCGTGCTCGAACTGGGCCACGCGACGCCCGAGCAGATCCACGAGAAGGTGACGTGCACCGCCGCCGGTGTGAACATCACCACTATCTACCGCACCCTCGAACTGCTCGAAGGCCTCGGACTGGTCGCCCACACGCACTTGGGCCACGGCGCGCCGACCTACCACGGCGCCGGTGACCGCGGTCACGTCCACCTGGTGTGTCACCGTTGCGGGAAGGTCGACGAGGTCTCGCCGGACGTCTTCACCGACGTCCGCCGCAAGCTCTCCACCGAGCGCGGTTTCCTCGTCGACATCGGCCATGTCGCCCTGTTCGGCATGTGCGCGAGCTGTGACGAAGAGGAGTCCTGATGCGATCGGTGTTGCTGGAGCGGCCGGGTGCCGTGGCGCCTCTCGACGAGAGCGAACCGCGGATGGCGACGGCCGTGCACTACGGCGAGCCCCTGCCCGAGCAGCGCCGGCTGGCGACGGGCGCGTTCGTGGACCGCGGTGACCGCGAGATCATCACGATCACCGGCGACGCGCGCCTCGAATGGGTGCACAGCCTCACGACGCAGCACCTGCTGGGCCTGGGCGCCGAAGGCACCGAAACGCTTCTCCTCTCACCCAACGGGCACGTCGAGCAGCACGTGATGCTCACCGACGACGGTTCCACCCTGTGGCTGGACGTCGCGGCGGGCAAAGGCGCGGCCCTGCTGGACTTCCTGCTGAAGATGCGCTTCTTCACGCCCGTCGAGATCGAGGACGTCACCGACTCCTGGGCACTGGTCACCGTCACCGGCGACGAGACCCTCGCCGCGCCCGACCTGATGCCCGTGCCGCCGGCGAAGTTCGCCTCGGCCGACGTCCCGGCGCGCGCCTCGGCGCGTTACGCGGTCGCGGTCGGCGCCGACGGCGGCTGGTCGCGACGCACCGACGCGCTCGGCGTGCCGACCGTCGACCGGCTCGTGCCGCGCGACGCGCTCGCCGACGTCGCCGCCGGGACGGGACTGCCCATCGTCGGGACGTGGGCGTACGACGCGTTGCGCGTCGCGGCCGTGCGCCCGTCGGAGGCCGACTTCGACCACAAGACGATCCCGCACGAGATTCCGCTGCTGGCGACCGGTGTGCACCTCGACAAGGGCTGCTACCGGGGGCAGGAGACGGTCGCTCGGGTGCACAACCTGGGCCGTCCGCCGCGCACCCTGGTGCTGCTGCACCTCGACGGCAGCGAAGAGCACCTCCCGCCGCCCGGGACGGAGATCCACGCCGGTGGACGCGTCGTCGGGACGCTCGGGACGGCCGTAAGGCACTACGAACTGGGGCCGGTCGCACTGGGTCTGCTGCGCCGCAACGTCGCGGAGAATCCGGCCGCCGAGATCACCGTGGGGACGATGAACGCGTCGGTGGAGCGGGCGTAACCTCCTGCGGATGACCGAACCCGCAGACGTCACCGAGACCCGCACCGCCTACGACACCGTCGCCACCGACTACGCCGAGATCCTGCACGATCACCTCGCCGGGCAGCCCCTCGACCGGGCCGTGCTGAACCTGTTCGCCGAGACGGTGTCGGGGGAGGTCGCCGACGTCGGCTGCGGTCCGGGGCGGGTCACCGCGTACCTGGACGGCGTGGGGGTCAAGGCCTTCGGGATCGACCTGTCGCCGGGGATGATCGAGGTGGCGCGGTCGCGGTACCCGGGGCTGCGCTTCGAGGTCGGGACGATGGCGGGGCTGTCGCTCGGCGACGGGTCCCTCGGCGGGCTCGTCGCGTGGTACTCGCTCATCCACACGCCGCCGGAGCGGCACCCGGAGATCTTCGCGGAGTTCGCGCGGGTCGTGGCGCCGGGCGGGCTGCTGCTGGTGGCGTTCCAGTCCTCCGAGGACGAGCGGGTGCGACTGGAGCACGCCTACGGGCACGACGTCGAGTACGACGTGTACCGCCTGTCGCTGCCGAGAATGGTGCGGGAGCTGGAGGCGGCGGGCTTCGAGGAGCTGTGGCGAACCCTGCGGCGGCCGAGCGACGAGCCGGGTTACGCGAAAGAGCAGGCGTACGTGTGCTTGCGACGCCGGGAGTGAACGAAAAACGGCCCGCACCCTCCCGGGCGCGGGCCACCCCAGGTCCCTAGCCTCCGAGCAGCTTCGTCTTCGCCGCGCTGAACTCCGCGTCGGACAAGGCCCCCGCCTCGTGCAGCCGCGCCAGTTCCTCGATCCGCGACACCAGGTCCGAACCCTGCGGCGCCGCGGCCTGCTGCTGGGCCGCCTGCGTCGCGTACGCCTCCTGCTGCGCCGCCTGCTGCTCGGCCTCGTACCGCGCCGCCTGCGCCTGCTCATCGGCCCTGCGCTGCTGCCGATTCCGCATACCGCCGGCCACCGCCGTCGCGGTCCCCGCGACCACGGCCGTGCGCGCGGCCGCCGCGAGCAACCCGCCCCTGCGGCGAACGACCACCCCACGTCGAAACATCGTCTGCCCCCTCAGCTCGCCGTCGCGACGGCCGCCGCGACCTCTTCGACCGCTTCGGCCGGAATGCGCTCCAGGTGATGGACGCGTCCGCCGGCGGCGTCGATGGCGTCACGCAGCCACGTCGCCCACAGGTGCTCGAACAGCAGCACGCACGCCGTCGATCCCGCCGGGATCATCTCGCCGACGGTCGCGATGTCCTCTTCCCCGATGAGCCCGTCGAGGCTCTGCGCGACCGGATCGAAACTGGTGAACTCCTCGCCGTCGAGCTGCGGCAGCTCCGCCGAGGTCACCGTCCCGTCCTCCGCCTTGGTCACGAAGACCAGATCGATCACCCGGATGATGTCCCGGGCCGCGAGCTCCCGCAACTGCTCAGCGACCTTCCCGCTGATGACGTTCCCGGGGAACTCCACGACCACGAAGTCCACTTCCGCACGCGACATCGCCGCCCCCTCGCTCAAGTAGCCGTAGGGCCATCCAACCGCGCGGCACGTGCTTTGTCCGGCGAACGCGCAGGTCGGGGCGGCTCCCGGAAGGGAGCCGCCGACCGGCCGCTACGCCTCCTCGAACCGCATCCGCGTCGGGACGGCGATGCGGTTCCACAGGTTGATCAGCGCGCTGATCGCGACGAGCCCGGCGCGCTGGCCCTCGTCGAAGTGCTTCTCGACCTCGGCCCAGATCTCGTCGGTGACGTTGTGCACGTCGAGGTGCGTGACGGCCTCGACGTAGGCGAGGGCCGCGCGCTCGGCCTCGGTGAACAGCCTCGACTCACGCCAGGCGTTGAGGTGGTAGATCCGCTGCTCGGTCTCACCGTGCTCACGAGCCTCACCGGTGTGCATGTCGATGCAGAACAGGCACCCGTTGATCTGCGACGCACGGATCTTGACCAGCTCCCGCACGGTCGCGTCCAGCGGTCCCTTGCGAATCCCCGTCTCGGCGGCGATGAACGCCTGGTAGACCTCGGGCGCCACCTCGGCGATGTTCATGCGTGCCACTTCGTGCTCCTCTCGAAAGGCCGGTGTCCCGGCTCGGCAGGTAGACGATTCGGCTAGGCCAGGTGTGACAGCTTGTCGGGGTTGAGCACCCGGTAGATGCCTGTGATCCGGCCCTCATCATCGACGGTGAACGCGTCGGCCGAGGTCAGCGCGTCGCCGCGGAAGCCGTAGAAGTTGGCCGTCCCGTTGAACTCGGCCTCGCGGTAGCGGTCGCCGAGCTTCACGCTCACGCCCAGCAGCGTGCGGGCCACGTGGTCGGCGCCGTGGATGATCCGGCGGGCCGCGTTGACCTTGCCGCCACCGTCGGTGGTGTAGACCACGTCGGGATGCAACAGCGCGACCAGGCGCGCGAGGTCGCCGTCCTCGTAGGCGGCCTTGAAGGCGTCCAGGATCCGCCGACGCTCCACTGTGGAGTGTTCATCGTGGACGGTGGTGACCTCGGCCATCCGCTTGCGGGCGCGCGACGCGATCTGTCTCGTGGCGGCGGCCGACTTGCCGATGAGCTCCCCGATCTCGGTGTAGGGCACGTCGAAGACTCCATTGAGGACGGTCGCGAGCCGCTCCTCCGGCGTCAGGTTCTCCAGTGCCAGCAGCATCGTCGTGCCGATCGAGTCGTCGACGAGCACCGGCTCGGCCGCGTCCGGACCGGTCGCCAGCGGTGCCGGCAGCCACGGCCCGACGTAACTCTCCCGCCGCGCGCGGGCGGACGTGAGCAGGTCATAGGAACGACGGGCGGCGACGGTCACCAGCCACGCGCGCAGATCCCGGACCTCCGCCAGGTCGGCCCTCGCCGCCTTCAGCCAGGTGTCCTGCACGACGTCCTCGGCGTCGGCGACCGTCCCGAGCAGCCGATAGGCCACCCCGAACACCACCGGCCGGTGCTCACGCCACTCTTCGGCGTCGATCGAGGTCATCGTCGTCACGAGATCGATCGTAGGCGCCTTCACGCATGGTGACAGCCCGGTGCCCCAGGTGCGATCCTGGCCACGGGAAGCTTTCGGGCATGGGTGGCGGTGGGCGCGAGAGCGCCCACCGCAAACGGGGTGGTGCCGTATGGAGACGGAGAAGGCACGCGCGTTCCAGCGCGGCCTGCGTCGTCGCGGCTGCTACCGGTCGCTCGTCTGGAGCTACCGGGGCGCGCTCGCCGCGATCCTCGCCGGAGTCCCGCTGCTGGAGCACGCGACCGGCGCGGCCCACGACTGGGCCGTACTCGGCTTCGTCGTGGTGTTCCTGACCGCCTGGGGCACCGCCCTGGCGTCGATGTTCCTGCTGCTGCGGGCGGTACCCGTACTGCGCGGCCCATCGCCGTACATCCCCGCCTTCATGCGGGCACTGCTGTCCGACCTGGTCCTGCTGGAACGGCGGCTCAGCGACTCGGCCAGGCGCCGCCGTTGACCGCCAGGGACTGGCCGCTGATGTAGCGCGCGCCCGCCGAGGCGAGAAACACGACCGTCCCGGCGATGTCGGCGGGTTCGCCCGCGCGACCGACGTTCGTCGCGGCGACGAGGGCGTCGTAGCGCCGCTCGGTCATGCCGTCGCCGAAGAACTCCGTCTCGGCGATGTAGCCCGGCGAGACGACATTGCTGGTGACACCGCGCTCGCCGAGCGCGCGGGCGAGGTCGACGTTCCAGGCGGCGAGGGCGGCCTTGGCGGCGCCGTAGGAACCCGCGCCCTTGTCGGCGGCGATCGAGCCGATGTGGACGACGGCACCGCCGGGCGCGAGGCGGTCGGCGAGCAGTTCGGTGGTGAGGACGGCGGTGATGAGGTTGGCGTCGAGCTGGCGGCGCCAGGCGTCGGCGACGGCGCTGAGGCCCACGGGTTCGGGGGCGCCGATGCCGGTGTTGCCGCCGGCGTTGTTGACGAGGACGTCGATGGACGCGGGGAGCGCGCTCGCGAGGGCGGCGAGGGCGGTGGGCGAGGCGTGGTCGCACACGTGGGGGTGGGCGCCGATGGCGGCGGCGGTCTCTTTGAGGACGGTCTCGCGGCGGCCGGTGATGTGGACGGTGTCGCCCTGAGCGGCGAAGGCGGCGGCGACGGCGCGGCCGATACCGGTGCCGCCTCCGGTGACGAGGACGTGGCGTGTCATGCTTGCTCCCGGAGAGATTCAGATCTAAATTTAGACCTAAACATACACCGGGAGCGACCGTGGACGACGACGCCTACCCCCTCGGCCAATCGGCCACCGTCGGCGCCGACGACATCGCCGCCGCCTGGCGCCGCGAGCTCCCGGGCGTGCCGACGCACTCGATCCCGGTGGTCACACCGATCTGGCGGCTGGCGAAACTGCTGGCCGACGACCGCCGCCGCTTCCTCGCCGACCAGGGCGTCGACGCCGCGACGCTGGACCTGATCAGCACCCTGCGGCGGGCGGGCGAGCCCTACACGCTGAGCACGCGCGAACTGGCCGCGCGCTGCCTGGTGAGCGCGGGGGCGATCTCGCAACGCGTCGCGCGGGCGGAGAAGGACGGCCTGGTGACGCGCGGGCCGGCGCGCGGACGCCCGAAGACGGTGCCGGTCACGCTGACGGCCGAGGGGCACGGACTGACCGACCGTCTCGTCGGGGAACTGCTGCGACGGGAGGCCGAGTTGATCGGCGACGGCGACCACGAGACCCTGGCCGCGGGCCTGCGGGAACTCCTCGCCGCGGTCGGTGCACGGACGGCTCAGTAGACGAGCGCCTGCACCCCGTCGCCGAGCACTTCCTCCACGAACACCGCCGCGCCCGCGATGCGCACGCCGTCGAGCACGTCGGCCTCGCCGATCTCCCGCCGGACCGCGCACTGCGTGCACAACGTGACCCGGCCGCCCGCGAGCAGCGCCGCGAGCAGGTCCTCCAGCGGCGCCGAGTGCGGCAGCTCGAAGTCCTTCGCCCGCCCCGGCAGGGCGAACCACGACGACTCCCCCGTCAACCACAGCGACACGTCGGCACCCGCCGCGAGGGCGGTCGTGGCGACCGTGAACGCCTGCGCGCAACGTTCGGGGGCGTCGGCTCCGGCGGTGACCTTGACTACGAGGCGTCGGGACATCCCCCCACCCTAAGCCCCGCCCCGGCCGCTACCGGAGAATGCACCCCAAGCTTCGGGGAAGGCATGAGGATGACCACCATGACCATTGAGAACCGGATCGCCGACGAGCTGGGGGTGGCCGCGCGGCAGGTGCACGCCGCGGTCGACCTGCTCGACGGCGGATCGACGGTGCCGTTCATCGCGCGGTACCGCAAGGAGGCCACCGGCGCGCTCGACGACGCGCAGCTGCGCACCCTGGAGGAGCGCCTGGGCTATCTGCGCGAGATGGAGCAGCGCCGCACGGCGATCCTCGAATCGGTGCGGGAACAGGGCAAACTCACCGAGGAGCTGGAGGCCCAGATCCGCGCCGCCGAGACCAAGGCGCGACTGGAGGACATCTACCTCCCGTACAAGCAGAAGCGCCGCACGAAGGCCCAGATCGCGCGCGAGGCCGGGCTCGAACCGCTCGCCGATTCCCTGCTGGGCGAACCCGACCAGGACCCCACCGCCGCGGCCGAGTCCTTTGTGGACGGCGAGAGGGGCGTCGCCGACGCCGCCGCCGCGCTCGACGGTGCCCGCGCGATCCTGTCGGAGCGCTTCTCCGAGGACGCCGACCTGCTCGGCGACCTGCGCGAACTGATGTGGACGCGTGGCCGCCTGGTCGCCAAGGTCCGCGACGGCAAGGAGACCGACGGCGCGAAGTTCTCCGACTACTTCGACTTCGCCGAGCCCTTCACCAAGCTCCCCTCGCACCGGATCCTGGCGATGTTCCGCGGCCAGAAGGAGGACGTCCTCAACGTCGAGCTCGACCCCGAGCCCGAGGACCTCGACCCGGCCGCCGGGCGCGTCGTCACCGAGTACGAGACCCGTGTGGCGCAACGCTTCGGGATCTCCCAGCGGGGCCGCGCGGCCGACGCGTGGCTCGGCGAGACCGTCCGCTGGGCCTGGCGCACGCGGATCCTCTCCCACCTCGGCATCGACCTGCGGATGCGGCTCCGCGAAGCCGCCGAGGACGCCTCGGTCGGCGTGTTCGCCGCCAACCTCCGCGACCTGCTGCTGGCCGCCCCCGCCGGGACCCGCGCGACGATGGGCCTCGACCCGGGCTTCCGCACCGGCGTGAAGGTCGCCGTCGTCGACGCGACCGGCAAGGTCGTCGCGCACCACACGATCTACCCGCACGTCCCCCGAAACGCCTGGGACGAGTCGATCGAGATCCTGGCCAAGCTCGCCGAGAAGTACGGCGTCGAACTGATCGCCATCGGCAACGGCACGGCCTCCCGCGAGACCGACAAGCTCGCCGGTGATCTCATCAAGCGCCACGCGCGCCTGAAACTCACCAAGATCGTCGTCTCCGAGGCCGGCGCCTCCGTCTACTCGGCCTCGGCCTACGCGTCGGCCGAACTGCCCGAACTCGACGTGTCGATCCGGGGGGCGGTCTCGATCGCCCGCAGGCTCCAGGATCCGCTCGCCGAACTGGTCAAGATCGACCCCAAGTCGATCGGGGTCGGCCAGTACCAGCACGACCTCGCCGAGTTCAAGCTCTCCCGCTCCCTCGACGCGGTCGTCGAAGACTGCGTGAACGCCGTCGGCGTCGACGTCAACACCGCCTCGGCGCCTTTGCTGACAAGGGTTTCCGGGATCGGTGAGACCCTGGCGAAGAACATCGTCGCCCACCGCGACGCCAACGGCCCCTTCGCCAACCGCCGCGCACTGCAGAAGGTGCCCCGGCTCGGCCCGAAGGCCTACGAGCAGTGCGCGGGCTTCCTGCGCGTCCCCGGCGGCGACGACCCGCTCGACGCCTCCAGCGTCCACCCGGAGGCCTACCCGGTCGTGCACCGGATCCTGGCCACCGCCGGAACCGACATCGGCGGCCTCATCGGCAACAACCTGGTGCTGCGCAAGCTGAAGCCGTCGGACTTCACCGACGACACCTTCGGCGTGCCCACCGTCACCGACATCCTCGCCGAACTGGAGAAGCCCGGCCGCGACCCTCGCCCGGAGTTCAAGGCCGCGACCTTCGCCGAAGGCGTCGACACCATGGCCGACCTACGGCCCGGCATGATCCTCGAAGGACAGGTCACGAATGTGGCCGCGTTCGGTGCGTTCGTCGACGTGGGTGTTCACCAGGACGGGCTCGTGCACGTGTCGGCGCTGTCGGACCGCTTCGTGTCCGACCCGCGCGAGGTCGTCAAGTCCGGGGACATCGTGCGCGTCAAGGTCCTCGAAGTCGACGTGGCCCGCAAACGGATCTCACTCACCCTCCGCCTCGACGACGAACCCGGCGGCGGACGCGGCGGCTCCGGCGGCGGACGCGGGCAGGGCGCCGGTGGCGGCGGTGGCGGTGCCGGTCGCGGAGACCGCGGCGGGAATCGCGGTGGCGGCGGGGCCGGTGGCCGTGGCGGGCAGCCCCCACGCCAGCAAAGCCGCGGCCGACGCGAGGAAGCGCCGGGCGGCGCACTCGCCGACGCACTCCGGCGGGCCGGACTCGTCGACGACAAGGGCAACCAGAAGAAGCGCTGACCAGCACGACGGGCAAGACACGTGACGGCGGACGTGGGCGGTGCCGAGAGGCATCGCCCACGTCCGCCTTCGCCTCGCCGAAAGCACGCCCCGCCGCACGCCCCCGGGCCGCCCCGGCCGTGGCCGTTCGCGGGGAGGCTCAGGAGCGGCCGGGGCGACCCGTCTCCAGATCCTGACCCGTCGTCCTCCCCGCTTCCACTTCCGCCGTCGTTTCCGCACGTCGCGGGTGGGGACTTCGCCTGGACCCGAATCCGAGACCAGAACGGGCCCGAACCCGTCCCGACCCCCTACCCCGGTATGACGCCAGCGCCCTCCCACCCCGCGTAACCTCCCCCCACGTGACCATCTCCGACTCGCTGGGCGCCCTCGGTGCCCGTGTGACCCGTCCCGAAGTTCCACCGTTGCCGAAACCGACGGGTTTTTGGCAGGGTGTGCGCTATTACGGGCGGCTTCCGATGGCGATCGCCGCGCTCTTCATCGCGGCTGAGGGTTACCTGGAGTTCAACGCGCCCTTGTGGTCGTTGGTCTATGGGGCGATCGTCGCGATTCCGATTCTGCTGGTGTCGCGGCACAGTCTGTTGGCGTGGTTGCTGGCGGTCGGGGCGTCGTTCTGGTTCGGCGTGCTCGTCGACATACCGGGGACGTCGACGGGGACGTGGCCGTGGAACCCGGTGCAGGCCCTCGTCTTGCTGTGGGTCTTGTTCGTCGTGGGGTTGCGGCGGAGTCTGTGGACGTTGGCGACGGTGTGGGGCGTCACGATCTTCATGTTGAACGGGACGATCACGGCTCGGCAGAACCTCCTCGCGATGTGCCTGCTCTTCACGGTCCCGTTGATCGTGGGGGCAGTGGTCGGACGCAACTTCAAGCTCGGGCAGCGGCTGGCCGCGGAGCAGGAGCGCGGTGGGGTCCTCACCGAGCGCGCGCGGATCGCGCGCGAGCTGCACGACGTCGTCGCCCACCACATGTCGATGATCGCCGTGCGGGCGGAGACGGCCCCCTATCGCCTCTCCGATGTCGGGGAGGACTCGCGGACGGAGTTCGCCGAGATCTCCTCGGCGGCGCGGGAGGCGCTCACGGAGATGCGTCTCCTCCTCGGCGTCCTGCGCAGTGACGAGACCACGGCTCCTCCGACGGCCCCCCAACCGCAGATCTCCGACCTGCCCGACCTGGCGGCGTCGGCGCGCCACGCGGGCGCCGAAGTCGACCTGTCCATCTCACCGGAGGTCGGCGAGGTCCCGCAGATCGTCGGGGTGTCGGCGTACCGGATCATCCAGGAGGCCCTGTCGAACGTCGCGCGGCACGCGCCGGGCGCGGCCGCGTCGGTCAGCGTCTCCATGGACGGCGACGTGCTGCTCGTCCTCGTCGAGAACGGTCCCGGGACACGCCCTTCGGCGGGTGGGGGTTCCGGGTACGGGCTGCGCGGGGCGGGCGAACGCGCGACGATCCTGGGCGGGCGTCTCGTCTCGGGCCCGACCCCGTCGGGCGGGTACCGCGTCGAGGCCCGCCTGCCCGTGCGCGAGGCATGATGCTCCCGGCCACCACGTCGTCCCCGAAAGGCGCCCCATGATCAAGGTCCTGCTCGTCGACGACCAGGCGATGGTCCGCGAGGGCTTCGGCGCCCTCCTGCGCGCGCAGCCCGACATGCTCGTCGTCGGCGACGCGCCCGACGGCCTCGCCGGCGTCACCGCCGCGCGCGAGCACGGTCCCGACGTCGTCCTGATGGACATCCGCATGCCCAGACTCGACGGGCTGGAGGCGACCCGGCGCATCCTCGACGTCGCGAAGGGCCTGCACCGGCCGAAGGTCCTGATACTCACGACCTTCGACCTCGACGACTACGTATTCGAGGCGCTGCGCGCGGGCGCGAGCGGTTTCCTGCTCAAGGACGCCCCCGCCGCCGAGCTCGTCAACGCCGTCCGCGTCGTCGCGGCCGGGGAGGCGCTGCTGTCGCCGTCGGTGACGCGCCGGCTCATCGAGGACTACACCGGCCGGGGGCGCGCCGACCCGGGCAAACGCGTCGTCCTCAACGGGCTCACCCCGCGCGAGACCGACGTCCTGCGACTGGTCGCGCGCGGCCTGTCGAACCAGGAGATCGCCGCCGAACTCGTCCTCGCCGAACAGACCGTGAAGACCCACGTCAGCCGCGTCCTGGCCAAACTCTCCCTCCGCGATCGCGCCCAGGCGGTCGTGTTCGCCTACGAAGCGGGCCTCGTCACCCCCGGTAACTAGCCTTTGTGTGATGAGTCACAACGGCACCACAGGACAGCCCGGGTCGTCCGGACGGCTGATGTGCCCCATTCGTCCGGGCGAGGGCATAAGTCCTGAAACTTCCACACCCGGACGCGAGCGGGGATCAACCTCGCGAAACCGGCAAATCAGATGGACCGCGCAGCTCGGGCATACACAACCCAGGGTGAATTTCGCCGTCCCACTCGCAGGCCGCTGACCTGCGCAATCACCGCCTACGTTGGTCCGGTGCGAAACGAAACCAACCCCTCAAGCCATGGCCTCGGCAGGGTCCTGGGACGACGCATGGGCCTTCTCGCGATGACCGGCGCGATCGCCTTCGCCGCTCTCGGGCTCACGTCCCCGGCCGCCTACGCCGCCAACGACGTCGACGCCGCCCGGGCACTCGCGGAGGCCGCGGCCGCCGCGTCCGCCCCGGCCCCGAGCCCGGCCGAGAAGTCCGAGACCCCCGCCAAGAAGAAGTCCACCGAACTCAAGCCGGTCGCCGGCCTGACCAAGACCCAGATGCGCAACGCCATCGCGATCATCAAGGCCGGCCAGGAGGCGAAGCTCTCCGGTCGCGCCCAGATCATCGCGCTGATGACCGCCATGCAGGAGAGCGGTCTGCGCAACCTCGCCAGCCCGGTCGTCCCGAAGTCGCTGAAGTACGACCACGAGGGCACCGGCTCCGACCACGACTCCGTCGGTCTCTTCCAGCAGCGCGCCTCGGGCAGCTGGGGGACGATCAAGGAGATCATGACCCCCCGCACCTCCGCGCTCGCCTTCTACGACGGCCTCAAGGGCGTCGACGACTGGGAGGACATGGGCATGGGCGAAGCCGCCCAGACCGTCCAGGTCTCGGCCTTCCCCTTCGCCTACGACAAGCACGAGAACGTGGCCCGCAAGGTCGTCGCGGCTTACTACGACAACTGATCCACCGGCTGACCGGACGACGGCCCCCACTCCCGCGCGGAGTGGGGGCCGTCGCCTATGCCGGTGCGGCGACCACGTGCCGGACCTCGGTGTCGACGGCGACGCTCGTCCCGTCTCCCGTCAGTGACAGCGACCAGTCGTCGAGGACCACCGACGCGCCGGACGCGAGCGGGTGCGTCTGCCGGTTCAGGTCGACGCCGGCGGGTGCCCAGCGGGTCCCGTCGAAGCGGGCGTGGACGTCGTCGCCGCCCTGCCCTTCCGTGGACTCCTCGTAGTAAACGTTGAGGGTGCCGTCGTGGTCCCACCACAGCTCGTCGACGAAGGCGTCGTGGGTCTCGCACGTCGCGTCCGGTGCGGCCCGCAGCGGCGACGTGACGCTCTCCCCGGTGCCCAGGTCCACCAGCGTCAGTGTCGCGCAGACGTACTCGCGTTCCCCGCCGACGGCGATGCCGGTCCCGTCGGGGCTGAACGCCGCGATCTCCAGCGCGTCGGGCCGGTCGACGTCGAGCCGCCGCGGCTCCTCGCCGGAGGTCACGAGGTAGGCGGGTGTGGGTTCGTCCACGGGCCGGTCGTTGGTGGGATAGGCGGCCAGCGCGACACCGTCGCGTCCGGCGAGCAGCGCCGGGTAGAGCTTCGCGTCGAGGAATCCGTCTTCCAGGGGCACGACCGTGCCGGTCTCGACGGGAACCGGCGGGTTCGCCGCTAGGTCGGCGGTGACGAGGCGGCCCTCCTTGTTCAGCCACGCGATCGTGCTCCCGCCGACGGGCACGACCATCTGGCACAGGCAGCTCATGTCGGTGTCCCCGCAGTCCTCGCAGGTCACGGTCGACACCGCGCCGGTCTCGGTGGAGATCGCGGTGACCGAGTCGCCGATCGTCGCGGCGGTGAAGGCGAAGCGGCCGTCGACGGTGAACAGCGGGGTGGTGCCGAGCAGCAGTTCGGTGGAACCGATCCGTTTCGTGCCGTCCATGACGACGAGCGTGCTCTTGGTGTCCAGCCAGGATTCCCCGAACGCGACCTTCAGGTACGCGTAGGAGCCGCCCGGCCCGGCGTCCCCGCCGGGCGGGTCGCCGGCACCGGGCGTGCAGGCCGTGAGCAGGGCGAGCAGGGCGCCCGCGAGCGGGAGTCGGCGCATCTTCCACCTCCGAGGTCCGGCCTCATGTCTACGCGGCCGGATCGAGGACCGGTCCCACCGAAGGGGACGCGCGCGGCTATACCGGGATCTTCTCCCCGGCTTCGACGGCGACGGTGAGGCGGTTCTCGAAGGGCGGGACCGGGCAGGTCGAGAAGTCGTTGAAGGCGCAGGGGAGGTTGCTCGACCGGTTGAAGTCGAGCAGGACGCGGCCGTCGGCGCCGGGGGCGGCGATGTCGATGAAGCGGCCCGATCCGTTGGTGGTGACGCCGCTGGTGGCGTCGCGGAACAGGGTCCAGGCGCCGCCGCCGTCGTCGAAGACGAGGAGGGTGTGCTCTTCGCCGTCGAGCTGGAAGCGCGCGGTAGCCACCGCGGTGCCGGTCGAGCCGTAGCCTTCGACGACCGAGCCGATCGCGACCTCCTTGCCGCCTTCGATGGGTTCGTATGCGGCGTCGAGGATCCAGCGGGCTTCGGGCGCGTAGGCGGGCGCGGTGGTGAAGGCGGCGAGGGCCGGTGCCTTCGGGTCGCGGACGCGGAAGGCGAAGCCGGCGCGGTCGATGACCTCGATGACGACGTCGCCGTAGGTGAGGGTCTCGCCGGACGTGGTGTGTTCCAGGGGGATCGGCGTCTCACCGTCGATCGGGACACCCGACAGCGTGAGCCCGTCGGCGGCCGAGGCCGTCACGGTCACCTGTCCGCCGGTGACGCGCCAGACGCCGGGGACCTCGTCGAAGCTCTCGGCCTCGTCCTCGTCGAGCCAGTGCAGGGCGACCAGGCTCAGCGCGCCGTACGGCTTCTTGAAGCCCGCGTCGCGGTCTGCGCGCCACTGCGTCCAGGTGCGCAGCAGTTCGTCGCGCGCGGTGTCTTCGGTGCTCATGCCGGTGCCTTTCCGAGGTCAGGTATCGGCGGCAACTGTAGTTCGATCTTGAGCCCGCCGCAGCGCCGCCAGGATGGCGACGCCGAGGGCCGCGCCGACGGCGTACCAGAACAGGTCGGGGGCGTTGAAGGTCGAGCCGAGAACGAGACGCGCCAGCGGATTGCCGGACAGTTCCGCCGGAATCGGGGTGAGCTGGAAGAACTCGACGGCCCAGCTGAGACCGCAGGCGATCGCGCCCGCGACGAGCCCGCGTGTCCGGGGCGCGAGCACGAGGACCAGCCAGAAGACGAGCAGCGTGTAGAGGGCGTCGCCGCCGTACTTGGCGACGGCGCCGTCCATTGTGGTGCGAAGACCCAGGCCGAGCGCGACCGTGACGACGGCCGCGACGGCGTAGGGGAGCCGGATCCTCACCCGGTCCAGAATCTGAACAGTCGCGAGCCGAGCCCGACCATCGAGGTGTCGACGCCGAGCAGCCCCAGGATCCAGTACACGAACTCGAAGAAGTAGCGGTTGATCGTCGGGTGCAGCAGCAGCACGAAGAGCAGCAGGATCCCGAAGGGCGCGATCTTGGCGATGTTGCGCGAGTACTCCGGCGGCAGCCAGGGCTCGATGATGCCGTAACCGTCGAGGCCCGGGATCGGCAGCAGGTTCAGGATCGTGGCCGTCACCTGGAGCATGCACAGGTACGCCACGGCCGCCCGCAGCGCCAGGCCGGCGTTGTCGAGGGCGCCGCTGGCCAGCAGGATCCCCAGGACACCGGCGAACACGGCGTTTGACGCCGGGCCCATCGCCGACACCGCCGAGTCAACCTTCTTGCTGCGCAGCAGCCCGCGCTGGACCCACACCGCGCCACCGGGAAGGCCGATGCCGCCGAGGATCACGAAGACCAACGGCAGGATGATCGACAGGACCGCGTGGGTGTACTTCAGCGGGTTGAGGGTCAGATAACCCTTCTCCGGAATCGTGTGGTCGCCGCCCTTGTAGGCGGTCAGCGCGTGCCCGAACTCGTGCAGGCACAGTGAGACGACCCATCCCGCCAGGACGAACAGGAACACCGTGACGCCGGTGCCGATCCCGGTCAGTTCGCCGGTCGCCTCGGCCCACAGGGCCACGCCGGTGGCGAGGAAGGCCGCGACGAAGGCCAGGAAGATCCAGCTGGGTGCCCGGTGCGAGTCGCGCCTCGTACTGCCGTAGCCGTAGCTCATGCCCTGCCTCTCAGATACCGGTCGAAGTGCGGGACGGTGAAGGCGACCACGCCGCGTTCCTCGGCGAAGATCAGGCCCTTCTTGATCAGGGCGTCGCGGGCCGGGGACAGGCTGGAAGGCTTGCGCCCCAAGGCCTTGGCGACCTCGGCGGTGCTCACGGTACCGACCGGCCCGTCGGTGAGGTCGGCCATCGCCCGCATGTACTCGCGCTCGGCGGGCGTGGCCCGCTCGTAGCGGGAACCGAAGAAGCCGACGGCGAGCTCGGCCTCGGCGGCCGGCGCGGCGACGCGCACGTCCTCGGCGGTGATCGGTGTGACGGGCGCGTGGTCCCAGGTCGCCTTGCCGTAGGCCTGCACGAAGTAGGGGTATCCGCCGGAGTGCGCGAAGAGCGCGGCGAGGGCTTCGTCCTCATAGGACGCTCCCTCCTTGCGGGCGGGGGCGGTGAGGGCGTGGGCGGCGTCGTCGGCGCTGAGGCGGTCGATGCGCATGTAGGTGAAGAGGCGCTCGGAGTAGGACTTCGAGGCCGACAGGACCGCCGGGAGGTGCGGCAGTCCGGCGCCGACGACGATGAGCGGGGTCCCGGCCTGGGACAGTTCGTGGCAGGCCGCGCACAGCGCCGAGACGTCCGAAGTGGACAGATCCTGCATCTCGTCGATGAAGACGGCCAGGCCGGTGCCGACGTCGGCGGCGATCTCGGCGGCGTCGGTGAGCAGTTCGACGAGGTCGATCTCGATGTCGCCGGAGTCGGCGCGGCCGCTCCCGGCGGGGACGTCGATGCCCGGTTCCCAGCGGTCGCGCAGACGCGCGCCGGGTGGGTTGCCCTTGAGCGCGAAGGCCTTCAGCGTCGACAGGAAGGACTCGACCCGGTCGGGTGCCCGGTGGCGGCTGCCGAGCTCGCGGACCGCCATGTGCAGGGCGCCCGACAGCGGCCGCCGCAGCGACTGCTCGGGCCGCGCCTCGATCTTGCCGGTGCCCCACAGTTTCGCGATCGCCTGGCTGCGGAGGGCGTTGAGCAGGACGGTCTTGCCGACCCCGCGCAGGCCGGTCAGCACGAGCGAGCGCTCCGGCCGCCGATGCGCGACCCGGTCGAGGACGACCTCGAAGGCACGCAGCTCCCGCGCCCGCCCGGCGAGCTGCGGCGGTCGCTGGCCCGCGCCGGGGGCGTAGGGATTGCGTACCGGGTCCATGGCATAGGAGCGTATCGGCTTGTCTAGGGGTGGCGCTATAGAACGCGCGGCCGGGAAATAACCCCTCGCGTTCCCCGTGCCGCCCTGCTACTCTTCCCCCGTCCTGCCGCGGTCTCGCGGCACCACGCTCAAGACAAAGGTGAGGCCATTCGAATGCGGGTCGGCCACTAGGCCACCGGCGCGAACATCCAGCGGAGCCCCCTCGTGGCATCCGTCCGGTGGCGTTCTCTCTCACTCTTTTCTTGCTTCTTGAGCGGAAGGCTCTCTCCCACCGTGGATTTCGACATCCAGAACCATGCCCGCGCCAACCTCCTCGGCTCCGAACTGCACGAGCGGGTGGGCCGGTTCATCTGTCGCTTCGACCCCGACAGCGACAACATGTACCTCAACTACGCGATCCCCGACGACGACACCGACCCCACGCCGGCCGAGCTCGACGAGCTCGCCGCGGCCTTCGTCGCCAAGGACCGCAAGCCCCGCTTCGAGTTCCTGCCCTCGCGCAGCCCGAAGCTGGCCGACGTCCTGTCGGCCGCCGGATACACGCTGCACCACCGCGGTCAGCTCATGGCCTGCGGCATCGGGCAGGTCCTCGACCCGCCGATCCCCGCCGGACTGTCCATCGTGGACGCCATCGACGAGGACGCCTTTTATGCCGCCGCCTCGGTCCAGCACCCCGCCTTCGACGACGAGATCCCCACCCGCGACGTGGCCGTCCGCACCGCGACGCGGCTGATGTCACGCGGTGGACGGCTCGCCGTGGCCGTCACGTCCGACGGGCTGACCGTCGGCGCGGGCCAGACGAGCGCCCCGATCGACGGGATCGTCGAGATCGGCGGGATCGCGACGGCGCCGGAGTACCGGCGACGCGGCATCGCCTCGGCGGTGACGGCCTACCTGACGCGCACGCTCCATGAATCGGGCGTGCGCACGGTCTGGCTCGACCCGGCGGACGCCGGTGCCGGACGCGCCTACGGCAAGGCCGGTTTCCAGGTGGTCGGCGAGATCTTCCACATGGTCCGCGAGTAGTCGCCGGGGACCGTCGCGGCGAACCGCGACGGTCCCTCCTCCCATGTGAGCCCGGTCATGTCCCGGCGCCGTCACCTCGATCGTTACCCATAGGTGAGTGCCTGACTTTTCGGTGCGTACTTGCAGGTCAAGGGCCGGTCGCGAAGCATTGGCGAAGCGCGCGCCACTCCCGTCGACCCCACCGAAGGACCGCCCACATGACCGAGCACAAGCCCGCCACGACCGTCATCGGCATGGGCGGCATGGGCCGCGCGATCGCCGAGACACTCCAGGCCGCAGGACACACCACGACAGTCTGGAACCGCACACCAGGCCGCGCCGGAGGCCTCACCGAGGCCGAGACCGCCGCCGAGGCGATCGAGGCCGGAGCCGTCACGATCGTCACGCTGCTGACCTACGACACCGTCCGCGCGGTCCTCGAACCCATCACCGGCCGCCTGCGAGGCAAGACGATCGTCAACCTCACCAGCGGAACCCCCGCCGAGGCCCGCGACATGGCCGCCTGGGCCGCCGAGCACGGAATCGACTACCTCGACGGCGGCATGATGGCCGTCCCGCCCATGATCGGCAAACCCGGCGCCGAAATCCTCTACAGCGGGCCGACGCCACTGTTCCAGGAGCTCCGCCCCGTACTGGACCACCTCGCCGAGAGCACCTACCTCGGCGAGGACGCGGGACTGGCGTCCCTTGTGGACCTCGCGATGCTGTCGGGGATGTACGCCATGTTCGCCGGGCTCCTCCACGGAACCGCGCTCGCGGCCACCGCCGGAATTCCAGCCGCCGAGTTCATGCCGCGAGCCACGGCCTGGGCAGCCGCGATGGCCCAGTACGCCACCGGACACGCCCCCGCGATCGACTCCGGCGACTACCACGCCGAAGAACAGAACGTCACCTTCAACAAGAGCGCCGTCGACCTGATCCACCGAGCAAGCCGCGACCAGGGACTCGACACCCTCGTGATCGAGCCCGTGAAGGCATTGCTGGACCGACGACAAGCGGACGGATTCGGCGCCGACTCCTTCGAAAGCATCATCGAGGGAATCAAGGCACGGAGCAAAAAGTAGGACCGGACGCCCACCGCCAAAGCTCGCGCGCAGCGCAACACACCACACACCCCCCCCCAGCGACGACGGCGGGTTCGCTTTCCCGCCAGGTCACGCGCAGCGCGACACACCCCCCGCCACCACTAACCTCTGTCTCCGTCGCTTCGGCCGTTGATTGGACGACATGAAGGTTCTGCCGGGGTCAAGGGCGCTCTTTCCCTTGACCCCGGCAGGTTCTTCAT
>NZ_JACHGT010000012.1:248130-288009 GCF_014202425.1 Phytomonospora endophytica | reverse complement strand
CAGCCCCAGAACCTTCGTGTTGCACCAATCCCTGGCCGAAGCGACGGAGACACAGGTAAGTAGTGGTGGGGGGTGTGTCGCGCTGCGCGCGACCTGGTGGGAGAGCACATCGCCTTGGGGTGCGGTGATCGCGCGCGCCGCCATCTTTCCCCAGCGACCAGGACCGCGTCGGCGAGCATCGGCTTCTCCCTCAGGTACTCATCCCGCCGGAACTGCAACGTGAGCACGGCCCCGCCCCTGTTTCAGGGATTTGATCACCCTTGCCCCGCCCCCCACGACACCGGTACACCTGTACGCATGTCCACGACCGACCTGAGCTCGCCGTATCCCACCGTCGCGGCCCCGCATTTCGACATCTCCGTTGAGGAGTCCCGTCGGCGGGTTGCGGAGTTCGCCGAGTGGATGGCTCGGCGGCGGACGATTCGTGACTTCACCGACGAGCCGGTCCCGATGGACGTCATCGAGTCGGCGGTGGCCGCTGCGGCGACGGCTCCCAGTGGCGCGAACATCCAGCCGTGGCGCTTCGTCGTCGTCACCGATCCCGCTCTGAAAGAACAGATTCGGGTGGGGGCCGAGGAGGAGGAGCGCGAGTTCTATCAGCGTCGGGCTTCCGAGGAGTGGCTCGCCGCTCTCGCGCCGCTCGGCACTGATCACGACAAGCCGTTCCTCGTGACGGCACCGGCCCTCATCGTCGTCTTCGAGGTCCACAAGGGAGTCGACGAGCCGCGTCCCTATTACGTCAAGGAGTCCGTGGGCATCGCCGTGGGCTTCCTCTTGGCGGCACTGCACAGTGCGGGTCTGGCGACCTTGACGCACACGCCTTCGCCGATGAAGTTCCTCGGCGAGATCCTCGGCCGGCCCGCCAATGAGCGTCCCTACGTCCTCATCCCCGTCGGGTATCCCGCTCCGGACGCGCGGGTTCCCGACATCTCCCGCAAACCTCTCGGTGAGGTACTCGTACGACGGTGACAAGGCGTGTCCGCAGCCTCCCCGCATCGTTACACCAGTGGGCCGGATAACCACTGAGCAGCAGGGGAAGATCGTGGGCAGAAACAAGAAGACGTGGGTCGGCGCGGCCGCCCTGCTACTCGGCGGGGTCGCCTTCGTCGTGGGACCGAACGCCCACGCCGGGGACGAGTCGGCGGCCGTCGTGGCGCCGGAGCAGCGGGTTCCGGCGGGGGCCGCGACGGTCGGAGCCGAGGAGGCCGCCGACGCCGTCCTCTCCTACACCGGCGACACGACCCGCACGCTGACCTACCCGGGCGCCTCCTTCGTGAAGGTCCACTTCGAGCGTCTCCTCCTCGCCGACGGCGACTACGTCTCGGTGTCCAATGCGGACGGCTCGGAGGAGTACCGCTACGACAGTTCCGACGGTGCCGGCACCTGGGCCACGTCGGTCACGGGCCAGCAGGCCGTCGTCGAGCTGCATCGCGAGGCCGCATCCGTTTTGGCCGACCTGCCGCTCTTCGGCGCCGCCATCGACAAGGTCACCCGTGGGCTGTCGCCGGCGGAGATGTCCGAGCCGCGCTCCCCGGAGAGCGTCTGCTCGCGTGACGACAAGAAGGACGCCGTCTGTTACCGCGACAGCGATCCGGCCGCGTTCAACCGCAGCGCCGCCGTCGCGCGGCTGCTCATCGACGGCACGACCCTGTGCACGGCCTGGCGCGTCGGCCCGAAGAACCGCATGATGACCAACCACCACTGCTTCGAGACCAGCCGCGAGGCGAAGGCCACCGAGGTGTGGTTCGGTTACGAGTGCGAGGTCTGCGGCGGTTCGGCGACCCGCGAGCCGGTGAAGGTCCGCGGCGACGAGGTCCTCGCCACCGACCAGACCTACGACTACACCCTGTTCACCGTCGGCGATTTCAGCGAGATCGAGGACTTCGGGTACCTGGAGTTCGACAACCGCCTCAGCGAGCGCGGGGAGAAGCTCTACATCCCGCAGCACCCGAGCGGCAAGCCGCTGCAGATCGCGGTCGACAGCGACTCCGACGACGGCGGCAACTGCCGTGTCGAAGAGCCCAAGTACCAGGGGTACGAGGCCGACACCGACGTCGGCTACAAGTGCGACACCGAGTTCGGTTCCTCGGGTTCGCCGGTGATCGCGCGTTCGACGGGCAAGGTCATCGCCCTGCACCACTTCGGCGGTTGCCCGAACTCCGGTGTGCGCGCCGATCTGCTCGTTGCGGAGCTGCGACGCCTGCTGTAGACGTGATCCGGTTATCCCCGGGGGTGGGGATCGGCGCGGGAGCCGGGGGGCTCCCGCGCCTTACGCGTTCACAGGCCTTTCCAGAACTCTTCGAGGACGCGCGCTCCCCGCGCGGGATCCTCGACCATCCACCAGTGCCCGAGCCCTTCGAGGGTCACGGTTCGCGCGCCCGAGCGGTCGCCGGCCCGCCGTCGTTGCTCGACCGTCCCGACGTAGTGGTCCTCGGTCGCGAGCAGCGACAGTCCCGGTCGTTTCGCGGCGAGTTCCAGGTCGCGGCCGAGGTCGGACATGACGGGTTGCGCGGCGGAGTGGTAGAGCGCGTGTGCGACCTCGGCCATCGGTTCCCGCTGTGCTTCGGCGATGAGGCGCGCGATCGGTTCGCCAAGGCCGACCTGGACGAGGATGGCGACCCTCGTGTCGAAGTCGGGGTCGAAGCGCACGGCCGGGCCGTCCGAGCGCTGCTCGCGGCGGGCGTATTCGTGCCACTCGTAGTCGGCGTCGAAGGCGCCGAGGACGTCACTGACCCAGCTGCGCACCAGATCCGGGCGGACCATGACGGTGTTGACGACGTGCCCGCCGCCCCAGTCGTGTCCGACGAGGTCCGCCGGTTCGCCGATGGCCTCCAGTTCGGTGATGAGCCAGTCGCGGTAGTCGGTGACGGTCGCGGCGAAGCCGTCGGGCACCGGCGCGCCGTACCCGGGCGGCGACAGCAGTACCGGCGGCGGCCCGTCGAGTTCGGCGAGGAGCGGTTCCCAGATCGCCGCCGTCTCGGGGTGCCCGTGCACGAAAACCCTTGGCATGTCGGGATCTCCTCATCTGAGCGTTCCACCACAATAGCGAACTGACCAGATGACCAATGCGGTCAGTGAGTCTAGTCTCGATCCCATGGACACCAACGCGAAGCGGGCGCTCGTGGTCGGACTCGGCGTCAGCGGCATGGCCTCGGCCCTGCGTCTCCATCAGGCGGGCTGGCGGGTTGTCATCTGCGAGAAGGCCCCCGAGCGCAGGCGCGGCGGCTACTTCATCGCCTTGTTCGGCACCGGCATCAGCGCCGCCCGGCGGCTCGGGATCGCACTGCCGAACCGCTTGTCGGACGACATCCGTTCCTACAACGTCGACCGCGCGGGCCGTCGCCTGCGTTCCCTGAGCTTCACCGAGGCCGTGCCGGGCGAGGCGCTGCCGGTCGTGCGCGGCGACATCGAGGACGGCGCCTTCAACGCGCTGCCCGCCGACGTCGAGATCCGTTACTCCGCGCCACCTTTGGCGATCCGGCAGGACGCCGACGGGGTCGACGTCGACTTCGGCGGCGGCACCGAGCGCTTCGGGCTCGTCGTCGGCGCCGACGGGCTGCGCTCGACCGTTCGCCGCCTCGCCTTCGGGCCCGACGAGGGCCGCGTCCACCGTCTCGGGTACATGATCGCCGCGTGCGAACTGCCCGGCCCGGTCCCCGGCTACCGCGTCAAGGACGGCGTCATCCTCGCCGAGGAAGGCCGCTCGGCGTGGGTGTTCCCCTTCGCCGACCGGCCGCCGACGGTCCTGTTCAACTACCGCACCGCCGACCCCGACGCCGAGTTCGGCCGTCCCCCGATCGAGACCCTGCGGGAGGTCTTCGGTCCCGAAGCGCCCGGCGCGACCCTCGGCTGGCTCCTCGACCGCTTCGGCGAGGCGCCCGACCACCTCTTCGACACCGCCGAGCAGATCCGCATGGACACCTGGCATCGCGGGCGCGTCGTGCTCCTCGGCGACTCCGCGTGGTGCCCGACGCTCTACTCCGGGATGGGCGCGGCCACCGGCCTCGCCGGAGCCGACCTGCTCGGCACGATGCTGGAGCGCCACCCCGGCGACATCGGGCGGGCGCTGCGGGCGTGGGAGGCGAAGCTGCGGCCGTTCGTCGAGTTCCACCAGGGGAGCGGGATGGACATGCGCCGGTTGTTCCTGCCCGCCGACCGCACCGAAATGCGCGTACGGAAGGCCATGAACCGGGTCATGGCGACATCGGTCGGGCGCGCCCTGCTGTCGCGCGTTCACCACCGCAGCCGCTCGAACGTCATGAAGACCGTGGACATCGTGCAGGCGTGACATCATGGGGCCGATGAGCCGGCTGATCGAACAGGCCTCCCCGAAGGCCGGGAGGATCCTCGACAGCGCGCGCGAACTGGCCCTGCGGCACGGCGTCCACAAGGTGACGATCGCCGAGATCGCGGCCGCCGCGGGCGTCGGGAAGGGCACCGTCTACCTGTACTGGGAGACCAAGGAGGACCTCTTCGTCGGGCTCATCGCCCGCGAGGTCCTCGCCTGGCTCGACGACGTGGGCGGCCGCTTCGACGCCGACCGGAGTCTCGTCCTGCCCCGGCGCTTCGCGCCGATGCTGCTGCGCACCACCGCGGGGAACCCGTGGCTGCGGTGGCTGCGCAGCGACGACAGCGCCCTCGCGCGGCTCATGCACCGGCCCGAGGACCGGGAACGCTTCGCCGAGGCCTCACCGGGCGCGATGGGCAGCGCCGTCCTCGGCATCCTGCGCGAGCGCGGAGTCGTGCGCGACGACCTGCCACTGCCCCGGCAGATGTACGCGCTGCACGCCCTCCTCGTCGGCTTCGGCCTGATGATGGACCAGCCCGACCTCGCCGGCGGCATGAACATCGCCGACCCCGACGTCGCGCTCGCCGAGGCCGTGCACCTGCTGCTGGAGCCGGAGCGCGACCCGTCGGCGAAGGTCGTCGCCGAGGCGGCCGAGGCCGTGCGGGTGCGCTTCGGGGAGATCCACGACCGGCTGCTGGCGGTCGTCGCCGCGGGGGCCGCGGGGACGCGGTAGTCACATCCGCGGGGTGGGCTACGTCAGGTGACTGACGACCCGACCGGAGGACTTTCGCCATGGACCCCCTCGCCGACCTGCTCACCGACCGTTTCACCGCCGCCCGGCCGCGCCTGCGGGCGATCGCCGTGCGGATGGTCGGCGCCGACGCCGACGCGGCCCTCGACGAGGCACGGCGGCGGCTGGCGGCCGAGGACGCCGACGCCTGGCTCGCGGCCTTCGTCGCGCGGGTGTGCCTGGACCGGCTGCGCGGCCGCCTGGGCGCCGAGACCGCCGGGGGCGCGCCCGCCGCGGACTCGCTGGGCCTGGCGGTGATGGTCGTGCTGGAGACGCTGGCGGCCGACGAGCGGCTCGCCTTCGTGCTGCGCGAACTGTTCGCCGTCGGCTACGGCGAGATCGCTGCCGTCCTCGGCGTGGGGGAGGGGGAGGCCCGGGCGCTGGCCGAACGGGCGCGGCGGAGGGTGCGGGGTTGAGGAAGACCCCCACCGGCGCTTTGCACCGGAAGCTTGACCTAGACCACGCTCTAGGTCGTAGCGTCACCACCATGACCACGCCACAGCACAAGCTCGGGTCCGGCTTCGACCGTTCGTCGACGGCCGCCGAGGTTCTCGCCGGTGTCGATCTTTCGGGGAAGCTCGCCGTCGTCACCGGTGGCTACTCCGGCCTCGGCCTGGAGACCACCCGCGCCCTCACCAACGCCGGTGCGCACGTCGTCGTCCCCGCGCGCAGGCCCGAAACCGCCGCAGAGGCCCTGGGCGGCATCGCCGACGTCGACCGCCTCGACCTGGGCGACCTCAACTCCGTCGACGACTTCACCGAACGCTTCCTGGCCACCGGACGCGGCATCGACATCATCATCAACAACGCCGGCATCATGGCCTGCCCCGAAACCCGCGTCGGACCCGGCTGGGAAGCCCAGTTCGCCACCAACCACCTCGGCCACCACGCCCTCGTCAACCGCCTCCTCCCCGCCTTGAACGACAACGCCCGCGTCGTCGCCGTCTCCTCCGCCGGGCACCGGCGTTCGCCGATCCGGTGGGACGACGTCCAGTTCACGAACGGCTATGACAAGTGGGAGGCCTACGGGCAGGCCAAGACCGCGAACGTCCTGTTCGCCGTCGGGCTCGACGCGCGTGCCCGCGACCGGGGCATCCGCGCGTTCTCGCTGCACCCCGGGGGCATCCTCACGCCGCTCCAGCGGCACCTGCCGACCGAGGAGATGGTCGCGCTCGGCTGGATCGACGAGGACGGCAAGCCCATCGGCGACGGCTTCAAGACGCCCGAGCAGGGCGCGGCCACGCAGGTCTGGGCGGCGACGTCACCGCAGCTCGACGGGATGGGCGGGGTCTACCTCGAAGACTGCGAGATCGCCGAGGTCGCGAGCCTGGACGAGCCGTTCACCGGCGGCGTCAGCCCCTACGCGATCGACCCGGACCAGGCCGACCGGCTGTGGGCCCTGTCGGCGGAACTGACCGGGGTCGACGCCTTCGCGGAGTGACGTGGGCGGGACCGCGCGGGGGTGGGCCCGCGCGGTCCCGTCGCCTCAACCGCGCGACCACGACCGGTCATTCCACAAGGGACGGTGCCAGGCGCGCGGGCATCCCCTGAACGCTTAAACGGCGATGGTCACAGCCAATGCGAGTGGAGCGCGAACTCGCCCTCGTACTCGTCGCCGGACACCGCGATGATCATGCCGTCGCCGGTGCCGAGGATCCACTGTCCCTCCCAGGTGCGGACCCTGCCGGTGGCGGTGTCGACGGCGTGCAGCGCGCCGGGGTCGTCGAAGCCGGTCGTCGCGGTGATCACGAGGGTGTCCTCGGTGAGCACGCTCTCGAAGAGGCGGTAGGCGCCGTCGCCGTTGGGCAGCGTGCCGGTCCACAGCGGTTGCCCGCTCGCCGGGTCGGTGGCGGTGACCTCGCTGAGCAGTTCGTCGACCGTGATGACGAGTTCCGGGCGGACGACGAGCGCGTTCGGTCGCGTCGCGGTCAGCGGTTCGCCCTGCGGGCCGGTGAGCAGGTCGACGAACTGGTAACGCTTGACCCCGGAGTCCGACTCGGTCTCGTCGATGAGCACGCCGCCGTCGACGAGGAGACCGTGGTATCCGAAAGGCGCCGACGCGGCGGCGAGCGGGACGTGGTTCCACCGTTCCTCACCGGTCGCCGGGTCGAGACCGCGGATGGTGTCGCCGCCGCCGACCTCCACGACCGTCGGGCCGACGAGGACGTACCAGGCGCGGGTCTCGGCGTGCTTCCATTCGCCGAGGATCCGGCCGGTGTCGAGGTCGACGGTGGTGGCCGTGTCCGTCTTGTGGTTGTTGACCAGGGCGAACTCGGGTTCCGTCGCGACGCGCCAGATCGGCGGTGAGTTGCCGTCGGAGGAGTAGCCGCGTTCCTGGTTCCAGGACAGCTGGTCGGGCAGGTCGACGCGGCCGCCGGGCAGGTTGACGGTCCACTGTGGAGCGCCGCCGTCGAGTGGCAGTGAGGTGATGTCGCACTCGACGAGGTCGACGCACTGGAAGTCGATGATCGACGTCTTCGTGACGTGCACGAAGGACCAGCCGTCGGCGGAGTCGACCTTCGGCAGGACGGTGAAGCGGGTCTGTCCCGTCGCCAGGTCGAGGACCTCGTGTCCCGACCGACCGGTGTCGCCCGGTGTGTTCTCCGCGGACTTGGTGACGACGATGGCGTCCCCGGCGATGGTCAGTGCGAACATCGCGACGCCGCGGCTCATCTCCCCGCCGAGGGAGTCGTCGAAGTCCTTGGCGAAGTCGCGCCACCACCGCTGCGCGCCGGTCTTCGGGTCCATGCCGATCAGCCCGTTCGTGGTGGTGACCAGGACCGTGCCCTCGGCGATCCGGCTGTCGAGGGGCCGGCCGTAGGCGGCGGGGACCGCCCGGGTCCACTCCGTGGGCTGCGCCAGGTTCGCCGACGGCTTCGAGCAGCCCGCCGTCAACGCCAGAAGCGCCACGGCGACAAGGGATCCGAGGGTGCGGAGGGGACTGCGCATGCCCGAATCTTAGGGTGCTTCAGATTCGGGCCACACGGTGGTGATCCGCGCGCCGAGAACCGGCGCGATCGCCGCCGTGTAGGCCTCGGCGAGGTGGCTGTCGTCGCGGTATACGAAGGTGTCGCCGACGACCACCGGGCACTCGCCGCCGTCCCGGCACAGCCACGGCACCGGGTCGATGACGGTCACCCCGGCCGGTCCCGCCGCGTCCCGGATCGCCTGACGCCGCACCGGATCCCGCAACGACGCGGGGACGCTCGCCGTGCACGCCGCCAGGTCCAGCGGATGCCGGGCCGCGCACTCCACCGCGTCGCCGTCCGGCCAGGCCGTGTCCAGCAGGACCGCGACCTCCGCACCCGTCGCGGTGAGCGCGGCGAAGGTCTCCCGGTAGCCGGAAGTCCACAGCGCCAGGGGATTCCCGGCCCGAGCCGGATCACCGGCGTCGGACGACGACGCGACCACCAGCGCCGGCCGCAACTCCGCGATGACCTCCAGCGCGGCGGAACGCCACTCGTCGCAACTGGCGTAGTCCGCGCCCCGCCGGATGATCGTCACCGTCGCCACCTTGCACGACGCCTTCGTCAGCGACACCAGCCTCCAGCCGCCGGCCAGCGCGAGCCGCTCCAAGGCCGGAAACCATTGCGCGGCATGCGAATCACCGAACAGCACCACCGTCCGGCTCGACGACACGTCACCGTAGACGCAGCGCTCGACCGTCGCGCTCTCGTAGGAGACGTGGCAGCCGTCCCGGTAGATCGCCGAACGCTCGCCCTTCACCTCCGTCAGCGCCGGAGTCAGGTTGCTCGGCAGCCCACCACCCGACTCCGCCAGGATCCGCGTCAGCCGCGCCTGCGGATCCGGTGCCGCCGCGATCACCTCCGCCAGCACCGGAGCCGCCGCCCCCGAACTGATCGCCGGCGGGAACACCGAGGCCACCAGGATCACCGCCGTCGCGCTCGCCGACAGGCCCAGGCCGACGCCGAGCGCCCGCCACGGCCGCCGCCGGAACGCGCGGTGGAAGCGCAGCGGGTTCTCCACCAGTCGCAGGGTTCCCCAGGCCAGGAGGAGCGCGATCGCCGCCAGGGCAAGGGAAAGCCGGACGCTCACGCGCATCCCGAGGGCCATCGGGCCGATGACGAGGAGCGGCCAGTGCCACAGATACCAGCCGTAGGAGACGCCACCGACCCACACCGCGGGCTTCAACGTGAGGACGAGCCGCGCGTCCCCGCGCGACGGCGAACAGCCGCCCGCCAAGACCAGGGCCGCGCCGGCGGTCGGCAGCAGCGCGAGATGACCGGGATAGCTTGTGGCGTCGTCGAAGGCGACCGCCGACACGACGATCGCGGCCATGCCGGCCCAGCCCAGGACGGCCGCGACACCGCTTGGCAGCCGCTTGAGCCGGGCCGCCGACAGCGCCAGCAGCGCACCCGCACCCAGCTCCCACAAGCGCGTGTGGATCCCGAAGTAGGCCCACGACGGGTCGTTCGAGGTGGTCGACGCGCTCAGCCCGAAAGAGGCGAGGCACAGGGCCGCGAGGAGGACGGCGAGCCCCTTGCGCCGCAGCCCGAACACCTTCCAGCCGAGCAGCAGCACGACCGGCCACAGTAGATAGAACTGTTCTTCGACGGCGAGCGACCAGAAGTGCTGGAACGGTGAGGGCGGCGCGCCTTCGGCGAGATAGTCGGTGCCCGTCGCGGCCAGCCGGATGTTCTCGGCGTAGAAGAGGCTGCCGAGGGCGTCGCCCACGTACTCCTCGAAACGCAGCTTCGACAGGAAGAGCCGCGCCCCGGCCAGTGTCGCCACGATGACGAGGATCGCCGCCGGGAGCAGCCGCAGGGCGCGTCGTGCGTAGAAGCGCCGGAAGGACAGGCCGCCGCCCGCCGAGAGTTCCCGGACGAGCAGGGCGGTGATGAGGAAACCCGAGATGACGAAGAAGACGTCGACGCCGACGTAGCCCCCGCCGAGGAAGCCGATCCCGGCGTGCGAGGCGACGACGAGCCCGACGGCCAGCGCGCGCAGGCCCTGGACGTCGAGGCGCAGGTCGCGCTCGGGGGCCGGGGGCGGACCGGTGGCGCCGAAGGGTGGGGGCTGCTCGGGCATCACCGCAGTCAAGCCGGGGACGGTGAACGGGGGATGGCCTGCGGGCGAAGGGAGGTGGAGTGCGGCCCTTTCGTGGCCGACGACCGCGGGCTCAGGGGCGAAGCCCCGCGAACAGGTCGTCCTCGGGCGGCGAGACCTCGACGTGCGTCCGGGCCAGGTGGTAGTCCTCGGTCGGCCAGACGGCGCGTTCGACGTCGCGGTCGTGCAGCATGAAGCCCGCGTTCGGGTCGATCTGGGTGGCGTGGGCGAGGAGGGCGCGGTCACGGACCGGGAAGTAGTCCGCGCAGGACACGCGGGCGGTGAACTCCGGCGTGGGGAGCCCGGCCGGGAACTCCGCGAGGACCGCGCCCATCGGTGACGTGATGCCGCGCTCGGTCATGCCGTCGTGCAGCGCTTCGAACCAGGCCTTCGAGAGGGCGCCGTGGAAGTAGAGCTTGGCCGACCGCCACGGTTCGCCCGCGCCGGGGAATCTGCCCGGGTCGGCGGCGGCGTCGAAGGCCGCGGCGGTCACCTCATGGGTGCGGATGTGATCGGGATGCGGGTAGCCGCCGGTCTCGTCGTAGGTGATCACGACGTGTGGCCGGAACGCGCGGATCTCGGCCACGAGCCGTTCGGTGGCCGTCTCCAGCGCGACCTCGGCGAAGCAGCCCTCGGGCAAGGCCTCGCCCGGACCGGGCAGCCCGGAGTCGACGAAGCCCAGGAAATGCTGCCGCACCCCGAGGATCCGCCGGGCCGTCTCCATCTCGGCCCGGCGGACCGCGGCGAGATCCGCGCGGACACCCGGCCGGTCCATCGCCGGATTGAGGACGTCCCCGCGCTCGCCGCCGGTGCAGGTGACGACCAGGACGTCGGCGCCCTCGGCGGCGTACTTCGCGAGCGTCGCCGCGCCTTTGCTCGACTCGTCGTCGGGGTGGGCGTGGACGGTCATGAGGCGGAGGGGCATGAGGGCTCCCATCTTCGAGTAGAACGAACCCAAAAATAGGTCGGACCTAAAGATATGTCAATAGTAAACTTAGGCCCGACCTATCAAGGTCACAGGCGTACGCCTCGCCGCCACACCCCCGCGATCGACGTCGTCGCCGTGATGTCGGCCGTCGCGTCGCCTTCGACCAGCAGCAGATCCGCTCGCAGGCCCGGTGCCACGCGGCCCCGGTCGGCCAGGCCGAACACCCGCGCGGGGGCGCTCGTCGCCGACGCCAGTGCCGCCGTCGGGCTCAGGCCCGCCGCGACGAGCAGTTCCAGCTCGCGGTGCATGGCGTCGCCGTGCGTCGGCGCCCACAGGTTCGCGTCGGTCCCGGCCAGTAGCGGCACGCCCGCCCGGTGCAGTGCGCCGGCGGCCGCGCCCGCGTCGGCCGAACGGTCCGGCGCGATCTTCTCGATGTAGGCCAGCGTCGACACGAAGAACACCTCCCGCGCCAGGATCCGTGCGATCAACAGGGTCAGGTCCGGCCCCGGCGGCACGTCGTAGAAGACGTGCGCGATCCCGTCGACCCCGGCGTCCAGCGCGATCCGCAGCTCCTCGGCGCTCAAGGCGTGCGCGATCGCCGTCAAACCGGCCTCGTGACCGGCCGACACCAGTGCGGCGATGACCTCGGGTGCGAGAGCGGCCTGCCCGGAACCCCGCTCCACCACCACCTTGAGGTAGTCGGCGCCCTCGGCGACCCGCGCGGCGACGAAACCCGCCACGTCGTCCACCGACGCCACGGTGTCGAACTCGCCGACCGCGTCGCCGAGGACGTCGGCGAGCTCCGGGTTGATCAGCTGTGCGGGGTGCCCACCGGGCGCGGTGGCGAGGGTGCCGGAGCTGCGCAGGTCGGCGACGTCGTCGCGGGCGGCGGCGACCCGGCGCTGCCGCGCCAGGTTCGCGGGCAGGCAGAACATGTCGAGTTCGGTGGTGACGCCGTGGCGCAGGGCGCGCGAGAGGTCGCCGTCGAAGACGTGCACGTGCGAGTCGATGAGGCCGGGCAGGAGGGTGCGGCCTTCGCCGGGGATCACGATGTCGGCGTCCCCGGCCGACGGGGCCGCGATGACGCCGTCCTCGACGAGCACGTCGGCGGTGGGGACCACGCGCTCGCCGTCGAAGAGGCGGACGCCGGAGATGAGGGTGCGCATGGGGTGGGCTCCTTGGGGGCGCGGAAGGGGGTGGTGCACGAGTAGATAGTACACAGATTGACTATCTACGAGGAAATTATCTGTGTGGGGCATCCGGGGCCGCGGCGGGGACACGCTTCGGTGGCGTCTGGTGGCGCGCGACGGCAGCTCGCGGCCGACGCGGGCGGTTCTGGCTGACCGGCCGCGTCGATCGAAGGTCTGATGCGGCGGCGCGAGCCTGTCGTCCGGGCCGTCCGTCCCGCCCCACAACGCGGACCGGCCGCGCCGACCCGAAGGTCTGGCGCGGCCGGTCCGCGGTACTACTCGACGTCGACGCGTCAGCCGGCGTCTTCCGCCGCCTTCTCCTCCTGCGCCTCACCGCCGCCGAAGACCTGGGTGAGCAGCGAGCCCACCGCGCCCTGGAAGGCCGTGGCCATCGACAGGTCGGGGTCGTCGACGTAGTTCAGCGAGGCGGTGAGCGTCTTCGTCCCGTCGGGGGTGGCGAACATCAGCCCGGCGTGGCCGGAGATGCCGCCGTTGTGGGTGATGAGCTTGACGCCCGCGATCTCCTGGACGAACACGCCCAGCCCATAGCCGACCTTGGCCTCCGGGGTGAACATCTCCTCGCGCAGTTCCGGCGTCAGCAGATCACCGCTGACCAGCGCGATGATGAAGGTCTGGAGATCCTTCGTGGTGCCGATCATGTCGCCGCCGGTCGAGATCCACGAAGGGTTCTGGCTGGTGACGTCGACGATCTTCTCCTCGCCCTCCTCGGTGTAGCGGTAGTAGGCGTGGGCGTGCGGTTCCGGGACCTCGGTCGAGGTCTCGGGCGAGCTGGTGCCGGTCAGGCCGAGCGGCTGGAAGATCAACCGGTCCATCTCCTCGGTGAGGGAACGGCCGGTGACCTTCTCGACGATCAGGCGGGCGATGACGTAGTTGGTGTTGGCGTAGCTCCAGTCGGCGCCCGGCTCGAAACGGACCGGCTTCGACACCGCCAGGCGCACGAGCTCCTCGGGGGTGTAGGTCCGGAAGCGGTCGTTGACCCATTCCGCACCGCTCCAGACGATGCCGGGGACGACCGAACCGTCTTCGAAGACCTCGCCGGTGAAGTTGAAGATGCCGCTGGTGTGCTGCAGGACCATGCGGACGGTGATTCGCTCGTCGAAACCGAACTCGGGAAGATAGTCGGCGATGGGGGTGTCGAGGCCGATCCTGCCTTCACCGACCAGCTGGAGCACAACGGTCGCCGTGAAGGTCTTGGTGTTGCTGCCGATCCGGAAGTGACCGTCGATCGGGGGCGGGGTGAGCCCGCCGCGCTCGGCGGTACCGGCGGCACCGGCCCATTCGCCGTTCTCGTCGGTGACGCGCAAGGTGACTCCGACGAAGCCCGACTCGGGGTCGGCGATGTCCTGGAGGGTCTTTCGCAGTTCCGGGCGGTCGTGGGAAGGGGCGGGGATCTGAGTGGTGTTGCTGTCCTGAGTCATGTCGCCAGTTTTGAGCGGCCTCCTGTCAGCGCCCTGTTCCGGCGCTGACACGTCTCCTGACACGGTGGCGCCCCCGGGAAAAAGCGGACTCCGGAACACCCGGAGGGCGTTTTCGCACCCCATAGACTGCCTCCATGACCGATCTCGTCGACCGCATCCTCGCCCAGTGGGGTCGCGAGCGCCCCGATCTGGATCTCGACCGGGCCGGGATGGGCGCGGTCATGCGGATGACGCACCTGCTCTACCGGGTCTTCAACCCCCTCGGCGAGGGCGCGCTGGAGTCGCAGGGCATCAAGCAGGCCGAGTTCGACGTCATGGCGACCCTGCGTCGTCGCGGGCCGGGGCAGGGCATCACGCCGTCGCGGTTGTCGGACGAGCTGATGACCTCGCGCGCGGGCATGACCAAGCGCATCGACCGGCTCGAAGCCCTCGGCTACCTCACGCGTGTGCCGTCGCCCGACGACCGGCGCAGCTTCGGCGTCGTGCTCACCCCGGAGGGCGTGGCGGCCATCGACGCGGCCCTCACGGCCGTGGCCGGGGCGGTCGGGGCGCTGACGGCCCGCCTCGACGACGAGGAGCGCGGCAAGGTCGACGAGGCCATGCGCATCCTCATGCGGCACTTCGCCGACGGGTCCGCCCCGCACTGACCTGCGGGGTCAGCGCGCGTGCGCCGATGGTCAGCGGCTGGTAAGCACCCGCCCGCAAGCTCGGTCTCGTCACAGGGACAACGAACCGAGCAGGAGCACACCATGAAGAACACCTCCGTCCTCATCTCCGGTGGAAGCGTCGCGGGCACCGCCCTGGCGTACTGGCTGAAGCGTTACGGCTTCGAGGTCGCGATCGTCGAACTGACCCCGGAACTGCGCAAGGGCGGTCAGGCCATCGACGTGCGGGGCGCGGCGATGGAGGTCGCCGAGCGCATGGGCATCGTCGAGGAGCTGCGCGCGAAGCGGATCGTGTCGCACGGAATGTCCATGGTGGACAGTGAGGGCAACGAGGTCTACCGCTCCACCGAGTCGACCCTCACCGGTGGCGACATCGGCGGTCCCGACGTCGAGATCCTCCGCGAGGATCTCGCGCTGATCATGGCCGACGTGGCCGGCGACGACGTCGAGTACCTCTTCGAGGACTCGATCACCGAGATCCGGCAGGACGGCGACGGCGTGACCGTCGAGTTCAAGAACCGGCCCGAGCGGCGGTTCGACCTGGTGGTCGGCGCCGACGGACTGCACTCCAACACCCGCCGGCTGGTCATGGGCGGCGAGCAGGACTTCATCACCCACCTGGGCACCTACATGGGCGTGTGGACCGTGCCGAACTTCCTGGGACTCGACCACTGGCAGACCTTCCACCAGATCCCGGGCGACTCCTGGGGCGGCGGGGTCATGGCGGTCCGCGACAACACCGAGTGCCGCGCGTACTTCGGTTTCGAGTCGGCCGAGCCGATCGACTACGACTACCGGGATGTCAAGGCGCAGAAGGAACTGCTCGCCGAGCGGCTGGACGGTGGCGCGTGGGTGCTGCCCGAGCTGCTCAAGCACATGTGGGAGACCGACGAGTTCCACTTCGACTCGATGGCGCAGATCCACCTCGACCGCTGGTCGGTCGGCCGTGTCGCGCTCGTTGGGGACGCCGCGCACTGCGGTTCGCCGCTGTCGGGACAGGGCACCAGCCTGGCGATGGTGGGGGCCTACGTGCTGGCGGGCGAACTGAAGGCCGCCGACGGCGACCACGAGATCGCCTTCGACGCCTACCACGCGGAACTCGCGGAGTGGGTCGGGGTCAACCAGGGTCTGGCGCTGACGAACAAGGCGCGCGTCGAGGCGCAGCGCAACGGCGAGGAGATCGACGGCTTCGGGCTGGACGAGACCTTCCGCGAGGTGGCGAACGGGTACACGCTGAAGGACTACTCCTGAGTGTGCAGGGGGAAAACCCTTGGCCGGCCCGCGTTGAGCGGGCCGGCCGGGTTCGTCTGCGAGGCCGAAGAAGCTAGTGCCCCTCGTGTCCGCCGTCCTTCGGCGGCTTGCCGACCTTCTGGCCCTTCTCCAGCACCACGAACTGCCCCATCAGGCCCTGGTCCTCGTGGTACAGCACGTGGCAGTGGCACATGTAAGGCATGTCCGGGTCGGCGAAGTCCTTGAACTCCATCGCGATCTTCGTCTTCCCACCGGGGCGCAGGTACACCGTGTCCTTCCAGCCGCGCAGGTGCTCCGGCGGGTTCTCGCCGTTGACCTTCAGCACCTGGAACTGAACGTCGTGCACGTGGAAGTTGTGGAACTGCTGGTCGCCGTTCTCCAGTTCCCAGATCTCGACCGTTCCCTTCTCCACGCCGAAGTCGATGCGGTCCATGTCCATCGACTTGCCGTTGAGGTTGAAGCCGGACAGCTGGAACTTCCTCGTCTCGGTCGACTTGTCGACGTCCAGTTTCGGTACGTCCACGAGCTTTCCGGGCACGGCGGGCGACTCGGTGAGGGTCGCGGCGCCGCGCAGTTCGAGCACGTCGAAGACGTCGTCGCCGCCGTCGAAGCGCTGCGAGAAGGGGTCGATGTCCAGATCCTCGGCGGCGTAGGAGCGCAGAATGACCTTCTCGCCCGGCGCGACGTCGACGACGATCTCGGCGCGCTCGGCGGGGGAGAGCTGGATCCGGTTGGTGCCGTGGGGTTCGGCGCGCAGACCGCCGTCGGTGCCGATGAGCGCGAAACCGCGACCGTCGGTGAAGCCGAAGTTGAACACCCGCGAACCCGAACCGTTGAGCAGCCGCAACCGCACCCGCGTCGTCGTCGCCTCCAGGTAGGGCGCGTAGGTCCCGTTCACCAGGATCTCCTCGCCGAGGATCCCGACGTTGGTGAACAGGCCGCTCGACTCGTCGAACTGGTTGTCGCCGTCGAAGGAGCGGTCCTGCACGATCACCGGGAAGTCGTCGACGCCGTAGGTCTTCGGCAGCGCCAGGGCCGCGGACTCCTCGTCGTCGACGATGAACATCCCGGCGAGGCCCCGGTAGACGTGGCGGGCCGTCTCGCCGTGCGGGTGCGGGTGGTACCACAGGGAAGCGGCGGGCTGGTCGACCTTCCAGCTCGGCGACCAGGTCGTCCCGGCGTGCACCGACTGGTGCGGCCCGCCGTCGGCGGTCGGCGGGAGGTGCATCCCGTGCCAGTGCACCGAAGTCGTCTCGCCGAGGGTGTTGTGGATGTTGAACAGCACGGTCTCGCCGCGCGCGGCCCGGATCGTCGGCCCCAGGTAGTCGCCGTTGAAGCCCCAGGTCCCGGTCGCGGCACCGTCCTTGAACTGCCGCGATCCCGACCGCAGGGTCAGCTCGAACACCCGGCGACCCTCCGCGTCCACAGTGGACTCCGCCAGGGGCGGGACGTTCAGCGGATTCTTGAAGTCGATCTCACCGCTGGTGTCGGTGACCGCGCTGGCGTAGGCGATCCCCAAGCCACCCGCCCCCGCGACGAGCAGGGCCGGGGCGCCGATGAGCGCTGTCTTGAGCAGTCGGCGGCGCTTGACGGGGCGGGCGGGAATGGGCGTGGTCACGTCGGGCTCCTGTGAGTGAGGGGTGGGCTAGCGCGCTTCCGGGGCGATGCGGGCGTCCTTCTTGGCCGCGATCTTCTCCATCAGGCGGCGGTGCTTGGTGTTCTGGAAGCCGCTGAAACGCCAGCCTTCCGGCCGACGGACGGCCACCAGCGTCTGCACCTTCAGGTCTGCGGGTTTGGGCGCGGTCTTCCCGTGCTTCAGGACCGCGCCCTCGGTGATCATGACGGCAACGTCGGCAGTCACGAAACGCAGGGAGCGGATCTTGCCGTAGAGCGTGGTGTTCTTCTGGAAGTGCTCCCAGAGCGCGGCGTGCGCGTCGACGATCTGACGGCGGCCGCGCAGGTGCGTCCCGACGAATGTGACGTAGTCGGCGTCATCGGTGAAGGCGTCGGCGTAGGCCTCGGCGTCCATCGCGCCCCACGCGTCACTCAGACGCTGGAACAAGGCGGTCACGTCGGCGGTGTCGGCGGCCCGGGCGGTGTCTGCGGCGAACATCTCGATCTCCTTGACTCAGAAGCGTTTTCGCTGATGAACGCCACAGTAAGAAACTCGGAGGGTCGTTCACATCGGTCACCTGACGTAGGTCGTGACCGGTGTGCCCTTCATAGGTAAGGACGCTACGCATGATCATTTCGGTTGCCATCCGGGGAAGCCCCTGAACGAACCCCTACGACCCGGGTCGCAGACGGCGTACACCAGAAGTCGCGGGCCGGGCACTAGATTCGGCCCATGCTCTACGGCCGCGAAGCACAGCTGACCGCGCTCGCCGACGCCCTCACCCGCGTCCGTGAGGGCGGCAGCGCCGCCCTCGTCCTGCGCGGCGAGCCCGGCGCGGGCAAGACCGCGCTCCTCGGCCACGCCGCCGCCGAGGCGAAGGACATGACCGTCCTGCGCGCGGCCGGCGTCCAGGTCGAGGCCGAACTGCCCTACGCGGCACTGCACCAGGTGCTCCGTCCCGCACTGTCCCTTGTGGACGAGCTTCCGGCGCCGCAGGCCTCGGCGATCCGGGGTGCCCTCGGCCTGGCCGCGACCGGACCGCCCGAACGCTTCGCCGTCGGGCTGGCCACGCTCAGCCTGCTGGCGGAGCTCGCCGAGACCCGGCCCGTGCTGTGCCTGGTGGACAACGCCCAATGGCTCGACCGGGAATCGGCCGACGCGCTGTCCTTCGCCGCCCGGCGCCTGCACGCCGACCGGGTCGGGATGCTCTTCGCCGTCCGCGACACCGGCCACGACTTCCGCGCCGACGGTCTCGACGAACTGCCCGTGCCCGGACTCGACGAGCACGCCGCCGCCGCGCTCCTCGCCGACAGCGGCCTGTCGCCCGAACTCCGCTCGCGCGTCATCGCCGAGACCGGCGGGAATCCCCTGGCCCTGCGGGAACTGGCGAAGACGGCATCCACAAGGGACGTCACCGGCGGCCCGCTTCCCCTGCCCCGCCGTGTGCAGGACGCCTTCGCCGCCGAGATCGCCGCCCTCGACCCCGGCACCCGCACGCTCCTGCTCGTCGCGGCCGCCGAGGACACCGGTGAACTCGGCGTCGTCCTCCGCGCCGCGGAGAGTCTCGGCGTTCCCGCGTCGGCCGCCGACGCCGCCGTCGAAGCCGAACTCGCCGAGGTCGGCGGGACGCTGCTCTCCTTTCGTCACCCGCTGATCCGGTCCGCCGTCTACCAGACCGCGACCATCGCCGATCGCCTCGCCGTCCACGGCGCACTGTCCGAAGTGCTCACCGGTGAGGCCGACGCCGACCGCCGCGCCTGGCACACCGCAGCCGCCGCGACCGGCACCGACGAGGACGCCGCCGCCCAGCTCGCCGCCACCGCCGAGCGCGCCAAGGCCCGCGGCGGCGAGGCGGCGGCCGTCACGGCCCTCGTTCGCGCCGCCGCACTCACCGCCGACCCGGAGACGCGCGCGGCCCGCCTCGTCGCGGCCGCCGAGTCGGCGGGCGACTCCGGACAGGGCCCGCGCGCCCGGGAACTGGCCGAACAGGCCGCCGTGCTCACCCCCGACCCGCACGTCCACGCCCGCGTCGCCGAACTGCGCGGTGAGGCGGAGCTACTGGGCGGTTCGATCACGACCGCCCACCGCGTCATGCTCACCGGCGCCCGCGCCGTCCTGGCCACCGATCCCCAACGCGCGGCCGTGATGGTCATGCACGTCGTCGAGAGTGCCTGGCGCACCGGCGATCCCGAGCGCGCCGCCGAGGCCGTCGGCGTCATCGAGGGCGCCGACCTGACCGGCGGCCACTTCACCGAGGGCATCGCCGCCACCAGGGGACTCGCCGCCCTGCTCGCGGGCCGTCCCGCCGAGGGGATCGACGCGATCCGGCGCCTCGTCGAGATGATGCGGCCGCTGCGCGGCGGCCTGCCCGGCGCGCGGCAGTACGCGGCGACGCTGGCCACCGCCGTCGGCGATCACGACGTGTCGGCCGAGATCGCCCAGACCCTCACCGACGAGTGCCGGGCGGCCGGAATGGCCGGCTGGCTCCCGACCACACTGTCCACATTGGGTGAAGCCCGGGCCAGGCTCGGGCAGTTCACCGACGCCCGGGTCGCCGCCGCGGAAGGGCGCAGGATCGCCGCCGACACCGGCCAGCAACGGCTCGTCGGCTACTTCCAGGCCCTCGACGCCTGGCTGGACGCCGTCAGCGGCGCCGACCCCGCGCCCGCCTCGGCCGACGACGCCCTCGCCTTCACCCTCGCCACCCGCGCCTGGGCCCTCGCCATGGCCGACCTCGGCGCCGGACGCTTCGACGCCGCCGCCGACCGCTGGGACGCCGCCATCCGCGGCCCCGAACGCCACACGGTCATGGCGCTGATGTGGACGCCCGACCAGGTCGAGGCCGCCGTCCGCGCGGACCGGGCCGCCGACGTCGGAGCCTTCGAAACCTGGGCCCTCGCCAACGGCCAGCCCTGGGCGCTGGCCCTGCTGGAACGCTGCCGCGCCCTGCTCGCCGACGACCCCGAACCCCACTACGAGCGCGCCCTGGAACTCCACACCCGCGACCGGCGCGTCTTCGACGAGGCCCGGACGGCGCTGCTGTACGGCGAATGGCTGCGTCGCGAACGCCAGCGCTCCCGCGCCCGGACCCACCTGCGGACCGCGCTCGACACCTTCGCCATGCTCGCGGCCGAGCCCTGGGCCGCGCGCGCCCGCACCGAGCTGCGGGCGACGGGGGCGACGCACGCGACCCGTGCGGCCGAGCCGGATCTGTGGTCGAAGCTGACGCCGCAGGAGTCGCAGGTCGTGAAGCTCGCGGCGACGGGCGCGACGAACCGCGACATCGGGGCGCAGTTGTTCCTCAGCCCGAGGACGGTGGGGCATCACCTGTACAAGGCGTATCCGAAGCTGGGGGTCGCGGGGAGGGCGGAGCTGGGGCGATTGCTGGGGTAGCGCTCAGGCCTCGCGGAACACGACGCCGAGCACGCCCGACAGGATCTCCGGGACGTCGACCTCGGCGTCCAGCCCTCGTCGCAGTGCCAGGCTCCCACCGAGTGCGGCGAGCACCATGACGATCTGCGCCATCGGCAGTGCAGGTGCGATCCCGAGCCGAGCGCAGTGCCGTTCCAGGACGAGGGCGATCTCGGCCTCGTGCCGTCGTTGCGCCTCGACCATCGCGGCGGCGACCTCGGGCCGCCGCGCGACGGCGGCGGTGAACTCCGCCGAGGTGACGCTCCAGCGCAGCGCGTCGGCGTCGTCGGTGAAGGCGTCCGGTGTGAGGGCGGCGACGAGGCCGCGCTGGTCCGACGCCCGCGTGAGCGCCTCGTCGAGGAGGCGGAGGTGAGCCTCGGCCATGGCGTCCATGATCGCCAGCCAGAGGCCTTCCTTGCCGCCGAAGTGCTTGTAGACGGCGCCACGGGTGTAGCCGGCCTCCTCGGCGATCTCCTCGACCGTGGCGGCCAGGAAGCCGCGACGGGTGAGGACCGTCCGGCCGGCCTCAAGGAGCTTGCCGTGGGTCAGCTCGCGCTGCTGGTCCCGCGTGAGTCTGGACAAGGCCGCGCCTTTCGGTAACATGGTGTATCTGGAAACACGATGTTACCTAAGGGGTCGGCTCATGCCGCAAGCCATCTGGGACGCGCTGCCCTATGTGGCGCTCGTCGTCGGCCTCGTGGCGACGATGGTGCTGCTCGTGTGGGGGACGGCCCGCGTGCGCAAGCGGGGTTCGGGCGGGCTCGGGGGCGTGATGGCGGCGTACGGGGAGGTCTGGTCGCCGACCTCGCACGACTCGCATTACGAGTTGAAGGAGCAGGAGGAGAAGCGGGCAGAGACCGGGGTGCCCGACGGGTTCGCGGGGGACGGGGTCAGGGCGGATCCTCGATCGCCGCGAGGATGAGGGCGAGGGTTTCGGGGTCGACCGTCTTGAGGGCTTCGGTCCGGAATCTGTCCTCGCCGAGATCCTCGTGGAGGTACGCCAAGCCGCGGGTTTCCATGGCGGGCCGCAGACCCGCCGTCGACCTCAGAGTGAATGCCCTGACGAACATTGCCATGGCGGTGTCGAGGTCATCTCGATTGGCGGCGACGAGGCCGAGTGAGGTGACGGAGACCGCCATGCCGTCTTGGTCTCCGATGCGTTCCGCTATCTCCAAGGCCACCGAGTGGTGGCGTTCGGCCTCGTCGAAGTCTCCGCGCAGGCTCGCGATGACACCGAGCTGATGCGTGCTGCTCGCGATCCCCAGCGGATAGCCGAGCTGCTCCTTGATCGTCAGCGATGCCCGGTACAGCCGTTCCGCCTCGTCGAGGTCTCCGCGCCGTTGTACGACGACGCCGAGTTGGTGGGTGGCTCGTGCGATCCCGCCCTTGTCCCCGCGCCGTTCGCTGATGGCCAGTGCCGCCGAGTGCCGGTGTTCGGCCTCGTCAAGGTCACCGCGCTGCTCCGCGAGGATGCCGAGTTGATGGAAGCCGACGGAGATGTCACCCTCGTCGCCCAGCTCTTCCTTGATCGTCAGCGATACCCGGTAGAGCCGTTCGGCCTCATCGAGGTCTCCGCGCAGATGCGCGACCGCGCCGAGTTGATGGGTTCCCCGTGCGATTCCGGCGCGGTCGCCGAGTCGTTCACAGATGTCCAGTGACGACCGGTACCGGCCTTCCGCTTCGTCAAGGCGACCGTGGTGTTCGGCGACGATGCCGAGTTGATGGAGGCTGGCGGCGATCCCCTGGTCGTTGCCGAACCGTTCGGCGATGGCCATGGACGCCAGGTATCGCCGCATGGCCTCGTCGAGATCGCCGCGCTCATGCGCGATGAGCCCCAGTTGGTGAAGCCATGCCTCACGCTGTCCATCGGCATCCGGCAGCGCCGCCAGGGTCTCGTGGATGAGAGCGGCCTCATGGTCCCACGCCCCCCACACATGAAGCTGACGGCAGATGTCCCCGGTCACATGCGTCGCATCGTTGACGTATCCGGCTCGATACAGGTGATGCCGGGCCTCAAGACAGTCATGCAGGTCGGCCCGCTCGTCCTGCGCCCGCTCCTCGACCCGCCAGAGCCGATACTCGGCCGCCCCACGGTGAGCCGCTTCAAGGTCCCGCCCCTCGTGCAGCACCGTCGCGGTCCACCGGTGCACGAACACTTCGCCCGTGTCCTCGGAGAAGCTGAGCAGACTGCTGTCGGCGAGTGCGCGCACGATCCGTTCCAGATCGATCTCCTCCCCGACCTGGAAGCGCAGTGCCTTCAGTTCCACCGGTTCCCGGTGAACACTCGCCCCGATCAGCACCTCCAGGGCCCCTTCGACCGCCGTGAGACCTTCCAGCAGCTCGCCCAGCAGCACGTCGTCGGCCGCCAAGGTCACCGTCTCGGCGAGCGCCGTATCCAGCGTCCGCGTCTGCGCCAGCCACTTCCGGCCGCCCGTGGCCTTCTCGGCCGCCGCAGAGAGCCTCCGGCTGATGTCGGGGAACCGCGCGCTTCCCCCCGCCAGCAACGCGTCGAGGTACTCCAGCGTCCTCGGATGCCCGCCGACCAGCCGCCACACGCGCTCGACCTCGCCCGTGTCGAGCCCGTCGAGCCCGGGCAGTGCCCACAGCAGCTTCTGCGTCTCGGCGAGCGTCATCGGCCCGAGGTGGTGGAACACAAGGTTCTCGTGCGCGCTTTCCGGCAACGCGAAGGGATACCGGGACGTGACCAGCAGCCGGTGAGTCCCCGCCGACGACGCCCACGCCGCCAGCAGCCCCGCCACCGTCGGGTCCGCGAACTCCCACCCGCCATCGGCCGCGACGAGGTTGTCCTCGGCGTTGTCCAGCACCAGCAGCAACGGGATCCGGCTCAGCGCATGCTCCCGCAGCACCTCGAAGCGGTCGCCCCACTCCACGTCCAGCCGTCCCGCGATCCCGACGGCCTCCACCGCCGGTCCCGTGTGCTCGCCCGACAGCATCAGGTGCCGCCGCAGCTTCCCCGCGACGGCCGCCAGGATCCCGTCCACCGTCGACGATCCCGTCAGCGCGACGACCAGCCGTCCCGGTTCGCGTTCCGGCACGAGCCGGGTCAGTTCGGCGGCGAGGGTCGTCTTCCCGATCCCGCCGATCCCGTGCAGGACGACCCCGGCGACCGCAGAGGCGCCGGTCAGCGCGTCGGGCAGCCTCCGCTGTTCCCGCCGCCTGCCGACGAACTCGCCGACCGGCCGGCTCAGCAGCCCCTCCACCGGCCCGGCGGCCAGCCGCGGCACCGGCCGCGCCGGTGCCGCCGGGTCGTAGACGTGCAGTTCGGGTGTCGCGGACTGGACGGTGATCGCGCCCCATTCCTCAAGTCCGGCGATGTCGCGGTCGATCGCGCCGACCGCGCCGGCCAGGTCGCGGTGGACGAGGCGGCGGGCGTCGGCGACCGCGCGGACGACGTCGGGCCGCGATGACGAGGCGAGTTCGGTGTAGACGCGGGCGAACAACCAGGTCGCGTACCTGTCGGTCACCGAGGTCTCGGTGCCGATCACGGCGGTCGCGCCCCGCCGCATCAACCGTGCCGCGAGGGAGGCACCGTCCGCACCCACCGCGTCGGTGTGGCACGCCGACAGGGCGATCACCGGCGGCATGCAACCTGCGGGAACGGCCTCGTCGACGAGCGTGTCGGCGTCGACGCGGCGGACGTCGCCGTCGTCGTCTTCCAGGTCGAGGAAGCCCGGCGCGCCATGCGCCGACAGGTGCAGGATGTGCACGCCGCCGTCGGCGAGCGCTGCCCGGATCGCCTTCGTGGACGCGAAAGGCACCACCGTCACGTGCGCGTCCCCCTGCCGGGCGCCGCGAACCGAGGCGAGCACGTTGCGCAGTTCGCGCTCGTAGTCGAGGAGGGGACCACCGCCGGTCTCCGGCGCGGAGATCGCCACGACCATCCGAAGTGGACCCGGCAGCTCGCGGACCGGGCCCGCCGAGGCCTTGCGATAGAAGGCGACCAGGGGATGCAAGGCGAGCGCGGCCGCCGCCCCGGGCAGGATCAGCGTCTCCCACGGCAGCGCGAACGGTGCCTCGACACCGATGCGGACGGGCAGGTGCTCGGCCTCGGCACGGCTCAGCAGTTCGCGCAAGCCCGTCGCGATGGGTTGGGGCAGAAAGGACGCGGCCAGCAGCTCGCCGACGCGGCGAACCAGGGCCGTCGCGTCCGCCTCGGCCGCGGCGACCGCGGACCCGCCCGCCCGGATGCCGCCGACGCGCGCCCGGGCCCTCGACAGGTCGTGGATCGCGCCCGACAAGGCGGGCCGTACCCCGCCGTGCTCGCCGGTGACTTCGCCGTCCGGCCTGATCAGCCGGACCTCGGTGTCGGAGACGCGAATGGTGACGTCGACGCTGTTCCCGAGCGGGAGACGACCGTCCAGGTCGAGCTCGGCGAGACCTTCGAGGAGCGGCACCAGGTGCTCGGTCCGTGCGATCCACACGGTGTCGCGCAGCCAGCCGTCGGCGCTGTTGTAGCGGGCGGACACCACGCCGACGACCTTGTCGTCGGACACGCGCCGGACCGGCGCGCCGCTCATGCCCCTCATGACCGCCGACGCCGCCACCCGGCCGACGGACACGCCGTCGTCCCGCGCGGCACCGCCCTGCCATCGGCCGGTGGCGTCCAGGCTGGACCAGCCGTGCCCGAAATCGTCCACATCGGACACCCCGGTCACCACGACGTCGGTGAGCCGGTCGACGGCGTCGCTGGCGAAGATTCCGGCGACCGACGCGGCCAGCGGCTCCTCGGCGACCAGCACCGCCAAGTCGTGCGGCGGGTCGATGCGCGCGACCGTCGCCATGCGCACCGGAGCGTCTCCGCGCAGGGCGTCGACGGGCACGTCGACGCCGATGTCCGCCGCGCCGATGTCGCTCAGGACATGCCACGCGGTGACCAGAACCCTTGGCGCCACTTGAAAGCAGGTCCCCACCGGCTCCGTTCCGGCAAGGATCCGGCCGAGATGGGCGGGGACGGTCGTCATGGGGCCGGGCGGTCGATGTCGTAGGACACCAGGACGCGCATCGCCGCCTCACCCGAGGCCGACCCCACGAACACGTTGCCCGACACGGTGAACTTCAGGCCGAACTCGACCTCGATCCGCGAAGGCCGCGCGGCCTCCTCGGCCAGCTTCGACACGGTTCCGGCGACCCGGGACGCGACCTCGGTGATCACCTCGTCGGCCACGTCGAGCGCGTCGACCACTCGCTCACCGGCCTTGCCCAGCGCCGAGGTGTTCTCCGACCCCGCGACCGGAACCGCCTCCACCAGCACGTCGACCTCGCCGAACTTCATCGGCACCACGCGAGCAGTCATGTCACCAACATGGCACGCCGGGGAGATCAAGTCGGACAGCGGGCACGCGACGGTGCCGAAACCGCCCGAACGGCCAGGACGAGCGCACAGAGCACGGGAAGGCCGGTACGACCCGATTTCGTCGGCCAGTGACGCTTCTGACCTGCGTCACCTCATACTTTCGGTCAGAACGCCCGGGGCACTGTCGAGCCCGCCGGCCCGGCTTCGAGGTACCCGTGAAGGCGCCGAACACGACGCCCGCACCGAAAGGAAGAACCATGAACCCCAGCGATCGGATCCAGGCTCTCGGGCGTCTCGCCGGAACGTGGAAGGTCACCGGCGGCGCCAACGGCACCTGCCGTTGGGAGTACCTCCCCGGCGGCCACTTCCTCGTCCAGCACGTCGATCTCGTCTCGCCGGAGGGCACGCACGTCCTCGGCATCGAGGTCATCGGGCACGAGAAGCCCTTCATGCGGGAGCGGGGCGAGGACGTGAAGTCCCGCATGTACTCCAGTGACGGCGACACCCTCGACTACGTCTACGAACTGGAGGGCGACACGCTCACCATCTGGGGCGGCGAGAAGGGCTCGCCCGCATACTTCCGGGGTGAGTTCAGTGCCGACGGCGACAGCCTCGCCGGCGCCTGGGTGTGGCCCGGCGGCGGCTACGACGCCTCGATGACCCGCGTGGCGCGGTAAGGAGACCACCGTGAAATACCTGATGATGGCCTACACGAACCTGGCCGCCTGGGACGAGATGGACCCGGCGAGCCCCGAGTTCATCGCCGCCTGCGAGTTCTACGAGCGGCTCGGTGCCGAGCTCACCGCCAGCGGCGAGTTCGTCTCCACCGAGGGCCTGGCCCATCCCGCGCTCACGCGAGTCGTGCGGAAGGGCGCCGACGGCGCGGTCGCCATCGACGGGCCCTTCGCGGAGACCAAGGAGGTCGCGGCGAGTTTCGCGATCATCGACGTCGCCTCCCACGACCGGGCCCTGGAGATCGCCGCGCGGATCGTCGAGGCGCTCGGCGAGCCGATCGAGGTCCGGCCGATCGGGTCCGGACCCGAGGATTCCATGCCCCCGGTGCCGTGAAGCCCGGTCGCGAGGTCGAGGACCTGCTGCGCGCGTCGGCGCCGCGGGTTCTCGCCGCTCTCGTTCGCCGTTACGGCCACTTCTCGGCCGCCGAGGACGCGGTGCAGGAGGCGCTGCTGGCCGCGGCGGGCGCGTGGAGCGACGGTGTGCCGACGGACCCGGGAGCGTGGCTGATCCGGGTGGCGTCGCGGCGGCTCATCGACCAGTTGCGCGCCGACCAAGCCCGCCGCGACCGCGAGGACGCCGACGCGCGTCTCATCCCGCGCGGCAGCGTCGGCTCCACCGACGACTCGCTCCTGCTGCTCTACCTGTGCTGCCATCCCGCGCTGAACCCGACGGCGCAGGTCGCGCTGACGCTGCGGGCCGTCGGCGGGCTGACCACCGCCGAGATCGCGCACGCCCACCTCGTCCCGGAACCGACGATGGCGCAACGCATCTCGCGCGCGAAGGCCCGCGTCCGCGACTCCGGCGCCGACTTCACCACACCACCCCCCGAGCGTCTCGGCGAGCGGCTCGACGCCGTCCGGCAGGTCCTCTACCTCATCTTCAACGAGGGCTACACCAGCAGCTTCGGTGCGGGCCTGCACCGTGTCGAGCTGTCTGCCGAGGCGATCCGGCTGACCCGCATGCTCCCCGCCGACGGCGAATCGACCGGCCTGCTCGCGTTGATGCTGCTCACCGACGCGCGCCGGGCCGCGCGTACCGACCTCGACGGCCTGCTCGTCCCCATGTCCGAACAGGACCGTCGACTGTGGAACGCCGGCGCCATCGCCGAGGGGACCGCGCTCGTCACGGCCGCGATGACCACCAACCGGCCCGGCCCCTACCAGCTCCAGGCCGCCATCGCCGCCGTGCACGCCGAGGCCGCGAGCGTCGCCGACACCGACTGGCTCCAGATTCTCGGCCTCTACCGGCTGCTGGAGGCCATGACCGACAACCCGATGGTCGCGCTGAACAGCGCCGTCGCCGTCGGGATGGTCCACGGCGCCGACGCCGGACTCGCCGCGCTCGACGCCGCCGCGGCGAGACTCCCGCCCACCCACCGGACCGAGGCCGTCCGCGCGCATCTGCTGGAGACCGCCGGGCGTCCGGCCGAGGCCCGGGCCGCCTACCTCGCCGCCGCCAAGGCCGCCACCAGCGGCCCCGAGCGCACCTACCTCCTGGCCAGGGCCGCCCGATCGGTCACTGAATAGCCGCAGCGCGTGCATGGAGTGTCACAACACGGATACCGACATCACCGTTTTTTGCGGGGTCTGGCTAAAGTCGGAGTGGACCGTTGACAGAGGAGGGACCTGTGACGAGCCCGAACTCCGAGAGCGCCCGGATCGACCAGCTGTTCACCACTCTGAGGTCCACGCTCGATCAGGCCCGCGCGGCCGGTACCGCGCCGCCGCCCGACACCGACGTCGAGCCCGTACAGGGCCGCACCGACCCCGACGGCGGTCAGGTCCAGGTCGTCGTCAGCGCGAACCGGCTCGTCGAGCTCACGCTCGATCCCCGGGTCAAGCGCCTCGACGCCGAAGACCTCGCCGCCGTCATCCTCAAGGCCGTCAACGATGCCTTCACCGACCTCGGTGAGAACGCCAAGGCCGCCGCCGAGGAGATCGACGTCGACCCCGACACCGAGGCCCTCGGCGCGAAACTCGACCGGCTCCAGGACGCCTCCGTGCGCCAGATGGCCATGTTCGAGCAGTCCATGGCCGAGGTCGTCGCCAAACTGATGGGCGGTCGCTGACATGACCGGTTTCGAGGCGCTGCCGGCCAACCTGCGCGACTCCTCCGGTCTCATGGCCTCCGCCGCCGAGGCCCTCACCAGCGCGTGGAACGAGCTCGACTCGAAGGTTCAGGGGATGGGCGACATCTTCGGCGACGACGACGTCGGCGGACTCATCGGCATGTCCTACCAGGCCGCGCACGACATCGCCACGGAGAACATGACCTCCATCATCGAGGCCCTCGGCGGGTTCGGTGAGGGGTTGCAGGGCATGGCGACCGGTTACGAGGAGAACGAGGCCGCGGTGGAGGCGAGCTTCGGGAAGTTCGAACGTTAGGGGGAGCTCGTGGGGATCGACATCCCTGGAGAACTGGCAGACCTGCTCAACCAGCTCGGATACACGTGGCCGAAATCCGACGAGACCGCCCTGTTCGAACTCGGCGGCGACTGGCTGTCCTTCGCGGGGAAGCTCCAGCCGATCGCCGGTGACGCCGCCGCGGCCGCAGACAAGGCCCGCACCGGCAACGTCGGCGAGGCCATCGAGGCCTTCGGCAAGGCCTGGGACGACGAGGACTCGGCCGTCAGCGTCCTCGGCCGCGCCGTCGTGGGCTCGCAGATCGTCGGTGGGGCGCTCTACGTGTGCGCCGCCATCGTGCTCGCCTTGAAGATCGCGGTGATCGTGCAGCTGACGATCCTGCTGATCCAGATCATCCAGGCCATCGCGACGGCGGCGGTGACCTTCGGGGCCTCGCTGGCCGAGATCCCCATCTTCAAGAAGCTCGCCGACATCGCCATCGACATCGTGATCGACAAGGCTCTGGAGGCGATCCTTGGCTAGGTCGAAGAAAGCGGCCTCGGGCGCGGCGTCCGGCATCGTCGCGAAAGCCGCCAAGAAGGGTATGGGCAATCCGGCCAAGAAGGTCGGGAAAGGCGTGCCGAAACCGCGCAAGCCCAAGCAGTCGGGGCCCGGCAAGCCCGACTTCCGCGACTCGAAGGGCCGGCTGCGCGACGGCACCACCGGAAAGCCGAAGCACGACCCGACCGCCAAGCACAATCGCAGCAGCGAATACCCGCACGGCTACAGCGACAAGACGCACGGCGAGATGGCCACGAAGTACACCAAGGAAGGCCGCGACCCGACGCACCCGAAGGACGCCGACGGCTGGCCCCTGGACAGCGCAGGCAACAAGAAGAACCGCGATGACCTTGAGTGGTACGACAACCAGGGCAACAAGGTCGACCCGCCGGTCACCTACGACCACGACCCGGCGGTCGTCGAGCACTGGAACACGAAGGGCTACGACAGTTCCCGCCAGGACCGGGCCGCCTACTACGACAGATCCTCGGTGCTGGAGCCCATGAACGGCCCGCTCAACTCGTCCAAAGGCGCGAAAATGCAGGCGCAAGGACATACATTCAGGCAGGACGTCACCGGGAACTACAGCTAGAACGGAGGGGCAGTGTCCGAAGTGGATATCGCCGGCAAGATCGCCGAGATCGAAGATGTGGCACCGTTTCCGGACCTGGAAAAGGTCTGGTACTGGTCCATCGGCGGCGGCTGGTTCACCTATACGGTCGCGCTGAGCTCGGATGGGCGCTCGGTGTTCCAGATGACCTGCCGCGACACTTACCCGGCCGCGCTCGTGCGCGACGTGCTGTCCTTCGCGCGGCACAACGAGTCGGCGCTGCTGGCCGCCGCGCCGATGGCGCACGTCGAGGGCTTCGACGTCGCCGGGCACGGCTTCGACTCGGTCGGCGCGGTCATCCCGGCCGTGGCCGAGGCGAACAAGGACCGGCCCGAGATCAGCGCCGTCACCTACCTGGTGTTCCCCGGCTGGCGCAACGAGTTCTCCGGCGCCGAGACCGAACCCGAGGCCTACTCGCGCCTGCGGATGCTCGACGCCGCCAACCCCAAGCGCGAGCCCATGCCCTTCCTCAAGATGCGTTTCGACAACGGCCACTCGCACACCGTCGGCGACGAGCGCCTGCTGACCAAGCCGGACTTCTTCTTCGACGAGCTGGCCGCGATGGCCGAGGGCAGCCGCAAGTCCTTCATCGAGGCGGAGAACTTCCGCGGCGAACTGCGCACCATCACCTGCGACGACGACGGCTACGTCATCGACGGTGGCGAGGCGCGCATGTCGGCCGAGGACGCGCGGGCCTGGGCGGAGCGCTATCTGACCGAGGGTGATGCCTGATGCGTCTCGACATCGGCGGCCACACGTCGATCGAGGGCCCGCCGGCGAGCCGTGTCGAGCAGGTCCTGCGCAGCATGGCCTCCGCGAACGAGCAGTACGTCTCACTCGACCGGTCCGAGCAGTACTACGTCATGGCGATGCCGAGCGAGTTCGTCGGCGAGTTCTGGGATCTGGAGTTCCGCGACGGTTCGGCCGAGCGCCACTACGCGGCGGCCGACGGCCGTCCGATCGACGAGGTCGTCGAGGTGTTCTTGAGCTACCTCAACGGCGACAACGTGTGGCGGACCCGCGTGGAGTGGAAGCGGGTCGAGGAGGAGCAGCTGTGATCCTGATGACGGACCGCTCCTACGACCGTGACGTGCTCACCCCCGACGTGCCGGTCCTGATCGCCTTCGGGGCGCCCGACGACGGGCCGAGCAAGGCCCTCGGCGGGGTCATGGCCGAGGTCGACCGCGTGCTCGGGGGGAAGGTGGAGGTCGCCGTGGTCAACGTTCCGGAGTGCCCGGAGATCGTGGCCAAGTGGGGCGTGACGCGGCTGCCGACGCTGATCCTGCTCAAGGACGGTGTCCTGGAGCGGGTGTGGCTGGGGGTGCGTCCGGCGAAGCGGATCATCGCCGACGTCGGTGAGCTGCTGTCCGAGGAGTGAGGGGCGTTTCCGCCCCTCACCGGGTGTCTAGCGCGTCATGTCGAGGACGTCGAGGGCCTCGTCGAGTTCCTTCTCGGTGAGGCGGCCCTCGGCGACGTGCCCGCGTTCGATGACGACCGCGCGGATCGTCTTGCGTTCGGCGAGGGCCTGCTTCGCGATCGCCGCGGCCTCCTCGTAGCCGAGGACGCGGTTGAGGGGCGTCACGATCGACGGTGAGCCTTCGGCGTACTCCCGGGCGCGGTCCACATTGGCCTCAAGGCCCTGGACGCAGCGTTCGGCGAAGACGCGCGAAACGTTGGCCAGCAGGTTGATCGACTCCAGGAGGTTGCGGGCGATGACCGGCAGCATCACGTTGAGCTCGAAGTCGCCGGCCGCGCCGGCGAAGCCGATGGCCGCGTCGTTGCCGACGACCTGCGCGGCGACCTGCCGGACGGCCTCGCACAGCACCGGGTTGACCTTGCCGGGCATGATGCTCGATCCCGGCTGGAGGTCGGGGAGGCGCAGTTCGGCGAGCCCGGCGCGCGGGCCCGAACCCATCCAGCGGATGTCGTTGGCCACTTTGGACAGTCCGATGGCGATGGTGCGCAGCTGGCCGGACAGCTCGACCAGGGCGTCGCGCGCGCCCTGCGCCTCGAAGTGGTTGCGGGCCTCGACGACCGGCAGCCCGGTGCGCGAGGCGATCAGCTCGATCGTCCGCGCGGCGAAGCCGGTCGGCGTGTTCACGCCCGTACCGACGGCCGTGCCGCCAAGCGCGAGTTCGGCGACCCTCGGCAGCGCCGACTGGATCCGTTCGACGCCGTAACGGACCTGCGCGGCGTACCCGGAGAACTCCTGCCCGAGCGTGACGGGCGTGGCGTCCATGAGGTGCGTGCGTCCCGACTTGACCACCTCGGCCCACTCGGTCGCCTTGGCGCCGAGTGAGTCGGCGAGGGTGTTGAGCGCGGGGATCAGTTTGTGCACGGAGGTGTCGACGGCCGCGAGGTGCATCGCCGAGGGGAACACGTCGTTGCTCGACTGGGAGGCGTTCACGTGGTCGTTGGGGTGCACGGGCCGCCCGAGGCGAGCCGTGGCCAAGGTCGCGATGACCTCGTTGGCGTTCATGTTGCTCGACGTGCCCGAGCCGGTCTGGAACACGTCGACGGGGAAGTGCTCGTCGTAGGTGCCCGCGGCCACCTCGTCGGCGGACGCGGCGATCGCCTCGGCCATGTCGGGTTCGAGGACCGACAGTTCGGCGTTGACGGTCGCCGCGGCCGACTTCACGCGGGCGAGCGCGGCGATCAGCGAGTGGTCGAGGCGCTGGCCGGAGATGGGGAAGTTCTCCACCGCGCGCTGGGTCTGGGCGCGCCAGGCGGCCCACGCCGGGACCTTGACCTCGCCCATCGTGTCGTGTTCGATGCGTACGTCTTCGTCACCGCTCATGCGGTCCATCGTGCCGCACGCGGCGGTCGATCCGGGGCGGTATGAGCGGGCTCACGGGGTAGGTGCGGGTCGTGACTCCAGGTTGGCGGCCATGCGGGCGAGGCCGTCGACGACGGTGTCGTAGTCGTCGGTGGTCATGTTGGCGGTCAACAGGTCCCGGGTTGCGTCGCTTTCGGCTCGCAGTGCGGCCTGGACGGCGCGGCCGTCCTCGGTGAGGCGGTAGCCGTCGTCTTCGCGGGCGATCCAGCCGCGGTCGAGGAGGAGGCCGGTGGTCTCGTCGAGGGTCATCGCGCCCTCCTCCCAGAACGGCGTGAGGCGCCGGGACAGCTCGTCGTGCGAGGCCGGGCCGCGGGTGAGGGAGGTGAGCACCTGCCAATGGCGGCGCCCGAGTCCCCGGCGGCCGAAGACCTCGTCGAAACTGGTGGTGATGAGGTTGTCGAGGTGCTTGAGCCAGTAGCCGATCGGCTTGCGTTCCATGATGAGCTCCATATAGTTGTTCTATGACATGTAGTTGTCTCTGATTATGCATGGGAGCACGATGGGCCGCAAGGAGACCGAGGTCATCGGAAGCCTGGAACGCGCCATGATCGAGATCCGGCGGTCACAGCGCCGGCGCGCGCTGATGAAACGCGAGCTCGCCGACGCGCCCACCGCGCTGGGCGCGAACTTCGACGTCCTCGACGTGATCGAGGCCGCCGGGGACGAGGCCGTCGGCGTGCGCGAGGTGGCCTCGGCGCTGTCGGTCGACCAGCCGCGCGCCAGCAAACTCGTCGCGGGCGCCGTCGAGGCCGGTTACGTCCGCAGGGAGGCCGACCAGGCCGACGGGCGCCGGACCCTGCTGGTGCTCACCGAAGCCGGGCGGGACGTCGTCGACCGCGCACACGTCGCCCGCCAGGGCGCGATGCGCCGGGCCACGGCGGGCTGGACCGCCGAGGAGCGTGAGACCTTCGCCGGGCTGCTCACGCGCTTCGTCGCCGGACTGGAGTGACTACTCGCCTTCGGTGCGGGTCACGCCGACGCAGCCGAAGACCTCCGTCGCGCGCTTGTCGAGGAAGACGATGAAGGAGTACGGCGGGTCGTCGACGGCGATGTGCCCGAGCCGCAGCGGAGTCCCCTCCGGCAGGCCCGACAGCCGCTCCACGGAGGCGGGGAAGCCCAGGGAGTCCAGGCCCAGCTTCGCGATCGACCGCGCCCGCCGCGCGTAGGTCGACGCGAGATTGTGCGCGGGGACGGTCTCCTCGTACACGGCGAACTCCGCGCCGTCCACCAGGCCGCGCCGGCACGTCGCGACGGCGAGGTCGGGGGAGTCGAGGTCGAGCAGCTCGATCAGGCGTTCGCGGTCCATCAAGGCAGGGTACGCCGACGGCGCGAGGACCGGGGACGATCGGTGAGCCGATCGTCCCCGGACGGGTGACGCTAGAAACCGAGATCGGCGGCTTCGGGAGGGAGACCGGCGGAGGAGCCGACACTCCATACGGAGACGTTCTCCGCCGTCGGCCAGGGAATCGACGGGCCGAAATCACCGGTCTCGGCGTCGACCACGACGAAACCGTGCTCCTCCGGGGACGGATCGACCGCCATCAGGAGGGCGCCGTCGTCCAGCCAGCCCACGGTCGATGCGCCGTGCCCGTTGCCGTTCTCGAAACCGGCCGTCAGCTCCGTCCTCCCGGTCGCGGCGTCCGCGACGACCGCCTGCCGTTCGCCGGTCCCCTCCTCCTCGTTCCAGCTCCCGTTCTCGTAGAGCAGACGACCGCCGTCGGGGGAGTAGCCGACCAGAATGACATCCGAACCGTCCAACTCCACCGTTGCGCCGACGACACCCGCCAACGTCAGGTGCCGCACCTCGGTCCGGCCGTCCTCCCGCTCCACCGCGACCGCGTACCCCGCGGAGTCGGGAGCCCAGACGACACCGGTGACCTTCCAGTCCGCCGGGACCGTCGTGACCACGAGCTGCCCGGTCACCGCGTCGTAGCTCGTCAACGTGCCCAGCCGTCCGCTCCCGTCCCCGAGACCGGCGTCCACCTCGGTCGCGCCGAAGACCTTGCTCCCATCGGGCGACCAGAGACTGCGGACACCGCCCACGGTGTCGGTCACCTCCGGGCCGGTCACCCAGGCGACCGCCGACTCGCCGCCGTCGAGATAGGCCTCCCGTCCGGCGACGCCCAAGCCCCGATCGAGGTCGGACACGGCGACCTGGCCGCCATCGGGCGAGACTTCGGCACGGAACGGAACGGCCAGGTACTCACCGCTGCGCTGGTCGAGAAGGTAAGGCATCCAGCCGTTCGAGAACGCCTCGATCACCCTGGGGCCCCCACCCGGACGCGGAACGGCGTCATCGGGCAGCGTGTCCGCCGAACTCGACGGATACGGATCCGCCGGCGGTGCCGACCGGTCCGCACCGCCGATCGCCGCGCTCGCCCCGGCCAGCACGGCCACGACCGCGACGACGGCCACCACCGCGCGCGTGCCGCGCGCCCGTGCCCGTCTGCGGAGCACGCTGTCGGCGAAACCGTGCGGCGGCACCAGGTCGGCGGGCATCGGCACGGACTTCAGACCTTCGGAGATGGTCTCGTCGCTCATCGCAGCACCTCCGTGCCCGTCGCGTTCGGCTGGTGGATCCTTCGCAGCGCGGCGATCCCGCGCGAGGCCTGGCTTCGGACGCCGCTCGGCGAGATGCCGAGCATCCGCGCGATCTCGGCCTCCGAGCGGTCCTCGTAGTGGCGCAGCACGACGATCAGCCGCTGCCGGTACGGCAGCCGCGCCAGGGCGGCGCGGAGATCGTGGCGCGCGGCGACCCCGTCGGCGTGGTCGCGGTCCGCACGCTCCGGCGGAGCATCCACAATGGACTCCGGCTTGCGCGCCCGGCTCCGCCAGGCGTTGTACTGCGAGCGGTACATGGCCTTGCGGACATAGGCGTAGGGCTCGTCGATGCGGTGCCACTTCTTCACGCACGCCGCCAGCGCCGACTGCACCAGATCCTGCGCCAGGTGGACGTCGCCGGTCAGCAGGTAGGCCACCCGCAGCAGGGCGGGCGTCTGCGCGGCGGTGAAGTCGCGGAACTCCTTCTCATGGGCCGGTTTCATGCGGGCTCCCGGTCACGTCGTCTCCCGTCGGAAAGTGTCCATCACAGGCAAGGACACCGGTGGGGCCGGAAACGCTGCCGCGGCACGGAAAAGGGCCGCGCGGATCCGCGCGGCCCCTGGTACGTGAGGGTTCTAGCGTCCCGTGCGGATCGTCAGCACCGGCTTGCTCGTCTCGGCGAAGAAGTCGTTGCCCTTGTCGTCGACGACGATGAAGGCCGGGAAGTCGACGACGTCGATCTTCCACACCGCCTCCATCCCCAGCTCCGGGTACTCCAGGACCTCGACGTTCTTGATGCAGTCCTGCGCCAGCCGCGCCGCCGGGCCGCCGATCGAGCCGAGGTAGAAACCACCGTGGGTGGCACACGCCTCCGTCACCGCCTTCGAGCGGTTCCCCTTGGCCAGCATGACGAACGAGCCGCCCGCGGCCTGGAACTTCTCCACATAGGAGTCCATCCGCCCGGCCGTCGTCGGCCCGAAGGAACCCGACGCGTAGCCTTCCGGCGTCTTGGCCGGGCCGGCGTAGTAGACGGCGTGGTCGCGCATGTACTGCGGCATCTCCTCGCCCGCGTCGAGCCGCTCGGCGATCTTGGCGTGCGCGATGTCGCGCGCGACGACCAGCGGGCCGGTCAGCGACAGGCGCGTCTTCACCGGATACTTCGACAGTTCCGCGCGGATCTCGGCCATCGGGCGGTTGAGGTCGACGCGCACGACGTCCTCCTCGCTCGCCAGATCCTCGGCCGTCGTCTCCGGCAGGTAGCTCGCCGGGTCGGTCTCCAGCTGCTCCAGGAAGACGCCCTCGGCGGTGATCTTCCCCAGCATCTGGCGGTCGGCCGAGCAGGACACGGCGATCGCGACGGGCAGCGAGGCGCCGTGACGCGGCAGGCGGATGACGCGCACGTCGTGGCAGAAGTACTTCCCGCCGAACTGCGCGCCGATCCCGAAGCGGCGGGTCAGGTCGAGGACCTCCGCCTCCAGATCCAGGTCCCGGAAACCGTGCCCCAGCGGCGATCCCGTCGTCGGCATCGCGTCGAGGTAGTGCGCCGAGGCGTACTTCGCGGTCTTCAGCGCGAACTCCGCGCTCGTCCCGCCGACGACGATCGCGAGGTGGTACGGCGGGCACGCGGCCGTGCCGAGCGAACGCAGCTTCTCCTCAAGGAACTGCATCATCCGCGTCGGATTGAGCACGGCTTTCGTTTCCTGGTAAAGGAAGGACTTGTTCGCGCTGCCGCCGCCCTTGGCCATGAAGAGGAACTTGTAGGCGTCGTCGCCGTCGGCGTACAGCTCGATCTGCGCCGGGAGGTTCGAGCCGGTGTTCTTCTCGTCCCACATGGAAAGCGGCGCCATCTGCGAGTAGCGCAGGTTCAGCTTCGTGTACGCGTCGAAGACCCCGCGCGAGATGTGCTCGGCGTCGCGGCCGTCGGTGAGGACGTGGCGGCCGCGCTTGCCCATGATGATCGCCGTGCCGGTGTCCTGGCACATGGGCAGGACGCCGCCGGCGGCGATGTTGGCGTTCTTGAGCAGGTCGCGGGCGACGAAACGGTCGTTCGGCGAGGCCTCCGGGTCTTCGAGGATCGACCGCAACTGCGACAGGTGCGCCGGGCGCAGCAGGTGCGAGATGTCGTGCATCGCCTCGGCGGTGAGGGTCGTGAGGACCTCGGGCTCGACGGTGAGGAGCCGCCGTCCGCCGGGACCTTCGACGGCCTCGACGCCGTCCGTGGTCAGCAGCCGATACTCCGTCGTGTCGGGGCCGGTGGGGAGAAGGTCGGTGTAGGCGAACTCAGAAGTCACGACGACCAAGATAGTCCCGGCGTTCACCCGCCTGGCCAGGGCGTGCGGCGGGTCACGGAGGGTGGGGTCACAGGGGGCGGAAGCGGCCGCCCGATCGCCGCTCGACCACGGCCGCGAACCCCCTGCCGCCCGAGGGCAGCCAGGCGGGATCACCGAGGACGAGCTTCTTCGGCACGAACCCGGAGCCGCCTGGCGCGGGAGACAGGGCGTGGAGGACGAGCCTGTCCTTCTCGGTGCCGAAGCTATTGACGTGTTCCCAGAGGTACTTCTCGGGCTTGTCCCCGCGCACGACGGTGATGCTCTCGTCGTCGACGCGCACGCGGCTTTTGCCGGAGCCGTTGGGCGTCAGCTGTTGGACGAGAAGGCAGAGCAGCCACGGCGAGAACACCGCGATCACATCGCCGGGTGGGTCGAGTCCCAGCTCCGTCCGCAGCAGGTCGTTCATGACGGCCGTGCGCAGGCCGGGGATCAAGGTGATGGCGATGGGAAGCAGGAACAGCACGACGGCAACGCCGGCGCCCAACTGCGACCGGGCCACCAGGCCGGGCGGTGGCGTGAAGTCGAACAGCGAGGCGGCGGGTGGGGCGGGGGCTGGGGCCGGGGCCGGGGCCGGCGGCTTCGGAGGTGGGGCAGGTCGGGGGTCGGGTGTGGGGTTTTCGTCCGGTGGCGGGGTTTCCGCTCGTGCGGGTCCCGTGCCGAGCACCGCCCCCTCCGCGACGACCAGCTCCGGCTGGTCGAGCACCGTCGGCGCGATGCCCGTCGCCCGGTGCAGCAGCGTCGCCACCAGAGGCACCCGGCTGGCGCCGCCGACCAGGTAGACGGCCGACACGTCGGTGTTCGTGAGCCCCGCCGACGCGATGACCTGCCCGGTCAGCGCCACCGTGCGGTCCAGGACCGGCCGCGACGCCGCCTCGAAGTCCTCGCGCGAGACCGGCAGGTCGCGGCCGAGGACGTGCACGAGCGCGCTCGCCCGTCGGGACAGGGCCTCCTTCGCCTCCCGGGCCTCCTGCCACAGCGCGTGGCGGTCGCGCGGCCTGTCGCCCGCGAGCAGTCGGCGCCACTCCCCGGTCGCGCCGACCGCGCGCCCCAGGACGTCGACGACAACGGCGTCGAGGTCGAGGCCGCCGACGTCGTCGAGCCCGCCGACGCCGACGACGTCGAAGCCGTCGCCGGTGCGCCGGAGGACGGCGACGTCGCAGGTCCCGGCGCCGAGGTCGTAGACCACGAGGTGCGCGCCCACCGGGACGCCGGACCGCGCGGTGAAGAAGCGGGCGGCGGCGACCGGCTCGGGGACGTAGGCGGCGGTGTCGTACCCGGCGGACGCGACCGCCGCGGCGAGCACCCCGCGCCGCGAAGCGCCCCAGCCCGCCGGATGCGTGACGGTGAGCGCGGGGCGGTGCCCGGCGACGCGCCGCGCCTCATCGGAGACCGTGCGGAAGGTCGCCGCGATCAGTGCGGTGACCGGGTAGGAGCGCCCGCCGAGGAGGACGTCGCCGTCGGTGATGCGGCGCTTCGGATTCGGCTCGGTGGCGGCCGGAGTCGTCCGCGCCGCGCGAAGGGCCTCGGCGCCGGTCAGTAAATGACCGTCGTGGGCGGCGACGGTCGAGGGCAGCAACGGCGAGCCGTCGAAGAGCAGGGGACGGGTGCGGCCGCCGGGCTCGGCGAGGACGGCGACGGTGTGCGAGGTGCCGTAGTCGACGCTGAGTCGGAATCCGCCCATCTGGGGAGTGTAGGGCGGGGAGGGGTGGGCGGGGGGTGGGGTGGGTGGGCGGAGTGCGTGCGGGGTGGGCGGGGCTGGCGGGGCCGCGCCTCGCGGTGGCGTTGCGCTCGCGCGCTCGCGCGCGCTGGCTGGCCTCGCACCCACGCGCCCCGGCTGGCCTCGGACGTTTACCCGCAGCCCGTGCTGGTTTCGCACCCAGGGGCCTTCACCCGCGCGCATCGGCGCTGGCTTCGCGCCATGCGCGTATCCGTGCTGGCTTCGCACCGCGCGCCTTCACCTTCAGGC
>NZ_JACHGT010000012.1:182099-248036 GCF_014202425.1 Phytomonospora endophytica | reverse complement strand
TCAGGCTGCGCTGGCCTCGGACGTTCACCTTCAGCCCGTGCTGGCTTCGCACCCGCGCGCCTTCACCTTCAGGCTGCGCTGGCCTCGGACGTTCACCTTCAGCCCGTGCTGGCTTCGCACCCGCGCGCCTTCACCTTCAGGCTGCGCTGGCCTCGGACGTTCACCCTCAGCCCGCGCTGGCTTCGCACCCAGACGCCTTCACCCAGGCGCGCATCCGCGCTGGCTTCGCGCCTTCACCTCCAGCCCGTGCTGGCCTCGCACCCGCGCGCCTTTACTCTCAGTCCGCGCTGGCGCTGCACCCCCACACGCGCACGCACCCAACCGCAGCCTCATCCGGCGCCAGCGCCGCACGCGCCCTGGGCGCGCATTACGCGGGCATACGTCGACGAAGCGGCTCAAAATGCCCCCGAAAAGAACGATACGGGCGAGGTCTGACAATTCGCGCGGGTGGCGCGGGTGGCTTTTCGATCCTGCGAAGCCTGCGCACTCGGACGCACACCCGTGGCTCCTGTGCAAGCTCAGGCCGAAGCCCGAGCTCCGAGCGCAAGCCGAAGTCGGGCCGAAGCGGAAGCCTGAGCCGAAGCCCCGAGCCCGAAGCCCCGAGCCTGAGCTGGAGCTGGAGCTGGAGCCCGGGCTGGAGTCGGAGCGGAAGCGGAAGCGGAAGCGGAAGCGGAAGCGGAAGCGGGGGCGGGAGCCGAAGCCCGAGCCCGAGCCTGAGCCGAAGCCTGAGCCTGAGCCGAAGCGGGAGCCGGAGCCGGAGCCTGAGCTGGAGCTGGAGCTGGAGCGGAAGTGGGGGCGGGAGCCGAAGCCCGAGCCCGGGCCGAAGCCCGAGCCTGAGCCGAAGCGGGAGCCTGAGCCGAAGCGGGAGCTGGAGTCGATGCCTGAGCCTGAGCCTGAGCCGGAGTCGGAGCGGGAGCTGGAGCCCGAGTCGGAGTCGGAGTCGGAGCGGGAGCGGGAGCCTGAGCCGAAGCGGGAGCGGGAGCGGGAGCGGGAGCGGGAGCCTGAGCCGAAGCGGGAGCGGGAGCGGGAGCGGGAGCCCGAGCCGGAGTCGGAGTCGGAGTCGGAGCCGGAGCCGAAACCGAAGCCTGAGCCGGAGTCGGAGCGGGAGCGGGAGCGGAAGCGGGAGCGGGAGCGGGAGCGGGAGCCTGAGCCGAAGCGGGAGCTGGAGTCGATGCCTGAGCCTGAGCCTGAGCCGGAGCCGGAGCCGGAGCCGGAGCCGGAGTCGGAGCGGGAGCGGGAGCCTGAGCCGGAGCCGGAGCCGGAGCCTGAGCCTGAGCCTGAGCGGAAGCCTGAGCGCGAGCCGAAGCCGAAGCGGGAGCGAGGGCTAGGGCTAGGGCCGGAGCCCCCCACCCCTCACCCCCCGCCGACCCCTCGCCACACCACCGCCGCGACGCGGCGTGCCCACGCATCCGGCACCTCGTTCGTCGCCAGGGCTCGTCCGTACCAGCTGCCCGTGCACATCGTCACGGCGATGTCCAGGTCGGCGTCGGGGTCGATGTGGCCGTTGCAGCGGGCGCGTTCGAGGATCGCCCGCAGTCTCTGTCGTCGTGGCGCGATGATGCGGTGGCGGTAGCGTTCGCGGGCTTCGGGGTCGGTCATGTCCTGGAGCATCGTCCCCACGAGCGACAGTCGTCCTGGGCGCTGGATGGCGACGGCGAAGTCCTCCAGCTCGGCGACGAGGGCGGCGTAGGGCGGGCCGTCGTGGTTCGCCGCCGTCGTCTCCATCGCCTCGACGGCGGCCGCCGCGAGTTCCGCCTTACCCGGCCAGCGCCGGTAGAGCGCCTGCCTCGTCGTCCCCGCCTCGGCGGCGACTGCCGCCACGGACAGGCCCTCGTACCCCTGCGCGGAGAGCATGCGGGCGGCGGCGGCGAGGACACGCGCGTCGATGTCGGCGTCGCGGGCACGGCCGGGACTCATATCAATACACTCCTGTATTGTATTGCTGTCTTGTTCGGAGATCGTATCGAGGAAAGGCCGCCCCCGTGGTCATCGAGTACATCCGTTACGTCATCCCCACCGCGCGTTCCGCCGAGTTCGAGGAGGCCTACGCGTCGGCCTCCCGCGTCCTCGACGCCGACCCGCACTGCCTCGGCTACGAGATCGCCCGGGGCGTCGAGGAGCCCGAGAACCACATCGTCCGCATCGAATGGGACTCCGTCGAAGGCCACGAGCAGGGCTTCCGGCGCAGCCCCGGTTTCGCTGGCTTCTTCGCCGACGTGAAGCCCTTCTTCGCCGAGATCCGCGAGATGAAGCACTACGAGATCCGCTCCGGCGGCCTGACCCGCTGAGCATCGAAGCCGTCCGACCGGCGACAATGCACCGGTGACCGCACCCGATTACCCCGCCGACACCGCCCGCGTCACCCGCCGTCCGGCCACCACCGCCGAGAGCGCGGCCGGCAACCGCCGCTGGTGGGACGGCGCCGCCGACGCCTACCAGGCCGAGCACGGCGACTTCCTCGGCGAGGCCGCCTTCGTCTGGGGCCCGGAAGGAATCGACGAGGCCGACGTGCGTCTCCTCGGCGACGTCAAGGACCACCGGGTGCTCGAAATCGGCGCCGGTGCCGGACAATGCGGGCGGTGGCTGGTCGCGCAGGGCGCGGAGGTCACCGCCCTCGAACTGTCCTGGCGCCAGCTCCAGCACTCCCGCCGCATCGACGCCGCCACCGACGTGACCCTCCCCGCCGTGCAGGCCGACGCGCAGCTGCTTCCCTTCGCCGACAACGCCTTCGACGTCGTCTGCTCCGCCTACGGCGCCCTGCCCTTCGTCGCCGACGCCGAGGGTGCGCTGCGCGAGATCGCGCGCGTCCTGCGACCGGGCGGGCGGCTCGTCTTCTCCGTCACCCACCCGATCCGCTGGTGCTTCCTCGACGACCCCACCGAACCCGGGCTCGCCGCCGTGCACTCCTACTTCGACCGCAACGCCTACGTCGAAGAGGACGAGGACGGCGCGGTGACCTATGTGGAGCATCACCGCACCGTCGGCGACTGGGTCCGCGTGATCGCCTCGGCCGGACTGCGCCTCGAAGACCTCACCGAACCGGAGTGGCCCGAAGGCAACGACCACGTCTGGGGCGGCTGGAGCCCCCTGCGCGGCAAGGTGATCCCCGGAACCGCGATCTTCAGCGCGGCGAAGGCCTGAGCACCGACAGCAGCGTCTCGGCCAGCACGCCGACGGCCGCGTCCGGGTCGAGGCGGCCCGCCGCCAGTTCGTCGGCGGCCGCGTGGATGAGGTGGTACATCGACGCCGACAGCCACTCGCGCGGCAGGTCGGCGCGGAACAGTCCCTCGGCGATCCCCCGCGACAGCAGCGATTCCAGCTTCCCCATCGCCGGGTCGTGGCGCTCGCGCAGCCACTCCGGGTCCACATCGGACCGCACGTTGCCGCGCAGCGCCCGGTGGCGGTCGAGCGTGTGCCACTGCGCCCGCAACAGCACCCGCAGCGCCTCGTCGGCGGGCAGCCCGGACAGGTCGAGCCCCTCGACGGCCGCCACCGAGTCGTCGATGGCGCGCTGGACGACCGCGCGGGCCAGGTCGGCGCGCGAAGGGAAGTGCGCGTAGAGCGTCACCCGCCCGACACCGGCCTCCTTGGCCACGTCGGACATGCTCACGCCCGGCGCGCTCCCGTACAGGCGCAGACCCGCCTCCAGGATCCGCTCGATGTTGCGCTGAGCGTCGGCGCGGCGGGACGGCCGCGCCGAACTTCCTTCGTCGTCGGGGGACATGAGCCGGAGCCTAATGCGCCATCGTCATCCCCGAGGTGTCGATCCGCTCCTTCGGCACCAGCCGCAGGCAGACAGCCGCGGCGACGGCCGCCGTCGCCGCGCAGACCGCGAAGGCACCGGTGAAGCCCGCCGCCGTCCCGGCCTCGATACCGGCCGCCGCGACCGTCGACATCACCGCCACGCCGATCGAACCGCCCAGCTCGTGGAAGGTCGTCACGATCCCCGAGGTCACGCCCGCCTCACGATGGTCGACGGCCGACATCGCCGTCGTCGTCGCGGTCACGAACAGCGAACCCAGGCCCAGCGCGGCCAGCGCGAAACCGGGCAGGAAGCCCACGGCGACACCGCGATCGAGCATCCACACCAGCCAGCCCGCGCCGACACCGGTCACGAGCAGCCCGCCGACCGCTACCGCGCGCGGACCGACCCGGCCGACGAGGTTCCCCGCCAGATGCGCGCCGAGCGTCACCGTCACGGCCGCGGGCAGGAAGGCCAGGCCGGTCCGCAACGCCGACAGGTCGCGGACCTGTTGCAGGTAAAGGGATCCAAGGAAGAAGAAGGAGATCAGCAGGCCCGTCGCGACGAGCATCAGGAACACACCCGTCACCGTCGTGCGGCGGGTCAGCAGCGGCAGCCGCACCAGCGGCTGCGGCCACCGGCGCTCCACCAGCGCGAACACCGCGTAGAGCACGACCGCGCCCGCGATCGGTGCCAGCGCGGTGATCGAGCCCCAACCGTCCTCGCCGGCGCGAACCAGTCCGTAGACCAGCGAGGCCGTCGCCAGCGTCACGGTGACCGCGCCCGGCACGTCGACCCGGCCGATCGTGTCCGAAGTGGACTCCGGCGGCAGCAGCCGCGGCAGCACCGCCAGCACGGCCAGACCGATCGGCACGTTGACGATGAAGACCCACTCCCAGCCCGGCCCGGCCGTCAGCAGCCCGCCGATCAGCACGCCCAGAGCCGCGCCACCACCGCCGATCGCGGCCCACACGCCCAGCGCCCGATGCCGCTCACGGCCGTGGAACATCGTCGTCACCGTCGACATCGCCGCCGGGGACAGCAGCGCCGCCCCGACGCCCTGCGCGAGCCGCCCGGCCAGCAGCACGCCGCCGTCGTCGGCGACACCGGCCGCCAGCGACGCCAGCGTGAACAGCGCCAGGCCCGACAGCAGGACGGGGCGGCGGCCGAACACGTCGGCCAGACGGCCGCCGAGCAGCATCAGACCACCGAAGGTGAGCGTGTAACCGGTGACGATCCAGGTCAGCGCCTCACGGCCGAGACCGAGCTCGCCGCCGATGGACGGCAGCGCGACGTTCACGACGGTGATGTCGACGACGAGCATGGCCTGCGCGAGGCAGAGCAGGACGAGCGCCGACCAGCGTCTCGGGTGCGGCGGCCGGGCGTCGTGGTGGTGATGGGGGTGCATCGTGAGACTCCGTAACTCGAACATGGGTGTTCGAGTTACGGTAGCGCGTTTCCTCGATTAAGTCGAACAGTGCTGTTCGGGTTAGTCGCGGAACTTCCAGATCTTGTAGCCCTCGGCGGTCACGCAGGCGAGGTAGGTGTCATCGGCGTTGCAGGCGGCGGCGTCGACCTGGCCGATGAAGGTCTCCTTGCCGTCCAGCGCGCCGAGACCGCGGATGTCCTTGGCCCCCGGGGAACCGCTCGCCGGGAACGCGAGCAGGCTGCCGGAGTCGATCCGCGCGTAGGTGTCGAAGTGCTCGCCGCCGACCAGGTCGAAGTCCTTGTCGTAGATGTTGGTGACCGACTTCGCGGCGGTGTCCTCCCAGCGCACCAGTAGCGACTCACCGACGACGGTCACCTCCTTGACGTCGTGCCCGTCGGGGGTCGTCCACTCCTCCTTGAGGCCGTCGGAGGTGTCCACCACGGTCGCCTTGGCGGTGGCCGGGTCGCCGATCGCCTTCTCCACGACGCAGATCCGGTTCTCCCCGCAGGGATTGATCCAGTCCGGTGCCCGCTCGGCGCCGTTGAGCTGGATGGTGGCCACCGTCGTGGACAGGTTGTCGACGTTGTAGACGCTGAGGCTGTATCCGTTGGTGCCACTCGCGACGTAGACCTTGTCGTCGAAGACGAGCACCCGGTCGTTCGTGGCGTCCTTGACGATCACGCCCTCGCTGACCTTGGAGCCGTCCTCGGTGTTCCAGATGGTGACGGTGCCCTTGGAGTCGGTGCTGTAGATCCGCCCGGACTCCTCGGGGGAGGAGTTGGCGGGGGCGGCGATCGTGTCCCAGGCGAGTGCCTCGCTGATGCCGCCCTCGGTGCTGAAGCGCCACTTCTCGGCGCCGCTCGCGTCGTAGCCGGTGACCAGCTTGTTCGTGGCGTCGCGGAGGATGAAGCGGTCGTCGACGATCTGGAAGTAGTCGTTGTAGTTGTTCGGGAGGGTCGCCTTGAGGCCGCCCTTCTCGGCGTCGAGCAGGTAGATCGAGTCCGGGTCGGCGGAGTTGTCGGCCTTCACGCCGACGATGCCGTTCTCGGCCCAGAGGCCGGCCCAGGTGGAGGTCGTGGTCACCGGGGTGCGCCACTTCTCCTTGCCCGTCTCCAGTTCGACGGCCACGACCTCGCCGGTCTTGCCGTCTCCGGTGGGCGTGGAGTAGTAGGCGACGCCGTCCTCGATGTCGACGCGCGAGTAGGAGTCGGCCTTCGCGCCCGCCCCCAGCGCGACCGTCGCGACCTCGGCGAGGTCGTGCATAGGTTCCTGCGGGTACGGGTCGCGCAGGATCCACCAGCCGGCGATGACCAGCACGAGAAGTGTTGCCGTACCGGCGATCCAGTAGGACTTCTTCTTCCACCACGGCGTGTTCACCGTCGGCGCCAGGAAGCCCTCGGGTGGCGAGTCCATGCCCGGCGGCGGTGTGTACGGGTCGGTCGTGTTCGCCGGGATGCCGCTGGTCTGCCCCATCGTCATCGGCTCGTGCAGCCGCTGCTGGGGAACGGCGGCGAGGGCGCCTTCGGCGACCGGCAGTTCGGGCTGTTCCAGGACGATCGGCGCGATGCCGAGCCGCTGGTGCAGCATGCGACTGACCAGCGGGATGCGGCTGGCGCCGCCGACCAGGAAGAGGCCGTGGAGTTGTTGCGGGGTAAGGCTCGCGGCGGTGATCACGCGCTGGGTCTCGACGACCGCGCGGTCGAGCAGCGGCGTCGCGAGGCGTTCGAGTTCGTCGCGGGTCAGGTGCAGCGAGATGTCGACGCCGGGTACCGCGACGGGCGCGACGGTCGTGCGCGACAGCATCTCCTTGGCGCCGCGCACGTCGTCCCAGAACTGGCGGCGGCCGCGTTTGTCCGTTGTGGACTGCGGGTTCGTCAGGCGCCGCCACAGTTCCGGCGCGTTGTGGTCGATCGTGCGCCCGAGGTGCTCGACGAGGGCCTCGTCGACGTCGAGACCGCCGAGGTCCTTGAGCCCGCCGTCGCCGAGGACCTGGAAACCGGCCATGCCCTCGTTGCGGACCACGGCGATGTCGAGCGTGCCGCCGCCGAAGTCGAAGACCGCGACGGAGGCGCCCACCGGGATCGGCTGCTTCATGACCTCGGCGAAGTAGTGCGCGGCCCCGATCGGTTCGGGCACCAGGTGGACCGGCGGGAAACCGGCCTTGGCGGCGGCGTCCTGGAGCATCTCCCGCCGCCGCGAACCCCACTTCGCGGGGTAGGTGAGGATCGCCGGCGGCAGGAAGCCGACGGCCTCGACCGCCTTGTCGGCGACCGCGCGCAGGATCGCGGTGAGCAGGACGACGGTCGGGACCTCACGGTCGCCGAGGAGGATCGACTGCTCGTCGGTGCGCTGCTTGGGGTTCGGCTCGAAGCGCGACGGGTCGGTCTGCGCGAGCCGCTGGGCGTCACGCCCGACATGGACGTGGCCCGACTCGTCGACGAAGACCGACGAGGGCATGACGGGCGTGCCGTCGACGAGGAGCGGACGCGTGCGGCCGTCCGGCCAGCGGATCACGGCGACGGTGTTGGACGTGCCGAGATCGACGCCGAGCAGGTAGCCGGGTTGTGGGGTCGCCATCGCGCAAGCTCCAGGGGTCGGGGGTGCGCGGTCGATCCTAGGCGATGGAGGCAAAGGGGCAGGTGGGGGCGGCTCTCAGCCGTAACGGCGTTTGCGCAGGGCCAGTGCCGTGAGATCGATGGTGAAGGTGAAGGGCTTCACCACGAAGAGTTCTTCGCCGTCGTGGGCTTCGGCGGTCAGCGCGTATTTCCCGTTGACGAGTTCATGGTGCCACCCGGAGACGACGCCGCCTTTTTCTTCGAGGATCAAATACGCCGGAATGCCGGCGGCCGCGTAGACCTGCATCTTGGTGTCCCATTCGCAGCCGCCGCCGGGGGACAGGACTTCGACCACGAGTTCGACATCGCCGGGAGGCACGGGGCGGATTTCGGCGGGTGCACGGAGGACCATCACGTCTGGAGTGCGAAAGCGGCGTCCGTCGGCCATGCGGAGGTCCATCGCGGTGTGCACGAGCTCGTCGTCTTGCAGTAGTTCGGCGAAGAGGTTGGCCAATCGCCGCGAGATCAGGTCGTGCAGAGGGGCCGGTGAAGGCGTCAAGATGAGGCTCCCGTCGTGCAATTCCGCACGCAAACCCTCAGGCAGGGCCTCGTAGTCCTCTTCCGTCCACGGACCCGAGTGGTCCGTGGCCGGGTTCCACTCGGATGACGGGTGGTAGAACGGCGGAGTCGCGGTCATGGTGGTCACCTCCGGACAACGAGCCTAGTCGCCCGAAGGTGATCACCATGAACTGTCGGGAATCTGATCTTGTGTCGCGTTCCGCCCCGATCAGGCGACCGCCACGACCTGCCTCACCAGCGCCGGGTACCCCGCCGCCGCTAAAGAGTTCCGCCGGCGCGCGATCTCCGCGAGCGTCACCGCCGCGGCGACCGACGCGTTGAGCGACTCCACCGCGTTCGCCATCGGGATCCCCACGCGCAGGTCACAGGTCTCGCTGACCAGGCGCGACAGGCCACGGCCCTCCGAGCCCACGACCACGACGATCGGGTCGACCGCCGCCGCGAGATCCGGCAGGTCCAGCTCGCCGTCGGCGTCGAGCCCGACCACCAGGAAACCGGCGTCCTGGCACTCCTTGAGCGCCCGCGTCAGGTTCGTCACCTTCGCGATCGGCGTGCGCGCGGCCGCGCCCGCCGAGGCGCGCCAGGCCGTCGCGGTCATGCTCGCGGCACGACGCTCGGGGAGGAACACCCCGTGCGCGCCGAAAGCGGCCGCCGAACGCACGATCGCGCCCAGGTTGCGCGGGTCGGTCACGCCGTCGAGCGCGACGAGCAGGCCCGGCGCGTTCTCCCGTGCGATCGCGATGAGGTCGTCGAGCGGCTCGTAGTGATAAGCCGGGACCTGCAGGCCGAGGCCCTGGTGCAGGGCGCGGTTGCACATCCGGTCGAGTTCGGCCCGCGACACCTCAAGAATCGCGATGCTCTTGTTCCCGGCCAGCCGGACGGCCTCGCGGGTGCGCTCGTCGAGTTCGATCCCGCGCGCCACATAGAGAGCGGTCGCGGGGACTCCGCCGCGCAGGGCCTCGACGACCGGGTTGCGGCCGACGAGCACCTCGGGAGCGTCGGGATCCTTGCGCCGGACCGGGGTCCGGGTCGTCGGAGCCTTCTTCCCGATGTGCGAGACGCGGCCCTCGGAGGCCGCCTCACGACGGACCCGCTCCTGTTTGCGGCGGGTCTTGCGCGGCTTGTCGTCGCCGGTGAATTCCTTGTGCCACGGGCGATCGGTGGCGCCGAGGGTCTTCCCGCGCCCTTCCAGGGCCTTCTTGCCCTGCCCGCCGGAGCCCTTGGCGGCCCCCTTCTTGGCGGAGGTGCGCTTGTTCCGGCGCTCGGAGTTGCCCGGCATGATCAGCCCTTCTGAGTTTCGTACGTCCAACGTGGACCGTGCGGCGTGTCCTCGACCTGCACGCCGGCGGCCGTCAGCTGGTCGCGGAGTACATCGGAGGTGGCGTAGTCGCGGCGGGCGCGGGCGGCCTGCCGCTGTTCGAGGGTCATCGCGACGAGCGCGTCGAGCGTGCCGCGCAGGTCGCCGCCGCCGTCGGTCTCCGTCCACTGTGGAGACAACGGGTCGAGCCCGAACACGTCCATCATCCGGCGCACCGAGGCCGCGGCGGAGCCGAAGGCCTTGTCGTTACCGGCGTCGGCGGCCGAGTTGCCCTCGCGGGTGACCTCGTGGATCGCGGCCATCGCGGCCGAGGTGTTGAGGTCCTCGTCCATCGCGGCGGTGAAGTCGGCGCACAGCACGCCCCGGTCGACGTGAACCTCGTCGGCGCCGAGCCGTTCGGCGGCACGACGGACGAAGCCCTCGATGCGGCGATAGGCCGAAGCCGACTCCTTGAGCGCCGCCTCGGAGTAGTCGATGACCGAGCGGTAGTGCGGCACGGCGAGGTAGTAGCGCACCTCGGCCGGCCGGACCAGTTTGCGCAGGGCGGTCAGGTCGATGACGTTGCCGAGCGACTTCGACATCTTCTCGCCGCCGAGGTTCAGCATCCCGATGTGCACCCAGTAGCGCGCGAAGCCAAGGCCCGCGGCCCGCGACTGCGCGACCTCGTTCTCGTGGTGCGGGAAGACCAGGTCCATCCCGCCGCCGTGGATGTCGAAGGTGTCGCCCAGGTAGCGGCGGGCCATGGCCGAGCACTCCAGGTGCCAGCCCGGGCGGCCGCGCCCGTAGGGCGTGTCCCAGAACGCGTTCTGCGGCTCGGTCGGCTTCTCGCCCTTCCACAGCGCGAAGTCGCGCGGGTCCCGCTTGGCCCGGTCGGGACCGTCGGGAGCCGCCTGCATGTGGTCGATGCGCTGGCCCGACAGGGCGCCGTACTCCGGGAAACCGCGCACGTCGAAGTACACGTCGCCCGAATCGTCCGACGCGAGGTAGGCGTGACCCTTCTCGATCAGCTCGGCGATCAGCGTCAGCATCTCGGGGATGTGACCCGTCGCGCGCGGCTCGTAGGTCGGCTCCAAGACGCCCAGCGACGCGTAGTCGGCGGCCAGAAGCCGCTCATTCGCGTACGCGATCGACCAGAACGGACGATCCTGTTCGAGCGCTTTGGCCAGGAGCTTGTCGTCGATATCGGTGACGTTCCGGACGAAGTTCACGTCAAGGCCGTGATGCGTCAGCCACCGGCGAAGGACGTCGTAGTTGACGCCGCCGCGGAGGTGGCCGATGTGCGGTGGGGCCTGAACCGTGAGGCCACAGAGGTAGAGACTCGCCGCTCCGGACACGCGCGGCGTGAAGTCGCGCACCGAACGGGTGCTGGTGTCATGGAGTCTCAGGTTCACCGATACAGGGTATATGGCTGAGTTCGGCCGCCGCCGCACAGCGGCCCCCGCCGCCTAAACTCGCCCCGTGGCCGAAACACGCACCGTCCCGGCGCCCGGCGGGCTCCAATTCCACTGCCGGATCTGGGGACCCGACGACGGCGTCCCCGTCCTCCTCCTCCACGGCGTCACCGGCAGCGGAGCCGCGTGGGAGCGGGTCGCCGACGCGCTCGGCCCCCGGTGGCGGATCTACGCGCCCGACATGCGCGGCCACGGCGCCTCCTCCCGGCCCGGCGACTACTCCTTCGAGGCCATGCGCGACGACGTCCTCGCGCTGATGGACGCCCTCGGCGTGCCCGAGGCCGTACTCGTCGGCCACTCGATGGGCGGCATCGCCGCGTACCTGCTCGCCGCGGCCCGGCCCGAGCGTGTCAGCGGGCTGGTGCTCGTCGAGACGCCCCCGCCGGTGCCGCTCGGCCGGCCCGCGCCGGTCCGGCCCGAAGGCGAACTCGACTACGACTGGGAGCTGCGCCCGCAGATCATCGCCCAGCTCAACGCCCCATCGGAAGCCTGGTGGAAGGGGCTGTCGGCCATCACCGCCCAGACCCTGGTGGTCTCCGGCGGGGACCAGAGCTTCCTGCCGGGCGAGCGGGTGCTGGAGATGACCGCCGAGATCCCCTGGGGGCTGCTGACCGAGATCCCGGTCGGGCACGACGTGGTCGCGGCGGCGCCGGAACGGCTCGCCGCCGCCATCGGCGACCTCTTCTAGTGCGTGTGGTGGTTGTCGGGCTGTGACGGGTCGCCGGGGTGCTCCAGGCCGTGCACGAGCCGCACTCGCGCCTCCCGCTGACGGTCCAGCCAGATGACGAAGTGCCGCCGCCGTGCGGCCGCGCGGACGTGCTCGCGGGCGTCGTCGGCCGACGGGGGCGCCGGCCGGTGGGCCGTCGCCGCCAGGAAGGCCTCGACCTGCTCCTCGGGGCCCTCGACCTCACCGGTGACCCGCTCGTAGGCGGCCCGCACGGCCGGGTGGCCCTCGAAGGCCGCCGCGTTGATCGAGCCGAGCTCGACCGCGGCCTGCGCGTCGAGGCGGGCGAGGCCCACGTCGTCGCCGTCGAAGTCGGCGGCGCACAGGCGCTCGGTGAGGATCACCTGCGCGACCCAGCGCCGCAGCTGCCGGTCCTCCGAGGTGCCCGGCGTCGGCAGCGCCGCCGCGCGCGGGCCTTCGCGGAGCCGGGTGACGCGCTCGTCGAGCAGCGCGACGGGGACCGGGGCGCCGTCGATGTAGCCGAGGACGTCGTGATCGTGGTCATGGTGCTCGTGCGGCATGGGGACACCGTAGCTGGCGCGGAAACGCCGGTGGATCACCGATTTCCGCGACGAAGATCACGTTGCGTGAGCTTCGTACCGTGAGTGCATGCCCAGCGATACGCCCGCCGAGCACCAGCGCCATCCCACCGCCGTCGTCTGGACGATCGTCATGGCGATCCCGCCGCTGCTGATCCTCCCCGTCCTCTTCCTCGTCCTGCTCGGGGGCGCCCTGTGTGAAGGCGCCGACGGGTGCGGCGGGGGTCACCTCTCGCTCGCCATGTCCGTGGCGATCGCCGGTCCGCTGCTCGGCGCCGCCGTCGGCATCACCGGCGCGTGGCTGGAGTGGCGCATGTGGCCGCAGATCGGCCTGGGACTCCAGATCGGGGGACTGGTGACGGCGTGCGTGGCCGTCGTGCCGTGACGGGGGCGGCTCGCGCCCCCGTCACGGGCGGCTAACGGACCTCGACCCGCAGCGTCGGCAGGTAGGACACCCGCCCGAACCACATGACCTTCACCATCGCCCAGTAGTGACCCGGCGGCGTCGAACGCGGCACCCGCACCGGGAACTCGACGTCCACCGTGGAGCCCGCCTCGATCGTCGCGCCCTTGATCGCCTCCGGGAACAACTCCCAGGTCCCCCACGGCGAGGCCAGCTGGAGCTCGGCCGAGATGTCGGTCTCGGTGCCGTTCTCCAGCCGCGCGACGACCGCCGCGCTCGCACCGGCCTCCAGGACCAGCGCCTCGGTGGCCAGGCCGGCGATCAGGCCGGTGGCGCGACCGGTGCCGGCCTCGGTGCCCTTCGCCGAGTCGCCCCAGTCCTTGTCGGGGTCGCCGACCGGGAGCACGTCGGACGGGCCGCACACGACGGTGAGGGTGTCCTCGATCGTGTGGCGTCCGTCGTGGGTGCGGGCCTGGATGAAGTAGACGCCGTCGGCGAGGTCGTCGGGGACCTGCATCGACAGGGTCTGCACGACGTGGCCGCGCGGCTGGAGGTCGTAGAGGTCCAGATCGTCGTCGCGCCAAGGGGAGATCACGTGCACCTGGCCGGCGACCTCGGCGTCGGTGCGCTGGCTCGACACGCGGACCTCCAGTTCCAGGTCCTGCCCGGGCTCGACGGTGACCAGGTTCGGCGAGATCGCGATCCCGACCGGCTGGTACCCCAGCGGCGCCGGACCGCGGTTGTGCAGCCAGTACCGGGCGTAGACCGGTTCGGCCACTTCACCGTCGGCGCCCAGGATCGGGCCCGCCTCGGCCGAGCGCGCCGGTTCGGCGACGAAGGTCGCGATCTCACCGCCGGACAGTTCGATGAGGCCGCCCTCGACCCGCTCGCCCCGGTGCTCCAGCAGGTCGGCCGTCCACAGTGGAACGTCCTGGCCGGCGAAGGCGACCGTGGCGCGGGATCCGAGGCCGGTGGCGTCGTGCAGGCGCAGCGCGACGGGACCGTCGACGGGCGTGGCGCCTTCGGCGATCGGGTTGCCCGCCGACTTCAGCGTGGTCAGCAGGACGTCCCGCTCGGGCGTGACCGACAGCAGGGAGTGGGTGCCCGGGAGGGTGCCCGATCCGTCGGCGTGCCGGGCGTGCAACGGCGTCGAGAACTCCAGTCCCTTGGAGGGCAAACGGTTCTCGCGCCAGTCACCGGCGCCCGCGACGACCGCGTAGTCGAACTCGTGGGTCCAGTGCTGGAGCTGGAAGGCGGTGCCGTCGGGGGCGGTCCGGCGCGGCGGGTCGATCCACACGCCCGAGGGCCAGCCGGTGCACGACCGCAGCAGCGAGGCGTGCAGGGCGCCGGTCGCGTCGACGGCGAAACCGGGGACCCCGTAGGTGAGCAGCGCGACGGTGTAGTCGTCGAGCGTGCCCTCCGTGGGCACCGATCCGTGGACGGAGGCGGTGATCCGGGCCTGGTCGACGTCGACGAGCCCCTCCGGGGAGTCGACGATCAGCGCCGGCAGCGCGCGGACGTCGCGCAGGTCGGCGTTCGGGCGCCACACCTCGGTGAGCGGTCGGTCGGCCGGGATCCACACGGGCGCACCGGTGTAGGCCGCGCGGACCTCGGCTCCGGCGCCGTCGAGGATCTCGGCGGCGACGGGGTTGACGTCCGGGCCGCCGACGACGATGCGGAAGTCGGGGAGGTTGGAGTCGATGTGCAGCCAGCCGTAGCGGGGGCCGTCGGCGCGGGACGTCGTCGCGGTGACGCCGATCCGGGCGAGGGCGACGACGAGGTCGCGCACGTCGATGCCCTCGGCGGTGACGATCTCGGCGACACCGACGGCGCGTTCGGCGATTCCGTCGGCACCGCTGAGCACGACGCGGGCGGTCGAGGACAGGCCGAACCAGTTGTTGGCCGGGTTGTCCAGGGTCCAGGGGGCCTCGGCGACGTCGACGTCGGGCAGCGCGAAGCCGCGGCCGATGGCACCGGCCGAGACCTCCGAGACCGGCAGGGCGCCGGGGACGTCGGCGGCGAACTTGACGCGCAGCAGCCGGTCGGCGCCGGTGAAGTCCAGAACCCTGGTGCGGCAGTCGATGCGCTCGGCGCCGTTGAGGAGGGTGACGGTCTGCTCGTACTCGACCTCGCCCACGGAACCGCGGATCACCAGCCGCTGACCGAGCGCCGACTCCTCACGCCGGACCTCGGCCGACGACTCCGCCGAGCTGCGCACCGGCCCGGACGGGAGCAGGTGCCACGGGCCCTCGCCGAACTGCGGGTGCGTCGGGTACTCCTCGTAGACGCGCAGTTCGTTGCCGAGTGCGTTGTCGCGCAACAGTTCCCGCTTGGCGACCTTGTCGACCACGGTGGACAGGCCGCCGCCGCGACCGGGATCGGCGCCGACCGTCCAGTGCTCGTTCTCGATGGACGTGCCCTCGACGGCGGTCCAGCCGCCGTCGCCCTCGCCCGGCGTCAGGCGGTAGGTGCGCCAGCCCAGCGACGGCACGTCGGTGGCGCGGAAGACCACCTCGCCGCCGGAAATCGTTGACGCCACGGGTTTCCCGGCGTCGTCGACGACCCCGGCGGTGTCGGTGCCCTCCGGCAGGGCGACGCGGACGAGCCCGTCGCGCTTGAAGGACAGGGTGTTGGTGACGACGACGCCCTCGGCCGAGATCTGGGCGGCCAGCGCGTCCAGTGCCGCGTCGCGGGCGCCGGCGGCCAGGTCGTGGGCCTCGCGCCAGCCGGTGAGCAGGTCGATGTAGACCTGGTCGGACTCCGAGCCGGTGATCGCGTCGTGGTGGGCGCCGTAGGCCAGCTGCCGCCAGACCTTGTCCAGGGCGGCGTGCGGATAGCCGTGCCCGTCGAGGATCCCGGCGAAGACGGCGAGGCGCTCGGCGTCGAGCGCGGCGACCTCGGCGGCCCGCTGGGCCTGCTTGGTGTCGATGTAGGAGACGTCCTTGCCGGTGTAGACCGGGTTCATGTCGCGCGACTGCGGTGAGGGCGAGGCACCGCGTTCGGTGAGCTCTTCCCGCACGGCGTCGAGGAAGTCGCGCGGGGTCGCGCACACGAAGTTAGGCCAGACGTAGCGCTCGTTCCAGTCGCGCTGGATGGCGGTGACCCACTTGTTGGGCGGGGTGTAGTCGGTGCCGACGGGCAGCAGGATGTTGCGGGTCGCGGCGACCGGCTTGAGGCCCTGGTACAGCTCGTAGGTCTGCTTCTCGGCGTCCTCCAATGTGGACGCCGAGTCCATCCGCCAGCCCGCGCCGTAGTGGTTGGGCATGTAGTGCGTCAGCACGCCCTTGCCGGAGGGCGAGATCCACTCGAACTCGCTGTCGAACTGCATGACCGTGGCGTCGCCGGGGGAGTCGTCGTAGTTCTTCAGCATCGGCCCCCACTGGTGGAACGGGCCGCGCGCCCAGGCCGAGCCGGTCAGTCCGGCCGCGGCGAGCAGGCCGGGGAACTGCGGGTCGTGGCCGAAGACGTCGAGCTGCCAGGCGGTCCGGGGATCGCCGTCGAGGATGCCGCGCTGGTAGCCGACGCCGTAGACGATGTTGCGGATCGTCGTCTCCAGGCCGGTCAGGTTGGTGTTGGGCTCGTTGTAGGTGCCGCCGAGGAGTTCGGCCTGCCCGGTGCCGAGCAGGTGGGCCAGGTCGGCGCGCCGTTCGGGGTGGGTGTCGAAGAAGGGCTTGAGGTAGTCGATCTCGGCGAGGACGAACTTGTAGAGCGGGTCGCGCAGGGCCAGGTCCATGTGCGCCTCGACGAGGGCGAAGCCGTTGTTCGCCCACAGCGGCCGGGTCGAGCCGTCGCCGGCCAGGAACTCCCAGGGGCTGGTGTAGGCGGCCTGGGTGTTCCACCACACCGGGTCGTAGTGGAAGTGGGAGACGAGGTGCATCGTCCAGCCGGGTTCGTGGCGCGCGACGACCGTTTCGGTGCGCGCGAGCTCGGTGCCGTCGGCGTCGGCGAGGGTCACCGAGACATCGTTGTCGGGCGCGTCGGTGTCGAAGACGCAGCCGACTTCCACGACCGTCTCGCCGGTGCCCGGCGGTACCTCGGCGCCGCCGCTGATCCCGCGCCCGGTGATGGTCAGGGCGTGTGCGCCGCCGTCGCGCGCGACGGTCACCCGGATCACCTGCAAGGGCTGCGATCGGGTGCCGACGAACAAATCGGTCGATTCGACTGTCTCGATGCGTGCCGTCATGCGGGCACCTTATCCGGATCTCTGGGAAAAGAAACCCTTGCCGAGGGGAGCCGACGGCCCGGTGATCAGAGTTTCAGTGCCTTGATCGCCTCGATGCGTGGTTTGCGCGCCTTGGCGGTGTCCATGCTCGATCCGCGCAGGTCACCGAGCTGGTCGCGGACGTAGTCCTGGGTGCGGGCGACGGCGGCGCGGAGGGCGTCGTCGGGGCGGGTGAAGGAGACCCAGACGATCTCCTCGGCGCCCGGGTCGTACTCCCACAGCCCGACCAGGCGGCCTCTGTCCACAATGGCCTGGGTGGCGAGGTCGGAGAGCGCGCCCTGGGTGTGGCCGATGGCGGCCCGCTTGAGGTCGCCCGGTTCGGCGATCGAGGCCAGATCCCGGCGGAGCAGGAACAGGGAGTCGATCCAGCAGACGAGCGCGTAGGCGGGCTCGTCGGGGGCGGTGAACTCGTCGAACTCCTCGACGTCTCCGGAGTGCATCAGCAGGTCGGTGCCGGGAATCCCCACGAGGTCCACTTCGGACAGTGCGGCCTTGGCGTCGCGGACACCGAACCCGGAGAACCACTGGAAGTGCGCGACCGAGGCGCCGCCCGTCCAGTAGAAGTAGCGGCGGGCCAGCTCGGCCGGCGCGTCGGCGACGGTGCCGGTGGCGTTCCAGCGGGTGTAGGCGAAGCGCTGCTGGTCGAGGCGCCCGTTGACCGGGACGCGACGGATCTCACCGGCGGCCTGGAGCACGCCGAGGGTGGCGGGCAACGTCGTCGCCGCGCCCTTCTTGCGGCCTTCCTCGCCGAGGTTGCGGACCTTGTCGCCGAGACGGTCGCGCAGCTCGGCGGGGGTGAGGGCCTCATCGCCCTCGAAGACGTCGAGAACCTGGCCGCCGAGCTTCTCGACCTCGCCGTCGGGCACGCCCAGGCGGGTGAGGACCTTGACGGCCGTCCGCGCGGCCGGGCGGGCCAGAGTGAGGCCGAGGCCGTAGTCGGCGGCGGGGAGGACGTACGTGCAGCCCCGGGCCGAGGGCAACTCGTAGACGGAGAGGTCGGCGACGGCCTGGTCGGCGGCTTCGCGGGTTGTGCCGGCCCGGGCGAAGAGGGTGACGTAGGGGTTGGCACCGCCGACCGAGCGGGACCAGCCGCCGGTGATCAGGACGTCGGCGGGCGCGGCGGGAGTGGAGGTCAGGAGGCCCTGGCGATGTGCCCACCAGGCGCGCAGCTTCTCCGGTGCTGGTGCGTCGGTCATGGGCCGATCGTGACAGGTGGGTGTGACGCGCGGGGGAGTTTCGGGGATGAGGGCGTCAGGTTCGGACGACGAGTTCGTTCAGGGCCCAGGACTTGAAGGACCGCATGACCCATTGGGTTTCGTCGGGGAGTTCCTCTTCGCTGAACGCGGGAATGCTCGGTCCGGCGCAGATGAGCAGGGCGAACTGGCCGACGTGGGTCGTGTCCCACCAGTGCCAGCCGTCTTGCCTGGTGGCCTTCGACATGTCGAGGTCGAGCCAGTCGATGTCGGAGGACTGGAAGGCCTCGTCGATCTCTTTGGCCCGTGCGGGTTCCTCGTAGGCGAACATGTAGGCGGTGACGAACCAGTCGTCGTCGAGGTAGCCGACCTCCATCCAGTACCGGCACCCGTCGACGAGCTTCTCCGCGGTGGCGCCGCCTACGTCGGAGCAGTCGTCGTGGTCGTAGTCGGCGTCGCGTTCGAGCATCGCTTCGGGATCGGCGCCGAGCGTGCGGACCTCGACCTCGTCGGGGAAGAAGTCCTCGGCGAGCACGATCGCGTCGGGGGCGATCCGCGGCTTGAGCGGGGGCTGAAGAGAGGCGCTTTGGGGCGTGGGCGCGGTCGCGAACGCGAACCCGACCCCGGCGACGAGGACGATGGCCAGCAGCACGGCGAAGAGGACGGTCGTGACGCGCCGCCCGGGGGAGGACGGAGCCGACGACGGGGAAGTGGGCACGGAGTCTCGCTTCTGGCAAGGGGCGGTAGGGCAGGGCTTGGTCATGATGCCCGTCGGGCGAGGGGAACACCTCGACGGTTCGGAGGCTTCGCCTCGGCCGAACATGTGAGTGACGCGCTGTGTCGGCATCGACAGCGGCGAGCGATGCTCGTTCTTCACCGACGAGAAGTGGCCGCCGACCCCGCCCAACGGGCGAGCCGCATCGCGAGCGAAGCGAGCCAACCAAAACCGAGACGGCCGCCCCGGTCCGGCGGCCGTCTCTGTGTTCACTCGCCGCCGGTGTTGTCACCGGCCGGCGTTATCTGGTCAGGGCAATGGCGGGTAGGCGTTCGCCAGCAGCTGCCGGAACTGCGCCGAGAACCAGTGCCCGGACAGCGGTGCGCCGCCCAGGGCCCCGGACATGTTGTTGCCGTTCCTCGGGTTGCCCGTGTAGGTCGGGTCGCACATCCGGTCGAAGCCCTTGCCCTCGTCGTTCGGGATCGCCTCGCTGGAGCCGTCGGACTCGCCCGGCGGCTTGATCCACACGTAGGCGTCGATGCCGGCGGCGGGAGCCGCCGTGGGACGCTCGCCGATGCCGGCGTTGCTCTGGTTGCACCAGTTGCCCAGGTGGATCCGGCGGTCGAAGCGGCCGCCGTTGACGTAGGTGTCCACATTGGTCTGCGGGCCGGGCCCGGTCGGGCGCTGCGCGCCGCCCCAGCCGTTACGGCCGGTGTCGATGAGCATCCCGATGTTGCTGTTGAAGCCCGAGGTCACCAGCTGCTGCCGGAAGGCCTGCGCGAAGGTCAGTTCGTCGACATAGCGGTTCCAGTCGATCCACTTCGACGTGCGCACCGAGGCACCGCCGACGGAGTCGTTGATCGTGTAGTACTGCTCCTTCAGCACGCCGTAGTTGGCGGTGTTGGCGATGAAGCCGTGCACGTTGGCGGCCGTGGAGCCCGAGGCGTTGGCGGCGGTGTACATGAGGTTCGCCGTCGGCGCGAAGTTGTCGTCCCAGCCGATCCAGCCGTGGTGGCCGGCGTCGATGTAGTTGTAGACGTTCGGGACCGCGCCGAGCTTGGCCAGCGCGTAACCGACACCGTTGACGTAGTTGCCGTTGGCCTTCATGACGTCGCACTCGGGCGTCATCGTCGGGCGGCCGGAGACGTTGGTGATCAGGTTCGGCAGCGAGTCGATCTCGATGACGGTCACGATCCGCAGGTTCGCGTACGCCGGACGGGCCAGGATCGCCGCGATCGGGTCGATGTACTCGCTCTTGTACCTGGGCAGCTCTGTCGGGCCGAGCTCGCCGTTGGAGGCGAGGGCGGCGCAGTCGCGGCCGGGCAGGTTGTAGATGACCAGCTGGACCAGCTGCGCGTTCTGGGCGATGGCGGCGTCGAGGTGCTCGGCGAGGCCGAAGCCGCGGTCGGTGCCCTGGATGGCCGCGATGCGGTCGAGCCACACGCCGGTCGGCTGGTTGGCGATCTTCGAGCCGTTGGGCTCGGCGGCCGCCTTGGCCGACCACTCCGGGTTCACGTAGACCTTCGCGCCGAGGTACGGGTTGTCGACCCGGCCGGGGCCGCCGACGCCCTGCACCGTCACGGAGACGGCCGTCGACGTGGTGCGGGCACCGTCGTCGTCGACCGCCACCGCGGTCAGCGAGTAACCGCCCGCGGGAACGTTGGTCCAGCTGTAGGAGTAGGGCGCGCTGGTGTCGGTGGCCAGGAGCGTCCCGTTGGACCGGAACTCCACCGCGGAGACCGTGCCGTCGGAGTCCGCGGCGCTGGCGGCCAGGGGAATCGTCGCCGGAGCCTGGTAGGTGCTCGACGGCGGCGGCGTGAGGCTCACCGTCGGCGCGTTGTTGCCGCCGCCGGGACCGCCGTTGCAGGCGACGCCGTTGACGGTGAACGCGGTGGGCGCGTTGTTCACGCCGGAGTAGTTGGCGTTGAAGCCGATCGAGGCGCTGCCGAGGGTGCGGTTCCAGTCGAGGTTGGTCGCGGTGACCGCCTGACCCGACTGCGACCAGTTCGCGTTCCAGCCGTTGGTGATGGTCTGGTTGCCGGCGAAGCGGAAGCCGAGGGTCCAGCCGTTGGCGGTGTCGCCGGTGTTGGTGATGCCGACCGAGGCGGTGAAGCCGGAGCCCCAGTCGTTGACGCTGTAGGTGACCGAGCAGACGACGGCCGCCTGTGCCGGAGCGGCGACCACGAGTGCGCTGGCGAAGCCGGTGAGCGCGGCCGCGGCAAGGGCGGTGCGTGGGAGGAGGCGGCGAAATGGACGGTGCGCTAAGAGCTTTCTTAACATGCCGGTTCCTTAGGGTCGGGCCGGTGCGGCCCACGGTGCGGGCTATGTGGGAGCGCTCCCACCGATCAGTGTGGCAGAGGTTTCGCGGATGTCAACAGGTGGTTTCCATCCGGATCCGCTGGGTGTCCTTCCTGTGCGGAGTGTTGTCGCCGCTCACGATGGGAGCGCTCCCACATTTTGTACCGGTCCGAAAGAGCCGTTTCTCGCCTAGGGTGTCGCCATGACCTCGACGCCGTTGAGCTCCCCGCGCTTCGACGCGATCATCGTCGGCGGCGGCCACAACGGCCTCGTCGCCGCCGCCTACCTGGCCCGTGCCGGCCGCAGTGTCGCGGTGCTGGAGCGCCGTGCGGCGACCGGCGGCGCGGCGGTGTCGGCCCGCGTCTTCGCGGGGGTCGACGCGCGGCTGTCGAAGTACTCCTATCTCGTCAGCCTCTTCCCCGACGCGATCGCCGCCGACCTCGGCATCGACCTGCGCCTCCACCGCCGCCGGATCTCGTCCTACACACCGGTTCCGGGCGGCGACCTCGGCCTGCTCGTCGACACCGGCGATCCCGCCGCGACGGCGGCGAACATGGCCCGCGTGACCGGCGACCCGGATGCCTTCAAAGGCTGGGAAGCCTTCTACGACAAGGCCTCCACGCTCGCGCGGACGGTCTTCCCGACCCTCACCGAACCGCTGCGCGGCCGCGCCGGACTGCGCGAGATCGTCGACGACGACGCCGCCTGGGACGCCGTCTTCGAACGGCCGCTGTCGGAGGCGATCGAGGCCCACATCGCCGACGACCTCGTGCGCGGCGTCGTCCTCACCGACGGCCTCATCGGCACCTTCGCCGAGGCCGACTCGCCGGGGCTGGACCAGAACCGCTGCTTCCTCTACCACGTCATCGGCCGAGGTACCGGCGCCTGGGACGTGCCCGTCGGCGGCATGGGCGCCGTGACCGGGCAGCTCGCCGACCGCGCCCGCGAGTTCGGCGCCGAGATCCTCGACGGCGCCGAGGTCACCGCCATCGAGACCGACGGCTCGCATGCCCTGGTGCGCTTCGTCTCCGGCGGTGCCGAGTACACGGTGGACGCCGGGAAGGTGCTCGTCAACGCCGCGCCGGCCGAACTGGCCCGGCTGCTCGGCACCCCACCGTCCACTTCGGACGGCGCCGGTGCCCAGCTGAAGGTCAACATGCTCCTGCGCCGACTGCCCAGGCTGCGCGACTCCGCGGTCCGGCCCGAAGACGCCTTCGCCGGGACCTTCCACGTCAACGAGACCTACGCGCAGCTCGCCACCGCCTACCGCGAGGCCGCCGACGGGCGGATCCCCGCACTGCCGCCGTGCGAGATCTACTGCCACTCCCTGTCCGATCCGAGCATCCTCGGACCGGAGCTACGCGAGTCGGGCGCGCACACCCTCACCCTGTTCGGTCTGCACATGCCGCACCGGATCTTCGCCGCCGGAGGCGAGTCGGCCAAGGAGGCCGCGCTGGCCGCGACCCTGCGCTCGCTGAACTCCGTGTTGGCCGAACCGATCGAGGACTGCCTCCACGAGGCGCCCGACGGCACCGCCTGCGTCGAGGCGCACTCCACAGTGGACCTGGAACGGGAGCTGCGGCTGCCCGGCGGCAACATCTTCCACCGGCCGCTGAGCTGGCCTTTCGCCGAGAACGACGAGGAACTGGGCCGGTGGGGCGTGGAGACCGCGCACCCCAACGTCTTCCTGTGCGGCGCCGGTGCGCGGCGAGGCGGTGGCGTGTCGGGCGTGCCCGGACACAACGCGGCGATGGCGGTGCTCGACGCCGGCTAGTCCAGCGCGAACACGACCAGCGCCAGCAGCCCACCTAGCAGCACCGCGCGAGCTGCGATCACCGTGTAGGCCAGCGCGCGGTCGCTCTTCGAGCCCGAGCGCGCCTCACGCAGGACGGAGTAGCGGCTGTACCGGGGTGCCTGATGAACTGCCATATCCCGAGTCTGCGGCCGATCCGGGGCGCTGACCAGGGCCTTGACGCGGGCTTGACGCGGCCCGAGCTGATCTCCACGCCGCCCTGACGCCGGTCCAGATCGGCCGGGATTGGCCTGGCCCCGGCGATCACGCGGGCGTAGGCTCCGCGCGGATCTCGCCCTTGCCCTGTCAGGAGCCCCCGTGACCACGCCCCCGCTACGGACCTGGCTGCCCGGGTTCGCCGTCCTCGCACTCGTGTGGGGCAACAGCTTCCTGTTCATCAAGATCGCCGTCGCCGACCTCCATCCGGTCCAGCTGGCGTTCACGCGCATCCTCGTCGGGGCGCTGACCCTCCTGGCCGTCCTCGTGGTCACCAAGGACCGCGTGCCGCGCGACCGGAGGCTCTGGATGCACCTGTTCATCGCCTCGACGGTCATGACGACGATCCCCTTCGTACTGTTCGGTTACGGCGAGCTGCACGTCTCCTCGGTCGAGGCGGCGATCTGGAACGCGACGACGCCGCTGTGCACCCTGCTCTTCACGATCGCGCTGCTCAAGGAGGAGCGGCCGACGCTCGCCCGCATCGGCGGTCTCGTGCTCGGCTTCCTCGGCGTGATGCTGGTTCTGGGCGTGTGGCGGCCGATGGACGGCAGCGCCTTCGGTGGCAGCCTCGCGTGTTTCGGCGCGGCGGCCTGCTACGGGCTCGGCGGCGTCTACATGCGACGGTTCCTGTCGGGGCGGCCGGAGAGCGGGACGTCCCTGGCCTTCGGGCAGCTGACCGCGAGCACGCTTCAGCTGGCGGTCGTCGCGCCGGTCATGGGGATGGCGCCGGTCGTGTTCGGCGCGCCCGCCAAGGCGTGGGCTTCGGTGCTCGTCCTCGGTGCCCTCGGCACCGGACTCGCCTATGTGCTGATGTACCGGACCATGCGGATCGTCGGTGTCACCACGATGTCGACGGTGACCTACCTGCTCCCGGTCTTCGCGGTCGCCTCCGGCGTGCTCATCCTCGACGAGCACATCACCTGGAACCAGCCTGCCGGAGCGGTGCTGGTCCTGGCCGCGATCGCCGTGACCCAAGGGAGACTGACCGCCCGGCGCCGCCGGGCGGAGCCCTCCGGGGTCACCACAGCCTGAGCGCCTCGCCGAGGCCGTCGACGGTCGTGAAGGTGTGCGTACGCCAGCCGAGGAAGCGTGCGGCCCTGGTGTTGTCGGGATTGTCGTCGACGAAGAAGATCTCGTCGGCCGAGGCCTCGTCCTCCTTGCCCAGCGCGGCTTCCACGGCCTCGAAGGCGGCCGTGTCTGGCTTGCGGACACCGAGGTGGCAGGCGAAGAAGCGGCGTGGGAAGAGCCGCGCGATCTCGGGGAAGGTCGCGTCGAAGTAGTCGGCGAACAGGGGTCCGTTGTTGGAGAAGACCGCCAGCGGCAGACCCGTCGACGTCAACGCCGACACGACCTCGGGGTCGGTGGTGAAGGCCGACGTCCACAGTGCGCTTATCTCGGCGGGATCGCCTTCCAGGCCGACGTTCGCGCGCAGCCAGCCGCACGCCTCCTCGGCGTTGTAGCGGCCCGCCTCGCAGTCGGCTTCGAACCCGGACTCGAAGATCCGTTCGTGCAGTTCGCTCTCGGGCAGCCCGGTGCGCTCGGCGAGGGCCGCGAGGCGCGGCTCGGGGTCGAAGCGGCACAGCACACCGCCGATGTCGGCGACCACGACTCGCACGGTGCCCCTCGCGCCGCCGCGTTGCCGGGGATCCACCAGCGGCCGCCCCGCGGTCCCCTCGTCCTCGGTCGTGACCGTCATGTCATTCCCTCCGCAGTGTCGCCGCGGCCTCCCGCACGGCCCCCGGGATCCGCGCGAGGTGCGCGGGTCCGGTATCGCGGTGGAGTACGCAGACCCTCAGGACGGGGCGTCCGTCGAGTTCGGTTCCGGTCAGGAACACCGTCCCAAGGGTCTGGAGCCGGGCCGGCAGCAGCCGGTTCAGTTCGTCTACCTCTCGGGGAGGGATACCCGCAGGCTCATGGCGGAAACACACCACCGACAGACCGGGTTCGGCGGCGACGGTGAAATCGGGCAGTTCCGACAGCGACGCCGCCAGCTCCCGCGCCTGCCGCCGGTGCCGCACGACCAGCTCCGTCAGGCCGTCGCGGCCCATCGCGCGCAGGGTCATCCACGCCGGGAGCGCCCGGAACGGGCGGCTCTGCTCGAAGCCCAGTTCCGCCAGCCACGTCCCGCCGCCGAAGCCCTCACCGGGCTCGTTGCGCAGGTAGGGCGCCACCGCGCTGAACGTCGCGCGCAGGATCTCCGGATCGCGGACCAGCACCGCACCGCAGCCCACCGGCACGCCCGGCCACTTGTGCGGGTCGAGCGCGAGCGAATCCGCCCGCTCCAGGCCCGCATAGGCGTCGGCGAGCTCCGGGTCGAGCCGCCCGAAGGCGCCATAGGCGCCGTCGACGTGCAGCCACAGGCCCTCCTCGGCGCACACGTCGGCGAGTTCGGTCAAGGGGTCGACGAGGCCGGTGTTGACCGTCCCCGCGCTCGCGGCGACCGCGAAGGGGCGCAGGCCCGCGGCCCGGTCGGCGGCGACGGCCGCGCGCAGCGCGGCCGGGTCGAAGCGGCCTTCGCCGGGGACGACGCGCACGCCGCCGAGGCCGAGCAGTTCGGCCGACTTGCGTACGCAGGAGTGCGTCTCGCCCGACGCGTAGACGACGAGACGCGGACGGTCCGACAGGCCTTCGGTGCGGTCGTCCCAGCCGTCGGCGAGGGCGGCGGCGTGGCGCGCGGCGGCCAGGGCGGTCAGTGAGGCCGTCGAGCCGCCGCTGACGAGGAGGCCCGCGCCCGCGGGGTAGCCGACGAGGTCGGCGAGCTGGCCGACGACGCCGTACTCCAGGTGCACACCCGACTGGTCGCCGCCGGCGGTGCTCGGGCCCATCGCGGCGGCGGCGAACTCGCCGAGGACGCCGGCGGGGTGGGGCGAGGAGTTGACCCAGCCGAAGAAGGCGGGGTGGCCGTTGCCCATGGGGTGGGGCATGACGCGGGCGGTGAACTCGTCGAGGAGGGCGTCGGGCCCGGTTGGTGTGTCGCGGAGGGCGTCGGTGCGCAGGGCCGCGCGTTCGGCGTCGGGCACGGGCTGCCACACGGGGCCGTCGGGGAGGGTCTTGAGCCGGTCGGCGAGCAGGTCTACGAGCGCGTGGCCGGCGCGGCGGAAGTCGTCGGGGTCCCAGTCGATCACCGGGACAGTGTGGCTCCGGGTTGTTGCGCGGAGGTTTCGAAACGGCGCAGGAAGGCCGGGAGCGGGAGTTTCTCCCACGGGACGCGGAAGATCACGCGCTCGATGACGATGCCGAGGGCCATGCCGGCGAGGGCCTCGCTGAACCAGTGGAAGGCGAGGTAGGACATCGACCAGGTGACCAGGATCGGTGGGGCGAGGCGGATGAGGGTGCGGTATCTGCCCAGGGCCGGGAAGAGCGGTGTGAGGAAGGCGACGAGCAGGGCGTACCAGATGATCGTGTTCACGGCGTGGCCCGAGGGGTAGGACTCGCCCGCGGGGTTGGTGAAGAGCAGGGCGCCGTGCGCGTCGGGGTAGGGCGGGCCGAAGCCGTCGTTCGGGCCGTAGTGGGGCGCGACGCGGTCGGTCCAGAGCTTCAGCGGGCCGATGACGAAGCCGACGGCGAAGTAGGTGACGACGAAGACGAGGAGCGGGCGGATGCTGCGCCACTTGCGCGCCAGGAGCGCGGCGGCGATGAGCGTGATGACGGCCAGGGGCGTGCCCTGGCCGACGAAGTTCACGACGCGGGCGACGTAGTACGCCCACTGGGGGCGGTGGGCGTCGGCGAAGTCGCGGACGGCGATGTCGACGTGGACGGCGGCGGTGACGCGGGTGAGCGCGTAGGTGAGGCCGACGACGAAGGCGAGGACCAGGACGTCCAGCCACCAGCGGCGGGGGCGGGGGGCGAGGGGGGTCGTCGTCACGGGGACATCTTCTCACCTGGCGGCGCGAAGGCCCCGACTCGGTGAGCCGGGGCCGGTGTCGCTACTGCGCCCACGGGGGCGGGAGCAGTGTGCCGTCGGCGAGGATCGCCTGGACGCCGGGGAGGGCGCAGGCGGTGACGACGGCGGGGGTGTCGCCGGTGTTGCTGATGCTGAACAGGGTGTCGGCCTGGGCGATGAAGGCGTCGCCGGGGGACATGAGGAACTTCTCGCCGCCGGTTTCCGCGGTGAGTTCGCCGCTGATGAGGACGAAGGTCTCCTCGCTGGTCAGCTTGTGGGGCAGGCCGGGGCCGGGCTGGAGGGTCAGGGTCCAGACGGAGACGTCCTTGGCGCCGCGGCTGGGGGTGGCGAGGTTGCGGCCGACGGTCGGGCCGATCTGGTGGCTGGGGGCGTCGTTGAGGGAGAGGTACAAGGTGGCTCCATAGTGGTCAAGTAGCTTGTCTTGTTCGGCAGTCGATAAGGTACAGCTACTTGACTACTTTTGGCAAGTGAGGGGCAGCACGTGACTTCCGGCGACATTCCCGGCCTCATGGCCATGGCATTCCACGCGGTGATGGACACCGTCCACGAACGGCTCGCCGAGCAGGGCTTCGCCGACGTACGGCCGGCGCACGGCTTCGTGTTCCAGCTGCTGTCGCACACCCGCGGATCGACGGCGGTGGAGATCGCCGCACACCTGGGGGTGACCAAGCAGGGGGCGACGCAGCTGCTGGCCGAGCTGGAGACGCGGGGATACGTACAGCGGATGCCGCACCCGACCGACCGGCGGGCGCGACTGGTGTCGCTGACCGAACGTGGGTGGGCATGCGTCGCGGCGGTCGTGGCGGAGTGGCGGGCCATCGAGGAGGGGTGGGTGGAGCTCGTGGGGCGGGAGGGGCTGGAGGGGGTCGAGGCGGCGTTGCGGGTGATCGTGGGGGCGGCGGGGGGAAGGGCGGTGTTGAGGCCGCTGTGGTGAGGGTCAGGGGGGTGAGGTTCTTCTTGGCCGGGTGGGTCGCCATCGGCCCGCGCGGGCCGCATCCCCTTTGATGGCCATTCGTTAAGCCTAGAACCGCAGTCGCACAACGCCCGGCCCGCCAGCCACGGCGCGGCCCGGCGCCTCCGCCTCTCGCTCGCGGGATCCACGCGCGCTCCACCCCACAAGATCGAAAATCTTCACTGTGCATGGATCTTCAAAGTGCAGATGCATATTGCCGACCCGCTGTCAAGTCCCGATCTTCGAACCCGTACTGTCCACAATGGAAAACGAGGCATCCGCAGGTGTGACGCACAAGGTCATCGCGTGGATCCGCCCGGTTTTGTGACAGGTGGGGTGTGTTGACGGTCACCAGATCCCCATGTCAAGGAGTCATCCCACACCCGGGGTGACTCCTCAACACATCCCCCGTCCGTGGCGTCTAGACGTAGCGCTCCAGGATCGACGACTCCGCCAGCCGCGACAGCCCCTCGCGCACCGACCTGGCCCGCGTGTCGCCCACGCCGTCGACGGCCTGCAAGTCCTCGACCGTCGCCGACAGCAGCGCCTGCAGGCCGCCGAAGTGCTCCACGATCCGGTCGACGACCGCCCCCGGCAGCCTCGGCACCTTGCCCAGGAGCCTGAACCCGCGTGGCGACACGGCCGTGTCGTACGACTCCGCCGACGTCGGGTATCCCAGCGCCCGCGTGACCGCGCCCAGGTCGAGCAGTTCGGCGGGCGAGATCCCGTCGAGCGCCTCCAGGCCGATCGCGAGGTTCTTGCGGTCGAACCCGCCGGGCAGGTAATCCCTGATGACGAGCGTCCGCTCCTCGTCGACGCCGGCGAGCAGCTCGTCCAGCTGAAGGGCGAGCAGCCGCCCGTCGGTCCCGAGCTCGATGACGTAGCCCTCGATCTCGTCGGAGATCCGCCGCACCATCTCCAGACGCTGTATCACCGTCATCGCGTCGCGGACGGTCACCAGATCCTCGATCTCCAGCGCCGACAGCGTCCCCGACACCTCGTCGAAGCGCTGCTTGTACCGCTCCAGCGTCGCCAGGGCCTGGTTGGCGCGCGACAGGATCGCCGCCGAGTCGTCGAGCACGTGCCGGCGGCCGTTGACGTACAGGCCGATGATCCGCATCGACTGGCTCACCGAGATCACCGGGTAGCCCGTCTGCTTGGCGACCCGCTCGGCGGTCCGGTGGCGCGTCCCCGACTCCTCACTGGGAATGGAGGAGTCGGGCATGAGGTGCACGGCCGCGCGGATGATGCGCGTGCCGTCGTTGGTCAGCACGACCGCGCCGTCCATCTTGCACAACTCGCGCAGCCTCGTGGCGGAGAACTCCACGTCGAGCGGGAAACCCCCGGTGCACATCGACTCGACGGTCCGGTCGTACCCGAGCACGATCAGTCCGCCGGTGTTGCCGCGCAGGATCCGCTCCAACCCGTCGCGCAGCACGGTCCCCGGCGCCATCAGGGCCAGGGTCGCGCGCAACGGGTCGTCTCGGTCAATGGGCACTGGAAAGCCTCCACTCCTGCGTAAACGCCCCCAGTCTACGTAAGGCGGGGCCGGGGGCCGCATCGTCTGCGCCGCCCGCTCGCCCGGATCGCACGGCTTCACGTCGACTTGTGGCTGTTCACCGGCTCTTGAACGGCACGGGCTTCGCCTGCGGTGTTATGGATCTTGGCGCGACCCCACCGGTCGGATAACGATTCAGCCGCGCGGGACGATACGTGGCGGAGGGAGCGGGAACTCCGTGCCGCCGTCTCGTACTCTCGTGGTCCGGTGAGGAGGCGCGGATGACGCGGGCGCGCGGACGCGGGGAGAGCAGCCGGGTACGTCTGCGCCGCCGTTTCCCGGCGCGCCACGTGGCCAAACTCCTCGGCTACCTCTTCGTCGCCGGAATCGTCCTCGTCGTCACCTCGCTGGTCTTCGGCGACGAACCCGTCGTCCTCGACAACGGCGCCTCCAACCCCCTGTCGCACCTGACGGTCTTCGCGGCCGTCGCGCTCGCCCTGGGCGTCGTCCCCTACGTGTACCGCCTCGTGCGGCTGCCGCGGCTGGAGGTCAACCACTTCGGCCTGATCGTTCGCCCGGGCGCGCTGCGCACGATGGTCCTGCCGTGGGTGCACATCGAGCAGCTCGCCGGGTACACCGTCCAGGAGCGCAGGCACACGCGGACCTACCTGCTCATCGCCTGCGACGGGCACCAGGGCCGCCTCGGCGACCGGCCCGGCTACGCCGACCGCATCGTCTTCCGCGAGGCCATGCACGTCACGGGCGGCCTCGTCGGCGACTTCGACGTCGCCGTGCGGATGCGCGACTTCGCCGACACGCCCTCGGCGCAACTCGCGCAGCTCAGCGCGTTCGCGCCCAACCACGTCGACGTGGTCGACCTGTCGTCGTGAGCCGGCCGGCGAGGAAACCGTCCAGCCGGTGAGGGGAAACCCACGGCCCTCGGGTGAACCCGGAGCCCCCGAAAGGGCCGGGACCGGTGTGACCACGAAAACGGTGAAGGGCCAGGCCCGTCATCCGCCGGACCTTGCCCTTCACCGTAATGAGATCGAACTTTCGCAGCCGTCCGGAACAGCTAGTTGCCGGACAGCACCTTGTCGAGGAGGACCTCGGCATCATCCTTGGTGCTGCTCTCGGCGAGTGCCACCTCGCCGACCAGGATGTCGCGCGCCTTGGCGAGCATTCGCTTCTCGCCCGCCGACAGCCCGCGCTCACGCTCGCGACGCCACAGGTCACGGACCACCTCGGCGACCTTGAGCGGGTTGCCCGAGGCCAGCTTTTCGAGGTTTGCCTTGTACCTGCGCGACCAGTTCGTTGGTTCCTCGGTGTGCGGAGCGCGCAGAACGTCGAAGACCTTGCCCAGGCCTTCGGCGCCCACGACCTCGCGGACCCCGACGATTTCCAGCGACTTGGACGGAACTCGCACCGTCAGGTCACCTTGCTCGACGCGCAGGACAAGGTACTCCTGCTCTTCGCCCCTGATGGTGCGCTTTTCGATCGCTTCGATGAGTGCGGCCCCGTGGTGGGGGTAGACAACGGTCTCGCCGACACTGAAACCCATAGGATCGGAACCCCTTTCGCTGTGTCAAGGGTAACACGGGGTGGCCATCTTTATCGAGCTCAGCGAGACGCGTTTTCGCAGCTCAAGCGCTATGTGAGCGAATTCTCGCACGCCGTGCTGCCGCTTTAGAACGCCCAGTGACCGCCACTGTCCGTATCGGTGCCCAGGTGACCGATATGCGGTACGGGGCTACGTTCCGCTCAAGTGCGCGGTGTACAAAGTCAGGCCCGGACCGAATGCCATCGCGACCGTGTTCCCGCCTTCGGGATTGTTCGCGCGAAGGCGGTCGGCGACCATCAGGATCGTCGCCGAGGAACAGTTGCCGTGTTCCCGCAGGATCTCGCGGGAGGCGGTCAGCGCGGATTCGGGCAGGGCCAGAGCCTTGCCCACGACGTCAAGGATACGCGGGCCACCGGGATGTACGGCGTACGCGTCGACGTCGGCCGTGGTCAGGGTGGGTGCGAGGAGTCCGTTGACGGTGTCGGCGGCGTGCCGGGCGAGGACGAGCGGCACGCGCGGGGACAGGCCCATGCGGAAGCCGTGGTCGGTGACATGCCAGGTCATGTCGGCGGTGTGGGCGGTGTCGGTGCGGCTGGCGATCTTGCCGATCTCCATGCCGACGGGCGCGTCGGGGACGACGACGACCGCCGCGGCGGCGTCGCTGAACAGCGAATGGGCGACGGCCTGCTCGTTGTTGAAGACACCGAGCGCCGCCGAGGGCTGGAGGTGCAGCGACGTCAGCTCCACGCACAGCAGCGCGGCCGGCCGGCGGTGCAGGCGGACATAGTCGGCGACGGCCGCCAGACCGGGGATGGCGGCGTAACAGCCCATGTGCCCGACGACGAGGCGCTGCAGGTCGGAGGACGCGCCCAGGGACGCCGCGAGGCGGATGTCGAGGCCGGGGGTGGCGTAGCCGGTGCACGACACCACGGCGAGCAGGCCGAGTTCGGCGGCGTCGATGTCGGCGGAGACGAGGGCCTTGGCGAGGGCCTCCTCGGCCAGGGGGAAGGCCTCGATCTCGTAGCGCTGCATGCGCTGGGCCGTCGACCAGGTCGAGACGTCCTCGACGCGGGGGTCGACGACGCTGTGGCGGGTCTCGACGCCGGCGTTGGCGAAGATGCGCGCGGCCCGGTCGGAGTCGCCGCTGTGGCCCTTGAAGTACTCCTCCCAGATCTCGTCCTGCCGGTACACCGGCGGGGTCGCGATCCCCATGCCCGTGATGACCGCGCGGCTCACCATCGCGGGCCCGTCCCGTCGCGGTAGGGGTCGCCGCCGAGCGCGGCCACGCCGAGCCAGTCGGCGCACACGTCGGAGGTGGCCGGCTGGATGGCACCGCAGCGGGCGTCGCGGAAGAGGCGTTCGGCGGGACTGCCCCGGCGGGTCGCCGACGCGCCGGCGGCCTCCAGCATCGAGGCGGCGACCTGGGCGGCGGTGTCCCCGGCGACGAGCTTGGCGCGCCACACCCACTGCGGGGCCTCGGGGTCACCGGCGTCGACCCGGCGGGCCGCCTCCAGCACGGTCGCGTAGGCGGCCGCCACGGCGGCGTCGGCGCGGCCGATGCGGGAGCGGACATTGGGCAGGTTGCGCAGGTTCCGTTCGGTGGCGTGCGCGACGGCGGCGTCCACGGCCGCGCGGGCCACGCCGACGTAGACGGCCGCGTAGGAGGCGACCATCCACTGCGGGGCGAGTTCGGTGGCCAGCAGCGCCAGGCCCTCGACGCCGCCGAGCAGCGCGTCGGCCGGGACGAACACGTCGAAGTCGACGTCGTGCGAGCCGGTGGCGCGCATGCCCATCGAGTCCCAGGTCTCCCGGACCGTCACGCCCTCACCCCGGGGGACGAGGAACTGGGAGACGACCGCCTCACGCTCGCCGGCGCGGCGGGCGGCGACGAGGAAACCGTCGGCCGCGGCCGAACCCGAGCAGAAGGACTTCGAGCCCTTGACGTGGAAACCGCCGGGCTCGGCGGTGTAGCTCGTCGACATCGCCGACAGGCGCGCGCCCGTCCCGCGCTCGCTCATCGCGACCGCGTACAGGCTGCCCTTCGCGGCCGCGCGGAGGATCTCGTCGCGGCGGTCGAAGTACTCCTCGGGCGCGCCGAGCTCCTCGGCGACCTCGTCGGGGGTCAGCGCGAGTACGCCCGTGATGGAGGCGTGCATGTTGAGGATCAGTGCGGTGGCGCCGTTGCCGCGGCCGAGTTCGTAGGCCAGTTCGGCGTAGTCGGCGAAGCTCTTGCCCATGCCGCCGAGGCGTTCGGGGACCATGAAGCCGAGCAGTCCGGCCGCCCGCAGCTGCGCGAAGTCCTCGGCGGGGAAGGAACCGTCGGCGTCGTGGGCTCCGGCCCGTTCGGCCATGCCGGCGCGTATGCGTCGCACGTCAACCACTCTTGCGCCCCCAAGCCTGGTAGAGCACCGAGACCGATCTCATGGGCACCATCACTTCCGCGTCGCCGTCCCTTGTGACGGTACGGCGTCTAGATCGCGTCAGCCAGCGAACGAGGGGACCGAATCGGGGACGAAGCCCACGTAGGGAGACCCGGACACCGTGGCGGGCGCACTCGGCGGCGAGCGCGCGCGGCGGGACGTAGAGCGCGGGGTCGTGCATCCCCTTCGGGGCCGCGCCCGGGACGCGTTCTGCGATGTGGACGGTCAGGGTGCGCGAGATCCACGTGTCGGCGAGGGTGTCGGCGACGAACAGTCCGCCCGGGCGCAGTACCCGGCAGGATTCGGCGACGGCCGCGCGCCAGTCGGGGACGTGCTCCAGGATCTCCCCGGCGGCGACGACGTCGGCGCATTCGTCGCGCAGCGGCAGCCGGGCGGCGTCTCCCCGGACCGGCACGACGCCGTGCGCGGCGGCGAGCCGCAGGCCCGTCGCGCCGAGATCGACGCCGAGGTGGGTGAAACCGGAGAGGTGCGGCGCGAGCAGTCCGCCGCCGCAGCCGACGTCGACCAGGAGCGCCCCCGGGCGCGGCGCCGCCCCGATCAGCCCGGCGCGGGCGCGGGCCAGCCAGTGCAGCATCGCGAAGGTGCCGTCGGGCCGCCACCATTCGGCGGACAGCTCGTCGTACTGGCGGGGGTCGTTGCGTCGCATCGCCGATCAGGGTCCCACACCGGTGCGCGGCTGGGCCCGTGCCGCTAAGGTGCGCCCATGGCCGCCCTCCGCGCACTCGTCCGGGCCTCCCACCCCGGGCCAGCCGTGCTCGTCTCCACGGTGGGCGTGCTGCTCGCGGTCGCCTTCGGGCGCTCGCCGGCCGACACCGTCCTCATCGGACTCGCCGTGTTCGCCGGTCAGCTTTCGATCGGCTGGCACAACGACCATCTCGACATCGACCGCGACCTGGCCGCCGCCCGCACCGACAAGCCCCTGGCGACCGGTGAGATCTCGGTCGACGCGGTCCGCTGGGCCACGGCGGTGTCGGTGCTGACGTGCGTCGCGCTGTCTTTGCTGACGGGCGTCGCGGGCGGGGTCCTGCACATCGCCGCGGTGGCGAGCGCCTGGTCCTACAACCAGTTCTTCAAGCACACGCCCTTGTCGGTGGCGCCTTTCGTGTTCTCCTTCGGGCTGCTGCCGGCCTTCGCCGCGGGCGGTCCGACGGAGGCGCCGTGGTGGACCCTGGTGGCCGGTGGGCTGCTCGGCGGGGGCGCGCACTTCGCCAACGTGCTGCCGGATCTGGCCTCCGACGCCGCCACCGGCGTGCGCGGTCTGCCGCACCGTTTCGGGCGGGTGGGCAGCGAGCTGGCGGCGTCGGCGATGCTGCTGGCGACGGCGGTCGTGCTGGCGCTGGCGATCGGTCGCTGGTTCGCGCTGGCGGGGCTCGCCGTCGCGGTCGTCGGGATCCCGCTCGGTCTGTGGCTCGGTCGTGTCCACGGTGGACGGATGGTCTTCCGGACGGTGATGGCGCTGGCGCTGGTCGACGTGGTGCTCCTGGTCGCCGGTTCGGCTACCGTGAGCGCATGAGGAGCGACGATGAGCGGGCGGCCGACCTCGACCTGGTCGTCGAGGGTGACGGTCCCGGGCACGAGTCCACCGAGGACGCCGAGCCGTCGCGGCGGGCTTTACTGCTGAGCCGGCTGGCGCGGCCCTGGCCCCGTCCGCTGCTCGTGGCGGTCACCGCCGTCGTCGCGATCGGTGGCACGGCGATGCTCCAGCGGCCCGATCCCGAACCGGTGGTGCCGCCCGTCGCCGAGGTGACGCCGAACTCCGAGCCGCCGGTGTACGTGATCCCCGGTGACGGCTACTCCGTCGTCGATGACGAGTTCCTGATCGGTGAGGACGGCAGCTGGACCGCCGACAGTCCCAGCGGTGAGTTGTTGGTGGAGGCGAGCGGCAAACTCGGCACCCCGCGGACCGATCCGGTGTTCTTCGGCTCGGCCCTCGGTGAGGGGAGCGGGATCTCCGATCCGCTCCCGGCCGGGGAGTACGTCCTCGAAGTCGCCTGCGCGGCCAGCCTCGACGACGTGTCCATGCGCCTCGACGTCACCGGTGGCGCGGACCTGGACGGCTCCTACGACATTCGTTGCGACGGGCCCCAGGACGCCATCGAACTGACCCTCACCGAGGAGACGACGGTGTCGGTCGCGTCGGTCGGGCCCAACGCCGTCCACATCGGATATTCGTTCCGAATCCTTCCGGCCGAACGATGATCGCCACCGTACGTCCACCCGATGAACACGGAAGGGTTCAAGAGTTAGCCTCGCGTTATGGGGGCAACGCTTGACACGGGGATCATCGATCTGGACCAACGGCCACCAGAGACCGCGGGGGATTCGCGGCCGCCGTGGCATCCGCGCGACTGGCCGCGCCCGGTGCTCATCACCGTCACGGCCGTCGTCGCGATCCTGGCGACACTGCTGATGGTGCGCGCGACCGGGACCGAGCGCTCCGCCGTGTCCGCCGAGGCGATCCGCCCGGCGAGCAACCCGTGGGCGCTGCTGTACGGGTCGGCGATCCTGAAACTCGACGAGTCCGGGCGGCCCGTCTTCGACGGCATCAATGCCGTCGACTCCGGTTTCCGGCTCGAATCCCAGCTCGAAGCAGGCGACTACCGTCTCCGCTTCGCCTGCGCCTCCGAGATCATCGGCGTCGACGTCGACGTTCTCGTGCGCGGCGGCAGCGGTGACATGGTCACCACGAAGGTCGACTGCGACCTCGACCACACCGACGCGGTCTTCCGTGTCGAGGAGCCGCTCGCGGTGTCGGTCTGGGTCGGTTCCCACCAGCAGGCATCGACGGCCTATGCCTTCGCCGTCGTGGCCGAGTGAGCGTTTAGGGCGGGTTGCCAGACCTCGCGACCGGGCACCAACTACGCTGTCCTCGGTCCAAGCGCATTGATGAGAGGGCAACCACCGTGACCGTCCGGATCGCACGTATCGGAGCCAGTCTGACGGCGGCTGCCGCGCTCGTCATCGGTGTCAGCGCCTGCAGCGCGGGCCAGGTCACGCAGACCGCCGACACGGTCGCGGCCGTGCCCGGCGCGAACCTGCAGGTCGGGGAGTACATCATGATGAACGACGTCATGATCACCTACCCGGGACCGCAGGGCTACCCCTCCGGCGGTACCGCCAGCATGATCCTGCGCATCTTCAACAACGGACCCGACGCCGACGTCCTCAAGGCCGTCAGCGTGTCCCCCGGTGAGGGCGGATCGCCCGGAGCGTCCGACGTGCGCCTCGTCAACGGCGGCGGCGCCCCGGCGCCCTCCGACTCCGGTTCCCCCTCGGCCGACGCCAGCGGCGGGCCCGTGACGACCCCCGGCAGCTCCGCGATCAACGTGACGATCCTGCCCAACGACAAGCAGGCCCTCGTCCCCGGTGAAGGGCCGTACCTGGAGGTCAGTGGACTGTCCGGCGCTTTCAAGCCCGGCCAGAGCCTGCTCGTCACCTTCGAGTTCGAGCGCGCCGGGACCAAGCAGGCCGAGATCCCGATGGGGCTCCCGACGGTGCCGGGCGAGCGCTCGCACGCGGAGTTCCCGGAGGCCGAGGGCGAGGGTCACTAGCCCTTCGTCTCGCGAACATCGAAGCCCCCGCCGGACGGCGGGGGCTTTTTCGTGTTCCGCCCTTGACGGCTAACGGCGTTAGCCTTAGTCTGGTCATATGGCTAACGACGTTAGCCGTGTTCCTGAGGAGCCCTTCATGACCACCGCGACCGTCGCACCCGCACGCACCCACCCCGTCCTCCGCGTCACCGCCCGCGTCGGCTGGGCCGTCCTCGGACTCCTCCTCGCCGCCTTCGCCGTGTTCGAGGCGCAGAAGTACGGCGTCCCCACCACCGCCGCGGCCGTCGCCTCCTTCGCCGTCCCCGCCCTCTTCCGGCGGCACGCCCTCGCGCGAGCCTGGTGGATCCCCCTCACCGTCCTCGTCGGATACAGCCTCGGGTCCCTGGAGTTCCCGCCCCTGTTCACCGCCGGGCTCGGCTGGATGACCCTCATCGTCGCGCTCAAGGTCTTCCGCCGTGGCTGACCGGACCGCCGACATCGTCGCCGCTGCCCGCGAACTACTCGACACCGAAGGCGTCCCCGCCGTCACCATGCGCCGGATCGCCGAGAAACTCGGTATCCGAGCACCCTCCCTCTACAAGCACCTGCCCGACAAGGGCCACGTCGAGACCGCCCTCCAGACGCAGTGCCTCACCGAACTCGCCGTCGCCCTCGAAACCGTCGAAGCCGACCATCCCGGCGACCTGCTCGCCCTCGCGCTCGCCTACCGCCGCTTCGCCGTCGGCAACCCGCACCTCTACCGGATCACCCGGGTCATCCACCGCGACGCGCTTCCCGAAGGCGTCGAGTACCGGGCGGCGATGCCGCTGCTGCGGGCCGTCGGCGGGAACATGGACGTGGCGCGCGCGGTGTGGGCCTTCGCGCACGGGATGGTCGTCCTCGAACTCGACGACCGCTTCCCGCCCGGCGCCGACCTCGACACGGCGTGGCGCATCGGGTGCGAGGCGTTCGCCCGGACTGTCACACCCGGCGGCTAACCTCCTCCAATGGCCAAGCTGCGCACCGCCTACGAATGCTCCGCCTGCGGCCACACGGTCGCCAAGTGGCTGGGCCGCTGCCCCGACTGTGGCGGCTGGGGCACCATGTCCGAGACCACGCCCATGGCCTCGGCGAAGGCGACGCCCTCGCGCGCGCCCGCGGCCACCAGAAGCCTCACCCCGGCGATGTCGATCCGCGACGTCCCCGCCGAACCGGCGCGGCACCGGCCGACCGGCGTCGGCGAGTTCGACCGCGTTCTCGGCGGCGGGCTCGTCCCCGGCGGCGTGGTGCTGCTGGCGGGGGAGCCGGGCGTCGGGAAGTCGACGCTGCTGCTCGAAGTCGCGCACAAGTGGGCCGCCGGCGGTGGTGGTCCCGCGCTCATCGCGACCGGCGAGGAGTCGGCCTCGCAGGTGCGGATGCGCGCCGACCGGCTCGGGGCGCTCCACCCCGACCTCATGATCGCCGCCGAGACCGACCTCGGCTCCGTCCTCGGCCACATCGAGGACACCAAACCGGGCCTGCTCATCCTCGACTCGGTGCAGACCGTCTCGACGACCGAGGTCGACGGCGTCTCCGGTGGCGTCACGCAGGTGCGTGCGGTCGCCTCGGCGCTGATCGCCGTGGCGAAGGCGCGGGGGATGGCGTGCGTGCTCGTCGGGCACGTCACCAAGGAGGGGACGATCGCCGGCCCGCGCGTGCTGGAGCACCTCGTCGACATGGTCGCGCACTTCGAGGGCGACCGGCATTCGGCGCTGCGGCTGCTGCGCGGGGTGAAGAACCGCTTCGGGCCGGCCGACGAGGTCGGCTGCTTCGAGATGACCGAGACAGGTGTGGTCAGCCTGCCCGACCCGGGCGGCCTGTTCCTCACCGAGAACAGCGAGCCCGTGCCGGGGACCTGCGTGACCGTGACGATGGAGGGGCGCCGGGCGATGCTCGTCGAGGTGCAGGCACTCGTCGGCGGCAGCGCCAAGGAGGGCGTGATCCCCCGTCGGACCGTCAGCGGACTGGACGCCGCCCGGCTCAACATGGTCCTGGCCGTCCTGCACCGGCGTAGTGGGAAGCGCGTCCTCGACCGGGAGGTCTACGCCGCGACGGTCGGCGGCATGCGCGTCACCGAACCGGGCGCCGACCTCGCCGTGGCCCTCGCGGTGTCGTCGTCGCTGTCGGAGGCGCCGGTCTCGGCCGACATCGTGGCGATCGGCGAAGTCGGCCTCACCGGCGAGATCCGCCGCGTCCCGGCCGTCCCCCGCCGCCTCGCCGAGGCCGCCCGACTCGGGTTCCGGCAGGCGATCGTGCCGAAGGGCTGCGGCGGCGAAGCGCCGAAGGGGATGACGGTGAGCGAGGCGGGCAGCGTGGACGAGGCACTGCGCCTGTCGGCGATGCGATGGGCGGGGCGGGGGTAGGGGGCGTCTCGGCTGGCGGGCGGGGCTCGGCGGGCGGGACGCGGGTACGTGGGTGTTGCTCGCCCCGGCGCCGAGGTGCTTGGTGGCGCAGTTCGCCGGCGTGCCGGGGCTCGGCGGGCGGGGGCGCGGGCGGGAGGCGGCTCGGGTACGTGGGTGTTGCTCGCCCCGGCGCCGAGGTGCTTGGTGGCGCAGTTCGCCGGCGTGCCGCCCCGGGCGTAGCCGCCGTTCGCGGACGCGCGGGTGCCGGTGCCGGGGGAGCCGCGGCTCGAACGCCGTCCTGGTCTGACCACGTCGAACCCACACCGCCGCACACGGCCTCACGCGTGGCACGCCCGCCCTGCTGACCCTGTCGTCGCTCGTGCCGTGCCGGTTCGCCGGGCCTGCGCGGGTGAGACTCCGGTGGGCGTTCGGGCCGAAGGGCTGCGGCGGCGAGGGTGCTTCGTCTGTCCGCGACGCTGTAGGCCGGGCGGGAGTGCAAGGCGCAAGTCCCCGCGGTGGGCTGCAGGCCTGGGGTGAGGAAGCCTTCGCCGCTGTGCCGCCTCGGCGCGAGTGGCCGCCGCTTGCCAGCGGGCGACCGCGCTGGCGTCGTTCGCAACCGTCCCGCGCGCGTCGCGTCGGCGCGCAGGGGTCGCGCGGGCCGGACTCCGGCGCGCGGTGGTGTCGAAGGGCCGCGGCGGCGAGGTGACGGGAGGGGTCACGGCGAGAAAGGTGCTTCGCCTGCCCTCGATGCGGTGGGCCGGGCGGGAGCGCAGGTGCGAAGGCGCACGTGCGAGAGCCGCTGTGGGGAGTTACGCGGTCGCGGGAGGCCAGGGGCGGGGAAGCCTCGCCGCCGTGGCGTCGTCCCGCCTGCGTGCGGGGCTGCCGTTTGCCGCCTGGCGAATAGCGCTGGCGCCGCTGCCGGTGCTGGGCGAGCCGGAGACCTGGCACGCCCGCCTGTCCTGCTGACCGTGTCGTCCGCGCGCGATGCGGTTCGCCGGGGGCACGCGGGTGAGACTCCGGTGGGCGTCTGTGCCGAAGGGCTCCGGCGAGGGATGCTTCGTCTGTCCGCGACGCCGTAGGCCCGGCGGGAGCGCAGGCCCGGCGGGAGCGCAGGCCCCGCGGCGGGCTGCCCGCCCGGGGCGAGGAAGCCTTCGCCGCTTGCCAGCGGGCGACCGCGCTGGCGTCGTTCGCAACCGTCCCGCGCGCGTCGCGCCGGCGCGCAGGGGCCGCGCGGCGGGGATTCCGCCGGGCGATCGTGTCGCGGGTATCGGGGGCGAGGCTTCGAAGGGGAGGACGGTGCGAAGAGTGCCCCGCCGGTCCACCATGCGACAGCCCGGGCGAAGGTCCCGCCCTGCCGGCCACTCGCGCGCGGGATGCCAGGTGTGGGGAGCCGTTCGCCACCGCCCGTCGTCCAGGTCACCCGGACGGGTGACGGCAACCGCCATGGAACCGCATATCGTCGCGACTTTCCTAATTCCCCGGCCGGCACCGAAAAGCACCTTTCTGCGTCCGAACGCCCTGGTGAATCGTTACCAATGCGCCGGGCTTGATCGTTTCCGCTCGCGAGAATCCACGCGGAATTCCCTCCGAGCTCTCGACTGTGTCGGCTCTCGCTGCTAATTTGCCCGCACCCACAAACGATTCCAACGGGGGATCAATTGAGGGCTCCCTCAAAGGAGTGATCAGGAATGCGTTTGATCAATTCGGCGGCCGACCGCCTCCTGTCCGCAGTACTGCCGAAGGCTCGCGCGGGTGCGTGCGTCCCCGAGCACGGCGACTCGTGGCCTTCGTACTGCAGGTGTCAGAACCACCGCGTCTTCACGAAGCGCTGCACCGTCCAGTGCCTCGGCAACGTGACCTGCGGGAGTTGCACCAACAGCGGCATCCACTGCTGATCGCACTGAACGGTTGACGACCGTCCCTCCAGGATCCGGCCGGGAGGGACGGTGTGTTGGCGCGTTCGGTCAATGACGGGTCCTTGAGACTCGGACAAGAAACCGAAGAAATGGCGATTCTCGCCGTCGAATCGTTTCGATGGACCTCTTCTTTCGAGGCGATTTCGGTCATGGGGCATCGCGGATTTTCGCGTGCCCAAAAAGCCACGGCGGAATCAAGGAAATCACGGGGGAGCGCCCATCGCGGTGCTTCCGAAGGAGAGATCACCATGCGCATGATCAACCCGGTCGCCGACCGCCTGCTGTCCATCGTCCTGCCCCACGCCGAGGCGGGTGCGTGCGATCCCGATCACGGCGAGAAGTTCTGGGTCTACTGCTACTGCCGCAACCGTCGCGTCCACCACCAGCGGTGCACGGTCACGTGCAGCGGCGGCCAGACCTGCGCGGTCTGCGTCCAGACCGGCGAACCCTGCTGAACCGAACCGACCGCGTTCGCCCCTCGCCCCCCGCGAGGGGCGAACGCCCCGAGGCCTGCTCACGAGCACCCTCTCAGGGCCACTGGCTACTCTCGGATACGTGCTCACGCCAATGGTTGGAACCGGGACCGACGTCCACGCCTTCGCCGCAGGCCGCCCCTGCTGGCTCGCCGGGATCCTCTGGGAGGGCGTCGACGGCCTCGACGGGCACTCCGACGGCGACGTCGCCTGCCACGCCGCCTCCAGCGCGCTCCTGTCCGCCGCCGGCCTCGGCGACCTCGGCAGCAACTACGGCACCTCCCGCCCCGAATGGTCCGGCGCCTCGGGCGTGAGCCTCCTCGTCGAATCCGCCCGCCGTGTCCGCGCCATCGGCTACGACATCGGCAACATCGCCGTCCAGGTCGTCGGCGTCAAACCCCGCGTCGGTCCCCGCCGCGCCGAGGCCGAACGCGTCATGAGCGAGGCCGTCGGCGCGCCCGTCCGTCTCTCCGCGACCACCACCGACGGCCTCGGCTTCACCGGCCGCGGCGAGGGCCTCGCCGCGACCGCCGTCGCCCTCGTCTACTCCGACCGGCGCGACCACACCTTCGGCGAAGGCCGCACCACCGACGAGCCGACGGTGGGCAGTCCCGCGTGAACCCGCCCGAAGAGGTCGAGGGCTACATTTCCCGCGCCGAGCTCCTCATCGAGCTCACCCGCTACGACGAGGCCCGCGAAGAACTCGCCGCGGCCCTCCTGCACCACCCCCACAACGTCGACGCGCTGTCCCTCCTCGCCATCGTCGAGCTGGAGGCCGGGCAGCCCGAGGACTCCCTGACCGCCGCCGACGCCGCCCTCGCCCTCGACCCCGCCGACGACCGGGCCCTGCGCATCCGCGGCTACGCCCTCGCCGCCCTCGGCCGCGTCGACGAGGCCGTCACCGCCGCCGAGAAGCTCCTCGACGTCGACCGCCTCGCCTGGTGGCGGCACATGCACTACGCGCTGATCCGCAGCAAGGCCCGCAACGGCCAGGAGGCCCTCGACGCGGCCTGGCAGGCGATCCGGCTCGCCCCCGACCGGCCCGAACCGCACGCCGCGCTCGCCGCGATCGCCGCGAAACTCGGTCTCGACGACCTCGCCGAACGCGCCCGCCGCGCCGCCAAACGCCTCGGCTCCGACGAGGAGGGCAACTGGCGGATCTCCGAACAACTGCACCTCAACTTCGGCCGCAGCGAGTCCAAGGTCGGCGAGCCCCTCGTCCACGAACACGAACCGGCCGTCACCGACCGGCTCGCCACCCTCGTCCGCTACGGCGCGGCCTTCCCGATCGCCGCGCCGCTGATGATCGCGCTGCTGTCGGGCGGCGCCGCGGCCACCGCGCGGATCCTCGCCGCGGTGTTCGCGATCGTCGGCGGCCTCGGTCTGGGCCTGGCCGTGCGGCGGCTGCCTCAGCCGATCATGCCGATCCTGAAAGGCCTCGACGGCTCCGACCGCTGGCTGGAGGTCGCGCTCGCCTGCGTCGGCGCGGCACCGGTCGTCCTGCTCTGCTACGCGGTGATCGCCTCGCCGTTCCTGCTGGCGCTGACGATGCTGCTGGGCTTCGTCGCGCTGTACGCCTTCGTGATGCGCGGGCGTTAGCGCACCTCGGTTAGCCTCGCGGGATGTTACTGCGCACGCGCGTTCTCGCGGCCACGATCGTGGGCCTGTTCTTCCTGATCGGGAACGCCTACTCCGGCGCCGTGCTGGTGACCTTGACCTCGGAACGGGTGCCCGCGTACCTCGCCGACTGCTCCGGCTTCCTCTGGGGCGACTGCGAAGGCACCTGGACCCTCCCCGACGGGACCGAGGAGACCGGCTACATCACCGGCCCTCACCGGTCCGACGAAGGCGAGACCGTGCGGGTCCAGGCCGGACCGCTCGGCGCCTACAGCGGCGGCTGGGCCACGAATTGGCCGCGCCTGATCATCGGGGCCACCGTCGACGTCGCCCTCCTCGCCACCGTCGTGATCGTCCTCCTCGTCGTCGTGCGCGGACGGGCCCAGCTGCGCCGCTTCGACGTCGACACCGCCACCGGGCAGGTCGTCTGGCGCGTCGACCGCCAAGGCGTCCGCGACCGCCGGGGTACGCGTCTGTGGTTCGCCCACCGGGAGAAGCGCGTCCTTACCGAGCTGCGCCCGCCCGGCGGGACCGCCTGGTACCGGCTGCGCCGCGAGGAGTCGGGCTCGGTCCTGCCGCAGGCGCGGCTGTCCGGGAACGGTGCCGTCGTCACCGTGCACGTCGCTCACGCCGACGGCCGCCCGCTCGGTCAGGTCCGCTCGGCGGCGGGCACGAAGCTCACCGTCTCCATCCGCGGGCCCGACGGCGCCGAACGCGCCCGCGCGGTGCACTCCGGCGGGCTGGGCTCGTCGTGGGAGATCACCGGAGTCGACGGCACGCGCCTCGCCTACGCTGTGATCGGTCTCGGCGGGCGCCTCGTGCGTTTCGAGGCCCACACCCCCGAGGAGGCCCGCATGCTGATCGCCGTGTTCCTGCTGGAGTCCGACCGGTTGATGACCGCCAGCACGATGTCGTCGTGAGGCGGACCTTCGAGGTCATCGCCGCCGCGTTCCTCCTCGTCCTGAGCGGCTGCACCGGCAGACCCGTGCCGTACCCGCACACCTCCTACGCCGCTCCGAGCCCGACGCTCGACGTCGTCCTCGAACACGACGGCTACATCGCCACCGGAGCCGTCTGCGAACGCATCGACTGGTCGGTGCTGACCACCCTCGCGCCGATCGACACGCCCTCCTGGGACGGCTACTGGCCCGACACCGGCAACCGCGTCGCCAACGCCTGGTGCCGCAACGAATGGGGCTTCCCCGGCGAGTCCTCGCCCGAGCACAACAGTGTCGTCGTGGAGCTGGAGATCGAGTCCAGCGACCGCTTCGAGGACTCGCGCTGCCTCGAATGGGACGGTCCGCCGGTGACCGGCGCGGGCGAGGAATGGGACCGCAGCATCGTCTTCCACGAGAGCACCGCCGGTGGACAGCACCCCATGTGGACCTGCTTCACGTCGGGCGTCTTCAGCGTCGTCGTGGAGTTCGCCTTCACCGAAACCCGCTGGTTCTCCCTCGGCGACGCCGAGGCGAGACTGGCCGCCATCGCCGTCGCGCTCGCCGAGAACGCCCGGGAACTGTCGCTGTCGGAGACCTACCCCGACCTGCCCGAACCCAGTGCCTCCTAGGACCGGTGGCTGCGGTGCGCGGTCTGCGCGCCGACCACCTTCAGCAACTCCAGCGCCTCATGCGTCCGCGAGCCCGGGACCGGCGTGAACACCCGCAACCGCTGGTCCTCGGCGGGTGTCAGCAACGCCTCGAAGTCGAACTCCATCGCCCCGGCCTCCGGATGCACGACCCGCATCCGGCTGCGCCGCCGCATGGCCACCTCGTGCCGCTCCCACAACCCGGCGAACTCCGCGCTCGCCGCCCGCAGACGCTTCAGCAGCGCGGCCGCCGCCGGATCCCCACGGCGTTTCGCGACCGCCGAACGCAGGTCGGCGACGACCTCGCGACCGTGCCGCTCGTGCTCCCCGACCGGGTAGGCCTCCCGCACGAAAGGATCGGTGAACCAGCGCCAGGCGATGTTGCGGTCCGGGCCCTCCTCGACCGTGCACACGCACCCGAAGACCGCCTCCGCGAGCGCGTTCTGCGCCACCACGTCGCCGAGGTCGGTCACCACCTGGGCGGGCACCCCGGCGAGCTGGTCGAGCAGGTACATCAGCGCCGGGCCGATGTGGTGACCGGCGAGCTCGCCCGCCGGCGGCCGGTGCCCGGCCAGCAGGTACAGGTGGTCGCGTTCGTCGACGGTCAGGCGCAGGGCGCGGCCGAGGGCGGCGAGGATCTGGGGTGATGGCTGTGGGCTGCGGGCCTGTTCGAGGCGCATGAGGTAGTCGGCCGACATCCCGGCGAGTTGCGCGACTTCCTGGCGGCGCAGGCCCGGGGTCCGGCGGCGGGGGCCTTCGGGGAGGCCGACCTCGGCGGGGGAGAGGCGTTCGCGGGAGCGGCGCAGGAAGTCGGCGAGTTCGGGGCGGTCGGCGGCGGTCATGGGTTCCATCCTGCGCTTTCGATCAAGCGCGTGCCAGGGACCGGCGGTCCTAGGCAGAGCGGTCCGATTCACAGCGGGCCGAAACGGGGGCATGGTCGAGGGCATGACGACACAGACCCTCACCATCGGCACCGCCACCGTCCCCTACCGCGTTTTCGGTTCGGGGCCCGGACTCGTCTTCGTGCACGGCACTGGGCGCGGCTCGGTCACCTGGGACGCCCTGATCGATCGCTTCACCGACCGGCACACCGTCATCCTGCCCGACCTGTCGGGCAGCGACCTCGCCGTGGACGACGGTTCCCCGCTCACCCTGGAACTGCTCACCGGGCAGCTCGCCGCCGTGATCGAGGACACCGGACTCGGCGCCGTCGACGTCGTCGGGCATTCGCTGGGGGCGGTGGTCGCAGTGGCGCTGGCGGCGACGCGGCCGGAGCTGGTCCGGCGGCTGGTGCCGCTCGCGGGCTGGACCGGGAAGGGGGACGAGTACGTGCGGCAGACCATGGAGCAGTTCCTGGCGCTGGCGGAGCTGCCGGAGGCGTTCGCGCGGTACGCGATGCTGACGGCCTACAGCCACCGGTACCTGAACGTGATCGGGTCGGAGGCCGTGGACGAGCTGGCGCGGGGGTTCGTGCCGACGCCGGGACGGTTGCGGCAGTTCGAGTTGAACACGCGGACGGATGTGGAGGGGTTGTTGCCGCTGGTCACGGCGCCGACGCTGGTGATCGGGTGTACGGAGGACGTGCTGGTGCCGGTCGCGAACTCGCGGCGGTTGCACGCGGGGATCGCGGGGAGCGAGTACGCGGAGTTGAGGTCCGGGCACGTGGCGAGGGTGGAGGCGGCGGGGGAGCTGGTCGAGCTCGTGGAAGGGTTTCTCGTGCGGCCCTAGACCGGCTGGGGCGAAGCCCCAGACCCACCGGGGACTCCGTCCCTGGACCCGGGACTCAAGGAGTCCCGGGTCTCACCAGGGCCAGTCCTAACCCGTTCGCCGGGCCCACGTCCACGCGTAGCCGGGGTCCTCACACCGTAGCCCCGCGTCGCACAGGTCCAGCGGGCGGAAGGTGTCGACCATGACGGCGAGCTCGTCGAAGTAGTCGACGCCGATCGCCCGTTCCGCCGCGCCCGGCTGCGGGCCGTGCGTGAAACCGCTGGGGTGCAGGGAGATCGAGCCCTGCCCGATGCCCGATCCCTTGCGGGCCTCGTAGTTCCCGCCGGTGTAGAACAGGACCTCGTCACTGTCCACATTGTGGTGGTTGTACGGGACCGGGATCGCCAGCTCGTGGTAGTCGACCTTGCGCGGCACGAAGGAGCAGATGACGAAGTTCGGGCCCTCGAAGGTCTGGTGCACCGGCGGCGGCTGGTGCACGCGGCCGGTGATCGGCTCGAAGTCGGCGATGTTGAACACCCACGGGTAGAGGTGCCCGTCCCAGCCGACGACGTCGAAGGGGTGGTTCGCGTAGGTGAACTTCGTCCACCCGATGCCGCCCCGGATCCGGTGCTGCACCAGGACTTCGGCCTCCTCGCCGTCGACGAGCAGCGGCTCCTCGGGGCCGCGGATGTCGCGTTCGCAGTAGGGCGCGTGCTCCAGGAGCTGCCCGCGCACCGACAGGTAGCGCTTCGGCGGGGTGATATGGCCGGTCGCCTCGATTACCAGTGTCCGAAGTGGACCGTCCCCTGTGGGCACGATGCGGTGGATCGTCGAGGTCGGGATGATCAGGTAGTCGCCCTGGCCGATGTCGAGCGCGCCGAAACTCGTCTCGACGCGCGCGCTGCCCGACTCGACGTAGACGCACTCGTCACCGATGGCGTTGCGGTACAGCGGGCTCGGGGTGTCGGCGACCGCGTAGGAGATCCGGCAGTCCTCGTTGGCGAGCAGGTGCTGCCGGCCGAGGATCGGGTCGGCGCCGCTCACGTCGAGCTTGTGCGTCGACAGGTGCCGGGGCTTCAGCGGGAGGTTCGCCTCACGGGTCAGCGGCTGCGGCGGGGTGAACACGTCGCTGGCGGTGATCGCCGTCGGCAGGTGCCGGTGGTACAGCAGCGAGGAGTCGGAGGAGAAGCCCTCGACGCCCATCAGTTCCTCGGCGTACAGCGACCCGTCCGGCTGCCGGAACTGGGTGTGGCGCTTACGCGGGATCTCGCCGATCCGGCGGTAGTAAGGCATCGTCGCCCCTCCTCGCAGGTGCGCCCCGGTATTTTTCCGGCGGCGCCGAACTCGGACAACAGTACGGTTGGTTCGTGGCCCCCGCGCCCTTGTCCTCCCTTTGGAGCATCGACTACCGTGGGTGCCCGTGTCAACCGGGCTACCTTTGGGCATGATCCCGACCCTCTTCCGCGGCTTCGTCGACGACGCCGCGGTCTTCCCACCAGGCAGCGCGTCCCTCCCCGACGCCGTGCGCGCCCACCTCGATCATCGCGTCAGGTGGTACCGCGAACTCGTCGGCCCGCTGCTGGTGAAGACCAGTCAACTCACTGAATTGCCCGCCCTCCTCGACCGTCACTGGGACGGCGACGGCGAGTTCCGCATCGGCGTCGTCGCCGACACCGGGATCGGCGCCGTCACCAAGGCCGTCGCGGCACTCCCCGCCGGTGTCCGCGTCGCCCAGATCGAAGCCCCCGTCGCCAAACGCGGTGAGGACCCGATGCCCGGCGCCGCCGAGCTCAAGGCCACCGTCGGCGAATGGGGCGAAGCGCTCGTCTACGGCGAGATCCCCCTGACCTTCGGTCTGCACGAGGCCCTCGACACCTTCGTCGGCACCGTGATCACCCCGAAGTTCCGCACCGGCGGGCTGCTCGCCGAGCTGTTCCCGACCCCCGACGAGCTCGCCGTGGTCATCGTCGCCTGCGTCGAGCGGGACATGCGGCTCAAGCTCACCGCGGGTCTGCACCACGCCGCCCGGCACACCGACCGCGCCACCGGGTTCACCCATCACGGCTTCCTGAACGTGCTGCTCGCGTGCGTGCGGGCCGCCGAGGGGGCGGATGCCGCGACGGTCGCTGAAGCCTTGCGTCACACTGATCCCCGTCCGCTCGTTGACGTTACGTACGAGCTGCGTGACCGCGAGCGCCCGTTGTGGGCGGGATTCGGGTCGTGCAGCGTCACCGAACCGCTCGATGACCTGATCGGTCTCGGGCTGATTGAGGAGCCTGTACAGCCATGACGTGGGTCGCCAGTGCCGTCGACAGTCGCTACGGGGTCGAGAACCTTCCCTATGGCGTGTTCTCCACCCCGAACGACTCCGCCGCCCGCCTCGGAGTCCGGATCGGGGACGAGGTGCTGGATCTGCGCCGGGTCGCCGAGAGCGGTCAGTGCGCCACCTGCCCGACGTGCAGCGCGTTGCGCGCGCCGACGCTCAACGCCTTCATGGCGCGGGGGCGCGAGGTGTGGTCGACGGTGCGGGGACAGGTCCAGTCGGTGCTGACCGACCCGGGCATGGAGCCGCACATCCGGCCGATGATGACGCCGCTGGCCAAGGTCACGATGCACGCGCCGTTCCTGGTCGCCGACTACGTGGACTTCTACTCATCGGAGCATCACGCCACCAACCTCGGCAGGATGTTCCGGCCGGATTCGGAGGCGCTGCTGCCGAACTGGAAGCACCTGCCGGTCGGATATCACGGCCGCGCGGGGACGGTCGTGCCGAGCGGGACGCCGATCGTGCGCCCGCAGGGGCAGCGCAGGACACCGGACGGGGAGATCGTGTTCGGGCCGTCGGCGCGGCTCGACATCGAGGCCGAGGTCGGCTTCGTCGTCGGTGTCCCGACCGTACTGGGGCACCCGGCGGGCGTCGACGAGTTCCGCGAGCACGTCTTCGGCGCCGTCCTGGTCAACGACTGGTCGGCGCGCGACATCCAGGCCTGGGAGTACGTGCCGCTCGGGCCGTTCCTCGGGAAGTCCTTCGCGACCTCGGTGTCGCAGTGGGTGACGCCGCTCGACGCGCTCGACGACGCCGAGATCACCGCGCCCGTCCAGGATCCCGAGGTGCTGCCCTACCTGATCGAGAAGGATCGCTACGGCTACGACCTGCGGCTTTCGGTGAAGTGGAACGGGACCGAGGTGTCCCGGCCGCCGTTCGCCGACATGTACTGGACGCCGGCGCAGCAGCTGGCGCACATGACGGTCAACGGCGCCGGACTGCGGACGGGAGACCTGTACGCGTCGGGGACGGTGTCGGGACCGGCGGCGCATCAGCGCGGCAGCTTCATCGAGCTGACCTGGGGCGGCAAGGAACCGGTGACGCTGGGGGACGGGGCGACGCGCACGTTCCTCGAAGACGGCGACACCGTCGAGCTCAACGCCACGGCGATGGGGACCGAGGGGCGGATGATCGGGCTGGGCGAGGTCGTGGGGACGGTGCATTCGCACTAGGACGGTTCAGGGGCGGCGGTGGGCGCGGGTCCACCGCCGGTCCGGGTCCAGACACTGATCCGCAGACCGACGTCGAGAAGCCGGCCCCGCGCGGAGACGGCACATTCCGTGAAGGTCACCCTGGCGAGTCGGCCGAGGTTGGACAGCAGACAGAGTGATGTCCCGTAGGCGGCCTTCTCCTTGCCCGAGTACTCCTCGATCCTCCACTCCGGGAGGGCGTCGCCCAGCGCGGCGGCGTGGCAGTCCTCGGGGGACGGGCCGGCGTCGGCGGGGAGAGCACCGGCGGCGGCAGCGCCCCATGTGGAGTAGTCGGTGCCGACCCACGCCAGTGAGGGTATGTCGAGCTCGGAACAGAAGTACCAGGCGAGATCTATGTGTTCCGAGGGGTAGGTCACCAGGTGTATCGGCCACGTGCCGCTCGTCGGTACGGCGTCGAGGTCGAAGCCGTACCAGGGGCACGAGCGGTCGTCGTCACGTGGGACGGTGGCACGGCTGTCGAGAATCTCGGCCGTCCACTCGGAACGCTCCTCCACAGCGGGGGATCGCTCCACCACGTCAGCACTACGGGCACCGCCACCACCGCCGCGATGACCGCGCTCGCGATGGCGGCCCATGCCGCTTTCCTGCTCACCCGCAGGTTTCGACGCGCGATCGCGTTCGCCTCTCGGGCCATGTCCTTGTCCGGATCGGTCGTGTCCGGCACCTTTAGCGCACTCACCACGCGCAGATGATACGTGCGGAGAGTCAGTTCGCGCTCACTCAATCACCATTCAATCCCTTGTGCAGCAACCCCGTCAGCGCCTCCACGATCTCCGCGTCCGACAGGCCCGGGCCCTCGTCGGTCGTCATGACCGCGTAGGCCAGCATCGCCAGCATGGCGCCCATGGCGGGCGCGAGGATCCGTGGCGGGCCGGGCAGGGCGTGCCCGCGTTCGGCCAGCCATTCCAGGTGTTCGCGCAGCATGTCGGTGTCGGTGGCGAGGTCGCGCCAGGCGCGGCCCGAGCCCGGTTCGTCGGCGACCATCGACTGGAACAGTGCCACGACGACCGGCAGGTTCTCCCGGAACACGCCCCACGCCACGGCCAGGTGGGCGCGCAGCTCGTCGCGGTCGCTCAGGTCGTGGTCGCGCGGGTGCTCGGTGATCGCCGCGCCGGCCGCGCCGCGCATGTCCGACAGCAGCGCCGCGAGGAGCTCGTCCTTGCCCGTGAAGTGCTCGTAGAAGGAACCCGTCGAGCGGCCCGCGGCCTTCGTGATGTCGGTGATCTTCGTGTTGAGGAAGCCGCGTTCGACGAACAGCCGCCGGGCGGCCTCCTTCAGCGCCGCCTCGGTCTCCCCGGCCCGCCGCTTGCGCACGCCCGTCACGTCTCGCCTCCTCTGTTGACGGGGACCATACCAACGAGCATACTGAATCACAGTTCACCGAATCCAGATTCAGCGAAATGAGAGATCATGAAGATCACCGTGATCGGCGGCGGAGTCGCCGGCGCCACCACCGCGCTCGCCGTCCGCCGCGCCACCGGGGCCGAAGTCGACGTCGTCGAGGCCTACGCCGAACCGGCCGGTGCCGTCGGCTCCTACCTGAGCCTCGCCGCCAACGGCCTGCGCGGGCTGGAGAGCCTCGGCTGCCTCCCGGCGATCCGCGCGGCCGGATTCGACGTGCCCACACAGCGGATGTGGGGCGCCGGGGGCAGGCTCCTCGGCGAGGTCGCCCGCGGCCGCCGCGCAGCCGACGACATGCACAGCGTCACGCTCATGCGCGGGGCCCTGGTGGAGACGCTGCGCCGGGCCGCGATCGACGCGGGGGTGCGGATCGAGACCGGGCGACGGGTGCCCTCACCGTCCGATGTGGACGCCGACCTGGTCGTCGGCGCCGACGGCATCTGGTCGGCGACCCGCGCCCACCTCGCCCCCGGCGTCGGCGAACCCCGCTACGCCGGGCTGTACAGCGTCTCCGGTTTCAGTCCGGGCACCGGCGAGACCGGCGTGTTCAACATGACCTTCGCCGCCCCCGGCGCGTTCATCCACGTCGAATCGCCCGACGGACGCATCTGGTGGAGCGCGCAGATCCACGGCGACGAACCCGTCCCGTCCCTTGTGGACCTCTACCGCGACACGCCCCACGTCGCCCGGATCCTCGCCACCGCGACGGAAGCCGGCGGCCCCATCAGGCACCACGTCCTCGGCGAGGTCACCCGCTGGCACGACGACCGCGTCGTCCTCGTCGGCGACGCCGTCCACCCCGTCGGCGCCGGACAGGGCGCCGCCATGGCCATCGAGGACGCCGTCGTACTGTCCCTCGCGCTCGCCCGGCACGGTCTCGGCCGCGACACGTTCGCCGCCTACGCCGCCGAACGCCGTGACCGCGTCGCCAAGGTCCTCAAGACCGCCGGCGACAACACCGGCGCCAAGACCGCCGGCCCGCTCAAACGCCGCCTCAACGAAGTGATGATGGGACTGTTCATCCCGCGCTTCTACGAGCGGGCCACGGGCTGGCTGTACGACTTCGACCCGGGGACGGTTCCGGCCCGGGGCTAGCCGACGCCATTGTGGACAGTCGGGCCGCGCAGGGCGGCGGCGGGCCGCGGCAGCTCGTGCGGACGGTACCGCCGGGCGACCCGCGGCGGAGGTTTCCGCGCCGTCTCGGCACGGCTCGTCGCGTCCACGCGACCCGCGGCCCCGGCGATGAGCGCCGACTCGCACGGGCACGTGACAACGCGGATCGAACCGCTGCTCAGCGCGGCGCAGCAAAGGACCGGGCAGGCCTCACTCCACCTTCGCCAGTTCACGGGCCGCCTCGCTCTGTCCCGCCGCGTTGCCCAGCTCCACGAACATCCGCAGCGACCGCCGCAGGTGGCCCTCGGCTTCCGGTCGCCGACCGCGTGCCGCGAGCGCGATCCCCGTCGCGAGGAGGATCTGCGCCCGCAGGTCCTCCGATCCGAGTTCCCGGGCCAGTTCTCCCGCCCGGCGCAGGTCGGCCTCGGCGGCGGCCGGATCGCCCAGCCGCACCAGTTCCGTGGCGCGTCCGATGAGCGCGGTCGCGAGCGCGTCGCGCAGGTCGTGCCGTTCGGCGAGCGCCACGACCTCGGCGAAGAGTTCGTGCGCGGCCTCGTGTTCGCCGAGTCTGGCGTGCACCTCGGCGAGGTTGTGCATGGCGACGCATTCGGAGTCGGGGGCCCCGACGGCCGCGGCGAGTTCCCGGCATTCCCGGTAGCACTCCAGGGCGGCGCCCAGGTCGCCGGTGAGGAGGTGCACGGTCCCGAGGCCGCTCAGCACATGACCGAGGCCTCGCTTGTCGTCGGCCCGCCGCTTGTGCTCCCGTGCCCGCTCGAACCACTCCAGTGCCTCGGCGTACCCGCCGATCCGCCACCAGACGTCGCCGATGCGGAAGGCCGCGGCACCCGCGTGGACGTCGTCGCCGTAGGTCTCGGCGACCTCGAAGGCGTGCCGGTGGATCGCCATTCCCTGGTCGTGCAGGGAATGCAGGTGCAGGCGGCGCCACAGCAGGGACGACAGCCACTGCGCGTGGTCTCGCCGGCCGTGCGCGGCGGCCTGTGCGGTGACGGCGACCAGGTCGTCGAGTTCGGCGTCGAGCCACGCGGCCCCGTCGACGCTGTTCTCGAAGCGGCGGGCGTGGTGGTCAGAACCCGGCAGAACGCTGTGGTCGCAGGGGTCCCAGGAGTGTTCGGCGTCCTTGGCGTTGGCCGTGGTGTGGACGTAGTAGTCGGCGAGCCGCTCGCGGGCCGCGTCGACGGCGGCGGTGTCCAAAGTGGATGCGAGTTCGGCGGCGTAGGCCCGCAGCAGGTCGTGGGTCCCGTAGCTCTCCGGCGCGTCGGTCTCGTCGATCAGGTGCGCGTGCAGGAGCGTCCCGAGCCGCTGTTCGGCGTCCTCGTAGGAGATTCCGGCCAGTGCCGCGGCGGTGTGCGCGTCGACGCGGCGGCCGGGATGCAGGCCGATGAGCCGGAACAGGCGGACCGCGTCGGCGTCGAGCTTCTCCAGCGACCACGAGAACACCGCCCGCGCGTCGCTGTAGGGATCACCGGGGTCGGCGAAGAAGTCCAGTTCGCGTGAGGACAGGTCCGCGACGAGTTCGGCGAGGGTGTCCCCGGGCCGGTCGGCGGCGTGCCGGGCGGCGACCCGGAGGGTCAGCGGCAACCGCGAGCAACGCTCCACAAAGGACAATGCGGCCTCCGGTTCGGCCGTGACCCGGTCCCCGATCAGGTCCCCCAGAAGGGAGAGCGCCTCCGCCGGAGTCAGCAGGTCGACGTACAGGCGCACCGCGCCGTCCCGTGCCCGCAGCCCGGTGAAGGCGTGGCGGGTCGTCACCACCGCGAAGGAGTCGGGTCCGGTCGGGAGGAGCGGCCGCACCTGCTCGGGGGTGGCGGCGTTGTCGAGGACGACCAGCAGGGCGCGATCGGCGGTGAGGCTGCGGTAGAGCGCGAGGCGCTCGTCGGCGTTGACGGGGATGGACGACGCCGGAACGCCGAGGCCGCGCAGGAAGAGCCCGTGCACTTCCGTCGCCGTACGTGGTTTCCCGGGCCCGAAACCGGCCAGGTCGACGTAGAGCTGCCCGTCCCGGAAACGTCCCGCGACGCGGTGTCCCCAGTGGACGGCCAGGGCCGTCTTCCCGACGCCGCCGCTGCCCGTCAGCGCCGACAGCACCGCCGCCGGCGGTCGCCCCGACGGGTCGAGCAGGTCGTCGAGTTGCCGCAACAGCGACTCGCGGCCGATGAATCCCCGGACGTCGAAGGGAAGCTGTCTCGGCGTCGGGACACCCGGCTCCGCCGGCTGATCGCGGACGCCCAGATCGGCCGCCCTCGCCCGCCGCCACGCCGCCTCCCATGCCTTGCCGGACGGGGGATCCAGCTCTTCGACGAGGCCGCGCAGCACCGGCAGCCTCGGCAGCGGACGGCTCCCGTTGAGCGCGTCGCTCAAGGTCGAGGCGGGCACGCCCGTCCGTTTCGCCAGTGCCCGCAACGACGGGTCACCGGCCCACATTTTCAGTAAACGCAGTTCCCGCGCGAGATCCGCCGATGAGCCGACCCGGGCGGGATCGGGGCGTTCTGCGGGGTCGTTCGGCGTCACGATCTGGCTCCTTTGCGACGGCGCCTCCTGCCGTGCCGGGGCTTGCGATCGTAGCCGGTGCCTGTACGGGAACGTACGGGAGCGTCCGGACGGGTCGACGCAGCGTCGCCGATGTGTGCTCAATCAATGGTGCACGAGGCACGAGTACGGGGGTGGGGCCGCCTCGCATCGTTCGATCTGGGGGAGATTCAAACGATGCGAGGCGCCAACACTCACGCCCAGTCGCCCGTCCGCAGGAACTCGCCGATCGCCGTCTCGTGCGGCGCCAGGTCCATGCCCTGCGCCGCGACCCACCCGTCGTCGAAATAGCTGTGACCGTAGCGTTCGCCCGAGTCGCACAGCAGCGTCACGACGCTCCCCGCGACACCGGCCGCGCGCATCTCGCCGATCAGCGCGAACGCCGCCCACAGGTTCGTCCCCGTCGAACCGCCCACCCGTCGGCCGAGAAGTTTCGACGCCACCCGAAGCGCCGCCACCGAAGCCGCGTCGGGCACCTGCACCATCCGGTCCACGACCGTCGGAATGAACGACGGCTCCACCCGCGGCCGCCCGATCCCCTCGATCCGCGACCCGCCCCGCACCGTCGCCGCCGGGTTGGCCTCGCTCCACCCGGCGAAGAACGCCGAGTTCTCCGGGTCGGCGACGCACACCTTCGTCGGATGCCCCTGGTAGCGAACGTAACGCCCGATCGTCGCCGAGGTCCCGCCCGTTCCCGCGCCGACCACCACCCACGTCGGCACCGGATGCCGCTCGGCGCTCAACTGCTGGAACACCGACTCGGCGATGTTGTTGTTGCCACGCCAGTCCGTCGCCCGCTCGGCGTAGGTGAACTGGTCCATGAAATGCCCGTCGCGCTCACCGGCCAGCCGCCGCGCCTCGTCGACGACCGTCGCCGGATCGTCGACCAGATGGCACGTGCCGCCCATGAACTCGATGAGGTTGACCTTCTCCTCGCTCGTCGACCGCGGCATCACCGCGATGAACGGCAGCCCCAGCATCCGCGCGAAGTAGGCCTCGCTCACCGCCGTCGACCCGCTCGACGCCTCGATCACCGGCGTCCCCTCGGTGATCCACCCGTTGCACAAGGCGTACAGGAACAGCGACCGCGCCAGCCGGTGCTTCAGGCTGCCCGTCGGATGCACCGACTCGTCCTTCAAGTACAGGTCGACGCCCCACTCCACGGGCAGCGGAAAGGTCAGCAGGTGCGTGTCGGCGCTGCGGTTGGCGTCGGCGTGGACCTTCGCGATGGCCTCGTTGACCCAGCCTCGGGTCTTGTCGCAACATCGGTCGACGGTCTTCATGGCGCTCCCCGGGTGATGATCGCTTCTGCCTGGTCAACATAGCCGCCGGGGGCGGCCGCCGACGCGGCCAATCGGGGTGCGGAGTGGACTGCGCCTCACTCCTCCCTGGGTGTGCCGAGGGGCTGCGGCCGGGCTTCCCACTTCGTCGACAGCGCGATCGCCGTCCGCGTGCGCGCGACCCCCGGCAGCCGGTTGAGACGGTTCACGAGCTGCTCCAGCTCGCCGATCGCCCCGACCCGCACCTTGATGAGGAACGACTCCTCACCGGCCAGGAAATAGCAGGACTCGACCTCCGGGATCTGCTCCAGCGCGTCGGTGACCACCGAGTACTCGGTGTCGGTCCGCTCCTGGATGCCGATCAGGGCCGTCACACCCAGGCCGACGGCCTCGGGGTTGACCTCGGCGCGGTAGCCGGTGATCACGCCGTTGCGTTCCAGCCGGCCCATCCGGTCGTGCACGGCGGGGGCGGAAAGACCCACCTGCCGGGCCAGCTCGGCATAGGAACGGCGGCCGTCCACGCGCAGCATCTCCAGCAGCCGACGGTCGATGTCATCCATGGCTGCGACCCTAGTGGACGCAGCGGACCGACGACGAAGACGCCTGATCCTGCCGGTTTGGTGCATATTCAGGAGCTTGGTGCTCTAATGGGGGTGGACTCCGCCTGAAGGGGCGCAAGGGGCAGGGGGGCACGTCAATGGACAGTGAAGACCGCTTGTTGACACCGGGCGAAGTGGCGGCGCTCTTTCGCGTCGACCCCAAGACGGTGACCCGTTGGGCCGCCGCCGGCCGGATCAGCAGCATCCGCACGCCAGGTGGCCACCGCAGGTTCCGAGAGTCGGAGGTCAAGAAACTGCTCTTCGGGGAGCGCGGGGGACCGCCGCCCGAGCAGCCGTGACGCCTGAGGGCTTGCCCACCGGGTAGCGGCCCGCCGATACTTCCGCGGTGATCACCTTCGCCTCCCCCGACGAATACCGCGAAAGCCTCGGCGACCTCGACCACTGGTGGCCGCACGCCCGGGCCGTCCTGCGCCGCCACGGGCTCACGCCCACCGGCGAACCGCGGGCCGCCCAAGGCGGTTCGTACCCGACGATCCTCGTCGGTGACCTCGTCGTGAAGCTCTACGGTCACGCCGGCGCATGGCGCCGCGCGCACACCGCCGAGCTCCACGCCTACGAGGTCCTCGCGGGCGACGCCGAACTCGCCGCCCCGAGGCTGCTCGCCTCGGGGGAGTGGGAGGGCTGGCCCTACCTCGTCATCACCCGTGTCCCCGGCACGACCTGGGCCGACGCGGCGATGACGCCCGCCGAGCTCACCTCGGCCGCCGCCGACCTCGGCGCCCACATCGCGCGCCTCCACGCCCTCGACCCGGGGCCGCACATCGAGCGCTTCGCCGGCCGGCCGCCCCTCGACTTCGAGGCCGCCCACACCCGCTCCGCGATGCCGAAACGCCTCGTCGAACAGGCCGCCGCGTTCGTCGCGGACGTCGCCCCCGACGACCCGGTCTTCGGCAACGGCGACCTCTTCGAAGGCAACATCCTCGTCGCCGGCGGACGCGTGACGGGACTGATCGACTGGGGCGACGCCCTCGTCATCGACCGCCACAACGAACTCGCCAAGATCCACCTGTCCACCTTCCGCTGCGACACGACGCTGCTGCGGGCCTTCCTGAACGGCGCGAACTGGCCGGTCGCCGACGACTTCGCCCGCCGGGCCATGGCGATGTCCCTGGTCAGGCAGGCCGTCGGCGTCGCACAGCACGGAGGCGGCTTCGACAACTTCCACCTGATCCCCCGCATGTTCCCCGTCGACGACATCGCCACCCTCGACGAGCTCGCCGAGGCGGTCTTCGGGCTCTGAAGGCGCCCTAGCCCTCCAGCCTCGCCGCCCCCAGCTCACCGCGCCACCGCTGGTACAGGCTGTGCGCGACACCGGCCGCGTCCAGCACCCGGCCCGCCACGAAGTCCACGAGCTGCTGTACGTCGGTCGCCCCCGCGTAGAAGGCGGGGGAGGCGGGCAGCACCGTCGCGCCCGCGTCGTGCAGCGCCAGCAGGTGCACCAGGTGACTCCGTGACGCCGGCGTCTCCCTCGGCACCACGATCACCGGCCGGTGCTCCTTGAGGTTCACATCTGCCGCCCGCTGCAACAGGTCCTTCGACAGGCCCAGCGCGATCCCCGCGCACGCCGCCGTCGACGCCGGAACCACGACCATCCCGTGCACGGCGTACGACCCCGACGAAGGCCCGGCCGCGAAGTCCCCGGCGGGCCAGTAGGCGACGTCGTCGGCGGCCAGGTCGCGACCCAGCCACGTGCCCAGGTCGTCCTTCCAGTGCGCGTCGCGGATCGTCCCGCCCGTCTCGTCGACCAGCGTCAGCCGGGCCGCCCGCGACACCACCAGGTCCACGGCGTGCCCGGCGTCGAGCAGCCCGCCCAGCACGGCCTTCGCGTAAGGCGTGCCCGACGCGCCAGAGATCCCGACGATCCACGGTTTGCGCATGACTCAAGCGTGCCGCACAGGCCCCACGCGGGAGGCACGGGGCGGCACGACTCACAGCCCCAGTGCCGACAGGCCCGGCAACGCCGCCCGGGCCAGCTCACGCGCGGTGTCGGCCGAAGTCCCGCGCCGGGCCGCATCGGCCGCGCGCACACACTGCGAGACCGTGTGAGCGGCCAGCACGGCCCTGACCATCGGCAGCGAGGGCGCGCTCATCGACAGGCTCGACACGCCCAGCCCCACCAGCACGCACGCGAGCGCCGGATCGGCCGCGGCCTCCCCGCACACCCCGCACGACTTCCCCGCCCGGTTGGCCGCCTCCGCCGTCGCGTGGATCAGATCGAGCAGCGCCGGCTGCCAGGGATCCTGGAAGCGCGCCAGCGCCCCCAGCTGCCGGTCCGCGGCGAACGCGTACTGCGCCAGATCGTTCGTCCCGATGCTGAAGAAGTCGACGCCCCCGGCGAAGTCCCGCGCACGCAACGCCGCCGCCGGGATCTCCACCATCACCCCGACCTTCGCCGCCTCCTCGGTCAACCCGGCCGCGCGGGCCGCGTCGACGAAGAAGGCCGCGTCATCGCCGTCGGCGACCATCGGCGCCATCACCCACAGGTCCGCCGACAGGCCGCGCGCGGCCTCCGCGAGCGCCCGCAACTGCGTGTCGAGCATGTCCGGGTGGTGCCGCATCATCCGCAGCGCGCGCTCGCCGAGGGCCGGGTTCGGCTCCTCCCCCGTGGGCAGGAACGCCAGTGGCTTGTCGGCGCCCGCGTCGAGGGTCCGGACGACCACCCGCCCGTCGCCGAAGGACGACAGCACCTTCCGGTAGGTCGCGACCTGCTGTTCGAAGGTCGGCGCCTCGGCGCTGTCGAGGAACAGGAACTCGGTGCGGAACAGCCCGACGCCCTCGGCGCCGTGCGCGAGGGCTCCTTCGACGTCGGCGGGTCCGCCGATGTTGGCCAGCAGCGGCACGCGTTTGCGGTCGGCGGTCCGCCCGGGTCCCTTCGCGGCCGACACGGCCTCGGCGAGCGCGTCGGCGGCCTGCGTGGCGCGCCGGACGGCGTCCTCGTCGGGGTCGACGGTGATGACCCCGGTGGCGCCGTCGACGAGGACGCGGGTCCCGTCGGGCAGGTCGAGCGCGGCGGGCGCGGCGACGACGGCGGGGATGCCCATGGTGCGGGCAAGGATGGCGGTGTGGCTGGTCGGGCCGCCTTCGGCGGTGACGAAGGCGACGACCTTGGCCGGGTCGATGAGGGCGGTGTCGGCGGGCGCGAGGTCGCGGGCGACGAGCACGAAGGGCTCGTCGGCGACGGGCACGCCGGGCATGGGCGCGCCGGTGAGGACGGCCAGGACGCGGTCGCGGATGTCGTCGAGGTCGGTGACGCGCGCGGCCATGTACCCGCCGGCCTTGGCGAGGAGTTCGCGGAAGGTCCCGAAGGCCTCGTGGACGGCCCTGGGCGCGGCGAGGCCGCCGTCGATCCGCTGCCCGGCGACCTCGGCCAGGCTCGGGTCGCGGGCCATCATCGCCTGCGCGGCGAGGACCTCACCGGCTTCGGCGCGGTCGCGTGCGGCCGCGGCGGCCGCACGCGCGTCGAGGTCGGCGCCGACGGCGGCGAAGGCCTCGGCGGCCCGCCGTTTCGCCTCGGCCGGGTCGCCGTCGAGCGGCTGCCCGGCGGGCGGTTCGGGCACGGCGGCGGCCATGGCGCGGACGGGACCGGCACCGACGCCGGGGCTGACCCCGACGCCGGTGACGTTCGCGATGTCGGTCACGGTCAACTCCCGCCCTCCGGTGCCTGCGACACGAGCGCGGTGAGGCGGTCGACGATCGTCTCGTCGAAGCTGTCGACGGAGATCTCGTCGCCGTTGCGGACGTCGAGGCCGAGGACGGCGAGGATGCTCTTGGCGTTGACGCGGCGGCCGTCCTTGGTGAGGCCGACCTCGTCCTCCGACTCGGCGGCGGTCTGCACGAACACCGCCGCGGGCCGCGCGTGCAGCCCGACCTCGGTGGTGACCTTGATCTGGCGCTCAGCCACGGTTGTCTCCTCTACTCCCAGGTGAACAGCGGATCGGCGGTGCCGACCTCGCCGTCGGCGGTGACCGTGACGCGCTCGCGATCGGCGTCGAGGGCGATCACCGGACAGATCGGCGAGCGGCCCCCGGCCTCGATCGCGGCGGCGTCCCAGCGCACGATCTCGGCGCCGGCGTCGACGTGCGCGCCCTCCTCGGCGAGCAGCTGGAAGCCCTCGCCGTTGAGCTTCACGGTGTCGATGCCGAGGTGGACGAGGACGCCGCGGCCCAGGTCGTCGACGATGACGTAGGCGTGCGGGTGCAGTTTCTGGATCACGCCACTGATGGGCGCGACGGCGACGCCCGGCCCGCGGACCGGGTCGATGGCGCTGCCGGGACCGACCATGCCCTCGGCGAAGACCGGGTCCGGCACGCCGGTGAGGCCGACGACCTTCCCGGCGACGGGTGCGACTACCGACGTCATCGTCAGCCCTCCATCAGTTCTTCGATGTCACTGGCGATGTTGTCGGCGTCGGTCCCGACGACGACCTGCACGTTCGTGCCCGCCTTGAGCACGCCGTAGGCGCCGGCGGCCTTGAGCGCGCCCTCGTCGACGAGCGACGCGTCCTTGACCTCGGTGCGCAGGCGCGTCGCGCAGGGCTCCAGGTCCTCGATGTTCTCGGCGCCGCCGAGCGCGGCGATGATGGCCTCGGCCTTGTCCATGTCGGGCTCCCCCTGCCTTCGGGCGCGACCGGCGCCCACCCGTGGTCTATTTAACGCGGAAATGCCCGAGTTGTCGGGCCATCTGTTTATGATCGCGTCAATGTCGACCAGGTGACGGGGGGCGTCCGATGAGCGCGACGGCGGCGACAGGTGACAGCGCCAAAGGCGGATCGGCTGCCTTCGCGTTCCTGCAGAAGTTCGGGCGCAGCCTCATGTTGCCCATCGCGGTGCTGCCGGCGGCGGCGCTGCTGCTGCGCTTCGGGCAGCCCGACATGCTCGGCAAGGACGGTCTCGGCGCGCACTGGGAGTGGCTGCTGCCGGTCGCGAAGGTCCTCGCCGCCGCCGGTCAGGTCCTCTTCGACAACCTGCCGTTGTTGTTCGCCGTCGGCGTCTCGCTCGGCATCGCCAAGAAGGCCGACGGCTCGACCGCGCTGGCGGCCGTCGTCGGCTATCTCGTCTTCGACCGCGTCACCAAGGCCATGTTCAGCGAGTCGCGCATCCGCGACCAGGTCCTGCAGAACGTCGTCGCCGCCGACGGCTCGATCAGCCCGAAACTGAACATCGGCATGATGAACCCGACCGGTGTCCTCGGCGGCATCATGATCGGCATCATCGCCGGGCTGCTGTGGCAGAAGTACCACCGGATCAGGCTTCCGCAGTGGCTGTCCTTCTTCGGCGGCCGCCGCTTCGTGCCGATCGTCACCGCCGTCACCGCGATGCTCCTCGGCGTGATCTTCGGCTGGGTCTGGCCCGTCGTCGGGCAGTGGATCGCGAACTTCGGCGACTGGGTCACCGAGAACGGCGTGGTCGGTGCGGGCGTCTACGGCGTCATCAACCGTCTGCTGCTGCCCATGGGCCTGCACCACATCATCAACTCGATCGTGTGGTTCACCATCCCGACCTGCGACGTCAACGGCGTCGTCGCGCACGGCGACCTCAACTGCTACTTCGCCGGACAGGACGGCGCCGGCACCTTCATGGCCGGCTGGTTCCCGGTGCTGATGTTCGGCATCCCCGGCGCGGCCCTCGCCATGTGGCGGGCGGCCCGCCCGGCGAACCGGGCCGTCGTCGGCGGCCTGATGATCTCCGGTGCGCTGACCGCCTTCGTCTGCGGCATCACCGAGCCCGTCGAGTACTCCTTCATCTTCGTCGCGCCGCTGCTCTTCGGCCTGCACGTCCTGCTCAGCGGCGTCTCGCTGGCCCTCGTCACGGCCCTCGACATCAAGATCGGCTTCGGCTTCTCCGCCGGGCTCATCGACTACCTGCTCAACTTCAGCAAGTCGAACACGCACAGACCGCTGCTGCTGTTGCTCATCGGGCTCGTCTACTTCGTCGTGTACTTCCTGGTCTTCTACCTGCTGATCACGAAGCTGAACCTGCCGACGCCGGGCCGCGAGGCCGAAGACGAGGAGGCCGAGGCGGCCAACTCCACCTAGACCGCACGTGTGAGGAACCGGCCCCGGGGTTTCCCGGGGCCGGTTCTTCGTGCGGCTAGAAGAGGCCGAGCAGCCAGGCGCCGAGCGCGCCGACCGCCGCCAGCAGCAGGATCCCGATCGCCATGCCGACCGCGATGCGGCCCATCGTGCCGCGCTCGGGCGGCTTCGCCGGGCCGGGGCCTTCGCGGTGGCCGCCGAGGATGTCGCCGGTCAAGGACGTCGTCAGGTGCGTCAGCGCCCACGGGCCCTTCGTCCTGGGCAGGACCGGCTGGGGCGGCGTGAAGCCGTTGGGGAGGGTCTGGGGCTCGTCGTAGGCCCCCGTCGCACGATAGATCCGGCCCTTGGCCGGCTGCCACGGTGTACCCGTGGCAGCCGGCGGGCTCGCTTGCTCCTCTGGCCCCCCGGCGTGGGGGCCGCTAGGTCCGGGGACCGCCATCGCCGCCACCCGGCATGGGAGGCCACGGCAGCTCGGGCTCCGGCGGGCGACCGTAGGTGCGCGGCGTCGCCATCGGCAGACGGGCGGGAAGCTCGTCGGCGTTCAGGCGGTTGGCCGCGGGAACGGTCGCGACACCGCGAGCACCGTCACCGGCGTTGACGCCGTCGGCGAACCAGGAACTCGACGGTGCGGGTTCCGGCGGCGCGGGCGGAGGCGGCGGCGCGGACGGCTGCTCCGGCTGCTGCTGGAAGGGCTCGGCCAGGGAGGCCCAGGCGTCGCCGCCCTGCGCGGGCTGCTCGCCGGGCGCCTTCCATTCGGAGATGTCGGGCGTGTCGACGGGTGCCGCGGGCGGCGTGTACTGCGCGTAGCCCGGGGCCGGGGCCGACTCCGCGACCGGCGCCTCGACGGGCGGCGGGTAGGAGGCGGGCTCGGAGCTGGGGACACCGAAGGACGGTGCCTCGGCCGGGGGCGGCTCGGGTTCGAAGCGCTCGCCGCTGTCGGCGCTGGGTACGGCGAAGGAGGGGGCTTCGGGCTGTTGGGGCTCGAAGCGGTCGCCACCGTCGGAGCTGGGGACACCGAAGGAGGGTGCCTCGGCCGGGGGCGGCTCGGGTTCGAAACGCTCGCCGCTGTCGGAGCTCGGAACACCGAAGGACGGAGCTTCCGGTTCGAACCTGTCGCCGCCATGCGAACTCGGGACCCCGAAGGAGGGGGCCTCGGCCGCGGGCTGCTCGGCGGCGGGCGGGTCGAAGCGGCCACCGGCGTCCGAACCGGGCACGCCGAACGAGGGCGCCTCCGGTTCGAAGCGGTCGCCACCGTCGGCGCTGGGTACGGCGAAGGAGGGGGCCTCGGGCTGCTGGGGCTCGAAGCGGTCGCCACCGTCGGCGCTCGGAACACCGAAAGAAGGAGCCTCGGGCTGCTCGGGCTCGAACCTGTCCCCACCTTCGGCGCTCGGAATGCCGAACGACGGGGCCTCGGCGGGCGGCGGGGGCGCGAACTGCTCGTCGCCACCGGCGGCGGGCGCCTCGGGAGCGAACCTGTCGCCGCCCTCGGTGCTCGGGATGCCGAAGGACGGTGCCTCGGCGGGCGGCTGCTCGGCGGCGGGCGCGGGCGCCTCGGCGACCGGTTCGTCGTCCACGTCGGTGCCGATCGCGTCGAGCATGGCCTGTTCCTCGGCCGAGATCTGCGGCTCGGCGGGGGCCGGCGCGGGTGCGGCACCCTCCCAGATCGCGCCACCCTCGGCGGGCGGCGGAGGCGGGGGAGCGTCGGGATCGACGGCGGGACCCGCGTCGACCGGGGGCGCCTCGGCGGCCACGTCGAGCTTCTCGCCGATCGGCGGCGGCTCGGGCAGCGGCGGGAGCTCCCAGTCCTCGTCGTTGTCGGTCAGGTCCTTCTCGACCGGCGGCAACTCGGGCAGGGGAGGCAACTCCGGGTCGTCGACGGGAGCGGAGGCCGCCGGCTCGTCCGGACGGGCACCGCTGTTGTCGCCCGGCATGGAGAACGCCGGGGGCGCCTCGGCCGGAGGCGGCGACCACGCGCCGGGCTGCTCGGGAGCGGCGGGCGGAGTCGGCCACGGAGAGTCCTCGACCGGCGGAGCGGGCGGGGCCGCCGACGCGCCGGGCACGCCGAACGAAGGCGCGTCGCCACCGGGAGGCGGCGGCATGCTCGGTGCCTGCCACGACTGCTGCTCGCCACCGGGCGGCGGCGGGGGAGTACCCCACTGCTGGTCACCGCCGGGAGGCGGAGGAGGAGTACCCCACTGGTCGGCGGGGGGTGCGGAGGTCGGAGGCGTGCCCCACTGGTTTCCGCCGGGCGGCGGAGGCGGGGGTGCGCCCCACTGGTCCTGGGCCGGAGGCCCGGACGCGGGAGCACCGGGAGGAGGCGGAGGCGGCTGCCAGCCACCCTGCCCGGGCGGGGGCGGTGGTGCGCCCCACTGGTCTTGGGCGGGTGGACCCGAAGCGGGCGCACCGGGAGGAGGCGGCGGTGCGCCCCACTGGTCCTGTGCGGGAGGACCCGAAGCGGGCGCACCCGGAGGAGGCGGCGGAGCACCCCACTGGTCCTGCGCGGGAGGACCCGAAGCGGGAGCGCCGGGAGGTGGGGGCGGTGCACCCCACTGGTTCGGCGGTCCGGAGACGGGCGGGGGCGGTGGTGCGCCCCACTGGTCTTGCGCCGGGGGACCCGAAGCGGGCGCACCCGGAGGAGGCGGCGGTGCGCCCCACTGGTCCTGTGCG
>NZ_JACHGT010000012.1:159863-181999 GCF_014202425.1 Phytomonospora endophytica | reverse complement strand
GGCGGGCCCGAAGCGGGCGGTGTTCCCCACTGCTGGCCGCCGCCGGGCGGCGGAGGGGGCGGAGCGCCCCACTGGTCCTGGGCCGGGGGACCCGAGGCCGGAGCGCCGGGAGGAGGCGGCGGTGCGCCCCACTGGTCCTGTGCGGGCGGGCCCGAAGCGGGCGGTGTTCCCCACTGCTGGCCGCCGCCGGGCGGCGGAGGGGGCGGAGCGCCCCACTGGTCCTGGGCCGGGGGACCCGAAGCGGGAGCCCCGGGTGGAGGCGGCGGTGCGCCCCACTGGTCCTGCGCCGGAGGTCCGGACGCGGGCGCGCCGGGAGGCGGCGGGGGAGCACCCCACTGCTGCTGCCCACCCTGCGGCGGTGTGCCCCACTGGTCGCCCGCGGGCGGACCGGAGACGGGCGGAGGCGGCGGAGCGCCCCACTGGTCCTGGGCCGGAGGACCCGAGGCCGGAGCCCCGGGCGGCGGCTGCTGCCAGCCGCCCTGGCCGGGAGGAGGCGGCGGAGGCGCGCCCCACTGGTCCTGCGCGGGTGGTCCGGAAGCGGGCGAGCCCGGCGGCGTCCACTGGCCCTGCGAGCTGGGCGGACCGGAGGTCGGCGCACCGGCGGGAGGCCACTGACCCGCGGGAGGCGGCGGCGGCGGAGGCTCGTTGCCCCACGGGTTCGACGGCTCGGGGCCCTGCCCGGCGGGCGGCCAGGCGCCGCTGTCGCGCTGCTCGGCGTGCCAACCGGTGTCCGTGTGCGGCTCGGCGGGAGGTCCCCCCGCGTACGGCGGCGCACTCCCCATCGGGGGATTGACGTACAGACCGCACTGCGGGCATCGCTCCGCCGCGGCGTGCACCTGCGCTCCGCAAGCGGCACAGGTTCGGTTACCCATCAGAGCCCTCCAGGCCGAGGCTTTCGCGAGGTACATCCCACCGTCCCACACCACCGCAAGTCCGGTGAGGGGCTCAGTCGTTCGTCAAGCATCGCTGATCACGGTCCGTAATCGAGTCCTGCCGTACGTTCGGCCCGTATCCCACTCTAAGCGGACGGGCTCACCGAGGAGGCGGCTCCGGAATCCAGCGGATCCGGGGAGGGCTCGATCCCCGAGGGCGAACCCGCGGACTCCGAGCCGGAGTCGCTCGGCGAGGGCGAGGACGAGGAGTCCGGGTCCGAACCCGAGCCGGACGGCGACGGGAACATCGAGCTGCCCGACGGGCTCGGCGACGGCGAGGAGGGCGACGGGGACGGGGAGGACGGCGACGGCGAAGGCGACGGGTTCCCGGTGGTCGGCGGCGGCGTGACGTCGTCACCGTCGCCCTTGACCGCCTTCACCACGCGCGTGGCGCCGAAGTAGTCGTCGAACCACACCGGCGAGACCTTCACGACGTCACCGGCGGTCGGGGCCTGGACCATCTTCCCGTCGCCGATGTACATGCCGACGTGGTAGACCGAGGTCCAGTCGCCGGGCCGGTCACCGTAGAAGATGAGGTCGCCGGGGAGCAGGTACTCCACGCCGATCGGCTCGTCGGAGGTCTGGTGGTACTGGTCGTTGGCGATGCGCGGCAGGGAGATCCCGACCGAGCGGTAGGCGGCCCACATCAGACCGGAGCAGTCGAAGGAGTTCGGGCCTTCCTCGCTCCACTGGTAGGGCTTGCCGAGCTGCTTGAGGGCCCACTGCGCGGCCTTGATGGCCTTCGGCCCGGCCGAGTAGCCCTTGACCTTCTCGCCGAACTTGCCCGAGTAGCCCTTGGAGAACTCCTCGCGGGCCTTCTCGGCGTCGAGGATGGCCTTCTGGTTGTCCTTGACGAGCTTGGTGACCTCGGTGTTGAGCTTCTCGTAGGCGGTGCGCAGGGTCGAGTCGCGCTCGGTGGCGCGGGTCTGCGCGGCGGTGGCGGCGTCGTAGGCGGCCTGCGCCTCGTCGAGGGTGGTGCGCGCGTCGGCGAGCTGCGCGGTGAGGTCGTCGCCGGAGTCGCCGGAGCCGGGTGCGAGGCCGCTGAGGTCGAGCGGGGTCGCGCCGGAGTCGGTGTACTTCTTGGCGGCGAGGTCGGAGACGGCGGTCTCCAGCGCGTCGACGACCGACTGCGCCTGATTGAGCTGCCCGAGGCTGGCGGTGACGAGCTGGTTGCGGTTGCCGAGGTCGATGGTCGCGGCCTTCGACTGTTCGGCGAGCTTGGCCAGTTCGACGTTCTTCGTCTGGATCTGGGAGGCCAGCGGGCCGATGCCGGGGACGGCGGTGCCGGTCGGCGGCAGGCCGGTGCCCGTTCCGGGAAGGCCGCTCGTCGGCGGCGGGACGCTGCCGTCGGGGCGGGAACCGCCGGCGGGCGGCGCGGTCACCCCGGGCGGGTCGGCGAGGGCCACCGTGGCCGGCATCGCGGCGAGCATGACCGCCGCGGTGGTGAACATGAAGAGGACTCGGCCGAGTTTCCGTGCCTTGGTCCACAGTGGTCGCATGCTGCCGTCTCCCCTTGTGTGGCCGCCGAGTGTCACGAAGTAAGAAGTCGGGCGGCACCGTGCGCGTTGCCACCGTACTAAGGGATAGCCAGATCACACCAGCCGCGGGCAAAACTGAGTGAATCTTATACGCATATCGGACCCCCACAGGGGACTCCCGCGATCAAGATTCCACGGTCGGCAGTAGTCTCGCTTCCGTACGTACAGGGCGACGCGGTAATGATGCGAGGCGGCAGCGATGACGGACAAGTCCTTTCGGGCAGGCATCGAGGAAAAGGTGGCCGCCGGAGAGCGGTTGACCCGTGAAGACGGCGTGGCGCTCTACGAGTGCGACGACCTCTCCTGGCTCGGCGGGCTCGCCCACCAGGTGCGGGTGCGCAAGAACGGCGAGCGGGTGATGTTCAACGTCAACCGGCACCTGAACCTCACCAACGTGTGCTCGGCCTCGTGCGCCTACTGCTCCTTCCAGCGCAAACCCGGTGAGAAGGACGCGTACACGATGCGCGTCGAGCAGGCCGTCCAGCTCGCCAAGCAGATGGAGGGCGACCAGCTCACCGAGCTGCACATCGTCAACGGCCTCCACCCGACCCTGCCGTGGAAGTACTACCCGCGGGTCCTGAGCGAGCTGAAGAAGGCACTGCCGACGGTCAACCTCAAGGCCTTCACCGCCACCGAGGTCCAGTGGTTCGAGAAGATCTCCGGCCTGGGCGCGAGCGAGATCCTCGACGAGCTCATCGACGCCGGCCTCGAATCGCTCACCGGCGGCGGCGCCGAGATCTTCGACTGGGAGGTCCGGCAGCACATCGTCGACCACGACTGCCACTGGGAGGACTGGTCGCGCATCCACCGCCTCGCCCACGAGAAGGGCCTGCGGACCCCGGCGACGATGCTCTACGGCCACATCGAGGAGCCGCGGCACCGCGTCGACCACGTGCTGCGCCTGCGCGAACTGCAGGACGAGACCGGCGGCTTCGCGGTGTTCATCCCGCTGCGGTACCAGCACGACTTCGTCGACGCCAAGGACGGCAAGATCCGCAACAAGCTCCAGGCGCGCACGACGATGGCCTCGCCGACGGAGTCCCTGAAGACCTTCGCGGTGTCCCGTCTGCTGCTGGACAACTTCGACCACGTCAAGTGCTTCTGGGTCATGCACGGCCTTGAGGTCGCGCAGCTGTCGCTGAACTTCGGCGTGGACGACCTCGACGGTTCGGTCGTCGAGTACAAGATCACCCACGACGCCGACTCCTACGGGACGCCGGACAAGATGGGCCGCGAGGACCTGCTCGAACTGATCCGCGACGCCGGTTTCCAGCCCGTCGAGCGGAACACGAAGTACGAGATCGTGCGCGAGTACGACGCTCCGGTGTCGATGGCCGAGCGACGCTCGGTGCCGCAGGACGTGTGGACCTAGGGCGTAGACGTTCCGGACGGCGGCGCTTCGGCGCCGCCGTTCTTCGTTCGCGGGGGCGGGCCGGGAAAACTGTCGTACCCCCTTGGGAGTCTCCTCTCACGGACGGCGAGCGGGGGATCCGGGAGTCTGTACGTGCGAGGCTCCGCGTGTGACCATGTGGGGCCGCGCGCGGTGCCCGCGTTCTCCCGCCCCGCTCGCCTCCGCCCTCACCAGCCAGGACCGTGATGTACCGCGAAGCCCCTTCCGCCGTGATCCCCGAGGCCGTCGTCTGGCGCCGCTCGGCGATCACCGGGACGCGGCCGTCGCGGATCCTCCCCGACGGCTGTCTCGACATCATCTGGTCGAACGACCATCTCTTCGTCGCCGGTCCCGACACCACCGCCCAGCTCTCCCAGGGCGTCGCCGGGCAGCGTTACACCGGTCTGCGGTTCGCGCCGGGCATCGGCCCGGCCGTCCTCGGCCTGCCCGCGTCCGAACTGACCGACCGTCGCGTCGCCCTCGCCGACATCCTGCCGCCGGCGCTCGTCGACGAGGCCGTCGGGCGCATCCACGACGGCGCCGACGCGGGCGTCGTCCTCGAAGCGCTCGCGGCCGCGCGGATGCGGCTCGGTGACGGTCCCGACCCGCTCATGCGGGCCGTCGCCGCGCGTCTGCGCGAGGGCGACACCGTCGCGGGGACGGCCCTGGCGGTCAACCTCGGTGAGCGGCACCTTCGCCGGCGCGCGCTGGCCGCGTTCGGCTACGGCCCGAAGACCCTCGCCCGCATTCTGCGGCTGGGCCGCGCGCTCGACCTCGCCCGCGGTGGCGTTCCGTACGCCCACGTCGCCGCGACGACCGGCTACACCGATCAGGCGCACCTGTCCCGCGAGGTCAAGGCCCTCGCCGGGGCGCCGCTGGGCGTGGTGCTGGGGTAGGTGAGCGGTGCCGGGCCGTCACGGTCCCGGCGGCGCCGCTCCGGGACGTACCGGCGTGGGCGCTCCGAAGCGCGCCAGGCAGTGCCACACCCGCTTGAGCGCCTGCGGGTCGTGGGCGCCGACGGCTTCGTCGAGGACGCCCGGGTCGAGCCACCCGTCCACCGCGATCGCCGTCCCCAGCTCCACGTGCTCCGGCCCGCGATACCCCGGGTGCTTCGCCAGCTCCTCCACCGACAGCCGGAACCCGCCGTGCCACTCCACCGGGCATCTCAGGCGCGCGGCCGCGGCCTCCACGGGCGTGCCCTGGTACACCGGGTCGAGCACGACGGCCTCGACGTCGCCGGCGACCACGACCGGCCCGTGCACCTGCGCCTCGACGTAGTCGTCGAGGGCGTCACGCGCGTCGGCGTCGGCGAGCGCGGTCAGGCTCATGGCGGCGGCGACGCCGAAGTCGGCGGGCTGGAAGACGCTGTCGGGGTAGCAGAAGGTGGTGCGGTCGAGGGTGTGCGCGGCCAGGCGCAGGTGCGCCGACCCGAAGCGGCGGGCGGCGCCGTAGGGGTCGCGGCGGAAGTCGAGGGCGCCGTACACGGGCCGCTCGTGGGGCGGGGCCTGGTCGTAGGCGCCGCCGAAGATGCGGCTCTCCCACCGCCAACGGTCGCCGCCGGGGTGGGCGGTGAGGCCGCCGTTGGACGTTCCGGTGCTGAACTGGGAGAGGTACACGCCGTCGTCGGCGAGCCGGTCGAGGACGGGTTTCCCGCCCGCTGTCCGGCCGGGGTGGAAGTTGAGGGTGACCCGCAGCCCCGGGGCGAGCGGCGGTCCGGCTGCGAGCGCGGCGACGTACCGGAGCGCGCTTTCCCGGGGCGTGAGGGCCATGTGAGCAGTGTGGCGTTACCTGTCCAGGGGTGCGAAGAGGTCGACGCCGTTGCCGTCGGGGTCCTGGACGACGGCGTAGCGCTGCCCCCAGAAGGCGTCCCAGGGTTCCTTCTCGCCGACGTATCCGGCTTCGACGAGGGCGGCGTAGCGCTCGTCGACGTCGGCGGGCGACTCGCACAGGAAGGACATGCCGATGCGTCCGGCGCCTTCGACCGGGTTCCATTCGGGCATGAAGGATCGGATCGTCTTCGCGTCGTCCCAGGCCATGCGCATGCCACCGCGCAGGGTGACCTCGACGTGGGGCTCGTTGTCGGCGCTTGCGGGGATGTCGAAGCCGAGGCGGCGGTAGAAGGCCAGCGAGGCGGCCATGTCGTCGACCACCACGGCGATGACGTCGAGTACTGGTTCCATGCCCTCCACGCTACGGCCGCCCCGGCTGCCGGTCTTGTCGAAAACGGACCTCACGCGAAGGCGGGGTAGAGGCCCAGCTCGGGAGTTTCCCACCGGTCGGTGAAGGCCAGCAGGCGCGCGAAGGCCTCGGCGATCGCGGGAAACTCACCGGCCTCCGACAGCCGCGTCGAGGCCAGGCGCAGCCGGTGGCGGACGGCCTGCCGTTTCGTCGAGATCGGGCGCCGCTTCGTGTGCATGGGGGCGTCGGCGTCAAGGATCTGCGGGAGCATGAAGGCGACCAGGTCGAGGGTCCAGGCGGCGACGGCCGCGCGGGTCCCGGCGCGGTCGGCGGCGCTCGGGCCGGTGCCGGTCAGTTCCGTCCAGTAGGCGCGTTCGACAAGTTCGGCGACCTCGCCGGGCAGGCGGTACACGCACCAGCAGGTCGCGAAGGGCATGGTCACGTAGGCGACGTCGAGGTAGGCGGAGTGGAACCCGGCGCCTTCGAAGTCGATGACGCGGAAGCCCTTGTCGGTGAGCAGGTTGTTGTCCGGGCAGATGTCGCCGGGGGAGAACACCCGCGGGCCGGGGTGGACGGCGTCGCCCAGCGTGGCGATCTCCGCGCCGAGCCCGGCCGGGACCTCCGCCCCCACCGTGGCGAGCAGCGCGGGAAACCTCGGCAGCCGTTCGTCCATCCACGGCGAGTCGTTCCAGTTCGGCAGGGTGCCGCCGTACCGCGCCAGCAGCGCCGTCAGCTCACCGGAGCGCGTCTGCGAGTCGCGGGCGATCCCGGCGTAGGTCCGTGCCCAGGCCAGCAGCGTCTCGGTCGCCGCGTTGGGATCCTCGCCGAGCAGGACGTCGGCGAGGCTCGGCCAGTCGCCGAGGTCCGACATGACCAGCACCGCCGTGTCCGGGTCGGCGCCGAGCAGCTCGGGGCCGCGCTCGGCGAAGACCAGGCCCGCCGCCTCGGCCGCGAAGCGGCTCATCGCCTCCACGTCCCGGTCACGCTGGTTCTTCACGATCGCCGTCCCGCCGTCGGCCCGGGTGACCCGCAGGACCGTGCTGCGCGAACTGCCGCCGAGGTCCACCGGATCGGACAGTTCCGTACCCAGGATCGCCCCGGCGGTGGCGAGGACCCCGTCGAGATTGACATCCGTCACAGGCGGCAGGTTAGTGCCCGGAAGGCCGAAACGCGCGGTGGTTTTCGGGCGCGAGCGGTGGAATGATCGCGGAGTGCTGATCAAGGTGTGCCTCAACGGCGGACGGTTGCGGCGCGACCACCCCGCGGTGCCCCTCACTCCCGCGGAGCTCGCCGCCGACGCCGCGGCCTGCGTCGCGGTGGGGGCGGGCGCCGTCCACATGCATCCCCGTGACGCCGACGGTAACGAGACACTCGCGCCCACCGAGATCGCCGCCGCCGTCGCGGCCGTGCGCGCGGCCTGCCCGGGCACGCCTGTCGGCGTGTCCACCGGCGTGTGGATCAGCGACGGGGACCCCGACGCCCGCTGGCACACCGTTTCCACGTGGGGTTCGCTCCCCGCCGCCGACCGGCCCGACTTCGCCTCGGTCAACGTCGGCGAGCCCGGCTTCACCGCCCTTGCCGAACTCCTCCTCGAACTCGGCGTCGCCGTCGAGCCCGGTGTCTGGTCGACCGACGACGCCGAGCACCTCGCCGAGTCCGGCGTCGCCGCGCGCTGCCTGCGGATCCTCGTCGAGATCATCGGCGTCCCCGCCGACCTCGCCCCCTCGCTGGCCGAACGCATCCTCACCCGCCTCGACGACCTCGGCGTCGAAGGCGAGCGCCTCCTCCACGGCGAGGAGGCCGCGACCTGGCCGATGGTCGAGATGGCCGCCCGGCTTGGCCTGGCCACGCGCATCGGCCTGGAGGACACCGTCTCCGGCCCGGGCGGCGTGAACGTCCCGAACAACTCCGCGCTGGTACGCCTGGCCGCGCGCATGGGCGCCTGAACCTTCCGCTTGCCCCACCGCGTCATCCTGGGTGAATCGACCCGAGGAGCCCACCGGTGACCGACACTCCGCCCGAGCCCGACGAGTCCGAAGGCGAGCCCCGAAGGCCTCGTCGCGTCGCCCTGCGCACGGCCCTGGTCCTGACCTGGGCGGCGACCGTCGTCGGGCTGCTCTACACCGTCATGCGCCTGTTCGGCCTTGAGTTCACCTGGCCACTGCGGACCCTCGTCGCCTACACGCCCCACCTCGCCGCCGCCGCGCTCCTGCCACCGATCGCGGCCGCACTCCTGCGCAGGCCCAGGCTCGCCGTCGCCGGGATCGTCGTACCACTCGTGCTCGCCACCCTCCTCGGGCCGCGTTTCCTCGCCAACGAGCAGCCCCCGGCCACCGGCCCGTCGATCACCGTCGCCACCGCGAACATGTACTTCGGGGAAGGCGACCCGGCCGCGCTCGTCGCGCTCGTCGACGCCCACGAGGTCGACGTCCTCTCCGTCCAGGAACTCACCCAGGCGGCGATGGACGGCCTCGACGTGGCGGGTCTCGCCACGCGCCTGCCCTACCGCGAGGTCAGCGGCGTCGACGGCCCGTCGGCCACCGAGGGCACCGGCGTCTACTCGCGTTTCCCGCTCACCCGCAACCCGGCCCTGGAGTTCGACGCCACCTTCGCGATGACCGGCGTGACCATCGCCGTGCCCGGAGCCCCGGCGATCGAGCTGCTCGCCGCCCACCCCGCCGCGCCCTGGGCCCCCGAGCAGGTCGACTACTGGCTCGCCGACCTCGCCAAGCTCCCCCCGGCCACCCCGGACGGCGCCGTCCGCGTCCTCGCCGGGGACTTCAACGCCACCCCCGACCACGCCGCCTTCCGCGAGGTCCTCGACCGTGGCTACGCCGACGCCGCCGAACAGGCCGGCTCCGGCCTCACCGGCACCTGGCAGCCGCGCCCCGACTCCCGCCTCAGCCTCCTCGGGGTCGTCCCCCCGAAGGTCGCCCTCGACCACGTCCTCGTCGACCTGCGCGTCGCCGTGACCGGCGTCGCCTTCGGTGACCTGCCCGGCGCCGACCACGACCCGGTCATCGCCGAACTGACCCTGCCCGCAGAATAAGGAGCCATGCGCGACGACACGATCCACGACTTCCTCGCCAAGCTCGCCGACCGCGTCCCCGCCCCCGGCGGCGGCGCCAGCGCCGCACTCCACGCCGCACAGGCCGCCGCCCTCCTCGCCATGGTCGCCCGCTACACGCGCGCCGGGGAGCACGCCGAGACCATCGCCCGCGTCACCGCCGAGGCCGACGCCCTCCGCGACCGCGCCCTGACCCTCGCCGAGGACGACGCCGCCGCGTTCACCGCCGTCACCGACGCCTACAAACTCCCCAAGGCCACCGACGACGACAAGAAGGCACGCTCCGCCGCGATCGCCGCCGCGACCCTCGGCGCCGCGAAACCGCCCGCCGACCTCGTCGCGGCGGTCGCCGAGATCGTCGCCCTCGCCGAGGAGCTCCTGCCCATCGGCAACCGCAACGTCATCAGCGACATCGCCGCCGCCACCGAGGCCGCCATCGCCGCCGCGACCACCGCGCGCGTCAACATCGAGATAAATCTCGGCGGCGTCAAAGACCCCGACGAGGCCGCCGTCCTCCTGGAGACCGTCGCACGTGTCGACGACCTCACCGCCCGCGCCGCCGCCGTGACCCTCGCCGTCCGCGACGTCATCGGCGCCCCCGTCGTCACCGACGTGCTGTCCGGCAAGGAACTCGCCGCCGGGATCAGGCGGGAAACCCGGGAACTCGCCGAGGCCCTCGCGCTGACCGGCAGGCGGCCGAAGCTCGCGGTCGTCGTCGCCACCGACGACGAGTCGAGCGCCTGGTACGTCCGCTCCATCGCCACCGCCGCCGGGAAGGCCGGCATCGACTGCGACATCGTCGACCTCGGTGCCGACGTCAACGCCGACGCGATCCGGGAGACCCTCGCGCGCCTCAGCGCCGACCCGGCCGTGCACGGCCTCATGCTCCAGACCCCGCTGCCCGCGGGCGCGAAACTCGAAGACCTCGCCACCGCCATCGCCCACGAGAAGGACGTCGACGGCGCCAACCCCGTCTCCCTCGGCCGCCTCGCCGCGGGTCTCCCGGCCTTCGCGCCCGCCACCGCCGAGGCCGTCCTCGCGCTCCTCGACCACCACGGCATCGCCCTCGAAGGCCGGTCCGTGGCCGTCGTCGGACGCTCCAACGTGGTCGGGAAACCCGCCGCCCACCTCCTGCTCGACCGCAACGCCACGGTCACGATCTGCCACTCGCGGACCCGCGACCTCGCGGCGGTCACCTCGGCCGCCGACGTGCTCGTCGCCGCCGTCGGCCGCCCCGGCCTGATCACCGCCGCCCACGTCGGCAGGGGAGCCACCGTCATCGACGTCGGCACCAACCCCACCCCCGAAGGCGGCCTGGTCGGTGACGTCGCCGACGTCGACGGCCGCGCCGGGGCGATCACCCCCGTCCCCGGCGGTGTCGGGCCGGTCACCACCGCCCTGCTCCTGCGGCACACCGTCGCCGCGGCCGGCGACGCAGCGTGAGACCATCGACGGTGATGAAAGAAGAGGCGGCGGTCAAGCCGAAGTTCCCCACCCGCGACGCCGAGGGCCGCATCCAGTCGATGATCGAGTTCCTCGCGTCGACGCTCCTCGCGACGGGCTTCACCTTCGCGCTGCTCGCCGGCATCGACCTGCTCTTCGCCGGTTTCAGCACCGACGAGTTCGGCGGCATCAACGGGTGGATGTGCGTGGTCCTGGCCGCCTTCCTCTTCGTCGACGACTTCAAGGCCTGGGCCGGAACCCGCTTCCGCGTCCCCGTCTTCATCGCGGCGGTCCTGCTGGCGACCGTCACCGGGCTCGGCGTCAACGTCGCCCTGCCCGACACGTGGCTCCCGCTCATCGCGGGCGGCCTCGCCGGCATGGCGTCGGTGATCATCTACGTCGTGCTGTGGTTCACCGGTATCAGGCTCATCGGCCGGGAGGATTAGACGTGCATCCGGGTGTGAAGTACGCGCTGGGGCGCGTCGCGATCTTCGTGGTCGTCGTGGCATTGCTGTGGCCGGTCGGGCTCGACCCGCTGCTGACGCTCATGCTGGCGCTGCTGGTTTCCATGGGCGTCTCCTACTTCCTGCTCAAACGCTGGCGCGACGAGGCCTCCGGCGCCATCGCCCGCGGCGCCGAGAAGCGCCGCGAGGAGAAGGAACGGCTCCGGGCCGCCCTCGCCGGCGACGACGAGGGCTGAGGCCCGGCGCCCCTCCCTGTCACCGAACACACCCCGCGCGAGCCGTCACGGCCACCGACGGCAGCCCACTGCTACGGTCACATCGACCGTCCGCAGCGAAGCCGGTGTGAATCCGGCGCTGTCCCGCAACTGTGAGGCCCACCGAGCGCGCACGAGGCGCCGGGCCGAGCCAGGCCGCCTGCGCCGGTCGCGAACCACGTCTTCGAGGTCAAAGACGTCTCGCGCCGCAAGCGGGAGCCGTCCACCCCTTGAGGGTCACTCCGGCACCCGCTCGAAAGGCTCCCCATGCAACGCCGCCATCTCCTCGGCCGCCTGGCGGTCACGACCGCCGCGCTGACCGCCCTCGCCACCGGCCTCGTGGCCTGCGGCGGAGACGACAAGCCGACCGGCGAAGCCTCCCCCGACACCGCCGCCCAGTTCCCGGTGACCGTCGGCGACACGACCGTCGCGGCCAAGCCGAGCAAGATCGTCTCCCTGTCGGCGACCGGCACCGAGATGCTCTACGCGATCGGCGCGGGCACGCAGATCACCGCCGTCGACTCGACCTCCAACTTCCCCGCCGAGGCGCCCACCAAGGCCGAACTGACGGCCATGGACGCCACCGCCGAGTCCGTCGCGGCCTTCGCCCCCGACCTGGTGGTCCTGTACTTCGACCCGGGCAACGTCGCCGAAGGCCTCAAGGCCCTCAACATCCCCGTCTACCTCACCCCCGCCGCCGCGACCATCGACGACGCCTACACGCAGCTGTCGGACCTGGGCAGGCTCACCGGGCACACCGGCGAGGCCGAGACCGTCGTCGGGCAGATGAAGGCCGACATCGCCGAGATCGTGGCCGGCGCGCCCAAGAGCGCCAAGCCCGTCTCCTACTACTGGGAGTCCGACGACTCCTACTACTCGCTCACCTCGTCGACCTTCGTCGGCTCGCTCCTCGGGCAGGTCGGCATGGAGAGCATCGCCGACCCGGCCGACCCCGACGGGAAGGCCTTCGGCTACCCCCAGCTCAGCCTTGAGCACATCTTCGCCAGTGACCCGGCGATGATCGTCCTCGCCGACACCAAGTGCTGCGGCCAGACCGCCGAGACCGTCGCCGCGCGCGATGGCTGGGACAGCCTGACCGCCGTCAAGGAAGGCCGCGTCGTCGCCCTCGACGACGACATCGCCTCCCGCTGGGGACCGCGTGTCGTCGACCTGCTCCGCCAGGTCGTCGCGGGCCTCCCCGCCGCTTAGTGAAGACACGCCCCCGAGGCAGGGCCCGGCCGCGCTGGATCGCGGCCGGGCTGCTCGTCGTCGGTGCCGCCGTCGTCCTCGGCGTCGCCATCGGACCGGTCTCGCTGCCCCCGCTGGGCGTCGCCCTCGAACTCCTCGACCGCCTGCCCCTCGTCGACATCGACTCCGGCCTCGACGAGACCCAGGCCAACATCGTGTGGCTGCTGCGCCTGCCGCGCGTCGTCCTCGCGCTGCTCGTCGGCGGCATGCTCGCCCTGGCCGGCGGCTGCTACCAGGGCGTGTTCCGCAACCCCCTCGCCGACCCGATGCTCCTCGGCGTCGCCTCCGGCGCCGGTCTCGGCGCGACCCTGTTCATCACCGCCCGCGCCGCCGGATTCCCCGCCGCGCAGGGCGTCCTGCCGATCGCGGCCTTCGTCGGCGCGGTCGGCGCGCTGCTGCTGACCTACCTCGTCGGCGGCGTCGGCAAAGGCGGCCGCAACCCGACCCGCCTGATCCTCGCCGGGGTCGCCGTCACCAGCTTCCTGTCCGCCGTCCAGACCTACGTCCAGCAGCGCAACGCCGAGGCGATCCGGCAGGTCTACTCCTGGCTCCTCGGCCGCCTCGCCGTCTCCGGCTGGAACGATGTCCTCACCGTCCTGCCCTACGTCGCCGTCACCGCCGCCATCGTGCTCACCCTGCGCCGGGAACTCGACGTGCTGACCGTCGGCGACGACGAGGCCTCCGGGCTCGGCCTGCACCCCCAGCGCTCCCGCTACCTGCTCCTGGCCGCCGCCTCCCTCGGCACGGCCGCCGCGGTCTCCGTCGCCGGGCTCATCGGCTTCGTCGGGATCATCGTCCCGCACATCGTGCGCCTGCTCGCCGGACCGTCCTACCGCAGCATCCTGCCGCTCTCGGTGCTCTTCGGCGGGGCCTTTCTCGTGCTCGCCGACCTCCTCGCCCGCGTCGCCGTCGCGCCCGGCGAACTGCCCATCGGCGTGGTCACCGCCTTCGCGGGGGCGCCGTTCTTCGTGCTCGTCATGCGCACGACCAGGCAGGAGGCCCTGTAGTGCTCAACGCGGACGCCGTGTCGGTCGAACTCGGCGGCAGGACCGTCGTCGACAAGGTCTCGGTCACCGTCGCCCCCGGCGAATGGGTCACCGTCATCGGCCCCAACGGCGCCGGGAAGTCGACGCTCCTGCGGGCCGTCGCAGGGCTCCTGCCCTACGCCGGAGACATCACCGTCGCCGGGCGCCCCCTGGCCGCGATGCGCCCGCGCGAACGCGCCCGCCGCGTCGCCATGGTCCACCAGCAGCCCGTCGTCCCGCCCGGCATGACCGTCTACGACTACGTCCTCCTCGGCCGCACCCCGCACGTCCCGCCCCTGGGCCGTGAAGGCGCCGCCGACCACGCCGCCGTCGCCGAGGTCGTCGACACCCTCGACCTGGGCGCCTTCGCCGACCGCCGCCTCGACACCCTCTCCGGCGGCGAACGCCAGCGCGTGTTCCTCGCCCGCGCCCTCGCCCAGGGCGCCGAACTGCTCCTCCTCGACGAACCGACCACCGCCCTCGACATCGGCCACCAGCAGGAGGTCCTCGACCTCGTCGACCGCCTCCGCGCCGAGGCGGGCCTGACCGTGCTGTCGACGATGCACGACCTCGCCATCGCCGGCGAGTACGCCGACCGCCTCGTCCTGCTCGCCGCCGGGCGCCTCGCCGCCGACGGGACCCCGCGCGAGGTCCTCACCGAGGCCAACCTCGCCGAGTACTACCGGGCCCGCGTGCGGGTCCTCCACGTCGACGGGATCCCGGTGCTGGTCCCCGTCCGCCGCCGTCCCGGCTGAGGACCGAACGTCCACAGTCGCCGCACCGAACGGATGCGTTCACCGTCCAATTGCGGCGTTTCGCGGTCTGCGCCACATTCCCTCTGTCGCAACGGTTTGCATGCACCTACTAAGGTGTGCCAGCCCACTTTGTTCGTAAAGCTCTTTCGAGAGGAACCCCTCCATGACGTACCCGCCCCAGAGCAACCCGGGCGCTTACGCACCCCAGAGCAACCCCGGTCAGCAGGGTGTCGCTCTCGGGAAGACCCGTAGCCCGTTCGGCGTGTGGATCCTTAACCTGGTCACGCTGGGCATCTACGGTCTCGTGTGGCACTACAAGGTCAACGAAGAGGTCAAGAACTACGCGCGCCTCGAAGTCTCGCCGGGAATGGCCGTGGTCGCGCTGACCATCGGCGGCTGCCTCGTCATCCCGCCGATCATGACCATCATCAACACCGGGAACCGGATCGGCCAGGCGCAGCAGGCCGCCCAGCTCCAGGAGCGCGCGTCGGGCGGCCTCGGCTTCCTGCTGGCGATCCTCGGCGGCTGGCACCTGATGTACTACCAGGCCAACCTGAACAAGATCTGGGCTCGCTACGGCCAGTCCTAGTCAACGGCGGCCACCGGCGTGCGCTGACCCGTCCGCCACGGCCACCGGCCGACGCCTTTGGGATTCCACTGTGGACCCCAGAGGCGTTTTTTTCGTGCCCGGAGGACCGCTTTTCCCTGAAAAGCGCCGATGCATCCGGTAATAGATAGGAGTGGAGACTTCCAAGCTCGACAGCACCCCGCCCGCCACCGCGCCGGGCGGCGGCACCGTCGACTGGAGCCGGTCGCTCACCCGGACCATCGCCGTGCTCACCGGGATCACCGCGCTCCTCGCCGGCGCCGTCGTGCTCGGCTTCGCCGTGTTCGGTGAACCCGGCGGCGACGACTCCTCCGCGACCTGGCTCGCCGTGTCGCTGGTCGTGGAGTACCTCCTCATCGGCGTCGCGGTCTCGGTGACCGTCGCCAACCCCGGGAAACCCGCGCTCATCTCGGCCGCCGTCCTCGCCGGCGTCTCGCTGATCGCCGTCGTCGTGACCATCGCGACCATGCCGGGCACCGGGCACGGCGACTGGATCTCGCACCGGCAGGCCCTCGGCGCGCTCTCCTTCGCGCTCACCGCGCTCGGCGGCGGGCTTCTCGTGCTCGCCGAGTGGGTGATCCGCGAAGGCGTGGGCGCGGCGCCGCCGCGCGGGCTGATCGTGCGCTCGGGCGTCCTCGGGGTCGTCTTCGTGATCGTCCTGGCCGCCGCGGGCACCGCCGCCGCGCACGACCTCGTCGAGGCCGCCAACACCGACGAGAGCACCGCCGCGCCCGAGAAGGGCCTGACCGCCGCGGTCACCCCGGCGACCTTCGAGCACATGAACCCGCCCTACCCGGGCGGGGGCGACGCGATCGGCACGCCCTACGGGCTGCTGGTCACCGCGCCCGAGACGCTCGCCGTCACCGCCTACGACGCCGACTCCGGGACCGAACGCTGGCACCACGTCCGCCACAACCGGACCTTCACCCAGCGGTCGGTGACCTCCGCCGACGAACGGCTCATCGCGCTCGTCGGCGACCGCCGTGACTCCCCGGCCGGGACCTCGGTGGTCATCCTGGACACCGTCTCCGGCGAGCAGTTCGCCGACCGGCGCGTGTCGACCTCCGACGGGACGGTCCTGGCGGTGACCTCGCAGCTGGTGCTGTTCCAGCCAGCCGAGCGGCTCGGCACGGTCATCGCCTACGGCTACTCCGGCCGCGAGCTGTGGTCCTACGACGCGCCCGAGCGCTGCGTCGTGGGCGTGGCGCGGGAGGCGGGGACACGCATGGTCACGGCCATGGACTGCGCCGCCGACGACATCTCCGCCGACCACCCGCGGGTCGTCGCGCTCGACGAGCAGAACGGCGCGGCCGCGTGGTCGTGGACCGGGCCCGTCATCGGCGGGATCGCGCCGGGTTCGCTGGTGGTGTCGGGCGACAAGGTCGTCGTCGACGTCCGCCGCGACGTGTCGAGCAGCGAAGGGCTGTTCGCCGCCCGGCTGTTCCGGCACGACCTCAACGCCCTCAACGCCGCCGACGGGTCGACCGTCTGGCGGCGCGAGAAGCTCGAACTCGGCAGCACCTACGCGGTGTCGTGCGCGGGGACGCTGCAGATCGGCGACGGGCTCGCCGTCCTCGGCGAGTGCCACCACGCGACCATGGGCGGGCAGGCGACCTTCGACATCGCGACCTACGACCTCGCCGACGGCAAGACGGTGTGGAAGGCCGGTGCCCCGCTCGGGTTCACGCCCGGGGACGGCTCCGACCCGGCGGGCTGGTTCGTGACCTTCCCCGACGGCCGGGTCGCGATGGTGACCGACGCGTCGAACGACGTGACCGCGCCGGCCTGCGGGCTGTACCTGGCCGCCGCGGGGAAGGTGAAGCGGATTCAGGCGAGCAAGCCCGCGACCGGTGGGATCGAGGAGCCGACGTGGTGCCGGAAGGCGAGCCTGCACGCGACGCCCGGAGCGCTGTCGGTGAGTTACCCGGGGCAGGTCTTCAGCATCAGGTGACCGGCCACTTCGGGTCGCGGCCGAGGTAGCGCAGGAGGATCGCGACGGGGTCGCCGGCGTCGTCGCCGGTGATGGCGTCGGCGTAGGCGCCCCACGGCCGCAGCGGGTCGACGAGGTGGACGGCCAGGCCCTGGAGGGCGGTGGCGACGTCGTCGGTGAGGGGCGAGGGCTGGCCGGTCGCGACGGCGATGTCCCAGGCGTGGACTCCGGCGTCGAGGGCGGCGGCGAGCGCGGCCTGCCCGGCCGGGAGGCTGTGCGGCGGTACGGGCGTGGGGACGGCCTCGTCGGCCGGGTCGACGCTCGTCCACGCGGCGGCGGCGATGTCGAGGGCGTCGCCGACGTAGGCGTTCGGGTCGGCGGGACGGTCGGTGGAGGGCGCGAAGGCGTCTTCGGCGGGCGCCTCGGCCCTGCCGAGGGAGACGGCGAAGCCGAGCTGGTCGATCACGGCGTGGCGGACGACTTGCGCGACCGTCCACTGCGAACACGGCGTCGGGGCGTCCCAGGCGTCGGCCGGGACGGCGGCGACGACCGTGCGGAGAGAGTCGTGGGTGCGGGCGAGGACCTCGAATGGGTTCACCCGGGCAGTGTCGCGCGACGGCGCAACATTTCGGTGCTTCGGGCCGCGGCGTGTAGCTACCGCGGCCCTCCCCACCTCACCGACTCGCCGCAGCAGGGGTCCGGTCAAGCCATTTCACGACGGTGGGCAGTCCGTCGTGTCGGCCCGCGCAGGCGGTGGTTCGGCAGTACGCGTCTGTGGGCACAGTGCGTACACGGATCTCACGTCGAGGTCGTGGGAGCGGTTGCGCGGGGGCGGGGGGTTATCTGATCGTTACCTTGGGGGTGTCGTTCTCGGGCGATCGGGCCGAGCACGAAGAGCGCGGTGTCGTTGCCCGGGCCCAGATCCGGCGGCATGGGGACGTCGCTGTCGCTTACCCGCGGGTCGAGGATCCGGACGGCGCCGGAGGCGCCGGGGATCACCGTGTTCACGCGAAGCCGGAAGGTCCAGGTCGTGGTGGCCCCCGCGAAGAGGTCGTACCCGGGGTCGCAGCGGTAGCGGGGACGGTTCACGGTCGGGTCGACGCCCTTCGCCCGGCACCCGTCGGGAACGGCGAGGAGCGTCGTGCCCGCCGGGAGGGTGAACCCGAGGTCGATGGGCCGCTGCCACGACCGGCCCGCGCTGAGGGTCGCGGGACCGAGGTTCGTCACGCCGACGACGGCGTCGACCGTCGTGCCCGGGGTGGCGGTGGCCGAGCCGCCGACCGCGGTGAGGTCGTATCCGTTCTCCCCGGTGACGGTGATGGCGGCGATGCCGTCGTTGTCGCCGTGCTCGGGTTCCTCGTGGGCGCCGGCGTTCGCGGCGACGGTGGGCACGAGGGAAACGGCGGGGCCGTCGCCGGGGACCCAGTCGAGGCCGGCGTCGGGGTTCTCCGCGGCGTGGTCGGCGGCGGTGTACCAGCGGTGCACGACCGCCGCGAAGCCCGGCGCGCGGGTGTCCGGCCGCAGGGCCAGGGTGAGCGGCGTCGACAGGGTGTAGTCCGCGCCCGGCTGGAGCGTGCCGGCGAAGTGGCAGCGCGTCCGGTGGAAGTGGTTGGCGTCGACGGTGAACTCGCAGTTGGCGGGACGCGAGGTGAACGGCGTCGAGTACTCGCTGTTAAGCGTGACGACGGCGCCGGAGACCGCGCCGGTCCCGGTGTTGGCGACGCTCAGCGGCAGCGGGAATCCCTCGCCCGGGGCGGCGGAGAGCGCGATGTCGCCGCCGGAGGTCAGGTTCAGGCTCGCACCGACCGTCAGGCGGGTCGCGGTCTGAGTCTGCTCGGTCTCCGGGCTGCTGAAGGTGTACTCGACGCGGCCGCTGGAATCGGCCGGGGTGTCGGCGTCGGCGGTGAGCGTCGCCGTGAGCAGTTCGGTCCCGTCGGGCGTCCACGGGGTGTCGGTGAGCTCGCAGCGATAGATCGCGGGGGACTCCTCGGCGCATGCCGGGGACTCGAAGCGCACCTTCCCCGCGAACGCGCTCAGATCGACGCTCAGAGTCGCCGAGGCGATGGTGTCGGCCTCGCCGTCGATGGCGATGAGCCGTACGGCGAAGGAAGGACCGGTCTCGCCCGGGGCGAGGAAGGCGGTGTCGGGTACGTCGAGCTGCGGCCAGATGTCGGCGGCCGAGGCGGGCGTCGGTAGAACGAAGGCCGCCGCGGCACCGAAGGTGAACGCGGCGGCCGCGCGAAGGGCACGCGGAAGGGCACTGCTGGGCAACGGATTCTCCTCTTAGCGGAGCCTGCGTCCACGAGGGCACCGTGGACCCATGGCACGCGCTTGCCAACCGTGCGGTTGCGCGCCGTCCACCTGTCGTTGCGCAATCGTGACCACCGTAGGGATGAACCGCGACCCGCCCGGCCCGTGACCTGCCCCTCCGGCGTAACGTCTGCCTTCATGAGCGTTCCCCGTCGGCCCAGAGTCGGGCACATCCAGTTCCTGAACTGCGTCCCCATCTACTGGGGACTGATGCGCTCGGGGGCCCTGCTTGACGTGGAGCTCACCAAGGCCGACCCGGACGCCCTCAACGACGCCCTGGTCCGCGGCGATCTCGACATCGGCCCGATCAGTCTCGTCGAGTACCTCCGCAACCACGAGAACCTCCTGCTCCTGCCCGACATGGCGGTCGGCAGCGACGGTCCGGTCCTGTCGGTCAACATCGTCCACCGCGAGCCGCTCGACACCCTCGACGGCAAGACGGTCGCGCTCGGCTCGACGTCACGGACCGGCGTCATGCTCGCGCGCATGCTGCTGGCCGAGAAGTTCGGCGTCACGCCGACCTACGTCCGCCGCGCACCGGACCTCACCGCGATGCTCGCCGAGGCCGACGCCGCCGTCCTCATCGGCGACGTGGCCCTGCGCGCCATGTACGAGGCCCCGCAGCAGGGCCTGACCGTCACCGACCTCGGCGCCGCCTGGCGCGAGTGGAGCGGCCTGCCCATGGTCTTCGCCGTCTGGGCCGTCCGCCGCGACTTCGCCGTCACGCACCCCGGCCTCGTCAAGGGCGTCCACGAGGCCTTCATGCGCTCGCGCGAGATCACCATGCAGGAACTCGACATCGTCGCCGAGCAGGCCTCGCAGTGGGAGCCCTTCGACGCGGCGACGCTGGCCGGCTACTTCCGCGTCCTCGACTTCTCGCTCGGCGCGCGGCAGGTCGCCGGACTGCGCGAGTTCGCCGCCCGCGCCCACGGCCTCGGCGCCGTCCCGGCCTTGCCGACGACGGGCCCGGAGTTCTTCGGCCGTTAACCTTCGTCACCCTCCGTCGCTGTCGTCCCGGGGGTCGCGACCGCATCGTCACCGAAGGGTTATCGCAGGTAGTGGGCGGTTTTTCGGTCCGATGTGACGCAACCCGCACCTCTCTCCCGGCGTGATCTGTCCATAGGCAGTGATCTATGGACAGCCCCGCCGGCGAAGGAAGAGCGGTACGGGCCAGCCGTCTTTGACGGCCCGCCGGTATCCGGGCGACTGAGCGGCGCGGACGTCTTGTCCGAGAAGTGAGGAAAGCGATGCGAACACTCATGACCAAGGCCGGGCTCGTGGCCGCCGCGGTCGTACTGCTGACCGCGACCGCGGGCACGGCCGCCCAGGCCGCCGAGGACACCGAACTCTCCATGGAGCTGAAAGGCTCACCCGTCCTCGCCACCGGCGAGCAGGACACCGTGAGCGGCGTCTTCACGCTGACGCCGCCGCCGGAACTGACGCGGCTGTCGGACCTGGCCGTCGTCCTCGACGTCACCGAACTCGCGGGCGTCGCCAAGGTCGTCTCCAACAGCTGGGGCGAACCGTGCCGCCAGGAGGGCCAGACCGTCACCTGCTGGGGTGAGGGCGAGGACTTCGACGTGCACGGCGGCTCGCTCGACATCGAGCTGTTCCGTCTCGAAGGCGTCGACGGCGCCGAACCCGGCACGACGGTCGAGCTGCCGGTGTCGTTCACGACGTCGAACTTCCCGGCGGTGAGCGGCACGGTCTCGGTCACGAAGGCGGAGGTCGTCGACCTCGCCATCGGCGACGAGGCCCAGCGCGAGCGCAACGTCGAGCTCGGCGGTTCGGGCTCGGTCGACGTCTCGGTGGCCAACGTGGGCGACAACGCCGCCGCGGGGACGGCGCTGTCCGTCGCGATCGGTCACGATCTGCGTTTCGAGAACACCTTCTCGAACTGCACCTTCGACGAGTCCAACGTGGTCTGCCGCTTCGAGCGGGAGCTGCTGCCGGGCGAGCGTTACGCGCTGTCGGAGGAGATCGCCTTCACGGCCCGCACGACCGCCGAGGCGCCGGGCCGTGCCAACCTGTCCTACAGCTGGTCGACGCTTGACACCTTCGACTCCGACATCGCACCGGGCCTGCCCGCCGACATGCGGCCGGGCACCTTGCCCGCCGTCACGCTCGACGAGGTCTCGGCGCTGAAGTCGGTGCCGGAGCACGACCCGAACTGGCAGAACGACTCCGGCAACGTCGACGTGTTCATCGAGGGTGAGAACCCGGTCGACTTCGCCGCCGTCGGCGCGACCGTGCGCGGCGACGCCGGGACGGTCGGCGACCTGACCGTCGGGGCCCGCAACGACAGTGGTGTCGAGGTTCCCGGCGCGGTCGAGGAGCCGAGCGTCGTCGTCACCGTGACGCTGCCGGCGGAGTTGTCCTTCGTCGAGGCTCCCGGCGACTGCGTCAGCACCGGCGACCAGTCCTATGAATGCGGGATCGAGACGGTCTCGGAGCCGGGCCAGAGCCACGAGTGGACCTTCAAGGTCCGCATCGAGGCGGCCACGGCCGCCGAGGGTTCGGTCGTCATCCGCGACTCCTTCGCCGACGACCGGGACGCCTCCAACGACGAGGCCGTCATCAAGGTCAACACGACCGAGGCCCCGGCGCCCGAACCGACCGGTGGTGCCGGCGGGGCCGGTGCGGCGATCGGCGGCGACCTCGCGCTGACCGGTACCGGCCTGCGCCTGATCCTCGGCGGGGGCGTGCTCGCCCTGGTCGCGGGCGCGAGCCTGTTCGTGCTGACCCGCCGCCGCAAGGCGCTGGTCACCGGCGACGGCACCGAGATGGCGTCTTGAGCGGGCGTCAAGATCACGTTTGAGCCACATCGCGGTCCGGCGTGCATCCCGCGCGCCGGACCGCGCGTGACTACCCCATAGGCGTCCCCCAGTGGCTGCGTTCACCGCCCACGGGGGGCGCCTGAACCACGTCTGACGGCCTTCGGCAGCCCACCTCGCCGGGGACTCGGCGCTGTGGCGGGGTGGCACCCGGGCCGTGC
>NZ_JACHGT010000012.1:0-159764 GCF_014202425.1 Phytomonospora endophytica | reverse complement strand
CGGGGCGGTTGTCGTTGGTGCGGCTGGCGGGGGACTCGGCACCGCGGCGGGGCGGCGCCCGATCCGTGCGGGGCGGTTGTCGTTGGTGCGGCTGGCGGGGGACTCGGCACCGCGGCGGGGCGGCGCCCGATCCGTGCGGGGCGGTTGTCGTTGGTGCGGCTGGCCGGGGACCCGGCACCGCGGTGGGGCCGAGCCCGATCCCATGCCTTTCAGGCGGTTTCGTTCGCCGCCGCCAGACCAGCACGGTCACGATCCGGTAAAGCTCGCGGGACATACGCATCCCTTTGCCCGCAAACAGCGTCTTCCTTGATGAACGGCTCGAACCAGCCGGTTCGGCCCGCATAGTCCAAGGAGTGCGCATGCGGCGTGTCCCGCTCAAGCCCGCGCTGACGGCCGTTCTCGCCGTCGTGGTCTTCCTCGCCACCGAGGTTCCGGCGCACGCGGCGGGAAGTTCCGTACCGTTCCTGGCGGTGTTGCGGTCGCCGTCGACGGGTTTGAACGTGGTGATCGCCGCCGTCGTCGGCCTGGTCGCCGGGGGGCTGACCTTCTACCTGCGCACCCGCGGCCGCCGCGGTGAGGACCGCGACTGACTTTGCACGCGAACCCCTTGCGGGACCCGGCGCATCCCACCTGCGCCGGGTCCCGTGCTTTTCGCGCGTGCCCGACGCCACTTGTGACACCTACTTGCCCAATGTGCGCGAGCCTGTAAGACTTGAGCCGTGTACGGCAACGACATCCCCGAACAGCCCGGGACCGCCGGCCTCCTCGACGAGGTCGCGGCCGCCGAACGCGACCTCGCCGGACGTGACCACGACGCCTCGGCCGACCCCACCGCCTACTTCGACGCCGTCATCGCCGCCGACGGCAAGATCGAACCCCGCGACGAGATGCCCGAGGCCTACCGCAAGGGCCTGATCCGGCAGATCGCGCAGCACGCGCACTCCGAGATCATCGGCATGCAGCCCGAAGGCAACTGGATCAGCCGCGCCCCGAGCCTCAAGCGCAAGGCGATCCTGCTGGCGAAGGTCCAGGACGAGGCCGGGCACGGCCTGTACCTGTACGCCGCCGCCGAGACCCTCGGCATCGACCGTGCCGAGCTGTACCGCCTCCTGCTCGCCGGGAAGCAGAAGTACAGCTCGATCTTCAACTACCCGACGCTGACCTGGGCCGACGTCGGCGCCGTCGGCTGGCTCGTGGACGGCGCGGCGATCGTCAACCAGGTCCCGCTGTGCCGGTGCTCCTACGGGCCCTACGCGCGCGCGATGATCCGGATCTGCAAGGAGGAGTCCTTCCACCAGCGGCAGGGCTACGAGATCCTCTACACCCTCGCCACGGGCACCCCCGAGCAGAAGGCGATGGCGCAGGACGCCGTCGACCGCTGGTGGTATCCCTCGCTGGCGATGTTCGGGCCGCCCGACACCGACTCGACGCACTCCGCGCAGTCGATGGCCTGGAAGATCAAGCGCTTCAGCAACGACGATCTGCGGCAGAAGTTCGTCGACATGACCGTCCAGCAGGCCGGTGTGCTCGGCCTGGTGCTGCCCGATCCCGGCCTGTCGTGGAACGAGGAGCGCGGGCACTGGGACTACACCCAGCCCGACTACGACGAGTTGTTCACCGTCATCAAGGGCGACGGCCCGTGCAACCGCGAGCGGATGGCGCACCGGCAGGCCGCCTGGGACGACGGGGCCTGGGTACGGGAAGCGGCCATGGCGTACGCCGAGAAGAAGAAGGTGACCACGTGACCGCCGTCCCCCTGTGGGAGGTCTTCGTCCGCCCCCGGCGCGGCCTGTCGCACCAGCACGTGGGCTCGCTCCACGCCCCCGACGCGACCATGGCCCTGCGCAACGCCCGCGACCTCTACACCCGCCGCGAGGAAGGCGTCTCCATCTGGGTCGTGCCGGCCGCGTCGATCACCGCGTCGAGCCCCGAGGAGCGCGACGCCTTCTTCGACCCCGCCGCCGACAAGATCTACCGCCACCCGACCTTCTACGAGGTCCCCGAAGGAGCCGAGCACATATGACAGGCGTGGACGACGTGCTCGCCCTCGGCGACGACGCACTCATCGCCGCGCAGCGGCTGGCGGAGTGGACCACCAACGCGCCCGAACTCGAAGAGGACATCGCGCTGGCCAACATCGCCCTCGACCTGCTCGGCCAGGCGCGTCTCCTGCTCACCTACGCCGGTGAGCTCGAAGGCGAAGGCCGCACCGAGGACGACCTCGCCTACCTGCGCGGCGACCGCGAGTTCCGCAACGTCCAGCTCGTCGAGCTGCCGCGCGGCGACTTCGCCGACGCGCTCGTGCGGATGCTCTTCTTCGCCCTCTACCAGCGCGAGCTCTACGACGGGCTGGTCATCGGCGACGACGCGCGCCTCGCCGAGATCGCCGCCAAGGCGGCCAAAGAGGTCGCCTACCACGTCGACCACTCCACACTGTGGACACTCCGGCTCGGCGACGGCACCCCCGAGTCGCACCGCCGGGCCCAGGAGGCCGTCGACCGCCTCTGGCCGTACACGCACGAACTCTTCGAAGGCGACGTCCCCCGCGAAGGATGGCTCGCCGCCGTCGACGCCGTGCTCGCCGAGGCGACGCTGACGCGACCGTCCGATGAGGACTCCCGCTTCCGGCCCACCGGCGGCCGGAAAGGCGTCCACACCGAGCACCTGAGCTACCTGCTCGCCGAGATGCAGGTCCTCCACCGCGCCCACCCCGGAGCGTCGTGGTGACCACGGCCCTCGACGCCGCCGCCCGGGTCCCCGACCCCGAACTGCGCGTCGTCACCATCGCCGACCTCGGCATCCTGCGCGACGTCAGCGTCGGCGAGGACGGCACCGTCCACGTCACCATCACCCCGACCTACTCGGGATGCCCCGCCATGGACGCCATCCGCGCCGACATCGCCCGCGAGCTGACCGCCGAGGGCTACCCCGACGTCGAGATCCGCACGGTCCTGTCACCGCCGTGGACCACCGACTGGATCAGCGACGAGGGCCGCGCCAAACTCGCCGGCGCCGGAACCGCCCCGCCGCCCGCCCGCAGCCTCCCGCTGCTCGCGCGCACCCCCGTCTGCCCGCACTGCGGATCGGCCCGGGTCGAGGAGATCAGCCGCTTCGGTTCCACCGCCTGCAAATCCCTGTGGCGCTGCCGAGGCTGCGCCGAACCCTTCGACCACGTGAAGGTGCTGTGATGCCGGGTACGCCGAAGATCTCGCTGTCCACCCCGGTCAAGCGCCGCCCCGGTTTCCACCGGCTGCCGGTCGCCGAGGTCCAGCGGCTCACCGACGAGGCCGTGCGCGTCACCTTCGCCGTCCCCCCGAAACTGCGCGCCGCCTTCGCCTTCAAGCCCGGCCAGCACCTCACCCTCAAACTCCCCGGCACCGACGCCGATGTCCGCCGCTCCTACTCCATCTGCTCCACACCGTCCACATTGGCCGGTGAAGGGCTCCTGCGCATCGGCGTCAAGGGAATCCCCGGCGGACTCTTCTCCGGCTACGCCAACACCGAACTCCGCGCCGACCACACCGTCGAGGTGCTGCCCCCGCTCGGGCACTTCACCACCGACCTCGACCCCGCCCGCACCCGCGCCTACGGCGCCGTCATCGCCGGATCCGGCATCACCCCGGTACTGTCCCTCGTCGCCACCACCCTGGAGACCGAACCCGACAGCACCTTCCTGGTCATGTTCGGCAACCAGAGCGCCCGCACGGTCATGTTCGCCGACGCGCTCGCCGACCTCAAAGACCGCTTCCCGCAACGGCTCCAGCTCGTGCACGTGCTGTCGCGGGAGCCGCAGAGCGCCGAGCTGCTGTCGGGCCGCATGGACGCCGATCGGCTTCCCCGGCTGCTGGACGCCTTCGCGCCCGGTCAGCGCGTCGACGAGTGGTTCCTGTGCGGCCCTTACGGTCTGGTGACCGGCGCGCAGAAGGTCCTGGCCGAGCGCGGCTACACCGACGAGATGGTCCACCACGAGCTCTTCTTCGCCGAGGAGATCCCCGAGCCGACCGTCGCCGACACCGAGCGGCCCGAGGGCAGCACCGAGGTCACCGTCGTGCTTGACGGCCGTGCCTCGACGTTCACGATGCGCCGCGACGAGCGGGTGCTCGACGCGGCGCTGAAGGTCCGCCCCGAGTTGCCCTTCGCCTGCAAGGGCGGCGTGTGCGCCACCTGCCAGGCGAAGGTGCTCAACGGCGAGGTCACGCTCGCGCGCAACTATGCCCTCACCGAGGCGGACCTGAAGTCGGGCTACGTCCTGACCTGCCAGGCGAGCCCGACGACCGACGGACTGACGGTGGACTACGACGCCTGAGGGTCGTGGGTCCGGCTCCTCATACGCAGAACCAGGCGCACCAGGGCGACGAGCGCCGCGAAGACGCCGACGCCCAGCAGGAAGCCGCCGAACACCACGTCCCTGCCGTGGAAGCCGTCGAACACCAGGTACGAGCCGTGGATGCCGCCGAATCCGAGGTATCCGGTGACCTCGTTGTAGGTCAGCGCCCACACCGCCGGGCCGAGCAGGATGAAGGCCCAGGCCCCCTCCGCCCGCCGCAGCAGTCCGGAGATCACGAGCGCGACCAAGGCGGCCGCGGCGACGGCGACTCCGGTGTTGCGCAGCCATTCGAACTGGTAGAGGACTTCGGTGTACAGGAGCGGTTCTTCCGGCACCGTCCCCAGTGCGATCACGGCTCCGGCCACTGTGGACAGCGGAGGCAGCACCCGCCCGATCGTGCCGCCGCGCACGTACAGCAGCGCAGTGCCGCCGGTGACGACCATCGCGAGCAGGATGAAGGGTTCGAGCGGCACCCTCTCCAGGGTGGGCTCGATCAGACTCAGCGCACCTGTCGCGAGCTGCGCGAACAGTCCGGCTCGGCGGATCCACGGCCCCTGCAGGATCGGCGCGGCCAGCGCGATCGCCATCCATGCCAGCCAGGGCACGGCCGCGGGCGTCTGGAACGGGCCCCAGTCGCCGAAGCCGATGCCTTCCCAGGGGAGCCCCGCCTTGGTCTCGATCCCGAAGAACAGCAGCGCCGAGAGCATCCCGACTCCGCTCAGCCCCACGACCCCGGCGATCCGGGCGCCGCCTGCGAAGCCCGGCGGCACCGTGCGCGTCCACTCTCGTAGCGCGCCACCGGCCACGTCGAGACCGTCCCTCATGGACGGACGCGTCCGTTCCGGTGGCGCGAGGTCGAGGTAGGTCGCGACCATCTCCTCTTCGCGCAGGTCCCGCCAGGATCGCGGGTAGAGGCGCAGCAGGTGCCGGTAACGGGTTTCGAGGTTCACGACCGCCTCCCCGCCCGCTTGTTCTGCGCGAGCACGGCGAAGGCGAGGACGGCCGCGGTGATCGCGCCGACCAGCAGCAGCGCGGACAGGACCTCGGTGAGCTGGAAGGTGGTGAAGTCGGTCCCGAGCATCAGTGCGGGCAGGACGTGGGTGAGCAGGGCGATCGGCCCGGCGAGCACCGCCAGCGCCCACCATCCTTCGGTTCGGTGCAGGAAGGAGAGCACCACGGCGGTGGCGAGCACCGTGGAGGCCAGGGCGCAGCCGAGCATCTGGGGCGTGTTCTCCGGTGGTACCGCCGACTGCCCGACCGCCGTCACGAGCGCGGCGGCCGGTGCGGCCAGGCGCACGGCGAGTCGTCGGCCGTCGCCGAGGACGAGCGTCAGCCCACCGAGCGCCAGGACCGGTGCCAGATCGCCCATCAAGACGTCGAACCAGGCGGTGTACCCGGTGCCGAGGACCAGGAGGACCGTGAAGGTCAGCGCGGCCGCGGTGAGCCTTCGGCGCCACCGGGCGCGCAAGACGGTCGCGCCGACCGCCACGGCGATCCAGGTGATCCAGGTGGCCTCGTCGAGGAACCCGAGAGGGCCGGGTTCCGCGGGCGCGAGTCCCGTTGTCTCGACGGCCGGCTGGAGCAGCCAGAGCGCCGCCAGGATCGCCACGGCGATCAGGGAGAGTTCGGCGGCGAGCCGGGTTCCCCCGCGCAGTCCCGATTCCCCGGCCAGCCGCAGGCGCGTGCGGAGGGCGCCGCGCGCCACATCGAGACGGTCCGATATGGACGGACGGCTCGCCCCGGGCGGGGTGCCGTCGAGGTAGGTGGCGGTCATCTCGTCTTCGCGGGACCGGCGCCAGTGGCGGGGGTAGAGGCGCAGTAAACCCCGGTAGCGGCGTTCGAGGGCGGTCTCCGGACTCATGCCTCGCCCCCCGCCGGGCGCGCGAACCCCAGGCGGCCCAGGCGACTGCTCGCCGCCTCGACGTTGCGGCGCAGGCGCTCGGTCTCGGCCTGGAGGACGCCGGCGCCCTCGTCGGTGAGGCGGTAGTAGCGGCGCAGGCGGCCGTCGACGACCTCTTCACGCTCGACGGCGATCAGCGCGTCCTCGGTGAGCCGGTCGAGCGCGCCGTAGAGGGTGCCCGGGCGCAGGGTGACGCGGCCGTCGGACAGGTCCGAGACCTCGGTGATGAGGCCGTATCCGTGCAGCGGCCCGGACGCGAGCGCGGTGAGGATCAGGAACGTGGGTTCCCGCAGCGGTGTGCTCATCGCGTCAATGTATCGGACGCAATGATATTCCGCTAGCCGTTATATACCGTCGTTCTGAGCGTCCCAGTCGGCACGGGCCGTCGCGATGGCGTCCTTGTGCTCGCGCGACCAGTCCGACAGCGCGAACACCGCCCCGGCGAGGCTCCGGCCGATCACCGTCAGGTCGTAGTCGACCTGCGGCGGGATCGTCGGGTACTGCGTGCGCGAGATCAGGCCGTCGCGGGTCAGCCGCCGGGTCGTGACGGTCAGCATCCGCTGCGAGATGCCCGGGATCGCGCGCTGCAACTCCCGGAAACGGCGGGTGCCCTTCGACAGCTCGACGACGACGAGGACGGTCCACTTGTCGCCGAGGCGATCGAGGACGTCACGGATCCCGCAGTCGTCTTCGCCACAGGGCCCGAGGTGGGCGGCCGGTGTGGCCTCGTGGGTTACCTCGGTGTGCGCGACTGACATGGAAGTGCCTCCTTACGCCCGGGACGGCGGCCTTCCATCCTGGACCACGAACCCCCCGGACACAACGAAAGGCCGACCGCGATGATCCTGGTCACCGGCGCCTCCGGCGCCCTCGGACGACTCGTCACCGAACACCTCGCGGAGGTGCCCGGTCTCACGGTGGTCGCCGGTACCCGCGACCCGGGCGCCTGGAACGGCCCACAGGTCGAGGTCCGCGCCGTCGACTTCGACGACCCCGCCACCCTCCCCGGCGCCTTCGGCGGCGTCACGACCCTCGTGTTCATCTCCGCCGGCTTCGCCGAGGACGACGTCGTCTACGCCCGCCACAAGGCCGTCGTCGACGCCGCCACGGCCGCCGGCGTCCGCAACGTCGTCTACACCAGCCTCACCGGCACCGCCGACCGGCTCAGCATCGCCGTCGCCCACCGCTACACCGAACGCGTCCTCGCCGAGGCCCCCGTCGCGACCACGATCCTGCGCAACGGCCTCTACGCCGAACTCGTCGCCGGAATGCTCGCCGCCCCCGCCCTGGCGACCGGACGCCTTCCCGGACCGATCCGCGACGGCCGCGTCCCCGCCGTCGTCCGCGCCGACCTCGCCGAGGCCGCCGCCAACGTCGCCGCCGACATCGAACGCGGCTCGACCGTCCACAACGGACGCGTCTACGAACTCGAAGGCCCCGAGGAACTCGGCCTCGACGACATCACCGCCCTGCTCGCCGAAGCCGGCCGGCCCGGCGTCGAAGACGGCGGATCCCTCGCCGACCTGCGCGAGGCGGGCGCCGCCGCCCCCGGATACCAGACGGGACACACCGTGTCCATCTTCGCCGTGGTCGCGGGCGGCCTCATCACCCGCGGCGACAGCGACCTGCCCGAACTGCTCGGCCGCAAGCCCACCCCCGTCCGCGAACACGTCGGCCAGGTCCTCGCCCACCTCGCCTCCGCCGCCGGGTAGCGGAAAGCCGGTGTGTCCACATGGGACACACCGGCTCTTCTGTCGTGTCGCTACTTCACGTGCAGCCGGTGCGCGACCTCCTCGCGCAGCCACGGGAGCTTGTCGTGGATCCCGCCCGGGCACAGCGTCGCGTTGAAGTCCATGTGCCCGTAGATCTCGCTCGGCGCGATCTCGTACTGGTAGCAGATGTAGGCGCAGAAGCGGATGAGGCTCTTCCACTGCTTGTGCGTCGGCAACTCGCCCAGGTGGTAGGAACCGTCGTTCTCGATCCCGATCGACTGCGTGTTCTGCCCGACCGTGTGCGCGCTCTGGACCATCGTCGTGCCGCCGAGCAGCGCGTCGAGGCTGCCCCGGCGGCCCTCGGTGAGGAAACCGCCCCGGCTGTTGGTGAAGTGCTGGCCCGAGTCGTTCCAGCCGTTCTTGTCCATGTGCAGGTTCTGGATACTGCGCGAGTTCGCGAAGGCGTAGTCGAGCGAGAAGTCCGTGGTGTTCGGGTAGGCCGTGTGGTGGACGATGATCTTGTTCGGGCGGTTCTGCAGGATCGTCGGCGGATCCACCGGCTGACGCGCACCCCACTCCTCGCAGGAGTAGATGCGCGGCTTCTTCGGCTTCGGCTTCGCGCTCGCGGCGGTCGCGGTCAGCGGAATGATCGCCGCCGCGGCCGCCAGACCGGCGGCCCCGGTCAGCAGCGTACGACGGGCGAGGTTGTGACGGTCGGACATGGAATCTCCAAGGCCAGGCGTGGTGTAGGGCGAGGGACATCCTGGCATTGGGCTACGCGCGTGGGAAGGGCCGCGAAGATTTTCTTCGCCGACGAGTGGATCAATCCCTGGCGAGGACGAGGATCTCGTTGGGGGTGATCGTGCCGTTGGCGCGAAGTTCGTGGACGGCGAGGGTGCGCAGGGCGAAACCGAGAAGGGACAGCAGCGACTTCGGCCCCCCATCCATCCGCTCAAAGCACTCGACCACCACGACACGCGCCCGCCGCGAGGCCAGCGCCCGATAGCGCCTCGGCGCCGAGACCAGCAGCCGGGTGTTCGCCGCCAGCTCGTCCAGCGGGGCCCGCACGACCTCGGGCCACTCACCGCACGCCGGATCGGCCAGGTGCTCCAGGATCGCGCCGAGCCCGAACGCCACCGGGCCTTCCTCGTACACCCTCCGCGGCGCACGACGCCCGATGTCCGCGGTCACCAGCGACGCCACCTGCTCGCCCGAGATCTCGAACGGGTCCACCACGCCCGGCGGACACCACAGTCCCACACTCTCGGGAAGCTGCACCCACACGCAATGCGGTCCGAACTCGGGTGCGCGCCGGTCCTCGATCTCGGCCGGGGTGGGAAGGCGGTACAGGATCTCACCGGCGACCCACGACGCGGCGAGACTCGCCGCCACACCGAACGGCACCTCGGTCGCCACGGCCAGCGCGCGGGGGCGAAAGAAGGTGGAGTAGGTCTGCTCCCAGGAGATCGGCGCCGTCAAGGCCGCACCCGTGGACAGGCGCGTGGTCTCCTGCAGCCACCGATCCAGACGCCGTGCCCGGAAAACGGTGTCCACCCGGCGATCGGCGTCGGCGAGCAGGGCGGTGACCGCCTCCGCGTCGGCCTCACGGCCCAGGTCGACGGCGTCCAACGCCAGCGCCACGGCGTCCGAGACATTGGCCTCCACGCAACGCCGCAACAGAGCGGTGACGTCCGAACCCGAGGCCCACAAACGGATCGTCTCCGACCACCACGGGTCGGCGACCAGATCGAGCAGGAAGTCGCTCGCGCCTCGGGCCTTGATGTCGGCGGCGGCCAGATACTCCTGCAAAGTCAGATGCGCGAAGGCGAGGGTCCCTTCCTGCGGCTCAACCAGCAGGCCACTGCGCACGGCTTCACGAAGGAATGCCCCCGCGGCCTCCACCGGCCTCATCCGCAGCAGCGCCTCCCGGACGACGGCGTGCGCGTCCTCCACCGGGATGTCGCGCAGCCTGCGCTCCATCATGCGGCAGGCCAGGACCCGCGCCACGTGCTCCTTCTGCTCGCCGCTCAGCTCGGTCTTGGGGCTCGCCAGCCCCTTCGCCTCCCGGCGCCGGTGCAGCAGCACCGCGCACATCTCCTCGTACAACCGCGCGCGAGTACCCGGCAGCGCTCCCCGGTACCGGTGCACCAGCGCGATCATCGTCAGCAGCAGGGGATTGGCCGAGAACTCCGCGAGGGCGGGATGGTCGGCGAGACGCGACAGCAGATCGTCGGCGGCCTGGCGGGCCCGGGCCGAGGTCGCCGGGCCGTCCTCACCGGTGCCGCGACGCTCGACCGCTTCGTACCAGGCCCGCAGGAAGCGCGCGACCTGTGCGTCGGTGAACGGCTGCACCTCGACGCGATCGGCCTTGGCGAGGGGGTTCTCGTCATACCCGTACGACCGTGACGTGATCACGAAACGATTGCCGGGGTAGGCACCGATCTGCCTTCGCAGCCACTCGACGACCATCCGCCGCTGATCCTCGCCGGCGACCTCGTCGAGACCGTCGAGCATCACCAGACAGTCGCGCGCGTGGAGCCTCGCCGCCAGCCACTCCGGAGGCGTCCGGGACGACGCGGCGAGGGCGGCGAGACTCACCTCGGGATCGGCGACGATCACCTGAGCGTGCTGCCGGATCTCCAGCAGAATAGGGAGTCTGCCGCGTTTCTGTGTGCTCATGGAAAGCGTCTGATGACGCAACAGAGTCGTCTTTCCCGACCCCGGCCCGCCGATCACCGCGACCACACCGGACTCGCTCTTCTCGATCACTTCCAGCAGACTCCGCCGCCTGATCTTCGCCGCTCCGAAATCGACCGCGGATTTGGGCACCAGCGCCACATCCACGTAGACGTCCCCGAGTTTCAGGGTGAACTCGCCCTGCGTCGCGACCCCCAGAACCTCCAGGTGCCGTACGTGCTCGTGCAGGCTCTCCAGGTACCGCTTGCGGTGCCGTCGCAGTCGGCGATCGATCCGGTCCGAGGACGCCGGTGCCCACTTCAGGAACAGGTTCTGCACCACCAGGAGCACGAAGGCCAGCGGCACCGTGATCCCGAGCGCCACCACGGCGGTGAGCCAGGGCGCGAGACCGAACTGGGTCGCGAGGGTGGTTCCGAGGACTCCGCCGAGGCCCACCAATCCGAGCCCGACGAGTTGCCCGCCCGATTTCCCCGGACCCGAACCCCCGTGTACCGCCATCCCCCAAGTAAACCCGAAACCGACGATCACGAATCGACCGTCCCCTTTGGGCGATCACCCCCGCCTTCTCGTTATCCCGCAAGGGAAAGCGCACAATTGAATCAGTCGCCAAGATTGCCCCGTGGCCGGTCGGGCCCGGCCGGTCTCACGAGGCTCGAAGGGGGAGCCCAATGTGGACTTGGACGTTCTGGAAGCAGGCGCTCGAACGCGCCATCAAAACCGCCGCGCAGGTCGGCGCGGCCCTCCTCGGTGTCGCCGGACTCGGGATTCTCGACGTCGACTGGAAGTCGATCGGCAGCGTCGTCGCGCTGGCGATCGTCGCGTCGTTCCTGACCAGCATCGCCACCAGTGAGGTCGGCCAGGCCAACTCGCCGAGCGCCGTCGCGGTCAACCCGGCCGCGCCGGCGCCCGCGCCGACCGTCGTGCTCCCGACTCCGGCGCCCGTGGCGCCGGCCGTCGTCGCCGACGACGCGGACGGTGATGCGGTGCCGGCTCCGGCACCCGCGGAGTAGACACCTCGCGACGGCCCGGACCGGCAGGTTCGGGCCGTCGTTCGCGGGGCCGTTTCGGCTGGGATCCGCGCGGCCGGTTTCGCCCGCTTATGTGTACCCAGTGTGGTGACGGGTTACTTGTGGGTAGAAGGTCCGGGCGCGGATGCGCGCGCTGGTCGGCGGCGGGTAGGCTTCATGTGTTTCCGCAACGGGCACGCGGAGACACATGGCCACGGCGTCAGTGACCGGCATGGGCATGCCGTGTCTAGTCGTGGCGGCCTCGCCGGAGGTTGCAAGGGCAATGCAGTTACATCTCCGGCGAGGCCCTTTTTCATGGCCGCGGGCGCTACGGCCGGATGAATTATGGGTGACTACTTCCTTCGGCTTCGTTCGGCGCCGTGCCATTGCCGCCCGCCCCCGTCGACGCCTCCCGGTGAGCCGCCTCACTCCACCGGCGTCCCCCGCGTTTGCCTCCCCCGACCCCGACCCGTACACTGGGCCGTCGGAGAAGCCCGCCTGCTCTACTGGCGTGCGCCCAAAGGGTGCATTCAACGGTTGATGCGGTAGGTTTCACCGGTAACACCTAGGGGTGTGGCGCAATTGGTAGCGCAGCGGTCTCCAAAACCGCAGGTTGCAGGTTCGAGTCCTGTCGCCCCTGCTGCCGAAGGCACACCGGCATCGCCGGACGACTGCGAGCTTAAGGACGCGACGTGGCCGACAAAGATCGCCGGGGTGACGACGAGGCTGACAAGACCGAGGCCGTCGAGGGCTCGGGCAAGAAGGACGCAGGTTCGGCCGAGAAGAAGGACGCGAAGAGCTCCTCCTCCAAGGCCGACAGCGCGGCGAAGACCGACAAGAAAGCCGAGCCGACCAAGAAGGCCGGCGAGGGTGAGGGCGGTCACGGACGCGGGCCGATGCGCTTCGTCCGCGAGGTCATCGAGCAGCTGCGCAAGGTCATCCGGCCGAGCCGCAAGGAGCTCCTTACCTACACGGCCGTCGTGCTCGTTTTCGTCAGCGTGATGATCGCCTTGATCTCCGGCCTCGACCTCGGTTTCACCAAGCTGATCTCGCTGACCTTCGGTAGCAGCGACACTGGTCAATAAACCGTAGAAGAGAGAGCAAGAGTGCCTGAGAACAACGAGACCGAAGAGGTCCTGACCGAGGTCGACGCCACGGTCGAGACCGAGGAGGTCGACGAGACTCCCGACGCCGCCGATGAGGAAACTCACGACGCGGTCGAGGAGCTCCGGCAGGCGCTGCGCTTCGCTCCCGGCGACTGGTACGTCGTGCACTCCTACGCGGGTTACGAGAACAAGGTCAAGACCAACCTGGAGAGCCGCATCACCTCCCTCGACATGGAGGAGGAGATCTTCCAGGTCGAGGTCCCGACGCAGCAGGTCGTCGAGATCAAGAACGGCAAGCGCTCCCACGTGCAGGCCAAGGTCTTCCCCGGCTACATCCTCGTCCGCATGGACCTCACGCCGGAGTCCTACTCCTGCGTGCGCAACACGCCCGGCGTCACCGGCTTCGTCGGCGCCACCGACCGTGTCGACCGTCCGACCCCCTTGACCCTCGAAGAGGTCCTCAAGTGGCTCGCGCCGACCGTCGACGAGGGCAAGTCCGAGGGCGGTTCTTCGCGTTCGACCGAGATCAAGGTCCTCGACTTCGAGGTCGGCGACTCCGTCACGGTCACCGACGGTGCCTTCGCCTCGCTGCCGGCCACGATCAACGAGATCAACATCGACCAGCAGAAGCTGAAGGTGCTCGTCTCGATCTTCGGGCGGGAAACCCCCGTCGAGCTGAACTTCAACCAGGTCAGCAAGATCTAGCCGAGCTAGGCTTCACAGTCGTCCCCCGGCACCTGCCGGGGGTTCAACCGAAAAACCCATCACGGGGCATGGCAGCGAGCGCTGTCGGAGTGGCCCGGTAAGGAAGAGCAATGCCTCCCAAGAAGAAGCTCGTCACGACGTTCAAGCTGGAACTGACCGCCGGTCAGGCCACCCCGGCCCCGCCGGTCGGCCCCGCGCTCGGTCAGCACGGCGTGAACATCATGGAGTTCTGCAAGGCGTACAACGCCGCGACCGAGGCCTCCCGTGGCGAGATCGTCCCGGCCGAGATCAGCGTCTACGAGGACCGCTCGTTTACGTTCATCCTGAAGACCCCGCCCGCCGCGAAGCTCCTGCTCAAGGCCGCCGGTGTCGACAAGGGTTCGGGCGAGCCGCACCGCCTCAAGGTCGGCACCGTGACCAAGGCGCAGGTCCGTGAGATCTCCGAGCGCAAGCTCCCCGACCTCAACGCCGTGGACCTCGACATGGCCGACCGCATCATCGCCGGCACCGCCCGGTCGATGGGTCTGACCGTCGTCGACTAGTAAGACCCGTTCCAAGTGGCAGGGCCGCATGCTGGCCCGCGACCACACCATCCGTCAAGGAGGATGTCCCATGCAGCATGGCAAGAACTTCCGCAAGGCCGCGGAGCAGATCGACAAGAACAAGCTCTACTCCCCGCTTGAGGCGACCACCCTCGCCAAGGACACGAGCGTCACGAAGTTCGACGCGACCGTCGAGGTCTCGATGCGTCTCGGCGTCGACCCTCGCAAGGCCGACCAGATGGTGCGCGGCACCGTCAGCCTCCCCCACGGGACCGGCAAGGTCGTCCGCGTGATCGTCTTCGCGACCGGTGAGAAGGCCGAGGCCGCGGTGGCCGCCGGTGCCGACGAGGTCGGCAGCGACGAGCTCATCAAGCGCATCCAGGACGGCTGGCTCGAATTCGACGCCGCCATCGCCACCCCGGACCAGATGGCCAAGGTCGGGCGCATCGCCCGCATCCTCGGCCCGCGCGGCCTCATGCCGAACCCGAAGACCGGCACGGTCACCGTCGACGTCGCCAAGGCCGTCGCGGAGATCAAGGGCGGAAAGATCGCCTTCCGCGTCGACAAGCACTCGAACCTGCACCTGATCATCGGCAAGACCAGCTTCACCGCCGAGCAGCTCGCGGAGAACTACGCCGCCGCCGCCGACGAGGTCAACCGCCTCAAGCCGTCCTCGGCCAAGGGCAAGTACCTGAAGAAGGTCACCGTCTCCACCACCATGGGGCCGGGCATCCCGGTGGACCCGAGCAAGGTCCGCGAGGCCGTCGACGCCTAGTCGCCACGCTTCAGCACATGGCCGCGCTCCCATCGGGAGCGCGGCCATGTGTCGTTTGGCGCTGGCTCTCGCGTGCTACACAATGGGCGCGACCCTTTGCAACCGGCTCTTCGAGGTTTCCCATGCGCGGCAGCTTGGCCCGCGTCGCGTCGACGGCGGCGGCGGTGCTCCTGGTGCTGCCCGCGGCCCCGGCGCAGGGCCGTGAGGAAACCGTCGACTGGTACCTGGGCGCGATGAGCGCCGAGCGGGCGCAGCGGCTGGCCAAGGGCGACGGCGTGACGATCGCGGTGATCGACACCGGGGTCGACGGCACCCATCCCGACCTGGCCGGACGTGTGCTGCCGGGCGCGACGGTCGACCACGCGGGCGTCGTCGACGAGAACCTTCCCGGTGACGTGGACCTCTCCGGTCACGGTACGGCCATGGCGGGCCTGATCGCGGGGCTCGGCATCGGCGACGGGGCTCCGCTGGGGGTGGCGCCGCTGTCGCGGATCCTGCCGGTGCGGGTCACCCGCGCCGACGACGGGACCCTCGATCCCGAGCACGTGTACGCGGGCGTGCGCTGGGCCATCGCGCAGGGCGCGAAGGTGGTGAGCCTCTCGCTGTCGGGGAAACCGACCGGCGAAGCGCCCTGGAAGAGCGAACTCATCGAGCACGCCATCGCCGAGGACGTCGTCCTGGTCGCCGCCGCGGGAAACCGCAGCGACGTGGAGGTGCGGGTCGGTGAGCCGGCCTCGATCCCGGGCGTGGTCGCGGTGTCCGGGCTGGGGCGGGACGGGTCGGTGTGGCCCGGCTCGGTGACCGGCGGGCCGGTCGTGCTCAGCGCGCCCGCCGAGGACCTCCCGCACCTGACCGTCGACGGCGGCTGCGAACGCGGGTCGGGGACCTCGGGCGCGGCGGCGCTCGTCGCGGGCGTCGCGGGGCTGATCCGGTCGCGCTATCCCGACGCCTCGGCCGCCGACGTGGTCAACCGCCTCATCCGCACCGCCCACGACGGCGGCAGCCCCGGCCGCGACCCGGGTTTCGGTTTCGGGTCCGTCGACGCCTACGACGCGCTGACCGCGACCGTCGCGCCGACCGACCGTTACCCCCTCGACGTGCCCGAGCAGCTGGTCGTCGAACCGGCGCCGCCCTCGGCCGACGGGATCGGCACGGGCTGGTGGCTCCTCGGCGGAGGCTCCCTGCTGGGGACCGGCACCGTGGCGTGGGTCGCCTTCCGGAGGCGGGCGAGGACCCCCGCCAGCAGGTAGAACTCCCCGTGTTACAGTTGCTCGTTCCACGTAACCCGAAGACCGCCGGTCGTCGGCCTCGATTCGTCGAGAGTCGGCCCAAGGAGTCGCGAGCGATCGCGAACGGCCCGCGCAGGGAGACACGAGTGCCAGGCCGGTTTCGGCCCTTGCCCCGTGCGCCTCTGCGCCGGGGTTTTTCGCATTCTCCACTCACCGCACGGTCCTCCCGATCGTCTCCGAGAGGAGGAACATGACGGACAAACCAGTTCGCGAAGACAAGGCGACCGCGGTCGCCGAGATCACCGAGCAGCTGAAGAGCTCGTCCGCCGCGGTGGTCACCGAGTACCGCGGTCTGACGGTCTCGCAGATCACCGCTCTGCGCCGCTCGCTGGGCGAGGGCTCGTCGTACCGGGTCGCCAAGAACACCCTGGCCAAGCGTGCCGCCGAAGAGGCGGGCATGACCGGCCTCGACGATCTGTTCAGCGGCCCGACCGCCCTGGCGTTCACGACCGGTGACCCGGTCGAGACCGCCAAGGGGCTCAAGAACTTCGCCAAGGACCACCCGGCCCTGATCATCAAGGGCGGGTTCATGGACGGCAAGGCCCTCAACGCGGCCGAGGTCATGAAGATCGCCGACCTCGAATCCCGTGAGGTGCTGCTGGCCAAGCTCGCCGGCGCCATGAAGGGCAACCTCACCAAGGCTGCCGGGCTCTTCCAGGCCCCGCTGTCGCAGGCGGCCCGCGTGGTCGCGGCTCTCCGCGACAAGCACGAGGCGCGCGAGAACGGCTAGTTCTCCAACCGCTCCAAGAACCGCACAAGACGTTAGAAGAACCGAAAGGAAGCCGCAATGGCGAAGCTGAGCACCGAGGAACTCCTCGACGCTTTCAAGGAAATGACCCTTCTTGAGCTCTCCGAGTTCGTGAAGCAGTTCGAGGACACCTTCGAGGTCACCGCTGCCGCTCCGGTCGCCGTGGCCGTCGCCGGCGGCGGCGCCGGTGGCGCCGAGGAAGCCGTTGTGCAGGACGAGTTCGACGTCGTCCTTGAGTCGGCCGGCGAGAAGAAGATCGCGGTCATCAAGGAGGTGCGCGCGCTCACGAGCCTGGGCCTCAAGGAGGCCAAGGAGCTCGTCGAGGCCGCCCCCAAGGCCGTCATCGAGAAGGTCAACAAGGAGACCGCCGACAAGGCCAAGGAGCAGCTCGAAGGCGCCGGCGCGACCGTCTCCCTCAAGTAGTTCCCGTCTCCTCGTAGACGCCTGAAAGGGCGGCGCACCGACGGTGCGCCGCCCTTTCGCGTACCCGGATACAGTCGGGCGAAGTCGATCAACGAGGAGCCACCATGCCCACCGCCATCGTCACCGGAGCCGCGCGCGGGATCGGCGCCGCCGTCGCCGCCCGCCTCGTCCGCGAAGGGCACGCCGTCGCGCTGCTCGACCGCGACGCCGTCGCGCTCGCCGAGACCGCCGGGAACCTCGGCGCCGAAGGCGGGAAGGTCGTCGCCGTTCCGACCGACGTCACCGATGAGGCCGCGGTGACCGCCGCCGTCGAGCTGACCGCCGAGAAGCTCGGGGCGCCGACGATCCTGGTCAACAACGCCGGATACGCCCGCGACGGTGAGATCGGCGACCTGAGCAACGACGACTGGGACGAGGTCTTCGCCGTGCACATGCGCGCGACCTTCCTGACCTCGCGGCTCGTGCAGCGGTACATGGTCGAGGCCGGGTGGGGACGCGTCGTCAACATCTCGTCGATCTCGGCGCTCGGGCACGCCGGCCGCGTGAACTACTCCGCGGCGAAGGCCGGGATCATCGGTTTCACCAAGGCGCTCGCCAATGAGCTGGGCCCGAAGGGCGTGACCGCGAACGTCGTCGCGCCGGGTTTCGTCGTGAGCGCGATGACGGCGAAGACCGCGCGGCGGCTGGGCCGCGACTTCGAGGAGCACCAGCGCATCGCGGCGGAGTCGATCCCGGTCCGGCGGGTCGGGGAGCCCGAGGACATCGCCAACGCGGTGGCGTTCTTCACCGGCGAGGCGGCGGGCTTCGTGACGGGCCAGGTCCTGTACGTCTCCGGCGGAGCCTGACGCCCATAGGGTGAGACGGCCGTCCCGCGATATGGTCACGCGGTCTAGGGTGCCGGAATGACCTACACACACGGACACCATGCCGCGGTACTGCGTTCCCACCAGTGGCGCACGGCCGAGAACTCCTGCGCCTACCTGTTGCCGCACCTCAAGCCGGGCATGACGCTGCTCGACGTCGGCTGTGGCCCGGGGACGATCACCGCCGACCTGGCGCGCCTCGTCGCGCCCGGCGCGGTGACCGGCATCGACTCCGTCGGCGTGCTCGACAGCGCCGCCGAGGCGGTCTCGGGCTTGCCGAACGTGGAGCTGGCCACCGGTGACGTGATGGCGCTGGACTATCCCGACGACACCTTCGACGTCGTCCACGCCCACCAGGTGCTCCAGCATCTGGCCGACCCGGTGGGCGCTCTGCGGGAGATGCGCCGGGTGGTCAAACCGGGCGGGATCGTGGCCGCGCGCGATGCCGACTACGAGGCCTTCACCTGGTACCCGGCCTCACCGGTCCTCGACGAGTGGCTGGACGTGCAGCGGGCCGTGCACCGCTCGAACGGCAGCGAACCCGACGCCGGCCGGCGCCTGCTGTCATGGGCGCGGGAGGCGGGTTTCCCCGAGGTCACCGGCGGCGGTTCGGTCTGGTGTTACGCCGACGAGGAGTCGCGCGCCTGGTGGGGCGGCATGTGGGCGGAGCGGATCGTGGACTCCTCGGTCGCGCGGCACGCCGTCGAACAGGGCCGCGCCACCGAAGAGGACCTGCGACGCATGTCGGCGGCCTGGCTCGCATGGAGCCGGGCCGCCGACGGGTGGTTCGTGGTCGTGCACGGTGAGGTGCTGGCGCGGGGGTGACCGCCCTCGCACCCGTCAGTCGCCGGTGAGGATGACCAGCTCCTGCGTCGCGCGCGTCATCGCGACATAGCGGTCGACGGCTCCTTCGACGCCTTCGCCGAAGGAGCCGGGGTCGACGAGGACGACCAGGTCGAACTCCAGGCCCTTCGACAGGCTCGGCGTGAGCGAGCGGACCCGGTCGGTCGCGGTGAAGTCCGGGTCGCCGATGACGCAGGCGACGCCCTCGCCCTCGGTGTGCTCGGCCAGCCAGGCCTCGACGATGTCGCCCAGTTCCGACACCGACCCGTGCCGGACGGGGACGCCGCCGCTGCGGATCGAGGTCGGGACGTTGGCGTCGGGGATCGCGGCCCGGATGACCGGCTCGGCCTCGGCCATGACCTCCTCGGGCGTCCGGTAGTTGATCGTCAGCGAGGCCATGGTGACCTGGTCGAGGCCGATGCGCGCGAGCCGCTCCCGCCACGACTCGGTGAAACCGCGCCTGGTCTGGGCGCGGTCGCCGACGATCGTGAAACTCCGCGAGGGACAGCGCGACAGCAGCATCTGCCACTCGGCGTCGGTGAGCTCCTGCGCCTCGTCGACGACGACGTGCGCGAAGGTGCCCGACAGGGGGTCGGTCTCGCCGGTGACGACGCCGTCCTCGTCGACGATGACGCTCTGGGCGTCCTCGTCGCGCAGCATCGTCACCAGGCCGATGCCGTCGACCTGGTCGCCGCCGGCGTCGCGAGCGGCGGTGATCAGGTCGTCGACGACGGCGTTGCGGCGCTCGCGCTCGGCGGCGACGGTGGCCTCGTTGCGGCGTTTGCGCTCCCAGGCCTCGGCGTCGCCGAGGCGCTGCCGGGCGGCGTCGAGGAGCGGCAGGTCGGACACCGTCCAGGCCTTCGGATCCGCACGCTGGAGCTTCGCGACCTCCTCGCGGTCGAGCCAGGGCGCGCACATCCGCAGGTAGGCCGGCACCGTCCACAGGTCGCCGACGACGTCGGCGGCGTCGAGCATCGGCCACGCCCGGTTGAGGGCACTGTTGAGCGCCCGGTTCTGGCGCAGTGACCCGCGCAGCTGCTCGTCGGCGACGTCCTCGTCGTGTTTGGCGGCGAGGATCTCGACGAGCTCTTCGAGGATCTGCTCGCGGGCCTCGTTGTGCGGGGTGCCCGGCTCGACGGCGGAGAACGCCGACTTCCAGTCGCGGGCGGTGAGCCGCACGTCGGCCCAGTGCGTCTCGATGACGATGCCCTTCGCGGGCGGGTCCTCGTAGAACGTGACGGCCTTCTCGATGCCCTTGACCAGGTCCGCCGAGGACTTCAGCCGTGCCACCTCCGGATCCGGCTCGACCGCGGCCGTCGCGCCCTCCCACACCAGGTCGCGCAGCGTGCAGGTCTGCACGCCCTCCTCGCCGAGGCTCGGCAGGACGTCGGCGACATAGTTCAGGTAGGGCTGGTGCGGACCGACGAACAGCACGCCGCCACGCCCATGGCCGAGGCGCGGATCGGCGTAGATCAGGTACGCCGAGCGGTGCAGCGCCACGACCGTCTTGCCCGTACCGGGACCGCCGTCGACGACGAGCGCGCCACTCGAACCCGCGCGGATGATCGCGTCCTGGTCGGCCTGGATCGTGCCCAGGACGTCGCGCATCTGCGCCGAACGGTTCTGGCCGAGACTCGCGATGAACGCCGACTGGTCGTCAAGGGCGGCGGCGTGCCCGGCGAACTCGTCGGCGGTGAAGACCTCGTCCCAGTAGTCGGTGATCCGCCCGCCCGTCCACCGGTAGCGACGCCGGCTCGACAGGCCCATCGGGTTGCCGTGCGTCGCGCCGAAGAAGGGCTCGGCCGCCGGCGAACGCCAGTCGAGCAGCAGGCGACGCCCGTCCTCGTCGGTGAGGGGCAGACGGCCGACGTAGACCGGTTCACCGTCCTCGCCGACGATGCGTCCCAGACACAGGTCGAGACCGAAGCGCCGCAACGCGCGCAACCGGCCCGTCAGCCGGTGGACCTCGAAGTCGCGGTCCATGGCGGCCTGACCCGTGCCGCCCTTCTGCTTACGGGTGACGTCGAGCCGCGCCGACAGGTCGGCGATCGTCCGCTCCAGACAGGCCGCGATGTCGGCGAGATGCCGCTCGTCCTCGGCGATCAACGCCGGATCGGCCTTGGCGGCGAGACGTTCGGGAAGATCGAATGCGGTGGACGTCACGTCAGAAGCTCCCATCGAGCAGCGGTTTCGCGGCGACCGAGGCGCCGTCGGTACGGATCTTGCCTGCGATTTCAGTGGCCCGTGCTCCGATCTGCGGGGACAAGACGCTCGCGAGCGTCCAGGGCGGGGGTGTGGCTCTCATGCGTGAGGGGTGCGGCGGCGGGCCACCGTTTGTTCGAGACGGCTTGGGTGGTGGTCGTCTTGTTCGAGACGGCGTGGTTGACGGTCGTCGCCGAGCGGCGGTGGACTCCGCGCGTCTGGGGTGTGTGGCGTTTGGGGGGTGGGGGCGGGGTTGACCTTGACGGCGACATCGACGTCGACGTCGATGGGTGCGGTGGCACGCTGAAGGAGGCCTGACGGGTGGAGCGGGTCCTGTCGGTCAGGAGCGGGTGTGCCGGAGGACCGTGGGGGGTGACGGGCTCGTGGGGGCGGTGGGTGGTGGGTGGTGTGCGCAAGGAGTCCTCGGTGGGTTGGTGCTGGGTAGAGGGCGATTCTGCACCATGGGGGTGGGGGAGTGAGGGGGGCGGGTGTGGGGGTGTGAGGGGGGTGCTGTATATAGATTGGTAGTGGCGGGGGAGTTCGGTGGGGGCTCTGGGGTCTGGGTTCGCGACCGCGCTGGAGTTGGGTTGGTAACCGCTTCGGGGCTGCGTTGCACCTGCCGCGTGTGTGTTGCCTGCGCTCGTGGCCGTAGCCGTCGCCGTCGCCTTCGTCTCTTACCTGCGCTCGCGGTGGGGGTGGCCGTTCACCGTTGCCCACCCGCTCCACCGTTACCCACCCGCTCCACCGAGAGTCCAACGCTCCGTCGAGAGCCCACGCTCCGTCGAGAGCCCACGCTCCGTCGAGAGCCCACGCTCCGCCGAGAGTCCACGCTCCGCCGAGAGTCCACGCTCCGCCGAGAGTCCCACGCTCCCCAGTTCCGGGTGCGTTGCCGGGGCTCTGCCCCGGACCCCGCAAGGGGCTTCGCCCCCTTGCCCCCCGGCCTCGCTCGGGAGACTGGGGGTGCCTTGGCGGTCTTTGGTCGGGTGGCCGGGGCGCGGGCTGAGGTTGTTTGGCACAACCTGTCTCCGTCTTTTTCGGCCGGTCAAGGGGACACGAAGAACCTGGGGCAGTCAAGGGAAAGAGCGCCCTTGACAGCCCCAGAACCTTCGTGTTGCACCAATCCCTGGCCGAAGCGACGGAGACAGAGGTTAGTGGTGGTGGGGGGTGTGTCGCGCTGCGCGCGACCTTGGAGGCCTGTCCCGAAGGTCGCGGTCGTGTGGTGGGTACTGCTTTGCGGCGAGCGTGGGAACACACCGTGAGGTCAACACCACCTGCGCTGTGGTCTCGCCGGTCGTTGAGGAGTGGCGCTTCCGGTCGTGCCGCGCACTTGGGGGCGCCGCCGCAGCGGTCCGCACCCGCTCTGGCTCCTTACTCACCGTTACCTTCTGTCCGTCGGGTTCTTGGGTTCACTCCTCGTAAATCATCCCAAATTTGTGCAATACCACGCTCTTTCACAGTTGTTACTGACCCGTTATGTAGTCAGCCGTTCCGTCTCCGTCCTCACCGTCGTTAACCTCACACAGCCGGGCGCGCCCCCTCAACCCCTCGCCGCGCTTGGCGGGGAGGACGCGCTGTGGGCGTTGCCGTCGAGATCGAAGGGCTCACCAAATCCTTCGGGAAGCAGACCGTCTGGTCGGACGTGACCTTCGATCTGCCGCCCGGGGAGATCTCTGTCCTGCTCGGGCCTTCGGGCACGGGGAAGTCCGTCTTCTTGAAGACCCTCGTCGGGCTTTTCAAGCCTGACCGGGGTTCGATTCGGATCGACGGGCAGGAGGTCACGACCCTGCATGAGCGGGAGCTCTACGCGGTGCGTCGTCGGCTGGGGGTTCTCTTTCAGGACGGCGCGCTCTTCGGGTCGATGAACCTGTACGACAACATCGCCTTTCCCTTGCGTGAGCACACGCGCAAGACGGAGGCGGAGATCCGGGGCATCGTCGAGGATCGTCTCGAACTCGTCGGCATGACCGGTGACGGGGACAAGTTCCCCGCCGAGATCTCCGGGGGCATGCGCAAGCGGGCGGGTCTTGCCCGTGCCCTTGTGCTCGACCCCGAGTTGATCCTGTGCGACGAGCCGGACTCCGGTCTCGACCCCGTGCGCACGGCCCTGCTCGGCGAGCTCATCTCGGAGCTGAACGCGGCGACCGGCGCGACGTTCCTGATCGTCACGCACGACATCAACACGGCTCGTACGATCCCCGACCACATCGGCATGCTCTATCTGCGTCGGCTCGTCGCGTTCGCGCCTCGGGCGGAGATGCTGGCTTCGGACGAGCCCGTCCTGCGGCAGTTCCTGAACGCTTCGCGGGAGGGGCCGATCGGCATGACGGAGGAGAAGGACGCTCTGGAGGTCGCGCGGGAGCGTGAGCGCGAGTTGGCCGTCGACGACTACCGGGGCGACCATCGGGAGGGGCCGTGAGGCCGTTTCGCGCCACGGGCGAGTTCGTCGCCTTCTGCCTCGACACACTGCGTTCTCTGTTCCGGCGTCCCTTTCAGTTCGCCGAGACGATCCAGCAGGCGTGGTTCCTGGTGAGCGTCTCGATTCTGCCTACGGCGCTGGTGGCGATCCCTTTCGGTGCCGTGGTGGCGTTGCAGTTGGGTTCGCTGACCAAGCAGCTGGGCGCGCAGTCCTTCTCGGGTGCGGCGAGCATCATCGCGGTGGTGCGTGAGGCGGGACCGATCGTCACCGCCCTGCTGATCGCGGGCGCTGGTGGCGCGGCGATGTGCGCGGACCTGGGCGCGCGCAAGATCCGTGAGGAGCTCGACGCGATGCGCGTCCTGGGCATCGACCCGATCCAGCGCCTGGTGGTGCCTCGGGTGCTGGCCAGCGCGGTCGTCGCGGTCCTCCTGAACGGTGTCGTCTCGGCGGTGGGCATCGCCGGCGGCTACGTCTTCACGGTCATGCTCCAGGACGGGACTCCGGGCGCCTATCTGGCGAGTTTCGCCGCGCTGGGGCAGGTCGCCGACCTCGTCTCCGCGGAGTTGCGGGCCCTCGTCTTCGGGATCCTCGCCGCCCTCGTCGGCTGCTATCTGGGGATGACGGCCAAAGGTGGCCCGAAGGGCGTGGGTCAGGCGGTCAACACCTCGGTGGTGGTCAGTTTCATGCTGCTGTTCGCGGTGAACTTCGTGATGGTCGCGATCTACTTCCAGGTCGTTCCGCAGAAGGGATCGTGATGACCGTCCTCGACCTGCTGGGCAGGCAGCTCCTCTTCTACCTCCGGGCGGGCGCGGCGACCCCTCGGACGCTCAAGCGCTACAAGCGCGAGGTCATGCGGATCCTCGCCGAGATCAGCTTCGGGACGGGCGGGCTGGCGCTGGTCGGCGGCACCGTCGGCGTCGTGGTCTTCCTGACCTTCTTCACCGGCACCGAGGTGGGTCTGCAGGGCTACCAGGCCCTCGACCAGATCGGGTCGAGCGCGTTCACGGGCTTCATCTCGGCCTACTTCAACACCCGTGAGATCGCGCCGCTCGTCGCGGGCATCGCGTTGTCGGCGACGGTCGGCTGTGGCTTCACCGCGCAGCTGGGCGCGATGCGGATCAACGAGGAGATCGACGCGCTTGAGGTCATGGGCCTGCCGTCGATGCCTTACCTGGTCACCACGCGCATGATCGCGGGCCTGCTCGCGACGGTGCCGCTGTACGTGATCGCGCTGCTGTCGTCGTATTTCGCGACCCGCTTCATCGCCGTCTGGTACTTCGATCAGCCCGCGGGGACCTACGACAACTACTTCAATCTCTTCCTGGTCCCCAGCGATCTGCTGTGGTCTTTCGGGAAGGTCTTGTTCTTCGCCGTTGTGGTCATTCTCGTGCACTGCTTTTATGGGTATCACGCCGAAGGCGGCCCGGCCGGCGTCGGCGTGGCCACCGGCCGCGCCGTGCGGACCTCGCTGGTCTCGATCAACGTGGTCAACCTGTTCCTCGGCCTCGCCGTGTGGGGCGCGACCACGACCGTGCGGATTGTGGGGTAGCCGGCATGAGCCTGCGAGTGAAGGAGCGGCTGACCGGGCTGGCGTTCATCGTCATCCTGCTGGCGTTGCTCGGCGTGTGCGTCGCGGCGTACATGAAGGTCTTCACGCCCGTCACCTGGATCTCCCTCGAAACCGACCACACCGGCCTCCAGTTCAACGAAGGCGCCGACGTCAAACTGCACGGCGTCCTCGTCGGCGAGGTCCGGACCATCGCCAGCCAGGGCGACGGCGCCAGGCTCAAGCTCGCGCTCGACCCGGCCATGGCCCGCCAGATTCCCGGCGACGTGTCGGCACGCCTGCTGCCCAAGACCCTCTTCGGTGAGAAGTACGTCGAGCTCGTGCCACCGGCGGCCGCGTCGGGCACGATCGCGCCCGGCACGGTCATCACCCAGGACCGCACCTCGACGGGCGTCGAACTGGAGTCGGTGCTGAACAACGCGCTCCCGCTGCTGCGGGCGCTGCCGCCCGACAAGCTGTCGGCGACCCTGTCGGCGATGGCCACGGCCCTCGAAGGGCGCGGCGAACAGCTCGGCGAGACGATCGTGAACCTCGGCGACTACGTCCGCGAACTCAACGAGGAGATGCCGACGATCGAGGCCGACCTCGAACTCCTCGCCGAGGTCCTCGACAACTATCACGGGGCCCTGCCCGACCTGATGGGCGTGCTGCGGAACCTCACGGTCACCGCGAACACGATCACCGACCAGGAGTCGCAGCTCAAAGCCTTCCTGACCACGACCGCGGACTTCGCCGACGACACCCGCGTCTTCCTCGACCGCTATCAGGGCCGCCTCATCCAGTTCGGTGAGGTCACCCGCCCGGTCCTCGACCTCCTGGCCGCCTACGCGCCCGAGTACCCGTGCCTGTTCGCCGGCCTGGTTGAGATCAAGCCCGCCATCGAGGACACCTTCGCCACCGGCCGCCTGCACATCACCCTGGAGATCGTGGCCAACAACGGCAAGTACGAACCCGGCCGCGACGAACCCGAATGGCTCGACCGGCGCGGACCCGACTGCCGCGGCCTGCCGAACCCGAACGTCCCCGGCGCCGAACACCCCATCGACAACGGCTACGACTACGACGGCAGCCGCGTCAACCTCCCCATCGAACTGCCGGGCCTCACCGACGCCGAGTCGACCGTCACGCCCCCCGCCGGCCTGCCGCTCATCGAGCCGCCCGGCGAGGAGAACCCCGCCGTCTTCGACCCGACCATGGGCTACGCCGGCACCGCGGAGGAGCAGGCCGTCATCGACCCGCTCGTCGCGGCCTTCACCGGCCAGAACGTCACCGACCTATCCGACCTCGCCACCCTCCTGTGGGGGCCGCTGCTGCGCGGCACGACGGTCAACGCGACCAGTTAGGAGACCCCACGTGACCGGCGGATGACCACGTGAACCCTGTTGTTACCGACTCGTAACTTCGCAACCCGTGACTCGGGCCACCCGGATGTCGTTGAATCACGCATAGCCGGGCGTGTCCCCCTCAACCCCCTCACACACCCGGCGGGAGGAGCCGTGCGAAGCAACCCCACCGGTCGCGCCGCCGTCAAGTTCGGCGTGTTCGCCGTGGCCACCCTGCTCGCCCTGGCGTTGCTCACCGAATCCCTCGGTGGCTTCGACCTGCCGGGCGGCGTCTCCTACCGTGCCCAGTTCAGCGACGTGACCGGCGTCCTCGCCGGCGACGACGTCCGCATCGCCGGCGTGAAGGTCGGCGAGGTCACCGAGGTGACCCTGAAGCAGGACGAGTCGGCCACCTACGCCGAGGTCGCCTTCAACCTCGACTCCGCCTCCCGCCGCCTCCCGAACTCGGTCGAGGCGACGATCCGCTACCGCAACCTCGTCGGCCAGCGCTACATCTCCCTCGCCGAAGCCCCCGGCGACGCCACCGCCCTCCAGCCCGGCGCGACGATCCCCCTCGCCCAGACCAACCCGGCCCTCGACCTGACCGCCCTGTTCAACGGCTTCCGGCCGCTGTTCACGGCGCTCAACCCCGAAGAGGTCAACAAGGTCTCCTACGAGATCGTCCAGGTACTCCAGGGCGAAGGCGGCACCCTGTCGAGCCTCCTGACGCACACCGGCTCCCTCACCTCGACCCTCGCCGACCGCGACGAGGTCATCGGCCGCGTCATCACCAACCTCAACACCGTCCTGGCCACCGTCGCCGAACGCGACGACGAACTCTCCACCGCCATCGGGCGGCTCCAGGAATTCGTCAGCGGCATGGCCGACGACCGCGAGATCCTCGGCGAGTCGATCGTGTCCCTCGGCAGCCTCGCCGACTCCACTCAGGGCCTGCTGTCCGACGCGCGGCCCGCCCTCAAGGCCGACATCGGCGCCCTCGGCGAGCTCGCCGCGAACCTCACCGACAACGCCGACGCCCTCGAAACGGCCTTCGCGCGCCTCCCCGACACCTACGCCAACCTCACCAAGACCGGCTCGCACGGGTCGTGGTTCAACTTCTACCTGTGCAACGCCGACGGTCAGGTCACGCTCCCGCTGGTCGGACCGGTCAACCCGGCCACGCTCAACTCGCCGAAGGCGAGGTGCCAGTGAAGAAGTCGTTCAGTGAACGCGACCCGGTCCCGATGGGCATCGCGGCGATCGTCGTGCTGGCCCTCGCCGTCACGGCGGCGTTCAGCATCAACCAGATCACCGGCTTCCTCGGCGGGAGCACCTACTCGGCGCAGTTCCGCGACGCCGCCCAGCTCAACCCGGGCACCGAGGTGCGCGTCGCGGGCGTGAAGGTCGGCGAGGTCACCGACGTCGAACTCAGCGGCCTCGGCACACCCGAACCGCACGTGCGCGTCGACTTCCGCATCGACGGCGACGTCCGGCTCGGCACCGAGACCGGCGCGACCGTCCAGCTCAAGACCCTCCTCGGGCAGCGCTACGTCGCCCTCGCCCCGGCCGGGGGCGGCGACATGGAACCCGGCGACACGATCCCCCTCGCGCGCACCGCGACCCCCCTCGACGTCGTCGACGCCGTCAACGGCCTCGCCGACACCTTCGGCGAGATCGACACCGAGGCCCTCGCGCGGGCCATGTCGACACTGACCGACACCCTCGAAGAGACCCCGGAGGGCTTCAACGCCTCCATCGACGGCCTGTCGCGCCTGTCGGAGACCATCGCCTCCCGCGACGCCGAGCTGCGCGAACTCCTCGCGCACGCCGCGACGGTCACCACCGCCCTCGCCGAACGCGACGACGAGTTCGTCAAACTCGTCGAAGACGGCAACCGCCTCCTCGAAGAGGTCCGCAACCGCAAGGACGCCATCCACGAACTCCTCGTCGCCACCGGCGCGCTGTCGGAGGAGCTGGAAGGACTGGTCACCGACAACAAGGCCCAGCTCAAGCCCGCCCTCGACAATCTCCACTCGGTGACTCAGCTGCTGCTCGACAACCGCGAGAACCTGGAGGCGACCTTGACGAACATGGGACCCTTCGTGACCGCGTTCTCCAACGTCCTCGGCAACGGCCGCTGGTTCGACTCCTACATCGACGGCCTCCTCCAGCCCTACGGGGTCGGCGAGCCGCCGGCGAAGAAGGAGGAGAAGTAGCCATGCGCGCCGTGCTCCGCAAACCCGTCGTGATCTTCGCGGCGATCGCCGTCCTGCTCCTCGCCGGGTTCTTCGCCTGGCAGCGCCTCACCGCCGCCTCCACCGGCATCACCGTCTACCTCGACCGGGCCGTCGGCGTGTTCCCGGGCTCCGAGGTGCGCATCCTCGGCGTGAAGGTCGGCGAGGTCCACACGGTCGAACCCGAAGGCTCCCGCGTCCGCGTCGAACTGTCCTGGGACGCCGACTACCCCGTCCCCGCCGGCGCCAGCGCCATCGTCGTCCCGCCGAGCCTCGTCGCCGACCGCTATATCCAGCTCGCCCCCGCCTACACCGGTGGCGAGAAGATGACCGACGGCGCCGAACTCCCGCCCGAGCGCACCATCGTTCCCCTCGAACTCGACGAGGTCTACGCCGCGCTCAACAAGTTCGCCGACGCCCTCGGCCCCAACGGCGCAGGCTCCGACGGAGAGCTCGCCGAACTCCTCGAAGCCGCCCGGAAGAACCTCGAAGGCAACGGTGCGCCCCTCGGCGAAAGCCTCGACAACCTCGCCAAGGCCCTCTCCACCGTCTCCGACGGCCGCGGCGACCTCTTCGCCACCATCGACAACCTCGCCACCTTCACCACCGCCCTCGCCCAAAGCGACGGGCAGGTGCGCCTGTTCAACGAACAACTCGCCGACGTCGCCGGGCAACTCTCGGAGGAACGCGACGAACTCGGCGACGCCCTCCAGAAACTCGCCGGGGCCCTCGTCGTCGTCACCGGCTTCATCGAGGACAACAAGGAAACCCTGGTCACCAATGTCGACGCGCTCGCCGAACTGACCGGAGTCCTCGCCCGCCAGCAGGACGCGCTGATCACCGCCCTCGACTACGCGCCGGTGGCCCTCTCGGACCTCCAGCTGGCCTACAACAGCTCCTCGGGCACCCTCGACACCCGCGACAACGTCCTCGGCGCCAACGACCCCGCCGGGTTCGTCTGCAACCTCATCGCCGGTCTCCTCCCCGTCGAGGACATCCCCATCGAGTGCCTCAACCTCGCCGAGGCCCTCGCCGCCGCGGGCCTCGAACTACCGCCCGACCTCGCGAAACTCGCCGGGGGCAACTGATGCGGAAACTCGCGCGACTCCTCCTCCCGGCCCTTCTTCCGGCCCTCCTCACCGCGTCGGCCTGCTCCTCCCTGCCCCTCCCCGGCGGTGAGGGAATGGGCGGCTACGCCGTGAAGATCGAGTTCGCCGACGTCCTCGACCTCGTCGAGAACTCCGCGGTGAAGGTCAACGACGTCACCGTCGGCACCGTCGAGGACATCGCCGTCGACGGCTGGACCGCCGAGGTCACCGTCCGCGTCAACGACGACGTCCAACTGCCCGCCAACAGCACCGCCGCGCTGCGCCAGACCAGCCTCCTCGGCGAGAAGTTCGTCGCCATCAGCCCGCCCATCGACGTCGCCCCCGAAGGCGCCCTCACCGACGGCGCCACCATCCCCATCGACCGCACCCGGCGCTCCGCCGAGGTCGAAGAGGTCCTCGGCGCGCTCGCCCTCACCCTCGGCGGGGGAGGCCTCGAACAGCTCCGCACCATCAACACCGAGCTGATCAACGCCCTCGAAGGCCGCGAGACCGACATCCGCGACACCCTCGGCGAGCTCGACGCCTTCGTCACCTCCCTCGACGCCCAGCGGGAACAGATCGTGACCGCGATCGACGCCCTCGACGCCCTCGCCCTCGACCTGGCGAAACAGACCGACGACATCGGGGCCGCGCTCGACGCGCTCGGCCCGGGCGCGGAGGTCCTCGCCGAGCAGCAGGGGAACCTGTCGGCGGCCCTGGAGGCGCTGAAGAAACTCGGGGACGTCGGCACGCACGTCGTCGAGGCCAGCCGCGACGACACGCTCGCCTCGATCGAGTCGCTCCAGCCGATCCTCGAACAGCTCGTCGCCGCCGGCGACGACTTCCCGCAGGGTCTCGAACTGGCACTGTCCTACCCGTTCCCGCACAACGTGTCGGGCGCGATCCAGGGCGACTTCGTCAACCTGCACATCACCCTCGACCTCGACCTCGGCGACGTCCTCGGGAACCTCTTCGGCGGCAAGGCCCCCGACGCGGGCCCCGAAGACGACGAGGGCCCACCCGCCGACGAGGAGCCCGGACCGGGCGAGGCGAACCCGCTGACCGGCGGCCTCGCCGAACTGCTCCTGGGAGGACTGGCCGGATGATCACTCGGCGCGCACGCGTCCAGATCGCGCTCTTCGTCGTCCTGTCCCTGGCCGGCGCGCTGTTCGTGGGCTTCAAGTACCTCGGTATCGGCGACGGCTCGTACCAGGTCTACGTCGACATGGCCGATACCGGCGGCGCCTACGAGCACGGCTCGGTGACCTACCGGGGCGTGCAGATCGGCCGCGTCGGGGAGATCAACCTCCGCCCGGGCGGCGCCCGCGTCCAGCTCGACATCGACCGCGGTGTCCAGGTCCCGCGCGACCTGAAGGTCGTCGTCGCCAACCGCTCCGCCGTCGGCGAGCAGTACGTGGACCTGCGCCCCGCCTCCGACGCCGCGCCCTACCTGGAGCCCGGCGAGACGATCGGCTCCGACAAGGTCACCGTCCCCCTCGCCGTCGAGAGCCTGCTGACCAACCTCGACGCGCTCGTCGCGACGGTTGACCCCGAAGACCTCGGCGTCGTCATAGACGAACTCGGCCAGGCCTTCGAAGGCAACGGCGAGGCCCTCGCCACGATCCTCGACGCCACCGACGCCCTCCTCACCGACGCCGCCGCCTACCTCCCGGAGACCCTGACACTGCTCAAGGACGGCCGGACCGTCCTCGACACCCAGGCCGACTCCGCGCAGGCCATCGCGCGATGGGCCAAGGGCCTGCGCGAGTTCACCGAGACCCTGAAGAAGTCCGACGGCGACCTGCGCACCATCCTCGCCGCAGCACCCGAGACGACCACCCAGGTCAGCGACCTCATCCGCGACCTCGACCCGCAACTCGGCGTGCTCCTGGGCAACATGATCAGCGTCAACGGCGTCGCCGTCCGCCGCCTCCCCGGCATCGAGAGCCTCCTGATCTCCTACCCCTCGGTGGTGTCCGGGTCGTTCACCGTGACCCCCGGCGACGGGACCGCCCACTTCGGGCTCGTCCTCAACTTCGACAACCCACCGCCCTGCATCTACAACAAGGGCGCCGGGCCCGTCACCTGCACCGGCGGCGAACTCGGCGACGGCTCGGCCGTCCGCGGCTGGCAGAACGCCCCCGGCCCGACCGGCGGACCGATCTACCCGGCCCCGCTCCCCGGCGAACCCGAACCCGACCCGGCCGCCGAGCCCGCGCCCACGAGCCTTCCCGGCACGACCATCGCCGGATACGACCCCGCGACCGGACTCGTCGTCGACAACCTCGGCCTGCCGATCGCGTTCGGCGGCACCGGCGGGCAGTACGCGCTCGCCGGCGATCAATCCTGGCGCCAGCTTCTGCTGGCCGGCCTCGCGGCTTAAGGAGGCCTGCACCACATGGAGAAGAAGAGCGTTTTCGAACGCCGCCCGCTCTGGATCGGGCTGAACATCGTCCTGCTGCTCATCGTCCTCGCGGCCCTCGGCCTCGGGGGGTACTCGGGGTGGAAGTTCGCCGCCGCCGAGCAGAACGACGGCGTCCAGGCCGACGCCCTCGCCGCCGCGCGCCAGCACGTCGACGGATTCATGACCACCTCATCGGGCAGCGTCGACGCCGACCTCGACCGCATCGAGGCCGCCGCCACCGGCGAGTTCAAGGAACAGTGGATCAAGAACGAGGCCGCGCTCCGCGAGTCGATCGTGGCCAACCAGGCCACCTCGAACGGGGAGATCCTCAGCGCCGCGGTCGTCGACGACAGCCCGGACTACCCGACCGACCACGACTCCGTCGGGGTCATCGTCGCCGCCGACGCGACCGTCACCAACGTCAACGCCCCCGAAGGGCGTCTCGTCCACTACCGGGTCATCGTCGGGATGACCCTGGTCGACGGGAAGTGGCTGATCGGGAAGCTGGGGTTCGTGGAATGAGCGGCAAATACGTCCCGCGCTCGCTGCGCGAGAAGAACAGGAAGCCCCGCCCGTCGGGCGCCGCGACCGGTTCGGCCGACTCGTCCGGCTCGGCGAAGAAGCCCGGCGAAGCCACCGACGGCTCGGTGAAGACCGCGCCGAAACCCTCCCCGCGCCCCCGCCCGACGCCGGGCACACGACCCGCACCCCGCACGCGCGGAGCGGTCCGCCCCCTCCGGCGCCACCGGAGCGTCGCACAACTGCGGCGCCTGGCGCTGCGACTGTCGGCGACGGCCGTGCTGATCATGCTCATCGCCGGAGCCACCTTCTACTTCCTCCAGCGCGCCGACGGCCTCGACAAGGCCGCCGCCGAAGCCGAGGCCGACGCACGCGTCGCCGTCCAGGCGATCGTCGCCTACGACTACCGCAGCTTCGACTCCTCCAAGGCCAACGGCATGGCCCACGTCACCGGAGCCTTCGCCGAGGACTACGGCAAACAGATGGACGGGCTGCGCGACCAGGTCATCAAGGAGAAGGCCGTCGTCGTCGCACCCGTCAGCGGCTCCGGGATCGTGTCGGTGGAGACCGACGGGCTGTTCTCCTTCACCCCGAAGTCCGTGGACGTGCTGCTGTTCGTCAACCAGATCCGCCGTAACGACAACATCAACGGCGAGAAGGTCGACACCAACCGCATCGTCCTGCACATGGTGCAAGACGGCGGGGAGTGGAAGGCCGCGAGCGTCACGGCGTACTGAGCGCGTGGGTTTTCGCCGAAGCGTCGCGGGGTTAGCGTCGTCGCGTGGAACTGACCGTCACCGACGCCCCCGCCCCCGCCGACACCGCGCTGATCTCCGACGCGCTCGACCGCTACAACATCGACGCCACCGGCATCGACGACCGTCGGCCCCTCGCCGTCCTCGCCCGCGACCCCCGCACCGGTGACGTCGTCGGCGGACTCACCGGGCGCACCTCGCTCGGGCTGTTCTTCGTCGACCTCTTCCACCTGCCGCCCGACCTGCGCGGCGGCGGACTCGGCGGCCGGATCCTCCGCCTCGCCGAAGACGAGGCGCGCGCCCGCGGCTGCCGCTCGGCCGTGCTCTACACGATCACCTTCCAGGCACCGGGCTTCTACCGGAAGCACGGGTGGACCGACCTCGGCGAAGTCCCCTGCGAACCGCCGGGGACCAGCCGCGTGTTCATGACCAAAGACCTGCGTCAATAGGCGACCGTGATGCGTTCGCGCACGTGGTCGCCGCTCTCCAGCGCGTCGACCAGCGCCACCGCGTAGTCCTCCGCGCTGATGTGGCTGCGGCCCTTCGCGTCGGTCAACAGGCGATTCGCGCCGACCCGGAACTCGCCCGTGCGCTCACCCGGCGCGATCGAGGCGGCGGGGGAGACGTAGGTCCAGTCCAGGTCGGTGATCTCGCGGAACACGTCCAGGACCTCGCCCTGAGCGGCCGCCTCACCCTTGTAGGCGTCGGGGAAGTCGGCCGTGTCCGACAGGCGCATACCGCCGCCGACCTCCAGACTCCCCGCGCCGCCCACCCAGACGAGACGCCGGGTGCCCGACTCACGCGTCCCGTCGATGATCGCGCTCGCCACCGCCAGGAACGGGCCCGTCGGCGGCGACCCGTCCCGTGGCGGCGCCACGGCCGCGACGACCACGTCGACGCCCTCCGCGAGTTCCGCCACGGCCTTCGGGTCGTTCGCGTCGGCGGAGACGCGCGAAAGGCGCGGACTCGGCGGGACACCGTCGGCCCGGCCGCTGCGAGTGACGGCGACGACGTCATGGCCACGCCGCAGTGCTTCGGTGGCGACGCGGCTGCCGACCATGCCGCCGGCGCCGATGAGGAGGATGCGCATGGGGACACCGTAAAGACGAGCAACCCGCCACGTACCGAGATTAGTCAATACGCGACAATTCCGCGCATGACAATTTCGATGGTACCGAAGTGGTACCGTTATGGTATGGCTATGAACCTGCGGCTCCCCGAAGACATCGACGCTCGTGCCAAGGCTCTCGCCGAGCGCGAACACCGAAGCCTGCACAGCCTTGTGGTGAACGCCGTGGACGAGTACATCCGTCGGCATGGCGTCGACCGTGCCGTCGAAGACATCGCGCGTGCGGGTGCGGCGCGTTACGCTGATGCGCTTGACCGGCTCGGTAAATCGTGACCCTGATCTATCTCACGGCTGAACACCTATCCACCATTGCCGAAGCCGCGATCGAAGGCCGGGTCCTCTTGCGGGATCCCGGCCTTTTGGCTTCGGCGGCGGAGCGTCCACGAACAGTGCTCTTCGGGGAGGAGCAGTACCCGAACCTGCTGGAGAAGGCTGCGGCGCTTATGCACTCCATCGCGCGTTTCCATCCACTGGTCGATGGCAACAAGCGTTTGGCCTGGCTCGCGACGTACACGTTCCTCGAACTCAACGGCGTGCGGGTGACGGCGACGAACGACGAGGCCTACGACCTGACCATCGCGGTCGCCTCGGGCGAACTGCGCGAGGTCGGTGACATCGCGGCCGCGCTGGCGGGGCTGGTCGAGGTGTGACAGGCCCCGACGGGGCCGCGCCCTCACTCCGCGCGGCCCCGGCTCGGGTTAGGCCGTCAGACTCCACTTGCCGTCGGCCATGACGGTGACGATCGACGGTCCGGCTTTCGCCGCGACCGTGCCCTCGTACTTCCCGATCTCGTTGATCGCGAGGTTCGGGAAGCCGCCGAGCGGATACTGCGTGACGATGAAGTTCGCCTGACCCGAGTGCTCGGCGTCCCACGTCGCCGCGTCTCCGTCGTAGCGGTACACGGCGTCGCCGCCGCCTTTCGCCGGGGACGGGAGGGCCTTGGCGGCCGATAGCGGGGCGATCGTGATCGTCCAGTCGCCGTCGGCCTTGACCTCGAAGGTCGCGGGTTCGCCGAGGGCGCTCAGGCCGAAGGCCGTGCTGCCCTTGTAGTTGCCGATGGTGTTGACGAGCAGGTCACCGGTCGGTTCGTTGTCCTTGTCGAGTCCGCTGATGATGAAGTTCGCCGAACCGTCGTGGCGGGCGGTCACGATTCCGGCGCGTGCGCCGGCGGGCAGCTTGAGGACGGTGTCGCCGCTGCCGGACTTCTCGACGGCCTCGAAGGTGCCGTACTCGTCGTCGTAGGGGTCGGTCTCGGGCTCGGCCGCCGTGTCGTCGGCGGGGGCCTCGTCCTTGGGCTCCTCGCCCGGCGCGTTGTTCGCCGAGTTCGGCGATGCGTCGTCGCCGCCGGAGTTGAGCGCGGCGACGCCACCGCCGCACACGCACAGCAGGAGCACGACGGCGCCGACGATGAACCACCACCGGCGATACACGGGACTCTTGCGCGGCGGCACGACCGGCGCGGGCCCGGGCGGAGGGGCGAAGGGCGGAGGGGGCGGGGGGACGGCGTTGTCCACGATCACTCCTGAAGGAAAGTGGATGAATAGGCATGAATGGGGTGCGTAAAGCGCGGCTGGAAGCCGTCGGTTCGGGCTGAATGGCGCACGTCACCGAGTTCACGGGGCGTGACTGCCGGGCTACGGGCCGCCCGGTCAGGTCAACTTACGCACGAGCTGCGGCGCCGCCAAGGCCGATAGGGCAACCGCGGGGGTAGCCGGGGCGGGCTGGGGGTCTTCACTTCCGCCGCGGGCTTCGCGTCCCCTTCGTCCCCGCCGGGCCTCTTTGCGTATCGCGATCACCTGTTCGAAAGCGCTAGTCCTGGCTCCACCTCAGTAAACTCCCCGCCGCCTCTCCCATTCGTCATCACTCCAGTCACGCCCGCCACTTCCTTCACCGTGACGGCTTCGTGACCAAATCCGGCCGTCCCCTTGACGACGTGACCTCCGTCAAGGCAAGCTATGCGCAGACAACGCCACTCACGCGTGGCCATACTGGTTCCAAGAGGCGTCCGGCCGGGGGTTCTAGAGGGCGCCTGGACAGTCGTCTGTGCTTCGGCTACACTGCTAGTTTGCGCTGCCCTCTCACTCTTGAACCCGTGGGTAACTGCCCTTTAATCGGCTAAATGTCCGGTTATGGGAGTTTGACACGGGCCGCGTGGGGTGCGCGCTAAACGGCCGTTGCAACACAGGTCCTCGGAAGGACGCATCTTGGCAGCTTCCCGCCCTGCGAAGACCAATCTCACTACGAGCGCACTCGCTCCTCGTCGGATTTCATTCGGCAGGATCAAAGAGACCCTTGAGGTACCCAACCTCCTCGCCATCCAAAACGAGTCCTTCGACTGGCTCGTCGGCAATGAGGCTTGGCGTTCCAGGGTCTCCGACGAGACCTCGCCTAAGTGCGGTCTTGACGAGATCCTCGAAGAAATCAGTCCCATTGAGGACTTTTCGGGCACGATGTCCCTCTCCTTCTCGAATCCGCGCTTCGACGAGGTGAAAGCCTCCACCGAGGAGTGCAAGGAGAAGGACCTCACCTATTGCGCCCCGCTGTTCGTCACCGCGGAGTTCATCAACCACAACACCGGTGAGATCAAGAGCCAGACGGTGTTCATGGGTGACTTCCCGATGATGACCCCGAAGGGGACGTTCATCATCAACGGCACCGAGCGTGTCGTCGTCTCCCAGCTCGTCCGCTCTCCCGGCGTGTACTTCGACAAGCAGCCGGACAAGACCAGCGACCGCGACCTCTCCCTCGTCAAGGTCATCCCCGGCCGTGGCGCGTGGCTGGAGTTCGACGTCGACAAGCGCGAGACCGTCGGTGTCCGCATCGACCGGAAGCGGCGTCAGGCCGTCACGGTCCTGCTGAAGGCCATCGGCTGGAGCGGCGAGCAGATCCGCGAGCGCTTCGGCTGGTCCGAGATCATGATGGCCACGCTGGAGAAGGACCACGTCGCGGGCACCGATGAGGCGTTGCTCGATATATACCGCAAGCTTCGTCCGGGCGAGCCGCCGACCAAGGACAACGCGCAGGCGCTGCTGGAGAACCTGTTCTTCAACCCGAAGCGCTACGACATGGCCAAGGTCGGCCGGTACAAGCTGAACAAGAAGTTCCACGCCGACAACCCGGTCCAGACGAACACCCTCACCGAAGAGGACCTCGTCGCCACCATCGAGTACCTCGTCCGCCTGCACAACGGCGAAGAGGGCTACGAGGCCGACGACATCGACCACTTCGGCAACCGCCGCCTGCGCACCGTCGGCGAGCTCATCCAGAACCAGGTCCGTGTCGGCCTGTCCCGGATGGAGCGCGTCGTCCGCGAGCGCATGACGACGCAGGACGTCGAGGCCATCACGCCGCAGACCCTGATCAACATCCGTCCCGTCGTGGCGGCGATCAAGGAGTTCTTCGGCACCTCGCAGCTGTCGCAGTTCATGGACCAGGTCAACCCGCTCGCGGGCATGACCCACCGTCGTCGGCTGTCCGCGCTGGGCCCGGGTGGTCTTTCGCGCGACCGCGCCGGCATGGAGGTCCGTGACGTCCACCCGTCGCACTACGGCCGGATGTGCCCGATCGAGACGCCGGAAGGCCCGAACATCGGCCTGATCGGCGCCCTGTCGAGCTTCGCGCGGGTCAACCCGTTCGGCTTCATCGAGACGCCGTACCGCAAGGTCGTCGACGGCAAGGTCACCGACCAGATCGACTACCTGACGGCCGACGAAGAGGACCGTTACATCAAGGCGCAGGCGAACACGCCGCTGCGCAGCGACGGTTCCTTCGCCGAGGACCGCGTCCTCGTCCGCCGTAAGGGCGGTGAGGCCGACCTCGCGCCGGCCAGCTCCGTCGACTACATGGACGTCTCGCCGCGGCAGATGACCTCGGTCGCGACCGCGATGATCCCGTTCCTGGAGCACGACGACGCCAACCGTGCCCTCATGGGCGCGAACATGCAGCGCCAGGCGGTGCCGCTGATCCGTCCGAAGTCCCCGGTCGTCGGTACGGGCATGGAGTACCGTGCCGCGGTCGACGCCGGTGACGTCGTCGTCGCCGAAGAGGCCGGTGTCGTCGAGGACCTGTGCGCCGACTACGTGACCGTGCACCAGGACGACGGCCACCGTCGTACCTACCTGCTGCACAAGTTCCGCCGGTCGAACGCGGGCACCTGCGTCAACCAGATCCCCGTGGTCAACGAGGGCGACCGCGTCGAGCGCGGTCAGGTCCTGGCCGATGGTCCGTCCACCGAAAAGGGTGAGATGGCGCTCGGCAAGAACCTCCTCGTGGCGTTCATGTCGTGGGAGGGCCACAACTACGAGGACGCGATCATCCTGTCGCAGCGCCTCGTGCAGGAGGACGAGCTCACCTCGGTGCACATCGAGGAGCACGAGGTCGACGCCCGCGACACCAAGCTGGGTCCGGAGGAGATCACCCGGGACATCCCGAACGTCTCCGAGGAGATGCTGGCCGACCTCGACGAGCGCGGGATCATCCGCATCGGCGCCGAGGTCCGCGACGGCGACATCCTCGTCGGTAAGGTCACGCCCAAGGGCGAGACCGAGCTGACCCCGGAGGAGCGGCTGCTCCGCGCGATCTTCGGTGAGAAGGCGCGCGAGGTCCGCGACACCTCGCTGAAGGTTCCGCACGGTGAGACCGGCACGGTCATCGGTGTCCGCACGTTCTCGCGCGACGACGGCGACGAGCTGTCCCCGGGCGTGAACGAGCTGGTGCGCGTGTACGTCGCCCAGAAGCGGAAGATCTCCGACGGTGACAAGCTCGCCGGCCGGCACGGCAACAAGGGCGTCATCTCGAAGATCGTCCCGCAGGAGGACATGCCGTTCCTTGAGGACGGCACCCCCGTGGACGTCGTGCTGAACCCGCTGGGTGTCCCCGGCCGTATGAACATCGGCCAGGTTCTTGAGGTCCACCTCGGGTGGATCGCCAAGCGCGGCTGGAAGATCGAGGGCGACGACGCCGACTGGAAGAAGGCGCTGCACGCGATCGGTGCCAGTGAGGCGCCGGCCGACAGCAACGTCGGTACCCCGGTCTTCGACGGTGTCAAGGAAGACGAGATCGTCGGGCTGCTGGAGAACACCCTCCCCAACCGCGACGGCGAGCGCATGGTCGGCGGTAACGGCAAGGCGCGGCTGTACGACGGCCGTTCCGGTGAGCCGATCCCGGACGCCATCGCGGTGGGCTACATGTACATCCTGAAGCTCAACCACCTCGTCGACGACAAGATCCACGCGCGTTCGACCGGTCCGTACTCGATGATCACGCAGCAGCCGCTGGGTGGTAAGGCGCAGTTCGGCGGCCAGCGTTTCGGTGAGATGGAGTGCTGGGCGATGCAGGCGTACGGCGCCGCTTACGCCCTGCAGGAGCTCCTGACCATCAAGTCCGACGACGTCGTCGGCCGCGTGAAGGTCTACGAGGCCGTGGTGAAGGGGGAGAACATCCCCGAGCCCGGTGTTCCGGAGTCGTTCAAGGTGCTCCTGAAGGAGCTGCAGTCGCTGTGCCTGAACGTCGAGGTGCTCTCCAGCGACGGCGTGGCGCTCGAAATGCGCGACACCGACGACGAGATCTTCCGCGCGGCGGAGGAGCTCGGTATCGACCTGTCCCGGCACGAGCCGAGCAGCGTCGACCTCGAAGGCGCTTAAGCCAGATCGACGGGGCCGGGTGTGACAGCCCGGCCCCACAAATCCCAGAGAACCAGATCTAGCAACAAGGGGATTGAAACCTAGTGCTCGACGTGAACTTCTTCGATGAGCTTCGGATCGGTCTGGCCACAGCAGAGGACATCCGTCAGTGGTCGCACGGCGAGGTCAAGAAGCCGGAGACGATCAACTACCGCACGCTCAAGCCGGAAAAGGACGGGCTCTTCTGCGAGAAGATCTTCGGCCCGACCCGCGACTGGGAGTGCTACTGCGGCAAGTACAAGCGCGTCCGCTTCAAGGGCATCATCTGTGAGCGCTGCGGCGTCGAGGTGACCCGCGCGAAGGTGCGCCGTGAGCGGATGGGCCACATCGAGCTGGCCGCCGCCGTCACCCACATCTGGTACTTCAAGGGCGTCCCGTCGCGGTTGGGCTACTTGCTCGACATCGCGCCGAAGGACCTTGAGAAGATCATCTACTTCGCCGCGTACGTGATCACCTCGGTCGACGCCGAGGCCCGCACGCGCGACATGTCGACGGTCGAGAACGAGATCGCCGCCGAGAAGCGCCAGCTGGAGAACCTGCGCGACTCCGAGCTGGAGAAGCGCGCCTCGAAGCTGGAGGCCGACCTGGCCGAGCTTGAGGCCGAGGGCGCCCGCTCGGACGTCCGCCGCAAGGTCAAGGAGGGCGGCGAGCGCGAGATGCGCCAGCTGCGCGACAAGGCCCAGCGGGAGATCGACCGCCTCGAAGAGGTGATGGACACCTTCCGCAAGCTGGACTCGAAGCAGCTGATCGGTGACGAGCTCCTCTACCGCGAGCTCTACGACCGCTTCGGCGACTACTTCAAGGGCGGCATGGGTGCGGAGGCCATCAAGGAGCTCCTCGCCAACCTCGACCTGAACGACGAGTCGGAGTCCCTGCGCGAGACGATCCGCTCCGGCAAGGGCCAGAAGAAGGTCCGTGCCCTCAAGCGGCTCAAGGTCGTCGCGGCCTTCTCGACCACCGGCAACTCGCCGATGGGCATGGTCCTCGACTGCGTTCCGGTGATCCCGCCGGAGCTGCGCCCGATGGTGCAGCTCGACGGTGGCCGTTTCGCGACCTCCGACCTCAACGACCTGTACCGCCGGGTCATCAACCGGAACAACCGTCTCAAGAGGCTGATCGACCTCGGCGCGCCCGAGATCATCGTCAACAACGAGAAGCGGATGCTCCAGGAGTCCGTGGACGCGCTGTTCGACAACGGCCGTCGTGGACGCCCGGTGACCGGTCCCGGTAACCGTCCCCTGAAGTCCCTCAGCGACATGCTGAAGGGCAAGCAGGGTCGTTTCCGGCAGAACCTGCTCGGCAAGCGCGTCGACTACTCGGGCCGTTCGGTCATCGTCGTCGGCCCGCGCCTGAAGCTGCACCAGTGCGGCCTGCCGAAGCAGATGGCCCTCGAACTGTTCAAGCCGTTCGTGATGAAGCGCCTGGTGGACTTGAACCACGCGCAGAACATCAAGTCGGCCAAGCGCATGGTCGAGCGCGCGCGCCCGGTCGTGTGGGACGTCCTCGAAGAGGTCATCACCGAGCACCCGGTCATGCTGAACCGTGCGCCCACGCTGCACCGTCTCGGCATCCAGGCCTTCGAGCCGCAGCTGGTCGAGGGCAAGGCGATCCAGATCCACCCGCTGGTCTGCACCGCCTTCAACGCCGACTTCGACGGTGACCAGATGGCGGTGCACGTGCCGCTGTCGGCCGAGGCGCAGGCCGAGGCCCGGATCCTGATGCTGTCGAGCAACAACATCCTCAAGCCGTCCGACGGCCGTCCGGTGACCATGCCCACCCAGGACATGATCATCGGTCTGTACCACCTGACCCACGGCCGCGACGACGTGATCGGCAACGGGCGTTCGTTCAGCTCGCTCGCCGAGGCGATCATGGCCCTGGACGCGGGTGTGCTGAACCTGGCGTCGCCGATCAAGATCCTGCTCGACGGGGTCTACGCGGTCGACAACGGTCCGGGCGTGCCGGCCTTCGAAGGCCCCGAGGGCTGGGAGCCGGGCACGCCGCTCGTGCTCGACACCACCCTCGGCCGGGTCCTGTTCAACGAGACCCTGCCGGTCGACTACCGCTTCGTGAACTACGAGGTCCGCAAGGGCCAGCTGTCGGACATCGTCAACGACCTCGCCGAGCGGTACCCCAAGGTGCAGCTGGCGGCGTCGCTGGACGCGCTCAAGGAGGCCGGTTTCCACTGGGCCACCTGGTCGGGCGTGACCATCGGCATCGAGGACGTCGTCCCGCCGGCGCGCAAGCCGGAGATCCTGGAGCGTTACGAGAAGGACGCCGAGCGGATCGAGAAGCAGTACCAGCGTGGTCTGATGACCGCCGAGGAGCGTCGCGGCGAGCTGATCGAGATCTGGACGAAGGCGACCAACGAGATCGCCAAGGAGCTCGACCACTCGCTTCCGCAGGAGAACCCCCTGTGGAAGATGATCAACTCCGGCGCCCGAGGCAACATGCTTCAGCTGCGTCAGATCGCCGCGATCCGTGGCCTGGTGGCCAACCCGAAGGGCGAGATCATCCCGCGTCCGATCAAGTCCTCGCTGCGCGAGGGCCTGTCGGTCCTGGAGTACTTCATCTCGACCCACGGTTCCCGTAAGGGCCTCGCCGACACCGCTCTGCGTACCGCCGACTCGGGTTACCTGACCCGGCGACTGGTGGACGTGTCGCAGGACGTCATCGTCCGCGAGGAGGACTGCGGTACCGAGCGGGCGATCCGCCTCCCGATCGCCGAGAAGCACGAAGACGGCTCGATCATCAAGCACGAGCACGCCGAGACCGCGGTCTACGCGCGCACCATCGCCGAGGACGTCTCCGACGCCAAGGGGAAGGTCATCGTCGCGGAGGGCACCGACCTGTCGGCGCCGATGATCGACGAGCTCGTCGCCAACGGCGTCATCGAGGTCCGGGTCCGCTCGGTCCTCACCTGCGAGTCCGCGATCGGTGTCTGCGGTGCCTGCTACGGCCGCTCGATGCCGACCGGTCAGCGCGTCGACATCGGCGAGGCGGTCGGCATCATCGCCGCCCAGTCGATCGGTGAGCCCGGTACCCAGCTGACGATGCGCACCTTCCACACCGGTGGTGTGGCGGGTGACGACATCACGCAGGGTCTGCCGCGTGTGCAGGAGATCTTCGAGGCGCGTGTCCCGAAGGGCAAGACCTCCATCGCGGAGGTCGCCGGACGGATCCGCATCGAGGACAGCGACAAGTCGCGCAAGATCATCATCGTCCCGGACGACGGCGGCGAAGAGGTCGTGTACGACAAGGTCTCGCGTCGTGTGCGCATGAACGTCCACGAGGGCGGTCACGTCAACGTCGGTGAGAAGCTGCACGTCGGCACCGTCGACCCGCACGAGCTGCTGCGCATCCTCGGCCCGCGTCAGGTGCAGATGCACCTCGTGGACGAGGTGCAGAAGGTCTACCGCTCGCAGGGCGTGATGATCCACGACAAGCACATCGAGATCATCGTGCGGCAGATGCTCAAGCGCGTCACCGTCATCGACTCCGGCGCGACCGAGTTCCTGCCGGGCTCGCTGACCGACCGCGCGCGTTTCGAGACCGAGAACCGCCGCATCGTCTCCGAGGGCCAGGAGCCGGCCTCCGGCCGTCCGGTGCTCATGGGGATCACCAAGGCGTCGCTCGCGACCGACTCGTGGCTGTCGGCGGCCTCCTTCCAGGAGACCACCCGCGTGCTCACCGAGGCCGCGATGAACGCCAAGGGCGACAACCTCGTCGGCCTCAAGGAGAACGTCATCATCGGTAAGCTCATCCCGGCCGGTACGGGCATCGCCAAGTACCGCAACGTTCGGGTCGAGCCGACCGAGGAGGCCAAGGCGCGCGTCTACTCGATGTCCGGGTACGACGAGCCCAGCGGCTTCGGCTTCGGTCCCGGTGGCGGGGCCGCGGTTCCGCTCGACGACTTCGACATCGGCGGGACGTTCTAGGACCACCGCCATCGCGGCGGGTTCGCGTGAGTGGATCCGCTGCGACGGGCGGGACGTTCTAGGACGACCCCGACGACCCCGACGACCCCGACGACCCCGACGATCCTCAGGGCGCCTTCTCCTTCGGGAGGGGCGCCCTGAGGCGTATCCGTGCTCCTACAGCCAGCCGCGCAGCGCGGCCTCGGCGCCGAGGGCGAAGCGGGAGGCCGCGCCGACCAGCGCCATCAGCGCGGCGACCTCCCGCTGTACCGTGCGCTGGCCGATGTAGAGCCGGCGCGCGATCTGCGTGTCGGACGCCCCCTCGGCCAGCATGCCGACGATGAGCGTCTGCCTCTCGTTGAGCCGCACCCCTTCCCTGAAGCTCTGCCGCTCACCGGGTTCCTGCCCGCGTGCGACCGTGGCCGCCGCAGTGACACCCCACATCCTTCTCACCCCGTATCCCGCGATCCACCGATCCCATCATGGCTGCCGGATCGGTAATTGCGCCCCACCGTGGCGGATAATCCCATGGTCACGAGCCCGGCACAACACCGAATACAGCCTGGGTGCGGCCGAAAACAGTCAACTACCCGTCACCATCGAAGTATTTGAATGTAAGCACCGGTGCTTTCTGGCGGCTATGCGCCAGCTCCCGCGGAAGCGTTCCCGGCGGGCCGGGGCGTGCGCCTAGCGTGGTCGTCGCGGGACGCGAAGGCCGCCGCGAGGGGGCAGCGCGGTCGGCGGCTCGCGAGGTCAGGGGCTCGCGGCGGCGGGGAGGGGCGCCGCGGGCCTCCTGGCGTGCCCCGCCCGGCCCGGAAGCCGCGAGGCGGCCGGATTCTTACCCGCGCGGCGGCCGCGCCGATCGCGCCCGTGCCTCTCGACGCCGGCTCCGGCCATTGTTCCCCGGCGAATGAAATGGCCCCGTACGACAATTCGCACGAGGCCCTTCGTTCGTTCAATGCTTTAGTCCGGCAATTCTTTAATTGTTCGAATAGGCCCCTTGCTTATGACCTCGGTCACAGTGTGCGGCCGCTCGCCGCCCCCGTGGGCGAATGCAGCCAGCCGAGGCGGGAGGCGGCCGCGCCCAGACTGAAGCGCGTCCGGGTCCCCGACATCTCCATGAGGCGGCCGATTTCCCGCTCAACCGTGCGTATCCCCAGGTAGAGCTGCTCGGCTATCTGTTGGTCGGTGTGTCCTTGCGACAGCAGGAGCAAGATCCGCAGCTGCCTCAGGTTGGGCCGCTGACCTGCCCTTTCCACCATCCGAAAACCCCCTCGGTCTCCTTGCTCGTCATGGGGAGGATGACACAAAGAAGAAACCGTGGCAATGGCGGGAATCCGTCAGCTTGAGGTACGGCCTTGAATTGATCGCGGTCGTTACGTAGCTTGGAACGTATCCAGAGAACGGCCGCGGCGGTGCGACGCCGCGACCGTCGTTCCCCTACTCACAAGGAGCGCCTAATGGGGAAACTGCGTGCGATTCTACCGTCCAAACCAGGGCTGAAGGCCCTTGCGGTCGGGCTCATCGCCGTCGCGTCGATCGGGGTCGCCGGCCCGGCGATCGCCAACTCCGGCGACTACAGCGTCAACGGCGCCAGGATCTGGCGTGGCCTGGGCACCGGCGGTCCGCTGGGCCTGGGGTACATCGGCCAGGGCGCCGACGTGTACTGCTGGAACGGTGAGTGGAACTACCACCGCAACCGCACCACGGGCGTCACGGGCTACTCGCACGACTCGGTGATCTGGTGGGACGGCGGCATCCCGCACTGCTAGAACACCACGCGGGTGCGCGCCCGGCGCTATGGGCGCGCACCCGTTTTCACCGCCCACAGATCCCCGTTTAGCACTGATCACCGAAACCGACGCGAAAGGCACGCCCGCCCCCGCGATCCGCGCATTCCCACTGCGCGATCACGGCGACTCGCGAGGGCGGGAAATGTACGCCACGGAGACCTTTCCGCGAGCGAAATAAATCGTCTTGCGCCACGAGGATGACAATCATGCGACTCCGTCTCGAACGCCCGGCGAATTCCCTGATCGCACTGGTCCTTCTGCTGGCCGGCTGCGCTTCCGAACCCGCCGCCGAACCATTGCCGCGCCCGTCACTGTCCCCGGGCGGCGAAATCCCCGCCGACACCGCCGGGGCCCTGCCCCTGGCGGCCTACCGGCACGACCTCGACGGCGAGCGCCTCGTCGCCGAGGCCCGCGACGTCCTGGCCGCCGCGTGCATGACCCGCCTCGGTCATCCCGGCTGGCGGCCCGGCCCGCCGCCGGAGCCGAGGCCCTGGGAGTCGGGCATGTCGATCGGCCTGCTCGACGCCGGCCACGCCGCCGCCCACGGCTACCGCGCACCGCCCGACCGCCGCGCGGCCGAGTCGCGGCGGATGCCCGAGGGGGAACGTGTCGCCTACCTCGGCGCCTACCCGGGTGAGCCGGCACCCGACGGCGTCCCCGACGGCGGGTGCGCCGCCGAAGCCGACCGCGCCTTCGGGCCGCCTCCGGACCTGGGCGTCGTGGCCGAGCTGGGCGCGGCCGCCGAGGAAGCCGTCGCGTCGGACCCGAGGGCCGTCGATGCCCTTGGCGCGTGGAGCGCCTGCATGGCGACGCGGGGCTGGGAGTACGCCGGCCCGGGGGAGGCGCGGTTCCAGTACTGGCCACGGACGGTGACGAAAGTCGAGAAGACCCTGGCGAGCGCGGACGTGGCGTGCAAGAACGAGACCGGGCTGGCGGGAGTCTGGTTCGGGCTGCTCAACGGGTACCAGGCCGCACTGGCCGCACGGGAGCAGACGCGGCTCGCCGTCGTCGAAACCGCCCTCGCCGCGGAGCTTCAACGCGCACGCGCGATCGTGGGGGAGCGGACATGAGGCCCGCGATCCTCGTGATCGCGGCCCTGCTCGCGCTCACCGCCTGCGCGTCTTCCGCCGCGCCACCCGCCACCGCGCCCACCCCACCGGCCGACGTCGCCACCGCCGAAGCCGCCTACTGGACGGCCTGGTCCGAGGCCCAGGCCACCGCCGACGGCGAAGCGCTCGACACCGTCGCCGCCGACCCGCTCCTGACGAGCCTGCGGCAGGCGATGCGCGAGAAGGCCGCACGCGACGAGGTGACCGTCGGCCCGGTCACCCGGACCCCCGCCGGAGCCGAACAGCGCGGGACGGGCTGGGCCGTGGCCTCGTGCGTCGACTTCGACGCCCAGCGCGACACGCACACCGACGGGACGGCCGCCACCGGCCCACCGCCCGACCGGCCGACGACGCTCGTCACCGTCGTACTGCGTCCCCGCGAAGGCGGCTGGCGAGCCGTCGGGCTGTACTTCGGCGGAGAGTGCGGGTGAGCGCAAGGCGGTGAGCCGAGCCCTCGCCGTGCCCCGGTACAACCCCCGCCCTCACCCCAGTCCTCCCATCCCTTCAACCCGGTCGCCGCCGCCGGGCATGATGGGGGAGTGCAGCCGCAGCTTCCGTCCGCCGAGATCCGCGACCCCCGCGATCCCGACCCGGTGCCGTCCACCAAGGCGGTGACCGCGTTGGCGCTCGCCGTCGTCGCGGTGATCACGGCGCCGTTCATCGGCGGTGTCATCCCCGCCGTGCTGGCGCTTCGGCTGGCGGGGCAGGCCGAGGCCGAGATCGTCGCCTCCCAGGGCTTCCTGACCGGCAGCGCCCGGGTCAGGCGAGGCCGGTGGCTGGCGCAGCTGGCACTGCTCATCGCCGTGGCCGCGGTCCTCCTCGGGCTCCTGCTGTGGCTCGTCAGCCGGATCGGGGTGGCCGGCGGCGGCCCCGCCGGGAACGACTTCCCCTCCGATGTGGACTGATGCGGTGACCGACTCCCCCGACCGGCGTGACGAGCAGCCGCCGCAGCCGAGCTCCTACCCCTTCGCCGCGCCCGAGGAGCGCCCCGAGGCCCAGGCCGCCCGGCGCTCCTTCGAACCGGGCTCGCCGGAGTGGCTCGCGGCCAAACGCGCCCGTGAAGAGGACTTCGACGCCCTCGCCGAGCCCCGCACCGACGGCTTCGTACCCGAAACGGCCCCGGTCACCGCGGTCCCCGGCCCCGAGATCTTCGGCGGCCCGCCCCCGCCGGCCCGCCCGCGGCAGGACCCGCTGCTACCGCCGGTGCCCCCGGTCAAGCAGCCCATGGGCGCCCCGACGCCGGTCCCGCCGCGCATCGGCCGCCCGACCATGCCCTACGGCTACACCGGCCGGATAGCGCCCGGCTCCGCCGGAGGCGGCTACCAGCTGATGCTGCCCCAGATCAAGCCGATCCACTCCGGCCCGGCGATCGGCGGGGTGCTCGCCGGTTCGGCCGGCATCCTCGCGGCCATCGCCGTCGGGTGCGTCGGGATCATGTTCGACACCGTCTTCGGCGTCGCCTTCACCGTCCTCGCCGTCTTCCTGTGCGGTGCCTCACTGGCGCTGGCAGTCGTCGGCATGCGGCAGGTGAAGGCCTCCGGCGGCGAGTACACCGGCAGGGGCACGGCCATCACGGGAATGGTCCTCGGTGGCGTGGGGTTCCTGCTGACGGTGATGATGATCCTGGCCGTGGCGGCCTTCTCCGACGAACCGGGGCAGTCCGACAACCCGCCGATCGGCCCGTCCCCGACGTCGAGTGAGTCCCCACGCGGCCGGTGACCGCGACGCGACCCCTGGTGGATGCCCGGGGCCGCCGGGCGCTATGCTGTTCTGCGGTGTGCTCTCGTGTTGGTGCGAAGGCGGCATCACGACAAGGAGAAACACAACAGCTACACAGCAGGGGTGAAACGAGCGGTCACCCGAGCGCCGAGGTGAGCCTGAGCACTCCTCATGACGTTCGCGAGTCCGCTTTGACCCGCCGACCATATGGTGGGTACGCTTCCCCCTTGTGCCCGGGCCCTGTGCCCGGGTTCGCGCGCGTGCACCACCTCGGGTGAGGCACGGCGTAACCCCAAGACTTCGAGTGCGAAGAACGGCTTGAGGTGCGCGAAGGCGACACGCCCGAGCGCGGGGGGCGGACAAGCACCGACAAGCCGGTGCGAGCCCGCACAAGACAGGCGAGATCGAAACAACCAGGAGTAGACGGCTCGGCTCCGGCAGGATGCCATGAGGAGCCAAAGGGAGAAGAGAAACCCGGTGCCAACGATCCAGCAGCTGGTCCGTAAGGGCCGCAAGGCCAAAGCGAGTAAGAGCAAGACCCCGGCGCTCAAGGGCTGCCCCCAGCGTCGTGGCGTGTGCACGCGTGTGTACACGACCACCCCCAAGAAGCCGAACTCGGCGCTCCGCAAGGTCGCCCGCGTGCGCCTCATGAGCGGCTTCGAGGTCACCGCCTACATCCCCGGTGTGGGGCACAACCTGCAGGAGCACTCGATCGTGCTCGTGCGCGGCGGCCGTGTGAAGGACCTTCCCGGCGTCCGCTACAAGATCGTCCGCGGATCGCTCGACACCCAGGGTGTTCGTGACCGCAAGCAGGCCCGCAGCCGCTACGGCGCGAAGAAGGAGAAGAGCTAACAATGCCTCGTAAAGGCCCGGCTCCGCGCCGTCCGCTCGCCGCCGACCCCGTGTACCACTCGGTCCTGGTCACTCAGCTGATCAACAAGGTCCTGGTGCGCGGTAAGCGTCAGCTCGCCGAGCGCATCGTCTACAACGCCCTTGAGGGCACCCGCGCCAAGAGCGAGACCGACCCGGTCGTCACGCTCAAGCGCGCCCTCGACAACGTCAAGCCCGCCCTTGAGGTCCGCAGCCGCCGTGTCGGTGGCGCGACCTACCAGGTGCCGGTCGACGTCCGTCCGTCTCGTGCGACCACGCTCGGGCTTCGCTGGCTGGTTGTCTTCAGCCGCGCCCGTCGTGAGAAGACGATGACCGAGCGCCTCATGAACGAGCTGCTCGACGCCAGCAACGGCCTCGGTGCCGCTGTCAAGCGTCGCGAAGACACCCACAAGATGGCCGAGTCCAACAAGGCCTTCGCGCACTACCGCTGGTAAACGAGTCGCCGCTCGCGTACGCGAGCGGCATACTCGTGTCGTCCTCGGCGCATACCGAGGGCCCACGCCAACGGCGAGCGCGATCAGAGATTTGACCGAGCCGTTGGTAGTGGGCGGCCAGTGAGTTACACGACTAGAGAATCAGGACAAGACAGTGGCTAAGGCCGACAGCGCCCTGGCGAAGCTCCGCAACATCGGCATCATGGCGCACATCGATGCCGGTAAGACGACGACGACTGAGCGGATCCTGTTCTACACCGGCATCACGTACAAGATCGGCGAGGTGCACGACGGCGCCGCGACGATGGACTGGATGGAGCAGGAGCAGGAGCGTGGTATCACCATCACCTCCGCCGCCATCACCTGCCATTGGAAAGACCACACCATCCAGATCATCGACACGCCCGGCCACGTCGACTTCACGGTCGAGGTCGAGCGGTCGCTGCGCGTCCTCGACAGCGCGATCGCCGTGTACGACGGTGTCGCCGGTGTCGAACCGCAGACCGAGAACGTCTGGCGTCAGGCGGACAAGTACAACGTCCCGCGGATGTGCTTCGTCAACAAGCTCGACCGCACCGGTGCGAACTTCTTCCGCTGCGTGGACATGATGGTGGAGCGCCTCGGCGCCAACCCCCTCGTCCTCCAGCTGCCGATCGGCAACGAGGCGGACTTCATCGGAGTCGTCGACCTGGTCGAGATGCGCGCCCTCGTGTGGCGCGGCGAGACCCAGATCGGTGAGGACTACGAGATCGAGCCGATCCCGGCCGAGCTCGCCGACCAGGCCGCCGAGTACCGCGAGAAGCTCCTTGAGGGCCTCGCGGACCTCGACGACGAGATCGCCGAGAAGTTCCTCGAAGGTGAGGAGCTGTCGACCGCCGAGATCAAGGCCGCGATCCGCAAGGCCACGATCGCCGGCAAGGCGAACCCGGTCCTGACCGGTACCGCGTTCAAGAACAAGGGCGTTCAGCCCCTGCTCGACGCGGTCATCGACTACCTCCCCGCGCCCATCGACGTCCCGGCGATCACCGGTACGAAGATGGACGGCGAGACCCCCGACAAGCGCGAGTCGGACGTCACCGAGCCCTTCTCCGGCCTGGCCTTCAAGGTCCAGACGGACAAGCACCTGGGCAAGCTGACGTACGTGCGCGTCTACTCGGGCCGGGTCGAGCCGGGCACCCAGGTCATCAACTCGACCAAGGACCGCAAGGAGCGCGTCGGCAAGATCTACCAGATGCACGCGAACAAGCGCGAGGAGCGCACGTTCGCGCAGGCCGGTGACATCATCGCCGTCCAGGGTCTCAAGCAGACCACCACCGGTGACACGCTGTCCGACAGCGCGAACCCGGTGATCCTGGAGTCGATGACCTTCCCCGAGCCCGTCATCTCGGTGGCCATCGAGCCGAAGTCGAAGGCCGACCAGGACAAGCTGTCGACCGCGATCCAGCGGCTCGCCGAAGAGGACCCGACCTTCCGCGTCAAGACCGACGAGGAGACCGGCCAGACGGTCATCTCCGGTATGGGCGAGCTCCACCTGGACATCCTGGTGGACCGCATGCGCCGCGAGTTCAACGTCGAGGCCAACATCGGAAAGCCGCAGGTGGCCTACCGCGAGACGATCCGCAAGCGGGTCGACAAGGTGGAGTACCTGCACAAGAAGCAGACCGGTGGTTCGGGTCAGTTCGCGCGAGTGATCGTGGCGATCGAGCCCCTGCAGATGACCAGCGACGGTCCGACGTACGTGTTCGAGAACAAGGTCACCGGTGGCCGGATCCCGCGGGAGTACATCCCGTCGATCGACGCCGGTGCCCAGGACTCGATGCAGTACGGCATCCTCGCGGGTTACCCGCTGGTGGGCATCAAGCTGGAGCTGCTCGACGGTCAGTACCACGAGGTCGACTCCTCGGAGATGGCCTTCAAGATCGCCGGCGCTCAGGTGCTCAAGGAAGCGGCCCGCAGGGCCGACCCGGCACTGCTGGAACCCATGTTCGCCGTTGAGGTCACCACTCCCGAGGAGAACATGGGTGACGTCATCGGAGACCTCAACTCCCGCCGCGGGATGGTCCAGGAGATGGGCGAGCGTGGAAACGCCCGTACCGTCAAGGCCCTGGTCCCCCTCAGCGAGATGTTCGGCTACGTCGGCGACCTGCGGTCGAAGACCCAGGGCCGGGCGAGCTACAGCATGCAGTTCGACTCGTACGCCGAGGTGCCGGCGAACGTGGCCAAGGAGATCATCGCGAAAGCGACGGGTGAGTGAGCCGCTAGGCGAACCCACCCGGAGACTCGCGATGATCAATAAGCAGAGCATCGCGGGTTTCGATACGGAAACGAGCCGCTAGGCGAGTCTCCGTATCGCCAAGGCCACGGGCGAGTAAGTAAGCGTTCGACCGACCGGCTTCGACCCCGGTGGCGACCCCGAAACGGGTTGGTGCCAGGGTCGGAGTCGGGGAGTCGGCACGGCCCACCGGGCTTCACCGCCGGGTAGGCCACCACCGAAGCGCGGTGAGGGCGGTCGTGAACCGGCCGCCGGATCCGGCGAGAAGCACTGCATAACCCGCACGGCCCCAGGTCAAGAGACCCAGGGCTGTGACCTCAGGTAAATCGACGTAGTAATCAGATGTCCACAGGAGGACGACAGTGGCGAAGGCGAAGTTCGAGCGGACTAAGCCGCACGTCAACATCGGCACCATCGGTCACATCGACCACGGTAAGACGACGCTGACGGCGGCCATCACCAAGGTCCTGCACGACAAGTTCCCGGACCTCAACCCGTACACCCCGTTCGACGAGATCGACAAGGCGCCTGAAGAGAAGCAGCGCGGCATCACGATCTCGATCGCGCACGTGGAGTACCAGACCGAAGAGCGTCACTACGCTCACGTTGACTGCCCCGGTCACGCCGACTACATCAAGAACATGATCACCGGTGCCGCGCAGATGGACGGCGCGATCCTGGTGGTCTCGGCGACCGACGGCCCGATGCCGCAGACCAAGGAGCACGTGCTCCTGGCCCGCCAGGTCGGTGTTCCGTACATCGTCGTCGCGCTCAACAAGTCCGACATGGTCGACGACGAGGAGATCCTCGAACTCGTCGAGATGGAGGTCCGTGAGCTCCTGAGCACCTACGAGTTCCCCGGTGACGACGCTCCCGTCGTCAAGGTCTCGGCGCTCAAGGCTCTTGAGGGCGACGAGGCGTGGGCGAACTCCGTGGGCGAGCTCATGGACGCCGTCGACAGCTCGATCCCGACGCCGGCGCGTGAGACCGAGAAGCCGTTCCTCATGCCCGTCGAGGACGTCTTCACGATCACCGGTCGCGGTACGGTCGTCACCGGCCGTGTCGAGCGCGGTGTGCTCCTCCCCAACGAGGACGTCGAGATCATCGGCATCAAGGAGAAGGCGCTGACCACCAAGGTCACCGCCATCGAGATGTTCCGCAAGACCCTCGACGACGCTCGCGCAGGTGAGAACGTCGGTCTGCTCCTGCGCGGTATCAAGCGCGAGGACGTCGAGCGCGGCCAGTGTGTCATCAAGCCGGGCACCACGACCCCGCACACGAACTTCGAGGGTCAGGTCTACGTCCTCTCCAAGGACGAGGGCGGCCGTCACACGCCGTTCTTCAACAACTACCGCCCGCAGTTCTACTTCCGCACCACCGACGTGACCGGCGTCGTGACCCTCCCCGAGGGCACCGACATGGTCATGCCCGGTGACAGCACCTCCATGACGGTCGAGCTGATCCAGCCGATCGCCATGGAAGAGGGTCTCCTCTTCGCCATCCGCGAGGGTGGCCGCACGGTCGGTTCCGGCCGTGTCACGAAGATCCTGAAGTAGTTCGGCAGCTATAACGCACACGCCGGACTTTTCGAGTTCGGTGTGACGTACGCCGGGGAACGCACCCCGGAGTGGGCGCGTTCCCCGGCGTACGGCATAATGAACAGGTTGCGCCCTGCGGGGCGGTGGGCACCACTGCGCCTTGTTTGCGTACGTGTCCGAGCCGCACCGCGCGTCTGGCGCGAGGCTTGAGGAAAACGCGCGAGCGACATCCGGCTCTGGCATGCCCAGGGACGAGACTGCCCGCAGACCGCGACACGCCCGACCTCGGGGACCGGACAAGGGCCCTGAAACGAGTGGGATGAGAGTAAAGGAACCATGGCGGGACAGAAGATCCGCATTCGGCTCAAGGCCTACGACCACGAGGTCGTGGACTCCTCGGCGCGAAAGATCGTCGAGACGGTTACGCGTACCGGTGCCAACATCGCGGGGCCCGTGCCGCTCCCGACTGAGGTCAACCGCTTCTGCGTGATCCGTTCGCCGCACAAGTACAAGGACTCGCGTGAGCACTTCGAGATGCGCACGCACAAGCGCCTGATCGACATCCTTGACCCGACACCGAAGACGGTCGACTCGCTGATGCGCCTCGACCTCCCCGCCGGTGTCGACATCGAGATCAAGCTGTAGGGACCAGAGGCGATGGACAGGCAAGTCAACGGCATTCTGGGCACGAAGCTCGGTATGACCCAGGTGTGGGACGAGAACAACCGCGTCGTCCCCGTCACCGTCGTGCAGGCCGGCCCGTGTGTGGTGACGCAGGTGCGCACCCCTGACACGGACGGCTACTCGGCGGTGCAGCTCGCGTTCGGCGCGATCGACCCCCGCAAGGTCACGCAGCCGCTCCGCGGCCACTACGCCAAGTCGGAGACCGCGCCCCGCCGCCACGCGGTGGAGATGCGCACCTCCGACGCCGGTGAGTACGCCGCCGGCGACGAGATCACGGTCGACAAGTTCGCCGAGATCAAGCTCGTCGACATCACGGGTACCACCAAGGGCAAGGGCTACGCCGGTGTCATGAAGCGTCACGGCTTCAGCGGCCTCGGCGCCGGTCACGGCGTGCAGCGCAAGCACCGCTCCCCGGGCTCGATCGGCGGATGCGCCACCCCGGGTCGTGTCTTCAAGGGCATGCGCATGGCCGGTCGCATGGGTGGCGTTCGCCAGACCGTGCAGAACCTGGTCATCCACGCGGTGGACACCGAGAACAACCTGCTGCTGATCAAGGGCGCGCTTCCCGGTCCCAAGGGCGGCCTCGTGCTGATCCGCACGGCCGCGAAGACCTCGCTCGCCAAGGGTGGTGTTAGCAAATGAGCCTCCAGGTAGACGTCAAGAACCCGGTCGGTGACAAGAAGTCCACCGAGACCGTGGATCTCCCGGCCGACATGTTCGACCGCCAGGTCAACATCCCGCTGATGCACCAGGTCGTCGTCGCGCAGCTCGCTGCGGCGCGCCAGGGCACGCACAAGGTGAAGACCCGCGGCGAGGTCGCCGGCGGCGGCAAGAAGCCGTACCGTCAGAAGGGCACCGGCCGCGCCCGTCAGGGTTCGACCCGCGCTCCGCAGTTCGCCGGTGGTGGCGTCGTGCACGGTCCCGTGCCGCGCGACTACTCGCAGCGGACGCCCAAGAAGATGAAGGCCGCCGCCCTGCGCAGCGCCCTGTCGGACCGCGCCCGCAACGGCCAGGTCCACGTCGTCTCCGCCCTCGTCGAGGGTGAGACCCCCAAGACCAAGACGGCGATCGCGTCGCTGCGCAAGGTCACCGAGTCCCGTCGGGTGCTGGTCGTTCTCGACCGCTTCGACGAGGTCACCTGGATGAGCCTGCGCAACGAGCCTTCGGTGCACATCCTGGTCGTCGACCAGCTGAACACCTACGACGTGCTCGTCAACGACGACGTGGTCTTCACCAAGGGCGCCTACGACATCTTCGTCGGCAACGGCACCACCAAGGACGAGGAGGCCGCGGCATGAGTGGCATCGACACCTCGGACCCGCGCGACATCATCCTCGCGCCGGTCATCTCGGAGAAGAGCTACGGCCTCACCGAGCTGAACAAGTTCACGTTCCTGGTCGCGACTGATGCGAATAAGACTCACATCAAGAACGCCATCCAGGAGATCTTCGAGGTGAAGGTCGCCAGCGTGAACACTCTCAACCGTGAGGGCAAGCGCAAGCGCACCCGCACCGGCTGGGGCAAGCGCAAGGACACCAAGCGCGCGATCGTGACCGTTGACGGAGACAGCACCGCTCTCTCCGAGATCTTCGGCGCCGCGGCCGGTTAGGGAGCTTCGCAGAAATGGGCATCCGCAAATACAAGCCGACGACCCCCGGTCGTCGCGGGTCGAGCGTCGCCGACTTCGTCGAGGTCACCCGCTCCACCCCCGAGAAGTCGCTGCTGCGTCCGCTGACCTCCAGCGGTGGCCGCAACTCGCACGGCCGCATCACCACGCGGCACCGCGGTGGCGGGCACAAGCGCCAGTACCGTCTGATCGACTTCCGTCGTCACGACAAGGACGGCATCCCGGCCAAGGTCGCGCACATCGAGTACGACCCGAACCGCACCGCGCGCATCGCGCTGCTGCACTACGCCGACGGTGAGAAGCGCTACATCCTGGCGCCGAAGGACCTGAAGCAGGGCGCGGCGATCGAGAACGGCCCCAGCGCCGACATCAAGCCGGGTAACAACCTCCCGCTGCGCAACATCCCCGTGGGTACGACCATCCACGCGGTGGAGCTGCGGCCGGGCGGCGGCGCGAAGATGGCCCGCTCCGCGGGTTCGTCGATCCAGCTGCTGGCCCGTGAGGGGCAGTACGCGCACCTGCGCATGCCGTCCGGTGAGATCCGCCTGGTCGACACGCGCTGCCGCGCGACGGTCGGCGAGGTCGGCAACGCCGAACAGTCGAACATCAACTGGGGCAAGGCCGGCCGCATGCGCTGGAAGGGCCGTCGTCCCACGGTTCGTGGTGTCGCCATGAACCCGGTCGACCACCCGCACGGTGGTGGTGAGGGTAAGACCTCAGGTGGCCGTCACCCGGTGAACCCGCAGGGTAAGCCGGAGGGCCGCACCCGTGCCAAGCGCAAGCCGAGCGACCGGCTCATCGTCCGGCGCCGCTACGTGAACCGGAAGCGATGAGGTAGCAGGACATGCCGCGCAGTTTGAAGAAGGGTCCGTTCATCGACGACCACCTTCTCAAGAAGGTTGAGAAGGCCGTCGAGACGAACAGCAAGAACGTCATCAAGACCTGGTCGCGCCGGTCGACGATCATCCCCGAGATGATCGGTCTGACCCTGGCCGTCCACGACGGCCGGAAGCACGTCCCGGTCTTCGTCAGCGAGGCGATGGTCGGGCACAAGCTCGGCGAGTTCGCGCTGACCCGGACGTTCCGCTCGCACGACAAAGACGACCGCAAGAGCCGCCGCCGCTAGGCGCGGGTTAACGAGCAAGGGGATTTCGATGGCAAGCAATGACGCCATTCCGGCGCCTGGCGCACGGGCCGTTGCACGGCACGTCCGCGTCTCGCCGAACAAGGCGCGTCGTGTCGTCAACCTCGTTCGTGGCCTTCCCGCGACCGAGGCGCTGACGGTTCTGAAGTTCGCCCCGCAGGCGGCGAGCGAACCCGTGTACAAGGTGGTCGCCAGCGCGATCGCCAACGCGGAGAACAACGAGCGGCTCGACCCCGAGTCGCTGCTCATCGCCGAGGCCCGCGTTGACGAGGGCCCGACGATGAAGCGGTACCGGCCGCGTGCCCACGGGCGTGCGTACCGGATCCGTAAGCGGACCAGCCACATCACGATCGTGGTGGAGAGCGTGGCGGCGGGCCAGGGGTCCGTCACCGTTCCTCGCCCGCAGCGTCGTGCGGCGACCAAGACGGCGGCCCCGGCCGCCGCCGAGGTCACCGAGGCGACGGAGAACGACGACACGATCGAGGCGACCGCCGAGGACGCCGACGAGAAGAAGGCGTCTAAGAAGGAGGCGGCCGAGTAATGGGCCAAAAGATTCACCCGCACGGGTTCCGGCTCGGTATCAGCACCGACTGGACGTCGCGCTGGTACGCCGACAAGCTCTACAAGGACTACGTGGCCGAGGATGTCCAGATCCGGAAGCTGATGTCGAAGGGCCTTGAGCGCGCCGGCATCGCGAAGGTCGACATCGAGCGCACCCGTGAAAAGGTCCGCGTCGACATCCACACCGCGCGTCCGGGCATCGTCATCGGCCGCAAGGGTGCCGAGGCCGAGCGTCTCCGCGGCAAGCTGGAGAAGCTCACCGGCGGCAAGCAGGTGCAGCTGAACATTCTTGAGGTCAAGAACCCCGAGTCGGACGCCCAGCTCGTCGCGCAGGGCATCGCCGAGCAGCTGGCCAGCCGGGTCAACTTCCGTCGCGCGATGCGCAAGGCCATTCAGTCGGCCATGCGCAACCCGATGGTCAAGGGCATCCGGGTCCAGTGCGGCGGCCGTCTCGGCGGCGCCGAGATGTCCCGCTCCGAGTTCTACCGCGAGGGTCGCGTCCCGCTGCACACGCTGCGCGCGAACATCGACTACGGCCTGTTCGAGGCCCGCACCAACTTCGGCCAGATCGGCGTGAAGGTGTGGATCTACAAGGGCGAGGGTGTTCCCGGTCGTGATGGCGACCAGCAGCAGCGTCCGCAGCGTCGTGCCGGCGAGCGTCCCGACCGGGGTGCGCGTCGTGGCGGCGGCGGCGACCGTCCGGGCCGTCTGCGCTCCGGCGCGTCGGGTACCACCGCAACAGGCACCGAGGCCGGCCGCGCCGCCTCCGGTGAAACGAAGCAGGAGGGCTGAGCAGCCATGCTTATGCCACGTAAGCCCCCGAAGGGCTTCCGTAAGCCGCACAACCCGAAGCGATCGGGTAAGAGCAAGGGCGGCACGAAGGTCACTTTCGGCGAGTACGGCATCCAGGCTCTGAGCCCGGCGTACGTGACGAACCGGCAGATCGAGTCGGCTCGTATCGCGATGACCCGTCACATCAAGCGTGGCGGCAAGGTCTGGATCAACATCTTCCCGGACCAGGCGATCACGAAGAAGCCCGCCGAGACCCGCATGGGTTCCGGTAAGGGAACTCCCGAGTGGTGGATCGCGAACGTCAAGCCCGGCCGGGTCATGTTCGAGCTGTCGTTCCCGAACGAGCAGATCGCGCGCGAGGCACTTCGCCGCGCCATGCACAAGCTGCCGATGAAGTGCCGGATCGTGACGCGCGAAGTGGGTGAGGTCTGATGGCGGCGACTGTCGCTGCCGGTGAGCTGCGAGAGCTCACCGACGAAGAGCTGCTCGCGCGGCTGAAGGAATGCAAGCAAGAGCTGTTCAATCTGCGGATGCAGGCCGCGACCGGTCAGCTCGACGACAACCGGGGATTGAAGGCCGTGCGCCACAACATCGCCCGGATCTACACGATCATGCGCGAGCGCGAGCTGGGCCTGTCCGTCGCGCCGACGGAGGTTGAGGCTTCATGAGCAGTACGCAGGGAACGCGTGCGCGACGGAAGGTCCGTGAGGGCCTCGTCGTGAGCGACAAGATGGACAAGACCGCGGTCATCGAGGTCGAGGACCGGGTCAAGCACCCGCTCTACGGCAAGGTCTTGCGCCGCACCAAGAAGTACAAGGCACACGACGAGCACAACCAGTGCGGCGTCGGCGACCGGGTCCAGATCATGGAGACCCGTCCGCTGTCGGCCACCAAGCGCTGGCGCGTCGTGGAGATCCTCGAGAAAGCCAAGTAGGGAGCCGACGTGATTCAGCAGGAGTCGCGACTTCGCGTCGCCGACAACACCGGTGCCAGGCAGATCCTGTGCATCCGCGTGCTCGGTGGTTCGGGTCGGCGTTACGCCGGCATCGGCGACCTCATCGTGGCCACCGTCAAGGACGCCATTCCGGGTGCCGGTATCAAGAAGGGTGACGTCGTTCGCGCCGTCGTCGTTCGGACCGCCAAGGAGAAGCGTCGTCCGGATGGCTCGTACATCCGCTTCGACGAGAACGCCGCCGTCATCATCAAGGACGACGGCGAGCCGCGCGGTACGCGCATCTTCGGCCCGGTGGGCCGCGAGCTGCGGGACAAGCGCTTCATGAAGATCATCTCCCTCGCGCCGGAGGTGCTGTAACCAATGAAGATCAAAAAGGGCGACCGGGTACGGGTCATCGCCGGCAAGGACAAGGGCGCCGAGGGTCAGGTCATCGAGGCTTACCCGCGGACCGGCAAGGTTCTCGTCGAGGGTGTCAACCGCGTCAAGAAGCACGAGCGGGTCTCGCAGACCCAGCGCGGCTCCAAGACCGGCGGCATCATCACGCAGGAAGCGGCCATCGACGTCTCGAACGTCATGGTGCTCGACGCCGACAACCAGCCGACCCGCGTCGGATACCGCCGTGACGAGGACGGCCGCAAGGTCCGTGTCTCCCGTCGCACGGGTAAGGACCTCTGAACATGAGTGACGTTAAGACTCTGCCGCGCCTCAAGCAGCGTTACCGCGAGGAGATCGCGGGCTCGCTGAAGGAGCAGTTCGGCTACAGCAACCCGATGCAGATCCCGGGTGTCGTGAAGATCGTCGTCAACATGGGTGTCGGGGACGCGGCTCGCGACTCCAAGCTCATCGACGGCGCCGTGCGCGACCTCACCACCATCACCGGCCAGAAGCCGCTGCTTCGCCGGGCGCGCAAGTCCATCGCGCAGTTCAAGCTGCGCGAGGGCATGCCGATCGGTGCGAAGGTCACGCTCCGCGGCGACCGGATGTGGGAGTTCCTGGACCGTCTGCTGTCCATCTCGCTGCCCCGTATCCGCGACTTCCGCGGACTGTCGGACCAGCAGTTCGACGGCAACGGCAACTACACCTTCGGGCTCACCGAGCAGTCGGTGTTCCACGAGATCGACCAGGACAAGATCGACCGGGTTCGCGGCATGGACATCACCGTGGTGACCTCGGCCAAGTCGGATGACGAAGGCCGTGCGCTGCTCAAGCTGCTCGGCTTCCCGTACAAGGAGAAGTGACGATGGCGAAGAAGGCGCTGATCCACAAGGCCGCGCAGAAGCCGAAGTTCGCGGTTCGCGCGTACACCCGCTGCACCAAGTGCGGGCGGCCGAAGGCTGTGTACCGGAAGTTCGGCCTGTGCCGGGTTTGCCTGCGCAGCATGGCGCACCGGGGCGAGCTGCCCGGTGTGTGGAAAGCCTCCTGGTAACAGGAACTCAACTTCAACTTCGCCACAGGCCCTCGCCGGCGTCCTCGGACGCCCTTGGGAACCGGGGCGAGAAGGGCAAGTACCGCAATGACAATGACCGACCCGATCGCAGACATGCTGACGCGTCTGCGCAACGCCAACCAGGCGTACCACGACCAGGTCGTGATGCCTCACTCGAAGATCAAGGCGAACATCGCCGAGGTCCTCAAGGCCGAGGGTTACATCGCCGGCTGGAAGGTCGAGGACCCCGCCGAAGGCAAGGTTGGCAGGACGCTGGTCGTCGACCTGAAGTTCGGCCAGAACCGTGAGCGGAGCCTCGCCGGCATCCGTCGCGTGTCCAAGCCGGGCCTGCGGGTGTACGCCAAGTCGACTGAGCTGCCGCGCGTGCTGGGCGGCCTGGGTGTGGCCATCGTGTCCACGTCCGATGGCCTCCTCACCGACCGGCAGGCTCGCAAGCGTGGGGTGGGCGGGGAAGTCCTCGCCTACGTCTGGTAAAGGAGGCTGCGAGCACATGTCGCGCATCGGACGTAAGTCAATCCCGGTCCCGGCCGGCGTGGACGTCGCCATCGAGGGCACCTTCGTCAAGGTGAAGGGCCCCAAGGGCGAGCTGTCGCACACCCTGGCCGAGCCCATCACGATCAGCAAGGCCGACAGCGGCGAGCTGCTGGTGGAGCGCCCCGACGACGAGCGCCAGTCCCGTGCCCTGCACGGTCTGTCGCGCACCCTGGTGGCCAACATGGTCGTCGGTGTGACCGAGGGGTACAAGAAGAGCCTGGAGATCAACGGCACCGGTTACCGCGTGCAGTTGAAGGGCACGGACCTTGAGTTCGCGCTGGGCTTCTCGCACCCGGTCGTCGTGAAGGCCCCCGAGGGCATCACGTTCTCGGTGGAGCGCCCGACCCTCTTCCACGTCGAGGGAATCGACAAGCAGAAGGTCGGCGAGGTCTCCGCCAACATCCGCAAGATCCGGCCGCCGGAGCCGTACAAGGGCAAGGGCGTCAAGTACGTCGGCGAGCACATCCGCCGCAAGGCGGGGAAGGCAGGTAGGTAAATGTCGGCCACGCTCGCCAAGCGTCGCAACTCCGGGGGCATCAGCGGTATCCGCCGTGTCGCCCGCGACCGACGTCACTTCCGGGTTCGTAAGAACATCTCCGGCACCACCGAGCGTCCGCGCCTGGTGGTCACCCGGTCCATCCGGCACATCGTCGTGCAGCTCATCGACGACACGAAGGGCCACACGGTCGCTTCCGCGTCGACGCTGGACGCCGAGCTCAAGGGCTTCGAGGGCGACAAGACCGCCCAGGCGAAGAAGGTCGGCGCGCTGCTGGCCGACCGCGCCAAGGCCGCCGGGTTCGACAAGGCCGTCTTCGACCGTGGCGGCAACCGCTACCACGGCCGTATCGCGGCTCTCGCCGACGCCGCCCGCGAGGGTGGGCTGAGCTTCTAGACCGCATGGCGCCCCGGGCCGGGTTTCACGGCCCGGGCCGCCGGCGGTTCGGTCGTGCGCGGATGGGGTGACATCGCCCCATCCGCTTCGGCCGGTTCTGGGGCGGGTGCGTCGGGCCGGGTTCGGTGAGGCCCGCGTGGCTTCGGCGGCGCGGTGGGACGTTCGTTCCGGCGAGGCTCCGGCACCGCCTCGGATGGACGAGACAGCGAGACAAGTACATCTACGGCTGTGCTGCGTGGCCGTTGGCGGTGACGTCCGGCGGGGACGGTGCGGGGACTCCGGTTCCGGTACCGGCATCGCGCGGGAGGCGAGCGAGAGCCCGCCGCACAGGTATCCGTTCGCTTCGGCGAGACGGCACCGGCATCGCGTGAGCGGCACCGGGCATCACCCGCACCGCCTTCGGGCGGCGCGGGGCGAGAGGGCGAGCGTGAGCCCGCCGAGACAACCACATCGCCGAGTCCCGCACGACCCGGCATCCGGCAGGCACGTCTCTCAACCACGAGCCCGCCATCGAGACTTCCGTCCCGCTCCGGCGGCGACGGCGCCGCGACTCCGGTCGCGGCACCGGCCCCGTGCGAGCGGAGCCGGGCGAGACCGGCGCACGCACCGCCTCACCGCGGTGCCGCGCCGAGGCGGGCGTGAGCCCGCCGTCATGACAACTCCATACCTCCGGCGTGGCTTCTCGCCCCGCCGGAGCGGTCCGGGACTCTCCGCTCATGCGGGCGGCACCCGTCGTCACGTCTTCGGGCGTGCGTCGGTAGAGTCTTCGCGGCCACGTGGGCGGGCACCGCCTCGACCACATCCGTCCTCCGGGACGGAAGCGAGTCAGCGACCTTCGCTGGCGTTATAGCACTTGAGTAGCAGAGAGGTAAGTGCCTGATGGCAGCTCAGCAGCGCACGGGCGGCGGAACGGCGGGTGGCGGCGAAGGCCGCGGACGCCGTGACCGTCGCGACGGCGGCCGCGGCGGTGCTGCGGAGAAGACTCCGCACATCGAACGCGTCGTCTCGATCAACCGCGTAGCCAAGGTCGTCCAGGGTGGCCGCCGGTTCAGCTTCACCGCGCTCGTCGTGGTGGGCGACGGCAACGGCACCGTCGGCGTCGGCTACGGGAAGGCCAAGGAGGTGCCCGCGGCGATCGCCAAGGGTGTCGAAGAGGCCAAGAAGAACTTCTTCAAGGTGCCGCGGATCGGCGCGACCATCCCGCACCCCATCATCGGTGAGGACGCCGCCGGCGTCGTCATGCTCAAGCCCGCCTCGGCCGGTACCGGCGTCATCGCCGGTGGTTCGGTTCGCGCGGTGCTGGAGTGCGCCGGCATCCACGACATCCTCAGCAAGAGCCTGGGATCGAGCAACTCGATCAACATCGTGCACGCCACGGTGAAGGCGCTGAAGAGCCTGGAATCGCCCGAGGACGTGGCCAAGCGCCGCGGCCTGCCGCTTGAGGACGTCGCCCCGGCCGCCATGCTGCGCGCCATGGCCGGCGTCGAGCAGTAAGCGGGGGTGGCATAGACATGGCTCGACTCAAAGTCACCCAGCGCCGTTCGGTGATCGGGAACAAGCAGAACCAGCGCCACACGCTTCGCAGCCTCGGCTTGAAGCGGATCAACGACGTGGTCGTCAAGGAAGACCGCCCGGAGATCCGGGGCATGATCGCGACCGTGACGCACCTCGTCTCGGTTGAGGAGGTCGACTAACCATGACGGTCAAGATCCACCACCTGCGCCCGGCTCCGGGCTCGAACACCGCCAAGACCCGCGTCGGTCGCGGTGAGGGTTCGAAGGGTAAGACCGCCGGCCGCGGTACCAAGGGTACGAAGGCCCGCAAGAACGTTCCGGCCGCCTTCGAGGGTGGGCAGATGCCCCTCCACATGCGGCTGCCGAAGCTCAAGGGCTTCAAGAACAAGTTCAAGGTCGTCTACCAGGTCGTGAACCTGGACAAGCTGGCCGAGCTGTTCCCCAAGGGCGGGCAGATCGGTCCCGACGAGCTCGTCGCCTCGGGCGCGGTCCGCAAGGGCCAGCCGGTCAAGGTGCTCGGCTCGGGCGAGCTGGACGGCGTGACACTGCAGGTCAGCGCACACGCGTTCTCGACTTCCGCCAAGGACAAGATCGCCGCCGCCGGCGGTTCGGTCACCGTGGTCGGCAAGTAGAGCGACGTGAAGTGAAGACAATCACCGGGGGTTCCCTTTCGTTGACACGAAGGGGAGCCCCCGGTCGTACCTCGGGGCTGTTAAAGTCCTGCGACAGTAAAGCCGGGCTTGTGCACCCCGTCACAAGTTCGTGGATGTTCGGCCGGATTCACCGGTCGCTGCGTCCAATGCCCGTGACCGACGCCACTGCCTGGCCCCCAGGCCCCGCCGCGCAGGAGGAATGAGTTGCTCTCCGCCTTCTTCAGCGCCTTTCGGACCCCCGATCTGCGTAAGAAGATCCTGTTCACGCTCTTCATCCTCGCGCTGTACCGGTTCGGGGCCCAGCTGCCCAGTCCTGGCGTGTCGTATGAGAACGCCCAGTACTGCCTTAACCTCGCCAGCGAGGACAAGTCGACAGACGTCTTCACCCTGTTGAACCTGTTCTCCGGTGGCGCCCTGCTTCAGCTGTCGGTGTTCGCGCTGGGCGTCATGCCCTACATCACCGCGAGCATCATCCTGCAGCTCCTGACGGTGGTGATCCCGCGGCTGGAGTCCCTCAAGAAGGAGGGGCAGCCCGGCCAGGCGAAGATCACCCAGTACACCCGGTACCTGACGCTGGGCCTCGCGGTCCTCCAGGCCTCCGGTTACGTCGCGCTGGCGCGCGGCGGCCAGATGTTCGCCAACTGCCCGCGCGATGTCGTGCCGGTCAACGAGAAGATCCCGGACTGGCTCACGCTGACGGTCCTGGTCATGACGATGACCGCCGGTACCGCGGTCATCATGTGGTTCGGTGAGCTCATCACCGACCGGGGTGTCGGCAACGGCATGTCGATCCTGATCTTCACCAACATCGCCGCGCGCCTCCCCACCGAGGGCATGAACATCAAGGACGCGACCAACTGGTTCGTCTTCGGCGCGATCATCGCCGTCGGCATCGCCATCATCGCGCTCGTGGTGTTCGTGGAACAGTCGCAGCGGCGGATCCCGGTGCAGTACGCCAAGCGCCAGATCGGCCGGCGCATGTACGGCGGCACGTCGACCTACATTCCGCTGAAGGTCAACCAGGCCTCGGTGATCCCGGTCATCTTCGCCTCGTCGCTGCTCTACATCCCGTCGCTGATCACGCAGCTCGACTCCACGCCCGGCGCGTTCGCCACGTGGGTCAACGACAACCTGGTGATGCCCAGCAGCTGGGTGCACATCACGGTCTACTTCCTGCTGATCATCTTCTTCACGTTCTTCTACGTGGCCATCTCGTTCAACCCGACCGAGGTCGCCGACAACATGAAGAAGGTCGGCGGTTTCGTACCCGGTATCCGACCCGGCAAGCCGACCGCGCAGTACCTTGAGTACGTCTTGAACAGGATCACATTGCCAGGGTCCCTTTACCTTGGCATCATTGCGATCCTGCCCAACCTTGCGCTGATCTGGCTCGGCGGCGGCCAGGTCCTGCAGAACTTCCCGTTCGGCGGCACCTCCGTGCTGATCATCGTCGGTGTCGGCCTGGAGTCGGTCAAGCAGATCGAGAGCCAGCTGATGCAGCGCAACTACGAGGGCTTCCTTCGTTAGCGCGCGGGTCGTTTGAACGAGAGAGTGGTTGGATGCGACTGGTACTCGTAGGGCCCCCGGGCGCCGGTAAGGGCACGCAGGCGGAGTTCATCGCCGCTCAGCTGTCCATACCGAAGATCTCGACCGGCGACATTCTGCGCGCCAACGTGGCCGGGAAGACTGAGCTGGGCATCGAGGCCAAGCGCTACATGGACGCCGGTGATCTCGTGCCGGACGAGCTGGTCATCAACATGGTGGCCGCTCGTCTGGCCGAGCCCGACGCCACCGACGGGTTCCTGCTCGACGGGTTCCCGCGGACGGTGCCTCAGGCCAACACGCTGGACAAGATGCTCGCCGACATGGGCACCCAGCTCGATCTGGTGCTCGAACTGGTCGTCGAGGACGACGAGGTCATCCGGCGGCTCTCGGGCCGCCGGACCTGCGGTGGGTGCGGCAAGACCTGGCACCTGGAGTTCGACCCGACGACCGTCGAGGGCATCTGTGATCGTTGCGGCGGCGAGCTGTACCAGCGCGACGACGACAAGGCCGAGACGGTCGCCAACCGGCTGCGCGAGTACGCCGACAAGACCGCGCCCCTGGTGGGCTTCTACAGCGCCCAGGGCAAGCTGGCCGGCATCGACGCGACCGGACCGGTCGAGGACGTGACGGCTCGCGCACTCGACGTCCTGCGTTCCTACGACGGATAAGACGGGGATTTCACGGTGGGGTGGCGCAGGGAGCACATCGAGATCAAGACGCCCGAGCAGATCGGGCTGATGCGCAAGGCGGGACTGGTCGTCGCGGCCGTCCATGACGCCCTGCGCGAGGCCACGAAGCCGGGCGTCACCACGAAGGATCTCGACACCATCGCCGAGACCGTGATCCGCGACCACGGCGCGGTCCCGTCGTTCCTGGGGTACGACCTGGGCGACGGGGCCTACCCGGCCTCGATCTGCTCCTCGGTGAACGAGCAGGTCGTGCACGCGATCCCCTCGCCGAAGCAGGTCCTCACCGAGGGCGACCTCATCTCCGTCGACGTCGGCGCCATCCTGGACGGCTGGCACGGCGACGCGGCCATCACGCTCCCGGTCGGCGAGGTCGACCCGGCGCTGCTGGCGATGGTCGCGGCCGCGGAGGACGCGCTGTGGGCGGGTATCGCCGCCGCACGCGTCGGCGGGCGCCTCACCGACATCTCGCACGCCGTGGAGACGGCCGTGATCGCCGCCGGCGACTACGGCATCGTCGAGGGCTACGGCGGGCACGGCATCGGCACCGAGATGCACCAGGACCCGCACATCCTCAACTACGGTAAGCCCAATCAGGGCGCCAAGCTCAAGACCGGCATGGCCCTGGCCATCGAGCCGATGATCACCATGGGTTCGCCGGACACCGTCGAACTCGACGACGCCTGGACCGTCGTCACCGCGGACGGGTCCTTCGCCGCGCACGTCGAGCACTCGGTCGGTCTGTGCGCCGACGGCGTGTGGGTGCTCACCGCCACCGACGGTGGCGTGGGGCGCCTCGGTGATCTGGTCACCGCCGCCGCGCGGCGGTAGTAGGGGTAACCCCCCAATCTCGGCTCCGGGCTCGCATCTGACGTCATCCCGATGGCATTCTTGACGCACCATGGGACGGACGCACGAGGTGAACACAGTGGACAGTGACGGCGGTCAGAGCCGCATGCGGGCGTCCAACGCCGACCGGGAACAGGTCGTCGAGAGATTGCGGGTCGCGCTGAACGAGGGCCGGCTGAACCTGACGGAGTTCGACGAGCGGACCGCCGCCGCGTACGCCGCGCAGACCTACGCCGAGCTCAAGCCCCTGCTGACCGACCTGCCGCCGCCCGCGCCCGCGGGCCGGTCGCGGCTGGCGACCTCGCCGCTGCTGCCCCTCGACCCGGTGGGCGAGAAGAAGGCCCGCCGCCGCGAGCGCGACCGCCGGTCGGTGCGCAAGGGCTGGACGGGCTGGCTGGGCATGTCCGTGCTGGTCACGGGCCTGTGGTTCATCGGTGTGGCGACCGACGGCTTCGACAACGACGGCGATTTCTGGTTCGTGTGGCCGGTCGGGATCGTCGCCCTCATCATGATCGTCCGGACCATCGCCTACGTCGCCAAGAGCGATGACTGAACCCCTCGGAGCCACGGTGGAGAGCAACGACAATCTGCGGATCTCGGACGCCGATCGGGAGCTGGTCAGCAAACTGCTCAAGGTCGCCATCGACGAGGGCCGGCTGACTCTCGCCGAGTACGACGAGCGGCTGCGGGAGGCCTACGAGGCCAAGACCGTCGGTGAGCTCGCGCCGATCATCTCCGATCTTCCGCGCGTGTCCGACGGCCACGTCGAGATCGTGCGGCCGCGGCTGGTGTCGATCGATCCCGAGGAGCTGCTCAGCGGGACACCGCAGTGGATCAAGTGGCTGTGGGTGTCGTGGATGATCCCGGTGTCGATCACGACGCTGGTGTGGTTCCTGACCCTGCTGACCGGTTCGGGTACCTGGTACCCGTGGCCGCTGTGGGTGGCCGGGCCGCTGGGCGCGGTGTACCTGAGCCTGACGGTGGGGGAGCGGGTGACGCGCGCCGACCGGCTCGCGGCCGACGCGCGCCGCCGTGCGGAGCGCCGGGGACGGGCCTAGGGGTCGAGCCTGGCGCGCAGGAGGCAGAAGACGTTGCCTTCGGGGTCGGCCAGGACGTGCCAGCTCTCCTCGCCGGTCTGGCCGACGTCGGCGGGTACGGCGCCGAGCGTGAGCAGTCGTTCGAGTTCGGCGTCCTGGTCGCGGTCGGTGGCGTTGACGTCGAGGTGCAGGGGGAGTTTTCCGGTGCGTGGGTCGTCGCTGGCGCTGAGGAGCAGGGTGGGCTGAGGTCCGCCGAAGCCGGCGCCGGGCGGTGCGAGGTGGATGCTTCCGTCGTCCTCGCGTTCGATCTCGACGTAGCCGAGGACCTCGCTCCAGAAGGCGGCGAGCCGTTCGGGGTCGGCGCAGTCGAGGATGAGTTCACTGATGCGGCATGCCATGTTCGTCAGTCTAGGTAGATTCCGGCCGGGGTGACCGTCGTCGGTCTCGCCGGGTCAAGGCAGCAGGACGACCTTCCCGATGGTCTCGCGGGCGGCCATCGCGCGGTGCGCCTCGGCGGCCTCGGCGAGCGGGTAGGCGCTGACGGGCGTCCGGACGCGACCTTCGGCGGCCGCGGCGAAGGCGCGGGCGACATGCCGGCGCGTGGCCTCGGGGTTGCCGAAGTCGGCCATCACGGGTGCGGTGAACAGCGAGCGGACGCCGTCGGGCAGTTCGCCGCCGATGTCGCCGTTGTCGGCGGCGGCGCCGAAGGAGACACCGCGGTCGGCCAGTCGCCAGGCCTCGGCCGCGATCTCGCCGCCCACGCCGTCGAGGGCGACGGTCACCGAGCCCACGGCCTCGGCGACGCGGTCCGGCCAGCCGGGTTCGCGGTAGTCGACGGCGGCGTCGGCGCCCGCCTCGCGCACGAGCCGCAGTTTCGCCTCGCCTCCCGCGAGGCCGACGACGGTCGCGCCGGAGGCCTTGGCGAGCTGGACGAGTTGTCCGCCGATGCCGCCGGCGGCCGCCGTCACGAGGACGACGTCGCCCGGTCCGGCTTCGGCGAGGTCCCACACGGCGTGGGCGGTGACGCCGGTGTTGAGCATCGCGACGGCCTCGGCGGTGCCGAGTCCGGCGGGGAGCGGGTGGAGGTCTTCGGGCCGGGCCAGGACGTATTCGGCGTAGCCGCCGTGGTCGAGGCCGAGCGCGACGCGCTGCCCGAGGAGCCCGGCCGGGACGCCTTCGCCGAGGGCGTCGACGACTCCCGCGACCTCCCCGCCGAGCACGGCGGGCAGTTTCGGCGCCGGGTGCGGCCCGACCCGCTTGCCTTCACGCAGCCAGGTCTCCAGCAGCTGGACGCCGGAAGCGGCGATCCGGACGCGCACGCGCCCGGCCTCGGGGGCCGGGTCGGGGGCCTCTTCGAGCCGCAGGTTCTGCGCCGGTCCGTACTCGTGCAGGCGAATGACGCGCATGGTCGCTCCCGTCGTGGGGTGATCGGTAGCGCCCAGTCAACAGCCTGAACTCCGGTTGAGGTCCAGGGTGAGTGACCGGGCACACCCGCACGGCTTCACGGTGTTCGGGCGGGTGTGCCCGGTGTCGCCGGCTCGGTCAGCCGATCGGTGGCGCGAGGTACTCCAGCGTGTAGCCGTGGCCGGAAGGGGTCACGCGGGCGATGCCGGGTGAGTCGAGGTGGGCGCCGGCCACGAAGTGGTGCGGGAGGGTCAGCCGTTCGAGGAGCGCCGCTCGCGCGGCACGGGCCTGGGGCTGGTCGCCGTCGAGCTCCCAGGTCACGTCCGGCCGCTCGAACTGGAGGGTGGGCACGTGCACGGTGTCGCCCCAGATGAGCAGGCGGCCGTCGCCGCTCGCGACCTCGTAGACGGTGTGGCCGGGGGTGTGGCCGGGCGCCGGGATCGCGGTGGCCCAGTCGTTGATGGCGACCTCCTCCGCGACGGGCATGACGCGGTCGCGGACCGGCGCGAGCCGCCCGGTGAACACCGAGACGTCGCCCGCGCCGATCCACACGCGTTCCAGCTTGGGAAAGGCCTCCGCCCCGCCGGGCGCGATGAGGCCGCTGACGTGGTCCTCGTGCCGGTGGGTGATGGCCACGTCGGTGATGTGGGCTCGGTCGACGCCCGCTTCATCGAGCGCGTCGTAGATCAGGCCCATGGTCGGGTCGTGCCAGGCGTCGGACGCGCCGGTGTCGACGAGGAGCGACCGGGTGCCGTCGGTGACGTGGAAGGCGTTGACCGACAGCCGCAGGTTGTCGCCGGCCAGCGGGACGGCGGCGGGGAGCTCGGCGAGCGCGCAGCCGTCCTCGTCGCGAAGCCGTGTCGGCGGCATGTCGATGTACCCGTCGCGCAGCGAGACCACCCGCAGCTCGCCGAGTTCGAAGGCGGCGTGGAGGCGGCCGCTGGAAAGGAAACGCATGGAACCTCCGTCATGTCCATCTTCAATAGGAGACCGAATCTCCTTTAGGAGAAACCGTACACTGTTGGCGGCGAGTGCCCATTGATCGAGGAGCGCGATGGTCGAGCAGGACGAGAACGCGGCCGAACCACAGCACGGCGACGACCTGGCCGGCGCGTTCGGCGGGAACGTGCGGCGACACCGCGAGGAGGCGGGCCTGACCCTGGAGCGGCTGTCCACGCTGTCGTCGGTCAGCCGGGCGATGCTGTCCAAGGTCGAACGCGGTGAGAAGAGCCCGACGATCGGCGTCGCGTCGAAGATCGCCCACGCGCTCGACGTGGCCCTCTCCGACCTGATCGGCGCTCCGGCCGCCGCCGCGTCCGGCGTGGCCGTCGTCATGCGCAAGAACGAGCGGCCCGTCTTCCGCGACCCCGAGACCGGCTTCGAGCGGCACATGGTGTCGGCGGCTCCGGGCGCGGGAGGAGCCGAGATGGTCGTCCACTACCTCCCGGCCCAGGTCTCCATGGGGCTGCTGCCCGCGTATCCGCCGGGCACGGAGAAGCAGCTCGTGGTCCTGAAAGGCACGCTCACCGTCGCGATCGGCGGGATCAGCGAGACCCTGAACAGCGGCGATTCGCTGTTCTTCCAGGCCGACGCCGAACACGGCTTCGCCAACCGGACGAACGCTCCCTGCGAATACCTCATGGTCATCTCACGCCGACCCTGACCGGCCGTGCCGGGCCGTTCGCGCACCAACGGTTTCAGCGCGCCCGAAGCCCTTCCGCTCGGTGTACGCTTCGCGCTCGTGAGCGAGTTCCTCCTTAACAGCGGCCTGACGATCCTCGATCAGCACATCTCCTGGGCCGAGCTCGTCGGCCAGCTGTCGGCGCTGCTGGTCGTGCTGCTCGCCGACCGCCGCACGATCTGGACCTGGCCGGTGCAGATCCTCGCCACGGTGATGCTGTTCATCGTCTACATGTCGGCGACCCTCGGCGGCCTGGCCGCGCGGCAGGTCGCGATCCTGCTGATCTCCGTCTACGGCTGGTGGGCCTGGACCCGGCACAAGCGCACGGTCTTCGGGATGGTCGTGCGGACCGCGACCGCCCGCGAGCGCCTCCTCATCGGCGTGGCGATGGTCGTCGGGACGGGCGCCTTCGGCGGGCTGCTGACCTACCTGAACGCGCAGGGCTTCCACGCCTCGTGGAACCCCTTCCCGGACGCCTGGATCTTCGTCGGGACACTCGTCGCGTTCGGTGCGCAGGCCGTCGGGCTGGTCGAGTTCTGGCTGGTGTGGCTCGCCGTCGACATCGTGGGCGTGCCCCTCCAGATCAAGTCCGGCCTGTACTTCTCGGCACTGGTCTACGTGGTCTTCGCCGCGCTGGTCGTCAAGGGTTTCCTCGACTGGCGCAAGACCGCCCTGCGGTCGGTGCAGGCCGCCGCGGCGGCCGCCGACTAGAGGCTCTCGGCGACGCCCCGGGCCGGGTGCCCGGGGGCGTCGTCATGTCAGGCGGTCACGCCGGGCCGCGTCCTGCGGCCAGCCCTCAGGCGAGTCCTCCCAGGTCTCCTGGCGGCCGTGGACGCCCATGTCGAGCAGCAGCAGCGCCGGCATCATCACCTCGCAGCCGCGATGGTCGGTCTCGTAGGTCAGGAACACCCGTTCGTCCCGCCGCAGGAAGAAGGCGAAGGCGTCGGCGGGGAAACCCCGGCCCTCGATGCCGGCCGAGGAGCACCGGTGAAGGGGATGCCCGCGTCGACCTCGGTCACCGGCAGGCGCCTGCGGGCGGCGGCGATCGCGTCGCCCTCACGGGTGTGCGCCTTCTCGCGCGACAGCAGCGCTTCGCGATCGCGGCTCCGACGACGAACCCCGCCGATCGTCATCGGTCCGGCGGGTACCGTGTCGCACCACCCGGGCCCGAGGCGAGACGGGCGTGGTTCGAAGCCGCCCAGACCGCGCACCACCGCGAACTGCTCGCGCACTGCTGCCGCCTCACCGGCAACGTCGCCGACGACCTCGTCCAGGAGACCTTCCTGCGCACCTGGGAGGCACGGGAGGCCTTCGAGGGACGCGCCTCGGCCCGCACGTGGCTCTACCGGATCGCCACCAACGCCTTCCTCGACACCCGCAAGGCAACGACCCGCACGACGGCCGCGCCGCCGTGGATACCGTCGAGCTCGCTCTCATCGCCGCCCTGACCCACCTGCCCGCCCGGCCTTCGTCCTGCGCGAGGTGCACGGCTGGAGCTCCGGCGAGGTCGCCGCCGCGCTCGGCGTGGAACCCCCGCCGCCAACAGCCTCCTCCAGCGCGCCCGCGCCACCGTCCGCCGCCACGCGCCCGAAGACCCCCGCGACCGGCGCCGCCCCGAACTCACCCCCGCCGACGAGGACGTCCTGCGCCGCTACGCCGCCGAGAGCTCCGCCGCCGACTTCCGGGCGCTGCTCGCCGAGGACGTGCGGATCACCACGCCGCCGGCGCCGCCGGTCGTCGGTGCCGAGGCCGCGGCCGCCTTCCTCGCGCGCCCCTACGACTGGCGCACCTTCCCGGCCGTGGCCAACAGCCGCCCGGCGCTGCTGCGCTACCTGCGCGAACCCGGCGCGTCCCACTACGAGGCGCACGTCGTCGACGTGCTCCGCATCGTCGGCGGACGGATCGCGAAGTCGAACGCCTTCGTCGGCGCGCACCACGTCGAGGCCTTCGGGACGCCGCGGCGGATTGTGGTGTGAGCGGGGGGTGGGGAGCGGTGGTGGGGGGCGGGGGCGGATGGCGGCTGCGGTGGGCGTGGGGTGAGTGCGCGCGGCTCGGCGGGGCGGTGGCGGGGGTTGGCGCTCGCGTGACGTGACCTGGACGGTTTCGGCGAGTTGCCGCACAACCGCACACCTGCGCATAACCGTGCGCGGTCCGGCGGGCGGTGGCGGGGGGCGTGACGTGACCTGGACGGTTTCGGCGAGTTGCCGCACAACCGCACCCCTGCGCATAACAGTGCGCGGTCCGGCCCGGCCCGGCGGGGGCGGATGGCGGCTGCGGTGGGCGTGAGGTGAGTGCGCGCGCGGCTCGCCGGGTGCGGGTGCGGGGGGCGGCGCTCGCCTGACGTGACGTGGACGGTTTCGGCGAGTTGCCGCACAACCGCACACCTGCGCATAACCGTGCCCGGCCCAGCCCGGCGGGCGGGCGGGGGGCGGGCGTCGGCTGGTGACCTGCTTCCGGGTGGCTGCGGTGGGCGTGAGGTGAGTGCGCGCGCGGCTCGCCGGGCGCGGCGTGGGGGGCGGCGCTCGCGTGACGTGACCTGGACGGTTTCGGCGAGTCGCCGCACAACCGTGCGGCTCGCCGGGTGCGGTGGCGGGACGAGCGTCGGTTCGTGACCTGTCCTCAGGTGGCTGCGGTGGGCGTGAGGTGAGTGCGCGCGCGGCCCGCCGGGTGCGGTGGCGGGGCCAGCGTCGGTTCGTGACCTGCTTCCGGGTGGCTGTGACGAGCGTGAGGTAACCGCGCACGCAGCCGCCGAATGTGGCGCCGGGACGAACGTCGGCGCTCGCGTGACGTGACCTGGACGGCTTCGGCGGGTCGCCGCACAACCGGGCATACCCGCGCACAACCGCGCGGCCCTCCGGGTGCGGTGGTGAGGCCAGCGTCGGCTCGTGAGGTGCCTCGGGCGGCTTGGCCGGGCGTGAGGTGACCGCGCGCAGCCCAGTGGTCGCGGCGGGGCGAGCGTCGGTTCGTGACCTGCCCCGGATGGCTCCGGCGAGTTGCCCCCGCACCCGCGCGCGGTCCGGCGGGCGCGGTGGTGGGCGCGGTGGTGGGGCCAGCGTCGGCTCGTGAGGTGCCTCGGGCGGCTTGGCCGGGCGTGAGGTGACCGCGCTCCCGACCGGCCGGGGCGCGTTGCCGGGACGAGCGTCGGCTCGCGACCTGCTCCCGGGCGAGTTCGGTGGGCGTGAGGCAACCGCGCGGCGGACACGGCGCCAGGCGGGGAAGGTCGGTGCGTGAGGTGACACGCGACCCGCCGGATCGCGGCGCCGGAGCGGCTCTCGGCGCGTGACGCGCCCCGCGCGGCCCGGCATGCGCATCGCCGCCACGAACGCCGCCACGAACGCCGCCGCCCCGGCAGCGTGAGCGGGCGCGCGGCCGAGGCCGCGCGCCCGCCTCCACACCTTCCGGTCTAGCAGCGTCCGGCGGGCAGGGCACGTGTGACGACGTTGGTGATGCCCGTCGTCCCGTCGAGCCACACGACGCGCAGGAGCCCGTCGACGGCGAACTGGCCCTGGTCGCCGCGGTTGCACGACACGCGCCACGGCTCCCCGCCCACGGCCGGGAGCTGGAACAGCTTCGCCAGCCCGGCGTTCCCGGCCGCCGAGGCGTCGCGGGAGCTGTAGGTCAGGAACAGGTCGTTGCCGTCCAGGACGGGCTGGAAGGGCGCGTCGGCGTCGTCCTCGGCGATCAGCGCCCGCACGCCCGTGCCGTCGTACTTCGCCTGCATGATGGCGGCGTTGCCGTCGACGTCGACGTCCTGGACCCAGCTCGGGCCCTTCGAGCCGAGCACGACGTCCTTGTTGTAGACGAACTCCGGGCGGTTCTCGAAGTAGGTCTTCGCGCCCGTCGCGAGCTCGTACACGACCGGCCGGTATGTCCAGCCGCCCGAGGAGTCGATCTCGACGTAACCGAGGCGCCCGCCGCGCAGATCCAGCCAGGACCCCTGGATCCCGGCCGCGGGCGTGACCGCGACCGGCGCGGCCGTTCCGGCCTTGACGTAGACGTTCGTCTCGAAGGCGGGGATCTCGCTGGCCGTCCACGCGATCGTCTCGCCGTCGACGGTCGGCGAGGCGTAACTCGTGCCGTCGAAGGCCTCGGCGACCGTGCGGACCGGTCCGCCCTTCAGCGAGCGCGCCAGCACCGCCGCCCACGGCTCGCCTTCGGGCGTGTAGCCCTCCGCTGTCCACACCACGGTCTTGCCGTCCGTGGAGGGGCTGGAGTGGTAGCGGCCGTCATCGGGGCTGACCGCCTTGGCCTTCCCGTGCCCGTCGGTGCGGCCGGCCCAGATCGTCGGGTAGGCCTCGCCGTGGGTGTCGGAACTGGTCACGACGTAGGCGCCGCCGTCGGCGTCGAAGGTGACCGACCGGTCGGTGACGGCCTCGAACAGCACGCGGCTGTCGACGCCCAGGTCCTTCTCCCAGCCGGGGTAGATCCCGTGCGCGGCGAAGGCGTCGGCGATGACCTTGCGGTCGGCGCGTGACAGGCCGAGCTTGCGCGCGGCGGCCTCGACGGCCGCGCGGCCGTCGCTGAAGGTGTCGGTCGGCGTCATGTACTCGGTGAGCGCCTTGTAGACGACCTTGTCGGTCAGCGCGGTGTCGAGCTTCTGCCGGACGTCCCAGAGGGCGCCGGAGAAGATCGTGGAGTTGAGGTGGACGCCGCCGGAGTCGCTGCGGATGTTCACCCCGAGGAAGCTGTCGATGGTGGTGCGGCCGTCGTTGAGGTCGCGCAGGGCGCAGTCGGCCGGGGTGGTCGTGCGGCACAGGTCCTCGCCGAGCAGCCCCGAGCCGGGGTCGGCCATGTCGGTGCCGGTCACGTCGACGTCGACGGCGTTGCCGAAGTAGTCGGCGAGCGCCTCGTTCATGGCGCCGGACTGTCCGATGTAGACGAGGTCGGCGCTGTTGGTGATGACGCCGTGGGTCATCTCGTGGCCGACCACGTCGAGGTCGGCCGACAGCGGCCGGATCTCACCCGTGGACCAGCCGTAGACCATCTTCGTGCCGTCCCAGAAGGCGTTGACGAAGGGCCGGCCGAAGTAGGTGGTGCCGACGACCGAGATCATCGAGCCGCCCTCGCCGTCGAGGCCTTCGCGGCCGAAGCGCGACTTGTAGTACTCGTAGACCTGTCCGGCGCCCCAGTGCGCGTCGACGGCGCCGGAGTCGGTGGCGCGGCCGCCGAAGGACGCGGTCGGGCCCGCCACGACGGGCGTGTCGGGCGGGAACTGGCCGGAGTACTCCCAGTAGTTGCGGCCTTCGGCGTCGTAGGTGACGATCTCGCCGTTGACGCCGTCCCACATCGGGCGGGAGCGGTCGCGCATCTCGAAGGTGCCGGTGTCGGTGGTGTGGACCTTCAGCGGGAGGGTGCGGCCGTCGTGGGCGACACCGTCGCCGTCGGCGGGTCCGGCGAACTGGACGGTGTCGTAGGACATCCGCACGCCGCCGGTCAGCGCGTCGACGAACACGTCGCGCATCATCGGCGTCCGCTTCTCGTGGTCGAGGCCGGAGAGGCTCACGCGCCAGGTGAGCACGCCCGACCCCAGCGGGAGGACGGTGAGCTCGGCACCGGTGACGGTCGCCCCGGAGCGGGTGCGGGGGTCGGTGAGGCTCGCCAGGGCCTTGTGCCCGGCGGTCTCGGCGGGGACGCGGGCCGTCGTGCCGACGGTCAGCGCGAAGGTCTTCCCGGTCACCGGGTCCTGCCCGGGGTCGGCGGCGCCGTCGGTGAGGTGGACGAGGGCGTGGGCGCCGAAGACGGGGACGCCGTGGTGGAGCTGCTGGAGCCGGACGGTGGTGTCGGCGCCGTCGGAGGTCGCCGACAGGGGCGTGAAGTCGGTTGCCGCCGCGCGGGCGGTGCCGCCGGTGTGGGCGAGCGCGGCGTCGAGGGCCTGGACGTCGAGCGGGGTGAGGTCGGGGTCGGCGTGCGCGGGGGGCGCGCCGAGGGCCGTCGCGGCCAGTGCGGCGACGGCTAAGAGCGCGCCGCGCCGGAGGGTGGGTCGGACCATTGTTGCCTCCCTTGAGCCGTGGGCGGTGAAGCCAACAGCTTTAAACAACATTGCCCGTATTGCTATCGGGCTGGACGGGGGTGCGTCAAGGGCGGCTATTCACAAAGTTCACAGATGCGCGGAGTGGCTACCGTGTGCCGATGGGACTGATGACGGCGGCACGCGGGCACCCGGTGTTGGTCTGGGTGGGGGCCGTTTTCGCCGCGTTCCTGCTCATGGTCGGTACCTACCTGCTGGTGCACCGGCCGGAGGGCCGGATCGCGCTGGACCTCATCGAGGCGATCGAGGACCGCGACCTCGACGAGATCGCCTCCCTCACCGACAGCCTCAACGGCGCCCCCGGCCCGGCCGAAGCGGTCCTGCCCGACTTCCCGTGGACCGACGCCCGGATCGTCGAGACCTCGCCGAACGACTCCAGCTACGACTACGACGTCGTCGTCGAGGTCGCCTCGACCGACCTGACGCGCAGCGGAGGCGCCCGGCTGAACTTCGCCGTCGGGACGGTGAAGGGCCGTGAGGTGATCCTCGACCCGATGGTCAGGGGCGCGATCACCGCGAAAATCGGGGGTGGCCTCACCGCCGTGACGATCGACGGCCGTGATGTCGGGTCCGGCGCGATGGTGCACGTCTGGCTGCTCCCGGGGATCTACACGGTCACCGCGACCGGTGACGGTGGAGTCGCCCTCGCCGGGCGGCTGACGGTGACGCTGGAGGAGGAGCCGGCCCTCGCCCTGACGGCGGTGGCGTGAGCTCCCCGGGGTGCGATCTGTCGCAACCCGCCGAGCGTGCACGGGACACACGGCGGGCCGAAACCGCCGTACCGTGACGGCATGGGTTTAGCCGTGGAGCGGCATCGCGACCTGTGGCTGAAACTGCTGGCGGGCGCGGTCCTCCTCGTGCTCTGCGGCGGGGGGTTCTTCGCCTGCTCGGGGTGGAAACCGAGTGGGAGCTTCGCCCTCGAATTCCTGGCCGCCGTCGAAGGCGGGGACCCGGCCGCGATCGCGGACATGATCCATCCCTGGTGTGAGGAACCCGCCGGAACGCCGCCCAGCCGCCCTTGGCGCGACGCCGAGATCCTGGATGTCGAGATGACCGACGCGCCCGACGACTACGACGTCCACCTCAAGGTCACCGCCGACGGCGTCGAGCCCACCACCATCACGATCCCGGTGGTGGGGCACGACCACTTCCCGTTCGTCGACTGCCCGGTCGAGCGCGCGATCGTCACCGTCGCCGGAGAACCGCGCGACGTCGACTTCGCGGGAACGGCCTTCCCGGAGGCGGACGCGACCGGCTTCGGCGTGTGGGTCCTGCCCGGCGTGTACGAGCTGCGCTCCACGGGCCCTTCGGGCGGGACCGAAACCGACCTGCTGCTCGTCCGCGGCGACCGGGGCGGTCTTGAACTGGAGTTGGGGGACGGTTAGCCGACGCTCCGCCGCCGTCGAACTCGCCACCGAGTTCCCGTCCGGGGTATACCTGGTGACAGGGGTACGGCCCGCGACGCCGGAACGTGATCGCGGTCTCCTGAACGTCCCGCCGCAACGCGCGGACGAGCCGGGTGACGTGCTCCGGGGGCGGTGACTCTCACCACCCCCGGCCCCCCTTCGCGACCCGAAGTGGCACGCCACGCGCAAGGGGAGTAGAGTTCATCGACGGCGCACCGCGCCCATTCTGCTGTGCCTAGGAGCGCTTCCCAAGGCCATGCGGAGCGGCTGGGGTGCAAGGCGCGCCGAACGTTTCAGGACCGAGTATTCGCAATCAGAGAGTCACGGTAGCGGAGGACATGCCGAAAAAAGACGGCGCCATCGAGATCGAGGGTCGTGTCATCGAGCCTCTGCCCAACGCCATGTTCCGGGTTGAGCTGACCAACGGCCACAAGGTACTGGCGCACATCAGCGGCAAGATGCGACAGCACTACATCCGGATCCTTCCCGAGGACCGGGTCGTCGTGGAGCTATCTCCATACGACCTTTCCCGCGGGCGGATCGTCTACCGCTACCGCTGACCGACGAGAACACAGTAGGGCAGCCGTGAAGGTCAAGCCGAGCGTCAAGAAGATCTGCAACAAGTGTCGCGTGATCCGCCGCCACGGCCGGGTCATGGTGATCTGCGAGGACCCGCGCCACAAGCAGCGTCAGGGTTAGTAGCCAGACCACAAGGCACCGCAGCGTTTCCCCGCCGTTCACGCGTTTTCGCGTGGACGACCCCTGGTATCGGAGGCCAGGGCCTCGTCTCGTCACCAAGGTGACATGGGCTGACGAGGGCAGGGGTGGCGACCACCTCCGTACATCTGAGGAGTACCAGCCCTTAATGGCACGTCTAGTAGGTGTCGACCTTCCGCGCGAGAAGCGCCTGGAGATCGGCCTCACGTACATCTTCGGCCTCGGCCGTACCCGCGCGATCGCCACGTGCGTCGGCACGGGCATCGACCAGAACAAGCGGGTCAAAGACCTCACGGACGCGGAGATCGTGCAGCTCCGCGACTGGATCGAGCAGAACTACCAGGTGGAAGGCGACCTTCGCCGCGAGGTTGCCGCAGACATCCGCCGCAAGGTCGAGATCGGTTGCTACCAGGGCATCCGGCACCGCCGCGGTCTGCCGGTGCGTGGACAGCGCACCCGCACGAACGCTCGTACCCGCAAGGGTCCGAAGCGCACCGTGGCCGGCAAGAAGAAGCCCGGCAAGAAGTAACCGGTCCGTACAGGCTTACACCAAGGAGCGCAAAGACATATGCCGCCTAAGGCACGCGCCGGAGCCACCAAGAAGCTCCGTCGTAAAGAAAAGAAGAACGTCGCCCACGGGCACGCTCACATCAAGAGCACGTTCAACAACACGATCGTCTCCATCACCGACCCCACCGGGGCCGTCATCTCCTGGTCCTCGTCGGGCCAGGTCGGCTTCAAGGGCTCCCGCAAGTCGACTCCGTTCGCCGCGCAGATGGCCGCCGAGGCCGCTGCCCGTCGCGCGATGGAGCACGGCATGCGCAAGGTCGACGTCTTCGTGAAGGGTCCCGGCTCCGGCCGTGAGACCGCGATCCGTTCGCTGCAGGCGGCGGGTCTCGAAGTCGGTCAGATTCAGGATGTGACCCCGCAGCCGCACAACGGCTGCCGTCCGCCCAAGCGGCGCCGGGTCTAAGGGGAGATAGAGAGACATGGCTCGTTACACCGGACCCGACTGCCGCCGCTGCCGTCGTGAAAAGGTCAAGCTCTTCCTCAAGGGCAGCAAGTGCGAAAGCGCGAAGTGCCCCCTTGAGTCGCGTCCCTACCCGCCCGGGCAGCACGGCCGCGGCCGTCCGAAGGAGACCGAGTACCTCCTTCAGATGCGCGAGAAGCAGAAGGCCAAGCGCACCTACGGTGTTCTGGAGAAGCAGTTCCGGAACTACTACGAGGAAGCCAACAAGCGCCAGGGCAAGACCGGTGAGGTCCTCCTGGAGATCCTCGAATCCCGCCTGGACAACGTCGTGTACCGCGCCGGCTACGCCAAGTCGCGTGACATGGCCCGCCAGCTGGTCAAGCACGGCCACTTCATGGTCAACGGCCGCAAGGTGGACATCCCGTCGTACCGCGTGTCCCCCAAGGACATCGTCGAGGTGCGCACCAAGTCCGTCGAGATGACGCCCTTCGTGATCGCCCGTGCCGAGGCCGGCGAGAAGCGCGTCCCGGCGTGGCTGGAGCCCATCCCGAGCCGCATGAAGATCCTCGTGCACTCGCTGCCTGCCCGTCAGGTCATCGACACGCAGGTTCAGGAACAGCTCATCGTCGAGCTCTACTCGAAGTAGTGGCTCACCGGCCGCGCCCGGCGGAACTCGCCGGTGCGCGGCCGCACATGTTCGCGGACGTCAAATAGCGGGCGTCCCCGTACAACTGGAGGAACAGTGCTCATCACTCAGCGGCCGTCCCTGGTCGAAGAGTCCATCTCCGAGACGCGCTCGAAGTTCACCATCGAACCTCTTGAGCCCGGCTTCGGCTACACCCTCGGGAACTCGCTGCGCCGTACGCTGCTCAGCTCGATCCCCGGCGCCGCCGTCACCTCGATCAAGATCGACGGCGTGCTGCACGAGTTCACCACCATCCCCGGCGTGAAGGAAGACGTCGTCGAGCTGGTGCTGGCCGTCAAGCAGCTGTGCGTTTCGAGCGATCACGACGAGCCGGTCACCATGTACCTGCGCAAGCAGGGCCCGGGCGAGGTCACCGCAGGTGACATCCAGCCGCCCGCCGGTGTGTCGGTGCACAACCCCGAGCTGCACCTCGCCACGCTCAACGGCAAGGGCCGCCTCGACATGGAGTTCACCGTCGAGCGGGGCCGCGGCTACGTCAGCGCGCCGCAGAACAAGCAGCCGAACTCCGAGATCGGCCGCATCCCGATCGACTCGATCTACTCGCCGGTGCTCAAGGTCAGCTACCGCGTCGAGGCGACCCGTGTCGAGCAGCGCACCGACTTCGACAAGCTCATCGTCGATGTCGAGACCAAGGCGTCCACGACGCCGCGCACCGCACTGGCCTCCGCCGGTTCCACCCTGGTGGAGCTGTTCGGTCTGTACCGCGAACTCGACTCGACCGCCGAGGGCATCGACGTCGGGCCGTCCCCGCAGGACGCCCAGATGGCCGCCGATCTCGCGCTGCCGATCGAGGACCTGGAACTGACCGTGCGGTCGTACAACTGCCTGAAGCGCGAAGGCGTGGACACGGTCGGGGAATTGATAAACCGCACCGAGGCCGACCTGCTCGATATAAGGAATTTCGGGCAGAAGTCGATCGACGAAGTGAAGATGAAGCTCGCCGGCATGGGTCTGTCCCTCAAGGACTCCGTGGGCACCTTCGACCCTGCCGAGGCAGTCGACGCCTTCGGTGACGACGACGGCGAGGACTACCGGGAGACCGAGCAGCTCTAAGGCTGCGGCGGCAAAAAGACCAAGGAGCTAGACCAATGCCACAGCCCACCAAGGGCGCGCGCCTCGGCGCGGGGCCGTCGCACGAGAAGCTGCTGCTGGCCAACCTGGCCACGTCGCTGTTCAAGCACGGCAAGATCAAGACGACCGAGGCCAAGGCGCGCAAGCTGCGTCCCTTCGCCGAGCGACTGGTGACCTTCGCCAAGCGGGGCGACCTCGCGTCGCGTCGTCGTGCGATCGCCCTTCTCCACGAGAAGGACGTCGCGCACGCCCTCTTCGAGGAGATCGCGCCGCGCTACGAGACCCGCAACGGCGGCTACACGCGCATCACCAAGCTCGGCCCGCGCAAGGGCGACAACGCGCCCATGGCGCAGATCGAGCTGGTGGAGGAGCTGGTTGTTCAGACCGCCCCCGCGCCCGCCGCCAAGAAGCAGGCCCGCAAGGCCGCCAAGACCGAGGCCGTCGCCGCGCTCGCCGGTGAGACCGAGGACGAGGCGACTCCCGCGCCTGTCGCCGAGGCGAAGGAGGAGGAGGCCCCCGAGGCCGCCGACACCGACGCCGACGAGAAGAAGGACGACGACAAGTAGTCGTCCCGTTTCAGACGCCGAAGGCCCCCACCGCTCGCGGTGGGGGCCTTCGTCTTGTCACCCGATCCTCCGAAGTGGACGATCCGGGCCGAGCGCGGCCACACCCACGCCCGAACCGGCCCTCGCTTCGGCCCGGCTGCCGGCGCGCTTCGACGGCGTGCGGCGCCGGGGTCCTGCCCCTGCCCTGATCCCGCGCCCGTGCGATTCTGACCAGCGTGACCGCGCCCGAGACCGCCGCCGAAACCGTCCGACTCCGCCTGTCCGTCTCCTACGACGGCACCGACTTCCACGGCTGGGCGCCCCAGCCGTCGTCGCGGACGGTCGCCGGTGAGGTCCGCACGGCCCTTGAGCACCTGTTCGGGCCTCCGGCGACCTTCGTCGTCGCCGGGCGCACCGACGCCGGTGTCCACGCCGTCGGCCAGGTCTGTCACGCCGACGTCGACGCCGCCCGCTGGGCCGCGCAGGACGGGGAGCGCAAGGTCCTGTGGCGGCTGCGCGGGATCCTCCCGCCGGATGTGCGGGTCACGGCCGTCGCGCCGATCGACCGGGCCTTCGACGCGCGCTTCTCGGCGCTGGCGCGGCACTACGAGTACCGGATCTCGGATGCGACCTGGGGCGTGGAGCCGTTGTGGCGGCGCGACACCCTCGCGTGGAACCGGCCCCTCGACGTGGCGGAGATGGCGCGGGCGGCGGCGACGCTGCTCGGCGAGCACGACTTCGCGGCCTTCTGCAAGAAGCGGGAGGGCGCGACGACGATCCGTGCGCTGTCCCGCCTGGACGTGTCGCGCGCGGCCGATGGCCGGATCGTGGTTGCGGTGTCGGCCGACGCGTTCTGCCACTCGATGGTGCGCAGCCTCGTCGGTGCGCTCCTGGCGGTCGGTGACGGCCGCCGGGAGGCCGACTGGCCGGTGCGGTTGCTGTCGCGCACGGAACGTTCCAGCGAGGTCGTCGTGGCCCCCGCGCACGGGCTGACGCTCGTGCGCGTGGACTATCCGGCCGACGCGGCGGGCTGGGTGGCCCGTGACGAGACGACGCGGCGGGTGCGGACGCTGGAGCGTTAGGCGGCGCCCGGGGCGGCACCGACGGCGAGGTTCGCCGTCCGGAGCAGTTCCAGTGGTGAGCCGGTGAACTCGGGCAGCATCGTCAGGGCGAGCTGCCAGGTGTCGGCGGCGGTTCCGAGTTCGGCGGTGACGTGTTCGGCGAGGAGTTTCCTGCCTTCGGGGTCGTCGTCGGTGAGGACGGCCAGGGCGGTCTTGGCGGGCCGGGCGTGGGTGAGGACGTCGGTCCAGGTCAGGTGCCCGCCGCGGAGCAGGCGCCGGATCCACTGCGTCTGCTGGTCGATGAGGGTATGGGCGGCGAGGACGTCGGCGAGGGGTTTCCCGTCGGCGAGTTCGGCCTCGGCGTCGGTTTCCCAGTGCCGGACCATGCCGTCGGCGAGCGCGCGTAGGTCATCCGGGCAGGCGGGGGCGCGGGTGAGGTCGAAGAAGACCTGGTCGGCGAAGGGTTCGCGCCGGTGCTCGGCGAGCAGATCGGCCCAGTGCCAGTCGTGGTGTTCGATGCCGACGGTCTTGTACTTCGCCGATGCCTTGCGCAGCAGGGCGATCTGCCCGGCGGCGGATTCGCCGTCAAGGACGCGGGCGCGCAGTTCGGCCAGGGCGGCGGCCTCATCGTCGTGGGCGAGCAGGCCCTCGACGCGGCGGCGGATGGCGGCGGTGAAGGCGGGCAGGCCGGACTGGGCGACGGTCAGCTTGATCATCGCGGGCAGGCCTTCGCGGCCGTGGCGTTCCCATTCGTCGAGGAGGATCCGCAGCCGGGGGATCTCGCCGCGGACATGGATCTTCGTCAGGATGACCGTCCGCAGGCCGGTGTCCGGGCAGTTCACGGCCGACCGGGGCGCCCAGTCGCGGTGCCTGGCACCGAGGGCGTGGCTGACCTCGGGGACGTCGAGCGCCATGAGGCGCGTGACCTCTTCGGCCGACAGGCGCCGGTCGTCGGCGAGGCACGTCAGGAGGGTGACGTCGCCGAGTGCGAGGAGGACGTCGGTCCACTCCGGGATCCGCTCGTGGCCCTGGGTGAGCAGGGCGTGCGCGGCGGGACCGTCGAGGACCGGAAGGAGGGCGAGGCGAACGTCGGGGGTGGCGGCGTCGAGGAGGGTCAGGTAGGCCGCGTCGGCGATCTTGAGGCTGAGGCGGCCACCCGCCGGGGGTGGTGGGACCTCGCCGGGCCGGGGCCGGTCGGGCAGGTCGCCGGCCGTGACCCGGGCGGTGAGGAGGGTGAACAGCTCGGCGATGGTCCCCTTGTGCCGGGTGGCCTCGACGCGCATGGCGCGCCAGGCGCCGGGGTCGTCGCCGAGGACGTCGGCGACGAGCTGTTCCAGGCGCTCGATCCGAGTACCGCGCAGGGCCTTCAGCGCGTTCTTCGCGGGGACGGCGTGGTCGATGACCCAGTCGTGGTCTCCGGCGGCGGCGACCACGGCGATGTCGCCGAGGGCGCGGGCGGCCTCGGCGGTGCAGTCCGGACGGGAGGTGAGCGCGGTGACGGTCTCCTTGGCGAACTTCTTCCGGAGGTGTTCGGCCGTCACGGCTGCCCAGTCGATGGTCGCGTAGTGCCGTAGCAGGTGACCGGGCACGATGTCGCGGGCGCGCAGGTGGGTGAGGAGGCTTCGGGTGCTCTGGAACTCCTCCAGCGCGGCGCGCAGGCTGGCGAGGTCGAGCGGCCGGGGCGCCTCCGGGGTGTCGTGCTCGGCGAGGAGGGCGGCGACGGCGTCGATGCCGTCGGCCTCGGCGACCGAGGCCAGCGCGTGCAGCCGGTCGGTGGTGCCCAGGATGTCGTACCGCGCCCGGTAGGTGGCGGCGGCGACGCCCGGCGCCCGGCAGACGACGGGCGCGGTGTGGTGGGTGTAGTGGAGCCCGCCCGTCAGTAGTCGCACCAGCTCCGGGTCGCTCCACAGTGGATCGTCCCGGCCGGGCCGGGCCAGCATCTCGCGGACCTCGGCGTGCGACCAGCACGGCTGCTCGCCGTAGCGGGAGGAGTCGCGGTAGAGGACGGCTTTGAGCACCGGGGCCGAACCGTCGGCGAGGAGGCGGCCGTGGACGTCGGGCCGTTCGGCCTGGAGCGCGGTGTTGTCGGCGATGGCGCGCAGCAGGCCGGGCTCGGCACCGGTCAAGGCGTGCTCGATCAGGGTCCGCGGAAGCCGCGGAGCCTGTTGGGCGAGCGCGATCAGCATCTCGCGCCGGGAGGCGATCAGCCGTGGCCAGTCGCCCGGCTCGGCGGCCTCCAGAAGGGCGAGCGCGGCCTTGGAACCGGGTTCGTACATGCGGCTGTCTTCCTTGTCCTGAAAGGGATTTCAGCGCAGGCTATCGCCCGGCTGCGACACCTCCGGCGCTAGCCCTTGCGGCCCCGGTAGGCGCGCATCTTGGCGCGGCTGCCGCAGATGCTCATGGTGCACCAGCGGCTGCGCCCGGCCGGGCTCTTGTCGTAGTAGACCCAGCGGCAGGAGTCCATCGCGCAGGCCTTGAGCCGCCGCCAGGTGCCTTCGGCGACCGACGCGACGATGGCCGCGGCGAGTTCGGCGAGGAGCGCGTCGGCGCCCCGGAGGCCCTCGGCGGGGCGGGCGGTCGCCTCGCCGCTGGGGGCGATGCGCACGGTCAGCGGCCCGCGTGCCAGGAGTGTGTCGAGGGCGCCGCCGTCGTCGAGGTCGACGCCGGCGTTGGCCTGGGCGGCGTCGCGGAGGGCCTCGCGCGCGGCCCGGCAGACCTCGACGTCGTCGGCGGTGAACTCGCCCGCGGGCAGTCCGTGCGCTTCGGCGAAGGCGACGAGGTCGGCGGGGGTGCGCATGTCGTCGATGCCCACCTCGATGTCGGTGGTGTTGACGAAGTCCTGCACCAGGGCGACGACGCCCGGCGCAGGTGAACGGTCACCCGGTTGTCCCATGCCGAAAGGTTACCTCTATAGTCCTCATGCCGGTAACGTTACCGGTTCACGCTTCATGGAGGTAACACCTTGCACGTACTTCGTCGTGACCGGGACTTCCGCAGGTTCTGGGCCGGACACACCGTCTCGGTGATGGGCGCCGACATCACCTACATCGCGTTGCCCCTGGTCGCCACGCTCCTGCTCGACGCGGGCGCGGCCGGGGTCGCCACCGTCGCCACCGCCACCTTCCTGCCCAGCATCCTGCTGCCGCTGCTGGCCGGGCACTGGCTGGAAGGCCGAAGACGACGCGGCATCATGATCGGCGCCGACCTCGTGCGCGCCGCCGCGCTCGCCGCCGTCCCCCTCGCCTACCTCTTCGACGGACTGTCCATCCCGCTGCTCGCGGCGGTCGCCTTCACCATGGGCGCGGCCAGCACCGTCTTCGACATCGGCGCCTTCGCCTACGTCCCCACCCTCGTCGACGACGACGACCTCGGCCAGGCCAACCAGGCCATGCAGGGCTCCACCACCGCCGCCCAGGTCACCGGCCCCGGCCTCGCCGGACTGCTCGTGCAGTTCCTCGGCCCCGCCGTCGCCCTCGCCGTCGACGCCGTGAGCTACCTCGGCAGCGCCCTCGGCATCGCCGGCGCGAAACGCCCCGAGGCCCCGCCCGCCACGCCCGCGGTGAAGGCCGGACTGTTCAGCGGCCTCGGCGTCGTCCTCCGCAACCCGTTCCTGCGCCTGATGACCGCCCACGCCGCCCTCTACAACGCCGGCGCGCAGATCCTCATGGTCAACCTCGTCGTCCTCGCCGTCACCGACCGCGGGCTCGGCCCCGGCTGGTACGGCGTCGCCCTCTCCGGTACCGGCGCCGGCGCCTTCCTCGGCACGATGATCGCCCTGCGCGCCGCCGCCCGCCTCGGCTACGGCCGCGCCTTCGCCACCGCACTGGCCTTCTCGACCGGAACACCCCTCCTGCTGGCGTTCGTGCCGTGGTCCGGCGGCGCCTTCGGCATCGCCCTCGGCGTCCTCCAGTTCGCCGCCGGCTTCGGACTCGGCGCCGCCAACGTCCTGTCGGTGACGCTCCGGCAGGTCGTCATGCCGAAAGGCGCGCTCGCCCGCAGCAACGGCGGCTACCGGCTGATCACCTTCGGCGTGCTCCCGATCGGCGCGGCCGTCGGCGGCGTGCTCGGCGAGGCGATCGGCTCACGCTGGGGCGTCGGTGCCGGAACGCTGCTGATGGCGGTCTCGGCGCTGCCGATGGTGCTCGGCCGGATCCGCCGGCTGCGCACGCCCGCCGACGCGCGCCCGGCGGAGGTCGTGACCGCGGCCTAGCCCTGACGCGGTCGCAGCGCCTGCGCCAGGTGCGTCTCCACGATCTCGCCGACGATGGCGGTGTAGGCGGGGTCGCCCTGGTCGGGGCGGGTCCCGTCGGTCGGTGCGATGACCACGTACAACAGGTAATGCCCGTAGGTGTTGTAGCCCAGGACGGTCGCCGTCCGGCCGAGGACGGCCGTCTGCCCGTCGCCGTGCAGTGTCGTGAAGTCCCCGGCGTCCTCCTCGACGCCGCTGCGGACGGCCTGCGCCGACTCGGCGTCGACGAGGTTGACCACCCCGGCCGTCAGCGCGAAGGCGCCGTCGGGGCTCAGCAGCGTCGCCCGCACGACCTGGCTGCACTCGTGCCGGTCGAGGAGTTTGGCGAGCTCGCCGGTGGCGGCGCCCGCGCAGTTCTCCGAAGCCTGGGTCCGCACCGTCTCGTAGGTGCCCGACGCCGCGACCACTCCGGTTTCGGCGAACAGCTCCTCGACGGTGACGGGCGCGGTGTCGGTCGCGCGGGAGTCGAGTGGGTCGGCGGCGGGGGAGGACTGCGCGGTCGGTGGCGCACCGGCGGTGCCCTCCTCGGTCACGGCGTCCTCGCGCAGCAGGAAGAAGGTCCCGGCCGCGCAGCCGGCGAGCAGCGCGATGCCGGTGATGGTGGCCAGGATCCGCATCCACGAGCGGGAGTTGGCGCGCGACTGGGCGATGCGGCGCTTCGCCGACAGCGCACGGGTCGTGCGGCCCAGCCGCGGGTCGGGCGTCTCGTCGACGGCCGTGTTGGGTCCACGATGGACGGTGTCGTCCTCGCCTTGCGGGTGTTCGTCGTCGGCGGGGGAGTACGGGTCTTCGGGCAGTTGGTACAGCGGTTCTTCGACCATCGACGCCTCGGGCGCCCGGAAAGGGGAAGGACCACCGTCGAGACTGCGACGCCGGGAGTGGGCGTCGGTCGCGGTGCGATAAGTCACGCCGACCGACAGTAGTCAAGCGCGGACCCGCGCGTGCCCGGATCCGCGAAACACTCCCGCGAACGTGTGCCGCACAATGACCGAATGTCCGCCGAGCATTACTTTTCCGCCGACCCCAAAGGGGTGGAGCGCCGCCGCTACGTCAACGTGAGTGCGGCGGGCCGCGAGTTCCGCCTCGTCGCCTCGTCCGGCGTGTTCTCCGCCGACCGCCTCGACCCCGGCACCGCCGTCCTGCTGCGCAAGGCGCCCCTGCCGACCGGGTCCGGCCGCTACCTCGACCTCGGCTGCGGTTACGGCCCGATCGCCACGGCCCTCGCCGCCGCGAGCGGCGGCGAGGTCTACGCCGTCGACGTCAACGCGCGGGCCCTCGACCTGGTGCGGGAGAACGCCCACGCGCACTCCCTCGGCGACAAGATCGTCGCGGCCACGCCCGAGGAGGTCCCGGCCGAGCTCACCTTCGACGAGATCTGGTCGAACCCGCCGATCCGCGTCGGCAAGGCCGTCGTGCACGAGCTCATGGAGACCTGGCTGCCGCGCCTTGCCGAAGGCGGCACGGCGTGGCTGGTCGTGGCGAAGTTCCTCGGCGCCGACTCGCTCCAGGACTGGCTCGGCGAGCGCGGCTGGGAGGTCGAACGCCACGCCAGCCAGAAGGGTTACCGCGTGTTCAAGGTGACGCGGGCCGAAGAGGACTAGGACGTGTCGGTCGCCTGCCAGGCGGCGGTGATGCAGCCTTCCTCCCACTGCCACCGCCCGTCGGCGGCGCCGCCGTCCAGCAGCCGCCGGATCGCGGGCAGGTCCGCCCCGGGCGGGACGTCTAGCGCGACCATCGAGAAGCGGCCGAGCCCTTCACCGGTCGTGCCCAGGGGGCCGAAGTCGTCCAGGGCAGCCTGCCGGGCCGCGGCCGAGCCCTCGTCCTCCAGCACGATCAGCCGGATCGTGCAGTGGCCCGAGCCCCGGACCTTCTTTCCCGCCCACAGGACGCCGTCCTCGTCGGGACCGACCTCCACGACGTCCCCGCAGGCGACGCCGCGCGCGAACCACGGCGTGTTCTCCAGCCTCGCCGTCCCGTCGCCGAAGTCGACGGCCCACAGGCTCTCGACGCTCGCCGGCGGCCGGCCGTCGGCGTCGACGTCCATCCGGAAGTGGACCTTCACCTCGTCCCCGTCGGTCATCGCGCGGGCCGCGCGTCGGTCTCCAGGATCGCGTAGGTCACCGAGTCGCGCCACTTCCCGTCTTTGAACACGTCCTCGCGACGGGTGCCCTCGTAGCGCATGCCGATCTTCTCCAGGACGCGGATCGAGGCGTGGTTGGCCGGATCGGCGCCGGCGAACACGCGATGCAGCTTCAGCCGGTCGAAGGCGAGGTCGACCAGCAGCGATGCCGCCTCGGTGCCCATGCCGCCGCCCCAGTACGCCGGGGCGAGGAGGTAACCGATCTCGGCGGCGGTGGCCGTCGCCGACGTCATCTCCAGCCCGCCCATCCCGGCGATGACGCCGTCGACGGTGATGCCGAGCTTGTAGCGGTGACGCTCGGGCGTCCTGGCGGCCTCGATCTGCTCGGCGAGGAAACCCCGGTAGGTCTCGACGTCGGGGAGTTCCTGGTCGGCGGCGTAGCGGAACAGGCCGGGGTCGGACAGCATGTCGATGAGGGCGTCGGCGTCGCCGGTGGTCAGTTCGCGCCAGGCGAGGCGCGGTCCGCTGATCTCCACGGGGTACACGGGCGTCACCCTCTCAGCGGGCGCTCGTCGGTGGCGACCATGCCGTGCATCACCGAGTCGTGCCAGACGTCGTCCTTGAACGAGTAGCCGCGCATCACGCCCTCCTCGCGCAGGCCCACCTTCGCCAGGACGCGCCGGGAGGCGTGGTTGGTGACGTCGGTGGTCGCCCAGACGCGGTGGGTGCCGAGGGTGTCGAGGCAGAAGTCGACGAGCAGGGCCGCGGCCTCGGTCGCCAGGCCCTTGCCCCAGTGGCGGCTGGCGAGCATGTAGCCGATCTCGCTCTTCCTCCCCGAGGGGGACAGGTCGACGCCGCCGGAGCCGATCAGCTCGCCGTCGAGGGTGAGGGCGAGCTTGTAGCGGATGCGTTCGGGCTCGGTGATGGTGGCGCAGTACTCGATGAGGAAGGCCTCGTAGGCGGCGACCTCGGGGACCTCGGTGTCGCTCATGTAGCGGAAGACCTGCGGGTCGGACATCAGGTCGTGCATGTCCTGGGCATCGGCGACGGCCAGCTCGCGCCAAGAGACGCGAGGGCCTTTCAGCTCTACGGGGTGCATGACGCCATTATGGCATTACTTCGGCGTCTTGGCTGCCCTGGATGACGGCACGACCCCGCCCGGAAAAGGCGGGGCCGTGCTGTCATGGCCTAGCGGGTCCTGCGCAGGCCCACGTACTCCAGCTCGGCGAACACGCCGACCGCGACGGCCTGGACGATCATCAGCGCCACACCCGCCGCCGTCAGCGGCCACACCTGCGCGATGAGCAGCACCGCGGTGTCGACGACCCACACGGCGTTGACGACGACCATGGCCCACACCAGCCCACGCGGCGGCCGAGGCCGCGACGCCAGCAGCACTCCGCCGAGCCCGAACACGACGAGGAACGCGCCCCCGACGGTCTGGAACCACGAGGGCAGGCCGGTGAAGTCGTCGACGATCCCCATGCCGACGACCAGGAGCATGAGCCCGGACAGGCCCGAGGCGATCGCGTCGACGCGGATGACGGTCCGCAGGAACCCGAAGGCGGACGCGGGAGCGGCGGGACGGGCGAGGTTCGAGACGGTGGTCATGACGTGCCTTCCTTCGATGCGATGTGCGTCGGTTGACGACATCGACACTGCTCAGGAAGCACTGCCGGGTACAGGCGCGACACTGCCGGACACTGCCGAATCCGCGCCGGCACGCCCTTTCAGGTCGGCGGCGATGAGCGCGGCGGCCTGGTTCTGCCAGTTGTGCAGCGTCCGCTCCGGGACGCCCGCCCGGAACCACGTCAAGACCGCCGCCGCGTCCGGGCTCAGGTTCTCGTGCCGCGCGCGGACGCTGTACGGGCGCAGACCCACCACGTACGGGTAGTGCACGGCGTTGAAGAAACGCCACTCGTCGGCCGTCGAGAACTGCCCCGGTTGCGGCCGCAGCCGCTCGATGCCCTCCCGCAGGACCGCCTTGAGCTCCGCCGCCCGCTCCAGCGGCTGATCGGCCGACCCGCGCGCGGCAAGGCGCTCGCCGATGACGGGCAGCCCGGTGAGGGGACTGGCGACGAGCCGCCCGAGGTGGGCGTAGTCGCTCAAGGCGCGGCGGACGAGCCGGGTGAACTCGCGATCCGGCGGAAACGCGAAGGCTGACGGCTCGGGCCGCCGCGCGAGGGCGTCGGCCGCCTCCCGCAGCTCCTCGCGCTCGCGGACGGTCTCGGGACGGCCCGCGAAGGCGAGGCGGTCGACGGTCCGGTTGAGGACGCCGTGCACCGACTGGCCGGTGACGGCGGCGGCGACCACGCCGAACAGCAGCGCGGTCATCGCCGGGCCCGTCCCGGTCACGAGGAAGGCGAGGCCGACCTGGCCGCCGAAGACGAGCCCGGCGAGCCCGGAGAAGATCGCCGAGCGCGCCATGTCGGCGCGCAGTTCGGTGCCCTCGTCGAAGGCGTCGGCGATCGCGACGGCCACGGCCAGGACGATCAGGTCGACGCCGAGCATCGGCAGCAGCAGGCCGTCGGGCAGCAGTTCGGCGGCGTAGGCGGGGAAGGACAGCCCGAGACCGAAAAGGAGCGTCGCGACCAGCGACAGCGACCGCACCCGACGGTGCCGGATGCGCGGGAAGGTCACCGCGAAGGCCAGCACCGGCACGACCGCCAGCACGCCCGGCACCCAGTTGGCGGAGCGGTCGGCGAAGGCCAGGCCCCCGGCGACGATCAGCGACACGACCGACAGGACCAGCAGCCGGCGCTGCCACGCCGGGGTCACCGCCGAGGGTTCGGCCAGCCGCGCGAGGACCAGCGGCCACGCGACCATCGGCACGACGAACAACGCGAAGGACGCCACCCGCAGGTGGTCCTGGTTCGCGAGGCCGCGGCCGACGGCGTCGGCGGCGATCGCCAGCGCGCAACCGAAGGCGCCGATCGCCGCCCACCGTACGGCGGGCTTGCGCGGCGAACGCGCCAGAAGGTGCGCGCCGAGCCACGCGGCGATCGCGAAGACGCAGACCTGAAGGACGAGCATGGAGGCAATCGTGCCAGGGGTGGGCGGGGCGCTCGACGGATGCCGCGTCGTCTGGCCCATCGCCCGCGCCGACATCACCGGCGAACTCGTGGCCGCCCTCGGTCAGGCCCGTCGGTAGCGGAGTTGTTCGGTGGTCTCCGGGCCGACGCTGGACGTGCGACGCGTCCCGTCGTGGTACCACCCGGACTTGGTGTAGAAGGCGATCGCCCGCGCGTTGCCGTCGATCACCCACAGCGCGTGCCGCTCGTGGCCGAGCTCGGTCAGCGTGTCGACGGCGCGGGCCAGGAGAAGCCGCGCGACGCCGGTGCCGTGCGCGGCGGGGTCGACGTGGAGCGCGCACAACCAGCCGAACCCGTCCTCGCCGCCGCCGACATAGCCGAAGCCGAGCAGGGTCGTCTCGTGTTCGGCGACCAGCATCCGGTGGGTCTCCCGCTCCCGGGGCACCCGTTCGGCCCACGCGGCGTGCTGGCGCCGCGGACTCATCGCTTCCAGCGCCTCGGCGGACATCAGCTCGCGGTAGGCCGCCCGCCGGGTCCGGGAATGCAGTGCCCCGACCGCGACCAGATCCCGGTCCTCGCCCGCTCTGATGACCACCGCCACGCCACGATCCTAAGCGGCCACCCGCCTACACCCCCGCGAGCACGTCCCCCGGCACCCCGTCGCCCGCCAGCGCCCAGAAGTCGCCGCCCGGCGTCGCCTCCACCTCGACCCGGCCGCCGTCGGCGCCCGGCGCGTCGAAGGCCAGCCGCCACGAATGCAGCCCCGTCCGGCCCGTCACGGCCTTGTCGAACAGCGGATCGCCGATTATCGGATGCCCGATCCAGGCCAGGTGCACACGGATCTGGTGCCGCCGCCCGGTCTCCGGGCGCACCGACAGCAGCGTCCGTTCCCCGCCCTCCCACAGGCGCCGGAACGCCGTCACCGACTCATAGGACTTCACGTGCGTGAACACGTCGCCGTCCGGCACCGTCCACACGCCCCCGTGCTCGGCGATGCTCTCGCGCGGCGCCGCCACCCGCACCCGGTTCTTCCGCCCGACGCTCAACGGCAGCTCGACCGTCCCCGCCTCCGGAAGCCCCCGCGAGGCGGTGATCGCCAGGTAGGTCTTCCCGACGGTCCGCTTGTTGAACTGTCGCGTCAGCTCGCCGTGCGCCTTGACGTCCTTGGCCAGCAGGATCGCGCCCGAGGTGACCTTGTCGATCCGGTGCGCCGGATAGAGCGTCTCCCCGGCCTCGGCGGCGATGCGCACGAGGTCGGTGTCGTGGCGCTCGCCCATGACCGACAGCCCGGCGGGCTTGTTGAGGACGAGACAACCGTCGTCCTCGTGGATGGTGTCGCGCGCGCGGATCTCGGTCCAGTCAGCCTCGGTCACCGGTTGATCGTAGGCGCCCCGGCCGGGGCGAAGGGGGCGGGCGCGAGCGCGAAGCCCGCGATGAGGTCGGCTACGAGCCGCGCGCCGACGCCGTTGAGGTGCACGGTGTCGGTGGTCAGGCGCAGCCCGCGCGACCGCGAGACGGTGTCGAATCCCTGCCGCAGCACGAAGTGCCGGATCGCCGCGCGGGCGGCGTAGACCGCGCCGGTTCGGTAGCGGGGGCCGCCGTCGCCGAGGAGTTCGAGCATCCGCTCGTGGAGCGGGAGGTAGGCCACCTCGTGCTCGGTGGCGACCTCGCGTGTGATGTCGGCGTACTCGGCGGCCAGCGCCATCGCGGGCGAGCCGGGGTCCTCGCCGAGCACGGGCGGGGAGATCAGCGCGACGCGCGCGCCGGTCTCGTCGCGCAGCCGGGTGGCGATGCCGGACAGGTGGGCGCAGTAGGCGTCGGCGTCGTGCGGGCCGGTCAGTCCCCACCGCTTGGTGAGGGCGTCGGCGTCGCGGGGGTCGAGGGCGTGGCGCAGGTCGTTGGTGCCGATCAGGACGGTGACGACGTCGGGTCGCGCGGCAACGGCGGTGTCGAGCCGCGCGAGCAGGCCCGCCGACATCTCGTGGTTGACGCCGGAGCCGACGACGGTGAAACGTGGGAGGCGGTCGCGGAGGATCGCGGTGTAGTCGGCGCTGACCTGCGCGCGGGTGATGCTGTCGCCGAGGCAGAGGAGTTTCATGACGGCTCCTAGGTTAGTGAGTGTTCACTAACCTAGGTCGGTGACGGGTATCCGTCAAGCCGCTGTGACGTGCGCTACCGTCCCCTCCCCGCCTGCGCCCGCGGCGTACTGTCGATCACCATGACGTCCCCGAAACGCCCCAACGTCCTGCTCATCACCGCCGACCAGTGGCGTGGGGACGCCCTCTCCGGCGCCGGACACCCCGTCGTCCGCACCCCCTACCTCGACGAACTCGCCGCCCGGGGCGCCCGCTTCGACCGCGCCTACAGCGCGACCCCGTCGTGCATCCCCGCCCGCGCCGCCCTGCACACCGGCCTGTCGCAGCGCTCGCACGGCCGCGTCGGCTACCAGGACGGCGTCGCCTGGGACTACCCGGTGACCATGGCCGGCGAGTTCGGCCGCGCCGGATACCAGACCCGCGCGATCGGCAAGATGCACGTGTACCCCGAGCGCCACCGCATCGGCTTCGACGAGGTCGTCCTGCACGACGGCTACCTCCACTTCGCCCGCGACCGCCGCCGTGACCCGCGCCTGCACGACGACTACCGCGCCTGGCTCGCCCGGCGGACCGGTGACCCGGGCGCCGACGAGGCCGCGCTCGGGCTCCAGTGCAACTCCGTCGTCGCCCGCCCCTGGGACGGGCCGGAGGCGCTGCACCCGACGAACTGGGTCGTCACCGAGGCCGTCGACTTCCTCTACCGCCGCGACCCCACCGCGCCCTTCTTCCTCAACCTGTCCTTCCACCGGCCCCACCCGCCCTACGACCCGCCCGCGTGGGCCTTCGAGCAGTACCTGTCGGCGCCGCCCTACGAGCCGGTCGTCGGCGACTGGACCGGCACCTACGAGGGCTGGCGGAACGACGCGCGCGCCGACGCCAACGTCGCCGTGTACGACCCGGTCACCGCCCACCGGGCGCGCGCCGGGTACTTCGGCCACATGTCGCACATCGACGCCCAGGTCAACTACTTCCTGGAAGTCCTCGCGGAGTTCGGCGAGCTCGACGACACCTGGATCTGCTTCACCAGCGACCACGGCGAGATGCTCGGGGAGCACCACATGTGGCGCAAGGCCTACCCCTACGAGGGTTCGTCGCGGGTCCCGATGCTGCTGGCCGGGCCGGGCCTGCCCGGCGGCGTCGTCAGCGACGAGGTCGTCGAACTGCGCGACGTCATGCCGACGCTGCTCGCCGCGGCCGGCGTCGACACGCCCACAGTGGACGGTTCGAGCCTGCTTCCCTTGGCGCGTGGCGCAAGCGGCGGCGTGCGCGAATACTTGCACGGTGAGCATCAGCTCTTCGGGCAGTCCATGCACTGGATCACCGACGAGCGGTACAAGTACGTGTGGCTGTCGGCCGACGGTCGCGAACAGCTCTTCGACCTGCGCGCCGACCCGGCCGAGACCCGCGACCTCGCCGCGGCCGAGACCGACGCGCTGGCGCGGCAGCGGGCGCGGCTGGTCGCCGAACTCGACGGCCGCCCCGAGGGCTACGTCGAAGACGGCGGGCTCGTCGCCGGTCGCGAAGCGCTGACACTGCTGTGAACGGAGGCGGGATGGAGAACGCGCTGCCGATGGTGTTCGTGCACGGCATCCGCATCAGCGGGACCGTGTGGCGGCCGGTGACCGCGATCGTCGGCCGCGAGCATCCCGTCGCGACGCCGGACCTCCCCGGCCACGGCAGCCGCAAGGACGCGCCCTTCACCCTCGACGCCGCCGTGGACACCGTCGCGCGGGCGATCGACGCCGTCGGCGGCCGCGCACTCCTCGTCGGGCACTCCATGGGCGGTTACGTCAGCATCGCGACGGCCGCCCGCCACCCCGGCCGCGTCGCCGGACTCGTCGCCCTCGGCTGCACGGCGACCCCGCGCGGGCCACTGCTCGCCATCTACCGCATGGCCGCGCGCATGGCCTCGGCCAACCAGCGCCGCGCCGACCGCTTCAGCGCCTGGGCCTTCCGCCGGACACTGCCCCAGGCCGTCGCCGAGGCCATGGTCGCCGGCGGACTCGACTCGACGACGATGCCCCAGGTCGTCGACGCCCTGTCGGGCCTGGACCCGAGAGCGGAACTGGAGACGTACCCGGGGCCGGTGTGGCTGGTGAACGGTGCACGGGACCCGTTCCGCGCGGAGGAGAAGGCGTTCCTCAAGGTGTGCCGCGACGGGAGACTGCTCGTGCTGCCGCGGCGGACGCACATCAGCTGCCTCGCCGACTCCGACGTGCTCGCGCGGATCGCGGGGGACGCGGCGAAGTACGTGGTGAAGGCGGCGGGGGACGCGGCGGACTAGCCGACGACGGGGGCCACGGCGAAGGCGACGGCAAGGCCCGCCGCGCACGCTGGTGCGGGCGGGCCGTGGTGGGTGTGGCGATCAGCCGCCCCCGGGTGCGCCGCCCGACTCGGAACCCGCCCAGATTCCCTGGTTCGCCGCAGGAGCGATCCCACCTCCCGGCGCGCCACCGTGCTCGCTCGCCGGTGCGATGCCGCCGCCGGGCGAGCCGTCGTTGTGGTTCGCGGGTGCGATGCCGCCGCCGGGCGAGCCGTCGTTGTGGTTCGCGGGTGCGATGCCGCCGCCGGGCGAGCCGTCGTTCTGGTTCGCGGGCGCGACGCCGGCGCCGGGCGAGCCGTCGTTCTGGTTCGCCTGTGCGACACCGCCCACCAGCACGGCCGCGAGCGCGGCCCCGGCCAGCACACCCGTCGTAAGAAGTTTCCGCATCTCATTCCCCTTTGTCTCGTGCGGTCACCCCCACCTTCCCCGCGCCCGCCACAAGACGGCCACACCCGCGCCACACCCCGCCCGTCACCCTCCCCCCAGCTCCCCCCGCCGCCGCGCCAGGTACGCCCTCTCCCCACTGTTCCCCGCCAGCTCGATCGCCCGGTCGTACGCCGCCCGCGACTCCGCGCTGCGTCCCTGCCGCCGCAGCAGCTCCGCCCGCGTCGCGTGGAACGCGTGGTACTCCGCGAGCGGCAGCCCGTCGATCTCGGCGAGCGCGACCTGCGGCCCGTCGAGTTCGGCCGCCGCGATGGCCCGGTTGAGGCGCACGATCGGCGACGGGTCGAGCCGGACGAGCTGGTCGTACAGCGCGACGATCTGCGACCACGCGGTGTCGCGCACGTCGGCGGCGTCGGTGTGCACGGCGTTGATCGCCGCCATGATCTGGTACCGCCCGGGCGCCTCCCCGGACGCCAGGCGTGCCCGGACCAGGGCGTGCCCTTCGGCGATCAGCGCGCGGTCCCAGGCCCCGCGGTCCTGGTCGCCGAGGGCGACGAGTTCCCCGCTCGCCGACACCCGCGCGGCCCGCCGCGCCTCCGTCAGCAGCATCAGCGCCAGCAGCCCGGCGACCTCGCCGTCGCCCGGCATGAGCTCGCCGACCAGCCGGGTCAGCCGGATCGCCTCGGCGGTCAGTTCCCCGCGGACCGTCTCGCGTTCGGGGCCGGAGGCGAGGTAACCCTCGTTGAAGATCAGGAACAGCACGGTGAGCACGGCGCCGACCCGGGCGGGGAGGTCCTCGCGCGCCGGCACGCGATACGGGATGCTCGCGGCCTTGATCTTCGCCTTCGCGCGGGTGATCCGCTGGCCCATCGCCGTCTCCTGGACCAGGAACGCGCGCGAGATCTCGGGCACGGTGAGCCCGCCGATCAGCCGCAGTGTCAGCGCGACTCGCGCCTCCATCGCCAGGGCCGGATGGCAGCAGGTGAAGACGAGCCGCAGCCGGTCGTCGTCGATGGCACCGAGCGGTTCGGGGGTGTCGGACAACATCAGCGCCTCCTTGTGCTTCTCGGTGCGCTTGACCTCGCGGCGGAGCCGGTCGATGGCCTTGCGGCCGGCGGTGGTCGTGAGCCACGCGCCCGGATTGGGCGGGACACCGTCGGACGGCCACCGTTCGACGGCCGTCGCGAAGGCCTCGGCGGCCATCTCCTCGGCGATGTCGAGGTCCCCGACCCGCCTGGCGATGGTCGCGACGACCCGGGCCCACTCCTCGCGGTGGACCCGGGCGATGACCTCGTCGACGTGTGTCACCGCGTCAGGAAGGGCCGCAGTTCGAGCCGCCGGTTGCAGGCCTTCGAGCCCTCGGCGCACAGCCGCAGCGCGACGTCGAAGTCGGCGGCCTCGATGACCCAGAAGCCCGCGATGTACTCCTTCGACTCCAGGTAGGGCCCGTCGGTGAACATCGGCTCCCCGCCCCGCCCGTCGACGACCGTCGCCGCCTCGGGCGACGCGAGCCCGCCCGCGAACACCCAGTGGCCCTCGCCCTGGAGCCGCTCGGTGTTGTACGCCGTGATCGCGGCCATCTCCTCGGGCGTCACCGAGCCGGTCCGGTCGTCGAGCACGGACATCAGGTACTGCGCCATCGAACTCATCTCCTGTGATCACGCGGGCGGTCCGGCGGGCCGCCTCTCATCCCCACTACGAACGGGCACGTCTCGATCCGACGGGTCCGCCGGACATTCTTCCGGCGGGCCGCCAAGGACACGGCAGGCGCGTCAGGTCCGGCGCCGCAGATAGGCCAGGACCGCCAGCACCCGCCGGTTGCCGTCCAGGTCGGCGGGCAGATCCAGCTTCAGGAAGACGTTGCCGATGTGCTTCTCGACCGCCGGGAGCCCGATGACCAGCGCGCGGGCGATGGCGGCGTTGTTGCGTCCCTCGGCGAGCAGGCCGAGGACCTCGGTCTCGCGCGGGGTCAGCCGCCGCAGCCGGTCGTCGCCGGCGTTGCGGCGCAGCATCCGGTTCATCAGCTCGGTGTCCACGGCGGTGCCGCCACCGGCGACGAGACGCACGGCGGTGAGGAAGTCCTCTACGCGCGCCACCTTGTCCTTGAGGAGGTACCCGACCCCGCCGCCGGGGTCGGCGAGCAGCTCGGCGGCGTACTCGGGCTCCACATAGGACGACAGCACCAGGACCGGCACCGGCGGCCGCAGTCCCCGTAGCGCCATGGCCGCGCGCAACCCTTCGTCGGTGGACGTCGGCGGCATCCGCACGTCGGTGATCACGAGGTCCACATCGGACACTCCGGCGGCGATGCGGGCCATCAGTTCGTCGCCGTCGTGCACGGCGTCGACGGAGTGCCCCGCCACGCGCAGGATCTCGGTCAGGCCGCCGCGGGTCAGGGCGGCGTCCTCGGCGAGCAGGACCCGCAGCGGTGTCAGCGGCTCGTCAGGCGGCAAGGGATCTCCAGGGTGATCTCGGTCGGGCCGCCGTGCGGACTGGACACGGTGACTTCGCCGTCGTGAACGGCGAGACGGTCGGTGATGCCGATGAGGCCGGTGCCGCGTTCGGCGTCGGGACCCGGCTCGACGACCCGGGCGCCGCCGTGGCCGTCGTCGCCCACCACGACGACGAGTCTTTCGTTCTCGAAGCGCACGCGGACCAGGGCGCGGGTCGCCCGCGCGTGTTCGGTGGCGTTGCCGAGCAGTTCGCAGACCGCGAAGTAGGCGGCGGCCTCGACGGCCGGTTCGGGGCGGCCGGGGAGTTCGGCGTCGACGGTCACGGGCAGGCGGCTGCGGTCGGCGACGGCGTGGACCGCGGCGGGCAGGCCCCGGTCGGTGAGGAGGCGCGGGTGGATGCCCCGAACGGTCTCGCGCAGGGCGCCGAGGGCGTCGGTGACCTGGTCGGCGGCCCGGTCGAGGCGCTCGGTGAGATCCTCGGCGCCCGGCAGGGCCGCCGACTGGAGGCGGGCGAGACCGATCGTCGAGGCGAGCCCGGTCAGCTGCTGCTGGGCGCCGTCGTGCAGGTCGCGTTCGATGCGGCGGCGTTCGGCGTCGAAGGAGTGCGCCAGCCGGGCCCGCGACCCGATCAGCCGCTCCACGGCTTCGGCGGTCTCCCGTTCCCTCGGCGCGAGCAGCGCCCGCGCGAGCACGGCCCGCGCGGCGGCGTAGAGCGTGAGGACGTAGGCGCTCGCGACGGTGAGGACCACACCGGCGGCCGTCGCCAGCCACGCCTGGGCGGTGCCGGTGAGCGTGACGTCGTAGAAGGGGAGCGGCCCGCCGTCACGGGTGATCAGGGGAGCGAAGAGCAGCACGATGACGGCCGTGAGCAGGTTCCCGATGAACATGAGGTCGAAGACCAGGAGGGGAATCGCGTTGAGGAGCGCGTGCGCGAGTTCGCGCCACGTCGCCGCTTCGCGCAGGCGCGTCCGCAGCCACGACATCAGGCCCGGGGCCGGTGGGCGCGTGTGCGGGCTCGGGATCGGCCCGACGCGCATGAGCCGCAGCCGCCGCCGTTCGAGCATCCCGGCGGGGACGCCGACGAGGACCACCCCGGTCAGGATCACCAGCCCGAGACCGATCGGGGCCGTGCCGACGCCGAGCAGCACTCCGAACACGAGTCCGGGCAGTGCCGCGAGGTTCAGGAGGAGTCCGCTGAGGAGGTAGACCGGGCCGCGCCACGGCCAGCTCGACGCGAGCCAGCGGTGCGGGCGGGCCAGCGCCCGCCACACGCCGGGATGGGTCACCGGGACATCCTAGGTTCGCCGACTCGCTCACCACCAGCGGATGTGTCACGCGATACGCGAGCGGGCGGTGGGACCGGAACCCGGCCCCACCGCCCACATCCCGCCTCAGGGTTCGAGGTCGACGACGCCCTTGCCGCTGGCGATGTCGAGCGGCACGGAAACCTGGTCGTGGGTGATCAGCCAGGCACCGTCGATCTTGCGGAAGCCGAAGGTGGCGCGGACCCACATCCCCGGCGTGGTCACGCCGCTGCTCAGCTCGCCGCTGAGCCGGCCGAAGGCGTGCCCGAAGGCGACGTCATCGCCGACGGTGAGGGTCAGGTCGCGGACCTCGTAGTCGACTGTCGTGAAGAAGGCGAAGACCCTCTTCCAGTTCGCGGCCTTGGCCTCGACGCCCACGTGCCGCAGTGGGGGATCGATGTCGAAGGAGACGACGTCGGGCGCGTAGAGCCGCATGAGGGCGTCGAGATCCTTGGCGCGCAACCGCTCGACGATCTTCTCGATGTGCCGCCGGAGTTCGGTCTCGTCCCGCTCGCGTGGTGTGGACATCCTCGGCCGTTCCTTTCGATCGACGCTTCCTCGTTCACCCATACGACGTCGTGGCGCCGGCGAATGTGACGTGCGGGCGGTCACAGCCCCCAGACCAGGCCGTACTGGGCGGCGATTCCGAGGAACACCCCCGCCGCGAGCGCGATCGCGGTGAAGTGGACGCGACCGGCGCGGCTCCACCAGCGTCGTGCCCACGCGACGACCGCGAAGACGGCGACGGCGGCGGCCGCGGGAACGGCCAGGGCCAGGGGCAGGTTCTGCGCCCACGAACCGAACTCCAGGACGGTCGGGTCGGCGGTCACACCGACCAGGAAGACGACGTAGGCGACACCCGTCGCGGCGACGGCGCCCGCGAGGATCCGCGCGATCAGGGCGGCCCGCGACCTCTCGCCGGTGGATCGCCGCCGCAGCCGTCGAACCAGCGCCACCACCGGCCAGACGACCACGGTGGACAGCACGAGCAGCGCACCGGCGGCGATGGGGAGGCGGACCGCGGGCGAGGCGTGCGCCGGCACCAGCAGGTAGGCCTGGGACGGGTTGCTCTCGAAGATCAGGCCGACGACCTCGCCGTCGCGTTCGATGAACCCGAGGCGGTCGCGTCCTTCGGTGGAGGCGTAAACGCCGTCGCCGACGGGGATCCAGCGATGCTCGGGCTGGGCGGGCTGCGCGGTCGTGACCGTGCCGTCGGCCGCCGTGGTGACCGTGACGCGGTCGAAGGCCAGCTGGAGGAGTTTCATCGGCTCACCCTCGACGTGCCGCGAGGTCAGGTAATCGCCCGAGGGCGGTGCCGTCACAGAACCCTTGACGGGGACGGGATCGGGCCGCGTGTCGGTGACCAGCGCGAGGAACTCCTCGACGATCAGCGCCCGGATGTGGCTGCGGTACTCGGGCGGGGAACCGTCGCCGTTGGCGACGACGTAGATCCCGAGGTCGCGGCCGGGGACCAGGGCGAACTGCGCGTGCGCACCGCCGTCGCCGCCGTAGCTCGTGACGATCCCCGGACCGACGCGGTCCAGTTGCCAGGTGCCGTAACCGGCGCCGTCGAGCAGCGGATGGCTCCCGGCCTGCCGCGCCAGCATCATGTCCACACTGGACGGCTGGAGGACACGTACGCCCTCGTACTCGCCGCCGCCGAGCAGCATCCGCAGGAAGCGGCCCATGTCGGCGGCCGACGCGTGCCCCGTCGAGCCCTCCGGCCCGCCCTGAGGATGGTGGAGCGGCATGAGAACGCTCGGGTCGGAACCGTAGTAGAGCGACACGGGAAAGCGCTCGGCGGCCAGCGACGGCTGCACGAAACCGCTGTGCCGCATACCGAGCGGACCGAAGAGCCGTTCATCCATATAGGACGCGAAGGGTCGCCCGGAGACCCGCTCGACGATGTACCCGGCCAGCTGGAGGCCGTAGTTGGAGTAGCTGACGTACTCGCCGGGCGGGTAGACGCGGTCGGGCTGGAACGCCGGGAGGAAGTCCTTCAGCGGCAGCACATCGGTGAGATCGGTGGTCAGGTCACCGCGCCAGAGGTCGGCGAAACCCGCCGTGTGGGTGAGCAGGTGGTGGAGCGTCACCGGCCGCCCCGGATAGGCGTCGGCGATGCGGAAGTCCCCGGGCAGATAGGTGTTGACGTCGGCGTGCAGATCCAGCGCGCCCGCCTCGACCTGCTGGAGGACCGCCACGGCCGTGAAGGTCTTGGCGATCGACGCCGTCCGGAACGCGGTCTCCTCGGCGACGACCGGCAGGCCTGCGGCGACGTCGGCGAAACCGTAGTCGCCGGTGAAGAGCTCCCCGCTCCCGTCGACGACGGTGACCGCGAGCCCCGGCACCTTCTGCGCCGCCATCAACTCCGGGACCCGCCGGTCGAAGAAGTCCCGCAGTACCAGTGGATCCGGCGTCTCCGCCGCCGCCGGTCCGCCCGTCCCCGCGACGATCCCCGCCGCCATCACCAGCGCGGCCCCCATCAGGCCCGCCACCCTCACCAACCGTGACATCTCGATCCTCTACGTCGCTGGAACACTGCTCCCTCGACGCTATGGATCACGACGCCCCCGGTCAGTGGGGCGAGCCCACGAAAACGGGGTATGGAAATCCATACCCCGCGACGAAAGCCCTGGTGGGGACCACATGCGGCACAGGACCCGGCCGCGCGGCCGGGTCCTGTGCCGAGAGGTCAGCGCGTGATCGCGACCTCGGCGCCGCGCTCGGCGGACTCGTAGATCGCCGTCAGGATCCGGGCCATCTCCAGCCCCTGCTCGGCGGTCGCGTCGGCTGGGATCTCGCCCCGGCAGATGCGCAGGAAGTGATCGATCTGGTTGGCGAAACCGACCTTGAAGTCGAAGCCCAGCGAGTCGATCTGCGGCTGGACGTGCAGCAGCGTGTCGTGCCGCTCGGTGACCATGAGCAGCTCGGGCTCGATCTCCGCGCCGCCCTTGTCGCCGTGGATGCGGACACCGATCTCGTTGCGGCCGTGCAGCGAGAAGGACGTGTCCACGTTGAGGACCGCGCCGTTCTCGAAGCGGATCTGCGCGGTGGCGTAGTCCTCCACCGTGTTCGGCCGCGCCGCCGACTGGGCCCGGTACCGGCTCAGGTTCTGGATGTTGTCGCGCGCACCAAGCGGCGAGAACGTCGCACCCGACGCCGACACCGCCTTCGGCATCCCCATCAGGTACCAGCACAGGTCGATGATGTGGACGCCCAGGTCGATCAGCGGCCCGCCGCCGGACAGCTCCACGTCGCCGAACCAGCCGCCCGGGTTGCCCGCCGCACGCAGCAGCGTGGCGCGCGCGGCGTACACGTCGCCGAACTCGCCCGCGTCGAGGAAGCGCTTGGCCACCAGGGCGTTCGGCGCGAACCGCCGGACGTATCCGACCTGCAAGGCCTTCCCGGTCTCCTCGACCGCGCGGACGAGCCGCTCGGCCTCCGCGACGGTCACCGTCATCGGCTTCTCGACCAGGACGTCCTTGCCCGCCCGCAGCGCCGCCTCCGCGATCGGGGCGTGCAGCGTGTTCGGCACGCAGACGCTCACCGCGTCGACGTCCGGGTCGGAAAGGAGCTCGGCGACGTCACCGGTCACCTTCGGCACGGCGAACTGTTCGGCCCGCGCCTTCGCGCGCTCCACGTCCACGTCGCACACGGCGACGAGGTCGGCCAGCGGGTTCTTCTGGTAGGCGCCCAGGTGCTCGACGGCGATGGCCCCGAGCCCGATCACCCCGATCCGCGTCGTCATCAGGCCACGCCTTCCGTCAGTCGGAGAATGTTCGCGAGGGAACGCTCGATGGCCGCCAAAGGTTCCTCCATGCCCTCGAACTCAAGGCTCAGCGGCACATCCGGCTTCGTCGCGGCAAGCGCCAGCAGACCCGGCAGATCGACGTCGCCGTGACCCGAGACGGTCCCGAGCAGGTAGTCGCCGGCGAGCGTCTTGAGCCAGCCGTCCCCGGCGGAACGGCGGATGTGGAAGTCCTTCACGCCGATGGAGGCCGCCACGTCGATCAGGTCGGCGGCGGTCTTGCCCGGCACCTCGCCGACGCACAGGCCGTTGCCCAGGTCCAGCGTGACACGGAAGTTGGGGCGGTCGACGGCGTGCACGAGCCGCGCGACCCGCTCGCCGCCGTTCATGAAGAAGCCGTGGTTCTCGATCGTCGACACGATGCCCAGACCGGCGGCGTGATCGGCGACCGCCCGGCAGCCCTCGACGACCTTCTCGAAGGTCGACTCGAACTCGCCCGGGCCCTCCTCACGCCACGCCCACGGCGCGACGTCGTGCCGGAAAATGCGCGCCCCGAACAGGTGCGCCACGTCCAACTGCCGGCGAAGACGGTCGATCTCCTGGCCGTCGGCGGTCCGCAGATCGCCACTGACCAGGTAGTTCACGATCGGGACACCGACCGACTCGGCGTGCTTGGCGGCGTCGCGCACGACGCCCTCGTTCTCGACGTAGTACTCGCCGTCCATCGCCGCGACCTCGATGTGCCCGGCCGATGAGGCCGCGACCCAGTCCAGGATCCCGATCAGGTCCATCTCGCCGCTCGCCATGAGCTGGCGGAAACAGTACGAACTGACTCCGAGCTTCACTTGGTGGTCCTCTCCACAGGGTGGGTGATGCGGTGCCACGGGCTGGGGTAGCCGTGGACGCCGTAAATTCCGGGGCCGCAACGGTCGAACGCGTTGCCGACCGCGCCGAGCACGACCGCCTCGCGGCCCAGCGCCGACGCGACGAAGGGCGGGCGTTCCGGGAAGATCAGCTCCTTCTCGACCGCCGCCGCGAGCGGGCGCAGCAGGGCGCCGCTGTCCTCGGCCGCGCCACCGCGCACGACGACGACCTCGGGGTCGACGGTCAGCAGCACCGTCGCGATCCGCGCGGCGATCTGGGCGCAGAAGTCGTCGAGTTCGGCCTGCGCGTCGGCGTCGCCCGCGGCGGCCGCGCTCAGCACCTCCGCGCTCGTCGGCCGCGACCAGACCAGCTGCCCGCGCTGCGCGTCGCGCGTCCAGCGCATGCCGCGCTGCGCGCCGAGCTCGCCGGCGAGCCGGTGGCGGCCCTGGCGGATGACGCCGTTGAGGACGATGGAGACCGAGAGGCGATGGCCGATCTGGAGGTAGACGACGTCGGAGTGGCCGCGTCCCGCGCCTCCGCGCTGCTCGGCGAGGGCGGCCAGCTTGATGTCGTTGTCGACGACGATCGGCTGCCCGAGTTCCTTCGCCAGCGACTCCGCGACCGGCAGGCCGACGAGGCCGGGCATGGCGAGACTCGCGCGCAGCCGCCCGTCGGCCTCGACGACGCCGGGCAGCCCGACGCCGACCGCGCGCAGGCGCGAGAGGTCGAGCGAACCGGCCGACGCCGCCGCGTCGAGCGCACGGGGGATGAGCGAGAGGCCGGCGTCCCCGTCGGGGGCCAGTTCGGCGTAGCCGACGCGCCGGCCGGACAGGTCGCAGACGATGGCGCGCGCCCCGCGCGGTCCGAGGTCGACACCGGCGACGAGGCCCGCCTCGCGGGCGAAGCGGAAGGCGCGGGCCGGCCGCCCCGGGCCCGAGGCCGGGGGAGTGGCGGGTTCGACGAGTCCGGCGTCGAGAAGGTCGTCGAGCACGGCATGCACGGTGGGGCGCGACAGGCCGGTGCCTTCGCTGATCACGCCGACCGTGCGGGCCTCGCCGGCGTCGGCCAGCAGGCGCAGGCACGCGACCTTGTTCGCGGCCCGCTCCGCCTGAGCGGCTCCCCGTGCAGTGTCCATGGGACTCCGAAGTCATTATGGAACCGGATTTAATAAAGACCGTAACAGAATGGGATGGCCGAGTAAAGGCATTGCGCGGGGCACCGCGCCGGGACTACAACCAGGCATGCTCCACGGAGAAAACCTCACCCTGCGGCCCCGCACCGAAGCCGATGTCGCCGTCCTGCACGCCGAGATCTACGAAGACCTCACGGTGAGGCCCCTCGCCGACACGCGACCGTGGACACCACGCCTGCCGGGCGACTCACCCTTCGCCGTCCCCACCGGCATCGACGACGCCGTCTTCTTCTCCATCGCCGACGACACCGGCGAACTCGCCGGCGCCTGCGAACTCTGGGGAATCGACGCCCACCAACGCTCCGCGCACATCGGCATCGCCCTGCGCCCCGCCTGGCGAGGACGCGGACTGGCCAGCGACACCGTCGCCGTCCTGTGTCATTACGCCTTCGACACCCGCGGCCTCCACCGCGTCGGCCTGGAGACGCTCACGTCGAACACGCCGATGATCGCCGCCGCGACCCGCAACGGCTTCACGGAGGAAGGCCGCCTCCGCCAAGCCCAATGGGCCCACGGCACCTGGCACGACAGGGTCTTGTTCGGGCTGCTGCGAGGGGAGTGGGGAGCGGTGGGGGCGTAGGGCGCCGGTGTTCTCCGTGGCGGTCGACCGTCGCGAGGTTCCATGGTGCGTCGTCTGCCCGATATGCCGGCGGCCACCCTCGGGCTGCCTCTGGCAGGGCTTCGCCGCTGGCGGGGCAGGCCCTCCCGCAAGGCTCCCCCGTGGCCCGGTGCATAAGGTCAAGTGACCTTCACGAGACTCGGGCGGGCAGGGCATGGAGCACGGCACTCGCGAGCAGCTGCTCGACCACCTCGCCGCAGCAGTCGCGTCGGTCGCCGTCGCGCATCCGGTGCGGGTCGCCGTCGACGGGGCGCCCGCCGCTGGGAAGACGACTCTCGCCGATGAGCTGGCCGTCGTCCTGCGCGAGCGGGGGCGCGAGGTCGTTCGCGCGGGGATCGACGACTTCCTGTTTCCCCGGGCGCGGCGCTATCCGCGTGGGGAGTACTCGGCCGAGGGCTGCTACTTCGACGCCCATGACCACCACGCGCTGAACCGCGTGCTGCTCGACCCGCTCGGGCCCGGGGGCGATCGGCGCTTCCAGGCCGCGGTCTACGACCACGCCGCCGACACTGTCTTCTCCCCGCCGCTCGCGACCACTTCGGCCGGGGCCGTGCTGGTCTTCGACGGGGTCTTTCTCATGCGTCCGGAGCTGCTCGGTCGATGGGACTTGCGCGTCGTGGTGTCGACGGCGCTCGACACGACGGTGGAGCGGGCGTTGACGCGCGAACGGTCGGTGTCTTCTCGGGCCGACATCGAGCGGCGCTGGCGGGAGCGCTACATCCCCGCCCAGCAGCTCTACCAGGCCAGGGACCGCCCGATGGATCGCGCCCACGTCGTCGTCCACAACGACGAGCCGCGGCGGCCGCGCTGGGAAACCCGGGCACGCTGACGGGGCGCGGCACGATGGGGTCCGGAGCAGACCCCAGCGGTGCCGTTAGCCCTTACTTCACCTGCGAAAGGGCGGCTTCACCGATCTTGGCGCACTCCCGCCATGCTCGTCCCCAACCCGGTTACGGCGGAACACCCCGGGTACTCCGAAGTGGTCGCGGCGCCGCTCAAGGCCGCCGCCGGAACACAGTGGGGGACACGGAAGTGACAGTGACAAGCATGAGGAAGCGTTCGGGCCGCTTGGCGGTCGTCGTGCTCGGCGCCGGTCTGGCGATCCTGGTCGGGGCGGGCAGTGCCGCGGCCGGTGTCACCGGGGTCGAGCACGAGGTCAAGGGGATGCTCACACTGAGCACGGACCAGCAGGACGGGACGGCCGAGGACGCCGGGGGTGTCCCTCTCGTCGGCGGGCTTATCAGCTCTATGCCCTTCGGGTCGCCGCAGCGTTCCACCGAGGCGAACGTGCCGATCACCGGGCTGTCCCTGTCGGGCGAGTCCGAGACCTTCGGGACGGTCACCCTCGAACTCGTCGGGGAGGCCGCCGCGTCCCTGGACGCCGGTGTCGGCGTTCCGCCCGCGCTGACGGGCAACCTGGAGCTCACCGTGAAGATCACGGTCGAGAAGCCCACCCCGGGACTGGAGGCCGAACAGGAGTACACCGGCGTCCTCAAGGCCGAGGGCATCACGAGCCTCGACGACTTCCTCGGACAGCCCTGGGAAGGCGCGCTGAACCCCGTCACCGACAATGGCGGCGCTTCTGGGCCGGGCGAAGCGGGGACCATGTTCTGCATCGTCGAGATGGCCGCGATGGGGCTCTGCAAGGCGGGTACTTCCGCCTGACTCCAGGAGACGCGCGCCGTCGGCTCTCGCGACGTGCCCCGGCCGGGCGCGGCGAGAGCCGACGGCGCGTCGATCGCCGAACATGGACGGATTGTGGACGCGCGCTGTCCACGCGAGCCGGATACGTCGTGATCCTAAGCGCGAACCATGCCTCTGAACTGGCGAAACACTGGTGCCCCCGGCAGGAATCGAACCTGCGACACACGGTTTAGGAAACCGATGCTCTATCCCCTGAGCTACGAGGGCGCGCGGACAGTCTAGCCGTCCCCGTCGGCCGCCGCGTCGGTCAACCCCCGGGCCGCGGCCAGAGGTCGCGGACGCGGACGGACAGGCAGGTCACGCAGCCTTCGAGCTTCTCGTATTCGCCGATGTCGACGACGACGGGCGTGTAGCCGAGGTCGGCGATCAGGTCGGCCGTGCGCGGGGCGGAGGCCGCGATGAGGAGGCGCCCCTGACCGAGGTCGACGACGTGGCCGCCGCTCTCTTCGGGGACGGCGAGGAAGCTCGGGTACATCCCCGCGTCGTCCACGACGTCGGGGTACCCGATGACGGTCCCGCAGGGCAGGGCCGTCACCGCCGACTTCAAGTGCAGCACCTTCGCGACGGGCACCGCCACGACCGTCGCCCCCAGCGGCGTCAGCGCGGCGCGGAGGGCGGCGACGCCTGCGGCGTTGGTCCGGCCGCCGCGTCCGACGTAGACCGTGTCGCCGACCTTGAGCACGTCGCCGCCGTCGAGGGTGGCGGGGGCGCGCAGTTCCACGACGGGGCAGCCGAGGTCCTCGACGACCTCGCGCACGGCCGCGGTCTCGCCGCGACGGGCCTGCGCGCCGGGCCGGGTGACCACGGCGACGTTGCGGTACATGACCACGGCGTCCTCGACGAACACCGCGTCGGGGCAGTCGTCGGCGGGCGGCACCTCGCGCACCTGCCAGCCGTGCCCCTCGAAGGCCGCGACGTAGGCGTCCCACTGCTCCATCGCGCGCGGGAGCGACACCGGCGTGCGCTCGATGTGCGTGACGAGGCCGTCGGCCAGCCGGGGGCCGGGCCTGCGGACGAGTGCGAGCATCGAAACTCCTCACTGCTTGGTGCGGCGCCCGAGTCTGTGGTAAACCTCTGCGCACAGATTGGGAGGCGGCACATGGACGCAGACGTCATTGTGGTCGGGGCGGGGCTGGCGGGGCTCGTCGCCACCGCGGAGCTGGCCGACGCCGGCCGGAAGGTGATCCTCCTCGACCAGGAGCCGGAGGCCTCCCTCGGGGGCCAGGCGCACTGGTCCTTCGGCGGGCTCTTCCTCGTCGACACTCCGGAGCAGCGCCGCATGGGCGTCCGCGACTCCCACGAACTCGCCTGGCAGGACTGGCTGGGCAGCGCCGGTTTCGACCGCGACGAGGACGCCTGGCCGCGCAGGTGGGCCGAGGCCTACGTCGACTTCGCCGCCGGTGAGAAGCGCCCCTGGCTGCACGCCCAGGGCGTCCGCTTCTTCCCCGTCGTCGGCTGGGCCGAACGCGGCGGCTATCTCGCCGACGGCCACGGCAACTCCGTCCCGCGCTTCCACGTCACGTGGGGCACCGGCCCGGGCGTCGTCGCGCCCTTCGAGCGCCGGGTACGCGAGGCCGTCGCGAAAGGCCTGGTCACGCTGGCGTTCCGGCACCGGGTCGACGAGCTCGTCACGACCGACGGCGCCGTCACCGGCGTGCGCGGCGGCATCCTCGCCGACAGCGCGGTCGCGCGCGGCGAGGCCTCCTCCCGCGACGTCACCGGCTCCTTCGAGCTGAGCGCGCAGGCCGTCGTCGTCACCGCCGGCGGCATCGGCGGCAACCACGAACTCGTCCGCAAGGCCTGGCCCGAGCGTCTCGGCAAGGCCCCCGGGAAGCTCCTGTCGGGCGTCCCCGCGCACGTCGACGGGCGCATGCTCGCCATCAGCGAGCAGGCGGGCGGCCGCATCATCAACCCCGACCGCATGTGGCACTACACCGAGGGCATCGAGAACTGGGCGCCCGTGTGGGACAAGCACGGCATCCGCATCCTCCCCGGCCCGTCGAGCCTGTGGCTGGACGCGACCGGCAAGCGCCTGCCCGTCCCGCTGTTCCCGGGCTTCGACACGCTCGGGACCCTCGAACACATCATGCGCACGGGCCACGAGTACACGTGGTTCGTCCTCACGCAGAAGATCATCGAGAAGGAGTTCGCGCTCTCCGGCTCCGAGCAGAACCCCGACCTGACCGGCAAGAGCGTCAAGCAGGTCCTCAAGCGGGTGTTGCCGGGCGCGCCGGGCCCGGTCGAGGCCTTCAAGCAGAAGGGCGCGGACTTCGTCGTCGCCGACGACCTGACCACGCTCGTGCGCGGCATGAACGCGCTGACGGCCGAGCCGCTGCTCGACGAGGCCGAGGTGCGCCGCCAGATCGAGGCGCGCGACCGGGAGATCGGCAACAAGTTCACCAAGGACCTCCAGGTCACCGCGATCAGGGGCGCGCGCAACTACCGCGGCGACAAGCTCGTCCGGGTCGCCTCCCCGCACCGCCTGCTCGACCCGAAGGCCGGGCCGCTGATCGCCGTGCGCCTCAACATCCTCACCCGCAAGACCCTGGGCGGCCTGGAGACCGACCTCGACGCCCGCGTCCTGCGCGCCGACGGTGAACCGCTGCCGGGCCTGTACGCGGCCGGTGAGGTCGCCGGTTTCGGCGGCGGCGGCATGCACGGCTACCGCTCGCTGGAGGGCACGTTCCTCGGCGGCTGCATCTTCTCCGGCCGTCAGGCCGGGCGCGCGGCGGCGAAGGCGACCGCCTGACGCCGGTTCGGGCAAGCGTCCCGCGTCCCGCCTTCCGATGCAGTAGATAGGAGGAAGGCGGGGAACGGGGGCGAGGTGTCCGAAGGGCATGGCGGGCGACGACGGCTGCGTGTGGCCGCCGTCCTGCTCGCGGGTCTCGTCGGCTACTACGTCCTCCCCGTCGACACCTCCGACGCGGCCTTCGTGCCGCGCGGCATCGTGTGCGCCCTGGCCGTCGCGGGCCTGGCGTGGCTGTTCTCCCGGCAGATCCGGGCGCAGGCGCGCGCCGTCGACGACAGCGGCGTCCGTCTGGAGTCGCTGTTCTATCTGCTCGCCCTGACGGTGTTCGTCTTCGCCCTCGCCTACTACTTCCTCGCCGAGGCGCGACCCGGCGAGTTCGCCGGCCTGGCCACGCGCACCGACGCGCTCTACTTCACCGTGACGACGATGGTGACCGTCGGCTTCGGCGACGTGTACGCGCAAGGCCAGCTGGCACGCGGCCTGGTGACCGCTCACATGGTGTTCGACGTCGTTTTCGTGAGCGCGTTCGTGTCGATCCTGACCGCCCGTGTCCGGCGCGCGGCCGAGCGCCGCCGAAAGGATCACCGCGCCTGAGAGCCCGGTCTCAGGCGGAACGCGCACGGCCGAGGATCATGAAGGCTCCCACCCTTCGGACGCCTCCGCCGACGGGCGCGTCGCGCTGGCCGGTGCCCGGCCGGGCGCTCACCGGTCGCGGAATGCCTGTGTTCCAACAGGTCCGGACCACCGTGCCGGGGCCCCGGGCGGTAGGGCGGCCGCCGGGACGCGAACGGCGTCACGTTCCGGAAACCGTCCCGACGTCGTTATTAAAGAGTGTTTACGCGCAATGGCCTTGCGCGCAAAGTCGCCGCGCGAAACGAGCGCTATGCCGGACCCCTCCGATCCGTCCCCCCGCAGGGCGCAAAAGGCCTGCCGAGCACGCTAGATTCCTTATCCGGACAGCAAAGCGGACTAACTATCCGCAGTGGACGCGTCGTCACTCTCTGTTGACGATCATGTACTGAGTTGGAAGATAACGATTCGATACCGCCTCTGGCGCGCAATATCGCGCAGGCGTTACGCTCCAACGCACATCGCGCCGGAGTGAGCCCGCTCACTCCGTACCGGATCACAGTCGATCTTGGGGAGGAGCTGGGTGGCAACCGTCAGCCCTTCCGTCACCACCGCGAAAGCGGACGGGGACGGCCGGTCTATCCTCCGTCGGATCTGGCGCAGCTACGTGCTCCGCCGGATCCTGCGGGCAATATTCATCGTGTGGATCGTGGCCACGGGCGTCTTCTTCCTCGTGCGCCTGTTGCCGGGTAACCCGGTCGACGTCTACATCAACGACCAGATCGGCAAGTACGGGATGACGTACGACGCCGCCGCCGCACAGGCCGCAGCGTTGTTCTCCTTCGATCCCGGAACACCGCTGTGGGAGCAGTACCTCGACTACCTCGGGGGAATCCTCCAAGGCGACTTCGGCATGTCGATCCTCTCGCCGGGGACCTCGGTCACCGACAAGATCGCCTCGCACCTGCCGTGGACGCTGTTCAGTGTCGGCATCGCGCTGATCATCTCGGTCAGCCTCGGTCTGCTCATGGGCATGGCCATGGCCTACCGGCGCGGCGGGATCCTCGACCACACGATCTCCACGATCGGGTCGACCCTGCACGCCATCCCCAACTACCTGCTCGCGCTGATGATCGTCGTGTTCGGCGCCGTGCAGATGGGGATCATCAACTACGGCCAGATCCGCGGGAAACTGTCCCCGGGCATCGAACCGGAGTTCTCCCTGCGCTTCCTGCAGGACGCCTTCTATCACGCGAGCCTGCCGATCCTGACCTACGTGCTCACCACGGTCGGGACCTGGGCACTGGTGATGAAGTCGTCGACGACGCAGATCCTGGGCGAGGACTACGTCATGGTCGCCCGAGCGCGCGGCCTGACCGACGGGCGCATCCGCACCTCCTATGTCGGCCGCAACGCCGTCCTGCCGCTCGTCGCGCAGATCGCCACCCAGGCCGGCTTCGTCGTCGGCGGCGCGATCTTCGTGGAGAAGGTCTTCCGCTACGAGGGCATCGGCATCACGCTCTTCGACTCGGTGCAGGCCCGTGACTATCCGGTCATCCAGGGCGTGCTGCTCATCGTGACGATCACCGTCGTGACCGCGAACCTGTTGTCCGACCTGGCCTACAGCGTGCTCGACCCGCGGATCCGCACCGAGGAAAAGGAGGCCTGAGGTGGCACAAGTCTCCGCCGCCCCGACCGTCGAGGCCGGCAACAGGGGCGCCCTCCGCGGCTTCTTCCGCGAGCTGACCCGCAGCAAGACCGGCTTCGCCGGGTTCATCATCGTCACGCTGATCGTCGGCATGTCGGCCCTGGCGCCGATCTTCATCGACAGCAAGATGCCGACCGACCTCGACGCGATCTGGGGACCCCCGCGCGCCGGGCACTGGCTCGGCACCGACATGGCCGGCAAGGACACCCTCAAGCAGATTGTCCTGGGTGGACAGACGGTCGTCTTCGTCGGCTTCCTCGCCGCGGCGATCACCACCGTCATCGCCGTGGTCGTCGGCTCCCTCGCCGCCTACATCCGCGGCCGCTTCGACAGCTTCATGCTGCAGCTGACCGACATCGTCATGACGGTCCCGCAGATCGTCCTGCTGGCCGTGCTGGGCGCCTTCTTCAGCCTCGACAGCCCGATCTACCTCGCGCTGATCATCGGCTGCCTGACCTGGCCGGTCCTGATGCGCTCGATCCGCGCGCAGGCCCTGTCGCTCAAGGAGCGCGAGTTCGTCGAGGCCGCCAAACTCCTCGACCTCGGCACCACCCGCGTGGTGTTCGGCGAGATCGTGCCGAACATGGCCAGCTACATCCTCATCAACTTCATCATCGCCGTCACCAACGCGATCTACGCCCTCGTCGGCCTCTACGTCCTCGGCCTCGCGCCGCTGGCGGGCGCCAACTGGGGAATCATGATCAACAACGCCTGGATCGGCGGCGCGATGTTCCTCCCCGCGGCGATGCCGTACATCCTCGCGCCCATCGCGATGATCGCCCTCCTCCAGCTCGGCCTGATCATGCTGACCCGCTCGCTGGAGGAGATCCTCAATCCGCGGTTGCGGGACAAGTAGAGAAGGGTGTGACCGTTGCCGACCACTGATCCGCCGAAGACCGACGGCCCGATCCTGTCCGTCCGTGACCTGCACGTGGCCTACAAGACCGGCGACGGCAAGACCGTCGAGGCGGTCCGCGGCGTCGACTTCGACCTCTACCCCAACCAGTCCCTCGCCCTGGTCGGGGAATCGGGTTGCGGCAAGACGACCCTGGGCCTCGGCCTGTTGCGGCTGCTGCCGAAGCTGGGCAGCGTCCCGAAGGGCAGCATCACCTTCAACGGCCGCGACGGGTCCAGTGTGGACGTTCTCGCCCTGCGCAAGCAGGAGCTGCGCAAGTGGCGCTGGCGCGACGCGGCCATGGTGTTCCAGGGCGCGATGAACTCCTTCAACCCGGTGCTGCGGATCATCGACCAGATGGGCGACACCATCCGCGCCCACCCCGACGGCGGGCGCAAGCCCTCCAAGAAGGAGATCTGGGAGCGCAGCGCCGAACTGCTGCGATCGGTTCGCCTCGAACCCAACCGGGTCCTGCCGAGCTACCCGCACGAACTGTCCGGCGGGATGCGGCAGCGCGTGCTCATCGCGATGAGCCTGCTGCTCGACCCGAAGCTGCTGATCCTCGACGAGCCGACCACGGCGCTGGACATCCTCACCCAGCGCGCGATCGTCGACGTGCTGCACGAGCTGCGGGCCGAACGCAAGTTCGCCATGGTCTTCATCTCGCACGACCTGGCGATCGCCGCCGAGCTCGCCGACCGCGTGGCCACCATGTACGCCGGAAAGATCATCGAGGCCGGCACCGCGCGCGACATCTTCTACGGGCCGCGGCATCCCTACACGGTCGGCCTGATCAAGGCCGTGCCGCCGGTCGTCGGCGACCTGCCGGAACTGGCCTCGATCCCCGGTGCGCCACCGAGTCTGTCGAACCTGCCGAGCGGCTGCTCCTTCGCGCCGCGCTGCGAGTTCGCCGAGGACCGTTGCACCGAACGGGATCCCGAGCTGGACGCGATCACCGAGCGGTCGGCCGGGACCACCCACGCGGCGGCCTGCCTCCGCTGGGAGGACGTCACTTACGAGCGCAAGGTGGTGGAGCGTGTCTGAGATCGAAATGACCGACACCGTGGTGCACGAGGACCCGGAGCCGGGCAAGGACCGTCCCGCGCCCCTGATCACCCTGCGCGGCGTCTCGCAGACCTTCAAGTCCAAGAAGGGCTCCCTGAAGGCCGTCGACGACGTCGACCTGTCCGTCGGGCCCGGCGAGGTGCTGTGCCTCGTCGGCGAGTCCGGTTGCGGGAAGACCACCACCGCCCGCATGGCCGCCGGTCTGGCACGTCCCAGCGGCGGCACGGTCGAGTACGAGGGCCGCGACATCTGGTCGATGTCGAAGCAGGAGTTCGCGGCCTACCGCAAGTCCGTCCAATATGTACACCAGGACCCCTACGCGTCGCTCAACCCGATCCGCGACATCCATCGCACCCTCGTCACACCGCTGCGCAAGCACGGTATGGCGAAGGGCCGCAAAGACGGCTGGGACCAGTCCGCCAAGCTCCTTGAGCAGGTGGACCTGACTCCCGCCGAGTCCTACCTGCCCAAGTTCCCGCACCAGCTGTCCGGTGGCCAGCGCCAGCGGGTGGCGGTGGCGCGGGCGCTGTCCCTGAATCCCAAACTGATCATCGCCGACGAGTCGACGTCCATGCTGGACGTGTCGATCCGCATCGGGATGCTCAACATGCTCGGCAAACTCCGCGACGACCTGGGCGTGGGCTTCCTGTTCATCACCCACGACCTGGCGATCGCGAAGTACTTCGGCTGGCACGGCCGGATCGCCGTCATGTACCTGGGCCGCGTCGTCGAGTTCGGTCCCACACCGCAGGTCATCAACGACCCCCAGCATCCGTACACCAAAGCCCTGCTGGACGCGGTTCCGGAACCCGATCCCGACCTGACCCGGACCAAGAAGGCCGGCGGCGGACTGCGCAGCTCGGAGATTCCGAGCCTCGCCGACCTGCCGACCGGCTGCTCCTTCCACCCCCGGTGCCCGCTTCACGAAGCCGACACCTGCGATGTGCTGCGGCCCGAACTGGAAGCCGTCAGCGCCGACCGCAAGGTCTCCTGCCACGTGGTCGGACGTGCCTCACCCCTGCACGTGCCCGCTCCCCGGACCGGTGGGAACGGCGAGTGACCTCGCTGTTCGCCCGGGCGGTGATCAATCTGGCGGCCTTCCTCGTCGCCGGTTCCCTGCTGATGCTCCTGCTCGTCCAAGCGGGTACGGCCGAGCAGGTGATCACGTTCGTCACGCTCGGACTCGGGCTCGTGCTCGGCACGATCGCGATCGTTCTAATCCGTCGCAACAGACGGCAAACGCCTCACAAGGAGGACCAGTGACCACCCAAGATTTCGACCTGTCGCGACGGCGGTTGTTTCAGCTGGCGGGCGTCGGCGCCGTCGGCGCGGCCGGTGTCTCGGCGCTCGCCGCCTGCTCGCCCGCCGAGCCCGAGGGCGGCGGCAGCGGCAACGGTGAGTTCCACGGCGCGTGGCCCTTCAAGGTCTCGCCCGAGGGCCACTTCAACAACGCCGGAACGCCCTTCGCCGGTGTGCCCGTCCGGATCCTCACCGACGGCCCGTACGGTGACCTGCTCGCGCTTCCCTCGGCCTACTACTACTGGACCGAGAAGAAGTGGGAGTACCTCCTCGCCGAGTCGCACAGCTCGGACGCGGCGGCCAACACCTACACGGTGAAGATCCGCTCCGGGCTGAAGTGGAGCGACGGCACGGAGATCAGCTCCGCGGACTACCTGACGACCTTCCACGTGCAGTGGATCCAGCGCTCGCCGCTGTGGAACTTCGTGGAGAAGATCGAGGCGCCCGACGCCAACACCTTCACCATCACGATGAACAAGCCGTCCACGGTCGTCGAGCGGTACCTGCTGCGCAGCAACATCGTGTCGACCGCGGTCTTCGGTGAGTGGGCCGACAAGGCCAAGGCGCTCATCGACGGCAAGAAGACGATGGACGACCCCGACGGCGTCGAGCTGGGCAAGTCGTTCCAGGAGTTCCGTCCCGAGAAGTACACCGTCTCCGGGCCGTACGACATCGACTACGGCACGATCTCGGACTCCCAGATCACGCTCGTCAAGAACCCCAACGGGTTCGGTGCCGACAAGGTCAAGTTCGACAAGGTCGTCCTGTACAACGGTGAGACCCCCGACATCACGCCGCTCGTGTCCGACGGCACCGTCGACTACGCCACCCACGGCTTCCCCGTCGCGTCGGAGGCGGCGTTCAAGGCGGCCGGCTACCGGATCATCCGCCCGCCGAACTACTCGGGCCCGGCGCTGCTGTTCAACCTGGACAAGTTCCCGGAGTTCAAGGACGTCAAGGTCCGCCGCGCCTTCGCGCACGCCATCGACCGCGCCATGAACGGCAAGGTCGCGCTCGGTGACTCGGGCAAGGGCGTGGAGTTCATGGCCGGCATGTCCGACGGCAGCCTCGACCAGTGGCTGACCCCGGAGGACAAGGGCAAGCTGAACAAGTACGCCTTCGACACCACCCAGGCCACCACCCTCCTCACGGAGGCGGGCTGGACGAAGGACGGCGACACCTGGAAGACGAAGGAAGGCAAGGCGGCCGAGTACGAGATCCAGTTCCCCTCGGAGTTCGCCGACTGGTCGGCGGCCGGGACGAACGCGGCCGAGCAGCTGTCCACCTTCGGCATCAAGGTGACCCCGCGCGGTGTGACCTACACGCAGGCGCCGGTCGACATCGACAAGGGCGAGTTCCAGCTGGCCATCCAGCAGTGGGGCGCCTCGGCGCACCCGCACCCGCACTTCTCGTTCGTGGCCGACCTGTTCACGCACAACATCCCGATCGCCAAGAACCAGGGCGGTAAGGGCATGGCTTTCGAGCTGAAGACCAAGTCGGAGATCTACGGCGACGTCGACCTGACCGCGGTCGTCAACGACGCCGGTTCGGGTCTCGACGAGGCCGCGCAGAAGGCCAACGTCACCAAGGCCGCGCTCGTGTTCAACGAGCTGCTGCCGATGGTGCCTCTCTTCGAGCGGCTGGGCAACAACCCGGCCAAGGAGGGCGAGCGGGTCAAGGCCTTCCCGGCCGACACCGACCCGACCGTCCAGAACGCGATGTACGCCGACAACTTCGTCGTGCTGGGTCTTCTAACCGGGAAGATCGAGCCGGCCTAGCGGTCGGTGGCGACACCGCCGCCACGGCGGCGGTGTCGCGCCGGGGCCGTTGCCCGGATGTGGGATAGTCCACATAGGACACTGGTCCGTGAAGCCTGAATGAGGTCAGGCGGCAGAACCCCCGGGGAGACCCGGGGGTTCTGTCGTTGTGGGGGCGTGCTCAGCGCCAGGTGCGTCCACTGTTGACGGCCGCTTTGGCGCGCAGGGCGGTGGAGAGGTCGACGTCGAGTCGGTTGGCGACGGCGGCGAGCATGAGCAGCACGTCGGCGAGTTCCTCGTCGACGCCGCCGATGGCCGATTCCGGGTCGACGGCGAGCCGCTCCCGCCGCCGTACGGCCTTGAACAGCTCGCCGACCTCCTCGGCCAGGAGGAGGCACTGCTCGATGACGCCCTTGCGGTCGAAGCCGCGTTCGGCCTCGAAGGTCTCGACGTGCCGCTGGAGCTCGGCGAGGGTCGTTTCCGGCTGGTTCACAAGACCTCACGGGGATCTGGTCGGGCGTCGGACGATACCGCTCGCCGCGCGATCACGCTGTCCCGTCGCCGATCCTCAGATCCGTGCGCCGCCACCGAGTTCGACCCGCCCGCCGACGGGCCGGGCGGTGATCGTGGCGGGGCTGCCGAGGGAGTCGCCCATGTCGACGGCGACGGCCGTGCCGAGGTGGGCGGCGAGGCAGGCGGTGCTGTTGGCGTTGGCGATGTCCTCGGGGACGCCGATGGAGGGCGCGAACATGCGCGCGGCGGCCCGGCCTTCCACCGGTGGCGAGTACACGTAGCAGCCGAGGAGACCGTTGCGGTCACAGGCATCGCGGAGACGGTCGAGGTCGGGTGTGAGCGCGGCCAGTTCCTCGCGGGACCCGACCGGTACGAGCAGACGCGGTCGGCCGATCGAGGCGACCCGGGCGCCCTGCGTCGCCTCGCCGCCGAGGGCCGCGACCACGTCGAGCTCACCGTCGGCCGGTTCGCGCAGGTCGACGCGTCCGGCGTCGAAGGCCGTCTCGACGTGCTCGCCGCGCCGGATCGCGCGGGCGGCGAACTCGCGGTCGCGGGTCCGCAGAGTGCCGTCGAAGTCACCGAGCCACGCCAGCGCGGCGACGGTGCCGTGTCCGCAGGCCGGGAGCTCGCCTTCGGCGGTGAAGAAGCGCACGGTGCCGTCGTCGGCCACGAACACGGCATGGGAGGCCTTCGCGGTGACCGGGATGCGGCGCCGTTCGGCGTCGGTCATCGGCGTCTCGCGGAGGACCGCGGTCGGGCTGCCGCCGCGGCCGTCGCGCAGGCAGGCGTTGACGATCGTCGGGGTGGCTGTCACGCGCGAACCCTAGCCTTTCGCCACCAGGTCCAGCAGTCCCGGGAAGGCCGACTCGACGTCGTCGGTCCGCAGCGCGTTCATCCGCGCGGTGCCGACGTAGTACTGCCGGATCAGCCCGGCCTCGCGCAGCACCTTGAAGTGGTGCGTCGCCGTGGACTTGCTCACCGTGATGCCGAAGCCACCGCACCTGATGTCCACATCGGACGCGGCCAGCTCGGCGACGATCCTGCGGCGAACGGGGTCGACGAGCGCCTCCAGCACCAGCTGCAGCGGGATCTGCGCGATGTCGGGGTGCGGGGGTGTGCGGCCGTCGTCCATGTGCCTATAGTACGACGGTCATCGAAGTTCGATGGTGGTCGTACTAAGGAGGCGTGATGGTGGCAGTGGTGCGCTTCGGCGAGCTCGGCGGTCCCGAGGTCATGCGACTCGAAGACCTCGACGTGGGCGAGCCCGGGCCGGGCGAGGTGCGGCTGCGGGTCGAGGCGATCGGTGTGAACCGGGCCGAGGCGCTTTTCCGTGCGGGCGTGTACATCGAGCAGGTCGAGAGCTTCCCCGCGCGGCTCGGCACGGAGTCGGCGGGCGTCGTCGAGGCCGTCGGAGCCGACGTCGAGGGCTTCGCCGTCGGCGACGCGGTGAGCAGTGTTCCCGGCTTCTCCCAGAACCGGTACGGGGTCTACGGCGAGGCGGCGATCGTCCCCGCCTGGGCGTTGCTGCACCGACCCGCGGGCATGGACGCCGTGACCGGCGCGGCCGTCTGGATGCCCTACCTGACCGCGTATGGGGCGCTCGTCGAGGTCGGCGGACTGCGACCCGGCGACGTCGTGGCGCTCAACGCCGCCTCCAGCGGCGTCGGCCTGGCCGCGATCCAGACGATCAACCGCGCCGGCGCCACGCCGATCGCGATAACCCGTAACAGCGCGAAGAAGGAGCGCCTGCTCGCCGAAGGCGCCGCCGAGGTCATCGTCGCCGACGAGGAGGACGTCGCCGCGCGGATCCGCGCCCTGACCGGCGGTCGCGGCGCCGAGTTCGTCTTCGACGCCGTCGCCGGCCCCGGCGTCGAGGATCTCGCCCGCGCCGTCGCCCCCGGCGGCACGCACCTTCTCTACGGCGCCCTCAGCGGCGAACCGACGCCATACCCCGGCTTCACCCTGGGGATGCCGGCGCTCAACATGCGCACCTACACCGTCCTGGAGACCACAAGGGACCCCGAGCGCCTCCGCCGCGCCGCCGCCTACGTCACCAGCGGCCTGCGCGCAGGCGCGTTCCGCCCGGTCGTCGACCGGACGTTCCCGCTCGGCGAGGTCGTCGAGGCCCACCGATACGTCGAGCGTGGCGGACAGGTGGGGAAGATCGTGCTGACGACGTAGCCGCCGGGTGGTTGGCGGGGGCGCCGGGCTCGCCTACGGGCGACACCTCGGGGTTCCCCCCGACCCCCGTCTACTCCGCCGGGCGGCCTCCCCAACCCCGGCGGAGTACGGCATCGCCCTCGCCGGATCCCCTGGAGCACCGCAAGAGCGGCGATCATGCCGCACCGGGCGTCGACCGGCCCTTCTGGACGGCGGCGCCTACGCCCGTTGCGGTAGAACGAGAGCAGCTCGCGGCTGTACGCCGACACCTGCCTGCGCCGGAAGCATTCCGGGCATGACCGACACCAAGTTCCAGCGCTACGGCGCCCTCGCGGGAGTCGCGGTCGTCGCGCTGTTCACCGCGAGCACCTACCTCACCTCCGGCACGGGACCGCTGCCCGGCGAAGGGACCGGCGCCGAGATCGCCGAGTACCTCCGCGGCAACGGCGGTGCCCTCAAACTCCAGGCCACCCTCCAGACCGCGTCCGTTCTCGCCTTACTCTTCTTCGTCGTCCTCACCGCCAGCCGGCTGACCGCTCCCTTCCGGCAGCTCGCCGTCGCCGGCGGCGTGCTCGCCGCCGCGACGACCACCGTCTCGGCCGCCGTCACGGCCGTCATGGCACAGGACGCCGTGATCGCCGAGGAGAGCCTGCTTCCGGCCCTCCAGTGGCTCGGCTTCCTCACCGGCGGGCCCGGGCACGCGCTCTGGTTCGCGCCGCTGCTCATCGGACTCGGCCTCGGCGCCCGCCGGGCGGGCCTGCTCCCGGGCTGGCTCGGCGTCGCCGGAGCCGTCCTCGGCGCCATGGCCTCCCTGTCGGTCGTCTCGATCGCCGTCTTCTACGCCAGCGCCGCCATTCCGCTCGGCCGCTACGGCAGCTTCCTGTGGATCCTGCTGGCCGTGCCCTTCCTCGTCCGCCGCTCACGAAACGCCTAGGAGTCACCATGTCCGACCCACGTCTCGACCGCCGACACCTGCTCGGGCTCGCCGCCGCCGTGGCCGCCGCGAGCGGCGCCGCCCTCATCCCGTCCGCCGCCTCCGCCTCCGGGCGCGATCCCATCGCCGCCTGGCTCGACCGCCATGCCGTCCCCTTGTCCCGTCTCGACGCCGGGGGTGAACTCGACGACCTGCGCGCGCTGCGCGGGATCGTCGGCGCCGCGACGATCGTGGGGCTCGGCGAGCCCTCGCACGGCGGCCGCGAACTCTTCACCCTGCGGCACCGGGCCCTGCGCTTCCTGGTGGAGCGCATGGGTTTCCGCACCATCGCCTTCGAGGAGACCTTCGGCAACGGCCGGGTGATGGACGCCTACATCGCCGGCGGCCCCGGAGACGCCCGCGCGATCGCCGCCGAGGCCGGTGCCCCGTGGGCCAGCGAGTCGATGGCGTCGCTGCTGGTCTGGCTGCGCGCCTTCAACCGCCACCTGCCCGACGACGAGCGCGTGCGCTTCCTCGGCACCGACCTGGTCCAGTTGCGGCAGCTGAACTTCGACGAGCTGACCGCGTACGTCACCGAAGTCGCGCCGGATTCCCTGGCGGAGCTGGAGAGTCACCTCGGGCCGGCCGGGATGCACGGTGTGGGCAGCGGCCAGGTCAAATGGTTCCTGGAGCTGCCCGCCGAGGAGAAGGCGGCCGTCCTCGCACACGCCCGCGCGGCCCACGACCTCGTCATGGCCCTCCCCGAACAATCCACTGTGGACGGCCACGTCGCACGCCAGCACGCGCGCGTCGTCCAGGGCTTCTACGAGTACTACTCCACGGGCGACCGGGCCATGCGTGACACGTTCATGGCCGACTCGATCGACCGGTGGCTCGGCCTGACCGGCGGCAAAGCCGTCTACTGGGGAGCGAACGTCCACACGGCGACCTTCCCCGAGGTCACCTATACGATCCCGCCGCGCCCGACGGTGAGCCACGCGGGCACCGGCGCGCACCTGCGCGCCCGGCACGGCCGCGGCTACGTCTCGATCGGCGTCGTCTTCGACCACGGCGAGCTCTACGTCGGCTGGGAAACGGGATCCCCGCGCCCGTACGCGATCCCCGCACCCCGCGAGGGCACCACCGACGAGATCCTGAGCCGCGCCACGCGCCCGAACTACCTCGTCGACCTGCGTTCCCCCGCGTCCGGCCCGGTCGCGGTCTGGCTCGACTCGCCCGTCGAGTTCCGCGGTGTGAACTCGGCGTACTACCCCGAACGTGACGCCGAGTACACGCTCAAGGCGGCGCGGCTGTCGGCGGGTTTCGAGGCGCTGATGGTGATCTGCCGGACCGCGGCGTACGTGCCGGCGGCGAGCTGATGCGACCGGGATCCGCTGTGGGGCGGTGGATCCCGGTCTTTCAGGCGCCGGTCGTGCCGTCGATGCGTTGCCGGAGCAGGTCGGCGTGGCCGCAGTGCCTGGCGTACTCGGCGATCATGTGGCTGTAGCACCATCGCAGCGACATCTCGCCCCATGTGTCGCTGACGAAGACCGCGTCGAGCGACAGCCCGCGGACCGCCTCGCGCGCCGAGTCCTGCTCGGCCGACAGCCGCGCGAGCTCGGCTTCGGCGTGCGCCGGGTCGGCCTCGTCGAAGGCGGCGGAAGGGTGCTCCTCCCGCCAGTACACGCTCGGGCACTCCCGGCCACCGAAGCGGCGCACGAACCAGGTCCGCTCGACGTCGGTCACATGCCGCACGAGCCCCAGTAGTGACAGATCCGAAGGCGGACAGGCCTTCTCGGCGAGCCGCCGGCCCGTCAGGCCCGTGCACTTGAGCAGTAGTGAGGCGCGCTGCCAGTCGAGGAAGCCGTCGAGCATCGCGCGTTCCCCACCGACGAAGGGCTCGTCAACGCGGACTACCGGTGGAGCGGTCCAAGCGGTCATCGGCCCATCATGGCCGGAAAGTGTCCCATCCACTATGTACCGTCCACCATGGCCAGTGCGTGGGTTGTTCCCCGTCGGCGCCGCCCCGCACTTGGGCGCCGACCGGCTACGGTGCGGGCATGTTCCTGGTGAAGGTGACCTACACGGCGCCCCTCGGCGAGGTCGACGCCTGGCGTCCCGCGCACGGTGACTGGCTGCGCGAACTCCTCGGCCGGCGGCTGCTGCTCCTCGCGGGAAGACGGGTTCCCCTGACCGGCGGCGTCTACCTCGCGCCGGACATGCCCGCCGACGCGCTCGAAGGACTGCTGGCCACCGATCCCTACGTCGTCAACGGCGTGGCCGCGCACGAAGTCGTCGCGTTCACCCCGCTGATGGCGGCCGAGGGGCTGGAGGGCCTGCTGGAGCCGACGGGCTAGTGCCAGGGCCCGGCGCCGCGGCCGGGATCGTTGTGGGGGACCGGATGCCGCGGTTGGTACAGCCCGACCTCGCCGCCCCCGGGCAGCCGGATGCCGGTGAGGAGGCCCCACCCCTGGTCGGTGACCGGTCCGGTGAAGGCGACGCCCTTGGCGGTGAGGTCGGTGACGGTCGCCTCCACGTCGTCGCACATGAGGAAGAGCTCGTGCGAGGCGCCCTCCGCCGGATGCACCGCCACCTCGCCCGGCGGCAGGGCGAAGATCAGCCACCCGCCCCCGGCGTCGACGTGCGGGAAGCGCAGGACGTCGCGCAGGAACGCGCGATCGGCCTCGGCGTCGGTGCTGTGGACGATGACGTGGGCGCCGGTGATCATGGTGGGCTCCTCGGTGTCGGTTCATCCCTGAGGGTATGCCCGAGCGGACGGCCCCCACCTGCGGTTTCGTCCGGACGGCGCTGGACCGCGCTCGTCGAGGTCAAGACAGCAGCGCGCCATCCGGCTCCCGAAAGCGATGGGAACACCGGCGATCACGGCCGACCTGCGCGCGGGCTCGGTCACCTGCCACGGGTGCGCCGGCTCGTACGGCATGCCGCCGCCGGCCTTCGGGTCGAGGCGTTCGTGGCCCACGGGCGCGGCTCGGTCGCCGCCGGGCTGCTTCGCGACGTGCGCCCGACGTGGCAGGGGAACTGCGGGTCGCACTGACGCGACCGGTCGGTCCCGAGCGCGGACGGGGCCGGGGTTCGTTCATCGACTCGGTGACCGAACCCGTTCCCGATACGCCGGCCGTGGAGACACCGGGACCGGCCGCGGGCTAACCCCGCGCCCGCCACTGTTCGATGAAGTCCTTGAGGCCGTCGGCGAGAATCGGCAGTCGCGGCACCAGCGACAGCACGGAAATGAGCAGCAGCATCCGCGCGGAGTTCATCGCGGTGAGCACGCGCTCGTCGGGTGCCCGCATCCCCAGTTCTGCCGCGCGGGTGGTGTAGGCGGCGACGGCTTCGGGAGACAGGTGGGCGAGGTCGAGTTCGATGGGGCCGCGGCAGACCAGTTCGAAGTCGGCGTCGACGACGCCTTCCGGTGTCTCCATGGCGTTGTAGCTGGGGGCGTCGCCGTGGACGGGCTGGATCGGGACGTGGGGGAACTCCGCGGCGAAGCCCTCGGGGGTGAGGATCGGCGCGAGCTCGTCCCATTCGTCGAGAGCGCGGGCCAGGTCGTCGGGGTGGAGGAGCTCGGGGTGGTCGCGGAGGAAGTCGAAGCCGGCCGGGACGTCGCCGAGGAAGGTGAGGAAACCGAGTTCGCCGGGGTAGTCGCGCATGGCCAGGTGGAGATCGGCGACGCGGTCGGCGTGGGCGTTCCAGTCCTGTTCGGCGGGCGGGCGGTGGTCGACCCATTCCCAGAAGGTCATCGAGAAGCCGTCGTGGGCCACCGGTTCGGCCGGGACGAGTGGGCTGGGGCCGGCGACGGGGTGCCCTTTCGCGCGCAGCCAGGCGAGCACGTCGAGTTCGCGCTTCTGTTGCAGCGCTTGACCTTCCGGTGTCGTGCCGCGTGGAAGGACGGTGGGGACGCGGACCACGACGGGGGATGGCGCCAGGTGGACCACGACGGAGAAGATGTCGTGCAGCACGACCGGCTCGGCGACGTCCAGCCCCAGGTCGCGGCCCGCCCCGACGGCGGCGGCGAGGGCGCGGGCGGTGCGGTCGGGGTCGGTGGATCCACTCATCCGGTCAGGTTACCGGCGTTCACCTCAACGCAACCCAGGAGCGCACATGATCGTCGAAATCCGCACCTACCGCCTCAAGCCCGGTACCGGACCGGAGTTCGCCCGCCTCATGGCCGAGGAGGCGCGGCCGCTGCTGGCCGACGCGGGCATCCGGGTCGTCGACAGTGGACTGTCCCTTGTGGCCGAAAACGGGCACGAGGAGGCCTACCTGATCCGCGCCTTCGCCTCCGTCGAGGAGCGCGACGCGCTGGAGGACGCCTTCTACGGCGGCGAGACCTGGCGGAACGGCCCGCGTGCGGCGGTCCTGGCCTGCATCGAGAGTTACCACACGATCGTCCTCGACGGGGGCGTGCTGGGCGGGACCGGCTGTCGGGCCGAGGAGGACGCCGACGGGGAGGCCCGGGCGCACGGTGACTCCTGAGGCGACTGTTTGTTCCAGCGGCCACCATGTGTGACCATGGGCCGATGGACCCCGAGACCCCGGACATGTGCCGAAGCGCCGCCGGCAAGCAGCAGCCCGAGGCGTGCACCGTCCGCGAGGTGCTCGACCGCGTCGGCGGCAAGTGGAGCATCAGCATCATCGTCGAGGCGAGCAACGGCCCGGTGCGCTTCACCGAACTGGAGCGCCGCGTCGAGGGCATCAGCCGCCGGATGCTCACCTTGAACCTGCGCAACCTGGAACGCGACGGCCTGCTCACCCGCGTCGTCTACCCGACCGTGCCGCCCAAGGTCGAGTACGAGACGACGCCCATGGCGCGCGAACTCTACGCCTCGCTGGTCATGCTCACGACCTGGGCCGAACGGCACGGCGCCGAGATCGCCGAGGCGCGGGTCCGCTACGACGCCGAGGCCGCGATCGCGGTGGCGTAAGCGGAGTGTCGCAATCCCGTCCACCGTGGACGGTCGGCCATGATGTCCCCATGACCCTCACCGTTGACGAGGCCGGCGCGATCCTGGCCGGCAACTTCGCCCCCTGGGTGCTCGATCTCGGCCTCACCGTCGCCGCCGTCGACAGCACCCGCGCGGTCCTGCGACTGCCCTGGTCGGCAAAGCTGGCAAGGGAAGGCGGCGCGCTGTCGGGCCAGGCCATCATGGCCGCCGCCGACACCGCGACCGTCATCGCCGTCTCGGCCGCGTCCGGCGGCTACCGGCCCATGACGACCGTGCAGCAGTCGGTGACCTTCCGCCGTCCCGTCGTCGACGCCGACAGCCTCTTCACCGCCCGCATCGGGAAACTGGGCCGCAGCATGGCGTTCGTCGACATCGACGTGACCCTCGCCGACACGAGTACCCAGGTCGCGCAGGCGTCCACCGTGTACGCGCTCCTCGGTTGAGGCTCGGCGCACCGAAACGGAGTCGCTCCGGCGGCGGCGGGCGAACCGTACGCCGCCAAAGCGTCAAGACTCCTTACCCTTACCGGGTAAGTAATGCGGCGACCGGAGATCCGGTGCGACGGCACAACCGGCTACCATCTGGCGACACGCGCAACTCGCTCCAGATTGGACAAAGGCCCCCGTGTCGAATCATCCGACGACGCCGCGGACACGCCTCGAAGCGGAGCTGCGGGCCCGGTCCTGGGGGAGAGAACGGGCACTACAGCTCCTGCACCGCAAGGCCAGGGAACTCGGCCTCCACGGTTTCACCCTCGGCCTGCGCCAGTTCGACCGCTACCTCGCCGCCGAGTCGACCAGTACGCGCCCGATGACCGCCGAGGCGATGCGCGGCCTCTTCGGCCTCCCCGTCGACGTCCTCCTCGGCCCGCCCGGCGACATCGCCGGCGAACCCGAGCCGCCGTCCTCACCGCCCGTCGCCGAACAGGCCGCCGGTGACGCCTCCCGCGACCACGCCCTCTCCTTCGCCACCGCCGAGATCCCCGCCACCCTCATCGAGCAGCTCCGCGCCGAGGTCCGCCGCCACGCCCGCGACTACGCCCACCTCGCCCCCGTGCTCCTCCTCCCGCGCCTCCTGCGCACCCGCGACCTCGCCTACCGCGCCCTCGCCACCACCCGCCGCCCCCGCCACGTCGCCGAACTCCTCGCCGTCAGCGGCCAGGTCTGCGGCCTCGCCGCCACCACCAGCTTCGACCTCGGGCACGCCGACGCCGCCGACGACCACGCCCGCGCCGCCTGGACCTACGCCGAACTCGCCGACCACGACGGCCTCAAGTCCTGGGTCCGCGGCACCCGCGCCACCATCGCCTTCTGGGGCAGGCGTCCGCGAGAGGCCCTCGACCACGTCGACGCCGGACTGCGCCACGCCACCGGCGACACCGCCCGCCGCCTGCACGGCATCGCCGCCCGCGCCTACGCCCTCATCGGTTCCGGACGCGAAGCCGTCGGCGCCGTCCATGCCGCCAACGCCGCCGTCGGCACCGACCTCCTCGCCCAGGAACTCGGCGGCGAGTTCGGCTTCACCCCCGCCCGCCTGGCGATGTGCACCGCCGCGGTCCACCTCGCCCTCGGCGACGGCGACGCCGCCGCCCGTGGCGCCCAGCAGGCCATCGACCTCTACGAACGCACCCCGGAAGGCCAGCGCCGCTTCGGGATCCGCTACGGCGCCGGCATGGACCTGGCCGCCGCCCGCGTCCTCCAGGGCGAACTCGACGCCGTACCCGGCGCCCTCAACCCCGCCCTCGACCTCGACCCCGCCCGCCGCACCGCCCGTCTCACCTCGCGACTCGGCGCGATCCGCAGCCGGCTCTCGGTGCCGCGCTTCAAGAACAGCGCCACCGCCTTCGACGTTCGCGCCGCCATCGACGAGTTCACCGCCGGAGCGCTGCCTCGGACGGGCGCGCGATGAACCGGGCAGCTTACACGCGACGACCGTGCCCGCAGTTGCGTTCCACCCCCAGAAGGCAGGCGCCCGCCCGGAAATGACAGCCCCATGTCATGTCGCGTACGTGCACCAGAGGCGACCCTGAAGAGCGCGTGATTTTCGCACGCGGTCGGGGGCGTCGGTGATCAAAGCTTCGTAGGAGGAACCGCTGAAGATCACGCGGAAGGTCGGCGTTCTCGTCACCGTCCCACTCATCACCGCCATCGCGTTCGCCGCACTGGCCGTGGCCACCACCGCCGGCGACGCCATCGAGGCCGGGCGCCTGCGCTCGCTGGTCGTGCTGAGCTCGTCGGTCGGGAACCTGTCGCACCTGTTGCAGGCGGAGCGCTCCTCGGCCGTCGAGGCCCTCCTGGGCTCACAGGCCAGCGCCGGTGACATCTTCCTCGCCGACACCAAGATGACCGACGAGGCCGCCACGTCCTACCTCGGCGAACGTGCCACGGTGACCGAGACGCCCGCCGACATCACCGCTCTCCTCGACCGCGTCGAACGTCAGCTCGACCAGCTGCCCACGCTGCGCGAGCAGGTCGTCGCCGGTACCGTCGCCGCCTCGGCTACGGCGTTCCGCTACCAGATCATCATCGGCGACCTCGTCACCTTCCGCGAGTCCATCGCGCAGGTCGGCGGCGCCGAAGGCGAGGTCGCCGACCAGATCCGCGCCGCCGCGGCCCTCGCCAACGCCGCCGAGTACGCCGGTGCCGAACGCACCACCGTGCAGCGCGCCCTCGACCGCGGCCGCCTCCTCCCCGCCGCCCAGCAGGAGATCACCGCCGACCACAGCGGCTACATCGCCGCCATGCGGGAGTTCAACGACCTCGCCACCGCCGAATGGCGCGGCTGGGTCGAGCAGTCCATGTCGGGCATGGAGGCCGTCCAGGCTCAGATCGCCGAAGACGACGTCGCCCGCACCAAACCCGGCCAGCGCCTCGTGACGCAGCCGGTGTACTGGTCGCAGGCCATGAACGCCCGCCTCGCGCACCTCCACCTCATCCAGGACCTCGTCGACAAGGACGTCATCGACGAGGTCACCGAACTGCGCGACGCCCAGCGCCTCTGGGCCGGGCTTCAGGCCGGTGCCGTGCTCGTCACCGTCGCCCTCGCGCTGTGGCTCGCCGTGCGCCTCGGCCGTCCGGTCGTGCGCGGCCTGCGCCGCCTGCGCGACGCCGCCCACCGCGTCGCCGCCGTCGACCTCCCCGACGCCGTCGCCAAGCTCAACGACGGCGACTCCCTCGGCGACCGCACCCCCGACCAGTTCGCCGCCGACCAGACCGCGCTGCTCCCCGCGAAGGGCTCCGACGAACTCGCCGAGGTCGCCCGCGCGTTCAACGCCGTGCACACCGAGGCCGTGCGGGTCGCCGCCGAACAGGCCGTGCTGCGACTGCACATCGCGCGCATGTTCGTCGAACTCGCCCGTCGCGGGAACTCCCTCACCGGCCGCCTCACCAAGGCCCTCGACGAGGCCGAGAGCCGCGAGGAGAACCCGGAGTGGCTGGAGCGGCTGTTCGCCTTCGACCACATGGTCACGCTGCTGTCCCGCCGCAACAACAGCCTCCTCGTCCTCGGTGGTTCCTCGCCCGCGCAGGCCCGTGTCCGCGACGAACCCGTCGCCGACGTCCTCAAGGCCGCGCAGGGCCAGGTCGAGCACTACACGCGCGTCCACTTCGCGGGCCTCGCCGAAGGCGTGGCGGTCAAGGCGAAACTCGTCGACGAGATGGTCATCCTGCTCGCCGAGCTCGTCGACAACGCCACCCGCTTCTCCCAGCACGTCACGGTCTCGGCCAGCGGCCTCGCCGACCGCACGATCATCCAGATCAGCGACGACGGCATCGGCATCGACCCGCCCCAGCGCGAGACGCTCAACGGCCGCCTCGCCTACCCGCGCCTGGACCTCGACGCCCTGCACAGCATGGGCATGACCGTGGTCGGCACGATCGCGCTGCGCCACGGCATCACCGTGGAGCTGCGCGCCAACGAGCCGAAGGGCACGATCGCCGAGGTGACCGTGCCGGCGTCGATGCTGTCGAAGGAGCAGCCGCGCGAGCAGCAGGACTCCTCGGCGCCGGCGCCGCTGTTCCAGCGCAGCGAGCGCGACGTGCCCGACGAGGCGGAGACCACCGCCGAGGTCGAGACCGACGAGACGCCCGTCCCGACGCTGCTGTTCTCCGGGACGGGAAGCCCCGGCGAGCGCAACGAACCGACGAGCGTCGACACCGTCGAGGTCCCGATCCCCGCCGTGGAGCCCGTCGCCGAGCCGACGCGGGCCTTCAGCGCGTGGCGCGAAGAGGAACCCGCGGCACCGGCCGTCGAGGAACGCGCCGACGGCTACTCCGCGCCCCTGGGCGCGCCGACACAGCGCATCGACGGGCCCCCGCTGCCGACCCGCCGCCCCAGCCCGCACCCGCATCCCAGGCCCCAGCCGGTCACCGAGACCGAGCCGGAGGTCACCGAGGTCGCGCCCGCCGAGGCCACCGGGATCCTGTCCACGGGAGGACTCTTCGGGGCACCGGCCGTCACCCGCGACGACGCCGACAGCCCGTCGGCCTCACCCGCGCAGGGCTTCTTCAACGCGCGTTCGGCGGCGGCGGAGGACACGGCCCCGATGAGCGGCGGCCTGTTCGACAAACCGGCGACGCCCGAGCCGCCGGTTCGCGCCGCCGACCCCGAGCCCGCTTCCGGGGGACTGCCGAAACGCGACCGCCCCGAAGCGGCGCCGGAGGAGACCCCCGAACCCGTGACCGCGTCCGACCCCGACCAGGGGCGGACGCCGGGAACCACGACGCTCACCGACCAGGAGACCGTCGCGCTCCCCATGATCTCGCCCGTCCCTCAGCAGCGGCAACCCGCCGAGGACGGCTGGACCGACATCAGTCAGGCGGCCAGCGCGCTGCTCACCCCGTCGGTCTCCGAACTTCCCCGCCGTGCGCCCATGGCGCACCTGGTGCCCGGTGGTCTGCCCGACGACCAGGGCGCGACGACGGTGCCCACCCCGCAGCAGAGCGACTACCGGGACCCCGACTCCGTCGGGGCGACCTTCGCCGCCTACGCCCGGGGCACGTCAACCGACAAAAAGACCATGTCCATGACAACGACCGATCGAGAGCCAGACAGTGACCGAGCTTGACCTGGATTTCCTGCTCAACGACTTCGTCGCGCGCGTGCCCGACGTGACGCACACGCTCGCGGTGTCCGCCGACGGCCTCCTCATCGCGCGCAACAACGCCCTCGGCGAGGACGACGCCGACCGACTCGCCGCGGTCGCCTCCGGCCTGGTCAGTCTTCTGCACAGCGCCTCCAAATCCCTCCAGGCCGGACGGGTGATCTCCAACCTCACCGAGATGGACGGCGGTTACCTGTCGACCATGTCGGTGTCCAGCGGCGCCTGCCTCGTCGCGCTCATCAGCAGAGACGGTGACCTGGGCCAGGTCGGGCACGAACTGACCAAGCTCATCAACCAGGTCGGCCCCGCCCTCACCCCGGGCGCCCGGCCGACGCTCCTCCCGCACCAGTCCGCGCCGACCCCCTGAGGTGCGGAGATGGCCTCCCGCGTGAGCGGCCGTGGTGCTGCCCTGCACCGGTTGTGCGGCCGGGGACGGGTGAAGACGCCCGCCTCCGTCGGCAAGCTCGTCGTGGTGGGCGGTCCCGCCACCGGTAAGTCGACGCTCATCAACACCGTCTCCGACGTGGGCACGGTCGCCGCCGAGGCGGCCGTGTCGGCGTCGCCGACACGGGGGACGACGGTCGCCATGGACTTCGGGCGCATCACCGTCGACAACGAGTACGTGTACCTGTTCGGGACCCCCGGGCAGCCGCGGTTCCGCTTCATGTGGGACCGCCTCGCCCACGGCGCGGGCGGGGCGGTCCTCGTGGCCGACCCGCGCCGGATCGCCGACAGCGCCCCCGCGCGGGCCTACCTCACCCGGCGCGGGCTTCCCTTCGTGGTGTTGGTGAACCGCTTCGACGACGCGCCCGTGCCCCCACCCCGGCGCGTCCGCAGCGACCTGGGCGTCACCCCCGCCGTGCGTGTCCTGTCCTGCGACGCGCGCGTCCGCCCGGCGGCACTGCGCGCGCTCGCCTCCACGCTGGCGCACTTCAGGTCCGGGTCCCGGACCGCCACCGCTTCCGTTCCGCCGCACCCCCGCGACTTCAGGTGCGGTCATCCCCTCACACCCCCCACTTCCCGGGAGCACCCATGAGAACCCGCGTGAGAACCCTCGTGGCCGTCACGACAGCCGCCCTTGTCGGCGTGACGGCCACCGCCTGCACCGGCGGTGACGAGGGCGGATCCGGCGATGTCACGATCGGCTTCGTCGCGTCCCTGTCGGGCACCTACCAGACCGTCGGCGAGGACATGCGCGACGGTTTCCAGCTCTACCTCGACACCCACGGCGGGAAGTTCGGCGGGCGCACCGTGGACCTGCGCGTCGCCGACGAGGGCGACGGGCCCGCGACGGCCACGCCCGCTGCCGAACGCCTCGTGCAGCAGGACGAGGTCGACGCCCTCGCCGGGATCGTCGGCGGCGGCTCCTACGCGGCCATCGCCGCCCTGGCGCAGGAGAACGAGCTGCCCCTCGTCGGCGCCAACGGCCGCCCGGACCTCCCCGACAACTCCTGGCTGTGGCACACCAGCTACATCTCCGACGAGCCCGGCATCGCCATCGCGCCCTACGTGAAGGACAACGTCGACGGCCCCGTCTACGCCATCGGCCCCGACTACCAGGGCGGGCACGACGAGCTGCGCGGCTTCGTCGACACCTACACGCAACTCGGCGGGGTCCTGGCCAACCCCGACGGCGAGACGAAGTGGACGCCCTTCCCGCAGACCACCGACTTCCTGCCCTACCTCAACGAGATCGCGATGACCGGCGCCAAGGCCGTCTACTGCTTCTACGCCGGTAAGGCCGCCGTCGACTTCGTCAAGCAGTACGCCCAGTCCGACGCCGCCGACATCCCGCTGTACGGCGCGTTCCTCACCGAGGGCGCGGTCCTGGCCGCCCAGGGCGACGCCGCCGAGGGCATCCGCAACGTCCTCAACTACAGCCCCGACCTCGACAACCCCGCCAACCGGACCTTCGTCGCCGAGTGGAGCGCGAAGTTCCCGCGCCAGCCCACGACCTTCGCGATGGCCTCATACGACGCCGCCGCCGTCCTCGACCGGGCCATCGCCACGATCCCCGAGGACCAGGAGGTCACCTCCGCGGCCATCAACGACGCCATCAGCGGTCTCGGCGTGATCGACAGCCCGCGCGGGACCTGGCAGTTCAACCCGACGACGCACTCGCCGATCCAGCGCTGGTACCTCCGGCAGGTCGCCAAGGACGGCGAGATGTTGTCGAACATGCTGATCGAGGACCTGGCGACCGTCGGCAACTGACGTGATCGACGCTTATCTGATCCCGGCCGTGAACGGGCTGGCCTACGGGCTGCTGCTGTTCACCGTCGCGGCCGGGCTCACCTTGATCTTCGGGGTCGCCGACGTCCTCAACCTCGCCCACGGAACGGTTTACGTGGCCGGGGGATACGTCGCGGTCTCGGTGTCGGACGGCACCTGGGCCGGACTGGGCCTCGGCGTGCTCGCCGGGGCCGCGGCCGGGCTGGTGTCGGGCGCGGTCCTGTGGGCGGCGCTGACACCCCTGTCCGGTCGCGGGCACCTCACGCAGGCGCTGCTGACCTTCGGCATCGCCCTCGCCGGGGGAGCGCTGCTGGAGAAGGCCTTCGGTGCCGACGAGCTGCGGCCGGTGCTGCCCGCCGCCCTCGACGGGTCGGTGGACCTCGCCGGGCACCGGTTCCCGACGTACCGGCTGCTGTTCATCGCGGTCGCCGCCGTCCTGGCGGTGGCCGGGTGGCTCGTCATCACGCGAACGCGGGTCGGCGCGCGTGTGCGGGCCGTCGTCGACGACCGCGACATGGTCGCCGCGCTGGGCGTCGACCCGCGCGTGGTGCTCGCCGCGGTCCTGGCGGTCGGCGGTGCCCTCGCGGGCGTCGCCGGCGCCCTGGGCGCGCCCATCCTCGGGCCGGGACCGAGCACGGCGCCGCAGACGCTGCTGCTGTCGCTGATCGTGGTCGTCGTGGGCGGGCTCGGCTCGATCGGCGGGGCCTTCCTCGCCGCGATCGCGGTCGGGCAGGTGCAGAGCCTGGGCGTCGTGCTGCTGCCGTCGGTGTCGCCGTACCTGCTGTTCGCGGCGATGGCGGTGGCGCTGCTCGTGCGCGGGTGGCGGGGGAGAGGGGTGACGGCGTGATCCCCACCCGCCTCCGCACGCCCCTGGGCATCGCCGCGGCGGTGGTCGCCGTCGCCGCCCTGCTCCTGCTTCCCACCGTCGCCGACAACTACACCCTCATCACCGTCTCGCGCGTCGCCGGGCTCGGGCTCCTCGCCGCCTCGACCGCGCTCATGACCGGTGTCGCCGGCCTGCCGACCCTCGGCCAGATCGCGCCCTACGCCGTCGGCGCCTACACCGCCGCGCACCTGGCGCACCTCGCACTGCCCGGCCTCGTTCAGCTCCTCGGCGCCGCCGCGGCCGCCGCGGTCTTCTCCCTCGCCACCGGCGCCGCCGTCGTCCAGACCCGTGGCGTCATCTGCCTCATGGTCACCCTCGCCATCGGCGAACTCACCGCCATCACCGCAGGTCAATGGACTTCCCTGACCGGCGGCACCGACGGCATGCCGCGCGTCCCCGCCACACCCGCCCTCCCCGGTGGCGAGAACCTCGTCAAGGTCCCCGACGTCTACACCTACACCGTCGTCGCCGCCCTCGCCGTCCTCGCGGTGACCATGCTCGTCCTGCGTTCGCCCGCCGGGACGCTCATCCGCGGCTGCCGCGACAACGAGGCGCGCATGCGCGCCTCCGGCCACCGCGTCTCCCTGACCCTCCTGTGGACATTCACCGGCGCGGGCGCCATCGCGGGCGCGGGCGGCGCGCTGCTCGTCTCCTCCCAGCGGACGGTCTCGCCCAGCAACGTCGGCTTCGAGGTCGCCGCGCTCGTCCTGCTCGCCGTCGTGATCGGCGGCGCCGCCTCCATCCCCGGAGCGCTCGCGGGCGTCGCGGCGGTCGTGGCGGTCCGCGACACGATCGCGCCGAAACTCCCCGGCGAGGCGCCGCTCCTGCTCGGGGTCCTGTTCATCGCGGCGGTGTACCTCCTGCCCGGCGGCCTGTCCGGCGTCGCGGCCCGCCTCGGCCTGCACAATGGGGAAGCCGGTGCTTGAACTGCGCGGGACCGGCCGCGCCTACGGCGCGCTGAAGGCCGTCGACGACGTCGACCTCACCGTCCACGCCGGAGCCCGGCACGCCCTGATCGGCCCGAACGGCGCGGGCAAGTCCACCCTCCTGCACCTCGCGGCGGGAAACCTGCGCCCCACCGCGGGCCGCGTCCTGCTCGCCGGACGCGATGTCACCCGGCACGGACCCGCCCGGCGGGCACGCCTCGGCGTCGGCCGCACCTTCCAGACGCCCGCGCTCATCGGCTCGGCCGACTGCCTCACCAACGTCGCCCTCGCCGCCTGGCCCGCCCAGACCTTCCGTGCACGCTGGCTGCGCCGGGATCACGCGCCCCACCTCGCCCGCCTCGACGCCCTCGGCCTCGCCGACGACGCCGCCACCCCGGCGGCCGCGCTCTCCCACGGCCGAAGACGCCTCCTCGAACTCGCCGTCGCCCTCGCCGCGTCCCCGCGACTGCTCCTCCTCGACGAACCCGCCGCCGGGCTCACCGACGACGACGTCGGCCTCCTCCTGACCGCGCTCGGCACGATCGGCGCCGAGGTCGCCGTCCTGCTCGTCGAACACCACCAGGAACTCGTGCGCGCCTTCGCCGGCACCGTCACCGTCCTCCACCAGGGCGCCGTCGTCACGACCGGCACGCCCGCCGAGGTCGCCGCCGACCCGCGCGTCCGTGAGATCTACCAGGGGGCCCTCGGTGCGGCTTGAGACCACGGGCCTGCGCGCCGGCTACCACGGCGGCACGGTCCTCCACGGCGTCGACATCACCGTCGCGTCCGGCGAGGTCCACGCCCTCGTCGGCCACAACGGCGCGGGGAAGACCACCCTCGTCCACGCCCTCGCCGGGCTCGTCCCCGCCACCGGGGGGCGCGTCCTCCTCGACGGCGACGACGTCACCCGCCACCCCACCCACCGCCGCGCCCGGCGCGGGCTCGCGCTGGTCCCACAAGGGCGGCGGGTGTTCGCGTCGCTGACCGTCGCCGAGCACCTCACACTCGTCAAGGCGAGCGGCCCGTGGACGCCCGCGCGCGTCCTCGACCTCTTCCCGCAGCTCGCCCAGCGCCGTGGCCACCGGGGCGCGCACCTGTCGGGTGGCGAGCAGCAGATGCTCGCCTTCGCCCGCGCGCTGCTCGCCCAGCCGGCCGTCCTCCTGCTCGACGAACCCACCGAAGGGCTCGTTCCGGCCCTCGCGAAGCAGATCGCCGAGACCGTCGCCTCCGTGCGGGACGAGGGCACGGCGGTGCTGGTCACGGCCCCTTCGCTGGACTCCGCCACGTCCACCGCCGACCGGGTCACCGTCCTGACCGGCGGGAAGACGGGCGTATCGGCCGACGGCGACACCGTCCGGGCCGATCCCGGCGTCATCGTCGCCGCCCTCGCCCTGCACGGCGAGGCCACCCCCACCGAGTGAAAGGCGGGCCATGAGCCGCACCGACAGCTACACCTTCTCGAACTCCTCGCAGCAGTCCGAGCACCAGCTCGATTCGATCCAGCGTTTCCTGGACCCGTTGACCACGGCCCGCCTCGCCGCCCTCGACCTGCCGGACTCCCCGCGCTGCCTCGAACTCGGGCCCGGCGCCGGATCGATCGCCTACTGGCTGGCCGACCGGGGCGGCAGCGTCACCGCCGTCGACCTCGACCCGGGACTGCTGCGCGAACATCCCGGCGTCACGGTCGTGCGGGCCGACGTCCGCGACGGGCTGCCCGCCGAAGCGGCCGGGCCCTTCGATCTCATCCACGCGCGCCTCCTCCTCGTGCACCTGCCGACCCGCCGCGAGATCGTCGCCCGGCTCGTCGAGCACCTCGCCCCCGGCGGGTACCTCGTCATCGGTGAGTTCGCCGAACAACCACTGCGGGTCTACACCGCGCCGGACGCGACCGACGGTGAACTCTTCGTGAAGGTCCTCGACGGGCTCCTGGCGCTCCTCGCCGCCCACGGCGGCGACATGGGATGGGCGCACGAGGCGCACGGCGTCTTCACCGGGCTCGGCCTGACCGGCGTGCACTCCACCGAACACGCCGAGAGCTGGACCGGAGGGTCGACGGGCGCACGGCTGTACAAGGTCAACATCGAGCAGAAGTGGGACGCGCTGCTCGGGGCCGGCTTCACCGTCGCCGAACTGGAGCGTTTCGTGACGCTGACGGGGGACCCGGCGTTCAGCGCGCCGTCGTACCGTTTCACCATGATCGCGGGCCGCAAAGCCTGATCTCAGGCTCTTCTCAGGGCCCGGGACGTTTGCTTCACGCGGCACACCGAGACGAATGGGACCCTGATGCTGCAGATGCTCGGCTTCGGCCTGTTCATGACGCTGGTCGTCGTGGGCGTCCACTACTACCTGTGGTGGCGGCTGATCAAGTCGACGACGAGGCCGGGCGCCTGGCGCCGGCGGTTCACGTGGGCGCTGATCGCGATGGCCGTGGTGACCGCGGGCGCGCTCGCGGGCGGACGGCTGTTCCCGGCCGAGGTCGAGCGGGTCATCGCGTGGCCGGGATACGTCTGGTTCGCGGTGATGGTCTACCTGCTGCTGTTCCTGGTGCTGCTGGAGATCCCGCGGGCCATCGCGAACCGCTTCGTGCGCCGTGGCGTGCCGCCGGAGGCGACGGCGAAGGCGGCGGACGTCGCGACGGAGGAGCCGCCGCCCGCCTCGCCCGCGCCTTCGGGAAACCCCGTCGCGGCCGACGAGCCCCGCGTCATCAACCGCCGGTTGTTCATCGCGCGGACCTCGGCACTCGTCGCGGGCGTCGGCGCGGCCACCACCGTCGGCTTCGGCATGAAGTCGGCCCTCGGGCCGCCGAGGATCGAACAGGTCCCCGTCACCCTCGCCAGGCTCGACCCGAGGATGAACGGGCTCCGCGTCGCCGTCGTCAGCGACATCCACCTCGGGCCGCTGACCGGTGTCGGGCACACCGAACGGATCGTGCGGATGATCAACGAACTCGACGCCGACGTCGTCACCATCGTCGGTGACCTCGTCGACGGATCCGTCGCCGAACTCGGCGACTACGCCCGGCCCCTCGGCGAACTGGAGAAGCCGAGTTTCTTCGTGACGGGAAACCACGAGTACTTCACCGCCGAAGGCCCCCAGGAATGGATCGACGAACTGCGTGAACTCGGCGTGCGGACCCTCGCCAACGAGCGCGTCGAGTTCGCCCACAACGGAGCCGTCCTCGACCTCGCCGGAGTCAACGACATCGGCGGGGAGAACACCGGCCACGGCCCCGACTTCGCCCGCACCTTCGACGGCCGCGACCCGAACCGGGCCGTCGTCCTCCTCGCCCACCAACCGATCCAGGTCACCGAAGCCGCCGCGCACGGGGTGGACCTACAGCTCTCGGGACACACACACGGCGGACAGATGGCGCCGTTCAACCTCGTCGTGGGGCTGCAACAGCCGGTCGTCGCGGGCTTGGACACCGTGGACGGGACGCAGGTGTACGTGACCAGAGGGGCGGGGTACTGGGGACCGCCGGTGCGGGTCGGAGCGCCGCCGGAGATCACGCTGCTGACCTTGACCGGAGGGAAGGGGACGGGGTGAGGTAGGGGCTGGTTCGCCCCCGCCCGGCTTGTTCGGGCGGCCGGGCGTATGGGAAGTCCCCCCGGCCGCCAGCGTCGAACAGATCGCGAAGCGCGCCGGCGTCACCCGCGCCACCGTCTACCGGCGCTTTCCCGACAAGACGCGGCTCCTCATCGCCGCCGTCGAGTCCGCGTACGGCACGCCGCAGCCGGTGCCCGAGATTCCCGACCTCGACTTCCTCATCGGCGCGTGGGCGGCGATGATCGCCGAGCCGCGCCATCGTCGCCTCATGCGGCGGCTCCTCGGCGTCGCCGAGGACGAGCCGGAACCCGCCCGCGTCTACCACGAGTCGCTCGGGCGGGGCCGCGACGACGCGCGTCTCGCCGTTTTCGAGCAGGCCCGCGAGCGTGGAGAACTGCCCGCCGACTGTGACGTCCGCGTCCTCCTCGACATCCTCACCGGCGCGGCGTGGCAGCACCTCGCCGCCCACCCCGACACCGACACCCCCGCCGACGTCAAGCACTACCTGCGCGCCGTCCTCCACCAGGCCTGACACCGGCCACGATTCAAGGACTAACCGCCATGACCACCCCGGCCCGTGAACGCACCCGCGCGTCCTCGGCCCCTTCATCGCCGTCGTCACCGGCGTCCTCGTCTTCCACGTCGGTGACGTCGAACCGATCGTCGCCGAACTCCTCGCGTCCCCGCTCATGGTCTGGGCCGCCGGCGCCATGCTCCTCGGCGGCGGGCTCGTCATCATCGGCCTGCACCGCAGCCGGCGCGGCCCTCTCGCGGTCGCCGTCTCGCTGTTCGGCTGGTCGTGCCATGCGCGGGGTACTGATGCTCGCCGTGCCCTCGTCGATCGAGTCCGGCGCCGACGCGACACTCACCTCACCCGGGCTGCTGCTCGCCGCCCGCGTGTTCTTCGGCGCGCTCGCCGTCGTCGGGCTCTACCTGAGCTACGCCGGATGGTTCGCCCGGGAGACCAGAACCTAGGCCAGTTCCGCCCGCATCCTCGCCGGGTCGCGCTCCAGCGCGACCCGCACGCACGCGGCGATGAGCCGCACGAGTCCCGTCTCACCGCGAGGCGCCAGCGCCTTCAGCTCGGTGGGCGTAGGCGGCAACCCGAGCACCTCGGCCCCTTCGGCCGCCCGCTCGTCGACGTACGGCGCGACCTCCGGCCACGCGCCCTGGACCTCCCGCAGGTAGATCGCCGCGCCCGTCGGCCCGATGCCCGGCACCTCCAGCAGCAGCCGCTCGATCCCCTCGGCGTCGCCGCCCTCGCGACGCAGTTCGCGCAGGTCGTCATGCCAGCGGTCGCGCAGAAGCTCGGCGCCCGCGCCCAGCAGCTCGGCGGTCGACGCGTCATACCGGCGGTAACCGGCGCGGCCGAGGGCCGCCACGCGTTGTCGCCAGGTCGAGGCGCGTGTCCTCGACGGCGTGCGCAGTCCGGCGTCGGACAGCTCGCGCGCCGCCGCCACGGCGACGTCGGCGGAGATCGGTTTCGACAGGAGCACCGTCAGCACCAGCAACCTGTACAGCGGAGAAGGTTTGTCGGTCAGGGTTATCCCCGCCTGCTCCGCGTAGGTGCGGCCGAAGCGGTCCATCAGTTCGGATACGACAGCCATGCATGGTGCATGCCCAGGTCAGTCCCCGGGCATGCCTCCCGTGGCTAATCCTTGACCGAAATCGCACCGGCCGGGCAGCTGTCGGCCGCCTCCCACACGCTGTCCCAGGTCTCGCTCGGCGGCCTCGCCGACAGCAGCACGACCGTTCCCGCCGCCTCATCCTGGTCGAACACCGCCGGGGCGGTCAGCGCGCACATGCCCGACGCGCAGCACCGGCGCGGGTCGACCTCGACCTCCATGGCGCTCACCACTCCACCGGGAGCTCGTGCACGCCGTAGATGACCATGTCCGTCCGCGTCGGGACCTCCGCCGGCGGCACCGCCAGCCGCAGCCCCGGGAAACGCCTGAACAGCGAGGAGTAACCCAGCCGCATCTCGACCCGCGCGAGCTGCTGCCCCAGGCACTGGTGCACCCCGTGCCCGAAGGACAGGTGGCCCTGCGCCGAGCGCGACACGTCCAGGGAATCGGCGTCGGCGAACCGCTCCGGGTCGCGGTTGGCGCCCTGCACCGACAGGACGAGGCACTCGCCCTCGCTGATCCGCACACCGTCGAGGTCGACGTCCTCCAGGGCCGCGCGGGTCGCGCCGTACTGGATGATCGACAGCCACCGCAGCAGCTCCTCGACGGCACCGTCGACCAGCCCCGGGTCGGCCTTGAACTTCGCCAGCTCCTCGGGGTGCGTCAGCAGCGCGAAAGTGCCCAGCCCGAGCATGTTCGCCGTCGTCTCGTGCCCGGCGACCAGCAGCAGGAAGCCCATGTTGACGAGTTCCTCGTCGCTGAGTTCGCCCGTGGCGCACAGCCCCCCGAGGATGTCGTCGGTCGGCTCGGCCTTCTTGGCGGTGACGAGCTCGCCGAGGAACTCCCGCATCGCGGCCACCGCGGCCCACACGTCGGCGCCGCCGCTGTCGAGGCGCATCAGCAGCTTCGAGTTCTGCTGGAACCTGCCCCGTTCGGCGTAGGGAACGCCGAGGAGCTCGCAGATCACCAGCGACGGGATGGGCAGCGCGAAATGCTCCACCAGGTCGGCGCCCGGCCCGGCGGCCTCCAGCGCGTCGAGGCAGCCGTCGATGAACTCCTGCACGCGCGGTTCGAGGGCCTTCATCCGGCGGACGGTGAACTGGCCGGTGAGCAGACGGCGGTAGTGCGAGTGGTCCTCGCCGTCCATGCGGATGAACATGCCCGGCGCGGCCGGCGGCTGCGGTTCGCGGGCCATGGGGTGTTCGAGCGGGAAGTGCCGAAGCTCCTGGCGGGAGCTGAAGCGCTGGTCGGCGAGGATCCGCCGGATCAGCGCGTAGCTCGTGACGAGCCACCCGACGTGCCCGTCGGGGAACGCGAGCCGCGAGATCGGCTCGGTCTCACGCAGCTCGCCGATCCGCGACGGCGGGTCGAAGGGGTTCGTCCGCTCGACGGGCAGTCGTGGTGCCGAAGGTGCCTGTGTCATCACTTGCTCCTTTGGGTAGGAGTTGTGCTCGCCTTCCCACTAAACCTCACCCGAAGCAAAATTACAATGGCTGTAAAAAATCTCCGAGTGTAAAGTACGGGCATGGTGGGAGAAGTGACGCTCAGAGAACGCAAGAAGATCCGCACCCGAAGAGCCCTCGTCGACGCCGCGACCAGGCTCTTCGCCGAGAAGGGCTACGCCGAGACGACGGTCGCCGAGATCGCCGCCGAGGCCGAGGTGTCGACGAAGACCTTCTTCAACTACTTCCCGAGCAAAGAGGAGGTTCTCTTCGCCGACACGGCCCAGCGCATGAGCCTCGCCCTGCGGATCATCGCCGAACCCGAACCCGGCGAGACCGCGCCCGCCCTGCTCCTGCGCATGACCGACCACATCATCGGCCTCATCCGCGACGACGCCCTCGACATCGGCGTCCCCACGGCCCGCCTGCGCATCAAACTCGTCAACAGCGAACCCGCCCTCCAAGGCCGCGCACAGCAGCTCATCATCAACGGGCAGCTCCACCTCGCCCGCGCGCTCGCCGACGTGTACCCCGAGATCGACGAGATCACGGCGGCCGGGATGGTCGGGGCGTTCCTCGGCGCCGCTCAGGCGACCGTCATCGCCAGCCTCAACCGCGGCGACGACATCGAGGTCGCCATCGACGCGGGACGGGTGGCGATCGCGATGGTGCTGCGTGGACTGGACGGGGTGCTCTGAGGCACGCGATCGGCTCTTCCCGACCGACCCGCCACCCGCGCCGGCGCCCTCAGGCATGATCGGGTCAGCATCGTGCAGAGAGAGGACCCCCATGCCGTCCATCCAGGAAATCCGCGTCGCCGAGCCCGACGCCGGCCCTTACGCGATCACCGTCGGCCCGGACGGCGCGCTGTGGTTCACGCTCATCCACGCCGGGACGATCGGCCGGCTCGACCCGGTCACCGCCGAACTGTCCGGCCGGACCCTGGAGGATCCCGCGGCGGGCCCGGCGATCATCACGCCCGGCCCCGACGGGGCCCTGTGGTTCACCGAGTCGAAGGCCCACCGCGTCGGACGGCTCGACCCGGTCGCCGGCGTCATCGAGTCCTACGGCCCTCCCGGTGACACCCAGGACGGCCCTTTCGGCATCACGTCGGGCCCCGACGGCGCCGTCTGGTACACCGAGATGGCCGCCGACCGCGTCGTCCGCCACGACCCGCACACCAACGAGGTCACGCGCTACCCGGTCCCGGTGCCGGGCGCGATGCCGTCGATGATCACCGGCAGCCCCGACGGCGCCGTCTGGTTCACCGCCAACCAGGCCAACGCCGTCGGCCGCGTCGACGTCAAGACCGCCGAGATCAAGTTCATGGAGCTGCCGACGCCCGAGTCCGGACCCGTCGGCATCGCCGCCGGGCACGACGCGATCTGGTTCGTCGAGATCGGCGCCGGCCAGATCGGCCGGATCGGCTTCGACGGCGGCCTGCGCGAGTACCCGCTGCCCGACCGGACCTCCCGCCCGCACGCGATCGCGCCGGGCCCGGAGGGCATGTGGTTCACCGAGTGGGGCGCCAACCGCGTCGGCCACATCTCCCTCGACGGCGAGATCGACGTCTACGCACTGCCGACGCCCGACTCCGAGCCGCACGGCCTGGTCTGCACCCCCGACGGCATCGTCTGGGTCGCCCTGGAGACCGGCGTCCTGGCCCGCATCACCCCCTGAGCAGGCGGCGGCCGAGCCCGTCGGAACGCCGGGTGGTCTCCGGCTGCCGGTGCTTCGGTGCCAGCGCGAGGACCGCCCGGCACGCCGCGCCCAGTTCGGTGCGGTGCCCGGTCGAGACGTAGACCGGTTTCACGCCGGTCTGCGTGCGCAGGGTGGCGCCGACGACCTCGCCGTCACGCAGGATCGGCGCCTGGTCGCCGCGTTCCGGGCCCGGTTCGGTGGTCGGCCATGGCGCGTTCTTGGCCACGCCGATCGTGGGGAGCCCGAGCAGGACCCCGAGGTGACAGGCGAGCCCGAAGCCGCGCGGGTGGGCGAGGCCGTGGCCGTCGCAGACGAGCAGGCCGGGGACGCGCTTCAGCCCGGCGAGCGCGTCAAGCAGTGTCGGCAGTTCGCGGAAGGCGAGCAGTCCGGGCACGTAGGGGAAGCGGGCGACGCCTTCGCGGGTCGATTCCTCGACGGTCTCCATCGTCGCGGTGTCGATGGTGACGGCGGCGGCGATGAGCCTCTCCTCGCCGTAGGAGACGTCGACGCCGGTGACGAGGCGGTACTCCGCGTCGCCGGGCCCGTCCTCCAGGAGCCCGCGCAGGCGTTTCTGCTCGGCGAGCGCGCCGGCCTCGTCGGCGGGCCAGGGCGGGATCGGGGGAATGTCCACGCGCCACGGTAACCGGCGAATAAGTACCGGCGCGGCGTGGTTGGTGCACAGTGGAACCGACCCGATCTCAAGGAGCGCGCATGCAAGCGATTGTCGTCAGCGAGCCCGGTGGAGCCGACGCCCTGGTCTACCGTGACCGTCCCGATCCGGCCCCGGGGGCGGGTGAGGTCCTGGTCGGCGTCGACGCCGCCGGGGTGAACTTCATCGACGTCTATCACCGCGAGGGCCGCTATCCGCTGCCGACGCCGTTCACGCCGGGCGCGGAGGGCGCGGGGTCCGTGCTCGCCGTCGGTGACGGCGTGAGTGATGTGGCGGTGGGCGATGTCGTGGCCTGGCATCAGGGGCCGGGCAGTTATGCCGAGAAGGTCGTCGTCGGCGCCGACAAGGTCGTGAAGGTGCCGGAGGGGCTGGATCCGAAGGTCGCGGCCGCGGTGATGCTCCAGGGCGTCACGGCCCACTACCTGTCGGCCTCGACGTATCCCGTCAACGAGGGTGATGTCGCGGTCGTGCACGCCGCGGCCGGTGGCGTGGGGTTGCTGCTGACGCAGATGGTGAAGCTGCGCGGCGGGCGGGTCATCGCGACGGTGTCCACGGAGGACAAGGCGAAGCTGGCGCGGGAGGCGGGCGCCGACGAGGTCGTCGGTTACGAGGGCTTCGCCGCGAAGGTCCGCGAGTTCACCGGTGGAAAGGGCGCGCACGTCGTCTACGACGGCGTCGGTAAATCGACCTTCGACGAGGGCCTGACCGCCCTGCGCACGCGCGGGATGATGGTCCTCTACGGCGGGGCCAGTGGGGCCGTCGGACCGTTCGACCCGCTGAAGCTGTCGCAGCTCGGTTCGCTGTTCCTGACCCGCCCGACCGCCGGGCACTACGTCCTCGACCGCGCCGAGCTGGAATGGCGCGTCGGCGATCTGCTCCGCTGGATCGACGAGGGGAGGCTGTCGGTCCGGATCGGCGGCACCTACCCGCTTTCCGAGGCGGGGCGGGCGCACCGGGATCTGGAGGCCCGCCGCACCACCGGCAAACTCCTGCTCATTCCCTAGAAACAGGACAATTCAGGGTGAATCGGCTGAATAATTCTCGGCATGACCGAGCTGAACTTCGCCGACCGCACCGACTTCGACGACGCCGACCGGGGCTTCATCGGCACGCGTGCCGAGCCGCGCATCACCGCCCCGGACGGCCGCGTCGTCTGGGACCTCGACGCCTACGCGTTCCTCGACGGTGACTGCCCCGACACCGTCCATCCGAGCCTGTGGCGGCAAGGCCAACTCTGCGCCAGACACGGCCTCTACGGCGTCACCGACGGGATCTACCAGGTCCGGGGCTTCGACATCTCCAACATCACCTTCGTCGAGGGCGACACCGGCGTCATCGTCATCGACCCGCTGATCTCGGTGGAATGCGCGGCCGCCGCGCTCGCGCTCTACCGGGAGCACCGGGGCGACAAGCCGGTCACCGGCGTGATCTACACGCACTCCCACGGCGACCACTTCGGTGGCGTCGCCGGGGTCACCGACGGCGAGGACATCCCGATCATCGCGCCCGAGGGCTTCCTCGAACACGCCGTCTCCGAGAACGTCTACGCCGGCACCGCGATGACCCGCCGCGCCGACTTCCAGTACGGCATGGGCCTCGACCCTGGCCCCGAAGGGCACGTTGGGCTGGGGCTGGGCATCGCCACCTCCGCCGGGACCTTCTCGCTCTATCCGCCGACGGTCGACGTCACGCGGACCGGGCAGGAGGAGACCGTCGACGGCGTCCGCATCGTCTTCCAGCTCACTCCCGGAACCGAGGCGCCCGCGGAGATGAACTTCCTCTTCCCCGACCACCGCGCGCTCTGCACCGCCGAGAACACCTCGCACAACCTGCACAACGTCTTGACCCTGCGCGGCGCCCTCGTGCGCGACGCCCGTGTCTGGTCGCACTACATCAACGAGGCCGTCGAACTGTTCGACGGCGAGTACGACCTGATCTTCGCCTCCCACCACTGGCCGACCTGGGGCGCCGACCGCTGCCGGACCTTCCTCGCCGAGCAGCGCGACGCCTACGCCTACCTCCACGACCAGACCCTGCGGCTGCTGAACAAGGGCCGCACGGGCGCCGAGATCGCCGAGGAACTCGACTTCCCGCCCGGCCTGGCCCGCTCCTGGCACCTGCGCGGCTACTACGGCTCGGTCTCGCACAACCTCAAGGCCATCTACCAGCGCTACCTCGGCTGGTTCGACGGTATCCCCGCGCACCTGTGGGAGCACCCGCCGGTCGCCGCCGCCGAACGCTACGTCGCCTGTCTCGGCGGCGTCGAGGCCACCATCGGTCACGCCAAGCGCTACACCGACCAGGACGACCTGCGCTTCGCCGCGCAACTGCTACAGCAGGCCGTCTTCGCCGCGCCTGACGACACCGGTGCCAAAGAGGCCCTCGCCGACGTCTACCAGCGGCTCGGCTTCGGCGCCGAGAACGGCACCTGGCGCAACTACTTCCTGTCCGGCGCCCGGGAACTGCGCGAGGGACGCGCCCAGCCCAACCTCGACCTCGGCGCCGGCATGGCCGCCGCCCTCACCGTCGAGCAGCTCTTCGACACCGTCGCCATTCGCGTCGACGGACCGCGCGCGGCCGGTGAGGACTTCGCGATCGACTGGCACCTCACCGATCTCGGGGAGAACGTGCGCACCGCCTTGAGCAACGGGGCGCTCATCCAGACCAAGAACCCGAAAGGCGACGCCGAACTCACCGTCACCGTCACCAAGCGGGGCCTGCTCGGTCTGCTCGCCGGACAGAAACCCGACGGCGTCGAGTACGCGGGGGACACCTCGCTCCTGCCGAAACTCATCGGCCTGCTCGACAAGCCCGACCCGAGTTTCGCGATCGTCACACCCTAGCCGCGGGACCGTTCATAGGCGGTGGGCTCGAACGCGAGCCCACCATTCGCCTTGAACCAGCGGAAAGTCGAGGCCGCACCCACCGGCAACGGCACGTACGGGAGCACCCCGGCGGCGTCGATGCGCGTGGTGTCGAGCACCAGATCCATGTCCCGGAAAGGGAAGTACTCCCGCGCGTCGATCCGCTCATCATCCACAGGGGACATCGGCGCCTCGGTGCCGGCCGCCTTCGCCAGGATCCGCACCCAGCCGGCCAGACCGTAAGGCGTCGACTCGGCCACGTTGTAGACGCCCGGATCCAGCCGCTCCTCGACGGCCGCCGCCACCACCTCGGCGAGCGCGTCGACGTGACAGAACTGGATGAGCCTGTCGCCGTCGCCGGGCACGAACACCGTCTCGCCGCACAGCAGCCGCGCCCACACGAAGGACTCGCGCGGCAGATCGTTGAAGGGACCGTACACATAGGGCGGTCGCAGAACCGTCAGGCGCTCGCCGTAGGCCTCGGTCAGGAGCCGTTCGCAGGCGGCCTTGTCGTGGCCGTACTCGCCCCACGCGGGGTCGCCGTGGGCGGGATCGCCTTCCCGGAACGGCAAGCCGGCCGCCGTCTGGTCGTAGACGGCGGCCGAGCTGAGATAGATGTAGCGGCCGGGGAAGTCGAGCGTCCCGGCGAGATGTTCGGGGCGCGTCCCCGAGATGTCGACGACGACGTCGTGGTCGCCCGACAGGGCCGCCGCGGTCGCGGCGGCGTCGGTCCGGTCGGCGGTGACCCGGCGCAGATCGCGATCCCACAGGGGATCCGAGCCGCGGTTGAGCAGTGTCACGGCGTGCCCGTCGAGGAGCCGGGAAGCGACGCGGCGGCCGATGAATTTGGTACCACCTAGCAGGAGGACGCGCATCGCGCGAGCCTACCGGGGTAATAAGAACCCGGAGAGCGGCATGCTCAGGCCGACTCGTCGAACCGTTCCCGCCATCTCCGGCGCAAGGGGACGATGTACCAGACGATCACGTTGAAGGCGACGATCGAAGCGGTGATCGAAGCAGCCCATGGGTCTCCCATCACGATGTCCACGGCGAGGAACAGCGCCCCCGCCAGTGCGGCCATCACGAACACCATTCCCCAGGTCGCCATGACCGAGGCCAGGCGCACGACATGGGGTTTGGCGCCCATGCGGAACAGCAGCCGATGGTGACTGACCGGGGCCATGATCAGGCCCGTGGCCAAGGCGGCCGCGATGAGCGTGCCGACGTAGACGTAGCGCTGCAGCGTCGTGGTCTCGGCGAACCGCGCGGAGAAGGCGACGGTCAGCAGGAACGCGAACAGGATCTGGTTGCCGGTCTGCACGACCCTCAGTTCTTGCAGGAGGTCGCCGAAGTTCCGTTCCCATCGTTCGCGTTCGCTTTCGGCCATGGCGTCCGAATACCCGGCCGGGTAAGGCGGCAAACGTCATCCCGGGTCACCTTCCTTCTCGTATCCGGCGGTGGGTTCCTTTGTGGCGCAACCAGATCAGGTCCCCGAGGGCGAAGACGGCCAGCACGAAAAGCGCCACCGCCGCCCAGGTGTACCCCGCCCGCAGGACGAGGAAGCCGAGAATCCCGCTCACGATCAGTCCATAGGTCGCCAAATGCACGCGCAACCTCAACGGCGCGGGCTTCGGATGCCACCCTTCGCTTCCCGGTACCGGCCGGCTCATATCGCCTGCACGCTCCAGTGCAGCCCGGCCCGGTCGAGCAGCTCGACTCGCCAGGTCTCGAAGTCCTGGCCGAGTTCGCGCAGCCGGTCGGGCGAGACCGCCCGGAGCAGCACGGGCAGGATCGCCCGTTCCTCCACGGCTATGTGGCGGCGGACGTGCTCGGTGAAGTCCCAGGCGGCCTTCGGCTGCTCCGCGGCGAGTTCCGCGCTGTCGAGAACCGGGTGTACGCAGGTCTTCTCGGCGGCGTCGTGTACCCGGAAGCGGATCTCCAGTTCGGCGGCCAGCCGCGCACGGGTCGAGCCGTGCGCGTCGCTCAGCCGCTCGGCGAGTTCTTCGAGCAGCCGATGGTCGTCCAGTATCGCTGTGACGGCGTCCATCGGAGTCACCTCTCTACACATATCGTGTCATGCTGTCCGGTTACCCGCTGGCGGACCAGCGCAAACGCCGGTTTGCCGATCGCCTCGCGCGGGTATGGGGCCGGGTGGGAGTGGAATCGAGCTACGTCGAGAGAGGTGAGCACCGATGCCGAGGGGCCAGTGGAGCGACAAACGGGAACGCCAGTACCGCCACGTGAAGGAGAGCGAACTCGACGCGGGCCGCTCCGAGGACCGGGCCGAGGAGATCGCCGCGCGGACGGTGAACAAGGAACGGGCCCGCCACGGCGAGTCGAAGACCGCGAGCAGGTTGTCGAAGACCGACATCTCCTCCGGGAAGCGCGGAGGACACCGCTCGCACTCGGGGCCGGGCGGGCGCACCCGTGATCAGCTTTACGAAGAGGCCAGGAAGAAGAACATCGAGGGCCGCTCGAAGATGAACAAGGCGCAGCTCGCGCGCGCCGTGGGCGGCGCGAACTGAGCGGCCGGGAGACTTCCCCTCCCCACCGGGCGGGACGGTCCACGCCCGGCGGGGATCGTCCCGTCTCTTCGCGTCCGGAGCACACGCGACGGCCGTGACCCCGAGGGGCCACGGCCGTCGTTCCACCGTCCAACCGCTTCTTCTACAGGGGCGGCTCGTGCCACTGGTCCTGCCAGGTCTGCGGCTCATGGCGGCCGCCGTCCTCCATGTAGTGCTTGAACTGCTGAAGGTCGCGCCGGACCCGGATGTTGATCACGCCGAGCTTGTCCGCCGCGGTCTCGGCGAAGCCCTCCGGCGCGAGGTCCATCCGCGCGGTGACGCGGGTCGTGTTGTCGTCGAGGGCCTCGAACTCCAGCGCCCCGGCGTGACGCGGTCCGTCGAGGGACCGCCACGCCAGCCGCCGGCCCGGGATCCGTTCCAGGACCTGGGCGTCGAACTCCCGGGTGACACCGGCGATGCTGACCGTCCAGTGGGTGACGTCCTCGCCTCGCCGTTCGACGTTGATCACGCCGTCGGAGAAACGCGGCAGGGTCTCATAGGCCGCCCATTGCTCATAGGCGGCTCGGGCAGGGGCATCGATCGTGACGCTCTCGGTGATGGTGCTCATCGGTCCTCCGTCAGACGTTCGGAGTGGACTCGCTGATCTCGGCCAGGGCCGAGTGGGGATCGTGTTCGACGGCGAGGTCGCCGAGCGAGACCACTCCGACCGGTGTTCCGTCCGCGTCGCAGACGGGCAGCCTGCGGACGCTGAGTTCCCGCATGATCCGCACGGCCATCTCGGCCGGATCCTGCGGACTGACGCACGCCGGTTGCGGAGTGGCGAGGTCGCCGACCCTCGCGAGGTCCATGTCAACGCCCGTCGCCAGGCCCCGGACGACGATGTCCCGGTCGGTCACGATGCCCCGCAGTTCATCACCGGACATCACCAGGACGTCACCGATGTCGTGGTCGCGCATCCGCTTCGCGGCGATCGTCACCGGAGTGTCGGCCGTGACGCAGACCGGATCGCGTGTCATGACGTTCCGTACGAGCTGTGCCATGGGGGCCTCCTAGGTTCGTCTCTACCGGAGTCGACTACCCGTTCGCCGCCGATGCATGCTTGCCGCCACCCGACAGCCACTCGCGCATCCGCCCGAGATTGCGGGTGATCAACCGCGACACGTGCATCTGCGACAGGTGCACCCGCGTGGCGATCTGCGCCTGCGTCATCCCGTTGAAGAAACGCATCACCATGATGCTGCGCTCGCGAGCCGGAAGCTTCTCCAGCAGCGGCTGCACCGCGAGGCGCGCCTCGGCGGCGTCGAGCGCGGGGTCCTCGTGCCCGATGAGGTCGAGGAGTTCCCGGCCGCCCTCATGCTCGGTCGGGGTGTGCAGCGACATCGCCGCGTACGCGTGCGCGCATTCCATCCCGGCCCGCACGAGCTCGGCTTCCATGCCGAGGTGATCGGCGAGGTCGTCGACGCTCGGGGTACGGCCGAGCTGCTGGCTGAGCGGGTCGATCGCGGCGTTGACGGTCACCATCGCCTCCTGGAGCCGACGCGGGACGCGCATGCTCCAGCCCTTGTCCCGGAAATGGCGCTTGAGTTCACCGAGAATCGTCGGAACGGCGTAGCCGATGAACCCGCTGCCGCGGGCCGGGTCGAAACCCTCCACCGACTTCAGCAGTCCCACCCGGGCGACCTGGACGAGGTCGTCGAGCGGTTCGCCGCGGTGGGCGAAACGCCTGGCCAGCCGGTCGGCCAGGGGGAGGGTGCGACGAACGATGTCGTTGCGGAGCGGCTGCCGCTCGGGGGCACCGGCCGGAAGGGCCGCGAGACGGTCGAGCAGGTTTCGCACCTCGTCGTCGACGAGCTCGCTGCGGCGGGCGGTGTTCTTGGGGGTGCGTTCAATGATCGTGGACATGGTCCACCTCCATCGAGGATCCGTTGCCGCACGGGGCGTGGCCCGGCGCGCGTGCATACGGTGGTGTGGGGCGGCGGCGCCCGGTTTTGGAGCGCCTACGCGGGCGGCCTCCGTCACGAAGGCGCGTCATCCGCGCTGCGGCGGGATCACCCGCCTTCGAAGAGGGGCGCACTCGACGAGGCCGGGTCTAGACCTCGGACGCGAAGTCCGCTCTTCTGTCAACGACCATAGCAAGTTCTTCCGGCGATGGGAAGAGCGGTATGACGGAAGAAGGGCCGAGAAGACATGAAAACGGCCGGTACGCGAGGTACCGGCCGTCATGGATGTGTGAGTACGCCTATGTCAGGTGAAGATGCTTACCCCGCCGGGCCCGACGAGCAGGCCGATGACGATGAGGACGATGCCCCAGAGGAGTTCGCGCCTGAAGAGGGCGACGATCCCCGAGACGACCAGGATCACGGCGAGAATCCAGAGAATAAATTCCATGAACACCGGTTACCCGCCCCCGTCGAGAGCGAAACCACGCGGCCCAAAAGTCCATGATCGACCGAAGCTGGACAAGCGCCGGTTTTTCCGCTCCACTGAACCCGTGACCGAGCCCGTGGACGCCCCTGACAACGCCCTCGACAAGCTTTCGAGCACCGTGTCCAGGCTGCGAAAAGAACGCGACGGACTGCGCCGTGCCATGCGCAACCGCGCGGTGATCGAACAGGCCAAGGGGATCCTCGCCGAGCGCCTCTCGGTGAGCCCCGAAGACGCCTTCACCCAGCTCATCGAACTGTCCACGCACTCCAACGTGAAACTCGCCGAACTCGCCGCCGCGCTCGTCGCCGGCCGCAGCCCCGAACTCGACCCCGCCGCCATCGAGGACATCGCCGGCGCGGAGATCCTCACCCGCTTCCCGCAGTCGGCCACCGACGTGGGCGGCTACGCCACCGACCTCGCCGAGAACCTCGCGGAGCCCACCGCGCGGCGGCGGCTGCTCGCCGGGCGTGTCGAGGCCGCCCTCAACTTCGACGAGATCGCCGACGCCGTCGCCGCCTCCACCCTCGGCTGGCCCGCGCCCGCCACCGTCGTCCTGATGCTCCTCGACGCCGACGGCGCCCTCCGCCTGGCCGGGGCCAGCGGACTGCCCTCCGAACTGCGCAGCCGCTGGTCGCGGGTACCACCGATCGAGGGCCTGCCCATGGTCGAGGCCGTGCGCCTGCGCCGGCCGGTCCTGATCACCGACTCCGAGACCCTCCACCACGAGTTCCCGGCGACCGTCGCGCCCCGCTCCGTGCAGGGCCTCGCCGCGCTCCCCCTGATCGGCGAGGACAGCGTCCTCGGCGTCCTCGAAGTCTTCTGGGAACGGGCGCACGTGCTCGACGACGAAGGCCGCGCCAACCTCCTCGCGCTCGCCGAGCCCACCGCGCGTCGCTGCCAGGAACTGTCCTCCCTCCAGACCTTCGGGGGCATGGAGGAGACCACGATCGGCAGTTCGGTCCTCCCGCTGATGCTCGACGTCTTCGTCAACCCGGCCGTGCTGCTCGCCCCCATCTACGGCGGGGACGACCAGATCGTGGACTTCCGCGTCGAGGCCGCCGGGATCGCCGCCCGCGCCCTCGGCGACATCGAAGGCCTGTCCGACGCGCAGGGCAGCCTGCTGACCTTCCTCCCGCACCTGGGCAGCCGCCGGCTCGTGCCCTGGCTCGCCGAGGTCGCCGAGTCCGGTGAACCGCAGGGGCTCGACGGTCTCTACGCCGACGCCGCCTTCGAGGGCACCCGCCACTCCTACCTCTTCGATCTGCGCGCGATCCGCCTGTGGGACCGGGTCCTGGTGACCTGCCGGGTGCGCGGCGACGCCGAACTCATGCACGAGCAGCTCGTGCTCTCCGAGATCGCCGGCGACGCCGGTTCCTTCCGCTGGGACTCGCTGACCGGGCACACCGTGTGGTCCCCGGGGCTGTTCCGTCTCCTCGGCCGCGTTGAGAAGGACGGCCCGCTGCCCGCCGGGCAGGTCGGCGAGCTCATCGACCCCGACGACCTCGCCCGCCTCCTCGTCGAGATCGACGACACCCTCGTCAAAGGCCGCACGCTCACCGCGGAGGTCCGCGGGGTCGGCCGGATCGCGGGACGGCGGTTCGCGCTGACGGTGACGCCACGACTGGAGGAAGAGGCGCTCGCGGGTGTCGCGGGAACGGTCCGCGACATGGCGGGCGTGGCCGGTGGTGAGGAGCGGGGCAGGCCGGGCCGGGCCGGGGCCGGTTCGGGGCGACGCCGTCTCGATTCGCGCATCAACGAACTCGCCGCCCGCGACGGGCGGCTCGAAGCCGGTGGTTTCAGCGTCGGCGGTCTCCTGGCCGGGCCCGAGGCGCCGGTCCTCGACTGCTGGTTCGACCTGCTGGAACTCCCCGACGGCCGGGTCTTCCTCGCCGTCGGTGAGACGCACGGTCCCGACTCGGCCCTGACCGGGCAGCGGCTGCGCCACGCGGCCGTCGCCTACGGGTTGGCCGGGCTCACGCCGGGTGCGCTGCTGACGGCGCTGAACGCCCTGTCGGCGCGGTTGGAGCCGGGCCGGACGGCGGCGGTCACGGTCGCCATCGTCGACGGAAAGAACGGGACGGTCGCCTGGGCCGCTGCGGGCCAGGGCGCCCTGATCCGCTGCCCTCGCGGCGGCACCGGACAGGTGGTGCCCGGTGCGCTGGGGTTGCCGGTCGGGTCGGCCGAAGGGCTCGACTACACCGGCAACGAGGCGGCGGTGTCGGTCGGCGACCGGCTCGTGCTCTACACCGAGAGCCTGCTCACCAGTGGCGGAGTGAGTCCCGCCGAGGCCCTCGGCGCGCTCCTGTCATGTGAACACCCCGAGCCGGAGGGGATTCTGGCCGACCTGCGCGAACGCGCCGTGACCGGCGCCGAGGTCGCTCTTTCCCTGGTGGCGGGAACGATCACGGGCTTATCCCGACGTCGCGCCCGCACGCGTTGACCCGTCTTCGCCTGACGGGACGGGCGTGCGGGCGGCATGATGGGACGCATGCCTCTGCCGATTGAGCAGTACGCGCTGCTCGGTGACCTGAGTACGGCCGCGCTCGTCGGGCTCGACGGCTCGATCGACTGGTTGTGCCTGCCCCGCTTCGATTCCGGCGCGGTCTTCGCGGCGATCCTCGGTGACTCCGAGAACGGCCGCTGGAAGATCGCGCCGACCGACGAACGCGCCACCGCGACCCGCCGCTACGTCGGGTCCTCGCTGGTGCTGGAGACGGAGTTCAGGACACCGACCGGTCGCGTGCGCGTCACCGACTTCATGCCCCCGCGCGACCGCCGCGCCGACCTGTTCCGCCGCGTCGAAGGCATCGACGGCACCGTCGAGATGGGACAGGAGTTCGTGCTGCGCTTCGACTACGGCCGTATCCGGCCGTGGGTGCGGAGGGTCCACGACCACGAAGGCCGCGAGGCGATCAGCGCCGTCGCCGGCCCCGACGCGCTCTGCCTGCGCGGCGACGTCCTGCCCGACGCCTCCGACCACCGCCACAGCGGCACCTTCACCGTCCACAAGGGAACAGTCCTGGACTTCTCCATGACCTGGTATCCCTCGCACGAAAGGCTTCCGCGCTGCCACGACACCGACGAGCGCCTCAAGGCGACCCTCGGCTACTGGCACGCGTGGTCGGAGCGCTGCAGCTACAACGGGCCCTACCGCGACATCGTCCTGCGGTCACTGCTGACACTGAAGGCCCTCACCTACGCCGAAACCGGTGGCATGGTCGCCGCACCCACGACGTCGCTCCCCGAACAGGTCGGCGGACCCCGCAACTGGGACTACCGCTTCTGCTGGCTGCGCGACGCCGCCCTGTCACTGCGATCCCTGCTGGACACCGGATTCCGCGACGAGGCCCGCGCCTGGCGCGCCTGGCTGCTCAGGACCGTCGCCGGCGACCCCGAAGACCTCCAGATCATGTACGGCGTCGGAGGGGAAAGACGCCTCTCCGAATGGACCGCCGACTGGCTCCCCGGCTACTTCGGCTCCGCCCCCGTCAGAATCGGCAACGCCGCCCACGGACAAGTCCAGTTCGACGTCTACGGCGAGGTCATGGACGCGCTCGCCGTCGCCCGCGACAGCGGACTCGCCGAAGACGACTTCTCCTGGCCCCTCCAGGCGACGCTCGTCGACAGCCTCGCCGAACGCTGGCACCAACCCGACAGCGGCATCTGGGAGATGCGCGGCGAACCCAGGCCGTTCACCCACTCCCGCGTCATGAGCTGGGTCGCCTTCGACCGCGCCGTCAAAGCCGTGGAGAAGCACAAACTCCCCGGCAACGTCGAACGCTGGAAGAAGACACGAGACGAGATCCGCAACGAAGTACTCGCGAAAGGCTTCGACGAAGAGCTCAACTCGTTCACCCAGTACTACGGATCCGGCACCGTCGACGCCGCCCTCCTGGAAATCGGCTCCATGGGCTTCCTGCCCGAAGACGACCCCAGAGTCCTGGGGACGGTCGAAGCCGTCAACCGGGAACTGCGGCAAGGCCCACTCGTGTGGCGATACCTCACGCACGCGATGACGCCGGAGGGGACGGTCGACGGACTGCCACCGGGCGAAGGGGCGTTCCTCGCGTGCAGCTTCTGGCTCGTGAAGTCGCTCGCCGACAGCGGACGCAAGCACGAGGCGAAGGAGCTGTTCGAAGAACTGCTGGGGCTGACCAACGACCTGGGGTTGCTGGCCGAGGAGTACGACCCGCACATCGGGCGGCAGGTGGGGAACTTCCCGCAGGCGTTCAGTCACCTGACGTTGGTGCACGCGGCTTTGGCGTTGGGGGAGGGGTAGGGGGCGCTCTTGGGGGTGCGGGGTGCGGGGTTCGGGCTTGGCTCGTGTCTCGTGCTTGCCGGTGCTTCTCGCGCTTGGTTTCGGGTTCGTGTTCGCTGCCTGCGCTCGCCTTGCCTTCGCGTCCTTCTTTCGCGCTCGCATCCATTACCTGGGCTCCCGCTCACCGCTGACTTTCCGCGCTCGCCTTCGTGCTTGCACGCATCTCTCGTGTTTGGGTTCGTCCCTGCGTCTACCTCTCGTGTTTGTCGTCGTGTTCGCATCTAGTGCTTGCGTTCGCTGTCGTACGTGGCCTTCGTCTTCCGCTTGGGGCTCGCTGTCTGCTGGGGGAGGGGTGCTTGTGGCAGGGCCGTGACTTTTGGGGGGTGGGTTGGTTGTTGTCGCGCGTAGCGCGACTGGTCCCCTCGATCCACTTGCGTGTGTCTCCGTCGCTTCGGCCAGGGATTGGTGCAACACGAAGGTTCTG
>NZ_JACHGT010000011.1:259163-289604 GCF_014202425.1 Phytomonospora endophytica | reverse complement strand
GACAGTCAAGGGAAAGAGCGCCCTTGACAGCCCCAGAACCTTCGTGTTGCACCAATCCCTGGCCGAAGCGACGGAGACACACGCAAGTGGATCGAAGGGGTCCGATCGCGCTACGCGCGACAACAACCACCCCACCCCCCAAAGGGTGCGGCCCAGCCACAGACACCCCTTCCCCGGCAAACGGCGAGCGCCGGAGGGAAGCGAAGGCAACGTGCGACAGCGAACGCAAGCACTAAATGCGAACACGACGACAAACACGAGAGGTAGACGCAGGGACGAACCCAAACACGACGGGTGCGTGCAAGCACGAAGGCGAGCGCGGAAAGTGAGTGGTGAGTGGGAGCGAGCGCGCGTCACGGATACGAGCACGAAGGCAAGCGCAACACGTAGAGACGAACACGAAGGCAAGCCCGAACGCCAAGTGCGAGAACCAGCGCGAACTCAAGCGCGGCTGCCATGCCAACCAAGGACGGACGCGACCGCAAGTGACGAGCGCAACCACAACCCCCATGCCAGAACGCCCCCACAAGCCCCCTCTCGCGCACCCCACCACACCCCCAGGCACCCACGCCGGTACGACGCTTCAGCCCCGTAACGCGAACGCGGACACGAGCGCAGACACGACCGCCTCCCCGCCCCTCACCCCACCCCCGCCCGGGGCCCCGGCACCACACCAGGCCCGGCCACAACGCCCGCACCCCCGACCGCACCCCCCACCCCTGGCAGCACCCCCCGTTCGGCGAAGACCTTCCGCACGACCCCCATCGCGTTGAGCACGCGCGGGAACCCCACGTACGAGGCCGCGTGCATCACCGTCTCGACGATCTCCCCCGGCGCCAGTCCCACGTTCAGCCCCAGCTCCACGTGGATCTCCAGCTGCGGTTCACACCCCCCGATCGCCGTCAGCGTCGCGATGGTCGCCAGTTGCCGTTGCTCCGGCGAGAGCGCGGGCCGCGTGTACATGTCCCCGTACGCGAATTCCACGATCAGTCGTTTGAGGTCCGGGGCGACGTCGTGGAAGGTGTCGAGTGCGTCGTGGACCACTGAGCCGCCGAGTTCTGCGAGTTGTCGCGAGCCGCGCGCGTAACGATCGGTCACCGGTCGCCTCCCTGGTCCACTGTGGACCTTGAAGGTTAGTCGGCTCGTCGCAGTCCGTACAGCTCCGCCATGAGGATGGTGCGGTCGTCGCGGGCGTCGGGCGGGGTGGCGGCCATGATCCGGTCGCACTGCTCCGACAGCGAGCGCCTGCTGCCGAGTTGCTGGAGCAGTCTCTTGATCCCGTCGTCGAGTGGTGTGCTGCGGGACTCGACGACGCCGTCGCTGTACAGCAGGAGCCTGGTGCCCGGCGGGGTGTTCAGCGGTTCGCTGCGGTATTCGGCTCCGGGGATGGCGCCGAGCATGGGGCCGGACTGGATCTCCAGGGGGTAGGCGACGCCGCCGGGCGGCTCGATGATGATGGGCGGGTGTCCCGCACTGGCGATGGCGCAGCGGTGCTGCAGGGGGTCGTAGAGCACGTACATGCACGTCGCCATGGCGTTGTCACCGAAGGTGAGCGCGATGTCGTTGAGGCGGGTGAGCAGCGCGGCCGGTTCGAGGCCGATCGACGCGAGGCTCTGCACGGCGGTCCGGTAGCGGCCCATCGCGGCGGCGGCGGCGATGCCGTGGCCGATGACGTCGCCGACGACGAGGCACAGTCGCCGTCCCGGCAGCACCATCGCGTCGAACCAGTCGCCGCCGGCCTGCCTGCTGCGGCTGTTGGGCAGGTACCGGTAGGCGAGGTCGGCCTCCGGGGCCTGCGGCAGCCGTTCGGGCAGGAGGCTGAGCTGGAGGATCAGCGCGGCCTGCTTCTCTTCGCGGTAGAGGCGCGAGTTGTCGACGGCCAGGGCGGTCCGGTTGGCGATCTCCTGGGCGAGCAGGAGGTCGTCGTGGTCGAAGGGTTCGCGGTCGCTCATGCGCATGCAGCTGAGCGCGCCGAGGGTCACGTCGCGGGCCCGCAGGGGCGCGACGATGAACGAGTGCGCCCCCAGTTCGCGCATGTCGCCGACTCGTCCGCTGGGGTCGTCGACCTCGGGGATCCTGCCGCCGGGGATCTGGATGAGCTGGGCGCGGTTGTCGCGCAGGACCGTGGCGAAGCCGTGCGTCTCGAAGGCCTGGCGCGGGTTCTGCACGTTGATGAGCCGCTCGGTGGTCTCGTCGACGAAACGCGCGGCGCCGCCGAGGCGGTGCAGCAGCGACTGCTCGTCGATGGCCGAGGGCACGGTCTCGCCGTTGACGACCTCTTCGAGGACGTCCATCACGGCGAGGTCGCAGAACTCTGCGGTGAGCAGCGTCGCGAGGTCCTGGGCGGCGCCGTGCATGTCGAGGTTGGCGCCCTGCTGCGCGCCGATGCGGCTGAGCAGGAGCAGCCGGTCGCGTCCGCGGGCGGCGTCGAGGACGGGCCGCTCGGCCTCGGAGACGTCGATGATGATCCCGCACAGCCCGAGGGGCATGTCGCGCCAGCTCGTGACCCGGTACCAGGACGCCGACCAGACCTGCTGGTTTCCGGGCAGGCTCGTGGGGCTGCCGGGGATGCGCACGTCGACGATCGGTTCGCCGGTGCGGAGGACCTCGCCGAGCAGGACCTCGTATTCGTCGAGGTCGGCGGAGTCCATGACCTCGCGGATGTGGCGGCCGATGTGGTCGGCGATGGGCCGTCGGTTGAGGTCGGCGAGCGCCTGGTTGAGCATCAGGTACCGCAGGTGCTCGTCGAGCATGACGAAGCCGAACATCGACTGGTGGAAGAAGGCGTCGAGTCCGCCGAGGTGGTCGACGGTGGCGCGGGCGTCGCCGAGGTCGATGGCCTGGAGGATGTAGGCGCCGCTGCCGTCGGGAAGGGGGATGGGGTGGGTGCGGATGCAGGCGATGCGGACGCTGCCGTCGGCGCGGCGGATGGGGATGATGCCGGAGCGGCCCTTGGCGGCGAGGCGGGTGAATTCGCTGCTGGTGAGGGGGACGGAGGCGCCGGTGAGGATGTGCACGTCGCGGCCGATGATCTCGGCTCGGGTGAAGCCGGTGAGTTGTTCGGCGACGGGGTCGAAGTAGCTGACGCGGCCGGCGCTGTCGACGATGACGGTGGCGTGGCGGAGGGCGCTGGTGAACTCGGCGGCGGTCTCGACGGCGCTGGGCCCGGCGATGTGGTCCAGTCCGCGCGGGTGTTCCCCGGCGAACTGGATGTGGACGTTTCCTTCGTCCGGTGTCGCGGCCTCGGTGTTCCCGGTGGCCGGGTCGTCACTCCCCCCGATCATTCGTGAATGATATGTGGCTTTTACGCCGGAACATGCTGATTGTCTAGGAAGGGTGCGGCGGGGGTTCGCGGCCGCACCCTTCGACGGGTCTCAGGCCCGCTTGGGTTGCGCGAGGCCCGCCGCGACCACGAGGGGTGCGAGCGCGACGAGCCACCAGAAGCCCGCTCCGGAGTGGAGCAGCAGCGCGATGACGGCGACGCCGAGCGCGGCCCCGACCTGGTTGAGGATGTAGATGGCGCCGGTCGCGCTGGGCACGGACGCGGCGGGGACCGAGCGGTAGACCGCCGACATCGACGGTGCCCCGATCAGCCCGAAACCGAAACCGGTGACGACCGCGACGGGCACCAGCGCCGCGATCGGCGCGTGTGTCCCGGCGAGCGCGAACACGAGTCCGCCGGCTCCGGCGAGGAGTCCGCCGACGGGCACGAGCGGCCGGGCGCCGATCCTGTCGCTGAGGCGCCCGGCGAAGGGCATGCCGAGGAAGGCGCCGACGCCGACGGGGGCGAGCAGCAGCCCGGTCTGGAGGACGCCGAGTCCGCGGGTCTGCTGGAAGTGCAGGGGGAGGGCGAAGAGCAGGGAGAAGAGCATCGCACCGACGAGGAACATCGACACGACCGAGGCGGTGAAGCCGCGTGAGGCGAACAGGCGGACGTCGAGGAGGGGCGTGCCGGTCGCGCGGAGGGCGTGGACGACGTAGGCGATGAGGAGGGCCGCGCCGGCGCCGAGTCCGATGAGGACGCGCGGGTGGGCGAAGCCGTCGGCCGAGGCCTGGGACAGGCCGTAGACGACGGCGGCGAAGCCGGGCGGGAGGAGCAGCAGGCCGCGGACGTCGAGGCGGGCGCGTTCGGGTGAGGTGGAGGCGGGTGGGTCGGCGGGCAGGAGCCGGGCGCTGAGGATCATCGCGGCCAGGCCGATGGGCAGGTTGACCAGGAAGATCCACTGCCAGGGCAGGTGCGCCAGGAGCAGGCCGCCGAGCATCGGGCCGAAGACGGGCCCGAGGGGGATGAGCGAGCCGATGACGCCGAGGAGTCGTCCGGCGCGCTGGGGCCCGGCGAGGCGGGCGAGGATCGTCAGCATCGTCGGTTCGAGCAGGGCTCCGCCGACGCCCTGGAGGACGCGGAAGGCGATGAGCGCGCCGACCGACCAGGAGAACGCCGACAGCAGCGACCCGGCGAGGAAGATCGCGAGCCCGGCGAGCCAGACGCGTTTGCCGCCGAAGCGCTCGGCCGCCCAGCCGGAGACGGGGACGGTCAGCGCGAAGGCGAGCAGGTATCCGGTGGCGACCCATTCGATGGAGGACAGGGGCGCCTCGAAGCGCCGTCCGAGGGTGTCGACGGCGACGTTGACGATGGTCGCGTCGAAGATCGCCATGATCGCGCCGATGACCATCGCACCGACGGTGGCGAGGAGACGGCGATCGAAACGAGTGGGCGGCTCAGCTGCGCTTTCAGGCTCAATCTGCACGGTCGTGTTCATTGAATCTGCCGACATGGTCACAATCTCCGTACCTACTCGTACATGAATTTGAACTGATGAGTTCAACATAGTAGGCCCTCACGTAAGCTGGCGTCCATGACCCCGTCCGCACCCGCTCCCACCCGCGGCCGCATCGACAAGCGGCGGGCGATCCTCGACGCCGCGATCACGGTCTTCGCCCGCGACGGATACGCCCAGGCGAGCGTCGACGCGATCGCCGCGGAGGCCCGGGTCGCCAAACCGACGATCTACAACCACCTCGGCGGCAAGGAGAACCTCTTCCGGACCGCCATGGTCGAGGCCGCCGAGGAATCGCGCCGCAAGGTCCTGGCGACGCTGGAGGGTTTCCCGACCGACCCGGCCGGGCCCGAGGCACTGCGCACCGACCTCAACGCCATCGCCTGGCAACTCGTCGACTGCATGCGCAGCGCCGCCGGCTGGGCCATGTCCCGGCTGCTCTACGCCGAGGCCGCCCGCTTCCCCGACGTGTACGACGCCGTGCAGGCCGAAGGCGGGCGTCAGGTCAACGACGCCCTCGCCGGGCGGCTCGCCCGGCTCGCCAACGCCGGGCACCTGGAGATCCCCGACCCCCTGCGCGCCGCCCGCCACTTCATGGCGCTGATCTCCGCCGACATCCCCGGGCTCAGCGCGCTGGGCACGCGCGCGGTCGCCGACAAGGTGCTGCGCGAGTCGATCGCCGACGGCGTGGACACGTTCCTGCGAGCGTTCGCGAAGGCGTGACCGGCGCGGCGCCGGGCGCGAAGCGACACTCGGCCGGCGCTCTCAGGCGGCGGTGTGCGGGTTCGTCAGGCCCGCGACGCGCGCGGCAGGTCCACCCGGAACGCCGCCCCGCCCAGCGGCGACTCCCCCAGCCGCACGGTCCCGCCGTGCGCGGCCACCACGTCCCGGACGATCGCCAGCCCGAGACCGGCACCGCCGTCATCGCGGGAACGGGCGTCGTCGAGGCGCACGAAGCGGTCGAAGACGCTCGCGCGCCGCTCCGGCGGGATGCCCGGCCCGTCGTCCTCGACGAGGAGCACGACCCCGCGCCCCTCCGCGCGCAAGGTCACCGCCACCGTCGACCGGGCGTGCCGTTGCGCGTTGTCCATGAGGTTTCCCAGCACGCGTTCGAGTTGACCGCGAATCCCGTTCACGCCCAGCTCCTCCTCGACGCCGAGCCGCACGGGAAACTCGTCGGCCGCGGCCCGCCTGGCCACGGTCTCCCGCACCGTCTCGGTCAGATCGACCGGCGCGGCCGTCGCGCCCTCACCGGCGTCGAGCCGCGCCAGGAGCAGCAGGTCCGTCGCCAGACGCTGGAGCCGGACGACGTCGTCGAGCAGCCCGTCGGGCCGCAACAGCTCGGGGTGCGCGGCACCGACCTCCAGCTGCGCGCGCAGGGTCGCGATGGGGCTGCGCAGTTCGTGCGAGGCGTCGGCGATGAACCGGCGCTGCCGGTCCACCGAGGACTCCAGCTGCGCCAAGGTCGCGTTCGTCGTGCGCGCCAGATCGCCGATCTCGTCGCGCGACGGCGGTTCGGGCACCCGCCGCGACAGGTCGCCCGCCGTGATCGACGCCAGCTCGGCACGGATCGCCGCGACCGGCCGCAGCGCCCGCCGCGTCACCAGCCACGTCACCACCGCCACGACCAGCAGGATCCCCGGCAGCGCGACGAGCATGTACCGCGCGGCGTCGGCGACCGCCTTGTTCTGCGTCGCCAGCGACGCACCCGCGTAGACGACGTACTGCGTGCCGCTCGGCATCGTGACCGTCACCGCCGCGAAGCGGAACGGGCCGTCCTCACCGGGCACGTCGAGGGTCTCGTAGGCCGCCTCGGGCTCGACCGTCCCCGCGTACTCGGTGTCGTCGTCATCGTCGTCATCGGTGGAGGACGCACCGTCGGGCTCACCGGCGAAGTCGAGGACCATCGCCGCCTCGGTCAGATCCTCGCTCTCGGCGAGCACCCCGCGCGGACCGCCGATCTGGAGCAGGACGTCGTCCTCCGTGGCCTCAGCCTTGTTCGGGGCGGTGCCCGCCGCGAGCTGCGCGCCGACCTCCCGCGCGGCGAGCTCGGCCTGGGCCTGGGCGCCGTCGATGAGGTTCGCGCGGAGCAGCCCGACGACGGCCGCACCGGCGACGAGCAGCACGACGGCGACGACGAGCGTCGCGCCGAGGGTCGTGCGCCAGCGGACCGACTGGGGCAGGAGGCGCGCGATGGAGAAGCGGGCGGTGGATTCAGCGGCCATCGGCGCTCCCGGCGGACTCCGCGCGACCGAAGACGTCGGCGAGCGCCCACGCCCGGCGATCGCGCCGGGAGCCGTCCACGAATCCCCTACCCACCGTCGGCCGCCAGCCGGTACCCGGCACCGCGCAGGGTCGTGATCGCGCTGCGCCCGAAAGGGGTGTCGATCTTGCGGCGGATGTTGGAGATGTAGACCTCGACGATGTTGACGTCGCCGTCGTAGGTGAAGTCCCATACGTGTTCGAGGATGTCGGCCTTCGACACGACCTCCCCGACCCGGTGCGACAGGTACTCCAGGACCGCGAACTCCTTCGCGGTCAGCCCGACCTCGGTGTCGCCGCGCAGGACCCGCTTCGCGGCCGGTTCGACCGTCAGGTCCCCGAAGCGCCACACGGTCGGCGCGACCGAGCCCCCGCGACGCCGCAGCAGGGCGCGGATGCGCGCCTGGAGCACGACGTAGGAGAAGGGCTTGGTCAGGTAGTCGTCGGCGCCGGTGTCGAGACCTTCGGCCTCGTCGTACTCGCCGTCCTTGGCGGTGAGCATCAGCACGGGCGTCTCGTCGCCGTCGGCGCGGAGCCTCGCACAGATCTGGTAGCCGTTGAGGCCGGGCAGCATGATGTCGAGGATGATCAGGTCATAGACGCCCGCCCGCGCCCGCGACAGGCCCGTCGGGCCGTCGTTGGCGACGTCGACGGCGTAACCCTCGGCCGACAGGCCGGCGGCGACGACCTCGGCGAGACGCTTCTCGTCTTCGACTATCAGCAGGCGCATCACCGCAGCGTGACACACCCGGCCTGAAGGCGGGCTGAAGCGGCGCGGGTCTCGGCAAACCCTTGGACACCCCCACCCCGCCGCGACATGATCCCCCCATGTCGCGAACTTTCGAAGAACTCGTCGCCGAGGCCGACGCCGTGTCCGTCGACGGCTGGGACTTCTCCTGGCTCGACGGCCGCGCCACCGAGCAGCGGCCCTCCTGGGGCTACCAGCGCGCGATGGCCGCGCGGCTCGCCGACGCCACCGCCGCCCTCGACCTCGACACTGGCGGCGGGGAGGTCCTCGCCGAGGCGCCCGTCCTTCCCCCGACGATGGCCGCGACCGAGGCCTGGCCCCCGAACATCGCCAAGGCGACCGCCCTGCTCCACCCGCGCGGCGCCGTCCTCGTCGCCGCCGGCGACGACGCGCCCCTGCCTTTCGCCGACGGGGCCTTCGACCTGGTCACCAGCCGCCACCCCGTGCGGACGCGATGGGACGAGATCGCCCGCGTCCTCGCGCCCGGCGGGACGTACTTCTCGCAGCAGGTCGGCCCGGCCAGCGTCTTCGAACTCGTCGAGTACTTCCGTGGTCCCCAGCCCGAAGAGGTCCGCAACGGACGGCACCCGGACAAGGTCCACGGGGAGGCCGCCGCCGTCGGACTGGAGATCGCCGACCTGCGCTACGAGGAACTCCGCACCGAGTTCTTCGACATCGGCGCCGTCGTCTACTTCCTGCGCAAGGTCATCTGGATGGTCCCCGGCTTCACCGTCGAGGAGTACCGCGACCGGCTGCGCGACCTGCACGAACTGATCGAACGCGAAGGACCCTTCGTGGCGACGACGACGCGGTTTCTGCTGGAGGCGCGCAAACCTTAGCGCCGTACCCGCGTCGTTTCCCGTCCTCCCCGCGAGGCACCCGCTGGAGGCGCGCAAGCTCCAGCGCGAGCCTGAAGCCTCCCTTCAGCCCGCTTAAGCGAGGCTTCAGCCCTCCCGGGGCACGGTGGTGACGTAACCAGCCCACGGAGAGGACTCACCATGAAGAAGCTGCTCGGCAAGCTCACCGGCCGCCGCCGCTGGGTCGTGCTCGGCGCTGTCGCCGCCCTGCTCCTCGGCGGAGCCGCGACGGCCACCGCCGCCGTCGCCGACGACGGCCACGACGACGACAAGACCATCCCCACCAGCTCCGGTCGCGAAGAGAACGACGACGACAACGGCAAGGACGACGACGCGAACGAGATCGGCGACGACGGTGTCGCCCCCGTCGCCACCACCGTCACCCTTGAGCAGGCCGCGAACACCGCGGCCACCGAAGTCGGCGGCGGGGTCGTCTACGAGATCGACCTCGACGGCACCGCCGAGGCCCCCCGCTGGAAGGTGCACGTCTACGGCGCCGACGGCCAGTACCACGAGGTCACCGTCGACGCGAACAACGGCGAGGTCACCCGGCACGAGGTCGACAACGACGACTAGCCCGGCCGCGAACCCAACGGCCCGGTCCACTGTGGACCGGGCCGCTTTCGTGCTATCCCAGGCGTTGCCGGGCCGCCGCGTTGAAGACCTCCGGGTTCGCCGCCGCCATCGACGCGCGTGTGCGGGCGACCCCCTCCGCGTCCCACCAGGCCACCTCCGGCTCGCCACCGGCCACGACCGAACGCGCGATCCCGGCCAGCTCCCCCACCGGCGGGTAACGCGTCTCGGCGTACTCCAGCAGCTCGGGCAGCTCCTCGACGTTGCCCATGACCAGGTGATGCAGCAGCCAGTAGGCCTGAAGGTGCGGCCATTCGCGGCAGGCCGCGCGCTCGGCCTCCCAGTCGGCGATCCGGGCCGCGCCGGGGTGCTCGCCACCGCCCCGCGACACCCCCGTGAGATGCAGGACGACCCAGGCCAGCCGCGGCACGAGCCCGAGGACGTCGAGATGTGCCGGAGGCTTCGGCTCCTCCCGGTCGTCGAGCAGGTGGAACGCCCGGTTCCAGCGCTCGCGCAGCGCCGGGCGCAGCACCGAGTCCCCGTCGTCGGCCAACGTCCGCTGCAGGAAACCGGCCAGCGAGACGTAGGTGGCACGATGCGCGTCGTCGTCCTGGTTGTAGGCGTAGACCCGGCTCAGGCCCTGCTCCCCGGCCACCCAGGCGGCGTGGTGGACGTCCTCCTCGGCCGCGTGCACCACCGACACCGGCAGGAACAGGCCCTCCAGACGGCCGAGCCGCGGCCCTCCCCGAGAGGCGAGGAGCTCGGCGAGGCCGGGATCGGCGGCGGCGAGGAACTCCCCGTCGAAGGCGGTCTCCGGCAACTCCCCGGCGAGCTCCAGCCAGCGGTCGAACTCCGGCGACAGGCGGGCGCCGAGAACCTCACGGACCGGCCAGGTGCCCGTCGCGGCCCCACCGCCTTCGACACGGACGGCCTCCGCGGTCTCGTCGAGCGCGCCCGGACCGGTCTCGACCAGGGCTTCCTCGACGGTCATGCCGCTGACGTCCAGGCCCGCGATCCACTCCCGGTAGGCCGGATCGGCCACGACCTCGCCGAAACCGGCGAAGTCGGCGTCGGCGGCGAGGGTGTCGCGCACGAGCGCGAAGGCGTCCTCGACCAGCCCGAGCCGCACCAGCGCGTGGAACAGCGTGACCCGGGCCGCGCAGGGCCCGAAGTGGTGCTCGCGCGCCATCGCCTGACGGCTGAGGACCACCGCGGTCGCCGGGTCGCCGTCGTCGAGTTTGATCGCCGCCAGCCAGCCCAGTGCCCGCGACTGCGCCCGATAGCAGGAGAAACCCTCCGGTGAGAAGACCACGGGGTGGTCCCCCGCCTCGCCGACGATCGCCAGCAGCTCCCGCCGCTCGGCGTCGGCACCCGCGTCCCCGGCGAGGACCTCGGCGAGCACGCTCCCGGCGTGGACGACCTCCTCGACGGTGTCGGCCCGGTCCCAGAACGCGCGGGCGGCGGTCAGCGCCTCGTCGGCGCGGCCGTCGCGCATCGCGGTCACCGCGGCGGCGTGGTCGGCGCCGAGGAACCAGCGGCGGTCGAGTTCACGGCCGTTGCGGACCTCGCGCTCACCGAGGGGCGTGCCGTCGGGCGACCAGTAACGCCACAGTCCCTGCTCGCCATCGCCGTCGACGACGCCGAGGGCCCAGTGGCCGCTGCCTGCGAAGTAGACCGCGGCGGCCGGCACGTTCCCGGGCCGTTCGGGCAGGGGGCCGCCGGTGTCGTCGACCCGGCGTCCCTCCTTGTCGTACCAGCGGCCGGAGAGCGAGCGGCCACCGGCGATGTCGCGTTCGTAGCGCCACACGTTGGCGGGCATCGCGTGGACGGGGAAGGCGAGTTCGGTGGTCGCACCCGTCGAACGGAAGCAGGCGTCGACGCCGGAGAGCTCACCGTGGACGAAGGTGCCGGAGCGGGAGACCTCGCCGTTCTCGTGGTAGCGCTTGAACCAGCCGTGCGGGACGCCGTCGGTGTACGAGCAGTGGTTGACGAGGGTGCCGTCGGGTCGCCAGTACGTGACCACGCCCTGCATGCGGCCCCGTTCGTCACGCTCGGCGAGGACCCATTCGCCGTCCTCGGAAGACCAGACCGCCTCGGGGGGAACGCCGTCGGGAATCACGCGCGTCATCGCTTCTCTCCGTTGCCACATAAGAGAAAGGGGGGATAGCGCGCGATCCTGCCAGACCCGTCCGACAGCGTTCAGTCGGCGTAGGCCAACGCCTCGTCCCGTAGTACCTGTGCGCGACGGCCCGAACGCAGGCAGCGAACCCCACACCAGGTGAGCGCCGTCCACGCGACGAGATAGCCGACGCCCGGCAGCTCCGTGGCCAGCACTTCCGGCCCGACCCCGCGCGCCGAGGCGAACATGAACGTCAACGCCAGCCCCGAGATCGACGTCGTCGCCAGCACCGTGAAGATCGCCGTCGCCGCGGCCCGCGCGAAGACCGGCCGGAACTCGAACCACCGCGACCCGAAACGCAGCGCCAGCGAACCCACCACCGCGGCCAGCACGACCGTCCACGCGATCAGATCCACCGACAGCGACAACAGCCACGTGCCCACCGGCGGTTCGTGCGCCAACGGCGGCGCGTCCTTCCACTGCAGCCAGGCCAGCACATTGCCCGCCGGGACCAGCAGGCCCAGGAACAGCAACGACCGGCGCGTCACCGTCGCCGCGAGCTCGACCTGATACCCGGGCGCGACCACCGCGACCGGCCCGAACTCCTCCACCGCCAGGCGCGCGGCCTCCCCCGCCTCGGCACCGTCGGCCTCATGGGCCTCGGCACTGTCCTCAAGACCGTGCCTGGCCTCCCGCAGCAGATCATCGACCCGCCGCCGTGAACCGGTCAGCGACGACCGCAGCTCCGCCAGGTAAGCCGGGATGGCCGCGTCGGTACGGGCGAGGACACGCGTCATGGCCTCATTCTCACCCGGGAAACCCCGAAACCGCGTCGGGGATGTCACCCATTTCACGACGGCCACCACACCCCGCACCGGGCCTGCGTAGCCTGACGGTGTGCACGGCATGATCAAACTCTGGTTCAACCCCGGACGCCTCAACGACGAAGGCGTCGCCCCCGACTACCGCTTCTCCCTGGCCAACGAGCGCACCTTCCTCGCCTGGATCCGCACCGCCCTCGCCCTCGTCGCCGGCGGCATCGCCATCGCCCAGTTCCTGTCCGCCGACCGCTGGGGCGCCCTCCGCGACGTACTCGCCGTCGGCCTCATCGCCATCGGCGCCGCCTGCGCCCTGCGCGCCGTCGCCCGCTGGCTCCACTGCGAATGGGCCATGCGGCACGGACAAGACCTGCCCCCGACCCGGTTCCCCGCCGCGCTGGCCCTGGTGATCGCCTTCGGAGCCGTCGCCGTGCTCGTGTACGTGCTCTTCACCTCGAAGGCCGGGTGACATGAGCGGCCTCGCCGCCGAACGCACCCGCCTCGCCTGGCGGCGCACCGTCCTGTCGTTCTCCGTGGCGATCGTGCTGTTCTGCAAACCCGCCTTCACCGGCGTCGTCCGGCGCGCCGACATCGTCATCATCGCCGTCACCGCACTGCTCTGGGTACTCGCCACCATCGCCGGCCACCGCAGAATCGTCGACATGGACGACGAAGCACCCGCCGCCATGCGGCCCCGAACCGCCTACGCGCTCGCCGGACTCGTACTCCTACTGGCCGTAGCCGGGCTCGCGATCACCTTCATGTGACAACTCCCGCGCCCGCTCCATCCGCCGCACCACCACACCCAGGATCTGATCCACCGGGCACGGGCCGTGCTGCTTCGAATCACCGCTGTGCGGGTGATCGCCGATCACCAGAATGTGACCCTCCGGGACGACGTCCCCATGCCCCTTCACCCGCTCGTCCATCGGATCACCAGGCATCGCCACAGCCCGCTTGATGTACCAACCCGACGCCCGCAGATTCCGGCCCGCCGGCGGCGACAACGCCCAACCCTGCGACCCCGCCACACGCGGCTCCCGGATCACCACGATCTGATCACGCCGCAAACCCCGGCGCCCCCGCCGAATCAGGACACGGTCCCCCGGCGCCAACGTCGGCGTCATACTGCTCCCCTCGACGGTGATCGCGACGTAAGTGCGATGAACCCACCACGCGGCACCCGCCACGACCAGCAACAACACCCCGAACAACGAGAACAACCACGGCATCGACAACACCTCACCTCAAGACAACCATTCTCTGTCGCGACAGCGAACGAAACCACCCCGCGGGAGTGGGGAAGCTGGAGACATACATCCCCTGCGCGGGGAACTCGCGAACCGGGCCACGGGGCCGGGTGGGCCTGTGCCTGTTTGGGCGGCGCGAACGAAACCGCCTGAAAGGCATGGGATCGGGCTGCGGCCCGCCGCCGGTGCCGGGTCCCCGGCCTGGGCGCGGAAACGCGGCCCGGTCCCCGGCGTGGGCGGGCGAGCGAAGAGAGACACGCCCGTCGCAAGACGGCTGCGGCCGGGTTCCCGGCGTGGGCCGGTGAACGAACACGGCCCCGGCCTCGGTGGGTGAGCTTGAAGGGCCTGTGCCTGTTCGGGCGGCGCGAACGAAACCGCCTGAAAGGCATGGGATCGGGCTGCGGCCCGCCGCCGGTGCCGGGTCCCCGGCGTCGTGCCCCGGCGAAGCCGGGCTCGGCGTGCGGGAACCGCGAGTGAGTCCCCGGCGTGAGCGGGCGAACGGAGCGAGACACACGCTCGCGGCACTCGGCGAGCGCGTTCCCTGCGCGGGGGGAACGGGCAGGCGCACCCCAGCGCGGGCCGGCGAGCCGAGCGAGACACGCCTCGGCGGGACCGCTGCGGCCAAGTTCCCGGCGCGAGTGGGCGAGCGAGGCGGGTCTCGCCCAAGGCGGATCGGCTGCGGCCACGTCCCCCAGGCGGGAAGCCAACGCACGCGCCCCACCCACGGAAACTCGCGAGCCGGCCTCCCGCGCGCGCAACCCCGCAGACCCCGAGCCCAGCCCGCTGTCCTCCACCGCCTCCACCGCCGCCGCGTCGTGCGCGTCGCCGCCCGTCCTCACCCCGCGCTGTCCTCGGCGTAGTCGCCTGTATAGTTCGCCGCCTGGATCTTGAACAAGCGCGCGTACTCGCCGCCCACGTCGATGAGCTCGTCGTGACCGCCCGACTCGATGATCCGGCCCTCCGACAGCACCACGATCCGGTCCGCGTGCCGGACCGCGCCCAGACGGTGCGAGATCAGCACACTCGTCGCGCCCGTCCGGTACTCCCGCAGCCTGTCGTGCACCGCCTGCTCCGCCGCCGCGTCCAGACCCGAGCTCGGCTCGTCCAGGATCAGCAGATCCCGGTTCGCCCGCATCAGCGCCCGCGCCAGCGCGATCCGCTGCCACTGCCCACCCGACAGACTCACCCCCTGCTCGGGATCCTCGTTGTCCTCACCCTGGAAGAAGATCCGCGACAGCATCGTGTCGTAACCGCGCGCCAGCTCGCTGACCTTGTCGTGCGCGTCGGCCTTGTGCGCGGCCTCCAGAATCCGTTCGCGGTCCTCGATGTGCGCGAGATCCCCCACCCCGATGTTCTCGGCGGCCGTGAGGTCATAAGACATGTAGTCCTGGAACACCGCCGAGATCCGCGTCCGCAACTCCGCCACGTCCAGCTCCCGGATGTCCACCCCGTCCCACGTGATCGACCCCTTCACCGGGTCGTAGAGACGGCACAGGAGCTTCACCATCGTGCTCTTACCGGCACCGTTGAGCCCCACCAGCGCCAGCGACTGTCCACTGGGGATGCTCAGGTCGACGCCCTTGAGGATCCACGGCCCGTCGTCGGTGTAGCGGAACCACACGTCCGACAGCTCGATCCCCTTCGACAGCGTCCCGACCGGCTTCGGGTCCGCCGCGACCGGCAGATCCGACTCCATGTCGGAGACCTCCACGAAATGCCCGAACATCAGCAGCGAGTTGTGCGCCTGCGAGATCGACGTGACGATCCCCGTCAGCGCGCCCTGCACACCCGCGACGGCCGCCACGAACATCGACACCTCACCGAGGTTGAACTCACCGCGAACGGCTCCCCGGATCATCCAGAACAACCCGGCGCCGGCGATGACCGCGCTCAACGCGCCCAGCGGGGTCTGGAAGAACAGCGACTTGCGCTCGACCTTCTCCTCGGCGATGTTGATCGCCTTCGTCTCGGTCCGCAGCCGCTCCAGCAGGAAACCGCCGAGCCCGAACAGCCGCACCTCTTTCACGGCCGCCAGATCCAGCAGCAGCATCTGGTAGAACAACTGCCGCCGGTTGCGCGGGCTGATCTTCCACATCATGTCGACGCGGGCCTTGCTGATCACGATCTGCACGATCAGCACCGGAATCGCCGCCACCACGGTGATCGCGGCCATCAGCGGGCTGATCACGATGAGCACACCCAGGAAACTGATCACCGACAGACCGCTCTGCACGATCTGGAACAGCGAACCGGTGACCTGGTCGGGCGCGGTCATCGCGGCCTGCTGCGCCAGCCGCAGCCGGTCGAGGAACGCCGGGTTCTCGAAGCGCATCATCCCGCCGAAACGGTTGACGGCCGCGAAGAGCTTGTCCTGCACGACGAGCGTCAGCTGCCGCCGGACGCGCGCGTCGGTGTAGTTCGACAGGTACGGCAGGGTCGCCAGCACGATCCCGCCCACGGCGATCCCGGCGACCAGCGTCATCGGGTCGGGATCGCTGGAACCGTGCTGGATCCCGGCGATCAGCAGGGCCGTCAGCGAGGCGATGCCGGCCGGGACCAGCCCCTGCAGGATCGTGATCACCAGGTTGATCGAGGCCGCGTACGGGCCCGCGCGCCAGGTAAGGCCGACCGCGCGCCCGGCGCGGCCGCCGAGCGCCGTTAAACCGGCCCCGTCTCGTTTCTCGCGCGTCTCCGCCACGGCCACCTCCCCATGTTCCGGCTCCGACGGTCCATTGGGGACCGAGGCCGCGACTGAGTATCGCGATCATCCGGCGGGCGGTCAAGACACGCGGATGATCTTCAGGTGCGAAGGACCAGGACCCTCGCTTCGGTGTAGTCGTCCATCGCCGAACGTAGCCCTTCGCGGCCGGTCCCGCTGTCCCTGGCACCGCCGTAGGGCATCTGGTCGGCTCGGAAGCTGGGCACGTCGCCGATGATCACGCCGCCGACGTCGAGCTCCCGGTGGGCGCGGAACGCGGTGGCGGTGTCGTGGGTGAAGATCCCGGCCTGGAGACCGAAACGGGAGTCGTTGATCGCGGCCAGGCCCTCGTCGAGGGAGTCGACGGACGCGACGACGCACACGGGCCCGAAGACCTCGTCGGCGACGACCTTCGCCGAGGCGGGCACGTCGGCCAGGACGGTCGGCTCGAAGGAGGCGCCGTAACGTTTCCCGCCGGTCAGGACGCGGCCCCCGGCGGCGACGGCCTCGTTGACCCACTCCTCGACGCGTTTGGCGGCCTCGGCGTTGATGAGCGGCCCGACGACGACGTCCTCCTCGGCGGGGTCGCCGTCGCGGAGGGCGGCGGCCTTCTCGACCACGCGCGCGGCCAGCTCCTCGTAGACGGAGGCGTGGGCGTAGACGCGCTGGACGGCGATGCAGCTCTGCCCGGCCTGGTAGTTGGAGAACGTGGCGACACGGGTCGCGGCCCAGTCGAGGTCCTCCTCGGAAGACCAGTCGGCGCAGACGAGCACGGCGGCGTTCCCACCGAGTTCGAGGGTGACGCGTTTGCGCGGGACGGCGTCGGCGATGGACCACCCGACCGGGACGGAACCGGTGAACGACACCACCGGCAGGCGCTCGTCGGCGACCAGGGCCGGTGCCTGCTCGTTGGGCACGCAGAACACCGAGAACATGCCGTCCGGCAGCCCCGTCTCGGCGAGGATCTCGCCCAGCAGCAGCGCCGACAGCGGAGTCGCGGGCGCGGGTTTGAGGACGATCGGCGCGCCCACGGCGATCGCGGGCGCGACCTTGTGCGCGACCAGGTTCAGCGGGAAGTTGAAGGGACTGATGCCCAGGACCGGTCCGCGCGGGAAGCGGCGGGTGACGGCCAGCCGCCCGGCCATGGCCGCGTCGGCACCGAGGTCCTGCGTGGTCGCGTCGAAACGGCGGGTCTCCTCGGCGGCCCAGCGGAAGGTGCCGACGGCGCGCCCGACCTCGGCGCGCGCCCAGGTGATCGGTTTGCCGTTCTCGGCGGTGATGAGCCGCGCGACCTCCTCGTGGCGGTCGGCGAGGGTGCGCGAGACGTGGTCGAGGGCCGCGGCCCGCACGTGCACCGGCAGGGCGGCGGCCTCGGCGGCGACGGCCGCGGCGGCCGACACGGCCCGCTCCACCTGCTCGGGCGTGGCGTGGGTGGTGGAGCCGACCTCGGATCCGTCGTAGGGGTGGGTCACGGTGAGGACCTCACCGCCGTGCTCGGGTGATCCGGCGATCCAGATGGGTGTGGCGTCCATCCCCGTAGCCTACGAGGACGCGTGCGCACGGGGACGCGGATCGCCCCGCCTCGGGCCGAGGACGGGGCGCGTGCGGTTCAGGCGCCCTTCGGGGTGGCGCGCATGCCCCCGTGGCAGACCGGCGAGCCGCCGGTGAGCGTCGCGAACACTCCCGCATGAGGGCGACGGACTTCTCCGACAGCGGGCGCGTCCCGTCGGCGGCCGGACCGCCGTCGAGGTGCGCCTGGCGAGGGTGACGAGGCCGGTCGCGGTGGGGTTGAACTGCCCACCGTAGGGGGCGGACGAGCGCGGGAGGGGTTCCAGGAGGGCGCGGGCTCGTGAAGGCGCGGAAGCGCAAGGCGTCCTCGGGGAGCGAGAGGGCGTGTGTGAACGGCGAATGCCGACCTCAAGTCAGGGCCGTTCGGGCAGGCGCGAACTGGCGCCGTTCGGGCAGGATGCGTCCATGACCGTCCCCCAGCAACCCGCGTACCCGGCGCAGGGTCCGCCGCCGCAGCAGGCGCCGATGATCTACGCACCGCCGCCGCCCCCGCCCGCCGCCTACCATCCGACGTCGTCGTGGTGGCGCGAGAAGATGCCCTTCGGCCCGGCACCGTTCGCGCTGACCCTCGTCGGCGTCCTCCTGATCGCCATCTCGCTGCTCGGCCCGGCCGCGGTCTACACCCGCGACTACGGCGACTACTCCGAGATCTACGACATCCCGATCTTCGGGTCCTTCTACTCGTTCCCCGACTACACGACCCTGAGCAACCTGGACTTCCTGCCGGTGCTGCTCACCCTGGGGCTGTTGTTCGCGACGGTCGCCTCGACCGGCAGCCGCCGCCTCGGCGCCAAGATCGGCACGATCGCCTTCGGGGTCATCGCCATCGCCATGCTCGTCTCGCAGGTCCTCAACTGGAAGGCCCTGCTGCTGGAGACCAACCACCGCACGGAGGGCCTCGACCCGTCGCCCGACCCGTCGGACACCTTCGACGAGGACTCCGAGATCGACGGGGAGTCGGTGACGTTCGGGTGGGGCGTGATCCTGCTGATCATCGCGCTCGTCGTGCTCATCGCCGCGGCGGCGACGACCTTCGACCGCACCGAGCGGGCCACAGGTGTTCCCGGGCCGCCAGTGCCGTTCCCGCAGTCACCGACGGGATCGTTCCCGCAGGTGCCGCCGCAGCCGTCCTACGACAATCCGCACGGGATGGTCGTCACGCAGGACCCTCCACCGCAGCCCGGCCAGTGGCAGCAGCCACCGCCACCCCATCAGTAGTCATCACCAGCACCCGCGCGTGAATGGCGGTGCGTTGCCGCAGGGCGGCGCGCACCGCCCGGTGCAGGCCGTCCTCCATGTACCACTCGTTCTTCCACTGCACGACGTGCGCGAAGAGGTCGCCGTAGAAGGTGGAGTCGTCGGCGAGGAGCCGGTCGAGGGCGAGCACGCTCTTGGTCGTGATGATCCGGTCCAGGCGCACCAGGCGCGGCGGGATGGCCGACCATTCCTTGAGCGTCAGACCGTGGTCCGGGTACGGCCGCTCGTCGAGGACACCCTTGAAAATCACCGCGCTCAAGCTCCTTTCGGTGGCTTCCACCTTGTCAACGAGACGTCATGATCCCATCGAACCGGGCCGCGATGTGATGTAGCTCACTACTCAGCGCTTCGGGCTGATCCCCCACGTCCCGGACCAGATCTGCCCCGGTCCGAGCGTCACCAGGTCGCGGCCGCTGCGGAAGGCGTCGGGCGGGCAGCTCATCGGCTCGACGGCGATGGCGCGGCGGTGCCGCTCCCCGGCGAACTGGTCGGCGGTGTAGACCTGCACCCAGCCGAAGGACTCGTCGGCCCACAGCGTCACCCCGCGGCCGTCCGACGTGGACAGACGCACCTGGACGTTGCCGTCGGCGTCGCGGTCGAGGTCGCCGAAGGCGGCGTCGATCTCGGTCTCGCCGAGCAGCACCTTCGTCGCACCGACCGGCTCCTCGCCGACCGGGAGCTTGCGGTCGTCGGTCTTGAGCCGCGTCTTGGCGGGCAGTTCGAGCGTCAGGTCGGCGATGGACACGCCCGGGACCTTCAGGTACGGGTGCACGCCGAGCCCGAAGGGCGCCGCCGTCGCACCGAGGTTCACCGCGGTGTGCACGGCCCGCAGGCCGTAGGGACCGACCGACCAGCGCGTGCGGAGCACGATCGGGAAGGGGTAGCCGGGCTGCGCGGGAAGCGCGCACTCGACGGTCACCGAGTCCGGGTCGACGTCGACGGCCTGCCAGCGCAGCCAGCGGACCAGGCCGTGGGCGGCGTTGCGGGTCGCCGGTTCGCTCAACGCGACCTGATAGGACTTGCCGTCGAAGTCGTAGCGGCCGTCACCGAGCCGGTTCGGCCAGGGCGCCAGGACCTGCCCGGCACCGCCGGGGCACAGCTCGTCGTCGTGGTAGCCGTCCACATAGGCTTTACCGTCCACAGTGAACGTACGGAGGCCGCCGCCCACCTCAACGATCGTGGCCTCATGGCCGGCGTACGAAATGCTCCACTGCTCACCGGACAGTGCCATGTCTGCTCCTCCTCGCGCTGGCGCTGACCCTATACCCGCTACGGGGCCAGGCGCTCCACCACCCATCGGTCCGTATCGGCCCGGCGGAAGCGGAGCCGGTCGTGCATCCGCATCTCCTGGCCCTGCCAGAACTCGACCGTCTCGGGGACCACCCGGTACCCGCCCCAGTTGTCGCGCATCGGCACCTCGCCGGGGTGTTCGGCGTCGGCCTTGGCCCACATCGCGGCAAGTGTCCCCCGGTCGGGAAGGACCGTCGACTGCGGGGACACGAACGAGGCCAGCTGGGACCCGCGCGGACGGCCGTGGAAGTACTCCTCCGACTCCGCACGGTCCACCTTGGACGCCTCGCCGCACACGATGACCTGCCGGTACATCGGCAGCCACGACAGCAGCAGCGACACCCGGGGGTTCCGCGCGATCTCGGTGCCCTTGCGTGATGAGTAGTTCGTGAAGAAGGTCAGGCCCTCAGCACCGAACCCCCGCAGCAGCACCGTCCGCGAACTCGGCCGGCCCTCGGCGTCCGCGGTGGACAGCACCATCGCGTTCGGTTCGAACATGTCCTTGTCGACGGCCTCGCCCAACCACACGCCCAGCTGCTCGTGCCAGCTCGGCGCGAGTTCACCGACGTCGAAGACCGGGCTGGAATATTCGAAACGGCGCGCAACCGGTTCCCGACCACCGGACGTGTTCATGTCGTCAGCCTCTCGATCATCTCGCTCGACAACCGTGCCGAATCGGCACGGATCATATTAGGGACGCCCGCGTTCGTGCCCGCGAAACGCCCCGATGGTGATATTGCATCGGGACGCATCCTTGATCACCCTTTTTTCTTAAGGGAATCCACCAAAACCTTTTAAAGGAATGCCACAGATTTTCCCATGACAAGTCCGGCATAGCGGCCGATACCGATAGGCTCGGTTGCGCGTACGTGCACGGATGAGGCGTGTTCCACACCACCCTGTGCTCGCCCGGAGCGGTTCGGACGGGCAAGATGGGGCCGGCGAGAGTACTGACGAATATCCACACAGGAGACCTGATGTCCGACTTCAAACCGGGCCTTGAAGGCGTCGTCGCCTTTGAAACCGAGATCGCCGAACCCGACAAGGAAGGCGGATCTCTCCGTTATCGCGGTGTCGATATCGAAGATCTCATCGGCCAGGTCTCCTTCGGGAACGTGTGGGCCCTGCTCGTCGACGGAAAATTCGGTCCCGGCCTCCCGCCCGCCGAACCCTTCCCCGTACCCGTGCACTCCGGCGACATCCGCGTCGACGTGCAGTCGGCCGTGGCGATGCTCGCCCCCTACTGGGGCCTCGGCCAGCTCCTCGACATCGACGACGCCCAGGCGCGCAACGACCTGGCCCGCGTCTCGGTGACCGCGCTGTCCTTCGTGGCGCAGTCCGCGCGCGGCATCGGCCGCCCGGCCGTCCCGCAGAAGGAGATCGACAAGGCCGAGACGATCGTCGAGCGCTTCATGCGCCGATGGCGCGGCGAGCCCGACCCCCGCCACGTCAAGGCCGTCGACGCCTACTTCATCTCCGCCGCCGAGCACGGCATGAACGCCTCCACCTTCACCACGCGCGTGGTCGCCTCCACCGGCGCCGACGTCGCCGCGTGCATCTCCTCGGGCGTCGGCGCCCTGTCCGGCCCGCTGCACGGCGGCGCTCCCTCGCGTGTCCTGCACATGCTCGAAGAGGTCGAGCGCACCGGCGACGCCGAGGCCTACGTCAAGGGCGTCCTGGACCGCGGCGAGCGCCTGATGGGCTTCGGGCACCGCGTGTACCGCGCCGAGGACCCGCGCGCCCGTGTGCTGCGCAAGACCGCCAAGGAGCTGGGTTCGCCGCGTTTCGCGGTCGCCGAGGCCCTGGAGAAGGCGGCCCTGGCCGAACTGAAGGCCCGCAAGCCCGACCGTGTGCTGGCCACGAACGTCGAGTTCTGGTCGGCGGTCGTGCTGGACTTCGCCGAGGTTCCCGCCGACATGTTCACCTCGATGTTCACCTGCGCCCGCGTCGCCGGGTGGAGCGCGCACATCCTGGAGCAGAAGCGCCTGGCGCGCATCGTGCGCCCGTCGGCGACCTACGTGGGCCCGGCGCCGCGGACGCCCGCCGACGTCGAGGGTTTCGCGTCGATCAGCCGCTGACATACCCGTGAAAGGGCCCCGGTGCGCGTGCGCACCGGGGCCCTTTCCTGGCATGGCCTGGTTACGGTGGGCGCGTCTACGGACCTCACCGGAAGGACGTCATGAGACTCCGCCCCCACGCCGCCGCCGTCGCCGCCCTGGTCCTGTTCGGCGCGACCGCGACCGCCTGCAGCCCCAAGGAAGCCGACCAGGATGTGGCGCCTCCGCCGTCGCAGTCGGGTTCCCCCTCGTCCGACACCCCGCCCGCACCGGTGGGCGACCCCCGCGAGGTCGTCGAGACCGCGATGGCCGCGAGCATGAAGGCGTCGTCGTACACGATGACCGTCACGACCTCCAAGGTCGAGGTCACGATCTCCATCGACTACGGCTCCAAAACGATGAGCATGCTCGTCGACGGGACGGTCGACGGCGACACCGTCAAGGGCGAGGTGCGCGTCGTCGACGGGAAGGGCTACCTCAACTTCACCGATCCCACCGGTGGGGTGGACACCGGCGGGCAGTGGCTGGCGATGGCGCCCGAGGACGTCGCCGAGGACGACCCGTTCACCGTCATCAAGACGATCTTCGACGCCGGGGACCTGCTCGGTCCCGACGCGCAGGTGACCGCCGAGTCCCCGGGCGTGTACAAGATCACGCCCGCCGGGAAGACCTTCGACCTGCCGGAGTTCTTCACCGAGCTGACCGACCCCGGAGCGAGCGAGTTCCAGGCCACCGAGCTGCGCCTCGGCGTCGGCGCGGACGGTCTGGTGTCCACTATGGAGCTCACCGACGCGAAGGGTGCGAAGACCCTCGTTTCCATGTCGAACTACGGGATCCCGGTCAAGGTCGACAAACCCGCCGATAGCGAGATCATGGGCGGCTGAGCCGCCGGACCCGCCGCTACCGTTGGTCATCTCGCGTCCGCCGCCCGTGGCGGACGGCCCACCTGTGAGGACGAACATCGTGAAACTTCGCCCGCTCGCCGCCGGCGCCGTACTGGCCGCCGTGGCGCTCCTCGGCTCCGCCTGCGGGAAGGACGACCCGGCCACCCCGAAGGACCCGGCCGGTTCCTCGGCCGCGGAGCAGGGCGCCGACACCGCCGTGCGCGACGAGCTCAGGGCGGCGATGGAGAAGTCCTCGCAGCAGACCTCGCTGAAGATGTCCATGCAGATGGCGGGGATGACGGTCGACGCCCACATCGACACCGCCGCGAAGGCCTCGCACATGGTCACCAAGGCGGGTGACGACGGCGACGCGATGGAGATCGAGATGCTCACCATCGGCCCCGACACCTACGTCAAGTACGTCAGCGGCGGCATGGCCGAGCAGATGAAGGGCAAGTGGGCCCGGGTCGACGCCGCCTCCGTCGGGCAGGACAAGCCCCTGGCCGACGGCTTCTTCGACGCCGAGGCCATGCTCAAGGACACCGTGACCGTCACCAAGCTCGCCGAAGGGAAGTTCAAGGTCGAGCTGGGCGCGGGCGAGACCCCCGACGTCGGTGGTCTCTTCGGCGGCCTGACCGGCGGGGAGACCCCCGACCCGTCGGCGAGCGGCGGCCCGACCACGCTGATCATGACCCTCACCGCCGACGGCCTGGTCTCCGGCTTCGCGTCCGAGGGCATGGCGCCCGAGGAGACGGTCACGATCACGTTCTCCGACTACGGCACCCCGCTGAAGGCCGAGAAGCCCGCCGACAAGGACATCGTCGAAGGCTGATCCCACGGCCGTCACGGCCCCGCCCGCTTCGGCGCGCGGGGCCGTTCGCGTATCCCGCCCTGGCGTCGTCTCGGTACCCTCGACCCCATAGCCGGTCCCTCCGAGACCGCAGGGAAGGACGTCATGACACTTCAGCGGGCACGCACGTTCGCCGCGACCCTCACCGTGGCGGCACTCGTCGCCCTCGGCGCGGCCGGGTGCGGCAGCGGCGACAACGCCGAACTCCAGGGTGGTGCCGGGAACCCGGCCACCGGGGAGAACGCCCCCGCCGACGCGAAGGGCGCCGTCGCGCTCGCCGCGGAGAAGACCAAGCAGCAGTCCTACCGCATGACCATGACCATGGATCCCGAGATGACCATGGAAGCCGTCGTGGACCCGGTCGCCAAGACCGGCCACACGACGATGTCGATCAACGCCGAAGGCGTGTCACTGGAGACCGAGATGATCCTCCTCGACGAGGACATCTACGTGAAGACCACCGGCGACGGCCCGCTGGCGAGCGACAAGTGGATGCACATGAAGTCCGACGGGCTGGGCGACGCCTTCTCCACCAGCCAGGTCGACCCCGCCGAGTTCCTCGCCGGCGCCGATGAGGTCGTGCGGGTCGACGAGCACACCTACACCGGTGTCCTCGACCTCTCGACGGTCAGCGCCGGTGCCTTCGGCGGCGGGCTGGGCGAGAAGTTCGGCGCGGACTTCACCGAGATCCCCTTCACCCTGACCCTCGACGACGAGGGCCGTCTCTCCCGCATGGAGACCACGATGAAGGGCATGGGCACCGACGGCACCGACCGCACCGCCGTCGTCACGATGTCCGACTACGGCACGCCCGTGGACGTCACCGCTCCCCCGGCCGACCAGGTCGATGAGATGCCGGGCTTCGGCGAGTAACGCTCTTTTCCGATCGCGGCCCCGCTTCAGCGGGGCCGTCGTCGTGTCCGGGCCTACTTGTGCGGTGGGGCGGCGGCCCCGCACTGCCCGCAGAACTTGGCCTCGCCCAGGATCTCGCTGCCGCAGCGGGTGCAGTACCGCACCAGCCGCGAGGGCGGGTTCGACGGCGGCGGTGCCGGTGGCGCGCTGACCGGCGTCGGCGGCGCGCTCACCGGAGCGACCGGGGAGCCCGGCGGGACCGGCATCGGCGGGGGCGGCATCTGCCCGGAGAGGGGGGCCGGAGCGGGCGCCTCGGGGTAGGGCTGCCCGGCGGCGCGGTACAGGGAGCGGCCGGTCACGTCGATCGCCGAACGCGTCAGCCCGGGGTTGCTCAAGGCCTTCCACACCTTCAGCCCGACGTTGCCCGACGGGGCACCGGCCTGTACGGAGGTGTGGTTGCCACGGTTCTCGATGTGGATCATCAGCTCGGGGCGCGGCTGCTGGTAGGCCTGCGTGGTGGGGCGGATCAGGTAGAGGAAGACCGCGCTCGGTGAGACGGGGTGGGTCTGCACGTGGAATCCGGCGGTCTGGAAATGGACCGCCACCTGCTCGATGACCGGACCAAGATCGGGCACGGTCACCCAGAACAGCTGTTGCTGATTGAACGGATCCACCGGGGCACCTCCGCACGCACACCTACGACTCCAGCACTCTATGCCACGTGTGCGAGCGCGGCACCGGGCAAAGCCCGGTGCCGCAAGGGTTTCGGCGTGTCACGCGCGGGAGCACACCCGGCAGGTCCCGCGACGGCGCTGGAGGTAGGCGAGCGCGGCGAGGAACAGCGCGCCGCCCCACACCGGCCACAGGGTCTCGGGCATGTTGGTGACCCACTTGTCCTCGACGCCCATGGTGAACGCCATCCGGATGTACATGGTCCCGGCCGAGATCACCAGGATCGCCACGATCGTCGCCGGGACGACCGCGAGCATGATCGGGACCCGCTTGCCGCGCAGGCCGATCATCCAGCGGGGGAAGACCTCGCCCCAGCGCTGGATGAGCCCGAGGGTCAGCAGCGCGCCGACGGCGCCCATGCTCGCCAGGGCGGCGCCGGCGAGCCACAGTCCGTTCTCCTGACCTTCCCGGTACCACTGCTCGTCGATGCCGAGGCTGAACCCGAGTGCCCACAGCCAGCGGGTCGCGCAGTAGATCAGCGGGATGATCATGGCGGTGATCACCGCGGGCTTGCCCCACTTGACGAGGCCGTGACCGTCGTGGACGTCGTCGCGGCCGCAGTTGGCGCAGGCGCCCCTGGTGCGGCGGGCGTAGGCGACGGCGGTGAAGATCCAGGCGAGTCCGAGGAACAGCAGGATGGTCAGGTTGACCGACGGCCACTTGAGCAGCGAGCCGAGGCCGACGCCTTCGGGCCAGCCGAACAGCAGCTTCCCGACGGCGAGGATGGGCAGGTAGGCGACCACGGTCAGCGGACGGTAGTCCTGCACGACGATGGTGAGCCCGAAGGCCATGACCGCCGCGATGCCGATCAGGGTCCCGCGGACACCGGCGCGGCCGATCCCGCGCGCCATCAGGAAGGCGACGACGGCGCCGGCGAGTCCGGCCGCGGCGATGGACGGCCCGGCGATCTCCGGCGTCGACAGCCCGAGCAGGTTGCCGTGGATGGCCGCCGAACCCTCCTCGACCATGTCGGGATCCCCCGTGCCGAAGGGGTAACCGGGGCCGCCGAAGGCCCAGAGGAGACCGAGGCCCCCATAGATGAGAGAGGCCGCCGCGGTGGCGTACCCGATGAAGTGTGGCCAGTTCTTTCGCATGCCACCAGCCTCTGCGGACCGGCCCGCCGTTCCCATGTGCCGACCGGCCGGGCCTCGCGCCCGCCGGACCGGCCCGTAGGCCGAACGGCACATCGCGTGCCTCCGGGCGCGCGCATAGGCTCGTGATCATGCGGAGGTGGCGATGGGCGACGGCGTCGGCCGGACTGGTGGTCCTGGTCGGCGGCCTGGTCCTGTTCCCGGCGCCGGCCCGCTCGGTCCTGGCGCCTTTCGCGGCCTGCCTCGCCGTGCTGGGAGTCTGGGCGACGTGGCCGCGTTCGCGCGCGGTGGCGCCCTACGTCGGCATGGTGGTCGGGGTCCTCTCCCTCGCCGTGACGGCCGTGCACCTCGCCGTCTTCGAGCGCGGCGGCGAACCGGGGCGCAACGAGGGCCTGTGGATGCTGCTCGAACCGGTCGTCACGGTCGTGTTCGTCTACCTCCCCGTGCGCTGGTCCCCGCCGCGACTGGCGGTCCTCGGCGGTTCGCTGCCCGCCGTCGGCGTCGCCGCCTCGGTGCAGCGCTACATGCCCGGCGACGAACTGTGGGAGCACGTCGCCGGGAGTCTGCTGTGGCTGCTGCCGTCGCTGATCGCGGGGATCCTGGCCTGGTACATGCGCGGCGTGGACACCGCCCGCGAGCGCGCCGTCGCCGAGGCCCGGCACGCCCAGCGCCTCGACCTGGCCGGGGACCTGCACGACTTCGTCGCCCACGACGTCAGCGAGATGGTCGCGCAGGCGCAGGCCGTCCGGATGGTCCTCGCCAACGGCGATCCGCGCCTCGAAGAGGCCCTGGAGCGCATCGAGAAGGCCGGGCTGCGCGCGCTGGAGTCGATGGACCGGACCGTGCACATGCTGCGCGACGCCGGGGAGGCCGCGCGCGAACCCGTCGGCGGTCTCGCCGACCTGCCCGGGCTCGTCGAGCGCTTCGCCGACGGCGGCCGCACGCGGGCGACGCTGTCGGCGGCCGTGATCCCCGGTGTGCCGCGCGAAGCCGCCGCCGTCGCCTACCGCGTGGTGGTCGAAGCGCTCACCAACGTCCGCCGCCACGCCCCACACGCGTCCACGGTGGACGTCGAGCTGGCCCTCGCCGACGGTGCCCTGCGCGTGACCGTCACCGACGACGGCACCGGCGAACCCCGCCAGAGCCCCCGCGCCCACGCCGGGCTCGGCCTCCCCGGCCTCACCGAACGCGTCGAGGCCCTGCGCGGCTCGCTCGACGCGGGCCCTCACCGCCCGCACGGCTGGCGCCTGACCGCGACCATCCCGCTGACCGCAGACCAGGAGTGACATGTCGATCCGCATCCTCATCGCCGACGACCAGGAAGGAATCCGCAACGCCTTCCGCCTCGTCCTCGACGCGCAGCCCGACATGACGGTCGTCGCCGAGGCCGCCGACGGGCAGTCGGCGCTGTCCCAGGCCCGCCACCTCCGGCCCGACGTCGTGCTCGCCGACATCCGGATGCCCGGCCTCGACGGCCTCGAACTGACCAGGCGCCTGGCCGGGCCGGGGGTCGAGGACCCGCTGCGCGTCATCGTCGTGACGACCTTCGACCTTGACGAGTACGTGCACACCGCCTTGCGCGACGGTGCCTGCGGCTACCTCCTCAAGCGCTCCGGCCCGACGCTGCTCGTCGAGGCGATCCGGGCCGCGATGGCCGGTGACACGCTCATCAGCCCGCAGATCACCGTGCGGCTGCTGCGCAAGATGATGCCGGCGACGCCCGCGCCCGCCCGCGAGACCGAGGCCCTGAGCGAGCGCGAACTCGACGTCGTCCGGCTCGTGGCGGCCGGGCGCACCAACGCCGAGATCGCCGCCGAGTTGTTCATCAGCCCCGGGACGGTCAAGAACCACCTCGCCAACGTGCAGCGCAAGCTCGGCGTCGCCAACCGGGTGGGGATCGCGGCCTGGGCGTGGTCGACGGGACGGGCGACGCCGTAGACCGGGGTGCGGGTGGGCATCAATGGGGTCACATCCCCGCCCCCACCCTGTCAGCGTCCGGTAACGCCTGTGTAATGCTGTGGCCAGTCCGGCAGCGCCGCCGAGCCCCTCGACGCATGAAACCCCCCAGCGACCAGCTGTGAGAGGAGCCCGCGGTGGCCGATATCCGCATTCCCGATGAGCTCAAGCCCGCCGACGGCCGGTTCGGTGCCGGCCCGAGCAAGGTGCGTCCCGAGGCGGTCTCCGCGCTCGCGGACAAGGCGGTCTCCTTCCTGGGCACCTCGCACCGTCAGGCGACGGTGAAGAACGAGGTCGGCCGTCTCCGTGCGGGCCTGGCGAACCTGTTCTCGGCTCCCGAGGGCTACGAGGTGATCCTCGGCAACGGCGGCACCACGGCCCTGTGGGACGCGCTGGTCTTCTCGCTGGTGAAGGACAAGGCGCAGCTGGCCACCTTCGGCGAGTTCGGCGCGAAGTTCGCCAAGGCGATCGAGAAGGCCCCCTTCCTGAGCGCGCCGACCGTCCACAAGGGGGAGCCGGGCGGGGCGGCCGAACTGTCCTTCGAGGACGGTGTGGACCTGTACGGCATCCCGCACAACGAGACCTCGACCGGTGTCGCGGTGCCGGTGAGCCGGGTCGCGCACGAGGGCGCGCTCACCGTGCACGACGCGACCTCGGCCGCGGCCGGGCTGCCGGTGGACCTGGCGCAGTCGGACGTGTACTACTTCGCGCCGCAGAAGGGTTTCGGTTCCGACGGCGGGCTGTGGATCGGGCTGTTCTCCCCGGCGGCGCTGGAGCGGGTCGCCGAGGTGAAGGCGACGGGTCGCTGGATCCCGGACTTCCTCGACCTGGCGACGGCCGTGGACAACTCGCTGAAGAACCAGACGTACAACACGCCCGCACTGGCCACGATCTTCCTGGCGGCGGAGCAGACCGACTGGTTCAACGCCAACGGCGGCCTGGACTTCTCCGCGGGCCGTAGTGCCGCTTCGGCCGAGGCGATCTACGGCTGGGCGGACAAGTCGGAGTACGCGACGCCGTTCGTGACCGACACCTCGCTGCGCTCGGCGGTCGTGGCGACGATCGACTTCGCCGACTCGATCGACGCGGCCGCCCTGGCCAAGATCCTGCGCGCCAACGGGATCGTCGACACCGAGCCGTACCGGAAGCTGGGCCGCAACCAGCTGCGCGTGGCGCTGTACCCGACGGTCGACCCGGCCGACGTGGCGAAGCTGACGGAGTCGATCGACTACGTGGTGGAGCGGCTGTAGCCGGTTCCTCGTTCGCGTCGCCCGGTTCCCGCATCGCGGGAACCGGGCGATTGTCTTTTCAAGAGAGTCGCGTCGTGCGTCCGGGTTGCTTTTCGGCATCGATCCCTCGTCGCCGTGCGCGCGATTTTCGCCACAGGCCCCGCCGGGTCTCGGCGGACCGGGCGAAGACCCCTTCGGCCGGCGCGGGCCCGCTAACATCCCAGCTCAGCCGCCCGATGCCCGTGGTGGCCTTTCGCCGCGGGCGTGGGTTCGGGCTGGGACGTGGTCTTGCCGGGATCCCTGCGAGGGAGGCGGGATCGGGCCCGATCCCATACCCTTCAGGCGGTTTCGTTCGCCCAGGCAGGCGACGGTACCGCCAGTGACTCGACCTCGTACCCCCCTCAGGTGAACTCGTTCACCACCGACCGACTAACAGACCACCAAGCCCGGACCCCCCAAGACACCGAGTCCCGCACGCCGAGCCCGGCTTAGCCGAGCCACCCCGCCGGGAACCCGGCACCGGCGGCGGGCCGAGCCCGATCCCATACCCGCCAGGCGGTCTCGTTCGCAC
>NZ_JACHGT010000011.1:214511-259064 GCF_014202425.1 Phytomonospora endophytica | reverse complement strand
CCGCCCGAACCAGCACAGCCCGATCCCATACCCGCCAGGCGGTCTCGTTCGCACCGCCCGAACCAGCACAGCCCGATCCCATACCCGCCAGGCGGTCTCGTTCGCACCGCCCGAACCAGCACAGCCCGATCCCATACCCGCCAGGCGGTTTCGTTCGCACCGCCCGAACCAGCACAGCCCGATCCCATACCCGCCAGGCGGTCTCGTTCGCGCCGCCCAAACCAGCAGAGCAGGTTCCCCGTGTCCGCTCCCAACGCTCTGACCGCCCGCCGTGTCCCGGCTCCGGGTACGCATCCGGCGGTCGCGAAGTACGACTACGCCTCGGCTTACGAGTTGTCGTTGCCGTTTCAGCCGCCGCCGGCGCGGTGGTGGGCGAAGGCGGTGTTCGAGACGATGCCGCCGTGGTTGGGCTGGTCGGTGCGTTCGGCCTGGCGTTTCGGGCTGGGTTTGAAGCTGGGTTCGCCGGAGTCGCCGGAGCTGGTGGCGGGGTGGCCGGTCATCGCCGACAACGGTGTGGAGTTGGTGATGGGCGCGTCGTCGTGGGGGATGGACACGCAGAACATCGTGACGGTTTCGCATGGGCGGGTCATGTGGGTGACGGTGGTCCGTTACCGCAAGCCTCTCGCCCGTCTGCTCTGGGCGTCGGCGACGCCGGTCCATCACTTGTCGATCACGCGGCTGCTGACTCGCGCGGCCCGGTCGTTGACCTAGACGGTCCGGAGGTCCCGGTGGCACGGAAGCGACATGAGCCGAGGCGTTTCCTGGTGGTGGCGCGCACGGCGTCGGGGAACTATCCGCATCCCATCGAGGTGGCGGTGTTTCCGTCGGGCGCGGACTCGATCGTGGCGTTCTCGGTCGGTCCGCATGCCGCGAACGGGGGCGGGCAGGTCCCCCTCGCGAACGTCGTCGACGGGGAGGGTGCGGGGTTGAATCCGGCCTTCGCGGTGGAGTTCGAGGCGGCGGACCTGCACTGGCTGGTCCCGCTGCTCCTGCGTCTCGCGGCCGGGGAGGACGTGTCGGACGAGATCAGGGCGGCCTACCGTGAGCGTCACGGTAAGCCGCCGGAGACGATGGCGATCGGCCGTTAGGCCGCCTTCTCCCACTTGATCCCGTTGGGGAAGCTGACGGTCTCCTGCCCGGGTTCGGTGAACACCAGGTGCGGCCGGGGCCGGCGTTCGAGGGAGACCGCGACGCCGCGGCGGCGGCTGCGGTAGAACAGCGCGGTCAGCCCGGCGAGCAGCGACAGGGCGCCGCCGACCCACAGGCCCGAGCGGGGCCCGAGCAGTTCGGCGAGCCAGCCGACGACCGGCGCGATGATCGGCGCCGAGCCGAGGAACACCATCACGTACAGCGCCATGACGCGTCCGCGCATCCGCGCGGAGACGCCGAGCTGGACGCGCTGGTTGGCGGCCTGGGCGAAGAAGACCATGAGGAAGCCGGTCGGGACGAGCAGGGCGACGGCGATGGCGAAGCTGGGCGCGAACCCGGCGAGGATCTCCAGCACTCCGAAGCCGATGGCCGCGCCGAGGACCAGGTACACGCTGGGCCGTTTGCGCCGCTTGGTGCCGCCGAGGGCTCCGGCGAGCGCGCCGAGGGCGAGGGCGGTGGTGAGCAGGCCGAAGGCGGCGGGTCCGGTCTGGAACTCCTCCTTGGCCATGAGGGCGAGGGTGACCTGGAAGTTGAAGCCGAAGCCGCCGACGATGAGCACGAGCGCGAGGGGCAGCAGCAGGTCGGGGCGGCGCCGGACGTAGGCGAGGCCTTCGCGGACGGTGCCGACGGGGCCGGTTCTGGGCGCGCGGTGGAGTTCGGCGGGGTTCATCATCGCCATGGTCACGACGGTGACGAGGAGGGTGACGGCGTTGATGAGGAAGATGGGCCCGATGCCTATGAGCGCGATGAGGACACCGGCGATGGCGGGGCCGACGATGCGGGCGCTGTTGAAGGTCGCGCCGTTGAGGGCGAGGGCGTTGGGCAGGAGTTCGGGGCCGACGAGTTCGGAGGCGAAGGCCTGCCGGGTCGGGATCTCCTGGGCGCTGACGACGCCGAGGATGAGTGAGAAGGCGTAGATCTGCCACAGCTGGATCTGGCCGCTGATGACCAGGACGGCGAGCAGCGCGGTGAGCACGAACCAGATGGCGTTGCACAGCTGGAGGATCCGGCGCTTGTCGAAGCGGTCGGCGAGTTTGCCGGCGTAGAGCGCGAAGACGAGGGTCGGCGCGAGCTGGAAGGCGGTGACGAGGCCGAGGGCGGCGCCGGAGTTGCCCGAGAGGTCGAGGGCGAGCCAGTCGAGGGCGATGAAGCGCATCCAGGTGCCGATGAGAGCGATCAGCTGTCCGGTGAGGAAGAGCCGGAAGTTGCGTACCTTGAGTGATCTGAAGGTGTCTGCCAGCTGATGTCTCATTGTGGGCGTTACGCCTCCCAGAAGTAGAGAGCCTTACTCGTGAATGCCCACTGACATTAGCGCGCCTACCTCGCAATTAAAAGGGCAATGTTATGACCATCACCCAATGGTGGTCCTTACATATCGGCCAACCCGCCGTTGCCGGTTGCGATGCCGTGTCATGGTGGAGCGCATGGAGTGGTCCCGCTACACCGCAAGTCTGACCGCCGACGCGGCCCGCCTGGCCGAGGTCGTCGACGGTCACATGGACGCCAAGGTGCCCAGCTGTCCGGAATGGACGGTCACCGACTTGGTGCACCATCTGGGGGAAGTCTACGAGCACAAGACGCTGTGCATCAAGCTCGGCGCCGAGCCCCAGCCGTGGCCGCCGGAGCGCGCGGCGACGGCGCCGCTGACCCGGATGCGCACCGGACTCGGGCACCTGCTGGCCGAGTTCACCGGCCGTGAGGCCGCCTCACCCGCCTACACCTGGTACGACCCCGACCAGACGGTCGGCTTCTGGGCGCGCAGGATGGCCCAGGAGACCGCCGTCCACCGCGCCGACGCCGAACTGGCCGCCGGCGTCGCGATCACGCCGATCGCCGAGGACATCGCCGTCGACGGCGTCGACGAGCTGCTCACCATCTTCTTCGCCTGGGCCTTCGCCCGCTGGCCCGAGGAGTGCGCGCCCGTCGTGGCCGAAGGCACCGGCGAGGCCGTGGTGATCGCCACGGGAGACCGCGAGTTCACCGTCCGGGTCACGCCCGAATCGGTCACCGTGACCGAGGGCGACACCCCCGCCGACCCCGCCGTGCGCATCAGCGGCGACCCCACCGACGTCCTGCTCTGGCTCTGGCGCAGGGTTCCCGACGACAAGGTCACCATCGAAGGCGACGCCGAAGAGGCCGAGCGACTGCACCGAATGCTCGCGTCCTTCACCCAGTGAGACCGCTGGACGACGCAAAGGGCTTGCGCACGGACGTAAGCTCAAGTACGTGAACGTGCTACGCGCACTAGTGGTGGTGCTGGCGTTGGTTACGCTGGCCAGCCTTCCGTGCGTGATCGCCTGGTTGGTGGTGAACGCCGACGAGATGACCGAACGCGCCGAGGCAGCCAAACGAAAACTGCCCAAACTCCGCCCGATACCGCAACCGCCGATCGAGGAGATCGCCGCCGAGCTGCGCCGCCTGTCGACGGCGCTCGCCCGCACGAGCTCCGAAGCCCGCAGGGCCGTCCTGCGCGAGGACCGTGACCGGGCCCTGCGCCAGGCCTGCGCCGCTCTCGGCGTCGACCAGCACCTCGACGGCCTCGACGGCCTCGACCTGGAGATCGAACGGGTCCGTGTCACCGGGGCGCTCCAGCGCGCCGGACTGCACATCGACGAGACCCGACGGGAGCCCAACCGCCAGGACCGTCAATGACGACGGCACGGCTGTTCGTCGCCGTCTACCCACCGGCCGAGGTCGTCACCGACCTCGGTCCGGTGGCCGACGGCCTGCACTCGGCACGCTCGCGCCCGATGCCCCACCACCAGTGGCATTTCACCCTTGCCTTCATCGGCCCCGTCGACGGTGAACGCCTCGCCGACGTCCGCGCGGCCCTGAGCACCGCCGCCGCCGAGGTCCGCTACTCCCCGCCGATCCGCCTGCGCGTCGCCGGTGGCGGCACCTTCCAGCGCGACGGGCGCTCGACCGTCCTGTGGGCGGCCGTCGAAGGCGACACCGGGCCCTTGACGGCCCTCGCCGAGACCGTCCGCGCGCACCTGTCGACGCACCGGATCGGCTTCGACGAACGCCCCCTCAAGGCGCACCTCACCCTCGCCCGGCCGGGCGGTTCGGTCAGCGGCGACGAGCTCGCCGCCGACCTGGACGCCCTGAAGGCGTACCGCGGGCCGGCGTGGAGCGTCGGCGAGATCGCGCTCGTGGAAAGCCGCGGCGACAACGGGACCGTGCACTACGAGGTGCTCGACCGCTGGAGCGTGGTGTTAGCGCGGAGGCGACGGGCGGGTTAGGGGCGCGCCAGGAACTCCTCCAGGACCGCGGCGACCTCATCGCGTTCCAGTTCGCGCGCGATCTCCAGCGGCGTGCGCGCCCGCAGCCCTGCCCTGAGCACACCCGGGTCGCCGGGAACCGGGATCCGCGGATCCGCGCCCGCGTCGAGCAGCATGCGCGCCTTGACCGGGTTGACGGCCATCGCGGCGAGGTGGAGCGGGGTGAACCCGTCCAGACTGCGGACGTCGACGTCCCCGGCCGCGTCGACGAGCAGGCGCAGGTTCGCCTCCTCGGCCCCGAACGCGGCCACGTGCAGGGGCGTCAGACCCTTGATGCCCAGATTGGTCCCGGATCCGCGCCGGCCTGGGTCGGCGCCCCTGTCCAGCAGTTCGGCGATGATCTCGGGGCTCCCGAACACGGCCGAGTCGAGCGGGGTCCGCCCGCCACCGCCTTCGGTGCCGACCTCGGCGCCGAAGGCCAGCAGCATCCGGACGACCTCGACGAGTTCGGGACTCCGCGCGCTCGCCATCTGGGGAAGCGGACGGTTCCCGTACTTGTCGCTCACGTTCGGGTCGGCCCCCGCCTCCAGGAGGATCCGCACGAGCTCGGCGGCGATCGGCGCGGCATCGTGGGCTCGCCAGTCGAACCCGTCGAGCGCTCCCGTCAGGGGCGTATCCCCGACCCGGTACTCCCGCCCGAACAACCGTTCCTTCTCCACGAAGGTGTGCAGCGACGGGATCTCGCGCACGACGGCGGCGTTGACGTCGGCTCCGGCCTCGACGAGCAGCTCGACCAGCTCGACCGACCGACCCGTGAAGACGGCCATGTGCAGCGGGGTGATGCCGGTGTCGTTGACGGGGCCCAGCGAGGCTCCCGCGGCCAGCCCTGCGCGCACGGCCTCGATGTCGCCGACGGCACAGCTGCGAATGAAGGCGTACTTCGCGGCGGGTGGGCGCTTGACCTTGATGCCCGCGAGCCGCTCGGAGAGGGTTTCGGCCCACGGAACGGGCTCGTCACCTTCGTGGTCGACGCGGTAGGTGAGCGGGTCGCCGGACGCGGCGGCCTCGTCGAGGTCGACGACGATGTACCACTGTCCCTCGTCGTAGCCGACGGTGTACCAGGCCCGGTCCTCCCGAACGAGACCCTTCTCCGTCTCGCACTCGGCGGGGATGTGCACCTCCCAGCCGAACTCGTCCTTGGTGAGCAGCACGTGCTTCGCGGGCCACTCGACGGCGAGCAGTGCCTGCACCGACGGTGGTACCGGGCGCGGGCCGACGGGCGTGTCGACGATCTGCTCGCCGGGCGCGAAGCCGGCGGGTATCCGGCCTTTGAGCCGGGTGAGCTGCTTGTGGACCTTCGGGGAGAGGTGGGACATCGCGCGATCCTATGTGGACGGTGCGACGGTCTCCCGCATGAGCCGGGCGGCCTCGGCGGCCTGCGGTCCGGGGATGCCTCCGGCGATCTCCAGCGGGGTGCGGCCGACACTGTCCGGCCGTTCCGGGTCGGCACCGGCGGCCAGCAGGAGCGCCACGACCTCGGTCCCGCGCGGCAGATGCCGGGTGAAGAACGGGTGCGTGCTCCACGCGGCGCCGTGCAAGGGAGTGCCGCCGGTGCGCAGGCGGAGACCGCGAAGCCTTTCGTCGCCGACGATCAGGGCGAGCGCGGGCTGCAAGGACGCGACGGTCGCATGCACGTCGGCGCCCGCGTCGAGCAGCGCCGACACGATCTCCGGCGAGCCGCCGCACAGCGCGGCCAGGTGCAGCGGGGTGTAGCCGAGGTCGTCCAGCCGGCCGACCGGCGCGCCCGCCGCCAGGTCCTCGCGGACGGCGGCGAGGTCGCCGTAGGCGCAGGCGCGCGCGAGCCGGTGACGCTCGGCGGGCGCGGGCTTCGCCGTGAACCTCGCCAGCCGCTCCGACAGGCGCTTCGGCTTCGGCGGGCGCTTCCCGCCGGTCCGTTCGACGCGGTAGGTCCACGGGTCGGCCGTCCCGTCGGCCTCGGCGAGGTCGACGACGAGTTCGTGGCCGGAGTCGTCGTGGCCGATGGTGTGCCAGTGCCGCACGGGTTTCAGCAGCTCCGCCGGGGTCTCCCGCGCGTCCGGGAGGTGCGCCTCGTGGAACACTCCGCCGTCCTTGGTGAGCAGGATGTGCCGCGCGGGCCACTCGACGGCGAGGAGGACCCGCAGCGCGGCGGGCAGCGCGTGCGGCCCGGCGGGGGTCGGTGCCTCGGTCGCGGCGGGGACGTCTTCGGGGATCCGGCCGCCGAGGCGGCGAAGCTGGAAGAGCAGATCGGCCGACGGGCCGGGGATGTCGCTCATCGCGGCAGCCTAGCCCGCGCGAGCGACATCCCGGTTTCCGTCTAGGGCAGCAGGACCAGGCGACCGCGCAGGCCGCCCCGGTCGAGCCGCTCGTGCGCGGCGGCGGCCTCGGCCAGCGGATACGTCGCCAGCACGCGCGGGGTCAGCACGCCGCGCTCGACCATCGACACGAGCTCGGCGTAGTCGCCGGGATCGGCTTCGCACCAGACGTTCACGACCCGCACGCCACGCTCCGGCCGGGCCTCACCGGGCAGCGTCACCTGTACGTACACGCCACCGTCCGCGGCGGCGGCTACCGCCTCCTGCCCGACCATCGCCGCGTCGAGCACTCCGTCCACACCGGACGGTGCCACTTCTCGCACCCCGGAGGCGATGCCGGTGTCCCGGGCGACGAACCCGCGTGCGCCGAGCGCGCGGACGGCCGCCTCGTCGGCGGCCGACGCCAGTCCGATCACCTCGATCCCCCGCGCCGCCGCCAGCTGGACCGCGAACCCGCCGAGGCTCCCGGCGGCGCCGGTGACCAGCAGGGTCGCGCCTTCACCGAGATCCAGCAGCCGCAGGGCCTGCAGTGCCGTCAGACCGTTCGACGGCAGCGTCGCGGCGGTCACCGCGTCGAGGCCCTTGGGCACCGGCGCCAGCTCGACGGCGTCGAAGACGGCGTACTCGGCGTAGGTGCCCAAAGGCTTGACCAGCGCACTGTGCAACCCGATCACGCGGTCGCCGACCGCCAGACCGGGTACGCCGGCGCCGATCGCGTCGACTGTCCCGGCCGCGTCATGGCCGAGGCCCGCGTACTCAAGTCCGGCGCCACCCTCGCGCTCGGCCATGAAACCCCGCCGGATCACCGCGTCGACCACGTGCACGCCGATCGCCTCGATCCGCACCCGCACCTGTCCGTCGCCCGCCTCGGGCAGCGCGACATCGGCCGCTTCGAGCGCCTCCGGACCGCCGTAGGACCGCAGCACCACGGCCCGCATCGTCTTCTCACCCATGTGCCGTCACTCCTCAGTGGACTCACCGGCCGGGCGCGCGCCCGGCCGAGCCCCAAGCTATGGCGGCTACTCTCTTTTCGAAAGAAGGAACTCTGAAGTGCCCAACTCCCCCGCGAGGAGTGCCGTGACCACCACCGCGCCGCCCCCGATGCCGGTCCCCTCCCCCGGCGAGCTCCCCGGAGAGTTCGTCTACGACGCAGCACTGCCGAACTGCCCGGCCCGGCAGCTGCTCGACCAGATCGGCACCCGGTGGTCGAACCTGATGCTGATCGCGATGACCGACGGGCCTCGCCGCTACACCGAGCTGCTGCGCTTCGTCCCGGGTGCGAGCAGGAAGATGGTCACGCAGACGCTGCGGATGCTGGAGCGCAACGGAATGGTCGAGCGCACGATCACCCCGACCGTGCCGGTGCGCGTCGACTACGCGCTGACCGGGCTGGGCCGGTCGCTGCTCCCCCTGGTGTGGGCGGTGAAGGTGTGGGCGGAGTCCCATATGGACACCGTGGCCTCGGCCCGCGAGGACTATGACGCGCGAGAGACCCCGCCGGTGAGCGAACTCAACCGGCGGGGCTGACGGCCCCGGCCTAGGGTTCGAGGACGAGCCGGCCGCGCAGTCCGCCTTCGCCGAAGCGTTCGTAGGCGGCGGCGATGCCGGACAGCGGGTAGGTCCCGGCGACGCGCAGGTCGAGGCCCCCCGCGTCGGCGAGGGACACCAGCTCGGCGAGCGCGTGCGGGTCGGCGTGGATGAGGATGTCGTGCACGGTGATGTTCCGCAGGCGCGGGACCGTGCCGACGAGCATGGCGATCCCACCGCCGTTGCGGACGGTGTCGAGGGCGGCGATGCCGATGACGGCGGCGTCGACGGCACCGTCCACACCGGACGGATGGATCTCGCGGACGGCTTCACCGGCGTCCTCGCCGCGCCGGATCACGTGCGCGGCCCCGAGGGAGCGCAGGAGTTCCTTGTCGCCTTCGCCGCCTTGGGCGAGGACTTCGATGCCGCGCGCGGCGGCCAGCTGGACGGTGAAGGCGCCGAGGGTGCCGGCCGCGCCGGAGACGAACAGGGACTGCCCGGCCTTGAGGCCGAGGGCGGCCAGGGCCTGCCAGGCGGTCAGTCCCGGGAGCGGGATCGTCGACGCCTCGGCGGGTGTGGCCGTCGCGGGGGCCTTGGCGAGCTGGCCGGTGTCGGCGATCGCGTACTCGGCGAAGGATCCGCGAGGGGCGCCGACGCGGTCGAGGATGCCGATGACCTGGTCGCCGACGGCGTAGCCGGTGACCTCCGGCCCGACGGCGTCGACCGTGCCGGCGAGATCCCAGCCGAGGCCGGTCTCGGCGCGTGCGGGGGCGTTGCCGACCTGGTGCATGATCCCGGCGGCGGTGGCGACGTCGACGGGATTGACCGCAGCGGCGGCGATCCGCACGCGGACCTGCCCCCGGCGGGGTTCGGGTGTGGCTACGTCGATGACCTGGAGGACCTCGGGTCCGCCGAACGAGTTGATGACCGCGGCGCGCATGTGCACTGCTCCCTTGATGTGGATCACTTCCGGTTACGCGGGCAACGTTATGGCGGCTACTCTCCAACGGAAAGAAGGCACCTGGAAGTGCGTACCCCACCAGGAGGAGAGCGATGCCCACGCTGACGGCCGCCGCCCGGCGCGAGCGGGAACGAGACAGCTACAACGCCTACCTGGCCGAATGCCCCTCCCACAACCTGCTCGCACAGATCAGCAGCAAGTGGGTGACCTTGCTGCTGGCCGCGCTGAGCGCGGGACCGCTGCGTTACAGCGACCTGTCGCGCGCGATCCCGAGCGTCAGCCAGAAGATGCTGACGCAGTCGCTGCGGACGATGGAGCGCGACGGACTGGTCGTCCGCACGGTCACCGCGGCGGTCCCGGTCCGCGTCGACTACGAGCTGACCGCGCTCGGCGGCAGCCTCGTCGGGCTGATGACTCAGGTGAAGGACTGGGCCGAGTCGCATATGGACAACGTCTATGAGGCACGCCGGGAATACGACTCCCGCGCCGCCGCCGAACCGGTCGCGACACTGAACAAGCGGGGGTGAAATACCCGATAGGCGAAATCGCCCACTCGGGCCCCCGATACGACCGAACGTCCACAGTATTCAGTGACTGTCGGGACTAGCCTGGGGCAACACGTCTTTCGAGAAGGAGTACGGCATGGGGGACGTACGCACCACCGTCGAAGAACAGCTCGGTGCCGTCACCGAGTTGCGCGCCACTTTAGGATCCCTCGTCATCGCCGCGTCGAACGCCGACCACTCCGTCGTCGTCCACGTCGACACCAACGGCCGGGTCGCGGGCCTCGAACTCAGCCCCGAGGCCGTCGGACGCGGGCACGAACTACTCGCCGAGGAGATCATGCACGTCATGTGGGCCGGTCAGTGGCAGGTGACCGCCCAGGTGGAACAGGTCGTGCGCGATGCACTGTCGAACGACCCGGAACTCGCCCGCACCATCCGCCGCGCCTACGACCTGCGCGACGACCGCCCTTTGTAGACCGCCGGAACGAGACGGACGGGAGGGCGGCGGCCGCCGCCCTCCCGTCCGGTGCCGGGTGTTTCCTCGCTAGATCGCCGTCTCCACGGTGATCGTGGTGTTCTCACAGTCGGCCGACAGTGTTTCGAGCGCGGACTGCTCGGCCTCGTCGACCGAGAGGCGCCAGCGCAGCTTCACCGCGACCCACTCCTCGATGTACCGACACTGAACCTCGGCGACAGAGGGCATCCACTCCGCCGGGTCCTGGTCGGACTTCTCCTGGTTGACGTTGTCGGTGACCGCGATGAGGTCGCGGTCGTCGCCCAGGTCGTTGGCGTACTGCTCGCGCTGGTCGGCGTTCCAGTCGTAGCCACCGGAGTCCCAGGCCTCGGCGAGCGGGACGAAGTGGTCGATGTCCAGATCGGCGGGCATCGTCCAGGTTTCGCCGTCGTAGTAGGAGAACCAGCTGCCGCCGGACAGCTGGCAGTCACCGGACACGTCGGGTGCCTCGACCGCCTCGGCGATGAGGACCTCGTAGCGGGTGTTGCAGCCGTCGCCGTCCTCGTCGGTCCAGAGTTTGAACAGGTCCCGGTCGTAACCGGTCCGGTCCTCGTCGGCCACCGGCAGCTGGGCGATGGCGTCGTTCAACGGGAGACTGATCGTCTCGGCTTGCGCGGGATTCGATAGAAGCACGCCGCAGGCGGTCAAAGTGACCGCACACAGCGTACCCACCAGTGCTCTCTTCATCGGCGATTCTTTCCTTGTGAGGGAATGGATCGGGGTTCGGGCACGGACGTGTCCCATGATTACGAAGCATTTCCATATCCACAAGTTTTGAAACGTCTAAAGAGGACCCCGCCTACCGGTAGGTAAGTTGTCTTGACACACCACCGGGCTGCGTGAAAACCTTCGCGCACAGATCCCCGCCCAATGGAGGCACCGAGAACATGCGCAAACGCGTCTTACGAGTCCTCTCCTCGATCGTCCTCGCCCTGTCGGCCACGCTCGTCGTGGTCGTGGGCTCGTCGGCACCGGCATCCGCCGACGGTTGCTACACGTGGGGCCGCACCCTCTCGCAGGGCATGAGCGGCGCCGACGTCACCCAGCTGCAGATTCGCGTGTCCGGTTACCCCGGCTACGGTTCCGTCCTCGCCTTGGACGGTTCCTTCGGACCCGCGACGAAGTCGGCCGTCGTCCGCTTCCAGCAGGCCTACGGCCTCGCCGCGGACGGTGTCGCCGGACCGAACACCTTCAACAAGATCTACGCGCTGCAGGACAACGACTGCACGCCGATCCACTTCACCTACGCCGAACTCAACCACTGCAACTCGACCTGGGCGGGCGGCAACGTCTCGGCGGCGACCGCCAAGCAGAACGCCCTGGTGAGCATGTGGAAGCTCGAAGCGCTCCGGCACGCCCTCGGCGACCAGTCCATCCGGGTCACCTCGGGCTTCCGGAGCGTCGCGTGCAACAACGCCGCCGGAGGTTCGGCCACGAGCCGCCACCTCTACGGCGACGCCGTGGACCTCGGCGTCTCCCCGCACTCGCTGTGCACGCTGGCCAAGCAGGCCCGCAGCCACGGCTTCAGGGAGATCCTCGGCCCGGGCTACCCCGACCACAACGACCACACGCACGTGGCCAACCGGTCGAACCAGTTCTGGTCGGCCCCGAGCTGCGGGATCTAACGCGGCGGCCGGGTGTGGGCCGGTGTGTCGCGGACACGGGTCGCGGATGCGACCGGTGATCGCGGCTCCGGCAACGGCTCACGCCCGGCTCAGGCCGACGGCCCCGCCGGAGGTGACGGGCACGGTTCGCGTCCGGCTCCGGTGGCGTGCGGTTCACGGCCGCGATGAACGTGGCGGCCGTTCGCCGGCACTCGCTGCCGTCGGACGGCCGCTGTTCACCGCGAGCCGAGCACGCGAACGCCTCCCGGGCGGTGAGCGAAACACCCCCGTGACAGCAAAAAGCCGAGGCATCAGCCCCGGCCCCGCCTCCGCCGCGCACCCGCGCGGCGGCCTGACATCTCAGTCCTACCCGACGCGCACCGTCGCCCTCGCGGGCGCCAGCACCTTCTCCCCACCGCACGTCACCGTCAGGTTGACCTCGACGGCACCGTCCCCGAGCAGCTTCCGCACGGCACCGGCCACGCGAACCTCGGCGCCGCCGTCGGCCGGTACGACCACCGGCTTGGCGAACCTCGCCGTGTAGTCCTCGATCGAGGCGTCACCGGCCCACTCGGTCACCGCGCGGGCGGCCAGGCCCATCGTGTACATGCCGTGCGCGATCACGCCCGGGAGTCCAGCGGCCTGGGCCGCCGCGTCGTCCTGGTGGATCGGGTTCTGGTCGCCCGAGGCGTCGGCGTAGGCGACGAGATCGGCGCGCGTCACCGTGAAGGCGACGTCGAAGACCTCGGCCCCGACGCTCAAGTCGTCGTACCGCGCCATCAGGCGTCTCCTCGCACGAACAGCGTCGTCCACACCGTCGACACCGGCTCGCCGTCCACGGTCACCTCGGTACGGGTGGTGAGGACGTCGTTGCCGGCGACGGTCTTGATGCTCTCGACGTGCACGAGGCAGCTGATCGCGTCGCCGGCCCGGACGGGACGGACGTGCGCGAAGCGCTGCTCACGGTGCAGGACGCGAGTGAAGTCGAGCCCGAAGTCCGGGTCGTCGATCAGCCGGTCGGCCGCGGGGAGCGTGTGCGAGACGAGGAACGTCGCGGATGCGACGGCCCCGTCCGACTTCGTTCCGAGCGCGGCGGCGAAACCGCCGATCTCCTCGGCGGTCACGACATGCGGCTCGGTCGCCGGGAGGGTCCGCCCGACGTACGAGGTGTTGAGCAACGCCCTAGCGGGTCTCGCGGTGCGCGGTGCTCTTGTTGCAACGGGCGCAGTACTTGTTGAGTTCGAGCCGGTCGGGGTTGTTCCGACGGTTCTTCTTCGTGATGTAGTTGCGCTCCTTGCACTCCACACACGCCATCGTGATCTTGGGTCGGACGTCAGTAGCCTTCGCCACGGCGGAGTGCCTTCCTACTACGGTGGTGCTTCAAGACAGCAAGTCTGACCACCGTGAAGGCGGCCAGCACGCCACTCTACCAGTGGCTCCCGCACCCCCGCCAATGGCGTGCGTGGCGGCCGCCACAGGTGGCCGCGACCACCTCCGACGTCGGCCGCCACGGCGCCGACGAGGGCGGTGGCGGCTCTCAACCGCCCCCGGGGGCGCCGATCACACCCGCACCCCCCGGCGCCACGACCAGGCCCTTTCGGCCTGACCGCACGGGCGCGTAAGACCACGATCGTCATGGACTTCGCCGCCGCCGGCGAGGTGTCGCCGATGATTCCCGCCGGGCCCGCGCCACCCTCCGGCGCCGGGCCGGTCGCCGACCACTCCGGCGCCCCGGCACCGCACGTGTCACCCGCGCCCGCACGGGCGGTCAGGCGACCGCCGCGAGGTCCCGTAGACGAAAAAAGACCCGGCCCGTCTTCTCAGACGTCCGGGTCATCTGTAGCGGTGGGCGGACTTGAACCGCCGACACAACGATTATGAGCCGTTTGCTCTACCACCTGAGCTACACCGCCAAGTGCCGGCCAGATGGCCGGAAGTGGAATTTCAGAGCCCCTTTACGGAATCGAACCGTAGACCTTCTCCTTACCATGGAGACGCTCTGCCGACTGAGCTAAAGGGGCATTTCACCGCCCCAGTGGGGCGCGCCTGGATAAGGGTACATGAGCCCGGCACCCGCGCGAAACCGGGTATCGCCGTGCTTCGCGACGGTCTCAGATCGCCCGCAGCCGGCGCACCGGGTTACCGTCTTCGCCCAGCTCGGTGGCCGGTGCCGACTCCTCGGCCTGGGCGTTGAGCCAGGCTTCGAGACGTTCGGAGGACAGGGGCCGCGAGAACAGGAAGCCCTGCCCGATGTCGCAGCCGATCTCGGTCAGCAACGCCAGGGTCATCTCGCTCTCGACGCCCTCGGCGACCACCGACAGCCCGAAGTGCCGCGAGAGGTCGACCACGGCCCGCACGATCGCGAGGTCGCCGGCGTCGGTCGCCATGCCCTGCACGAAACCCCGGTCGATCTTGACCTCGTGCACGGGCAGCCGTCGCAGGTACGACAGGGACGAGTAGCCGGTGCCGAAGTCGTCGACCGACAGCCGCACGCCCAGCTCGTGCAGCCGGTGCAGCGTCGGGAGCGGACGGTCGGGGTCGCCGACCATCCCGTCCTCGGTGATCTCCAGCGTCAGCCGCTCGGGCGGGACGCCGTACTCGGCGAGGAGCCCGTCGACGACGGTCGGGAACTCCGGGTCCGCGACCGTGCGCGGCGACAGGTTCACCGCGACCGTCAGCGGCCGTCCCTGGATCGCCCAGTCGCGGGCGTGCTTGAGTCCGGCCCGCAGTACGAACTCGGTGAGCCGCGCCAGCTGCCCGGTGTGCTCGGCGACGGGCACGAAGTCCTCCGGCGGCACCTCGCCGTGCGTCGGGTGGTGCCAGCGGGCGAGGCACTCGACGCCCAGCACGGTCCTGCTCGCCAGGTCGATCTTGGGCTGGTAGTGGACCGACAGTTCGCCGGTGTCGAAGGCCCGGCGCAGGTCGCTGGCCAGCCCGAGCCGGCGCACGGAACGCGATTCGAGGCCGACGTTGAACAGCTGCACGCCCGAGGAGACGTTGCGGGCGGCGTAGGTGGCGACGTCGGCGCGCTGGAGGAGACCGTCGGCGGAGTCGCCGTGCTCGGGGTGGACCGCGACACCGACGGCGGCGTCGACGTCCACGTCGAGGTTCCCCAGCGCGAACGGCTGCTGGAGGCCGGTCCGCATGCCACGGGCCAGTTCCAGGGCGCGTTCGGTGTCGGCGGTGCGGAAGATGACGGCGAACTCGTCACCGCCGATCCGGCCGACGTGGGCCGACTCGGGAGCGAGTTCGCGCAGCCGGCGGGCGACCTCGATGAGGAGTTCGTCCCCGGCGGCGAAACCGAGGGAGTCGTTGACCTCGCGCATGCCGTCGACGTCGAAGACGAGGACGGCGACGAACTCGCCGGGGACCTCGCGGCTGATGGACTCTTCGAGGGCCAGCATCGAGCGGCGGCGGTTCGGCAGGCGCGTGAGGGAGTCGTGGTAGGCGTCGAAACGAAGCCGGTCGACGAGGCGGGAGTTCTCCACCGCGACGCCGACGTGCGCGGTGAGGGTCTCCAGGAGCGTCTGGTCGGCGTCGCTGAACCGCATCAGGGCGCTGCCCAGTTTGTTGGTCACCGCGAGGCAGCCGAAGACGACCTTGCCCGACCGCATCGGCACGATGATGGTCTCGCGCACGTGGGTGCCGTCGAGCCTGCTGCGCAGCTCCGGATCGCCGATCTTGTCGCTGACGAAGAGCGTGGCGCCTTCGGCGAAGACCGCGTGGCGGAGGTTCTCGGGCACCGGGCTGGTGTCGATCAGCCCGCGGTCGTCGAGGCGGGCGGAGAGCAGGAGTTCCGGGAAGCGCGCGTCGGCGGGGACCCACACCGTCGCGCTCTCGGCGCCCAGCAGCGAGCGGACGCGGCCGAGCATCACGTCGATGAGGCGGCCGCTCTGGGTCGACTCGGTGACCGCGCGGGTGAAGTCGTTGAGGTCGGACAGCGACCTGCGCTGCTCCTGGAGGCGTGCGAAACCGCGGTAGGCCGCGACGATCGCGGCCATCAGGACGGCGAGGAGCACGCCCGCCCACGGCGTCGACGAGAGGATCAGGATGACCAGGACGCCGAGGATGCCGTTGAGGAGCGTGATCGTCAGCGACGCGACGGTGGAGCGGAGCAGCTCCTCGATCCCGCCCCAGCCTTGCGCGACGGTGATGACCATCGTGACGCAGGTCGCCGTGACGACACCGGAGAGGAGGACCGCGAGCAGCAGCGCCGCCCAGGTGGCCGGATCGGTCGGGACGTCCGGTTTCAGGCCGAGGACGAGCAGGCCCGCACACGCCGCCCCCGCCGTCTGGGAGACGACGTTGAAGACGAACTGGACGAGCCGCTGCCGCCCGGTCACGTAGCGGACGCCGTAGACGACGACACTGGCCGCGAGCCGCACGATCACCGCCCAGAAGGGCGGCAGGAAGAAGAGTGCGAGCACGAAGGGAATGTCGGTCGCGGTGTTGGCGATGGTCTGCCGGCCGATGGTGAACCGGAGCGACACCTGGGTCGTGGCGGCGATCGCCACGCACAGTGCGCCGGCGACCACCCATGCGGGTTCCACCGATCCCCGCCGCCAGGTCAAGGCGACGAGAGCGGCGGCGAGTAGCGCGATGCCGAGCGTGACCGCCCAGGTCGTCGAGGCGTTGTTCTTCCGCCTACCGGCCCGAGCCGTCACGTCCGCCGCCTCCCGTTTAGTTCATCGCTCGGCGTTCGAAAGGCGTCGGTCTACTGCCATTCGAAGTCCGAGTTGGTCGAGACGGCTCCGGTCGCCGATGCGGGCGAGTCCGAGTCGGCGGCCGCACTCACGGCGGCTGCTCCGACGACCGCGAAAGCCACGGCGGCCATGACAACGAGGCGCTTGATGATGCGCGTCATCTCGCTCCTCCTTCTGGTCTTGGGGGGACGTCCATCCGAGGGTGGGCTTAACTTCTGGCCCCGTGCCCACATCGTGTCACAGCTTTCCGCATATCTGAAAGACGGAGCCCCCGCCGTGTGCCGTCGATGAATCAACATACACCTAAATGCCAGGTTTCTCCGCATGCCAATTTTGGCGTGTGGGCGAGCTCTCGCAATGTGTTCGCAGGCAGGTGCCCGGAGTCACCCCGGCCATGTGCGGACAGATCAATACAGGGCAGGCCTTGCGCGCAACACCGGCCTTAGGCCCTTATCTTCCTCGCACGTTTCCTCCGAGTGGTCACAGTGGACCGGCCGTATCCCCGACCCATTCAGGGACCTTGGTGTACAGATCTATATCAATCCACCGGATGACCGACACGGCCGAAAGTCCCACGTGTGCCCGCGAGTTCACGCGGGGTCCGATCCGGGGCGAACAACCACCCGTTCGGACGACCCCGGACGCGTTCCGGCCGGGCGTGGCGAACACGTCACGGTCTTTACCGTCATCTGAACCTTCGCGCCGATCACTCTCGGTCCTTTCGGCGCGTCGCGGAGGGCGCTCCCGGCGGACGCAGAGGCACCGCCCATTCGCGCCCTGTGCATCGGTTCCGACCTGCGCGGGGACCGCCTTCGCTTCCGGCAGCAGCGGAAGACGATCTGTCGGAGGCGCGTGGCACTATGCGTGGCATGCCTGCGAACGACTCCACATCGGACTTTCCCGCCGCCGACGGCGTGACGGGCGAGAGCTGGACCCCGGCCGGTGACGGTTACGAGCTGCGCCTCGACGGCACGCTGCTGCGCTGTCGCAACGCCTCCGGGCGGGAGTTGAAGACGGTCCCGAAGAAGGTCCGGGACTCGACGATCGGGCAGACCCTCCAGGCCGTGCGCGACTGGCTCGTCGAGCACGACCGCGTCTGCCTCGACTCGGTGGAGACCTGGCTGCTGGCGGCGACGCCGCTGCCGGGCCGCCTGATCGCCGAGGTGTGGCCGGACCCGTCCTGGCGGCAGGCGCTGACGAACCTGGTGATCGCCGACCTCACCGAACCGCCGACGGTCGGGCTGCTGCGGGGTGTCGACGCCGAAGGCCGCATCGGCCTGCTCGACCTCGACGCCGAGACCGTCTGGGTCCATCCCGAGCGGCTGCTCATCGCGCACCCGGTGCTCCTTGAGGAGCTCGACGAGTGGCGCGGGCTGGTCGAGGAGCTGGGCGTGCGGCAGGAGATCCCGCAGCTGGCGCGGGACGTGTTCCTCCCGCCGGACGCACTGTCGCCGGAGGTCGCGACCATCATCCGCTTCGCCAACGCGCGCTTCGGCGAGCTGCAGGACGCCTTGAACGTCGCGCAGCGCCACGGTTTCCCGGTCCGGGCGGGCTGGGTCACCTGCCAGGTCGCCGACGCGGGCGCCGCCAGACAGGCCAGATACTGGATCGGCGCCGACGACCCCTGGTCGCCGACCACCACCGGCGAGCTCATCTTCGTCGACGCCGCCGAGGAGCAGGTCCCGCTGGCGCAGGTCGGTCCGATCGCGTGGTCGGAGGGCATCAGGATGGCCGAGTTGATATACGCGGCGCGGTCCAACAGGGAGGGCGAAGCCTGAGATGACCGACACCCCTCCGGTCACCGAGGATCAGGTTCGCGCCCGCCACTACCCCCACCCCGCGATGTCGCGGCCGGTGGTGCGTCTCGTTCCCGACGCCGTCGCCCCCGCGACCGACGTCGAGATGGAGATGCTCGGTTTCCGCGCTCCCGTGATCCACGAGCCGAGTCTCACCGCCCCTCGCCGCCCCCTCGGTTATCCGGGCTGGGCGCTGGTCAACGATCCCGACAACGCCGCCGTGGCCCTGTCGGCGGCCAAGGCGATGCGCACGGCCGCGGCATCGGCGGCGATGAAGCCGTCGATCGCGGTGGAGGCCTACGACAGGATCGGCGCGACGGTGCCGGTCACGCACCTCCCGGCGCTCTACGAGCAGGCCGCGCGGGACTTCCTCGACCGCGGCCGCGAGTACTGGGCGGGCATCTTCTTCAGCAAGGCCCGCGAGGTCGAGATCGTGCACGCCCTCGCCATCGACCCGCACTACCGGCACCTCTCCTATGTCGAGTTCGCGGTCGCGGGCGCGGTCACCGTGAAGGCCTTGAAGGCCTACGCGGGCGAGCTGTCGCACGGCGCGGACCCGAAGGAGGCCTACGACACCTTCCTCGACCTGGCGATGCGCCGCACGAAGGCCGGTGTCCCTCCGTGGACGGGCCTGGTCGTGCAGATGAAGGACCTGGCCAAGAAGGCCGGGATGGACGTCGGCGCCGCCCTTGAGGACATCGCGGCCGACCTGCTGCGGCTCCCGGCGACCCGCCGCGCGCCGGCCGGGTTCTGGACGGCGATGACGCCGGTCCTGTTGCGCCTGGTGGGCCGCGACGAGGAGGCCCGTCGCCGGATCGTCGAGCTGTTCCCCGAGGAGCGCGACTGGTGGTGGGCGCTGCTGTGCCGGTTCGACGCCGCCGGGTCGATCGTCGACGTCCGCGACTGGCTCAAGCGCGCGCACCGGCACGCCACCGGCAGCTACGGCAACGGCAGCGTCCCCGCCGAGCTCGTGGCGCTGGTGCCGAGTCTGGCGCCGCGGGTCGACGAGCCGGTCGAGGTCGGCACGTGGGCGAACCACTACGGCGTCGTCGACGCCGACCTGGTCGAGGCCTGTGTCGCGGCGGGGATGCCGGTCGAGGTCCCCGACGAGCGGGTGCACTTCGCGCTCGGCGGCTGGCGGGCGCACACCGGGCTCAACACCCTCGGCACGCTCGCGGAGTGGCGGCCGCTGCTGACCACGTCGGTGACGGCCTATCTGCGCCGGGAGAGCGCGAGCGGGCTGCTCGGGCACGCCGTGTTGCGGCCGATCGTCGACGAGGTCCTGCACTCGTGGGTCGCACGGGCCGAGAACGCCGGTCTCGCCGACGTCGAGGACGTCCTCGACGACCTGTCCCGTGCCCTCGCCGACTGCCCGGTCTCGCCGGCGCTGACCGCGGCGATCGCGGCCGTCGACGTCGACGGGGCGCTGCTGCGCTGCCTGCGCGCGGGGATCTTCGACGAGTACCACTGGCCGGCTCTAGACGAGGCCGTCGCCGAACTGAAGACGGTCACGGGTCACTCGTCGAGCTGGCCGGTCATGACGGTGTGGGACGAGGCCAAGGCGATCGCGGTCGGACCCGACGGGATCATCGCGCGCTACCGCTTCCCGGCCGGGCAGGAGCGCTACAACATCGGCGTCGTCTACTCCGACGGGCAGTTCCTGGTCCGTTCGTCGTGGGGTTCGGACGACCACTGGTCGGGCAGTCCGCAGGACCAGTTCGACGGCGGCTACGTGCACTCGTCGTTCCTGAACTCGTCGCTGGGTTACGCCTCGCTCAACCCCGACGGGCAGCGCCTGAGCGCCGGGGAACCGCTGCAGGCGGGTTCCTCGCTCAACACCTCCGACGGCAACGCCCCGCACGTCCTCTCCGACGGCGAGGCCTACTGGGACGCCGCCCGCCCCAACGAGGACGGGAGCCCCCGCCGGATCGACCCGAAGACCGGGCACCCGCTCGACGACCAGACCCCGCCGGCGCGGTTGTCGGTGCCCGGGCTGTCCGGGGAGGAGAGGGTCCTCTACCCGCACTCCTCCCTGGCGAGACTGCCGAAGTCCATCGTGGACAGTCCACTGGGGAGTGCCGCCGGGCTCGCCGGGGCCGTGGTGTGGGGCGTGCCTTCACGGTCGACGCCCTACCAGCAGGGCGACACCGAGCTCATCGCGCGGATCAGGCACGTCGACGGCCGCCACGCCAGCGTGCGCACCCGCGCGCGCGACCAGTGGTGGCCGCACAACCTGCTGGGCTTCCCGGGTGGGGACTGGAAGGTGCTGACCCACCAGTCGAACCGGCAGGTCGGCCTGGCCGAACCGGAGTCGGGCGTGACGCACTGGCGCGTCGAGACCGGCGCGGGCGACGGCGACAAGACGTCCTACTGCCAGGCGGCGGCCGGTTCGCCCCTGGTGCCGCCGCCGGCGTTCTGGCACTTCCTCGTGCCGCGCACGGCCGCCGGATCGGCGCAGCTGCGCGGGATCGACGCCGAGTCGGTCACCACGATGCTCGGCACCGAGGAGAAGTACATCGTCCCGGTCATCGAGACGCTGCTGCCCGGCGCCGAACGCCAGATCTGGATCGGCGTGCACGGGCTGGTCGCCCACGCCGCCAAGCAGATCGTCCGCCGCGACAAGCTGATCGAGGTCAAGGCCGCGGCCGTCCCGGCGGTCGACGCGAGCGTCCTGGTCAACGCGACGAAGGGCGTCGTGCACTCCGACTGGGGCGCGCGCTACCAGTCGGCCCTCGAACAGATCATGGGCTTCGGCGACCTGCTCGCCGGGCGCGTCGACCGGCTGGAATCCTCGAAGCCCGGCTTCGAGCTGCGGCTGCACTGGCAGCACCTGATCGGCGACATCGAGGCCGTCGCCTGGCGCGCGGCGAACCCGGCCGTCGACGCCGAGTCCCGTACGGCCCTGCTGGCGCTCCTCGACGTGTGGGCGCAGACTCCGTTCGCCGACCCCGACGTCGCCGTGCGCGTCAGCACCGTCGACCGCAACGCCTACGACGCCGAACTGTCCGGCGGTTCGCTGGTGTCGGCCGACACGCGCTACCTGCGCCACGAGGACATCGTCATCAGCGTCGGCGCCGCCCCGACGGCGATCTTCGCGACCCGCGAGACCGGCCCCGGCTGGGGCACGGCCGAGCGGCTGCGCGAGCTGTCCCGCCTGATCACCGAGAACGGGCCCGTGCCCTTTGATCCCGAGGCCGCGCAGGCCTTCGCCGACGGCACCGGCCTGACCCTGGCGACGGCGAGCTGGCTGCTCATCACGGTCCCGCTCTACGACTCCTGGCCGCGTGACGTCGAGCGCGACAAGCACCTGCGCGACACCGTCGGGATCAAGGCGAAGGCCCTGGCTCCCGGCCGCACGGAGGCCGAGCGGCTCGGCGAGGCCGGTGTGCGGGACCTGTACCGGGGCCTGCTCCCGGAGGACCCGGCCGAACTGTGGGCGCCGGGCGGGATGCGCGCGCTGGCCGAGCGCCTCGCCGAGCGCTACGCCGAACTGCACGGCCGCCGCACGGTCGTCGCGGAGTCCACCGTGGAGGCGATGACCGCCTACAACCCCTCGGCGGCGATCGGCAGCCTACTGGAGCAGATGACCGCGCCGCACGCGCTTTCGGCCCTGACCGCCGACCGGCACGACCGGATCGTCTGGGACGACGGTTCGTCCACTGTGGAGCGTGAGGGCGCACACCTCTCGGACCTGCTCTCGGGCCTGGTGCGGGCGATGTTCACCGCGTACTACGCCCTCCCCGCGGGCGATGTGGTGCGCGCGTCGGTGCCCGAACTGGCCCGGCTGATCCGGGCCCGGCTGACCGCGCCCGGGCTGATCTTCACCGCGTCCCGGCGCTGGTCGGACAGCGCCGAGGTGGCCTCCCTGCGGGCGTCCCTCGGCGGGCGGCCCTATGTGCGCGCCGACGGCAAGCCGGTCGACGACGTCACCGACACCGGGGCGCTGATCGTGGAGTTCCACGGTTCCTACTACGACGTGTTCGTGCGGCCCGCGCTGATCGGCGACACCCCGGAGGGGCGGCTCGCCCGCACCCTGACCACCGGCTGGAACGACCCGCTGCCGATCGTCGACCTCGCCCGCGGGGACGGCCTCGCCGGGATCGTCGCACGCATCGAGTCCGGCGGACTGCCCGACGGCGCCTTCGAGGCCGACCCGTCGCTCTCGGCGCCGGAGCTGGTCGCCGAGGTCGCCGCCGCGCACTCCCTGCCCACCGACGCCGCCGCGCTCTACCTCCAGCTGCTCGCCCTCACCGAACCCACCGACCGCAACATCCGGCGCTGGAACGCCTGGACCCCGGCCCGCCACAAGAAGGCGCAGACCGCACTGGTCGACGCCGGTCTCGTCATCGAGGCCACCCGCGCCCGCGCCGGCCGCAAGGTCTTCATCGCGGGACAGTGGTCGGCGCTCAAGACGCCTATGCTTCCCGTCGAAACCGCCAAGCTCGACCTCTACGGCGACACCCCCTTCGGCAGTGTCCTGCCGTTGCGGCCCATCCCCGACCTGTTCGCCGAGGCCTGGCGCCGACGCCGCGCCGGCGAAGGATGAGCGGCACCGACCGCGTCGCCCGGGAGTCCGGGCGACCGAGCCGCGCAGCGGACACTCCGAGCAGGAATCTCACAGAAAGAGACCCGATGACCGAACAGCCGCAGGTGACCCCGGCCGAGCAGCGTTACGCGGCCGAGCTGGAGTTCCTGGCCGCCTACGACGACGGCCCGCGCCCGCCCGGCTGGCGCCTGACCCCGTCGGCCGTCGTCACCTTCGTCCTGGGTGGACGGACGCTGGAGCTCCCCCGGCCCCACCCCGTCGCACCGCCGACCATGGAGATCAGCCGCAAGTTCGTCGGCGACCGGTCCCTTGTGGAGCGTGCCGTGGTGACCCTCGCCGGAGACCGCGGGCTGCTGCTCGTCGGTGAGCCCGGCACCGCCAAGTCGATGCTCTCGGAGCTGCTCGCGGCGGCCGTGAGCGGCAGCAGCGCGCTGACCGTGCAGGGCACCGCCGGCACCACCGAGGAACACCTGCGCTACGGCTGGAACTACGGCCTGCTGCTGGCCAAGGGCCCGACCGAGGAGGCCCTCGTCCCATCGCCGGTGCTGACGGCGATGCGGCGGGGCACGGTCGTGCGGATCGAGGAGGTCACACGCTGCCTGCCCGAGGTGCAGGACGCGCTGGTGTCGCTGCTGTCCGACCGCCGCATGTCCGTGCCGGAGCTGGGTCTCAACATCTCCAGCACCGAGGGCTTCACCGTCATCGCCACGGCCAACCTCCGCGACCGGGGCGTCTCCGAGATGAGCGCGGCCCTCAAGCGGCGCTTCAACTTCGAGACCGTCCCGCCGATCGGGGATCTGGAGTCCGAAGTGGACCTCGTGCGCCGGCAGGCCGGCGCGGCCCTGGCCCGCCACGGCCAGGACTTCCAGGTCGACGACCTCGTCCTGCGCGCCCTGGTCACCGCGTTCCGCGACCTGCGCTCCGGCCAGGCCGTCGAAGGCTGGCAGGTCGAGCGCCCGGCGACGGTCATGAGCACCGCCGAGGCCGTCGGCGTGGCGACCTCGATGGGGCTCCAGCGCACGTACCTGAGCATCGAGGACGAGACCTCGCTGCTGCCCGGCTACCTGCTCGGCACCGTCCACAAGGACGACCCGGAGGACCGCGGCCGGCTCCTCGCCTACTGGGACACCGCCGTGCGCCGCCGCGCCGAGACCGACGCCCTGCCATGGCGCAAGCTGCACGAGCTGCGGCACGTTCTGGAGGCGTGACCTAGGTGACCCAAGCGTCCGGCCCGGCCGCGCTCGTCGACACCCTCCACGAGTCGCGCATCCCCTACCTGATCGGCGTCCGGCACCACTCGCCCGCGCTCGCCGCGGCCATGCCCGAGCTGCTGGCCGAGGCGGCGCCCGACGCCGTGTGCGTCGAGCTGCCCCTGGAACTCCAGGAGTGGACGGAGTGGCTGGCCCATCCCGAGACCACCGCGCCGGTGGCATGCAGCGTCGCCGACGCCGAGGGGGAACGGCTGGGGTTCTACCCCTTCGCCGACTTCTCCCCCGAGCTGGCCGCGATCCGCTGGGCCCACGCCAACGGCGTCCCGGTGTACGCGATCGACCTGCCCGCCGGATATCCGCGCGCCTCCCGGGCACGCGAGGCCGATCCGCTGGCCGCCGCCTTCCAGGAGGCGGCGGGCGCCTCCGACGGCGATGAGCTGTGGGACCGGCTGGTCGAGGCGCACGCGTACGGCGCCAAACCGGCGACGCTGCGCCGGGCCGCCCTCGCGGTCGGCGTGGCGCTGCGCGGGGAGAGCGAACCGTCCGAGATGGACGGTCTGCGCGAGGCGTGGATGCGGCGGCGGATCGCCGAGACGGGCGCGAAACGGCCGGTCGCGGTCATCGGCGCCTTCCACGCGCCCGCACTCGTCGGGGAGCACACCGAACCGCCGCTGGACGCTCCCCTCGGGGAGGTGTCGTGCGCCCTGGTGCCCTACACCTTCGCCCTGCTCGACTCGCGTTCCGGTTATCCGGCCGGGATCCGGGATCCCGAGTGGCAGCAGGCGGTCTACCTGGCCGCCGGGGACGCCGACGCGGTCTCGCTGCGGTCCGCGCGGGCGATCACCGAGGTCTGCGCGCGGATGCGCGCGGCCGGGCACACCGCCGGGACGCCCGACGCGCTTGCCGGGCACCGGCTCGCGCAGGGCCTGGCGGCGCTGCGAGGGCTGGCCGCGCCCGGTCGCCGGGAGATCATCGAGGCGCTCGGAACCACGCTGGGGCAGGGGGATCAGCTCGGGCGCGCGCGGGCCGTCGCGCTGGCCTGCGAGGAGGTCCTGATCGGGGAACGACGCGGGCGCCTGCCCGAGTCGGCGCCTCGCGGTGGCCTGCTGTCCCACGTCGAGGACCTCTTCGACGAACTGAGGCTCCCCCGCGACGGCTCGGGCAAGACCCTCAAGCTGGCCCCGCACCGGTCGGCCCTCGACCGGCGCCGCCACATCACCCTGAGCAGGCTCGTCGCCGCCGGAATCCCCTATGGACGAACGCGCGAGCTGTCGGGGCTGGCCGACACCGCGGCCGTCGGCCGGGAGTGGACGGTCCGCTGGGAACCGCGGACCTCGGCGACCCTCGAATGGCTCGCCTCCTACGGGGCCACCCTCACCCAGGCCGCGACGGGTCTGCTGCGGCAACGCTGGTCGCGACCCGACGGGACCGCCGGTGAGCGGCTCATACTGCTCAGCGAGTCCGTCGACGCCGAACTGGGTGAGCTGACCGCGTTCTTCCTGGAGCGGCTGCACGCCGACGTGGTGTCCATCGCGGGTCTGCCGGACCTGCTGTCCGCCTATCACCTGCTGACCCGCGCGGGCGGCGACACCGCCGAGGCGCTGCGCGCCGAGGTCGCCGCCGCCGCGATCAACGCCGTCGCGGGCCTCGCCGGTTCCGGGGATCCCGCCGACGCCAAGGCCCTCGCCGAACTGGTCCGCCTCTCGCGGGCCGAGCACGAGCACCTGGGCGCCGTGCGGCTCGCCTGGCAGTTGAAGTCGCTCGCCGGCGACGGTTCCCCGATGACCAGGGGTGCCTCCGCGGCGGCGCTGACGCTGCTCGACCGCGCCGACCGCGACTGGCTCGGCGCGCGCGCCGCCGCGTGGGCCGAGGAGCCCGACGGCGACCGCGCGGCCGGTCAGCTGCGCGGTGCCCTGCTGGTCGCCGGTGACCTCTGGGACGCCGACCGTGCACTGTGGACACCACTGTCGAAACGGCTGGAAGCCTGGACCGACACCGACTTCTGGACCCGGCTGCCGGCCCTGCGAGACGGCTTCGACGCGCTGTCGACGGCCGCCCGCCACCGCCTGTTCACGACCGTGAGCGGCGCCTACGGCACCGACGTGTCCCTCGGCGCCCTCGAAGTGGCCCCGGAACTGCTGGCCGCCTGGGCCGCCGCCGACGCGGCGGGCCGCGCGGCGGTCGGCGACTCCGCTCTCGACACTGTGGACGGTGCCGAGGCGGAAGCCGACCCGGGCGAGGGATCGCCCGAGGACGCGCGGACCGTCGACCGCTGGCGGCTCGTCCTGGGCCGCCAGAGCGACCGGCTCTGCGGCAACGCCCTCCAGGCCGCCCACGCCCTCGACGACCTCTACGGCGCCGGGCACGGTGAAGGCTCCCTCGGGATCGGCGAAGGCGGCGGCGCGGGCACCGAGCGCGCGGCCCCGAGCATCCGCGAATGGGCCGGGGAGCTGGAGCGGCTCTTCGGTTCCCGCGTCCGCGAGGAGGTCCTGGCCAGGGCCGCCGCGCGCGGGCGGCTCGACGCCATCACCGAACTGGATCCCGCGCAGGTCACGCCGTCCATCGACCTGCTCACGCAGGTCCTCAGCCTCGCCGGTTCCATGCCGGAGGCGAAACTCGCGCCCCTGCGCAGACTCGCCGGCCGGCTGATCGCCGAACTCACCAAGGCGCTCGCGACGCGCCTGCGACCGGCCCTGACCGGTGTGACCACGGCCCGCCCGACACGGCGCCAGACCGGCCGCATCGACCTGTCGCGGACCGTCCGGGCCAACCTGCACACCGTCCGCGAAGGCCCGACCCTCGTGCCCGACCGGCTCATCTTCAAGTCCCGCGCGGTCCGCAGCGCCGAATGGGACGTCCACATCCTCGTCGACGTCTCCGGCTCGATGGAACGCTCCACCGTCTACAGCGCCCTCGTGGCCGCCGTCCTGCACGGCGTTCCCGCCCTGTCGGTGCACCTGACGACCTTCTCCACCAGCGTCGTCGACCTCAGCGACCACGTCGCCGACCCGCTGAGCCTGCTCATGGAGGTCTCCGTCGGCGGCGGCACCGACATCGGCAAGGGCCTGCGCTACGTCCGCGACCAGGTCAAGGTGCCCTCGCGCACCATCGTGGCGGTCGTCAGCGACTTCGACGAAGGGGTGTCGGTGAACGCCATGCTCGCCGAGTTCCGGCTGCTGGTCGGCGGCGGCTCGCACGTCCTGGGCCTGGCCGCGCTCGACGACCGCGGGGAACCGGTCTACAACAAGGCGATCGCGGCCCAGATCGCCGCCACCGGCGTGCCCGTGGCGGCCCTGTCCCCGACCGAGCTCGCCGACTGGATCGCCGGGAAGGTGCGCTGATGAGGCCCACAGTCGACGCCGCCCTCCGCGCGGCCCTCACCGAGGCCGGGCCCGCGCGGGTGCGGGGGAAGCTCGACGCCGATCCGGCGATGGCCGAGGCCTGGACCTGGACGCCGGACGGTCCATCATGGACGATCGCGACCGGGACGCAGCTCGTCCGTCTCGACGGCGAGGCGATCACCGAGGCCGGGCAGGTGTCCTGCGACTGCCTGCTGACCCCGCGCTGCCTGCATCTGCTGGCGGTGCTGGCCGTCCTGTCCGCCGGCGACGACGTCGTCGGCGCACCGGAGCCGGAGGCCGTCGCCCTCGAACCGGAACCCGAACCCGAGCCCGATCTGACCGCTCCGGTGCGGCTCACCCCGCGCCAGCGCGAGGCCGCCGACCTCGCCTGGCGGGCCGGGGCCGCGCTTCTGGCCGACGGCGCCGCCCGCGCCGGGACACCGGTCCTCGACGCGCTGCGGCACGTCGCCGAGACCGCCCGCAAGGCCAAGCTGCCGCTGCTGTCGACGGCCGCCACACGCGTCTCGACGGGCCTCGCCGCGCTGTCCTCGGACAGTCCGGCCTTCCGGCTGCCGACGCTGACCGCCGACCTGCAACTCCTGCTGTCGGTGGCGTCGCGCCTGCGCGGCGAACCGAACGGCGCCGACGTGGGCGCGGCCCGCCGGGACTACACCGACCACGGCGGCGGGCGCTTCCTCGGCATCTGCGCCGAACGCATCAGCACCGGCTCCGGATACGCCGGTGTCGTCACGTATCTGGTGGACGCCGACCGTCGCATATGGACCGTCGCCGACGTCCGGCCCGGCGGCCCCGAACGCGTCCAGGGCGCCTACACCGGGACCGCGACGAGCCTGCCCTCCCCTCATGAGCTGTGCCGGAGCGGTGCCTTCGCCACCGGCCTGCGCATGAGTGCCGACGGCCGCCTCGGCCGCGCCGAATCGGCGGAGGTCGCGCGGGTGGCGCACACCCCGTGGTCGGATCCGGGACTCGATCCACTGTGGACCGAGCCGCTCGCGGAGCAGCTCGACCGGATCGTGCCCGTGCTGTCGGCCGATCCCGCCGAACGGCGCGCGGGCGACGACCTCGTCTTCGCCGACGTCACCGTCGGCGAGCTGCGGCCCGGCGCCTTGACCGTCTACTCCGGTGATCTGCCGATCTCGGTCCTCGCGGCGGCCGACACCCGCCCGGCCGTGGGGAATCTGCGGCGGCTGGCCGGGCACGGCGGGCAGCGGGTGCGGATGGTGCTGCGGGCTCACCCGAGCGTGCCGCGCGCGGCCTTCCCGATCGCCGTCGGCGAATGCGAGGAACTGCGCCTGCCCAAGGGCTGGGCCGGCCGCGCGAACCTGACCCTCGACGAGCTGCCGGGCGCGCTGGCGCACCCGATCGGTTCGGCACCGGAGTCGGGCCCCGACCCGCTGGACCCGGTGGCGCGACTGGTGAGCCGCACCGTCCTGAGTGGACGGGCGGCGCTGCGCTCGTCGGCGCTTCCGGCGACTTTGGCGACGCTGCGCAGGCACCGTCTGCCGACGGCCGCGGGTCTCATCGACCGGCTCGCGGCGGCCGCGAACGCGACCGTCGTGCGCTCGACCGGGGAGAGCGCCCCGGCGGCACCCGACGCCCTGGCTTCGGCCTGGATCGCGTGCGGCACCTATGAAGTGGCGGCCCGGCAGGCGCTGATGCGCCGGCTGTGGACGGTCACGGGCTGAGCACGTACGACCGGCCACGGCCGCCTCGCGCGGGCCGTGGCCGCCGTCGTCTCGGCGCTTTTTTAGGATCCGAAGTCGCCGAGCAGCCAGTCCACGATGGTCTCGGTGGTCAGCTCGGTGATCTCCTCGCCCGCAGGCGGAGCGACCTCGTTGGCCGTACCGTGCTCGTTGAAGTTGTAGTTCATGACCAGGTCACCGTCGGGTCCTTCGAGGGTGAACTCGAAGTGCTCGATGTACCCGTCCTTGTTCAGGTTGAGGGAGAAGGCGACCTCGTCGCCGTTGTCGACGGAGTCGAGCTGGTAGGAGGGCACGCCGGTCTTCTGCGGCTCGACGGCGTCGAAGTCGAGGATCCCGCCGAAGCGCATCGGGCCGGTCCGCTCGACCGACACGATCTCGTCGACGAGGGCGGGCACCCACGTCCCCGGCCCGATCATCCCGGCGCCCGCGGCGAAGACCGAACCGCCGGTGGCGAGGTGCCCCCATTCCTCGGGGAAACCGGCGATGCCCTCGTAGCGCATCCACAGTTCGTCGCCGATCAGGACGGCCCGGTTGACGCTCGCGGCCCCGACGGAACTGCGGACGAGCGACAACGACCCTTCGCCGGGGCGGTCGGTCCCGTTGACGTTCTCCTGCCCGGCGAGGCCCGCCACCTCGGCGACGAAGTTGAAGCCCTCGGGCATCTTCGCCACGGCGGCGGCGATCGCCTCGTCGGGAGTGCCCCACGCGGGACCGTCGAGGGTCGCGGTCCTCCCGCAACCGGCGAGGACCGCGGCGACGGTGAGGGCGAGGCAGGCGGACAGCGCGCGGACGCGGACGGACGGCATGAGGGGCACCTCGGGTCGGGGACGCCCATGATGCCCGTCACGGCCGGACGGTGGCAAGTCCATCCACGGTGGACGATCCTCAGGAGCCGGCGAACCACTCCATGGCGTTCTCGTCGGTGACCTCGACGATCTTGCCGTCGGGTTCGGTGACGTCGTTGGGGGCGCCGTGCTTGGTGAAGGAGTAGTCGATGGTCACGTCGCCCTGCGCGGTGTCGTCGATCTCCAGGGTGAGGGTGTTGAGCGTGCCGTCGGCGTTGAGCGAGACGGAGAACTCGACCTCTTCGGCCTCGTCGGGCAGGTCGCGCATGATGGCCTTGTCGATGCCGGTCCTGTCCGGGTCGGCCTCGGTCAGGTCGAGCACACCGCCGTACTTCTGCTCGCCGATCCGCTCGATGGTCGTGATCTGCGCGAACAGCTCGGGGGCCCAGACCGACGGGCCGACGACGTCGGCCGTCTCGCCGAGGAACGCGCCGTCGGCGATGTGCCCCCAGTCCCCGTCCCCGCCGAGGCCGCTGATGCGCATCCACAGCTCGTCGCCGATGAGCCGCAGCTCGGTGGCGATGTTCGCGACGCCGCTGCTGACCTCCTGGTAGAGGCGGAACTTGTGTTCGGCCGGGATCTCCTCGCCGTTGGTCGCGAGCGACACGCTGTCGGCCTCGGTCACGCCGCGGAAGGCGACGCCGTCGGCGAGTCCGGCCGCGGCGGCGGTCACCGCGTCGAGGGGGGCACCCCAGGGTGCGGCGTTCACGGTGGCCTTGGTGCACCCGGCGGCGAGCAGGGCGACCGCGGTGAGGGAAATGGACAGCGCGCGGCGGCGAGGGGTGAGCATGCGGGCACCTCGGGGGAATGTGGGCTGGGCGAAGGGCAAGCCAATGATGCATGGATCAAGGGCGGACCGGCCACTCGCGGCCGGTCCGATCGCCGATCGGTGCCGTCGGCCGTGGCGCCTACAGCAGCGATCCTCCGGTCGCGTCGAGCCAGGAGCCGGTGACCCAGCGGCCGGCGTCGGAGGCGAGGAAGCCCACGACGTCGGCGACGTCCTCGACCTCGCCGACCCGCCCGAAGGCCGAGTACGCGGCACCGGCGGCGCGGCCCTCGTCGGAGGCGCGCAGCCAGGAGGCGTTGATGTCGGTGTCGATCACGCCCGGGCCGACCGAGTTGACGGTGATCCCGCGCGGTCCGAGCTCTTTGGCCAGGGACTTCGTGAAGTGGTCGAGCGCGGCCTTCGTCATGCCGTAGACCGGGTCCTGCGCCCAGGGCAGGATCGCCGCGCCCGAGGAGATGTTGACGACGCGGCCGCCGTCGCGCATGCGGGTCAGGCCGCCCTGGGTGATGAGGAAGGGCGCGCGGAGGTTGAGGGCGATGGCGCGGTCGAAGCCGTCGGCGGTGGCCTCGCCGATCGGGCCGGGTCCGTTGGCGCCGGCGTTGTTGACGAGGATGTCGAGGCCTTCGGCGCCGAGGGCGGCGAGTCGTGCGTCGAAGTTCGCCCACAGCGTCTCGGCGTCGCCGGGGACGCCGAGTTCGGCGTGGACGGTGAAGGCGCGGCCGCCCGCGGCGGTGATGTCGTCGACAGTCTGCTTCGCGGCGGTCTCGTCGAAGCCGTAGTGGACGCCGACGAGCACGCCGTCGGCGGCGAGGCGGCGGGCGATGCCGCGGCCGATACCGCGGGAGGAGCCGGTGACGAGGGCGATCTTGCTGCTCATGATGGCCGATTCTTTCTGTAGTGGTCGTTACGGAAAGACGCTAGCACATATGTAGCGAGCGTTATAGAATCAGGGGGTGCCAGTTACCCGAGGACGCCCCCGAGCCTTCGACCGCGACGAGGCGCTGCGCCGCGCCACCGAGCTCTTCTGGGAGCGCGGCTACGAGACGGCCTCGATCGCCGACCTGACCGCCGCGATGGGCATCCGCCCGCCGAGCCTGTACGCCGCCTTCGGCGACAAGCGCGCACTCTTCGACGAGGTCGTCGCCGGATACAAGGCGACCGCGAGCCCCGTCATGGAGGAGGCCCTGGCCGCCCCGACCGCACGCGAGGCCCTCGACCGGCTGCTGCACGCGCTCGCCGACGACTACACCGACCCGTCCCATCCGCCCGGCTGCCTGGTCATCAGCGCGGCGGTCAACGTCGCCGACGGCGACGTCCGCGCGTCCCTGCGCGCCGACCGCGAGGCCAGCAAGGCCGCGATCGCCGACCGCATCGCCGCCGACGCCGGCCGCCTGGACGAGGGCACCGACCCGAAGGAGCTGGCGACCTTCTACGCCGCCGTGGTGCAGGGCATGTCGACACAGGCCTGCGACGGCGCGAGCCGGGAGGAACTGCACGCGATCGCGACGTCGGCGATGAGGGCGTGGCCCGCCCGGCCCTAGTTGACAAATCCACTAGGTGACATGTCTACTAGAGGCATGGTTCTGTCACGCATCATCCTGGGGCTGCTCGCGCTGTCGCCGATGACCGGCTACGACCTCAAACGGCACTTCGACACCACCGCCGGGCACTTCTGGGCGGCCGACAAGGCACAGATCTACCGCACCCTCGCCCAGCTCGTCACCGAAGGCTTCGCCGAGGTCGAGACCGTCGCCGGGACGAGCGCGCCGAACCGCCAGGAGCACCGCATCACCCCCGCCGGCCGGGCCGCCCTCGCCGCCTGGCTCGCCGCCGAACCCGAACGCCACCTGGAGCGCGACCCCTTCCTCGCCCGCGTCTTCTTCGGTGACGGTCTCGACGACGACGCCCTCCGCGCGCTCTTCGCGCGACGCCGGGAGACCACCCGCGCGCTACTCGCCGACTTCGAGGCGACGCGCGCCGAGACCGGGGCACCCGACCGCGCCGCCCGCCTGCGACTGGCGACGCTGGACAACGGCATCGCGCACCTGCGCACCGAACTGGCCTGGCTCGACACCGTCGAGAAGGAACTGACGTGAACGGCTTCCCGGAGACGCACCCGCCCCGGTCGGCCACCACGGCCCCGCCGCTCGTGCTCCTGCACGGAGGCAACGTCGCCAACTGGATGTGGGAGCCCCAGCTCGACGCCGTCGCCGACCGCCTCGTGCTCACCCCCGACCTGCCCGGCTTCGGCACCCGCGTCGGCGAGGACTGGCCGGGACTCGACGACGTCGCCGACGACGTCGTCGCGCGGGCGACGGAGAACGGCGCCGACGGCCGCTTCGACCTCGTCGGCCTCTCACTCGGAGCGGTGACCGCACTGCGCGTGCTCGCCCGCCACCCCGGCCGCGTGCGGTCGGCCATGCTCACCGGCGCCCCACTCGCCCGGCCGGGGCGCGGCGTGCGGCTGGTCGCGCGACTGCAACTGGCGTTCTGGCGCCGCCGCTGGTACTGGCGCGCCCTGGCCGCCGGGATGCGCCTCCCCGCCGACGCCCGCGACAGGTACGTCGGCCACGGGCTGTCGGTCCGCAAGGAGACCGCGCGGGCGATGTTCACCGACGTCTACGCCGGTGGCGTCCCCGACGGCCTGCGCGACTACGAAGGGCCCCTGCTCGCCATCGCCGGAGAGAAGGAGGACGCCGTCGTCCGCGAGTCGCTGACGGCACTCGCCGCAGCGGCTCCGCAGGCCCGGCTGCGGCTCGCGCCGGGCATGCACCACGTCTGGAACGTCGAGGACACCGGCCTGTTCAACGACGTCCTGCGCGGATGGCTGGACGGGACGGTGGACCCGCGGCTGGCGGGGGTGGGCGGTTGAGCCCGGCCGGCCCCGGCATGGGGCCGGCCGGGCTCTCGCCCGGGTCGGCGGAGGGCTATCCCCCGACCGACCAGCGAGCGGTGCCCAGGTTGACGATCTGGTTCCCCGGGTAGATCCATGCCGCGCTACCGGTGCAGTTCGTGCCGGTCCAGAGCTTCTGGAGGCTGTCGGTCCGGTTGTAGGCCGACATGACGCCGCGGAGGCCCGTCAGACCTACGATCCCCGCGAAGGTGCACCTCCCCGGGCTGGTCTCGTAGAGCCTCGTCCACCCGGGCAGACCGCCGCCGTTGGTCGCGATGTAGATGCAGATCACCCCGGACGGGCAGTCCGCGAAGGCCATCGGTTCGACGTCCGCCGCGGACACGGCCCCCGGGCCGGCCGCACTCGCCGGCGCGGCCGGCCCGACTCCCGCCAGCAGTGCCACGGCCAGCAGCACGGCGGCGAGGAGCGTGGTCGAGGTTCGCCTTGCCGTCATCAAGACACGTTCCCTTCGTGTGTTCCGACTGGCCGACGGACCCCGCGGCAGGCGACGCACGCGCCTTCCTCCCGTTCGCGGCGGACCGTCGGTTCGATGCCCTGATCATCACCGAAGGCCTGCTGCACCGAAAGCAGGTGGATTGACACGCTTCGATAGATTCTCGCCACGGGGACGGGCCGCGCCCTCGACCGACCGCCCAAGACCTCACCGGACGACGGCCGCACCGAGAGTTCGTTGACGCGAGTGCCGTCGCAGGTGAAGGTGACACCCCACCGGGGGCTCGCCGAACCACGGCCGCGCCCGTTCGCGCGGCCCCCCGGCTCCGGCGGCGAAGCCCGCGCACGAAAAGCCCCCGACCTGAGTTTCCCCAGGTCGGGGGCTCTTTCTCACTACCTGTGGCAGGTGTTGGATTCGAACCAACGTAGGCGAACCGGCAGATTTACAGTCTGCTCCCTTTGGCCACTCGGGCAACCTGCCTAACGCCTTCGCGAACGAAGGCGCGGCACACAGGATAACCACACGCCCCCGAGCCCCCGCAAGCGGGTTGCTCACATGCTCAGCCGCATCGCCGGATCCGAGGTCCGCACGAACCCCAGCGACCGGTACAGCGGTTCGGCGTCCACCGACGCGCGCAGGTCGACCTTGCCGACACCCCGCTCGCGGTACCAGGCCAGCGTCGCCTCCATGCACAGCCGCGAATAGCCCCTGCGGCGGTAGGCGTCGTCGGTGGCGACGCTGAAGATGTACCCGACGCGCCCGCTCGGGTTCTCCGGCGACGCCAGGCGCTGCTCGACGACGGCGAGGACACAGGCGGCGAGTTTGCCGGGCTCGCCGGGGCGGTCGACGGCGAAGGCCGCGAGGGCGGCGTCGGCACCGGGGAGACGCTCGCGCAGGATCTCCGCCGACGTCTCCTGCCACGGCCCCGGCTCGGGCTCCACCCCCGCCATCCCGGTCAGCATCACTCCCCGGAGTCGCACGAGTTCGTCGATGTCAGCAACGGTCGCCCGGCGCGCAGTGATCATGTGCGGCACGGTAGCGCAGTACGGCAAGACGCGCGAGACCCGTGAACGGTGAACCTTCCGACACCGCACATCCGTTACGCCACCGGTACTTCACCCCGTGTTCGTCCGACAGTCCACTGTGGGCACAACGGATATCCTCGGGACAAGGGGGGATCGCTGATGGCCATCCGCAAACGCCGACCCCATGCCCGCGAGATCGACGAATGCCTCGCCCTGGCCGCCACCTGGCTGGGCGACGCCTACCTCACCGGCGAGCGCGCCTGGCCCGCCAAGTCCGGCCAGGCGCATCCCTCGGTCTGGGGTGGCACGACCGACGCCCTGCGCGCCCTCATCGCGCTCGCCGACCACCACCGCCCGCGCCCGCCGTACCTGCCCGACATCGACGTCGCCGACGTCGCCGAGTGGCTGCGCGCCCGCCAGGAGCCCTCGGGCGCCTTCGCCTCGATCGGCACGCCCTACGCGGGCGCGGAGTCGACGGCGCTGGTCCTGATCGCGCTGTGCGAGCAGACCCGCAAGCATCCCGACGACGCCGTCCGCCGTGCCCTCGCCTTCCTGGAGTCCTGCATCGACGACGGCGGCGGTGTGGCCACGACCCCGCGCGACCGCACCGAACCGCGCGTCCTGCCGACCGCCCTGACCCTGTGGGCCTTCGCGGTCTGGGACCACGACGAGGCCACGCGCAAACGCCTGATCAACCACCTCTTCAGCTGCCAGGACGGCACGACCTGGGGCTGGGGCGTCAACAGCCGCGCGCGACCGAACGCGGCGACGACCGCGCAGGTCATCATCGCCCTGCGCGGGGCGCGCTACCCGGAGGCGAAGTACACCCACGCCATCGACTTCCTGCTCGGCCAGCAGCTCCCCGACGGCAGCTGGATCAACAACCTGGAGGAGTGGGTCGCCTCCCCGAGCAACAGCGTCAACTACTGCTTCAACGACGGCACGGCCTGGGCGCTGACCGCGCTGACGGGCGTCGACGGCCGTCGCGCGCGGGCGGCCTGCGCCTCGGCCGCGCGGCACATCCTCGACACGCAGACCAAACAGGGCGAGGGCGGCGGCGCCGACGCGGGCTCCTGGCTCTATGACGCCTACAGCACCAACCGCTACGTCTGGCTGACCGCGCAGAACATCATCGCGCTGCACACCTGGGCCGGCGGTCTGCCCTCGGTGTCCCTCGACACGGCGGCGAACGCGCGCTTCAAGGCGGTGCGCTGGCTGCTGAAGAACGCGCAGAACGTGGTCCTGTTCGGGCTGCTGCTCTATGTCCTGTCCCCCGACCTGGCACCGCTGCTCACGCCGGTGCTGTCGAAGGTCCACATCGGCTGGTCCTCGGTCCGCGACAACCTGATCTCGACGGGGTTGTGGACCGCCGGGGCCGGCTGCGCGCTGTGGCTGTGGCGCGCGCTGCGCGGGGACCGGCGGTCCTGACGTTCACTCGCCCGGCCGGGTGAGACCGGCCGGGAGCTCTCCACTGTGGACGATGCCGAGCCGCTGCGTCGCGCGGGTGAGCGCGACGTAGAGGTCGGACAGGCCGCGCGCCGACTCGGCCACGATCGCGGCGGGCTCGGCGAGCACGACCGCGTCGAACTCCAGTCCCTTGGCGCGCTTGACGTCGAGGACGACGACCGGGCTCTCCAGGTCGACCTTCTCGCCGACCGCGGTGCCGGGGACCGCCGCGGCGACCGCGGCGCCGAGCTCGGTCAGCGAGCCGCTCGGCACGATGACGGCGAGCCGTCCGTCGCCGACGGCGGCGGCCTCGCGGGCGACGAGCGCGGGCAGGGCGGCGGCGAGGTCGTCCACATGGGACGTCCACGGCTCGGTTCCGGTCTCCCGCACCGATGTGGGCACTTCGAGGGAGGGGTCGAGCTCGGCGAGCACGGAGGCGGCGAGGTCCATGATCTCGGCCGGGGTGCGGTAGTTGACGGTGAGGTGCTCCAGTCGCCAGCGGTCGTCGACGTAGGGCGACAGCACGTGCTCCCAGGAGGTCGTGCCGGCCTCGTCGCCGGTCTGGGCGACGTCGCCGACGAGGGTCATCGACTTCGAGGGGCAGCGGCGCATCAGCAGGCGCCACACCATCTCCGACAGCTCCTGGGCCTCGTCGACGATGACGTGACCGAACATCCAGCGGCGGTCGGCGGCGGCCCGTTCGGCGACGGTGAGCCGTGCCTCCTCCTCGTGGCGGCCGGCGAGTTCGTCGGCGTCGATGAGGTCGAAGGCGGTCAGGACCTCCGACTCGATGTCCTCGAACTCATAGGACTCCGAGCCGGCCGCGATGTCCAGCACGCCCTGCGCGTACGCGATCCGTTCGCGGCGGGCCTTTTCGCGGCGGGCCTTCTCGCGCATGACGCGCTCGTCGTCGCCGAGCAGTTCGGCGGCCTCGTCGAGCAGGGGGACGTCGGCCGGGGTCCAGCCGCCGCCGGGTTCGCGGCGCAGGGCCGCGCGCTGGGCGGGGGTGAGCATCGGTGTGGCCGCTTCGAGCAGGTCGTCCCACTCGTAGAGGTCGTCGAGGAGCCGCTGCGGCGTCAGCACCGGCCACAGTTCGTCGAGTGCGGCGAGCACGGCGCGGTCCTCGGCGAGTTCGGCGCGCATCTCGGCGAGGTCGCCCTCTTCGAGGAGGTTCGGGGCGTCGGGGTCGAGGACGTCGGCGCCGATGCGTTCGGCGATCTGGCGGGCGAGGCCGTCGACGACGATCTCGGCGAAGATCGCGCGGGCCTGGTTGTGCGGTTTGAGGGAGCGCCGGGCCTGTTCGCGGGCGCGTTCGGCGACGGCGGGTTCGATCCAGACCGGGTCGCGTTCGACGAGGATCTCCATGGGTTCGCCGGGGACGCGCTGGCGGTCGGCGACGGCGCGCTCGACGACCTCGGCCATGACGATGGATCCCTTGACGGAGGCGGCTTCGGGGCCTTCCTCGCGTTCGGCGACGACGCCCGGGAAGAGTCCACCCACGGTGGACAGAAGGGCGCTGGTCTCGCCGAGGGAGGGCAGGACGCGGCCGATGTAGCCGAGGAAGGTCGTGTTGGGCCCGACGACCAGCACGCCGCGCTGGGTGAGTTCGCGGCGGTGGGTGTAGAGGAGGTAGGCGGCGCGGTGCAGCGCCACGGCGGTCTTGCCGGTGCCCGGGCCGCCCTGGACGACCAGGATGCCGCGCACGTCGGCGCGGATGATGCGGTCCTGTTCGGCCTGGATGGTCTCGACGATGTCGCCCATCCGGCCGGTCCGGCGGGCGTTGAGGGAGGCGAGCAGGACGCTCTCGCCGGTGACGGCGTCGTGTCCGCTGGTGTCGACGGCGGTCAGGTCGAGGACCTCGTCGTCGATGCCGGTGACCGCGCGGCCGCTGGAGCGGATGTGGCGGCGGACGCGGACGCCTTCGGGCGAGGCGACGGTCGCGAGGTAGAAGGGGCGGGCCGCGGGGGCGCGCCAGTCCATCAGCAACTGCGCGCGCTCGGGCGAATCCTCGTAAAGTCCGCGTCGGCCGATATAGCTTCGTTCCGCGTTGTCGAAATCGAGTCGCCCGAAACACAGTCCGTTTTCCAGACCGCCGTATTCGGTGATGTCGTCGTGGTATCCGGCGGCAATGCTGTCGCGTTCACTGCGGGCCTGGTGGGTACCTCCGGACTGGAGAAGTACCTGGTCAAGGCGACCGGATGCGTTCTCCCGCATGGCGTCGAGCCGAGCGTAGAGTTTGTCGACGTACGCCTGTTCACGTTCGATTTCCTCGCTTGACAACGAGACTCCATTCTGTTACAGTTCTCGAAGTCGACAGTTTCTTCGTGTCGATTCCGCATGCGCACGGATGGCAAATATAGCCTTTCCCTTCACCGCATGCCAGCCTCTTCGGCCTCTTCCCGGTACGTGCTTTCCATTACACGCGCGCGCCCGCACCCCGCTCCGTCCGGCCGGGGCGTCCCGCACGCCAACTTCCAAAGAAGTCTTTGCAACTGACCCTTTGCAAAGCTATGTTGGCAACATGAGCGAACCCGAGACCCCGCCCACGAGCGGCCACGACCCCGACAAGGACGTGCTCCTCGACGCCCGCCGCATCCGCGGCATCGCCCACCCCCTGCGCGTCCGCATCCTCGACCTCCTCCGCCGCGGCGGCCCCGCGACCGCCACCGGCCTCGCCGAGCGCCTCGGCCAGTCCAGCGGCGCCACCAGCTACCACCTGCGACAGCTCGCCACCTACGGCTTCGTCGTGGAGGACCCCGACCGCGGCACCGCCCGCGAACGCTGGTGGAAGGCCGTGCACCGCTCCACCGTCCTCAACGACTCCTCCCAGGTGGACCCCGCCGACGCCGAGACCTACCTGCACGCCGTGGTCGACGCGACCGCCGACCGTGGCCACCGCTTCGTCAACGAGCTCTACGCCCTGCCCGAGGAGTGGCGCGGCGCCTTTACCCTCAACAACGTCTCGCTGCGCCTGACGCCCGAGGAGTCGCTGCGGCTGATCGAGGAGGTCACCGCCGTCCTCGACCGCTACCGCCACTTCGACGCACCCGACGCGCCCGCGGGCGCCGAACACGTCGCCACGACCTTCAACCTGCTCCCCCTGGCCGGTGATGCACGGTGAGACGCCTGCCGCTCATCGGCTTCCTCACCGCGCACGGGGTCTCGGCCGCCGGTAGCCGCCTCACCCTCGTGGCCCTGCCGTGGCTGGTGCTGTCGACGACGGGATCGGCCACGCAGACCGGCCTCGTCGCCTTCGTCGAACTGAGCCTGTACGTCGCCGCCAGCGCCTTCGGCGCACCCCTCGTCGACCGCTTCGGGCGCCGCCGGGTCGCGGTCGGCTCGCAGCTGATCAGCGCCGCCACCGTGGCGTGCGTGCCGCTGCTGTTCGACGGCGGGCACCTCGCCTTCTCCGGCCTGCTGGGCATCGTCGCCGTCGCCGGGCTCGCGCAGGGCATCGCGTCGAGCGCCACACACGTCCTGCTGCCCGACGTCATCGAGGCGGCGGACGCGTCGATGGAACGCTCCCTGTCGGTGTTCGACGGCATCGACCGGCTCTCGACCCTGCTCGCCGCACCCGCCGCGGGAGTCCTGATCGCCTGGATGGGCGCGGTGAACGTGCTGTGGCTCGACGCCGCGTCCTTCCTCCTGTCGGCGGCACTCCTCGCCTCGTTCGCCCGCACACCCGGCAAGGCGCCGTCCACAAAGGACGCCGAGCCGTACCTGACCGCGCTGGCGAAAGGCGCGCGATACATGTTCGGCGACCGGCTGCTGGTGGTGCTGTGCGTCATGCTGACCTTCACCAACATGGCCTCGCAGGCATTCACGGTCGTCTTCGTGCCGGTCTGGATCCGCGACAACTTCGGCGATCCGGCCATGCTCGGCATGATCGCCGGGTCCTTCGGCGTGGCCGCCGTGTGCGGGAACGTGCTGTTCACCTGGCTCGGCCCGAAACTCCCCCGCCGCTGGACCTTCGCGATCTGCTTCCTCATCGCCGGCTCCCCCCGGTTCTTCGCCATGGCCTTCACCGACGACATCGCCGTCGTCCTCGCCGTCTCCTTCGCCTCCGGACTGGCCACCGCCTCGCTCAACCCGATCATCTCGGCGGTCATGTTCGCGCGCATCCCCGAGGAGCTGCGGGCGCGCGTGCTCGGGCTCAGCGGCGCCCTGTCGTGGGTCGGCATCCCGCTCGGCGCGCTCCTCGGCGGACTCGCGGTGTCCGGTTTCGGACCGAGCGGCGCACTGCTCGCCGGCGGCCTGCTGTACCTCGTGGCGACGCTATCGCCCTTCGTGCAAGGAATCTGGCGGGGCATGGATCGCGGGGACGAACCGGTACGAGAGCGTGAACTCGCCCGAACCGCCGTGTGAGGATCCCCCACATGTCGCATCTGCGGCCTAGGATGCCGCTATGTCGGAAACTCCCCGCACATTGCGCACCGGCGGTTTCGACGAGCTGTTCGTCGCCGGGCGGAAGGTCGAGACGCCCCGGGTCTCGGCGACGATCGAGCTGGTCGGCCTCGGCGAACTCGCCCTGCCGACCGGGCGGCTGTCGGCCTGCGATCCGATGGTCTTCTGGGAGCTGGAGCCGTTCACCGTCGAGCTGCCCGCGGGCTCGCACCCGGTGCGGCTGAGCGTGGCGCTGCTCGACAGCGTGCACGGGCAGGCGCAGCCGAGCGCGCACCGGCGCGTCGCGGCCGCGCAGGTGCTCGTCGGTGCGAGCCCGGCCGTGAGCTGGGAGATGGCGGTGACCGAGGGGCAGGATCCGGCGACGCTGACCGGGGACCTGTACTTCGGGTACGGCGTGGACGCCGGGACGGGCGCGTTCATCGACGCGTCGGGAAGCAAGGCCCTCGACCGCATCAACGACGCCGACAGCGAACACGACCTGGAGGACGCCCTCGCCGTGGCGGCCGCGGGTCCCGAACCGCGGCTCGGCGCGAACGTCACCGACGAGGTGTCGGGACTCAACGTGGTCGTCTTCCCGTCGGGATGGGGCGACGGGGTCTATCCGACGTGGATCGGACGCGACGCCTCGGGTGCAGTGGTCTCGGTCGTGACCGACTTCCACGTGCTCTAGGCCTCGGCGTAGGCCTTCAGTTCGGCGAGTTCCTGCTCCCAGCCCTTGGTGTTCTCCTGGGCGTGCTCGGCCTGTGCGGCGGCCGGGCGGGAGAGGAGACCGAAGCCGGTCTCGGCGACGGTGAGGCGCGTGCCGCCGCCGTCGGCGGTGAGGGTGAAGTCGACGAGCGTCGAGTTGCCCTGGCCGGGTTCGACGTCGGGTTCGGCGGCCCAGCGGAACGCGAACGCGCGCGGCGCCTCGACCTTGGTGATGACGGCCCGGAAGTCCCCGTAGGCGGCCCACCCGAGTGCCATCGCGCCGCCCGGCCGCAGGTCGACCGATGCGGAGTCGCCGAACCAGCCGGAGATGTGCTCCGCCGTGGTGAGGACCGCCCAGACGCGCTCGACGGGGGCGTCGACGTGGATTTCCCGGGTGATGCGGGTGGGGACGACGGTGTCCATGTGGCTCGCTCCTTGGTCGGCGTGCTGCCGCGGGTTGGGCCTGCGGCCTGATGGTTGCACACGGGGGGTCGCCGGGTGGGCGGAACGGCTGGCCGTGCCCGGGGCGGGCTCGCGAAGAGAAGGGCTCTGACCTGCGATGTCATCCACCGGCGGGCGCCGGGCCGGTCCGGCCGGACTCCCGGGCGACGGTCCCGGCGTCCGGACTTTCCGCCACCGCCCCACCCCGTTGAGTGACCCAGGCCACCCCCTAACATCACATACGAGTCCACTAAGGACAACCTTAGGTCCGGTCCCCGACACAACCCTTCCGGTCACGTCCCAACTCTGTTGAGTTAGATGGACCGCCCCCTTGACCCCGATCAGGCTTCAAAGAAGGTGCCGGCAATGACACGCAGTCTGGAAAGGCTCGCTCGTCGCGAAACCGAGTCGGCGACCGACCGCGGCGGCCGCCTCACCGAGATCACCGCGATCCTCAGCGACGGGCCGGTGTCGATCGACGTCCCGCGCATCGCCCAGCTGGTGGATCCCAAGCGGGTCAAGCCGTTCGACGGCGGCAAGCTCGCGATCCCTTACGCCGAACCGGAGTGGGACGACTTCAAGCCCCCGCACTCCAACAAGTTCGGCTCCTCGCTGCCTTCCTACAAGAAGGCCCACCAGATGTCGGTGCTCAAGTACCGCCTGGCCCTCACCGACTGGCGCAAGCGCGAACGCGCCCGGATCGAGGAGTACAACGTCGCCCGCACCGCGTACGAGCAGGGCATCGAGCGGCGCATCGACACGCACAACAAGCGCGCCTTCCGGGTCATCCACGGCGTGCGCAACGGTGACCCCGAGGCGGTGGTCGTGTACTCGAACGCCGCACTGGCCGAGTCGACGTTCCCCGAGTGGCTGCGGGTCGGGCGCACGCTGTCGTACCGCCCGTCGGCGCGCGAGCTGACCATGACCGTCGAGCTCCCGCCGCGCGAGGTCCTGCCCGGCGGAACCTTCGACGAGCGCGCGGAGATGTACGAGGCGCTGCTCGTCCTGCTCACGTTGCGCTGCCTGCGCGACGGCTTCCTCGCCGGTCCGCCCAGGATCGTCAACAGCGTGCGGATCGTCGGTGTCGTCGGGAATCGGCGGCTCGTCGCGGTTCGCGCCGAACGCGCCGCCTTCGGCGACCTCAACCTTGAGTCGATCGACCCGACCTACGCCCTGACCCAGCTCGGCGCGCAACTGTCGCCGGACCCGTACGGGCTCGTCCCGATCGGCTAGCGAAAGCGCACTTCCGCCCGAAATGTCAGACCCCTTCTCTACTCTCCGTGCGAACACCGCTCCACACCGTTCGCACTCGGAGAGGACCGCCATGTTGTACATCGAAGCGACCCCGGAGGACACCGAGGCCTACGTCTCGCGTTCGGAGCTGGCCAGGCGCGGGTGGACCCCGGCGATGATCAGGGACCTGCTCGACCCGCCCGACCAGACCCACCCCAACCCGGTGATGAGCAGCCGCGCGCCGATGCGCATGTACGCGCTGTCGCGGGTGGGGAAGGTCGAGGCGACCGAGGAGTTCCGTGTCCGCCGGGACCGGGGCCGCGTGCTGTCCGAGATGGCCGCCGAGCGCGTCGCCCGGCAGCGCGAACGCTGCCGGGAGAGCGCCGAGCGGCTGGAGGTGACCGTGCCCCGGCATCCGCCGGACGAGCTGGCCGCGCTGGCGATCGCGCACGAACGTGAGCGCCCGCTGACCGACGAGCGGCTGCACCGCTGGCAGGTCGAGTACCTGCGTTCGCGGCTGCCCTCGCCGGAGGAGCTGATGGAGGCGCTCGAAGGCAGGCCGGGGCGGCGGGAGGCCGTGCGGGTCCTGCGCGGGCGCGTCGCCGCGGCGATCACCGAGGAGTACCCGTGGCTGGCGGAGGCGGTGTGGGAGCCGCGTCAGCCCCGCCGCCGCGCCTCCGGCGCGGGGAGGCAGTCGTACCCGCCGCCGCCGTTGGAGGCGACCTCGGCGGCCAGTTCGTAGCGGTTGCAGCATTTCTTACCGATCACGACGTCCCGGAGGTGCGCGTAGAGGTACATGACGCCGAAGACGAGTCCGTAACGCCGCCACTGCGCGTCGCGGTGATGGGTCTCGTGCGCGACGAGCCCCCGCCGTAGCCGGGCGGGCTCGTAGGACGTCACGAAGGTGTCGCCGAGCTGGGTACCGCCTTTGGCGTGCAGCCGAAGGCGGCCCTCTCGGCACACCCGAAGACCCTGGACGGTTGCGCACTCGCCACCGGTGGCCCGGATGAGCCGCTCGACGACCGCGCCCAGCAGACGGGACTGGGCCGCGGCGAAGCGCCGGGTGGGGGTCGGGGTGGGGGTGGGCTCCCGCTCCCGCTCCCGCTCCCGCTCCCGCTCCCGCTCCCGCTCCCGCTCCCGCTCCCGCTCCCGCTCCCGCTCCCGCTCCCGCTCCCGCTCCC
>NZ_JACHGT010000011.1:129895-214413 GCF_014202425.1 Phytomonospora endophytica | reverse complement strand
CGCTCCCGCTCCCGCTCCCGCTCCCGCTCCCGCTCCCGCTCCCGCTCCCGCTCCCGCTCCCGCTCCCGCTCCCGCTCCCGCTCCCGCTCCCGCTCCCGCTCCCGCTCCGACGATGGTGACGCGGCCGGCGGAACGGAACCGCCCGGCCGGGCCACGACCGGAGCGACCGGCGGCGGCGTGACCGTGAGCGGCTCAAACGTGGCGCCATGCGCGCCACCCTCGTCAGGCGGTGGCGGCGTGACCGTCAACGACTCGGACGTGACGGCCTGCCCGGCCACCCCAGCCACTCGCGCCGAGGTGTCGACGCCAGGCGAGGGTTCCGGGTCGTGCAGCGAGACGCTCACGTCGCCGTGGCTTCGGCCTCTGTGTCCTTCGCGTTCGCGTTCGCGTTCGCTTCCGCGTTCGCGTTCGCTTCCGCTTCCGCTTCCGCTTCCGCCTTCGCTTCCGCCTTCGCCTTCGCTTCCGCTTCCGCTTCCGCCTTCGCTTCCGCCTTCGCTTCCGCCTTCGCTTCCGCTTCCGCTTCCGCTTCCGCCTTCGCCTTCGCCTTCGCCTTCGCCTTCGCCTTCGCCTTCGCCTTCGCCTTCGCCTTCGCCTTCGCCTTCGCCTTCGCCTTCGCCTTCGCCTTCGCCTTCGCCTTCGCCTAGAGCGTGGCGCGGTGCGAGTTCCGGGACGTCGCCGGGCCGGTCAAGGTCCTGCGCGGTCTCGCCGGGCGCTCGCACGGAGGTTTCCACAGCCACCAGCGCCCCCGGCTCGTCCATCAAGACACTCGCGTCGCCGTGGTCTTCGCCTTCGCTGTTGCCGTGACCGTGCCCCTCGCTCGAAACGCGAAGGTCGGCGAGTTCCGGCGCTTCACCGGCCGGGCCGGGACCCTGCCCGGCCACCCCAGCCACTCGCGCCGAGGTGTCGACGCCAGGCGAGGGCACCGGGTCGTGCAGCGAGACGCTCACGTCGCCGTGGCTTCGGCTCCCGTTCCCGCCATCACCATCGCCATCGCCATGACCGTGCCCCTCACTCGCAACGCCAAGCTCGGCGAGGTCCAGCGCTTCACCGGCCGAGACGGGCCCCTGCCCGGCCTCGCCGACAGCTCGCGCGGCACCGTCCACGGCCACCGGCGCCTCCGGCTCGTCCGCCGAGACGCCCGTGCCGCCCCGGCCTCCGTCGGCGGCGTGATCGCGGCCATCGGCCGAAGCTCGGCCATCACGGCGGCCATCACCGGAAACTCGGCCGTCACCGTCCCCCCGCCGTCCCTCCAAGACCTGCGGCCCGCCGGTCCCCGAGGCATCCCCCTGGGCGGCCGTGGCGTGAGCGCGCTCCGGCCGCGCGGGGGCGTCGCCCCGCGGTTCGTCCGGCCGCGTACCTTCGGTCGCTGTCATGGCATGGGTCCTCCCCGGCGGCCCCAACCTCACATCCAGTGTGCGCGCCGTGCGACGCCCGCGACACCGCCACGCCGGACGGCGCCCCGCGACGAACGGCCCACCCCACCCCACGCCCGCCGCCGCAGGCCGCGCACGAACACGGCCGCCACCCCAGGCACTCCCAACCCCGCCCCCACCCACCACGGCAAGCAGCGCAGCCACCGCCAGCCGCACCGGGCCCCGCCCCCACCTACCCCCGCACCCCGTACCCCCACAAAAACGCCCGCACCCCAGCCCTCACCGCCACCTCGACCTCGTCCTCCCCCCTGCGCCCAAGCCCGTGCTGGAACGGCAGCGCCCCACGCACCAGCAGCAGGAAGTGACTCGCGGCGAGACCCGCGTCCGCCCCCTCCGCCCGCATGCGCCCGTCGCGCATCAAACCCGCGAACCTCTCGGCCAGCAGCCCCTGCACGCGGTCGGGCCCGCTCTCCCGCCACGTCTCGACGGCCTCCTCGGGCACGTGTCCCGACTCCGCGTCGAGCTGCCGCACCAGGGCGAAGTGCTCGGCGTGGTCGCCGCTCATCGGTGCCGCGAGGTCGGCGGCGAGGGCCGCGAGCGCGGCTTCAAGATCGCCGAGGTCCCCGCCGCCCAGGGGGTGCCGCGTGATGATCGCCGTCTGGGCCTCGGCGACGCCTTCCGTGCTCGCCCGCACGACGGCGACGAACAGCGCGGCCTTGTCCTGGAAGTGGTTGTAGATCGTCCTCGTCGACACGCCCGCCTCCGCCGAGATCGCGTCGATCGACGCGCGCGTGTAACCGTCGCGCGCGAAGACGGCGAGGGCGCCGCGCATGATGTCGCCCCTCTTGCCGGGTTGTCCGCGTGCCGCCATGTGCCCTCCATCACCCGAGTTACAACGATCGTTGTAATACTTGCCATGCACGTTGTACTTTACCTGAGTACCCCTGACCTGGAGGAACCCATGACCACGCGCATCGCCATCGTCATCGGCACCACCCGCCCCGGCCGCCGCTCGGCCGCCGTCGCGCAGTGGGCCCACGAGACCGCCGCCGGGCACCCGTCCGTGACCGGCGGCGAGGTCGCCGTCGACATCGTCGACATCGCCGAGTTCGGCCTGCCGCTCCTCGACGAGGCCGTCCCCGCCGCCTGGGGACAGTACGCCAACCCGCACACCCTCAAATGGGCCGAGACCGTCGCCTCCTACGACGGCTTCGTCTTCGTCACCCCCGAGTACAACCACGCGATGCCCGCGTCGCTCAAGAACGCCGTCGACTACCTCTTCGCCGAATGGAACGACAAGGCCGCCGGCTTCGTCAGCTTCGGCTCCGCCCTCGGCGTCCGCGCCGTCGAGCAGCTGCGCCTCACCCTCGCCGAACTGAAGGTCGCCACGGTCCGCACCCAGGTCGCCCTCTCGGTCTACCAGGACTTCGAGTTCACCGACCCGGCGAACCCCACCGACCCCGGCGTCGTCACCCCCGGCGAGCACCACACCGAGACGCTCCACGAGATGCTCGGTGAGCTCGCCGCCTGGGCCGGCGTCCTCAAAGGCCTGCGGGACACCGCCGCCGTCGCGGCCTGAACCGCGCGGGTGGGCGCCGGCGGGCGCCCACCCGGCACAATCGTGGGATGCCTGACGCGTCCTCCTTCTGGCGAGCGGTCCTTCTCGGCGGTGCCATCGGCGACGCCCTCGGCGCCCCGGTCGAGTTCGACCGGCTCGACATCATCCGCGAGCTCCACGGCCCCGACGGCGTCACCGGCCTCGTCCACCACGACGGCCGCCTCGGCGCCATCACCGACGACACACAGATGGCCCTGTTCACCGCCGAGGCGGTGATCGGCGCGCGCCGCCGCATGTCCGGCTACGGCATCGCGAGTTTCGAGTCGGCGCTGTTCTACTCCTACCTGCGCTGGCTGGCCACGCAGGGCCTGGCCGCGACGCTCGCGCCGGACCAGCGGCCCCTCCAGCGCCGGGGCCTGCTGTGGGACACGCCCGACATGCACCACGTCCGCGCTCCCGGCAACACCTGCGTCGGGGCGCTCACGTCGGGCCAGATCGGCACCCGCGACAACAGGCTCAACAACTCCAAGGGCTGCGGCGGCGTGATGCGCGCGGCCCCCGGCGGGTCCTTCGACGCCGGAGTCGCCATCGGCGCGCTGACCCACGGGCACCCGACCGGCTGGCTCGCCTCGGGTGCGCTCGCCGAGCTGATCGGGGTCCTCTACCGGGGCGGGAACCTCGACGACGCCCTCGACGTCGTGCAGGCCCGGTTGCGCGCCGAGGAGCACGGCACCGAGACGTCCACGGCCCTCGACCGCGCCCGCCACCTCGCCACGCAGACCCACGAGGACGAGGGCCGCGCCATCGAGACGCTCGGCGGCGGCTGGATCGCCGAGGAGGCCCTCGCCATGGGCGTCTACGCGGCCCTGCGCGCCGAAGGCGACGTTCGCGCCGGGCTGATCCTGGCCGTCAACCACTCCGGCGACTCCGACTCCACCGGCTCCATCGCCGGGAACCTGCTCGGCGCGATGCACGGCGAGTCGGCGCTGCCCGCCGAGTGGGTCGCCGAACTGGAGGCCCGGGACGTGATCGCGCAGGTCGGGACCGATCTGGGGAGAAACCCGGAGGAGACGGCCGACGAGGTCTACCCGTACATGTGAACGGGTGGCGAAAAGCCGGGCGATCGGTCAGGCTGGTGCGGTTGCCGAGTAAGGAGTGAACCGACCGTGACCGATAACCCTCTGCTCGTTCCCAGCTCATTGCCGTACGAGCTGCCGCCGTTCGCCGACATCCGCGACGAGCACTTCGGCCCGGCCTTCGAGCAGGGCATGGCCGAGCACGCCGCCGAAGTCGCGGCCGTCGCCGCCGAAGGCGGGGCCCCCACCTTCGAGAACACCATCGAGGCCCTGGAACGCGCCGGGCGCACCCTCGCGCGCGCCTCGACGGTCTTCTGGACCAAGGTCGCCAGTGACAGCAACGAGGCGGTGCGCGCGCTGGAGACCGAGCTGTCCCCGAAACTGGCCGCCCACCATGACTCGATCCTGCTGAACACCACCTTGTTCGCGCGGATCGAGGCCCTGTACGCCGAACGCGACACCGTCACCGACCCCGAGCGGCGGCGCCTGCTGGAGCGGTACCACACCGACTTCGTCCGCGCCGGTGCCGCGCTGCCCGCCGACAAGGCCGAGGCGCTCAAGGCCATCAACACCGAACTCGCCGAGCTGGCCACCGCCTTCGACCAGAACCTCCAGGAGGAGACCAACGCGGCCCTCGTCGTCGTCGACGACGTCGCCGAGCTCGACGGTCTCGGCGACGGCGCGATCGCCGCGGCGGCCCGGACGGCCTCCGAGCGCGGTCACGACGGCAAGTACGCGCTGAGCCTGAGCCTGTTCACCGCGCAGCCGGCGCTGTCGTCGCTGACCGACCGGGCCCTGCGCAGGCGCCTCTACGAGGCCTCGATCGGTCGCGGGCAGAGCGGCAACGCCGAGCTCGTCGTGAAGATCGCCACGCTGCGGGCGAAGCGCGCGGCCCTGCTGGGCTACGACACCCACGCCGACTACGTCATCGCCGACCAGACCGCCGGCACCACCAAGGCCGTCCTCGACCGCCTTGAGCGGATGGCGCCGGTCGCCCACCGCAACGCCCTCGCCGAGGCCGCCGACCTGGCCTCCGCGATGCCCGAGGGGTCCACTTTGGAGCCCTGGGACTGGCCCTTCTACGCCGAGCGCGTCCGCCAGGAGCGCTACTCCCTCGACGATTCCGCCACGCGCCCGTATCTGGAACTCGACCGGGTCCTCGAAGACGGCGTGTTCTTCGCGGCGAACAAGCTCTACGGTCTGAGCTTCACCCGCCGCGAGGACCTCGTCGGGTACCTGCCCGAGGTGCGCGTCTACGAGGTCTTCAACGAGGACGGCTCGCCGCTCGGGCTCTTCCTCGCCGACTACTACGCCCGCGCGGCCAAGCGCGGCGGCGCGTGGATGAACAGCCTCGTCCTCCAGTCGCGGCTGCGCGGCACGAAACCCGTGGTGGTCAACAACCTCAACATCCCGCGCCCGCCCGACGGCGAGCCGACGCTGCTGACCTTCGACGAGGTCCGCACGACCTTCCACGAGTTCGGGCACGCCCTGCACGGGCTGTTCTCGCAGGTGACCTACCCGCGCTTCTCGGGGACCTCGGTCCCGCGCGACTTCGTCGAGTACCCCTCGCAGGTCAACGAGATGTGGGGCACCTGGCCGGAAGTACTGGCCAACTACGCCAAGCACCACCGGACCGGTGAGCCGATGCCCGCGGAGTTCGTCGCGTCGATGGAGGCCGCCGAGCTGTTCAACGAGGGCTTCCGCTCGGTGGAGTACCTCGCGGCGGCGCTGCTCGACCTGGCGTGGCACCGGCTCCGCGACGGCGAGGAGCCCGGCGACCCGGCCGCGTTCGAGGCGGCGGCGCTGGAGGCGGCCGGCATCGCGATGCCGTCGATCCAGCCGCGCTACAAGACGAACTACTTCCAGCACGTGTTCTCCGGCGGCTACTCCGCCGGGTACTACTCCTACATCTGGAGCGAGATCCTCGACGCCGACACGGTGGAGTGGTTCAAGGAGAACGACGGCCTGCGACGGTCCAATGGGGACACGTTCCGGGCGAAACTGCTGTCGAAGGGCGGCAGCGTCGACCCCCTCGCGGCCTTCGCCGATCTGCGTGGACGCGAGCCCGACATCGAGCCGCTGCTGAAGCGTCGGGGGCTGTCAGCCTGACGCCCCAAGGGTTATGGTGCGGTCGGCCCCTGTTCCGGCAAGGGCCGACCGCGGCGACGGCGACGCGTGCGGGCCGTTGCCGCGCCGCCGTCGCCCCTTCAACGGGGGCCGCGGCCCGCGAGGTTGGCACTCCGTGACCCAGGTCACACATACCGAGCGGAGCCGTGGGGTCGCGCCGTGGTGGTAGAACTCAGGGATGTCCCGAAGCGACAAGGAATCCCGGCCCCTGCGGCTCAGTTACGGCTGGCACGTCGTGACCTGGCTGTGCACCGGGATCGTGGTGTCGGCGGCCGTCGCGGCCCTGCTGTGGCTTGCCTTCGGGTCGCCGGACCTGAGCGGGCCGGTCGAGCCGGGGCAGCGCTTCGACGTCGTGAAACTGATCCTCACCGTCGCCGGAAGCGTCGCGGGCGGAGTCGGCGCGGTCGTCGCTCTCGTTGTGTCGTACCGGAAGCAGCACCAGTCGGAGGCCGCCGAGCGGCGCGAGGACACCCGGCTGTTCAACGAGCGATACCACCAGGCCGCCGAGCAGCTCGGCTCCGAGCGGGCGGCGGTGCGACTCGCGGGCGTGTACGCCCTGGCCGGACTGGCCGACGACTGGGACGACGGGCGCCGGAAATGCGTCGAGGTGCTCTGCGCGTACATGCGAATGCCTTACGCGCCACCGGATCCGGGGCTCAACGATGAGGAGGAGGACGTCGAGCTCCGTCGCGAGCAGCGGCGCCGCCGCGAGGAACGCGAGGTCCGGAGGGCCGTGCTCGACACGATCGGCGAAAGGCTGCGGGCCGAGCCGGGCGAAAGGTCGTGGCACCGGCTGGACTTCGACTTCCGCGGAGCCGTGATCGACGGCGGGAACCTCCGGGAGGCGAAGATCGTCGCGGGGACCGTGATCCGCTTCGACGAGGCGGTGTTCCGGGACGGCATGGTCGCCTTCACCAAGACGGTCATGACCGGCGGGTTCATCGGCTTCAGCATGGCGACCTTCGCCCGCGACGGCGCCGTCGAGTTCATCGGGGCCGAGATCTCCGGCGGCGTCGTGCTGGTCGACGGCACCCGCATGAACGGCGGCCGGCTCGTCTTCGGCGAGGGCGTCACCGGCGGCGCGCTCCTCGTCCAGAACCTGACCGGACGCCACAAGGACCGCCTGGTGCGGCTCGCGCCGGCGTCTACTTCCTCACCTCCGGCCCCGCGCGAGCCCGCCGAGTGACACGCTGAGGCCATGCCTGACCTCACCGACTTGGGCTTCCGCGTCGGCCACTGGACCGACGCCGCCGCCCGCACCGGCTGTACCGCGATCCTCTGCCCGGAGGGCACCGTCGCCTCCGCCGAGGTGCGCGGCGGCGCCCCGGCCTCGCGCGAGCTGGAGGTCCTCGACCCGCAGCGCACCGTGTCCACAGTGGATGCCGTGCTGCTCACCGGCGGCTCCGCCTTCGGGCTGGCCGCCGCCGACGGCGTGATGCGCTACTGCGAGGAGCACAGGCGCGGCGTGCCGACGCCGGGCGGGAAGGTGCCGATCGTGCCCGCGCTGGCGCTGTTCGACCTCGCCGTCGGCGATCCCTCGGTGCGGCCGGGACCCCAGGAGGGCTACGCCGCCTGCCTCGACGCCGAGGCCGGATCCCTTGCCACCGGCCCGATCGGAGCCGGAACGGGAGCCTCGACCGGGCACTGGCGCGGACCGGACGGCATGCGCCCGGGCGCGGTCGGCGCGGCGGCCTTCACCGCCGGGAACCTCGTCGTGGCGGCGCTGGTCGTCGTCAACGCCTTCGGCGAGATCGACACCGACGGCAACGGGCTCATGGCGGCCGCCGCCGACGTCGGTCCACAAGGGATCTATCCGGCCCCGCCGTTCACGAACACCACCATCGGGTTCCTGGCCACCAACGCGCGGCTCGACAAGATCGGCTGCCTGATCCTCGCGCAGGGCGCGCACGACGGGCTCTCGCGGGCGATCGTGCCGCCGCACACCCGCTTCGACGGCGACGCCTTCGTGGCCGCGTCGGCGGGCGAGGTCGCCGCGGACGTCGACACGGTGCGGATGCTGGGCGCGGCGGCCGTCCAGCGGGCGATACTGGAAACAAAACGTACGTCCGTACTGTGAGATGCCTCGCGGTTCCCTTCCGCCGGGCCCCCGTGATCATGGACGATGGCCGCATGACCGATCTACCGCGCTTCCACCACGCCATCCCGGTCGACGACCTCGACGCCGCCCGCCGCTTCTACGGCGAGATCCTCGGCTGCCCGAAAGGGCGCGAGGACGACACCTGGGTCGACTGGAACTTCTACGGCCACCAGCTCGTCACCCACTACGCGCCCGGCCCGCGCGGTGAGCACCAGAACCCCGTCGACGGCCACGGCGTTCCCGTCCCGCACTTCGGGCTGCTGCTGAACGCCGAGGACTTCCACGCGCTCGCCGAGCGGGTCAAGGCCGCCGGGATCACCTTCGTCATCGAGCCCTACCTGCGCTTCGAGGGCAAGCCGGGCGAGCAGTGGACGATGTTCTTCCGCGACCCCGCGGGCAACGCCCTGGAGTTCAAGGCCTTCGCCGACGACGACCAGGTCTTCGCGACGTGAGCCGCGCCGTCCTGATCACCGGTGCCTCCGGTGGGATCGGGCGGGCGATCGCGCAGGCCTTCGCCGCCGCCGGTGACCGGGTCGCCGTGCACTACGGCGGGAACCGCGCCGGGGCCGAGGAGACCCTCGCGCTGCTGCCGGGTTCGGGGCATGCCGTCGTGACCGGCGACATCGCGTCGCCGGAGGCGCCGCCGCTGCTGGTCGCGTCCACAGTGGACGCCGTCGGCGGTCTCGACGTACTGGTGAACAACGCCGCGCTGATGGTGCCGCACCCGATCGCCGAGGTGTCCTATGAGGACTGGCTCGACGCCTGGAAGCGCACCGCCGCCGTCAACCTGCACGGGACGGCGAACCTGTCGTTCTGCGCGGCCCGCGAGATGATCGCGCGTGGCGACGGCGGCCGGATCGTCAACATCGGCTCGCGTGGCGCCTTCCGCGGCGAGCCCGACCACCCCGCCTACGGAGCGACGAAGGCGGCCGTGCACGCCATGGCGCAGTCGCTCGCCGTCGCCCTGGCCCCGCACGGCATCGGCGTCGCCGCGGTCGCACCGGGCTTCGTCGCCACCGACCGCGTCGCCGGCCGGCTCGACGGCACCGAAGGCGACGCGATCCGCGCGCAGAGCCCCTTCGGCCGCGTCGGCACGCCCGAGGAGGTCGCCGCGGCGGTGCTGTGGCTGTCCTCGCCGGAAGCGGTGTGGGCGAGCGGGACGGTGCTGGACGTCAACGGGGCCTCGTACCTGCGGACGTGAACGGCGACGGGAATGCCGGGTGACAACCCGGCATTCCCGTGGCAAGGTGGAGCCGGACGTCCGGATGGACGCGCATGACAAGGACAAGGAAAGCGAGGTGACGCCGTGAACGCCCCCACCACTCACCCGGGCGTCGCCTCCGCGCGCCGCTGACGCGCCACCGCTCGCGCCCGGGTCGGTAGACCCGTTCATTTTGCGCGAGAGGAAGACCACCTTTGATCAACCGTGGATCGGCGACGCCCGAAAGTCGCCGTACAGGCACCGAGACCCGTGTCAACAAAGAGATCCGTGCCCGTGAGGTCCGACTCGTCGGGCCCGAGGGCGAACAGGTCGGCGTCGTGCCGGTCGAGCAGGCGCTGACCCTGGCCACCGACGTCGGCCTCGACCTCGTGGAGGTCGCGCCGAACGCGAAGCCGCCGGTGTGCAAGCTGATGGACTTCGGGAAGTACAAGTACGAGACGGCGCTGAAGGCGCGCGAGTCGCGCAGGAACCAGCAGAAGACCGTGCTGAAGCAGGTCAACTTCCGGCTGAAGATCGACCCGAACGACTACGGGACGAAACGCGGGCACATCCTGCGCTTCCTGCAAGCGGGGTTCAAGGTCCGCGTCGCCGTCTGGCTGCGCGGACGAGAACAGGGCAGGCCCGAGTTCGGCCACCGACTCCTCAACACCCTCGCCGAAGAGATCGCCGAACTCGGCTTCGTCGAGTCGGCGGCGAGGCAGGAGGGCCGCAACCTCATCATGATCGTCGCTCCACATCGGACGGTCCGCGAGGCCGCCGACGCCCGGCGCACCCGCCCGGAGGACGGGGAGCCGGGGCTGTGACGGGAGTGCGCGCACGCGGGAAGTAGGAGAGCGCGCCGTCCGGGGAACCGGGCGGCGCGTTCTTCGCGACGGCTTCGGGCCACCTCCACCCGGCGCGCCGCCCCCACATCCCGGCGCCGCGTCCCCACCCGGTTTATGGTCGGGAGGCCCCAGCCTCGCCGTCGCCGTCTTCCCGTTGCCGCGCAAGGTGAGCAGCTCCTCCACGCCCTTGGAGACCACATTGGACACTCCGGCCGCCCCCGGATGGACCTTCAACCCGCCTCCCGGCTGGCCGGTGCCGCCACCCGGCTGGCGTCCGCCGCCGAACTGGCGGCCCGACCCCGCGCTGCCCGCGCCGCCGCCCGGCTGGCAGTGGTGGGTGCCGACCGACATCACCGGCGCGACACCGATCCCCGCGCCGGTAGCACCGCCCGTGACGGTCGTACCCGTCGCTCCGCCCCCACCCACCGTGACCGGGCCGCCCGAGCCCACCGCGCTACAGGTCGAGCACCTCCGCCGCGAGGTCACCGCCCTCACCGCGCGGCTCACCGAGCTGCGCCGGACCGTCGCGGAGACCACCGACGTCGCGATGCTCCAGGAGATCGGCATCTACGAGTACTCCCACCCGCTCGAAAGTGCCGCCGCCTACCAGGCCCGCCTCGCCACCCTCAAGGAGCGCTATCGCGCGATGGCCCGCGACGGCCGCGCGGTCGGCCACGCGACGAGCTGGCACGTCAACAACTCCGCCGCCGAGGGCAAGCGGATGCTCAACGACTTCTCCAAGCTCATGCTCCGCGCCTACAACTCCGAGGCCGACAACCTCGTCCGGAGCATGAAGCCCTTCAAACTCGCCGCCTCCTCCGACCGGCTCAACAAGACCGCCGAGACCATCGCCAAACTCGGCAAGAGCATGCAGATCTACATCACGACCGCCTACCACCGCGCCCGGCTCGAAGAGCTCTCCCTCACCGCCGACTACCTCAGCCGCAAGGCCGCCGAACGCGAGGCCGAACGCGAAGCCCGCGCCCGGCAACGCGAAGAGGAGAAGGCCAAGCGCGAGTTCGAGCGCGAGAAGGAACGCCTCCGCAAACAGCGCGACCACAACCTCGCCGCCATGGCCAAGCTGGAAGCCAAAGGCGACGTCGAAGGCGTCGCGGCGCTCGCGGCGACGCTCGACCGGATCAACGCCGACATCCACTCCGTCGAGACCCGCGAAGCCAACATCCGCACCGGCTACGTCTACGTCATCTCCAACATCGGCGCGTTCGGCGAGCGCATGGTCAAGGTCGGCATGACCCGCCGCCTCGACCCGATGGACCGGGTCCGCGAGCTCGGGGACGCCTCCGTGCCGTTCCGTTTCGACGTGCACGCGCTGATCTTCAGCGCGGACGCGGTGAGCCTGGAGTCCAAGCTGCACAAGGAACTGGACGACCGGCGGGTGAACCGGGTGAACCTGCGGCGCGAGTTCTTCCACGCCACGCCTGCGGAGGTGCGGGAGGTGCTGGAGAAGCTCGACGGCGAGCACCTCCTGGAATACCAGGAGATCCCCGAGGCCGAGGAGTGGCGGGCGAGCCGGTCCGACGGCTAGTCCCGCTCCCACCTCGCCGAGAACAGCTCGTACCCCGGCGGCTCGCCCGGCAGCGGCGGCGACGACCCCGCCCGCAGTCCGTCCAAGGCGATGGCCGTGAGCCGGTCGCGCGCGTTCTGCGCGGCCGGCATCAGTTCCGTGCGTCCCTGTTGGGCGAGCTGGTCCAGTAGCGGCGACTTGCTCAGCTGTTCGATGAGCAGCTCGACGTCCATGGCCGTGGCGTCGGCGCGCAGGACCCCGGCGTCGTGGGCGCGCTCGATGAGGGCGGCGACGGCGCGGTCGCCGTGTTCGCTCTTCTCGTTGATCTCGGCGGTCAGCGTGAGGGTGCCGGCGATCGGCGCGAGCGAGCCGGGCCCGAAGCCGATGACGGCCCGCACGTAGTGCGCGAGGCCTTCCCACGGGTCGTCGAGCGCGAGGCCGGCCTCGGCGGCCTCCAGGTACTGGTCGAGGGTCACCGACAGCAGGTGGAGGAACAGGTCGTCCTTGGTGCGGTAGCGGCGGTAGAGGGTGCCTATCCCGACCTTGGCGCGCTTGGCGATGGCCGCGACGGAGGCGTGCGCGCCGTCGACGGCGAGGACCTCCTTGGCGGCCTGGAGGAGGGCGCGGTCGTTGCGTTCGGCCTCGGCCTGCCGGGGCGCTCGTCGGTCGGCGGGTGTCATCGGGGTCATACTAGCGCCCCTTGCGGAGCGTTTCGCTCCGCGCTAGATTTCAAACGGAGCGAATCATTCCGATTGATGGGAGCAGGCCATGAGCGAGCAGAGGATCCATCGAATCCGCGAGACGATCGCCGCCTATGAGCGCCACCAGAGCGACCCGGACGCCTTCCTCCCACTGCACCGCGACGACGTCGCGATCGTGAACTTCGTCGGCCGCCGGGTCCTCGGCCTCGACACCCTGGGCCAGGCCATGCGGGGCGCGCTGGCGAGCCCGCTGGCGAAGGTCACCACGACCCTGGACATCGAGGGTATTCACTTCATCCGTCCCGACGTGGCGATCGTCAGCCTCGCCAAGCACGTCAACGACGATCGCGACGAGACCGACAAGGCCCCCCGCGACGGCGCCGCCCCGACCGTCGGCAGCCTGACGCTGGTGCTGACCGAGGACGACGGCGAATGGCGGATCGCGCTGGCCCAGACCACGCCCCGCACCACCTTCTGATCCGGGTCGCGCCCGCCGGTCCGGCGGGCGCGACCGGGGCTCAGGCCGTGCGGACGTGCTCCGGCAAGGGATTCGTCAAGACCCACTCGGGCCGCGAGTCCTCCGGCGGGGGCGTGTCCATCGTCAGGAGGGTGGTGCCCTCCTCCTCGTCCACCATGGCCACGCGCACGTCGTCGGGCGCGTATCGCAGGCGCGGCACGGCGTAGACGGCGGTGGCGGGACGGTTCTCGTAGCGGGCGCTGTAGACCAGGAAGCGCCACTCGCCCTCGTCCCAGTGCTCGGTGACATCGGATCGCAGGGCGGCGGCGGTGTGACGGTAGACGCCGCTGCGGATCAGTTGCGTGACGGTCGAGTCGAGCGGGATCTCGAAACCGCCGCCGGACAGCGGGTGGGTGAGCCTGTTGTGCAGGCGCCGCAGGGGAAGCAGCCAGCGGTGGTCGAACTCCGGCGAGAGACCGGCGACCAGCAGCGCCTCGGCGGCCAGCACGGCGGTGAAGAGCACCGGCTCACCGGAGAGCTCGGTGTACCAGGCGATCGAGGGCGCCCACAGCAGCGCGGCGGCCGACGCGAGCAGCATCGTCCCCGCGCGGGCGAAGGCCCGCCACGAGATCCGCGAGGGACGCGAACCCATGCAGCCGCACGACGAGGCCGGCGCGGCGAGCGCGGCGTAGCCGAGGTAGGCGATGAAACCGGCCGACAGTGCCGCGCCCGCGGCCAGGTCGATCCACAGTGGAGGCGGCGCGATCAGCGCCACCGCGATCAGGAGTTCGAGGCCCCCGAGGATCCGGTAGGCGGGGACCACGCGCGCCTCGCCGACCAGGCCCGCCAGGGCGGTGCGGCGGGCCTCGGCGGCGGCGTGCCTTCCGAAGAGCTTGAGGGAACCGGACCAGAGCAGCACCCCGCCGATCAGCAGGGGCGCAAGCGCCGCGATCGTCGTCGGCACAGGGAATCACCTCTTCGCAAGAGGTGGCCGGGCGGGTACAGCCGACGACCCGCCCGGCCACGGATCTAGACGGCGGCGTAAACGGTCGAGATGGTGATCTCGTTGGTGTCCGGGTGCCAGGCTCCGATCACCTTGACGTGCTTGCCGGCCTCCAGCATGGACATGTCCGAGACGGCGGGCGTGTTGTTGTAGACGGCCGCCGAACGGCCGTTCTCGACGTGTGCGACGACGCGCTGACCGTGGTGGTCGAGGTTGAGCGAGCCACGGCCGATGGAGTCGACATGGGCGTTGAGGTTGACGATGTTGACCCACAGCGAGTCGGCGGCGAGGGTGCCGTCGGCCAGCCGGAGGCCACGGGCGTAGAGGCCGTCCCCGACCTTGACCTCGTCGAAGGTCGTCGGGTTGAGCTTCCAGATGCTGGTGCCGTTGGTGACGCGGATGCTGTGCAGCGACCCGTCGGAACTGGTCACGAACAAGACCGTGTCGGTGATGCCGGTGATGCGCCCCTCGACGAAGTTCGGGTCGGGGTCGCCGGGGTTGATCTTCGCGTTCGCGCCTTCGGCGGCGAACACGTCTTCGGGGGACAGGGAGCCGAGGGCGGTGGCTCCCACGAGGCCGGCAGCGCCGCCGAGGACGGCACTGGTGAGCAGCTTGCGTCTGTCCATGGTCTCCGTCCTCAGGTGATCATCGCGGGCAGCAGCCCGGTCGAGAGGCTGCCGATGGCGCTGTAGGCCGAAGGTGTCAGGTCGATGACCCGGTTACTGCCGCACACCGAACCGCAGCAGGTCCGCTCACCGCAGAACAGATCGGTCTGCGGGCCGCAGTCGGCGATCGACGTGGCGATCGCCTTGCCGGTGCACCGGTTGGTCGTGGTGTGGACGTGACCGCAGGTGCGCCGGGCGAGAGTCTCGCCGCACCGGTCGGGTCGGGTGATGGTGAGACAGGCCGCGGACGTGTTGGGCCACGCGTGCTGACGACTGCCGGAGTTGCACGTGCCGCAAGCGCCTTTGCCGACGGTGCCGCATGGGCCCCAGGAGTTGCCGCAGCAGAACCAGGAGACCTCACCGTAGAGGGCCGCCATGGATCCTCCCTTCATGGGTGGAATTTCTCTCCGCTCCGTGAGGGGCGGAGACCTGGGCGTGATGGCCATCGACGCTGGTCACCATGATGTCGGCGGAAAGCTACCCGAGTCAATGAGTTCGGCGTAAATTTCCTACCTTAGGACCAAGATCCGCAGAAAGACTCCACAGCGGACGGATACATCGTTAGTCGCACCCCTCTCCTCCCCCGGTCCGAGGCCGCCCGCCCGCCTTCGGTGAGCCGGGTTTCCTCCCCCCGGTCGAGGTCCCGCGGGCTCGCGGCGGCGAGCCTTCAAGCATGACCTCACGACTGATCACCGCACGTGCCGTCACCTGGGGCGGCGGCGCGCTCTTCCTCGCCGCACCGGTGTACCTGCTGCTCAGCGGCAACGGCGAGGTCACGACCTCCAGCGACGCCGGCGCGCCGTCGACGTCGCTGTGGACGGTCCTCGGCCCGCTCGCCGCCGGGCTCCTCGTCGCGCTGCTCGTCCCGCCCCGCCCGACCGGCCTCGCGGTCCCCGTCGCCCGTCCCCCGCGCGAGACGTGGGTGATGGTCGGCGCGGCCGTGGCCTTCCCCGTCGTCGCGGGCGCCGTCGTCCTCGCCGGAGTGCCCAACGGCGGCTGGTACGCGCTGCTCAAGCTCGTCGTGCTCCTCGTGGTGCCCCTGACCGCGCTGCTCCTCACCCGCAAGAGCGGACCGCCGAAGCAGAAGTGGCACGGCGCCGCCCGCTGGCTGTGGCCGCTCCCGGCCGTCGCGGTGTGGGCCTACGCCGAGTACTTCTCCCCCTGGCGCGGCCCCGCCCTCGACCCCGCCGACTACCCCGACCTCGTCGAGACCGCGATCATCGCGACGCTGACCTTCCTCACCGCCTCCGTCCTCGAAGAGGTCTTCTACCGCAAGTGGCTCCAGACGCGCCTGGAATCGCGTCTCGGAACCGCCGCCGGGGTCATCGCCGGCGCCCTGCTGTTCGCCGCCATGCACATCCCGACGCACCACCCGCACGACGACGCGCTCGCCAACATCGCCGGGGTGCTCGCGTTCCAGGGCGTGTTCGGGCTCTTCGTCGGTGTCCTGTGGGCCCGCCACCGCAACATCTGGGTGATCATCGCCGTGCACGCGGCGACCAACGCGGCGAGCCTGATCCCGCTGTACGTCGGCTGACGTAGGACGGATACGCGCAGCCGCCGATGGTCACCGGCCCATCCCGCCCATACCCTCGGGATATGCCCGCATTCTTCGACCGCACGCTGCTCGTGGACTCCATGGTCGCCGCCGGTCTCGCCGCCGCCACCGCGATCACCCAGATCCCGGCGTCGGCGAACCAGGGCATCCTGTTCACCGACCCCGCGGGCTTCACCGTCATCATCCTGTCGGGCCTGGTCCTGGCGATCCGCCGCAAGTTCCCGCTGATCTGCCTCGCGACGGTGTTCGCCGGGACGATGCTCTACCTCTGGCTCGGTTTCCCCTACGGGCCGATCTTCCTGCTCATCGCCGTCGCCATCGGAACCGTCGGCTGCGAGGTGCCGCCGAAGCTCTCCATCCCGGTGACCGCGCTGGTCTTCGCCGCGCACACGCCGCTGACGATGCGGCCGCAGGGCGAGGACGACCCGCCGATCGTCAACGTCGCGATCAGCGCGACCTGGCTGATCCTGCCGCTCATCACCGGGATCGCCTGGCGGATGGCGCGCGAGGCCCGCGGCCGGGCCTCGGCCGAGGAGCGCCACCGCTACGTCTCCGAGGAGCGGCTGCGCATGTCGCGGGAGGTCCACGACGTCGTCGGGCACAGTCTCGCGGTGATCAGCATGCACGCCGGGGTCGCGCTGCACGTCATCGAGCGCAGGGGCGGCGGGACACCGCCGGAGGTCGTCGACAGCCTCCGCACGATCCGCGACAGCGGCCGGGAGGCGCTCGACGAGCTGCGCGCGACCCTGTCCCCGCTGACCGGGGGCGAAGAGCCGGACAAGGCGCCGCCGCAAGGGCTGGCGACCCTCCCCGACCTGGTCGGCAGGCTGTCCGAAGGCGGACTCAAGGTGACGTTGACCGTCGACGGCGAGCGCGGCCGGATACCGTCCGCCGTCGACGGTGCCGGGCTGCGGATCGCGCAGGAGGCGCTCACCAACGTCGTGCGGCATTCCGGCGCCCACCGCGCGGAGGTGACGGTGACGTACGCGCCGGGCCTGGTGGAGGTGTCGGTCGCCGACGACGGACGCGGGCACGACGGCTCGGAGACCGGCGGGCACGGCCTGGCCGGGATGCGCGAACGGGCGACCGCCCTCGGCGGCGGACTGGAACTCGGGCGGGGCCGGCTCGCCGGTTTCGAGGTGCGGGCGCGGCTGCCGTACGAGAAGGTGAAGGCGTGACGCCCATCCGCCTCGTCGTCGCCGACGACCAGTCCCTGATCCGTCTCGCCCTGCGCGTCCTCGTCGCCGACGAGGACGACATCGAACTGGCCGGGGAGGCCGAGGACGGGCCCGGGGCCCTCGAACTGGTCACGCGGGAGCGGCCCGACGTGGCGCTCCTCGACATCCGGATGCCCACCATGGACGGCCTGGAGGTGCTGCGGCGGATCTGCGCCGACCCGGTGCTGTCGGGGACGCGGGTGGTCATCATGACGACCTTCGACATCGACCGGTACGTCTTCGAGGCGTTGTCGGCGGGTGCGGCCGGGTTCGTCACCAAGGACACCGATCCCGGCGAGATCCTGCGGGCCGTGCGGGTCGTGGCGGGCGGCGAGTCGCTGCTGTCGCCTTCGGTGACGCGCAAGGTGATCGGGCACTTCAGCGCGCGCACGCCGGGCCCGGCCGTCGAACCGCATCCACGGTTGTCGTCGCTGACCGCGCGGGAACGCGAGATCCTCGGGTGGGTCGCGACCGGGCGCTCCAACGACGAGATCGCCGAACGCCTCGTCGTCAGCCCCGCGACGGTTCGCACCCACATCGGCCGGTCGATGATGAAACTCGGGGCACGCGACCGAGCGCAGCTGGTGGTGTTCGCGTACCGGTCGGGCGTGGAAATCCCCGAGTAGGGCCCCCTACACCCCTCGCCGTACGACCCCTAGGCGCGTTGTCGCAGAACGAAAGCCGTCGTGACGCCGACGACGGAGACATCCCCGGGAACAACGCTGGGCACCGACGTTCTCCCTGACCGGAAGGTGCCCCATCATGTCCCATTGGCAGCGTGCCGCCGCCGCGGCCGGAACACGCCTCGGCAAATGGCCGGCGCTGGCCGCCTGGGTTCTGCTGGCCTTCGTCGGAGTGACGCTCGGGGGAAGACTCGACTCCGTCACCACCGACGAGCAGACCGCCTGGCTGCCCGGCGACGCCGAATCGACCCGGGCCGTCGCCCTCGCCGAGACCGCGTTCCCCGACGACGGCGGCGAACCGCTCATCGTCGTCTACGCCCGCCCCGGCGGCATCACCGAGACCGACACGGCCGCCGTCGCGTCCGACCTGACCGCACTGTCCACATTGGCCGCGCCCGGAAGCGATGTACCGCCGCCGATCCCGTCCGACGACGGCGAAGCGCTCATGCTCGTCGTCCCCGTCCCGCCCGAGGCGATCGCCGAAGACGCCGTCGACGTGACACTCGCGGCCGCCAAGGAGGCCGTCGCCGCCGGGCTGCCCGCCGGCCTCGACGCGAAACTCACCGGCCCCGTGGCCGGTGAGGCCGACTTCGGCGCCGCCTTCGACGCCCTCGACGGCGCGCTCATGGCGGTCACCGCCGGCGTCGTCGCGATCCTGCTCCTGATCACCTACCGCTCGCCGCTGCTTCTACTGCTGCCACTGGGATCGGTGGCCCTGGCGAGCCAGCTGTCCAACGCGATCGTCTACCTCCTGGCGAAGACCACCGGGATGGTCGTCAACCCGCAGAACAGCGGGATCCTCACGGTCCTGGTGTTCGGCGTCGGCACCGACTACGCCCTGCTCCTCATCTCCCGCTACCGCGAGGAACTGCGACGGCACCCCGACGCCTACTCCGCGATGCGCGTCGCGCTGCCCCGCAGCCTGCCCGCGATCCTCGCCTCGGCCGGGACGGTCGTCCTGGCGATGCTGGTGCTCGTCTTCGCCGACCTGAACTCCACCGCGAGCCTCGGACCGGTCGCCGCCATCGGCGTCGCCTGCGGGATGCTCGCGATGGTGACACTGCTGCCCGCCCTGCTGGTCCTTTGTGGACGACGGGTGTTCTGGCCCCTCGTGCCCGCCTACGATCCCGCCCATCAGGGCGGTGCCGCACCGAGCCGACTGTGGTCGGGCGTCGCGCGTTTCGTCGGGAGCCGCCCCCGGACGGTGTGGATCACGACCGCACTCGGCCTGGCCGCGCTGACGATCGGCGTGACGAGCCTGTCCGGCGGGCTCGGCTCGGGCGACGTCTTCACCACCAAGCCCGATTCGGTGCGGGGACAGGAGCTCCTCGCCGTGCACTACCCGGCCGGGGCCAGCCAGCCGGTCGAGATCTACGTTCCCGCCGGACAGGCCACGGCCGCGAGCGCGGCCGTCGAAGGCACCCCCGGCGTCGCCGACATGCTCGAAGCCGAGACCTCGGCGGACGGTTCGTGGGTGCGGCTGTCGGCGCTGCTCGCCGACGATCCGGGCGGAACGGCCGCCGAGAACGTCGTCCTGCGGATTCGGTCCAATGTGCACGGTGTGGCGCCGGATTCGCTGGTGGGCGGGACGACCGCGAGCAACCTCGACATCGACGAGACCATGGACCACGACCTGGCGCTGGTGATCCCGCTGGTGCTGCTGGTCGTCGGGCTCGTCCTGGTGGTGCTGCTGCGGGCGGTCGTCGCACCGCTGCTGCTCCTGGCCAGCGTCGTGCTGTCCTTCGGCTCGGCGCTCGGCGGCACCGGGCTGCTCCTGAAAGCCCTTGGCCACAACAAGATCGACGGCACGATGGTGCTCATGGGCTTCCTGTTCCTGGTGGCCCTCGGCGTGGACTACACGATCTTCCTGATGAGCCGGGCCAGGGAGGAGGCCGCCGTCCACGGCCACCGTGACGGCATGCTGCGGGCGCTGACCACGACCGGCGGCGTGATCACCAGCGCGGGAATCGTGCTGGCGGCGACCTTCTGCGTCCTGGCGGTCATGCCGGTGGTGTTCATGCTCCAGATCGGCGTCGTGGTCGCCGTCGGCGTCCTGCTCGACACGCTCGTCGTGCGCTCGCTGCTGGTTCCCGCGCTGTCGCTGGACGTCGGGCGCGCGACGTGGTGGCCGGGGCGGCTCGCGCGCGGCGACCGCGCACCGGCAACGCCGGTGCGGGAGCTGTCGCGTACGGGCTGATGTCCCACGGGACGGCGGTCGCGGCTCACGCGGCCGCCGTCCCACCCCTCTGCCACGATCCCCCCATGCTCGACACCCTCGACACCGTCGCGTGGTCCTCCCTCAGCCACGCCTACGGCGACGCCGCCGACGTCCCGGACCTCATCCGCAGGCTGCGCACGCCCGCGAACGAGGAAGCGCTGCACGCCCTGTACGGCAACATCTACCACCAGGGAACGACCTACGAGGCGACCGGACCGGCCGTGCCGTTCCTGCTCGAAGTCCTCGCCGACGAGGACAGTCCCGGCCGCGATCACCTGTGCGGGCTGCTCGCCCACGTCTCGATCGGTTAAGACGAGGCGCATCTGCCCGGCGGTGTCGACGCCGCCGCTCAGCGGGCGCGGGCCGCCGGTGGCGCCGGTGGCGCCGGTGGCGCCGAGATCCTCGCCCGCAAAGGCGATGAGGACATCGACGACTTCGTTCGCGGCCTCCCCGAGGCCGAGGCGAACCGCGTCCGGGCGCACCTGACCGTCCGCGTCTACGACGCCGTCGCGGCGGGCCTTCCGGTCGTCGCGGCCCTGCTCGACGTGGACGATCCGCGGACGTGCGTCGTCGCCGCCTACACCCTCGGCTGGTTCCCCGTCGAGGGCCGCGCGCACGTCGACGCCCTGCTCACCGCGGCCGCCGACCCGGATGCGGGCGTGGCCGCCACGGCGATCGTCGCGCTCGGGCTGCTGTCCGGCCCGGTGCCGGAGGCGGTCCTGATCGACGACCGCGGCCTCGTGCGCTGGGCCGCGGCCGTCGCCCTGGCCCGTACGCGCGGTCTGGAGGCGGGGCCGGAGGTGGTCGCCGAGCTGACCCGGTGGGCCACCGGTGACCAGGCCGAGGACGAGCGGATGCCTTACCTGGACGGGGATCTGCGCGGCTACGCGTCCCTGGCCCTGGAGCAGTCGGCCGGCCCGGACGCCTTCGGCCTCCTGCTGACGGCGCTGGGCAAATCCTCGGGGATCCAGGCGCTCAACGGCGCCGACGTGGCGCTCGCCGATGGCCTTCCCTGAGGGCCCGGTGCCGGCCGGGACCGCCGTCGGCGGGCTGGGCGACCGGCAGCGCGCGCTGGTCGACGTCCTGGCGTCGTCACCGAAGGCGTGGCTCATCGGGGAGTCGAGTTTCGGGAACTTCCGCATGCTCGTCCAGGGCTACGGACTCCCGACGAACACCAGAAAATGCGGTCCTACCTGGGCTGATACGAGGTGGCACGAATAAGGGAGAGCAGTGCTCTTGACAGAGAGCACCTGTTCCGTGTTTACTTCTCCTCAGTTGAGAGCACTGCTCACACTTCCCCTCGAAGGAGCCCCTGATGTCCACCGTCTCTTCCGCCCCCAGCCCCGCCACGACGCGCCTCGGCGCCGCCGCCCTCGCCGCCGCCGGAGTCCTCTTCGCCGGTTACCAGCTGTTCCGCCCCTACGCCGACGAGACGACGATGGACGGGCTCAAGGCGATGGCCTCGAACCAGTGGATCGCCGCCCACCTCTTCGCGTCCCTGGCCTACCTGCTGATCCCCTTCGGCTTCTACGCGCTGCGCCCCCTCGTCGGGCACACGAAGGTCGCGACCGCCGCGGTCGTCACGGCATGGATCGGGGCGGGCATGACGATCCTGTACTACGGCGCCGAGATCTTCGGCGTGCACGAGATGGCCGTCCGGGGCGTCGCGACCGATGACATCACCATGCTGGAGCTCGTCGACGGATTCCGCTTCCACCCCGCGGCCATCACGGTCTTCGCCGCCGGCCTGCTGCTCCTCGGCGTCTCCGGGATCCTCGCGGCCGTCGCGATCGTGAAGTCCGACGCGGTCGCGAGCTGGACCGGATGGCCCCTGGCGGTCGGCATGGCCGCCCTGCTGCCCCAGTTCTTCACTCCCCCGGCGGGCCGCATGGTCCACGGCGTGATCTTCGGCCTCGGCGGGATCGCCGTGGCGGTGGCGATGTGGCGGAAGGCCCGCAAGGCCTGACCTTGTCGATACCGAAAGGCCGGACCCATACGGGTCCGGCCTTATTCGTGCCCGGGTGCGGTCAGGTGCCGCTTCGCCGCCCCAGTACGCAGAACTCGTTGCCCTCCGGATCGGCGAACACGACCCACCCGCCGCCGTCCTCGCGCCGGTGGTCGCCGACGACGGTCGCGCCGAGCCCGAGGACGCGCTCGCACTCGGCGTCGCGGTCGGTGCCGGCCTGCAGGCAGACGTGCACGCGATTCTTGACCGTCTTGGGTTCCGGGACGTGCTCGTAATAGAACGTCGGCCCGCCGGGCCGCCGGATCGAGGCGACCGGATCGCCCGGATTGTCCTCGTCGTCGAGGGGCAGGCCGAGGACCTCACTCCAGAACGTGGCGACGGTGAAGGCGTCGTCGCAGTCGAAGGCGATGTTCTGTACGGCGAGTGCCATGGTGTCTCCTTCGGCGGATTCGCGGTCGCCGTCCAGGAAAGCACAGGTACGGTCGGTCCGTAGCCCGGACATCGACCCCTTTCGAGGCCTGTTGTTAGACTCGCCGCCTGTTCGGCACAGACGGGGCGCGCCGGACCCGGCTCGGCGCGGACCGCGGGCGAGTGCAGTGGAGGACGCCAATGAACGACCACCGCATCGCCGTGATCGGCATGTCCGCCCGCATGCCGGGAGCCGATTCCGTCGAGGAGTTCTGGCGGCGCGCGCTGGCCGGAACGGTCGACGTGCACCGCTTCACCGAGGCCGAACTGCGGGGTGCCGGGCTGTCGCCCGACCTGCGCGCGGCGGCCGCCGGTCTCGGTGACATATCCACCTTCGACGCCTCCTTCTTCGGCCTCACCGCCGATCGGGCCGCGCGCACCGATCCGCAGCACCGCATCTTCTACGAGGTCGCCCACCACGCCCTCGAAGACGCCGGTCACGCCGGCGGCGGACCGGCCCGCACGGGCGTCTATGCCGGAGCCGGGTACGACGTCTATCCGCTGCACGGCTATCTGCGGCACCAACTCGGCGAGGTCGCCGAGGAGGCCGTCGCCGACCGCGCGTCGAGCCTGGAACTGGCCGCCGACAACGCCTCCGGCTTCCTCGCCGCGCGGACCGCGGCACTGCTCGGCCTGTCGGGCCCGGCCGTCGGTGTCCAGACCGGTGCCTCCACCGGGCTGACGGCGGTGCGGCTTGCGGTGGGCGCCCTGCTCAACGGCGAGGTCGACCTCGCCATCGCCGGGGCCAGCGCCGTGCACGTCCCGCAGGTGCTGGGATACCTGCCGGACAAGGGATACGGCCTGTCCCCGACCGGTGCGTGCCGGGCCTTCGACGCCGCCTCGGACGGCACCGTCGTCGGCAACGGCGTCGCCGCCGTCGTGCTCAAACGCCTCGACGAGGCCCTCGCCGACGGCGACCGGATCCACGCGGTCATTCTCGGCGCGGCGACCTCCGTCCGGCGCGCGCTCGACGCCTCCGGGGTCACCGCCGAGGATCTGGGTTACCTGGAGGCGCACGGAACGGGCTCCGCCGAGGACGACCGCGCCGAGTTCGCGACGCTGTCGGCGGCACTGCGGGAGGACACCGACGCGAGCGGCTTCTGCGCGCTCGGCAGCGCCAAACCCGCCATCGGGCATCTCGACGCCGCCGCCGGGCTCGCCGGGTTCGTGCGCGCGGTCTGCGCGGTCCGCTCCGGGGTGATCCCACCCCTGGCCAACCACACCGCACCTGATCCCGCACTGTCCCTTGCGGACAGTCCATTCCGGATTCCGGCCGAGGCCGCCGACTGGCCCGACGTCGTCGGGCCGCGCGTCGCCGGCGTCAACGCCGTCGGTCCCGGCGGCTCCGACGTGCACGTCATCGTCGCCCAGCCCCCGGATCTACGCCACGGCACCGCTTTCGGCACCACGGCACCGCACGTCCCCGGTCTCCTGCCGATCTCGGCGGAACACCCCGAGGCCCTCCGCGACCTCGCCGGCGCCTACGCGAGCCGCCTCCGGCAGAGTCCGGTGCCGCGCCTCGCCGACGTCGTCGCCACCGCCGCGCTCGGCCGCCGCCGCTCCCGGCACCGGCTCGTCGCCTACGGCGACAATCCCGCCGAACTCGCCGACTCCCTCGACGCATACCTGTCGGGCACCAGGTCGGAGCACTACAGCGCCTACCAGGCGAGCGATTCCGTGCGGCCCCTGTTCGCCTACAGTGGACTCGCCGAACCCGGTCCCCGTGCCACGAAAGCCCTCTACGACCGCTGCGCCCACTTCAGCGACATCCTCGACGAGGCCAGCGCACGGCACCAGAAACTCACCGGCGTCCCCCTCACCCCGGCACTGCTCGGCGAAACCGAGACGACGCCCACGATCGCGCTGTCCGCGCAGTTCGCCGCCCAGGCCGGGATGACCGTGCTGTGGCGGCACCTGAGCGTGCGGCCCACCCTCGTCCTCGGCCACGGCGCCGGTGAACTCGCCGCCCTCCACGCCGTCGGCGCGATGACCCTCGCCGACGGGATCCGCCTCACCGCCGGTTTCGCCGAACTCGTCGAACGCGAGACGCCACCCGGCGGCATGGTCGCGATCCTCGCCGACAAGGCCACCGTGGACACCGTCATGGCGGCGTGCCCCGGCATCACGCTCGCCGTCGTCAACGGACCCGAGAACCACGTCCTGGCCGGCAGCGCCGGTGTCGTCGACAAGGCCTGCCGCCTCGCGAAGGCCCTCGACCTGCGCTGGCAACGGCTCCCCGTCCAGCGCGCCTACCACTCCGCCCAGCTCGACGGCATCCGCGCGTCCCTGCGCGCGCTCGCCGCGACCGTCGAATGGCGGCCCGCGACCGTGCCCTTCGTCAGCGGCCTCGACGGAACGGTCCATCCCGCCGGATGGCTGCCCGACGCCGACCACGTCGTCGAACAGGCGCTCAGCCCGGTCCGCTTCGACCGCGTCCTCGACCACGTCGGCGAGGTCGCCGACGCGATCCTCCTCGAAATCGGGCCGCAGCCGGCCCTCACCCGCCTCGCCCGCAACGCGATCCCCGGCCTGCCGACGATCCCCAGCGGCCGCGAGGACGCCGAGGTCGACCCCTTCCACCGCGCCATCGGCGAACTGCACTGCGCCGGCGTCGCCATCGACTGGGCCGCGCTCGTCAACGAGACCGACGGCCGCCGCGTCGACCTGCCCCTCTACCCGTTCCGCCGCGAACGGCACTGGGCCGGAACCGCGGCGCCCGCGCCCATCCCGACCGTCCCCATCGCACCGTCCACAGGAGACAGTTTCATGCCAGGCACACCGGTGGGACCCGCCTCGCCGTCACGGGAGGCCGCCGTGATCGGCCCGACCTCCCCGCCGGCCGAGGCCGTCGTCGGCGAGCTGTCCCCGGCCGCCGCACCGGGATCCCCCGCCCTGACGGGCTCCGGCGGCGGTCACCGCGCGCTCGCCGAGGCGATCCACCTGGCCGCCGAGGCCGCCGCGTCGGCCGCCCGCGCCGCCGAGCACCTGGCGGTGCAGATCCCGCAGGGCCGCGCGGGAGCGCACCGCAAGACGAGTGTGCCCGAGTTCGGGTTGTGCTTCCTGGGGCACCACGCCGACGGCGTGACGCGCGGTTACGGTTTCCTGCGCGCCGCCGCGGAGTTCGCCGACGCCAACGACTTCGCCGCGATCTGGCTGCCCGGAAGGCAGTCCGCGCCCGAGGCCGGGCCCTTCCCGAGCACCGTCGTGCTCGCCGCCGCCCTCGCCGCCGACACCACGACCCTGCGGCTGCACGCGACCGACGTCGTCCTCCCCGCGCAGGACACCGTCCGGCTCGCCGAGGAGTGGTCCATGGTGGACAGTCTGTCGGGCGGCCGGGTCGCGCTGACCCTCGGCGCCGACGGGCCACCCGCCGACTTCACCCCCGAGACCTACCCGACCCGGCACGACGCCCTCGACTCCCGTGTCGAGGAACTGCGCTCCTTCTGGCAGGGCGCCCCGCTGCGCCGCCGCGTCGGCGACGGGTCCGAAGTGGACATTCACCTGCATCCGAGTCCGGTGCAGGAGAAGGCGCCGCTGCACCTGTCGGCGTCGACCGAGGCGGACTTCGCGCGTGCCGCACGCCTCAACCTGCCCGTCGTCACCAACCTCATCGCGCAGGACCTCGACACCCTGCGCGCCAACCTTGCCGTCTACCGGGACGAGTGCCCCGACCCGCACGTCACCGTGCTGCTGCACACCCACATCGCCGCCGAGCTCGGCACCGCCCGGCGGGAGGCCTACGCGCCGCTGGCGCGGCACATGCGCTCGACGCCGTCGCTGTTCGACCAGTTGATGGAGAGCCTCGATCCGCCGCCGGAAGGCGGGCCGGAGCGGGCGTTCCAGCGGGTGTACGACCACTTCTGCGACACGCGCGCGCTGATCGGAAGCGTGGAGTCGGTGCGCGGCCTCGTCGACGAACTCGTGGCGAGCGGCGTGGACGAGATCGCGGCGATCGTGGACTTCGGCGTGGACGCCGACCGGGTGCGCGCCGGGCTCGGGCTGCTCGCCGAGGTGCGGGCGGGGTATGTGGGAGGCGGGGCCGGTTCCGCTTCGACGGTGGGTGGTTCGGGTCGTACGGACGGCTCGGGCCGCGCGGACGGCGCGGGCCGCGCGGGCCGCTCGGGCCGTCAGGTGGTCGACGCGCACGGCGTCGCCACGCCCGAAGGCGGCGAGGTCCGCACCGGCCGCCGGCGCCGCGCCGACGAGGACGCGGCCGCACTGGAGCCCCGCCGCGGCGGGCCCGCGATCGAGGCCGCGAGCAGCGAGCGCACGCCGGAAGCCGACGACACGGGGTCGGTGACGCCCGCGCGGCATGAGGTCGCCGAGCGGCCGGGCCGGGCGGAATCGCGTGGGTCCGTGCCCGATGCCGTTGAGGGTTCGTGGGTATCGGGGCGGCGTGGGGTTGGGGAGCTTCCGGCCGAGTCCAGGCGATCCGTCGCACCGGCGGGCCCGGGTGGGCGAGGCACCGCGCTCGCCGGGGAGGCCGCGCCCACGGCCGGACCGTCCAGGTCCGCCGGGCCGGTCGGGCCCATCGCCTTGGGGCCCGGCGATGCCGCTGGGTCTGGCACCGCTGCTGGATCCGCGGGGACCGTCGATTCCGGTGGGCCGTTCGCGTCCGGCGGTCCTGCCGCCTCGGAGGCGCCTGCCAAGCCCTTCGCCCCGGAGACACCGGGCAACGCCGTCTTCAGCCGGCGACCGGGCGTTGGCCGTCCGCGCCCGGACATGGCGGAGGACGCCGATTCCGCCCACGTGACCACGGCGAACACCGGCTCCCCTTGGACGCGACCCGCCCTCCCAGGGGGACCACCCTCCGATAACAAGTCAACCCTTTCAGGCGCTCCCGAGCCAGCCGCCCGCGCACTGCCTGTGGATAACCCACCGGTTGTGGACAACTCGGAGGGCTCCGACGCGTCCGCCGCGTCCCCCATCGCCGACGCACAGGACGGTCCCACCGGCCGCGCGGCGAACTTCGGGCCGGCCGACGCACAGGCTGACCCCTCCGCCCGCGCGGCCCGGCCCGCCGCGACCGAGTGGGCCTCGGTTCCCGTGCACGGCAACGATTTCGGGCCGCGACGCAACGACACCCACCCCGTCGCCGACTCGGCCGACCGGGCCGTCCCCCACCCCACCGACCACGCCACCCCCGCACCCGCACCCGCACCCGCACCCGCACCCGCACCCGCACCCGCCATGCTGCCCAAGCGGCCGTCGGCGGATCCCGCGGCCGAAAGCGCCATCGCCGCCGCCGTGTTCGAGGCGCCCGCCGAGGCGCCGAGCCTGATGCGGCCGATGAGTGTCGGCGACGGCCGGGCGAGCACGTCCCGACGGCGGGAGTTCGGCGCCGCCGAGCCGGTGGAGGCCGAGCACGAACGCGCCACCGACGCTCCCGCCGCCGTGGCGCCGCAGAACGTCGACGCCGCCGTCGAACCGGCCGAGCCGAGCACCGCGCAGGCACCCACGCCCCGACGTCCCGAACTGCCGTCCGCGTACGGGCAGCGGACGACGCCCGACCGGCCCCAGCAGCATCAGGCCCCGGACGGCGACGAGGCCGCGCCGCCGGTGGAGGCTCGCCGCCCGGAACCCGCCGGGTTCGCACCACCTCACACCGGCGGGACCACGCAGCCCGAGCCCGCGTCGTTCGAGACCGCACCGGCGACGCCGCCGGTCGAGACTCGCCGCCCGGAACCCGCCGGGTTCGAGGCGCCTCGCGCCGTCGTGGACGCGCAGGCTGAGCCCGCACCGGTGACACCACCGGTCGAGACACACCGTCCGGAGCCCGCCGGGTTCGCACCACCTCACACCGGCGGGACCACACAGCCTGAGCCCGCGTCGTTCGAGACCGCACCGGCGACGCCGCCGGTCGAGACTCGCCGCCCGGAACCCGCCGGGTTCGCACCACCGGTCGAGACACCCAGCCCGGCATCGGCCGGCTTCGAACCACCTCGTACCCCGGTGAACGCACAACCCGAACCCGCCCCCTTCGAGCCCCCGCCCCCCACCCCCGCGCGGCACCCTCACGTGATCCCGGCCGAGCACGCGGCGTTCGCCCCACCGGCGGCCGCCGAACCGCAGCCGTCCGCTCCCGGCTCGCGGCCCGACTCGCCGACGCGTCCCCCCGGCCGCGCGCCCGAACCGACCTCCGGCGGGTTCGGTCCCGCGTACGACGCCGACCCGTCGGCCGACACCGCCGACCCCGGGCACGACCAGCCCCGTCTCGTTGCGGCGCAGCCCGAAGCGGTCCCCGCGCGGCCTCAGCAGGTCGCCGAGGCGCCGGTTCCGGCGCGACCCGAGACCGCTCCGGCACCGTCGCACCACGCTGTCGAGGCGCCCGCGCAACCCGAGGCCGCCCGCCCCCACCACGGCGCCGAGACCACCCCCCAGCCTCCGCGCCCGCCCGTCCCGCAGCAGCGCCGCCCGGAGCCCGACCCCACCCCCGACCCCGACGCCGACCCCACGACCGCGCCCATCCCGCTCCCCGCGCCCGGCGGAGCGGCCGCTCCCGACCCGGCCGCTCCCGACCCGGCCTACTGGGCACGCGTCCTCGCCCCGCCGTTGCCGGTCGTCGCGATGCCCGCCGACCGGTTGCGCACGGCCGCGCAGCACGGCACGCGCGCGGCGGAGGACACGCTCCTCGTCCCGAAGCTCGCCGCGGCCCTGCGTGCGATCGGCGCCGACGCGACCCAGCCCCAGTCCTCCACCGACACCCCGAATCGCGACGCCATCGTCCCGCTCATCGCGGGTGTCGTCGCGACTGTCCGGCGCTTCTCGGGGCAGGACGACCTCATCGTCGGGGTTCCCGGGGGGCTTCCGTTGCGTGTCGACCTGTCCGGCGATCCCGCCTTCGGCGAGGTTCTCGCCCGGGTCGCGGCGGGTCTGCGGGATCTCGCGCGGCACGCGGGGTCGGCGCCCGAGAGCACGAGTTTCCAGATCGCCGTGGGCTTCTCGGCGCCGTCGGTCGAGATCGCGTGGGAGTTCGTCGACCAGGGCGACGGGATCGTCTGCCGCGTCGGCCATGCCGCCGAGGTCTTCGACGCGCAGAGCGCGCGTCGCTTCGGCCGCTACCTGCGCGACATCCTGACCGCCGCGACCGAGGACCCCGCCCAGCGACTGTCCCAATTGGACGATCTCTCCGACGACGACATGGGCGCGCTCGATCACTGGCATCGGGGCCCCCAGGTCGATCCGGTGGGCGTGACCGTCGACGAGCTGTTCGCCGGGTTCGCCGCCCGCACGCCGCAGGCGGTCGCCGCGGCCTGCGGCCGCGACTCGCTGTCGTACTCCACATTGGACGCCTTGGCCAACCAGCTGGCGCATCAGCTGCGCTCGCTCGGCGTCCGGCCGTCCGATGTGGTCGGTGTGCTGATGCCGCAGGACCTGCGGCTCGTCGTCACACTCGTCGCCGTCGTCAAGGCCGGAGCCGCTTACCTGCCACTGGATCCGGCGAGCGGCCCCGAAGGCGTCGCACGGATCCTCGCCGACAGCCGCGCCCGGCTCACCGTCGTCGAGCAGGGTCTCGCGACCATGCTGCCCGCCGACGCCGCCAGGCTCCACCCGAGCCCCGCCGAGCTCGACACCTTCCCCAGCACGACCCCCGAGCGCGTCACCACCCCCGACTCCCCCTGCTACGTCCTCTACGATCCGCGCCGGCGCGGACCCGGCGTGGTCGTCGCGCATCGCAGCCTCACCAACCTGAGCGGCTGGTTCCGGCGCCGCTTCCGGGTCGGCGCCGAGGACCGGGTCGCCGCGGTCGCCGGACCGGGCACCGACGCCTCGGTCCTGGAGATCTGGCCCGCCCTGACCTCCGGCGCCTCGATCGTCATGGGCGGCGAGGACGTCCCGCGCGACGGCACGACCCTCGCCGAATGGTTCGGCTTCGCCAAGACGACCATCGCGGTGCTGCCGACCGGTCCGGGCGAGACGATGCTCGCGCTGCCCGCGCAGGCGCAGCCGCAGTCCCTGCGCGCGCTGATCGTCGGCGGGGATCCCCTGTACCGCAGGCCCCCGGCCGAGCTGCCCTACGAGGTCGTCAACGCCTACGGCCCGACCGAGGCGACCGTGATGGTCACCAGCCATCCGGTCACGCCCGGCGGGACGGGCGGTGTGCCGATCGGAACGCCCATCGACAACACCCGCCTCTACGTCCTCGACGGGGCGGGCCGGCCGCTGCCGGTCGGTGTCCCCGGCGAGCTCTACATCGCCGGTGACTGCCTCGCCTCGGGTTACCTGAACGCCGCTTCCCTGACCGCGCAGCACTTCCCGGTCGACGGCGCCGGTCAGCGCTACTACCGCACGGGCGATCTGGCGCGGTGGAACAACGACGGCGTCCTTGAGTACTACGGGCGCGTCACCGACCAGGTCCCGCTCGGCGGGCACAAGGTCGACCCGGCGGCCGTCGCGGGTGTGCTGCGGGCGCGTCCGGGCATCGCCGACGCGGCGGTGCTGGCGCTTCGCGGGCCCGACGGCGCGCCCTACCTGGCGGCCTTCCTCGCGCTCGAAGCAGGCGCCGAGACGCCCGCCGGTCTCGACCGGCTGTTCCCGGCCTATGTGGCGCCCAGGACGTGGACGGTCCTCGACGAGCTGCCGCGCGACGCGAGCGGGACGCACGACTTCACGGCCCTGCTGGCCCATGCCCCCGCGTTGTCCACAGGGGACGCTGAGTCACCTCGGATCGAAGGGGAGGAATCACCACAAGATCCCGCGAATCCACCCGCCGTAGAGCCCGAGCCTGTGGATAAACCTGTGGACGACGTCCTCGCGGGTCCCCTCAACAACGTCCAGAAGGGCATGACCGGCTTCTTCCGGCAGTTCGGTACGGCGCTCAACATCCCCGTCCAGGTCGACCTGTCCGGACCGCTCGACCCGGCCGCCCTCAAAGACGCCTTCACCGCCCTGAACACGCGCCACCACTCGCTGCGCAGCCGCTTCACCGAACACGAGGGCGAGTGGCTCCAGGAGGTTCTCACCGACACCGCCATCCCCGAGTCCCGCCTGAAGATGCTCGACCTGACCGCGCTCGCCGAGGACCAGCGGCCCGCCCGCGCCGACGCGCACGCCGAAGAGGCCCGCGCCGAGGACTTCGACCTCGGCGAGGGACACGCCTGGCGAGGTGTCCTCATCAGACTGTCCGAACAGGACTGGCGGCTGATCCTGGTCTTTCACCACGTCCTCATCGACGACTGGTCCCGCGCACTGTTCGTCACCGAACTCGCCGAGCTGTACAACGCGGCCGTCGAAGAGCGTCCGGCACGCCTCCCGGCGGCCACCCAGGCGATCACGCACGCGCTCGGCGAAGCCGAACCCGACCTCGCGCGCCGCCTCACCTACTGGACCGACCGGCTCGACGGCGTCCCGCTCGACCTGGTCCTCCCCTACGACCGGCCCGGCCGGCGCGACCGGCGGCGGGCGGTGCAGGAACTGATCCTCCCCGCGACGGTCGTCGACGCCGCCGCCGAACTCGGCGAGCGCCAGGACACCGGGCCGTTCGCGGTCTACGCGGCCGCGCTCGGGGTGTTCCTGTCGCGGCTGGCGGGGACGGAGAACCTGTTCCTGCGCACGCATTGCACGCTGCGGGAGGAGCCCGGCGACGAGACGGTGCTGGCGAGCCTGTCGCTGTCGGGCGCGCTGGAGCTGGATCTCACCGGGGATCTGGACTTCGCCGGTCTGGTGGCGCGGACGGGTGACGATCACGCCGACGGTTCGGCGCATCACGTCACCTTCCCGCGTCTGCTGGAGGCCTTGGCGGAGAAGGAGGGCGGCGAGCCGGTCGGGGACGTCGTGCAGTTCCTGTTCCCGGGTTCGACGGTGTCGGCGCTGCACTTCAACGGTGTCGAGGCGTCGTTCACGGCCGAGCCGGTCCACATGGTGCCGGGGACGATCTTCATGTGCGTGCCGGCTGCCGGGGGCTGGCGGCTGGCGTTGCAGTACTCGCCGGGTGAGCTTGACGAGGCGACCGCCGTGGGCTGGCTGGACACGTGGGCGACGGTGCTGGAGCAGTTGTGCGCGGATCCGGATACGCCGATCGCCGACCTGTAACCTGACCGGTGAACCTACGAGCGCAGGAGTTAGCACCGTGGCCAATCCGTCCTTCGACATCGTCAGCAAACTCGACATGCAGGAGCTGGACAACGCGATCAACCAGACCGCGAAGGAGCTGTCCACCCGCTTCGACTTCCGGGGTGTCAACGCCTCGGTCGAGCGCACCGGCGAAGAGGCGGCCACCCTCACCGCGGACACCGACGACCGCGTGAAGGCGGCCCTCGACGTGTTCAAGGAGAAGCTGATCAAGCGCGACATCTCGCTGAAGGCCCTGGAGGCCGGTGAGCCGCGCGCGTCGGGGAAGACCTACAAGATCGACTGCACGTTCACCGTGGGCATCGCCCAGGACGTCGCCAAGAAGATCAACAAGAAGATCCGCGACGAGGGCCCGAAGGGCGTGCAGGCGCAGATCCAGGGTGACCAGATCCGGGTGACGGGCAAGAAGCTCGACGACCTGCAGGCCGTCATCGCGCTGCTGAAGGGCGCCGACGACGTCGAGGTGCCGCTGCAGTTCACGAACTACCGCTAGCGGCGTCGATGCGGGCGCGCAGCCCGGGGACGTCGACGCCGATACGTTCGGCCGCTCCGGCGCCTTCGGCGTAGTCGCGCGCGAGCGCGTGGGCGCCCCGCGCGAGGTGCGCCTCGGCGAGTTCGACGAGGACGAGCGCCCGGGAGACCGGCTGGTGTTCGCCGACCAGGCCCAGTGCCTCCTCGAACAGGCCTATCGCGGTTTCCGTGCGCCCGTGCGCGGCCAGGATCCGGCCCTGGGTGCACAGCGCCGTGGTGATCCGCCCGTTCAGGCGCAGGGCGCGGGTGTCGGCGACGGCGCGCTCGATCGCCACGAGGGCCTCGTCGGGGCGTCCGTCGCGCTGGTACGCCTCGGCGAGTTCGACGCGCACGAAGATCTCCTCGACGCGGTCGCCCGCTTCGGCGAGGAGCACGGCGGCGGCCTCGGTCTGGGCGATGCCTTCGCGGAGTTCGCCGAGGCGCAGGTTCATCAGGCCCTGACCGCCGAGGGTGCGCGCCTCGCCGCCGCGATCGCCCGCGCGGACCATGAAGGGGTGGCCTTCGGCGAAGCTCTCCAGGGCCTCGGCGGGGCCGCGCGTATAGAGCCGCAGGACGGCCAGTTCCTTGTGGCACCAGCCGGTCTGGGCGACGGCGGTGCGGTCGGCGAGGTGTGGGGTGAGCAGCGCGAAGGCGTGCTCGTAGGCGGTGTAGGCCGCGGCGGGCCGGCCGAGGACGCGGAGGTTCTCGGCGAACTGGCAGGTGGCGGACCCGGCGCGGATGTCGTCGCCGAGCCGCAGGTAGAGGCGGCGGGCGAGTCCCGCGGCACGCACGGCCCGGTCGGTTCTGCCGAGTGAGCGGGCCGTGCGGGCGAGGGCCAGGTGCAGGGCGGCTCGCGCCTCGTCGCCGTCGGCCCGGTCGAGCGCCGTGCGGATCAGGACGATCGCGTCGTGGCTGTAGGCGTGCAGGTCCAGGAAGTTGACCATGGTGGTGAGCAGTCGCCAGGCGGTGGCGGGCGCGGCGAGGCCGACGGCGGCCGACAGGAGTTCGCGTTCGGCCTCGAACCAGGCGACCGGGTCGGCGCGGACGGCGGCGATGCTCTCGGGGTGCGGCCGGGGTGTTCGCGCGGGTGGCGGCGGGGTCGGGTAATAGCGGTAGCCGAGGGCGTCGTCGGCGTGGTGGGCCAGGGCGAGGAGTAAACCGAAGGCGCGGTCGAGGGCCGCGCGGATGTCGGCGGGGTCGTCTTCGTCGTCGGCGCGTTCGCGGGCGAAGAGGCGGACGAGGTCGTGCATGAGGTAGCGGGTTCCGTGGTCGACGGGTCGCAGGAGTTGCGCGTCGGCGAGTTCGTCGAGCACTGCTTCGGCGTCGAGGAGGTCGGTGCCGAGGAGCCCGGCGGCGGCCTCGACGCCGAATCTCGGTGTGGGCAGGAGCGCCGCCAGCCGCAGCAGGCGGGCGGCGTCCTCGCCGAGGTCGCCGTAGCTGAATCCGATGCTCTGGCGGACCTGGCCGGCGCCGGCGCTGAGTTCGTCGAGGCGGGCGCCCTCGTCGGCGAGGCGGGCGAGGACGGTGGCGAGGTCGCCGCCGGTCATGCGGGCGGTCCGGGAGCCGAGGATCCGCAGCGCGAGTGGGTGGCGGCCGGTCAGGTCGGCGATGCGGTCGAGGGCGGCGGGGGCGGCGATGCGTCCGCCGCCGCGGTGGATGCCGGTGAGCAGGCCGATCGCCTCGGGTGGGCTGAGCACGTCGAGTTCGACGACGAAGGCGCCGTCGAGCCCGGCGAGGAGGCGGCGGCTGGTGACAAGGGCGGCGCTGGCGGCGTGGACGGGCAGCAGCGGCCGCACCTGGGCCTCGCTGGCGGCGTTGTCGAGGACGAGCAGCACCCGCCGCCCGGCCATGACCGAGCGGTAGACACCGAGGCGCGCGTCGGGGTCGGCGGGCACGGCCTGCCCGGTGACGCCGAGGGCGTGCAGGAGGTCGCCCATGACGGCGTGGGTGTCCTTCGGGACGTCGTCGAAGCCGCGCAGGTCCACGAACAGGCACCCGTCGGGGAACAGCCCGGCGTGGCGGTGGGCGAGCCGCACGGCGAAGGTGGTCTTGCCGATCCCGCCGAGCCCGGCGATGACGACGACGGCCGGATCGCGATGCCGGGGGTTGGCGCGCAGGATCGCGGCGATGTGGTCGCCTTCGGCGGCGCGGCCGGTGAAGTCGCGCAGGTCGGCGGGCAGCCCGCCCGGCGACGCCGGGGCGGCCGCGCCGAAGGTCCAGGCGCGCACGGCGTCGAAGGCGGCGTGCGGCTCCCCGCGCAGGATCGCGCGCTCCAGCGCCGCCAGCTCCGGCCCGAGGGCCGTGCCGAGGTCGCGCTGGTGCAGCTCGCGGGCCGCGAGGTGCGCCTCCAGGGCCTCGGCGGAGCGGCCTCGCAGGGCCAGCGCGAGGATCAGCAGGTACCAGAAGCGCTGGTGGTAGGGGTGCTCGGCGACCAGCGCGCGCAGCTCGGCGAGCGCGGCCCGGTCGCCGCCGACGAGTTCGGCGGCGCGGGTGAGCTCGACGGCGGTGAGGCGTTCGGCTTCGGCGGCGCGGCGTGGCCCTGCGGCGCCGAGACCGTCCCAGGCCGGTCCCTTCCACAGGGCGAGGGCCGCGCGGCCGGTGTCGCGGGCGGCGGCCCAGTCCCCGGCGGCGGCGCGGGCGGCGGCGGTCGCCGACAGTTCGCGGAAGTCGTGCAGGTCGACGCGTGCGTCTTCGGGCAGGTCGAGGGCGTAGCCGCCGTCGCGGGTGCCGAGACGGCCGTCGAGTCCGGCGGCCGACAGGGCCGTGCGGAGCCGGTGGACGGCGATCTGGAGCTGGTTGGCGGCGGTCTTGGGCGCGTCGCCGTCCCAGATGAGCGTGATGAGTTCGGCGGAGGGCACGACGCGGCCCTCATGGAGGAGGAGCGCGGCGAGCAGGCCCCGGCTGCGTTTGCCCTGGAGTTCCACCTGCCGACCGTCCACGAGGATCGCGGCGGGTCCGAGGACGTGGAAGGCGACGTCCTTCGCTTCGGCGGGCATACGGACCTCGGGGTCGGGGGCGGGCGGCCTTCGATGGTAGCGCTCCCGCGCCGGACCGCCGGCGGGTCAGAACAGGGTGTCCTGCTCGGGCGCCGGGGTGCGGCCGAGGTCGAGGAGCGCGATGTCGACGCCGTCGGTGGGCGCGCCCTCCCCGTCGAGGATGGTGCGGCCGGCGAGGAGACGCAGGTCGACCAGCAGCGTGCCGTGCTCGGTGTCGAGGACCGCGTCACGCCCGGCGAGGCAACGCAGGACACCGGTGAGGCAGGCGTCGTACTCGATGTCGGTGACCTCGCGTTCGGGACGGCCGGTGCCGGGGAGGCCGTAGGTGGGGCGCAGGTCGGTGACCGCGAAGGGTTCGACGGTGAGTTCGCCGGCGATGACCGCCGCGAGCCGCCGGTGCGCCTCGCCCAGTTCGGTGGCCGCGTCGAAGGCGGGGTGCCAGCGTCCGCGCGTCTTGGTGCGGTGCCGGAGGCGTTCGGTGGCGAGTTTCGTGGCCGACGCGGCCATTTCCGCGCGGCGGATCGGGCGCAGCGGCCCGGTCGCGAGCCAGGTGTAGGCCAGCGCGGCCTGTTCGGTGAGGCGGTTCTGGCCGCGGTCGACGGCGGTGAGCCCGACCTTGACCAGGCCCGGACCGAAGTAGGCGAGGTAGAGGCGGAAGTCGCGCGGGTCGTCGAGGGCCTGTCCGCGGGCGAGGGCCTTGCCGGGATCGGTGCGCTCGCAGGGATCGCACTGCGCGGCGGCGCGGGCCGTCGGCAGGACCCTCTGATGTGGACAGTCGACGCGGCGGCGGGTGCTCGGGATCCACACCCCGATGCAGCGGCGGACGCCCGGCAGGCGCCAGGAGATCCGTTCGCCGAGGGCGAGCGGGACGTGTTCGTCGCGGCCTTCGGGCGAGGTGAAGCACAGACTGGCCCGGCCGTCGGCCCAGGTCACGCCGGTGTGCGGCCAGGTGGGCAGCGGCATGCGTGGGCTCCTCGGCTCGGGGGGAGTCAGTTTAGGCCGCGAGCGCAGAAGGAACGGAACGGGCCGACACCACCGTCGACCTCGGTTCCGCGGGACGGGACGGACGTCAGGTGATGATCCCCGCCCGGACCGCGATGATCACGGCGTGCGCGCGGTTGCGGGCGCCGAGCCGCCGGTAGAGGTGGGTGGCGTGGCTGCGGACGGTCTCGGTGGTCAGGCCGAGTTCGACGGCGATGTCGGTGAGGGCGGCGCCCGAGGCGAGCCCGGTGAGGACCTCCTTCTGCCGCCTGGTGAGCGGCTGCGGTGTGGGGACCTGGGCGTCGGGCGTCTCGCGCAGCATCGCCTGGAGCCTGGCGGCTCCGGTGATGGCGGTCTTGAGGGCGGTCAGCTCGATCGAGGTGAGGGTCGCGGTCTGGTATCCGTCGGCGACGCAGTCGGCGTGCCTGGCCACCTGCCGCCACTGATCGGCCAGGGCGGTGAGTCGGGGGTCTTCGGCGGGGACCGGGCGCGACCGCGTCATCGCGGGCATCGTTTTCCTCCACAGTGGAGCGAGTGCGGAAAGTGCACTCTAGAACGAATTTCGCCCACCTCGACTCACACCTTGTGCGACGTCAATCGAACGGGCGACGGAGGCATCCGCCGCGCGTACCGGCTTCGTTTCACATCGGCGCCGTCCCGGCGGCCGGAGCAGTCGGGAACGGCCTGGTCAGACGGAGGCGGTAGCGGCACACGACGGCGTCGGTGCCGCGCCGGACGGCCCGGTCGATCACGGTTCCGCGGCCGTTGCGCAGAACCCGCTGCCACCAGTGCGCGGGCTCGAACTCGGCGATGAGGACGACCACCCGGCGGCCGGCGTACTCGTCGCGGACGTACTGCGCGACGGGGTCTCCGAGGTCGCGGGTCGGCGAGTAGACCATCGTCATCGCGACGTCGGGATGCCAGGCGTCCCACTCCTTGAAGAAACCGGCGCCTTCGCGCGGCTCGTCGCCGAACACGACCCGCAGCGCCATCACCTCACCGCCGAGGGACATGGCCGCCGACAGGGCCTCACCGGTCAGCGCCGAGACGCCGAGGACCGGCACGACGACGACGGGCTTCTCCCCGCGCGGAGGCGCGGGCAGTTCGCCGACGCCGAGTTCGCGGCCGATCTTCTCGTAGGCGCGGCGGACGCGCGTGAACAGCCACACCAGCAGCGGCAGCGCGACGACGATCAGCCAGCCGCCCTCGGTGAACTTCGTCGCGGTGGTCACGACGGTCGCCACACCCGTCAGGACCGCGCCGAAACCGTTGAGTGCCAGGCGCCACCGCCATCCCGGGTCGCGGTGCAGCCACCAGTGCCGCACCATCCCGGTCTGCGCGAGGGTGAAGCCGACGAACACGCCGATCGCGAACAGCGGCACGAGCGTGTTCATCGCGCCCCCGGCGACCACCAGGATCACCGCCGACAGCGCCGCCAGGACGAGCACGCCGTGGCGGTGGACCTGCCGGTCGGCGCGCAGGGCGAAGACGTGCGGCAGGTGATGGTCCCGGGCGAGAAGCCTCGCCAGCACGGGCAACCCGCCGAAGGACGTGTTGGCGGCCAGGGCGAGCAGCACCATGGTCGCGATCTGCACGACGTAGAAGGCGGCGCCGTGGCCGAGGGCGGCGTCGGTGACCTGCGACAGGACGGTCGTGCCCGCGACGGGGTGGACGCCGAACTTCCCGATGAGGGCGGCGATGCCGATCAGCATCACCCCGAGCAGGCCGCCGAGGGCGAGTTCGGTGTGCTGGGCCCGTCGCACGCGCGGTTTGCGGAAACTGGGCACGGCGTTGGCGATGGCCTCGACGCCGGTGAGGGCGGCGCAGCCGTTGGCGAAGGCCTTGAGCAGCAACAGGACTCCGACCGTTCGCAGCGTCTCCTGCTGGGCCGGTGCGGCGGCCGACACGGCCGGGGCGTCGCGGAACAGTCCGACGGCGATGACCGTGACGATGGCGGCGACGTAGACCGCGGTCGGCACGATGAACGCGCGGGCGCTGTGGGCGACCCCGCGCAGGTTCACCAGGGTGATGACGGCGAGCACCGCCAGGCACAGCCACACCGTGTGCGGCAGGAGCGCGGGGAAGGCCGAGGTGAGCGCGGCGACGCCGGCGGCGACCGACACCGCGACGTTGAGGACGTAGTCGCAGACCAGCGAGGCCGCCGCGACGAGGCTCGCCGGTCGGCCGAGCCGGGCCTTGGCGACGCCGTAGGCGCCGCCGCCGTCGGGGAAGGCCGCGATGACCTGGCGGTAGGAGAAGACGAGGACGGCGAGCAGGACCGCGATCGCGATCGTGACGGGGACGGTCAGGCCGAGACCGGCGCCGCCCGCGACGGCGAGGACGAGGACGATCGCCTCGGGCCCGTAGGCGACCGAGGCCATGGCGTCGAGGGAGAGGGCGGCCAGGCCGCCGGTGACCGAGAGGCGGTGCCGGTCGCGGTCGGGGGTGCGCGGAGGGGTCGTGGTGAGCACAGGGCCGAGCATGTGCGCACGCCCGGGAGACTTCCAGGTGGTGTGACGGATTATTGACGGTGTGCCACCTTTCTTGTACGCGGCCTTGATGGGGTGCACGATTGATCCCATGTGGGTCGACGACTCAGGCGGCGACGGCCTCCCGGTGGTACTGCTCCACCCGGGATGGGGCGACTCCGCGATCTGGGAGCCGCTGCTGGAACTGCTGCCCGACGACGTCCGCACGATCCGCTTCGACGCGCGCGGCCACGGGCTCTCGCCCGCCCCCGCCTCCCCGTTCAGCGTCTACGACGACCTCCTCGACGTCCTCGACCACTGCGAGGTCGACGAGGCCGTGTTCGTGGGCAGCAGCGGCGGGGCGGCGACGGCGCTGTCCCTGGCCGTCGCCGAACCCGAGCAGGTCGCCGGGCTGGTGCTGGTGTCCCCGGGCGTGTCGGACTACCCGTGGGACTTCGGCGACCCCTACTTCGCGCGCTTCGGCGAGCTCTACGAGGAGCGCGACGTCGACGGCCTGCTCGATCTGGGCCGCGAGACCTGGGCACGGTCGGGGCTCTCCGACGCCGTCGAGGCCCAGTTGCGCAGCGGTGTGCTGGCGATGCTCGCGCAGGACGGGCTGGCCGAGGCCGACCCGCCCGCCTTCGACGGGCTCGACGAGATCGACGTCCCGGCCGCGGTCGTGCTCGGCGACCTCGACCATCCCCTCGTCAACGGCTGCGCGATCGAGGTCGCCGCGCGGATCCCGGACTGCGAGCTGGTGACCGTCACCGGCGCCGACCACCTGCTGCCGCTGCGGGCGCCGGAGATCCTGGCCCGGCTCGTCCTGCGGATCCGGGCCTAGGGCGCGCCGCCGGGGCGCAGACTGTCGGACATGAAGGCAGTCCGTTTCAGCGTGTTCGGCGGCCCCGAGGTTCTGGAGATCGTCGACGTGCCCGACCCGCGTCCCGGTCCCGGGCAGGTCCGGATCGCGGTCCGTGCGGCCGGGGTCAACGCCAGTGACTGGAAGAAACGCGCGGGCCTGATGGACCCCGAGCTCCCCCAGACGCTCGGCCATGAGGCCGCCGGCGTCGTCGACGAGCTCGGCGCGGGCGTCACGGGCGTGGCCGTCGGCGATCGCGTGTTCGGTTTCACCGCCGAGCCCGCGGCCCAGGCGGAGCTGGCGGTACTGGCCCACTACGCGCCCGTCCCGCCCGCACTCGACTTCGCGACCGCGGCGAGCCTGCCGGCGGCCGTCGAGACCGCGACCCGGGCCCTCGACCGGCTCGGGGTCGGCGAGGGCGACACGCTCCTCGTCAACGGCGCGTCCGGGAGCGTCGGCGGTGCCGCCGTCCAGCTCGCCGTCGCGCGTGGGGCGCGGGTGATCGGCACCGGGAGCGCGCCGAACCACGAGCATCTCCGCTCGCTCGGGGCCGAGCCCGTCGCCTACGGCGAAGGGCTCACCGCGCGGGTCCGCGCGCTGGCGCCCGACGGGGTCGACGCGGCGCTCGACGTCGCCGGAAGCGGTGTCCTGCCCGAACTCATCGCGCTCGCGGGCGGGACGGAACGGGTCGTCACGATCGCCGACTTCGCGGGCGCGGAAGCCCACGGCGTCACCTTCAGCAGGGGCGACGACGGCCGTGTCCTGCACGCCCTCGACGAGATCGGCGGGCTGGTCGAGTCCGGGCGCTTCACGCCGCCCGACGTGCGGACCTTCCCGCTCACCGAGGTCGCCGAGGCCCAGCGCCTCGGCGAGAACGGCCCGGTGCGCGGGAAGATCGTGCTGGTCGCCGGCTAACGGACCGCGCTGGCCATCTGTTCGAGGCGCCGGACCCGCTCGGCCATCGGCGGGTGCGTCGAGAACAGGTTCGCCATGCCACCCGCGCTGAACGGGTTGGCGATCATCAGGTGCGCCGAGCTGGTCACGGGCCCCTGAGCGCGCATCGGCAGTCGTCTCGCGCCCGCGTCGATCTTGCGCAGAGCCGAGGCGAGGGCGAGCGGGTCACCGGACAGTTCGGCGCCGGACTGGTCGGCCTGGTACTCGCGGCTGCGGCTGATCGCCATCTGGATCAGCCCGGCCGCGATCGGGCCGAGGATGATCGTCAGGAGCAGCACGACGGGGTTGGGGCCGTCGGAGTTGCCGCCGAGCGGCAGGAACAGCGCGAGGTTGGCGATCATGGTGATCATGCTGGCCAGGGCCCCCGCGACGCTGGAGATGAGGATGTCGCGGTTGTAGACGTGTGAGAGCTCGTGGCCGATCACCCCGCGCAGCTCCCGGTAGTCAAGCAGGTCGACGATCCCGGCGGTCACCGCGACGGCGGCGTGCTTGGGGTTACGGCCGGTCGCGAAGGCGTTCGGCTGGGCCGTCGGGCTGACGTACAGGCGCGGCATGGGCTGCCCGGCGCGGTCGGCGAGCTCGCGGACCATCCGGTACAGCTCGGGGAACTGCTGTTCGGACACCGGCTGGGCCCGCATCGAGCGCAGCGCGATCTTGTCCGAGAAGAAGTAGGAGACGCCGTTCATGACCAGCGCGATCCCGGCGGCGATGATCACGCCGGTCCCGCCGCCGAACCAGTAGCCGACGGCGATGATCAGGGCCGAGAGCAGGCCGAGCAGCATCGCGGTCTTGAGGCCGTTGAGGTAGCGCATCGATCACTCCCAATGGAAAGGTCGTGATCCAATTGTTACCCGTTGCGCTGAGTTTTACCTGTGGATGCGATGGTGGACACAGAGTGACCTAGTTCCGCGCCGCCCAGACTCGCCAGGAGCCGCAGGCCCGCCTCGGCCTCGCTGCCGACGGCCGCGGTCAGCACGACCAGCTCCTGCCCGGGCGCGCCCGGCAGCGCGAAGTTCTCCTGGTGCAGGTCCAGCTCGCCGACCATCCGGTGCCGGAAGACCTTGCGGCCGAAGGTGCGCATGCGCACGTCGGCCCGGCTCCACAGCGTCCGGAAACGGTCGCTGCCCATGGACAACTCACCGATCAGCGACACCAGCAGCGGGTCGTCGGGGAAGCGCCCGGCGGAGTGCCGGAGGTGGCCGACGACGTCGCGGGTGCACTTCTCCCAGTCGCCGTAGAGGTCGCGGGCGCCCTCGTCGAGGAAGATGTGCCGGGCCGTGTTGTAACCGGGCGCCGCGAGCCCGTAGAGCAGCTCGGTGAGACGGTTCCCGGCCAGCACGTCGAGACGGTGGTTGACGATCATCGCCGGGACCCCGTCGAAGGCGTCGAGCACACGCCGCAGCTCCGGGCGCACGCCCCCGGCGGGCGGCGCGCCCTCGCGCGGCGGCCGGGCCAGGCGATGCAGATGGAGCCGCTCGACGTCGTCGAGGCACAGCACGCGCGCCAGGGCGTCGAGAACCTGCTCGGAAGGCTGCCGGGCCCGGCCCTGTTCGAGGCGGACGTAGTAGTCGACGCTCACGCCCGACAGGTGCGCGACCTCCTCCCGGCGCAGGCCGGTGACACGGCGGCGGGAGTCGACGGGGATCCCCACGCTCGCGGGGTCGACGCGGGCTCGCCTGGTGCGCAGGAACCCGCTGAGATCGGCGGCGTCGTCCATCGGGCAAGTATGCGCCGGCCGGCGCGCGCGAACCTGGTCCCGCCGATACCAGGAAGTCCGGTCCGACGGTGGAAGCGCCCCTGAACGAAGCGCGCCGGAACGCACAGGATCGAGGCACGTCCCACCGACCGGAGGAAGCCCGTGAAGGTTCTCATCGTCCACGCCCACCCCGAGCCGCGCTCGCTCAACGGCTCCCTGAAAGACGTCGCCGTCGAGACCCTCGAAGGCGCCGGGCACGACGTGCGCGTGTCCGACCTGTACGCGATGAAATGGAAGGCACAGGTCGACGCCGACGACTTCGGCGCCGCCGCGGAGAGCCCACTGCGGGTCGTGCGGAACTCCGGCCGCGCGTTCGAACGCGGCGAACTCACCGCCGACGTGCTCGCCGAGCAGGAGAAGCTGCGGTGGGCCGACACGGTCATCTTCCAGTTCCCGCTGTGGTGGTACGCGATGCCGGCGATCCTCAAAGGCTGGGTGGACCGCGTGTTCACCTACGGGTTCGGCTACGGCGTCGGTGTGCACGACGACACCAGGTACGGCGACCGCTACGGCGAGGGGACCCTGGCCGGGAAGCGCGCGCTGCTGTCGGTGACCGTCGGCGGGCCCGAGGCCCACTACACCGCGCGGGGAATCAACGGCCCCATCGAGGACCTGCTGTTCCCGATCCACCACGGGATCCTCTACTACCCGGGCATCGAGGCGCTGCCGCCGTTCGTGGTGTACCGCGTCGACCGCTACACCGACGAGGACTTCGCCGTCGCCGCCAAGGCCTGGCGCGAACGCCTGCTCACGCTGGAGACGACCGCGCCGATCCCGTTCCGCCGGCAGAACTTCGGGGACTACACGATGCCGTCCCTGCGGCTCAAGCCCGGATTGGAGCGGCCGGGAACGAGCGGGTTCGGGCTGCACGTGGCGGGCTAGCCCCCCGCCGCCCCCAGCACCAGCTGAGGCGCGAACCCGACCACGACGCCCGCGACGGTCGCCGCCCCCAGGGTCAGCGCGACCGGCCACGGTACGCGCGGCCCGGGCGCGACCGCGCCCTCACCCGCCCGCACCAGCACGCCCGCGACGCGCACGTAGTAGACCAGCCCGATGACCGCGTTGACCGCGACGACCACCGCCAGCCACACCGCCTCGCCTTCGAGCAGGGCGTCGACGACCGTCACCTTCGCGAACAGCCCCGCCATGCCGGGCGGGAGCCCGGCGAGGCCGATCAGCGCGAGCACGAAGGCCCCGGCAAGGACCGGCGAGCGCCGGGCGAGGCCCGCGTAGTCGCTGATCAGGCCGCCCTGCGCGGAGCCGCGCACGGCGATGACGACGGCGAAGGCGGCGAGTTCGAGGACGACGTAGAAGACCGTGTAGGCCAGGGTCGCGGCGACGGCCGCGGTGATCGCGTCCTCCTCGCGCCCGGCGGCCATGGCGAAGGCGCCGAGGGGCGCGAGGATGTACCCGGCCTGCGCGATCGAGGAGAAGGCGAGCAGCCGGACCATCCGGGTCTGGCGCAGGGCGGCGAGGTTGCCGACGAACATGGTCGCCACCGCGATCGCCGCGAGGAGCACGCCGGAACGATCCAGCGCGGGCCGCAGACCGCCGACGGCGATGAGCAACAGCGCGAAGACCCCGCCGAGCTTCGAGGCCGTCGACAGGTAGGCCGCGATCGGCAGGGGCGCGCCGTCGTAGGTGCCGGGCGCCCACGCGTGGAACGGCACGGCCGCGATCTTGAACGCGATGCCGACGAGGACGAGCATGACCGCGACGCTCGTCAGCGGCAGGTCGATCGCGCCGGGGTCATGGGTGGCGACGGCGTCGGTGGTCGGCCCGCCCAGGTCGCGCCGCAGCTCGTCGAGGTGGACCGCCCCGGTCACCGCGTACAGCAGGGCCGCGCCCATGAGCGTGACCGCACTGGAGATGACGGACACGACCAGGAGGTTCACCGCCGACTCGGCGCTCGCCACGCTCTTGCGGCGCAGCCCGACCAGGGCGTACAGCGGCAGGGTGAGGGTCTCCAGCGCGACGATGATGGTGATGAGGTCGCGCGCGTAGGCGAGGACGACACCGCCGGTCAGGGAGCAGGCGAGCAGGAAGAGGTACTCGCCGGTCGGCGGGCCTTCCGGGTCGCGCAGGGCCGGCCAGGACAGCCCGACGACTCCGAGCGTCAGCACGCTGAACACGACCGCGACGAGCGCGCCCGTCCCGTCGGCGACGAAGGAACAGCCGCCTTCCAGGCAGAAGGTCTCCCGCTCCCCCAGCGACGACACCCACAGCGCCCCGGCGGCCGTCGCGACCGTGCCGAGGGCCGCCGCGGCGAGGGTGACCGCGCGGCGGGCGAGGAACAGGTCGGCGAGCAGGACGAGAACGGCCGTCCCGGCGGCGAGGTAGGCCGGGAGGAGCGCGACGTGGTCGATCGACTGGACCATCGGGTCTCCTTTAGATCGCCTGGAGGATGCCGGAGACGGCTTCGCCGATGGGCGCCTGCACCACGAAGGGGAGCAGGCCGACCACGAGCGCGCCGGCGGCGAGGGGCACGAAGGAGGTCACCTCGACGGCGCGCAGGCCGGTGCCGCTCATACCCGCGACGGCCTCACCGGGCGGGCCGTGCGTGACCAGCCGGAGCATGCGCAGGAGGTACGCGGCGGCCAGGGCGGCGCCGATCGCGGCGAGCACGGCCAGGACCGTCCACAGTGTCTGGTCGCGCTGGATCGCCGCGTACACCGCGAAGGCCTCACCCCAGAACCCGGCGAGGCCGGGCAGCCCGAGGGAGGCGATGGCGGCGAAACCGAGCATGCCCGACAGTCCCGGCGCGACCTCGCGCAGGCCGCCGAGGCGGGCGAGTTCACCGGTGTGGGCGCGGTCCTTGACCGAGCCGGCGAGGAAGAACAGCAGGCCGGTGATCAGGCCGTGGGCGACGTTGCCGATGAGGGCGGCGGTCAGCCCGGCCTGGGTGAGGGTCGCGATGCCGAGCAGTACGAAACCCATGTGCCCGACCGAGGAGTAGGCGATCAGCCGCTTCAGTTCGGTCTGCGCCAGGCAGACCAGCCCGGCGACGAGGATCGCGACGACGGCGAGGACCGCGAGCGTCGGCGCGGCCTGCCGGGCGCCTTCGGGGGCGACGCCGACGGCGACGCGGATGAGGCCGTAGGTGCCCATCTTGAGCAGGACGCCGGCGAGGATAACCGAACCGACGGTGGGGGCCTCGGTGTGGGCGTCGGGCAGCCAGGAGTGAAGCGGCCACAGTGGAGCCTTGATGGCCAGGCCCAGTGCCAGCAGGGTGAAGGCGAGCAGCTGGGTGCCGCGCGACAGGCCGCCGCCACCGCTCTCGGTGAGGGCGAGGATGTCGCCGGTCCCGGCCTGCGTGACGATCACGAAGATCCCGACGAGCAGCAGCAGGGAGCCCAGGAGCGTGTAGAGCGCGAACTTCACGGCGGCCCTGCGGCGGGCCGGTCCGCCCCAGCCGGCGATGATCGCGAACATCGGGAGCAGCACGATCTCGAAGAACACGAAGAAGAGCACGAGGTTGTAGGAGACGAAGACCCCGAGCATGCCGACGTTGGTGGCGAGGAGCAGGGCGATCAGCGCGTCGCCGCGTTCCGTGCCCTTCCAGGCGGTGTAGAGACAGCACAGGAAGGTCAGGAAGGCGCTCAGGAGCACCAGCGGGTAGGACACGCCGTCGACACCGATGTCGAAGCTCAGCTTGAGCTGCGGCACCCACTCCTCGGTGATGCGCGTCCACGGTCGTCCACTGTGGTCAAAGCCGAGGGCGACGGCCGCGAACAGCCCGACCCCGGCGAACACGGTCCCGAGGACCGCGCCGAGTCTGCGGTTCCCGGCCCAGGCCCCCGCGGCGACCGCGAGGATCCCGAGGACGGGGACGATCAGCACCGCGAGCAGAACCGCGTTCATCCCCACACTCCCATGACGACGGCGGCCGCGCCGATGAGCAGCGCCCCGGCGAGCACCGAGACCACCTGCCGGGGTATCCCGGCGCGGTGACCGATCGCGACGAGCCTGCCGAGCCCGCCGATCCCGCGGCCCGTGCCCTCCGCGGCACCGTCCACAACGGACACGTCGATGCGGCGGGCCAGGCGGGACAGGAAGTACACCGGCCGCACGACGAGGGCGTTCTGCACCTCGTCGAGGTAGAAGCCGCGCGCGAAGACCCGCTGTAGCGGGCCGAGCGCGCGAGCCGGGTCGGCGGCCTTATCGCCGCGCCAGATCCCGAAGGACAGGCCGATCCCGGCGGCGACGGCCGTCATCGTCAGGCCCATCGCGGTCGGGTGCGTCTTGCCGTGGAGCAGCGGCGTGAGCCCGGCGAACAGGCCGAAGCCGACCGTCGGGACGGCCAGAACGACCAGGGGCCACAGCATCCAGGCGCCGGGGTCGTGGGCACTCAGGCCCTCGGTGCGGGTCTCGCCGAAGAAGGTCCGCAGCCAGGCGCGGGTGGCGTAGGCGGCGGTGAGCAGCGCGGTCACCAGGCCGACGACGAAGAGGACCGTCTGGCCGCGGGTGTCGTAGATCCCGGAGAGGACGTGCTCCTTGGAGAAGAAACCCGACAGCGGCGGCAGCCCGACCAGCGCGGCGAAACCGATCGTCATCGACCAGAACGTGACCGGCGCGCCCTTGCGCAGCCCGCCCATCCTCTCCATCGAGTTCGTCTTCGCCATGTGGATGACCGCGCCGGCCCCGAGGAACAGCAGGGCCTTGAACAGGCCGTGGCTGACCAGGTGGAAGATCGCCGTCGCGGTCGCGCCGACCGAGACCGCGGCCATCATGTACGCGACCTGGCTGACCGTCGACCAGGCAAGGACGCGTTTCAGGTCGTCACTGGCGAGTGCGGCCAGCGCCGACAGGACCATGCTGATCATCGCGATGACACCGAGCACGATCCGCACGTCGCCTTTGACGAGCAGGTCCGACAGACGCACCAGGACATAGGCGCCGGCGGCGACCATGGTGGCGGCGTGGATCAGCGCCGAGATCGGCGTCGGTCCGGCCATCGCGTCGGGAAGCCAGGTCTGCAGGGGGAACTGGGCGCTCTTGCCGATCGCGCCGAGCATGATGAGCAGCGCGGTGACGGTGAAGATCGTCGTGCCGGTGCTCTCCGACATGAAGGCGGCGATGTCGCCGTAGCGGAAGCCCCCGGCGTGGAAGCCGAGGACGAGGATCCCCAGCAGGAAGCCGACGTCACCGACGCGCGTGACCAGGAAGGCCTTCACAGCCGCGCCGGGCGCCTCGGGGAGCTTGCGGTCGTGCCCGATGAGCAGGTAGGAGCACGCGCCCATGACCTCCCAGCCGATGAGCAGGAGGATCAGGTCGTCGGCGACCACGACCAGCAGCATCGCCGAGGTGAACAGCGAGATCTGGGCGGCGTAGGGGGCGTAGCGCTCGTCCCCTTTGAGGAGATAGCCGACGCTGTACACCTGCACCAGCAACGCGACCAGCACGACGATCGCGGCGACCCACCAGGTCAGCTGGCTCACGCCCGCGCTCAAGGTGACGGCGACGTCCCCGAAACGCACCAGGACCGGACCGTCCAGAGTGGACGAAGCGGTGTCGGGAAGCTCGGGGATCTCCTGCCCCAGCTGGAGGAACAGCACGACACCGGCGGCCGCGGCACCCGCGATACCGACACCGGCGGCGGTCCTACGGGCCGCCGACGGCACAAGGAACCCGGCGAGCGCGGCGATCGCCGGGACGACGGGGAGGGCCAGAGCCCACGCGACCGGGCTCACGCGACCACCTTCACGGGTTCTTCTTCGCCTTCGGCCGAAGCGGGTTCGGCGCCGACGTCGTCGGTGACGATCGACCGCCGCAGCCGGTAGAGCTGGAGCACGATCGCCAGCCCCAGGCCGACCTCGGCCGCGGCGACGACGATCACGAACAGCGCCAGGGTCTGGCCGGTGTGCAGGCGCATGGTCGCGTCGGCGGTGACGAGAACGAGGTTCACCGCGCCGAGCATCAGCTCGACGGCCATGAGGACCAGGACGGCGTTACGCCGGACGACGACACCGTAGACGCCCGCGCCGAAGAGCATGGCGGCCAGGACGTAGGGGATCACCGGGTGCACTCAGGACACCTCCGTCGACTCGCGGGGTGTGCGCATGGGTGACATCATGCCGCGTCGGGGAGGTGGGTGGGGAGACGGCCGCGCGGCGATACTTGACGGAGTTCCGTACAGAACGTACAGTTTGTACATGACAGCTGCACCCGTCCCCGGCGACCTGCCGGTCACCGATCTGCGCGAGCACCTCGCCGAGGTACTCGAAGGCATCATGCGCAGCGGCGACCGCACGTACATCACTCGCCACGGACGCAGGGTCGCCGCCATCATCCCCGCAGGCGAGGCCGAGCTCCTGGACGAACTCGAGGACGCGTACCTCGCCCGGCTCGCGATCGCGGCGAAGGCCGAGTCCGTCGCCTCCGGCGAGGCCAACATCCCGCTCGCGGAGCTCCTCGCCGAGTTCGCCGACGACGCTCGTGGTGACACGTGACCGACTCGACCGAACCCTTCGAGATCGAGATCAGTCCCGCTGCGGCTCGCCAGCTTCGGAAACTCGACCCGCCGGTCCGCCGGCGCGTCATGCTCGCGATCGCCGGTCTGGCCACCCTGCCGCGACCGTCCGGAATGAAGCAGCTCGTCGGACACGACGGCCTGATGCGCATCCGCACCGGCGACTACCGCATCGTCTACGAAATCCATGACGGCCGGCTCGTCATCGTCGTCGTCGCGGTCGCACATCGCCGAGACATCTACCGCGACCTCTGACCCACATCCGGCCGAGACACCACGATCGCGCCGATCAGCGCCGCCAGCAGCAGCACCGAGAGCAGCTCGAACGGCAGCACCCAGCTCGTGAACACCTCGCGGCCCATCGCCCCGGCGTCGCCGGGCTCCACATCGGACAGTCCCACCTCACGCCAGCGGTAGGCGTCGACGAGCACGGCCGCGAGGCCGAGGCCCGCACCGCCGCCGATGAGGACGCCGGGAACCTTGGCGCGGTCCAGGTCGTCGCTCGGCCCGATCGGCGCCCGGGTCAGCATCACCGCGAACAGCATCAGCACCACGACGGCGCCGACGTAGATGAGGACCTGCACCCAGGCCAGCAGTTCGGCGGTGAGCACGAGGTAGACCCCGGCGAGGGATCCCAGCGCCACCACCAGCCACAGGCCCGCCCGCACCAGGTGCTTGCTGGTCACGACCCGCAGCGCCGCGCCGAGACTCACCGCGCCGAGGGCGCAGACGAGGACGTCGGTCACGGTCACCGCGCACCGCCCTTCTTCGCCGCCGTCGACTCCTCTTTGGACGGTTCGCCGTTCGGGTCGTGCGGCGGGGGCGCGGGGACACCGGCCATGTGCTCGCCGAGTCGCCCGCGGTCGTGCAGGAGGTTGCGGATGTCGCCTTCGGCGTAGGCGAAGTCGGGCGCCCAGAAGAGGGCGTCGAAGGGGCAGACCTCGATGCAGATCCCGCAGTACATGCACAGCGAGAAGTCGATGTCGAAGCGGTCGAGGACGTTGCGCTGGCGGGCGCGGGCCGCGCCGGGGACCTCGACGGTCTCCTTGTGGGAGTCGATGTAGATGCACCAGTCGGGACACTCGCGGGCGCAGAGCATGCAGACCGTGCAGTTCGACTCCATGAGCCCGATGACACCGCGCGAACGCGCGGGGAGTTCGGGCTCCACGTCGGGGTACTGCTGGGTCCCGGCACGCGAGACCATCGTCTTCAGCGTGATCCCGAGACCCTTGATGAGGCCTTTCCCGGGGAAGCCGTTCTTCTCGGGCGTGGTCATCTATGTCGCCACCTTCACTGCCGCGGTGAGCACGAGCTGCGCCAGCGCGACGGGGACAAGGCCGAGCCAGCAGAAGCGCTGGAGCTGGTCGACGCGCAGACGCGGGAAGGACACCCGGACCCAGATGACCACGAAGGACACCGCGCCGACCTTGAGCAGCGTCCACAGCCAGCCGAGGTCGGCGTCGGCGAAGGGGCCCTTCCAGCCGCCGAGGAACAGCACCGTCGTCAAGGCCGCGATGACCACGATCCCGACGTACTCGGCGAGCAGGAAGAGCGCGAAACGCAGGCCGGTGTACTCGGTGAGGTAACCGAAGACGAGCTCGGAGTCGGCGATCGGGGCGTCGAAGGGGGGACGGCGGATCTCGGCGAGCCCGGCGAGGAAGAACACGCCGAGGGCGGGCAGCTGCCACAGCAGCCACCAGGGCCGCCACGCCTCGACGATGCCGGACAGGGAGAGCGTTCCGGCGGCCATCGCGACCGAGGCCGCGGCGAGCACGAGCGGGAGTTCGTAGGCGAGGAGCTGCGCGGCGGCGCGGAGGGCGCCGAGGAGCGTGTACTTGTTCGCCGAGGCCCATCCGGCCATGAGGACCGCGACGATCCCGACGCCGACGACGGCGAGGACCAGGAACAGGCCCATGTCGAGGGGCTGGGCGACGAGGTCGCCCGGGCCGAGCGGGATCACGATGATCGCGACGAGGTACGGGACGAGCGCGATGGCGGGCGCGAGCTTGAAGACGTGCTTGTCGGCGGCGGCCGGGGTCACGTCCTCCTTCTGCACGAACTTGACGCCGTCGGCGATCAGCTGCGCCCAGCCGTGGAAGCGCCCGGCGTACATGGGGCCGAGGCGGCCCTGCATGTGCGCCATGACCTTGTGCTCGGTCTGGCCCACGACGAGCGGCAGGACGAGGAACGCGGCGAACACCCCGGCGACGCGGATCGCGATCTCCAGCCAGACCGGCATCGTCACTGACCTTCCTGGGGGGAGTCCGCGGCTGGGGGCGGCGCGGGCGGTTCGGCGGGCGGCCCGGACTCGGGGGAAGCGGGCGTCGGGGGTGCGGGCTTGGCGACAGGATCGGGCGTCTCGCCGACCTTCGCGGGCCGGGCCGGGCCGGTGTGCGGCTCGGACGGGTCGGCGGGCGAAGCGGCCTCGACCGGTGCGGGACGTTCCGGCCGCTCGGACGCGGCGGGCGCATCTCCCGCCCCGGCGGGTGGCGCCGAGGGCCCCACGGACGCGGCGGAATCGGCCAGAGCGGGACGCTCGGGCGTCTCGCCGACCTTCGCGGGCCGGGCCGGGCCGGTGGGCGGCTCGGACGGGTCGGTGGGTGAAGCGGCCTCGGCCGGTGCGGGACGTTCCGGCCGCTCGGACGCGGCGGGCGCATCTCCCGCTCCCGCCGAAGGCTCCACGGGCGAAGCCACATCCCCCGGCGCGGAACGAGCGGGTCGAGCGGCGCGATCCGGCGGCGTCCGCCGGACAGGCCTTTCGGGCGCGGCCGCCGTCGCTCCCGCCTCCGCGGGATCCGCCGGTGCGGAACGTGTCGGCGGCGTCCGCCGAACGGGGCGGGCGGGCCGTTCGGCCACCGCCTCTCCCGCCTCCGTCGCGGGCTCGGCCGGTCCCCAGGTGCCCGGTTCGGGCACGCCGGGCGGGCGCATCGGCTGGCGTTTGCGGGCGCCGGGCGCGCCGTGGCCCTCGCCGGGCTCCTTCGCGCCGGGCCAGGGTTTGGCGACGCGGGAGGCGAGAATGAAGTCCTTGCGCAGCGGGTGGCCCTCGAACTCCGGCGGGAGCAGCAGCGGTTCGAGATGCGGGTGACCGGTGAAGTCGACACCGAACATCTCGTGCGTCTCCCGCTCGTGCCACTCGGCGCCGGGGTAGACGTCGACGACGGTGTCGGCGACGGGCGCGTCGGCGGGAAGAAGCGTCCGGACGATGACACCGGCCTTCTCCCGGATCGACCAGAGGTGCGCGACGAGGCGCACGCCGTCGTCGCCTTCGTCCACAGCGGACAGCCAGTCGAAGAAGTCGCAGCCCAGAACGTCCCGGGCCTTCAGAAGCGTGGTGTGCCAGGCCGCGACGCCGACGTCGACGACCGGCCGGGTGCCGTCCCCGGCGTCGGCCTCACCTTCGAGCTCCGCGACGTCCATGCGAGCCATCCTAGGGGTCACCGAGGCGGGATCGTACCCCCCTGTGTCGTGGCGGCGGGACCTTTCCGGATCCCGGCGACCGCCGTGACGGCCCCGGCCGGTCGCTCCCGGCGGACGACGCGGGTCCGCCGAACATCCGATTCGCCGGGCGGGCGGCAACCGCGGGGCGGCCCCGCGCGTTCATTGTTCACGGAAGTACCCGCAAGCAACGGGGAGTAAGCCATGCCCATGCGCAGCATCTGGACCACCACGACCGCCACCGCACTCCTCCTGCTCGTCGCCACGCCGCCCGCGGCCGCCGCCACGCCGAACGCCGCGCCGCAGCGGCCCGAGTCGTGCTCGTCGGTGCCGACCGACGGCAGCTGCTACGAGTGGCCCGGGGACCCTCGCGACGGCTGACCGGGAAGAGGGCCGCGCCTTCGCAAGGCGCGGCCCGCCGGTGTTCCTAGCCGCGCAGGGGAAGCTGGTCGTTGCGGAACAGGTCCACGAAGAGCTGGTGGTCGGCGCGCGCCCGAGCGCCGTAGGCGTGCGCGAAGTCGACGAGCATCGCGGCGAAGCCCTCGTCGTCGTCGCCGACGGCCTCGGTGATCGCCTCCTCGGTGGAATAATCCACCAGGGTGTGCTGGGACTCGTCGTCGGCCACGGCGTGCATGCGCGCCACCGCGCAGCCCAGGTAACCCACGATCAGGCCGATCTCGTCGACGTCGTCCACATCGGACCAGTCCAGGTCCTCGGCGTAGGGCGAGACCTCGGCGACGACCTGCCCGACGCCGTCGAGCGTGGCGTAACCGAGCCACGGGTCGGCGTGGGCCTGGAGCGCGCGCTGCGACTCGGCCGTGCGCTGCCCCTGGTGGGCGAAGTAGGAACGGATCTGCGCGTCGTCGATGACCCGCGACACCGCCGGGACCTGCCCCTGCTTCATGTACAGCACGACGTCGTTCTCCAGCGCCTGCGTGTGCCCTTCGAGCAGCAGGTTGTACGACGGCAGCCCGGCCGAGCCGATGCCGACGCCCTTGCGCAGCGTGACGTCCTTGATCTCGATCGCCGTCGCGCGCAGGCCCTCGTTGGCGGGCATGGTCTCCAGCGCGGTGTGGAAGGCGGCGATGACGCGCTCGCGCGTCTCGGCGTCCACTTCGTACACGCCGTCGGCCATCGTGAAGCGGCGGTCGTAGTCGACGATCGTGGTCTGCCGGTCCAGCATGGCGATGCGTGTGTTGAGGCGCGCCTCCTGGAGCACACCGCGCAGCGGACCCGTGGTGTTGGTCAGGGTCAGTTCGCCGATGGTGTCGTCGCCTTTCGAGGCGATCGCCCGGATCTCACCGAGGTAGGCCGACGCGAAACGCCGCACCAGCACGCTGATGTCCTCATCGGACAGTGCCTTGACGTAGCCGATGAGCGCGACCGAGGCCGCGAAGCGCTTCAGGTCCCAGGTGAAGGGCCCGACGTAGGCCTCGTCGAAGTCGTTGACGTTGAACACCAGCCGCCCGGCGGCGTCCATGTAGGTCCCGAAGTTCTCCGCGTGCAGGTCGCCGTGGATCCACACCCGCGAGGTCCTGGCGTTCAGGTACGGGTCGTCCTGCCCGTGCACGTCGGCGTAGAAGAGGCAGGCGCTGCCCCGGTAGAACGCGAAGGCGTTGGCGGCCATCTTGCGGAACTTCCGCTCGAAGGCACCGGGGTCGGCGGCCATCAGATCACCGAACTCGGCGGTGAGCACCTCGACGATGTGGGTGGCGCGGGAACTGTTCACTGCGGTCCTTAGGGAGGTGAGACAAGGGGCGCGTTCAACTCGGCGGCGCTCTTGCGGCGCACTCCACCGAAACCGGACTGTTCGGCGGCGATCTTCTCCTGAAGTTTGACGATCCCGTGCAGCAGGGCTTCAGGACGAGGCGGGCAGCCGGGCACGTACACGTCGACCGGGATGAGCTGGTCGACGCCCTTGGTCACGGAGTACGAGTCCCAGTACGGGCCGCCGCAGTTGGAGCAGGCGCCGAAGGAGATCACGTACTTGGGCTCGGGCATCTGGTCGTAGAGCCGCTTGATCGCCGGGGCCATCTTGTCGGTCACCGTCCCGGACACGACCATCAGGTCGGCCTGCCGGGGACCGTGCGCGAAGGGGATGACGCCGAGGCGGATGAAGTCGTGGCGGCCCATCGAGGTCGCGATGAACTCGATGGCGCAGCAGGCGAGGCCGAAGTTGAACACCCACAGGGAGTACTTGCGCCCCCAGTTGAGGATGAAGCGGATGGGCTCGCCCAGCACCTGCGGCAGTTCCATGTCAGCGGCTCCCGTAGAAGGCGGGGGTGGTGCGGGTCACGTCCACGTCAGGACGCCCTTGCGCCAGGCGTACAGCAGCCCGAGGGCCAGGACCGCCACGAAGACGCCCATCTCGGCGACGCTCACCATCCCCAGCCCGTCGAAGACGACGGCCCACGGGAACAGGAAGACGCTCTCGACGGCGAACAGGGCGTAGAGGAAGGCATAGACGTAGTAGCGGATCTGGGCCTGCGCCCAGTCGGAGCCCTCGGCGGGGTCGAGACCGCATTCGTAGCTGGTCGACTTCGCCGCCGACGGCGCGTTCGTCCGCAGGACCCGGTTGGCCGTGTAGGCGACCACGAAGAAGGCCCCCGCCACGACGAGCAGGACCCCGAGAGTCGCGTACGAGCCCAGGTAACCGTCCACAGCGTGTAAGCCTAGTGCTTCGCTCGGGGGGCGATGCAACCGTCGAGGACCGATCTCTCGTAGAGATGTCGAAGGCTACGAGGAGACGACATATGAGACCTGCCCAGGAAGCGGAGTTCCGCGAATTCGTCGCCGCCCGGCGCGAAGCGCTGCTCCGAACCGCCTATCTCGTGTGCGGGGACTGGCATCGCGCCGAGGACGCGGTGCAGACCTCGCTGGTCAAGCTTTACGCGGCCTGGAATCGCGCCCGGAGCCCGACGGTCGAGGCCTACGCCCGGAAGATCGTCCTGCGGACCCTCATCGACGAGGGCCGCAAGGGCTGGTTCCGACGGGAGCGCACCTTCGCCGCGCCACCGCGCGACACGCACGCCAACCCCGGCGGCGAGGACCGCCTGATCGCCCTCGCCGCCCTCGCGACCCTGCCGACCCGGCAGCGCGCCACGCTCGTCCTCCGCTTCTGGGAGGACCTTTCCGTCGAGGAGACCGCGCAGGCGCTGCGCTGCTCGGCGGGCACCGTCAAGAGCCAGACCGCACGGGGGCTCGCGACGCTGCGCCAACAGTTCCAGACAACGCGGGCCGGCGTTCAAGGAGTGAGGACATGAGAGAAGAAGAAGTCCGCGGGCTGTTGGCCCGGACGCTGGACGTGCCACCGGTTCCCGCGAGCGGCACCGACGACATCATCTCCGCCGGCCGGAGGCGGGTCCGCAACCGCAACGGCCTCCTCGGCGGCGGTTCGGCCCTGGCGGTCGTGACGGCGGCGGCGGTCGGCATCGCGATCCTCGGGCCCGGCGGAGGAGGCGGCGCGGTACCGAACGACGGCGCGGGACCGTCGGCCGTGGGTTACTGGACCCCGTCGGGCGAGCCCGATCCCCGCTCCGACTACACCGACTCCATGAGCGAGGCCGTCGGCGAAGGCCTTCCCCAGGTCGAGCTTGAGTCCCAGGGCGACTCCGGTTTCTTCAACTTCGAGTGGAACGAGGACATGACGGCGATCACCGCCCAGGAGCGCCTCAAGATCGAGGGCGACGACGCGCTGTGGCTCAACGTCACCGTGCAGGAGCCGCGGCTCGACGGCGATGTCGACGCGCGTCTGAAGGATCTCGCCGGCTGCGCCGAGGACTGCGCTCTCTCCGACCTCGATGCGGGCCGTCGCCTGCTGACCAGGGAGGACCAGACCCAGCCCGACGATTTCGGGCCGCGCACCCGATACCAGGCCCTGATCGCACGGCCCGACGGGACGGTCGCCACGACCGCGCTGTGGGTCGACGACAACACCCCCGGGACGATCGCGCTGACCATGGACGAGCTCGTCACGGTCGCGCGGGCGATCCCCGACACGGACGAGGCCCCGATCGGCGGACCGGCGCCCGAGGACACCGACGAGTCGAAGGACCCCGGTGACGGAGTGCCCGACCCCGACGGTCCCGCCGACGCCGACGGCACCCTGCTCGCGGCCGTCGAGAACGCCGTGGCCACCTTCACCGACGCCGAACTGACCAAGGTGCCCTACGACAACTGGGGGTACGAGTTCGTGTGGGGCTCGGCGATCGGCTCCAAGGAGTTCAGGGGCCTGCTCACCTTCCCCGACGGGTCGCGCTTCGAACTGACCGTCGAGATCGAGGCGTTCCGCACCTCCCTCCCCGCCGAGGACCGCGCTCAGCTGGAGTCCCGGGGCAAGTGCGGCGCCGGTGACAGCGACTGCGACTACTACGACCTGCAGCCCGACAACCTGGTCTTGACCAAGGTGCAGCCGACATCGGGCGAGCAGGTCCTGTACCGGGTGTGGACGACCCGTTCCGATGACTCCTACGTCGGGATCTTCATCGAGCCCTTCGAGGACGAGGACGCGCTCACGCCGCCGGTCGCCCTCGACACCATGGTCGCCATGGCCGGTGAGATCCCGCTGACCGACCTGCCCATGGACTAGCGAACGGGTACGAAAAAGGCCCGGTGGACCGAAACGGTCCACCGGGCCTTCACGTGTGCGTCAGGCGAACATCAGGGGCGCGAAGCACGAGCACAGGATGAGCAGGAACAGGACCGCGTAGATCCCGATCATGAGGCCCATGCCGTTGTACTTCTGCGGCGCCGGCCCGAGCGATCCGGGGGACCACAGGAACAGGGGCGCGCGGTATTCGAGCGCGACCTGCTGGCCGGGCCCGATCGGCACGGACGCCTCGGCCGGACCCATCTTGAAGAGGAACGGCGTGTGCACCTGCAGGTGGTGCTGGCCGGGGGGCAGCGGGAACTGGTTCTGGTTCCACTGCGCCGGGTACTCGTGGCCGTTGATGAAGACCTTCGGCTTGATCAGGAAGAGGATCCAGGCAAGCGGGAAGAACTTCGCGTCGAGCATGAGCCAGCCCTGCGAGCCGCCGCCAGCGTTCTGCGGCGGCGGTGCGTAACCGCCCTGCTGCGCGGTGTACGGGTCGGTGTAGCCCTGCGGGGCCTGCTGACCGTACCCAGGCTGCTGGCCGTACCCGGGCTGCTGTGGCTGCTGCTGGTAGGGATCGGTGTACGACGGGGGCTGCTGCTGCCCGTATCCAGGCTGCTGAGGTGGGTACGTCATTCTCTTTCTCTCTCGTCACGACAGGTGTTGCGCACGATACACGTCCACGGCATGTCACCACCCGTTCCACGCTCAAGGCCGACCGTGACGCAACCCAAAGCGGACCGGAGGCGTGTCCCTTGCGCATCCGAAACGTTGGACACTGGAGAAGGAGACGGCGATGGCGTTCGCGCACCCTCTGGCGGCGACGTCGTCCCCGATGGTCGGCAAAACGGCCATTTCGTATATTCCGGGCTCAGTACCGCCCCTGGCGAACCGTCCGGGAACGGGGCGGGGCAGGATGACCACAGCCGGATCGGGAGTCGACCGCGGTCTGACGGACCCCGGCGTTGCAGACGCGCACGTCGGTGAAAGGGAACGGATGCGCTCAGAGGCGGAGTTCATCGCGCTCTACGACGCGCGCTTCTCCGACCTGTCCGCCCAGCTCTACGCCTACACGGCCGATTCGACTGAGGCTCAGGACCTGGTCCAGGAGGCCTTCCTGCGCGCCTGGCAGCGCTGGGAGAAGATCGGCACCTACGACGACCCGATCGCCTGGGTCCGCCGTGTCGCGTGGAACCTGGCGATGAGCCGCCACCGCCGCCTGGCGGTCGTCCGCCGCTTCCTGGCCAAGAGCGGCCCGCCCGAACCGCACCCGGGCATGTCACCCGATCATGTGGCGCTCGTCACGGCCCTGCGGAAACTGCCCGACAAACAACGACGCGCCCTTGTCCTGCACTACCTCGCCGACATGCCCATCGCCGAGATCGCGCGGGAGACGGGAGCCAAGGAAGGCACCGTGAAATCTTGGCTGCACCGGGGGCGTACCGAGATGGCGAAACATCTCACCGAGATCGAACCCGGGATCGAAGCCGAACGGGAGAGAAAGGAGACGTCGAGACATGGCTGACCGTCCTGACCTGCACGTCGGCCCGGACTCGCCCGACGACGCCGACCGTCTCCTCGCCGAGGCGTTCTCGTCCTACCGCGCCGCCGCCACCGACGTCTTCGCCCGCACCGGCTCGCCGAACCTCTTCGGCGAGGCCAAACGCTCGCACCGCCGCCGCGTGGCCACCCTCGGCACGGCCGTCGTCGGTTCCCTGAGCCTGCTCCTGGGCGGGGTCGCGGTCGCCACGACCGTCGCCTACAACCCCGACCCGGACACCAACGCCACCGCCGGCGTGGACGACGGCGCCAACGGCGTCGACGACCAGCACGACCCCGACGGCATGAGTGTCAGCGCCTCCCCCAACCCCGACGGCGCGACCTCCACCGCCGACGCCGCGAACCTGCGAAACGCTGAACTGACCCTCCCGGCCTGGCCCGGCGGCCTCGCCTCGGCCTGCCCCGCCGGAACCTTCCAGTTCACCGACGGCGTCGTCGCCCCCCAGATCCCCGACGAGGCGACCCCCCTCACCGACCCCTCGGGCGACCCGAGCGGCGAACCCACCCAGCTCCCGCCGCCCCCCACCCCGGCCTGGCACGTCCTGCCCGGCTCGGCACCGGCGCTGTACGCCAACGTCGACGACGCCGACGGCGAGGAACTCCTCGTCCCGGTCGGCTGCGGCGACGAGATCGTCCACGGCCTGGTCGCCCTCTCCGGCGGCACCCCGCTCGGCTTCGTCTACGCCGGCGTCGACGCGTACGACCAGATCACCGGTGTCGACGTCACGGCCGGAGTGGTCGGCGTCGCGGTCACCGACGACGGCGTCGCCGCCATCCGCCACTACCGCTGGGAAGGCGGTTCGTTCGTCGAGGACCCCGCGGGTCCGTCGCCGTCCCCGAGCTCGCCCTCGGGGTCGCCGTCGGGATCACCCGGGACGACCGACCCGACGAACCCGGGCGACACGAACAACACCACGCCGCCTCCGGCGGGCGACGGCACGGGTGAGGACAAACCCGACGGCTCCGCCGAGACGAACGCGACCTGACGACATGCACCACCAGCAGCCCCGCGGCCGTCCATCGACGGCTCCGGGGCCGTTACCCGCGTGTCGCAGATTACGCGTCACCCACCGCGTGCGACGTAGCATCGCGGGTGTAGGACAGTCTTGCGTGGAGTGCCGCAACGACGCGGCGCGCTGCGCGGTACCCATGTTCTTCCGTCACCGGAAAAATTCAGGCGCCCAGCCCGAGGAGGGCCAGTGAACGAGTCTGCGGGCTCAAGTGCGAAACAGCCCGGCGATAAGCAGATCCGGCAGCTCGATCACGTGGTCATCCGCTTCGCGGGCGACTCCGGCGACGGCATGCAGCTGACCGGTGACCGGTTCACCTCCGAGACCGCGCAGCTGGGCAACGACCTGTCGACCCTCCCGAACTTCCCCGCCGAGATCCGCGCGCCCGCCGGAACCCTCCCCGGGGTGTCGAGCTTCCAGCTCCACTTCGCCGACCACGACATCCTGACCCCCGGTGACGAACCGGACGTCCTGGTCGCGATGAACCCGGCCGCGCTCAAGGCCAACGTCGCCGACCTGCCCGCCGGGGCGACCGTCATCGTCAACATCGACGAGTTCGGCAAGCGCCCGATGGCCAAGGTCGGCTACGCCGTGAGCCCCTTCGAGGACGGCTCCCTCGCCGACTTCACCGTGCACCAGGTGCCGCTGACCTCGATGACGGTCACCGCGCTCGAAGAGCTCGACGTGGCCAAGCGCGACGCCGTGCGCGCCAAGAACATGTTCGCCCTCGGGCTGATCAGCTGGCTGTACAGCCGCCCGGTGGAGTCGACGATCGCGTTCATCGAGCGCAAGTTCGCCTCCCGCCCGGAGATCGCCCGCGCCAACGTCGCCGCCATCAAGGCCGGCTGGGCCTACGGCGAGACCACCGAGGGCTTCGCGGTCCGCTACGAGGTCAAGCCCGCCAAGCTGCCCGCCGGCAACTACCGCAACATCACCGGCAACACCGCCCTCGCGTACGGGCTGGTCGCGGCGGGCGTGCAGGCGCGACTGCCGGTGTTCCTCGGGGCGTACCCGATCACCCCGGCCTCGGACATCCTGCACGAACTGAGCAAGCACAAGCGCTTCGGCGTGACCACCTTCCAGGCCGAGGACGAGATCGCCGCCGTCGGCGCCGCCGTCGGCGCGTCCTACGGCGGGGCCCTGGGCATCACCTCGACCTCCGGTCCGGGCGTGGCGCTGAAGTCGGAGACGATCAGCCTCGCCGTCGCCCTCGAACTGCCGCTCGTCGTCGTCGACGTGCAGCGCGCGGGCCCGTCGACGGGCCTGCCGACCAAGACCGAGCAGGCCGACCTCAACATCGCCCTCTTCGGCCGCCACGGCGAGGCCCCGGTCGCCGTCGTCGCGGCCAGCTCGCCGTCGGACTGCTTCCACGCCGCCATCGAGGCCTCCCGGATCGCGCTGAAGTACCGCACGCCGGTGATCCTGCTGTCGGACGGCTACCTCGCCAACGGCTCCGAACCCTGGCGCCTGCCGGAGATCAGCGAACTGCCCGACCTCCAGGTGTCCTATGCGGACGGCCCGAACCACACCCTCCCGAACGGCGAGGAGGTGTTCTGGCCGTACAAGCGCGACCCGGAGACCCTCGCCCGGCCGTGGGCGATCCCCGGCACCGCCGGTCTCGAACACCGCATCGGCGGGCTGGAGAAGAAGGACGGCACCGGCGACATCTCCTACGATCCCGCCAACCACGACCTGATGGTCCGCACCCGCGCCGCCCGCATCGAGGCGATCGACGTGCCCGACCTCGAAGTCGAGGACCCCGACGGCGACGCGCGCGTCCTCGCGCTCGGCTGGGGCTCCACCTACGGCCCGATCGGTGCCGCCTGCCGCAAGCTGCGCGCCAACGGTCACTCCATCGCCCAGGCCCACCTGCGGCACCTCGCGCCGATGCCGGCCAACCTCGGCGCGGTGCTCGCCTCCTACGACAAAGTCGTCATCCCCGAGATGAACCTCGGCCAACTGTCCCAAGTGCTCCGTGCCCGCTTCCTGGTCGACGTGGTCGGCTACCAGCAGGTGCGCGGACTGCCGTTCACGTCGACCGAACTCGAGTCGGTCTTCGAGGAGGTCGTCAAGAATGTCTGAGGCCATCACCGAGTCCGGTCCCCGCCCGGGAACGGCGTTCGACCTGGTGCCCAAGGCAACCGCTCCCCAGACCGCCAAGGAGTTCAAGAGCGACCAGGAGGTCCGCTGGTGCCCCGGCTGCGGGGACTACGCGATCCTCGCGGCGATGCAGGGTTTCCTGCCCGAACTGGGCTTGAAGCGGGAGAACATCTGCTTCGTGTCGGGCATCGGCTGCTCCTCGCGCTTCCCGTACTACCTCGACACCTACGGCATGCACTCGATCCACGGGCGCGCCCCGGCGATCGCGACGGGCCTCGCCGTGTCGCGGCCCGACCTGTCGGTGTGGGTCGTCACCGGTGACGGCGACGCCCTGTCGATCGGCGGCAACCACCTGATCCACGCGCTGCGCCGCAACGTCAACCTCAAGATCCTGCTGTTCAACAACCGGATCTACGGCCTGACCAAGGGCCAGTACTCGCCGACCTCCGAGGTCGGGAAGCTGACGAAGTCGACGCCGATGGGCTCGGTGGACTGGCCCTTCAACCCGCTGTCGCTGGCCCTGGGCGCGGAGGCCTCCTTCGTCGCGCGGACCATCGACTCCGACCGCAAGCACCTCACGTCGGTGCTGCGCGCGGCCGCCGAGCACGAGGGCAGCGCCTTCGTCGAGATCTACCAGAACTGCAACATCTTCAACGACGGCGCCTTCGAGGTCCTCAAAGACCCGGAGTCGCGCGACGAGGCCCTCATCCGCCTGGTCCACGGTGAGCCGATCACCATGGGCAAGGAGGCGGAGTGGTCGGTCGTGCGCACCGGCTGGGGCCTCGGCGTCGTCGAGTCGTCGACGGTCGACCCGGCCGACGTCGTCGTCCACGACGAGACCGTCGCCGACCCGAGTTACGCCTTCTCGCTGTCGCGCCTGCCCGGCCTGGACCTGCGGCACACGCCGATCGGCGTGCTGCGTTCGGTGAAGCGGCCGACCTACGACTCGATCGTGCGCGACCAGCTCACCGAGGCGTCGACCGGCACCGAGTCGGGTGCCGAACTGGAGAAGCTGCTGCACAGCGGCGACACCTGGACGATCCTGTAGGACCGCGTTTCGACGGAACCCCCGGCTCCGGCCGGGGGTTCTTTCGCGTCTAGACCGCGCTCGCCGTCATCACCAGCAGCGCCAGCAGCGGCGCCACGCCCTGGACGAGCGCGCCGCGCAGCATGCGCCGGTCGGTGGCGACGAGGACGACGGCCGCGCCGAGCATGCACGCGCAGGCGAACCCGGCCAGCGCCTTCCCGGCCGGGTCGTCGCCGGCCCAGATCCGGGTCAGGCCGAAGAGCACGCCGAGTCCCAGGAAGAGGTTGTAGAAGCCCTGGTTGAACGCCCAAGGGCGCACGGCGTTCACGTCCTCCGGGGCGACCCGGAAGTTCGCCTGGACCTTCGGGTCGCGCGGGAAACGGACGCTCTCCAGCACGAAGATGAGCACGTGGACGATCCCGGCGACACCGGCGAACACCTGCGCGAAGACATTCATGCGTCCATCATGGACCCGGCTACGCGACGCCGAAGGCCTGATAGACCGGAAAGGCCAGCAGCAGCGCGAGCACGGCCGCGGCGATCCAGGCGCCGGTGAACACCGCCTTGAGCCCACCGGCCTTCGCGACCAGCGCGACCACGACCGGACCGGCGAGCGTCACGCCCGCCAGCCACACCGTGTCGACGGCGTTGCGGTGGGCCTCGTCGCGATCCGGCGTCGTGAACAGCACGGCCGAGTCCAGCCAGCGCGAGGCCAGCGCGCACACCGCCACGGCCCACACGAGCCCGATCACGGTCACCGCGATGACGTATCCCTTGCGCATGCCCGGGGGATACCCGCGCGGTGGCGTTTCACTCCACGACGTACTGGGACGTGGGTTCGGGCTTCTCCGGCGTGAAGTCGTCGGCGTATCCGGCGAGGCCGTGCGCGAGCAACGCGCACAGCAGCGCGACGGCGGCGTAGACGACCGCGATCCACGGCAGCCGCCCGAAGGCGGCGATCAACGCGATCAGCAGCGGCCCGGCGACGGCGACGACGCCAAACCACAGGGGCAGCGCGTCGAAGGCGCGTTCGCGGGCGGGGTCGCGGGTCGCGTACGGGTAGAGCAGGTAGTTACCGGCGAAGCCGGTGACGAAGGCGCACATCGCCGTCGCCCACACGGCGGTGAACAGGACGATCGTGGCGACGAAGCGCGACCGTAACTTCCGTGCGCAGTCGACGGGCGTACCGGCCGGTGCTCCGGCGGGGCGAGGCCGCGAACGGCGCCGCCGGTCGGCGCCGAGCAGTTCGGCGATGGTGTGGTCGCGGTGTAAGCGGTTCTGCTCTTCTTCCATGTCGACCCCCTCCGCCTTGGACGATAGCGGCATCCCCGGCGCCGGGGGTCACACGAGAGTCACGGATCGGCACCGGGCCTTCGCCGCTAGGGCGTCCGCGTCGCGATGTCCCACGCGATCAGCGACACCGAGGCCGCCGTCGACGCGACCGTCACGCCCGCGAAGACCCACATGACCGCCCGGAGGCGCACGCGCCAGGCGTAGAGCGTGATCCCGAGCGGCGCGAGGACCGAGCCGACCGCGACCAGGATCAGGAAGACACCGGCGTCGCGTTCGGCCTCGCCGCGGAACTGGCCGCCAGCCGGGCCGGTGTCGACAGCCGTGGTGAACCAGGCGGCTCCGAACGAGCAGCACAGGAGGAGCCACAGGGCACCGATCGCGCCCATGACCCAGGGCGCGGCCTGGCGCGCGACCGAGGGCGGTCCGTCCACTTGGTACACACGCGGCACGCTAGCGGGCGCGCGCCAGTGCCCCGCCGGAGCGGAATGGTCACGAATCGGGGATCACCACGTGTGCGCGCAGGTGGCACCATGGGCCGCGTGCTGAAGAAACTTCTCATTCTGCTGCTGAAGATCGCCGCGTCCGCCCTGTCCATCTGGGTCGCCACGCTCCTCATCGACGACATCACCATCGGTGACGGGAAGGTCATCGAGAAGATCGGCGTGCTCGTGGCCGTCGCCGTGATCTTCGGGCTCGTCAACGCCGTCATCAAGCCGATCGTGAAGACCATCGGCTGCGCCTTCTACGTGCTGACGCTGGGGCTCCTCGCCCTGGTGGTCAACGCGCTGCTGTTCTTGCTGACCAGCGCGATCGCCGGTGCGATCGACCTCTCGTTCCACGTGGAGGGTTTCTGGGCGGCGCTGTGGGGCGCGCTGATCGTGGGCCTGGTCAACTGGGGCCTCAACCTCGTCATCCCCGACAAGAAGGGCAAGAAGAAGCGCTAGCGCCTCTCGCCTCCGACGCGGGCCCGGCCGGTGGCGGCCGGGCCCGCGCGGGTTGGGGGATGCTGACGGCGGGCCGGCACCTTGGGGTTGGCGGGCCTGCGCGTGCCTAGGGATGCTGACGGCGGACACCGGCCCATCGGGGCGGGCGGGCCCGCGCGTCAGGAGACGTCCACGGCGGGCCGGCACCTCGGGACGGGCGGGCCCGCGCGGGTCAGGAGACGCTGACGGCGGGCACCGGCCCATCGGGATTGGCGGGCCCGCGCGTGCCTGGAGACGTCCACGGCAGGCCGGCACCTCGGGACGGGCGGGCCCGCGCGTGTCAGGAGACGCTGACGGCGGGCACCGGCCCATCGGGATTGGCGGGCCTTTGCGCACCTGGAGACGTTGACAGCGGACACCGTGCCCATCAGGGCGGGCCTGCGCGTGTCAGGAGACGCTGACGGCGAGCCGGCACCTCGGAATTGACGGGCCTTCATGTGCCTGGAGACGTCCACGGCGGGCACCCGCCCATCAGGGCGGACGGGCTCGCCCGTGCCTGGAGACGCTGACGGCGGGCACCGGCCCATCGAGATTGGCGGGCCTTTACGCGTCAGGAGACGCCCGCGGTGGGCCCGGCCGGTGACGGCCGGGCCTTCACGTCGGGAAACGTCCACGGCGGGCCGGTACCCCGGGACAGCCGGGCCGCGAGTCAGGAGACGTCAAGGACGATCTTGCCGAGCCGTTCGCCGGCCGCGTGGGCGGCGACGAGCGCAGGCGCCCGCGACCAGTCGGCGCGGTGACCGACGCCCGGGTCGAGGCGCCCGGCGGCGACCTCATGGGCGAGCCAGCCGAGGTCGGCGCTCAGGTCACCTTCACCGGTGATGATGAAACTGGAGATCCGGCGGTCGTGGGTGGCGGCGTCGGCGAAGAGCGCCCCGAAGGGGAAGTGCTCGCCGGTGGCCGAGGTGTTGCCGATGGACACGAGCAGCCCGCCGCCGGTCATGGCCGCGAAGGCCTCGACGAGGGTCTCGCCGCCGACGTGGTCGAGGACGGCGTCGACGGGTCCGGCGATCTCGGCCGGGGTGACGACGACCTCGTCGGCACCGAGGGCCTTGAGCGCCGGCCCGTTGGCGGCCACGTTACGGGTGGCGGCGATGACGTGGGCCCCCGCCCGGTGCGCGAGCTGCACGGCGTAGCGGCCGACGGCTCCCGTCGCCCCGGTGACCAGCACGCGCCGGCCGAGGATCGAGCCCATCTTGCGCAACACGCGCAGGGCCGTCCCCGCCGCGACGGGAATCGTCGCGAGGGCACCGAAGTCGGCGCCGTCGGGCGCGACGCCGAGCCAGGCGGTGTCGACGGCGCGGAGACGCGCCCACGCTCCAGTCCACCGGAGGGTGACGACGGGCGTGCCGACGGCCGGGCCGCTGCCGTCGTCGGCCGCCCGCACCACGACACCGGCGGCGTCCCAGCCGTACACCTCGCCGTCGGCGCCCTCTGGCAGGAGGTGGAGTAGCTCGCCGGGGTTGAGGGAGACGGCCTTGACCTCGACGAGGGCCTGGTTCGGGGCCGGGACCGGGTCGGCGACCTCGGCGAAGGCGAGACCGCCGGGAGCGGAGTGGTCGATGGCAAGTGCGCGCATGGGGAGCTCCAGAGGCAAGGAAACTGCACTGCGTGCAGTTTGGCATTCATAGGCGATTGCCTACGATAGGCTAACGCCTATGAATGTCGACCGCCGCCCATGGGCGAAAGCCCACCACCGCCGATTGCCCCCCGTCGGCGAACGCGCTCCGGTGCCCAACGCCCATCAACGGCGAACGCGCGCGGGTGCCCCATGCCCATCGGCGGCGAACGCCCGCGAGAGGCGGACGCCGCTCACCGCCGAACGCCCATGCGCGCCGAACGCCGGTGGGCGGCGAACGCGCGCGGCAGGCCAACGCCCACCACCGCCGAACGCCGCTCGCCGGCCGACGCGCCCGCCTGCCGGAAGCCGCGCAACACGCGAAACCGCTCCCCCGCCACTAGACTCGCGGCCGTGACCGTCACCGACCTGTCCCTGCGCGAACGCAAGAAGCTGCGCACCCGCCGCGAACTCGTGGAGGCGGCGATCGCACTGTTCGGCGAGCACGGCTTCGACGCGGTGACCATCGAGCACCTCACCGACAGCGTGGAGGTGTCGACCCGGACCTTCTTCCGGATCTTCGCCTCGAAGGAGGACGTCGTCCTCGCACCCGAGCAGCGCCTGTGGAGCGTCTTCGGCGAGCTGATCGCCGAGGCCCGGCTCGACGGGCCGCTCATCGGCGTCCTGGAACGGCTCCTGCTGGCCTCGATCGAGGCGATGGAGCCGGAGTGGGCGGGTCAGTTCCTGGCCTGCCGCCGCATCGCCGACCGCACCCCCGCCCTCACCGCGCGCGAGCTGCGTTTCTGCGCCGACACGACCGCCGAGATCGCGCTGATCCTCGGCGGCCGTGCCGGTCTCGACCCGACCGACCTGCGGCTCCGCCTGGCACTGGAGCTCATGCTCGCGGTGTGGCACACGGCCAACCAGGACTGGGCGGTGAAGGAGCCCGCCGACGCCACGTGGCTCGCCGTCCTGGTCCGCGACGGCTTCGCCGCCCTCCCGGGCGCGCTCGACCTGTCGGTGGGGTCGTAGGCGGTCAGCCGAACATGACCCCGTGCGGAATCGGGTCGTAGAAGTCGGCCATCGTCCCCGGCGTCATCATGATCACCGGGCCTTCGCAACCGTGCTCGGCGTAGACCCACGCGACCGTGTCGGTGAAGTTGCCCGCCCGCCGGGCACCGCTGACGAGCAGGTAGCACTCGCCGTTCTCGGGGTCGTCGATGTTGAGTTCCTCGCCGTTGTCGCCGACATAGAAGAACGTGCCCTGCGCGGCCAGGGCCTCCCCCGCCGGGGCGAGCGCGAGTACGGCCGCGGTCGCCGCCGCGAGTCCCGCGCGTGTGAGCGTGCGCATGTTTCCTCCCCCGTCGGCCGCGTGAGTGCGGCCGAGTGCGATCGTGGCACGCCCCTGGTGGGGCCGTCCGGTGCTTCGGCGCGGGTGGCCGAAGCCCGCCATGTCAGCCGTTGCGAGCCCTGGTGAGCAGGTCGGCGAAGACCTCGACGGTCTGGGCGCCGGAGGTGGCGAGGCGTTCGGCGAACACGAAGGTCGGCACGCCGGTGACGCCGAGGTCTCGTGCCCGGCGTTCGTCGGCGCGGACCTGTTCGCCGTAGGCCCGCGATGCCAGGACGGCCATGGCGCCGTCCTGGTCGAGTCCGGCTTCGGCGGCGAGTGCGGCGAGCAGTTCGTGGTCGGAGAGGTCGGCGCCTTCGGCGGTGTAGGCGGTCATGAGGCGTTCGCGGAGTGGTTCGCCGAGTCCTTCGGCTTCGCCGTGGTGCATGAGGCGGTGGGCGTCGAAGCTGTTGACGGGTCGTGCCCGTTCGAGCCGGTAGGTGAGCCCGACCTCGGCGGCGAGCCGGGTGACCTTGTCGGCGACGCGGTCGGCCTCCGGTTGCGGGAGGCCGAGGTCGCGGCTGATGTGCTGGGGGATGTTGAGTTCGGGGCCGGTGCCGCGGCCGGGGTCGAGTTCGAAGCTGCGCCAGGTGACGCGGACGTCGTCGCGGTGCTCGAAGGCGGCGAGCGCGGCCTCGAAGCGGCGTTTGCCGATGAAGCACCAGGGGCACAGCAGGTCGGACCAGATCTCCACGTGAATCTCGGACATGTGGTGACCATAGGCTGGAACCTTACGTTCGGTAAGTCCATACCTCTGGGTAAGCCCGGCACCGCCGGGTCGGTCTCCTGGCAGCTTCGGCGCCGCCAGGAGACCGGGTGACGGATGCCATGTCAGGGCACGGCGAGCGCCTCGGTCGGTGAGAGCCGGGCGGCCTTGGCGGCCGGGTACCAGCCGGCGACGGCGCCGATGAGGACGGTCGCGGCGAAGCCGCCGGCGAGCACCCACGCGGGGACGGCGACGGGCCAGTCCTTGCTCAGCGCGTAGGCGGCGGTGACGGCGGCGCCGAGCGCGACGCCGCCGGCGCCTCCGAGCAGTGACAGGAGCGCCGACTCCATGAGGAACTGGACGCGCACGTCGCCCCGGGTGGCGCCAATCGACCGGCGCAGGCCGATCTCGCCGCGTCTTTCCAGCACCGAGATGACCATCGTGTTGGCCACGCCGACACCCCCGACGACCAGGGCCACCGCGCCGAGGCCGAGCAGCAGCCCGGTGAAGGCCTCGTCGGTGGCGTTCTTGGCCGCGAGCGCGTCGGAGGGCCGCGAAACGTCGACCTCGTCGGGGTGTTCGGGGTGGGCCGTGGCGCCGAGGACGGCGCGGACGTCGTCGACGGCGGTCTCGGCGGCGCGGGTGTAGACGGTGGTGGCGTGCGCGTCGAAGTCCAGATAGGACTGTGCGGCGGGCCAGCCGACGAGTGCCGAGGTGTCGAGTTCCGGGGCGAGCTCGATCTCGTCGAGGATCCCGATGACGGTGAACCATTGTCCGCCGAGCCAGACCTGGAGATCCGGGTCGGCGGCGGCGATCCCGAGGCGTTCGGCGGTGCGCGCGCCGAGCACGACCGTCGGATAGGCCTCGCTCGCCGGGTCCAGCCATCGTCCACTGTGGATGGTGCCGCCGACGACGTCGAGCAGGTTGAGCCGGGCCGCGCGCACGCCGATGCTGTTGGTGCGCCCGGGATCGACGCGGTCGTTGCGGTAGACGGCCGCCTCGGTGAGCATCCCCGTCGCCGACAGTGACTCGACCGGCCCGATCGCGCCGATCATCGTCTCGGCCGACAGCGGCAGCTGCGATGCGTCGCCGAACAGGGACTGGCCGGGCGCGACGGTGAGCAGGTTGGTGCCGAGGCGGTCCAGCTTCTGGTCGAGCAGTTCCCGGCTCGACGCCGAGATGCCGACCACGGAGACCATCGCGGCGATCCCGATCGCGATGCCCACCGCCGACAGCACCGCCCGCAGCGGCCGCGCCCGCAGTCCGTGCGCGCCGACCCGGAACGCGTCAGCCCAGCGCATCGCCGACCACCTTCCCGTCGCGCATCTCGATCCGGCGCGGCAGGGCCGCGGCGATGTCCCGGTCGTGGGTGATGACCACGACCGTGGTCCCGCCGGAATGCAGGTCCCGCAACAGGTCCATGACGATCACCCCCGAGGCCGAGTCGAGGTTGCCGGTCGGTTCGTCGGCCAGCAGCAGCGACGGTCCGCCGACGATCGCGCGGGCGATCGCCACCCGCTGCCGTTCCCCGCCCGACATCTCATGTGGACGGTGGCCGGTCCGGTGGCCGAGTCCGACCCGCTCCAGCGCGAGGGACGCACGCCGGCGCCGCTCGGGTCGGGCGACATCGGCGTACAGCAGCCCGTCGGCGACGTTGTCCACCGCCGAGACCCCCGCCGCCAGATGAAACTGCTGGAACACGAAGCCCAGCTCGGCCGCCCGCAACCGCGACAGTTCCCGGTCGCCGAGGGAAGCGATGTCGCGTCCGGCGACGGTGACCGTCCCCACCGTCGGACGATCGAGCGTCCCCGCGAGGTGCAGCAGCGTCGACTTCCCCGAACCGGACGGGCCGGCGATCGCGACGAGCTCGCCGCGGCCGATGGACAGCGAGACGTCGTCAAGGGCGACGACGTCACCCGGGTAGCTCTTGGTGACGCCCTCCAGAACGACCAGGCTCATGACGGCAGCCCCACGAGCACGCCTTCGGCGAGGCCCTCGCCACTGACCTCGACCAGGCCGGAGGCGAACATCCCGGCCGTGACCGCGACGATCCGGGTGGAGCCGCCCTCCACGAGTTGCAGGCCGTATCCGCCTTCCCGCAAGGCGAGCAGCGCCTCGACCGGGACGACGAGCACGTCTTCTCTGGTCTCGGCGGTCAGCTCGACGGTGACCGGTGCCGAGTCGAGCGACCCGAGCGCCTTCTGGTCCTTTATGGACACGTTGACCTCGATGGTGTCGGCACCGTCCTCGCCGCCGGTCGCGGCCTCTCCGGACTGCACCGCCGTCCCGATCCGTGCGACTTCGGCATCCACAGTGGACCCGTCGGGCAACGTCACCGCGACGCCGAGTCCCTTCTTCACCAGATCCTGATCGGCCACGTCGAGGTCGACGCGCACCTCCCGCTTCCCGCCGGTGTAGGTGAGCACCGGCCCCGAGGCGGGCCCGCCGACCGCGACCGACAGTTCGGCGACGCGCGCGGCGCCGTCGGCGAACACGACCCGGCCGGGCGCGACCGTCCCGGTCTCGGGCAGCCCGGCGTCGTCCTGCCAGGCGCGGACGGCGTCGGCGGTGGCGCCGGTGTAGTCGGAGTCGACGGTGAGACCGGTATATCCCAAGGCCTCCAGGTTCTCCTCCAGCTGCCGCACGTCCGGCCCGCTCGTCCCCGGAGAGAGCTCACGCCACAAGGGAAGCAGGCCGTACATGACGACCACCGCATCGTCGTCCACTTTGTACAGAGCCTTGCCGCGCCGGACGGTCGCGCCCGCCGCCGGCAGCCACGTCACCGTCCCCGGCAGGCTCCCCGACAGCGGCGTCGCCTCGCCGTAGGTCAAGGTCCCGTCGACGCGCTCGGTGCGCGTCAGGTCCTGGCGGCGGACCTCCGTCGTACCCGGCGGCAGGTCGGTGGAGGCCGCCTCCCCGTCCCCGCCGAAGGCACCGAGGGCGACCACGACCGCGCCGGCCACGACGACCACGGCCGCGCCCCCGGCGGCCCAGATCCGTCCCCTCATCACTCGCCCCGCAATCCGGACAGCAGGTCCTGGCAGGCGTTCATGGCCGTCTTGAAATCCGGGTCGTCGAGCAGCTTCGGGTCGAACTGCGGCTTGCCGTTCGGGTCCGGGTCGGGCATGTCGACGCCGTTGTCGCGCATGCACGCCACGAACTCCATCATCGCCTCCTGGTCGGCCGGGTCCAGCTCGGTCGGCTGGTCACCGGTCGGGAGCTTGTCGCGGCAGGCGTCGACGGCCTCCGGGTTGTCCAGGAAGTAGTCGCGCAGCCCGGTCAGGTCCCCACCGGGGCCCGGGTCGGGCATGTCGACGCCCTGCTCGCGCATGCAGCCGACGAACAACTGCAGCATCTCCTCCTCGGAGAGCTCCGCCGGCGCCGAGGCGCCCGAGGCGGGATCCCCGCCCGCCGTGGCGACGTCCTCGCCGTCACCCGGCCCGCAGGCCGACAGCAGCAGTACCGCGGCGGCCGCCGCCGCGGCGGCCCAGATCGCTCGTCTCATCGTGAGACCTCCTTCACGTGTGCGGTGAAGTGAAGTCCGCGGGCCATGTGGTGGGCGTCAACGCCGATCCTTACGCCGGTCTTATGCCCCGGCGGGGAGACTCGACGGCATGCGCGTACTGGTGGTCGAGGACGAACGGATGCTCGCCGACGCCATCGCCGAGGGCCTGCGGGCCGAGGCGATGGCCGTCGACGTCTGCTACGACGGGAACTCCGCGCGGACCAGGCTGGCCGTCTACGACTACGACGTGGCCGTCCTCGACCGCGACCTGCCCGGCATGGGCGGCGACGAACTGTGCCGGCGCGTCGCCGAAGGCGGGCGCACCACACGCGTGCTCATGCTGACGGCCGCCACCGGCGTCGCCGACCGCGTGCACGGCCTGTCGATCGGCGCCGACGACTACCTCGGCAAGCCCTTCGCCTTCGCCGAACTCACCGCCCGCGTCCGCGCGCTGGCCCGCCGCTCGGCACCGGCCGCGCCGCCGGTGCTGGAAAGGGCCGGGATCTCCCTCGACAGCGTCCGGCGCCAGGTGTTCCGCGACGGGCGGTACGTGCCGCTGTCGAACAAGGAGTTCGGCGTGCTCGCCGAGCTGATGCGCGCCGACGGGGCCGTCGTGTCCGCCGAGCGGCTGCTGGAGAAGGTCTGGGACGAGCACATCGACCCGGCCACGAACGTCGTGCGGGTCACGATGATGACGCTGCGGCGCAAACTCGCCGACCCGCCCGTCATCGAGACCCTCGCGGGAGTGGGGTACGTGATCCGATGAAACTGCGCACACGGCTGACCGTGCTCTACGGGGGCGCCTTCCTGCTGGCGGGGAGCGTGCTGATCGCCGTCGTCTACTTCCTCGTCCGCGAGCGGCTGTACGCGACGGGACTGACCCGCACCGACGCCGCCGAACTCGGCAGCATGAGCGGTGCTCAGCTCCCGCCGGACAAGGACACGGTGATCGCCCTGGTCAACAGCCTCATCGAAAGGCAGGACGCGACCCGCGCGGCGACGCTGGAGTCGCTGCTGGTGTGGTCGGCCGTCGCGCTGGTCCTCGTCGGCGTGTTCGCCGTGGGTTTCGGGTGGCTGATGGCGGGACGCGTGCTCCGGCCGATCGAGGCGATCACCGAGACCGCCCGGCGCGTCGCCGACCGCAACCTGCACGAGAGGATCAACCTCGCCGGGCCCGGCGACGAGCTGAAACGGCTCGCCGACACCTTCGACGAGATGCTGGAACGGCTCGACAGGTCCTTCGACGGGCAGCGGCGCTTCGTGGCCAACGCATCCCACGAACTGCGCACGCCGCTGGCCATCAACCGGACGCTGCTGGAGGTCGCCGCCGCCCGGCCCGACCCCGACGGGCGCGTCGGGGACCTGACGGCCAACCTGCTGGCGGTCAACGTGCGCCACGAGCGGCTCATCGACGGGCTGCTGACCCTCGCCGCCTCGGAGAACCCCGTCCCGAGACCCGCGCCGGTCGACCTCGCCGACGTCGTCGCCCACGTCGCCGGCCAACTCACCGGCGAAGCCGTGGACGCCGGCGTGACGGTGTCGGTGGACGCCTCGCCCGCGTTCACCTCCGGCGACGCCATGCTGCTGGAGAGGCTCGTGCAGAACCTGATCGCCAACGGCATCCGGCACAACACCAAAGGCGGCACCATCGACGTCGCCACCACCTCGGAGGACGGGAAGGCGGTGCTGACCGTGACGAACACCGGCCCGCACGTCCCGGCCTACGAGATCCCGGCGCTGTTCCAGCCGTTCCGGCGAGGCGAGGGCAACGACCGCGTGGAGTCGGCGAGGGGCGTGGGGCTGGGACTGTCCATCGTGGACGCGGTCGTGCGAGCGCACGACGGGCGGATCGAGGTGGAGGCGCGCGACGGAGGCGGGCTGGTGTTGCGGGTGGAGCTGGAGGGGGAGGGAAGGAGATAGAGGATGTTCACCCTGACTAGACGATGATTGTTCGTGTAGGATAGACATGCGTCATGAAATTGGACAAACTCATCCGAACTCTCCGAAAGATCGCGAAGTCGCACGGGGCCGAGCTCGTCCTGGTGCGGCACGGTGCGAGCCATGACGTCGTCCGACTCGGTACCGTCCAGTTCACGATCCCGCGCCACCGTGAGATCAATGAACGCACGGCCAAGGCGATCATCCGGATCGCGGAAGGAGCTTGCCGATGAGCACCTACCAAGCGGTCGCCGAACGCGAAGGCGCCTGGTGGGCCGTCACCGTGCCCGAGCTGCCCGGCGTATTCACCCAAGGCCGCACCTGGGCGCAGGCTCAGGAGATGGCCCGTGACGCCATCGCGTCCATGCTCGACGTCGACCCGGAGCACGTTGACGTCGAACTCGTCCCGATTCTCCCTGACCACGGGGAAACGGCCATCGAGGCCCTCCAGGCCGCCCGCGATCGAAAGCGGGCCGCCGTTGCCGCCGAGGCGCAGGCGATGCGCGACGCGATCGATCGCCTCAAGGCCGCCGGCGTGTCCGTCCGCGACGCAGGCGCGATCCTCGGCATCTCGTACCAGCGGGTGTCCCAGCTGTCGGCGGGGTCGTCGGGCTGATCCAGCCCCTACTTCTCCCCCCTCTCCCCCACCCCCACCAGTCCCGACTCGTACGCGATGATCACCAGCTGCGCCCTGTCCCGCGCCCCGAGCTTGGCCAGCAGCCGCCCGATGTGCGTCTTCACCGTCGCCTGCGACAGGTGCAGGTGAGCCGCGAGGTCGGTGTTCGACAACCCTTTCGCGATCAGCGTCAGCACCTCCCGCTCCCGTTCGGTCACACCCGCCAGTTCCGCCGAGAGTTCGGCCGAAGGCGCCTGCGGGCGCTCGGCGAACTCGCGGATCAGCCGCCGCGTCACCGAAGGCGCGAGCAGTCCCTCCCCCGCCGCGACGACACGGATCGCCGACAGCAGCTCCCCGGGCGGCGTGTCCTTCAGCAGGAACCCGCTCGCCCCGGCGCGCAGGGCGGCGTAGACATAGGCGTCGAGGTCGAAGGTCGTCAGTATCAGCACCCGCGTGTCGCCACCGGCGGCGGTGATACGGCGGGTCGCCTCGATGCCGTCCATCTCGGGCATGCGCACGTCCATGAGCACCACGTCGGGCGAGGTCTCGGCGGCCAACGCGACCGCCTGCACCCCGTTGTCGGCCTCACCGACGACCGTCAGGTCCGGCGCGGTGTCCACGAGCAGCCGGAAACTGCCGCGCAACAGCGCCTGGTCGTCGACGATCAGCACCTTCACCGGCTCGCTCACGCCGTGTCCACCCCACCTTCGGCCGCGTCGCGGACGGCGTAGGGGATCCGCGCGCGGACCGCGAACCCACCACCGGGTCTTCGCCCGGCCTCGAACACGCCGTCGTACATCATCACCCGCTCGCGCATGCCGGCCAGCCCGTGCCCCGGCTCGTCGCTGAAGCGTTCGGGCATGGTCCGGTGCCCGGGACCGTCGTCGACGACTTCGACGCGCACCTCGCCGTCGGCCCCGGCGACGAGCACGTGCGAGTCGGCCGGGGCGGCGTGCTTGACGACGTTGGTCAGCGCCTCCTGCACGATCCGGTACACCGCGAGGGCGACGCCGTCGGGCAGGTCGTCCACCCCGGACACGTCGAGGTCGACGCCGACGCCCGCCTGTCTCGCGCGCTCGGCGAGCGCGGGGATGTCGGCGAGCCCGGGCGCGGGCGCGAGGTCGAGTTCCTCGTCGCCCTCGGCGCGCAGGACCCCGAGCATTCTGCGCATCTCGGTGAGGGAGCCGCGGCTGATCGTCTCGATGACCTTCAGCGCGTCCCTGGCGGCCCCGGGGTGTTCCTCGGCGACGTGGTTGGCGATCCCGGCCTTGACGGCGATGACGCTCAGGGAGTGCGCGACGACGTCGTGCATCTCCCGGGCGATCCTGAGGCGTTCGTCCACGATGGCCTTCTCCGTCCGTTCCTCGTTGGCGCGCATCTCCGCCAGCCGCAGCCTGCGCGTGACGTGCCCGATGACCCAGGAGGCGATGAGCGCGGCGGTCAGGAAGACCAGGAGGCCGAGGGCGTCCTCCCAGCTCGTCTCGTAGATGCCGACGGTCGAGATGAGCGACCCGGCGGCCACGACGATGACGGTGACGAGGGCGATGATCGAGCGCGCGCGGGGCTCGGCGAGCGCGACCATGTACATCACGAGGATGGTCGCGGTGTAGGGCTCGCGTGTCATGGCGGTGATCGTGGCCAGGGAGGAGCACGCGATGACGACGGCCAGGGCGGGCAGTGGCCATTTCCTTCGCACGGCGATGGGCAGGCCGACGCCCATGGCGACGATGACGGAGACCCACGTGGGGCCGGTGTAGTCGGGTGAGGCGTCGCCGGACTCGGTGCCGAAGCCGATGTAGATGGCGGTCATGACGATCCCGGCGAGCACGTCGATCACGATGAGGTGCCAGGCGGCGGGCCACCTGGTCAGACGGGTGCGGAGCGCGGGATCGGTCACCATTCGAAGGTATAGGTGCTGATCAGTGGGCGCATCGGACCGGTGGATGTCATACCTGGGTCCGAGGGGGGCCGGGTCCGGGGGCGGATCGTCCGTCCTGGGTCCTACCGGGATTCCAGGCCACGGTCCGATGCGTCCGGGCGGGGTTTTCGCGATCGTTGAGGACATGATCGAGGTCAGGCAACTCACGAAGCGTTACGGCGCCAAAGCGGCCGTCGACAACCTCTCCTTCACCGTCAAGCCCGGTCGGGTCACCGGTTTCCTCGGTGCGAACGGCGCCGGGAAGTCGACGACGATGCGGGCGATCCTCGGCCTCGACCGGCCGAGTTCCGGGCAGGCGCTCGTCAACGGCAAGCCCTACGCGGCCATGCGCAACCCGGTGCACCACGTCGGTGCACTGCTCGACGCCGGCGCCGTGCACGGCGGCCGTTCGGCGTTCAACCACCTGCTGTGCCTGGCCACCAGCAACGGCATCGGCGGCGCCCGCGTCACGCGCGTGCTGGAGCAGGTCGGGCTGGCGGGCGTGGCCCGCAAGCGCGTCGCCGGTTTCTCCCTGGGCATGAAGCAGCGCCTGGGCATCGCCGCGACGCTCCTGGGCGACCCGGGCGTCCTCATGTTCGACGAGCCCGTCAACGGGCTCGACCCGGAGGGGATCCGCTGGATCCGCGAGTTCATGCGCGACCTGGCCGCCGAGGGCCGCACGGTCCTGGTGTCCAGCCACCTCATGAGCGAGATGGCCCTCACCGCCGACCACGTGGTCATCATCGGCCGCGGGAAACTCATCACCGAGGCGTCGATGGCCGAGCTGGCCGAGCGCCACCAGAGAGGCGTGCTGGTCCGCTCCCCGCAGGCCGAGGCCCTGTCGGCGGCCCTGGTCGCGGCCGGTGCGGCGGCCACCGCCGCCCCCGACGGCTCCCTGTCGGTGACCGGGATGGAGGCCGCCGCCATCGGCGAGCTCGCCTTCGCGCGCGGTGTCGTCCTGCACGAGATCACCCCGCGCACGGCCTCCTTGGAGGAGGCCTACATGGAACTGACCGACGACACCGTCGAGTACCGGGCCACCAGGATCAACGCCCGCGGCGAGACCGAAAGGAGCGCGGCATGAGCACCCTCACCGCCACCCGCCCGGCGGCACCCGCCGCCGAGCGCAACACCTCGGGCCTGACCCGCACGATCGCCTCGGAGTGGCAGAAGCTGCGGTCGGTGCGGTCGACGTACATGTACCTCTCGGCGGTGGTCCTGTCGGTGGCCGTCGGCGGGTTCGTCGCCTACCTCATGACCGCCGACTACGACTCCTCCACACCCGACGTCCAGGCCGTCTTCGGCTCGGCGGACCCGGGGCAGCTGGCCCTGCCGGTCACCCAGTTCTGCCTGGCGGCGCTGGCCGCGCTGGTCATGACCTCCGAGTACGCCACCGGCATGATCCGCACGAGCCTGACGGCGGTTCCGGCGCGCGGGCGGATGTTCGCCGCGAAGGCCGTCGTCGCGGCGGCCGTCGCCGCCGTGGCCGGGCTCGCCATGTCCTTCGGGTCCTACTTCCTCGGCGCGGCCATCACCGGGGACCGCCCGGCCCCCATCCGCGCATGGGAGTCCCTCGGGGACGCCATGCCCAGCCTGCTGGCCAACTCGGCCTCCGTGGTCGCGATGGCCCTGCTCGGTCTCGGCCTCGGCGCGATCCTGCGAGCGACGGCGGGCGCGCTGGTCGCCGTCACCGCGATCCTGTTCGTGCTGCCGATCGTCGCGCAGTTCCTGCCCGCCGAGCTCGGGATGAAGGTCTTCGCCTCCCTCCCGATCCAGCTGCCCGGCCAACTCGCCGGCATCGACCCGAACGCGGTGTACGACCCGTGGGGTGCCGGGGCCGTGCTCGCCGCCTACGGCGTGGTCGCGCTGACGGCCGGGTGGTTCCTGCTCAAGCGAAGAGACGCCTGACCGCCCTTCCTGGTCACCGCTTCGCTGCGGTGACCAGGCCCGACTCGTAGGCGACGATGACCAGCTGCGCGCGGTCGCGCGCGGCCAGCTTCATCAGCAGGCGTCCGACGTGCGACTTGACCGTGGGGAGACTGACGTGGAGATGTTTGGCGATCTCGATGTTCGACAGGCCTTTGGCGACCAGCCCGAGGACCTCGCGTTCGCGTTCGGTGACTCCGTCGAGGCCCCGCGCGAGGGGCTTGTCCGGGCCGGGCTGGGCGGCGAAGTCGGCGATCAAGCGCCGGGTCACGGCCGGCGCGAGCAGGGCGTCCCCGGCGGCGATGACGCGGATCGCGTTGAGGAGTTCGGCGGGCGGGGCGTCCTTGAGCAGGAAACCGCTGGCGCCGGCGCGCAGGGCCTCGTAGACGTAGGAGTCCAGGTTGAACATGGTCAGGATCAGCACCCGCGTGTCCGAGGCCGGGCAGATCCGGCGGGTGGCCTCCAGGCCGTCCATCTCGGGCATCCGGACGTCCATGAGCACGACGTCGGGGGCGGTGGAGGCGGCCAGTTCGACGGCCTCGGCGCCGGTCGCGGCCTCGCCGACCACCTCAAGGTCCTCGGCGCTGTCGACCAGTACCCGGAAACTGCCGCGCAGCAGCGCCTGGTCGTCGGCGATCAGGACTTTCGTCGTCACGTATCCCCCTCGGATCGGTACGGCAGGGTCGCGGCCACCCGGAAGCCCCCACCGGGCAGCGGACCGGCGTTGAGCTCACCGCCGTGGACGGCGACCCGCTCGCGCATCCCCAGCATCCCGTGCCCGCCGGGGCCGGGCGGGAGGACCCGCCTGCCGGGGCCCTCGTCGGCGACCTCGATGCGCAGCGCCCTGCCGTCGTCGGTGAGACGGACCCGGCAGCGCGTGGGGGCGGCGTGCTTGACCACATTGGTCAGTGCCTCCTGGATTATCCGGTACGCGGCCAGTTCGACGCCTCCGGGCAGCCCGCCCGGCGAGGCGAGGTCCAGTTCGACGCCGACTCCGGCCAGTCGCGCGCGTTCGGCGAGACCGGGGATTCCGGCGAGTCCGGGCGTGGGGGCGAGGGGGTCGTCCTCACCGGGTTCCGCCGCGTGACGCAGGACGCCCAGCATCTGCCGGAGCTCGACCATCGCGCTGCGGCTGGCGGACTCGATGACGCGGAGGGCGTCGCGCGCCTCCTGCGGGCGGGACTCGATGACGTGGTTGGCGACGCCCGCCTTGACGGCGATGACGCCCATGCTGTGGGCGACGACGTCGTGGAGCTCCCTGGCGATGCGCAGCCGTTCCTCGGCGGCGGCCTGCCCGGCGATCTGGGCGCGGGTGCGTTCGGCATAGGCGCGGCGTTCACGGACCGCCCGGCCGACCGTCCACGCCGAGCCGAGGACGGCCGCGCCCACGACGAGGACGCCGAAGTCGGCCGCCCACCAGTCACGGGTGCCCACTCCCGACGAGCAGACGATGATGAGAGCGCTGGTCACGCCGATGGCGAAGACCGGTTCCCAGCGGCGCCGGGGTTCACGCACGGCGACGATGTAGAGGGCCAGGGCCGAGGAGATGAGGGGCTCCCGGAGGAGCCCGGCGGCGAGGGCGCCGATGGTCGCGGCGAGCACGACACCGAAGACCGGCAGCGGCCACAGGCGTCGCACGGCGAGCGGGAGGGCGATGGCCGCGGCGCCGGCCAGGCGCGCGCCGTAACCGAAGTCGGTGCCTTCGGCGGAGGAGCTGAGCCCGGCGAGCGCGAGCGTGTACAGCAGCGCGAAGCCGACGTCGACGGCGATCAGCTGCGCCCGGCTGAGCCGTCGGCTGAACAGCGGGCGGATCTCCTCTTCGATGACCACGCACCCGACGGTAACGCCACTGGTCAGCCGTCGCCTTGGACCAGGGGACGTCATACCCGGGGATGAGACGGCCCGCTTCCGGGGCTTCGACCTATACCCGGGTCGAGTCCGCGAGTGCGGTTCCTGGACCGATGTGGAAGAGCGCCGCGAAGCCCAGGCTTGACACATGATCGAAGTCATCGAACTGACCAAACGCTACGGCCGGACCCTCGCCGTCGACGGTCTGTCCTTCCAGGTGAAGCCGGGCCTGGTGACCGGCTTCCTCGGGCCGAACGGCGCCGGCAAGTCGACGACCATGCGCGCGATCCTCGGCCTCGACGCACCGGATTCGGGCCGTGCCCTCGTCGACGGTCGGCCGTACATCGAGATCAGGCAGCCGATGCGCGTCGTCGGTGCCCTGCTCGACGCCTCCTCGGTCCACCCGGGCCGCAGCGCGCTGAACCACCTGCGCGCCCTGGCCCGCACGAACCGGATCGGGACCTCGGCGGTGGTGTCGGTGATGGAGCGCGTCGGTCTCGCCGGGGTCGCCAGAAAGAAGGTCGGCGCATTCTCCCTGGGCATGAAGCAGCGGCTCGGGATCGCCGCGGCCCTGCTCGGGGACCCGGCGGTGCTGATGTTCGACGAACCGGTCAACGGCCTCGACCCGGAAGGCGTGCGCTGGATCCGCGAGCTCATGCGCGGCCTGGCCGGGGACGGCCGCACGGTCCTGGTGTCGAGTCACCTGATGAGTGAGATGCAGTTGACCGCCGACCGCCTGGTCATCATCGGCCGCGGGAAGCTGATCGAGGACGCCACCGTCGGCGAACTCACCAAGCGTTTCCAGCGGGGCGTGCTCGTCCGCAGCCCCCGTGGCGAGGAGCTGGCGGCAGCCCTGAGCTCGGCGGGAGCGACGGTCACGCCCGAGGGCGGCGGACTTTCGGTGCAGGGCCTCGACGTCCCGTCGATCGGCGACCTGGCCGCCGCCAAGGGGATCCCGCTGCACGAGGTGACCCCGCGCGGAGCGAGCCTCGAAGAGGCCTACATGCGACTCACCGCCGACAGTGTTGAACACAAGAGCGCCGGCTACAAGGCGGTGGCGTCATGACCGGCGTCCTGTCGGCCGAATGGCTGAAACTGCGGTCGGTGCGGTCGACGCACTACCTGTTCGGGGTGGCCGTGCTCCTGATCGGCGGGGCCGCGCTGCTGAGCCTCGCGCGGGTCACCGCCTGGGAGAACCTCTCGGCGCAGACCCGTGCCGAGAACTCCGGCGGTGGGACGACCGAGGAGACGATCCTGCAGTTCGTGCAGCTCCTCGGCGGGATCGTCGGGGTCCTCACCTTCACCTCGGAGTACGCGACGGGCCTGATCCGCTCGACCTTCGCGGTCGTGCCCAGACGTCCCATCGTGCTGGTCGCGAAGGCGGCCGTCGTCGCGGCGGGCACCGCGGTCATGGCCTCCGCGGTGATGTTCATGTCCTACGCCTTCAGCGAGGCCGTCGTCGGCGACCGGATGCCGGCCTACGAGCCGGGTTTCGGTGAGCAGCTGCCGCACCTCGCCGCGCTCGCCGGCTCGGTGGTCGTGGTCGCGCTGCTCGGGCTCGGTCTGGGCGCGCTGCTGCGCTCGGCGACGGGCGCGATCGCGATCCTGGTCGTGCTGCTGTTCATCGGGCAGATGGTGGTGATGTTCCTGCCGGAGCCGTTTAGCCACTGGATCTACTCGGCGCTGCCGGTCAGCCTCCCCGACCAACTCGCCGGGGTGCCGCCCAGAATCGTGGACGGCCCGGCCGGTGACCCGGTCCCGCACACCGTGCTCTCCGTGCCGGGCGCCTGGGCCATGGCCGCCGGTTACGTCGTCGCCTCCCTCGGCGCCGCCTACCTCGCGATCACCCGCCGGGACGTGCGATGACCGGACTCATCTCCGCCGAGTGGCTCAAGCTCCACTCGGTGCGGTCGACCCGGATCGTCGCGGCCGTCATCGCCGCGAGCATCGCCGGGGGCGCCGCCCTCACCTGGTACGTGGCCTCGATGTGGGACAAGATGTCCCCCGCCGACCGCGAGCACCTCTCGATCTCCTCGGTGGAGGAGCTGACGCTGTCGGTCAACCAGCTGTGCTTCGCCGTTCTGGGGATCCTCGCCATGACCGGCGAGTACCGGACGGGACTGATCCGCTCGACCTTCGCCGCGACCCCGGCACGGGGAAAGGTGCTGGCGGCCAAGGCGATCGTTCTGGGCGTCTGCGCCCTCGTCGTCGGGACGGCGACGTCGCTGCTGACCTACGCCGTCTGCGACGCCATCATCGGCGAGCGCCCGATCCGCTTCTACGATCAGCCGGTCGACCTCACCGCACTCCTCACGGCGGGGCCGTCGACGCTCATGTTCGCGCTCATCGGTCTCGGTCTGGGGACGGCGCTGCGCTCCTCGGCCGGCGCCATCGCGGCGGTCGTGGCGCTCTGGTACGTCCTGCCGATCGTCGCGATGAATTTGCCGTCTCCCTGGGACAACCGCATCGGTGCCGTCCTCCTCACCCGCCTCGACCCCCAACTCGCCGGCGTGGACCTGGCGGCGAAGTACGGCGCCGACGGCATGCCCGGACTACTCCTCTCCCCGGCCGGCGCCGCGGCCGTCATGGCCGCCTACACCCTCGCCGCCCTCATCCCGGCAACCCTCTCCCTCCGCCGCGACACCCGCTGAGACCACGACGCCCGAGGACACGACGACGCCCCGGGCCGCCAGCCCCGCTCACCAAGCCACCCACCCACTCACACCAGCCCGACAGCCCCTCCCCTCCCCAGCCCGCCCGCCGCACCCCCCGCCGGGCGGGCTGGGGGCTTGGGGGCTTGGGGGCTTGGGGGCTTGCGGGCTTGCGGGCTTGCGGGCTTGCGGGCTTGCGGGCTTGCGGGCTTGCGGGCTTGCGGGCTTGCGGGCGCACGGACTCGCAGGCTGACGGACTTGTGACCGCCCGGCTCACAAACTCGCAGCATGGCCGACTCGCCGACTCGCCGACGCACGGACGCACGGACGCACGGGCTGACGGACTTGTGACCGCCCGGCTCACAAACTCGCGGCATGACCGACTCACGGGCTCACGGGCTCACGGACTCGCGGGCTCACGGCTCGGCCAGCTCACGGATGGGCGGGCTTGCGGACTCAAGGACGCCACAGACACGCACTCGTGGCCCTCGCACCATGGGCGACTCGGACTCTCGCGGCCTCTGCCGCCCGACACCACGCAGCCTCTGCTCCGGTGAGTCCCCGCCACCCGCCACCCGCCACCCGCCACCCGCCACCCGCCACCCGCCACCCGCCACCCGCCACCCGCCACCCGCCACCCGCCACCCGCCACCCGCCACCCGC
>NZ_JACHGT010000011.1:129583-129797 GCF_014202425.1 Phytomonospora endophytica | reverse complement strand
CCACGCCCACGCCCACGCCCACGCCCACGCCCACGCCCACGCCCACGCCCACGCCCACGCCCACGCCCACGCCCACGCCCACGCCCACGCCCACGCCCACGCGACGAAGCATCGCCGCCGACCTACCGAAATGTCATACCCGCGCGCGATCCTCGTATCGGGGGCGTTTGGAGTGACCCGTATATAAGCAGGCACGGCCCCTCCGGACATCACG
>NZ_JACHGT010000011.1:0-129485 GCF_014202425.1 Phytomonospora endophytica | reverse complement strand
CGGCTCACGGCTCACGGCTCACGGCTCACGGCTCACGGCTCACGGCTCACGGCTCACGGCTCACGGCTCACGGCTCACGGCTCACGGCTCACGGCTCACGGCTAGCGGCTAGCGGCTAGCGGCTAGCGGCTAGCGGCTAGCGGCAGATCATCCCGCCATGCGGCCCGGCGTCGCGGCGCGGCGGAAACCTTCTCGACGTCCGCGAAACCCCGCATGCGGAAGCAGCCAAGGTGGGAACGCGCCCTCCCGCACGGGTCCGAGTGTGAAGCCCGCCCGCACGCGCCTCGTTGGAGCGGCAGGTTAGGAAGTGCCTCTCCCACAAGCGCCGGGGTGCGCGGAAGCGCGGCCTTTCGCTATCGAGCGCTTTCAGGCCCCTCCCACAAGCGCCGGGGTGCGCGGGCGTTTGGCCAGCACGCGCCGAGCGCAGCTCCCGACTCTCCCGCACGCCGGGGTGAGCGTGGCACGCGAGCAGGCGCAGCAACGTGCTGTGAGCCTCTCCCCCAGCGCCGGGGTGAGCGGCGTGGCCGCCAAGTCGACGCGGCGCTCGCGGCGCCTCTCCCACACACGCCGGAGTGAGCGGCCCCTCCGGGAGGCTCCCGAACGTGGCGCCGCGTCACTCCCACACGCCGGGGTGAGCGCGTTCAACAGGCCGAGCCCGGCTCACGCGACAGGCCTCTCCCACACGCGCCATGGCGCACGGCGTGGCCGCCAAGTCGACGCGGCGCTGGCGGCGCCTGTCCCACCCGCGCCGGGGTGAGCGGTTGTAGGCGACGTGGGTGTAGGTGCCGGCGCCTCTCCCACCCGCGCCACGCTGAGCGCCGCTCCGCGCGGCATCGACCTGCATTGCAGCTCCTCCCCGACGCTCCAGAGTGAGCAAACGGACTGGACGGCCCGGATCTCGGGCAACCTGTCTTCCCCACTCGCCCTCGGATGGGGCAGAAGCCGCCGAGATCCTCGCCGAGGTCTCGCCGTCTTCCCGGCATGCACCAGGATGAGCAGCACGCGAGGAGGCTGCGGCTCTCGACTATCCGGCCTTCCTCGCATGCGCGGGGTTGAACCGCGCAGGCCGTGAACGGCGGCGTCAGTGGCGATGTTTTCTCCGCGTGCGGAGATGGGCCGTTGGGCATCGGCGAGGTCTGGCTCCCCCGCTGAACCTCCGCGCACGCGAGCTAGGAACCGACGCCATCGACGCCACGGCCTTTGGTTTCGAAGTCTTCTCCGCACGCGGGTGGGATCCGGGGATGCGCAATCACCAGGAGGGCAGGGCGCATCTTCGCCGCAGGGCAGGTCCTGGCCTGCGAGGGGCACCCGGCTCACGGCGAGCATCCGGCGCCGACCGCCGACCGCCTCCGCCCTACGGGCTGCAGTGAGAGCACCTCCCCCGCAAGCACCGGAAGGCCCGCTCGCTCCACGTGGGTCCAGGTCGATCCGCCGGGCCGCCCCCGGCCTCGTCCTGGCACGGACGGGACTGAGGCGGCTCCCCCAACAGCGTCGGCCCCGCCCGGCCTCGCACCACGGCGCCCCGCATCGCCACGCACCGCCGTGCCACCTCGCCCACCCACACCCACCCCCTCCTGCCCCCACGCCCTCACGACACCCCCACGCGGTAGGTTCCCTCCCACGCGCAAGCCCTGCGATGAGGAGGTCCCCGAGATGCATGTGCTGAGCCGGCCCGAAGCGGGCTTCTACGGCACTCACAGCGTCGCCACCGACCCCGGCGGTGAGGGCTGGGCGGCCCTCAACTCGCTTGTCGGCTCCCCCGCGGAGCTGGCGGCGTCGGTGCGCAACCTGGTCGTCCACCGCGAGGGCTGTGCCCGCTACGGCTTCACGCTGCCCGACGACCGCCGCAACGAGGCCGAGACGCGCTACGTCTCCGGCTTCCTCACCGTCCTGCGCGGCCTGTCCGGCGACGACGGCCACGACGGCCACGACGGCCCCGGCGACGGCGAAGCCCCCCTCGACCTCATCGCCGAGCGGCGGCCGGAGGCGCGGCTGGCCGGGACGTGTCGTGACTTCGCGCTTCTCTTCGCGGCGGCGTTGCGGCACAACGGGATCCCGGCGCGGCTGCGCTGCGGCTTCATGACCTACGGCGAGGGCGGCCCCGAATTCCGCGGCGACCACTGGGTCACCGAGTACTGGCGCCCCGGCAAGGGCTGGACCCTCGCCGACCCCGAGTTCGGCGGCTACGACCCCGACTTCGACCCCATGGACGTCCCCCGCGACCGCTTCCTCGTCGCGGGCGACGCCTGGCGTCTGTGCCGTGAGGGCAAGGACGACCCCGCGAACTTCGGCGTGCGCATCCCCGACGTCCTCGACCTCACGGGCCTGTCCATGCTCCGCGGCAACGTCGTCCGCGACCTCGCCGCCCTCAACAAGGTCGAGGTCCTCCCCTGGGACGTCTGGGGCCTCGCCGAGCTCGAAACCGAACCCGACGACGCCTCCCTCGCCCTCCTCGACCGCGTCGCCGACCTCGGCTCGGCGGGCGGCGCCTTCGAGGCGCTTCGCGAGGCGTACGAGGAGAACCCGGGCCTGAAGATCACCGCGCCGGTGACGTCGTACACGACCTACGGTGGCGTCCGGATCGTCGAGATTCGCGAATGACGAGGGCGCCCCGGGCGTGAAACCCGGGGCGCCGAGGCACCATGGCAGTGGTGTTCCTTACGGCCGGATCACCGGCCGACGTCGCGCCCGTCGAGGCGCCACGAGCAGACCACGCCGGGCTTGGCGTAGTCCCCGTTCGGCCAGGTCGAGGCAGGGTTGTCCAGCGTGGCCCCGGTGACCTCCCCGGGGTGCTGGACGGCCACGAAAACGGTCTTGTTGTCGTCGTGCACGAAGGGCCCGCAGGTCTCGGCGCCGAAGGGCACCGACAGGAACTGCCGCACGAACCCGCGCTCGGGCCCGGTCAGCGGCACGGCGAACAACCCGTCGTTGGTGCCGAGCGCGTTGCCGTCGGTGGAGATCCACAGGTTCTTGCCCGAGGCGTCGAAGGCGACGTTGTCGGGGCACGAGATCGGCGAGACCTTCGTCTTGTCGAAGCCGGCGAAGAACGTCGCCGGGTCGGCCGGGTCGCCGCACACGATCGGCACGTCCCAGGTGAACGTCTCCGAGGCCTGGTTCCCATTGTCCTCGGTGATCTCGAAGATCTGGCCGTGCTTGTTGAGGTTGCGCGGGTTGGCCTCGTCGGCGCCGGGCTTGCCGGGCTTGCCGCGGTCGGTGTTGTTGGTCAGCGCGGCGTAGATCTTGCCGGTCGCCGGGTTGGGCTGGACGTCCTCGGGACGGTCCATCTTGGTCGCGCCGACGGCGTCGCCCGCCAGGCGCGTGTGCACCAGGACCTGGTCGACGGTCATGCCGGGCACGAGCGACTCGGAGCCGCGCACGATCGGGATCCAGCGGCCGGTGCCGTTGAACTGCCCGTCCGACGGGAGCCTGCCGGAGCCGTCGATCTCGCCGGCACTGGTGTACTCCAGTTTCGCGACGTACAGCGTCCCGCTCTCCAGCAGGCGCAGGTTGTTCTCGCGCGCCTTGCGGCTGTCACCGGGCTTGAACCTGCGGTCGGAGACGAACTTGTACATGTAGTCGAAACGCTCGTCGTCGCCCATGTAGACCACGGCACGGCCGTCGTCGGCGAGGATCGCGTTGGCGCCCTCGTGCTTGAAGCGGCCCAGCGCGGTGTGCTTCTTCGGCGTCGAGTGCGGGTCGTAGGGGTCGACCTCGACGATCCAGCCGAAGCGGTTGGCCTCGTGCGGGTGCTTGGTGAGGTCGAAGCGCGCCTCGACGCGGTCGAAGCGCCGGTTGTCGGCGGCGTGGTGCTTGGTGGTGTCGATGCCGTAGCGCGCCAGGGCGGGCTTGTCGGCGGCCGGAACGCCGTCACCGCCGGTGAAGTACTGGTTGAAGTTCTCCTCGCCCGACAGCACGGTGCCCCACGGCGTGACGCCGCCGGCGCAGTTGTTGAGCGTGCCGTAGGGGTTCCTGCCGCGCGAGTCGGCGGCCGTCTTGAGCAGGGCGCTGCCGACGGCGGGACCGGTGAACTCGAACTTGGTGCCGACGTGGATGCGGCGGTTGCCGCGGCGGTTGCGGCTGTCGGCACGCCACTGGCCGGTCTCGTCGATCCGGCGGAGGGCGACCACGGACAGGCCGTGCGCGGCCATCGCGATCTCGATCTGCTCCAGCGGTGCGGCGTCGCCGCCGAGGTAGGAGCGGAACATCAGGATTTCGTTGGTGTACTCGTGATTGGCGACCAGGATCGCGCGGTCGCGGTCGCGCCCGTAGGGCAGGACGCCGACGAAGTCGTTGTTGTAACCGAACTGGCGTCGCTGGGCCCAGGCGCTCTGGTCGTCGATGTCGAACTCGGGCGCGTCGGCGGTGACCTTGTCGCCCCACTCGATGACGACGGCCGAGTCGTAACCGTTGGGCACGATGACCTTGTCGAGGGTGTTCGGCGGGATCGCACGGAACGCGAGGACCCCATCGTGCTTGCCGTAGGAGGCACCCTGCGCGAGCAGCGGCTCGAAGCCCTCGGCACCCTCGGCGGCCATGGCGGGCGTCGCTCCGGCCACACCGGCCACGCCCGCGCCGATGGCGATCGCGCCGACCGCGCCCGCGCGCAGCACACCGCGGCGGGAGGCGACCGCCTCGTTGACGATGTCACCGAAGTACTCGTTGTCCGACTCGTTGGGCACCGGGTGGTCACAGGCGTTACCGCAACGGAACCGGCACGTCATCGAACTACGGTTGGCGTGCCTGACGTCCTTGGTGAACAAGGGAAGCAGACGACGACGTTGAGGGACGGTCACAGCTGGCTCCTCGCAGAGGGTGGTCGTGATGGCCGCGACGTTAAGGGCCGGGGCCGAAGCTGCGGGGGACCGAAGGTGTCCGGGAGGTTAACGAGCGTGGAGGCCTTTCGAGCTTTCCGGCAAGACGCCCAGGTAGAACGGGTCGCGAACCCTCAATATAGGCGAGGCTAACCTACGCGACCGCGCTTCGCGTGCTCGCGGCCCGGATGGGTATATCCCTGTCATGGACACACCACGCCCCTTCCGCGTCGACGTCCCCGAAGCCGAGCTCGCGTTCCTCCGCGAACGCGTCGCGGCGACCCGCTGGCCCGGGCAGATGCCGGGCGCGGGCTGGTCCCAGGGCGTCGAGGAGGGCCACCTCGCCGAACTCGCCGCGTACTGGGCCGACGGCTTCGACTGGCGCGCGCAGGAGGCGCGGCTCAACGCGCATCCGCAGTTCACGACCGTCATCGACGGCCAGCACCTGCACTACCTGCACGTCGAGTCCCCCGAGCCCGACGCGCTGCCGCTGGTCATCACGCACGGCTGGCCGAGCACCGTCTTCGACTTCCTGGCGATCATCGGCCCGCTGACCGACCCGCGCGGCCACGGCGGCGACCCCGCCGACGCCTTCCACGTCGTCGCGCCCTCCCTGCCCGGTTTCGCGTTCTCCGGACCGACGGGCGAGCCCGGCTGGGGTTCGGTGCGCACGGCACGGGCGTGGGCGGAACTGATGGCGGGCCTGGGTTACCGGCGTTACGGCGCGCAGGGCGGCGACTTCGGCAGCGCCGTCTCCGCCGAGCTCGGCAGGCACGCGCCGGGCGACGTCGTCGGCGTGCACGTCAACGCCCTCGCCGACTCCTCCGCCCCCTTCGACGCCGCGGAACTGGAGAAACTCACCGCCGACGAACGCGAGCAGGCCGAGGACAACGCCGCCTGGTGGCGCGGCCACTCCGGCTACGCCGTGCAGATGAGCACCCGTCCGCAGACGCTCGCCTACGCGCTCAACGACTCACCGGTCGGGCAGCTGGCGTGGAACCTGGAATGGTTCGCCGACTGGGATCCGGGCTCCTCCTGGCAGACGCCCGTCGCGCGCGACGCGATCCTCACCGACGTCACCGCCTTCTGGCTCACCGGGACGGCCGGCTCGGCCGCGCGCCTCTACCGCGAGGCCGCCGGCGAGGTCTGGGGCGAGCGCAGGCCCTCGTCGGGGGTGCCGACGGGCGTGGCGAACTTCCGCGGTGACCGGGCGCTGCGGGGCCTGGCGGAGCTGTCGCACCGGATCACGCGCTGGGCGGACATCGACGCCGGCGGGCATTTCGGGGCGCTTCAGGCGCCGACGGAGCTGGTCGCCGACGTGCGCTCCTTCTTCCGGGTGCTGCGGGAGGGCTGAGCCGTCAGGGCCGTTCCTTGCCGTCTTCGGCCGCGGCGAGCGCGGCGCCGACCTCGCGGGCGGTGACCCGAAGGCGGGCGCGGAGGTCGGGTGCGGCCTTGGGCAGGTCGTCCATCGGGATGGCGCAGGCGACGGTGAGGCGCTCGGTGAGCGGGGCCTCGCGGTTGACGAGGGTGGCGGCGCAGGCGATGCCCTCGCGGTACTGGCCGGTCTCGGTGAACACGCCCTGAGTCGACAGGCGGCTGAGGTCAATCTCGAAGTCGGCGAGGGTCGTCAGGGTGCGCGAGGTGTAGCGGCGCATCCCCGATTCGCGTAGGTAGCCGCGACGTTCTGTGGGCGTGAGCGTCGCGAGGAGGGCCTTGCCGAGCGCGGTCGCGTGGGCGCCGTCGTCGAAGCCGATGATGAGATCCTCGGTGTGCGGGGACAGCTGTCCTTCGGACACCTCGGTGATGGCGACGCGGCCGTCGACGAAGCGCGCGAGGTAGTGGCTGTAACCGGAGTCGGCGACCTGGCGGCGGAGGGCTTCGAGCACTGTGGACGGTCCGCGCATCGTCGCCGACATGTCGCGGAAGCGGTCGGAGACGGCCAGACCCACGGTGAACAGTCCGTGCTCGCCACGGATCAGGTAGTTCTCGTAGGTCAGTGTTCGCACCAGGTGGTACGTCGTGGTCGGTGCGAGTTGCACGCGTCTGGCGATCTGTTTGATCGTGAGACCGCCCCGAGAGGAGCCGACGACTTCCAGGATCCGCAGCGCTCGCGAGACACTCTGAATGAAGTCGGAGGGTTTCCCCTCGTTTCGAGCCTTGAGCCCCCCAGTCACGTCACCCACCTCATGACTTCCGTGGTCTCTTCACCATATGAAGAATCACGCCTTGCGGAAACTACCGGTTGCAGGCAGTTTCGAAGGTATCCGTCGTAGTGTCCGGAAGCAATAGTCAATACGGCGGATGCCTGGCCGGTTGCGTCCCCCACCCCGTAACCGTCCAACCGCGCCTCCACCGAGTGACGGTGCCGGGGAGGCGACAACGTGGCGTACCGCACCCCACCGGCGGTCGCCACAGCCGCCGCGGCGGCGCGGCCCACCCCACCAAGGGTCCGCCGCCGCGGCCTTGCGCACAGGACGGCGGGGCCGGTGATCTCCCCCGGCCCCGCCGTTTCGCTTGTGCCCTAACGGATCGGGCCGGTTCCACCGCTCGTCGGCGGGAGGTCCTGGCCGACCGGGCCGGTCTCGCGCATGTGCTCCTTCATCTCGTCGGCGCCGCCGGGCGCCGGGGTGTTCATCGAGCCGAAGGACGCCTGCTGGTCGTTGCTCCATTCGCGGTGGCGGCCGGCGGCCGGGGGCGGTCCGGCCTCATGGCGCATCGCGCTTCCCATCGAGGCCAGGGCCCAGATGACGAAGACGTCGACGGCGATGAGGAGCATCGCCCACAGTGGCTGGTAGGGCAGCCACAGGAACTGGACGGTCGCCGACAGGACCGCCAGGACGATGCCGACCGCGCGGGCCCACGTCGCACCGGTGAAGACGAAGAACCCGGCGATCAGCGCGAGCGCGCCGATGACGAGGTGGATCCAGCCCCAGGCGGTGGTGTCGAAGCGGTAGAGGTACCCGTCGTCGACGACGAAGTACTCGCCCTTGGCGATCGCGGCGATGCCGAGGAGCACCTGCCACACACCGACCATGATCATCATGCAGCCGGCGAACGTGGCGCCCCCGAGGGCCCATGCGCGGCTCGTACTAGTGCTACTGGTCATCGCGAGCTCCTTTCGGTTCCGTTCTACGCCGTATTGACTGCTCTTGACGGCTTTTCGGGGTAATTGGATGATCGCCACCGGCCACAAGGGCCGCAGGGGCGTGCCGAGGCCCGCCACGGACCCGAGAGGCGTTCGCGTCTCTCCGTGCGCCCTGGCGCGCTCTCAGCGGGCGGCCGGGCACGTAACGGAGTGGTTCCGACCGTTCGGTGCCGCGCATGAGATGGCCCACAGCGCCCGCTACGCCCCGGTTGGCGGGACTACGTTCGCCCCGTGTCCCCCTCCGTCACCCCCACCAGGGCGGGAGTGGCCGCGACGACGGTCACCATCGCCTCGGTCATTCCCGTGTTCCTGGTCGGCGGCCTCTCGGTGCAGATCAGCGACGACCTCGGCTTCACCGCCACCGGACTCGGCGCGGCCGTCGCGGCGAACTTCGCCGTGTCGGCGCTGGTCAGCACGCCCTCCGGGCGGCTCGTGGAGCGCTACGGCGCCGCCGTGGTCAGCCGCGTCGCCGTGCTGCTGTCGGCCGGCGCGATGCTCGGGATCGCCGCGATCGCCTGGAACTACTGGAGTCTGGTGGCGCTGCTCGCCGTCGGCGCCACCGCCAACTCGGCGGGACAGCTGTCGTCGAACCTGCTGCTGTCGCGGCACATCCCCCGGCGGCGGCAGGGACTGCTGTTCGGGCTCAAGCAGGCCGCGATCCCGGCGAGCACGCTCTTCGCGGGCGTGTCGGTGCCACTCATCGCGCTGACCGTCGGCTGGCGCTGGGCCTTCGCGCTGGCCGGGACACTGGCCCTGCTGGCGCTGCTTCCCTTGCGCGACCTGGGAACCGCCGAGGTCCCCAGGTCGCGGAGGAGGGAGGAGCAGGGCCGGCCCACCCCGGCCCTGCTCGTCATCGGCCTCGCGGCGGCGTGCGCGGCGAGCGCGGCGAGCAACTTGAGTCCGTTCCTGGCCGACACCGCCGTCTCGCACGGCCTCTCGCCCGCCGCCGCCGGACTCACCCTCACGTTGGGCAGCGGAGCGGGACTGTGCGCACGGGTCGGTTTCGGATGGCTCACCGATCGACGAGGTGGGGACGGCATGGCGCTGATCGCGACCATGCTGGTTGTCGGGGCCGGTGGACTCGCACTGCTCTCCGCGACTTCACTGTGGACTTTGCCGCTCGGCGCGGTGGCCGGTTTCGGACTCGGCTGGGCATGGCCGGGGATCCTCAACTTCGCCGTTTCCCACACTCACCCCCAGGCCCCCGCCGCGGCAACGGGAGTCACCCAAACGGGCGTATACCTGGGCGGGATGCTGGGGCCGCTGACCTTCGGCTGGGTCGCCGACGGGCACGGCTACGCCCCGGCGTGGCTGATGTCGGCGGGCGTGATGCTGGCCGCGGCGATGCTGATGCTGCTGGGACGGCGGCTGCTGCGCGCGGCGGTCGCGGGGAGGGTCGAGGCGCCGGTTCGAGGGGGCTGAGCGACCGTTCCGGTGGGAGCCGTCCTAGCGCGGCTGAGACCCCACCGCCGCCAGTACCGCCGCGACCACGTCCTCCACCGGCGGCGTCGTGTCGATCTCGACGTCGGCACCACCGCGCAGGAGTGGTTCGACCTCGGCGAGGTTCCGCAGGATGTCGGCGCGCTGCTCGGGCGTCTTCCCATACGGGTTGTTCGTGCGGGCGGCGATGCGCTCCAGCATCACGTCGGCGGGCGCGCTGAGGAGGATCACCCGCTCGAACCTGTCGTAGAACCCACCCTGGTTCACCGACGTCCCCGCGACGAAGACGTCCGGCGTCCCCTCCAGCAGCGCGGCCATGCGGTCTTCGCGCCACATCCAATCGGGCTCGCCGTCGGGTCCGGTGCCCCAGTGGGACCAGTCGTCGCCGTCGGCGTCGACGGTGCGGTGGCCGCGCGCCGCCAGCGCGGCCAGGACCGTCGACTTCCCCACTCCCGACATGCCCGTGAGCAGTACGCGGGCCATCACGCGGTGCGCGACACCATGTACGCGCAGACCGCGTCGAGTGCGCGGCGGGCGGGGACGTCGGGGAGGCTGTCGACGATGGCGCGGGCCTTGGCGCCGTAGGAATCCAGCGTCGCGCGGGCCTGGGCCATGGCCTTCGACGCGCGGAGCAGCGCCAGGGCCTCGGGCAGGTCGGCCTCGGCGACGGGGCCGGCGACGAGTTCACGCAGGCGCGTCTCGGCCGGATCGTCGGAGGCCAGCGCGTACAGCACGGGCAGCGTCGGCACGCCTTCGAGCAGATCGGTCCCGAGCGTCTTGCCCGAGGTGTTCGACTCCGAGGCGATGTCGAGCAGGTCGTCGGAGAGCTGAAAGGCCACCCCGATGACCTCGCCGAAGTCGGAGAGGGCCTCGACGACGTCGGGCGACGCCCCGGCGAAGGTGGCGCCGAAGTGCGCGGAGGTCGCGATGAGCGAACCGGTCTTCTCGGCCAGCACGTGCAGGTAGAACTCGACCGGGTCGGCACCGCGGGGACCCGCCGTCTCGGCGATCTGCCCGGCGACGAGGCGCGCGAAGGTGCCCGCCTGCTTGCGGACCGCCTCGGCACCCAGCGACGCGGTGATGTCGGAGGCGCGGGCGAAGAGGTAGTCGCCGGTCAGGATCGCAAAGGTGTTGCCCCAGCGCGAGTTCGCGCTCGGCGCGCCCCGGCGGACGGGCGCCTCGTCCATGACGTCGTCGTGGTAGAGCGTCGCGAGGTGCGTCAGCTCCATGACGGCGGCGGCGTCGGTGATGCCGGGCGCCGCGGGATCGCCGAAGTGCGAGGCGAGCAGGACCAGCATCGGGCGGAAGCGCTTGCCGCCGGCCAGGATCAGGTGCGCGGCGGCCTCGGCGATGAGCGGGTCGGCGTTGTCGACCGCCTCGCGCAGGCGCGCCTCGACCTCGTCGAGGCCCTGTTGCACGGCGGCCGTCAGCGCCGGGTCGTCGAAGTTGATGTCGACGGGGGCGCTGGAAGGCGTCTGAGTCAAGCTGACCACGGCCTCACCCTGCCATACATATCGCGCATCCTCCCCTTGGCCCCTCCCGGACGTGGTGTGGACAGCCTACGGGGTGCGCGCCAGTCAAGATCACGGCTTCGGGGCGGGTGGGTGGAGGGGTCGTTCCCGTGTGGAGCCGACAGCCCCGGCGGTGGGCCGAACCCGGTTGGAAGCCCGTCAGGCGGCCTCGTTCACGTGGCCGTGACGGGCGGGAAAGGCGAGGACGGGCGTCGGCGCGGTGGCCTCCTCGCACTCCGCGACCAGGCGCTCCACGACGGCCGTGAGGCTCTCGCCGTCGTTGGACACGGCGAGCGCGGCGATGCGCTGATAGAGGTCGGCGGGGATGTCGATCGCGAAGGTCTCCATGCGTGGTCCAACGAGCGAGGCGGGGGTGGCGTGACTGGGTGTCGCGGATTGGACACGGAACGGTCTACGCGGCGACCATCTTCTTCAGCCAGAAGGTGATCTCGCGCCGCTCGGCCTCGACGAGCATCCCCAGCGGAAGATCATCTTCGAGGCGGTCGGTCGACAGTGTCCTCGGCTGCTCGGTCATGGCGAAGCTCGGTTTCGCCAGGCCGCTGTCCGGGGAGAAGACGGGCACGTGGTGGGTGAGGCCGCGGTCCGTCGTGGTCAGCGGAACGAATATGGCCATCTGAATCGGGAACCGGCAGTGCAGGGCGCTGCCGACCACGACCCCCGGCCGAGATCCGCCCTGTTCGTGGCCGACGGGTTCCCCGAGATCGACGTACCAGACCTCCCAGGGCCGGATCCGGCTCAACGCTCCACCTCCGACAGGTGACGAGCCGCGTCGGCGGCCGCCGCACGTTCCCACTCGCGCGTCTCGGCCAGGTAGTCCGCCCACGCCTCCGGGTCCTCCTGCAGCTTGGCGTACTGATCCATCACCTGCTTCTCAAGGTGCTCGTCGATGAGGCGTTCGAGGGTGACGGCCAGTGTCGCGCCTTCGTAATCTTCCCGAGCGACCTTCGCGATCCGGTCGCGGAGTGCCGTGTCGATCTTTATCGTCGTCATGCCCATACCAACGAGCATGACATACCAGGGTGACTGTCCTCAGTGCGACAGTGAAGTGGCGCACAAAAAACCGCCCGGCCCCCAACGGGACCGGGCGGTTTCGAAGAACCCTCTACTTCGCCAGGAACGGCCCGGCGTCGGCCACGATGTCCAGCAGGAAGCTCGGCGCCACGCCCAGCACGAACGTCACCGCCACGCCCGCGAAGATCACCGCGCGGGTCAGCATGCTCGGCACGGACACCGTCGGCGTCTCCTCACCGGGCGGGTTGAGCCACAGCAGGACGACGACCTTCAGGTACGGGAAGGCCAGCACGACGCTCGACAGCACGCCCACGATGACCAGCACGCTCTGGTCGGAGTCCCACGCCGAGGAGAACAGCGCGAACTTCGACGTGAAACCGGAGGTCAGCGGGATACCGGCGAAGCCGAGCATCAGGAAGGTGAACAGCGCCGAGAACAGCGGCGAGCCCTTCCCCAGCCCGGCCCAGCGCGACAGGTGCGTCGCCTCGCCCTCGGAGTCACGGACCAGCGTCACCATCGCGAAGGCGCCCAGAACCGAGAAGCCGTAGGCGATCAGGTAGAACAGGCTCGACCCGACGGCCCCGTTGAGGGACACCACGCCGACCAGCAGGTAACCGGCGTTCGCGACCGACGAGTAGGCCAGCAGGCGCTTGATGTCGGTCTGCGCGACGGCCAGGATCGAACCCACCACCATGGTCAGGATCGCCACCGTCGCCAGCACCGGCTGCCAGTCCCACGCGGTCGTCTCGAAGGCCACGTTGAACACGCGCAGGAGCCCGCCGAAGGCCGCGGCCTTCGTGCAGGCCGCCATCAGCGCGGTCACCGGCGTCGGCGCGCCCTGGTAGACGTCGGGCGTCCACACGTGGAACGGGACGGCGGCGGCCTTGAACAGCAGGCCGATCGCCAGCAGCGCCAGGCCCGCGGCGAGCAGGATGCCGCTCTGCTCCGACTGGAGCACGCCCTCGCGGATACCGGTCAGCGACACCGTCCCGGCGTAGCCGTAGAGGAGGGCGACGCCGTACAGGAAGAACGCCGAGGCGAAGGCGCCGAGCAGGAAGTACTTGAGCGCGGCCTCCTGCGAGATGAGGCGGCGGCGGCGCGCCAGGCCGCAGAGCAGGTACAGCGGCAGCGAGAAGACCTCAAGGGCCACGAACATCGTCAGCAGGTCGCCCGAGACACAGAAGAGCATCATCCCGGCGATCGCGAACAGCGTCAGCGGGAAGACCTCGGTCGCGCCCGGCTCGCGCTCCTGGCGCTTGTCGCCGTCGGAGTTGGCCGCGTGGGCCGCCTCGGCGACGAAGGGCCCGCCGCGCTCCAGCCGGCGCTCGGCGATCAGCCCGAGCGAGACGATCCCGAGGATGATGATCGCGCCCTGCAGGAACAGCCCGGGGCCGTCGACGGTGACCGCGCCACCGATCGTGGTGATCTCCAGGTCGCGGTTGACGATGATCGCCACGAGACCGGCGACGAGGCCGCCGATGGTCAGCGACACCTGGATCACGAAGCGCCAGCCGCGGGGAGCGAAGGCCTCGACGAGGATGCCGACGCACGCCGCCCCGAACACGATCAGCATCGGGAGGAGGGCCGCGTAGTCGATCGCGGGCAGTTGGATGTCGTTCACTTCTCAGCTCCGGTTGCGGCCGTAGGTGCCGGGTCGGAAACCCCGATGTCCGTCATGGTCGACGAGACGGCGGGCTCGATCACGTCGAGCAGCGGCTTCGGGTAGACGCCGAGCGCGATGATCAGCACGACCAGCGGCGCGACGACGACCTTCTCCCGCAGGCTCAGGTCCTTCTTCATGGGCGCGAGCTCGGCCAGCTTCGGGTTCAGCCTGCCCTGCATCGTCCGCTGGTACATCCACAGGATGTAGGCGGCGGCGAGGACCATGCCCAGCGCGGCGAGGATCGCGACGGTCTTGTTCACCGAGAAGGTCCCGATCAGCACCAGGAACTCCGAGACGAACGGCGAGGTGCCCGGCAGCGCCAGCGACGCCATGCCGGCGATGAAGAAGACGCCCGACAGCAGCGGCAGGGCCTTGCCCGCGCCGCCGAAGTCGGCGATGCTCTGCGAACCGCGGCGCTGCACCAGGAAGCCGACCACGATGAACAGCAGGCCGGTGGCCAGCCCGTGGTTGACCATGTACAGCACCGAACCGGTCGCGGCCTGCGAGCTGAACGCGAAGATCCCGATGCCGATGAAACCGAAGTGCGAGATCGACGTGTAGGCGACCAGGCGCTTGAGGTCGGTCTGCCCGACGGCCAGCAGCGCGCCGTACAGGACACCGATCAGCGACAGCGCGATGGCCAGGGGCGCGAAGTACTTCGACGCCTCGGGGAACATCGGCAGGCAGTACCGCAGGATCCCGAAGGTGCCGACCTTGTCGAGGACGCCGACCAGCAGGGCCGCGGCACCCGCCGGGGCGGCGCCGCCGGCGTCGGGCAGCCAGGTGTGGAACGGGAAGAACGGCGCCTTGATCGCGAAGGCCGCGAAGAAGCCGAGGAACAGCCACTTCTGCAGGTCGCCGGGGATCCCGCCGCCCTGCGCGAGGGCCACGATCTCGTTCCAGTCGAAGGTCGCGTGGCCGAGGCCGTCCTTCGCCGTCACCCACAGGCCGATGACCGCGGCGAGCATGAGCATGCCGCCGACCAGCGAGTACAGGAAGAACTTGACCGCGGCGTACTGCCTGCGCGGGCCGCCGTAGGACCCGATGAGGAAGTACATCGGGACCAGCATGACCTCGAAGAAGATGTAGAACAGCAGCACGTCGGAGGCCGCGAACACACCGATCATGGTCGCTTCGAGGGCGAGGATCAGCGCGAAGAAGGTCGGGACGTTGCGGCGGCCGCCGGTCCCGTCGTCGTCGGCGTCCTTCCACGACGCCAGGATCACCAGCGGCACCAGCACGGCCGACAGGCCGATGAGGACCAGGGCGATGCCGTCGACGGCGAAGCTGAAGCGCAGGCCCCACTGCGGGATCCACGGGTAGGACTCCGACAGCTGGAGCCGGTCGCCGCCGGCCTCGAAGGCGAAGGCCGCGGCGATGGTGAAGCCGAGAACGATCACCGAGACGACCAGCGCGACGATCTTCGCCGTCTTCGGTTTGTGCTTCGGAACGAACGCCGTCACCAGAGCCCCGAGGAGGGGGATGACGACCATGAGCGACAGATACTTCATCCGAGCCTCACCGCCAGCAGTGCGGCCACGATCAGGAACGCACCGGAAAGAATGGACAGGGCGTAGGTCCGCACGTAACCGGTCTGGAGCCGGCGGAGCCTGCCCGACCCGCCGCCGAAGGCCGCGGCGAGACCGTTGACGATCCCGTCGACGCCCCGGTTGTCGACCCACACCAGCGCCCGGGTGAGCAGGCGCCCGGGCAGTTCGAAGACCAGCTCGTTGAAGCGGTCGGCGTACAGGTTGTTGCGCGCCGCCCGGACCAGGTGCGTGCGGGCGGGCTGCTCGACCAGCGAGGTGCCGCCGCGGAAGAGGAGGTACCCGAGCGCCACACCGAGCACGGTGACCGCGACGGTGGCGATCGTGACCTGCGTGTGCGTGAGGTGGGCGTGGCCCTCCTCGTGCTCGCCGAAGACCGGGGTCAGCCAGTCCACGACCGAGGTCGACATCAGCCAGCCGGCCGCGACCGAACCGACGGCCAGGAGCATCAGCGGAACCGTCATGATCCACGGGGACTCGTGCGGGTGCTGGATGTCGCGCCCGTCCTCGGTCCGCGCGATCGCGGCGCCGTGCGCGTCGGCGTGGGCGCCGTGCGCGTCGGTGGCCGACGCGGCGTGGGCGCCGCCCTCGCCCTCCTTCTGCCAGCGGGGGCGTCCGTGGAACGTCAGCACGAACAACCGCGTCATGTAGAAGGCGGTCAGCCCGGCGCCGAGGAGTGCGGCCGAACCGAACAGCCAGCCCGTCCAGCCTTCGCGGTTGAACGCCGCGAGGATGATCGGGTCCTTGGTGAAGAAGCCCGACAGCGGCGGGATGCCGATGATCGCCAGGTAGCCCAGCCCGAAGGTGGCCCAGGTGATCCGCATGTACTTCCACAGTCCGCCGAAGCGCCGGATGTCCTCCTGGTCCTTCATGCCGTGCATGACCGAACCGGCGCCGAGGAACAACCCGGCCTTGAAGAACCCGTGCGCGAGCAGGTGGATGATGCCCAGCGCGTAGGCGCCGCCGCCGAGGCCGACGGCGAGGAACATGTACCCGATCTGCGACACGGTCGAGTAGGCCAGGACGCGCTTGATGCCGTCCTTGGCGCAACCGATGACGCACCCGATCAGCAGCGTCAGCGCGCCGATCGAGACGACCACGGTCTGGGCGGTCTCGTTGGCGTTGAAGATGACCTGCGAGCGGGCGATCATGTAGACGCCGGCGGTGACCATCGTCGCGGCGTGGATGAGGGCCGACACCGGGGTCGGGCCCTCCATCGCGTCGGGAAGCCAGGTCTGCAGCGGGAACTGGCCGGACTTACCGCAGGCTCCGAGCAGGAGCAGCAGGCCCATCGCCAGCAGCACGCCCGCCGACACCGTCTGACCGGCCTCGGACGCGAGGACGCCGTTGAAGACGTCGGCGTAGTTCGTGGTCCCGAAGGTCGCGAACATCAGGAAGATCGCGAGGGCGAAGCCGACGTCGCCGACCCGGTTGATCAGGAAGGCCTTCTTGCCGGCGGTCGCGGCGGCCGGGCGGTCGGACCAGAAGGAGATCAGCAGGTACGAGGCCAGGCCGACACCCTCCCAGCCGGCGTAGAGCATCACGTAGTTGTCGCCGAGGACGAGCAGCAGCATCGCCGCGACGAAGAGGTTGAAGTACGCGAAGAAGCGGCGGCGGCCGGGGTCGTGGGACATGTAGCCGACGGCGTACAGGTGAATCAGGAACCCGACACCGGTGATCAGCAGCACGAACACGGCCGTCAGCGGGTCGAAGAGCAGCCCGACGCTGACGTTGAGGTCGCCGATGTGGATGAACTCGAACAAATCAACAGACAGTGACTTATTCCCTGTGCCATCAATCCCTCGCAGCTGGAGGAAGTATGTGACGCCCAGGACGAAACTGGCCAGGACCGAGGCCACGCCCAGCCAGTGTCCCCACTTGTCGGCACGGCGCCCGAGCAGCAGCAGCACCGTCGCGCTCAGGGCCGGGATGGCCACCAGCAGCCACATCGACGACAGTGCGCCCGTTGCCGGGGCGTAGGTGATCGAATCCACTGTGTCCTCTTAGTACTTCAACAGGTTCGCGTCATCGACCGAGGCCGACCGGCGGGAGCGGAAGATGGACATGATGATCGCCAGCCCGATCACGACCTCGGCCGCGGCGACGACCATGACGAAGAACGCCATGATCTGCCCGTCGAGGCTCCCGTTGATCCGGGCGAAGGTGACCAGCGTCAGGTTCGCCGCGTTGAGCATGAGCTCGACGCACATGAAAACCACGATCGCGTTGCGGCGGACGAGCACGCCGACCGCGCCGATGGTGAACAGCACCGCGGCGAGGATCAGGTAGTAGTCGGGAGTCACCGGATCTCTCCGTCCTGTTTGTTCCCGTTGGTGGCCTTGGGCCGGGCCTCGGTGAGGGTCAGCTCGCGGGCCGGGACGACCTTGCTGACGCTGCGCTCGGTGAAGGTGCCGTCGGGCAGGATCGCCGGGGTCGCCACCGAGTCGGAGGTCGCGAACACGCCGGGGCCGCTCTTCGGGCCGGGGTAGTTGCCCTTGGTGAAGCGGTTGCGCGACAGGACCTTCTGGTCGAGCTTCTCGCCGGGCTTCTTCTCGATGTGCGCCAGCAGCATCGCGCCGATCGCCGCGGTGATCAGCAGCGCCGAGGTGACCTCGAAGGCGAAGATGTACTTGGTGAACAGCAGCTTGGCGATGCCCTCGACGTTGCCGTTGGCGTTGGCCTCGTCGAGACCCTTCGCCGTCACCGAACCGACCCCGCGGGCCAGTCCGGTACCCAGCAGCATCGCGAAACCGACGCCGAGGATGACCGCGGCCAGCCGCTGCCCGCGCAGGACCTCGATGAGGGAGTCGCGGGTGTGGCGGCCGACGAGCATGATCACGAAGAGGAACAGCATCATGATCGCGCCGGTGTAGACGATGATCTGGACCATGCCGATGAACGGCCCGGCCTGCAGGACGTAGAAGACGCCCAGCGACAGCATCGTGCACACCAGCAGCAGCGCCGAGTGCACGGCGTTGCGGGCCAGGACCATGCCGATGGCCCCGCCCAGCGCGATCGGCGCGAGGATCCAGAAGGTGACTGCCTCACCGGTCGGGACGGTGTTGTCCGCGGCCAGCAGGGCGCCCTGCGCGAGGAGGCTCATCGGTGTTCTCCCGTACGACGCTCGCTGCCCGCGCCCGGAGCGTCGTCGACGGGACGCCCCTCGGCGCCCTTCGACATGCCCGGGTTCTCGGGGCCGCTGATGTAGTAGTCCTTCTCGGAGTTCCCGAGACGCATCGCGTGCGGGGGCTGCTCCATACCGGGCAGCAGCGGCGCGAGCAGCTGCTCCTTGGTGAAGATCAGGTCCCGGCGGTCGTCGCGGGCCAGCTCGTACTCGTTGCTCATGGTCAGCGAACGGGTCGGGCAGGCCTCGATGCACAGTCCGCAGAAGATGCAGCGCGCGTAGTTGATCTGGTAGTCCCCGGCGTAGCGCTCACCCGGCGAGAAGCGGTTCTCGTCGGAGTTGTCGGCGCCCTCCACGAAGATCGCGTCGGCGGGGCAGGCCCAGGCGCACAGCTCGCAGCCGATGCACTTCTCCAGGCCGTCGGGGTGACGGTTGAGGATGTGCCGGCCGTGATAGCGGGGCGCGACGGCCGGGGGCTTCTCGGGGTACTCCTCGGTGACGACCTTCTTGAACATGTGCGAGAAGGTGACGCCGAAGCCCGCGGCGGACTTGGGGAGAATGCTCATCTCCTAGCCCTCCTCTCCGGTGGTGTCGGTCTTCGAGTCGGTACCCACGGAGGCCTTCTCGCGGGTGGCTTCGATCTTCTTGGTGCGCGGCGACGGCGGGACCTTCAGGTCCAGCGGCGGTACGGGGAACCCGCCGAGGCCCAGGTCGGCCGTGGCCGGTTCGACGTACTGCTTGCGCCGTGGGTAGAACAGGATCACCGCGCCGGCCAGCAGGACCACACCGCCGATGACGAGGGTCTTGGTGGTGCCGTTCTCCTGCTGAGTGCTGACCCGGACGCCGGCGACGACGAGGATCCACACCAGGTTCAGCGGGATCAGGACCTTCCAGCCGAGGCGCATGAACTGGTCGTAGCGCAGGCGGGGCATGGTGCCGCGCAGCCACACGAACACGAACATGAAGACCCAGACCTTGCCCAGGAACCACAGGATCGGCCACCAGCCGGTGTTGGCCTCGCCCCAGATGGAGATCGGCCACGGGGCACGCCAGCCGCCGAGGAACAGGGTCACGCACATCGCCGAGACGGTGAACATGTTGATGTACTCGGCGAGGAAGAACATCGCGAACTTCAGCGAGGAGTACTCGGTGTGGAAACCACCGACGAGCTCCGACTCGGCCTCGGGGAGGTCGAAGGGCGCGCGGTTGGTCTCACCGACCATCGAGATCATGAAGATGATGAAGCTCGGCAGCAGCAGGATCGCGTACCAGCCGGGCACGTTGAAGTTGAGCTCCATGCCTAGGAGAGACAGCTGGATCGGCGGGTTCTCGCCCTGCGACATGACGATCTCGCTCGTCGACATCGACCCCGACAGCATGAACACCGCGACGATCGACAGGCCGAGCGCGACCTCGTAGGAGATGACCTGCGCGGCCGAGCGCAGCGCGCCCAGCAGCGGGTAGGTCGAGCCGGATGCCCAGCCGCCGAGCACGATGCCGTAGACGCCGAGGCCCGAGCAGGCCAGGACGACCAGGACCGCGACGGGCACGTCGGTGATCTGCAGCGGCGACCGGACGCCGAAGATGCTCACCTCGGGACCGAACGGGATCACCGCCCAGGCCGTGAACGCGCACATGATCGAGATGATCGGCGCGATGAAGTACACCGCCTTGTCGGCCAAGGTCGGCATGATGTCTTCCTTGAGCGCCAGTTTCAGCGCGTCGGCGACACTCTGCAGCAACCCGAAGGGGCCGTACCGGTTGGGACCGGGACGGTGCTGCATCCGGCCGACGACCCGGCGCTCGAACCAGATCATGAGGATCGTCGAGACGATCAGGAAGACGAAGACCGCGAGGATCTTGATGATGACCAGCCAGAACGGGTCATGGCCGAACGCGTCGAGGCCCATCAGGCTCCACCTTCTTGCGCAATTCGGTCGCCCGGACCAGCTGTGGTCAGGGGGCGAGCTCCGTACCGCTCTTCCCTCATCACGCCGTCCCTCCAACCGAGGCGATCGAAACAACAGAACCCGCGGTGACCCCGAGCGTGCGATTCACGCCGGAGCCCGGGGAGTTCGTCGGCAGCCACACGACACCGTCGGGCATCTTCGTGACCTTCAGCGGCAGCGTGATCGCGCCCGCGTCGGAACCGACCGTCACGCCCTGACCGTCGGCCGCGCCGACGGAGGCGGCGGTGGCCGCCGACAGCCGCACCACGGGGGTGCGGGCCGTCCCGGCCAGGTTCTCGTCGCCTTCCTGCAGGCTGCCCGCGTCGAGCAGGTGGTGCCAGGTCGCCAGAACCGCCTCGCCGTGCCCGGGAAGCGTCGCCGAACCGGCCGCGACCGACGGGCGCGCCGCGCGCGTCCCGGCCTTCGGCAGGCCCGCGAGCTGACCGCGCACGGTCCGCACGTCACCGGTGTCGATCTTGGCGCCCATCAGCGCGGCGATCGAGTCGAGGACCCGGCCGTCGGCCATCGCGCTCGAATCGAGCACCGCGTCGAAGACGCGCAGGCGGCCTTCCCAGTTGAGGTAGGCACCGGCCTTCTCGACCGCCGGGGCGATCGGGAACACCACGTCGGCCCGCTGTGTCACCGCGCTCGGGCGCAACTCGATCGACACGACGAAGTCGGCGGCGATCAGCGCGGCCTCGGCGGCCTTCGGGTCGGCCAGGTCACGAGTCTCGACGCCCGCGACGACCAGGCCCGACAGCTCGCCGCCCGACACCGCGGCGATGATGCCGTCGGTGTCGCGGCCCTCGCGCTCGGGCAGGTTCTCGACGTCCCAGTAGGCCGCGAGGTGCGCTCGGTCCTCGGCGCTGGCCGCGAGGCCGCCACCGGGGAGCAGGTTCGGGAGGACACCGGCCTCAACCGAGCCGCGGTCACCCGCCCGGCGCGGAACCCACGCGAGCTTCGCGCCGGTCGTCCGCGCCAGCTTCGCCGCCGCGCTCAACGCGCCCGGCACCGAGGCCAGGCGCTCGCCGACGAGGACGACCGCGCCCGGAGTGCGCAGCGCGTCGCCGACCTCGCTCGGCCCGAGGAGGGACTCGATCAGTTCGGCCTCGCCGCCCGGGACGGTCGGCAGGAGCGTCCCGCCGATCTTCTCGGTGCCGCGCGTGGCGTAGGGCGCCACGACGTAGGCCGACAGCCCGTTGTTCTGGTTCGCCTTGCGCAGGCGCAGGAACAGGATCGGGCACTCCTCTTCGGCTTCGAGGCCGAGGAGGAGGACGGTCGGGGCCGTCTCGATCTGCTCGTAGGTGACACCGCCGTTGCCGGGGTTGACGCCGACGACCGCGTGCGCGAGGAACTCGGTCTCCTCGGCCGACAGCGGCCGGGCCCGGAAGTCCACGTCGTTGGTGCCGAGGGCGACGCGCGCGAACTTCGCGTACGCGTAGGCGTCCTCGACGGTCAGGCGACCGCCGGTCAGGACACCGACGCCCTTCGACGCCTTCGCGGCGGCGAGACCCTCGGCGGCCTTGCGCAGCGCCTCGGGCCAGCTCGCCTCGCGCAGTTCACCGGACTTCGCGTCACGGATCATCGGCTGCATCAAACGGTCGTTGGCGCGGACGTACTGGAAGGCCCAGCGGCCCTTGTCGCAGTTCCACTCCTCGTTGACCTGCGGGTCGTCACCGGCCAGGCGGCGGGTGACCTTCCCGCGACGGTGGTCGGAGCGCTGCTCGCAGCCCGCCGCGCAGTGCTCGCACATGCTCGGCGAGGACACCAGGTCGAAGGGCCGGGCCTGGAAGCGGTACTGCGCGCCGGTCAGCGCGCCCACCGGGCAGATCTGCACGGTGTTGCCCGAGAAGTAGGACTCGAAGGGCTCGTCCTCGTAGATGCCGACCTGCTCCAGCGCCGAACGCTCCATCAGCTCGATGAAGGGATCGCCGGCGACCTGCTTGGAGAAGCGGGTGCAGCGCGCGCAGAGCACGCAGCGCTCGCGGTCGAGGAGGACCTGCGAGGAGATCGGCAGGGCCTTCTTGTAGGTCCGCTTCTGCTCCTCGAAGCGCGTCTCCGTGCGGCCGGTCGACATGGCCTGGTTCTGCAGGGGGCACTCGCCGCCCTTGTCGCAGACCGGGCAGTCGAGCGGGTGGTTGATCAGCAGGAACTCCATGATCCCCTTTTGCGCCTTCTCGGCGACCGGGGAGGTGTTCTGCGTCTTGACCACCATGCCGTCGGCGACGGTGACGGTGCAGGAGGCCGCGGGCTTCCGCTGGCCCTCGATGTCGACCAGGCACTGGCGGCAGGCGCCGACCGGTTCGAGCAGCGGGTGGTCGCAGAAGCGCGGGATCTCGACGCCCACCTGCTCGGCGGCGCGGATGACCAGGGTCCCCTTGGGGACGGTCACCTCGATGCCGTCGATGGTGAGCGTTACCGTGTCGGTCTTTTCAGGAGTGACGGTCATTTAGTGCGCCCCAACCAGGTCGGCTTCGTTGAGCAGGGGACGGCGGTGACCCTCGATGTAGTCGAGGTAGTCCTGCTTGAAGTACTGGAGCGAGGACGTCACCGAAGACGTGGCACCGTCGCCGAGACCGCAGAAGGACCGGCCGAGCAGGTTGTCACAGGTGTCCAGAAGGGTGTCGAGGTCGGCGTGCGTGCCCTTGCCCGACAGGATGCGGCGGTAGGTCCGCGTCATCCAGTAGTTCCCCTCGCGGCACGGCGTGCACTTGCCGCAGGACTCGTGCGTGTAGAACATGAGCCAGCGGTAGGTGGCGTACACCGGGCAGTCGCGGTCGGAGAAGATCATCGTCGCGGTCGTGCCGAGGATCGAGCCCGCCTTGGCGACCCCGTCGAAGTCCAGCGGGACGTCGAGGTGGTCGGCGGTGAGCATCGGCGTCGAGGAACCGCCGGGCGTCCAGAACTTCAGGTTGTGCCCGGGGAGCATCCCGCCGGCCAGCTCGATCAGCTCGCGCAGGGTGATGCCCATGCCACACTCGTACTGGCCGGGGTTCTGCACACGGCCCGACAGCGAGTAGATCATCGTCCCGGCCGAGTTCTCCGAACCGAGCGATTTCCACCAGGCACCGCCGTTGAGGACGATGTGCGGGACCGAGGCGATCGAACCGACGTTGTTGATGACCGTCGGGCAGCCGTACACCCCGTGCGTCGCCGGGAACGGCGGCCGCAGGCGCGGCTGGCCCCGGTAGCCCTCCAGCGAGTCGAGGAGAGCCGTCTCCTCACCGCAGATGTAGGCGCCGGCACCGGAGTGGATCACGATGTCGAGGTCGTGTCCCGAACCGAGGATGTTCTTGCCCAGGTAGCCCTTGGCGTAGGCCTCCTCGACGGCGTTGCGCAGCCGCCGCGCGGCGTGGATCGCCTCCCCGCGGATGTAGACGAAGGCCTTGTTCGAGCGGATCGCCCAGGTCGCGATGATCATGCCCTCGATCAGGGCGTGCGGGTCGTTCATCATCAGCGGGAGGTCCTTGCAGGTCCCCGGCTCGCCCTCGTCGGCGTTGACCACGAGGTAGTGGGGCTTGCCGTCGTTCTGCGGGATGAAGGCCCACTTCATGCCGACGGGGAAGCCCGCGCCGCCGCGACCGCGGTGACCGGAGTCCTTCATGAACGCGATCAGGTCGTCCGGGTCGGACTTCAGCGCCTTGCGCAGCGCCTGGTACCCGTCGAGCTGCTCGTAGGTGTCGATGCGCCACGCGTCGGGCGACAGCCACCGCTTGGTCAGGACCGGCGTGAGCTTCGCCAGCAACTCTGGCCGTGGGCTCGTCATTTCTTCTCCACACGGATCGGTGTGTTGAGTTCGACGTCGCCGACGGGGGCGGCGACACCGTGCTTCTCGGCCAGCCGGAGCCCGGCGAGGGTCGCCTCGCCGATACCGGTGTCGGCGAGGGCGTCCTTGCGGTCCTCCGACCAGCCCGCGAGCTGCCTGGACAGCTGCTTGAGCGTGCACAGGCGGGCACCGCGCGACGGCTGCGGGAGCTTGCCGTCCTGGAGCTCACGGACGGTCGCCAGCGCCTGCTCGGGGTCGACCTTGTCGTAGAACTCGTAGTTGACCGTCATCACCGGCGCGAAGTCGCAGGCGGCGAGGCACTCGGCGTGCTCAAGGGTGATCTTGCCGTCGGCGGTCGTCTCGTCGTGCCCGACCTCCAGGTACTCGCTCAAGACGTTGTAGACCGTCTGGCCGCCCATCACGTCGCACATGGTGTTCGTGCAGACGCTGACCAGGAAGTCACCGGTCGGCTTGCGCTTGTACATGGTGTAAAAGGTCGACACGGCCGCGACCTCGGCCTTGGTCAGGCCGAGCATCTCGGCGCAGAAGCCGATGCCGTCACCGCTGACGTAGCCGTCCTCCGCCTGCACCAGGTGCAGCATCGGCAGCAACGCCGAGCGGGACTTGCCCTGCGGATAGCGCGCGATGATCTCGCGGGCCTGGGCCTTCAGTTCCTCGTTGTCCAGCAGCATCAGCGATCACACCCACCCATGACGGGGTCCAGCGAGGCACCCATCGGGCACAGCACGTCGGCGATTCGCCCGCCGACGAGCTCAACCCAGTGGGAACCTTCCAAACCGAAAACTTCTGCACTCATCGGTCGCACCCACCCATCACCGGGTCGAGCGAGGCGCCACCCGCAATAACGTCAGCGATGAGCGCGCCTTCGGCCATGGCCGGGATGGCCTGGAGATTGATGAAACTCGGTTCCCGCAGGTGCACCCGGTGCGGCCGGGTCCCACCCTCGGAGACGGCGTGCACGCCGAGCTCGCCGCGGGCCGCCTCGATGGCGGTGTAGACCTGGCCGGGCGGTACCCGGAAGCCCTCGGTGACGAGCTTGAAGTGGTGGATCAGCGACTCCATGGACTGGCCCATGATGTGCTTGACGTGGTTGAGCGAGTTGCCGAGACCGTCGGTGCCCAGCGCGAGCTGCGCGGGCCACGCGATCTTCTTGTCGGCGACCATGACCGGGCCGGGCTCAAGACGCTCGACGCACTGCTCGACGATCCGCAGCGACTGCCGGATCTCCTCCATGCGGACCATGTAGCGACCCCACACGTCGGCGCCGTTGTGCGTGGCGACGTCGAAGTCGTAGGTCTCGTACCCGCAGTACGGCATGGTCTTGCGCAGGTCCCAGGCCAGTCCGGCCGACCGCAGCACCGGGCCGGTCACGCCGAGGGCGAGGCAGCCGGAGACGTCGAGGTAGGCGACGCCCTGCGTGCGCTCCTGCCAGATCGCCGACCCCGACAGCAGGTCCTCGTACTCGCGGAGGTGGCCGGGCATGTCCTTCAGGAACTGCTTGATCTTCGCCAGGCCCTCCGCGGGGAGGTCCTGGGACAGTCCGCCGGGACGGATGTAGGCCATGTTCATGCGCAGACCGGAGGCGGACTCGAAGATGTCGAGGATCTTCTCGCGCTCGCGGAAACCGAAGATCATCATGGTCAGCGCGCCGAGCTCCATGCCCGTCGTGGCCAGCCAGATGAGGTGCGAGGAGATCCGGTTGAGCTCCATCATCATCACGCGGATGGTGTTGGCGCGCTCGGGGATCTGCTCGGTGATGCCGAGGAGCTTCTCGACACCGAGGCAGTAGCCCGTCTCGTTGAAGATCGGCGCGAGGTAGTCGCAGCGGGTCACGAAGGTCGTGCCCTGCGTCCACGTGCGGTATTCGAGGTTCTTCTCGATGCCGGTGTGGAGGTAGCCGACGACGACACGGGCCTCGGTGACCGTCTCGCCCTCCAGTTCGAGGACGAGGCGGAGCACGCCGTGCGTTGACGGGTGCTGGGGGCCCATGTTGACGACGAGCCGCTCCTGGCTGAGCGGGTCGATCGCCTCGGTGACGCTCTCCCAGTCACCGCCGGTGACGGTGAAGACGCGTCCCTCGGTGGTGTCGCGCGAGTCGGCGTACTGGTCTTGGGTTTCGGCGCTCACTTGTACGCCCTCCGCTCATTCGGCGGCGGAATCTCGGCGCCCTTGTACTCGACCGGGATGCCGCCCAGGGGGTAGTCCTTGCGCTGCGGGTGACCCGACCAGTCATCGGGCATGAGGATGCGGGTCAGGTTCGGGTGCCCGTCGAAGACGACGCCGAACATGTCGTAGGTCTCCCGCTCCTGCCAGTCGGCGGTCGGGTAGACGCTGGTGACGCTGTCGACGTGCGGGTCCTCGGCAGTGACGGCGACCTCCAGGCGCACGCGGCGCCGGTAGGTCATCGACGTCAGGTGGTAGACGACGTGCAGGCGGGTGTCGCGGTCGGGATAGTCCACCCCGGACACCGAGTTGCACAGCTCGAAGCGCAGCGACTCGTCGTCGCGCATGACCCGGCAGATGTCGCGGATCGCGTCGGGCGCGACGTGGATCGTCAGCTCCCCGCGGTCGACGACGACGGCCTTGATCGTCTCCTCGGAGATCTCGTCGTGCTCGTTGAGGATGTCGACGACCTCGTCGAAGTACTCGCCGAACGGGCGGGGCGTCGACACCAGCGCCGACGCGGCGGTCGTGTGCCGGACGAGTCCGCCGAAGCCGGAGGTGTCACCGGTGCCGGAGACGCCGAACAGGCCCTTCTGCGAGGACTCCTGCGGCTGGACCCGCTCGGAGAGCTCGGCCGGTTCGCCCGGCGGACGGCTCTCGTTGGGCTGGCTCTTGTCGGTCACCGCTTCCCCTTCCCGGAACGGATCGCCTCACGGTCGGCCATCCATTCGGTGATGCGCAGCTGCTCCTCGCTGCCCTCTTCGACGGCCTCGCGCCACTTGGCGGCCTTGGCCTTGTTGAAGCGGTAGCTCGACGGCATCGAACCGAGGGGCACCGCGGGTGCGTCCTCCTCGGCGACGATCACCCGGCGCTTGTCCCCGAGGGGCTCGGCCTGGACCTTCTCGTGCAGCTTGAGCAGCGCGTCCATCAGCATCTCCGGCCGCGGCGGGCAGCCGGGCAGGTACATGTCGACGGGGACGATGTGGTCGACGCCCTGGACGATCGCGTAGTTGTTGAACATGCCGCCCGACGAGGCGCAGACGCCCATCGACAGCACCCACTTCGGTTCGGGCATCTGGTCGTAGATCTGGCGGAGGACGGGGGCCATCTTCTGGCTCACCCGCCCGGCGACGATCATCAGGTCGGCCTGCCGGGGAGTCGCGCGGAAGACCTCCATGCCGAAACGGCCCAGGTCGTAACGCGCGCTGCCGGACGCCATCATCTCGATGGCACAACAGGCCAGGCCGAAGGTGGCCGGCCAGAACGACGCCTTGCGGCTCCAGTTGACGACACCTTCGACGGTTGTCAGCAGGATGCCGGCGGGGAGCTTTTCCTCTACGCCCATGGTCCCTAATCCCAGTCCAGGCCGCCGCGCCGCCACACATAGGTGTAGGCGACGAAGACGGTGACGATGAACAGAAGCATCTCCACGAACCCGAACATGCCGAGCGAGTCGAAGGCGACGGCCCACGGGTAGAGGAAGACGATCTCGATGTCGAAGATGATGAACAGCATCGCGGTGAGGTAGAACTTCACCGGGAAACGCGAGCCGCCCGGAGGGGTCGGCGTCGGTTCGATACCGCACTCATAGGCTTCCAGCTTCGCCTTGTTGTACCGGCGAGGGCCGATGTAAGGCGCGATCGTCACCGAGAAGAGCGCGAACAGCGTGGCCAGCGTGAAGAGCACGACCAGCGGTACCCACTGCGAAAGCGACATCCCTATGTCCCCTTTGTCCACATCATGCTGACGGTACCGCCTTGCTGAGGGTGTTGATCACACGGTCGTGAAGATCGCCGCCGCGAGTCTCGGTCAGGTTGGCCAGCAACTTGAGCACGAACTTCATCAGCGTCGGGTGGTTCAGGCCGTGCTCGGTGCACAGGCGCATGATCTTCGGGTTGCCGATGAGCTCGACGAAGATCCCGCCCATCCGGTAGTAGCCGCCGAAGCGCCGCTGAAGTTCCTTCGGATACCGGCGAAGGGCTTCCTCGCGTCGCGGTCCGGCCTTACGTGCCAGAGCGTCGGCGGCGATCTCGGCGGCGACCTCGCCACTCTCCATCGCGTACGCGATCCCTTCGCCGTTGAAGGGATTGACCATGCCGCCGGAGTCGCCGACGAGCATCAGCCCGCGAGTGTAGTGGGGCGTCCGGTTGAACCCCATCGGGAGGGCCGCGCCGCGGATCGGGCCGTCGGCGTTGGTCTCCCCGCGCAGGCCCCACTCCTCGGGAGTGGCGTTCAGCCAGTCCTTGAGCATGGCCCGGTAGTCGGTCTTGCCGAAGCCACTGGAGGAGTTGAGTACACCGAGGCCGACGTTGACGCGCCCGTCGCCGAGGCCGAAGATCCAGCCGTAGCCGGGCAGTGCGACCTGGGGGTTGTCGGCGCTGCGCAGTTCGAGCCAGGACTCCAGGTAGTCGTCCCGCTGCTTCTCGGCGCAGTAGTAGTACCGGCGGACGGCGACGCCGATGGGCCGGTCGTCGCGCTTGGCGATCCCGAGCGCGAGCGCCAGCCGGCCCGACACCCCGTCGCAGCTGAGGACCAGCGGCGCCCGATAGGTGACGGGCTTCTTGTCCTTGCCGTGCGTCCCCGAAACGCCGACGACCCGTCCGGCGCGATCCAGGACGGGTTCGAGGACGTTGGTGGCCGTGACGAGTCTGGCCCCCGCGGACACCGCCCGCTGGGCGAGGACGTCGTCGAAGTCGAGGCGCGTACGGGTCAGGCCGTAGCTGGGGTAGGCCGCCAGGGTCGGCCAGTCCATTTCGAGGGTGGTCTTGTTCGTGACAACGCGCAGACCGCGGTTGCGGACCCAGCCGGCGCTCTCGGAGGTGTCGACTCCCATGCGCAGCAGCTGACGCACCGACCGGGGGGTCAGTCCGTCGCCGCAGACCTTCTCGCGGGGGAACTCGGTCTTCTCCAGGAGCAGGACGTCGAGGCCCTGTTTGGCGAGGTAGTACGCCGAGGCGGACCCGGCGGGGCCGGCGCCTACGACGATGACGTCTGCGGTGTCGGTCACGGCGTTGTCGCTCATGACGCGGCGGCCTTTCCGGCGGCCGGGCCGCCGAGGTGGGTCAGTGGTGCGGCGAAGTCTGCCGGGGGCTCGCTCGCGGGCTTACACACTGGGTCCTCTACTAAGGGTGATCGTCTTCTTGTGAATGCGTTCACAAGCTTCCGGCGCGAGTCTAGAACCCTTACCGGAGCGGACATGTACTTAGGTTTGCCTTAGTCAGTACTGCGGGAACTCCCGCCGGGCTTCGTGGCGCGGTGTAGCGCCACGACTCCGCCGGTGAGGTTACGCCAGGCCGCCCGTGACCAGCCCGCGGCACCCAGCAGCCCGGCGAGCTTCGCCTGGTCGGGCCACGCACGGATCGACTCCTGGAGGTACTGGTAGGCCTCCGGGTTGGAGGAGACGACGCGGGCCGCGAGCGGGATGGCCTTCAGCGCGACGTTCTCGTAGGCGAAGCGGAACGGCGCCCACGAAGCGCGGCTGAACTCACAGATAACAATCCGGCCACCGGGGCGCGTGACCCGCAGGAGCTCGGCAAGCGCACGCTCGGTGTTGGGCACGTTGCGCAGCGCGAAGGAGATCGTGACGGCGTCGAAGACGCCGTCACGATAGGGAAGTTCGAGCGCGTTCCCCGCGACGAGGGGGACGCCGCGGTGGCGCCCCGCCCGAAGCATCCCGAGAGAGATGTCGGTGCCGATCGCGTAGGCGCCCTCGGCGGTGTACTCCACAGTGGAGACGCCTGTACCGGCGCCGAGGTCGAGGACGCGGTCGCCGGCCCGAAGGGCGAGCGCCTTGCGCGTGGCCCTGCGCCAGAGGCGGTCCTGGCCGAGCGAGATGACGGTGTTGGTCAGGTCGTAGCGCTTGGCCACGCCGTCGAACATCTCGGCGACCTCGTGCGGATCCTTGGCGAGGGTTGCTCGGCTCATGGGTGCCACTGTGCCACTCGCGGCCGGATCGGCCGGGGGCGGGGTTTTGGGGGGTCCACGCCGCGACGCGAACGGCGCCCCCACCTCGCGGTGGGGGCGCCGTGGTCACGGCTGTGCGCCGTTACTTCTTCTTCTTGCCGTCGCCGGTTCCGGCGTCGCCTTCCGGCGCCTCGTCGGCGTCCGCCTCGGCGGCGGCGGCGGGCTCTTCGGCCTCCGCCTTGGCGACCTTCTCGTCGGCCACGGCGGCGGCCTCGTCCACCTCGGCCTCGGCCTCTTCGGCGGCCGCGGCCGCTTCGTCGGCGTCGGCGCTGCCGGCGGCCGCGGCCTCGTCGGCTTCGACCGCCTTCTCGGCGGCGGCCTCGGCGGCTTCGACGGTCGCGGCCTCCGCTTCGGCGGCCTCTTCCGCGGCCTCTTCGGCGTCGGCGGTCCCGCCACCGGCACCGGCGTCAGGACCGGCCCCCGCGACTCCGGACCCGTCGGGGCCTTCCGCCACGGCGGCGCGGCGCTTGCGGCCGAGCAGCACCAGTGCGCCACCGACGGCGAGCAGCACGGCCGCGGCGATGCCGGCGATCGTCAGGTTCTGCCCGGTCACGGGCAGTCCCCCGCCGCCACCGCTGAGGACGTTGACGACGACCGCGGCGGCGTTGTTCTTCTCGTCGGTGTCGGCGAACCTGGCGACGACCTCGGCCTTGCCGTCCTCGACGGTCCCGCCGTCGATCTTGAGCTTGAAGGTCCCCTTGTTCTCCTTGCCGACGGGGATGGTCGCGTCGGTCGTGCAGACCCACACGCCCTTCGACTGCTCCTTGCAGTCGTCGGGTGCCGACACCACCGACGTGCCCTTGGGCGCGGTGAAGGTGACCTCGGCGCCGCCGGGCGAGTCGGCGGGCCCGTTGTTGCCGACCGCGACGACGACGGAGACCGTCGCGCCGACCTTGCCCTCGGCCTCGGTGGAGGTGACCTTCACGTCGGCGGGGTTGGCGGTGGTGAACACGGCCCAGCTCACGACGTTGTCGCCGGGGGCCTGGTCGTCCTGCTCGTCGGCCTTGGTGAGCATCTGCCCGGAGCCGGCCCCGCGCATCTCCTGCGGTTCGAGCACGCCGAGCGCGGCGGCGGTGGCCGTGGCGTCACCGATGCTCAGCGGGCCGGGCGCGTTCTTCGCCACGGTGATCCGGAAGGGGGTCTCGTCGGCGATCGCGAAACCGTCCTGGTTCTCGGCGAGCTGGTGGTCGTAGGAGCAGTTGGCCTTGCGGCCGTCGGCGCTGTACTCGCAGTTGCCGTAGTCCTTCTCGAAGGACGCGTACGCGGGCAGCGTCAGCGACAGGGAGATCCCGTCGATGGGGGTGTTGCCCTCGTTGTAGACCTGCACGAAGCCGTCCCCGGCGAAGGAGGCGGTCTTGCCGGGGTCGATCGTCATGTCGGTGCCGATGTAGGCGGACACGTCGACGCCGGCGTCCACGACGGTGATCGTGAAGGGCGCGGAGTTGTTCTTCTCGTCGTCGTCGGGAGTCTCCGACTCGACCGACGCGACGCCTTCGACGACGTCGCCCTCGGCGCCGATGCCGTGCTCCAGCTGGAGGAACGCGAGGTTGCTGACCGCGCCCGGGGCGAGGGCGTAGTCGGGCTTGTCGCTGAGGTCGCAGGTGAACACGACGTCACCGGTGGCGGGCGTGGGGGCCGTGTCGCAGAAGTCGCCGGCGCCGGTGAGCTCGTAGCCGTCGGAAGGGTCGTAGTCCTTGATCGCGAAGGTGACCACGGGGTTCTTGGCGGGCTCCGGGCCCTTGTTCTTGACCTCGACGGTGATCATCTTGCGGACGTTCGCGGCGCCACCGGGCGTCGACTCGCTCGACCGGACCTTGACCGACAGGTCGGCGCCGGTCGCCATGGGCTTGACGTCGGGATCGGCGGGCGCGGGCGCGACCGTGGGCTCCCCCGAGGCCGCGGGTTCGGTGCTCGGGTCGGGATCGGCGTAGGCGGGCGCGCTGAGGGCGAACAGCGCCGTCATGGTCGCCGCTGCGCAAGCGGCCGCCGCCGCGCGCGCACCCCCTGATCGTGGTGACCTCATAGGGGGTCCCCCGTCCTCTTTTGAAGAGATGCTGACGCGGCGGAAACATAGCCCCGTCCACAGAGGACGTCCAGCTTAGGGCGGGTCTATCCCAAACCCGTTGATAGCGTCGGTTACCGACCGTGTTCGATCATCCACCGTGGACGATACGGCCGCCGACGGCCGTGGCGACACAGGTTCCGGCGCCCTCGTTGACGAGCGCGGCGTAGGGCGCGCGGGCGTCGGCGGCGGCGAAGACGGCGAAGTCGGCGCGTTTTCCGGGCGTGATCGTGCCGTACTCGGCGAAGCCGCCGAGGGCGCGGGCGCCGCCGGCGGTGGCGGCGGTGAACAGCCAGCGGTCGAGGTCCTCCTCGCCCGATCCCTGCGACAGCGCCATCTCCCGCAGGACGGGCAGTTCGCCGAGGATGTCGAGGTCGGGCGCCGAGGCGAGGGAGTCGGTGCCGACGGCGATGAGGTTGCCTTCGGCGCGGTAGTCGGCGACGGGCGCCCGCCCGCATTCGAGGCGCGCGTTGGAGCGCGCGCACAGGGCCACGGCGGTGTTGTACCGGCGGAGCGCGGCACGGTCGGCGGCGTCGGTGTGCACGCCGTGGGCGACGTGGCAGTCCTCGCCGAGGGCGCCGAGGACCTCGTTCTGCAGCGTCGGGCTGTGCCCGGTGCCGCCGCTGGCGAGGATCTCGAACTGCCAGCCGATCCGGGCGACCATCTCGGCGAACGGCCCGGATCCACTGTGGACGTACAGGCTCTCGGCGGGGCTCTCGGCGACGTGCGGGTGCAGGCGCAGTTTCCGTTCGCGCGCCAGCGCCAGCAGTGCAACCTGCACCGAGGTGCTGAGCGTGAACAGGGTGTGGGGACTGACACCCACGGTCATCCCACCGCCGACCTGACCGATCGCCGCCTCCAGCGCGGCGGTCCACACCGGGCCCTCCACCGCCCAGATGGAGTCGTCCGCCCCGACCACCTCGTAGAAGGCGGTCCCACGCAAGTCCGAGGAGAGGAGGACCTCGAAGGACGCCGCCGGAGTGACCACATCGGACACGGCCGTGACACCGGCCGCGATCGACCGCGCGACCCCGTCGGCCGTCGAGGCCCGCCAGTCCTCGGGCGTCATCGACGGGTTCTGCCGGGCGAAGCCCTGGATCCACTCCGGGAAGGCCAGTCCATTGCCGTAGAAGTCGGCGTAGGCCGAGAAGCACAGATGCGTGTGAGCGTTGACCAGACCGGGCGTGAGCGTCCCGTCCCATTCGCGCACGCGCGCGCCGGGATGCGCGGGCAGCAGCTCGTCGGCCGGGCCCACCGCGAGGACCAGACCGTCGCGGACGATCACCGCGCCGTCGGCGATCGGCTCGCCGTCGACGGGCACGACCACGCGCGCCCGGTGGGCGCTCGTCCCGGAGAGGGGCTCCGTCATGTTCTCGATACCTCTTATACGCGCGGGCTAGTTCTTCGCGAGCTGATCTTCCACGGGCCGGTCACGCTCCAAGATCGGCAGCGCGATCGAGGATACGTGCGAGCGCACCCGGTCGTCCGTCGGGTCGTCGGCCGGAGTCCAGTGCACCGACAGGTGCTCGTAGAGGGTGTTCCGCTGCGCCGGGATACGCCCGGCGGTGCGGATCAGCTCGACCAGCTCGGTCAGCCGCGAACGGTGCTTGGCGCCCGCCGAGGAGATCACGTTCTCCTCCAGCATGATCGACCCGAGGTCGTCGACGCCCATGTGCAGCGACAGCTGACCGGCCGGCTTGCCCGTCGTCAGCCACGACGACTGCAGGTGCGCGACCTCGTCGAAGAACAGCCGCGCGACCGCGATCAGCCGCAGGTACTCCAGGGTCGTCGCCTGCGTGCGGCCCTTGAGGTGGTTGTTCTCCGGCTGGTAGGTCCACGGGATGAACGCCCGGAAACCGCCCGTGCGGTCCTGCACGTCACGGATCATCCGCAGGTGCTCGATGCGTTCGGCGTTGGTCTCGCCGGTGCCCATCATCATCGTCGCCGTCGACTCAAGGCCGTGCCGGTGCGCGACCTCCATGATCTCCAGCCAGCGCTCGCCCGACTCCTTCAGCGGGGCGAGGGCCCTGCGGGGGCGCTCGGGCAGCATCTCGGCGCCGGCGCCGGCGATGGAGTCGAGCCCGGCGGTCTTGATACGGGTGATCGCGTCCTCGATCGACACGCCCGACACCTTCGCCATGTGCCCGATCTCGCTCGGGCCGATGGAGTGGATGACCAGGCCGGGGTATTCGGCCTTGACGGTGCCGAACAGCTCCTCGTAGTACTCCACGCCGAAGTCGGGGTGGTGCCCACCCTGGAGCATGACCTGCGTGGCGCCCAGGTCGACGGCCTCCGCGCACCGGCGGAGGATCTCGGCCATGTCGTGGCTCCAGCCCTCCTTGTGCTTGGGGGCGCGGTAGAAGGCGCAGAACTTGCAGGCCGTGACGCACACGTTCGTGTAGTTGATGTTGCGGTCGATCAGGTACGTGACGATGCCGTCGGGGTAGCGGCGGCGGCGCACGACGTCGGCGGCCTCGCCGAGCGCGTGGAAGGGTGCCTGCTCGTACAGGGCGAGCGCCTCCTCGGGGCTGATCCGCCCGCCGTCGGCCGCGCGCTGCAAAACCTCGTCGATCTCCCGGCTCATGGCCTTGAGGGTACGCGCCGGGCGGGCCGCGCGGCCGGGTCGGGTGTGTGAGCCGGGCCCCGTTGGGGCGGTCCGTCCGTAGACTCCTCCCGTGACCGAAAGCGCCGGGGAAGAGGCCCTCCCGCCCGACGAGTCCGGGGACGAGCCCGACGAGGGATCCTCCCCCGCCGTGGCGTTCCGCAAGGGCGGACCGAAGGCGTTCATGGCCTTGACCTGCGGTTTCCTGGCCTTGTTGTGCTGCCTGGGGAGCTGTGTGGTCGGCGGGTCCTTCGGGCTCATGCGGATGCGCAATCTCGACGACGCCCGTGTCGAGCTGGGCGCTCCGGCGGGCTGGTCGACGAGTGAGGACAGTGCCTGGCCGTGGGCGGCGTACGCGACGATCACGGGCCCGGCCGACGCGCTGGCCTTCGAGTCGTGGCTGACCGCGCGCGGAGCCGAGTACGACTCCGCGGCGGTCGCGTCCTGCCTGGCCGCCGCCGAGGTGTGCGAGCTGGAGTTCGCCGTCGGGGACCGCACGGTCCGGTTGTCCTATCACGGGGGCGACGACGGCCGGGCGGATCTGATCGTCACCTAGGCGGGGCAGGCCGCGCGGATGTCGTCGAGGTCGACGCCGCCGACGTACCCGGCGAAGCCCTCCTCGCGGTAGCCGCCGCACGCGTCGGCGATCTTGGCGGGGTCGTCGGCGTAGTCGACGGCCAGGATGAGCTTCCCGGCGTCGTGGAGGCGCCGGACGGCGGCGAGGTTCTCGGCGCAGAAGCCCTCGGCGCAGGGTTCGTCGGTGGCGAGGTAGTAGAGCTCTTCGACGCCGAGCCCGTCGACGGCGTCGGTGTACCCGGGCAGTTCCTGAAGCTCCGGTGAGTTCTGCGGGAGGATGAGGAAGCCCGGCCGGACCGACTTCGCGTACTCGCTGACGCGGACGATCAGGTCGACCATCTCCCGCGCGAGGGTCTCGCGGGTCTCGCCGGGGACGAGCGCGAGGTCGATCTCCTCGTAGGCGTTGGGGACGTCGAGGTAGGCGCCGTCGAAACCGGCGGCGAGGGCCTGGTCGACGCGGGGTTTCATCGCCAGGGTCCACCAGTCCTCGGTCCAGTACTTCACGAAGTGCTCGTCGGGCCAGTCGCCCCACTGGTTGAGCAGGAGCCCGGCGTCGCCGACCGCGCCGGCCTCGGGACGGTAGTTCTCGATCGAGCCGATCGTGTAGTAGGACAGTGCGAGTTTCCCGCTGCCGCGAACCGTGCCGACCTCGGCGGCCGTCCAGTAGCCGTCGCTCCCGTCGCGCGCGAGGTCGAAGACCGCGGCCTGCCCGGGCGCGGCGGCGATGGCGTCAAGCCCGCTGCCGGCGTTGTCGGCGTAGCCGCTGAGCTGGTAGACCCAGTCGCGCACGACCGGCGGCCCGGCCATCGGCGGGCTCACCGTGACCGGGGCCGGTGCCGAGGGTTCGCCCGCCGCGGGCGGTGGGTTCGAACCGCACGCGCTGAGGGCTAGCGCGGTGGCGGTGCAGGAGAGGAGTATGCGACGCATGGGGTCAGATTAGGCGCGGCGATGCGACTGTTTTGTCAGACCTGTACATGAGGATCCGCCCGATCGGACAGGATCGGCGGTGTAGCTCTCTCCACGTAGAAGGAGCAGTCATGTCCAAAGAGTTCGCCAACGGAGAACCCTCCTGGGTAGACCTCGGAAGCACCGATCTTTCGCAGTCGAAGGATTTCTACGGGCCGCTGTTCGGCTGGGACTTCCAGGACCTGGGGGCGGAGGCAGGGCACTACCACTTCATCATGAGCGACGGTAAGCAGGTGGGCGGCCTCGGGCCGATCATGGAGGAGGGCGCCGAGCCCGCCTGGACCACCTACTTCCAGGTCGCCGACGCCGAGGACACCGCGGCCAGGGTCGCCGACGCCGGCGGCACCGTCCGCTTCCCGCCCATGGACGTCATGGGGCAGAACGCGATCGCCGGGTTCACCGACCCCGCCGGTGGCCAGTTCGCCGTGACCCAGCCCAAACTGCACAAGGGCGCCGAATCCTGGGCCGACGACAACGCCGTCTGCTGGGTCGAGTACTCCGGCGCGGAGATCAAGCAGGCGCTCGACTTCTACCACCGCGTCTTCGGCTGGCGCAGCCAGCAGGCCCCGCAGGCACCCGACATGGAGTACCTCGTGCAGATCGCCGAGGGCGGCGAGCAGATGGGCTTCGGCGGCGCCATGGCCAACCCCGAGCACCCGGCGGGCGCGCCCCCGCTGTGGTACGTCTACTTCGCGACCGCCGACACCGACGCCGTCGCCGCCAAGGCGAGCGACCTGGGCGGCACGCTCATGCTGTCGCCGATGACGATGGAAGGCGTCGGCCGCATGTCGGTCATCATCGACCCCCAGGGCGCGGTCTTCGCGACCCTGACGCCGGAGATGCCGAGCTGACACGTGGAGCGCCCCGCGCGCGGCGGTGTCGCGGGTGGGGCGCTACTCCAACCCGGCGAGCGTGGCCGCGTACTTCGCCGACAGGCGCGTTCGCGTCGTCTCGTCGAGCTGGGCGAGGCGGGCGGGGCTGGAGTTGTGCGCGACGTCGGCCCGCTTCACCAGGACCGCGCCGGGTGTGGCCTTCACGCGCTCCAGGTAGTGCGGCAGCGGCTCGCCCGGCCTCTTCGACAGCGCGTTGACCAGTTCGCGCACGCCGTCGGGGACGCCGAGGTCGGCCAGGTGCGGCAGTGTCGCCGAGGTGTCCTCGACGACGTCGTGCAGCAGGGCCGCCATCTGCTGTTCGAGGCTTCCGCCGTCACGTTTCACGATCGCCGACACGGCCCGCGGGTGCCCGATGTACTCGGCTCCGCTCTTGTCGCGCTGGCCGCGGTGCGCGGCCGCCGCGAGGGCGTCGGCGAGTTCGACGGTGTCGACGGCCGGGGCGGCGAGGTAGGGGTACACCTCGGTCCAGGCCTCGAACTTCTCGGCGCCGTCGGGCAGGACGGCCGCCTCGTCGAGGAAGTGCAGCGCGGCGGCGAGCTGCGCGATGTAGGGGTCGTCCTCGTCGTGGGCGTCGTCGTGGACGAAGGCGTGCACGGCACGGAGCTTCTCCACAATGGACGGTTCGGCCAGTCCGAAGAATCCGGCCTCGGCGGGGGTCCAGTCGGGGTTTTCCGCGTTGACGTGCATGGTCCCAGCCTAGAGGGAGCCCGCTTGGGCGGCGGCGGCCCGACTTGCGCGGACCGCCGCCGTGCGCCTTAGAAGAGGTACTCGACGATCGGGTCGGTGCCTCCGGCGAGGATGTCGCTCCACGGCACGCCGATGACCCGGTAGGGGACGCCGACGGGGGTCGTCGACACGAGCAGCCGGTCCCGGGTCCCGCCGATGTGGTCGGGGGCCAGGAGCATCCCGTCGGGAATCCCGCTGCCGCCGGCCTCCAGCCAGATCGCCGAGGTGCCGAGGGCGGGGTGGAAGACGTGCAGCGCGGGCATGTCGCGGCCTTCGCCGTCCCCGGTCTCCGTGCCCGTGTGCGTCACGATCGCGGGCCCGCCGTCGGTGAGGACCTGGACGACCGTCGACGCGAAGCGGTCGCCGGTGTCGACGGTCCCCGGCACACCGGCCGAGCCCTGGTCGACGGCGAGGTACTCGCCGTAGCCGCCGACGAGGTCGTCGATGTGGAAGGCGTGCAGGCCGCCCGCCCGCGCGTGGTCGCCGATGGCCTCGTCGGGCACACCGACGGCCAGGCTGTGCCGCCCGTCATCGCCGGACGGGACCAGCGACACCGACCAGCCGAAGTGGTCGCCCGTCTCGGGGGTGCCCGTCACGCCGGGCCGGCCCTGGTCGATGGAGTTGAGGGTCGCGGGGGCGGGCCACGCGTTGTTGGGGGTCCCGTCGGGCCTGATCGTGACGAGCTGGACGGCACCGGCCCCGGGGACCGAGCCGACGCCCTCGTGAGGCGTGCCGACGGCGAGGAGGTAGCCGTCGATCGAGACCGACCAGCCGTAGCGGTCGCCGGTCTCGTTCGTGCCGGCGATGTTCGCGCTGTCCTGGTGGAAGGAGACGATCCGCTCGTTGCCGATGACGGTGACCGATCCGGCGTCGGCGACATCGCCGACGTCCTCGCCGGGTGAACCGATCGCGAGCTCGCGCCCGGCCGACAGGGACCAGCCGAAGCGGTCGCCCGCTTCGAGGGTCCCGGGCACGCCGCCCTTGCCCTGGCGGTAGGTGTAGGTGCTGCCGAACTCCAGGCCGGTCGCCGACCCGGGGATCACCCAGATCTCACCGGACTCGGTGGCCGAGCCCGCGCCTTCGAGGGGGGCGCTGATGACGAGCGCGGGGTACTCGTCATAGGGCGAGTTCCACGCCGCCACGGCGTGGCCGAAGCGGTCGCCGGCCTCGGCCGCGCCGGGGATGCCGACGGCGTTCTGGGTGATGAGGACCGAACCGGCCCCGCCGCCGAAGATGACGCGGACGGCGCCCGCCGCGGCGTTGCCGTCGACGGTCTCCTCGGGGTAGCCGGTGACGACGTCGGCGAAGCCGTCACCGTTGAAGTCGGCGCCGGAAGCGACGGGATCCCGCTCGGCGAGGACCGGCGGGGCCGCGCCGGCCGGGGCGGAGAGACCGATGGGGGCCGCGAGGGCGGCGACGAAAAGGCCCGCCAGCGCGAGCGATCTGGAACCACGCATTCTTGCTCCCCGAGTTGTGGCCATGTTCTGTTAACCGACATCACGCGGGGAACGGGACGGCGGTTGCGTGAAGAGGGCGGTGGGATACGACGGATCGGTGTGGTGGGAACGGATCGGGGTGTTACGCGCCGACCATCCGGAAGCTCGCGCTCACCCGTACCATCCCGCCACCGTCTCCGCGCCGGTGTAGTTCGGCCCCACCCGGTCGTCGGCGCCGAGGTACCGCCACGGCCAGACCACGTCGGCCGTGCCGCCGATGCGGGTGACCAGCCGCCGCCGCGTGTCGTAGCCGAATCCCGCCGCCCGCAACGCGGCCACGGCCCGCCGCCCGAGCGCGCCGCCGTCCTCCCCGCGCAAGGACTCCACGTCGAAGTTCGCCGCGAAGACCCCGCCTTCGCGCAGGACGGCCGCGCAGTACCGCAGCGCCCCGAGCTTGTCGCCCACGTAGTGCAGCCCGTGCACGCACGTCACCAGGTCGAACTCGCCAAGGTCGAGCGCGGCGAGTTCGCCGACACCGGCGACGATCCAGCGCACGCACGGGTCCTCGTGCGCGAAGTGGCCGACGAGGTCGACGGCCACGATCTCGGTCCCGGGGAGTGCGGCGGCGGCTTCGGTGGCCGCGCGGCCTTCCCCGCAGCAGAGGTCGAGCCAGCGGGCGCCGGGACCTCTCGCGGCGAGGACCTCGGCGATGTCGAGGCCCAGTTCCCTTCCGTAGGAGGCGATGCCGCGCCCCCGGTTCATGATCGTGTTGGCGACGATCGGCGACCAGGCCAGATCCTCGTCTCCGATGAGGTCAGCCATCCCACCCCGCCCGCGCCTCCAGCAACGCCGGCAGGTTCGCCGCGGCCCAGTCCCGGCACGCCTGGATCGGCGCGAGCAGCGTCCGCCCGAGGTCCGTCAGCTCGTACTCCACCCTCGGCGGGACCTCCGCGTACGCCGTCCGCGTCACCATCCCGTCGCGTTCCAGCGATCGCAGTGTCTCCGTCAGCACCTTCGACGTGACCGCGCGCATCGGGCGCTTGAGCTCGGTGAAGCGCAGCGGCCCGTTCTCCAGGAGCACGACCACCATCCCGCCCCACTTCTCGCCCACGCGGATGGGCATGGCGCTCGACGGGCACGCCGGGTCGAAGAAGTCCTCGTCGGGTATGGGCCGCGTCACAGGTCGCTCCCGCCATTGGTTCCGTTGAAGTAACCGGTATCCAAAAGATACCTTCGGCCTTCCCGACACCAAGGAGAGCCCGCATGTCCCACCTCATCGTCCTCGGCGCCGCAGGTCAGGGCGGTCGTGCCGTCGTCGCCGCCGCGCTCGCGCGCGGCCACGAGGTCACCGCGTTCGTCCGCGACGCCGCCAAGGCGCCCGCGGCCACCCGCGTCGTCCAGGGCGACGTCACCGACGCCTCCGCCGTCGCCGAGGCGATCCGGGGGCACGACGTCGCCGTCAACGCGACGGCCACGCTCGACGTCGATCCCGCCGTGTTCTTCCCGGCCGCCGCCGACGCGCTGATCGCCGCCGCGCCGCCGCGGCTGATCCACGTCTCGCTGTCGTCGCTGCTGGAGCTCTCACCCGGAGAGCGCCTGGTCGACGCGCCCGACTTCCCCGCCGAGTTCAGGCCGTTCAGCCTCGGCCACGCCGCCGGGTCCGCGCGACTCGCGTCGTCCTCATTGGACTGGACGGCCGTATCCCCCACCACCGACTTCGACCGCGAGTCGGCGCCCACGGGCTCGGCGAAGGCCGCGACGCTCGCCGACCTCGGCGTGACGAACTTCGCCGAGGCCTACGGCGGCGTCGGCCGGATCACCTACGCCGACTTCGCCACCGGGATCCTCGACCTCGTCGAGGACCCCGGCCACCGCGGAGTCCACATCGGACTCATCGCGGGCTGACCCGGCCCGGTCCGCCGCGCCCCCGGCGCGGCGGACCGTCGCCCGGTCAGCTCGCGTAGACCTCGAACTCCGAGCACTGACCCGCCGGCCAGCCGCTGTTCGCGGTGAACGTCAGGCGCAGGAAGCGCGCCGACGTGGCCGCGAAGGTGATCGTCGCGGTGTTGCCCGTCGCGGGATCGAAGGTGTACGACGTGGCACCGACGACGGTGGAGTAGCCCCCGCCGTCGGCCGACTTCGCGACCGCCACGGTCTGCGAACGCGTCCCCCACGCCGAGGACGGCGGGAGTTTCAGCACGATCCGGCCCACGTTCCGCGCCGAACCCAGGTCCACCGTCAGCGTCTGCGGGAAGGCGTTGTTCGCGCTCTCCCAGTAGCTGGAGGCGTTGCCGTCGACGGCGTTGCCCGGCCCGTACACCTGCGTGTAGCTGCTCGCCGACACCGGCCGGTTCAGCGCCAGGTTGGCGTTGGCCGTGGTTCCGTTGCCGGACAGGGAAACCGTGTGCGGGCTCCCCGTCGCGTTCGACGACACCGACAGCGCGCCCGTCCGCGAGCCCGCCGCCGTCGGCGTGAAGGTCACGTTCGCCGTGCAGCTCGCGCCCGGTGCGAGCGTGGCGCCGCAGTTGGTGGTGCGGGCGTAGTCGCCGGAGACCGACACCGAGGAGATGTTCGCGGTGGCGTCACCGGGGTTGCTGATCGTCACGGCCCTGGCCGCGCCGGTGGTGCCGACCTGCTGGTCGCCGAAGGCCAGGGCCCCTGGGCTCACGGCGATCCGGGGCCCGGTCGGTGTCGTTCCGCCGTAGTTCGGGGGCGGGAACGGTCCGCAGTAGGTGTTCGGCAGTTTCGTGTTCCAGCCCGAGTTGCCGCCGCCCTGGGTGATGGTGAAGCCGGAGCCCAGGCAGCTGTAGATCGGTTCGGTGAAGCCGATCCCGGTCGCGGTGACGTTCGTGAAACTCGCCGCACCCGGGTCGTTGAGCTGGATGGCGAAGGTGCCGGTCCGGTTGATCCGGACATTGTTGAAGTTGACGCCCCTGGTCGTGCCGGACACGAAGTGGATGGCCGCGTAGGAGCTGTCGATGATGTCGGTGTCGGTGACGTTGATGGTCGCGTTCACCATCGGCTCGTTGCGCGCGTCGAACCAGATCGCGCCGATCGGGAACGGCCAGTTGTAGTCGCCGTTACCGGCCCGGATCAGGGTGTTCCGCGCCAGGGTGAAGGTCCCCAGCACGCCCGTCGGGCCGTTGACGCCGTCGTACCTGTTGCCGACGTGCAGGCCGCCGCCGTTGCTGACGGTGTCGGCGACGACGTTGTCGGAGACGTTCATGTCCCGCCCGCCGTAGACGACGATGTTGTTGGCCAGGATCGGCAGCACGACGGTGTTGCGGACGAAGGAGTTGCCGGCGTTCGTGACTCCGCCGCGGTTCTCCGCCCACATCGCCAGGCCGTCGTCGCCGGTGTTGCGCACGAAGGTGTTCTCCACCGAGGAGTTGGTCACGCCGATGTGGAAGTTCACGCCGTCGGCGGTCTGGTCCAGGATGCGGCTGTTGACGATCCGGAAGCGGTCCATCGGCCCGTCCATCCAGGCGCCGACCTTGGTGTGCTGCATCCACACCGCGTCCACGGTGGAGTTCGACATGGCTCCGCCGATGGCGTTGACCTGGTCGCCGTCGACGCGCTCGGCGATGTCACCGATGATCGCGAAGTCCTTCAGCGTCACGTTCTGCGAAGGCCCGCCCTCGCCGACGTACTTGCCGTAGATCCCGACGGCCTTCTGCCGCTGCGTCGGGTGCCGGCCGGTCAGCACGCTGTACCACTGCCCGGCGCCGGCCAGCGTCACCTGGTCGACGATCACGTGGTCGTACAGGAAGTAGGTGCCCTGCGGGATGTAGACGACCTTGCCCTGAGTCCGCCCGGCGTCGACCGCGGCCTGGAACGCGGCCGTGGAGTCACCGCCGCCGTTGGGGTTGGCGCCATAGTCCACAACGGACAGTGCGCCCGCCGGGCGCCCGATCGGCGCGGCGACGTTCTCGAAGTCGGCGAGGTCGATGGTGAACGACGACGCGCCCATCGACGCGACCTGAAGCCGGACCTTCGTGCCCGCACCGAGAGTCGAGCCGAACATGGTGCGCGTCTCGTCGTAGAAGTGGTGCGGCTTGTCGCCGGGCTGGTTGGTGAACGGGTAACTGCCGTAGAACCAACCGTACTTCGAGGTCAGCGGCAGGTCCCTGACCTTCGAGCCGTTCACCCGCAGGTCGATCGGTGCCGTAATGCCGGTCCCGGCGGCATTGTCGGGCAGGCTGTAGCGGACCGTCATCGCGTTGGCCGGCGCCGTGAGGGTGAACTCGACGTACTCGCCGACCGCGTCGAGGGTCACCGCCCGGCGGCCCGAAGCCTCCGACGGAAGCGTCGTGTACAGCCGGTTCGGGCCGATCACGGTCCCGTTGTGGGCGACGTTCTCAGCCTCCTGCTCGATGAACGGGACGGTCGCACCGCCGGCGACGTCGAAGGCCGAGACCTCCGGCGCCGGGGCGGCGGCAACGTTGTCTCCTAAAGGCTTCCCGGCGGTCACCGGGCCGGCCGACAGGACACCGGCGGCCAGCACCGCCGTCGTCGCGAGCACCGGCCAGGCCCTCCTTCGTAACATGGTCATCGCACTTTCCTCTCCATCTCGGGGTTCTCGGGCAGGGCGGTGTGGCCGCGCAGCCAGACCGCGGAGTCGGTGGGAAGCGAACCGCCGTCGAGTTCGGCGCTGGCCAGCAGCACCTCGGCGCCCTCGGGCAACGCGACGGGATCCGGCGACAGGTTGACCACGCAGGTCACCTGGTCCTCACGGGTGAAGGCCAGCACGCCCTCCGGCGCGTCGACCCAGGCCATCGGGCCGTGACCGAGGGCGGGTTCGCCGCGGCGCGCGCGAAGCGCCCTCCGGTACAGGTTCAGCATGGAGGCCGGGTCGCCGTCCTCGGCCTCGGCGGTTCGGTCGCGCCAGGCGGCGGGCTGCGGCAGCCACGGCGTCGTCCCCTGTGGACCGAAGCCGAACGGCGGTTCCTGCCCCGACCAGGGGATCGGGACACGGCAGCCGTCACGACCGGGATCGGCGTGGTTCGAGCGATGCCACATCGGATCGTCGCGCAGCTCCTCGGGAATGTCCTCGACCTCCCACAACCCCAGCTCCTCGCCCTGGTAGACGTAGGTGGATCCGGGCAGTGCCAGGCACAGCAGCAACGCCGCCCGCGCCCGGCGCTCGCCGAGGGCGAGGTCGACGGGGATCTCACCGGCGCCGTTCTTCTTGGCGGCGAAGCTGAAGGACGTGTCGGCGCGGCCGTAACGGGTGACATGGCGGGTGACGTCGTGGTTGGACAGCACCCACGTCGCCGGCGCCCCGACGGGCTCGTGGTAACGGATGGTGTCGTCGACGACCTTCCGCAGTTCGCCCGCGTCCCAGGGACAGCCGAGGAAGCCGAAGTTGAAGGCGGTGTGCATCTCGTCGGGCCGCAGGTAGTTGGCGAAGCGGACCGGGTCGGGCAGCCACACCTCGCCGACGAGCATGCGGTCGCCGTCGTAGGTGTCGCTCAGCGCCCGCCAGGAGCGGTAGATGTCGTGGACCTCGTCGCGGTCGGTGAACAACGGGTCGGCGTCGTCGCCGCCGTCGGGCAGCGCCGGATCCTTGACCAGCAGCGCCGCGGAGTCGACGCGGATGCCGTCGACGCCCCGGTCGAGCCAGAAGCGCAGCACGTCGAGGAACTCCTCGCGCACCGCCGGGTGCTCCCAGTTCAGGTCCGGCTGCTCGGGTGCGAACAGGTGCAGGTACCACTCCCCGGGCGTGCCGTCGGCGTTCTTCGTGCGGGTCCAGGCCGGTCCCCCGAAGATCGAACGCCAGTCGTTCGGCGGCTCGGCGCCGTGCTCGCCGCGGCCCGGCCGGAACCAGAAGCGTTGCCGCATCGCGCTTCCCTCGCCGTCGGCGAGCGCCTGCTGGAACCACGGCATCGCGTCGGAGCCGTGGTTGGGGACGACGTCGACGATGATGCGCACGCCCAGCCCGTGCGCCTCCTCGATGAGCGCCTCGGCCTCGGCGAGGGTCCCGAAGACCGGCGCGATGTCGCGGTACTCGATGACGTCGTATCCGGCGTCGGCCATCGGTGAGGGATACCAGGGACTGAACCAGATCGCGTCGATCCCGAGTTCGGCCAGGTAGGGCAGTCGCGCGCGGATCCCGGCGAGGTCGCCGACGCCGTCGCCGTTGCCGTCGGCGAAGCTGCGGGGATAGACCTGGTAGATGACCGCGTCCTGCCACCAGGCGTTGGTTGTAGCCACAGACGGACCTGCTTTCGTTGCGGGGATGGGGATCGCGGGCCGGGTTCAGCCCTTGACCCCGCCGGCGGACAGTCCGGCGAGGATCTGGCGTTGCAGCGCGAGGAAGATCACGACCATGGGGACGCTGGCGATGACGAGACCGGCGAACATCTCGCTGTCGGTGATGTAACTGGTGTTGGCCAGGCGGCTCAGCGCGACGCTGAGGGTCTGGGTGTCGGGGTCCTGCAGGACGAGGAAGGGCCAGAGGAAGTCCTTCCACATGCCGATGACGGCGAAGATCGACACCACCGACAGCACCGGCCGCGACAGTGGGAGCACGACACTCCACAGGATCCGCAGCCGTCCGGCGCCGTCGATGCTGGCGGCGTCGAGGAGTTCACCGGGGATCTGGTCGAAGAAACGCTTCAGCAGGTAGATGTTGAAGGCGTTCGCGGCGGCCGGAAGCCACAGCGCCCAGGGCGTGTTCAGCAGGTTCACGCCGAACAGCGGGACGTCGGCGACGGTCATGTAGGCCGGGATCAGCAGCGCCGTCGCCGGGAGCATGAGGCTCGCCAGCATCGCGCCGAGGACGACCCGGCCGCCCCACGGCCGCAGGCGCGACAGGGCGTAGGCGGCGCACACGTCGACGGCGATCTGGATGAACCAGCCGCCCACGGCGTAGAAGGCGGTGTTGAGGAAGTACTTCCCGATCTGGAGCTGCGTCCAGGCCGTGGCGAAGGAGTCGAGGTTCCACGTCTCGGGGATCAGCGTCGGTGTGGCCCGCGCGAGCTCGTCGGGGTCCTTCACCGCGCCGGTGACCATCCAGTACAGGGGGAAGAGGAAGACGAACGCGAACACGACGACCGTCACCGCGACGGCGGTCAGGTGCAGGAGCCGGCCGCGCCTGCGCCGCAGGACGGTCTCGGAGATGAGGGTCCGGGTCATGCCGACTCCCTTTCGCGGGTGACGCGCAGGTAGATCGCGGAGAACAGCGCGAGGACGACGAACAGGACGACGCTCATCGCCGCGGCGAGCCCGAAGTCGTGGTTGACGGTGAACGCGTACCGGTAGACCAGGACCATCACGGTGATCGTGTCCGGGTTGGTCGTGCCGGTCAGCTGGTAGGGCTCGATGAAGACCTGCATCGTGGAGATGATCTGCAGCAGCAGCATGACGAGCAGGACGAAACGCGTCTGCGGGATCGTCACGTGCCGGACGCGCTGCCAGACGCTCGCGCCTTCGAGTTCGGCGGCCTCGTAGAGCTCGCCGGGGATGTTCTGGAGGGCGGCGAGGTAGATGATCGTGGTGCCGCCGAGGTTCGCCCAGGTCGCGACGAGGACGAGGGAGACCATCGCGGTGTCGGGCGACTGGACCCACTGCGACGGCGGGAGGCCGATGCCGCTGAGGATCGAGTTGAACAGGCCGTTGCCGGGGTCGTAGAAGTACTGCCACAGCAGGACGACGACGATCGGCGGGAGCATCAGCGGGAGTTAGACCGCGATGCGGAAGAAGCCCTTGAGGGCGCGGAGTTCGTTGAGGAACACCGCGAGGACGAAGGGGACGGCGAAGCCGAGGACGAGGGCGATGCCGGTGAAGACGAGGGTGTTCTTCCAGGCCGTCCAGAACAGCGGATCGGCGAAGAGGGAGTCGTAGTTCTCGGTGCCGACCCAGTAGGGGTCGGTGACGAAGTTGACCTGCTGGAAGGACAGGATCACGCCGCGGACGAGGGGATACCAGGAGAAGAGCGCGAAGCACGCGAGGCCGGCGGCGAGGAAGAGGTAGGCGAGGGCGTTGTCGCCGAGTTTGCGGCGGATGCGCACGGGGATGCGGGCGGCCAGGCCGTTGGGCCTGCGCGGGGTGGGGTCGGGCGCGTCGGGGAGGCGCGACCACTGGGGGGAGTTCTCGCGGCCGCCGGGGTTCGTCCGGTCCTTCGGGACGGCCGCGCCGGTGGTGGGGCCGGTGGTGGCGGGGCCGGTCATGGCCGGCCGCCGCTCGACGGCCCCGGAGGGGCGGGACGGCGGCCCGGCGCCACGGCCGGGTCCGTCCACTGTGGGTTGTCCACATTGGTCCTGTTGTCCACAGGAAAGCCCTTTCATGTTCGACGGCCGCGCGTGGCGCCGATCTACCGTCAGATGTAGGGAGGAGGCCGGGAGGCCCCTGGCTTGGGTTCTGGGCGACGGGGGGTGACGGGGTGCGGTGACGGGGATGCGGTGACGGCGGCGGGGTGACGGGGTGACGGGCCGGGCGGCAGTGACCGCGTGGGGTTCGCGGGCCGCTCGGGCGGCGACGCGACTCTGGGGAACGACGCGACCGGGTGGACCGAGACGCCCTGGTGGGACGAGCCGACCCGGTGGATCGAGACGACCCGGCGGGACGACGCAAGCCAGGCGGGACGACCCACCCCGGTGGACCGAGCCGACCCAGTGGATCGAGCCACCCCGGCAGGACGACGCGACCCGGTGGACCGACCCACCCGGTGGACCGACCCACCCCGGAGCGAAGACCCACCCCGAGCGGAACGCGGCGGCCCGTAGAGCACCCGACCCGAGAGCCGGCACCCGACCCGAGAGCCGAGTCCCCTCGCGAGGCGGCACCTCCCAGGGCCGGAAACCCGGCCCCACGGAACGTCCCTCCCCGGCGGCGAACCCGCCGCGGCCGCGGGTGCCGAGCCCGGAGGCTGCTCGGCACCCGCGTGCCCGGCCGGCCGAAGGGAAACCCGCCGGGCCGTGCGAGGTGAGCCGGGCGTGGAGCCCTAACCCGTCACTTCACGGCCGCGAGGATCGAGTTCGCCTGCGTCTCCGCGTCGGCCAGCAACGCGGCTATGTCGGCGTTCTCGTCGGTCAGCACCTTGTTCATCGGCACGTCCAGCAGCGCGTAGAGGGCCTGCGCGTTCGGCGGTTCCAGCTTCAGCGGGATCGTGCTCATCGCGTTGACGAAGGGCGAGAAGTTCTCGACCGGCATGTTGGCGTACTTCGCCCGCGCGTCGGTGAGGGCCTTGGCGGCGTCACCGGCCCAGATCTGCGGCTCGGGCAGCCCGACGGGGCTCCCGGTGTCGGACGACCACTTCGTGTTGAACTCGATGCGCGCCGGGTCGGGGTTGGCGAAGGCGTAGGTCAGCCACTTCAGGCCCGCGCGGATCGTCGCGGGGCTCGCCTTGGCGTTGAACATGTACCCGTCGCCGCCGGCGAGGGTCGCGGTGCCGCCCGGGATGGGGCCGAGTCCGTAGTCCTTGTACTCGCCCTTGTACTCCTGCACGATCGTCGGCAGCATGTTCGCGTCGCCGAGGTACATGCCGAGCTTGCCCGAGCCCATCAGCCGCAGCAGGTCGGCGTATTCGAGGCCCTGACGGGTGCCCATGCTGTCATCGGTCCAGCGCATGTCCTTGAGGTTCTGCAGGACCTGCTTGCCGAGGTCGTTGTTGAACGACGCCTTCCACGTCCCGCCCTCGTTGACGGCGAGGTCGCCGCCGACGGAGTACAGCGCGGTCGTGAAGTGCCAGCCGCCGGTGTTGTTCTTGCTGTACTCGCCGTAGCCGACGTAGTCCTTGCCGAGCGCGGCGATCTTCTGCGCGGCGGTGCGGACGTCGGCCCAGGTCTTCGGCGGGCTGTTGGGATCGAGCCCGGCCTTCTCGAACAGCGCCCGGTTGTAGACCAGCCCGGTGGAGTAGTTGCCCTGCGGGACGCCGTAGACGCGGCCCTTGTCGTCGGAGTAGACGGCCATCAGTTCGGGCCGGATCTGGGCGAGGGCGGGGAAGTCCTTGACGTAGTCGGTGATGTCGGCGACCTGGTGCCGCGCGATGAGCCCGGCGGGGTCGGTGAAGTACGTGTAGAACACGTCTTCGAGCTGGCCGCCGGCGAGCTTGGCCTGGAACTCCTCGGGGACCATCTTGCCTTCGCGGGCGTCGATGGTGATGTCGGGATTGGCGGCTTCGAACTCGGCGACGTCGGCGAGGAACTTCTCGCGGTTGACCTTCTCGGTCTCCGGCGGCAGGCCGTTGACGACGAGCGTCACCGGACCGTCCTGCTGGGGCTCTTCGTCGTCGCCGCAGGCGGTGAGGCTGAACGCCAGACCGGCCGCGACGACCAGGGCGGTCGCCCTGCCGTACAGGGAGCGCTTCATTTGGGGTGGGACCTTCCGGGTGTCGGGCTGTCTTGTGAGGTAGGTCATGTCATGAAGGTTGCCGCTGAACATACAGAACCGAATCTGTTTCTGCAAGATTTCAACTTGCAGATGGAACTTATAGACAGATCAACATCCGGTTTCGGGCATGCAAAAGGGCGGGATCCGTCCGGATCCCGCCCTTTTCTCGCGTGCCGTCAGTCCCTGGGCGCCGGCCCCGTCGAGCCCCGGACCACCAGCTCGGGCTCGAACAGCAGCTCGTCGGGGGTGATGGCGGCGCCGTCGATGAGGTTGGCGAGCAGGTCGACGGCGGCCTGGCCCATCGCCTCGATCGGCTGACGGACCGTCGTCAGCGGCGGGTCGGTGCACGTCATCAGCGCCGAGTCGTCGAAACCGATGACCGACACGTCCTCGGGCACCCGCAGGCCCATGCGCCGCACGGCCCGCACGGCCCCCAGTGCCATGACGTCGCTGGCGCAGATGATGCCGGTGACACCGCGCTGCACGAGCCGCGTCGCCGCGGCCCGCGCGCCCTCCATCGAGAAGGGCGAGCGCTCGATGCACTCCTCGACGCGCGCCGGGTCGGCCAGCGGCGAGCCGAGCCGGGCGGCGGCGACGCGCAGTCCTTCGGTCTTGCGCCGCGACGGGAGGTGGTCCTCGGCACCGAGGACGAGCCCGATGCGTTCGTGGCCGAGGGAGACGAGGTGGCCGAAGGCCTGCTCGACGGCGACGGCGTCGTCGGCGGAGATGCGGGAGAAGCCGAGGTTCTCGACACCGGCGTTGATGAGGACGACGGGCAGGCCGCGGTCGGTGAAGCGGGAGTAGTGGGTGTGGTCGGCGTTGGCCAGGGCGTACTGGCCGCCGGCGAAGATCACGCCGGAGACCTGGTGGTCGAGGAGCATGTCGACGTAGTCGGACTCCTGGACGCCGCCTATGGTGCGCGCGCAGAGCGCGGGGGTGAAGCCGCGCTGGGCGAGCGCGCCGGCGACGACCTCGGCGAAGGCCGGGAAGATCGGGTTCTGGAGTTCGGGGAGGACCAGGCCGACGAGGCGGGCGCGTTCGCCGCGGAGCTTGGTGGGACGTTCGTAGCCGAGGACGTCGAGGGCGGTCAGGACGGCCGCCCGGGTGGTCTCGGCGACGCCCTGGCGGCCGTTGAGGACGCGGCTGACGGTGGCCTCGCTGACCCCGGCCTTCTTGGCGACCTCACTGATGCGACGTGTCATGACCGAAAGTGTAGGACGGTTCTTTGCAAGAAGCTGTCTTGCGTTGGACGTGCGGTGACGGATGCACGTCAAGGCGGTGCCGTGGCGTGCGTCACTGTCACAGGCTTCGAAGCGGCGGCATCTCATGTCCGGCCGGTGAGACGCACCGGGACCGAAGACAGGGAGACCCCACCATGACCGTTCGCCTGAACCTCGCCGCGAGCGAGACCGTCGTCAAGGCCCAGAAGCACTTCGGGGCCGCGTCCGGCGCAATCATCAAGGGCTCGGGGCTGCCGCGGCCGCTGATCGAGATGGTGAGCCTGCGCGCGAGCCAGATCAACGGCTGCGGGTACTGCACCGACGCCCACACCAAGGAGCTCGCCCACGCCGGTGAGGACGCCGTCCGCGTCAACCTCGTGGCGACCTGGCGCGAGTCGACGGTGTACACCGACGCCGAACGCGCCGCCCTGGAGCTGACCGAGGAGGGCACCCGCATCGCCGACGCCGCCGGCGGCGTCGGCGACCACGTGTGGGAAAACGCGGCGAAGCACTACGACGAGGAGCAGCTCGCCGCGCTGGTCATGGTGATCAGCCTGATCAACGCCGCCAACCGGATGGGCGTCATCGCCCGCATGCCGGGCGGCTCGTACCGCGCCGGACAGTTCGGCTGAGCCGGACGCCGCCGCGCGCCCCGGGCACGGGTGTGCCCGGGGCCGGTGTCGGGGGCGGGACCTAGCATCCAGGGGTGCCCGGCATCGAGACCCGTTTCCCGGACGACCACGACGCGGCTCCCGTCGCGACGAGGCGAGCCGGGCCGAGGGAGGCCCACAAGCGTCACCATCGGGAGCGGCCACACCCGCGGGATCTGGGTCCGCCCCGCCGACCTCACCCGCCCCGCCCACACCTCCAGGCAGTAGGACGCCCATGCCCAGCACCCCCCAGCACCTCGCCAGCATCGAGACCCGCTTCCCCGAGCTCGCCGCCCACCGCCGCACCGCCACCCGCCTCCATCCCCGCCAAGGGACGCCCGCGTCCACCGAATCCAACGTCGGTGGTCCCCTCCTCTGGCCCGCCGGCGAGCCGTGGCCCGTCTGCCGCGAGGCGCACACGGACCTCCTGGAGTACAGCGACCTCGACGCCGTCGAAGCACCCGGCGGCGACCCGATCGGCGCCCTCACCGACGGCACGCCCGTCCCGCTGATCCCCGTCGCGCAGCTCTTCCGGCGCGACGTCCCCGACTTCTTCGGCCCGCCGGGTACCGACCTCGCCCAGGTGCTGTGGTGCCCGCTCGACCACGAGGCCTTCGTCCCGGCCGTCTCGGTCTTCTGGCGCACGGCCGCCGATGTCGGCGGAACAGTCGCCGAACCGCCCCCGCCCACGGTGTTCCAGTCCTGGTACGTCCCCGCCCCCTGCACCGTCGCCCCCGAGCAGGTCACCGAGTACGAGTACGGCCACCTCCTGCCGCCCGGCCTCCTCGCCCGCATCGAGGAGTGGGAGGCCGGCCGGGTCACCTACACCTGGGGCCGCTCGATCACGACCGGCTGGAAGGTCGGCGGTTTCGCGTCCTGGACTCTCTCCGACCCGTCCGACATGGTCTGCGACTGCGGCGAGCCCCTGCGCCTCTTCCTCAAGGTCGAGGGCGGCGAATGGCACGGTGACGACCTCTGGGTCCCCGACGACGCCGGCACCTTCGACGGGGACCCCACCCGCATCACGATCGGACGAGGTTACGCGCTGTGGATCTGGGTGTGCCCGTCCGACTACGCCCACCCCGTCCAGACCTCGACGCAGTGATCCCCACGCCGTAGACGATCCCCGCGACGACCAGTCCCGCCCCGGCCAGTTCCGGCACCGACGGCGTCCCCACGCCCAGCACCACCATCGTCAGCACGGCGCCGACCGGCATCACGCCCGCGAAGAGCCCGGCGCGGTCGGCGCCCAGACGCGGCAGGGCGTCGTACCAGAGCAGGAACGCGCCCGCGGTCACGACCACGCCGAGGTAGACGAAGGCGATGAGCTCGTCGCGCGTCGGCACCCGCAGGACGCCGGTCCCGTCGACGGCGAGTCCGATGCCGAGCAGCATCGGCACGGCGATCGCCGCCGAATACGCCGACACCCGCAGCGCCCCCAGCGTCGGCAGCAACGGCACGGCCAGCAGCGAGAACGACACCTCCCCCGCCAGGGCGCCGAGGGCGAGGAGCACGCCGGGCAGACTCGCACCGCCGAGGCCGGTCGCGATCGCGGTCCCGGCCGTCACGATCCCGGCGGCGACGAGGACGCGCGCGGCGGGCCGTCCCGAGCGCGCGACCAGCGGCCCGAGTACGGCCATGACGATCGGCCCGGAGCCGACGATGGTGCCGATCGTGGCAGGACTGGCGTAGGAGTTGCCGACGACGATGCACACGTTGAAGACGACCAGCCCCGTCGACGACAGCACGGCCAGCAGCGCCCATTGCCGAGGCGTCGGCCGGACCGGCGGTGGCCGGCGGATCGCCAGCACGGCGAGCAGCGCCGCCGCGCCGACGGCGTAACGGAGGGCCTGGCCGCCGTAGACGGGATAGTCGCCGATGCGCGCGGACACGGCCACGAGGGTGCCGACGAGCAGCATCCCGGCGGTCGCCTGCACGGCGCCGCGTTTCTGCGAGGGGGTCATACCTCGCAACGCTAAGCGGAATTGGTCTGCGAGTCCGTACCAATCAAGGCGCGATCACGCGGACCAATCTTCGCCTACGTCCCCCAGAAGCTGTGCGCGACGGCGGCGTGGTGCGAGGCCACCCACCGGCGGCCGAGTGGTGTGATGCCCTGGACGATCGGGCAGTCACCCGCCTCCGTCGCCTGGATGTATCCGGTCGCCGCGAGTTCGCGAACCGCGGCGATCACGAACGACGCGTCCATCTCGTAGGTCTCCGCCACGAGTGCGGCGGAGGCCTGCTGTCCTGCGGGCATCTCGGCGATCACGCGGAGTACCCGCCCCGTGTCCCTGGCCATGAGTCCATGCTGCCACCGCGAGCACGGCCCGGCGCCCCTAAATCGGATGATCGACGCAGGTAGTGGCCGATATGCGACAGCCCGGCACCGATCGGCCGGTTCAGATGACCGGATCGGCCAGCACCTGGGTGAGCACGCGCGTGTGGTCGGCTCGCAGCCCGGCGTCGGCGTCGAAGGCCATCACGGCGAGGGACTTCCACAGCGCCCAGCCGCGGGCTCGACGCCAGGTGTCGTCGTCGAGTCCGGCGGCTTCGCGGAAGACCGCGCGCTCTCCGCCCTCGAAGTGGGTCCAGGCCATGACGAGGTCGCAGGCCGGGTCGCCGACACCGCAGGTGCCGAAGTCGATGACCGCCGACAGGCGCCCGCCGGTGGCCAGCAGGTTCCCGACGGCGACGTCTCCGTGGAACCAGACGGGCCGCTCGGTCCACACCGAGGTCATGGCGGCGTGCCAGATCTCGCGGCAGGCACCGCTGTCGACGTCGAGGACGGCGAGGGCGTTCTGCACCTCGTCGGCGTAGGCGCTGGGGTGGCTGCCGCGAAAGAAGGAATGGCGTCCGGCGACCGGTCCGCCGTCGGCGGGGACCTCCCGCAGCGCCACCAGGAAGGCGCCGACGTCGCGGGCCAGGGCGGTGCGCTCGGGGGCGGCGTCCAGGACGGTCGCGCCCGGCAGCCATCGCCGCACCGACCACGGGAACGGGTAGCCCTCGGCGGGCTTCCCAACCGCGACGGGCGCGGGCACCGGCATGTCGAGATGCCCGGCGAGGACCGGCAGCCACCGGTCCTCCTTCGCGACTCCCGCGACGTAGCCCTCGGCACTGGGCAGCCGAACGGACAGCTCGTCGCCGAGCCGGAAGGTGCGGTTGTCCCAGCCCTGCCGCTCGACGGTGCGGACGGGCAGGTCGCGCCATTCCGGGAACTGCCCGGCGACGAGGGCGCGCGCCAGGTCCTCGTCGATGGAGCGCTTGTCGATCATCAGGGAATTCTGGCCGAGCGGTTCGCCCGCCCGCCATCGGTTTTCGCGGGGCGCCGCCGGTCCTCGCGGCCGGTGAGCCCTAGTCCTCGCGCAGGGCCGCGGCGATGTCGGCGACCCCGCGCACCTTCCCGCCGGGCGCGAAGGGCAGGCCGTCGGGTGAGTGGCGCAGGCCGAAGCGTTGCGCGTAGAAGCCCTCGGTCATGGCCACGCGGGTCATCTCGTCGCCGATCGGCACCTCGGTGCCCGACTCGCCACCGGCGAAGGCGGCGGCGAGGAGGACGTCCAGCTCCTCACCGTCTCCTGTGGACAGTCGTGCGATCTGGTCGAGGCTCCCGGTGAAGCGTTCGGCGAGCGCGGTGTCGCGGTCGGCGATCGCGGTGATGTCCTTGCGCAGGAAGGAAAGGAGCCGGGCGAGCGCCTTGGCGGTGAGGACGCCGTCGGTGTGGATGCGCATGGCGGCCAGGGTCGACAGCGACTCGACGGCGCCGATGTCGCTCTCGCCGCTGGCGAGGGCGAGGGCGAGGACGCGGCCGAGGAGGTAGGGGCCGGTGTCGTGGCGCCGTTTGCCGCCGGCGACGGTCTTGCTGATGGCCTGCTGGCTGACGCCGGTGAGTTCGGCGAGGCGGGCCTGGGTGTAGATGTCGGGGTAGGCGGTGCGGGCGATGGTGACCATGAAGGAGCGCATCTTCTCGGCCTTGCGGCCGGCCTCGACCTGGTGGGTGTAGTGGGTGAGGTAGCCGTCGATCTGTTCGGGTGTGAAGTCGATGCCGTCGGTCATGACTAGACTCTAGCGCGAACAACCCAGTTGTACAACTAGGTTGTGACTGCCTGGCCGAGGCGTGCGACAACGTCGTCCAGCACGCGCTCCGAGAGCCCCGCGAAACCGATGACGAGCGCGGCCGGACCCCTCGAAGCCAGCCGGTACTCGGACCCGCCGGGGAGGTCGAGACCGAGCTCGCGGGCGCGGGCGACGACGGCGGCCTCGTCGGCGCCCGGCGGCAGCTCGACGTAGAGGTGCTGCCCGGCGGAGACGCCGTGCGCGCGGGAGCCGGGGATGTGGCGGGCCAGCGCGGCGATGAGGGCGTCACGCCGGGAGCGGTAACGCTGGCGCATCGCGCGGACGTGACGGTCGTATTCGCCGGTCTCGATGAGGCGGGCGAGGACGTGCTGTTCGAGCATCGGCGAGCCGAGGTCGGTCTCGGCGCGAATCCGCCGGATCGCCGCCGTGATCGCCGGTGGGGCGGCGATCCAGCCGAGCCGCAGACCCGGCGCGAGGGCCTTCGAGACCGATCCGATGAGGACGGTCCTATCTGGACGAAGGCCCTGCAGGCAGCCGACGGGGTCGCGGTCGTAGCGGAACTCGGCGTCGTAGTCGTCTTCGACCGCGACGGCACCGGGACGGTCGAGCCACTCCCCGAGCGCGGCCCGCCGTGCCGCCGACAGGACGACGCCGGTCGGGTACTGGTGCGCGGGGGTGAGCAGGACGGCGGTGGCCGCACCGCGCGACAGCGCGGCGATGTCCATGCCCTCGGCGTCGACGGGGACGGGGTGGAGCCGCGCGCCGGCGGACGTGAGCAGCGGAAGCTGGCGGGGACTTGTCGGGTCCTCGACGGCGAGGTCGCGCGGGCCGAGGGCACGCATGAGGAGGCTCAGGCCGTGCGCGACGCCGCCGACGACGGTGAGGTCGGCGGCGGTGACGCTGGCGGCGCGGACCCGGCGCAGGTAGCCGGCGAGAACCTCGCGCAACGGTTCGACGCCGCCGGGGTCGGGGTAGCCGAAGGCGCTGTGCGGGAGGGTCGCCAGGACGTGGCGGGTCGCGGTGAGCCACTGCCGCCGGGGAAAGGCCGTCAGGTCGGGTGTGCCGACGCGCATGTTGAGCCCCGCCGGCGCGGGCGCCGCGGTGGGCGGGACCGGCGCGACGGGCCGCTGCGGCACGTCGGCGACCCGCGTCCCCGACCCCTGCGCCGAGCTCAGGAAGCCCTCGGCCGTCAGCTGCGCGTAGGCCTCGACGACCACCCCGCGCGACACGCCCAGGTCGGCGGCCAGGACGCGACTCGGCGGCAGCGCCGCCCCGGCGGCGAGGCGCCCGTCGCGCACGGCCTCGCGCAACTGCCCGGCGAGATCCCGCGCGAGGCCACGCCGCCGCGTGACGTCGAGGGTGAGGTGGAGGTCGGGCACGGGTCGAGGGTAATGCGCCGTCACGCCTGCTCGCGACGCCGTCCGCCACCGCGTGCGCGTAGCCGCAGTTGCGGCGCAACGGGTTCAGGTCTCGGCTTTCCGTCCTCCACCGCGTGCGCGTAACCGCACCCCCGGCTCGACGAGGAGCCGGTGGACGAACACGTACGAGCGGCCGGTGTCGGCGGCAAAGGCGCGGACGCTCTCGCCTTGGGCGTAACGCTGGACGAGATCACGCGCGAGCGGCGCCCGCCCGGTGGCGACGAGACGCCTGCCGCCGCCTTCGACAAGTGCCACGCGCGTGTCCGTCGCCGCCTCGCCGTCGGCCGAGCAGGCCGGACGCCCGGCGGGTGGCGTGCGGCCGGTGTCGGCGGCACAGGCGCGGATGCTCTCGCCTTGGGCGTAACGCTGGACGAGATCACGCGCGAGCGGCGCCCGCCCGGTGGCGACGAGACGCCTGCCGCCGCCTTCGACGAGCGCCACGCGCGTGTCCGTCGCCGCCTCGCCGTCGGCCGAGCAGGCCGGACGCCCGGCGGGTGGCGTGCGGGAACCGCGATCACGGCACGGCGAGCCCTACCCCGCCTCCTCCGCCGCCCCCGCGATCACGTCCGCCGCGCCGGCGGCGAGGAGTTCGGTCGCGACGGCCGCGCCGATGTCGGCGGCCTCCTCGGGCTTGCCGCTGGCCGTGGCCTCCAGGAACACCGCGCCGTCGGGGCTGTACACGGCCCCGCGCAACGAAAGGAGCTCGCCGTGCACGGCCCAGCCCGCGATGGGGCTGTGGCAGTTCCCGCCGAGACCGCGCAGGAGCGCGCGTTCGGCGGTCGCGGCCTGCCGCGTCGGCTCGTGGTCGAGGCGCTCGACGAGTTCACGCGTGGCCGCGTCGGTGGTCCGCGTCGTGACCACGATGATGCCGGCGCCGATGGCGGGGATCATGCGCTCGGGGTCGGCGAGGGCCGTCTCGCGGTGCGGCAGGCCGATCCGCGCGAGTCCGGCGCGCGCCAGGATCAGGGCGTCGAACTGACCACCACCGTCCAGTTTGGACAACCGGCTGTTGGCGTTGCCCCGGATCGGCGCGGTCTTCAGCGCCGGCCAGTGCCGGGCGAGCTGCGCGCGGCGGCGCACCGAGCTCGTCCCGACGATCGTGCCCGGCGTCAGGTCGTCGAGCCCGCGGCCGCTCAGGGAGATCACCACATCGCGCGCGTCCTCGCGCTCCAGGTAGGCCGCGATCATCAGCCCCTCGGGCAGATCGACGTCACCGGGCACGTCCTTCAGGCAGTGCACGCCGACCTCGAAGTCGCCTTCGACCTGCATCGCGTCGAGCTCGCGGGTGAAGGCGCCCTTGCCGCCGAGGGCGGCGAGGCTGCCCGTCCAGCGGTCGCCGGACGTGGTGACGCGCACCAGTTCCGTGCGGTCCTCGGGATGCAGGTGCCGCAGGGCACGGGCGACGGCCTCGGCCTGCGCGACGGCCATGGGCGATGAACGGGTGCCGATCCGAACGGTTCGTGGGCTCACACGGGCAGGTTACGCCGCTGCTCACCGGGCCCCGACGGCCCGTCGCGAATGGGACGGGAAGGCCCCAACCGCACCGACATTTCCGATCGGCGGCGATCTTTACCTGTGAGTCACATTCGCTTAACATGGCCTTTCGCACGCCGTCCGTACACATTGCTGATACTCCAACCTGCACGGTTACCCCCCTCGAAGTCTTGCCATCCCCCGGTAAGCGCCCGACCCTTGGAGAGTCAATGCGCCTCTCGCGCAGCATCCTGGCCGCCTCGGCGGCCCTCGCCCTCATCGCCGGCACCGTCGCCTGCTCCAAAGAAGACGACGCGGCCGGTGACAAGCAGATCGACGTCTGGATCGCCTTCACCGACTACCGCCTCGACTGGGCGAAGGCGCGTGCGGACGAGTTCAACGCCAAGCACCCCGAGCACCCGGTCGTCATCTCCGGGTACGACTCCTACGAGGTGCTCTTCGACGCCGTCAGCGCCGCCATCCAGAAGGGCACGCCGCCCGAGATCGTGCAGTACTTCGAGGCCGCGACACAGGACGCGCGCGACGCCGTGAACAAGGACGGCGAGCCGCTGTTCATCTCGGTGCAGCAGGCGATCAACGGCCGCACCGACGTCCTCGGCGAGCCGGTCGTGCTCGACGACGTCGTCGACGCCGCCCGGAACTACTACACCACCGACGGCCAGTTCAGCTCGATGCCGTGGAACACCTCGACCACGCTGTTCTACTCCAACAAGGACATGCTGGAGAAGGCCAAGGTCGGCAAGGTCCCCGAGACCTGGGACGAGATCGAGGCCGCCTGCGCCAAGATCATGAAGCTGTCCGACGCCCCGAAGCACTGCATCACCTGGCCGAACCACGGCTGGTTCCCCGAGCAGGCCGTGGCGCAGCAGGGCGGCCTGATCGCCGACAACGAGAACGGCCGTGCGGGCCGGGCGCAGAACATCGACTACACCTCCGAGGAGCTGCTCAACTTCGTCAAGTGGGAGAAGGAGCTCTACGACTCGGGCACCTATTACTACTCCGGCAAGCAGAACGACTGGGACGGCCCGCAGAACGCCTTCGCCGCCAAGGAGGTCGGGTTCCTGATGACCTCGGCCGGTGACGCGACGGCCATCGTCGGCGCCGGCAAGGACGGCGGCTTCGGCGTCGACGTCAGCCGGATGCCCTACAACGGCGACGTTCCCTACGCCGGCAACCTCATCGGCGGCGCCACCCTGTGGCTGACCGACAAGCAGGGCGAGGCCAAGCAGGACGCGTCGCTGGCGTTCATGCAGTTCCTCAACAACCCCAAGAACGCCGCCGACTGGCACAAGACCACCGGCTACATCCCGATCACCAAGGCCGCCGGCGCGCTCCTGGAGCAGGAGGGCTGGTTCACCGAGAACCCGTACCAGAAGGTCGCCACCGAACAGCTCGCGCTGGCCAACGGCACCCCGGCCGCCACGGGCGTGCTGCTCGGCAGCTTCGTGAGCATCCGCGCGGTGCTGACGCAGGCCGTCGAGGACGTGCTGGTCTCGGGCGCCGACCCGGCGACCCGTTTCGCCAAGGCACAGGAGGACGCGCAGAAGCTCCTCACCGACTACAACGCCTTGTACGGCGGCTGATCGACCGCCGTGCCGATCTATCCGCTGATGCCGCCGCTGTTCGCGGCGGTCACCCTCATCGGCGCGTTCGTCGGCTGGACGGTCTGGCGTAACGCCGGACTGTCCGGCCGGCGCGGCGCGCTCATCGTCGCCCCGGCGGCGTTCCTGGGTCCCTTCCTGACGATGGTGCCGCTCCAGTCGTGCACCTTCGAACCCGAGCGCTCCGGACTCGATCTGGGCGTCGGGATCGCCGCCTTCGCCGCCGGTGCGGCGGTCCTGACCGGCGCGACGGCCTGGATCGGCCGCGCGCTGTCGAAGCCGGGCGGCTGGGCCAACCTCGACGACCGCGCCGAGTCGGGCAGTTTCCGCGGCGGCGCCCCGGCCGCCCTGGCGCTGCTCCTGCCGACGCTGGCCGTCCTCGCCGTCTTCCTCTACTGGCCGCTGTTCGAGACGCTGCGGCTGTCGACGCAGCTGACGCGCCGGGGCAACCCGATCGAGCGTTTCTCCTGTGTGGACAACTACACCGAACTGCTCGGCCCGAGCGTGGAGGTGTGGTTCGTGGTGCCGCTGGCGGCGCTGCTGCTCGTCGCCGTCGGCGCCGAACTGGCCCGCCGCGCCGACGCCCTCGGCACCGGGCGGCTCGCGCCGGACCTGCGCCGCCTGCGCGGCTGGCTGACCGTCCTCACCGTCATCACCGGTGCGGCCTCGCTGTTCGGGCCCGAGTACCGCTCGGTCTTCGTGACCACGATGATCCTGACCAGCGCGACCGTCCTGATAGGACTCGCCGTCGGGCTCGGCATCGCCCTGCTGGTCTCGCAGCCGATCAAGGGCCGTGCGATCTACCGGACGCTGCTGATCTGGCCTTTCGCGGTCAGCCCGCCGATCGCCGGCATCCTGTTCTTCGTCATGTTCGACCCGCTGACCGGCATCGTCGGGCACCTCTACGAGGCGCTGACGCCGTGGGACATGCCGAACTACCGGACCGACCCGGTCCTGGCCCGTGGCCTGGTGATCCTGGCCAGCGTGTGGAAGACGCTCGGTTTCACCATCCTCTTCTACATCGCCGGGCTGCAGAACGTCTCGACGAACATGCTGGAGGCCGCGCGCCTCGACGGCGCCAACGCCTGGCAGCGGCTGCGCTTCTTCATCGTCCCGGCGCTGACCCCGATCACGTTCTTCCTCGTGGTCACCAACGTGACCTACGCGTTCTTCGAGGTCTTCGGCACGATCTCCTACCTCACCGAGGGCGGCCCGTCCGGCGCGACCGTCGACGCGATGTTCTCGGTGTGGCAGTCGGCCGAATGGATCGGCGACGGCGCGGCCCGCTCGCTGGTGCTGTTCGTGATGGTCCTCGCGGTGACCGCCTGGCAGTTCCGCGCCACCGGAAGGCGAGTCCACTATGGAGGCTGACACCAAGACCGGGACGGCGCAGGCCGTACGGCGCAACAAACCACGGCGGCGGACCGCGCACATCCACATCGCGCTGATCGTGATCTGCGCGGTGCTGTGCGCGCCGGTCGTCTACGCCCTGCTCGGATCGACGCAGAACAACTCGCAGCTGCTGAACTTCCGGCTGTCCCCCGGCGAGTTCTTCGGCGAGAACCTCTCGGTCGTGTGGAATGACCGGGACCTGTGGCGGTACATGCTCAACTCGGCGGTCATGTCGGCGATCATCGCCACCGGCAAGGCGATCACCGGGATCCTGGCCGGACTGGCCTTCGTGTACTTCCGCTTCCCGGGCCGGTCGATCGTCTTCGTGCTGGTGCTGGTCACGCTGATGATGCCGACGGAGGTGTCGATCCTCGCGCTGTTCGGGATCGTCGACGACCTCGGCATGTCCGACTCCCTCGCGGGGCTGACGATCCCGTTCCTGGCCTCGGCGACGGCGGCCTTCCTGTTCCGGCAGCACTTCGCCAACCTCCCGGCGAACCTGTCGGAGGCCGCGCAGCTCGACGGCGCCAACCCGCTGCAGTTCCTGTGGCGGGTGCTGATCCCCATGTCGTGGAACGTCACGGGGGCGCTGTTCGTGATCCAGTTCCTGTACGGCTGGAACATGTACCTGTGGCCGCTGCTGTCGGTGTCGGGCAGTGAGAACCAGGTCGTGCAGGTCGGGCTGGCCAGCCTCCAGGCCGCCGGTGAGGGGCAGTCCTACGGGCCGCTGCTCATGGGCGCGCTGGTGGCGTCGCTGCCGCCGGTGCTGGTGTTCCTGGCACTGCAGCGGCCGTTCATGACGGGATTCGCGCTGACACGGGACAAGTAGCGCGCCGATGTCCACAGGGGACCGTCCTTCGGGGCGGTCCCTTCGGCGTGCCGGGCGCACCCGAAACGCTCCTCGGCGCCGCCACCCCCACCTAAGCTCCCCCCATGACCGAAACCGACGAGAGCCGCGGCATCTCCCCCGAACGCTGGAACCGCAAGGACTGGTGGGGCGTCGTCATCGACACCGACGACGTCGAGACCCTCACGCTCTTCTACTCCCGGCTGCGCGGCTGGCGGATCTGGAAGATGGACACCGCCGGCTCGGCCCTCGACCTCGGCGAAGGCGCCGGCTATCTCGGCGTCCAGCACAATCCCGCCTACGTCCGCCCGGTCTGGCCCGCGCCGGAAGGCGCGCAGCAGATGATGCTGCACCTCGACTTCCAGGTCACCGACCTCGAAGCCGAGACCGCCCGCGCCGTCGAGCTCGGCGCCGAACTCCCCGAACACCAGCCGCAGGACGACGTCCGCGTCCTCCTCGACCCGGCCGGGCATCCCTTCTGCCTCTACACGTAGCCGACCCGGCCGGCACGGGTCTCCGCCGGGCCCGGCCGGACGAGCCCACGTCCGGCCGGGCGCGGGCGCGCGACCGCGGCAGCACCACGAGGGCCGCGGCTTCCCACCAGCGCGCAGGGAAAGGCGGCAGGGCGTCGATCCAGGACGCCATGGGACGCCGGGACGTGATGACCCTCCCGGCGTCGGCTGCTTCTCCGGCGACATCGGCACACGTGCGGCCACACCGTCCCCTTCGCGGTGTGGACGTCGCCACCGGCCACCGGCGGTGACGCGTGGCAAGAAGGAACGGGTCGTCTCCCACGGCCTTCCCTCCATTCCCGCGCCACCGGTGGACATCTCCACCGGTGTTCGCGGCCGGACGGGGACCGGATGGGTATCACCCGAGATCGACTATGCCGACCGGGTGCGTCGGGGTCGGCGAGCCGCCGGCGGGTTCGGCCGACAGGGCGACGCGGGTGGCGGTGCCGATGTCGACGAGGGCGGTGCTGTCGGGCATGAGCCCGGCGCTGACCATGCGCCCGTCGACGTCGAGCCACAGCTGGTAGGCCCGGTCGGGCGGCAACGCGGGCATGCCCACGCGTGTGACGACGGCGGCGTCGAGCGCGGCCGACCGCACCACGAGGAGCTCGCCGCCGTCGGTGGCGGGCACGGTCGCGGCGATCGCGTCGGGCGCGGCGAGGACCGTCGCGATCCGCTCGGTCCGCGCCTGCACGGCGTCGGCCTCGGCCTGCGCGTCGGCGACGCGCTGTTCCTGGACGGCGTAGGTGACCGCGGCGGTCCCGAAGGCGAGGATCCCGGCGGCGACGGCCACGGCCGTGCGGGTGCGCCAGCGGCGGACGACGGGCGCCTCCGCGATCGGCGTCTCGCGGGTGCGCGGCGGCAACTGGCGGGTACGGGACACCGCGCGCATGACCTCACCGCGCAGCCGCGCGGGCGGCACGGCGGCCGAGGCGTCGGCGAGCCGGGCGGCGGTCGCGGTCAGTTCGGCGGCCTCGCGCGAGCAGGACGGGCAGCGACCGAGGTGGCGTTCGACGCGGGCGCGGTCGAGGTCGTCCAGCGCGTCGAGGGCGTAGGCCCCGACGAGGGTGTGGACGTCGTCGCTCATCTCCTCACCTCCAGGCAGTCGCGGAGACGGATGAGGCCGTCGCGCATGCGGGTCTTGACGGTGCCGAGCGCGACGTCGAGGGTGGCGGCGACCTGTGGGTAGGTGAGACCGCCGTAGAAGGCGAGGGCGATCGACTCGCGCTGGAGTTCGCTCAAGGTGCGCAGGCACCGGCGGAGCTGCTGGCGTTCGAGGCGGCCCAGGGTCTCCTCGGTGACGTCGTCGAAGGGAATCTCGCCCTGACCCGCGGCGACGCGGTTCTCCCGTTCGGTGCGCGACTGGGAGCTGCGGACGCGGTCGACGGCGCGCCGGTGGGTGAGCGTCATGATCCACGAGATGGCCGAGGCCCGGGCGGGGTCGAAGCGGGCGGCGAGGCGCCACACGTCGACGAGGGCCTCCTGCGCGACCTCCTCGGCCTGCGCGGGGTCGCGCAGGACGCGGCGGGCGAGGCCGTAGACGCGTGGGGCGACCTGGTCGTAGAGCCTCTCGAAGGCGCCTTCGTCCCCTTTCGCGACGAGGCGGAGGAGGTCGTCGGGGGTGGACATGGGCGCGCCCTCGGGGTGGGCGTGAGCTTCGAAATCCCGTCTCACCGTGACTCCCGTTGTCGGTCTCCCCGGTGATTCGCGGCGGGGGCGGGAGCGGATTGGTCGGGGGCGCGGTTATCTCACTGACCGACGACGGCCACGACGCCGAGGCCCTCGCGCGCGGCCTCCCGCAGCCAGGCGAGCTGCTGGCCGACGACCCAGGCGAAGCGTTCGAGGTCGGGGACGTGTGCGTCGGTGAAGCAGTCCGGCGCGATGGCGGCCTCGATCTCGTCCCAGGCGACCCCGATGGTGTCGATCACCGCGACCCGGGCGGGCCGCAGCGCGTAGAAGGCGCCCGAGTGGGGCAGTTCCGCGTCCTCGGCGAGGTCGTCGGCGGCGGAGTCGTCGCCGTAGAAGGCGCCGATCACCGCGTCGGTGCGGGCCAGCAGCGGGCGTGAGAGCAGCGGCCGCATCCGCTCGTAGGCGAACTGCGCGGCCTGGAAGGCGAAGCGGCCGGCGAAGTCCCGCTCGGTGAAGCAGGGCGGGACGTCCTCGTGCGCCCAGAAGAAGTCGAGGCCGCGCGATGTTCGCGCGGCCTCGACGGTCGCCGGCCAGTCGGCGAGAAGTCCGTGGACGTCGTAGCCCATGGGCGGGAGCCTACTTTCGACGCAGCCCCACCCCCACCAGGACCGCCGCCGCCAGTACCAGCCCGGCGTTGACCAGCACCGCCGTCCCGACCCCGTCGAGGACGCTCCCGCCGCCGGCGACGCCCGCGGCGACGACCGCGCTCATCACCGGGATGCCCATCGTGATCCCGACCTGCTGCGTCATCGTGGCCAGGCCGGTCGCCAGGCCCTGCTCCCCGTCGGGGAGCCCGGAGGTCGCGGTGACCATGAAGCCGACGATCGCGACCATGTTCCCGACGCCGCCGAGGGCGGTGGCGGCCAGCAGGAGCGTGAGCCAGCCCCGGTCGGCGCCCAGAAGCACCAGGGACGCCGTCGCCACGGCCTGCACGGCGAGGCCGCCGACGAGGGCCGCGCGGGTCCCGATGCGGGCGATGACGCGGGCGCCGATCACGCCGCCCACCACGGTTCCGGCGCCGAGGACGCCGAAGGCGAGACCGGTCGCGAAGGCCGAGTAGCCGAGGACCTGCTGGAGGTAGAGGGTCATCAGGAACACCAGGGAGGTCTCGGTCGCGAAGGCGATCAGCCCGGCGAGGTTGCCCCAGATGACCGTGCGGCGCTTGAGGATCCCGACCGGCACGAGGGGCGCGCCGGCCCGGCGCTCGACGAGCCAGAAGGCGACCAGCAGGACCGCGCCGACCGCGAACGCCGCCAGGGCGAGGGGTTCGGTGAAGCCGTGCTCACCGGCGCGGGTGAGACCGTAGACGACGGCGAGCAGGCCACCGGTGACGGTCACCGCGCCGGGCACGTCCAGTTTCCGTTGCGGGACACGGCTTTCGGCGATCAGCATGGGCGCGACGACGAGGACCGCGACGGCGACGGGCACGTTGATGAAGAAGGCCCAGCGCCAGCTGAGCAGGTCGGTGAGCAGTCCGCCGAGGACGGCCCCGGCCGTGAAACCGGCCGACATGAGGGCGCCGTTGAGGCCCAGTGCCTTGTCCCGCAAGGGTCCTTCCGGGAAGGACGTGGTCAGCAGGGACAGCCCGGCGGGCGTCACGACGGCGGTCGCGAGGCCTTGGACGACCCGTGCGATCAGCAGGATCTCCGGCGTCTGCGCCAGACCGCCCGCCAGGGAGGCGATCGCGAGGACCGCCATGCCGCCGAGGAACAGCCGCCGCCTGCCGAACAGGTCGGCGACCCGTCCGGCGAGGAGGGTGAAACCGGCCGCGGCGAGCGCGAATCCGGTCGCGATCCATTGCAGCCCGCCGAGGGTGAAGCCCAGGCCCTCGCCGATCACCGGCAGCGCCACGTTCAGGATGGAGAAGTCGACGGCGAGCATGAACTGCGCCACCAGCAGCACCACCAGTACGGCCTTGCTCCGGCCGCTCATGCGCGTCGTCACCGGACGTTCCAGCGTCGTCGTCATCGTCTTTGCCCTTCACCGCTTGCGAATCAGTCGATGACGATCGTGCGACGGCGGCGGCACGGCTGCCAGACACCCCGATTTCCTACCACCGGCAGGGTCAGGCTCGCGGTGGCCGCGTCGGTGATCATCGGCGAATACTGGGGACATGAGCGAACTCGGCGACTTCCTGCGCACCCGTCGCGCCCGCCTCAACCCCGAGGAGGTGGGCCTGACGTCGTACGGCGCCCGCCGCCGCGTGCCGGGGCTGCGCCGGGAGGAGCTGGCGCAGCTGGCGGGGGTGAGCGTGGCGTACTACACGCGCCTGGAGCAGGGGCAGAGCCGCAACGCCTCCGACTCGGTCCTCGACGCCGTCGCGCGGGCCCTGCGGCTCGACGACGACGAGCGGGCGCACCTGCTGCATCTGGCGCGGCCGGTGAAGAAGCGGCGGCCGCCGGTGGCCCGCCCCGAGACCGCGCGGACGGCGACGAGGCAGCTCATCGAGGCCCTCGACGGCGTCCCGGCGGCGGTCCTCGACCGGCGCACGAACGTCCTGGCCTGGAACCGTTTCGGGCACGCGCTGCTCGCCGGGCACCTCGCCTTCGACGACCGCCCGAACCTCGCGCGGCTGCTGTTCCTCGACCCGCACACGCGCGAGCTCTACCCACGCTGGGACGAGGAGGCGCGCGTCGCGATCGCGTCGCTGCGGATGGTCGCCGGGGAGAACCCGGAGGACCGCGCGCTGGCCGAACTGATCGGCGAGCTGTCGATGAAGAGCGGCGAGTTCACCTCGCTGTGGGCGCGGCATCCGGTGCGGACGTGCACCTTCGGGGTCAAGCTGCTGCACCATCCGCTGGTCGGCGAGCTGGAGCTGAACTTCGAGAACATGGTCCTGCCCGACGACTCCGGGCAGCGTGTGCTGATGTACAGCGCGGCGCCGGGCAGCCCGGCCCGCGGCGGGCTGGACCTGCTGCGGGAGCTGACGGCGCCGCCGGCGCGCCTCTCGGAGCGTCAGGCCGCCGACGGGGGGTGAGGTCGCGGGTCGTCCGGCGTCTCCACATTGGACGTTTGCTCCTCGCTTGTACGCTCCACGCGACACGAGGGGGACCATTGCACCAGCCGCGAGCGCGTGAGCCGTGGTACGTCACGGCATTGCAGGCGATCGCCTGGACGGAGAGCGGTCCGGTCGCCGTCTACACCCTTTCGGTGCTGATGAGCACCGTCACCGGCCGCTTCGGCCCGCAGGGGGCCCTGGTGCCCGTCCTGGCGGTCGTGGGTCTCGGCACGACCGCGGTGATCGTCATGGCGGCCGTCGGCGCGGGCCGTCGGCGGCCGTGGGCGGCGTGGGCACTGCTCGCCGGGCAGCTCGGTCTGTTCCTCATCTGCGCGATGGTGTTCACCTCCGCGGCGCGCCGGGACAGCGGGTTCACCGCGCTCGTCTTCGCGCTGGGCGCGGTCGTCGCCGTCGGCGTCGGGGTGGTCGCGGTCCTGGCACTGAACAATCGGGTACCTCGGACCTGACGATCCCTCCGGCCCGCACCGCTCAGCCCCCGTCCAGCGCGTCGATCCAGTCCTGGAGGCGGCGAAGCTGCCCGGCCATCAAGGCGGGGTCGGCGAAGACGTTGGTGAGCAGCGAGATGCCCTGGTACGACGCGACCAGGGACACCGCGAGCTCGCGGGCGTCGGCCCGGCCCATGAGGGTGAACTGCCGCTCGACCCAGTCGACGAGCAGTCCCATCACGGTGGCGGCGGTGCGGTTGAGGCCGTCGTCGCGTTTGCCCAGTTCGGCGGACATCGAGCCGGTGGGGCAGCCGAAGCGGGCGGCCTGCTCGCGCTGTTCGGCCCAGCCGGCGAGGAGGGCCTTGAGCCGTGCCTTCGGTGTCGTGAGCGTCTCGAAGGCGTCGGTCATGGCGCGCAGGGCGCGAGCCTGTTCCTCCATGGCCGCCTCGACGAGCTGGTCCTTGGTCTTGAAGTAGTAGTAGACGTTGCCGACCGGGACCTCCGCGGTCCGCGCGATGTCGGCGATGGTCGTCTTCTCCACGCCCTGCTCGTAGAGCACCTGGGCGGCGGCGGCGACCAGCCGCTCCCTCTTGTCCACCTGTGTCCTGGCCATGCCGTCAACGATAGCGACCGCTTGAGTTAGTTACCTGACTCACAACGCTGGACAGACGGGCGGGGGGTCTCGTAGTGTTCCGCAAGTCAGTCAGTCAACTAACTAAATCTCTTGAGGAGCCATCGTGATCACCGTGACCGGAGCGACCGGAAACGTCGGCACCATTCTCGTTTCGACCCTGATCGCAGCGGGTGAGCAGGTCAGCGCGGTATCGCGCGGGGCCGCGGAATTCCCTTCCGGGGTCGTCCATCACCGTGCGGACCTGAGCGACCCGTCGAGCCTGGCGCCCGCGGTCGACGGGTCGGACGCCCTGTTCGTCCTGCTCCCCGGCGAGATGGCGGACATCGACCCGCACAAGATCTTCGCCACCGCCGAAGCCGGTGGCGTGCGGCGTGTCGTCCTGCTCTCCTCGCAGGGCGTGGTCTCACGCCCGATGCACGCCCCCCTCGGGGCCTTCGAGGAGGCGCTGAAGGAGTCGGGCCTGGGCTGGACCGTGCTGCGCCCGGCGGGTTTCGCCTCCAACGCGTTCATGTGGGCCGAGTCGGCACGGACCGCCCGCATGGCGGCCGCCCCCTTCGCCGACGTGGCCCTCCCGGTCGTCGACCCGGCCGACATCGCCGCGATGGCCGCCGCCGCACTGCTCGACGCGAAGCACGACGGGCGGACGTACACCGTCACCGGCCCGGCCCCGATCTCACCGCGCGAGCAGGTCGCCGCGATCGCCGCGGCCGTCGGCGCCGACATCGGCTTCCACGAGCTCAGCCGGGACGACGCCTTCACCGCCATGTCGGCGTTCATGCCCGCGGAGGCCGTCGAGGCGACGCTCGCCATCCTCGGCGAACCGACCGACCACGAGCGGACCGTCAGCGCCGACGTGCGGGAGGTCCTCGGCCGCCCGGCCGGGAGCTTCGCCGGCTGGGCCGCGCGGAACGCCGCGGCGTTCGCCTGACCCACCTGGAGAATCGGCGGCCGACGACACGTCGGCCGCCTTCGGCTCCGCCCGGCTCCGTGCCGGGGCGCGAGCACCGCATGTCAGGATCGGCCGGTGATCATCCGACCGCGCGAACCTTCCGACCTGCCCGCCCTCGTCGCCGCGCTGCGCGAGGTCCATGAGGCCGACGCCTACCCGGTGAACTGGCCCGACGACCCGGCGGCGTGGCTCGACCCGCCGAAACTGCTCGACGCGCGCGTCGCCGAGCTCGACGGCGAGATCGTCGGCCAGGCCGGGATCGGTGAGACCGAAGGGCTGCCCGCGAAGGTGCTCGCGGTCGTCGGCGACGAACCGGTCGCGGCCGTCGTCCGGCTGTTCGTGGCGCCCTCGGGGCGTGGGCACGGCGCCGGGAGGCTCCTGCTCGACGCGGCCGTCGCGATGGCCGCCGGGCGTGGCGCGCGGGCGGTGCTGGACGTCGAAGCCGGTGGTACGGCGGCGATCGCGCTCTATGAGCGGGCCGGCTGGAAGCGCGTCCACAGTGGACCTGGCGACTGGACGACGCCGTCGGGCGAGACCGCGCTCCTGCACCACTACGTCGGACCCTCTTGACAGTTGTACTTGCGCGTGCATATATTGCTCGCACATACATGACCGGAGGCCGCACGTGACCACGCGCAAGTTCGTCTTCATCCTCGGCAGCTCCCGTCCCGGCGGCAACACCGAGGACCTCGCCCGGCTCGCCGCCCGCGACCTCCCCGAGGACGCCGAGCAGGTCTGGCTCGACCTGGAACGGTTGCGGCTGCCCGACTTCAGCGACGTCCGCCACGCGCCCGGGCACGAATACGCGTGGCCGTCGGGCAATGAGGAGACGCTGCTCCGCGAGACCCTCTCGGCGACCGACCTCGTCATCGCGTCGCCGCTGTACTGGTACAGCGTCTCGGCGAGCGTCAAGCGCTACCTCGACTACTGGTCGGGCTGGCTGCGGGTGCCGGGCGCCGACTTCCGCGAGACCATGGCCGGGAAGACGATGTGGGGCGTCAGCGTCGTCAGCGACGAGGACCTGTCGCTGGCCGAACCGCTCAGCGGCACCCTGCGCATCTCCGCCGAGTACATGGGGATGCGCTGGGGCGGAACACTTCTGGGCTTCGGGAACCGCCCCGGGGACGTGCTCGCCGACGAGCCGAGCCTGCTGCGGGCCAAGGGCTTCTTCACCGGGTGACTGGCGCCGCGTTGTTAGCTTGGCCGGGTGTCTAACAAATTCACCCGTTTCGGGACCATCATCCTCACCGCCGCGGCGGCGGCCGCCGTCCTCGGCGCCTGCTCGAAACCGGCCACTGTGGACAACGGCGCGGACCCGGCACCCTCGTCGAGCAGCCAGGACCCGTCCCCCGGCACCTCCAGCGAGGCGCCCGGCGACGGCACCCCGGGACGCGGCAACCCGTCGCACCCCGACGGCACGACCTTTGTGGCGCTGACCCGCTCCAACCAGAACCTGCCCAACGGAGCCCCGAACGGCCCCGGAACGGTGGTGATCACCGCCGACGGCGCCTGGGCCTTCACCCCGAAGTCCGGCCCCGCCAAGAACGGCACGCTCACCGCCGCGCAGCTGGCGGACCTGAACCGCCTCGTCGCCGACCCGGCGATCTCCGGCTCGACCGACAAGAGCAAGTGCCCCGCCGACACCCCGACCTACATGCTGACCCTGCCCGGCCAAGCCCTCACCGGCACCTGCGGCACGAAGCGCAACGCGGTCTTCACCGAGGTCGTGGACCTGATCCTCGCGGCGACGGCGATCTAGCCGGGCGGCCCGAACGCCAGCGCCGCCTTCGCCATCGTGTTCCGGACGCCCGTCCAGCGCATCGCCGTCAGCCGCCCGACCCGGCGGGCCATGGCGGCGACGCGTTGCGACGGGCGTCGGCGGCGGCGGTCGTACTCGGCCAGGCCGGTACTCACATCCGCCTGTGCGGCAAGGCATTCCGCCAGGACGAGGCCGTCGATGAGGGCCTGGCAGGCGCCCTGCCCCAGGTCGGGGGTCATGGCGTGGGCGGCGTCGCCGAGGAGGGCGACGTTTCCCCGCACATAGCTCGGCAGCGGCGAATCCAGGTAGTGCAACTCATGGCGCAGCACCGTCGATGCGTCGATCGCGGCGATCACCGCGGGGATCGGGTCGTGCCAGGCCCCAAAGGTGTCGCGGAGGGTGTCGAGGCCTTCGGGGAGTTCGGCGGCGGGTCCATATAGGACGCCGTAGAAGTTCGTGGTGCCACCGCTTTGCGGGGTCACGCCGAACTTCGCGCCCTTGCCCCAGGTCTCGCCGCCAGCCGGGACGGCGATGTCGGCGGCGCCTCGCCACACGACGCCACCGGCGTACTTGAGCGTGTGGGCGGGCCCGAGCAGGGCCGTCCGGACGGCGCTGCGGATGCCGTCGGCGCCGATGACGACGTCGTGGGAGGCGCGCAGCGCGTCGAGATCGGTGACGTGCGAGCCGAAGCGGACGACGCCGGGCGCGAGCCCCTCGGCCAGCAGTCCGAGCAGTTCGGGCCGGGTGAGCAGGTGCACCGGCTCGCGCATCTTCTCGACGTCGAGGATGCCGATCTTCGAGCCGTCGGGGCGCCGGATCGTGCCGTTGACCTGCCGGAAGCCGACGGCGCGGGCGCGCTCGCCGAGACCGAGCCGGTCGAGGGCGTCGAGTGCCTCCGGCCAGATGCCGAGACCGGTTCCCCTGTCGGGCAGCGCTTCGGCGCGCTCGTGGACGACGACGTCCCAGCCCGCGCCCTGTAGTCCGATCGCGGCCGCGAGGCCGCCGATTCCGCCGCCGACGACGGCCGCTGTCTTCGTCATGACCACAACGTACTACAGATGTAGTCTCGTTGACTACGCCTGTAGTGTGCATCTCATGACGGACAGAAGGCGGGTGCTCCTCGACGCGGCGATCTCGGTGCTCGGCAACCGGGGGCTGCGGCAGCTCACGCACCGGACGGTCGACGCCGAGGCGGGCCTGCCGACGGGCGCGACCTCCAACGTCTTCCGGACCCGCGAGGCGCTCGTCGAAGGCGTCCTCGGCCGCCTTCAGGAGCTGGAAACCTCGGCCTGGCAGGCGATCGCGGGAACGCCGAAGCCCGCATCGGCCGAGGAGTTCATCGCGCTGCTCGGCCGGATGGCGCGCGACCTCGCCACGGGCGAAGGCCGCGTCCTGACCCTCGCACGGCACGCGATCTTCCTGGAGGCGGCGCTGAGTCCCGTTCTCCAGCAACGGATCACGGAGAACAAGGCGACCCTGGAGGCGTGGGGAGTGCCGTGGGTCGCGGGGCTCGGCTCGCGCGATCCCGCCGGCGACTTCTGGGCACTGCTATCCACTCTGGACGGTCTGCTCGCGAACCAGCTCGCCGCGCCGGCGGCCGACTGGGATCCCGAGCGCCGGATCGCCGTCGTCGTCAAGGGAGTGCTCGCCTGAAACGAAAAGGGCCGCACCCCCTCACACAAGGGTGCGGCCCGGCTCGCCTTCGGTCAGGGTAGTTCGGCCGCCGCGGCGGCGATGTCGTCGGCGAAGTTGCTCACCTGGGTGTAGACACCGGGCTTGCCGGGACGGGCACAGCCCTCACCCCAGCTGACGATGCCGATCTGCACCCACTCGCCGTTGGCGTCCTTCTGGACCATCGGCCCACCGGAGTCACCCTGGCAGGTGTCGACGCCGCCCTCGTCGAGGCCGGCGCAGATCTCCTCGGCCGCGATGAGGTTGGGGTAGGCCGTCGTGCAGGCCGTGTCGTCGACGAAGGGGACCTGGGCTTCGAGCAGGTACTGCTGCTGCGCGCCGCCCTCGCTGTCGGCTCCCCAGCCCATGATGGTGAAGTCGCCGGAGTCGAACTCGTCGGTGCTCGCGGTCGGCAGTGTCGGGATGCCGTCGAGAGCGGTGTCGAGCTTGATGAGCGCCCAGTCCTTGCCGTTGCCGTCGTAGCCGGGCGCCTGGAGGACGTAGGTCGACTGGGCGGTCACGGCCGCCGGGTCTTCGAGGTCGACGACGCCCGCCGTGACACCGATCGAGGTGTCCTCGCCGGTCCCGTCGACGCAGTGCGCGGCGGTCAGGACCACGTCCGGCGCGTACATCGCGCCGCCGCAACCCATGGACAGACGGACGATCCAGGGGTACTCGCCCTGGTCGGCCGGCGTGCCGCCGACGACGTTCGGGGTGATGTCACCGGCCGGTTCGGCCTGCGCCGGGGCGCCGGCGAATCCCGCGATTAAAAGACCGGTCAGGGCGACGCCCGCCAGTCCCATCAGTTTCCGAGCTGTTCTCCTCACGAAGAACTCCTATCTCCTGTACGGAGAGCGCGTGTGCCAGGTACGCGCTCGGGTCTAGTGACCATAACGACCTAACGACCCTTAAGGGGCTTCTCGGCCTGTGAGTTCCCTGAGTATCCTCCAGTCACCGAGAATGACGGATCGGTGACACTCTCCTTCCATTCCAATGAATCCGCGCACACAATGGAATCCTCCAATGTGGACGATCGGGAGTGGGCATGGGCGGCCGAAGACGTCCCGTTCCGTGGTGGCCGCAGGCCGCCGACGTGCCCCTTCGCGCCCTCGACGGCCGCGTCCTGACCCAGTTGAGCGCGCGTTCTCGCGCATGGACGGAATCGCTGGCACCGCGAGCCGACACCGGGCACGGCGGGCTGGTCCTCACCGGAGAGCAGGGCGGCCGACGCCTGCGAGAGTTGCGCGCCAACGGTTTCAGCGCCCCGATCCTGCTCGATCGCGGCGCCTATGAACGCGCCGGCGCGCGTTACGACTCGCCTTTCGAGTACGGCGACGGACTGCACCGCGTCCCATTGGCCGCACAACTCGACGCCCAGCGCGAGTCCGGAGCCACCGTCGCCCTCACGCCGACGCTCTTTCTCGACGGCGGCGACATCGGTTCGCTCGTATCGGTGCTCAGCTCCACCGCGCGCCTCGACCGGGACGACACCGTCTGCCTGCTGCCGCTGCACGTCGGCTGGCTGCGCTCGCCGCATTACGCGGCCTTGCGCCAAAGTCTCGGGGACATAAGGATTCCGACCGCGCTGACCTTCGGTGCCGACCGCGATCCCTTCGCCTCCGTCGAGGCCGCGCGGCGGCTGCGCGAACTCGTCGAGGACCACCCCGGCCTCTGTCTACTGAGGACGGACCTGGCCGGCTTCGACGCACTGACGCGCGGTGCGGGATTCACCGCGATGGGAGCGACCTCCGGTCACCGGCACGCCTGGATCCCCTACACCGCACCCACTCGGCGGATGGGGCGCCGACCCCCGCACGTCTTCCTGCCCGAGCTGCTCGGCTGGAAGAGCGGGGGGACGCTGGCCCGGGTGTTCGCCGGAACCGCCGCCCCCCAATGCTCCTGCCCCACCTGCGACGGCCGCCGGATCGACCGCTTCACCGGCCTCAGCGAGAAACTGGCCCGCGAGGCCGCCACGCACGCCCTCTTCCACCGCAACGCACTGCTCGACCAGTTCCACTACGTGGAGCCCGCGTACCGCGCCGACTGGTGGCGCATCGTCTGCCACGACGCGGTAGCGGGCTACAGGCGCTGGTCGAGTCGCTGGCGGTCGACGAGCGAGTTCTCCCCGGCGCCGAGCGCCCTGCGCTTCTGGGCGACGAGCAGTCCGTAGACGTGCTCGGCGAACCACCAGCGCGCGACCGTGTGGCGGCGCAGGCGGTACGGCTCCGGCACGACGACCGAGCGAGGCGCGACACCCGCGGCGCCGACGCCGAGGCCCACGCCGTACTGGTCGGCCTCGATGGCGATCAGCGGGTCGCCCGGCTCGCTCGGCAGCACGACGGCCTGCGCGCACATCGACGAGAACACGTGGGCCGTACGCAATCCCGGCGCCCAGCGCCGCGTGAAGGCGACGGCGAGCAATGGCCGCAGCGGTACCCGCGACAGTCGTACGACGTTGCCGCCCGAGCGCTCGACGGCCCACTCCGGCAACCCGTCGAGCAGCAGCTTCTGAGCCGGTGTCAGCACCCGCTCGGGCACCGATTCCCCCTGTGGCAAGGTCATCAGGAGGTCGAGGGCCTCCCAGCTCTCGATGCCCGGGCCGTCGTCCCCACGGCGCGCGCACTCGGCCTCGTCGAGCTCGGCCAGTACCACCGCCGACCGCCCCTGCATCCGCACACATGCCGACGGCGTCGCGCCGCCGACCATTCCGGTCCAGTCCTCAGTCCAGTCCTGCACGTTCTCCACCATGCCCCAAGTAACGATCACCATCGATGCCGGTGACGGCGAACCCCGCTTCCGGCACCTCACCATCTAAGAGGAACTTACGGTGCCGCCAAATACATATAGTTCACCGATCTTGCCAACACGGAGTGGAAGTAGGCCTGACAGCCGCACGTCGCGACCGTAACGGCCCAGCGTACGGCCCCTTCGGTGGAGGCCGTCACGACACGACGACGATTACCGAGGGTTATTCCCTGTGGAGAAAGGGAAGTGACGCGCACCTCCGTAACGATTCGGCGACGGTAGGGTCGCCAATTCGATGAAGGCGCGATCTCGCCGGTGTGCTGAATCACGCACGAGCTTCGACCTATGTGGACTCCTTGCTCGATCGTGCAGTGTTCAGCTGCGGACGTCTCTGAACGTTCCGCTTGCGCCACGGATTGTGGCTGCGCGGCACCCGGGATGCTCCGATGCTGGGATCGTGAACCGGCTGTCAAGTCGGCGAAGAAGGTGGAGGGTTCCTCGTTGTTCGAATGGCGGTAGGGTCCGGGCGTGGGGATGGACGAGGTACGGGACGGGATCCGGGCCGCGCAGGACTCGGCGCAGGCTGCGGTCGCGGCTTTGGACGGGGCCCGGTCGGAGATCGAGCGGGCGCGGGGGCCGCTGATGGTGGCGTTGAAGGGTGCGATGAATCCGCGGGCGACGTCGGTCGAGGTCGACTTGGGGCAGGCGGTCGAGGGGTTCGACGAGTTGATGCAGATCTTGCGGGACGGGGCGGGGAAGTTCGACGAGTACCTGGGAACGGTGACCTGATGGCGTTGGGGGAGGTCGTGGCGCAGCTCATCGCGGTTCGTGGGGCGATTCAGACCGCGATCGGTTTAACGGCGAACGCCGCCGACGAGGTGACGGATGCCCTGGCCAAGGCGGAGGACGCGCTCGCCGGCGCGAACCACGACCTGGCGATGGAGGGGCTCGGCCTGTGGCGGCGCGCCCAGAGCGGGGACGAGTTCACGGTGGCGAAGTTGGTGGCGGCGGATGAAGCCCTGGCCGAGTACCTGGAGATCCTCAGCCCCGGAAGCGGTGCGGGGACGAAGAACACCGACATCGCGAAGCCGTCCGGCGAGGAGCTGGTCAAGGCGCGCCCGACCGGCAGCCGAAGCCAGAACCTCTTTCGCACGATGGTCCAGCGCGACAACGACATCGATGACGCCATGAAGGATCTCGGCAAGCACCAGAAGTTCCTGGAGATCAGCGATCCTGACTGGGAACCACCACCGACCTACACGACCAACGAAGTCGGCCATCGCATCCCGGTGATGACCGCTCCCGACGCGCCCCAGCCGGATGCGGCCTCTATCGGCTCACTCGCAGTCGCCTCTGGGATCCTGATCGTGGCGGGGGCCAAGAAGGCGAAAGACATCACCAAGACCGCGATCGAGCATTGGAGGAGCAAGTGAACGAGGACGAACGAAGCCTGCTGACCGCGGCCATCACATCTGGGGTGCGGGCACCGATGGACGCCATCGAGCGGCTCGGAAACAACCGGACGTTCCACATCATGGCCGCCGCAATGTCCATCGCCATCGAACGCGGATTCGCCGATGGAACGACCCCTGCTCAGATCCAAAACTACGTCGAGGACCTACTTGAGCGCTTCCCGAAGGCGGACGGCGAGATCAAGGCGTCTGCGCTCGAAGCGGTCATCCGCGCCGGCCTGGGCGAACCCGAGCTGATCGAGCCGCTGACCTACGACGACCTCCTCGGCGCGTCCTACCTGCTCACCTTTGATCTCATCAGCCAACAAGAGCTTGACGATGCGGGCCGCGAAGAGTACTTCCAGACGGTCATTGCCTTGGCTGACGAAGAGAGCTAGCGAGGAATCCTCCCCACTCACCCCGAGGGCAGGCGAGCACCGCCCCCTCGGGGTTCTTGCTGTCCCGGACCAGCACATTCCCAGCCTCGGCGGCGACCTCGACGCACTGTCCGGCGCTGCTCTGGCTGCGGCTGCTCTTACGCCACTTCATGTGAGACCTTCCAACACGCTTTCGATGTACGCGACAGACTTCTTGGGAGGTAGCGCCGCCGCGTGCAGCTCATCGTACGCATGTTGGTACGCCTGGACTTTGGCCTGATCTTCGAGGAACGTCCGCCCGACGAGCCCTTCAATGTAGACCACGTCCGGATGCGGGTCGGGCAGCTCAAAGAGGGTGAACGGCCCCGGCCAACCACGATGCCAACCCGCTTCCGTGGTGATGATGCGGATGTCGAGGTAGTCCCGGCGCGCCAGCTCGATCAGGTTCACGAGCTGATCGCGGTGAGTATCGGGGCTGCCGATCTCACGGCGCAGTGGCGCCTCTTCGAGCACGATCGACAGAAACGTCGGCGTCTCACGGTCGAAGATGCGTTGGCGCGTCATCCGCAGTTCGACCATCCGGTCAAGCGTTGCCATGTCGTTCCCGAGACCAGCCGCGCTGACTGCGCGGGCGTAGTCCGGCGTCTGAAGTAGACCATTGATCAGGATCGGGTCGTACTGGCGAATCCCCGCCGCGCGGGCTTCCAGCCAGGTGTAGTCGATGAAGCCAACGTCCAGGTCGGCGGCATCGCCATCCCACCAGTCACGCCGCCAGGAATCCTCGTTCAGTTGGAGCAGGACGGCTCGATCCTCGGCACGCACACCGTAGAAGTCGATGAGATCGCGAATGTAGGACTTCCGAATCCGCAGGGTGCCCAGCTCGAACCTGCTGAGCGTCGCGTCGGCAAGCCCGGTGTACTCGGCCACATCAACAAGCTTGAAGCCTGCTGCGGTCCGGGCTGCCCGAAGGCGATTGCCGAGCCATTGCGCCCGCAACGACAGTGCTTCGTTCTTCGCCATGACACCTCTCAAAATCTACGCAGGTCGTACTTGCGCAGATTCTACTCATGTGAGATGGTGCGAGTGTGGCACCTGTTACTTGGTGTGATCTTTCGAGGTCAACCTTGGTGTCACTGCACTGAAAAAACAGATCGGGGCGGGCCTCTACGGCCTAGGAAACCTGGCCCGCCCCGATCCTCACAAAAGGAGGAACCCGCGATGCGGGAACCCAACTCTGCGTACCCCGCACATTACTCCGGCGGTGCGCGATGACCACACGCCTCTACACCCGCCGCCGTCTCCACGACCAGCGCCGCCACGACCCGCTCTACCTACTCGCCCTCATCGCCACCCTCGTCTTCGCGATCACCACATCCCCCGCCGCCGCCCGCCTCTTCACCTTCACGATCTTCATCCCCATCCTGTGCGGCTTCGCCGCACACAACGAGGTCAAACTCGTCCTCGCCTGGCGCGTCGAGTACTGGAAATCCCCCTACCGCCACTACCCCGGCCTCCTCGCCTGGCGCGTCCTGCTCCTCGTCACCCTCCCCAACGTCGCCGCGCCCGCATTCCTCATCGGCGCCATGACCCACCGCTTCGAACCCCGAGCACTGTGGACATACGCCGTCTTCGCCCTCGTCCTCACCCTGACCTACTCGGCCTTCGCCGTCGCCTTCACCGCGTTCGGGCGATCCGGGCTCATCGCCTTCGCGGTCTACGTCCTCGGCTTCGAGAACCTGCTCTGCCACTTCCTCGCCTGGCCGCGCTGGTTCTCCATCCGCGAGTGGGCGACGTCCGCGACCGAGCTCCTCCCCACCGGCCACCTCCTCCCGCCGACCGTCCTGCCCGGAGTGGTCGGAATCGCCCTCCTGCTCGTATTCGGAACCCTCGGCCTGCTCTGGTCCGGCGGCAACATCCTCTACGCCCGCTGGCTCAAGAACGGCGGCACCGCCGACGACTTCCCGGGGAGCCTGACATGACCCGCGACCTGCGAGCGACCCTCGTCGCCGAAACCGACCTCGCTTATACCCAGCTCCGGCTCCACCTCCACGACCCGTGGGCGGGCTACTGCCCGACCTGCAACGTCCCCGGCCCGTGCGCGCTCTACACCCACCTGCTCGACCGCCTCGCCGTCCTCGAAAACGCCGAGCTCCAACTCCCCGACCACGAGGACGAGGGCAACAACACCGCCGGCACCGAGGAGGCCGCGCCGTGACCGTCTCGGCCGTCCCGCGCTTCCCGACCGCTCCGTCCAACCGCCTGTCCGCCGCCGAATTCCGACTCAGCCTCCACCTAACCCGCCAACGTCGAAGGGAGCACACCCTCCGCACCCACCGCCCCAGTCGGCGCCGCCTGCGCATCGCCCGCTTCGCGGGTTTCCCCATCCCGGCGCTGATAGCCCGCTGCCAGTGCTGCGGCGCCGTCTGGCCGTGCCGGGACCTGATCTCCACCTTGCGGGAGACACTCGGCTGGACCCGCAGGCTCAACCCGATTCTCGCCCGCCTCCGCCGCGAGGCCCCCTGAAAACACCCGGACACGGCCGCGCCGATGGTTTTCGTGCGGCCGTGTCCAGCCGACCGACCAGCACAGATAGATGATCACCAAAGTGCTCTGGGGCACCATGCGGCACCATTGCCCGAGTCAGCACGGCCTCACCGACCGTTCCGTCCCAACAAGGAACGATGGACGTGAACACCGGCGCCGTCCCGCTCTACGCGATCGAGCTTTTCACCGAGGCCTTCTGGACCGCGCGAGGCGGCGCTCCTCGACCAGATCGAAGAGGCCATGGGCAAACCCGTCCATCGCGAGTGAAGCCGCAGCTCGCCGGGAGCCCGCAGCGAGACCGTCGCCCACCTCCCCCCGACTCCGTCACCCCCATCCGGCAGACTCGTCGACGGTGGACGCCACCGTCGGAGCACAGTTGCCGGAAGGGGTGAGGCGGCGTGAGATTCCACTTCGCCGGGTCGCGCCCTTCGCATCGCCCGGGGTGGGCGCCGGTGCCCTTGCCGGTGCGGCCGGCGGAGGGCAGCAGGCGCAACGCGGCGGTTTCCCGCCTGGTCGGGGCGCTTCATCGGGCGCCGGACCAGACGGCTGTCGACCTGTTCCTCCTGGCCAGCGCGGTGCACACGGCCGACCTGCTGGCCGGGGAGGGCACCGCCCGTGCGGTCGGGGTGAGTCTGCCCGTCGTCGCGCCGGAGCGGTGGGGGCGGGCGCTGACGATGCTGGAGCGCCTCCTTTCGCACCTGACAGGCGACGACTGGGAGCTCGAAGTCCGCGCGGCGAGTTCGTACTGGTCACCGGACATCCCCGGGTGGGGCCGTCGTGCCGACACGGTCGTCGGCTTCACCGGCGGCCTCGACTCCTACTGCCACGGCTCCTCGGTCCGCGACCGGCCGATGGTCCTCGTCGACCGTCGGGGGCGGCGGCCGCTGGAGCGTTTCCAGCGCGGCCTCGCCGACGGGCTCGGCGTGCCGCCGACGCGGCTGGCGTCGCTCTCGGTGGCGCCCGGCGGGCGGACGCGTGGCCTGCTCTTCCTCGCGGCGGGTGTCCTGGTCGCCTCAAGCCATCGTGTGCGGAACCTGCGCGTGCCGGAGAACGGCCTGCTCGCCGCGTGGCCGCCGCTCGGCGGGATCCGCGCGGCCCACCCGGTCACGCTCGCGCGCCTCAACGTCGTGCTGCGCCACCTCAAACTCCCGCACCGGGTCGTGAACCCCTTCGCCTACCTGACGAAAGGGGAGACCTGCCGGGAAACCCTGGAGTCGGGCACCGACCCGGCGGCGCTCTTCGCGACGGTCTCCTGCGCTTTCCCGAAGGCCGGCGACGGGGCGGTGCTCAACTGCGGTACCTGCCTGCCCTGCCTGGTGCGGCACGCCGCCTTCATCGTCGCGACCGGCGACGACGGCACGCCTTACCGCGTCGATCCGGCGGCCCTCGAACCGGGCGAGAAGGGTTCCGAGGCGCTCGACGCGCTGCGGGACTGGCTGGCGGCGCCCGAACCGTCGGCCGACGATCTCGCGCCCTGGCCCCCCGGCGCCGACATCGCGCCGGTCCTCGACGTGATCGAGCGCGGCCGCCAGGAGCTCCGGGACGTGTGGGGCGCTACTTCTTAGGCCGCCGCCGGTCGTGCAGGACCATCCACGTCGTCCCGACGAAGCCCGAGATGACCCCGGCCCAGCAGGTGCTGATCCACCAGCCCTTGCCGGCGGCGTTGAGGTCGTCTTTGAAGAACAGGAACATCACCAGCCCGGCGAGCAGCCAGAGCGCGGTGCCGGCGACGGCGATCGGCGTCATCGGCATGTCCGGCGGCGGCGGCGCGAGGCGCAGGCCGCCGTCGGTGGGCTTGGGTTGCGGCACGCCGACAGAGTACCGCCGCCCGCGCGGGCCCGGCATCGAAGATCGTAAGGATGTGAAACGACCGGCCAGACACGGCCGAAATGGACTGCCGCTCCTAACCCGGGTTTCCCTAGGTTGACGCGAGAGGCGATCGAGGAGGTGCGCGATGCACGACGACCCGCGGATCGAGACCCTGGCGGTGCACGCCGGGGAACAGCGGCCCGGGCCCGAGGGCTCGGTGGTCTACCCGATCTACCAGGCGACGGTGTACTCGGTCGAGCCTGACACGGCCTACGACGACATGAAGTACATGCGCCTCAACTCGACGCCCTCGCAGGTCTATCTGCACGGGAAACTCGCCGCCCTCGAAGGCGCCGAGGCCGCGGTGGCGACGTCGTCGGGCATGGCCGCGATCACGACGACGCTGCACACCCTGCTCAAGGCCGGCGACCACCTGATCGTCGCCGACGTCCTCTACGGCGGCACCCACGACTTCATCACCGAGCGCGCCGAGGCGCTGGGCTGGTCGTACACCTTCGTTGACGCGCAACGCCCGGAGACCTGGGCGGCGGCGGTGACACCGCGGACGCGCGTCATCTACGTCGAGACGATCGCCAACCCGCTCATGCGGGTGGCGCGCATGCCGGAGGTCGTCGACTTCGCGCGCGAGCACGGCCTGACCAGCGTCGTCGACAACACCTTCGCGGGACCGGTCAACTACCGGCCGATCCCGGCCGGGTTCGACGTCGTCGTGCACAGCGCGACCAAGAGCCTCAACGGCCACTCCGACCTCACCGCCGGGGTGATCGCGGGCGGCGCGGAGCTGGTCGAGCGGGTCCGGCACATCCTCAACCTCTACGGCGGCAGCCTCGACGCCCATCCGGGTTTCCTGCTCGCGCGCGGGCTGAAGACCCTGGCGCTGCGGGTGCGGGCGCAAAACGAGAACGCCCGCGCGCTCGCGGGTTTCCTCGCCGACCACCCGAAGGTCGCCGAGGTCAACTACGCAGGACTCCCCTCGCACGTGGACCACACCCACGCGAGCCGGTTCCTGTCCGGCTTCGGCGGCATGCTCAGCCTGCGCCTCACGGGCGGAGTCGATGCCGCCGAAGCCCTCTTCGACGGGTTGCGCCTGCCCTACGTGGCGCCGAGCCTCGGCGGTGTCGAGTCGCTGATCACCAGGCCCGCGCTGACCTCGCACGCGGGCATGACCGCCGAGGCCCGCGCGGCGAGCGGGATCACCGACGACCTGATCCGCCTCAGCTGCGGCGTCGAGGCGGCGGAGGATCTGGTGGCGGACTTCGAGAACGCGTTGCGGAAGGTTTAGGCGGGGACCGCTCCCGGGGTCGGGGCGCCAGACTGGCCGCGTCCGTTTCCCGTGAGCGAAGGCGGCCCGATGACCGGACGAGACCTGTCCATTGCCTGGTGGAATTTCGTCGTCGGGGTCGGCGCGGTCTGGGCCGCCGCCGTGACCGTTCCGGGCGTCGCCTTGGCCGGGACCGCCGGCCAGAACGCGCTGATCGTCGTGGTGATCGCGATCGTGGAGCTCGGCCTGAGCATGTCGGCGACTCTGCTCCCCGGACCTCCTCGGGCGAGGCTCTCGCCCGGACTCCACCGGGCGGCGGGGGCGGCCGTGTTTCTCGGGTTCGTCGTGGCCCTCCTCGGCGGCCCGATCGCCTGGCTCCTGGCCACGGTCGTCGCCGGACCGCTCGGCGTGCCGTTCACGATCGACGGTTTCCTGCCGTTCCTCGTCGCGCCTCTCATGGTGTTCCTCCTTTCCTGGCTCCCGATGCAGCTGCTCGGCATCCTGATCGACCGGGCGCGGTGGTGGCGGCTGCTGGGGACGGTCATGCGCGCCCTGGCGAGCGCCGGGGGGTTCACGCTGATGTGGGCCATCGGGGACTTCCGCGTCGAGGGCGCGTCGGGGTGGCAGACGGCGGTCGCGCTGGTGACACTCGTGGCGGTGTACCACGCGTTCGGCTGGTCGTTCGCGATCGATCCGGGTCAGGGCGACCGCGAGGAGCTGCGCAGGCGCATGCTGCGCATGGCGCCGGCGCTGCTCCTGCTCGGTTACGGCACCGATGTGCTGGTGTTGTGGGCGACGGAGTTCCTGAGCCGGTTCGTGAGCGTGGAGCTGCGATTCGTCGGCGTCTCCTCGCTGTTCCTGGGCGCGGCGGTGTGCACGCTGCTGACCTGGGCGATGAACGTGCCGTTCGCGATCTGGTCGTTCAACAGGACACCGGACGTGCCCCCGCCGTGCCGGATGGTCGGGTGGGAGTTCCGGGCGGCCCGCTACGGCTACCAGGTCACGCCGATCGTCCTCGACTTTCGCGGGCCGGCGCCGGTGCGGATCCGGGCGTGACGCCCTACCCCGCCGCCGCCCCCAGCAGTGTGTCCGCGGCGGGCGTGCGGATGTTCAGCACCGAGTGCCCCAGCCGGTGCGGGGTGATCAGCCCCGCCTCCCGCAGCACCCGCAGGTGCTGGGAGACCCCGCCCGGTGTCATCCCCGTGCGCTGGGCGAGGTCGGTCGTCGAGGCCGGTGAGCTGAGCTCGACGAGGAGCCGCGCGCGTCCTTTCCCGAGCACCGCGGCGAGCGCGGCGGGCGCTTCGCCGGGGGTTTCCCACAGGGTCCCGACGCCGCGCGGTGGATAGGCGAGCTGGGGGTTGTCGGGCGAGGCGACGGTGCGGACGGCGGGCCAGACGAACACGGTCGGGACGAGCAGGAGCCCGTTCGCGGAGAGGGTCGCGTCGTCGCTGCACCACTTGTGGGCGATCGACAGCGTGTTCTCCTCCCAGCCGACGCGCTCGTGAAGGCTGTTGAGCAGCCCGACGGCGCCTTCGGCGGCCAGGACGCGCGCGCGGTGGAAGACCTCGGCTTCGAGCAGGGCGCGCATGCGCCGCCAGTGGGGCGCGATGGCGATGTCCCACAGGGTGCGGAGTTCTCCGGCGACGCGGGCGAGCCCGGCGTCGGGGTCGGCGGCCATGGCGCGCACCGACGGCGTCGGGTCCCACGCGAGCCGGCCGATCTCGGCGCGGACGACCTCGTGGGGGGTGGCGCGCAGGACGTCGAGTTCGGCGTCGAGGTCGGGGGCGAGGCTCGTCGGGGGCGGGGTGAGGAAGTCGGGGGTGTAGGTGGGGCCGGGCGGGATGAGTCCGGCGAGGAGGCTGTCGCCTCCGGGTCTTAGTCCGGCGGCGTCGAGGGCGGGGCGCACGGCCCGCGCCCAGAGGTGGAGCACCGTGTGGCCTTCGGGGCCCTGGAGGACGTGGTAGGCGCTCATGGCCTCCCAGAGGCACGACAGCGCGAATCGCATGCGCGCGACGGAGAACTCGATGGTCAGCACGCGGGAAACCCCCTCAACATTCAGCCGTGACTAAAACAGTACTGCGGTGATCGTGGGAAACCGAAGCTCTACCCATGTTGCTTGAGTCCCCGCCCAAGGGCCGTGTCCGTACCGCCCTGGACACCCGTTTCGGTGGTCTGCCGCGTCAGTTCTGGATCGTCGCCGCCGGTACGGTCGCCAACCGCATCGGCGCGATGGTCGTGCCGTTCATCGTCTTCTTCCTGGGTTCGAAAGGCGTCGGCGAGCAGTCGACCGGCACGGTCGTGGCCGCGCTCGGTTTCGGCGGGCTGGTCGGCGCGATCGCCGGCGGCTGGCTGACCGACCGCATCGGGCCGCGCACGGCGCTGCTGACCGGGCTGGTCGCCGCCCCGGCGAGCCTCGGCGCGCTCTACGTCGCCCCGACGATCCCGCTGATGATCGCCGCCGCCGTCCTCGTGGGCGTCGCCGGGAAGCTCTACCCGCCCGCCGCCGCGTCCCTGGTCGCCGGGGCGGTGACCGGTGAGAAGCGGGCGCGCGCCTTCAGCCTCATCCACTGGGCCATCAACATCGGTGCCGCGACGGCCGCCGCGATGGCGGGTTTCCTCGCCGCGCACGGCTACGGGCTGCTGTTCGCCATCGACATCGCGACCTGCCTGGTCTTCGCCGGGATCGTCCTGGCGGGCGTGCCCAAGACGGCGCGGGCCGCGCGCGGCCGGGCCGAGCGCGGTGGGTACGGCGTGCTCTTCGCCGATCGCCTGATGCTCGGTTTCATCGCGTTGTCGCTGGTCAACGAGGTCGTCTACAGTCTCGTCGAGTTCGCGCTGCCCCTGGCCATCCGTCTCGACGGCTTGAGCCCGGCGGTGTTCGGCGCGACGGCGATCGTCAACGCGGCCCTCGTCGTGCTGCTTCAGCCGGTGCTGTACCCGCGACTGGCGCGGCTCGGCCGGGTCAGGGTGATGGTCGGCGCCACCCTCGTGCTGAGCGTCGGCGTGGCGAGCACGGGGCTCGCCGACCAGCTGTGGAGCTACGTGGTGACGACGGTGGTGTGGTCGGTCGGCGAGGTCGCGGCCGGGATCGTCGTCGGCGGGGTCGCCGCCGACCTGGCGCCCGCCGGGGCGCAGGGCCGCTACCAGGGTGCGATGAACTGGGTGAACGCGCTGTCGCGGATGGTCGGCCCGGCGCTGACGACGCTGCTGTTCACGACCGTCGGGCCGGAGTACCTGTGGTGGGGCGCGCTGGTCGCCGGGGTCGGGTCGGCGTTCGTGCTGCTGCGCATGGAGCCGGCGCTGCGGGAGCGGCTGTCGCGGGCGGCGTGAGTTGCCGAAACGGCAACGAAGTTTGCGGAACCGCCGGGCGGGTGCCCAGTATGGGGCCATGAGCAGCGAATACTGGGACACCCGCTACGCCGAGAGCCACCACGTCTGGAGCGGCCGCGTCAACGACGTCCTCGGCCGTGAGGCCGCGAACCTGCCCCCCGGCCGTGCCCTCGACCTCGGCGCCGGCGAAGGCGCCGACGCGATCTGGCTGGCCCGGCGGGGCTGGCGCGTGACCGCCGCCGACATCTCCCGCGTCGCCCTGGACAAGGCCGCCGCCCACGCCGCCGAGGAGGGTGTCGCCGACCGGATCGACTGGCAGCGCCACGACCTCAACGAGACCTTCCCCGAAGGCGCCTACGACCTCGTGTCGGCGCAGTTCCTGCACTCCCCCGACGGTCTCACCCGCGACCCGATCCTGCGGTCGGCCGCCGCGGCGGTCGCCCCCGGCGGTGTCCTGCTCATCGGCAGCCACGCCGGATGGCCCGACTGGGTCGAGCACCAGCACCACGACGTGGAGTTCCCCTCACCCGAAGAGATCCTGGATCGCCTGGAGCTCGCCGACGGGGAGTGGGACGTACTGATGTGCCGTGAACACGACCGCGAACAGCGCAAGCCCGACGGGACGATCGGGATCCGCGTCGACAGCACGGTGATGGTGCGCCGGAAGGCCTTGGCGGAAGCCGCGTCGGGTCACTAGGCTGCGGCGATGACCGCCGAGCTCGACGCCGTCCTGGACCATTACGGGCTGATGCGAACCGGCCCGGCCACCCCGCTCACCGGCGGCGCCGACAACGACACCGTTCGGGTCGCCACCGACAAGGGCGACGTCGTGGTCCGGCGATACCTGCGACCGGGGCCCGTGCGTACGGAACTGCGCTTCGTGGAAGCGCTGGCGCGCCGGGGATTCCCCACGCCGGGGCCGTTGCGGACGCACACCGGGGAGCGGCTGGTTCCGGGAGACGTGCCGGTCGCGGTGTTCCCGTTCGTGGAAGGCGCCGTGCCGGCGGAGATGACGGCGGAACTCGCCGTCCAATGTGGACGGCTGCTCGCGACGCTGCACACCACGGCCCCCGACGAGCGGCTCCCCGTGATCGACCGGCGGGCCCGGCTGCGAAAGGCGATCGGCGAACCGCTGGACCTCGACGGCGGCGAGGAGTTCCGCGACACGGTGAGCGCGTTCCTCCGCGATCGCGCCGGGGAACTCGACGCCCTGGAAGCGTTGCCGTCGGGAGCACTGCATCACGACCCGCACCGGCACAACCTGCTCGTCGCCGACGGCGAGATCACCGCGTTGCTGGACTTCGGGGAACTCAACCGTGGGCCGCTGATCGTGGATCTGGCGCGCGCGTTCCACTACCTGGCGGTGGATCGGGACGACTTCCGTCCGCCGGGGGACCTGGTGGCGGCGATGCTCGGGGGATATGGGCGGGTCCGGGGGTTGTCGCCCGCGGAGCGGGCGTCGCTACAGGTCGCCGTGGACTTGGTGGGCTTGGTGGACGCCGCGGAGTTCCTCGTGGAACACGCGCCGGGGCTGGGGTACGGGAGCGTGGAGTCGTGCCACAGCTGGCGGGCGTTTCGGGGAAGCGCGGGGATTCTCGGCTGAGCGGAACTCACGCGTCCGGGGACGGGTCCGTCGCCAGCCGCGCGTGAAGGTGCATGTCGTGGTGGCCGTCGGCGTGCAGTGCGCCGCCCCGGCGGGTCCCCTCGGCCGGGAACCCGGCTTTCACGGCGACGCGGCAGGACGCGTCGTTGGCCGTCGAGTGCTCCAGCTGGAGCCGGTGGAGTCCGAGGGTGCCGAACGCCCATCCGGTCAAGGCCGTGAGGGCGCGTGGGGCGACGCGGCGGCCGCGTGCGGCGGGCAGGACCCAGTAGGAGATCGAGGCGATCCCCTCCTCCAGGGCGATGTGGCGGAGGCTGATCTGGCCGAGCAGCCCACCGGCGCCGGTGATCGCCCAGCCCGCGTCGGCCTCGTCGTTCCAGCGTTTCCTCCACGACGCGATCCACGCCTCGGCTTCGCCTTCGTCCATCGACCGGGCGTGCCAGACGCGGATCGCGGAGTCGGTGAACGCGCCGGTCACGTCGGCGGCGTCGGCGAGCCGCCACGGCCGCAGTGTGATGTCGTCGGCGGTGATGTCGGGCTGGTCTCGTTCGGCGAGGCTTCCCGGCGCGAGGTGCGGGGTGAGGAGTCGGGGCATGTGATCATTATCGGCGGGCGTGCAGGATCGCTCCGGGCAGGCGCTCGCCGATGCCGAGCAGGGTCTGGGCCTCGACGGTGAAACCGTTGTCGCGCAGGAGGTCCGCGACGGCGTCGGGTTCGCGGCGATGGACGTGGACCTTCATGGGGTGGCCGCCGTAGCCCTCGGTCTTGAGGGTCGAGCCGGTACCGGCGTGGAAGCCGGCGAGGAGGCGTCCGCCGGGCCGCAGGACCCGCCGGAACTGTTGCAGCACCTGGGGAAGCGTCTCGTCGGGGATGTGGATGAGTGACCAGAACGCGACGATTCCGGCGAGCGTCTCGGCGGGGTACGCCAGGTCGGTCATCGAGCCGACCTCGAAGGCGCATTCGGGATGGTTCCGCCGCGCGATGCCGATCATGCCCGGCGACAGATCGATGCCGGAGGCGTTGAGCCCCAGGCGATGCAGGTGCGCGGTGGCGTGCCCGGGGCCGCAGCCGATGTCGGCGACGGGCGCGCCGGGGCCGACGTGTTCGGCGAAGACGGCGAGCGCGGCGCGCAGGTGGGCCTCGGCGTCGAACATGGGGCCGACGATGTCGGCGTAGCTCGCGGCGACGGTGTCGTAGGAGGCGCGGGTGTCGTCGAGCCAGGAGTCGGTGGACATGGTGGATGAGCCTACGGCCGGGAGAAGAGCACCCAGCGGTCGCGGCCGAGGAGCGCGCGGGCGTGGTCGCGGATGCTCAGACCCGGGCCGCTGAAGGTGTTCTCGGCGAGGACGTGGTGCTCGAAGGCCAGTCGCCAGGCGGTTTCCGGCTCGGCCGGTGGTCGCGCGACCGACAGCCAGGTCATGACGCCGAGGGCGGCGACGGGTTCGGCGCCGAAGCGTTCGTGCCAGCGCCGGGCGGCGGCGGTGAGGAGGTCCTGGCCGTAGCCGCAGGCGTCGTGGAGGGCGTCGACGTAGGCGTAGGCCGACCAGGGCTCGGGGGTCGGCAGGAGGACGAGGACGGCGGAATCCTCGGTGCCGTACCAGTCCTGGACGCCCGGGCCGGGGTCGGTGAGGGGTTCGCGGCCGAGTTCCCACGCGAACAGGAACCTGTCGGCGGCGGCCCGGGCGGAGGCGGCACCGGCCGTCGCCGCGTGGACCTCGTCGAGGGTGGGCGCGTCGCCGAAGCGCGTGAGGGTCACCGATCGCTCGTACTCGGCCCAGTCGACGCCGACGGTGGGATAGCGCGTGTGCAGTTCGTGGAGCGCGCTGTCGACGTCGATCGTCCCGGCCCGGGTGAGGACCGCCGACGGAGCGGGATCCCCGTCGTGGGCGCCTTCCTCGAAGTAGAAGCGGGAGAAGAGGTCGTCCTCGTCGTCCGTGCAGAGCACCGGCCACCGGCCGGTCTCGGCGACGGCGGCGCGTGCCGTCGCCCAGGCGCCGAGCATGTCCTCGCCGGTGACCTCGACGAGCAGGGCGGTGCCGTCGCCGGCCGCGTCGAGGGAACGGACGCGCCGGCCGGCGAGGCCGGCGGCTTCGAGGGCGGCGTGGTCGCTGGGGTGCATGGGCGGAGGGTAGCGGAGGGGCCCGCGCACACTGGAGTGGTGATGCAAACGGTCTGGGTCTTCCATGGTGAGGAGGCGCGCTTCGCCTCCGCCGTGTTCGCCGCCGAAGCCGATGGCCTCGCCTGGGCCGCCCGCCACGGTGTGAGCGGCTTGCTCGCCGAGTACCCGGTCGGCGACGGCTGCTACGACGTCGCGGTCCGCGAGGGCCGATTCCGGTCCAGTAGGGAACACCACGGCACTCCGGGGCACGTCGCGGGTTTCGGGCCGGGGCTCCGGCATGTGCACATCCGCGACGGCGCCCCTTAGCGGCCCGCCTGTGCGGGCGGGGCTGGGCCGACGAGCGTTGGTCCGGCCCGTTCCGTGATCCACTACTCTGTACCACATGGTGAGAATCCCTAGTTACCCGATCGGAATTAGGGAATAGTCGTCCCCATGACCGCGGTCGGCAAGTTCACCCAGCGACGAGACCTCGTCCCGACTCGCGCTTTTCGCGCGTGCTGTTGCTGTCGTTAGAACCGCCCTGACGGACCCGGGCAAGCGCGCCGCCATCCGGCGACGACGCGACCGCCCGTAGCCCGGCCCGCCCTCCCCACCGACCTACCGCCGACGGCCCGAGCGTGGCCCGTCCGCCCGGCCGGCGTCGGCACGCCGTTCGCTCTTCTCCTGTCTCCGCGCCGTCGCGGATCCGCGCACCCATCGAAGGACCCTCCATGCCTCCACGTCCCATCGCCGTGCTCGTCGGCAATCCGCGAGCGGCCTCCCGAACGCGCCTGGCCGCCGAGCAGCTCGCCGTCGACCTCGCCGCCCATCTGCCCGAGTCGGAGTCGACGACCATCGACCTCGCCACGATCGGCCCCGCCGCCGTCGGCACCGCCGATCCCGCACCCACATCCGCGGTGGCGCAGGCGATCCGGGACACGACCGGCGCGCGTGTCCTGGTCATCGCCACACCCGTCTACAAGGCCGCCTACACCGGCCTGCTCAAACTCTTCCTCGACCAGCTCGCGCCCGGCGCGCTCGACGGCGTCGTCGCCGTGCCCGTCACGATCGCCGCGGCACCGACGCACGCGGCGCTCGCCGACCTCCAGCTCCGCCCGGTCCTCGCCGAGCTCGGCGCGAGTCTGCCGGTCCCCGCGCTGGCGCTCACCGAGAAGGAACTGCCGAACCTCACCGCGCTGACGCGGGCGTGGGCGGCGCAGCACGGGGCGGCCGTCCGCGCGCTCACCGACGTCGGCGCGGGGGTGACGGCATGACCGTCGCGACGCGGCCCGAACTCGACGCGGCGACCTTCCGCTCGGTGTTCCGGACGCACGCCGCCGCCGTCGCGATCATCACCGCCGACGACGGGCACGGGCCCGTCGGCTTCACCGCGACCTCGCTGACGAGCGTCTCCCTGACCCCGCCGCTGGTGTCCTTCGCACTGTCCACGGTGGCCTCGTCGTGGCCCGCGGTCGCGGTCGCCCGCAGCCTCGTCGTCCACCTGCTCGACTCCGGGCAGCACGAGCTGGCGCGGCGCTTCGCGACCAGCGGCATCGACCGCTTCGCCGCACCGACGCGCTGGTCGCGACTCGACACCGGCGAACCCGCCCTCGACGAGGCGCCGATCCGGCTGCGCGGCCTCGTCGAGCACCGCTACCCGGCGGGCGATCACCACATCGTCGTCGTGCGGCTCACCGCCGCCGACGTCGCCAGACCCCACTCGCCGCTGATCTATCACGGCGGCTCCTACGCGTCCCTCACCTGACCTCGAAAGGCCACCATGTCAACGCCATCCGCGCGCCGAATACCCTTCGCCGCTCCGCTCGCCCTCCTGCTCACCGCGCTGGCGGCGCTGACCGGCTGCGCCGGCGCCGACCCGGAAGGCCCGGTGCTCGCGCTCGACGCGCCGCTGCCGGGCGCGGTCCCCGAAGGCACGAAACTGATCGTCGGCGACCCCTCCACCAAGGTCGCGCTCCAGCTGTCGGGCGAGCTCGACAAGTTCTCCTTCGAGGTCGAGTGGGCCAACATCAGCGGCGGCCCGCAGACGACGGAGGCGTTCCGGGCCGACGCGCTCGACGTCGGCGCCGTCGCCGAGATCCCGGCGATCCACGCGACGTGGACGGGTCTGCCGGTGAAGATCGTGGCCTCGAAGTTCCGGGTGGACCCGATCGCGCATCCCCTGTACCAGCTGGGGATCGCGCCGGGCGTGACCGTCGCGGGTCTCGCCGACCTGCGCGGCAAGAAGATCGCCTACAGCCCGGGGCAGGCGCAGGGCGCGCTGATCCTGCGTGTCCTGCAGAAGGCCGGGCTGTCCAAAGAGGACGTCGAGCTCGTCGAACTGCCGAGCACGGGCGACGTCTACCCGAGCGCGCTCGCCGGGCATCAGGTCGACGTCGCGCCTCTCGGTGGGGTGAACATCTCGCGCTACCTGGCGAAGTACGGTCCCGACGGCGCCACGACGATCGCGCACGGCCTGCGTGACGATCCGAGTCACCTGTACGTGCGCACCGAAACCCTTGAGGACGCGGCCAAGGCGGCCGCGATCGCCGAGTACGTCGCGGCGTGGGGGCGGGCGACGAAGTGGGTGTACGAGCACCCGCAGGAGTGGATCGACGGGTACTACGTCGCCGACCAGGGCCTGTCCAAAGAGGACGGTCAGTACCTCGTCGACTCGGCCGGGGAGCCCGATGTCCCGGCCGACTGGACAGACGTCATCGCGCGGCACCAGGAGACCATCGACCTGCTCGCGGCCGAGACGGGGAATCCGGTGATCAGGGCCGAGGACCTCTACGACCGCCGCTATGAGGCGATCGGGGCCGAGGCGTACGGAAGCGGTGAGCGGGGATGACGGCCAACGTGACGCGCGCGGTGGGCGCGCCGACGGTCTCGGGGCCGGTGGTCACCGAGGATCCGGTGCACCAGGACGCGGGGGCCTCCCCCGGGGTGGGGGTGGTCCAGGGCACGGCCACGGCTCTGGGGCCGCCCGTTCCTCCCTCCACGGCCGACCGTAGCGCGAGCCCAGGCACGGCCGGCGAACGCGAGAACCGTTCCCTGTGGACAACCCTCCGCTTGTGGACAACCCGCGCGGCACCCCGCGACCGGGTACCCGGCGCCCCCTCCCCCAGCCGCCTCGCCGCCCGTACGGACCGCAAGGCTTTCAAACCCCGCCGTCCCCGCCTCGGTCCCGGCCGGCGCATCCCCGGCGGCGCCCTGCTCGGCCCCTTCCTGCTCCTCGCGGCCTGGGCCGCGGGCTCGGCCACCGGCGTCCTCGACCCGCGCGTCCTGTCGGCGCCGTGGACCGTCGTCACCACCGTCGGCGACCTCATCGCCAACGGGCGCCTCCAGGACAACCTCGCCACCTCGGCCGAGCGCTTCGCCTACGGACTCGTCCTCGGCGTCGCCATCGGCACCGTCCTGGCCCTCGTGTCCGGGCTTAGCCGCTGGGGCGAAGCCGTCCTCGACGGCCCCATCCAGATCAAACGCGCGGTCCCCTCCCTCGCGCTCCTCCCGCTGCTGATCCTCTGGCTCGGCATCGGCGAGGGCATGAAGATCACCACGATCGTCCTCGGCGTCCTCATCCCCGTCTACATCCACACCCACAACGGCCTGCGCGGCATCGACAGCCGCTACGCCGAACTCGCCGAGACCGTCGACCTGGGCCACGCGGCCTTCATCCGCCGCGTGATCCTGCCCGGCGCCCTGCCCGGATTCCTGCTGGGACTGCGCTTCGCGGTCACCTCGGCGTGGCTGTCGCTGGTCGTCGTCGAACAGATCAACTCCACCAGCGGCATCGGCTACATGATGGAACTCGCCCGCACCTACGGCCAGACCGACGTCATCGTCGTCGGTCTCGTCCTCTACGGCGTGCTGGGCCTGCTCTCCGACGGCGCCGTCCGCCTCGTGCAAAGGAGGGCGCTGTCATGGCGACGCACCCTGGCGGGCTGACCGTCGACGCCCCCGCCGTCCGGATCCGCGACCTCGACCGGTCCTTCGGCGAACACCGGGTCCTCGACGGCCTCAACCTGACCCTCCACAAAGGAGAGTTCGTCGCGCTGCTCGGGCGCAGCGGCTCGGGGAAGTCGACCCTGCTGCGGGCCCTGGCGGGACTCGACTACGACGTCCACGGCACCGGGGAGATCAACGTGCCCGGCAAGGTCTCGGTCGTCTTCCAGGACTCCCGTCTCCTGCCCTGGCAACGGATCCTCGACAACGTCCTGCTCGGCCTGAAGGCACCCGACGCCCGCCGCCGCGGACTCGCCGCCCTCGCCGAAGTCGGCCTCGCCGGACGCGAACGCGCCTGGCCCAACGAACTCTCCGGCGGCGAGCAACAGCGGGTCGCACTCGCCCGTTCGCTGGTCCGCGAACCCGAACTACTCCTCGCCGACGAGCCTTTCGGGGCGCTGGACGCCCTGACCCGCAGGCGCATGCACGGCCTCCTGCGCGAGCTCTACCGGCGGCACCGCCCCGCCGTGCTGCTGGTGACCCACGACGTGGACGAGGCGATCGCGCTCGCCGACCGCGTCCTGATCCTCCACAAAGGACATATCGCCGCCGAGCAGGCCGTCGACCTCGACGGCGAGCGCGGTCCGGGTGATCGGGACTTCGCGCGGATCCGGGCGCGGCTGCTGGCGGCGCTCGGGGTGGGCGCCGATGACGACAAGGATGGAACATGAGCCGGAAACACCTGCATCTCAACGCCTTCCTGATGAGCACGGGCCATCACGAGGCCTCGTGGCGGCTGCCGGAGAGCGATCCGTACGCGACGACCGATGTGCGGCACTACCAGGAGCTGGCGCGGATCGCCGAGCGCGGGAAGCTCGACTCGGTGTTCTTCGCCGATTCGCCGCAGTTGTGGGGCGACATCGGGCGGCGGCCGTCGGGATCCCTTGAGCCGACGGTGGTCCTGACGGCAATCGCGGCGGTGACGACCCGTATCGGGCTGATCGCGACGGCGTCGACGACGTACAACGAGCCGTACAACCTGGCGCGGCGCTTCGCGTCGGTCGATCACGTGTCGGGCGGCCGGGCGGGCTGGAACATCGTGACGACGGCGGGGATCGAGGCCGCGCGGAACTTCAACCTGGACGAGCTGCCGGCGCACCGGGCGCGTTACGAGCGGGCCGACGAGTTCCTGGAGGTGTCGCGCAAGCTGTGGGACAGCTGGGACGACGACGCGGCCCTCGGCGACAAGGCGAGCGGCGTCTGGGGCGACAACGACCGGGTGCGGCCGATCGACCACCGTGGACCGCATTTCCGGGTGGCGGGGCCGCTGAACGTGCCGCGTTCCCCGCAGGGGTACCCGGTTCTGGTGCAGGCGGGTTCGTCGGAGGACGGCCGGGACTTCGCCGCCCGGCACGCCGAGGCCGTGTTCACCGCGCAGCAGACGCTCGACGACGCCCGCGCGTTCTACGCCGACGTGAAGCTGCGCGCGGCCCGGCTCGGCCGCGACCCCGACAGCGTCAGGATCCTGCCCGGGATCGTGCCCGTCCTCGGCGACACCGAGGCCGAGGCCGCCGCCCTGGAGGCCGAACTGGACCGGCTCATCGTTCCCGAGTACGCCCGTGACCAGCTCGCCAAGACGCTGCGGGTGGCACCCGGGGACCTGCCGCTGGACGCCGAACTGCCCGCCGATCTCCCCTCGGAGGACGAGATCGAGGGCGCCAAGAGCCGCTACACGCTCATCGTGGAACTCGCCCGGCGTGAGCGCCTCACCGTGCGGCAGCTGATCGGCAGGCTCGGTGGCGGGCGCGGGCACCGGACCTTCACCGGTACGCCCGTCCAGGTCGCCGACGCGATCGAGGAGTGGTCGGCCGCCGGGGCCGCCGACGGCTTCAACATCATGCCCGCCGTGCTCCCGTCCGGCTTGACGTCCTTTGTGGACAAGGTCGTGCCGATCCTGCGGGAGCGCGGCCTGTTCAGACACGACTACGAGGGCACGACCCTCCGCGAGCACTACGGCCTGGCCCGCCCGGCCAACCGCTACGCCAAGGCCGTCGCGGCCTGACCCGCTCCACACCTGAGGAGAACCGTGCACAAGACGTCCCGCAGGCGACTCATCGTCGCCGCCGCCCTGACCCCGGCGGCGCTCGCGCTGCCCACCCCCGCCCACGCCGACACGATCGACCCGGTCGCCGAGTGGTACGACCTGACCGCCGACGCGGTCACCACGTCCGGACCGTCCGCGCAGGTCAGCGGCAGCCGGATCTGGGCCCTGGCCTGGCTTTCGGCCGCCCGCGCGCTGCACGGCGACTCGCACCCCGACCGGCAGAGCGCCGCGCTGGTCTCCGCCGTCCACGCCGTGCTGCGCGACCAGATCCCGTCCCGCGCGACGGATCTCGATGCCGCGCTGGAGGCGTCGCTGGCCCGCGTTCCCGACGGCTCCCCGAAACGACGCGGAACGGCGGCGGGCCGTGCCGAAGCCCGGTCGCTCCTCACCGGCCGGGCCGGTGACGGTCTCGACCCCGCGTCGGTCAACGCGCCCTACACCCCCGACCCGCCGACACCGGGACGATGGCAGCCGACGCCACCGGCCTTCGGTCCTGGACAGCAGTCCGGAACCCGTCACGCCAGGCCGTTCCTGCTCGGCCGCGCCGACCGCTTCCGCCCACCACCGCCGCCCGCGCTCGACTCCGCCCGCGATGCCCGCGACCTCGCCGAGGTCCGTGCCTTCGGCGCGCTGGACAGCACGGTGCGAACCCAGGCCCAGACCGACACCGCGCAGTTCTGGTACGGCTCCTCCCTGGTGCTGTACAACGGGATCCTGCGGGCCGCGCTACTCCAGTCCCGGCGGTCGGCGTACCGGCGCGCGCGGCTGGTCGCGCTGTTCCACGTCGCCCTCGTCGACACGCAGATCGCGACCTCCGACGCCAAGTACCACCACCGCTCGTGGCGGCCGGTCACGGCGATCCGGGCGCTGCACGATCCACAGTGGACGCCGTACCACGTCACGCCCTCGCACCCCGACTACGTCTCGGGCCACAACACCTACTCCGGCGCCGCCGAGGCGGTGCTCGCCGAACTGGCGGGCCCCGCGCGGCCTTATACGATCGGCAGCCCCAGCGCGCCGGGTGTCACCCGCACCTACACCGACTGGTCGACCCCGTCGCGCGAGAACGTCGACGCTCGCGTCTGGTCGGGGATCCACACCAGGACCGCCGACGAGGCCGGGATCATCCTCGGCCGGAAGGTCGCCCGCCACGCCCTGAGCCGCGCCGAACGGCTCTTCGACTAGCCGATGGGCGCCGACACCACCGTCGGCGCCTATCTTTTTCTATCCGGATAGTTGCTGGATTTATCCAGAACAGATATCGTCGAGCCATGAGCAGCTCCCCCCGATACGAGGACCTCTTCGCCTACCTCGACGCCGTCGCCCGCGCCGGCCACCTCAAGAAGACCTCCATCGACCTGGCGCGCTCGACGCTCAAGCGCGTCCTGGAGGCCACCGACGTCACCATCGACACCGCGCTCAACGACCTCGACATCGACCGGATCCGCGAACAGCTGGAATCCCTCGACCTCAAGCCCACCACCGCCGAGGCCTACGCCGGGCGCCTGCGCCGGATGGTCAAGGAGTCGCGCGAGTGGGCGACCGGTGAGCCGCTGAAGAAGGCACGGGAGGAGAAGTCGATGATCGACTACCCCTTGCAGCTGCGTCCCGGGATGCGGCTGAACTTCACGCTCCCCGCCGACCTCACGGCCGCCGAGGTGGACCGGATCGGACGGTTCCTGACCGCCCTGATCGTCGAGGAGGACGAGACGGAGAACGCGGCGCCCCAGGCGAAGGGCGAGGAGGAGACCGAGGACTGACGCCTCGGGCCGAACCCGCCAAAGGGGATTTCCGCATCCGATCTTTGGTCGATAGGGTGCGCACCATGATCTATCGTCCACTGAGGACAGCCCACCTCAATCCCCTCCGCACCAACGCTTCCCACCGCAGGAGCCCACTCCTGCGGCGCGGCCTGGCCGCACTCGCCGGTGTCGCCCTGGCCGCCGGAGGCCTGGCGGCGACACCGGCCGCCGCCGGGCCCTCCGAGACCCCCGCGCCGGCGGCGGTCGAGGCCCCGCCCGCGCCGATCTGCGGCAACGCGGCCGTCCTCGACGGCCCCGCCACACCGCCCGACGGCGCGACGATCGTCGCGGCCGAGAACAACAACGACCTGTTCTTCGACTTCCGCGCCGAAGGCGGGACCTTCTGGTTCGCCCCCGGCGTCCACACCATGGACGCCGACCAGTACGGGCAGATCGAACCGGGCAAGAACACGACCTTCATCGGGGCACCGGGCGCGATCTTCGACGGTCAGGGCATCAACCGGGCCGCGTTCACGCAGGGCGCCACGGGCGTCACCATCGCGCACCTGACGATCCAGAACTTCGTCGCCGATCAGGACCAGGGCGTGGTCAACAAGGACGCCGCGCGCGGCTGGACCGTCCGGAACAACACGATCATCGACAACAAGGGCGCAGGGCTGATGGCCGGGCGCGACAACGTCTACCGCGACAACTGCATCAAGGACAACGGCCAGTACGGCATCAACGCCTGCTGCGGCGGCCACACCGAGGCCGACGACATCGCCGGCTTCGTGCTCGACCGCAACGAGATCGTCGGTAACAACACCGACGACTGGGAGACCCAGGTCCCCGGCTGCGGTTGCAGCGGCGGCGTCAAGTTCTGGATCAACCGGAACGTCACGGTCACGAACAACTGGCTGCACGACAACCGCGGCGTCGCGCTCTGGCTCGACAACAACAACCGCGGCTTCGTCATCGAGCACAACCTGATCGAGGACAACGACGACCAGGCCCTGTTCATCGAAGCCGGATACGACGCGCGCGTGCGGTTCAACACCATGCGCCGCAACGCCATCGTCGCCGGAAAGAAGAAGGCCGACCGGGGCGACACCTTCCCGATCGGCGCGATCTACGTGTCGGAGGCCGGAAGCCCGGCCGGGTACGGCCTGCCCACCTCCCCGATGGTCATCAGCGACAACGAGCTGACCGACAACTGGGGTGGCGTGATCCTGTGGGAGAACCCCGACCGCTACTGCTCCTCCGAGGCGCACACGCATCCGCCGTTCTGCACGATCAAGACCGACCTCTACGACGACGCGCAGTGCGAGACCGCCGTCGAGAACGACATCCCGGACGCGATCGACAAGTACCGCTGCCGGTGGTCGACCGAGAACATCGTGGTGGAGAACAACACCTTCAGCATCGACAAGGCTGCCGTCGGCGCGAGCTGTGCCGGCGGACGGTACTGCGGCCTCAACGGCGTGTTCTCCAACTGGGGCAACTTCGAGGAGTTCCCCGGCTACACGATCCCGTGGCGACTCACCTTCCAGCAGGGCATCGTCTTCCGCACCAACCACTACACGGGTGACTGGTGGTTCGCGGGATTCCAGCAGGTGCGTCCCGACGGCCAGCGTGTGAGCTGGGCCGACTGGACCGCGCCCGCCCCGGAGGTGCCGCCGGTGTTCACCCACGACAACCGGCCGACGACCTTCGGGCAGGACCAGGGAAGCACGTACAACTGATCACGGCTTCGACCCGACCGCCCCCGGACGCCGACGTGTCCGGGGGCGGTTCGTTCGTCGCGCACGGTGGCGGCTAGCCCAATCCCTCCGCCACCCGCAGCGCCCCCTCGTACACCCGCGCGTCGACGCGCACCGCCGGATCCGCCAGGACCCGGCTCAGGCCCGCCGTGGCGTGCTCGACCTCGCCTTCGGCGAGCAGCGCCTCCACCATCCCCAGTTCGGCGTGGAGCCGGGCCGGATGGTCCCCCAGCCGCATCGCCGCCACGCGTGACCGGGCGTACCAGCCGACGGCCTCGCGTCCGCGTCCGGCGTCGCGGAGGTGCGCGGCGCGGGCGACCGCGGCGACGGCGCGCGGCATGAGCCCGTCGGCGACCCGGAGGGCGTGTTCGGTGGCGGCGTCGCCGGGACGGGCGGCGGTGACGGCCGCGAGGCGCCACACGACCTCGGCGAGCCCGAGGCGGACGGCGGTGGGCAGCAGGGCCGTCGCGGCCTCGTACCAGCCGGGTCGGCCGGGGGCGGGTTCGCCGCCGAGCCGCCTCCACAGTGGACCGATGCGCTCGGCCGGGGAGTCGGGTGCTCCGGCGGCGATCCGGACGACGGCTCGCGACGCGCGTTCGACGGCGTCGCGCACGTCACCGGGCCGGTCGGTGGCCATCCGCCGGCGCAGCGCGAAGGCGCGGACGACGTCGTGCATCCGGTACAGGCACATGCCTTCCACGTACCCGCCGCGGTCGACGAGCCCCGCCTCGGCGAGCTCGTCGAGCCGGACCGTGCCCTCCACTTCGGACAGTCCGGCGAGCTGTGCGCCGAGCCAGCAGGGGGCGGGGTCGAGTTCGGCGACGGTGAGCAGTCGCAGGAGCCGCGCGGTGGGTTCGGTGAGGGACCGGTAGGCGAGGTCGAGGGCCGTGCCCTCGGTCTCCAGGCGGGCGGCGAGTTCATCCATCGTCCACTGTGGCCGGTCGGCGAGCCGGGCGGCGGCGAGCCGGATCGACAGGGGCGAGCCGCCGCAGGCCGTCACGATCCGTGTCGCGTCCTCGTCGCGTCCCGACAGGGCTCGCAGGAGCGCGGCACCGGCGTGCGGGGCGAGTGGGCCGAGGCGCCGTTCGGCACCGAATCCGAGTGGGCGGCGGGCCGTGACGACCGTGAGGCATCCCCTCGACGGCAGCAGCGGGCGGACCTGTGCGGCGCTGGAGGCGTTGTCGAGCAGCACGTACAGGCCGCGCCCGGCGGTGAGTTCGCGCCATCTGCCGGCCAGTTCGCCGACGTCGCCGGACGGTGTAGTCACGCCGAGGGCCGCCAGCAGCGAGCGCAGGGCGGCGGCGAGGGACAGCGGTTCGGTGGTGCCGCGCAGATCGAGGTAGACGCGCCCGTCGGGGCATTCGGCCGCGGTCGCGCGGGCGACGCCCGCGGCCAGGGCGGTCTTGCCGACGCCGCCCGGGCCGGTGATCACGAGCGGTCCCGAGCGGGCGAGGACCGCGCAGGCGCGCAGTTCGGCGTCGCGGCCGGTGAAGTGGCGCGGTGTGTCGGGTAAGAGGTCGGGCGCGACGGCGAGGGCCTCGGGTTCGCCGCGTCCGGCGGCGACGAACTCGCCGCGTTCGCGCCCGCCGAGTTCGAGCGCGTCGGCGAGCAGCGCTATCGAGCTCGGGCGTGGTCTGGCGACCCTGCCGTGTTCGAGGTCCCTGATGGTCCGCACGCCCAGTCTGGCGCGTTCGGCGAGACGCTCCTGGGTGAGACCGAGGCGGACCCGGTGGCCGCTCAGCCGTGCGCCGAAAGTCATGGCATCGCCCCCCTTGACTCCACGTTCACGTTACGTCGCCGAAAGAGCGTGCGATATCACGTTTCCGGCACTACGGTGGTGCACATCCGTGATGACCTGGGAAGTCCTTCCCGGGCCGGCGGCGGATACATCCGTACGGTCCGATTCGGACGACCAAGGTCTAGAAGAAATTGGTGATCTTCTTCCTTTCGCGGCGGCGCGGCATGGATGTATGCCGGTACGGTGGGGCGTAATGTGACCTGAAGCGACATCCGATGCGAGGAGGAGCGCGATGCGGCCGGTACGTTTTGTCGCCCTCTCCGAGGACGGGCAGGCCCTCGTTCTGGCCGATGAGGTCGGCCGTCTCCTCACGTTGCCCCTCGACGAGCGCATCGCCACGGCCGTCCGCCATGAGAAGGGCGTCGCCCTCGAAGGCGACGAGCCGCCGCCGGTCATCACCTCGACTCCCGTGACCCTGTCGCCGCGCGACATCCAGTCCCGGATCCGCGCCGGCGAGTCCGCCGACGACGTCGCCCGCCACGCCGGTGTCCCGGTGACGCGGGTGCTCCGTTATGCCGGTCCGGTCCTGCAGGAACGCGCCATGCTCGCGCAGCACGCGCGGCGGGCGCGGTTGCGCACGTCCGACCGGGGCGCGCGCCTGGCCGACATCGTCGACGGCAAGCTCGGGCAGCACGGCGTCGACTCCGACAAGGTCTCCTGGGACGCCTATCGCCGTGAGGACGGCACGTGGCGGATCACCGCGACGTGGCCGAGCGGCAAGGCGACCGCGCAGGCCGTGTGGGAGCTCGACAAGGCCCGTCAGACGGTCGGCCCGGACGACGAGATGGCGCAGTTCCTGTCCACGGAGGGCCCGGCCGGGCTTTCCCCGACGGGTCTCGGCCAGTCGGGTCCGGCGGACCGGACGATGACCGCGCCGAGCTCGCGTCCGTCGCGGGATCCCTTGCACGGTGCGCCTTCGCGGCCCGCCGGGCGGGAGACGATCACGACGCGCGACCCCTTGCGGCGGGACGCGCTGCGGGCGGTCCTGGAGCGCCCGATGGGCGCGCCGAGCCGTCCCGAGCCCGCTTCGGGTGGCCTGGGCCTGCCCGGGTCGGAGCCCGTCGACGTGCGCGACACCCCGAGCGTGCCTTCGCTGGCGGTCCTGCGTCCGCGCCGGACCGAGACCGAGCCCGAGGGCGAGGCGACCGTGGGCGGCAAGCCCCGCAACCGGCTCCCCGCCTGGGACGACGTGCTCTTCGGCGACACCTCGCCGCGGTCGAGCACCCGCTAGCGGCACCGGCCGTAAACGGGCTGCGCCCCGGCGCGGCCGGGGTTAACGTGCGGTCATGTACGCCGAGGACACCGCACCCATCTATGACCTGATGTACTCCGGCAAGGACTACGCCGCCGAGTCGGCGGCCTTGACCGGGCTGATCCGCGAGCGCGTCCCGCGGGCGGCGTCGCTGCTCGACGTGGCCTGCGGGACGGGTTCGCATCTGCGGCACCTCGGCGCGTCCTTCACCGCCGAGGGGCTCGAACTGTCCCCGCAGATGACCGCGATCGCGCGCGGCCAGGGTCATACCGTCACCGAGGGCGACATGCGGGATTTCACGCTCGGCCGCCGTTTCGACGCCGTCGTGTGCCTCTTCGGGTCGATCGGTTACGCCGGTGGTGCCACCGGTCTCGACGCGGCCGTCGCGCGGATGGCCGCGCACCTGGCTCCCGGTGGTGTGCTGGTGATCGAGAACTTCCACCAGCCCGGGGAGTTCTTCGACGGGTACCGCGTCGCCGACGGCTGGCGCGACGAGCGGCGTGCGGTGACCCGGCTGTCGGTGTCGGAGCACCACGGTGCCGTCGGGGTGATGAACATGCACGTCATGGTCGCCGACGACGCGGGCGTGCGCTCCTTCCTCGACCGGCACGAGATGTCGCTGTACTCGACCGCCGACTTCGCGCGGGCCTTCGGCGCGGCCGGCCTCGACGTGGCCCGCGTCGAAGGGATCCTGCCGCGGGCGCTGTACGTCGGGGTCGCGCGAAAGTCCTAAGTGGACGTACGGTGTCGGGACCGCCCCTCCACCGATGGGACATCCATGTACATCGACACCGAACCCTATGCGGGCGACGCCGTCGCCGCCTCCTACGACCTGATCTTCGCCTCGCGCGACTACGCCGGTGAGAACGCGCGGCTCATCGCCACGATCCGCGCGGCGAACCCGAAGGCCGCCTCGGTCCTCGACGTCGCCTGCGGACCGGGGCGGCACCTGGAACTGCTCGCCGAGGAGTTCGTCGACGCGGCGGGCGTCGACCTGTCACCGGCGATGGTCTCCATGGCCGAGGGGCGGGTGCCCGAAGGTGTGCCGGTGACCGTCGGCGACATGCGCGACTTCGACCTCGGCCGCCGCTTCGACGCCGTGGTCTGCCTCTTCGGCTCCGTCGGGTACATGCGCGACACCCCGGTCCTCGACACCGCGATCGCCCGCATGGCCGCGCATCTCAACCCCGGCGGCGTGCTCGTCGTCGAGCCCTGGCACACGCCGGACACCTTCGAACCCGAGCGGACCATCCCGCTCGCCTCCCGCGACGGCGGCAACGCGATGACCACGCTCATCGTCCAGCGCGTCGAGGACGGCTACGGGGTCATGGACATGTACCACGTGGTCGCGCTGGGCCTGGAGGTCCACACCATCCACGAGGTCCACCGCCAGGGCCTCTTCACCGACGCCGAGTACCGGGCGTCCTTCGAGGCCGCGGGCCTGTCGGTGACCGCCGAAGAGGACGCGGCGGGAGGGGCGGGGCTGTACGTCGGCGTTCTTCGGTGAAAGGCTCGGGGCATGGATTACACCCACCTCGGCCGCACCGGCCTCAAAGTCTCCCGCCTCTGCCTCGGCACCATGAACTTCGGCCCGAAGACCTCCGAGGAGGACAGCCACGTCCTCATGGACCGGGCCCTTGAGCTCGGGCTGAACTTCTTCGACACCGCCAACGTCTACGGCTGGAAGACCGGCGAGGGCGTCACCGAGAAGATCCTCGGGACCTGGTTCGCGAAAGGCGGCACCCGGCGCGACGACGTCGTCCTGGCCACGAAGGTCTACGGCGGCATGGGCGACGGACCCAACGACCGCGGACTGTCGGCCCGCCATGTCATCCGCGCCTGCGAGGACTCCCTGAAGCGGATGCGGACCGACTACATCGACCTGTACCAGATGCACCACGTCGACCGCTCCACCCCGTGGGAGGAGCTGTGGCAGGCGATGGACCTGCTCGTGGCACAGGGGAAGGTCCGCTACGTCGGGTCGTCCAACTTCGCCGGCTGGCACCTGGTCCAGGCACAGGAGGCCGCGAACCGCCGCCACAGCCTCGGCCTGGTCTCCGAACAGTGCATCTACAACCTGCTGACCCGCCACGTCGAGCTGGAGGTCCTGCCCGCCGCGCAGGACTACGGCATCGGGATCATCCCCTGGTCGCCGCTGCACGGCGGCGCCCTGTCCGACGCGATCCGCAAGATGCGTGAAGGGACCGCCGAACGCAGCGGTGACGGTCGCTCCAAGGAGTACGTGGAGGCCCACCGCGACCAGCTGGAGGCCTGGGAGAAGTTCTGCGACCAGCTCGGCAAGGCACCCTCGCACGTCGCGCTCGCCTGGCTGCTGGCGCAGCCGGCGGTGACCGCGCCGATCGTCGGGCCGCGCACCACCGCGCAGCTGGAGGACACCCTCAAGGCCCTTGAGGTCACCCTCGACGAGACCGAGCTGTCCACACTGGACGACATGTTCCCGCCGGTCGGCAACGGCGGACCCGGCCCGGAGGCCTGGGCCTGGTAAGGCATTCCACCTGACCGGTCGGTCCCGGACCCACCCCCGGGACCGACCGCCGCTAACCGACCTCGAAGAACGAGTCGTCGACGTCGAGGGTCCGGCGGACGCCGAAGCGGTGCCGGATCATCAGCTCCCCCAGTTCGCCCTGGTCGATCAGGCGCAGGGTCACGCGCCCGGCGACGGCGGCGGCGTAGTCGCGCGCCTCGGGCGTGAAACGGCCCGTCGTCACCACACAGCCCCGCGTCGTCGGCTGCGCGGCCATCTCCCGCGCGAAGTCCTCGACCTCGCGCACTCCCACGGGACGGCCGATCCCGACCTTGCGGCACACCACGAACAACGGATCGGTGTCGTACGGGTCGTGCCAGATCACCCCCTGCACCACGGTGTGGCCGAGGGCGTCGAGCGTCATCCGGTGCCCTTCGGCCGACTGGTAGCCGTCCGCGGCGAGCAGGCCCAGCACGGTGCTGATGAAGAAATCGTGACCGCACTCACGCATCCGCGCCACGAGTCTGGCGCCCAGGTCGACCGGTTCGGCCGCCACGGCCCTTCTGTCGGCGTAACGCGCGTAGCGGCCCGGTTCGCCCGAGGGGCGGGTCCGGTCGCGCCTGCGCCCACTCAACCGGGCCAGCCCGGCACGGAGCCCGGCCTGCCGCTGAGCGTGCGCCGGATCGGGTGAATCGTCGGGATCGGGAATCCGAAACGGCTCGCCATCGCTGATGACGCGCCGCCGCCAGGGGAACCGCGGCTCCCCCGCCAAGGTCGACATGTGATGTCCGGCCTTTCTTCGTGGGTGGCATTTCTCTTCGGCCCGCAGGGGACCGGCTGACCGCCAGCGATCCCTTGTGGACGGTCAAATTAGCACGCTACGGACATGCCGCCGGAGCGATGGTGTCAGCTATGTCAAATCGTCGATATCTTGCAACGGCTAGTACCGTGGCCTGGGCCTTACCGTTGGGAGCAAAGGGATGCCGCACGCGACGATGATCACCGCCGCCGACATCGCGCGCCTGGCGAACGTCACCCGCGCGACCGTCAGCCACTGGCGCAGACGGCACGAGGACTTCCCCGATCCCTCGGGCGGAACGGCCGCCAGCCCCGCCTACGACCGCGAGCAGGTCGTCAGCTGGCTGCGCCGCCGGCGGCGGCTGCCGGCCCTGAGCCGGGCCGAGCAGCTGTGGGCCTCACTGCGCAGGCGCGTCGACCACTCGACGGTGCCGACGCTGGCGGCCCTGCTGCTGCACCTGGAGACCGGTGGGCCGCGTCCCTTTGACGTGGACGAATCCTGGACCGGCCTGGCGGCCGAGGTCGCGCCCGTCGCCGCCGAACGCGGTGCCCGGCGGCTCTTCGCCGAACTGCACGGCCGGATGCTGGCCACCGTCGCGCCCCGCGCGACGCAGACCCCGCCGGAACTGGCCGCGCTGATGGCCGCCGTCGCCGGTCCCCGCCCGGCCGTCCTCGACCCCGCCTGCGGTTCGGGGAACCTCCTCGCCGCCGCGCTCGACGCCGGCGCGGGCCGTGTCCTGGGCCGCGAAAGCGATCCCGGGCTGGCCGCGCTGACCGGTGTCCGGCTCGCCTTCGACGGCGGGCTCGGCGAGATCCACGCGGCCCCCGGCATCGGCGAGGCGCCCGGCGAGCGCGTCGCGGCCTCTGCCGTGGTGTGCCATCCGCCGTTCAAGGAGCGCGCCGCCGTGGCCCGCGGCGCCGATCCGCGCTGGACCTTCGGGCGGCCGCCGCGCAACGAGTCGGAGCTGGCCTGGCTTCAGCACTGCCTGTGGCTGACCGAGCCGGGCGGCCCGGTCGTGGTGCTGTTGCCGCCCGCGGTGGCGTCGCGGCCGAGCGGGCGCGCGATCCGCGCCGAGCTGCTGCGTCGCGGGGCGCTGCGGGCCGTCGTCGGCTTGCCCCCGGGTGCGGCGGCCCCGGCGCATCTGGGGCTGCACCTGTGGATCCTGGTCGCGCCCGGCGCGGACGATGCTCCACAAAGGACGCTGTTCGTGGACGGTTCGGCCTGCGCCGACGGGCGCGAGATCGCCTGGAAACGGCTGTCGGAACTGGTGCTGCCCGCGTGGCGCGAGTTCGCCGCCACCGGCGAGGTGCCCGCCTCCGGGATGCGTCTGGCGGTGGCGTCGTCGGCGTTGCTGGAAGGCGCGGTCGACCTCACGCCGTCCCTGCACGTCTCGCATCAGCCGCTGGGCGCCGAGGTCGTCGCCTCCATGGCCGACGGGCTCGCCGAAGGGCTCGACCAGCGGCTGCGGGCGTTCCGCAAGGACCTGGCGCGCCTGCGTTTCGCCGCCTCCGAGGCGGGTGCCGCCCGCAGCGAGGCGTCCGTGGCGGAACTGGAACAGGACGGCTCCCTGGCGATCCTGCGCGCCGAGGTGCCACAGGTCGGCGACATCGTGCTGCGCGGGGTGGGTGAACGTCGTGAACCGACCGTCATCACCGCCGCCAACGCCGAGGCCGCCGGGTCGCGTTTCGTGCTCCGGCCGGTGCCGGTGCGGCTGGATTCGCTGTTCCTGGCCGGTTTCCTGGGCGGACCGGCGAACAAGGCGCTGCTCGACCGCGGCCCGGCGCTCACCGGAGAGATCGTGCGGCGCCTGACGGTGCCGAGGATCCCGGTCGCCGAGCAGCGCGCCCTCGGCCGGGCCTTCGCGATGCTGCGCGACTTCGCCGAGTCCGCCGAACAGATCACCGCGATGGGCACCGCGCTACGGCGGACCGTCGAGGACGGACTGGCCACCGGCGTGCTCGAACCCGGCTGACATGGCCCGCAGCAGCCCTTCGGCCGACACCACCGGGACGCCGTAGCGGCGGGCCGTGGTCGCCTTGCCGGACATGGAATCGGGGTCGGCGGCGACGACCAGCGCCGTCCGCCGCGACACGTGCCCGGCGACGGTGAGCCCGGCCGCGTCGGCGACCTCGGCCCAGTACTCCTTCGTCTCCGGGAAGGAACCGGTCAGCACCACGATGTCCCCGGGCCGCAGCGCGAAACGCCGCGCCACGGGCGTTCCCGGCGAGGCCGGGACCGACGACAGCCCCAGCAGCCGCGCCCGTTCGGCGAGGTCGGCGCGCCCGACGCCCTCGGCGACCAGACCGCGCAGGTAGGCGCGGTGCAGGCCGAGGACGTGATCGCGGTCGAAACCCTCGGCGGCGGCGATCGCGACGAGCTGGTCGGCCTCCGTGGCCGAGACGCAGCCGTCGAGCAAGGCGATGTCCACCGTGGACAGATACCGTGCCGGATCCCCGGGCGGACCCGTCCGGGCCGCCGGGATCCGCGCGACGAACTCGCCCGGCACGTCCACGAGCGTCCGGTGGCGTTCGGCGACGACGCCGTGCGGCAGGCCGGGCCAGCGCATCGTCGCCGCCGTCGACGCCAGCACCGCCCACGGCGGCGGATCCCCGGCCCGTTCGATGTAGACGCGCAGCAGGGCCGCCGTGGCCAGCGCGTCGTCGAGCGCCTCATGTGGACGGTCGCCGGTAAGGCCGATGGCGGCCCGGCAGGCGGCGAGGCTGCGGGCGTTGCCGGGCAGGTACTCCGCCGCCCACGACATGGTGCACACGCCGTACTCGGGCAGGTGCGGGATCTCCAGACCGAGGCGGGCGTACTCGGCGGTGAGGAGCCGGCCGTCGAAGGTGATGTTGTGCACCACCGGGATCCGGCCGCGCATCCGGATCGCGATGTCCCCGGCGATGTCGGCGAAGAGGGGCGCGCGCCGGGCGTCGGCGGCGCGGACACCGTGCACGTCCTGGCGGCCGAGGTCGCGCTCGGGATTGACCAGGGTGTGCCAGCGATCGGTGATGGCGCCGCGGGAGTCGGCGTGCACGATGGCCACCTCGACGATCCGGTCCCGGTTGTACAGGCCGGTGGTCTCCAGGTCGAGGACGGCGTACACGTCAGGCCTTCTCGACCGCCGCGTCGAGCGCCTCGGGCGTGCGGGCGACCAGCGCGGTGCCGTCGTCGAAGATCAGGATCGGCCGCTGGATGAGACTCGGATGCGCGACCATCGCGGCGATCCAGCGTTCCCGGTCGGCCGCTTCCCGGCCCCACGCGGACAATCCGAGCCCGGCGGCGGCCGCCTCGCCCGTCCGGCAGATGTCCCACGGCTCGGCCCCGAGCCGCCGCAGCACCTCCGTGAGCTCCTCGGCGCTCGGCGGCTCGTCGAGGTAGGGGCGGATACGGTAACCGACGTCGGCGGCGTCCAGCCGGGCGCGCGCACCGGCACATTTGGAGCACGACGGGTTGTTCCACATTTCCATGCCGCGATTATCGCGGTGGGCTATGACGTTCACATCGTGCGCTCGCCGGGTATGCCAAGCTCGAAAGACACGAAGGACCCATATCCGTCTTCCGAAAGGCTGACTCCGGCCCACAAAGGCCCCAAAACGACACACTGATGAGGTTGCATGGCCGAAAGGTCTGCGCCACCGGAGGAGCCAGTGACCCGCGCCCATCTCGATCTCGCCGCCCGGCTGCGCCGGATCGCCCGCCTGGCAAGGGAGGCGGCCGTGCCGCACGCCGAGCGCACCGAACCGGGGGCGGTGCTGGCCTTCGACCGGCTCGTCGGTGCCGCCGACGACGCCGACCGGGCCGCGCGGGTCGTCGGCTCCGGGGCCCGGCGCTGGCACGGGGTCGCCGCGCGCTACGGCGCGATGGCGCTCGCGGCCACGATCGTGGTGCTGCTGCCGTTCGGCGGGGCGCCGGGATGGGTGCGCTGCGCGGCGGCGGTGTTCGCCGGCCTGGCCGCCGGGAGACTCGCCGCGGCGGCGTACCGGAAACTGCGCCGCCGTCGCGGGAACCGGGTCCCGCCACTGCTGTGGACCCGCTCCCCCGAACCGCTGGCCGACCTGCGGACGTCCCTTGTGGACGTCCGCTCTGATCTGCCGGCGAAGACCGCGCGGATCCCCCTGCGCCCGCTCGACCGCGGCGACTCCACCAACGTCGGCGAGCTCCTCGCGCACGCCGAGACCTCGGTGTGCCAGGCGGTCCTGGCCCTCGACGACAAGGACTGGGACACCGGCCGGCACCGTTTCCCCGACAGCGCCGAGCATCACGACCACGAGGGCTGCGCGCTGGCGGTCGCGTCGGGCCGCGTCTCGCGTTCCCTGCGGCCGGTGCTGTGGGCGCTGCTCGCGCTCGACACGACCCGCCAGCAGGTCGCGCACGCCGTCGGGCGGCTGGCCACCGCACGGGACCTGATGCTCCAGTCGGCGACGCGTCTCGACCATCCCCCGCCGCGCGGGTTCAGCCCGGCCGTCCGCGACGTCGTCACCGTCTGCTGCGGGCTCGCGGCGACGGTCGCCGCCTGGTCGGTCACCGGCTCGGCCTTCGCGATCGTGGCGGCCCTGCTGGCCGCGAGCTGTCTCGTCGACGCCGCCACCCGGCGCGCGACCCGCCCGGCCGCCCTCGACCCCGAGACCGCCGAGGACCGCTGCGCCGAACTCGCCGGGGTCATCACCGAACTGGGCGAAGGAGGCGCGACCAGCGCGGCCACGGCCGCGGCGAGACGCAACGCGCAGGTCGCCGCGGACTTCGTGTACGACGCCGTCGTCGACCTGACGACCCTCACGGTTGGGTTCAAGCCGAATCAAGGTTAAGGTTCAGCGGTGTCGCAGATTTCGCCCTCGTGCACCGAACTGACCGTGGGACAGGTCGCCGAACGTTCCGGCCTCGCCGTGTCCGCGCTGCACTTCTATGAGCGCAAGGGTCTCATCGAGTCCCGCCGTACGAGCGGGAACCAGCGCCGCTATCGCCGCGACATCCTCCGCCGTGTCGCCTTCATCCGCGCCTCGCAGCGCCTGGGCATCCCGCTGTCGACGATCCGCGAGGGACTCGCGCTCCTGCCCGACGGCCGCACCCCCACGCAGGGCGACTGGGTGCGCCTCGCCCACGCCTGGCGCACGGTCCTCGACGCGCGCATCGCCGAGATGAACCACATGCGCAACACCCTCGCCGGATGCATCGGCTGCGGCTGCCTGTCCCTCGAACACTGCATGCTCGCCAACCCCGACGACGCCCTCGGCGCCGACGGTGGAACGGGACCGCTGCGGCTGTTCCCGCAGGACGACCGGGACCCGGTCATGGACGAGCGGCTGGCCGTGGCGATCGCGGTGGGCGCCGACGAGAGCGGCGACGACTGCGTGACCTGCCAGTAGGGCCCGCGAAAGCGGCCAACCGTCACCGACCGTGCGGTTACCGGCGCGTCCGCGGCGGCCATCGCGCGGCGTTGGTTCAACGGCCACCGAAAGTTTCCCGCTCGCCTGCCCTCGCGCACGCGGGCCTGATAACTTTCGCGAGGCACAATCACCCCTCGTAAAGCCCATTCGCATCCCCTCAGGAGCATTACGTGCCCCTACCCAGAACCCGTGCGGTGAGCGGCTTCGCCGCCCTCGTACTCGCCGCCGCCATCGCGCCGCTGGCCGCCGCTCCCGCGTGGAGCGCGCCGTCGGCCGACCTCGTCCTCAACGAGGTGTACGGAGGTGGCGGCAACTCCGGCGCCACCTTGACCCAGGACTTCATCGAGCTGACCAACCGCGGCTCGGCGCCGATCAGCCTGTCGGGCTGGTCGGTCCAGTACCACTCGCGCAGCGGCACGGGCACATGGCAGGTCACACCGCTGACCGGCACGCTCGCGCCCGGCGCCTTCTACCTGATCGCCGAGGCGAAGGGAACCGGTGGCACGCAACCGCTTCCGGCGCCCGACGTGACCGGCACGATCCCGATGGGCGGCTCCGACGGCACCGTCGCGCTGGTCAACGGCACCGCGGCGCTCACGTGCACCGACGCCAACTGCGGCACCGTCGCGTCCATCAAGGACCTCGTCGGTTACGGCACGGCCCTGATCCGTGAGGGCAGCCCGGTCGGGGGCGCCTCGGCGACCCAGTCGGTGCAGCGCACCGCCGCGGCCGACACCGACGTCAACGCCACCGACTTCACCGGTGCCGTCCCGACCCCCAAGGCCGCCAACGGTTCCGGCGACCCGGACCCGACCTGCCCGGCCGAGCCCGGCCCGGCGCGGATCCACGACATCCAGGGCGACACCTGGATCTCGCCCTTCGACGACCAGAACGTCACCGACGTCCCGGGCGTCGTCACGGCCGTGCGCGGTGCGAGCGGACGCGGGTTCTGGATCCAGGACGCGCAGCCCGACGCCGACGGCGCCACCAGTGAGGCCGTGTTCGTCTTCGTCGGTTCCGGCGGGGCGCTCAACGTCGCCGTCGGCGACGCGGTGATGGTCTCGGGCAAGGTCCAGGACTTCTACCCGGTGCCCTCCGGTGAGACCTTCCCGAACGTGTCGACGCTGTCGACGACCGAGATCACCAACCCGACGGTCGCGGTCTGCTCGACCGGGAACGCCGTGCCCGCACCGGAACTCATCACGCCCGACACGATCCCGGGCGTCTACGCGCCGGTCTCGGCCAGCGGCAACGTCGAGGACCTCGTCACGGTCGACCCGGCCCGGTCCACTCTGGACTTCTGGGAGAGCCGCGAGGGCATGAGCGTCCAGGTCGACGACGCCCGCGTCGTCGGCGCCGGCAACGACTTCGGCGAGATCTACATCACCGCCAAGCCCGGCGAGTACGCCTCCACGCGCGGCGGCACCGTCAACACCGGCTACGACAAGACCCCCACCGGGCGCATCGTCGTCGTCCCGGTCTCCGGTGACGCGCCCCAGGCCGACGTCGGCGCCGTACTGACCGGTGCGACGAGCGGCCCGGTCGACTACTCGCTGTTCGGCGGATACGGCATCGCGGCCACGACGGTCGGCGGCGTCACGCCCAGCACGAACACCCGTGAGGTCACCACGCCGCAGGCCGAGGACCAGCTGTCGGTGGCGACCTACAACGTCGAGAACCTCGACCCGAAGGACCCGGCCGACAAGTTCGCCACCCTCGCCGAGGGCGTCGTGCACAACCTCGCCTCGCCCGACATCCTCGTCCTGGAAGAGATCCAGGACGACAACGGGACCACCAACGACGGCACCGTCGGCGCCGACCAGACCCTCGCGAAGTTCGCCGCGGCGATCACCGCGGCGGGCGGCCCGGCCTACGACTGGCGCCAGATCAGCCCGGAGGACGGCCAGGACGGCGGCCAGCCCGGCGGCAACATCCGGGTCGGCTTCTTCTTCGACCCCGCGCGGGTGTCCTTCGTGGACCGTCCCGGCGGCGACGCCACGACGCCGGTCACGGTCGGCGCCGACGGCGACGGAACCGCCGCCCTGAGCGTGTCGCCGGGCCGCATCGCGCCCGCCGACGAGGCGTGGACCAGCAGCCGCAAGCCCCTCGCCGGTGAGTTCCTGTTCGGCGGCGAGAAGGTCATCGTCGTCGCCAACCACTTCAACTCCAAGGGCGGCGACCAGAACGCCGACGGCCGCTTCCAGCCGCCGAACCGCACCTCGGAGGTCCAGCGGACCAAGCAGGCCACGCTCGTCAACGCCTTCGTCAAGTCCGTCCTGGACGTCGACGAGGACGCCAACATCGTCGTGGCCGGCGACATCAACGACTACCAGTACAGCCCGGCCCTGGCCGCGCTGACCGACGGCGGCGTCCTGATCGACATGATCAACACGCTGCCCGAGACCGAGCGCTACTCCTACGTCTTCAACGGGCTCTCGCAGACGCTCGACCACATCCTGGTCTCGCCGGCGCTGTCCGATGTGGAGTACGACGTGGTGCACATCAACGCCGAGTTCTCCGTCCAGGCCAGCGACCACGACCCGCAGCTTGTGAAACTGCGGCCCTCGACGCTGCCGAAGTGCACCAGCACGGTGACGGGCGACCACATCGGCGTCCTGAAGGTCACGACCGGGACGGTGTGCCTCGACGGCGCCCGCCAGATCGGTGCGGTCACGGTCGCGCCGGGCGCGAGCCTGCTGGTGTCGGACTCGACGCTGATCGGGGCCGTGCAGGTCAACGGGGCGGCGTACACGCGGCTCTGCGGCTCGACGGTGCTCGGCGCGCTGTCGGTGCGCGGCGCCACCGGGCCGGTCGTGATCGGCGACGGCGGCGACTGCGCCGCCAACACGATCACCGGCGCGATCTCGCTGTCGGCCAACACCGGTGGCGTGACCATCGGCGGCAACCGGATCACCGGGCTGCTGTCCTGCACCGGCAACGACCCCGCGCCGGGCAACGACGGCACGGCCAACCGGGTCATCGGGCGCGCCTCCGGGCAGTGTGCGGGACTGTAAACGACACAAGGGATCAAAGGCCCCGTCCGGTGGAAACCGGGCGGGGCCTTCCCCTTTGGGGCAAGATCGGGCTAGCCTGCGGCATGTCCGATCCACGACTGCTGTCGCAGATCTCGCTTCCCGAGCGCGCATATGACACCGTCGGCGCCTTCGCGACGCCGGCCGGACCCCTGGTCCTCGGCAAGTTCCACGACGGGCCGGTGTGGGCCTGGGATCCGCAGAACTCCGAACTGCGCGTGACCCTGTTGCGGCACGAGGGTTTCGACGCGCATCTCGCCGACTACCTCGGTGAGGAGGACCTCGCCACCGTGCTGGCCTTCGCCTGGCATGACGGGCGCGCGCTGATGCTGGCCGGTTCGAAGCACGACGATCCCGACGAACACGTCCACGACGACGGAGCCGAGTGCTTCGACTCCTCCGACGAGGATCTGGAGATGCCCGCCGGGGGCGCGGTCCGGCTCTACGACGCGCTGACCGGCGAGCTCGTGCGCGGGCCTTTCGCCGCGCACGACTGGGATCTGTGGTCGGTGGCGCTGCTGTCGACGCCCGGCGGGCTGGTCGGCCTGTCCGGCGGCGGGGACGGCTGCCGCCTCGTCATCGCCTGGGATCTCGACAAGGGCGCGATGATGGGCGAACCCTTCGAAGGCCACGAGGACGGCGTCTCCGGCGCCTCACTGTCCCTTGTAGACGGCCGGGTGATCGGTGCGACCGGGAGCCACGACTCCGGCGTGCGGGTCTGGGACGTACGCGCGACCGGTCAGCTCGGGGAGCCCTGGGCCCTGCCCGGACAGGTACGCGTCACCCTCGTCACGACCGTCGCCGGACGGGCGGTCATCGCGGCGGGCGGCGACTTCGACGGGATACACCTGCGCGACCTCGACACCGGTGAGGCCCTGCCGCCGATCGCCGGGCCGCCCGCCCGCGCGCTCGCCGTACTGGAGCACGACGGGCGGTCCCTGATCGCCGGCATCGGCGACGACGACGTCGCCCGGATCTGGGACCCCGCCGACGGTTCCGAGGCCGCCGCGCCGATCCCCTGCCACGGCGACATGCTCGCGACCACCGACGTCGACGGCCGCGCCCTGGTGGTCGTGTCCGGCGGTGAAGGCGTCGTCCAGGCCTGGGATCCCTTCGCCTGACAAACGAGGACGCGACCGCCGGGGCGGTCGCGTCCGGTGTCGGGCTAGGCCGTGAGCCCGGCGGCGGCGAGGGCCGCGTCGATCTGCGCGGAGCTCGCGTCCCTGCCCGCCCAGGCGATGTAGCCGTCGGGGCGCACGAGCAGCGTGGTGTCGCCGGGTTCGGCGGCCACACCGGTCTCGAAACGTCCGTCCACCGTGGCCTTCGCGCCCTCACCCGGGATCAGCACGTGCCGCCCCGCGCGCAGGAGCTCGTAGAGCCGCCCGCCCACGAGCGGGACGTCGGCGGCGCGCTCACCGGCCGGGCGGTGCGCGCCTTTCGGCGCGTCGTAGGCGATCCCGACGCCCGACAGCATCCCGGTGGCGCGCCTGGCGACCGCCGGGAGGCTCATCGCGGTCTTCACGAGGACGTTGCGCAGTCCACGGGCCGCGTTGGATCCCAGCAGCGCCATGCGAAGCAGCGTGCCACTGGTCTTCAAGACCGTCCGGCCGACCGGGTGGCGTTCGGCGTTGTAGGTGTCGAGCAGCCCTTCGGGCGCCCAGCCCTGGACGGCGGCGGCGAGCTTCCAGCCGAGGTTGGCGGCGTCCTGAATGCCGGTGTTCATGCCCTGACCGCCCGCCGGGGAGTGCACGTGGGCGGCGTCGCCGGCGAGGAAGACACGGCCGACGCGGTAGCGCTCGACCTGACGCTCGTCGCTGTGGAAACGCGAGGTCCATCGTGGACTGTGCATGCCGTGGTCGGTGCCCAGCAGCGTGACCATGAGGGCCCGCAGCTCCTCCAGGTCGACCGGAGCCGAATCGGGCAGCTGACGGTCGCGGTCCCAGGCGATGATCCGGTACCAGCCGTCGCCGAAGGGCGCGGTGAAGACGAAGCCCGCCGGGCCGCTGTCGGCGGTCAGGAGGTGCTCGGGCGGTTCGGTCATCCGGACGTCGGCGAGCACGACCGACAGGACCGCCGACTCGCCCGGGAAGGACAGGCCGAGCGCCTCGCGGACGGCGCTGCGGTGGCCGTCGGTGCCGACGACGTACGACGCCTGGTGGGTCGCGACCGCTCCGGCGTCGTCGACGGTGTCGACCTCGGCGCCGGTGTCGTCCTGGCGGACGCCGGTGACCTTGAGGCCGCGGGTGATCACGGCACCGGCGGCCAGCGCACGGCGTTCGAGGACCTGCTCGGTCGCGTACTGCGGCGCCACGAGGAGGAACGGGAAGCGGGTGGGGAGCTCGCCGAGGTCGAGGGCGACCGAGCCGAACAGGCGCAGGGACGCGAGCGGGCGGCCCGCCGCGACGAGCTCGTCGGCGACGCCGCGCGCGTCGAGCTCTTCGAGGGTGCGGGCGTGGACGGCGAACGCGCGGGTCAGGTTCGACTCGGTGGTCCGGCGCTCGATGACGGTGACGCCGACACCCGCCGCCGCGAGATCCCCGGCGAGGAGGAGGCCGGTCGGGCCGGCGCCGATGACGAGTACGTCGGTGGTGGTCATGGCGGACTCCCTTGGATCTTGGTCAACTAGTGTTGGCCAACGCTTGTTGACTTAAGTGAAGCACTGCGGCCCGGCTATGTCAACACGCGTTGGCGCCCTGTCCGGCGCATCACAGTGGACGGGCGCGGAATGCGATGATCGGCCCATGACCGCACCAGAGAAGGCCCGCACCCCCGAGGATCTCGCCCGCCTGTGGTTCGAGCACGCCACCGCGCGCGACGCCGACGGCCTCGCCTCGCTCTACGAGGCCGCCGCGGTCCTCGAACTCCCCGGCGGCGAACTCGCCGGCGGGCGTGCGGCGATCCGGGCGTACTACGCCGGCTTCCTGGCGAGCGAACCCGCACTCGTGCGCGGACGCACCCGCAAAGCCGTGCGCAAAGGAAACCTCGCCCTGACGTCCACACGCCTCGAAGGCGGCACGGTGTCGGCCGAAGTGGCCCGGCGGCAGCCCGACGGCGCCTGGCTGTGGGTCCTGGACGCGCCCGACCTCACCACCGGGTAAAAGGGCTACTCCCCTTCGAGGGACTCCACGGCGTTGTCGTCGTACACCGTCTCCAGGTGATCGACGGGCCCCTCGGCCGCGACGAGCACCTCCGAGTGGGCGCCACAACCGTGGTCGGCCGACACGGCACGCGCGTCATCGGCGGCGTACAGGTTCCCGCACACCCCGAAGGCCTGCCGCAGCGAACCCGCCAGCGGCAGGAAGAAACCGCACGTCCCGCAGCGGGCGTCGGCCGGAGCGCTCGTCGAGATCTCCGCCTCCGGTCCCGAATCGCCCTCGTACCAACGCTGAGCGGTCTCCATCCGGCCCTCGCGGTTCATCACCCGCGTACGCCCGACCCCCAGCTCGAAGGCCAGGTCCTCGACACCGTCATCGTCGGAGAACGTGTAAGCCGGCATCAACCGGTCGTCGTCGGGAGCCGTCGGAAGCAGATCCCCGGCACCCACGTCACCCGGCGCCAGCCGCTCCGACCACGGCACCCACACCGGCGCGCTGATCGCGTCGTGCCCCGGCAACAGCGCCGTCTCGCACACCGTCACCTTGCGGGCCCGCGGAGCACGCGTGACCACGACCGCCCAGTGCCAGCCCTTGTACCCGGGCAACTCGCACTCGAAGAGATGCGTGACGAGCCGGTCGCCCTCGTTCACCGCCTCGACGTAATCGCCGACGCCCTCGGCGCCGGTCTCGTCGAGCGCCTCACGGGCGACGTCGACGGCGTCGGCACAGGTGCGGTCGAGCCGGGCGCGGCGAGTCGCGATGCTGGTGGTCACCAGCCTATTGTTGCTCACGGTTCGTGGTCGCCGGGAACGGGGATGATAGGGCTGTGCGCCGACTCATCGTCACGCTCTTCCGCGCCGTCCGGGCACTCGCCCGCGGCGCGCTCGCCGTCGCGCGCGGCATCGGCGGTTTCGCCCGCCGCCAGGTCGGCTCCGCCCGGGAGAAGGGCGGTGGCGGCGAGACGGGCATGATGCGCCTGCTCGACCTCCACGCCGCCTCCTGCGCCGGGGACACCCTGGTCGCCGTCGGTCTCGCCGGGACGATCTTCTTCAACGTCCCCATCGACGAGGCCCGCGGGCAGGTCGCGCTCTACCTCCTGGTCACCATGGCGCCCTTCGCGCTCCTCGCGCCGCTCGTCGGCCCGGTCCTCGACCGCGTCCGCCACGGCCGCCGCTACGCCCTCGCCGCCACCATGCTCGGCCGCGCGTTCCTCGTCTGGATCGCCTCCGACAACCTCGACGGTCTCGGCCTCTACCCCGCCGCCTTCGGCATCCTCCTGCTGTCGCGCTCCTACGGGGTCGCTCGCAGCGCGGCCATCCCCCGCCTGCTGCCCGAAGGCCTCAGCCTCGTCGAGGCGGGCGCGCGGGCGTCCCTCTACGGAACCGTCGCCGGAGCCATCGCGCTCCCCATCGGCCTTCTCACGGCCCTTGCCGGGCCCGCCTGGACTCTGCGCGCCGCCGCCGTCGTCTTCCTCGTCGGCATGGTGTGGGCGCTGCGCCTCCCGCCCCGCACCGACTCCCAGCCGCCGGAGACGCCCCCGCGCCTCTTCCGGCTCCCCGGCCGCCGCGACACCCGCGTGCTCAGCGGGAAACTCGTCTGGGCGAGCCTCCTCGGCTCCGGCGCGCTGCGCTTCGGCTACGGCTTCCTCACCCTCTACCTCGCCTTCCGCAGCCGCGCCGGCGACTTCCCCGTCCCCGTCAAGCTCCCGCAGCAACTCGCCCTCGGCGTCGTCGCCGCCTCCCTCGGGCTCGGCACCTTCGCCGCGACCGCCGCGTTCACGCGCATCAGCATCCGGCGGCCCCTGCGCATCCAGACGATCGCGCTGGCCGCCACGACGGTCGTCGCGGTCGCCGCGGGCACCGTCTACAACCTCGGGACCGTCGCCGTCCTGTGCGTGGTCACCGCGACGGCGTCGGGCGCGGCGAAACTGGCCGTCGACGCCGTCATCCAGGAACGCGTCCGCCCCGAGGTGCGCGCCTCGGCCTTCGCGCACTCCGAGACGCTGCTGATCCTGGCGTGGGTCGCCGGGGGCGGCGTCGGGATCATCCCGTTCAACGGGCCGCTCGGCCTGGCCGTCCTGGCGCTGGTCGTCCTCGTCGCGACCGTCCGCACCTACCTCAGCGCCCGCGGTCTGCGCTCGGAGCGCCTGACCGGCACCGATCCGCACCTCGCCGAAGACGACAACGAGGAACCACCCACCGTCACGATCCCCGAACCGTTCGCCACGGGCGGCGAGAACGACGCCCCCGCCGGTTACCACCTGTACCGACCCGGCAAGCGGTCTCGGGCGGAGGACTACCCTGACAACCCGTGACTCTCCTCATCGTTACGGCGGTCGACGCCGAACGCGACGCGGTGCGCGCGGGACTCAAGGACAACGCCGACATTTCGGTCCAGACCATCGGTCTGGGTCCAGCGCAGGCCGCCGCGGCGACCGCACTACTCCTCTCCAAGGGCAATTACCGGGGCGTCGTCAGCGCGGGCATCGCCGGCGCCTTCGCCGGGCGCGCCGAGATCGGCGACACGGTCGTCGCGACGCGCGCCATCGCCGCCGACCTGGGCGCGCAGAGCCCGCGCGGGTGGCTGCCGGTGGTCTCCCTCGGCTTCGGCGGGGTCTCCTCGATCAGCGCCGACGCCTCCATCACCGCCGACATCGAGGGGCGCCGTGGCGCCGTCCTCACCCTCGCGACCGTCACCGGCACCCAGGAGACCGCCGAGGAACTCTCGGGCCGGTATCCCGACGCCCACGCCGAGGCCATGGAGGGCTTCGGGGTGGCCACCGCCGCGAAGCTGTGCGGGGTGCCCTTCGCCGAGATCCGCACGATCTCCAACATCGTCGGCCCGCGCGACAAGGACGGCTGGCGCCTGCAGGACGCCTTCGCCGCGCTGACGAAGGCGGTCGGCGGCCTTGCTTAAGCTCGCCTACTCCCCCTGTCCCAACGACACCTTCACGTTCCACGCCTGGACGCACGGTCTCGTCGACGGCCCGCCCGTCGACGTGACCTACGCCGACGTCGACGTCACCAACCACGCCGCCGAGCGCGGCGAGTTCGACGTCGTGAAGGTCTCCTACGCGGCCCTGCCGTGGCTGCTCGACGACTACGAGCTGCTGCCGTGCGGCGGGGCGCTCGGGCGCGGCTGCGGGCCGCTGGTGCTCACCGCGGGCCGCACCGAGCTCGACGGCGCCGTCGTCGCCGTCCCGGGCGAACGGACGACGGCCTACCTGCTGTTCCGGCTGTGGCTGGACGGCGTGAAGCCGGGGCGGATCGAGGTCGTGCCGTTCCACGAGATCATGCCCGGCGTGCGCGACGGGCGTTTCGACGCCGGGCTCGTGATCCACGAGGCGCGGTTCACGTACCAGGACTACGGGCTGACCTCGCTGGCCGATCTCGGCGAGTGGTGGGAGGGCGAGACGGGCACGCCGATCCCGCTGGGCGCGATCCTCGCGCGCAAGGGGCTCGACACGGCCGCGCTGGCCGAGACGATCCGGGCGTCGGTGCGATACGCGTGGGCGCATCCGGAGGCGTCGAAGGACTATGTCGTCGAGCACGCGCAGGAGATGGCCGAAGACGTCGTCGCGCAGCACATCGGCCTCTACGTGAACACGTTCACCGAGGATCTGGGCGACGAGGGCTACGCGGCGGTGCGGACCCTGCTGGGTCGCGCGGCCGAGCTGGGACTGGTGCCGAAGGCGGAGGTCTAGGGGCCTTCCTTCGGGGTGGCGCGCGCGGCCAGCGCGGGCAGCAGTTCCTCGTGGCACCACGCGGCGAGGCTGGTCGGCGTGGTGGTCCGCGCCGTGCGCTCCTGCTCGGGTGTGAAACCGTCGCGCAGGCCGGTCGACATGCCCATGATCCCGTCGGCGAAGCCGGGCGGCAGGCCGGCGCCGGTGAGGCGTTCGCGCATGACGCCGTCGGGGATCCGTGCGACGCCGACCTCGCGGCCGGTGACCTCCGTGACGACGCGGGCGGCCTGTTCCCAGGTCAGGTCGGCGGGGCCGTGGACGGCCTGGACGACACGGCCGGACCAGCCTGGGTTGAGCAGGCGCCCGACGGCGACCTCGGCGATGTCGCGTGGCGCGACCCAGCCCATGGGCTGATCGACGGGGAGGATCACCTCGATCGTCCCGGCGCGGATCGCGTCGAGTTCGAGCATGAGGTTGGTGAAGAAGAAGCCGCAGCGCAGGTGCGCGACGTCCGCGCCGGTCGCGTCGAGAAGTTCCTCGGTGCGGGCGAGGCCGTCGATCTCGCCGGCGCCGGTGCGCTTCTCGGCGCCGACGCTGCTCTGGAAGACGACGCGGCCGATGCCGTTGGCCGCGACCGCCTCGGCGGCGACGGCCCCGAAGCGGGCGTAGGCGGCGACGGGGTCGGGATCCACCGACGGCGGGTCGACCCAGTAGAGGGCGTCGACGTCCTTCGTGGCCGCGACGACGGCGGACCGGTCGGACTGGTCGACGGCGACGGCCTCGACGTAATCGGCGAGGGACGCATCGAGCTTCGCCGGATCGCGTACGAGGACGCGCGGCCGGGTTCCCGCGCGCACGAGGCTCGCGAGGACGTGGCGGCCGACGTTGCCGGTAGGGGTGGTGACGGCGACGCGCATGGCGGGTCCTCCCTGTCGGCGGCGGTGATCCCAGCCTAGGGAGAAAGCGGGACGAATCGCGGCACTCTTGAGGAACCGGGCCTCACCGCGCGCGCTCATGGCGGCATGCCCGTGCCCGCCCCGGCCGAGTGCCCCCCGGTGCGGGAACGCCGCCGCACCCTTGGGCGACGCGGCGGCGGTCCGAAGCGACGGCTAGACCTCCAGCTCGCGCGCCACCGCGTGGACGACCTCGGCGATCTTGGCCGTGGCACGGCGGTCGGGGTGGCGGCCGCGGCGCAGGGAGGGCAGCACCTTCATTTCGAGGACCTTGATCATGTCCTCGATGAGGCTGTTGAGATCCTCCGGGGAGCGGCGGGTCGCCGCCGCCACCGAGGGGGGCGCCTCAAGGATCTTCACGGTCATGGCCTGCACACCCCGGCGGGTGTCCATGACGCCGAAGTCGAGCTTCTGCCCGGGGGTCAGCGCCTCGACGCCGTCCGGGAGCGCGGCCTTGTGCACGAAGACGTCGCCGTCCCCGTCATCGCGGGAGATGAATCCGAAACCTTTTTCGGTGTCGTACCACTTGACTCGACCCGTGGGCACCGCTGACCTCAGCTCGTAGACGCAACACTTACCCGCCTAGGCTAGCTGCATCTCCGGGAGGTACTCCACTCGAAGCTTCAGGTTCGGATTGGCCAGCGAGAACTCCGCCAGTTCGGCCGCGACGGCCTGGTTCCCGACGATCACCTGCAGCGGGTACTCGGTCGCGCGGATGGCGTCCTTGAGGGCGTTGAGGGCGTCCGCGGCGGGGCCGGTGACGCGCCCGTCGGCGTCCAGCGCGGGGTTTCCCAGCCCGTCGATGTCGTCGACGAGCTCCATCGGCGGCGTGATCGTGCCGGTGTCGCGGTTGAGGACCCCGACGAACATCGTGACGTGCCGGTTGAAGTGCCCGTCGTCGTTGTAGACGACCAGGCTCGGCGACCCGTCGATCAGGTCGCTCTCCACGAGGGCCTTGGTCGCGTCGTCGAAGGGCGACTGCACCTTCCGCGAGGTCCAGCCCTGCGCCCAGGTCGTGTTCGGGCCGGGGTGGAAGGTTGGCCAGGCGGTGAAGATCTTGTCGGTCGCCGAGGGGAGCATGCCCGCCGCGACGACCATGATGACCAGCGCGGCCAGGGCGGGAACGCCCTCTTCCAGCCGCCGCGAACCGAGTCCGCGCCAGGGCTTGAGGAACAGCGCGACCGCGCCGACGCCGACGAGCGCCAGCACGTAGACGACGTGGATCAGCTTCTCCAGGTAGTACCTGGTCTCGCCGAAGGCCGCGAGCTGCTGCACCGCGAAGGCCATGACGATGCCGAGCCCGATGACGATGGTGACCGCCGCGATCGGCCAGACCGCGACGCGGCGGCCGGTCCGGCTGAGCATCGCGGCGACGACGACGAGGCCCAGCGCGGCGACCGTGCCGCGGTCGAAGGGGACGATCCCGCCGATCTCGTTGGTGTGACTCGGGCCGAGCCCGACGAGGAGCTGCTGCCAGAACACGAAGGAGGCCGCGGCCCCGGCGACGACGATCGCGCCGACGGTGTACTTCCAGATCGGCGCGAGGCGTTTGCGGTAGGCGATGACCGCCGCGACGGCAGCCGCGGGCAGGAACAGCGCGAACAGGTTGTAGGTGATCACCGTCGCGGCCGCCAGGAGCGTCACCGTGGTGATCCACTCGTAGGCCGACGGGGGCGGCCGCAGCAGCAGCGCGAAGGTCACCGCGAGGAGGGCGAGGCCGATGATCTCGGAGTCGTAGCCCTGCCAGAACAGGGTCGTCAGGGGCCCGGACACGACGACGACGCCGACGAACGCGCAGACCAGCGCGCGGCGCCAGCCGGCGACGGTCGGGCCCGCCGCCCAGCGCGTCGCCCACACGAGGGTCGCGCAGAGCAGGCCGAAACCGATCGCGGTGTAGCCGTAGTAGTTCCAGAACTGGACCTCGGTGTCACCGGGGGCGCTGGAGCTGCGCAGGAAGTTGTCGACCGCCGCGTAGAGGAAGTGCGCGCCGGGCGGGTAGACGTCCATGTCGGCGGTGATGCGGGTGACCTCGGGCTCGTTGAAGACCGGGTAGCCGCCGAAGTAGCCGATGGCGTCGAAGAGCGAGAAGTGCCGGAACATGTCCTCGCGGGCCGAGGTGTAGCGCAGGGAGGTCTCGAAGTCACGGCCGAGGACGGGCCAGCGGGCCATGAGGCCGCCGACGACGGCCGCGGAGGCGATGAGGAGGTCGCTGCCGAGGAGCCGCGTCGGAACGCTGGGGCGGCGGTCGGTGAAGAACGCGATGGCGAGCAGGCCGGTGAACCAGGTGCCCGCGATCGGGACCGGCGACAGGCCCCACGGCCACGCCGAGTAGGCGAGGCCGAAGACGATGATGCCGCCGAGGGTGATGAACAGCGAGATCATCAGCCGGTCGACAAGCGAGCGGCCCGCGCGGATGACGCAGGCGACGGCGCCGACCATGAGCGGCAGGAGCAGCCAGTCGAGCGAGATCAGGTGCGTGACGACGGGCACGGCCCACGCGGCGGCCAGGAGGCCGAGGGCGGGCACGAGTCGTCCGCGTTGGTAGCGCGCGGTACCGGTCACAAGCCCACCTCTCCTCCAGCGCATCAGGTTACGTGGCGGGCCGGGCGGGGTCGTGAGAAGGCTCCGCCGAGCGTCGGAGGGCGGTGCGACACTGCGGTGATGACGACCGAGAGCGAGTGGCGGGCCGCCGCCGAGTCGCTGCCCGAGGTGACCGAGAGGCCCGCGTGGGGCATGACGTGTTACCGGGTGAGGGACAAGATCTTCACCTCGATGGACCCCGACGAGCCGGAGACCGTCGGCGTCGCCGTGGACAAGGGCGAGCGGGCGGCACTGCTGGCGGGCGAGCCGGAGAAGTACTTCGTCAAGGAGGGACACGACGACAACTACCACTGGATGCGCGTGCGCCTGACGGAGGTCGGGGCGGAGGAGTTGCGGGAGGTGCTGGAGGACGCGTGGCGGCTGAAGGCGCCGAAGCGGGTGGTGCGAACGTGGGAGGAAGGGCGGGAGGGTGCCGTGGGGGGTTGAGGCGGCGGGCTTGGGGCAGCGCACGTTTCAGCGCGCCGCGACCTCTCGCGTTCGTGCCCCGCGCTCGCAGGCACGCCGGGGGTGAGGCCCGTGGCGGGGGCGCGAGCCATCGCCCGCCCCCAAGGGGCCCCAAAAATCACGATACGGGCGAGGTGCGACGTTTTCCGCGAGCGTGCTCGGCCGCCGGTCGCTCGCCGCCGAGCCCTCTCCCCTAATACCCCTGCCCCTCCGACAGGCAGATCATGTTCCCCTCGGAGTCGTGCAGCCAGGCCGCCTTCGCGTCCCCCTCGGTGAAGATGCTGTTCCGCGTCGTGAAGCCCGGCAGGTCGTAGTCCTCGAACTCGACCCCGTTCGCCTTGAGGCCGTTGACCTCCGCTTCGAGGTCCTCGACGTCGAAGGAGACCTGCGTGTGGTCTCCGCTCGCGCGGCCCGTCGACGGGAACAGGCACACCTTCGTGCCGCCGTCGAGTTCGTAGACGAGACCGCTCGCGTCCTCCGCGGTCGGCTTGAGGCCGAGGTTCTCGGCGTACCAGCTCTTGGCCCGCTCCAGGTCGCCCGCCGGGAGCGTGGTGACACTTCGCTTGATCGTGGGCATGACGATCACCGCCCGTATTTCCGTTGATTCTGCCTCAATAGCGACAATACGCCGAGCTGTCGCCTACCGGAACCGCTCCGGCTCGGCGAGCATCTCGTTCATCGCCCCGGACCGGAAACCGCGCGCGTCGACCGTCACCGCCGGGAACCCGGCTCCCTCGACGGCGGCGAGCAGCTCCGGTGTCAACGCGGCGATGTGCTCGGCGTCGACCTCGACCTTCGCGCCCTCGTCGCCGAGGTCGCGGACGCGCAGGTTGCGCACCGGCACACCGGCCGCGTGCAGGGCGGCGCGCAGCGCCGACTCGGCGTGCTCGACGCGCGCGAGCCGCGTCGGGGTGATGCCGATGCCGTAGGCGACGCGGCTCGACAGGCAGGCCGCCGCGGGCTTGTCCCATGTGGACAGTCCCCAGTCCCTCGACAGCGCGCGGATCTGCGTCTTGGTCAGCCCGGCGTCGCGCAGGGGCGTCGCGGCGCCCCGCTCGCTCGCCGCGCGGATGCCCGGACGGAACCCGGCGACGGCGTCGTCGGCGTTCGTACCCGTCGCGACGGCGTCGACCCCCAGGGCCGCGGCCAGCGGCCCCAGGGTGTCGAGAAGCTCCGCTTTGCAGAAGTAGCAACGGTCACCGGCGTTGGCGCGGTAACCGGCGCGGGCCATCTCGTCGGTCTCCGGGGTCTCGTGCCGCACGCCGAGCCCGGCGGCGAAGGCGCGGGCGGCGTCCAGTTCCGCCGACGGCAGGCTCGGCGAGATCGCGGTCGCCGCGATCACCCGGCCGGGGCCGAGCACGCGCGCGGCGGCGGCGAGGAGGAACGCCGAGTCGGCGCCGCCGGAGAAGGCGACCATCAGCGACCCGTACGACTTCAGTCCCGCCGTAAGGGTTTCCATGCGCTGCCGCGTCAGGTGGGATTCGAGCCAGGCGGGGAAGTCCACAAGGGACGGCAGGACGACGTCTGCCGCCGCCAGCGTCGTCTCGTCGTCGTTGCCCGTGAGGACGCCGACGCCGACGCCGCCCGCGGAATGCGCGGCGGCGATGTCGGCGGGGTGGTCTCCGATGTAGACGGTGATGCCGCGCTCGCGCATCGCGACGGCCTTCTGCTCGGCCCAGACCCAGCCGATGATCTCGTCGACCTCCAGCCCGGCGTGCTCGATGTGCCGGGTGGCGTCGTGGCCGTTCTTACCGGTGAGGACGTAGACCTTGCCGTGGTTGCGGCGGATCGCCGCGATCGCCTCCCGCACCCCCGGCAGCAGCGGCGAGACCGCGAGGCCGTGGTGGCGGTAGATGCGGCGGTAGTGCGCGACGTAGTCGTCGATCTCGCCGGCCGGCACGTACGGCGCGATGAGGTCCTGGATCGGCGGGCCGATCTGGGAGACGATGCGATCGACGTCGATGAAGGTGCCGCTCTCGGCCGACACCGCCCGCCACGTGGCGCCGATCCCGGGCCGCGTGTCGAAGAGGGTCAGATCCAGGTCGAAGCCCACCGCGAGTTCCGTCACGGAACCGAGGGTACGCACCTGTTGATCGAGGCGGCCAGCACGCGCGTGCGGGGGCCGAAGCCCCCGCCGCGTCACCCCGGCCCCTTCAGGAGGTGCCCCCGACGTCGGGAGCTGCCCAGAACCGCCCTGAACATGGGTTGGGGCGGGCGCCGGATGTAGGGAGGTCGTCAGTCTCTCGCCCCATCGCCCCTCGTCGACTTGAAACGAGAACACTCCGACTCACCCGGCGCCCGCCCCGATCAGTGTCGCCGCGAGGCGTAGTTCGAATATGCCGACGGGCGCTGTGACCGGGCTGAGACGAACCTGGGACTCGGCTGGGAGCAGGCGGATGACCTGGAGGCGGGCCCGATGGGGAGTGACGGGAGACACGGCTTCTTCACCCGAGGCGCTCTTCGAGGTGGACGGCGACGGTGTCGCCGGCGTGCTTGCCGATCGCGGTCCGGAGTTCGGCGTTGACCGGGAGCTTGTGCGTGCCGTCGCCGAGGGCCATGAAGGAGGTGGTGAACGGTTCACCGTCGACGGTTCCGGACACCTTCACCCGGCCCCGGGTGCCGAAGAAGTCGGCCGAGCCGTCCATGACGACGTAGGTCCAGCCGCCTTTCGCCGGGCTTTGCAGAAGAGTCGCGGTGAAGGTGTGGTCGAGGGGGCCGGTGGGGTGCGCTGAGGTGTTCATGACGCGGTCCTTTCGGGGATCAGTTGACGGCGCCGACGATGGCGGCGATGAGCAGGAGTTTGAGCAGCCAGTCGCCGGCGTGCATGGCGGCGGTGAACGGGGCCGCCTTCTCCCAGGCGACCGAGCCGGTGAGGATCGCGACGGGGAAGCCGACCCAGAGCAGGAGTGCGAGCGGGAGGGCGTCCGGGAGGGAGAGACGGCCGGCTTCGGAGGCGATCCAGGCGAAGACGGCGGCGACGGCCGCGGTGCGGACGATCTCGGCGACGATCTTCACGGGGGTGGGGCGGCCTCGGTCCAGGGCCTTGCCGCCAAGGGCCTTCCGCTCGACGGGGGCGAGGAGGGCGTAGTAGACGCTGCTGAGGATGAAGGCCGCGATCGCGGCGAGGGTGATGCCTAGGGCGAGCATGTGGGCTCCTTTTTAGTACGTGGCAGTACTATAACCCTGCGAGTTGAGTACTGTCCAGTACTATTAGGGGATGTCGCAGAATTCGGTTCCCGGCTCCGCTCCGGGCCCTACCTCAGCTTCCGCGGTTTCTGCGGCTCCCGCGGCTTCCGCCTCGTCCGGGCGGACGCGTGGGCGGCCCGGCGGGAGCAGCGGGGCCGAACTCCTCGCCATCGCTCGGGAAGTGTTCCTGAGCAGCGGGTATCCGGGCGCGACGATGGACGCCGTTGCCGCCGGGGCGCGCATTTCCAAGCAGACGCTCTATCGGCGGTACGCGTCGAAAGACCTGCTGTACGCGGCCGTGGTTCGCGACTGGGTCGACAAGGGGCACGACGTCATGCGGCCGCATGTGCGGGCCCTGCTCGACGCGGAGGATGTGGCGGAAGGGCTGTACCGGCTGGCGCGGGTCATGCAGGCGGGGATTCTCAGTGCGCCGGTGCGGCAGATGCGGACGCTGGTCGCGACGGAGGCCGAGCGGTTTCCCGAGGTCGCGGCCGACTATCTGGACCGGAGCTGGCGGCGGAACCAGGAGCTGCTCGCCGACGCGTTGCGGGAACTGATGGTGCGCGGGGTGCTTCGGATCGGCGACGCCGACGTGGCCGCGGAGCAGTTGACGTGGTTGGCGGTCGCGGCGCCGTTGAACCGGTTGACGCTCGGGGCGGAGGCCGAGGAGGAGCGGGAGCTGGAGGGGGTTGCGGCGGAGGCGGTGGGGACGTTTTTGGGGAGGTTTGGGGGCGGGGGGTGATGGGGGGTTTGGGGGTTTGGGGGTTTCACCGGAGCGTCTGGTTCCTTGGGGGCGGGTTCACCCGCTCCACCGGGACCCCTGCGTCTTTGAGATCGGGGGCGTTGCGGGGGGGGGGGGGGGGCGGGGGCGGGGGGGGGGGCGGCCCCCCCCCCCCCCCCCCCCCCCCCCC
>NZ_JACHGT010000010.1 GCF_014202425.1 Phytomonospora endophytica | reverse complement strand
ACCGCCTGGCACTGGCGACGCCGACACCAAACCCGCGCACAACGCAGCCACTACCAGCGAAGACACCCACAACATCACAAACCACAGCTGTAGTACTAGCCTTCTTCCGCCCCTAGCTCGTACTCCGCCGCGAACCGCTTCTCCCCCAGCAGTTCCCGCGCCTTCCCCGCGATCCTCTCGACGTCCCCCCGCTCGCCCGGCGGCAGAGGCGTCCCCGCGGCCGTCCGCATGGCGGCTGCTCGTCCGAGCAACCGTGCGGCCGTGACGGCGTCCCCGGCCAGGGCTTCCGCTCCCGCGCCGCCTTCCAGAGCCAGGGCGATGGCGCGGGTGTCGTCGAGCCGTCGGGCGGCGGCCAGGCCCTCGGCGTGCAGGCGCCGGGCCTCGTCGGCGTCGCCGCGCAGTTCCGCGACAAACCCCAGTTCGGCGTACATGAGCGTGGTGATCGGCCCGAAGTCGTACTCGCTCCCCCAGGCCAGCATCGTGTGCAGGTGCCGCTCGGCCTCGGCGAGGTCCCCGGCGCGGCGGGCGGTGAGGCCGAGCCCGATCTCGGCCGACACCTCGCCGTTGTGGTGCCGGTGCTCGACCGCCGTGCGCAGCGCCTGCTCGTGCAGCCGCCGGGACGCGGCCAGATCGCCGTTGAGCAGGGCGATGCGGCCCAGCCCGCACATCCGGTCGGCGGCCTCGCGCCACAGCCCCAGTTCCTCGGCCATCGTCAGACCGCGGGCGTGCAACCGTCCGGCGGCCTCGTAGTCGCCGTTCACCTCGGCGACGCAGGCCAGGGGGTAGATCGCGCGCAGCCGTCCCCAGTCGTCGCCGAGACGGTCGAAGATCGCCATGCTCTCCTGGGCGTCGCGCTCGGAGTCGCCGACCGCCCCGCTCCCGAAGCGGTGGACGGCGCGGATCGCCAGCGCGGCGGCGACGCCCCACTCGTCGCCCTCGGCCCGCAGCGCCTCCAGCGCGCGCTCGGTCAGGGCGCGCGCGCTGGCGTAGTCGACGACCTCGGTCTGCGCGTAGGCCAGGAACCACAGGGTCCGTCCGTCCACGGTGGACTCCGGCGGCGCTTCCGGCGTCCAGTCGCGCGTCTGTTCACCGGAGATGCCGCGCAGGCGGCGCATCCCCCAGCGCCAGGCTCCGAGCCGATCCGGCCCGCCGCGCTCCAGCTCGGCGGTCAGCCGCCGCTCGGCCTCGGTGAAACGCCCGCGCAGGGCCCAGTACCAGGTCAGCGCGTCGACCAGTCGCGGCGTCCAGTCGGCGTCGTCGACGGCCCGCAGGTTCGCCGACTCGGTGTCGAGCACCGCCAGCCAGCGGCCCTGCCCGTGCCCGTGCAGGTGGGGTCGCGCCTCCTCGGCCAGGCGGGTGTAGTGCTCGGCGTGCCGGCGGCGCACGGCCGCGGTCTCCCCGGCCTCGTCGAGACGTTCGGCGCTGTAGGCGGCGACCGACTCCAGCAGCCGGAAACGCGGTTCGGTACCCGCCCGGGTCACCGTCACCAGCGAGCGCCCGACGAGCCGGGTGAGCAGGTCGAGGACCTCGCCGGGGTCGATCCCGTCTCCGGAGCCGACCGCCTCGGCCGCTGCGAGGGTACAGCCGTCGGCGTGGACGGAGAGCCTGCGGAGCAGGGCGCGTTCGCCGGGGGTCAGCAGGTGGTAGCTCCAGTCGATCATCGCCCGGAGTGTGCGCTGCCGGGTGGGTGCGTCGCGGTAGCCGCCGGTGAGGAGCCCGAAGCGGTCGTCGAGCCGTTCGAGCAGGCCTTCGACCCCGAGGACCGCGACTCGCGGCGCCGCGAGTTCGAGGGCGAGCGGGATCCCGTCGAGGCGCCGGCACACGGCGGCGACGGCCGGGGCGTTGGCGTCGGTCAGCGTGAAATCGGGGACGGTCGCGGCGACACGTGCCGTGAACAGGCGGACGGCTCCCGACGCGGCGATCCCCGCGGTGTGCTCGGGCAGGTCGAGCGGTGAGACCGGGTGGAGCGTCTCCCCCGCGACGGCTAGGGGTTCCTGGCTCGTGGCGAGCACGGTGAGGCCGGGTGCGGCGGTCAGGAGCCGTGAGACGAGCGCGGCGACGGCGCCGACGACGTGCTCGCAGTTGTCGAGCACGAGCAGCATCTGGCGGTCGCGTACCGCTTGGACGACGCGTTCGGCGGGTGTGACGGGCGCGCCGGGTGGGAGCGGTCCGGTGGTGGCGTACTCGCCGACGCGCAGTGCCGCCATGACGGCTTCGGCGACGGTCGCCGGATCGTCTCCGGCGGGCAGTGCGGCCAGTTCGACCGTGCGGACGCCGCCGGGATAGGAGTCCCGGTCGTGGTGGGCGGCCTCCAGCGCGAGCCTGGTCTTGCCGACACCGCCGGGTCCGGTGAGGGTGACCAGCCGTGATTCCCCGAGCAGGGCGTGGATGTCGGCGAGGGCGTCCTCGCGGCCGATCAGGTCGGCGGCGGGGCGCGGGATGTGGTGGCCGACGGGGGCGTCGAGTTCTCTGCGGAGCAGCGCGCGGTGGAGGTCGGCGAGGCCGGGGTCCGGGTCGAGGCCGAGGTCGTCGGTGAGGGTGCGGTGGTGCCCGGCGTAGGTGTCGAGGGCTTCGGTGACGCGTCCGGAGTGGTAGAGGGCGCGCATGCGGGCGGCGATGAGCCGGGGCCGGGCCGGGTGCCGTTCGGCGAGGTCGCCGACGGCGGTGAGGGCCTCGGCGTGGCGGGCGAGTTCGACGAGGGTCTCGGCGAGGATCTCGGTGGCGTCGAGGCGGGCGTCGTCGAGGTGGAGGATGCCGGGGCGGGCGTAGGGCTCGTCGGCGACGTCGGCGTAGGCGGGTCCGCGCCACAGGGCGAGGGCGTCTTGGGCGAGGTCGGCGCGTTCGGTGGGGTCGGTGGTGCGGCGGGCGAGGTCGAGGGCCGCGGTGAAGCGTCCGGCGTCGGTGTCGGCGGGTGTGACGCGCAGCAGGTAGCCGGGTGGGCGGTGGGCGACGAGTTCGCGGGCGCCGGGTTCGGCGGCGTCGAGGGCCTTGCGGAGTTCGGAGATCTTGCGCTGGAGGGCGTTGGCGGGTTTCGCCGGCGGGTCCTTCGGCCAGATGGCGTCGATGAGCCGGTCGGCGGTGAACACGCGGCCCGGGTCGGTGAGCAGCAGGGCGAGCAGGGCTCGGACCTTGCGTTCGGGTACGGCGACGGTCGTGCCGTCGTCGGTCCACACGGTGACCGCCCCCAGGACCCCGAAACGCATGGCCGAACGGTAACCCAGGTCCGTCAGTGGGCCATCAGCCGACCATCAGTGGCCGGAGTCAAGGTCGGGACACCTGACGAGAGGACATGAACATGAGCATCGACAAGGCCCCGGTCACCGTCATCGGTCTGGGCCCGATGGGGCAGGCGATGGTCCGCTCCTATCTGGCCGCGGGTCACCCGGTCACGGTGTGGAACCGGACGGCGTCTCGTGCCGATGACCTGGTGGCCGAGGGGGCCCGCCTGGCGGCGTCGCCGTCCGAGGCCGTGGCGGCGAGCGGGCTGACGATTCTGAGCCTGACCGACTACGCGGCGATGTACGCGATCCTCGACGGCGTCGGTGACGTGCTGTCGGGGCGGGTCGTCGCCAACATCAGTTCCGACAGCCCGGAGAGGACGCGGGAGGCGGGCGCGTGGCTCGCCGACCGGGGCGCGCGGCTGCTGACGGGCGGGATCATGGTCCCGGCGCCGATGGTGGGCACCGAGCAGTCCTACGTGTTCTACAGCGGGCCGAAGGAGGTCATGGACGCTCAGCACGACACCCTCGCGGTGATCGGGCGTCCCGACTACCGCGGTGCCGACCTGGGGTTGGCCCAGTTGTGGTACCAGGCGAATCTCGATGTGTTCCTGACGATGCTGTCGGCTTTCGCGCACGCCTCGGCGTTGCTGGGTTCGGCGGGGGTGCGGTCGGCCGAGCTGGTCCCGTACGCCACGGAGACGCTCAACCTCGCCGGGTACTTCCTGGAGCCGTCGGCGGCGGCGATCGACAGTGGCGACCACTCCGATCAGGGCGCCAATGTGGCGATGATGAGCGCGACCACCGACCACATCGTCGAGGCGAGCCGTGAGGTGGGGATCGACCTGGTCCTGCCACGGGCGATCCAGGAGCACTATCACCGGGCGATCGAGCGGGGTCACGGCGGTGACTCCTGGACGAGCCTCATCGAGGTCATCCGGAAGCCGTGAGGACGGCGCCCGCCCCGCCTCACCGGCGGGGCGGGTCGCGTGGTCAGTCCCAGAGCGCGATGGTCTCGGCGTCCTCGCCGACGGCGACGTGCGGCCCGTCGTGGCCCGCGTCCTCGATGCAACGGGCGAGGTGCTCGGCGACGGCACCGTGCTCGGCGGCGCAGCCTCCCCGGGTCGCGAGTTCGAGGTCGGTCTTCTCGGCGTTCGGGGTCCGCGTCGCTGTCGTCACGACCGCGATCTTGCCCGACGCGTCCGGCGCCGTCGGCGGCGGCCGTCCGGTCACGCCGCCGCGAGCGCGCCGGCGAGGGGGCCGAAGCCGGTGCGGGCCGGCCAGTCGCTGACCTGTCCGTCGCCGACTTCGACGACGCGCCAGGCGCCGTCGGCGCGCAGGACCAGGTCGGTGGTGATGAAGCGCGCGGGCAGCCGCGACACCGGTCCGTGCACGGCGGTCAGGTCGGGTTCGGGCTGGTGGCCGGGCGTGTCGGGGTGGGCGGTGACGGCGACGGGTTCACCGTCGAGCCACCAGACGCGGGCCTCGCCGCCGCCGTCGGCGGGTGGGACGAAGTCCTCGAAGGCGCGCAGCACCACGCCGCCGGCGAGATCCTCGCCGCGGAGGCGGACGAACGTGGACGCCACGCGGTGGAGTGCTTCGGTGTCGGTGACGTCGGGAATAAAGCAGGCGGTGTCCCACTCGTGCTTGCGGGACTTCACGTAGTCCTTGACGATGGCCGAGGTCGTGCCGAGGCTCGCGGCGAGGGCGTCGAGGCCGGAGAGCGGATGACCGGGTTCGTGGGCGAGCCAGGCGCTCGCGGGGGTGACCTCGGTGAAGGCGGGGTACCAGCCGGGGAGTTCGTGGGCGGTGCGGTAGGCGGTGGGGTCGGTGAGCAGGTCGCAGCCTTTGGCGGTGAGGGCGGCGGCGAGTGCGGTGTACTGCGCGCCGGTGACCATCCAGCCGCGGTACCAGGCGGGGCCGAGACCCGCCGGGACGCGGCGGACGGCTCGGGCGGCGTCACCGGCGGTGAGGGCGTCGTGGTCGATGACGGCGACGGTCGCACCGGCTTCACGGACCGCGGTGGCGTCGGCCTTGAAGTGCTCGTCGACCCGGCCGGGCGGGCCTAAGGGGTCGGCGCAGAAGAGGACGGCGGCCACGGCGGTCAGCCTTTCCAGTCGGCGTTGAGGGCCTGGTAGAGGATGTGGTCCTGCCAGCGTCCGTCGATGTGGAGGTAGTCGGGGGCGAAGCCGTAGCGGATGAAGCCGTTGCGTTCCAGGACGCGCCGGGAGCCGGTGTTGTGCTCCAGGATCTCGGCCTGGACGCGGTGCAGGCCGAACTCGTCGAAGGCGACCCGGACCATCGCGGCGACGGCGGCCGAGGCGAGTCCGCGGCCGTTGCGGTGGCCGTCGACCCAGTAGCCGACGCTGCACGACTGGAACGCGCCTCGCACGATGCCGCTGAGTTTGATCAGCCCGGCGATCTCACCGTCGTCGAGGATGACGTGGTGGGCGCTGTTGCCCAGCTCGTGGTTGGTGAGGTCGGCGTCGATCAGGCCGCTTTGGTGTTCGACGGTGAAGTAGTCGTCGGGGCGGCGCGGCTGCCAGGGCGCGAGGAACCCGCGGTTGGCCTTGAGGAGCGCGGCGACGGCGGGGGCGTCGCCGGGTGCGATGGGTCTGGTGGTGGTCACCACGCCATGATCCCAAACGCCGGCCCTCACAGCGTGGGCAGCTCCTGAGCTCGGCCGATGAGGGGATGGAGGGGATCGCCGGTCTCGGCGAGCCGGTCGAGGACGGTGTGCACGGTCCAGCGGTCCGGGCGCAGTTCGGGGTCGGCGAGCTCCTCCCAGGTGATCGGGACCGACACGGGAGCGCCGGGCGCGGGCCGGGCGCTGAAGGGCGCGACGAGGGTCTTGTTGCGGACGTTCTGGGTGTAGTCGAGGCGCGCGAGGCCGCCGCGCCGGTCGCGATACCACTCCCAGCTGACCAGCTCGGGGACCGTGCGGCCGACGGCCTTGGAGACCTTTCGCACCCACTCGCGGGTCTCCTCGTAGGTGTATCCGGCCCGGACGGGCACCCAGATCTGGACGCCGCGCTGTCCGGTGACCTTGGGCATGCCTTCCACGCCGAGGTGTCCCAGCGCTTCCCCGTAGAGGCGGGCGAGGAGGACGACTTCGGCGAAGGTCGTGTCCTCGCCGGGGTCGACGTCGATGAGGGCCCAGTCGGGTTGGTGGACGTCGCGCAGGCCCGAGGTCCAGGGGTGCAGTTCGACGGCGGCGTGGTTGGCGGCCCAGGCCAGCGCGGCGGGGCTGTCGAGGACGGCGTAGGTCTCCGAGCGGTCCGGTTTCGCCTCGGGGTTGTGCCAGGTGGTGAGCCAGTCGGGGGCCGTGCCGCCGACCTCTTTCTGCCAGAAGCCCTTGCGTTCGACGCCGTTGGGGAAGCGGTGGAGGTTGACCGGGCGTCCGGCCAGGTACGGGAGCATGTGCGGGGCGACGGTGGCGTGGTAGCGGATCAGGTCGCGTTTGGTGACCTCGGGGCGGTCTTTGGTCTTCGGGAAGAGGACCTTGTCGAGGTTGGTGAGGCGCAGTTCGCGTCCGCCGAGGCTCCAGCGGCCGCCTTTGCCGAGCGCGTCGAGGGCGGCGAGTTCGTCTTCGGCCGGGGGCGGCCAGTGCCCGGCGGCGCCGACGGCGACCTCGGCTTCGGCGGCGGGCAGGTCGGCGCGCCAGAGGGCCTCGGGGGCGGCGGCGACCTCGTCGTTGGTGCGGCCGGACTTCACCGACAGCGGGTGCTCCTCGGGGTCCCAGCCGGCGACGGCGTCCTCGTCGTCTTTGTGGAAGAGCAGCCAGGACTCGCCGTCGTGCCCGCGCCGGATGAGCATGAAGTGCCCGGCCAGTTTCTCGCCCCGGACGGCGAAGTGCAGTTCGCCGCGTTCGATGGCCTCGGCGGGATCGTCGGTCTTGTGGGCCGTCCAGGTGCCGCGGTCCCACACGATGACGTCCCCGCCGCCGTACTCGCCGCCGGGGATCACGCCCTCGAAGTCGCGGTATTCGATCGGGTGGTCCTCGACGTGCACGGCGAGGCGTTTAACCTTCGGGTCGAGCGTCGGGCCTTTCGGTACCGCCCAGCTGGCCAGGACCCCGTCGACTTCGAGGCGGAAGTCGTAGTGGAGGCGGCGGGCACGGTGCCGTTGCACGACGAAACGGCCGGCCGGTTCCCCACCGTCGGTGCCGCCGGCGGGCTCGGAGGTGACGGCGAAGTCGCGTTTGGCGCGGTAGGCCGCGAGCTTCTCGTGGGGCCGTGCCTTGGTGCCCATCCTTCCGGGATACCGCACCGGGGCCTTCGGCACCGAGTTTTCCCGCAGACGGCCGCGCGGCGCTAGCGTGGAGGCCGTGATCGCCGACGAGATGCGCGAGGCCGCCCGGCGGCTGCTCAAGACCTTCACGGGCGAGCAGGGTGCGGAGGCGTGCCATCCCTTCGACCACGATGACCGCCGCCGCTGGGACTACCGGCCGCGGCCGCGACCCGGCACGTCCATCGCCGGGCTGAGCCTCGCCGGGCGCAAGAACGTCCACCGGCTCCTGGCGACGGCGATGAGTACGCACGCGTTCGCTCAGGTCACCGGCATCATGGGCTTGGAGGAGGTGCTGGACCGGGCCGAGTCGTACCGGCGCGGGCGGCACTCCGGCGACTACTGGATCGCCCTCTTCGGCTCCCCCGACGCCGAGGCCTTCGCCTGGCGCTTCGAGGGCCATCACGTCTCGGTGACGATGAGCGTCGTGGGCGAGAAGGTGAGCCCGACGCCGGTGTTCCTCGGCGCCGACCCCGCGATCACCTTCTACCGGGGCACGCCCGTCGTCCGCCCGCTGGCGCTGGAGGAGGAGCTGGCGCGGCGCCTGCTCGCCGAGCTGCCCGCCGCGCAGCTCGGTCGGGCGGTGGTCTCGTCGCGTGCTCCCGACGACATCCGCACCTCCAACGCCCGCGATGTCACCGGCGTCGAGGTGGGGCCCGGGATCCGGGCCGCCGACCTCGCCCGTGGCGCCGCGTCGCTGCTCGGCGAGCTCGTCGACCTGTACCTCGACCGGCTGCCGCCGGCGCTGGCCGCCGCCGAACGCGCGAAGCTCAGTCCCGGCGAGGTGCGCTTCGCCTGGGAGGGGCCGGTCGAGCGCGGTGGCGGGCACTACTACCGGCTCCAGTCGCGTGAGCTGCTGGTCGAGTACGACAACACGCAGAACGACGCCAACCACGTGCACACCGTCCTGCGGCGTCCCGGTGACGACTTCGGCGCGGCTCTGCTCGCGGCACATAAGACCCTGGAGCACTGATCACACTCTGTCCCCAATGGACAACCATGGGTGTCCTTTCGGACTCCCTTGTGGACGGGGAGTCCGCGCCAGATCGCTTTCTAGGCTGAGGGTCCACCTCCCTCGACGGAAGGCGTGACCATGTTCTGGGTAGCGGGCGTGCAGATCGATCCCGGTGACCTCAACCTCAACGGGGCGACGACCCCGCGCGTGAGAGACGCGCCCATCCGGGCCTACGACACCTGGGTCGAGGCCACCGCGCACGCGGCCAACACCACCGACTACATCGGGAACCTGCCCGGCCCCAGTTCGACCGGGACGTGGGTCCGCTTCCACGACGCCCACATGAACGTTCTGGGCGAGGACCACACCGAGGTGACGTTCCGGCAGATGCGCACGGCCGTCAACATGGGCGCGAGTTTCATCTTCGAGCGTTTCGCCTCGGACGTCATGCCCCCGGGCTCGCAGCTGCTGGCCGCCTACGACGTGGAGAACGCCGTCGAACTCGTGCACTTCGGCATCAACGCGGCCCCGAACCGGCACCTGTACGGCTCGGAGTCGATCTACCCGAAGATCGGCTTCGGGCTGGTGCTGATGACGGAGTACCTCAACGGCAACAACCCGGTCGCCCACCTGTGTCAGGCGGCCGGCTACACCGGCCAGCCCGTTCAGCGCTACCTCAAGATCGCCTGGGGCCTCGCCCGCGACATCGCCGACCAGGTCAACGCGCTGAACCTGGCCGGCAATCCCGTCCCGCCCTTGGAGGCCGCCGTCGCGCTGGTCGTGGCCAACCACACCGCCACACTCAACCCGTACATCACCGGCCTGGTCGTCGACGCCTGGCTCGGCGACACGCTGACCCTCCCGGCGAACGTCGCCCGGGGGCCGGAACTGCTCGCCCTCGCCAACGCGATGATCCCGCTGCTGTGCGCGCGGGGCCTCGCCCAGGAGCCCGGCCTCGCCGGTCAGGCGCACGGGAACTTCGCCCAGCGCCTGGCGTTCTTCGGGCTGTGGCGCGACCTGAACTTCGCGCAGTCCGTGGCCGCCGCGAACGTCCGGAACATCCGGTACGCGGGCATGGGCGCGCTGCACCTGCAGTATCTACAGGCCAACGCCGGCATGCCGGCGAACTCCCACGGCTACGACATGCGCTCCGTCGGCGCCCACCTGATCGGTTTCGAGAACGCCACAGCCCTGCTGCGGCTCAACGCGCACTAGCGCAGGAGAGAGGGCACACTGATGGCCGATCGCAACGTCCGCGCCCGCATGCTGGTGACTCGCAACGTGTCGGGCACGCCCGGCCCGGAGTCGAAGCTCACGCTCTGGTGGCTCGGCGACCGCTTCCACGTCCGTGACGAGGCGGGACGCGCCTTCCACGACGTCGCCACCGACGTGGTCGCACCTCGCGGGCTGGGCTTCATTCCGCGCACCATCGAGGATCTGATGAACGTCCGGCTCCCCCTCAAGGGCCGGATGGACTGCTTCGGCGCGCTCGGTGTCGCGGAGGGGACGATCACCGAGCCGTGGGGCGAGAAGTGGAAGGCCCGCACCGACCGCATCTCCCCCGTCGCCGGGCAGCTCTTCCCCGCCGGGCTTGAAAGCGTCCGGCCGAGCGGTCACGAACGCTTCCTGAACCGCGACTGCGTCGAGTACACGACGCATCGCGAGGGCACCGACGGCGGCAGGCAGTACCGAAGCAAGGTCCGCCTCCTCGTCGCCGGCCCGTACGTGCTGTTGCGGGAGGTGACCGACGAGGGCGGGCCGATGCGCCTGCGCGCCGAGGTCACCGCGCTCGACGAAGGCGTGGTCACCGAGGCCGACGTGAAGGCCTGACGGCGGCGGGCGGCCCCTCGTCTCCGGGGGCCGCCCGCCTTCTCACGGTGAGCGCCGGTCTAGCGGAACAGGCAGATCAGCCCGGCGGGCGGTCCGTTGGCGCCGGTGAAGGTCGCCTGGACCCCGAAGGCCGTGCTCTGCCCCGGTGCGATCCGGCCGTTCCAGCCGACGTCGGCGGCGCGGTACTGGGTGCCCGACTGGGTGAGCGTCGCGTTCCAGCCCTGCGTGACGCGCTGCCCGTCGGCGAAGGTCCATGTGACGCTCCAGCCCGCCGGGGTCGTCGAGCCGCCGTTGCCGACGGTGAACTCGGCGGTGAAGCCGCCCTGCCACTGGTTGACGATGCGGTAGGTGACGGTGCACCCGCCCACCGGCGGCGGGGTGGTCGTCGGCGGCGTCGTCGGCGAGGTCGTGGGCCCGCCGGGTGCCGCCATCGCCATGTCGTAGGCGAGTTGTGGCACGAACTGACCGGCACCGGCGGCGCAGCCGTCGGCCTCCCCGGGCAGTTTCACCCAGAGGTAGGCGGCGATGGCGGAGTCACCGGTCTCGGTGGTGCTGGGGGTCCCGATCGCGCGGCCGGGCGGGTCGCACCACTGGGATCCGGCCGGGCCGTTGCCGTTGCGGCTGGTGTCGATGACCGCGCGCAGCCGGGAGACGCCGGTGGCCGCGATGACGTTCTTGGCGTAGGCGGTCTCGTCGGCGGTCCGGCGGTAGTTCGACACGTTCGTGGCGATGCCGTCGGCGCTTCCGGCGATGTCGGCGCCGTTGAGCCGGGCGGCCATCTCGCCCGGCGCCAGCCACGCGGAGTGACCGGCGTCGAAGTAGACCTTGGCCTGCGAGGAGGCGGCGCGCAGGGCGCGGCCCGCGTAGGCCATGGAGGCCTTGACCTGGTTCTGCGTGTTCGAGTCCATGCAGTTGCTCATGATCGACAGGACGTCGGGTTCGAGGACGACGGCGGCCGCGCGACCGGCCAGGCCGCCGGCGACCTGGTCGATCCACTGCCGATAGGCGGCGTGGTCGGGGGCGCCGCCTCCGCTGGCGCCGGAACAGTCGCGGTTGGGGATGTTGTAGACGACCAGGATCGGGATCTTCCCCGCCGCGGCGGCCGCGCCGACCACGGCGCTCACCTCGCCGCGGACGGTGGAGGGGTTGTACCGGGTGAACCAGGTGCCCTGCGGCACCGAGGCGATCCGGTCGCGAATCACCGAGGCGCGGCTGTCGCCGGGATTGGCCGCCGCCCAGGCGGCGGCGGAGGTGTTCGGGTTGGTCCAGAAGGCCGAGTCGACGGCCCTGGCCTCGCCGGCGCGGATCAGCACCGCGGCGGTCAGCGCGAGGACGACCGCGACGACGGCCAGTAGGGCGCGGCGGACTGCTAAGGACATGGGGGCTCCTCAAAGTGCGATGGGAGCGCTCCCACGCTTAGGTTAGCGGCTCGGCGGCGCCGGTGTAAAGCGGCCGAGCGTGCTCTCCCGGGTCACGAGACGAAAGGACGGCTGCACCTCGCCGGGCTCGGCGGCGTTGCCCTCGACCCGCGCGATCAGCGAACCGACCGCGACCCGGCCGATGCGCTCCTTGTCGGGCGCGATCGTGGTCAGGGTCGGGTTGCTGAACCGGCCCTCCTCGATGTCGTCGAAGCCGATGACCGCGATGTCCTCGGGGATCCGCAGACCCGCCTCGGTCACCGCCCGCATCGCGCCCAGCGCGATCAGGTCGTTGTAGGCGAACACCGCGTCCGGCGGCTCGGCCCGCGCGAGCATCCCGCGCATGGCGGTCAGCCCGTCGAGGCGCCCGAACCGCGAGGCCGTCCCGATCAGCGACTCCTCCACCGGCAGTCCCGCCGTGGCAAGGGCCTCCTGGTAGCCGCGCAGCCGCAATCGCGAGGGCTGGCGGACGGTGTCGGCGTGCGCTCCCAGGAACGCGATCCGGCGCCGACCCAGCGAGACCAGGTGCTGCACGGCGACATGGCTGGCGGCGACGTTGTCGATGGCGATGTGGTCGTGCGGGACCTCGGCGACGTTCTCGCCGATCAGCACCAGCGGGGTCGTGCTGCGGCGGGCGAGCACGTCGGCGCGGGTGAGCTGGACGGGACTGAGGATCAGGCCGTCGATGATCTGCGAGCGGTTGCCCTCGGCGAGGGTCAGCTCGGTGGCGCGGTCGGAGTCGGTGTACTCCAGCAGGAGCGTGTAACCCAGCGAGCGGGCCTCGCGGATGGCGTAGCCGGCGAGTTCGGCGAAGTAGGGGTTGTCCAGTTCGGGGATCGCCAGGGCGATGATCCCGGTCCGGCCGCTGCGCAGGTGCCTGGCGGAGAGGTTGGGGACGTACCCGAGCTCGTCGATAGCCTGCTGTACGCGGACTCTGGTGGCCTCGCCGACGGGCCGGTATCCGTTGACCACGTTGGACACCGTCGCCAGGGACACCCCCGCCCGCAGGGCGATGTCCTTGAGACTGACACCCACCGCTGGGCCACCTCCGCTCTCTGCGTCATCGGGCTCGGCCCGCCCTGCTCAGATAGGTCTGCGCCACGACCGCGACGACCAGGAAGGCGCCGCTGACCACCGACTGGACCGAGGACGTGAGCGTGCCGATCTGGTTGACGACGTTCTGGATGACGCCGAGGATCAGCACCCCGCACACGGTTCCGCCGACGGCTCCGGCGCCGCCGACGAGGAGAGTACCTCCGATGACGACGGCGGCGATCACGTCGAGTTCCATGCCGACGCCCAGGATCGTCACGCCCGATCCGAGGCGTGCGGCGTTGAGCATCCCGGCGAGTGCGGCCAGCAGGCCGCTGAGGGCGTAGGTCACCACTTTCACCCGCGTGACGGGCACGCCCATCAGTCCGGCGGCGTCCTCGTTGCCGCCGACGGCGAAGAGGAACTGGCCGTAACGGGTGCGGCGCAGCAGGACCGCGCCGAGTCCGCACAGGACGATCGCGATCCACACCGGCACGCCGAGACCGAGGAACACCCCGCGGCCGAGGCCGAGGAAACCCGAGCCGCGCGGTACCAGCGGGGTCTCGGCGCCCTCGGTGGTCAGCGCGAGCATGAGGCCTCGGGCGGCGAGCAGTCCGGCGAGGGTGACGATGAACGGCGCCATCCCGGTCCGGGCGATCAGGACGCCCTGGACGAGCCCGATGAGCGCGCCCGCGCCGAGGGGCAGGAGCAGCGCGGTCACCGGTCCCCACCGGCTCCCGAAGGCGGCGAGGACGCCCGCGAGGGCGAACACCGCGCCGACGGAGAGGTCGATGCCGCCCCCGATGATCACGAAGGTCATGCCGAGGGCGATGACGGCGACGAAGGACGACTGGATGGCGATCCCGGCAAGGTTCTCGGCGGTCGCGAAGGACTCGAAGGTCACCGAGGCGGCGATGAGGGCGAGCGCGAGCATGGTGAGGGCGCCGTGCCGCTGGGACAGGGAGGCGAGCCGTTCGGCGCGCGTCGCGCGGCCGGGGCGGACGGTGGTGGGGACGGCGACGCTGTCGGTGATCATCGGGTCCTCCGTTCGCGGGCGACGTAGACGGCGACGAGGATGATGGCGGCCTGGGCCATCTGGGCGGCGGAGTCGGGCAGGTCGTGCTTGATGAGGGTGGCGCGGACGAGCTGCATGAGCATCGCTCCGGCGACGGTGCCGAGGACGCGGACGCGGCCCCCGGTGAGTGGTGTGCCGCCGACGACGACGGCGGTGATCGCGGAGAGTTCGGCGAGGTTCCCGATCGCGGAGGGGTCGCTGGCGGTGAGCCGCGCGGTGGCGAAGACCCCGGCGACGGCGGCGAACAGTCCGCACAGGACGTAGGCGGTGATGAGGATCCGGCGCACGGGCAGTCCGGCGAGCACGGCGGCCGGGCGGTTGCCGCCGACGGCGACGAGCTGGCGTCCGTAGGTGGTGCGGCCGACGAGGATCGCCGTGGCGAGGGTGAGTCCGGCGGCGGCGAGCACGATGACGGGGACGCCGGCGAGTTCGCCGTCGCCGAGGGCGAGGAGCTCGGGGTTGTGGAGCTGTTTGAGCTGTCCGCCGGCGAAGACGAGCGCGAGGCCGCGTCCGGCGACGAGCAGGGCGAGGGTGGCGACGATCGGCTGGAGTCCGACTACGGCGACGAGGGTGCCGTTGAACAGTCCGGCGGCGATCCCGGCGAGGAGGGCCATCAGGACGGCCGGCCACATGCCGAAGCCGAGGTAGAGCGGGATGACCGCGGCGGCCAGGGCCATGACCGAGCCGACGGACAGGTCGATGCCCTCGCTGCCGATGACCAGCGCCATGCCGAGGGCGACGATGACGATGGGCGCGGCCTGTACGAGCTGGGTGCGCAGGTTTCCCGCGTCGAGGAAGTAGGGGGTGAACACGGCGTTGTAGGCCAGGAGGACCAGGACCGCGGCGTAGACGCCGTAGTCGGAGACGAGGCGGGGCAGGGCGGCGCGGCGTCCGCCGAGTGCCGGTGCGGTGTCAGTCGTCACGGTCGTCCTCCTCGCGCGGTTCGGCCTCGGCGAGGGCGGCCATGACGGCGTGCTCGCCGACGTCGTCGCCGTCGAGTTCGGCGACGACCGCCCCGGCGCGCAGGACGACGATCCGGTCGGCGCCTTCGACGAGTTCCTCCAGGTCGGAGGAGATGAGGACGACGGCGAGGCCGTCGGCGGCGAGTTCGTCGATGAGGGCCTGTACCTCGGCCTTGGCGCCGACGTCGATGCCGCGGGTCGGTTCGTCGAGCAGGAGCAGCCGGGGATTGAGGCACAGCCAGCGGGCGAGGAGGACCTTCTGCTGGTTGCCGCCGGAGAGTTCGCCGACCTTCTGTTCGGGGCTCGCGGCCTTGATGCGCAGGCGTTTGGTGAAGGTGGCGACGATGCGCTCCTGGCGTCGTCGCGACACGAAACCGAAGCGGGACAGGCGGGGCAGCGCGGCGAGGAGGATGTTCTCGCGGACCGACAGGTCGGGGACGATGCCCTCGGCCTTGCGGTCTTCGGGCAGGAGGGCCATGCCCGCGCGGATCGCGGTGGCCGGTGACAGGCGCCGGAGCCGTCGCCCGCCGACGGTGACGGTGCCGGAGTCGAGCGGCAGGGCGCCGACGACGGCTTTGGCGGTCTCGGAGCGCCCGGCGCCGAGGAGGCCGCCGAGGCCGGTGACCTCGCCGGCCCGGACGGTCAGGCCGACACCGCGCAGGACGTGGCGTTTGGTGAGTCCTCGTGCCTCCATCACGGGCGGGTTTCCGGTGTGGTCGCGGTGTTCGCCGAAGCGCGTGGTGCCCTCCTGGCGGACCTGGTCGAGTTCGCGGCCGAGCATGTGCGCGACGAGGGTGAGGCGGTCGAGTTCGGCGAGCGGTCCGGTGTGGACGACGCGGCCGTCGCGCAGGACGGTGACGGTCTCGCACAGCCGGTAGAGCTCTTCGAGGCGGTGGCTGACGTAGAGGACGGCCATGCCTTTGGCGGTGAGTGATTCCACGACGGTGAACAGCGTCTCGACCTCGCGCGGTTCCAGCGAGGAGGTGGGCTCGTCCATGATGAGCAGCCGCGCGTCTTCGGCGACGGCCCTGGCGAGGGCGACCATCTGCCGCGCGCCGAGTCCGATCGTCCCCAGTGGGCGGGTGACGTCGACGTGCACGCCGTAGCGGTCGAGGACGGCCGCGGCCTCGCGGTTCATGCGGCGCAGGTCGATCAGGCCGAGGCGGCGGGGTTCGCGGCCGAGGAAGAGGTTGCGGGCCACGCTCATCAGGGGGATGAGGTTGACCTCCTGGTAGATGGTGGAGATCCCGGCCGCGCGGGCGTCGAGCGGGCGCGCGAAGGAGACCGGCCGTCCGGCGTGCACGATCTCGCCGGAGTCGGCGTGGTACGCGCCGGACAGGATCTTGATCAGGGTCGACTTCCCGGCGCCGTTCTCGCCGACCAGCGCGTGGACCCGGCCCGGTGTCAGGGTCAGGTCGACGTGGTCGAGGGCCAGGACTCCGGGGAAGCGTTTGGTGACGCCGCGGGCGTCGAGGATGGTCGCGGGGTCGCTCATGCCGTGCCTTTCTGCCTGATCGAACGGCTCGCCGTGCGGGGCGTGCCGCCGGCGGGCCTTTCGGGCCCGCCGGCGGCGGCCGCTAGTAGGTGCTCGACAGTTCGGCGGCGGCGTTGGCGGAGTCGTAGGCCCGGTCGGAGATGATGATCGCGGGCTGGACGGCGGTGCCGGCGTAGAAGTCGGCGGCCGTGGCGAAGGCCAGCGGCCCGAAGCGCGGGTTGGACTCGATGACGGCGTTGATGGAACCGTCCACGATGGCCTGGACGGCGTTGCGGGTGCCGTCGATGGACACGATCTTGACGTCCGTGCCGGGCTTCTTGCCAGCGGTCTTCAGCGCGGTGACGGCGCCGAGGGCCATCTCGTCGTTCTCGGCGTAGACGGCGGTGATCTCGGGGTTGCTGGAGATGAGCTGCTCCATGACCGCCTGGCCCTTGTCGCGGGCGAACTCGCCGGTCTGCTGGGCCACGATCTCCATGCCCGGCGCGGTGGCGGCGAGTTGCTGGACGAATCCGTTCGTCCGGTCGGTAGTTACGTTATTGCCGGACGAACCAAGCAAAATCGCCACCTTGCCGGTGCCGCCGGTGGCTTTGACCATGGCGTCGGCGGCGCGTTTGCCCTGCTCGACGAAGTCGGAGCCGAGGAAGGCGAGGTAGTCCGAGCAGGCGGTGGCGTTGATCTTGCGGTCGATGGTCAGAACCGGGACCTTCTTGGCCGCGGCGGCCTGGAGTGCGGGTTCGAGGCCGTCGGAGTTGAGCGGGGCCACGATGAGGAACTGCGCGCCCTGGGCGAGCATGTCCTGGATGTCGCTGATCTGCTTGGACAGCTGCGACTGGGCGTTGGTGACCAGGAGCTTCTTGACGCCGACCTTCTCGGCCTCGTCCCTGATGGACTGCGTCTCGGCGATCCGGAAGGGGTTGGCCTCCTTCTCCGACTGGGAGAAGCCGACGATCGCGTCGGTGAGGTCGAGTTTCGGGGCGCCGTACTTCTCCAGCGTGCAGCCCTCTCCCGAGGGGGACGAGCTGGCCACGACCTGTTCGCCGCCGCTGCTCCCGTCCGACGGCGAGCCGCCGTCCTCGCTCTTGGTGCACCCGGCGAGCGCCGCCACCCCGGTCAGCAGCAGGGCGGCCGTCGCGGCGAGTGCTCGTAATCTGTCGGTCGTTCTCGCGGTTGACATGTTCTCCTCCGGCGTGGTCGCCGCGCGCGGTCGCTCGCCGCGCGGGCCGGACTGTGGCGGGTGGTGGCGGATGTGTCAGATGTGGACCCGATGCGCCCCGAAGCGTTGCCAGGGGCCCGATCGAGGCTCTATAACGTTATACAGGCCGAGGTCGATGTCATCAAGCCGTAGCGGCGGAACCTTCGGCACCGGCCGTTCACGACCATCGAAACTCCGGGAGCCACGCACATGAGACCGGAACGGACGCCCCTCCCCACCTCCAAGCCCTTAGCGCGACGCCTGCTCGGCGCGGTCGTCGCCCTGCTCACCGCCGCCTCGCTGCTCGCGGTCGCCGAAGCGCCCGCCGCGGCCGGCTACATCCCCAAGGCCCCGCCGCTGACCACCCCGTGGACCGACGACGTGTCGGTGACCGCCCCACATCCGGAGTACCCGCGGCCGCAGCTGACCCGCCCCGACTGGCAGGGCCTCAACGGCCAGTGGCAGTTCACGGGCGCGTCCTCGCTGGGTTCCCCGCCGGTCGGGCAGACCCTGCCCGAGACCGTGCTGGTGCCCTATCCGATCGAGTCGGCGCTGTCGGGAATCCAGCGCCACGAGAACAACATGTGGTACCGGCGGACCTTCACCGTCCCCGCCGGCTGGGCCGGCCGTAACGTCCAGCTCAACTTCGGCGCCGTCATGTCGAACTCGGCCGTGTGGGTCAACGGCACGAAGATCGGCGAACACCGCGGCGGCTACGACGCCTTCACCTTCGACGTCACCTCCGCGCTGCGGGCCGGCGCCAACGAACTCATCGTCGGTGTCAACGCGCCCGTCGACGCCGCCGGAGCCCCCGTCGGCAAGCAACGGCTCAACCCGAGCGGGATCTTCTACACCGCCTCCTCCGGCATCTGGCAGACGGTGTGGCTGGAACCGACCGCCCCGGCGCACATCACCCGGCTCGACACCACGCCCGACGTACCGGCCGGACGGCTCGACCTGGTCGTGCGGACCGCCGGAACCGCGCAGGGCGTGCGCGCCGAGGTCCTCAGCGGCGGCGTGGTCGTCGGCAGCGCCACCGGCGCGCCCGGCGCGCGCCTGTCGGTCCCGGTGCCGAACGCCCGCCTGTGGAGTCCCGACGACCCCTACCTCTACGACCTGCGCGTCACCCTCACCGGCACCGGGGGCGGCGACGCCGTCGGTGGCTACTTCGGGATGCGCTCGCTGGGCAAGGCCGTCGTCAACGGTTTCCTGCGGCCGGTCCTCAACGGTCGCTTCGTCTTCCAGATCGGCACCCTCGACCAGGGCTACTGGCCCGACGGGATCTACACCGCGCCCACCGACGAGGCCTTGCGCTTCGACCTGGAACAGCAGAAGGCTCTCGGGTTCAACACCGTCCGCAAGCACGTGAAGGTCGAACCCGCCCGCTGGTACTACTGGGCCGACCGGCTCGGGCTCATGGTCTGGCAGGACATGCCGTCCATGCGGACCGGGGCGGCGCCCTCGGCCGCCGACAAGACGCAGTTCGAGAGCGAGCTGCGCCGGATGGTCGACCAGCTGCGCGGGACCACCTCGATCGTGCAGTGGGTGCCGTTCAACGAGGGCTGGGGCGAGTACGACCCGGCCCGCATCGCCGACCTCGTCAAGAGCTGGGACCCGACGCGGCTGGTCAACAACAACTCCGGCTCGAACTGCTGCGGCTTCGACGGCGGCAACGGCGACGTCATCGACGACCACATCTACGTCGGCCCGGGCCTGCCGCAGCAACCGTCGGCCGCACGGGTGGCCGTGCTCGGCGAGTTCGGCGGCATCGGGCTGATCGTGCCCGGTCACGAATGGCAGCCGGGCGCCGGTTTCGCCTATGAGATGTCGCCCGACGCGGCGACCCTGAACCGGCGCTACGCCGAGGTGACCGCGACCTTGCAGGGCCTGATGTGGTCGCGGGGACTGTCGGCGTCGATCTACACCGAGCCCACCGACGTGGAGAACGAACGCAACGGCTTCTACACCTACGACCGGCAGATCCTCAAGGTCGACGCGAACCAGGTCCGCAAGGTCAACCTGGCGATCCGCGCGGCGGCGGCCGGCCCGCGCGCGAACACACTGGTCTCGCTGGGCGCGACCACGCCGTGCTGCACGAACCGGTACCTGCGGCACGCCGGCGGTCTCGGCGTGACCTCGCCGGTGTCGTCCGGCAGCGACGTCACGACCAGGCTGGACGCGAGCTTCTGGCTGCGGCCCGGGCTGGCCGACGCGGCGTGCTTCTCCTTCGAGTCGCGCAACTACCCGGGCCGGTACCTGCGGCACTTCAACTCCCGGGTGCGGCTCGACGTCTCCGACGGGTCGGCCGGCTTCGGCGGCGACGCGACCTTCTGCCTGCGCACCGGGCGGACGGGCCAGGGGGTGTCCTTCGAGTCGAAGAACCTCCCGGGGCGCTTCCTGCGGCACTACAACAGCGAGGTCTACATCGCCGCGTCCGGGGCGGGAAACCCGTGGGACACCGCGTCGTCCTTCGCCGAGGACACGACCTGGCAGGTCGCCTCGCCGTGGTGGCGCAGTTCCGCCGACCTGGCCGTCGACCAGGCCCTGTCGCTGCGGGTCGTGACCAGCTGCTGCACCGACCGGTACCTGCGGCACTACGACTCGCTGGGCCGCACCGACGTGGTGACCGCCGCCAGCGACGCCACCACGAAGCAGGACGCGACCTTCGTCGTGCGCAGGGGCCTGGCCGACCCGTCCTGCTACTCCTTCGAGTCGCGCAACTACCCGGGCCGCTACCTGCGGCACTCGCAGTTCCGGGTGCGTGTCGACGCCGGGGACGGGAGCGCGGGCTTCGCTCGTGACGCGACCTTCTGCGTCCGGCCGGGACCGGCCGGGGCGGGGACGATCGCACTGGACTCCTACAACATCGCCACCCGCTCGGTCCGGCACTACAACAGCGAGGTCTGGCTCGCCGCCGAAGGCGGCCCGAACAGTCCCTACGACGCCGCCGCGAGCTATCCGGCGGATGTGAGCTGGGCCGTCGCACCTCCCTGGGCCTGACCGGTCCACGTGCCGCCCGGCGCGCACCGGGCGGCACGCTCCCTCTACCGCTTCAGCAGGTCCCGCAGCGCCCCGGTCACCCCGGCCGGGGCCTCCTCGGCCATGAAGTGCCCGTAGGGAACGGTGCGGTGGTCGAGGTCGCCGGCCCACTCGTGCCACAGCCCGGCGGCGTCGAAGCCGAGCGCCGAGCCCCAGTCCTGCTGGAGGACCGTCACCGGCATCGTCAGCCGGTGTCCCGCCTCCCGGTCGGCGGTGTCGTGCTCGACGTCGACGCCGGCCGAGGCACGGTAGTCGGCGACGATCGAGTCGACGGCACCGCGTGAGGCGGCCAGGTAGGCCGCGCGGACCTCGGCGGGAATCGCCTCGGGATCGCGCGTCCAGATGTCGAGGAAGTGACCGAAGAACGCGTCGGCGCTCGCCGCGATCATCCGCTCGGGCAGGCCCGGCGGCTGGGCCATCAGGTACAGGTGGAAGCCGACGGCGGCCGACGCGCCGTGCATGACGTCCCACATGTCGAGGGTCGGCAGGACGTCGAGGGACGCCAGGTGCGTGATCACGCCCGGGTGGTCGAGACCCGCGCGGATCGCCACGAGCGCGCCCCGGTCGTGCCCGGCGAGCGCGAAGCGGTCGAAGCCGAACGCGGCGGCGAGGCGGACCACGTCGGTGGCCATCGTGCGTTTCGAGTAGGTGTCCGGGCCGTCCTCGGCGGGCTTGTCGCTGTCGCCGTAGCCGCGCAGGTCGGGGCAGATGACGGTGTGGTCGGCGGCGAGGTCGGCGGCGACGTGGCGCCACATGAGATGGGTCTGCGGGAAACCGTGCAGGAGCACGATGGGGCTGCCGCTGCCGCCCACGGCGACGTTGAGGGCGACGCCGTCGGCGACGGTGATGTGCTGGTGGTCGAATCCGCTGATGGTGGGGGTCATGCCCGTTCCTCCAAGTCGTCGTGTGGTTCCGGTCGAGCGTGCGGCGGGCGAATCAGCGGCGACTGAGCATTCGGGCAGTGCGGCGTGACTAGGCTGTGGGGGTGCTGCCGGTGAGGTTCGCGGTGCTGGGCCCGGTCACCGCCGAGAACGCCGACGGCCCCATCGACCTCAAGGGCCCTCGGCACCGGGCCGTGCTCGCGCGACTGCTGATCGCGCGGGGCCGGACGGTGCCCGCCACGCGGCTCGTCGCCGACCTGTGGGACGACCCGCCCGAGGGCGCGATCGGCGCGGTCCAGACCTTCGTCGCGGCCCTGCGCCGGGCCCTCGAACCCGGCCGCCGGCCCCGCAGTCCCGCCCGGCTGCTCGTCACCGCCGCCGGTGGCTACGCCCTGCGCGCCGAACCCGAGATGGTCGACGCCCGCCGCTTCGAGCGGGTCGTGATCGACGCGGCCACGATGCTCGCCGCCGGACGCGCCGCCGAGGTCGCCGAACGCGTCGACGAGGCCCTGAGCTGGTGGCGGGGACCCGCCTACGCCGAGGTCGCCGACGAGCCCTGGGCGCTGGCCGAGGCGCGGCGGCTCGACGAGCTGCGGCTCCTGGCGATCGAACGGCGCGCCGAGGCCGCGCTCGCGCTCGGCGCGGCCGCCGAGGCCGTCCCCGGACTCGACGCGCACATCACCGCCCACCCGTGGCGCGAGGACGCCTGGCGGCTGCTGGCCCTGGCGCTGTACCGCAGCGGACGGCAGGGCGACGCGCTCGACACGCTGCGGCGGGCCAGGTCGGTCCTGACCGGCGAGCTCGGCGTCGACCCCGGCCCGGGGCTGCGGCGGCTGGAGTCGCGGATCCTCGCCCAGGACGCCGAGCTGGAGCCGCCGATCGCGACGCCGGTGCCGGTCGCCGCGCACGAACTGCCGCTGCTGGTGGGCCGCGACGCCGAACTGGCCCGCCTGCACATCGCCGCCGACCGGGCCGCCGCCGGGAAGGGCCCGGTTCCCGCCTACATCGCCGGTGACGCCGGTGCGGGCAAGACCGCACTGGCCCAGCGCTTCTCCGCCGAGCTGGCCTCCCGCGGCTGGACGACGGCCTGGGGGCCGAGTCCGGAGCACGACGGCGTGCCGCCGGCGTGGGCGTGGACCCGGATCCTGCGGCGACTGGAGAGGCGCTGCCTTCCCGGTGCGCCCGAGCTGACCGGTGAGACGCCCTTCGCGGTGATCGCGGCCCTGTCGGACTACCTCTCGGAGGTCTCGCGGAGAGCGCCTCTGCTGCTGGTGTTCGACGACCTCCAGTTCGCCGGGGAGTCCACCCTCGAACTGCTCGCGGGCGTCCTCGGCACTCCCCCGGCGGGGCCGGTGCTGGTCCTCGGCACGCACCGCCCCACCGGACTGGCGCCGCTGACCGGTCTGCTGGCCCGGACGGCGCGGCTGGAGCCGGTCCGGGTCTACCTGTCCGGGCTCACCGAACCCGCCGTCGCCGAGCTCGGCGCCACACTCGCCGGACGCGATCTCGGGGCCTCGGCGAATACGATCCATGCCCGCAGCGGCGGCAATCCCTTCTACGTCAAGGAACTGGTACGGCTCCTCGACACCGACGGCGAGTCGGCGCTGAGTGCGGTGCCGCCCGGCGTCGGCGAGGTCGTCCGGCATCGGCTGACGGCCCTGGCTCCGGCGACGGTGACGGTGCTGCGGCAGGCCGCGGTCCTCGGCGAGGACGTCGACATCGACCTCATCACGGCCTTGGCCGGTGACGAGGTCCTCGACGCCGTCGACGAGGCCCTGGAGGCCGGGCTGCTGGAGGCCCCGACGGCGGCTCGCCTGCGTTTCGCGCACGCGCTCGTCCGCGACACCGTCTACCAGGACGTCTCGGCGCCACGCCGGGCGCGCTGGCACGCCACGGCGGCCGCCGCCCTCGCCGAATCGCGCCCCGATGACGCCGAGCGGCTCGCCCACCACTACCTGCGCGCCGACGGTCGAGATGCGGCGCTGAAGGCCGCGCATCACGCCGCGATCGCCGCCGAACGCGCCGACCGGCGCTTCGCCCCGCACGAGGCCGCGCGGCTGTGGCACGACGTGCTCGACGCGCAGGACCGCGCGGGCGTCGACGATCCCCGGGTCCGCCTTGACGCGCGCATGGGCCTAGTCCGAGCGCTGGCCATCACCGGCGACCTCGACGGCTCGCGGCGCCAGCGTTCCGCCGCCATCGGCAACGCCGAGTCGCTCGGCGACCCGCTCCAGACCGCCGAGGTGATCACCGCCTTCGCCGTCCCCGCGCTGTGGACCCGCAACGACGACGAGGCCCTGTCGGCGCGGGTCGTCGCCGCGGCCGAACGCACCCTCACCGCGCTGCCCGCGGCAGGTCGAGACCTCCGCAGCCGCCTGCTGAGCACGATCGCGCTCGAACTGCGCGGCACCACCGGCCCACGCGGTGACACCGCGGCACAGGAGGCCGAAGAACTCGCCGAGACCCCCGAGGCGCTGGCCGTCGCGCTCAACGCGCGTTTCATGCACTCCTTCGGCCGCGCCGGGCTGGCCCCCGTGCGGGCGAGGATCGCCGAGCGGCTCGTGGCCATCGGCGACCCGGCCTTCGCCGTCCTCGGGCACCTCATCGGCATCCAGGCCGCCGCCGCGCTCGCCGACTTCGCCACCGCCGACGCGCACTCCGACGCCGTCACCGCGATCGCCGTCGGGCAAGGGCTGCCGCTCGTCGGGATCTTCACCGACTGGTACGGGGCGACGCGCCTGTCCCTCACCGCCGACGCGGGCGCCGCCGAAGCCGCCTACCGGCGCGCGGCCGTGCGGCTGGCGACGGCCGGGATGCCCGGTATGGACGACGGGTTGCTGCCCCTTGCGCTGCTCGGGTTGCGTCTCCGGCATGGTGAGGCCGTCGAAGAGCGCGACGACTGGGGTCAGTACGGGCCCTGGTGCCGGCCGCTGGCGCTGCTCGACGCGGGGAGGACCGGCGAGGCGCGGACCGCCGCCGCGGCGATTCCGCCGTCACCACATGACCTCCTGCTGGAAGTCCGGCTGTGCCTGGAAGGACGCGTCGCGCGCGGTCTTGATGACCTGCCGCGCATGCGGCGGGTCTACTCCGCGCTGCTGCCCGCGGCGGGCGAGCTGGCCGGGGCGGGCAGCGGCGCGGTGGTGTTCGGGCCGGTGGCCTCGCATCTGGGCGACTTGGCCTTGGCGATGGAACGGCCCGAGGAGGCCGCGGCGCACTACGAGCGGGCCGCGGCCGTGCTCGCCGAGGCCGCGCGGAGGTGAGGAACCGGTGTCAGCCGAGACGTTCGGCGAGTATCTCCACGCCCGGGCCGCTCAGATCCTCCAGCGCCTGACCGCGCCCGGAGATCACCATGACCAGTGCCTCACCGGGACCGGCGACCTCGGGACCGCTGCCGGCCGCCATGCGCACGTCGACGGCGTCCAAACGCAGGCCGCGCGTGTGGCGTGTCGCGCCCGGCGGGCTGAAGGCGGTGGACAGGCGCAGGGCGCTGCGGATCCGGGGCGGCGGGATGTCGCGTGGTTCGCCCAGGCCCCGGCGGATGTCCTGGTGGTGGACGAAGGTCTCGATGAACGCGATCCGGCCGCCGAGCGCGGCGGCGAGGCCGCGTGGTTCGAGACGCTCGCGGAAGAGCTCGGCCAGCAACGCCGGCGGGTAGTCGCGGTAGTCGTCGACTCCGGCCTGGTTCGCGCCGTCGAGGGTGAAGCGGCCTCGCACGAAGCGGCGCAGGAGGCTCTCGGGGTCGAGTTCGTCCCTGGCGAGCATGTGGGCCACCACATCGCGCACGCTCCAGCCCTCGCACAGTGACGGCTCGTCCCACCGTTGCGCCGGGAGCCCGTCGAGCAGGTCGGCGAGTTCGCCGCGTTCGGCGAGGGTGAAGGCCATGTGGTCGGGTCGCTGGTGGCTCACCGTGGTCATGTTCTCTCCTGCCGCGCCGGGTGTCACCGGATGGTTCGGTACCCGTTGGAATGCCCCGCAGCGGCCTGGTTGAACCGTGGCCCGGGTGCGGCCATCATGGCACCCGCCCGGGGGCAGCGCGGGCGGTTCCGGTGGGAGGGGGCCGTTCGGCGTGGCGCCGGCGGTTTCCGGGTGACGTCGCCTGAGTCGCCGTGTTGGAGTGGCCACTGAGGATCGGGACCATGGCGGTGGTCGTCAGAACAGGCGGCGAACGGGATCTGGTCGCGGTCGGGGCACTGCATTCCCGTACCCGGCTGGCGCCTAGCGCGAGCTGACGTCTCCCCAGGCGCCGCTACCGGCCAGGCCGAAGGTGCGTGAGTCCATCACGGTCGGCTGACGCCTGACGGGCGGTGCTCCGGCCCCGCCCGTCGCACCGTCCGCGCCGAAGCCACCGAAAAATGACCCACGCGCCCGGTACATTCCCGACATGCCCCGATCCACAGCAGGCTCCCATCGCCTGAAGAGCCGCCTCCCCCTCGCCGTCCTCCTCGCCGCCTCCCTCGCCGTGTCCGTGGCGTGGACCGGTGCCGAGTCGCTGACCTGGACCTTCGTCGACCCGCCGATCACCACCGCCCGGCCGTCGCTGAACTCACTGGCCGCGCTCGCCCCGGACAGTGTCTGGGCCGTTGGGCGAGACGCCGAGGGTGCCGTCGCGACCCATTGGGACGGCACGACGTGGACGCCGACGCCGGTCACCGAGATGGCGTGGCTGTCGGACGTGTCGTTCACCGGCCCGTCCGCGGCGTGGGCGGTCGGCGGCGGGGTCAAGCCCGGCGCGCACGCCGCCGCGTGGGACGGCTCGGCCTGGTCGGCGGCCCGCACGCCGCTGCCCGACGCGGGCGACCGGCGTCCGTGGCTGACGGCGGTCGACGCCCTCGACGGCTCCAACGCCTGGGCCGTGGGCAACACCGGCGCGGTCGGCATCCCCGACGGTGTCGCCTTCCTCGAACGCTGGGACGGCACCGAATGGACCCTCGTGGAGCCGGATGTGCCCGACGACGTGACCGCCTTCAGCCTCAGCGACATCGACGTCGTCGCGGCCGACGAGGCCTGGGCGGTGGGTACCGCCTACACCGCCGGGGCCGCGCGGCCACTCGTGCTGCACTTCGACGGGACTGCCTGGTCGGTGCAGGACGTGCCAGGCCAGGAAGACGGCAACCTGACCGCGACCACCGTCGTCGAGGGCGTCGTCTACGCCGGCGGGTTCACCTCTCTGGGCGGGCCGGTCGAGGCGAAACCGTTGCTGTTGCGTCTCGACGGCGATGTGTGGACACCGGTGAAGACGCCCGAGGACACCAGCTGGTGGTACGGCATGGTTCCCGACGGTCGCGGCGGGCTCCTCATGACCGGTTACACACGTGGATCGTCGCTGGTGCTGCGCTTCGACGGTGAGACCGCCGTGATCGAGCCCGGGCCCGTGCCCGACGGTTACGCCACGATCCAGGCCGTGTCGCTCGTCCCGGGCACGACCCGGATCTGGACCGGCGGCCGATCGGAGACACCGGGCCGCGAGCTCTTCGTGGCGTACACGCCGGGTCAGTAACCGGCGGGCCGGTTCTTGCAGATGTAGAACGCCAGGTCGCCGGGCGCGAAGAACAGGCCGTCGGTGTCGCTGCCGATCAGCTGGAGGTAGACCAGGCCGCCCGCGTGGCCGGCGTCGGCGATCAGGTAGGGCCCGGTTCCGTTGACCGCCCACACGTGGTCGCCTTCGCCGACGGTGTGGCCGTCCTTCGTGCGCATTCGATTCGACATCGTCAACGACTACCAGCTCCCGGCCGCCGGTCCGGTCGGCATTCGGACAGGGCCGGGATCACGGGTGGAGGGGTGTGCGCGCCGGCCCGAAACGCGCGTGGACGCCCGGCGAGTACAGGACGCTGTCGGGCGGCCGGTCCACGATGCCGGGGATCCCGGCGGCGGCGAGGAGCCGGTCGTCGCAGTGGAGGAGCTCGGCGGTGTGCAGCGGCCAGGGCTCGTGTTCGTTGGCGAGGTGGAGGGTGCGCCCGAAAGCCCGGGTGTGCAGGCCCCAGCGGGAGGTGAGGTAGAGCTCCAGAGGGGACGGTCGCTCGATCGGCGCTCCGGCTTCGACGAGGACGCGGCTCGCCGGTGTCGCGCAGGTGTAGGTGAAGCGCTTGCCGTCGCGATCGAGAGTCATGCGCGACCAGCGGTAGGGCAGCCCGAGCGCGGCCCGTCCGATGAGTGCGGGCAGGAGCCTTTCGGCGGCCATCCAGCGGAACACGACCGCCCTGCGTCCATGCGCGTCGACGCTGTACAGGCGGACGTTGGTCTCGCAGAAGGTCCCGAGCCACGGGACGGGCGGTGAGCCGAACAGGCGCGTTCGCACCATGCGGAAGGCGATGAGCCCGACGTGGGCGACGCCGCCGAAGAGGTCGACGGTGACGCCGGGAGGCAACAGCGGGCCGACCGCTTCGGGGTCGATCTCCCAGTGCAGGAAGGCCGCGTCGCGCCAGGATTGGGCGAGCATCGCGCGGGTGAGCGGGCGCGGTGTGCGCGCCGTGACCGCTTCCGGATCCATGTCGCCCCCGCTCCGCCGGCCCCCGGTGGAAGGCTACCGCCGGGGCCGGTGGAGCGTGCGCGTCATGCCGGGGTGTCGCCGAGGGCGAGCTTGCGCATCTCCGGGCCGTAGACCGGATGGGCGAGGGCCGCGGCGAACTGGGCGAGCAGGTAGTTGAGGGGCGTGCCGGTGTCGTACCAGGTGCCGTTGATGACCTGGCCGTAGACGGGGTTCTCGGCGGCGTAGGCGTTGAGCGCGTCGGCGAGGTAGATCTCGCCTTGGCGGTGGGTGTACCACTCCTTGGTGAGGCGTTCGAGTTCGTCGACGATGGCGGGGGTCATGACGTAGCCGCCGATGGCCGCGAAGTGCGAGGGGACCTTGTCCGCCGGCGGCTTCTCGATGAGGCCGGAGACGCGCATGAGACCGCCGTCGAGGGTCTCCTCGACGACCGGGACGCCGTAGCGGGAGGCGTCTTCGGGGGCGACGGGCATGAGGGCGAGGACGGGCGCGTTGACGCGCTCGTAGCTCTCTTTGAGCTGCTGTGCGCGGGGGACGTCGGCGACGAAGACGTCGTCGCCCCACAGGACCATGAACGGTTCGTCGCCGACGATGCGGGCGGCGTTGAGGATCGGGGTGCCGTTGCCGTAGGGGCCGTCCTGGTAGACGTAGGTGATGCGGGCGAGGGTGGAGACCTCGCGGATGGCCTCGGCGACCTCTTCCTTACCGGCCTCTTCGAGTTGCCGCTCAAGTTCGGGGTCGGGGGCGAAGTGGCTCTGGATCGCCGACTTCCGGGAAGACGTGACGATGGTGATGTCGGTGATTCCGGAGTCGGCGAGTTCGCGGATCGTGTGTTCCAGGACGGGTTTGTCACCGACCGGGAGCATCTCCTTCGGCAGCGCTTTGGTGAGGGGCAACAGTCGCGTGCCGAGTCCTGCCACCGGTATCACTGCTTTGCGAATCACGTATCGGTCTCCTCGTCAAGGTCGTCAAGGTCGTCGGTGCCGCCACATTAACAGTGCGGTTCGGGTGGGTTTCCCGCGCTGCGCAGGCGATCGGGCCAGCGTGGGCGGGCCGTCGACCCCGTTGTCGGGCGGGTGAACAGGCGTCGGCGGGAATGGGTACGCACGCCGAACATCGCGTTTTCGAAAGGCGGGCGGACCATGCGCCGGACCGCGCGGGAAGAAGCGCGTGCCGAGAATTCCTCATGGCATTTCCCGGGGGCTTCGTCGTCCGTGGGGATGAACCATTCGGCACGGGGTGAGGGTTCATTCTAGGCGATTGCGGAAGGCTTCGGGGAAGGCGGAGAGGGCCGGTGGGGATCGGTCGGGGCCGTTGGCGGTATGGACGTCCGGAGGTCCGTGACGGGGCGGGCCGCGCCGACCTCGCCTCCACCGTGCGCGACCCCGGATTCCCGTTGCGTTACCGAATTGTTACCGCTCCCAACAAACCCACCCGCCACGCACCCTTGTGCGCTCCGTCACCGCGCTTATATGTTGCTGGGCACAACAAACCATCCGAGCGCTCGCAGACAGCCGCTGTGGCATCCGGACGGCCCGACCCGGCCGGCTCCGGCGGCGACACCCGAACACCCCCGCTCACCCACCCCACCTCGAAAGGACCCGTGCCATGCGCAGGTTCCTCACCATCGCCGCGGCGGGGCTGCTCGCGTTCAGCGGCCTCACCGCCTGCGGGCAGGACGACGACGGCGGCACCACCAAGACCCCCAAGATCGGCGTCATCCTCCCCGACAGCAAGTCCTCCGCCCGGTGGGAGACCGCCGACCGGAAGTTCCTCGCGGCGGCGTTCGAGGCCGCCGGCGTGGAGTACGACATCCAGAACGCGCAGAACGACAAGACCGCCTTCGGCACCATCGCCGACCAGATGATCACCAACGGCGCCACCGTTTTGATGATCGTCAACCTGGACTCCGGCACCGGTAAGGCCGTCATCGAGAAGGCCCGCTCGCAAGGCGTCGCCACCATCGACTACGACCGCCTCACCCTCGGCGGCAACTCCGAGTACTACGTCAGCTTCGACAACGAGAAGGTCGGCCAGCTCCAAGGCGAGGGCCTCGTCAAGTGCCTCGCCGACGCCAAGGTCGACAAGCCCGTCGTCGCCGAACTGAACGGCTCGGCCACCGACAACAACGCCACCCAGTTCAAGGCCGGCTACGACTCGGTCCTCCAGCCGCTCTACGACTCGGGCGAGTTCGTCAAGGGCCCCGACGAGTCGGTGCCCGAGTGGAACAACACGCAGGCCGGCACGATCTTCGAGCAGATGCTCACCAGCACCAGCGGCAAGATCGACGGCGTCCTCGCCGCCAACGACGGCCTCGCCCACGCGGTGATCTCCCTCCTGGAGAAGAACAACCTCAAGGGCAAGGTCCCCGTCACCGGGCAGGACGCCACCGTGCAGGCCCTCCAGCACATCCTCGCCGGTGAGCAGTGCATGACCGTCTACAAGGCCGTCAAGAAGGAGGCCGACGCCGCCGCCGAACTGGCCATCGCCCTCGCCAACGGCGAGAAGAAGACGACGAGCCAGACCACGAAGGACCCGGAGTCCGGGCGCGACGTGCCCTCCGTCCTCCTCGACCCGCTCTCGGTTACCGCCGACAACGTCAAGGCGGTCGTCGACGACGGCTACGTCACCGTCGCCGAGCTGTGCGTCGACGACTACGCCGAGCTGTGCACGAAGGCCGGCATCTCCTGACCATCCCTCCCCCGGGCGGCGGCGCACGAACGCACGCGGGCGCCGCCGCCCGGCCCCCAGCCAAGGAGGCCACCGTGTCCACCAGCCCATCGCCGCTGCTGGAACTGAGCCGGATCAACAAGAGCTTCGGCCCCGTCCAGGTGCTGCGGGACGTCGACTTCACCGTCACCGCCGGAGAGGTCACCGCACTCGTCGGCGACAACGGCGCCGGCAAGTCGACGCTGGTCAAATGCGTCAGTGGGATCTACTCCATCGACTCCGGCATCGTGTTCTACGACGGCGAGCCGATCAGCATCAACGGCCCCCGCGACGCCGCCGACCGCGGCATCGAGGTCGTCTACCAGGACCTCGCGCTGTGCGACAACCTCGACGTCGTCCAGAACATGTTCCTCGGACGCGAACGCCGTACCGGTCTCGTCCTCGACGAGGCCACGATGGAGGAACTCGCCGCCGAAACGCTCGCCGGCCTGTCGGTGCGCACGGTGAAGTCGCTGCGCCAGCCGGTCTCCAGCCTCTCGGGCGGTCAGCGGCAGACCGTCGCGATCGCCAAGGCCGTGCTGTGGAACAGCAACGTGGTCATCCTCGACGAGCCCACCGCCGCGCTCGGTGTCGCGCAGACGGGGCAGGTCCTCGAACTGGCGCGCAGGATGGCCGACAACGGCCTCGCCGTCGTCTTGATCTCACACAACATGAACGACGTCTTCGCCGTCGCCGACCGTGTCGCGGCCCTCTACCTCGGCCGGATGGCCGCGCAGGTGCCGATCACCGAGGTGACCCACGCCCAGGTGGTCGAACTCATCACCGCCGGTCGCAGTGGCGACCTCGGGCTGCCGGCCGCAGGCTCCGGCGACGACTACGGACTGAACGGAGCACGAGGGTGAGCACCCACATCGAAGCCACGCCCGCCGTCAAGACGGTCCCGCCGCCGGCGGTGAGCCTCGGCGGGCACGTCCGCGGCTACCTCGCGCGCGTGCGGGGCGGCGACATCGGCTCCCTCCCGGCGGTCCTCGGCCTGCTCGTGCTGTGCGTGGTGTTCTCGATCGTGCGCCCGACGTTCTTCTCACCGGGGAACTTCGCCAACCTGTTCAGTCAGGGTGCCGCCGTCACGCTCATCGCGATGGGCCTGGTGTTCGTGCTGCTCGTCGGTGAGATCGACCTGTCGGCGGGCTTCACCAGCGGTGTGTGCGCCTCCGTCCTGGCGATCCTGCTGGCGACCTACGGGTTCCCCTGGTACATCGCGGTCGCCGCGGCGGTGCTGGCCGGGACGGTCATCGGGGCGGTGCTCGGTTTCCTCGTCGCGAAGGTCGGCATCCCGTCCTTCGTGGTCACCCTCGCCGCCTTCCTGGCGTTCCAGGGGGTCGTCCTGCTGCTCCTCAAGGAGGGCACGAACATCACGGTCAGCGACTCCGTGGTCGTCGCGATCTCCAACCGGAACCTCCCGCCGGTGCTCGGCTGGGTGCTGGCCGCCGTCGCCGTCGCCGCGTACGCGGCCGTGCAGCTGAACCGCTTCCGCCGCCGTACCGGCCGCGGTCTGGCCACCGACCCGCTCGTCGTCGTGCTCATCCGCATCGGCGCGCTCGCGGTCGCGCTCGGCGCCGCCGTGTACGTCCTCAACGTCGAACGCAGCCTCAACACGCTCATCGCGTCGCTGAAAGGCGTTCCGGTGATCGTGCCGATCATCGCCGGGCTGCTGATCCTGTGGACCTTCGTGCTCGACAAGACGCCCTACGGCCGTCACCTCTACGCCACCGGCGGCAACCACGAGGCCGCGCGGCGGGCGGGCATCAACGTCGACCGGATCCGCATCTCCGCCTTCGTGCTCTGTTCGACGATGGCCGCCGTCGGCGGGATCGTCGCCGCCTCCCGCGACCACTCCGTCGACCCGAACACCGGTGGCAGCAACGTGCTCCTCTACGCCGTCGGCGCCGCCGTCATCGGCGGCACGAGCCTCTTCGGTGGAAAAGGACGCGCCCGTGACGCGGTGCTCGGCGGCGCCGTCGTTGCCGTCATCATCAATGGCATGGGACTGATGGGCTACAGCTCCGGGATCAAGTACGTGGTCACCGGATGCGTGCTGCTGCTCGCCGCCGGCGTCGACGCCCTCTCGCGCCGCCGCGCCGCCGCCACCGGGAACCGTTGAGCGCCCCGGGTCTGCGCGCCGGGCCTAGTCAGGAGGAGATCCGCAGACATAATCTCGGCGCGCTGCTGCGCTACGTGCACATCAACGGGGCCACCACCCGTGCCGAGCTCACCGGCGAGCTCGGTCTCAACCGCTCCACCATCGGCGCTCTCACCGCCGACCTGGCCACCGCCGGGCTCGTCACCGAGGAGACGCCGCGCGCGTCGGGCGCGGCCCGGGCCGGGCGGCCGTCGCTGGTGGTGCGGCCCATGTCGGCGCTGGTCTACACCTACGCGGTCAGCGTCGACGTGGACCGGATCCGGGCGGCCAGGGTCGGCCTCGGTGGGGAGATCCTCGACCGGCGTGAGGCCGCGCGCGACGGTGACACGAGCGTGTCCGAGACGGTCGCGGCCGTGGCCGCGTTCGTCGGTCAGATGCATCCCGACGCGCCGCCCGATGCCGTGAACATGGGAACGGGCGTGGCCGTGACGGGCACCGCCCGCACCGACGGCGGGCTGGTCCAGCTCGGCGGCGACATCGAGCGCTTCGCCGAGCCGCTCGCCGAAGCGCTCTCGGCGGTCCTGGGCGGAGATCCGCGGATCAGCGTCGGCAAGGTCGCCGACCTGTCGGCGCTGGCCGAGCACTCGCGCGGGGTCGCCGCCGGATGCGGCGACGTCGTGTACCTGTACGGCGACGTCGGTGTCGGGGCCGGGATCATCTCCGGCGGGCACCGCGTGACCAGTCACGGCGGCTACGGCGGGGAGGTCGGGCACATGGTCGTGCGGCCCGGCGGGCATCCGTGCGGGTGCGGGTCGCGCGGTTGCTGGGTCACCGAGATCGGTGAGCACGCGCTGCTGAGCGCCGCGGGCCGGGACGGGGCCTCGGGGAGGGACGCGCTGCTGGCGGTGATCGACGCGGCCGGGCGCGGTGACGGCAAGGCGCAGGCGGCGGTGCGGCAGGTCGGGGACTGGCTCGGCTTCGGGGTCGCCAACCTCGCGAACATCCTCAACCCGCGGATGGTCGTCTTCGGCGGGACGATGCGCGATCTGTACCTGGCGACCGCGGCGAGCCTGCGGTCTCGGGTGAACGCGATGGTGCTGCCGGCGTGCCGGGAGAACCTGCGGCTGCGGACCCCGAAACTCGGCGACGACGCCGCGCTGATCGGGGCGGCCGAACTGGCCTTCGAGAGGCTGCTCGCCGATCCCCTGGCCGATCCGGTGGACGGCCAGGGGGGCGACTGAGCTTCAGGCGGGCTTGCGGGCGGTGAACAGGGCGAAGCCCTGTCCTTCGGTGTAGATGCGGGTGTACTGGGCGACGGCCTCGCCCACCATGCCGTAGCCCTCGGGGCCGCCGACGGCGGTGAGGGCCTCGCGGCGTTCGACGACGGCCTCGCGCATGGCGGCGCCGCTGCGGACGACGTCGGCGCTGATGTCGCGGGCCTCGACGGACTCGAAGCCGGCGCCGGTCAGCAGCGAGACCCACTCGTCGAGCGGGGTCAGCGGTGCGGCGGCGAGCATGCCGGTGGCGATGCCGTCGTCTTCGGGCGACATGTCGTGCAGGTGGTGGTAGTCGGCGATGGAGAGCGCCGCGCCCGGCTTGAGGACGCGGAAGACCTCGGCGAAGGCCGCGCCCTTGTCGGGTACGTGGAACACCGACTCCATGGCGTAGGCGCCGTCGAAGGACGCGTCGGGCAGGCCGGTCGAACGCATGTCCTTGACCTGGAACTCGACCTGCTTGGCGACGTCGGTCTCCTGCGCGGCCGCGGTGGCCGCGGCCGCCTGTTCGCCGCTCAGGGTGACACCGAGGACGTAGGCGCCGAAGCGGCGTGCGGCGTGGATCGCCGGACCGCCCTGACCGGAGCCGAGATCGAGGAGCCGGGAGTCGACGGGGACGTCGTGCGCGTCGAGGACGAGGTCGGTCAGGTCGGTCTGCGCGCGGCTGAAGGTCTCCGCACCACGGGCCCAGTATCCAGTGTGGACACAGCCGTCGAACAGCACTCCGAAGGCGCCCACCGTGGCGTCGTAGAAGGCGGCGATCGCGCTGGTGGAGTTCGGTGGTTCGGTCATGGGGGCCTCCGGTCGGATGATAAACGGATTGGCGACTCACCTTGGGTCAGCTTAAATCCGTGAATGAGCCCCGACCAGGAGACTCACGGGCAGAACTTTGCGCAATACGGTCGGCCGATACGGCTGAGCTGCACGGATATGGGCGAAATCGGTCCGATGTGGAGAGTCGGCACGGCGTGTCCCGCCGTTCACCCCCGCAGGTCCCGCTCGATGGCGGCGAGTTCCTCGGCGCTGCCCTGTACTTTCGGTCCCGTGAACCAGCGGCGGGCCGAGACCAGCCACCACACGCCCGCGAAGCCGAGTACGGCGAGGACCGCGATCGGCGTGTAGTTGAACGTCGTCCAGTTGACCGGGCTCTTCTGTGGCAACAGGAACAGCACCGCGATGAACCCGACCCACACGACGGCGATGACGCCGATCGGCCGGCTCCAGCGGCCCAGATGCCATGGCCCGCGGTCGAAGCGGTCGCCCTGCCGCAGTCGCAGGATCGTCGGAAGCACGTAGGCGATGTACAACCCGATCACCGCCACCGAGGTCACCGCGGCGTAGGCCGTCTCGTTCCACAGGTAGGGCAGGCCGAGGACGAACGCGCCGGCCGAGGCCAGCCAGATCGCGTTGGTCGGCGTCCGCGTGCGTTTGTTGATGCGGTGCCAGAAACGTGAGGCGGGCAGGGCGCCGTCGCGGGAGAAGGCGTAGATCATGCGCGAGTTCGCCGTCACCGAGGCCATGCCGCAGAAGAACTGCGCGCCGACCACGACGACGAGCAGGAGCTTGCCCAGTCCCAGGCCGACGGCGTCGATGAAGATCTGCGCGGGCGGCACGCCGGTATCGCTTTTGAGGGCGCCGTCGTAGTCCTGGATCGCGAAGGTCAGCCCCACCAGCAGGATCCACCCGGCGGCCAGCGACACCACAATGGACAGCACCATCCCTTTAGGACCGGAGCGGGCCGCGTCGTGCGTCTCCTCGGTCATGTGCGCCGAGGCGTCGTAACCGGTGAACGTGTACTGCGCCAGGAGCAGGCCGATCAGTCCGACGTAGACCGAGGAACTCCAGCCGGTGTTGTTGACGAACTCGGTGAACACGAAGTCGGCCGACTGGTGCTTGTCCGGCAGCACCGTCAGCGCGCCCACGATCAGTGCGACACCGGCGATGTGCCACCACACGCTGACATCGTTGAACAGCGCGACGAGCCGGACGCCGAAGGTGTTGAGGAGGCCGTGCAGCAGCAGGATCACGCCGAAGAGCAGGATCGTGTTCGGCGGCGTCGCCTCGAAGCCGAACTGGAGTTCCAGCAGGGCGTTGAGGAAGAAGGCCGCACCGAAGTCGATGCCCGCGGTGACCGCCACCTGGCCGAGGAAGTTGAACCAGCCGGTGAACCACGACCACGCCGCCGCGCGCTTCGGCGCGAGCTTCGCGGCCCAGTAATAGAGCCCGCCCGCCGTCGGGTAACTGGAGCACACCTCGGCCATCGCCAGACCGACGAACAAGGTCATCACGCCGACGATCGGCCAGCCCCACACGATGATCGCCGGCCCACCGGTGTTCATTCCGAAGGCGTAGAGCGTCAGACAACCCGACAGGATCGAGATGATGGTGAAGGAGACCGCGAAGTTCGAGAATCCCGACATGTTCCGCGACAGCTCCTGGGCGTACCCGAGCTCGTGCAACCGCCGCTCGTCCGACCCCTTGGCGTCGTTGTCCTCGTCCGGCATGTCGGTCCTCCTTGGGCGGAGCCTCGTGGAGTGTTCACGCACTGTCCATTGAGGATTGATTGGGACACAGACCGAACCCGGTGTCAAGGAACCCACCGCGCGTCGCCGCCGCTCGCGGGGGCTTCAGGGGGCGTGCCGCGCGTACTCCTCGTCGCTGTCCCACACCCGCCAGTCCTCCTGCCATTCCAGAGTGGCGGGGCGAGCGCCGACGCCCTCGGCGAAGGCGAAGGCGGCGGCGATCACGGTCTCCATGGGGACGCTGCCCTCGTAGTCGAGCTGGGCATGTCCATCGCTGAAAAGGACCTCGTCGGGACCTCGGTTGACGGGGATCCAGGTGTCGCCGTCCTCGGCGCAGTACTTCAGCCCGCCGGTGTTGCCGGGGCCGTTGACGCCGATGAGCATGCGCCCGTTGAGATCCTCACCGTCGTACCACCATAGGGTGAGCTGCGCGCTTGGCGGGCACAGCGCGATGATCGTGCGGAGTGTGTCCTCGACGTCCTCCTGGCGGTGAACGCGGATTCCGCGGCCGTTGACGGGCGGGTGGATCAGCAGCATGGTCATCTCCCTGTGGCGTCGGCTTCGACGTGGTGGGCCGGTCGCGGGCGGTCCGCACCGACGGGTGCGTCCCCGCACCGGTGCCCGCCGAGGCGATCGAGTAGAACGGCCTGGAGGCCGATCACCGACGCGGACCCGACGATCTCACCGGCGGCGATTCGCGCCGGAATCTCAGCGAGGGGAATCCAGGCGAGCGCTTCGGCCTCGTTGACATCGATCTGGCCGCCGATCGGCTCGGCACCGTAGGAAACGTAGACGTGCTGGGCGCTGTCGGCGGTGGCGACCCACGGCTGGAACGTCACGAGCGGCTTGAGCGCGGTCGGGCGCCAGCCGGTCTCCTCGGCGACTTCCCGCGCGGCGCACACCGCCAGGTCCTCATCCCCGTCGCAGTAGCCGCCGGGCAGCTCCCATACCCATTGGTCGATGACCCACCGGTGTCGGTAGATGAGCAGGACCCGGTCGGCGGCGTCGATCAGGATCGCCATCGCGGACGATGGCGCACGCAGCACGTACTGCTCGAACTCGATGCCATCGGGCAAGCGGACGTGCGCGATGCTCCATTTCGCTCGGCGGGTCCCGTCGATCTCGCGCTCGCCGAGGATCGTCCACTGTGTCCTGTGCGGGGGCATCGCCATGCCGCCCAGCCTACGATCGCGGTGTGCCTCGCATCCTCCATCTCATCTCGTGCGCGTCACCCCCGATCTCCGACCTCGCGACGGGGATCGACAGCTTCGCGGCCGCCGGTTGGGACACCTGCGTCATCCTCACACCCACGGCCGCGGCCTGGCTCGGCGACGACGGCGTCGACGCGCTCGCCGCCCGAACGGGGCGACCGGTGCGCGTCAGGCTCCGAAAGCCGGGCGAGCTCGACCCGTTCCCGCCGGCCGACGCCGTCGTGGCCGCGCCGCTCACGTTCAACACACTCAACCGGTGGGCCGCGGGGATCTCCGACACGACCGCCCTGGGGAACCTCAACCGGGCCCTCGGCCTCGGGGTGCCGGTGGTCGCCGCGCCGGTGATCGGTCCCGTCCTGCGGGCGCACCCGGCGTACGCGGCGAGCACGACGGCGCTCGAAGGCGCCGGGGTCGCGATGCTCGATCCGGATGTCGTGACTCTCGTGCGCGAGGACAAGACGAAGGCGCTCGCGTGGCTGGTAATAACGGAGCGACTGGGCTCGTAAGGGGAGCACGGGCCGCGTTCCGGGAGCTCACAGGAACGCGAACCCCTCCCCCCGGTACGTCGGCACGCTCTCGGTGATCGCGTCGCCGTCGACCAGATGCAGTTCGTTGACGTGTTCGCACAGTTCGCCGGCCTTGGTGTGGCGGAACCAGACGCGGTCACCGATCCGCAGGCCCGCCGTGCCCTTGCCCGTCAGGGGTGTCTGGACCTCCCCCGCGCCTTCCATTCCGGTGAGCGCCAGGCCTTCGGGCCACACGGGTGTCGGGAGCCGGTCTCGGCCGGCAGCGCCGGAGGCGATCCACCCTCCACCTAGGACGGTCACGTGGCCGGGCCCCGGGACGCGGGTCACGGGCAGCGCGAAGAAGGCCGCCGGGCGGGGGCGAAAGGCACGGTAGGTGTCGAAGAGCGTCGATCCGTAGAGTCCGGAGCCCGCGCCGAGTTCGGTGACGGCGTCCTCCGCGGCGGTCGTCTCCAGGCTGCCGGTGCCGCCGCCGTTGACGAACTCCAGCGGCGCGATCTCACCAACGGCGGCGACGGCGGCCGCCCGGCGCCGGCTCAGCTCGCGCCGGGAGATCCGCTGCACGACCCGGACGGCGTGGCGTTCGAGTCCTGGCGCGTTGTCGCCGCGTCCGGCGGTCTGCGCCTCGTAGGACATGACGCCGACAAGCCGGAAGCCGGGACGGTCCACAATGGCCCGTGCGAGTTCGCGGGCCGCCTCCGGGCTGTGCACGGGCGAGCGGCGGGCGCCCAGGTGTACGCGGCCGCCGAGCAGTCGCAGGGACGCGTCGAGATCGAGGCAGATCCGGATCGGTTGGGCGTTCTCGCCGACGGCGGCGGCGATGAGGTCGAGCTGCGCGGGGTCGTCGGCCATCAGCGTCACGCGCGACGCGAGCCGTTCCGACGCGCCGAGTTCGCGCAGGGCCTCGGTGTCGACGGTCGGGTATGCGACGAGCACGTCGCCGCAGTCGCCGGCCAGCCAGATCGCCTCGGGGAGGGTGTAGGCGAGGATCCCGGCGAAGCCGGGCGTGTTCAGGGCCCGCGTGGTCAGCGCACGGCAGCGCACGGACTTGCTGGCCAGACGGATGGGTTTCCCGCCCGCGCGGTCGACCATGTCGGCGGCGTTGGCGGTGAACGCGCCGAGGTCGACGACCGCGAAGGGCGGCTGGAGGTGCTCGGTCGCGCGATGCAGTTCGGCGAAGCCCATCACTGCCTCCCTGGTGCCACGCCGAGGACGCGGTCGAGGTGGTCGTTGGCGAACAGGCCCGACGGGTCGAGCTCGTCGCGCAGGCCGGTGAAGTCGTCGAAGTGAGGGTAGAGCTCACGCAGTCTCGCCGCGTCGAGGCGGTGCATCTTTCCCCAGTGCGGTCGTCCGCCGACGGCGCCGAGGATGTCCTCCATCGCGTCGAAGAAGCGCCGGTAGGGCATGCGGCGGTACTGGTGGAAGGCGATGTAGACGCTGTCGCGTTCGAAGGTAGGGGCGAGCGGGATGTCGTCGGCGGCCACGTAGCGGACTTCGAGCGGGAAGGAGATCTTCTCGTCGTGGGTGTCGACCCAGCGGGCGATCTCACGCAGTACCTCGGCGGCGTGTTCGCGCGGGACGGCGTATTCGCCTTCGAAGAAGCGGACCGCGCGGCGCGAGGTGTAGACCCGGTAGGACAGGTCGGTGTACTCCCGGCGGGAAAGCGCGCGGCCGGCGAAGCGCGTCAGGGGCGGGATCGTGCGGGGGAAGACGGTGCCGATCTGCATGATCGCGCCGAGGGCCCCGTTGCTGAGCAGTTCGTCGTCGAGGAGGTGACGGAGCGCGCCGACCGGCCGCAGCGGGGTGTCGGCGGGCAGCCGGGTGTGGCGCTTGGTCAGCGCGGTGCGACCGTGCGGGAACCAGAAGAACTCCCAATGGTCGTTGCCGTCGGCCAGCTCGTCGATGGAGTCGAGGACCTGGTCGAGTGGGAGGGGTTCCTCAACGCCGTGCAGGGCGAAGGCGGGGACGCACTGGAGAGTGACGGCGGTGATGACGCCGAGGGCGCCGAGTCCGACGCGGGCCGCGGCGAACAGCTCGGGCCGCTCCTGCGCGTCGCAGTGGACGACGCTGCCGTCGGCGAGGACGAGTTCGAGGCCGCGTACCTGGGTGGCGATGCCACCGAAACGCGCGCCGGTGCCGTGGGTGCCGGTGGAGATCGCGCCTGTGATGGTCTGGCGGTCGATGTCGCCGAGGTTCTCCATGGCAAGGCCGTACCCGGCGAGGATCGGGCCGAGCCGGTGCAGGGAGATACCACCGTCGACGGTGACCAAGCCGGTGGCGGGGTCGGCGGAGCGGATACCGGCGAGGCGGTCGAGACGCAGCTGGACGCCGTCGGTGACGGCGATGGGAGTGAAGGAGTGGCCGGACCCGACCGGCTTGACCCGCAGGCCGTCACGGGCGGCGGTCTTGACGACCTCGGCGAGCTCGGCGGTGCTCGCTGGCGCGGCGACGCGGGCGGGGTCGGCGCGCACGCTGCCGCTCCAGTTGCGCCATGTGGTGCCGGTCGAGCCCATGGTTCACCTCCAGGTCACCTTCGCTGTGATGTGGGTAACGTTGGCAGGAGTGCCCTGCGGAGTGAAACAACCATTCCGGCCGGGACTTACAATCTGTGGTTGTGGATGTGTCCAGTCGCCGCCTGCGGTATTTCGTGACGCTGGCCGAAGAGCTGCACTTCAGCCGTGCGGCCGCGCGGCTGTTCCTGACCCAGCAGGCGCTCAGCAAGCAGATCCGGGAGCTGGAGGACGAGGTCGGTGTCCGGCTCGTCGAGCGGACCACGAGGACGGTCGCGTTGACCGAGGCCGGGACGGTGTTCGTCGCCTCCGCCCGGCGGGCTCTCGACGTCATCGAGGCCGGTGTCGAGGCCGCGCGCAGGGCGCACGACGGTGACATCGGGACCCTGCGGCTCGGCTTCTGCATCGGCGCCGCCTTGGAACTGACCACGCCGATCCTGGCCGAGTTCGGCCGCCGGCACCCGCGCGTCCGCGTCGAACTGCGCGAGGCGGGCTTCGACGATCCTTCGGCGGGTCTCGCCGACGACCGGGCCGACGTCGCGCTGATCCGGCTGCCCGTCGGGGCGCCGGGGATCGAGAGCGAGCCGTTGTTCACCGAGCCCCTGGTCGCGGCGGTCCCGGCCGGACACCCTTTCGCCGCGCGAGAGTCGGTGACCGCCGCCGAACTCGCCGCCGAGCCGTTGGTCGTGGGCCGCTCCCCCGACCCGGTCTGGACGGGCTTTTGGACGCTGGACGCCCATCGCGACCCGTCGCTCCCCCATCGCGTGCTGCACAGCTCTTCGCAGAGCGAGGAACTGGAGATGGTCGCCGCCGGTCTCGCCGTGGCGGTGACCGTCGCCGGGCTGCGGCGCTACGCCGCCGGACGAGGCGGGCTGCACTACGTCCCGGTCGCCGGCATCCCCGGCTCGACGCTCGCCGTCGCCTGGCGCCGGGGCCGCAGGACACCGGCGGTGGCGCACTTCGCGGAGGTCGCGCGAGAGGTCCGCGAGGCCGAGACCGCGGTCGTGCGGGTCATCGAGGGCGGTTAGATCTTGACCTGCGCGTGTGCCCGTTCGCCATCCGCGAGGTTGTCGTGGACGGTCAGCTTCTCGTCATAGGCTTGGAAGGAGACGCTGTAGCTGCCGTTGCCGGAGTACATCCAGGATCCGGCGTCCTTGCCGCCCGAGTCGTTCGGATCCGGTTCGACGTAGGAGTCGCCCCCATACACCCATGGGTCGGCTTGAGCGGGCGTCACCGACAGGGCGACGGTCGTGCCCAGTGCCGCCACCGACGCCAGCGTGATGCCGGCGAACCTCTTCAACATCCTCTTCCCCCTTCGGAACGGTTGTTCGGGCCGATGTTGCCCAGCGGCGCCACAGCGCGCCCATGATTCGCCCACAGTCGGTGGCGGCCCGCACCCCGACCGGGACCAACCGCCACCTGATCCGGCTCCCGTGATCGCCGGAACAGGTCCCAGACCGTCCTTTCGCGCCCCTCGTCCCGACCGTTCGGTGAAGGCGCGCGGGCCGCGGGCAGTCCACAGTGGAGGTGGTGGGTCCTTCAGGCCACCACACCACCGAGGAGTGCGCGTGAAAGCGATCGTCTTCGAGAAGTACGGACCACCCGAGCTGCTCCGGTACGCCGAGGTCCCCGACCCTTCGCCAGGTGCCGGGGATGTGCTCGTGCGCGTCAAGGCCGCCTCCGTCAACGCCGGCGACATGGTCGTCATGCGCGGAAGACCGCCCATGCTGCGGCTCGTCTTCGGACTGCGCCGCCCGAAGAAGCGCATCCTCGGCCGCGCGGTGGCCGGAACGGTCGAGGCCGTCGGACCGAAGGTCACGGCCTGGAAACCCGGCGACGAGGTCGTCGGCGAGGTGAGCCAGCTCGGCTTCGCCGAGTACGTCGCGGCACCCGCCGCCCACTTCGTCGCGATCCCGGAGGGAGTGAAGCACGAGACCGCCGCGACGCTCCCGATCGCCGCCACGTCGGCGCTCCAGGCCCTGCGGGTCTGCCGCATCGCCGATGGCCACAAGGTCGTCGTCAACGGAGCCAGCGGCGGCGTCGGCACCTTCGCCGTCCAGCTCGCCGCGCAGCTCGGTGCGCGCGTGACCGCCGTGTGCAGCGGCCGCAACGCCGCAGCGGCCACCGCGCTGGGCGCAGAACGCGTCGTCGACTACAACCGCGAGGACTTCACCGACACCGCCGAACGCTACGACGCCATCCTCGACCTCGTCGGAAACCACCCGCTCTCGGCGGTGCGCCGGCTCATCAAGCCCGGCGGCACCTACCTCACCGCCGGCGGGGGCTCCGATTCCTTCTGGGGACCCTTTGGCCGCATGATCGCGATCGGAGCCGGCGGACCCTTCGTGCCGCAGCGACTGCGGGCGCTCGCCTCGACGCGGAACGGTGAGGACCTCGCCCACCTCGCCCGGCTGGTCGCCGAAGGCGCGATCACACCCGCCGTCGAACGCACCTGTCCGCTCGCCGAGGCCCCCGCGGCCATCGCCGATCTGGAGCAGGAGCACGCGCGCGGCAAGGTCGTCTTCACCGTCTGAGGTGGTTTCGAGTCCATCGGGAGCTTGCGGGGAGACAGGCATCAGTGCTCCGTTGGCTGTGGCGAGATTGTGCCTTCGTTGTGGCGAAGCGATCTAACGTCGGCGTTTCGACGGCGCGGATTTCCCCGGCGCCCAACAGGAAGGCCACGTGACATGGGTCGACACTCGCTTGGAAGGCTCGCACTGGCGACCGCCGCCGGCACAGCACTCATTGCCGGCGTAACGAACGTGCCAGGCGCCCACGCCGATGCAAGCATCGCTTCGACCACTGAGGTCGACGGTGCAGGAGCGCTCACCGACGACTTCCATGACAACTACGACGACCTTGGCGGAAGCCTCTGCCACGGCTGCGCAAACAGCAGCAACACCGACGCCGTGATCCTGTGGCAGTCCATCCTCGCTGTGGACGGCTTCCTGACGGCAAACAAGTCGACCATCAGTGGAAGTTTCGGAACCCAGACCAGAGACGCGACGAAGGCGTGGCAGACCGCGCGCGGGCTGAGCGCCGACGGCAAGGTTGGGGACGCCACTTGGTCGATGGCCGACAACAACCTGATCTACCTCCCGAGCGGTGCGATCCAGTACCGGAACCCGTCCGGAAACGGGTACGTCAGCTTCCTGCGCGGAGGCGAAGCGTGGGCGGACGGGACCTATGCGCTTTACACAACAAAGGCGATGGATGGCACCTCTGTGAACAACCAGACCAGCCGCAACGTCTTCCTGTTCAAGCGAACCATCGTTTTCAACTGATCTCACCGGGCGCCACGGCACAGCCTCAGCTGCGCCGCGGCGCTTCCTTGAAGTTGAGTCGGGGAGAGAAGAAGCGACGCGGTGCCCGGGCCAGGTGCCGAAGCGGGAGGGCGAGCGCCCGGCGCGCGATCGACGTGAGGCGTCGGCGGTGCGTGGGGATGGTGCTGGTCATTCGCCGCGGCTTGAGCTGCTTGTGCCGGATCCGCCGGAGCCGTCAAGCTCAACCAGATCGTCCATGAGGTCCAAACCGAAGCGGAGCTCCCGCCCGGCCGCGCCGGAACGGCCGCACCGAGCGCCCGGCAAGACGAACGCTCGCCCTGAACCGTCTCGCCGGGTGAGGGCTGCACGATGTCGCGCCACGTCGCCTCCAGCGGCGAAGTCGTCCTGACCGTCTGAGGTGGTGGGGAGGCGCGTGCCTCCCCACCACGGGTCAGGCCGCGGCGATCCGGACGGTGTTCCACGACAGCGGCGGGAGCAGGACGTCGACACCACCGTCGGTGATCGCGATGTCCTTGTTCTCCCGGGGTGCGACCCGATCGGGCTCGCCGCGTGTGTTGCGGGCGTGCCGGTCGGGGTCGGCCAGGGTCGTGCAGCTGACCTGGCCGACGGGTCCCCGCGTGTCGATCCGCAGGTTCATCGGCCGTGAGGTGTCCCGGTTGACCGCGAACACCGTCGTCGACCCGTCATCACCGGCGACCGCCACGGAGTGCAGCAGCGGCACGGTGCCGTGCTTGGCCGTGTCGTGCGCGGGACCGTCGGCGACGGCGTGCAGGATCCGCCCGCGACCGTACCGGGAGGCCTCGGCGAAAGGGTGGAAGATCGTCTGCCGCCAGGACGGTCCGCTCGGCTCGGTCATGATCGGCGCGATCACGTTGACCAGCTGCGCCAGGCAGGCCGCTCGCACGCGCTCGGCGTTGCGCAGCAAGGTGATCAGCAGACTCCCGACCACGACGGCGTCGGTCACGCTGTACACGTCCTCCAGCTGCCGCGGCGCCACCTGCCACGGCTCGGCCTCGACGCCTTCGCGGTGCCAGGTGCTGGAGTACCAGACGTTCCATTCGTCGAAGGAGATCGCGATTCGTTTGGGGCTCTTCAGTTTCGCGCCCACCGCGTCGGCCGTGGCGACCGTCCCGGCGATGAAGGACTCCATGTCGGCGGCCGAGGCGAGGAAGCTGTCGACATCACCGTCGGTCTCCTCGTAGTAGGCGTGCGCCGAGATGAACTCGACCGACTCGTAGGTGTGCTCCAGGACCGTCGCCTCCCACTCCCCGAACGTCGGCATCGCACGCCCGGAACTCCCGCACGCCACCAGTTCCAGGGCGGGGTCGAGCTGCTTGAGCGCCCGCGCGGTCCGGTCGGCGAGCCGCCCGTACTCGTCGGCGCTGAGGCGCCCGATCTGCCACGGCCCGTCGAGTTCGTTGCCGAGGCACCAGAGTCTGATGCCGTAGGGATCGGCGTCGCCGTGGGCCTTGCGCAGGTCGGAGCGGGCGGTGCCGCCGGGGAAGTTGCTGTACTCGACCAGTCCGATGGCCTCGGCGAGTCCCCGGGTGCCGAGGTTGAGGGCCATCATCGGTTCGGTTCCGGTCGCGCGGCACAGGCGCATGAACTCGGCGAGGCCGAACTGGTTGGTCTCGATCGTGCGCCAGGCGAGGTCGAGGCGGCGGGGCCGGGACTCCTTCGGGCCGACGCCGTCCTCCCAGTCGTAGCCGGAGACGAAGTTCCCGCCGGGGTAGCGCAGCATCGTCGGGCCGAGTTCGGTGATGAGGTCGAGGACGTCGGTGCGCAGGCCGTCGGAGTCGGCGGTGGGGTGGCCGGGTTCGTAGACACCGGTGTAGACGCAGCGTCCGAGGTGCTCGACGAAGGCACCGAACAGGCGCGGGTCGACGTCGGCGACGGGGGCGGCGGGGTCGATGGCGAGGCTCGCGCGGAGTGGCTCGGGCATGGGGATCCTCTCGAACGACGGTTGCGGCCCACCGTGGCACGAAAGATCATCCGGCGCCAGACCCCTTTCACCACGTGGTGAGCGCGGAGGCTCCTTTCGTGGCGAGCGCCGGTGCGCCGTCGTCGCCGGGGTCGCCGTCGGCGATGACGACGGCGTAGCGCAGGGCCAGCGTTTCGCCGGGGGCGACGGTGACCTCGGTGTCGAAGAACGGTGCCGGGCAGACGGCGGCGAAGGGGTTCGCCCGGATAAACCACTGGACGGGCGGGCCGCCGGAACCGTCGACGAAGACCATGGTGGACGATCCGTCCTGTTCGTCGTGGCGGCCGGTGTAGGCCGCCCAGGGCGCGCGGACGCCCATGAGCTCGTCGCCGCCGGTGCGGCCGGGGACGCGGACGACGCCGTCGGTGAAACTGCGCGGGCCGCGCCAGAAGAGTCCGCCGTAGCCGGCGTTGTGGCGGCCTTCGGTGGTGGGGCTGCCGATGACGACGGGTTCGGTGCCGGTGTTGGTGAAGGCGGTGGCGAACAGCAGCGTCCAGGAGTGGACGTCGGCCTCGGCGGCGAAGCGGCGCCGTTCGGTGAACATGGTCGCGCCGTCCTGGGTGATCCAGTCGAGGTCGTGGGCGGCGCCGACGCGTGCGCCTTCGGTGTCCAGGCCGGTGAAGGCGCGGTGGCGCATCGATCCGTCGTTGTCGTATTGGCCGTAGCCGGTGCCGCGCCGGTAGGTCGTGCCGCCCCAGAAGTTCTCACTGCCCACATTGGGCAGTGAGAGCGCGATTCCCTTGTGCCATACGTGGTCGTGCGGACGGTAGAGGCTGACGAGGCGTCCGCCGAGGGTCCGCAGGGGATGGAAGTAGGGACGCGGTGATTCGAGCTGGGCGTCCCAGGGGCGGTACACGTAGCGGAGGAGTTCGGCGTCTTCGCGCGTCACGCGCAAGGACACCTCGTCGTCGGCGAGTCGCAGGTTCATCGTGGTTCTCCGCTCGGCGGCCAGGGCGCCCCGGGTCCGTCCATCCGTCGGTAGAAGGGCGATTCCGGGTCGATCTCGCCGCGCCGGACGGGTGCGCCGGTGAAGGCGGCGGCGTAGATCGCGGTGACGAGTTCCAGGGTCGCGCGGGCGTCGGCGGCCGTGACGGGCGGGGGTTCGCCGGCGTCGAGGGCGTCGAGGGCGTCGAGGATCGCGGTGAGCTGGGCGGAGTGCCCGCTGGCGCGTCCGGCGGGTCCGGAGTTCCAGGCCGTGGCGACGGTGCCGGCGTGCTCGTCGAGCGGGGTGATGCGCCAGTCGTCGTCTCCGTAGCCGTAGAGGTGGGTCAGTTCGATGGTGGCGCGGGCGAAGTCGAAGCGCAGGTGGCTGGTCTCCCGGGGGGAGACCAGGCTGTTGACGATCGTGGCGAGGGTGCCGTCGTCGAAGGTGACCAGTGCCGCCGACAGGTCCTCGGTGTCGGTGGCGCGGGCGCGGCGGGCGGCCACAGCCGTGACCTCGCGCCAGGGCCCGAGGATCGACAGCAGCAGGTCGATCTGGTGAATGCCGTGCCCGAGGGTCGGGCCGCCGCCTTCGGTGGCCCAGGTGCCGCGCCAGGGCACGTCGAAGTAGGCGTCGGGCCGGTGCCACATGGTCAGGCAGAGCGCGGTGGCCGACGGCCCGAGGACCCCTTCGGCGGCCAGTGTCCGCAGTCGTTCGGCTCCGCTGCCGAAACGATGCTGAGAGACCGTGGCCAGCCGCGCCGAAGGTGTCTCGGCGGCGGCCATCGCGTCGAACTCGGCGAGGCTCATGGCGACCGGCTTCTCGCACCAGACGTGCACGCCCCGGTCCAGGCACGCGATCGCCGAGGCGGCGTGCAGATGCGGTGGCGTGCACACGATCGCCAGGTCGGGCGCGGCGGTGTCCAGCATGGCCGTGGTGTCCTTGAAGCCGTAGGGCACCTCCCAGGTCGCGCAGAACTCCTCCAGCCGCAGCGGATCGGGGTCGACCGCGGCGGTGATCCGCGCGCGGCCGCCGAGGGTCGCGAGGTCGGCGGCGTGGATCCCGGCGATCCCGCCGGTGCCGATGACGGCCACGTTCGTCACGTGTAGGTCACCTCCGAGGTGAGCCGTCTGTCGTGGCCGACGACGCGCTCCGGCCCGGTCAGCCGCAGCGCGAGCGTGGCGCGGACGTCGGCCGAGGAGCGGCCGAGGCGCAGCTCCAGTGATCCGGGTTCGACCACGCGGTGCCCGTCGCGGCCGGTGAAGGACGACAGGTCGGCGTGCACGGTGAACCCGACCGTACGCCGCTCCCCCGGCGCGAGCGCCACCTTCCCGTAGCCGATCAGGCGGACCACGGGCCGGGTCACCTGCGCGACGGGGTCGTGGAGGTAGAGCTGCACGACTTCGGATCCCGCGCGGTCACCGGTGTTGGCGACCTCGACGGTCACCTCCACCGAGCCCTCGGTCGAGGTCTCGGCGAGAGAGAGCCGGGGCCGTTCCCAGGCGAAGGTCGTGTAGGAGAGCCCGTGACCGAAAGGGAACAGGGGCGTCGGGTCGACCGCGCTGACGTCGGTGCGGCGGCCGAGCATGGGCGCCAGGTACGTCGACGGTTGCCCGCCAGGCTCGCGCGGAACGCCGACCGGCAGGCTCCCGGAGGGGTTGACGCGCCCGGAGAGGACGCCCGCGACCGCTCCCCCGCCCTCTTCGCCGGGGAAGAACGTCTGCACGATCGCCGCCGTCCGGGCGGCGTGCTCGCCGAGGGCGTAGGGGCGGCCGCTGAGCAGGACCAGCACGATGGGCGTGGACGTGGCCAGCAGCGCGCCGAGGAGTTGGCCCTGCGCGCCCGGCAGGCGCAGGTCCGCGCTGTCGCAGCCCTCACCGGAGGTCCCGCGGCCGAACAGGCCCGCGCGGTCGCCGAGCACGGCGACGCACACGTCGGCGGCGGTGGCGACCGCGACGGCCTCGGCGAAGCCGGAGCGGTCGTCGCCGTCCACCGCCGTGCCGCGCGCGTGTGTGATGGTCGCCTGCGGGAACTCCGTGTGAAGGGCGCGCAGCACGTCGGGGATGTCGACGCCCATCGCGGGCGACTCGCCGTCGTCGTCGTGCGCGACGTGGCTGGGGAAGGCGTAGCAGCCGAGCATCGCCGCGGGGTCGTCGGCGACGGGTCCGACGACCGCGATTCGTGCGTCCGGGCTCAGCGGCAGGGCGCCGTCGTTGGACAGCAGGACCACCGACTCCTCGGCGATGGCCGCCGCGAGCGCGCGGGCCTCGGGAGGGTCGAGGTCGACGGCCGGATCGGTGGTGCGGGCGGGTTCGGGATCGAGGAGTCCGAGGGTGATCTTCTGCCGCAGGACCCGCGTGACCGCGCGGTCCACGATGGACTCGTCGAGGAGTCCGTCCCGCACGGCCGCCAGCAGCGGGTCTCCGTAGCAGCGGACCGTCGGCAGCTCCACGTCGACGCCCGCCGACAGGGCGAGTGCCGCCGCCGCGGCCGGTGAGGCGGCGACGCCGTGCAGGAGTTCCAGGAAGGACACCCCGAAGTAGTCGGAGACGACCGTCCCGGTGAAGCCCCAGGTTTCCCGCAGGAGTCCCGTGAGCAGGGCGGGATCGGCGGCGGTGGGCAGGCCGTCGATCTCGGTGTAGGCGTGCATGACCGAGTCGGCACCGCCGTCGCGGAGGGCCAGCTCGAAGGGGAAGAGCACGTCGTCGGCGAGTTCGCGCGGGCCTATGGCGACGGGCGCGAAGTTGCGTCCGGCCGCCGAGGCGGCGTATCCGGCGAAGTGTTTCAAGGTGGGGACGATGCCGCCGTCGCGCAGGCCGCGCACGTAGGCGGTGCCGAGGGTGGCGACGAGGTAGGGGTCTTCGCCGATGGTCTCCTCGGTGCGGCCCCAGCGGGGGTCGCGAGTGACGTCGAGGACGGGCGCGAGTCCCTGGTGGACGCCGACCTGGCGCATGCCGGTGCCGATCTGGCGGGCCATGGCCTCGACGAGGGCGGGGTTGAAGGTGGCGCCCCAGGCCAGGGGCGTCGGGTAGATGGTGGCTCCCCAGGTCATGAAACCGGTGAGGCACTCCTCGTGCACGAGGGCGGGGACGCCGTGGCGGCCGGCGGCGCGGATGTCGGCCTGCATGCGGGCGAGGGCCTTGGCGCCCTGGGCGGCCTCGACGGGCGCGGTCCCGAAAGGCCGGGTGAGCTGGCCGAGTCCGTGGGTGATGAGGGCGTCGAAGTCGAGGGCGTCGTCGGCGAACTCGTGCTGGTGGGGCGCGACGTCGGCGCCGGCCGGTGTCACGCCGATCCAGACGCCGTAGAGCTGGGCGGTCTTCTCGGTGAGCGTCATGGCCGCGAGGAGGGCCGCGGCCCGGTCCCCCACGGTCGCCGAGGTGTCCTGCCAGGGCCGGTGGGTCTCCTCGCGACTGTCCATCCGCCCGCCTCTCCCGTGCCGATTGTTTCCGAAAGTTTCAGTCGACGATGTCGAGGTGCCGACCAAGCGTTGGCACCATATCCGTTGCACTGCAACGGAAACAAGGACTTGACCGGCCGAAAACAGCTCGGTAGTGTGCCCGGCATCACTGAATGAGCCGGGCGAACTTTCCGAAACTTCCGGGGGTTCTGCCGAGGCCACCCAACGCAGACCGCCCGTGTCGTGAAGGGACAGTCATGACCGCTTCCATGCCCCGCCGGAGATTCCTGACCCTCGCCGGGGGCGGCGCCGCCTTCGCCTTATTCGGTGCCACCGGGTGCGGTGGAGAGGATGCCGCCGACGGCGAGTTCTCCGTGTGGGTGCTCCAGGACGAGAACGTCAACCCGGTCAGCCAGGCCTCCCTGGACCGCTACAACGGTGCGGCGGAGGTCAAGGGCGTGCTCCAGCCCGAGGTCAACACCGGCTACCGCGACAAGGTCCACATCTCGATCGGCACCGGGCAGCGGCCCGACGTCTTCTTCAACTGGGGCGGCGGGAGTATCCGCACCTATGCCCGCGAAGGGCTCCTGGAGGACCTCACCCCGCACCTCGACGGTGATCCCGCCTTCAAGAACGCCTTCCTTCCCTCGGTGCTCGACGCCGGGAAGATCGACGGGAAGTTCTTCGGGATCCCGATGCGGACCATGCAGCCGGTGCACATGTTCTACAACACCAAGGTGTTCGGCGAGGTGGGCGTCGAGATCCCGGAGACCTGGACGCAGTTCCTCGACGTCTGCGAGAAGCTGAAGTCGGCCGGGATCACGCCGGTCGCGCTGGCCGGGGCGCAGTCGTGGACCGAGCTGATGTGGATCGAGTACCTCGTCGAGCGCATCGGCGGCGCGCAGGTGTTCGCCGACATCGCCGCCGGGACGGCGGGCGCGTGGCAGAACCCGGCGATCGCGCGTGCGATCGACACCACCAGGTCCCTTGTGGACAGCGGGGTGTTCGGCACCAACTTCGCCGCCGTGGAGTGGGAGGGCGGTGCCGTCCAGCAGGTCTTCTCCTCCGGGAAGGCCGCGATGCACCTCATGGGTTCGTGGGAGTACACGACACAGCTCGGCAGTGCGCCGGAGTTCGCGCGCGACGACCTGGCCTGGGGTCCCTTCCCGGTCATCGAAGACGGCGCCGGCGCGCCCGACGCGGTCGTCGGGAACCCCACCAACTACTTCTCGGTCACCAAGGACTCCGCGCACAAGGACGCCGCGATCGCCTACCTCAAGCAGGAGATGGCCTCCGAGGCCTATGTGGACGGACTGATCGCGATCGGCGACGTGCCCGCCGTCGCCGACATCACCGACCGCCTCTCCGGCGCCGGGAACCCCGAGTTCGCGGCCTTCGTCTACGACCTCGTCGCCAAGGCCCCGAGCTTCCAGCTGTCCTGGGACCAGGCCGTCGAGCGGGAGCTGGCGAGTCCGATGCTCGACGCGATCTCGCAGGTCTTCCTCGGCGAACTGGACGCGGCGGGATTCGTCAAGGCCAACGAGGACGCCGCGGCATGAGCGCCGTGTCATCGAAGCGCGCGAACGGTGAGAGGCGAGCCGACGGCGTCCCGGCCGCGTGGTCGCGGCCGGACGCCGGGAACGACTCCCGCGACGTGTCAGTCGTGTCGGCGGGAAGAAGGCACGCCGGCGGGCGTGCCGGTGGACGGGTTTCGCGTGTTGGGCCGCGAGGAGCCGGCGTGGGAACAGGACGCCGTGTCCACCGGGAGCGTTCGTGAGCACCGCCTTCGAGAAGGTGGCGGCGGTCCGGCGCGGTTCGCGCCGGGCCGCCGCGACCCCGCGCCCGAACTTCCTCTACATCCTGCCCGCGGCACTGTTCTTCGGGTTCTTCGCGCTTCTGCCGCTGGTCCTGGTCGTCGCGCTGTCCTTCACCACCTGGACCGGGATCGGGGATCCCGAGGCGGCGGGCATGGAGAACTGGTCGCGGCTGTTCTCCGACGAGAAGGTCCTGGCCGCCACCCGCACGACGCTGTTCCTGACCGTCCTGTCCTGGGCCACCCAGACGCCGCTGTCGCTCCTCCTCGGGGTCTGGGCGGCCGGACGGCAACGCAACCGCGCGGTGCTGTCGGCGGTCTTCTTCCTGCCGCTGCTGCTGTCCAGCGCGGCGATCGCGCTGATGTTCCACCGCTTCCTCGACCCGAACTTCGGGCTGGCCGCCGACCTCGGGCCGCTCATCGGCTTCGAGGACGGCAACATCATCGGGACGCGCGGAGGCGCCCTCGCCGCGATCGTGTTCGTCGTCGGCTGGCAGTTCGTGCCCTTCCACACGCTGATCTACCAGGCCGCCGCACGCAACATCCCCGCCGTCCTCTACGACGCGGCCACCATCGACGGCGCCGGGCGCTGGCAGGCGTTCCGGCGGATCACCCTCCCGCAACTGCGCAACACCGTGGTCACCTCCTCGACGCTGATGATCGTCGGTTCGCTGACCTTCTTCGAGACGATCCTGCTGCTCACCAACGGCGGCCCGGGGATCGCCACCCACGTGCTGCCGTTCCTGATGTACCGGGCCGGTTTCGAAGGCTACGAGTTCGGTTACGCCGCCACGATCGCGACGCTCCTGGTCGTCGTCGGCACGACCCTGTCACTGCTCATCGTGCGTTTCTCGGGCTTCGCGAAGATGCGGTCCACCTTGGAGGGATTGTGAGCACCGGGGCACGCGGGCGCCCGAACTGGCTCGCGGGCGCGCTGACGGCCGTCTGGCTGATCGTCATCGCCGTACCGATCCTGTCGATGATCTCCTGGAGTCTGCAGAGCCAGCAGGACCTCCTCGACCACGGGCCACTGGCGCCGCCGAGTTCGATCACCTTCGAAAACTTCGCCGCCGTCATGGACATGGGCTTCGGCCGGTACATGCGCAACACGCTGATCGTGACCGGGGCGGGCATCGCGCTGACGCTCCTGCTGGCGATCCCGGCGGCCTACGCGGTGGTCCGCTCGCGCAGTCTCCTGGCGAGCGCGTCGTTCCGGGTCTTCCTGCTGGGACTGGCGATCCCGGCGCAGGCGGTGATCATCCCGGTGTACCTGATCATCACCCGCATGGGTCTCAACGACACCCTCGCGGCGGTGATCCTGCCGACGGTGGCATTCAACCTGCCGCTCGTCGTGCTGATCCTCTCGGGTTCGCTGCGCGACATCTCCGGTGAGCTCTACGACGCGATGACCGTCGACGGCGCGGGCGCGCTGCGGATGCTGGTGAGCCTGGTGCTGCCGCTGTCGCGCGGGAGCATCACCACGGTCAGCGTCTTCGTCGGGCTCGGCGCGTGGAACAGCTTCATCTTCCCGCTGATCTTCCTGCACAGCCCGGAGAAGAAGGTCCTCACCCTCGGCCTCCAGTCCTTCCGGCAGGAGTTCGGGATCAACCTGCCGGGGATGATGATGGGCGTGCTGCTGTCGGCGCTGCCGGTGTTCGTGCTGTACCTTTTCGCGCGCCGCTGGCTGGTCGCCGGGCTCGCCGGGGTCGGCGGCAAGTGACCTAGGCTGAGATTTTCGGGCACCGGGAAGGAACCGCTTCGTGGTTGAGGACGCCGTGGGACGACGGGTGACGATCAGCGCGATCGCCGCCGAGGCCGGTGTGTCGGTGCCGACCGTGTCGCGCGTGATCAACGGCCGCGACGATGTCGCGGCCGACACCAGGCGCCGTGTGGAGGACATCCTCGCTCTGCGCGGCTACCGGCGCCGCAACTCCCGGCCCAGGGACCGCGCGCGCCTGATCGACCTGGTGTTCAACGATCTCGACTCACCGTGGGCGGTGGAGATCATCCGCGGCGTCGAGGACGCCGCCCACGCCGCCGGCGTCGGGACGGTCGTGTCGGCGATCCACCGCGAGACGACCTCGGCCCGCCGCTGGCTGCAGAACCTGCGCGCCCGGGCCTCCGACGGCGTGATCCTGGTGACGTCCAAACTGGACGGTCCGCAGCGCGAAGAGCTGCGGCGCCTCGAAGTGCCGACGGTGGTCGTCGACCCGGTCGGGGGGTCGAGCGCCGACACCCCCACGATCGGCGCCACCAACTGGGCCGGCGGACTGTCGGCCACCGAGCACCTGCTGTCGCTCGGGCACCGGCGCGTCGCCGTCATCACCGGCCCGCGGGCCATGCTCTGCGCCCGCGCGCGCCTCGACGGCTACCGCGCCGGCCTGGAGGCCGCGGGCATCGCCGTCGACCCCGAGCTGATCCATGACGGCGACTTCTACCACCAGTCCGGCTTCGACGGCGCGCGCCGGCTGCTGGCCCTCCCCGACCCGCCCACGGCGATCTTCGTGTCCAGCGACCAGATGGCCTTCGGCGCCTTTGAGGCGGTCCGTCAGGCGGGTCTGCGCATCCCCGACGACGTCAGCGTCGTCGGCTTCGACGACCTCCCGGAGACGCGCTGGGCCTCACCGCCGCTGACCACCGTCCGCCAGCCCCTCAGCGAGATGGGCGTGCTCGCCGCCCGCACGATCCTGCGGCTCGCGGCCGGTGAGCGCCTGGAGAGCCCGCGCATGGAGCTGGCGACCGAGCTGGTCGTACGCGAGAGCAGCGCACCGCCTAAAGCCAGCCGCGCCGCTTGAACACCAGGTACAGGCTGACGCAGGTGGCGACCATGAGCACCAGCGCGAAGGGGTAGCCGAGAAGCCAGTGCGTCTCGGGCATGAAGTCGAAGTTCATGCCGTAGACGGTCCCGATCAGCGTCGGCGCGAAGAGGATCGCCGCCCAGGCCGAGACCTTCTTGATCTCCTCGTTCTGGGCGTAGCTGGCCTCGGTCAGCGCCTTCATCTCGGTGTTCTGCTGCTGGGCGACGAGGGTCGCGTTGAGCGAGAGGATGTCGGCGAGGACCTGCCGGAAGGAGTTGACGCGCTCCACGACGGTCGTGGCGTGGTCGGCGACGTCGCGCAGGTGCCGCTGGAGCTCACCGTCGACGCCGTCGCGGGCGAAACCGGCCGCGAGCCCGTTGAGGATGGAGATGAGCGGGCGGGTCGCGCGCTGGAACTCGATGACCTCGCGGGACAGTTCGTAGATGCGCCGGGACACCGCCGGGTCGCCCTGGAAGACCTCGGTCTCGATCTCGTCGATGTCGTTCTGGAGCCCGGCGACGACCGGGGCGTAGCCGTCGACGACGGCGTCGAGGATCCCGTACAGGACCGCCTCGGTGCCCAGGCGCAGAAGCTCCGGCTCGTCCTCCATGCGTTTGCGGACCACGGCCAGGTCCGGGGACTCGCTGTGCCGCACGGTGAGCACGAAGTTGCGGCCGACGAACACGTGCAGTTCGCCGAAGTCGACCTCTTCGGTCTCGTCGATGTAGCGGGCGGCGCGCAGGACCATGAAGAGGGTGTCGCCGTAGCGTTCCAGCTTCGGGCGCTGGTGGGCGACGATCGCGTCCTCGACGGCCAGTTCGTGTAGCCCGAACTGTTCGGCGGCGGCCAGGATCTGGGCCTCGTCGGGCCGGTAGAGCCCGATCCAGGCCATCGAGTCGTCCTCGGGGAGGCTGCGCAGGGCCTCGGCGAGGGTGGCGGGGGTGTCGGTGCGGCGGCCGTCGCGGTACACGGCGGCCTGGACGACGCTCTCCTCCACCGAGACCGGCTGGTGGCCGCGCGGATCCATGGTGTGCTCAGGGGCGCGTTCATGCTCGGCCGAGGACCCGGTCCCGCGTTTGGGGAGGAGGGCGCGAAACCGCCGGTTGGCCATGCCGTTTCCTAAAGATCGGTGGGGGAATTCGCCCTCAGGCTAACCGACGTGGACGGCCGACCGGTGCGGCTTGCCGCGAAAGGGCCTCCCCGCGATGGGAGGCCCTTTCGCTCGTCTCGGACCGAAGGCGTGGAACGTCGCGCGGTGGGTCAGGCCTCGCCGAGGGCCGTGAACAGATGCGGGAGACCGTCGGCGAAGGCGGGTTCCCAGACGTCCCAGTCGTGTCCGCCGCCGAGGACCCGGAACTCGGTGCTCACGCCGGGCGTGCGCTTGAGGTGGTTGTGCACGACCGCCGCCTCGAAGTCGAGGTCGTGGCGGAAGTCGGCCGGATCGGGGTTGGCCCATTCGTCGTCGCCGACGGCCACATAGGTGTGCACCGGCAGGGCGGTGTCCACTGTGGCCAGCAGCGCCGGGTAGTTCTTGGCCAGGTAGACCTCCTCGGCGAAGCGCGTCTCGCCGTCACCGAAGGCGCCGAACTCGCGCACGGAGGAGTCCGCGGGCGGAGTCGGCGTGTACACGGCGGGGCTGAGCACGAGGGCCGCGGCGAAAAGGTCCTGGTGTGCCAGGACGTAACGCAGTGCTCCCGCGCCTCCCATGGAGTACCCGCCGACGAGACGTGAGGCGCGGTCGGTGCGGGTGCGGTAGGTGCCGTCGACGTGGGCGATGAGGTCGGTGGTGAAGGCGGTCTCGACGGGCCGCCCGGCGGGCGTGCCGGTGAAGGCGGAGTCGACGTAGTAGCCACCGGCCTCGCTGTACTGCGCGTCGGGCATGACGGCGATGACCGGCGGGATGCGGTGTTCGGCGATCAGCTCGTCGAGGACGGGCTTCATCCGCGACCAGCCGGTCATGTCGTCACCGCGGCCGTGGAGGAGGTAGACGACCGGGTAACGGTTTCGGCCACGCCGGTAGCCGTACGGCAGGTAGGCGATGTAGGCGATGTCCTCGCCGAGGACGGGCGAGGGAGCGGCGGCGGTGGTCAGGGTGCCTTCGCGGCGGGCGGGACTCGCGGAGGCGGCGGCCGGAACGGCGAGGGCACCGGCGGCGGCGAGGCCGGCGGTGATGGCCGCGCGGCGGGTGACGGGTGAGGACATGTCGGAACCTCGGTGCGTGGAGGGGATGATCGACAACCCTGCCACGCGTGATCTTGCGAGGGAAGACCTCGCGTGAGGACGACGCGGTGTTCGGGGGATCGAGGTGCCGCCGATCGGCCGTCATACCGAGGAAATCGACCCGACCGCGTTCCGGGGCCGTCGGCATGGTGGGCACCACGAGAGTGGTGCGGGGAGCGCGACGCGGGTTCAATGTGGCGATGAGCGCCCGCCCGCCCCGGCCCACCGGCCGCACGGTTCCGCCCGGCATCCTCACGACCGGGACCGCCTTCTTCCTCTCGCTCGGCCTCGGTTTCGTCGTCGTGGAGCGGCTGGGGGTCGTGCGGCTCTCCGGCAGCGCGCTCGCCGCCTCCGCGGTCGTGGGCACCATCCTCGTGGGCGCGGTTGTCTACGTCCTCCTGCTCACCTCGCACCGGCCGCCACCACCGGAGCCGCCCGGCCTCGCCGGGCTGGCCGCCTCCTCGGTCGACGCCGTGGCCAGGAAGGCCGCGGCACTGATCGCCGACGTCGAAAACGATCCGGCCACCGCCAAGAAGGCGCGCGAGCGGATCCACGGACTCGCCGAGGAGCACATCGGCTCCCTCAAGACCGAGCAGGACGTGACCGTCCGCGCCTGGGAGCGATTCCGCGCGGAGCTCGCCGCGCGCGAGCGGACGGCCCTCCGGACACAGTGGATGTTCTTCGGACTCGGCGTACTGGCCTCGGTGCCGGTCGGCATCGCGATCAACCTCCTCACCGGATAGCAGCCCGCGCCGCTTCGAGACCCGGGACGGGTGACCCGACCCGTTACTGTGAGCCCAACCGGGACCGTTCCCCGGCGGCTCCGTCTACAGTCGACGGATGAGCGAGAACGGGGGCGGCATGCTCGCAGGCGTCCGCAACATCGGGCGGGGTCGGCCGACCCTGCGCAGGGTCCTCTTCGGCGTGGCCATCGCCACGGTGGCGTTACTACTGTTCGTCGTCGGCGTCAACGCCTGCTCCACGGGACCGGCCGGCGACTGCGTCGCCGTCGAGATCAACTCCTCCACGGAGAAGAGCGGCCTGATCACCGAGCTGGCCGAGGCCTACGGGAAGTCCGGCCGCGAGTTCACCGCGGGCCGCTGCGCCGAGATCGCCGTCCACAAGACGACCTCGGGCGCGGCCATGGAGGCCCTGTCGACCGGCTGGGACGAACAGCGCGACGGCGCGCCCGTCCCGCAGGTGTGGCTGCCGACCTCCTCGCTGTGGCTCAGCGTCATGACGGAAAGAGCGGACACCGCCACCATCCTCCCGCCCGGCGACTCCTACCCCTCGGTCGCCAACAGCCCCCTGGTCATCGCGATGCTCGAAAGCCGGGCGACCGCACTCGGCTGGCCGAGCGCCGAGGTCGGCTGGCGCGACATCTTCGAACTCGCCACGAGCGAGGAGGGCTGGGCCGCCCGCGGCCACCCCGAGTGGGGCCGCTTCACCTTCGGCAAGGACAACCCGCACCTGTCCACCTCGGGCATGGCCGCCACGATCGCGACCTTCTACGCCGCGACCGGCATCACCACCGAGCTGACCCCCGACCGCCTCGGATCCCCGGAGGTCGAGGAGTTCGTGCACGGCGTCGAGAAGAGCGTTCTGCACTACTCCGACGACGGGGTCGGCTACATCAAGAACCTCTACGCCGCCGACGCCGAAGGCAAGGCCGGCTCCTACGTCAGCGCCATCGCGATGCAGGAGCAGCTCGTGCACCTGTACAACCAGGGCAGCCCGAACGGAGATCCCGCGCTCATCGGATCCGGCGCGCCGTCGGAGCGGCTCGTCACGCTGTACCCGAGCGACGGCACCCTGGTCATGGACCACCCCTACGTCGTTTTGCCGAACGCCTCGGAGGACCAGCGCGCGGCCGCCGCCGACTTCCTCGCGTTCATCAGCGAAGGCGAGCAGCAGAAGCGCTTCCAGGATCTCGGCTTCCGCAGCAACACCAACGTCCTCACGGACGCCGTGGCCGGCTCGATCGGCGCACCCGACAACCGCACCCTCGCGGTCATCGAGCCGCCGAAGCCGCACGTGCTCACGCAGATCCTGGACAGCTGGGACCGCCTGCGGAAGCGGGCCCGGATCCTTCTGGTCATGGACGTCTCGGGTTCGATGAACGACCCCGCCGTTGGCGGGCTCAGCCGCCTGGAGGCGGCCAAACAGGCGGCGGTGAGCGCTCTCGGGCGGCTCCATCCGCAAGACGAACTGGCGCTGTGGGAGTTCTCCGACGAGGCCGCGCTGGGCACGAGGCTGCCCTACCACGAGCTGCGCCCGCTGCGAGAGGTCGGCGACTCCACCGACGACGCCGCGGAGGTCATCAACGGGCTCAACGCCGACGGCGGCACGGCGCTGTACACGACCGTGCGGGCGGCGCACGAATACATGGTGGAGCACACCGACCCGGAGAAGATCACCGCCGTGGTCATCCTGACCGACGGCAAGAACGAGTACTCCGCCGACAACGACCTCGGCCGGCTCCTCACCGAGGTCGACGCGGCGAACCTGGAGCGCTCGGTGCGCGTCTTCTCCATCGCCTTCGGTGAGCAGGCCGACTTCACCACCCTCGACAAGATCAGCGAGACCTCGCGCGCGACCGCCTACGACGCGCGCGACCCGTCGACGATCGACAAGGTGTTCGTGTCGGTGCTGAGCAACTTCTAGCGCGTGCGGGCCGCGAGCGCCGGACCCGCCGGCCCCGAACGCGTGCGACCGGGACCGCGCTCACGGACGCGATCCCGGTCGGTCGTACGAGTGCGGTCTTCTACTTGCCGCAGGCCGGATCCGACTCGGCCGGCACCGTCACCGCGTCGAACGCCGCCTTGGTGGCGTCGTACTCGGCGCAGGTGGCGAACAGCGGGGAGGTGGCGGCGAAGTTCAGGGCCGCCGTCCGCGCGTCGGTGTAGGTCCAGCCGGAGGTCTTGCCGTTGAGCGCGCCCATCCAGACCTGACCGGCCTTCTCGATGCCGATCCCGGTCAGCGTGCTGTCGTTACAGGTGGTGCTGCCCGGCTTGCCGTCGCCCGCGGCCGCGGTGCCCTCGGCCAGCAGGTAGAACCAGTGGTTGATCGGGCCCGCGGCGGCGTGCACCTCGGTGCCCGGGATCTCCTCGGTCCAGCAGTTCGGGTCGCCGGCCTGCGAGGGGTCGTACATGTAGCGGATCGGCTCGCCGGGGTTCAGCAGGCCGCCCTCCTCGCCGACGGTGTAGTCGCCCGGGTCGTGCGCCTCATCGTTGGCCTGGGCGGAGTACCACTCGGTGAGGGCGCCGAAGATGTCGCCGGTGCCCTCGTTGATGCCGCCGGTCTCGTTGCCGCCGCCGGAGCCGCCGGGCGAGTACTGGAAGATGCCGTGGCCGATCTCGTGCGCCACGATGTCGATCGGGGTGAGCTGACGCTCGCCGTCCTGGGAGTGGCCGAAGGTGGTCGAGCTGCCGTCCCAGTAGGCGTTGACGTCGTCCATGCCCACGTACATCGGGAAGCCCTCACCGTCGCCGGTGAAGCCGTCGCGGTCGAGCCAGGCCTTGAGCATGTCCCACTCGGTGGCGGCGGCGTACATGGCGTCGACGCAGGCCGTGACCAGGTCGGTGCCGGTGCCGTCGCCCCAGGCGTCGTCGTCGTCGGTGAGCGGCGAGCCGCCCTCCTCGGCGCAGCTGACGCCCGAACGCTCCGGGTCGGCCATGGTGAAGCCGCCGCCGTCGGACGTGGTGCCGACGGTGACGTCGGTGCCCTGGCCGTTGTAGTAGGTCTTGCCGGTGCCCGCGAGGATCTCGTCGTAGCGGGTGATCTCCCTACCGGTCAGGGCGTCCACGAAGACGTGCGTCAGCGAGGGCGCGCCGTCCTCGGTGGTCTCGACGATGCTCTCCCAGGCCAGTGCCGGGTCGGTCCAGGCGAGCACGACGAGTTGCGGGGTCCCCTGTGGAGCGTCCACGAGGGAGGTGACGGTCTTGGCGGCCTTGGCCGCGCTGACCTCGGGGGTGGTCGTGACGTCGATGGCCTCGCCCTGTGACACCTGGGTGTACAGGATCTTGCCGGTGTCGTCGGTGATCACGACGAAGTCGCCGCCGACGACGGGGATGCCGGCGTGGCTTCGGCTGTAGGACACGTAGTTGAGGCCGAGGGCGCGGGTGACGCCCGTCTGGGCGACGGTGTCCTCGGCGGTGAGTTTGAGTTCGTCACCGCGCTGGGCGACCAGGGCGTCGGCGGCCGCGGTGGCGATGCCGAGGGGGTCGGTCGCGCCGGGATCGCCGGGTTCGTCCGCGTAGGACATGGCCCCGGCGGTCAAAAGCGCCGTGGCGAGCACGGTGGCCGCCCCGGCGCCGATAAGGCGTCGCATATGGACGCTCTCCTTCCGTCGGTGCCCCGGGTAGGGATCCCGGGGCCGATGTCATCCGAAGCTCGTCCACCGTTCGATGTATGTCAATGGATGGACGCATGGGCTCATTCAGTGAATTCGTCGGACGAAGGCGCCGAAGTGCGGACAGAAGAGGGAAATGCCTGGTCCATCAGCTGTTTTGGGACCGAAGGGCGAGAACCGTCCACAGTGGATTGACTGGCCGGATGGGATGCCGTTGGCCGACCGGGCCCGTGGCGGCCGTCAGGCGAGGTATCGCGCCCACACGTACGCGTGTGAGATCACCAGCGTCACCGCCGCCACGACCGCCCCCGCACGGGCGAAGCGCCAGAACCCTATGGGGTGACCGTTGCGGGCGGCGATGCCCGCCACGACGACGTTGGCGGAGGCGCCGATGATCGTGGCGTTGCCGCCGAGATCGGCACCGAGGGTCAGCGACCACCACAGCACGTCGCGGCCCGGGTCGCCCGCCACGAGACCGGCGACGATGGGGCTCATCGAGGCGACGTAGGGGATGTTGTCGATGATCGCCGACAGCAGTCCCGAACCCCAGATGAGCACGCCCGAGGCGAGGGGGACGTCGTCGCCGACGGCCTCGCCGGCCGCCGTCGAGATCTCGTCGATGACGCCGACGTTGACCAGTCCGCCGATCATGACGAACAGCCCGGCGAAGAAGGCCAGGGTGTGCCATTCGACGTCGCGCATCGCCTCGGCGGGTTCGAGTTTCGCGATGGCGACGAGGATCCCGGCGCCGAGCATGGCGACGATGGACGGTTCGTAGTGCAGGACCGGATGCAGCACGAACGCGGCCAGCACGGCGGCGAGCACGATCCCGGCCTTGACGAGCAGTGCCTTGTCGCGGATCGCCTCCTTCTCCGACAGGCGCATGATCGCCTCGGCCCTCTCGGCGTCGACGGTCATCCGGCGCCCGAACAGGAGCCGGCACGTGCCGATGAGGGCGGCGACGAGCACGACCACGACGGGGGCCGGGTGGACGAGGAAGTCGTTGAAGGTCAGTCCTGCCTTGGCGGCGATGATGACGTTTGGTGGGTCGCCGATCAGGGTCGCGGTTCCACCGATGTTGGAGGCGAAGACCTCGGCGAGCAGGAAGGGCACGGGGTCGGTCGCCAGTCGCCGGCAGATCAGCAGCGTCACGGGGACGACGAGCAGGACGGTGGTGACGTTGTCGAGCAGGGCGGAGGCTCCGGCGGTGATGACGATGAGCAGGGCCATGATCCGGAACGGGCGGCCACGGGCGCGTTTGGCGGCCCAGACGGCCAGATACTCGAAGACGCCGGTCGGCCGGAGCACGCCGACGATGATCATCATCCCGAGCAGCAGGAAGACGACGTTCCATTCGATGCCGGTGGCCTCGTCGAAGAAGACATGGTGCGCGTCGGTGATGCGCAGGATCAGCACCAGCGCGGCGCCGCCGAGGGCGACGGCGACCCGGTCGACCTTCTCGGTGGCGATGAGCACGTAGGCGCCGAAGAAGATGACGCAGGCGGCGATCACATCGAACTGATCCACGAGAGAGCACCCGGATTTCAGGGTCGGCGAAAGATCCGCCGACCAGACTTCCCGGCACACCACGTCGGCTGACCGACGCCGCCAGCGACCCTAGCCCAGATCGAGCATCCGGTCGAGCAGCGCGTCGAGGGTGATCGCGCCGAGCATCCGGTCCTCCGCGGCGACGGCGGCCACCGGCGAGGAGCTCGCGGCCATGACCGAGGCGATCTCCAGGGCCGTGGCGTCGCCGTCGACCACGGGCAGTTCACGGTCGGCCTGGTCGAGTCCGTCCCCGACGGTCCGGGCGCCGAGTTCGCGCGGGAAGAGATCGGCCTCCGGCGCGTCGATGACGCGTGCGAGCACCGGGTCGTCCTGGCGGTAGGCCGGGACGGCCATCCGCAGGACCTGCGTCCCGGGGAGCACCTTGCACGGCATGTCCTCGTCGTCGACGACGATCAGTCCCGAAAGGTCCTGCCCGGCGAGCAGGCGGGCGGAGAACACCCCCGCGGCGAGCGCGGGGGTGTTCTCCCGGAGGTATCGGGGGATGCCGGTCAGCAGTACAGGTTCGCGCCCGGGGCCACGCCGAGGAGCGAGGTGAAGGAGCGGTACTTGCTCACGCGGCTCTCGACCTGGCCGGGGTTGCCGCCGTTGCATTCGAGGGAGCCGTTGATGCTGCGGATGGTCTCGCCGAAGCCGCGCGAGTTGACCATCGCGTTGTGGGCGGTCATGGTGCCGGGCCCGTTCTGGGTCATCCAGTACCACAGCGCGGTCTTCCAGGAGGTCGCCGCGTTGCGCTCGACCTGCCAGGGGTCGGCCAGCAGGTTGATGCCCAGGGCGTCGCCGGCGGCCTTGTAGTTGAAGTTCCAGGACAGCTGGATCGGGCCGCGGCCGTAGTAGGCGGCCTGGCCGGCGGGGCAGCCGTAGGGCTGGCCGGCGTCGCAGTAGTGCGGGTAGTTGTTCTGGTTCTGCTCGACGATGTACACCAGGCCGCCGGTCTCGTGGGAGACGTTGGCCAGGAAGGCCGCGGCCTCCTGCTTCTTGATGGTGTCGCCACCGGTTCCGGCGAATGCCGGGAACGCCTGGATCGCGGCGGTGAGTCCACTGTAGGTGTAGAAGGAGTTCCGGCCGGGGAACATCTGGTTGAACTGCGCCTCGGTGACCACGAAGCCCGAAGGATCGGGGTTTCCGGGACCGCCGCCGCCGTCGCAGGCGCCGTTGTCGGCCCAGACGCCCCATTCGCCGGTGGTGCCGGGGGTCTCGCCCTGCGTCCACCACTTGGCGCGCCAGTTGTGGCCGTTGTGGGAGGCGACGTTGTTGGCGGTGTAGACGGTCGAGGCGCTCCACGGGGTCGCGCAGGCCACCGCGGCGGACGCGGAGACGCTCGGGACGACCAGCGCCGTCCCGCTCGCGAGCACGGTGACCGCGAGGAGTAAGAGGGTGCGTAACTTCGGCATGACCTCTCCCAGAGGTTAGTAAAGTTTACGGTTAGGCGCAAAGTAGCATTCCGGCCAGTCGGGGACAAGACTCCGACAGTGAAAGGCCCGAGATTCCCCGGGCGACGCGCGCGCGCCGGGACCTTTCGGCGATAGTTGCCGGATGGCCCGCCCCGACCACCTCCTCCGCCGCCTGCGTTCGTTGGCGGCCCTGGAACTGCTCAACATCCCGCTACAGGCATGGGTGTGGTTCACCGTGGCCGGCTTCCCCGCCACGGCCGCCAACCTCACCGGGTTCGCGCTCGTGGCGCTGCTCCTGGTCCAGGGTGCCGCCTACTGGACGGCCAAGGGCCGAAGGCTCGCGACCGGTCGCACCGGACTTCCCGCCGCCCGCGCCTTCGCCGTCGCGCGGGTCGCCAACCCCGTCCTGCTTACCGCCAGCACGGGCTTCACCCTGTGGGCCGCGGTGTCGGCACCGGGCCGCGGATCCCTGCCCGGCCTGGCGTTCGCGCTCTTCGCATGGCTGGAGCAGATCAACTACTTCCACGTCCAGCTCATGTACGACAACGCCGCCGACCTGCGCCGCTTCCGCGCCCACGGCTTCCGCCGGGGCCCGCTCGCCCGGAATCTGGCCCGCGAGCGGCGATCCGGCCCCTCCCGTCAACGGTGAACCGTCCGCGAGTCCTGCCCGCGAAGCCCTTGTTCGCAGAAAATCTTCCTGCCAGCATCAGCGCATGAAGAAAAGAAACGTCGCCTGCCTGGCCGGAGCGGTCGTCCTCGCCGCCACGCTGACCATCTCCGGATCGGCCATCGCCCAAGACGGCGCCGACGCCCACCTCGCCGAGACCATCGACGCCATTCTCACCGACGCCCGCCTCGACGGTTCGCAGATCGGCGTCGTCGTCGCCGACGCGACCACCGGCGACGTCCTCTACGACCACAATGGGCACACCCGCGGCATTCCCGCCTCGAACACCAAACTGCTGACCTCGGCCGCGGCCATGCACCACCTCGGCCCCGACCACCGCTTCGTCACCGACGTCGCGACCTCGGCCAAGCAGTACGGTTCGGCCCTCCTCGGCGACCTCTACCTGCGCGGCACCGGCGACCCCACCACCCTGGCCGCCGACTACGACGCGCTCGCCGCCGCCGTGGCCGCCTCGGGCGTCAAGACCGTGACCGGTGGCCTCGTCGCCGACGACACCGCCTTCGACGCCCAGCGCAACGGCAGCGACTGGGCCGCCGATGACGAGAGCGCCTACTACGCCGCCCAGATCTCGGCCTTGACGGTCGCCCCGGACACCGACTACGACGCCGGGACCGTCATCGTCACCGCCACGCCCGGCGCGAAGCCCGGTGACGCGCCCGTCTACACCATCGAGCCCGACAACGGCTACGTCACGATCGTCAACAAGGGCAAGACCGTCCCCTCAGGACAGACCGACACGCTCGGCATCTCCCGCGAGCACGGCTCGAACAGGATCGTGATCTCCGGCCAGATCCCCGTCGGCGCCTCGGCCACGAAGGACTGGATCTCGGTGTGGGAGCCGACCGGCTACGCCGCCGACGTCTTCCGCCGCGCGCTGAAGAGCCACGGCGTCCGTGTCCTCGGCGCCACGAAGCTCGGGAGCGCCACACCCGAAGGCGCCCGGCGACTGGCCGCGCACGAGTCGATGACGCTGTCGGAGCTGCTCATTCCCTTCATGAAGCTGTCGAACAACATGCACGCCGAGGCCCTCACCAAGGCCGTCGGCCGCGCGGTCTCCGGCGCGGGCACCTGGAGTGCGGGGATCGCCGCGATCCGCGCCTACGTCGCCACGCGGGGCATGAAGGTCTCGGCGCTGCGCCAGGCCGACGGCTCCGGACTATCCCGCCGCAACGACATCCCGGCGCAGGAGATCGCCAAGCTCCTCGTGGGTGTCCGTGACGAGCCGTGGTTCGCCGACTGGTACACCTCGCTACCGGTCGCCTGCAACGCCGACCGCCTCGTCGGAGGGACCCTGCGGACGCGCATGTGCGCCAGCCCGGCCGCGAAGAACAACGTGCACGCCAAGACCGGTTCCCTGACGGGCGTGTCCGGCCTGTCGGGCTACGTCACCGACGCCGACGGCCGGGCGCTGGTGTTCAGTGTCGTCACCAACGACTATCTCGCCTCCTCGGTGAAGGACATCGAGGACAAGATCGCCATCGCGCTGGCGAACCACACCGCCTCGGCGCCGGCGGCGAAGGCCGCGACCGACACGCTCGTCCCCGAGGACACCGTCTCGCGGGACGTCGAGTGCACCTGGGTCAAGCCGGACGTGTGCTGACGTCGCCCGCCCCGGTCGCCGAGTGCGGCCGGGGCGCCTACCAGGGTTGCCAGTCGGCGAGGGTCGGGCGCAGCCCGGTGTGCAGGAACTCGGCCGCCGCGGCCCGGACGGTCGCCAGGGTGAGCTCGGCATCGCGCGGGAAGTCGCGATCCTCGCCGTAGTAGCAGTAGAAGAGCTCTTCGCGCTCGCTCGTCGTGCCCTTGCTGTACCAGGCGTCCGTGCTGTCGATGTAGATCAAGGCACCGACGTCCCCTTCGGGGTCGACGGCGACGTGCAGGGCCCGGTAACCGCCGTCGCCGGGCTCGGCGACGGACAGCACGGCGATCGAGCGGTCGAAGCCCTCGCGCATGAGTTCGTCGAGGAGTGCGTCCAGCTCGGCATCCGTGGAGGCGACGGCCGGCTCGTCGCGATGCCCGGGACGGAAGTAGGCCTTCAGGGAGGTCACGCCGCATCGCCTTCCCTCGGACGGAAACGACCGATACCCCGCGTCATACCGCCTCCGTAGCCTTGTAGGTGCGGCTTTCGCCATTGGGCCAGCAGACCGTCAAGCTCGAACCCGGCGGAAGGAAACGGGAGAGGAGACTGTCGCATCCGTATTCCTCCGCGCAGGGTCCATCCGGTTTGTTGATCACGATGATCTCATCCGTGAGCCCGGAATCACGCATGCGCATCGCGTATTTCAGTTCTATGTCCTTGGAGACCGTGAGTACCGGCGGCTCTCCCGGGCGACGAACGGATTTCCAATGGTGATCGACTTTGTCGGTGTACTCGTCGCCACCACTGCACAGGTCCGACACGGCGAAGCCGTCGACGATTCTCAGACCGCGGGTGCGCATTCTCGCGTGGCGCCGTTTCTCCCACACGGGAAGCCGCTCGATCCATTCGGCGGGAGCCGCTCGGCCGGTCGGCGCCCCCGGGCGCAACGCGGGCGCGATCGCCTGGCCCGGAAGGATTCCGGCGGTCCCGCCGGGTGCGAAGTCCCCGGAGCCGCCGACCTGGACGGCGTAGGCGTTCACGTCGCGTGCCGCGCCGTCGAGCTCGCGCAGGGCCCGGTCGATGGCCTCGCAGGCCTGACCGATGGCTCCGACCATGTGGCGGGGTTCGTCGCTGCCGCTGGTGACGGTCACGCGATGGACGGCGGCGGCGCCGTTCTCGGCCGTCTCGCGGGCGTGGCGCAGCTCCTCGGTGGGAAGGTCGGCGACGGCCGCGCGCAGGCCCCGGACGGCCTTCCCCAGCTCGTCCATCACAGCCTCGACAGGTAGCCGTCCCGGCATTCGCGGACGAGCGCGAAGGCCGAACCGGCCTCGTCGAGATGCGTGATCGCCCTGTCGAGGCGGCCGACGGCCGATTCACCGTGCTGATTGACGCTCTGGCCGAATATCGCGAGCATTCGCGAACGGACCTCTTCGATTCGATCGCGCGAGGCGTCGAGCAGCCTGTCGGGTAAGGATTCGACCGCGTGTTCGATCGCCCGACGGACATCACCGATGTCGTCCATGTGGCACCGTCCCCCGGTTACGTGTGTCAGCACACTACCGGACGAAGAAGCCCGCGAGGGTAAAGTGCACGACAGCTTCCGGCGGGTCATCCATCGACGGGAATCGCATTCACGGAATGGTGCACGTCGATGCATTTACCGAACACATTGCGCGATTTCCCGGCCTTGGGAGATCGGTTCAGGCCGCCTTGGCCCGTTCCACCAGCTCCCGCACCAGCCCCGCCAGCTCCTCCGGCTCGAACTCCATGGCGTTCTCACCGACGCTCACCTCGAAGGCGCAGCGACCGGGCAACGGTGTCGAGCCGGTGCCGCCGAACAGGTGCGTCCCGGTCTCTTCGAGGAGCACCCTGCTCGCCTCGCTCGCCGCACGTCGGCCGACCGGCAGGTGCACGTGGAACATCGGCGTCTGAGGCACCAGCGGGACGGTCGTGGCGATGCCGTCGGCGTTGAGCGCGGCGGCGAGGGCGACGGCGTGGTCGCGGAAGGCGGCCATGCGGGGCAGGACGTTGTCGAGTCCGTCGAGCGCGGCGAGCGCGAGCGGCCAGGCGTCGGGGATCTGGCCGCCGAGGCGCCAGCGCCACACCTCGGCCTCGGCGATCGTGGCGGCGTCGGAGGCGAGGACCGCGCCCCGAATCCCCTGGAGCCCCTTGTAGAGGGATACGTAGACGGTGTCGAAGAGGGCGGCGATCTCGTCGAAGGGGCGCTCGTAGAAGGTCTGCGCCTCCCACAGCCGGGCGCCGTCGAGGTGCGTGGCGGCGCCGGTCGAGCGGACGGTCGCGATCTGCTCGCGCAGTTCGTCCCACTCGGGCAGGAGGCCGCCGATCTCACGCTGCGGCAGCTCCCAGAGCACGGCGGCGACGGGCTCGCCGATTCCCGCGAGGTCCTCGGTGGTCATCAGCTCGTTGGCATCGCCGACGCGGACGTAGTGCAGGCCGTGCACGACGTCGTAACCCTGCTGCTCCCACAGATCGAGGTGGTTCGTGGGGTGGGCGGCGAAGCCGCGGCGGCCACGCATCTCGGCGTGCATCCGCAGCGCGACCTGCTGGGCCATCGTTCCCGACGGGAAGAACAGCGCCCGCTCCTTGCCGAGGAGTTCGGCGATGCGCCGTTCCAGCAAGGCCATCGCGCTGTCGGGCCCGTACACGGGCGCGTCGGCCTCGGGGCGTTCCATGAGCCTGGCGAGCACCACGCGGGGCTTGCGGCGCAGCGGAGCGTGGGAACTCAGGGAGCGGCGGATCTCGGGCCGGGGTGCGTCGGTGGTCATGGCGTCATCCTGCCCCCAGGGCGATGCCATGACCACCGGATTCCCGGTCAGTCGGTGCCCGACTCCATGGCGGCGAGGTCGAGCAGTTCGTCGCCGACGAAGCTCTCGGTGGCGCCGGCGGCGATGGCCTCGGCCCCGCCCGCCGGCATCGCGCCGATGAGGCCGGTGGCGGCGGCCTGCGCGGCACCGATCAGTTTCGGCTCACGGCTGCCGACCATGCCGAGCCCGGCGTACTGCTCCAGCCGGGCGCGGGAGTCGGCGATGTCGAGGTTGCGCATGGTCAGCTGGCCGATGCGGTCGACCGGGCCGAAGGCGGCGTCCTCGGTGCGCTCCATGGACAGCTTGTCGGGGTGGTAGCTGAAGGCCGGGCCGGAGGTGTCGAGGACCGAGTAGTCCTCGCCCCGGCGCAGCCGCAGCGTCACCGTGCCCGTGACGGCCGTCCCGACCCAGCGCTGCAGCGATTCGCGCAGCATCAGGGCCTGGGGGTCGAGCCAGCGGCCCTCGTAGAGCAGACGCCCGAGGCGGCGGCCCTCGTTGTGGTAGCTGCTGACGGTGTCCTCGTTGTGGATCGCGTTGACGAGACGCTCGTAGGCGGCGTGCAGGAGCGCCATACCGGGCGCCTCGTAGATGCCGCGGCTCTTGGCCTCGATGATGCGGTTCTCGATCTGGTCGGACATGCCGAGCCCGTGGCGGCCGCCGATGGCGTTGACCGCCAGCACCAGGTCGACGGGGGAGGCGAACTCCTCGCCGTTGACGGTGACGGGGCGGCCCTGTTCGAAGCCGATCGTGACGTCCTCGGCGACGATCTCGACCGACGGGTCCCAGAAGCGCACGCCCATGATCGGCTCGACCAGTTCGACGCCGACGTCGAGGTGCTCCAGTTGCTTGGCCTCGTGCGTGGCGCCCCAGATGTTGGCGTCGGTGGAGTAGGCCTTCTCGACGCTGTCGCGGTAGGGCAGGCCGTGCGAGAGCAGCCACTCCGACATCTCGGTCCGGCCGCCGAGCTCGCTGACGAAACCGGCGTCCAGCCACGGCTTGTAGATCCGCAGGGACGGGTTGGCCAGCAGGCCGTAGCGGTAGAACCGCTCGATGTCGTTGCCCTTGAAGGTCGAGCCGTCGCCCCAGATCTGGACGCCGTCGTCGAGCATCGCGCGGACCAGCAGCGTGCCGGTCACCGCGCGCCCGAGGGGCGTGGTGTTGAAGTAGGGACGGCCGCCCGAGCGGATGTGGAAGGCGCCGCACGCGAGGGCCGCCAGGCCCTCTTCGACGAGCGCGGCGCGGCAGTCGACCAGGCGCGCGACCTCGGCGCCGTAAGTCGTGGCACGACCGGGCACCGAGGCGATGTCGGGCTCGTCGTACTGGCCGATTTCGGCGGTGTAGGTGCACGGGATCGCGCCTTTTTCGCGCATCCACGCGACGGCCACGGAGGTGTCGAGACCGCCGGAGAAGGCGATGCCGACGCGCTCGCCGACCGGGAGTGAGGAAAGGACCTTGGACACGATAAGAGTATATGCACAGCAGTGCATGATCATGCAAGATGGGAGGGGGTGTGTCTCGCAGCACTCCCCCGGCGCGCGTGAACACCCGGCCACGAACCGCCCCGGGAGCACGCGAAACGCCCGTCGCCACGGCGTGGCGACGGGCGTTGAGAAAAGGTGGCTACTCGGCGCCGAGCACGAAGAGCGCGATCCCCTCCTCGTCACTGTCGATCCGCGCGAAGCCGCAGCGCTCCAGCACCCGGATCGAGCCGATGTTCCCCTCCACCGTGTCGGCGTAGAGCGGGCGGTCCGGCATCTCCTTCACGTACTCCGCCAGCGCCAGACTGCCGATCCCGCGACCCCAGAAGCGCTGCCCGTACCAGTACCCGACCATCTGGCGCCCGTCCTGGGACCAGGACAGGATGTTCCCGGCGACCTCGCCGTCGACCAGTACCGTGCGCGCACGCACGTCGGGGCCGGCGAGGATACGGGTCTTCCAGTGCGTCATGAAGGTCTCGCGGTCACGCTCGGGAAAGACGGCCCGGCGGCGCCCCTCCGGCTCGGATTCGTAGGCGAAGAAGGCATCGAGGTCGGTGAGCTCGACAGGCCGCAGCAAGATCGTTGTCACGTCGCGGAGACTAAACGCGGGGTACGACACGAAGCCTTCGCAGCGCGAGCATGCCGCCGATTCCGGGGACCCAGGCCAGCCACTTGGCCGCCTTGCCGCCCGGCTCGCGGGCGACCGGGGCGAGTGCCGTCGCCGCGATGACCGCAACGTAGGACATCCCGTGCAGCGGCCCGCAGAGCCGCGAGACGGTATCGGCGTGCACGGTCGCGAGGTTGACCAGCAGTACCGTCAAGGTGACCGCTTCAAGTGCGGCCGCGACCCGCAGGACCGGCGTCGACATCACGCCTCCGGGCTGTAGCCGGAGCCGGGGCGGACGATCATCAGCACGACGACGGCGGCCCATACGAGGTTGTAGGCGCCGGCGAGCATCGACAGCCGCTTCAAGGGCCGCTCGTCGCCGGGTTCCGCGAGAGCCTCGCGCTGGCGTGGGTAGATCTGCGTGGCGAGGAGGAGCCCGGCCAGGGCGGTCAGGGCCATGGCTACGGTGATCCAGATTTCGCCCATCCGGCCCTGGATCGTCGCCAGCGCGATCCCGATGACCGGCACGCTGATCCCGGCGACGGCGTAGCCGCCGGTGACGCGGTGCAGGGCCTTGGCGACGGCGAGGCTGCGGGGTGAGCCTTCGGCGGGTTCGACGACGGGCGCGTAGCGCGGGAAGAGGCTGGTGGCGACGGCCGATCCGCCGACGAAGACGATTCCGGCGAGGACGTGCAGGGACAGCAGGACGTTCTGCATGGTGACGACTCCCGACCTTCAGGTTGCCTGAAGCTTACGTCATGGCTTCAACCTGATTGAAGGTCGGGATCGGGTGCTAGCCGAAGGCGCCGAGGATCCCCGCACCGACCTTCCGCTGGATCGGATCGGCCTCCGGCCCGAAAAGCAGCTCGTCCACCGTGGACACCGCGCGCTTGGCCTCCTCCAGCAGGCGCGCGCCCTCCTCGGTCAGCTCGATCACCGACGCCGAGCCCGCACGGGCCGTGTGATCACGCACGAGACCGCCCGCGACCAGCGACTTCACCGCCGAATGCACGCTCTGCACGCTCGTCCCCGACATCCGCGCCAGCTCGCTGAACGACGCCCCCGGCATCGCCTTGACGTGCCCGAGCAGCCCCAGGCGCGCGACGGTGAGCTCCAACGGCGCCAGGGCGGCGTTCAGCTCGGTCTCGACCCGGCGCGCCAAGGTCAGCACGATGATCGACGGACTCGTCACGGGCGGGCGCGGGCGGGCGCTGTCGGTGGTCACCCCACCCAGTTTTCCCTACCGGCCCCGCCCGGTTCATCCCGCGTCGAGGGCCTCCAGCAGCGCCTTCGCCCGCGGCGAGAAGGTCACGTTCCCGCACGCGGCCGCCCGCGCCAGCACGTTCCGCGCGCCGGCCCGCTCCCCCCGCCCGGCGAGGATCTCGCCGCTGCGGAAACCGGCCTCGCCGACGAGCTCGGGATCGTTGCTCAACTCCAGCGTCCGGCCGTACCAGCCGACCGCGCTCTCCAGGTCCTCCAGCCAGTAGCAGAGCTCGCCGAGATGCGCGGCGGCCAGCGCGGCACCGTCGTCCTCTTCGGCGAGCAGGGGCGCGAACCAGCGCGTGGCCTCGTCCAGGTCGCGCCTCTTCTTGGCGGCCAGCGCGAGGTTGCTGACCGCCTGCCGGGAGGTCACCGGGTCCCCCATGCCGATCGCGCGCACCCACCAGCGGCGGGCGGTGTCGTCGTCGCCCGCGTGATGGGCGTGGAACCCGACGGTCACGCACGCCTTCGCCGCACTGGCGCCCCTCCCCCGCGCGACTTCGGTGAGCAGTGGCAGGGCCTTGTCGGCCCGCTCCGCCGAACTGAACCACTGGCCGTAGAGGAAGGCCGCGTGGCGGTCGACCGCGCCGGTCGCGGGTGTCACCGCCAGCTCGGTCAGCAGCGCGCGGGCGGCCTCGGCGGCCACGGTCTCGCCCACCCCGTCGAGCAGCTCGGCGAGTTCGGCGATCTCGGCCGCGGCGGCGCGGGCTCCACCCGGCCTGGTCACGCAGCTCCAGTGGGCGCCGCGGATCCAGGCCCCGGCGACGGCGGCATCGTCTTCGCCGTGCCGGAGTTCGTGCTCACCGAGGAGGCGGTACGCGGCGGCGGCGACCGCGGGGAAGGCCGGCGCGGCCGCTTCGGCGATCGTCCGGATCCCCTCGGGGTTCATCGCGTCGGCCTCCGCCCGGGCCAGCCGCCTGCCGATCACGGTGGCCAGAGCGGGCGGGTGGGCCGAGCCGCCGGTGACGGCGTAGGTCCAGGCGGCGACGGCGTTGCCGGTGCCGATGACGAGGGCGAGCAGGGCGTCGAGTGTGGCCTTGTCGCCCTGCCTGCCGTAGTGGAAGGCGAGGTCGACGGCCGCGTTACCGGTCTGGCACCGTTCCAGGTCGCCGCCGAAGCCGACGGCGGCGGCCGCCTCGAAGTCTCCGGCGTAGACGGCGAGGGCGACCTCGGCGACGGCCTTCGACGGGTCGTAGGCCCGGCGGAGTTCGGCGGTGGCGGCGGCCCGGTCGCCGCCTTCGAAGAGGCGGAGCGCGTGCTCGGCCGGGCTGGACATGTCGGCACGGCGGCGGGCCTCGGCGAGGATCACCGGGTCCCCGGCGGCGTGCGCGAGGAGGTAGGCAGCGCGGGCCTCCTCGGCGCGGCCTTCGCCGTGCAGTCGCACGCAGAGTTCGAGGGCCGCACGGGTCTCCAGGGCGACCTCGGCGGTGAAGTCGTCGGCGAGTGTGCCCTCACGTTTGGCCTTGACACGCTCGACGGCGGTGTGGGCCTTGGCCTTGACGTGCGCGTCGCCGGTCTCGATCGCGCGCTCGTAGGCCCGGATCGCGCCGTCGAAGTCGCCGCTGTCGAGTTCGCGGACCCAGCCAAGGCCGAGATAGGCCTCACCGGCGCCCGACGCGGGGCCACCGCGGCGTTCGGCCGCCGGACTCGGGAAGGCGTTGGTGGCCCAGCCCTGCCCGGTCAGGAGGGGTTCGAGCCAGCGCGGGTCGGTGACGCGCACGTCGTAGTCGGCGGCGACGAGGCGGTGTTCGGCCTCCCAGGGGTCGTCCCACTCGTGGAGGTGCGCGTCGAGGCCGTCGGCGTGGTCGCAATGGAACTCGGCGAGGGCGGCGATCTCGGCATCGCCGGTGGGCACGTTGCGCGAGTCGAGCATCTCGACGTGTTCGACGAAGCGCCCGGCGTTGGCGTCCACCCACTCGGTGTCGAGGTACTCCTCAAGCCCGACCTCGTCCTGGAGGGGGCCGCGACGGCGTTTCGCGACGCCGTCGGCGGCCTGCCACAGTGCCCTGAAGAAGAAGCCCGCATCGCGCGGGAGCAGGTCCTCGCGGCCCCACGACCGTTCGAAGTGGACGAGCAGGACCCGGAGCCGCACCCGGCGCGCGGGCGGGTCGAGTTCCAGGACGCGGGCGCTGTAGAGGTCGCGGGTCATGGCCGCAGATTGTGGCAGACGGCCCCGACATGGTCGCTTTCGCTCCGGTGCCTTCCTTGCGCCGCAAGGCTTTGAGGCCATAGCCGTTGCCGTCGACGTCGAGCATCTCGAAGCGTTTGCGCAGTGTGGACTCGCGCAGCGACGTGATCGCCATGACGGGTGCCTCCGCTGTCGGTGTGCCCGGGCCACGACAGCGGAGGACGGCGCTTTCGGCCCTGTGGCCGCAGGTCGTTTCACGCCCCGGAGGTGACCGCCTTGTGCAGCGCGTCGAGCAGGTCGAGGGGTCGCCGGTCGGGTACGGCGGTGCGGATCTCGTTCGTGCAGTACGAGTAGCCGACCTTCGGTCCGGGCCAGGCCGCGTGGCGCGAGCCGCCCCAGCCGGCGTGGCCGTAGGCGTCCTCGGGAGCACCGAAGCGCAAGGACTCGTTCTGCAGTTCGAAGCCGGTCCCGTAGACGATCGGGCCGTTCCACATGGGCTCGATGCCGCGCCGGATCACGCGACGTCCCTCGGCGATCGTCTGTTCTTCGAGCACGCGGACGCCGTCGAGTTCGCCGCCCCGCGCGAGGCAGGCGTAGAAGCCGGCGAGCGCACGGGCGGTGGCGTGCAGGCCGACCGCGGCCTGTTCGGCGCTTCGGAAGGCGGGGTCGTTCCAGATGCCCGGGCCCTCGGATCCGGTGAGGATGTTGCGGGTGAGGACTTTCAGTGGGTCCGGTTCATCGGCGGCGACATCGGCGAGGACGCCGGGAGCGCCGACCATCCGGGACACGCGCGCGTGGTGTTCCGCGGGGACGCCGAACCAGGCGTCGAGGCCGAGCGGGCCGGCGAACTCCTCGGCGAAGAACTCGCCGATGCCGCGGCCGTCGACCCGGGCGAGGATCTCGCCGGTCAGCCAGCCGAAGGTCACCGCGTGGTACATGAAGCCGGCGCGCGGGTCGTCGGCGGGCGCCTGGGCGGCCAGCAGCGCGGCCATGGCCGGGCGGTCGAGCCAGTCGGCGTAGGTGTGCGCGGCGGCCACTCCGGGCAGGCGGGCCTGGTGGGACAGGACCTCCCGGACCGTGATCGCGCTCTTTCCGGCGGCGGCGAACTCGGGCCAGTAGCGGGCGACCGGCGCGTCGAGGTCGATCCGCCCGCGTTCGGCGAGCAGGAGGAAGCAGGCGGCCGCCGGGCCCTTGGCTCCGGAGAAGACGAGCTGGAGGGTGTCGGCGGTCCAGGGGCGGCCGGTGTCGCGGTCGGCGACGCCGCCCCAGAGGTCGACGACGAGTTCGCCGTCGCGGTAGGCGGCGAAGGACGCGCCCGGTTCGGCGTGTTCGGTGAAGTTCGCCGCGAAGGCGTCGGCGACGCCTTCGAAGCCGGGGGCGGTGGTGCCGTGGACGTCGGTCATGGGGCCTGCTTTCGGGTGGGGGCGGCGGTCGCCAGCAGTGCCAGCGCGGCGGCCTTGGCGTCGGCCGCGGCGGTGGCCGTGTCGTGGTGGTCGGCGACGACGGTGGCGCCTTCCAGGAGCATCAGCAGCTGGCGTGCGAGGAGTCCGGGGTCGGCGGCTTCGGCGTCGGCGGCGATGTCGCCGAGCATGGTGAGGTAGCGGCCGAGGTGGGTGGCGGCGATCGCGCGCGCCGGGTCGGCGTGCCGCTGGGTGGCGGCGTTGACGATCGCGCAGCCGCGGAAGTCCGGTTCGGCGTACCACTCGCCGAGCGCGTCGAAGACGGCGGCGAGGCGGTCGGCGGGTCGCGGTCCGGCGGCCGTGGCGGCCTCGGCGATCCAGTGCGTGACGCGGGCGCTGCGTTCTTCGAGGACGGCGGCGATCAGTCCGTCCTTGGAGCCGAAGTGGCGGTAGAGGGTCTCCTTCGAGGCGCCGACGGCCCGGCACAGCTCGCTGACGCCGACGCCGTCGAGTCCGTGGCGGTAGAGCAGGCCGGTGGCGGCGGCGAGGATCCCCTCGCGAGTACGGGCGGGGTCCAGGGACGTTCCTTTGGCGACTGGCACGCAGAGATGGTACCGAGCGGTTCGATCTAAGCCGCGAGGGGGTCGTACCGATCGGTTCGATCGTGCCGCGCGGACTGCCTACCGGGCCCCTTCCGGCCCGAAGACGTGCTCACGAAGGTCCCCGCCGCGCAAGGCCATGTCCCCCGTGCGCCACAGCCACAGCCACACCTCGGGCCGATGCACGCCGCGAACCGGAGGACGCCGTCCGGCACTTCGGCGGACGGCGACCGAGATGCCGAAGAGCTTGTCGAGGAGGTCGTTACCCGCCTCCTGGAGGGTCGGGCCGCTGCCGTGGGCGACGCCGACCAGCGCGAGACGGCAGCCGTCGTCGCGCACGTCGAGTTCCAGTTCGGGGCTCCAGGGGGCGGTGCTCATTCGAGCCAGTGTGATCAGTGCCGTGAGCTGCGGCAACACCCTGCGGCCGATCGTTACGGGATGGTGACCGCGTGGCGCGTCCGCCGCCCGGCCGCGAGGTCCCGGGCGGCGAACGCGGGCGCGGGGATCCCGACACGGACCCCGCGCGTCTAGACCCCCCGGTTCTTGGTGTGCACGATCTTGCCGTCGCGCATGGAGAAGGTGATGTCGGCGCGGTTGGCGACCCCGCGGTCGTGCGTCACCACCACGACGGTCGTCTTCTTCGCCACCACCAGGTCGCGCAGCAGGGTCACGATCCGTTTCCCGTTACGGCTGTCGAGGTTGCCGGTCGGTTCGTCGGCGAGGATCACCTCCGGCCCGTTGGCCAGCGCCCGCGCGATCGACACGCGCTGCTGCTCACCGCCGGACAGTTTCCCGGGCAGACGGCCCAGTTTCGCGCCCGACAGCCCGACCTGCCGCAGCAGTGCCAGCGCCCGGTCCTTGCGTTCGGCGCCCTTCACCCCGTCGAACTCCAGCGGGAGCATCACGTTCTCCAGCGCGGTCAGGTTCGGCACCAGGTTGTACTGCTGGAACACGAAACCGATACGGCTGCGCCGGTAGGCGACCTGCTTGCCCGGCGAAAGCGCGGTGACGTCGACCCCGCCGACGTGGATCGTCCCGCTCGTCGGCGCGTCCAGCGCGCCCATCAGCGCCAGCAGCGTGCTCTTGCCGCTCCCGCTGCTGCCGACGATCGAGGCGAAGGTCGCGTCGGGGATCTCCAGGGTCACCCCGTCGACGGCGGCGATCTCCTCCCCGCCGGACTTGAAGCGTTTGACGACGTCCTTGACCTGCAGCATTCCCCTACTCCCCTCGCAGAACTTCGGCGGGACGCACCCGCGCTATCAACCAGGCCGGCACGACACTGCCCAGCAGTGCGATGCCCAGCGCGCTCAAGACCCCGAGCGCGAGGGTGTCGCCGCCGAGGCCCGCGGTGACCTCGCCGATGAGGTCGGCGGCGCTCTTCGGCTCCTCACCACCCGGGCCGGCCATCTTCACGACCCGCCCGCCGCCGGCGACCATGCCGTCCGCGCCGGACTCCGCCGCGGGCGTGTTCGTGCTGACCAGGACGTCGGCGATGAGATTGCTGGTCATCAGCGTCACGCCCAGGCCCAGCACCGTCGCGACGAGCACGAGCGTCACGGCCTCGATCCCGAACTGCGCGATCACACCGCGCGTGGTCCCGCCGATCGCCTTGAGGACCCCGACCTCCTTGCGCCGCTCGCGCACGGTCAGCGCCAGCGTGAAGAACACGATCACCGCCGCGCACAGCAGGCAGATCAGAAAACCGAGCCAGGTGATCCGGTCGACGGTCTCCAGGCCCTTCGTCGCCGACAGCGCCGACTCCGACTCCGAGGTGATCTCGACGGTGTCCCCGAACAGTTCGCCCATCGCGGCGCTGACGGCTTCGAGGTGGTCCACGTCATCGGCCTCGGCGACGATCGAGTTGTAGCCGTCGACGTCACCGAGCTCCATCACGGTCGCGGCGAGCATGACGACGCCGACACCGTCGAACTCCTCGCCGGCGGCGGCGATCCCGACGACGGTGAAGGTCTCCTCGAAGGCCTTGAAGGTGTCCCCGACGGCCAGCCCGTTCTTCTCGGCGAGCTGGTCGCTGATCACCGCGCCGCGCGTGTCGCCGGCGGCCAGCGCGGTGCCGTCGAGAATGTCGAGGGCCTCGCCCCTGCCGTTGAGCGTGCCGTCGGTACCGGCGAGCTGGACGGGGAACTTCATGCCCTCGGGGGCGCCCATCTTCGTGCCGTCGACGGCCGATTCGAGGTCCGTGGTGCCTTTGGCGCCGTTCGGCGCGCCGAGCGCGATCCGCGGCCCGCCGGCCTTCTCCTCCTCGGTCTTGGGCAGTTCGAGCATGCCCTGGACGGTCCCGTTCGCGGTGGCGACGTGGTCGAGCCCGCGGACCTGTTCGAGCTGCTCGGCGTTGAGAAGGCTCATCTCCTCGGCGTTCTCGCTGAACGCCGGCATCGCGGTGATCGTGGTGTCCAACTGCTCGCGCACCGAGGCCAGCCTGGCCGCGACGGCCTCGTTGGCGACGAGCATCGACAGCGTGAGGCCGACGACGACGGCCAGCACGAGCACGACGGCGCTGCCCCTGACCTTGTTCCTGAACGTGTTCCTGATGCCGCGTGCGGCCACACTCATGGGTTTGTCCTCATTGGAGTCCGACATGGGGCGCACGGCACACCACCGCCCGCCAGGCGCCCAACGAAAGCAGCCGTCCGCCGCCGCGCAAAGGATCCGGAGCCGGTTCCCACCGAACTCCCAACCAGGCCCCAGCCAAGGCCAATGAAGGCCGGGAAGGCTTAGGGACATGGCAACGACGACACCGGCGGGGGCGCTCTCGCCCTCCCGCCGCGCCGACGGCGGCCCCGCCCGGCTGCTCGTGGTCGAGGATGAGCGGCTCCTGGCCGACATGCTCCTCGACGCGCTCTCCTTCGCCGGTTACGACGTGCACCTCGCCGAGACCGGGTCGCGGGCGCTGACCCGTGTCCGCGAGCTCGTCCCGGACCTGATGCTGCTCGACGTGAACATTCCCGACCTGAACGGCTTCGCCGTCGCCGCCCGTCTGCGCGCGGTCGCCGACACCACGCCGGTCATCTTCCTGACCGCCCGCGACGCGCCCGACGACCTCCGCGACGGTTTCCTCGCCGGCGGGGACGACTACCTGACCAAGCCCTTCCGGCTCGAAGAGCTGCGGCTGCGGATCGAGGCGGTGCTGCGCCGAACCATGCCCACGCGGGAAACCGGCGGTGACCGGCTCACCGTCGCCGACGTCGTCCTCGACAACGCCTCCCACCAGGTATGGCGGGGCGGGCGCGAGGTGAACCTGTCCCGCACCGAGTTCCAGCTCCTGCGCTACCTGATGGGAAACCCCAATCGCGTGCTTTCGCGCGCCGAGCTGCTCCTCGGCGTGTGGGACCAGCGCTTCGAGACCGACACCTCGCTCGTCGAGACCTACATCTCCTACCTGCGGCGCAAGCTCGACGACAGCTCGCCGCGCCTGATCCACACCGTCCGGGGCGTCGGGTACGCGCTACGGGAACCGAGGCCCTGACCTGCGATGACCATCAAGGCACGACTCATCCTCTCGACCGGCGCGCTGTTGTGCCTGGCGACCGCGGTGATCAGCGTGGTCGCCATCAGCGCCGTCACCGGCTCGATGACCGCCCGGCTCGACGCGCAGCTGCGCGAGTACATGCGCCAGCCGCAGCTCGCCACCGTCAAGGCGCCTGTCGGCGACGTGCGGATCATCGCCTCACCGGCCGCGGCCTCGGCGTACCAGGCCGTCGCGGTCCTGGTCGTCGACGACGCCGGGAACCTCGCGGGCGTCATCAACGCCGGGTACTACACCGACCCGCTGCCCCCGCCCGAACTCCCCGACCCCATGCCCGCCCACGGCGAGGCGGTGACCGCCACCAGCGCGGACGGCTCGACCGACTACCGCCTGCTCGTCGTCGGCCGCGTCGCCCAGCTCATGCTGGATCCGGCCACCGGCGAGCAGACCTCGGTGAGCGGCAGCCTCGTGCTCGCCGCGCCGATGACCGAGGTCGGCACCGTACGCGAACAGCTGATCACCACCATGGCGGTGACGGTCGCCGGGGTTCTGCTGCTGAGCGTGCTGGCGAGCTGGTGGATCACGCGGCGGGGGCTGCGGCCGGTCGGGAACATGATCGACACCGCCGCCGCGATCGCCGAGGGCGACCTGAGCCGCCGGGTGGTCAAGAGTTCCGGGCGTTTCGACGAGCTGACGCGGCTGGCCACCGCGATCAACACGATGGTGTCGCGGCTCGTCCGTGCGATCGGTGAGCGGGAAACCCAGCAGGAGCGGCTGCGGCGCTTCGTCGCCGACGCCTCGCACGAACTGCGGACTCCCCTGGCGACGATCGGCGGTTACGCCGACCTGTACGAGTCGGGCGGCGCCTCCTCGAAGGCGATGCTGGACCGGGCGATGAGCCGGATCCGCGCGGAGAACCTGCGGATGGCGGCGCTGGTCGACGACATGCTGCTGCTGGCGCGGCTCGACCAGCAGGCCGAGCAGGTCTACGGGGACTGCGACCTGTCGAGGGTCGTCGCCGACTCGGTGGACGACGCGCGGGCGGTCGACGCCGAACGCGAACTCGTCGCCGAGGTGGCGCCGGCCGTGACGGTGACCGGCGACGAGGCGAGGCTGCGGCAGGTGACGGCGAACCTGCTGGCCAACGCCAGGCAGCACACGCCGCCGGGCACGACCGTCACGGTGACCCTGGCCGCCGAGGACACCCGGGCGATGCTGAGCGTGCGAGACGACGGGCCCGGACTCGACGACGAACACCGCGCGCGGGCCTTCGACCGGCTCTACCGCGCCGACCCCTCGCGTTCCCGGGCGACGGGCGGGTCGGGGCTCGGGCTGTCGATCGTCGCGTCGATCGTGGCCGCGCACAAGGGGACCGTCGAGATGACGGGCGCGCCGGGAGAGGGGACGTGCGTCCGGGTGGAGCTGCCGCTGGCCGTCTCAGAGCGCGACTGAGGGAAATCTTCACTTTCATCCCGTTATCGACTGTCCCGTGACTCTTTGCGCTCCGGATTCGTTCATCCCGGTGTGATCAAGCTTGAGAAGCACAAGAAGGTGCGGGGTGCGCAGCGGACGGTACTGGTCTCAAGCCTTGTCGCGGCCTACATCGCCGGGCGCAGCATCCGCGCGCTGGCCGCCGAGCTGGGGCGCTCATACGGTTTCGTGCACCGGTTGCTGGCCGACTCGGGGGTCGCGCTGCGTCCGCGGGGCGGTCACCGTCTGCCGCAGCAGCGCAAGGCGGCCGCGGCCGAGTCGGGTGCGCCGCGGCTGCCGATCGAGGAGTTGTCCGGCGGGCGGTGAGCGGGGGCGGTCCGCGCCGGTCGGCGAGCGCCAGGGTGCAGCGGCCTCGCGGCACCGTGCCGACGAGGACGACGCTCATACCGGACGCGTGCGGCCGTGGCCCCTTCAGGCCCGGAAGCCCTTCAACCGTTCGGCGGCCTCGGCGATGGTCTCGGGCGTCTTGTTGTAGGCCACGCGGATCTGGGAAACCCCCGTCGCGTCGTCGTAGAACAGCTCGCCCGGGGCGACGATGACGCCGGTCTCGGTGAAGAGCCGTTCGGCGTAGGCGGCGCCCGAACCCGGTACGTCGGCGAGGAAGTAGCAGCCTCCGGCGGGTGTGAAGCAGTTGAGCCCGAGTCCTTCGAAGGCCGTCAGGGAGCGGTCGCGCAGTTCCGACATCCGTGCGCCCTGGTCCCAGCCGCCGAGTTCGGCGGCGACGTGGGCGAGCGCGTTCTGGATGGGTGTGACCGTGCCGCCGGTGATGGATTCGTGGACGCGCCGGATCGCGGCGGTGAGGGGGCCGGGTGCGCGGAAGTAGCCGAGGCGCCAGCCGCTGACGGCGTGACTTTTGGAGAGGCTGCCGAGGACGACGCAGCGGTCGGCGAGCGCGTCGAGTTCGGTCGCGGAGACCATGGCGCCGTCGAAGACGAAGCGGGCGTAGACCTCGTCGCTGATGAGGGTGACGTTCCAGCGCGCGCAGAGTTCGGCGAGTTCGGTGAGTTCGGCGCGGCCGAAGACGTGTCCGGTGGGGTTGTGGGGTGAGTTGACGATCACGGCGCGGGTCTTGTCGTTGAAGGCGGCGGCGAGGTCGTCGGGGTCGAAGTTCCAGGAGGGGCGGTGCATGCGGACGAAGCGCGGCCGACCTCCGCACAAGGCGATGGCGGAGAGGAAGTTGGTGTAGAAGGGCTCGAAGACGATGACCTCTTCGCCGGGTTCAACGAGGGTGAGGAGGGCGACGACGAGGGCTTCGGTGGCGCCGTTGGTGATGGTGAGTTCGGTGACGGGGTCGGTGGGGGCGGTGAATTCGGTGGCGAGGCGCTCGCGGGCGGGCAGCGAGCCGCAGGTCTCCTCGTATTGGTGGTCTCCAGCGCGCAGGCGTTCGATGGCGGCCTCGACGAGCCCGGCGGGCGGTTCGGGGTAGCCGGGGGTGCCGATGGCGAGGTCGATGCTGTCGGGTCCGGCGGTGGCGCGCAGGGATTTGCCGAGACCGAAGGGGATGGCGGCGGCCCGGGTCGCGATGCGCGGGGTGGCGAGGCCTGTCATCCGGCACATTTTCGTGCAGGCGGGGCGGGGTGGACGGGGTTGAGTCAAGAAGGCGACAGGTCCCGGACTCCAGCGGGTGGAGATGGATCATGCTGGCGGCATGACCGATGTGAGGCCGTGGCGCAGTGTCCTTCTCGCGGAGACGATCGGCGGGCTTGAGGCGGAGCTCGGGGCGGCGTGGGCGCGTCTGCTGGCGGAGATGGGTGTCGAGGCCGGGTCGCCGGAGGAGGCGGCGCTGAAGCTCTTGGTGGTGGAGGACCCCGCCGAGCACGAATGGCGGGTCGTCGACGCCGCGCTGGACCGGCTGGAGTGCGTGGAGTGCGGTTCGGTGCTCGCCAGGGGGCCGGTGACGTGCCGTCGCTGCGCGTTCCATCATGACGCTCGCTTCGCCGCGCGCGAGGTGGACCGCGTCGACGTGCCGCCCGGCAACGAGCACGCCGTGCGGGTGGCGTTCGCCGTCGCCCGCGGCGGCCGGCGCTACAACGCGCGGGTCAGGGCCGGTTTCGAGCTGAGCCTGCCGCTGGTCGTCGCCGGGGAGCTGCCGACCACCCGGCAGGCGCAGGCGGCGCGGGCGCTGCTGGACAGGCTGACGCCCGAGGAGTGCGAGCGGGTCACCACGTTCGGCGAGGTCGCCGTGCTCGCGCGCGGGCGGTAGGCGGTCATTCCACCCACGTGGGGACACCCCGGACCGCGTGCCGACCCCGGTGATCTCGCCCGCGCGGCTTTCGTATCGTACAGATGTTCGGGAAAGTGCGGCGGACCGCACAATGCCGCGGGATGATCGAGGGGTGGACGTGGCCAGGCGCATCGCGATCGACCGGGGACGGTGGATCGTGCTCGAACGGTGGCGCGGAGGCGCCGGCGAGGACGCCCCGAGCCTCCAGATCTGCCAGGTCGAGGGCGGGGGCTTCCTCGTCGTCTACTACGCCGGCGAACGCATGTGGGGTCGCGCGTTCACGATGCGCCGGGAGGCCGCCGAACACGCCGAACGGATCCGGAAGTGGGCGACCACGCGTGGAGTGACCTGGACCGACGCCACGGTCCGGTGAGCGGCTCAGGCGAGGCGCAGGGTGTACCAGAGTTCGGTCTCGCCCGGCATCACGTAGCTCTCGACCTCGGTGAAGCCGTGCGCGGCGGCGAAGCGCAGGCCGTCGGCGTTCGTGCCCAGCACGACCGTCTCGACGGCCTCCGCGCCGAGTTCCTTCGCCAGGGCGAGGCCGTGCTCGTAGAGCCGGGTGCCGAGCCCGCGGCGGCGGAACTCCGGCAGGATCCGCGCGATGACCGTGGCCACGCCGCCGGCCGGGGGGCGGACCGTCGAGCAGCCGACCAGCACGTCGCCGAGGTGGGCGACGGCGAGATGGTTGCGCGTGACGCGCTCGCGCACCTCGTCGAGCGACATCGCCGCGGGCGGGACGATCGTGTTGTGGACGTGGTGCCAGTCGGCGATCATGGTCTCGCCGTCGACCGGCGCGATGCGCAGCTCGGACATGCGGCCAGCAAACCCGGCGTATGCCGGGCGTGTCAAACGAGATCCGGCTCCCGCTCGGGAGGCGTGGGACGGTCGGCGACGCCCAGGCGCCCGACCGCGAAAGGCATCAGCACGGCGCCGCACGCGATCACGGCCGCCGAGACCAGGCAGGCCGCGATCCAGCCGGGACCGTCGAACAGCAGACCCGCCGCGAGACCGCCGAGCATCGCGCCGACCAGGCAGGCCGACTCGTACAGGCCCATGCCGCGCCCGACCCGCGCGCCGCCCGAGGCCTCGGCGATGACGGCCTGCTGGATCGGGATCACCGCCGCCCACGCCGCTCCCGCCAGGATCCACAGCGCGCCGATCACCCACGGGTTCGGCGCCCAGGCGAGGGACGCGGCGAAGGTGGCGCTCAACAGCGAGGCCGCGGCCAGGACCGCCCGGCGCCCGAAGCGGACCGTGAAGCGGTGCAGGTACTGCGGCAGGGCGCTGATCGCGATGGCCCCGGGCAGGAAGACCAGCGCGATCTGCTGCACGCCGAGATCGAAGTCGCGCTGCAGGCGCAGGAGGAGCAGCAGCGCGACGGCCGCCTCGGCGATCATAGTCGTGACCACCGCCAGCAGCATCGGCCACAGCCGCCTGCTCAGGGCGGCGATCCCGCCGGGAGCGGTCGGCGCGAGCGGCTCGACGCGCGAGGGGCCACTGAACAGCGCGACGGCGGCGGCGACGCAGGCCACCGCGCAGGCCAGGAACACCGAGCGGAAGCCGATCATCGACAGGGTCGACATCGCCGCGACGAAGGCGATCCAGGAGCCGGTCTCCTCGGCGGACAGCAGTTTCGGGAAGACCGCCGGGTCGCGTGGCAGACGTTCGGCGACCATCGCGCGAAGCGCGACCCAGAACACCGCGCCGCCCAGCCCGCCGAGGACGGCGGCGACCGCCGCGGCCGTGACGCTCCCCGCCAAGGCGTAACCCACACAGGAAACCGCGTAGACCAGCGCACCGATCCCGGCGAGGACGCGGCGTTCGACGCGGTCGGCGAGGACCCCGGCCAGCGGGCGCATCAGCACCGAGGCCGCCATCTCGACCGCCATGAGCATCCCGACCTGGGCCGCGCTCGCGTTCAGCGTCAACCCGGCCCACAGGGGCAGCACGAAGTCGAGCAGCTCGGCGGGGCCGTTGAACAACGAGGCGGCGTACATCGCGCGCCGTTCGCGGCGTGTCGACGCGTCCGGGCTGGCGGGTGGGGTCATCACGGGGCTCCATTACTCCGAACGATGTTCGGAGTAAGCTTAGCCGGTGCCCGGCACGCCGCCACGGTCGTGGCCGCGGACCATCCCGGGTGACAATGGACGGCACGATGACCACGACCACTGACTCCGAACGCGACCTGCGCATCCTCCGGCTCCTCTGGGCGCCGCCCGACCCGCCGCGCAAGGGCCCACGCCCGCGCATCGACCGTGAACAGGTCGTCGCCGCCGGGCTGGAACTCGCCGCGGCCGAAGGGCTCGCCGCGCTGTCGATGCGGCGGATCGCGGCACACCTCTCGGTCGGCGTCGCCACCATCTACACCCACGTCCCCGGACGTGAGGAGCTACTGGCGCTGATGTTCGACACGCTCGTCGGCGGTGCCCCACCACCCGCCGCCACCGGCGACTGGCGGCAGAACGTCGAGACCTGGGCCCGCGCGGACTGGGAGCTCTACCGGGCCGCGCCCTGGGTCACGCGGCTGACCTCCTCGGCACTGCCCGGTCCCAACCTCCTGGCCTGGTACGACGCCGCCCTGGCCACCCTCGCCGGCACCGGACTCGACTCCCACGAGATGGTCGCCGTCGTGGAGTCGGTCGACGGCTATGTGCGCGGGCTCGCGCGCGAGGTCGCCGCCCAGCCGCCACCGGAACGAGCCGCCGCGCAGGCCGAGGCCGTCGCGTCCTTCGTGGACCTCGACCGCCTGCCCACCCTGCGCGCGGTCGCCCGCGACGGCGCGATCCCGGGAATCGGCGACCACTTCGAGTTCGGCCTCCAGCGCCTCCTCGACGGCGTCGCCGCGCTCATCGCCGAACGCGCGGCGGGAAACCTTCCGCGCACTCGCCCCTCGTCCGCGATATACGACGCCGGGTAGGGAGCGCAGCGAGAAACCCGACAGGTACCGCCCTTTCCCAGATATTGACACCCCGTCGACTTTCGGTCAGTGTTTCGGTCACCGGGTTCCCACCCGGACCGGCCCGATCCGGTTATGTGCCCGTGTTCGCCGAAGGGGACGCCCATGACCCTCTCGAACCGCTCAGGCAGGCGCGTGTCGTCCCCGCCGCCCGGCTCATCCGGCACACCACGCCCCTTAGGGCCCTTCCACTCCACTGTCGACGCGAACGGCGCGGTGACCCCACCGGGCCGCCGTGCCCGTCGCGCCGCCTTCATCCCCGGAGCGAAGAACATGAGTCTCACCCGATTAATGCGGCGCGGCTGGTCCGGCCTCGCCCTGCTCGGCACCGCCCTCGCCGCGGCCGCCGCGTTCACCACACCTGCCTTCGCCGCGCCCACCGAGGGCACGGTCCTCTACGCGGGCGAGTCGACCGCCATCAGCGGCTCCTACATCGTCGTGTTCGAAGACGGCGCCGCCGTCGACGGTGTCGGGGCGGCCGCCCAGGACCTCGCCGCCGAGTACGGCGGCACGGTCACCGAGACCTACCGCAACGCCCTGCGCGGCTTCGCCGCGTCCATGTCGGCCGCCGACGCCGCCCGCCTCGCCGCCGACCCGCAGGTCGCCTACGTGCAGGCCGACCGCGTCGTCTCGCTCGCCGGGACGCAGTCACCGGTCCCCTCGTGGGGCCTCGACCGCATCGACCAGCGCGCCCTGCCGCTGAACAACTCCTACACCTACCCGAACACCGCGTCGGGTGTGAAGGCGTACATCATCGACACCGGCATCCGCTTCACCCACGCCGACTTCGGCGGGCGCGCGGTCTCCGGCCGCGACACCGTCGACAACGACAACGACGCCACCGACTGCAACGGCCACGGCACCCACGTCGCCGGGACCACCGGCGGCACCGCCCACGGCGTCGCCAAGGGCGTCACCCTCGTCGGCGTGCGCGTCCTCGACTGCGGCGGCAGCGGCTCCTACGCCGGTGTCGTCGCGGGCATCGACTGGGTGACCGGCGACCACGCCGCCGGCGCTCCGGCCGTGGCCAACATGAGCCTCGGTGGCGGCTTCGACCAGGCCACCAACGACGCCGTCACCGCCTCCATCGCCGACGGCGTCAGCTTCGCCGTGGCCGCCGGCAACGACTACAGCGCCGACGCCTGCCAGAGTTCGCCGGCGAGCACGCCGAACGCGATCACGGTCGGCTCAACCGACAGCAACGACGCCAAGTCGGACTTCTCCAACATCGGCACCTGCCTGGACATCTTCGCGCCCGGCCGCGGGATCACCTCGGCCTGGTACACCTCCGACACCGCCACCAACACGATCAGCGGCACGTCGATGGCCACCCCGCACGTCGCCGGCGCGGCCGCGCTGGTGCTGTCGGCGAACCCGTCGTACACGCCCCAGCAGGTCCGCGACAAGCTCGTCAACGACGCCACCAACGGCGTCGTCACCGGACCCGGCACCGGGTCGCCGAACAAGCTGCTCTACGTCGGCAACATCCAGCCGCCGACGCAGGACTTCTCGATCGCCGTCGCCCCCGGCTCCGGCACCGTCAACCCCGGCCAGTCGGTCACGGCGACGGTGTCGACGCAGACGACGGTCGGAGCGGCCCAGACGGTCAACCTGACGGCCTCCGGTCTCCCCGCCGGAGCCACCGCCACCTTCAGCCCGGCCCAGATCACCTCGGGTGCCTCCTCGACGCTGACTATCGCCACGGCGGCCTCGACGCCGCCGGGCACCTACACGGTCGGCATCACCGGCACCGGCACGGTGACCACGCAGACGACGTCGTTCACGCTGACGGTCAACGGCCCGCCCGGGTGCACGCAGACCAACGCCACCGACGTCGCGATCCCGGACAACTCGACCGTGAGCAGCTCGATCACGATCTCGGGCTGCGCGGGCAACGCCGGTGCCGCCTCGACGGTCGCGGTGACCATCGCGCACACCTACATCGGTGACCTGGTGGTCAGCCTCATCGCGCCCGACGGCTCGGCCTACGTCCTGCACAACCGGGCCGGCGGCAGCGCCGACAACATCAACCAGACCTACACCGTCAACCTGGCCGGTGAGACCGCCAACGGCACCTGGAAACTCCAGGTCCAGGACGCCGCCTCGGCCGACACCGGGACACTCGACACGTGGACGCTCAACCTGACCGGCGGCGGACCGGGCACCTGCAACGGCAGTAACGGCACCGACGTGGCGATCCCGGACAACACCACGGTGTCCAGTTCGGTGGCCGTGACCGGTTGCGGGCGTGCCCCGTCGGCGACGTCGACCGTCGAGGTCCACATCGTCCACACCTACATCGGCGACCTCGTCGTGAGCCTCATCGCCCCCGACGGCTCGGCCTACGTCCTGCACAACCGGGCCGGCGGCAGCGCCGACAACATCAACCAGACCTACACCGTCAACCTGGCCGGCGAGACCGCCAACGGCACCTGGAAACTCCAGGTGCAAGACGCCGCCTCGGCCGACACGGGCCGGATCGACACCTGGACGCTGACGCTCTAGCGGCGAGGTGAGGGGGTCGCGGAGCAGTCCGCGGCCCCCGTTCAGCAGCGGAGCTCAACAGCAGGCGAGGATCTCCGCGGGAGGCAGGCTCGTCCCCCGCCACACGTCGCCCAGTACCTGTTCGGCGACCGCGCGGTCGCACGACGGCGGAACCACCAGGATCTCCAGCCGTCCGCGCTCGACGGCGACGACGGCGAGTGCCGGGTCGAGGGTCACCGTCCACTCCAGAGGCACCGTCCGGCCGCCGACGGTCACCCGGCGGGGGCGGCCGATCCACTTCGCACGGTTCAGGGTGACCGATCCAACCGTTCCGAAACGCGGTTCCAGCGCGCGCACGAGCCCGGGCAGTTCCTCGGCGGCGTCCGGCGAGCGCGGCCACCAGCCGCCGTCCACGGTGGACGGATCGGCTCCGGTCCGGTGGATCGCCAGTCGCGCCGCCCGCACGGCGGCGCCGGAACGGTTGTCGCTGGTCTCGGTCGGCATCACGGCCCTTCGCGTCCCTGCGGCGATGCTTCGAGCCTACGCCGCCGACCAGTCGAAACACCGCTACTCGGCTTCCTCGCGCCTCATGGCCTCGGCCGTCCCGGCTACCGCGCCCGCACGCAGGCCGCGAAGGTCGCCGGGTTCGTCGTCAAGGACACCCCACCCGACCACCTCATCGAGGCGATCCGTCGCGTGCACACCGGCCTGCGGGTCATCGACCCCGCCCTCGCCGCCGGATCCATGACCGCCGGACCGAACCCGCTGACCGCACGCGAACGCGAGGTTCTTCTCGCCGCCCGCAACGGCGCCACCATCGCCGCGACGGCGAAACAGCTGTCCCCGCGGTATCCCAGGATCCGATCTTCGCGCGAAACCCCCGCGTCGTCCATAGTGGAGCCGTGAAGTTCCGTCTGCTCGGACCGGTGGCCGCCTTCGTCGACGGCCCGGACGGTTCGGTGCCCGTGCGGCTCGGTGGTCCGCGGCAGCGTGCCGTGCTGGCCGCTCTTCTGTTGCACGCCAACGTGTCCCTCCCCTATCACGATGTGGTCCCTTTCGTATGGGACGATCCGCCCGCTTCGGCGCTGGCGAATCTGCGCAAGTACGTGTGGCAGCTTCGGCGTGCCTTTCAGGAGGCCGGTGCCGCGCCGGATCGGCTCAGCGGTGAACACGGGGTCGCCTTGACGGTCGGGGCCGGGGAGTTGGACGTCGACGTCTTCGCGCGTTGTTGCGAGCGGGCGGGTGTAGCCGTTGGAGAGGACGACTTCGACACGGCGGTCGAGGAGTCGTGGAGGGGCCTCGCGCTCTGGAACGGGCCCCTGCTCGCCGGTGCCGCCACGACGGAGCGGCTGCGCGCCGCCGCCACGGAACTGGGCCGACGGCGCACGTCCGCCGAACTGCTCCACGCCCGCGCCCGCCTCGCCCTCGGCGCATACGCTGAGGTGATCGGCGACCTGCGGCGACTCGTCGCCGCCGACCCGACCGGGGAGGACGCCGCCCACCTGCTCATCCTCGCCCTGTACCGATCGAACCGGCGCGCCGAGGCGCTCGCGCTGTTCGACACGACCCGGCGCACGCTGGCCGAGAAGCGCATCGAACCCGGCCACGCACTCACCGAACTACACCGCCGGATGCTCGCCGACGAAGCCGACGCGGCTCCGCCCGCCCGGGTCGCGGCGGCCGGCCCGCTCGTTCCCGCGCAGCTTCCGCGCCAGCTGGAGAACTTCACCGGCCGGATGCACGCCCTCCTCACCCTGGACCGGCTCCTGGCGGCGCCCGCCGCCGCCGTCGCGGTCGTCTCCGGTCAAGCCGGCGTCGGCAAGACGACCCTGGCCGTCGAGTGGGCCCACCGGGCACGCTCGTCGTTCGCGGGCGGCCAGCTCTACCTGAACCTGCACGGTTTCGGACCCGCATCGGCCACGGTGAACGCCTCCGAGGCGCTACGGCGTCTCCTGACACTCCTGGGCGCCGACCCCCGGAAGATCCCCGACGGCCTCGACGAACGCGCCGCCCAATACAGGTCCCTTGTGGATGGACGGCGGATGCTCGTGCTCCTCGACAACGCGCGCGACGCCGCACAGGTCCGCCCGCTGCTCCCGGTCGGCGCCGGCTCGGTCGCCGTCGTCACCAGCCGCAACACGCTGTCCGGCCTGGTCGTCACCGACGCCGCACGCCCCATCGGCCTCGACACCTTCACCCCGGCCGAGGCCGCGGACCTCCTGACGGCCCGCATCGGCGCCGACGCCGTCGCCGCCGAACCCCTCGCCGTCCGCCGCCTCATCGAACTCTGCGCGGGCCTGCCCCTCGCCCTCGCGATCGCCGCCGCCAGGGCCTCCACCCGCACCGGGACCTCTCTGCACGCGCTCGCCGACGAGATCTCCCGGACCGGGCTCGACGGCTTCTCCGACGACGACCCGCAAGCCGACCTGCGCAGCGTGTTCTCCTGGTCCTACGCGGCCCTGTCCGCCTCCGCGGCCCGCCTGTTCCGCCTGTTCGGGCTGCTGCCGGTGTCGAAGCTGTCGGTCACGGCGGCCGCCGCACTGGCCGGAGTCGACGAGCTGAACGCGCGCGAGGCCCTGACCGAGCTGTCCGCCGCCCACCTTTTCCGGGAGGCGGCGCCGGATCGCTTCGCCGCGCACGACCTCCTGCGGGAGTACGGCTCGGAACTCGCCGAGCGCGGGTGCGACGCCGGGGAACGCGCGGCGGCCTTCGAACGCTTCCTGGCCTACCACGCCCACGCCATGGCCGACTCCGCCGAAGTGGTGGGGACCGGCCGGACGTCGGAGTCGCCGGCGCTGCCGGATGTCGTGGGAGTCCCGCGCGAAGTCTTCACCGGCAAGGAGGCCGCGCAGTCGTGGCAGGTCGCCAACCTCGACACCGCCCAGGCCCTGATCCGCGCCGCCGCCGAAACGGGCCGTGACGCCTATGTGTGGCCGATGACGGAGTCGATCGCCTGGACCTTGAGCCGCAACTACCGGTGGCGGGAGATCCTCGCCCTGTCGCGGCTGACGCTTAAGGTAGGGAAACGCACGGGGGACGAGGCCGCCCAGGCATACGCCCATCGCTTCTGCGGCTGGGCGCTGTCCTATCTGGGGCAGTCGCCGGAGGTCGGGGAGCACTACCGGGCCGCCGCCGCTTTGTACCGGGGTCTCGGCGACAACTACGCGCTTGGACAGCTGGAGCGGAACCTGGGCGGGGCCATGCTCCGCTGGGGTCGCCCGGAGGAGGCCCTGGAGCACAACCGCCGGGGCCTCGAAGCGGGCCGGGCGGCCGGGAACAAGGCGGGAGTCGCCAACTGCCTTAACGGGATCGGCTGGGTGCTCCTCCAGCTCGGACGCCACGAGGAGGCCCTGGCGGCCTGCGACGAGGCACTGGCGATCCAGCTGAACGAGGACGAGTTCGCCGCCGTGGCGACGTGGGACAGCCTCGGTCAGATCCACCTGCACATGGGGAACCACGCCCGCGCCCTGGAGTGCGCCGAGGCCTCGGTCGATCTGGCGGCCGCCGTCGGCGGGAAGGTGTTCCTGGCGCGGGCGCTGGAGGGACTGGCGGAGGTACACCGGGCGATGGGTGACCGGGACCTGGCGCGGGACGCGCTGACCCGGGCGCTGGGGATCCATCGTGTCGAGGAGACAGGTGGCGCGGCCGCGATCCGGCGGAAACTCGACCGGCTCTAGCGCCGTCGCGCACCCCGAACGAGCGGGCCGGACGGCTCGCGTATCCACGGCGTATCCATACGCGCGTTCCCCGGGCGGCCTCGGCCGAAAGACCACTGTGGACTCATCCGGATGGCTAGGCTCCGGCGCTGAGTCCACAAGGGACCTGGGAACGGAGGCAAGGGTGAAAACGGTGATGCGTCACCGGCGTTGGCGGCTGGCGGTGATCGTGCCCACGATGGTGTTGGGCGCCTTCTTCGCGAGCCTGCTGGCGTCGGGGTCCGCGTATGCGGACGATGGAGGATATGGAGGGTCGGAGTCCTCGGACTCCGGCGACTACGGCGGCGGTTCCGACACCGGCGGTGCGGACGACAGCGGTGCCGAGTCGAGTGTTTCGGACGCCGGTGCCGGTGAAAGCGCCGGTTCCGACTTCGGTGGCAACGACGCCGGAGACACCACGGACTCGGGCTATGACGGCAGCGGTTCCGAGTCGACGGATTCGCAGGAGGGTCAGTCGGTCGGGGATCCCGGCGCCGACGCCGCCGCGGAAGACGCGGCGGACGCGCAGAGTTCGGGAAACAACGGCACCGAGTCCTACGGCTCGAATTCCAATGACACCGCGTCCAACGACACCGAGTCGACGGACTCACAGGAGGGCCAGTCGGTCGGGGATCCCGGCGCCGACGCCGCCGCGGAAGACGCGGCGGACGCGCAGAACTCGGAGTCCTTCGGCACCGAGTCCCCCGGCACCAACGACACCGCGTCCAACGACACCGAGTCGACGGACTCACAGGAGGGCCAGTCGGTCGGGGATCCCGGCGCCGACGCCGCCGCGGAAGACGCGGCCGACGCGCAGAACTCGGAGTCCTTCGGCACCGAGTCCTTCGGCACCGAGTCGGTCGACTCGCAGGAAGGCCAGTCCGTCGGCGACCCGTCGGCCGACGCCGCCGACGAGGAGGCCGCCGAGGCCGCCCAGGCGTCGGAGGTCACGACCGCTTCGGTTCCCGAGCAGGCTTCCCTGGAGTCGTCCTTCCCGGGCGAGTTCTCCACGATGGCCGATCTCCCGCTGTCCGGCCCCGCGCCGGTCTCGACGGAGTTCAATGTCGAGGAGCAGCCGACCGTGCCCATGGACGGCCTCCCGGCCGCCACGGTGCTCGACTTCGGCGAGTTCACCGTCCCCGAGCAGGTCGCGCCGCCGGCCGACCCGACGGCGCTGGCCCCCTGGGGTCCGACCGTGGACGACATCGCCGCCTACGGCACCATCGTCGCCGGAATGCCGCCCGTGTCCGAGGATCCGACCTGGGATCCGGCCGCCACCGTCCCGGGCCTGACGCCCTGGGATCCGGCCGCGCCCCAAGTCGTGGACCCGCAGGCCATACCGACCGGTGTGACCTGGACCGACTACGCCAAGGCCCTCGCCGACAAGGTTCCCGCCGGGGAGGCCGTCGAGTACAGCGTCGGTGTCGCCGGCTGGACCCTGGGCGGCGGCTGGGGCAAGAACGCCAAGGGTGAATGGGACTTCTACGTCACCGGCACCATCGGCGCGGGCATCGGGGCGAAGGCGACCGCCGAGCAACGGAACTTCCGGGAAACCGGTCTGACGGTGGAGCTCAACGCCAGTGCGATGATCGGCGGCGCCAAGGCCAACGCCGGGTTCACCTTCGACGGTGAAAGCATCAAGGGACAGGGGAAGCTGTCGGCCGGGGGCTACAGCCTCGGCATGCAGGGGACCCTGTCACCGTCCTTCAACAACATCGGTCTCACCGCCGGAAAGTCGACGTCCTTCGGGTCGGAGGCCATGGCGTACGCGGCCGGACGGGCGTCGCTCTCCTGGTCGGACGTCCGTGCGTGGGGCGGCGCGATCGGCGATTTCTACGCCAATCAGGGCAGGCACCCCGAGGGTGCTCCGGAGCCGCAGCCGGCGATTCCCTGGTAATGGTCACGTGAACGCGATGGCCCGGCGTCGACGGACGCCGGGCCATTCCCGTGTGGCCTTGACTGTGGTAGTCGCGCTGAGGGCTGCGATGCTCACGGCCTGCGGCGATGTTGCGAGCCCACGCCGCCGACCAGTCGAAACACCGCTACTCGGCTTCCTCGCGCCTCATGGCCTCAGCCATCTCCTTGCGCGTGCCAACCCCGAGTTTGCGGTAGATCCGGCTCAAATGCGCCTCGACGGTCTTGGGCGTCACGTACAGGGCCGCGGCGACCTCCCGGTTGCTCATGCCGTCGTTGACCAGCCGTGCGATGCGCTCTTCTGTCGGTGTCAGGTCGTGCTCGGTGCCCCGCCGCAGACCGAGACGGTCGAGTTCGTCGTCGGCCATGGCGATCCAGGCGACCGCCCCGAGCTCGGCGAAGCCCTCCCGTGCGGCCAGGAGGGCCTCGCGCGCGACGAGTTTCCGTTTGCCCCGCCGCCGCAGACGGCCGAGGACCAGCATGGTTCGGGCGCGCAGGAAGGGCATCGGCAACGCCGGGTGCGCGTCGAGGGCCGCCCGTGCCGCCGTCTCCGCCTCATCGAGTTCACCGGCGGCGGTGAGCACGACCGCCCGCGACCGCTGCCATACCGCCTCGATCCACGGCCGGGGCGCACGACGGGCGCGCTCACCGAGACGGTCGAGGAGGAGCCGCGCGCGCGGCAGGTCGCCGAGCACGGTAACGGCCTCGACGTGGTCGCCGTAGTGGTCGCAGATCCCCAGATCTCCAAGGCCGATCTCCGCGCACAGCTCCTCGGCGGCGGTAAGGCGCCGGTCCGCCCCGGCGGCGTCCCCTTCGGACAGCGCGATGAAACCGAGCACGGCCAGGTGATGCAGGCTCACCCACGAGTCGTCGGCCTCGGTGGCGGTGCGCAGGCCTTCCCGCGCCAGCGTCCGGGCGGTGTCGAGATCGCCGAGGCACGCGGCGGCCTGGGCGAGGACGTAGCGGGCATAGGGCCGCCAGGGTTTCTGCCCGATCTGCTCGGCCGCCTCGACGGCCCGCGCGGCCTCGCGCCGGGCGCGGTGCCAGTCGCCGGTCCAGCAGTCCATCTCCGACAGGTGCACCAGCGACTGCATCGCCGAGGACTCGTCGCCGGTGTCGGCGGCGGCAGCGCGCACCGCCTCGATGTCGGCTCGCGCCCGCAGCGGGTCGAGGTAGCGGGGGAAGACGCGCAGGGCGTTGCGGGCCATGCTCGCCTCCCGCGTCGGGCCGTCGGCGGGCAGCAGCGCGCGTGCGCGCTCGACCTCGGCGGGCACGAAACCATGCCCGGCGTGGAACGCGAACCACGCCGCCGACAGCAACGCCAGCGCGTGCAGGTCCGGCGGCGCGTCACCGCCTTCGAGGAGGTCAACCGCGCTGCGGGCACTGCGGGCGCGGCCGACGTGGTCGTTGAGGCTGTACCAGGCCTTGCGCAGGTGCGCGACGGCCGCCAGCGTGACATCGCCACCGGCCTCGGCGAGCGCCTGGTCGCACAGCGGCACCGCCTGTGTCGGTCCCTCCTCGTAGAAGACGGCGAGGGCGAGGTCGAGGAGTATGCGGACGCGCGCCTCGCCCGGCGGCGTCTCGGCGAGGGCGTCCTCGTAGCGGCGGCGGGCGCCTTCGGCGTCCCCGGCGAAGAACAGCCGTTCGGCGGCGGCGGCGAGCAGGCGCGGGCGTTCGGCGACCGACGCGTGGCGGGCGGCGAGTTCGAGCAGGTCGGCGGCCGATGAGGGGGCGCCGCGGGCCAGCGCGCGGCGGGCGGCGGCTTCGAGGGCGGTGGCGATGTGCTGCTCGGGCCTGGTGGAGGCGAGGGCGAGGTGCCAGGCGCCGGCCTCGGTGTCGAAGGCGGCCTGAGCGAGGCGGGCGTGGACCTGGCGTCGGCGGCCGGGGGCGGCGTCGGCGTAGACGGTCGAGGCGAGCAGTGGGTGGGTGAAGCGGACGGTGCCGCCGTGGATCTCGATGACGCCGGCGTCCTCGGCGTCTTGGAGGGCGTCGGCGGGATCGTCGTGTTCGCCGAGGGCGGCGGCCAGTTCGGTGACCTGGGGCCGGGGCATGGCGGCGACGTAGAGGAGGGCTTCCCTGGTCGGTTCGGCGAGTGCGGTGATGCGCTCGCCGACGACTTCGGCGAGGGTGCGCGGGAGCGGGAGGGCGGCGGCGGTGCGGCCGGTTCCGGCGCGGTCCATCGCGCGGGCGATTTCGAGGGCGTAGAAGGGGTTGCCGCCGGAGGTCTCGTGCAGCCGGATCAGCGCCGGGCGCGGCCACGGGCGGCCGGTGCGGGCGCGGAGGAGGCGGTGGAGACCGTCGAGGCTGAGGCCCCGGAGGTGGAGGCGGTGTGTGCGTTCACCGTCGAAGAGGGCGAAGGGCACGGCGTCCTCGCCGGGTGAGCGCATCGAGGTGACCACGGCGATGGCTTCGCCGGAGAGCCTGCGGATGACGTAGTCGAGGACCCCGGCGCTGGCGTCGTCGAGCCATTGGGCGTCGTCGACGGCGATGACCACCGGCGACTCGCTCGCCAGGACGCGGATCGCGCCGAGTACACCGAGGTAGACCGCGCGGCGGTCGATGACGGCCGGGCCGGCCGAGCGGCGCAGTAACGCGCATTCGAGGGCGTCGCGCTGGGGTTCGGGGAGGCGGATGAGGGTGTCGGCGGTGACGGCCTGCATCAGGTCGACGAGGCCGCCGAAGGAAAGGCGGACCTCCGACTCGGCCGCGCGGCACGACAGGACCCGGTGCCCGCGGGCGCGTGCCCGGGCCAGACAGTCCAGCCAGACGGTCGTCTTGCCGACCCCCGCCTCGCCGGTGACGGTGAGCGCCACCGGGCCGGTCCGGCCCGTCGCGAGCACGTCGTCCACCGTGGACAGTTCGGCGTCGCGGTCGACGAGCTCGCCCGCCGGCGCTGTTCGAGGCTCCAACGCTCCCCCAGGACTCACCGACGGTGCCCGCCCGGGGGCGGGCACCGTCTCGTGCTGTCGGGTTTCCCCGTGGTCACTTGTGCGGGCCGGTCGGTCCACCGCCGCCCGCACCGTCGTTGGCGAGCTTGTGGGGGCCCGTGGGGCCACCGCCGCCGGCGCCGTCGTTGGCGAGCTTGTGCGGACCGGTCGGTCCACCGCCGCCGGCGCCGTCGTCGGCGAGGGCGGCGGCACCTGGCCGTACGACCGGCGCGGTGGCCGTGTCGCGGATCTTCGTCGGTCCCCCGCCGCCCGATCCGTCGTCGGCCACCAGCCGGGTTCCGGCCGGGTCGAGCGCCTCGCCCGCCTGCGCGACGGCACCGGGCTTGGTGGGTCCCCCGCCGCCCGATCCGTCGTGCTCGACGCGCGCGTCACCGTTGGTCATCTCTGCCTCTTTCCCCTTGTCGGCATGTCCGTCCAATGTAGCCCTGCGTGACCGCCGGAAGCCCGGATCGCCCACCCCACAAAGCCTTCGCGGCCAACTGTGGGGTCCTTCCCGGATACGCCGGGCTCGGTGGTGGCCATAACTTCGGTCCGTGCCGCGGGGATTGAGCGGCACACCGTCACTGGAGGGGAAAAAGAAGATGCGCAAAGCAGCACCGACGTTATTCGCGCTGTTCCTGGCCATCATGGTGGCCATGTTCGTCGCGCCGGCCGCCGCCAACGCCGACAACGGCACCGCGGCTTCGCTCGACGCGAGGTCCGCCGCGGGAGTCGACGCCAAGGCGAGCGGAATCGGCGTCCAGGCCTCCTGGTACTCCGGTTCGGTCGCGGCCGGCGGATCCCAGAGCTGGCACTGGAACAACGCCAACCCGCTCACCGCCGCCTACAAGGTCGGCTTCGCGCCGGCCGGCGCGAGCACCTCGGCGACGTGCCAGTTCGAGGTCACCCGCGACTGGTACATCCAGCAGCCCGGTGGGGAACGCGAGTTCCACTTCACCATCAAGAACATCGGTTCGATCTCCTGCGGGACCCAGGTCCTGCTGAGCTCGATCAACGCGTTCACCTCGTGGTCGACCGGCGGCGTGAGCCCCGGCGTCACGCAGAACTGGCACTGGAACAACGCCAACCCGCTGACCGCCTCGCACCTGGTCGGCCTGTCGCCGCTGGGTTCGACCGGCAGCACGGCCTGCCAGTTCGAGGTCACCCGCACCTGGTACGTCCAGCAGCCGGGCGGCGAGCGCGAGTTCCACTTCACCGTCAAGAACGTCGGGACGATCACCTGCACCGCCGACATCCGGCTGGCCAGCCAGACCACGACGACCTCCTGGTCGACGGGCACGCTGTCGGCGGGCGCCTCCGGCACCTGGCACTGGAACAACGCCAACCCGCTCAACCTGGTGTACGTGCCCGGTCTGTCCCCGCTGGGGGCCGCGGGTGCGAGCACCTGCCAGCTGGAGATCACGCGTGAGTACTACCTCCAGCGCATCAACGCTGACGGGTCGAGCGAGCGCGAGTTCTACCTGACCGTGAAGAACGTGGGGGCTCTGGCCTGCTCGGGAACGGTTCTGCTGGCCTCGGTCGCGGCCTGATTCGTCGCGACGGCTCGATGAGCAGAGGGACCGGGCTCCGCTTCGGCGGGGCCCGGTTCGGTGTGGGCTCACACCGCCGCCGAGATCGCGACGGCCGTGACGCGTTCGGGGCCGGCGAAGAGCACGACGGCGACGATCCCGTCCTCGTTTCGCGCGACTTCGGTGGGAAGGCCGAGGCCGTAGACGAGCCCCGGCCCTCCGGCGAGCGCGGCGGCGCCGTCGAGGAGTTCGGCGGTGAGCAGCTCGACGAGGCGGTCGCCGGGGAAGCGGGGTTGCGGGTCGTCGTCGACGTCGTAGTCGTCGATGAGCTGGGCGGCCCAGGCGCCGCTGCGAGCGTAGTCGAGGTTGTGCCGGGTGAAGTCCGCGCGGAAGCCGGTGAGGGTCACCTCGTCGAGGAGCGCGATGGGTGGTTCCTCGTCCCACAGCTCGGTCAGCAGCCGGGCGGAGGTCGCCGACGAGGACCACCAGGCCGGGACACGTTCGGCGGTGCCGAGCCCGTGGGTCTCGGTCGCGACCGTGACGTCGAGGCGGTCGTTGTTGCTCAGCCACACGTACTCGCCGAGCACGGCCGCGACGTCGGCGAGGTAAGCGGGCGAGACGGTGGGGGCGTCCCTGTCTGCCGCGGTCAAGGACAAGCAGCATGCGCTGCCGTCCTCGGCGCGGGCGACCAGGTGGACCTCGTCGCTCGCCGGGCCGCCGGGCTCGGCGGCGACGGTGAGCCGCAGCAGGTCGCGGTACCCGGTGAACTCAACGGCGATCTGGCCGAGCACCTCCCGCGCGATCTCGTCGGGCTTGGCGGAGTAGGCGGCGACGAGCAGGGCCTTCACCTCGGCGGCGTCGCCGGCGAGAACCTCGACGGCGAGCGGGAACCGCCCCGGCACGAGGGAGGCGAGCTCGGCGGGATCCGGCGCCTCGCTCCACGGGCGGATCTTCGCGGGGGGCAGCTCGCCCTGGCGGACCGTGGCGGCGCGGCCGGGCGCGCGGTGCGCGAGGACGCGGACGGCGGGGACGAGGCGCAGCGAGGTCACGGGACTCCCTTGTGGTCGGTTCACCCAACCTAGGCGTCGCGTGCGACACGCCGACGTTCCGCGCGGCCGGTCCCGCCCGTCACGCGTACAACGGCGCCAGGTCGATGTAGATCCGCCAGTCCTTCGCGAGGTCGCCGTCGAAGGTCAGGATGTCGGCGTTCGGGATCAGCACCGTCCCGCCGTCCTTGCGCACATACTCCACGTCGGTCTGGGCGATCGACACGTCGCCGTGCTCCCACACGTGGTGCACGTGGTGGGTGAGCCCCGCGATCGTGTCGAAGAAGGCCGCGACGGCGTCCCGGATCTCCGCGCGGCCCGAGATGACGGGCGCGTTGGCGAAACGGAAGACGGCGCCGGGGGTCAGGTGGGCCACGAAGCGGTCGGGGTCGAAGGTGTCGATGTCGGCGAAGATCAGCCGCACGTCGCGGGTGATCACGCCGGGGCGGCGGTACGGGGCGGTGGGTGGTGACATGCTTGCCCGCCTTCCACGCGGTGGCGCTCGGCTCTCCCTCCTTCCACTGTGGACGGCCGCGCGTCCCGGGTCAAGACGGCCCGTCGCGCTCCGGGGAACCCGGGGTGGCCGTGGCCGCCTTCGCGCTACCCTCGGCGCGGCGGCCGGGCCGCCGGCCGAACCAGTCCGGTGGGGGGGTGATCCGTGTCCGAGAACGTGCGGGGTGACGGCGAACCCGCCTCCCTGAGGAGCGACTGGGCGGTCATCGTCGCGGTCTCTCTCGGTGGAGGACTGGGCGCCCTCGCTCGCTACGGGCTCCTCGTCCTGTGGCCCCCGGGCACCGGTCGCTTCCCCTGGGCCACCTTCGCGACCAACGTCCTCGGCTGCCTGCTCATCGGCGCGCTCATGGTCCTCGTCGCGCGGTTCTGGGCGCACCGGCGCCTCGTCCGGCCCTTCTTCGGCACCGGCGTCCTCGGCGGGTTCACCACCTTCTCGACCTACGTGATCGACGTGCGGCGGCTCATCGCCGACGACGCGACCGGCCTCGCCGTGCTCTACCTCGCCGCCACCGTCGTCGCGGCCCTCACCGCCGCCTACGCCGGTGGTGCGCTCGCCCGGCGCCTGCTCCGGGGCCTGCCGTGACGCCGTTGCTCGTCATCGCCGGAGCCATGGTCGGCGCGCCCCTGCGCTACCTCATCGACCGCGCCGTCGCGTCCCGGTACGGCGCCGCCTTCCCGTGGGGCACCCTCGTCGTCAACACGCTCGGCTCCTTCGTCCTGGGCCTGCTCGCGGCCGGCGCGCTCGCCGGGGCCGTGCCGGGTTCGGTCACCTCGCTGCTCGGTACGGGCCTGTGCGGTGCCCTGACGACGTACTCGACCTTCTCCTATGAGACCGTGCGGCTGTTCACCGATGGGGCGAGGCTTTCGGCCTCCCTCAACGTCGTGGCGGGCGTCGTCGCGGGCTTCGCCGCGGCGGGCCTGGGAACCCTTGCCGGAACGGCGATCTGGGGCTGAGGCCACCCTCGGCACCCGTGGACAGTCCCCTCCCGGGACCGCTAGCCTAGAGAAAATCTCTAGAGCAACACTTCACGCCCGGCCCGGTGTCCGCGCAGGCCACGCCGGGTTTCAACAGGTCGGGGAGGGAACGCCGAGTGCCTGTCGGGGAACTGGTCGGCGGCCGGTACCGCCTGGTGAGCCGCATAGCCGGCGGCGGTATGGGCACCGTGTGGAACGCCACCGACACCCGTCTCGACCGCGAGGTCGCCGTCAAGATCCTGCACCCCGGCCTGTCCGCCGACGCGTCCTTCCGGACCCGCTTCGCCTCCGAGGCGAGGCTCGTCGCGGGCCTCAACACACGCTCGATCGCCACCGTCCACGACTACGGTGAGGACGAAGGCGCAGACGGCGTCCGCGCCTACCTGGTGATGGAGTTCGTCGACGGCCGGTCGCTGGCCGACATCCTCCGCCGGGACGGCGCTCTCCCGCTCGCCGAGGCGATGCGGATCATCGCCGAGGCCGCCGAGGGCCTGCACGTCGCCCACCGCGCCTCGATCGTGCACCGCGACATCAAGCCGGCCAACATCCTCATCGCCGAGGACGGAGCGGTGAAGCTCATCGACTTCGGCATCGCCCGCTCCCTCGGCGACGCCGGGCTCACCGAGACCGGCATGGTCATCGGCACCGTCACCTACACCGCGCCCGAACACCTCGCCGACGAGGACCCCGCGCCGGCCGCCGACATCTACTCGCTCGGCATCGTCGCCTACGAGTGCCTCACCGGCAGGACGCCCTTCGCCTCCGACAAGGTCCCGGCGATCATCAACGGCCACCTCAACCAGACCCCACCGCCCCTCCCCGAAGAGATTCCGGCGGCGGTGTCGGACGCGGTCATGACGGCCCTGCGCAAAGACCCCGACGACCGCTGGCGCACCGCCGAACGCTTCGCCCGCGCCTGCCGCGAAGCCCTCGACGGCGTGACCCCCGACAAGGGCGCTCCCCCGCGACCGAGCTACGTCGCCGTCATGGAGGCCCTCAACCGCGAGCGGCCCGACATCGGCGGGGACACCGCCGCCCTTCCCGACGGCGAGACACCCGCGAAGCCGCCCCGGCGGCTCGTCCCGGCCCTCGCGGCCCTGGGCATCGCCGCCCTGCTCGCCGGGCTGATCATCTGGCGCCCCTGGGGCCCGCCGGCCGACGACGACCGCGCTGTGCGCGACTACCACCTCCCACCCCTGTCATCGCTGTCCCCCGGTCCGGCCGGCGAGGAGTCGAACGAACCGCAAGTGGACGGTTCGAGCCCACCCGGCGAGACGCCTGGCGACGACGGGACCGAGAAGGACCGCCCCGAACCCGAACCCGATCCCGGCGACGGCGAACCGGGCGAAGGCGGCGAGGACCCGAACACCGCGAAGGTGCCCGACCTCAAAGGCGTACCCGTGACCGCGGTCGCCGAGCGCCTGCGCGCCCACGGTTTCGACAACTCCAAGCCCGAGGCCGAGATGAATTGGCAGGGCGAGACCTGCGTGGTCACCGAGCAGACCCCCGAACCGGGCGCCGTCGTCGACGTCGGCACCCTCATCACCTTCCACTACATCGACACCTATCCGCAGTGCCTCAGCGAGTACTTCAGCCTTCCGGCCGTACCCGAAACGGCGCTACCACCGCTCGCGCCGAACGCCGTCGTCTCCCGGGATCGTGCCGCCGTCCCACGACGGCGGGGCGGGCGGCACGGCCGTCGATAAGACTCTGGTCCGCAGCAGCCATTCCCTTGGACCGAGCAGGACGACGTGACTTACCCACCACAGCACGGCTATCCCCAGTACCCCCAGCAGCAGCCGCAGTACGGCGCCTACCCGCCACCGCCCGCCGGCTACGGCCCACCGCAGGCTCCGCACTACCCTCCGCCCGCGCCCGTCCCGGCGCGCAAGAAGCCCCGGTGGGGGCTGCGGATCGGCTTCACCGCGATCCTCGTCGGCGGTCTCTTCGGCTACTTCTTCTTCATCCACGGCGGCAACCCCGAGCGGGGTGACTGCCTGAAGGATCTTGAGGAGACCTTCACCGGCTGGAGCATCGTCGAGTGTGGTGATCCGGGCGCGGTCTACGAAGTCGTGGCGACCTCGCGCGGGAGCTACGACTACGACATGGGCACCTGTGACGGCTACCCCGACGGCAAGGCCATCAACGAGAGCGCCGGGAAACGCGGCAAGCGCTGGGAGATGTGCGTCGTACCGGTCGGCACGGCGAAGTAGACCATACGTTCGTGCGGCCCGGCGGCCTGTCGCCGGGCCTTTTCATGTTCGCCATCTGAAAGCGGACGCACCCCCACCGACCTGCGTCTTCGACTCCGGATGGCCCGAAGACCGCCGACCGTGCCGTGGTCACGGCGCTCCGCGAGGCCTCCTCACTTCCGGTAACGGCGTTGTGCGCGCGGAGATCGGCTCATATCGTGTCGGCATGGATATGCGCATGGTCCTTCTCGGTGGTGCGCCCGGCGTCGGCAAGTCCGCGGTCGCCACAGAGTTCCTGCGGCTGGCCGAAGGCGGTGGCGAACTCGTGCAGTGGGTCGATGTCGACGCCCTGTGGAGCCACCAGCCGTGGCGGGTCGACGCGGCCATGATCTCCATGGTGCAGGCGAACCTGAGGGCCGTGATCGGCAACGCCGCGATGGCCGGTGTCGAGTTGCTGCTGGTCACCTGGGTCTTCCAGGAGACCTCCTTCCACGAACTGCTCCGCGAGCTCGCGCCCGACGGCGTCAAGGTCACCACGGTGCAACTGCTGGCCGGTGAGACCACGTGGCGCGAGCGCTGGGCCGCCGACGACAGCCGGCCGCCGATCGGCGAGTTCTTCGAAGACCGCTACCGGGCCGCGCAGGCCACCCCGGCCGATTTCGCCGTGGCGACCGACGGCGTCGACGCGGTCACCGCCGCGCGGGCCGTGGCGGCGCACGTGGGGCTGGGGCCGGTCGCCGAAGGCTAGCCCCCGGCGGGCACCGGACCGCCCGAGAGCGTCCGGGGGAAGCGCTCGGGAAGCTCGTCGAGCCAGTCGGTGACCAGGCCTTCCCAGTCGGTGCGGATCGCGGTCTCGTGCGGGAAGATCCATCGCCCGAAGTCGCCCGCCGCACCGCGGCGGCCGTCGGCGGCGAGGACCACGGCGAGATGGTGCCGGTCGGCGACGAAGGCCAGTCCGACCTCCCCGGCCGCTCCGGTGTGGCCCGGCGGCGGCCGGAAACCCAGCTCGGCGAAGAAGGGCAGTTCCTGGTGCTGTCCACCGACCCGGCCGTGTTCGAGGGCGGCCTTCGCGCGCGTGAAACCGAGGCGGGTGAAGGCGTCCAGGACACGCTCCTGCGAGGGCAGCGGCGCCACGTGCAGCGGGTCGATGTCGCCTTCACCGGCGCGCACGCCGACCAGTGGGCCGTCGGCGCCGGACAGGGGCGCCTCCCAGGGCACGCCGAAGGTGAACGCGATCGAGCGCCGCTCCCCCGCCGCGAGACGGAACGGGCCGCACACGTCGGCGCGGTGGAACTCGACCACCTCGCCGCCTTCGGCCCACGTGATGAGGGACAGCGCGATCGGCTCGACGTCGGCGTCGATGTCGCCGCCGTCAAGGTGCACCTGTCCCGTGACCTGGTCGCCGGGCCGCATGCGCGCCCGGTCGAGGACCGTGTTCACTCCGGGGCCGCCGACGCCGAACGCGCGCGGCAACTTCTCGAAGACCACCGAACCGCTCCTTCACAGCAGCGCGGGGGCCGTCCCCACGCGAAGGTGGGGAAACCACGGCCATGGACGTGGCCGTGTCCGAACGAGACTCGCCGGGCCGAACCCGGCTGGGGACTACAGCCCTCTATGTCATCGTCTGGCATCGGACGAGATTAGCAGGGCCCGGCAGCGGACGGAACTACTCACAACCGTCGACGGTGCCGCCGTTGTCGTCGACATCGCACCTGTCGGTGCCGGGACCGCCGAACACGCCGTCGGCGTTGCCCTCGCCTTCGCGGCCGCCGATACCCGGCGCGGCCTCGATGGAGTCGTCACCGGCGTCACCGTGCAGCTCACCGCGCTCGCCGGTGCCGTTGCCCGCGTGGCCGACGTCGAGCCGGGGGTTGCCGCCGACGGCGATGACCACGTCGTCGCCGTCACCGCCACGCATGACCGCGCGGGACCCGGGGCCGTCGTCGCCCGGGACGGCGTTGCCGTTCCCGCCGCTGTACCCGTCGCCGCCGGTGGCGACCAGCCGGTCGGCGCCCGGACCACCGTCGATGGAGCCGGTGTTGCCGACACCGCCGTCACCGTCACGGTCGTCGGGGTAGGCGCCGACGCCTTTGGCGCGGATCGTGTCGTCGCCGTCGCCGCCGTCGACGGTGCCCGCGTTGCCGTCGCCGCCGTTCGATCCGGCGCCGCCGACCAGTTCGACGCCGTCGTCGCCGGGACCGCCCAGCACGGCACCGGTGTTGCCGACGAAACCGCGCCCGCCCGCGTCCGGTTCACCGCCGGACCCGCCGGTGACCGTCACGGTGTCGTCGCCGCCGCCCACGTCGACGGTCCCGGAGTTGCCCGCGCTGTTGCGCAGTTCCCGGCGCAGGGCGTCGGCGTCGATCGCCGCGCCGGTGAGCGTCACCGTGTCCTCGCCCGGCCCGGTCTCGATCACACCCGCGTTGGCCGGTGTACCCGGCTCGCCCCGGCCCGCGACACCGGTCGCGACGACCGTGTCGTCGCCGTCGCCGGTCCGGACGGTGACGCCCTCACCGACGCCTTCGGGGCATTCGACCCGGTCGTCACCGCCGGTCCCCTCGATCACCGTCCCGGTCACCGACTCACCGTTGACCGTGCACGTGCTCCCCGAGGCATAGGCGCGGGTCCCAAGCCACACCGCGCCCGCCGCGAGGACCACCAGCGCCACCACCCCGACGGTCCTGCCTTTCGGCATGACATCCCCCTCCATCGACATACGCGCAGGAGTCTATGCAGGAAGACGGCCGCCCGTGGCGAACTCGCGCCGAGGCCGCGGCCGGCGGCCGCCGCGACGTCGACCGGTGTCGATGTCGCGGTGCTGGCCGCGTCCGGCAAGATCCTTCGCGGCGAGCAGGCTTGCCTCCCCGGCGACAATGCGTAACATACGGGGCGATCAACTACCCCGGAGGTTCATCGATGACAGACGCCACGAGCAGTTCGCCCGGCCCATCGGCTCCACTGGGGACGGTCACCAGTACCCGCCGCGCCATCCTCAACACGCTGCGGGGCTCCTCCGGCAACCTCGTCGAGTGGTACGACGTCTACATCTACACGGTGTTCGTGACCTACTTCGAGCACCAGTTCTTCGCCGAAGAGGACGAGAACTCCACCCTCTACGTCTACGCGATCTTCGCCGTGACCTTCCTGATGCGGCCGGTCGGCTCCTGGTTCTTCGGCCGCTACGCCGACCGCTCCGGGCGCCGCAAGGCCCTCGTGCTCAGCGTGTCTCTGATGGCGCTGGCCTCCTTCGTCATCGCGGTCATGCCCACGCGGGCGACCATCGGCGGCTTCGCCGCGGTCGTCCTCATCGTCTGCCGGCTGGTGCAGGGCTTCGCCACCGGCGGCGAGTACGGGACCTCGGCGACGTACATGTCGGAGGCGGCCACCCGAAACCGGCGCGGCTTCTTCTCGTCCTTCCAGTACGTGACGCTCGTCGGCGGCCACGTGCTCGCCCAGTTCACCCTGCTGATCATGTTCGCGTTCCTCGACAAGGAGCAGATCGAATCCTGGGCCTGGCGGATCCCCTTCGCCATCGGCGGCGTCGCGGCGATCGTGGTCTTCTGGCTGCGGCGGTCCATGGACGAGTCCCTGCCGCCGGAGAAGCTGGCCGCGATCCGCTCGGGCGCCGACCGGAACTCGGGCTCCATGCGGACCCTGTTCACGTCGTACTGGAAGCCGCTGCTGCTGGTCTTCCTGATCACCATGGGCGGCACGCTGGCGTTCTACACCTACAGCGTCAACGCCCCGGCGATCGTGAAGACCGCCTACACCGACGAGGCCGTCGTGGCGACGTGGGTGAACCTGATCGGCCTGATATTCCTCATGCTGCTCCAGCCGGTCGGTGGGCTCATCAGCGACAGGATCGGGCGCAAGCCGCTGCTGGTGTTCTTCGGCGTCGGCGGGGTGATCTACACGTACTTCCTGCTCACGTTCCTGCCGAAGACGACCAATCCGGTCGCGTCCTTCGGGCTGCTGGCGATCGGGTACATCATCCTGACCGGGTACACGTCGATCAACGCGCTGGTCAAGGCCGAGCAGTTCCCCGCCTCGGTCCGCGCGCTCGGCGTCGGGCTCGGCTACGCCGTCGCCAACTCCATCTTCGGCGGCACGGCACCGCTGATCTACCAGGCGATGAAGAAGGACCACCTGACCGAGTTCATCGCCTACGTGACCGTCACGATCGCCATCTCCCTCGCCGTGTACGTGTTCTGGCTCAAGAACAAGTCGACGACGCAGCTCGACATCGAGTCGGGTCACGCCTTCGAGACCGCCGGGACGGGGGGCTCTACGATTCGCGGGTGATCACGCCCGCCCCCGACGTCGCCCGCAACTGGGACGCCCGCGCCGACCGCTACCTGGAGTTGTTCGGCGACGAGCTTTCCGGCAAGCCCTTCGACCGCGACACGCTCACCGCCTTCGCCGGCCTCGTCGGCGAAGGCGGTCGCGTCTGCGACGCCGGATGCGGGCCCTGCGGGCACGTCGCCGGGCTGCTCGCGCGACACGGACTGGACGTGGTCGGTGTCGACCTGTCACCGCGCTGCGTCGAGCTGGCGCGGATCGAACGGCCCGGCGTCCGCTTCGAGGTGCGCGACCAGCGCGACCTCGCCGAACTGGGGCCCTTCGACGGGCTGGTCTCGTACTACTCGCTGCACGACCAGCCCCGCGCGGTCCTGCCCGGCACGCTCGCGGCCTGGGCCGTGGCGATCCGGCCCGGCGGGCGGCTCCTCGTCGTCGCCAAGGAGGGGACCGCCGACGGCGAGATCGATGACCCGCTCGGCACCGGCGCCCGCGTGTACTGGGCTGAGCACACACCGGAGGACCTGCGCGCGGCGGCCGAGGCGGCCGGTTTCCGCGTCGACGGGCTCACCTCCCGCGAGGCCTACGCCGAGGAGATCCCGACGCGCCGGATCTACCTGTCGGCGACGCGGAGGGGCGGAGGAGACGGGGTGAGGTAGGGCGGGGTGGTGGGGCCGCTCCGTCGGCGACGAGCAGGCGGCGAAACCGGCTGACCGGTCGCGCCCTCCCCGCTCCGATGCGGCAAGATCATCCCCCGGAGAGACCCACCCCGTCTCCCGGGAAGGAAGTCGCCATGACCACCCCCAGTTCGCCCGCATCCGCGGCCGCCTCGTCGTCGCCCCTTCGCTTCGGGACCGACGGCGTCGTCGACCTTGACGTCACGTGGCATGCCGGATGGCCGTCGGCGAAGCACGACCCGGCGCCGGAGATCCAGTCGCACCATCTCAACGAGCACACGGTCCTCATGCGGCAGAACATGTCGGTGAACTACGAGGCGCCGTTCATGTTCCTGTTCTTCGGCGCGGCCTCGGCTGTCCTCATCGACACCGGGGCGACGGCCGAGCCGGAGTACTTCCCGTTGCGGCGGGTCGTCGACGAGCACGTCGAGCGTTGGCTGGCGAAGCATCCGCGCGAGGACTATCGCCTGACGGTCGTGCACACCCACGGCCACGGTGACCATCGCAGCGGCGATGGACAGTTCGCCGACCGGGAGCGCACGACGGTCGTCGGTCCGCAGTTGCCGGAGGTCGCCGCGTTCTACGGCTTCGGCGACTGGCCGGCCACGCCGCGCGAGCTCGACCTCGGCGGCGGGCGGATCGTCGACGTCATCCCGAGTCCCGGCCACCACTCCTCGGCGGTGACCTTCTACGACCGCTACACACGCCTGCTCCTGACCGGCGACTCGCTCTACCCGGGCCGCCTCTACGTCGACGACTGGGCCGCCTTCCAGGCGAGCTTCGACCGGCTGGCGGCGTGGAGCGAGACGCACGAGATCTCGCACGTCCTCGGCTGCCACATCGAGATGTCGACCGACCCCGGCGAGGACTACCCGATCGGCTGGAACCACCAGCCCGACGAGGCCGCGCTGCCGATGACGGCCGCGCACATCATCGAGGTCCAGCGGCGGCTGCGGGAGATCGACGGGAAGCCGGGCCGGCACAGTTTCGACGAGTTCCACATCTGGTATCAGGCTTGAGTGTCCCCTTTTCGCCTCAATGACCTGAAAAAGAGGTGACCGAAGGTGTCCGACTCTTGACGAAACGTGAAAATCGCGCTAGATTAGTAAGTGGAGCCCGACCCGTCACACGGTAGAGATTATCGAGTGGTAGAGCCGGGCTTCTTCTCTGCCCTGCGCACGCCGTGTCCACATCCGGCCCGCGCATGTGCCCTTCCCCGGCTCCGGCCCGCCGCCCCCATGTGCGTCGACCATGGCCATATCGCGGGTTTTGTGTGGCCGCACGCCATGGCTCCCGCCCACCGGCTCCCCTAGCGTTCACCCACACGGCAGCAGTGGACCGCGTCCCCACGGTCCCACCGTCACCCAGCGCAAAGGAGCCGAGCCGGTGGCGTCCATCCTCACCACCCGCGGGCTGGTCAAGGCCTTCGGCGGCTTCCGTGCCGTCGACGGCGTCGACCTGGACGTGGCCGAAGGCAGCGTCCACGCCCTCGTCGGCCCCAACGGAGCCGGCAAGACCACCCTCTTCCACCTCCTCACCGGCTTCCACCGGCCCACGTCGGGAGCCATCGACGTCGCCGGGCGCGACATCACCGGCCTCCCGCCCGACCGCGTCGCGCGGCTCGGCCTGGCCCGCTCCTTCCAGATCACCAACCTCTTCGCCAAACTCACCGCCCGCGAGCACGTCGAGCTGGCCCTGGCCGCCCGCACCTCCATCGGCTGGCGCTTCTGGCGTTCCGACAAGGCCCTGCGCCGCTTCAGCCCGCGTGCCCTGGAACTCCTCGACGAGGTCGGTCTCGCCGGTCTGGCCGACACCACCAGCGACGCCCTCGCCTACGGCCGCCGCCGTGCCCTCGAACTGGCCCTCGCGCTCGCCCTCGAACCCCGCGTCCTGCTCCTCGACGAACCGACCGCCGGCATGGGCGCCGAGGACGTCGACCGGACCGTCGAGCTGATCGCCCGCGTCCGCGAAGGCCGCACGGTCGTCCTCGTCGAGCACAACATGAACGTCGTCGGTTCCCTGGCCGACACCGTCACCGTCCTCAAACACGGACAGGTGCTCGCCGAAGGCCCCTACGCCGAGATCCGGCGCGACCCGCGGGTCGTGGCCGCATACCTGGGAGACGCCGATGTTGAGCGTTGAGAACCTGTCGGCCTGGTACGGGCAGGCGCGGGCCTTGAACGAGGTGTCGCTCGACGTCGCCGCCGGGGAGGTCGTCACCATCGTGGGCCGCAACGGCGCGGGCAAGTCCACGCTCCTGCGCTCGATCATGGGCCTGCACCCGAAGACCACCGGAACGGTTTCGCTGGACGGGAAGCCCGTCGACCGGCTCGCCCCGCACCAGCGCACCCGGCGCGGCCTCGGCTACGTCCCCGACGACCGCGGCATGTACGCCTCCCTGACCGTCCAGGAGCACCTGCTGCTGCCCCGCGCGGTCGGCCCGAACCCGTGGCCGCTGGAACGCGTCTACGAGACCTTTCCCAACCTCGCCGACCGGCGCGGCTCGGCCGGAACCCGGCTCTCCGGCGGCGAACAGCAGATGCTCGCCATCGCCCGTGTCCTGCGCATGGGCGCGCGGCTGCTGCTGTGCGACGAGCCGACCGAAGGCCTGTCGCCGCTGTTCGTCGCGCGCATCGGCGAGATTCTCCGCGAGGTCAAGGAGGCCGGCGTCACCGTCCTGCTCATCGAACAGAACGTGCACTTCGCCGCGACCGTCGCCGACCGCCACTACCTGCTGGCCGAAGGGCGGGTCGTCGACCGGCTCGACAACGACCAGGTCCGCTCCCGCGAACACGAACTGCTCGACTACCTCGGCATCTAGAAGGAGACCCTCATGAGAAGGCGCGTGCTGACCGCCGTGGCCATCGCCGCCGCGCTCACCACCACCGTCGCCGCCTGCGGCGGCGGACCCGGTGGCGGCGGCGGAAAGATCACCGACGACAAGATCGTGCTCGGCGTGCTCAACGACCAGTCCGGCGTCTACTCCGAACTGTCGGGGAAGAACTCGGTCACCGCGGTCGAGATGGCCGTGGAGGACTTCAAGGCCAAGTACGGCGACGACGCGATCACCAAGAACATCGAGGTCGTCACCGCCGACCACCAGAACAAGCCCGACGTGGCCAACACCAAGGCCCAGGAGCTCTACGACCGGCAGAAGGCCGACGTCATCCTCGACGTCCCGACCTCCAGCGCGGCCCTCGCCGTGGCCGGGCAGGCCGCCGCGAAGAAGAAGCTGCACATCAACGTCACGGCCGCGACCACCGAGCTGACCGGTGCCAAGTGCAACAAGTACACCTTCCACTGGGCCTACGACACCTACATGCTCGCCAACGGAACGGGCACGAGCGTGACGGAGGCCGGCGCGAAGGACTGGTACATCGTCTATCCCGATTACGCCTTCGGTCAGGACATGCAGAAGAGCTTCACCGAGGCGATCCAGAAGACCGGCGGGCAGGTCATCACCGCCGACCCGACGCCGTTCCCCAACGACGACTTCTCCACCTTCCTGCTGAAGGCCCCGACGCTGTCGCCGACGCCCTCGGTGATCGGCACCATGCACGCCGGTGGCGACCTGGTCAACCTCGTCAAGCAGTACAACGAGTTCGGGCTGCGGGAGAAGGGCGTCGACCTTTCGGTCGGGCTGATGTTCATCACCGACATCCACTCGCTGGGCGTCGAGGCCTTCGCGGGCACGACCTTCACCGACGCCTGGTACTGGAACGCCGACGCCGACAACCGCGCCTGGGCCGACCGCTTCCAGGCCAAGACCGGCACGCGGCCCAGCTTCGCCCACGCGGGTAACTACTCCGCGGCCCTGCAGTACCTGGAGGCCGCGCAGCGTGCCGGCACCGACAACGCCGACGACGTCGTCAAGGCCCTCGAAGGCTTCGCCTTCAACGACGTCTTCGCCGCCAACGGCCAGGTCCGCGCCGAGGACCACCGGATGATCCACGACTCCTACCTGGCGAAGGTCAAGTCCCCCGACCAGGTCACCGAGGACTGGGACTACGAGGAGATCGTCGAGACGATCCCCGCCGCCGAGGCCTTCCGACCCGCCGCCGAGAGCGGCTGCCAGTTCTGACCCGCGACCGCCGGGCGGCCCGCACCGGGCCGCCCGGCGGTGAAGGAGTGACGGTGCAACACATCTTCAACGGACTCGTCAGCGGCTCGTTCCTGGCGATGCTCGCCCTCGGCCTCGCGGTCATCTTCGGGATGCTCGGGGTCGTCAACTTCGCCCACGGCGCCTTCTACATGCTCGGCGCCTTCGGCGCCTACCTGCTGCTCACCGAATGGGGCGTGAACTACTGGGTCGCGCTGGCCGCCGTGCCGGTCGCGCTCGGCCTGTTCGGCGCCCTCGTCGAACGCGTCCTGATCCGGCGGCTGTCGGCGCTCGACCCGCTGTACAACTTCCTGCTCACCTTCGGGCTGGCGCTGCTGCTCCAAGACCTGGTGCGCCGCGAGTACGGCGTCCAGTCGCAGCCCTACACCTCGCCGCTGACCGCGACCGTGGACTTCGGACTGTTCACCTACCCCGCCTACCAGGTCATGGTCCTGGGCATCTCCCTGGTGGTGTGCCTCGCGGTGTGGCTGGTCCTGTCGAAGACCCGGCTCGGCGTGATCGTCCGGGCCGCCACCGAACGACCCGAACTCACCCGCGCCCTCGGCATCGACGTCGGCCGCTATGTCGCGCCGATGTTCGGTTTCGGCGTCGCCCTCGCCGGTTTCGCCGGTGTCCTGGCCGCACCGATGCGGGCGGTAAACCCGCTGATGGGCGGCGACCTGATCATCACCGTGTTCGCCGTCGTCGTCATCGGCGGACTGGGCTCGATCTTCGGTTCGGTCACCGCCGGTTTCGCCATCGGCCTGATCACCGCGCTGGCCAACCTGTACGTCCCCACACTCTCCCAGACGATCGTGTTCATCCTCATGGCCGCGGTCCTGCTCTGGCGCCCCGCCGGGCTCTTCGGCCGCGAGGAGGCCTTCACATGATCCTGTCCCGCCTTGCCGGGCGGCCCGTCCTGCTCGCCGCCGGACTCATCACCGTCCTGGCACTGCCCTGGCTGATCTATCCGCCGGTCGCGATGGACGTCTTGTGCTGGGCCCTGTTCGCCGTCGCCCTCGACGTGCTGCTCGGCTTCACCGGACTGCTCTCCTTCGGGCACGCGGCCTTCTGGGGCACCGCCGCCTACGCCGCCGGGCTTTTGGCCATTCACTACTCGCTGCCGTTCCCACTGGCCGTGCTCGGCGCCGCGCTGGCCGCCGCGGTCCTGGCCGTGCCGATCGGCTTCCTGTCGGTGCGCCGGACCGGTATCTACTTCGCGATGGTCACCCTCGCCTTCGCGCAGATGGTCTACTTCCTGGCCAACCAGTGGAGCGGCCTCACCGGCGGCGAGAACGGCCTCCAGGGCATCCCGCGCGAACTGTTCGGCCTCGACCTGTCCGACCCCTTCTTCTTCTACTACTACGGCCTGCCACTGGTCCTGGTGGGACTCTGGGCGGCCTGGCGGATCGTGCGTTCACCCTTCGGGCGCGTCCTGACCGCCATCCGTGACAACCCCGCCCGCGCGCGTGCGCTGGGCTACCCCGTGGACCGCTACAAGCTGCTCGCCTTCGTGCTCTCGGCGGGCCTCTCGGGTCTCGCCGGCGGGCTCTACGCGATCTCGCATGGCTTCGCCTCGCTCCAGGAGGTCAACTGGACGACCTCCGGCAAGGTCGTGATCATGGTCGTGCTCGGCGGGATCGGCACCCTGTGGGGCCCCGGGCTCGGCTCGCTGATCATGGTGCAGCTCAACGACTTCCTGTCCACGGCGGGCTTCGACGGCATCGACCTGGTGACCGGCGGCGTGCTCATCCTCATCGTGCTGCTGTTCCGGCGCGGCATGTGGGGAACGGTCGTCGACCTGCTCGCCCGGCGCGCGGCGCGGCGCGCCGAGGCCCGGGCCAAGGCGAAGGCCCCGGCCGCCGAGGAACCGGTCCCCTCAGGTTCGGCGTAGCCGATGCAGTCGGAGCGCGAGCTGGATCTCCAGCGCGCGCTCCGGCGACTGCCAGTCCTCACCGAGGAGCCGTCCGACGCGTTCGAGGCGCTGCGCCACGGTGTTGACGTGGATGTGCAGGGTCTGCGCGGTCCGCGCCGGAGAGCCGCCGTGTCCGAAGTAGACGTCGACGGTGTGCACGAGGTCGGTGCCACGACGGCCGTCGTAGGCGACGACCGGCCCGATCGTGCTGTCGAGGAACGCGTCGACGTCGCGGTGGTCGCCGATGAGCAGCCCGACGAAACCCAGATCGGCCGCACCGGCACCGTGGCCGGTGCGCCCGAGCGCGACGAGGGTGTCGGCGCAGCGCTGCGCCTCCCGATGCGCCGAGGCCACGTCGGCCAGCGCCGTGATGGGGCCGCACGCGCCAGCCGTGGCGGGGCGGCCGAGCACGGCGGACAGTTCGGCGGCGACGCGGCGGGCGGCCTTGCCGGGGTCTTCTCCGGGTAGGAGGAGGGCGACCTGGGTGCTGCCGGCGGTGGCGAGTCCGCGTTCGGCGGTGGCCTGGGCCGAGGCCCAGAAGCCGACGCGTTCGCGGGGGCCGTCGTGCCGGGCGACGACGAGGACGTGCGGGCGGTCGAGGTCGACGCCGAGGCGGCGTCCGCGTTCGCGGAGGGCGGCGGCGTCGGTGATCTCGCGGGAGATGAGGTCGTCGAGGAGTTCACCGCGGAAGCGGTCTTCGGCCTCGGCGACGCTGCGGCGTTCGAGGAGCAGCAGGGCGGTGACGAGGGCGGCGCGTTCGAGGATGCGCTGGTCGGTGTCGGAGACGTCCTCGGCGGTGCGCAGGACGAGAGTGCAGAGGGTTTCGGCGCCGACGTCGACGGAGGCGATGGTGAGTTCGCCGCGGCGAACGCTGCGGCCGAGGGCGCGGGCGGTGCGGGCGGTGTCGAAGACGCCGGATTCGAGGTCGCCGACGGCACCGACGGTCTCCAGTGGACGGTCGGTGGAGTCGAGGACGAGCAGGGATCCGCCGATCACCTCGGTGACCATGGCGGCGACGTCGGCGACTCCCCCGCCGCGCAGGACGAGGTCCATCATCCGGTCGTGGGCGAGGGCGGCGCGTTCGACGGCGTTGCTGTGGGCGCGGACGACCTTGTTGGCGGCGCTGAGTTCGTCGAGGGCGGCGCGGGTGCCTTCGAGGAGGCGGGCGTTGTCGATGGCGACGGCGGCGTGCGCGGCGAAGGAGCCGAGCAGCGCGACCTCCTCCTGTACGAAGGGGCGGGCGCTGCGGTCGGCGGCGAAGAGGACGCCGATGACGCGGGAGCCGAGGCGCAGGGGGACGCCGAGGATGGCGACGAGGCCTTCTTCGTGGACGGCGTCGTTGATGGTGCGGAGGTGGTCGAAGCGCTCGTCGGCGAAGTAGTCGGCGGTGGCGTAGGGGGTGGCGCTCTGGGCGACGAGACCGCCGAGGCCGGCGCCCATGGGGAGGCGGAGCTTCTGGAAGTTCGCCGAGGCCGAGCCGTCGGTGACGCGCATGTAGTTGTCGTCGCGGTCCTCGTCGTAGAGGGTCATGTAGGCGACGTCGGTGCCGAGGAGCTGACGGGCGCGGCTGACGATCGCGTCGAGGACGGCGTCGAGGTCGCGGAGTTCGGCGAGGTCACCGGCGGTCTGGAAGAGGGCGGAGAGTTCGGCCCCGCGGCGCGCGCGGCGGGCGAGGGCGGCGCGGACGCGCAGGGCGACGAGTTTGGCGTTCTCCAGTTCTTCGAGGGCCTCGGCCGAGGCACCGGCGGCGCGCGCGGCGAGGACCGGGCCCTCGAACTCGACGGCGGAGGCCTCGCGGGCGAGCAGTTCGAGGTACTCGGCGGCGCCGGGGACGGGGGTCAATGCGCGGTCCAGCCGCCGTCGATCATGAGCGAGGAGCCGGTGATGAAGGACGCCGCCGGGCTGCAGAGGTAGGCGACGGCCTCGGCGACCTCGGTGGGTTCGGCGAGTCGTTTGATCGCCGAGGGCGCGAGCATGATGTCGGTGACGACGCGGTCGGGGCTGATGCCGTGGGCTTCGGCCTGCGCGGCGATCTGCTTCTCCACCAGGGGTGTGCGGACGTAGCCGGGGTTGACGCAGTTGGAGGTCACGCCGTGTTCGGCGCCTTCGAGGGCGATGACCTTCGACAGGCCTTCGAGGGCGTGTTTGGCGGCGACGTAGGCCGATTTGTAGGCCGAGGCGCGGCGGCCGTGCACGGAGGACACGTTGATCACACGGCCCCAGCCGCGCGCGTACATGCCCGGCAGGGCCGCGCGCACCAGGCGGAACGGGGCTTCGACCATGAGGCGCAGAATACGAGCGAAGACCTCCGGGGGGAAGTCCTCGATCGGCGCGACGTGCTGGATTCCGGCGTTGTTGACGATGATGTCCACATCGGACGGTACGGTCGCGGCCGCTTCGGCGAGGTCGGCGACGACGGCCTCTCCCCCGGTCTCGGCGGCCACCGCGGCGGCCGCGGCGGCGTCGACGTCGACCACGATGACCTTCGCGCCCGCTTCGGCGAGGCGCAGCGCGCAGGCACGGCCGATCCCGCCGCCGCCACCGGTGACCAGCGCGGTCCGTCCGTCCAAAGTGGGCGCCTGCGCGCGCGGACTGCTCATGTCCGCGAATCTATGGGCCGCCCGCGCCGACTCCCATGGGCGGCGGCCACACACCTTCGGTGCGGGTTGTGTGGGCCTGATCCGTGTCGTATCGCCACCCTAGGATCGCGGGATGGAGGACATGGCGGCGATCGCGGCCCGGCTCGCCGAGCTGCGCGAGGCCGACACCGGGCGGTCGGTCTTCGGGTCGTCGACACACGGCCACACCACCGGCGGCCCGGTGGATCCGGCACTGCTCGCACGCGTCGAGGAGCTGGCCGGTGTACGGCTGCCGGAGCACTACCGCGCCTTCCTGACCACGGTCGGCGACGGCGGTGCGGGCCCGTATTACGGCATCACTCCGCTGGCCGACGCCCTCGCGTGGATCACCGACGGCTGGGGCGCCGAGGTGCTCGGCGCGGACAGTCCGCTCACCGGCGACGTCGACTTCACCGAGCTGCTCGACGGCCCTGAGGACTGGGAGGAGCACGCCGCCCTCCTGGAGTCCGACCCGGAGTACGAGGCCGGTTTCGAACGGCTCAAGGAGGAGTACCTCGGCGAGCCGTGGTGCAATGGCCGTCTCCCGATCGCCGAGTACGGCTGCGGCGACTGGTACTTCCTCGTGCTGCGCGGGCCGCGCCGGGGTTCGCTCTGGGTCGACTGCGTCGTCGGCGGCAGCGGCATGTACTGCCTGGAGGTCGACTTCGGCACCTGGTATTCGCGGTGGCTCGACGACACCCTCGACCGGGTCGGGAGAGACGACTTCGCGCCGGAGAACGCGGTGTACTCGGTCTTGCGGCACGGTGACAACCCGCGCTACCGCGTCGTGCCTCCGCAGGAGGACTAGCGGCCCTGACACGAAAGAGGTTTGATCTTCCTGGCCACACCTGTGGGTGGTATAGGTATTCGAGCTAGGAAACAGCCCCCTCATGGCAACGAAGACACACGCCCGTGCCCGCAAGTCGACCGCAACGAAGACTCCCAAGCGCCCGCCGGCCCGGACCGACGGAGCGGCGTGGCTGTGGCCGTGCCTGGTCGCCGACACCACCACCGCCACCGACCCGACCGTGGCCAACCTCGACGCGCTCTCCATGGGCTACGGCACGGCACTCCCGGTGTGGCGTCCGGGTGCCGGTGTCCCGCAAGTCGTGATCACCGCGTGGTCCAGGTGGGTTCCCTACATCGGCACGGTCAACGCGAGCGTTCAGCTAACCGAAGTCGGCTAACGACGGTTCCAAGCCGTCCACACCCCCGACGCGGCTATGAACATGCCGATGGCCGCGGTGATCGCCGCGTACGGCTCGGCGGTATCGAGGAAGAACCATCCCCCGACTCCGATCATGACTACGCCGCACGCCACCGCGAACCAGTCCCACCGTTCGACCATGGCGCGAGCGTAACCACCGGGCGGACCACTGGTGTATCGCCCGAACGAAGGGGGGCCTCCCCGGTGAAGTCCTCCACTACCGCGACCGCTCGCGCGATCTATTACGGTCTGGTCCGCGCCCTCGAAACACGCTGTCCCATCGTGGGTGTACTTCTCGGCCGCTCGACGGCGCCGACCTACACCCACGTCCCGCGATGAGTAGCGCGCCCCTCCTAGTGCCCGTAAGGAGGTGACGCCCGCACCCTTCCGAGTATCCGCCCCACGTGCGACAACGCCCACGCCGCGAGTCCTTCACCGGACCTCGGCGGGGGCGGTTTTTTGTTTTGTTCTCGCCCACGTCCGCGACAGCCGCCCGGAAGCCCTCACCGGCCGCAGCGCCGAGAACACCGGCCCGGCGCCCGTCAACCAGGACCGCGACGCGCTCGCCTTCGACGGCGAGGGCCCCATATGTGGAGAACCCACCGCCCGGCTGACGGTGCACGTCGAGTGCCCCCGCGTCGAGGACCCGGTACGGCACGCCCGGGGGCGCGTTCACCGGGACGAGTCACGCCGGTTCGTCCATCACGACATGGACCCCGCATGTACCCCCGTCCTTCACGCGCGACACGGCTACAGGGACCGTCACGGCCACCCCGCGCGACGTGCAGGGGAGGATGCGTGGCTGTAGCTTCCGGGCGTGATCCTTGGGGATGTAGGCGAGGCGCTCCCCACCGACGTACACCCCGACGGCGAGCGGATCGTGTTCGTTTCTGACCTGCGGAAACTTACGGGTGTTAACAATGAGCAAGAAAAAGCCCGCCGGGTCAGGCGACCCGGCGGGCTCTCGGTCTGCTCGAACTCGCTACTTCAACGCCCACGACCGTGTCGTGGACTGCGTGACGGCGTTGCCGTCGCCGTCCACGGCGGTGAGACGGGTGGACACGAACTTCGCGCCCTTGGGGTGCCACAGGGAGGCGACGGCGTGGTCGCCGGTGCGCTTGACCGTCACCGTCTTCCACGTCTTGCCGTCGTCGTAGGACACCTCGAAGGTGAGCTTCCTGGTGCCCAGCGGCGCGGTGGCGCCGCTGCGGACCACGTCCAGGGTCAGGTCCTGGCGCTTGCCGGCGGGGGCGTAGCCGTTGACCACGCACGCCGAGCCCAGCCGGACGTTGACCATGGGAAGCGCACCGGGCTCGCCGGGCTTGGTGTGAACGGTCCACTTCGCGCTGGAGGCGGTCCCGAGTATCGAGTACTCGTTGACGCGCTCCGTGTCGCAGGTGAACACGAGGGTCCCGGACGCGTCGGCGGGCAACGTCGCGGCCTGCCAGCAGGGAGTCATCGTCTCCAGCGGGACCTTCTCACCGTTGAAGGTGAGGGACGCCGTCCCGGTGACGGTGCCGCTCTTGTGGTCGGTCAGCAGTGTGTCGGCGCCGGAGTCCTCGTACATCTCCGGACCGAAGTAGATCTCCCCGTCGGACCGGTGGTTGCTGTGCATGCCGACACCGAGCGGCGCCTGACCCCACACGACGTCCTTGCGGCCGCCCGCCGTCTTGACACTGTCGTACTGGATGAACTCGTATCGGTTCTCGGCCTCGCCGATCTTCAGGGTGGCCATGTAGTCGCCCGGCGTGAAGTACTCGGTGCGGCGGCCGGGCACGGGCGCGGCCGGGCCCTCGATCGAGTAGAAGCCCGCGCTCATCGGGTAGTCGACCCGCTCGCCGCTGAAGGCGACGCCCTGGGAGTGGTAGACGGCGTCGTCCCTGGCCAGCTCGGCGTTGCCGACGGTGAACGTGGTCCGCCCGGGCAGTTCGCCCTGAACGGAGAAGCTCAGGGAGTAGGAGTAGGCGTTCTTCGCGCCCTTCGGGCTGCCGTAGGTCACCCCGTGCAGGACGTTGAACCCGGTGCTCAGACCGGCGCTGGGGATCGAGTACGTCCGCGAACCGTTCGCGGCCAGCTGGTTGAAGGCGTAGAGGTGCCGTCCGTCGGCATCGACCGCCTGGATCTCGTTCATGGTGCCGAAGAGCACGGCGTCGTCGGCGTCGAGGTCCTCGTCGACGAGCTGTCCGGTGCGCAGGTCGGGCGTGCTGGTGGCGTCGCCTCCTGCGACGGTGACCTCCTCGGCGAAAGCCGTCATCGACGGCGAGTCGCCTGCTTCCTTGACGCTGCCGCTGATCTGGTAGCGGCCGGGAGCCAGCCGGACGGAACCCTTGCCCTCGGCGTCGATGCCGACGACGTCGAAGGACGCCGCGTCGAGGCCGTAGACGATGACGAAGGCGCCCCACTCGTCGTCGGCGACCGGTCCGCCGTCGCGGGTGGTGACGTCGATGTTCAGGTCGTAGACCTCGGGCTCCAGGACGACGCCCAGGGCGGTGCGGACCGACACGCCGTCGGCGGTGGCGGTGAGGTAGGCGCCGTAGTTGCCGGCGGCTCCGCCGACGACCTTCGCCGATACGCCGACCGTCGCGCTCCTATGCGCCGGTACCGTCACCTTGGGGCTGTCCACAGTAAAGCGCGAGTCACCGGTGACGGCCAGCGCCAGTTCGACGGCGGCGTCGGTGTCGTTGGTGTAGGTGACGTTCCGCGCGGCGGGGTCCTGGGTGTAGGGGTAGCCGAAGGCGCCGAAGCTGACGCTGCCGTCAGCCGTGACCGGGGCCGACAGGTCGCTGACGTCGACGCGCCCGGCTCCCTGCTCGAAGACGCTGAGGCCTTCGAGGCCCTTCGACGAGCCCATCAGCGCCGCCTTGAGGCGGGTCGCGGTCCAGTCGGGGTGCGCCTGCTTGAGCAGCGCGGCGGCGCCGGCCACGTGCGGCGTGGCCATGGAGGTGCCGTCGGCGGTGGTGTAGCTGTCGTCGACCGGCTCGCCCATGGACGTGCCCGCGGCGCGCGCTGCCGTGATGGCGGTTCCGGGGCCGGCGATGTCGGGCTTGACGGCGCCGTCGCCGAAACGCGGGCCCTGGCTGGAGAAGTCGGACAGCGTGTCCTGCTTGGTCACGCTGCCGACGGTCAGCGCGGCCTCGGCCGTACCGGGCGAGGAGACGCAACCCACACAGCCGTCGTTTCCGGCGGCCACGACGATCAGCATGCCGGTCCGCTCGGTGATCTCGTTGACGGCGAGGGACAGCGGGTCGGTGCCGTCGGTCGGGCCGCCGCCAAGCGAGACGTTGGCGACGGAGGCGCCGTTCTCGGCGGCCCACTCCAGGCCGGCGATGATCGCGCTCTCCTCACAGACCCCCGCGTCGAGACAGACCTTGGCGACCAGCAGGTCGGCGCCGGGCGCGACGCCCTTGTACCTGCCGTTCGAGGCGGCGCCGGATCCGGCCACGGTGGACGCCACGTGGGTGCCGTGACCGAAGCCGTCGATCGCCTCGGGCGACTCGCCGCTGAAGTCCTTGGCGGCCTTGACCCTTCCGGCCAGGTCGGGGTGGGCCGGGTCGTACCCGCCGTCGATGATCGCGACGGTGACGCCCTCACCGGTGTAGCCCGACTCCCAGGCCGTCGGCGCCCCGATCTGCGGGACCGACTCGGCGAGCGTGAAGCGCGCTTTACCGTCGAGCCACACGCGGTCGACGCGGTCGGCGGCGACGCGCTCCCACAGGCCGCCGGTGGCGGACAGCGTGTCGAACTCGCCGGGCTCGTCGCGGACGATGACGGGAAGCGCGCCGGTGTCGGCGAAGCCGTCGGCGAGCAGGTCGGTGATGTCGAACAGCCGCTCGTCGAGGACACCCTCCCGCAGCGGTCCGAGCGCGTCGGCGGGAACGACGTACTGGTCGCGGTTCTCGCCGCTGCCGGAGTAGTACTTCACGTGCGGGACGTGGCCGCGGCCGGGACCGGCGACGAAGCCGACCTCGCCGTCGGCGGTGACGACGACGGTGTCGCCGGTGATGAGCGTGATCTCACGGGCCTGCGCGAGTTCCTCGGCGGTGAAGGCCGCCGGTGCGGCGGCGCCTGTTTGCTCCGTGGCGGGTATGGCGACGCCGCTGAGCAGCAGCGCGCCCGCGCCCGCGAGGAGCAGGGAGGGACGAAATGACAAGGGGTGCTCCGCATCGTCTCTTGTGGATTCGACGGTCTGTCGACGAGAAGGACGACATGGGCGAGCCGAGGGGTTCAGTCCGGATGGATCAATTTCTGACGAGATCGACTGGGGCGGCGCGGATCGCCGACTCGCGCGAAGGGCTCCATCCGGGCCCCCGACCGCGATGCCCGGTCGTCTTCGGCGTGCTCACCGCTCTGTTCGTCGCGGACGCCTAGTCGGCGAGGATCCGCTCCCACAGCAGTCCGTCGTGCCAGCTTCCGTCGAGGAGGATCGCCGCGTGCGCGACGCCGTACGGGCTGAATCCGTTGCGACGCAGCACGCGCTGCGAGGCGAGGTTGGCGAGGTTGGTGGACGCCTCGGCGCGGTGCAGTCCGAGTTCCTCGGTCATCACCCGCAGGACGAGTCCGACGGCCCGTCCGGCGTGGCCCTGGCTCTGCGCGCTGCTCCCGATCCAGTAGCCGACCGAGCCGCGCCGCAGATGCGGCTGTGGCAGGATGCCGCCGACGGTGACCTGCCCGATGACCTCGCCGCCGGCGAGCACGACGCCCGGCCAGGCCGTGCCGGCCCGGTGCCCGGCCAGTAGCCCGTCGATCCGCTCCTCCTGCCCCTCCTTCGTGAAGAACTCCGGCGGCTGGGCGGGTTCCCACGGACGGAAGGCCTCGGCGTCTCGCGCCCGGTGCGCGGCGATCGCGGCGGCGTCGGCGGGCTCGATGAGGCGGATCCTGGTGTCTGCGGGCATGGGCTGATCCTCATCGGGTTGGGGCGGGTGGGACGCCAGCCTAGACGAGCTCGCTCAGCGGCTTCCAGTCCAGCTCCGTCGTCCTCTTCCCCTTGACGGGCAGGGCCCAGGACAGCCGCTCGGGCAGGATGGCGAACCTGGTCACGACCTCGGTGATACCGACCTGTTTGAACGCGAAGTCGTCGACGTCGTCCGCTTCGAGCGTCATCTTGAGGATGACGCCGGGGGTGGCTCCGGTCAGTCGCGTGGCCATGCTGAGGAAGCCGTCGCGCGAGGCGTCCCACGCGCCGCCGCGGAAGCTCGGCCTCGCCGGCTCCAGGCGGCTGTCGCGCACGATCCGGGCCGCGGCCAGGGTGGTCCCGTGGTACAGCTCCGAACCGACGTCCAGGGCTGCGTTCTCCCGCGCGGCGCGGTCGAGTCTCCATTTGCCCAGGCTGGCGGCGTAGGCGTCATAGTTCTCGTACTTGCACGTCTGGTGCAGTTTTTTCATCACCCGCGCCTGATTCGTCATGAGGACGGACTTCGCCGTCGCGGCGTCGCCGCCGTCGACGAGGTACTTGACTCCCTCGACGACGACGAACCTCGCCGTCGGCATGTTCGCGAGCTCGGCGACCAGGCGCAGCAGCAGTTCGTCGGGCTGCTTTCGGATGTCGAGCGGGACGCCCTTCGCCGTTCGCAGGCGCTGCACGACCGCGGCGTTCCCGGCCGTCCGCTGCGCCGTGATGAGCGCGTGCGACGACGGCCGGGGCGGAAGCGCGAGACGTGCTCGCCGCGCGGGGCGGTGATCGTCCGCCGTGGATTCCTCGGATGCGCTGTGGGCGGGCATCTTTCCAACATGAACCGGCCCCCGCGCGGGCGGACAGGTCCGGCCGCACCGGCGGAAGGTGCCGCGCGGCCTGCCCGGAAGTGTCGCCGCCGCTATCCGCCGACGTGGATCCCCGGCCGCCGTTCCGGATCGGCCTCGCTGGCCCGGATGATCTCGCGCACGACCGGCGCGGTGTCGCCGCGCCCGAGGATCAGGTAGCGGAACAGGTGCATGAGCGGGTTGCCCTCGGCCCACTCGAAGTGGCAGTGCGGGCGGACACCGGTGGCGTCCCGCAACGCCAGCAGGATCGCGGCGATGGCGTTGGGAGCGGCGGGGCTCTCCGCACGCAGGATGCGATAGCCGTCGACGTCCACACCGCGAACCGACAGCGTGTTGCTGAACTCCGAGGGGTCGACCACATCGATCTCCAGGAACATCACGTCGGCCGAGCGCGGCACCGGGTTCATCCCCCGCTGCGCGCCCTCCTTCTCGGAGTATTCGAGGGCGTCGCCCGCCTGGCGGCGGTTGGCGATGATGGTCAGCTCGCCGTCGAAGGCGATGCTGTCGGTGATGAACCCGCGCGCGGCCTCGTCGAACTCGATGCGCTCGGCGCGCAGCTCGGTCGTGCGCGAGACCCGCGAGATCAGCGACACGACCACGATCCCGGCGATGAACAGCGCCGAGATGGCGATCCCGTCGGGCTTCTCGATGACGTTCTCGATGAGCGCGTAGAGCAGGATGAGGGTCAGCACCGTGAAGCCGGCGCTCGCCGCCTTCTGACGCCGCCGGATCGCCGAGATCGTCACGGCGACCGAGCCCGACACCATCATCGCCAGGATCCCGGTGGCGTAGGCACCGGCCTGGGCGTTGACGTCGGCCTTGAAGGCGATCGTGATGGCGATGCTGATCAGCGTGTAGACGATGACGACCGGCCGGACCGCGCGTCCCCACTCCGGCGCCATGCCGTAGGCGGGCAGGTAACGCGGGACGATGTTGACCAGCCCGGCCATCGCCGAGGCGCCCGCGAACCACAGGATCACGATGCTGCTGACGTCGTAGGCGGTCCCGAAGAACTCGCCGAGGGTCTCGTGGGCGAGGTAGGCCAGCGCGCGGCCGTTGGCCTCGCCGCCGGGCTCGAAGGCCTCGGCGGGAATGAGCACGGTCGTGAGGAAGCTCGTCGCCAGCAGGTACACCGACATGATCAGCGCCGCCGCGGTCAGCAGCTTGCGGGTGTTGCGGATCCGCGACTCCAGCTTCTCCGCCGCGGTCTTGCCCTTCGCCGCCACCAGCGGCATCATGCTCACGCCCGTCTCGAAGCCCGACAGGCCGAGCACGAGCAGCGGGAAGGCGAGGATGGCGGGCCCGACGACGCCGCCGAAACCCCCTCCGCCGGAGGTCAGCGCGTCGGTCCAGGCGCTCAGGTCGGCGGGCGTGTCGATCAGTTTGACGATCCCGGCGACGACGACGGCCGCGTTGAGCGCCAGGAACACCGCGACGATCGGGATCGCCACGCCGACGGCCTCGCTGAAGCCCAGCAGGAACACGCCGCCGAGGACGAGCAGCAGCACGACCGTGACGAGCACCTCGTGGCCGTGCAGGAAGGCCGGGAAGTACGGGTTCTCGACCATGTGGACGGTCGCGTCGGCCGAGGAGAGGGTGATCGTGATGATCCACGAGGTCGCCACGAAACCGAGCAGCGCCAGCACGAACAGCTTCCCGCGCCAGAACGGCAGCAGGTTCTCCAGCATCGCCACCGAGCCCTGTCCCGACGGGCTCTCCCGCGCGACGCGCCGGTACATCGGGAGCATCCCCAGCAGGGTCAGCAGCACGATGAGCAGTGTCGCCAGCGGTGAGAGCGCTCCGGCGGCCAGGGCGGCGATGCCGGGCAGGTAGGACAGGGTCGAGAAGTAGTCGACGCCCGTCAGGCACATGACCTTCCACCACGACTGCGGCTTGCCGTGGTCGTCGCCGGCCTCCGGCCCCGACGGGTGCACCTGGTGCCGCAGCAGCCATCCGGCGAGGCCCTTCTGGGGCGGCCCGGACTTGCCCGGCCCGTCCACGTGAGCCGGCACGGCGTATTCGGCGTCGCTCTCCACACCCGTCTCCTTTACGTGTGCTGACGCCGTTTTGACGGCGGTCCACCGGCAAGCGTGCACCATCGGCGCCACCGGGTCCACCGGCCCCGTCGGGTAGTCCGTTTTGCCGGGTCGTGCGGTGCCGGTCCGACCACGTCAGGTAGCCGTTCGATCATGGTGTTCCGCGCGTGGCACTGTCGGTGCCCACCGATAGGCTCCGCGCGTGCACCCCTCCCCTCCGCACGCCGGGCTCGGCATCGACTTCGGCACCTCGCACACCGTCGCCATGCTCCGGCGAGCCGACGGCCGCGTCGAACCACTCCTGTTCGACTCCTCCCCACTGCTTCCCTCGGCGGTGTTCGCACCGCCCGACGGCGCCCTGCTCGTCGGTCGTGACGCCCTCGACTCGGCGCGCCGGGACCCGTCGCGTTTCGAGCCCAACCCCAAGCGCCGCATCGACGACGGCACCGTGCTCCTCGGCGAGCGCGAGTTGCCGGTCGGGGACCTGTTCGCCGCCGTGCTGGGGCGTGTCCGGCGCGAGTACGCCGATGTGACCGGCCGGCCGCCGGGGTCGGTGAGTCTGACCTACCCGGCGGCATGGGGTCCGGCGCGGCGCCTGGTGTTGTCCGACGCCGCGCGGCAGGCCGGTTTCGGTGCGCCGCGGCTGGTGCCGGAGCCGGTGGCGGCGGCCACGTACTTCGTGGAGCGGCTGGAGCGAGAGGTCCCGGTCGGTTCGGCGGTCGTCGTGCACGACTTCGGCGGGGGCACCTTCGACGCGAGTGTGGTGCGGCGAACCCCGGGCGGTTTCGAGGTGCTGGCCGTCGACGGTCTCGACGACCTGGGCGGTGTCGACATCGACGAGGCGATCGTGGCGCATCTGCGGCGCCGCGTCGGGGACCCGGAGCGGTGGGCGAGGCTGCTCGCGCCGAACACGCCCGCCGAGTTCCGGCACCGGCGGACCTTCGCCGAGGACGTCCGGCTGGCCAAGGAACGCTTGTCGCGGCAGACCACGGCCGACCTGTTCCTGCCGGTCTTCGACACCGACGTGCATCTCACGCGTGATGAGCTGGAGGAGATCACCGCGCCGATGCTGGCGCGTGCGGTGCGGGTGGTGCAGGCGGTCATCCGGGTTTCCGGGATGCCTCGTGGGGCACTCGCCGGGGTGTTCCTGGTCGGCGGTTCGAGCCGGATGCCGCTGGTCGCGACGATGCTGCACCGCGAGCTGGGCACGCCGCCGACGGTGATCGACCAGATCGAGCAGGTCGTCGCACACGGGGCGCTGCTGGACACGGGGGCGGCCCGGCCGGTGTCGGCGCCGCCGGTGTCCATGTCGCCGGTCTCGCCGCCCGGGTGGCCGGCGATGGCCGCGCCGGTGTCACCGGCGACGCTGCCGATGCCCGAGCCGCCGACGGTGCCGGTCTCGGGCCCGCCGCAGCCGGTGTACCGTCCGGTGCCGCCCCCGGCTCCGGCCTGGCAGGCCGTGGCGCCGGCCGGAGAGGCCTGGCGCGACGCGCCGCCGCCCACGCACGTCAAGCGCCGCTCGGCGACCCTCGCGCGCACGCTCCCGGCGGCGATGACGGTCGTGACCCTGCTGATCGTCGCGGGCTGGGTGTACTTCATCAACAACGGCCTGCCCGGTTCCGGTGACCTTCTCGGCGACAATCCCGATCCGACGGCCTCCTACACCGGCCACACGTGGCTGGTCGACCACATGGCCGTGACCGAGCTGAACGGCCGCCCGGTCGTGGTCTCCGGCGCCAAGGACAAGTGGATCCAGGTCTGGGACGCCGAGACCGGTGCCGAACTGACGTCCTTCGACGAGCACGACGAGCTGATCGAGGGAGTGGCGGTCGGTGAGGGGAAGAAGGGCCCGGTCGTGGTGTCCTACGGTCTGGTCGACAGCGACCTGTTCGTGTGGAACCCCGCCGACGGCGAGATGATCCGCAAGATCTCGACCACCGACTCGATCGGCTCGCCCAGCTACATCGCGACCGCCGAACTCGACGGCGAGCCCGTCGTCGTCGGCGCCTCCGGCGGGACGAACGCCGACGGTGAGCCGGAGAGCGACATCGGTGTCTGGAACCTCGGCGACGGGCGCCTGGTGGCCGACTGGACGGTCCCGATCAACGTCGGTGACATGAGCACCGGTGTGGTGGGGGGAAAGCCGGTCGTGGTCATCGGCGGTCTCGACGCCGAGGACCGCACGCGCGTCGACGTGCGGAACATGTCCAGCGGGAAGAACGTCACCACCGTGAAACCGAAGGCGGGCGGGGACCGGCACGAGGACTTCTCCGATGTCCACGTGGGCATCGGGACCGGTGAGCAGCCGACGGTCGTGACGGTCAACAGCAACCAGACCCCGGAGCTGTGGAACGCCTCCACCGGTGCACGGCTGGGACAGTACGACGGTCACTCCGACGCCGTCGGGCTCCTCGACGTGGTGCAGTGGGGCGACAAGACCGTCGTGGTGTCCGCCGGTTCCGACGACGTCCTGCGGGTCTGGGACACCACCGGTGAGACCCTCGCCGAGTACGACCTGGGCGACGAGTTCGGCCTCCAGCAGCTGGCCGTGGGCGTGGCGGGCGGCCGGCTGGTCGTGGCCGCGTCGGTGTTCACCGACAACAAGGTCCTCACCTGGCTGACTCCCGCGCAGGGCTGAGGCCGCGCTATCCCAGCTGCGCGTGGAGGACCAGCCGCAGTTCGGCGAGGACCGGCCGGACCCGGCGGCGGCCACGATGCCGGCCGAAGGTCGCGATCAGGCGCCGCAGGTCGTGCCGGATCGTGGCCGAGTCGACCGCGCGGATGTCGGCGACGAGTTCCTCGCTGCTCGCGCAGGCCTCCTGGACGTCCCCGGCCACGGCGAGCTGGAGGGCGCGGCGGATCCCGTAGCGGGCATGGGTCCGGCGCTCGCCGGGCGGGATCGTGGCCAGACCGGCCCGGAGGGCCTCGGCGCCTTCGCCGGGACGTCCCAGGTCATAGAGGGACCAGCCGGCGGCCAGCTTCTCGGGGCGGCTCAACACGGCGCTGCCGAGCGGGCTGGGGCCGATCTCGGCGGCTTCGGCGTAGGCGTCGCCCGCCTGGGCCATGAGTTCGCGGTAGGCGTGCTCGTCGCCGGCGAGGGCGTGGCCCTGGGCTTGGCGGGCGAGGGCGGAGGCACGGACTCGCGGCATGCCCTCGGCGAGCGCCGAGGCGTTCCGGGCCAGTTCGACGGTGCGGGCGGGATCGCCGCGGTAGAGGGCGATGAGCGCCTCCCGGACGAGCGCGTGCGCGGCCATTTCGCGGTCGTCGCTCGCCTGTGCGAGCGCCACCGCGCGGCGGGTCCAGGCGAGGGCGGCGGCGTCGTCACCGGCTTCCTGGGCCATCCAGCCGGTGTACTCGGCGAAGCGTCCGGCGATCCACACCAGGCCGTCGCGTTCGGGGAGGTCCACGGCTTTGATGAGGCCGGTGAGGGCGCGCAGGTGGCCGTCGAGGAGGGGCAGGACCGTGGCGGGGCCGCTGCGGCGTCCGACCCGGCGGAGCCGGTCTAGAAGCGCGGTGAACTCCGCGGTGATGTCCTCGGACTCGGCGGGGCCGGTGGGACGGCGGGTGGGAAACGTCAGTCCGGCGGCGATCTCGGCGGTGTCGACGGTGAGGCCGGTGCGTGCCGTCCCCTCGTCGGGGCGATCGGGTCGGCCGGGGGCGAGGAGGGCGACGAGGCGGCCGTCGGCTTCGAGGGCGACGTCGGCGAGTCGCGCCAGTTCGGGTGTCGGCTGGCGGATGCCGTTCTCGACCTTGCTGAGGTGACCCTTGGTGTAGTGGATCCTCCGGGCCAGTTCGGCCAGGGAGATGTCGGCCAGCAGTCGCCGCCAGCGTAGTTCGGCTCCGAAACCTCGGCCCGACTCCGACATGGCCAGTCCTCCCGTCGTTCCGGCGGACAGGCTCCGAGTGCGTTGTGCGCCGAGGCTCTCAAGTCTAGTGTGGACGGTGCCTGAGCTGCTCCTTCGCGGAGCGGTGGGCAACCGGGAAACCTTGACGCGCGAGCGATCACGGCGAGGGGGACGGTTTTTTGACGGCCGACGTGAGCTTCGACATCACCGCGCACTACAACGAGTTCGTGACGGCCGAGGCGACCCGGATCGACGCGGTCTTGACGGTGACGGCCGCGCCGAACGGTCCGCCCCGTGAGGTGTCGGTGGCCCAGGTGCTGCTCATCGACCGTTCGGGGTCCATGGACGGCGCGCGGATCCGGGCGGCCCGCAAGGCCGCGGCGGCGGCGATCGCGGCCTTGCCCGACGGGACGCTCTTCGCCGTCGTCGGCGGCGGCTCCGACGCCCGCAACGTCTATCCCCGCAAGGGTCTGGCCACGGCCGACTCGCGTACCCGCTCGGCGGCGGTGCGGGCGGTGCGGACGATCGAGGCCGATTCGGGGACGGCGATGAGCACGTGGCTCGCCGAGGCCGACCGGCTTCTGCGCGGGTGCGGCGCCGAGATCCGGCACGCCATCCTGCTCACCGACGGGCAGAACACCGAGCGGGACGGGAAACTGGAGCGCGTCCTGGCCTCGTGCCGTGGTGTCTTCACCTGCGACGCGCGCGGGGTGGGGCGCGGATGGTCGGTGCGCGAGCTGCGGATGATCGCCGAGGCCCTCGACGGCACCGCCGACGCCCTGCTCGAACCCGAGGCGCTGGCCGCGGAGTTCACCGCGCTCACCGAGGCCGCCGTCGCCCGTATCCCCGGAACGGTGACGCTCAGGCTCAAGACGCCCGCCGCGGTGTCGGTGGTGCGGTTCGGCGAAGCGTGGCCCGAGGCGCGCGATCTTCGCCCGGGCACGCCGACCATCGCCGCCGGGACCACCGATCATCCGGCCGGCCCGTGGCGTACCGGCAGCCGCGACTATGAGCTCACCGCGACGGTCCCGCCGGGTGCCCTCGACGAGGAGCGCTTCGTGGCGCGGGTCTCGGTGCTCTACGGCGGGAACGTCGCCGCACAGGCGATGATCACCGCCGAACGGACCGTCGACCGGGTCAAGACGGCCGCGATGGATCCGCGCGTCGCCCACTACCGGGGGCAGCAGGAACTGGCCGAGTCGATCCGGGCGGGACTGGCCGCCCATCGTGTCGGCGACACCTCGACGGCGGTCGCCGAGCTGGGCCGCGCCGTCCGGCTGGCCACGGCCTCGGGCAACACCGAGGCCCTGGAGACCTTGGGCGGGCTGGTCGACGTGCAGGACGCCGCCGCCGGGCGGGTGCGGCTGGCGAGGGCGGCCTCGTCGGCCGCCGCCGACGTCGCCGAACTGCGCGCGGCCCGGTCGGTGCGGGCGCAGGGTAAGCCGGTCAACTGAACGGCGAGGCTGAGCGGACGTCGGCGAACACTCGGAGCGCCCATGCGCCGATCTCGGCGGGCAGGCCGGATCCGGCGAAGGTGCCGACGGCGGCCGCCGAGACGATCACCAGGACGGCCAGGAGCAGCAGGCGCGACATGCGCAGACCGGTCGGTGGGGTGGGCATCAGCCGCTCCGTCCGTTGCGGGCGCCGGGCAGGTCGACGCCGTCGTGCGACAGCAGCCAGCGCAAGGGAATCAGCGCGTCGGTCGGGGTGCCGTGCGCGCCGTGCCGGGAGGAGACCAGGAAGAACCCGACCGAGCCGAAGTCGATACCGGTCATGCGCACCAGTTCGGCCATGCCGTGCTTGCCGAGCCAGGCGCGGATCTCGGCGTCGGCGGGCTGGAGGCCCTCGGCGACCGGGAGGCCGGCGAGCAGGTCGGCCTTGGACACGATCACCGCCAGCCGCCGCCCGAGGGTCTTGACCCCGGAGTCCTGGAGCCGTTTGACGGTCACGGTGTAGGACTGCTCGGGGTCGTTGCGGGAACGGTTGGCGCGGTCCAGGATGCTCGGATCGAGCGCGCCGACCTCGGCGGCGACGCCGGGGATGGCGAAGGGGTCGAGCACGAACGCGAGGGTGCGGGCGTGGTCCAGGTAGGCCAGGTCGTCGTTGGTCTCGCGGTTGTGCGAGTACTCCCCGGCGGCGTCGAAGACGTGCAGGAGGCAGCCGTCGTTGAAGCGGCGGCCGGGCAGGGTCAGCCGGACGGTGACCGCGCGCGGGAGTTCGACCTGGGTCGCGGCGTTGGCGAGGTCGGCGGTCAGGTCGCGCCGGTAGTCGCGCAGGGCGTTGCCGCTGGGCAGGTCGGCGGGTTCGACGCTGGTCCCGTCAGCGGCGGCGGCGACGGTTTCGTCCAGGGATCCGAACGCGGCCATGATGAAGCGGCTCTTGCCCGAGGAGGTCCCGCCGAACACCGGGATCCGCACGTCGGTGTGGCGCCCGGCGCCTTTGGCCAGGCCGCGATCGCAGGTCTGGCACAGTGGGTCGAGCCGCCGCCCGGCGCGGATGCGCGTCGTCGGAAGGCGGGTACCGCACTCGCACACGTGCCACAGCACGCCCAGACGGCTGGGTCGCAGGTCGCGGTGGGTGTCGGCACAGCCCGGACAGCGGTAGGCGGGCAGCGGGTTGATCGCGTAGCAGCCCTCGTGCGGGCAGCCGGTGGCGCTCTTGAAGACCTGCTGGAAGAGCTTGTCGACGCCCCGCAGCGCTCCCCCGAGGAGGGTCGCCACGGTGGCCGCGACCGCGGCCGCCACGGCGATGAGGATGGTGAACACCACGCCCGCGGCGACCGTGCTCAGCGTGAAGACGCTCAAGACGACGCCTCCGGCGAGGGTCAGCGGCCACAGGAACCCGTAGACGGTCCAGACCTCCTCGTCGAAGTCCTGCATCGCGAAACGCCACAGCCGGGCGTTGGTCGCGAACGCCGAGCCCCACACCGCCCGCGTGTCCATGACGACCTGGACGGCGAAGTAGTTGGCCCAGGCCGTGTCGCGGCGGGGCCGGTTGTGGCGCTTGCGGCCGCCGACGGCGCCCGCCGCCACATCGCCCGGCGTCACCAGGCGGGTCGCCGGATCGCGGCCGAGCAGGACCTGCCCGGCGTGCATCAGGAAGGCCGCCGCACCGGCCGCGAGCGCCAGCGCGCAGCCGATCAGGGCGAGCGGGAACACGAGGTAGACGATCGCCAGGAAGCACACGAAGAGGTAGGCGATGACACCTAAGGTCCAGCCGATGAGGGCCCACACGGCCTATCCCCCTTTCCTGAAGCGGTCGGACCACATGCGTTGCAGTGGACCGGGCTTGACCGAGCGCGAGGCGGCGAACTCGATCCAGCGGGCCCGCCAGGTGGCGCTGAAGCCGTCGGCGATGGCCTCGACGCGGCGGAGCACGGCGTCGTCGGCGGCGCGCAGGGCCCGCCCGCAGGCGGCGTCCAGGCGGGGTCCCGCCTGCGGTGTGGCCAGGCCCTTGGTCAAGACGGTGAAGGCGCAGAACAGGGTGTAGGAACTGGCCGCGCGTGACTTGAGGCGGGTGGTGAGCTGGTCGGCGAAGTCGTCGCGGTCGGCGGCGCGCAGGGCCTCCAGGACGGTCGCGACGACTCTGGGCATGCGCCTGCCCAGCAGGGTCGCGACGACGACGTCGCCGTGGCGTTTGAGGATCCGGTGGTCGAGGTCGTGGACGTCGAGGAGGAAGTCCTCGGCGGCGTCGATCGATTCACGGTCCTTGGGCACGCGGAGTTCGGCGAGCAGCGCGTCGGCTTCGGTGATCTCCTTGAGGCGGGGGTCGTTGAGCAGGCCGAGGGCGAGGAGTTTCGTGACGGTCTGGACGACCTCGTCGGTGAGGGGCCCGGGCGCGAAGACCTCCGTCCGGGCGGCTTCGGCGAAAGACTCCGGCAGGCGGGTCCCGCGGGGCAGGACGGTCGCGAGGTGCGTGAGGTCGCCGAAGCGCGGCCGCCGCCAGCGGGACAGCACGCCGATCCGGAACTCGGCCTCGACGGGGTCGCCGTCTTTGAGGCGCGTGCGGGCCAGGGCCGCGAACTCCTCCGGTGAGGCGTGCCGTCCTCGTGCGCCCAGGCAGGCGCGGATGAGCGGGTCGTCCCAGTCGGGCGGTCCCCCGGTCCAGGCGAAGACGACCTCGGCCCAGTGTTCGCCGACGCGGTGGGCCTCGCGGTCGTCGGCGCCTTCACCGCAGCGTTCGCGGAGGTTGTCCAGGAGGCGGTCGCGCAGCAGTTCGCCGCTGTGGTGGGAGGAGGGTTCCGGTGAGGTGCCGGGGTTGTCGGCCCACCAGTCGATGAAGGCGTCGGTGGCGGTGGCGAGTTCGCCGATCAGGTCCGGGCGCAGGCCGAAGCGGTCGGCGACGGCGAGGAGCAGCCGGAAGCGCTGGACGGAGACGGTGGTGAAGGCGTCGGCGAGGACGGCTTCGGCGCGGTCGCGGTGTTCGGGGAGCCAGGTTCCGGACGGGAGTGGGGGCAGGGCGCCGGCCTCGACCGCTCCGGCGGCGGCCTCGCGGCACTCCTCTTCGAGGAGCGCGATCCGGATCTCGGGGGCGTGCTCGCCGAGGCGTCCGGCGGAGGCGAGGGTGTCGAGCGCGGCCAGCAGTGGTCTGGGCCGGTCGGGGAGGGCGAGGAGGGCGGTGGCGACGCCGCTGCCGTAGGCGCGGTAGCGGTCGTCGTCGCATTCGCGGAGCCAGGTGGCCAGGGCGGTGGCGTGGAGTGAAGGCGGGGTCAGTCCGAAGAAGGCGGCGGCGGCGAGGGCCTGCCCCGCGCCGGGGTCGAGGCCGGACAGGGCGGCGAGTTCGACGGCGTCGACGACGTCGAGGGCGTCTTCGGCGTGGAGGAGTCCGGCCCAGCCGGCCGCGATCTCGTCGGTGGCGGTGTCACTGGGGGGCTCGTCGCGCAGGTCGAAGACGTGCATGCCTTCGAGGTCGCCGGGGAGCCAGTCGGGGTGGACCCCGACGATCCGGTGCGCTCCGTGGCTGGGGCGCGTGGTGTAGACCTTGAAACCGACGTCGAGGGCCCGCTGTTGCGGGAGGAGGAGGGTCGCCGCGGCGATCCAGGCGAGGATCTCGCGCGGGTCGGCGCCGACGAGCACGATCCGGCGTTCGTCGCCGGTGAGGGCGGAGAGCAGGCCGGTGAGCAGTTCCCGGCCGCCGGGCCGTTCGCGGACGAGGGCGGCGACGGTGTCGGTGTCGAGTTCCCCGGGTGACCAGTTGGGGCCGATCACCGGGGCGCGTCCGCCGGGGACGGGGCCGGTGCGCCAGAAGTCGGCGCCGGCGAGCTGGGCCGGGCGGATCAGGTCGTAGGCGGCGGCGTCGCGGGTGACGGCGGCGTGCGTGACGTGGTTGCCCTGCCGGTTTCCCTTGGCCTCCTTGCCGAGGTAGGTCCCGGCGGCCGTGGCGTACCAGCCGTTGGCGTGGATGTGGGCGAGGGACGCCGGGTACTCCGCGACGGGCCGCCGGTCGCGCATCCACTCGGCGGGCGGCTCGTAGAGGAGGTGGTTCCGGGTCAGTTCCCGTGCCTCGGGCTCGGCTCCCGGCGAGGCGGCCTGGAAACCGAGACCGGCCGAGCCGCTCAGGCTCTCACCGGGCAGGCAGTCGGTGTAGATGAGCGCTTCGAGGCGTCCGGTCATCGCGGTTTCCTCGCCTTGACCATCCCGAAGCGCGACAGCAGCCACAGCAGGGGTTCTTCGACGCGCAGCGGGCGCACGCCCCGGTCGCTGATGGCCTCGCCGTCGGGCGGTTCGCCGAGTGAGGAGACCGGGAAGTAGCGGAACTCGCGGTAGTTGTGCCGCAGGTGGGAGTCGATCTCGCCGCCGCCCCAGCCGACGAGCAGGGCCCGGACGTGCTCGTGCAGTTCGGCGCCGGCGGTCTCGTCGTAGAAGTCGCCCGGCGGTGGGACCCGGCGGATCGGGTGGTCGGGTCCGAGGTGGCCGAAAAAGGCGTCGATCTTGGCGAAGGTGGCCGCGACGGGGATGTCGACCGGTTTCCCGATGCGGCCGCGGGCCTCCCGCAGGGCCTCGGTGACCGACTCGACGGCGACGAGGAGCCTGCCGTCCTCGCGTCTGCCGTCGGGGGGCAGGCCGGCCTCGTCGCGGGCGGCGCGCAGCAGCAGCGGGTCGAGGAGCAGGACCAGTGCGTCGGCCGAGGCGAGGTACTTGAGGTCCTTGGCCCGGTCCTCGCCTTTCAGGTCCTCACCGGCGGTGTCGTAGAAGGACAGGTAGCTGGTGGAGGTGCCGACGCGGCCGCGTTTGCGCCATTCGAAGACGACGGGTTCCTTGCGGCCGTCGGCCGACTCGGCGGTCTGCCCGATCAGCCGATGCTGGTCGAACATGGCCCGCACGTTCGACTCCAGCCATTTCAGGCCCGACTCCTCGCCGCCCTGCGAGTCGCCGGTGAGGCGGATCGCGGCGTCGAAGCGTTCGGCGAGACGGGTCTTGAGCGTGTTGGCGAGGACCGCGAGGTACACCGACTTCCCGGCGCCGTAGGCGCCGACCATCGCGATGAGCGGGCTCGGCGAGGACGCGAACTCGCCGGGGAGGGGCGTGTGGCAGTGCGGGCAGGCGCGCAGCCCGGATGAGGCATGGCAGCGCGGGCAGTTCGCGAGGCCGGCGGAGAGGACGCCGCGCAGTCTGCCCGTGAAGGACTCGGTGTAGGCCTCGGTGGGCCTGAACGTGGGGCGCATGGCGCTGCGGGAGCCGGTCTCGCGGATCCGCTCGTCGTCGGCGGCACGCACGCACGGCGTCATCCCGGGCGCCGCGCGGCCGCTGCACACGTAGAGGATCTCGCGCGGTTTGATGGCGCGGTAGCAGAAAGGGCAGGTCGTCTTCGGCATCAGTCCACTTTCAGCGTCGACAGCGGAGGGTCCACGAGCCTGGTCCCGGGGGCTCCCTCGACGAAGCACCGGAGCCAGTAGCGTCTGCCGATCCCTTCGGGGACCTCGACGTCGATGGCGAAACCCCGGCCGCTCAAGGACCTGCGGGCGATGACCTCACCGGCCTCGGGGCGCAGCGGCATGACCGTGCCCCTGGCGGCGACGACGAGCAGGTCCCCGGCGCACGGCCCGTCGACGGTGACCGTGACGCGCCGGGCACGGCCGCGCCCGAGGAAGCGACGGATGCCGCCGCCGGGCACGACGTCGACGACGTAGGACACGGTCGCGGCGGGCGCCTCCAGTTGCGCGGTGACCGGCGTCGAGTAGGAGATCTCACCGTCGGTGTCGGCCTGGAGGCTGCGAACCTCGACGGGTACGGCGGGGTCCACCATCGGGAGCAGGCAGCCGCCGGCGCTGATGTAGGCGGCCCTGCTGATCCGGTGCGGCCCACCGCCCGCGCGGACCTCGGCGAGCACCACGCCTTTCGGCCAGGCCCACGCGACCAGCACCTGCGTCCCGCGCCTCTCGACGCTCAAACCCGTGACGGGCGCGAGTTTCCGGCTCACGCGCGGGCGGGCGCTCAGTGAGATCACCACGGCCTCGGCGGCGTGCTCGCGGGACGCCTCGTCGCGGTACCAGGCGGTCACGGCGTAGAAGTACTCGACGTCGGCGGCCAGGCCGCCGTCCACACAGGAGTCATGGTCGCCGCGGACCTCGGTGCCGTCGTCGTGTCCGCGTGGCGGGGCGTCTGTTCCCCGCCGGACGGTGACCCGGACCGTGCCCGGGTGCGCGCGCCAGCCGAGTTCGGCCGAACCGTCGCGCAGGCGGCCTTTGGCCGCCGTCACCGGCGGCAGCGAGCGGTGCCCCGCCGAGACCGGCGGGGACCAGGCCGCGTCGGGGTTGCGCGGGTCGGCGCCGGTGGCGAAGACGGTGTAGAACACGCCGTGTCCGGGCGGCGGATCCGGGTCCGCCGCGCGGGTCGCGGTGGTGGTCGTGACCGTCGCGCCGTCGGCGACCGACACCGCGGGCGCGCCGGAGGTGCGCACGATCCGGTAGTGGACGTCGGGGAAACCGGTCGGTGGCAGCCGCCAGGACAGTTCGGCCGCGCCCGCCGAGGATCGCACCGACAGGTCGGTCACCGCGGGCGGCGGGAGCCGGGTGAGCATCCCGATGACCGCCGGGTCGTCGCCGGCGATGGCTCCGGCACGCCGGAGGAGTCCTTCGACGGTGGCGGCGTCGGCCGTCGCCGCCTGCCGGAGCAGGTCCTCGACCTTCGCCTGCGCCTGCGCGACGGCGGCGGCGACCTCGTGATGGCCCTCGGTCTCGGCCGGGATCGACGACAAGGCCTGCTGTGCGGCGTGCAGGCGTCCCTCGGTGAGCAGGTCGCGGACCTCTTGGACGCTGATCAGCTGTGGTGCCGGGCCGGTGTGCCCGGCGAGGCTCGCGGCCAGGACTTCGGCGTCGTCGGCGTGCAGGCCGCGGCTGGTCGCCTCGCGCACGATGAACGCGTGCCCGGAACCCGAGGAGCGCGACAGGACGTGCGCGAAGTGCGCCAGGGCGATCCGGTTGAGGTCGCCGCCGTTCTTCACTCCGTCCTCGACGAGCCGCAGCACGGCGCGCCGGGCCTGCGAGGCCGGGTCGTTGCCGAGGGCCGCGGCGTCCTCTTTGGCCTCTTCGAGTACCGGCCTGCCGAGTTTGAGGGACGGGCTGCCCGGCACCGACAGGCCGCCGATGAGCGTGAAGGGCGCGGTGACGTCGGGCATGAAGAACGCGACCACGCTCTTCAGGCCCGCCTCGATGAGCTTGCCGTCGAGTTCGCGCATCTTCGCCTCGGGCAGCCCGCACGCGACGGGCAGCTCGATGGTCGTGATCAGTCGTAGCCCGGCCTGGGCGGCGGCCTCGCGGCGCTGCGCGGGGGTGAGCGGGCGGTAGCGGTCGGGCAGGCGCTCCAGCTGCTGTTCGGTGACGCCGCCGCTGTACTCACGGCGCAGGTCGTCGGCGAGGTCGGTGACGAGTTCGGCGCGCAGCTGGTCGCGTCGCCGGGCGGCGTCGCGCCAGAAGGCGTCCGAGGCGAGGTCGCCGGTCTTGGCCAGGGCCGTGTCGGCGGCGAGCAGGGCCTTGCAGACCCGGGAGAGTCCACCGGCGCCGCCGGACTTGGTGGTCCAGTAGGACCGGACGGCGCGGAGATGCTCGGTCAGGGCCCTTCCCGACAGCGGCGCCGTCATCCCGTAGCGGGTGAGCAGGTCCTCGGGCAGCGCGCCCGAGCCGACGCGTACGGGTCGCAGCACCTCGCGTTCGTAGACGTCGGCGTCGAAGGCCATGCGGTCAACCCTTGACGGTCAGGGCGGTGATCTGGCGGCGGGCGGCCTCCACCTGGGCGTCGTCGAGGATCTTGATGCGGACGTTGATGGTCAGCTCGGTCCCGGTTTGTGGTTCGGTGGCGGTGAGGGACAGCAGCCCCTCCTCGTCGATGCGCATGGAGATGTTGATCGGGGTGCCGGCCGGGCCGGGCGGGATGCCGGTGACCAGGCCCGAGTCGTGGTCGATGGCGTTGTTGTAGGCCAGGTCGGGCTTCTCGACCGCGCCGGCCTGCTCGTAGAGCTCGATCTCGATCTGGGTCTGCCCGTCGACGACGGTGCCGAGTTCCCGCAGGTGCGGGCCGGAGGGCAGCGCGTCGTTGGCGTGGACGAGGTGCTCGATGTAGGAGGCGCCGTCCACGTCGTCCATCCAGCCCGGCTTCTCGGTGTCGACGAGGCGGACGCCGAAGGCCTTGGGGAGCACGGTGATCACGCGTTTCCCGGCGATGTCGCGAATGGTGGCCGCCGAGATGCCGGTGGAGGCCTCCAGTTCCTCGGCGCGCGCGGCGATGCGCTCGGTCGTGGGTTCGGCGCTCGCCTCACCGCCCCAGTCCCAGACGGCCTGCCCGAGGGCGTAGCGGGCGGCGCCCTTGGCCACGGCGAGGTCGGGGTCGTGGAGGCGGGGGCGCTGTTCCAGTTCGGTCTCCAGCCGGTCGGCGACGGCGGGCATGCGGGTCGCCCCGCCGACGAGGAGGACCTCGTCGATCGCCCGCCCCGGGTGGTGTTCGGCGAGGTAGGCCATGGTCCGGCGGGTGCAGTCGATGGTGGCGTCGAGGAGATCGGCGGTCGCCTCCTCGAACTCCTCGCGGGTGACGTCGAAACGCGCGCCGATCTGACCGAGGCGGGGCGCGACGGGCCGCGACTGGGCGCGCGAGAGGCCCTTCTTGACGTCCTCGGCCATGGTGAGCAGCTCGCGCATGAAGTGCTCGTTGTCCTCGGGATCCTCGTCGCCGAGTTCGGCCTCCGCCTTGAAGCGCCGCAGGATCAGCGCGGCGAGGCGCTCGTCCCAGTCGGCGCCGCCGAGCTGTGAGTCACCGTCGGTGCACAGGACCTCGATGGAGCCCGACTCGATGGCGATGACGGTGGTGTCGAAGGTGCCGCCGCCGAGGTCGTAGACGAGGATCGTCTTGCCGTCGGCGTCGGCGACGACGTCGTAGTGGAGGGCCGCGGCGACCGGTTCGGGGACGATGCCGATGTTGTCGAAACCCGCGATGCGCCCGGCGTCCCGCGTGGCACCGCGTTCGAGCATCCCGAAGTAGGCCGGGACGGTGACCACGACGTTCTTCACCTCCTGCCCGCAGTGGGCCTCGGCGTTGGCGCCGAGCCGGCGGAGGATGATCGCCGACAGCGACTCCGGGGTGAAGGACTGACCGCCGATGGTCCACTCGCGCTCGCGGCCCATCTCGCGCTTCACGAGCGTGACCACCCGGTCGGGATAGAGGGGCGCGACGTCCTTGGCGGCCTGCCCGACGACGGGTGAGCCGTTCTCCTCGATGAAGACCACCGAGGGCGTGATGTCGCCGTCAGCGTCCTGGTTCGGCACGACCGTCGGGAGGCCCGCCTGGTCGATGAAGGAGATCACCGAGTTCGTTGTCCCCAGGTCGATGCCGAAGAAGATCTTCTCGCTCACTGCCCGTCCTCCACTGTGGGTTCGCCGTAGGTCTCGGCGGGGGCGACCGTCACGACCGCGCGGTGCGCCCGCACCAACGCCGGCAGCACGACCTTGTCCTCGACGGTGTCGAGGTATCCGTCGGCGTCGACGGCGGCGACGGTCCCGTCGGCGGCGCCGTCCTCGGTGCCGACGACGCCGACCACGCGGTGCGCGCCCGGGATGACCGAGCCGCCCACGGCCGGTGAGAGGGGTTCGGCGCCGACGCGTTCCAGGGCGAAGGTCACGTCGTCGGCGAAGCCCGCGAACAGCGCGGCGATGTCCGCGGGGGACCCGTCGGCCTGCCGGAGCAGGTTGTTGCGCAGCCGTCCGAGGTCGACGATCACCGGGCGCAGCAGGGCCGCCCGCTCCCCCGTCCGCAGCCGCTGGACCTCCTCGTGGAGCTTCACCACGAGTTCCTCGCGGGCCGCCGCGCGCACATTGTGCGCGGCCAGCTCGGTCCGCAATGCCTCGACGGCGGCGAGTCCGGCCGATTCGGCGGACTCGGCGGACTCGGCGGACTCGGCGGACTGATCCTCCTTGCCGGAAAGCGGATCTTCGGGCACGTCGGTCCGCTCGTCTTCGGCCGCGAATTCCATGGCAGCTCCAGGGGCGATGGGGGCTGAGGGAATCTGAGTATAGCCAGCACCGACCAATGTGCACCCTCTACAAAGGAGCCCGTCGTTGACCGTTGACCTGCACGAATACGAAATCGAGTGATCTTGTCAGGCAATGGACAACCCGGCAACACCTCTTGTGGCAGCGGAATCGGACGGTATTCGGCGATACCGTTGCCCGGAAGGCGCCATCGTTTCGCATCGCGCCGAAAATGGATCTTGCCGGGCCGATCGGGATCCGGCACCGTTGCCGAAGATTGGAGCCGCTTGCCGACCGTCAACAACAACGCCCATGACGGCGGAACCGTCAACGCGCCGCTTTACGGCGACGTCAATTACCACTACACTGCCGGATCGTTCTTCCTTTCGGCCTTCGCGGAGGACAGCCCGCCCGCCGACTGGGCGCAGCAGCCGAGCCGGCTCCTCAACGCCGCCCACGCCGTCGTCCCGTTCCACGGACGCGGCGAGGAGAACCGGCGGCTGACCCGCTGGCGCGACGGCACCGACCGCCTGTCGCTCTTCCTCGTCCACGCCGCCGGCGGTCAGGGCAAGAGCCGCCTCGCCGCGCGCTTCGCCTCGGCCTCCCCGGGCTGGCGGGTCTGGCGGGCGCACCCCGAATCGGCGCTCGCCCCCGAAGGCTCACGCTCCACATTGGACGGACTGGAACAAGACGAGCTGATCCTCGTCGACTACGCCGACCGCTGGCCGCACGACGCCCTCAAAGCCCTGTGCCTGCACGCCATGCGCTCGCCCGCACGCATCCGGATCCTCCTGCTGGCCCGCTCGGTCGCCTTCTGGTGGCCGCTGCTGGGCACCCTCGGTCAGGAGTTGCCAGCCCACGACCTCCCCTTGCTCCCCCTCGTCGACGAGCACGACCGCCCCCGTCTCTACGCCGACGCCTCGGCGGCCTTCGCCCGCGCGCTGGCCGCTCCACCACCGTCGGGCGAAGCACCGCGGGGACTCGGCCACCGTTCGTACGAGACGGTCCTGGCCGTCCACATGCGAGCGCTCGCCGGCGTCCTCGCCACCGGCGCCGACCGCGCGCCCGACGAGGTCGACGAGGTCGCGGCCTTCCTGCTGCGCCGCGAGATGGGCGCCTGGCGCGAACTCCGCCACGCCGGGGCGCAAGGCCGCATCGACTACCGCAGCGGGGATCGCGAACTCGCCCAGGCGGTGTTCGTCGCCGCCCTCGCCGGCCCCGCGCCCGGCTTCGAGGCAGGCGTCGGCCTGCTCGACAGCGTCGAGATGGAGCACGCGCAGCAGGTGCTCGCCGACCACCGCTACTGCTATCCCGCCGAGGACGCGCGGCAGTACCTCGAACCGCTCTACCCCGACCGCCTCGCCGAGGACTTCATCGCCCTGCTGACCCCCGGACACCGGGTGCGGACCTTCCCGGTCAACGGCTGGGCCGAATCGGCGCCGGCGAAACTGCTCGCGCGTCAAGACGGGCCCGCGCCCGCGCACACCGCGCGGACACTGACCGCCCTCACCTCGGCCGCGCTCCGCTGGCCCCACCTCGTCCCGCTCCTCGACGAGCTCCTCCGCGGGGATCCCGGCCTCGCCGTCGCCGCCGGCGGCGTCACTCTGGAAAACCTCGCCGCCATGACCGACATCGACGAGGAGACCCTTGAACTGGTCTCCGAGCACCTCCCCTCGGGCGCCGACTCCGGCATGGACATCGGGGCGTGGCAGCTCGTCGAACGGCTGGTCGGCGACCGGCTCGCCGGCGAGACGGACCCCGTTCTCCAGGCCCGGCTGCACACCCGCCGCGGGCTGCGTCGCACCTCCGTCGGCCAGCACGGTCAGGCCCTCCGCGACCTCGACATCGCCGCCGACCTCTTCCGGCGCCTGTCCGGCATCCGCCCGAACGAGTACACCTACTCCCACGTCCACGCCTGCCACGCCCGGGGACTCGTCCTCAACGAACTCCGGCGACATGACGACGCGCTCGCCTCGGTCGCTCTGGCCGAAACGCTGCTGACGCGCCTCCCCGGCGGCCGCGACCATCCGGTGTTCCTCGAAATCCTGGCCAACAAGGCCGTGATCCTCGGCAGACTCGACCGGCACGCCGAGGCCAAACAGGCCGGGCAGGCGCTCACCGACCACATGCGCGACGTCCCGGCACAGTCCTTCAGCACCCTCCTGGCCTCCGCGCAGGCCGCGATCGGGCTGGGTGTCAGCCTGCGCAAGGAAGGCGCCTACCCCGAGGCGATGAAGCTCCTGCGCGGCGCGCTCGCCCGCGTGCAGGAGGCCGGGGACGGCCCCGACGTGATCGGGGTCCGCTCACACCTGCTGATCAACCTCGGCACGATCTGCTTCGAAGCCGGGTTGCGCGACGAGGCCGAGGCCGCGACCAGGGAGGCCGCGCGCATCATCGAGGAACTCCACGAACGCAACCCCGGCCGGCACGAGAACGCCCTGCGCGTCGCCCGCAACAACCTCGCCCTGTTCACCGGCGCCGACAGCGATCCCGACGAGAGCATCGACTCGCACGACCGGGCACAGCGGCTGACCAACCTGGCCGTCACGTGCACCGCCGAACAGCGCTGGAACGATGCCCTCAAACTCGATCGGGAGGCCGTCGAGATCTACCGGGGGCTCTCCGCGGTCGACCCGCAGATGAATCCCGACCTCGCCATCGCACTCGGGCACCTCGCCCAGGATCTGGTCATGCTGGAGGACTTCGTGGCCGCCGACGCCGCCATCGACGAGGCCGAGACCATCTTCGAGCGGCTCACCGACGGGAGGACCTACCGCTACGAGATCGCGCTGACCCGAATGAACCGCGTGTCCTGCGCCTCGGTCCTGCGCGGGCTGGAGCCGGCGCTGCTCCTCGCGCGGGAGGTCGCCGCCGAGGCCGAGGAACTCAGCGCCACCGACCCGCGCGCGCTCGCCGTCCTGCACGGCGCTCTCACCCTCCAGCGCGAACTGCTGCTGGCCGCCGGGCGGCGCAAGGAGTCCGAACGCGTGGACGCACACCGGGCCACACTGCCGAAGCCGCCCAAGGACGGCACGTCCTTCGTCACGAACTTCTCGCTGGTCCCGCCCGACCGCCGCTAGACGGGCTCGTCGTCGATCAGCTTGAGGTCCTCCGGGATCAGCGTCGAGGTCCGCAGCAGGGCCTGGATCAGGTTGTGGTTGAGGACGTTGCCGACGGGCTCGCCGACCTCCCCGCGCAGGATGCCCGGGATCGGGTCGCGACCCGACGCGAGCCGCTCGCGCAACTGGCTCACGATGTGCTCCACCGACTTCGCCGACCAGCTGCGCCCGTCGGGAAGCGCGTTGAGGTCGTCGGCGACCTGGCGCCAGGTCACCGGCTGCGGATGCCGTTCCCCGCGCAGGTAACGCTGCGCCAGCGAGGCCAGCACGAGCCGCTCGGGGAGCCTGAGGTCGTAGACCTCCGGCGGGCGGGTCTCGGCGTGCGGCTCCTCGTGGCTGTCACCGCGTCCGTAGCCGACGAGGTGGATCTCCAGGAGATGCGCGGGCCGGCGCCGGGAGGTGATGAGCATCGGCGTGTAGCCCGACTTGATGGGTGACTCGTGGCCCGACAGCAGCATCGGTTCGCCGGGGATCTCGATCGGCAGGCGCCCGGTGTTACGGATCCACCATTCACTGCCGTCGCAGGTGAGCACACCGTGCAGGCGGCTGACCGAGGGATCGTTGACACCGATCGGCACGTGCACCTCGCCGCGCTCACGTCCGAAGTGGAGGGTGAACTTGCGCAGCGGCACGGCGTAGCCGCCCGCGTCGGCACGCGCGAACATCGTCCCCGGCGGCGCCGACGGCACCCCGTCGGCCAGCCGGCGACTGGACGGCGCGATCGCCCGCGGCAGGAATTCCTTGAGCGCCACTGTCCTGCTCCTCCCGTCGATTCGGTCGTCTCCCAGCGTATCGACGCGCGTCGGGACCCCTCCCCGCTCACCGGCCATACCGTTGCCGCGGACCGTCGTCGAGGGGAGGCCGCATGCGCGCCAGTGTCAGGTCCGAGGTGGAGATCATCGCCACGCGCACCGCCAACTCCGTGTACCGCCGCAAGATCGGGCCGTCGGTCGGTGAGGCCGTGCGCGCGGCCATCGAGCGCGACCTGCCGAAGGCCGTGCGGGACGCCGTCGCCGAGGCGCGTCGCGGGACCGGCGGGAACGGCCCGAACATCGACGCGGCCGTGCGCACCGTCCTCAACAGCGTCGACAACCGGCTCTCCCGGCATGAGCAGGACGTGCGGCGGCTGGCCTCCGACGCGGCGATGGCGGCGCTCCTCGACGTCACGCCGACGATATCGACGATGGTGCGCGACGAGGTGGGCCGCGCGCTCGAACGGGCCGAGCCGCCGGTGGTGAACGTGACCTTGCCCGCGCGCGGGACGGTCACCCTCTCGGGCGACGCGCACGAGAAACTGCCCGACCTGCTGGTCGCGCTGTACGCCCGCTGTCATGTCCTGCTCGTCGGTCCCGCCGGGACGGGCAAGTCGATGCTGGCCAAGCACGCCGCCGAGGCGCTCGGCCTGTCCTTCCAGGCGTTGTCGCTCGGCCCGACGACGCCGATGAGCAAGGTCTTCGGATACTTCGACGCACACGGCAACTACCACGGCACGCCGTTCCGGCACGCCTTCGAGCACGGCGGCGTCATGCTCCTCGACGAGCTCGACAACGGCCATCCGGGCCTGCTCGGCGAACTCAACCAGGCCCTCGCGCTGGGGGCCTGCGCGTTCGCCGACGGGATGGTCGACGCGCACGAGGACTTCCGGCTGGTCGCCACGGCCAACACCTACGGAACCGGTGGGGATCACCAGTACGTCGGGCGGCAGGCGCTCGACGCCGCCACGCTCGACCGGTTCACCGTGCTCGACGTGCCCGTCGACCCGGTCCTGGAGCACCGGCTGGCGATGGCGAGCGCTCCGTCCCGCAGGGACGAGGTGCGCGAGCTGCTGTCGGAGGTGCGGAGGCTGCGGGCCCTCACCGCCGAGAAGCGGCTGCCGCTGACCTTCTCGCCGCGCGCGAGCATCGACGGCGCGAAGCTCCTGGAAGCCGGCGCGAGTCTCCAGCAGGCGCTGCGGTGGCGGGTGACGCGCGGTCTGTCCGAGGCGCACCGGGCGGCGCTCGGCCTCAACGACCCGAAGCCCCGGGGCAGACGGTGAGCGCCTACGTCCTGGATCCGATGCCGTCGTGGACGGAGTTCCTCGACCGGGTGCGTTCGCCCGCCACCGTCGACGGTGGCGGGGGCCGGGATCGCAATGACGAGTGGGCCGGCGCGACGTGGGAGGAGGCGCTGCGCCTGGCCGTCGACGGCTGGACCGTGCCGCTGACCGAGGTCGAGGTGACCGTCGGCGCGCTGCGCGAACGCGCCGGACTGGGTAGTTCGGTGACCTCACTGGAGCCGGTGTGGGACGTGACCGGCGCGGAGGTCGACGTCGGCGCCTATCTCTCGGGGGTGCCCGAGTGCATGGTCGACGCCGTCCCGCGACGGGTGTCGCGGCGCGGGCGGGTCGTCAGTTTCCTGATCACCGGCAGCTATGAGCACACGACGCCGCACGAGCAGGTCCGCAACCGCGGGCTGGCGCTGGCCGCGTTGTGCGCGGCCATCATCGCCGCCGGGCACGGCGTGGAGATCTGGTCGGGTTACGCGACGATGGTCGGTCCCGCCCGCGACATCCGCGCGTCCGCCGTCGCGCGGGTCATCAGCGCCGGTGAGCGCCTCGACGTGGGGCGGCTGATCTTCGCGGTGGCGCATCCGGCGATGCTGCGGCGGCTGTGGTTCTCGGTCTGGGACGGGCAGGACCCGGTCGTCGCGCGGACCGTGCGCGACGCGCACTACGGTCGCCCGCTGTCCTCGCTGCCCGGGGACCTGCCGGGCGAGACGGCCGACCCCTATGTCTTCCCGCACCTGGCGCCCGACGATCCGCAGTGGATCAGCCTGCCGGCGGCGCTGTCCTGGTGCCGCGAGATGTTCACCGACCTGGGCCTGCTCCGGCCCGCCTGAACCGACCCACCCGGGAGAGCTCCCATGTCCACTCAGCAGCACCGCCAGAGCATGGCGATCGTCTTCGACAGTTCCGGAATGCGACCCGAGGACGACGGGGAGAGCTGGTACGACCCGTCGACCGGCGACGTCGTCAGCCTCCAGGTCAACGAGGGGCCGCCGTTCGAGGCGGCCTGGATGTCCGACGTGGCTAGCCTGCGGCGGGGCTTCGCGCGGATGTTCGCCGGCGCGGGCTGCCTCATCGAGGCCGAACTGGTCCCCTTCGGCGGCGCGCGGGCGGTCTACCAGCTGGTGAAGGTGCCGCTGCCGAACGCGCCGAGCGGGCTGGTGTACCTGTCCATCTTCACGCTGACCAAGGCCACGCGTTACGCCCAGCTCATCTTCCAGGGCGCCGAGAGGGGCACCACCGGGATGCGCGAGGCGATCCTGTCGGTCCGGCTGGGCAACCCCGCCGACTTCCGTCTGCCGCACCCCTACGACCGTGAGCTGCGGACGCGTCTTCCCCTGCTTCGCAGTGACGACGCCGGTTTCGACGCGCAGTTCCCCGACCATCCGCTGTCGCGGGCGCGCCGCTGGGCCGCGCGGATCGCGCCCTCGGCCGTGGTCGATCCGGCGTTCACGGCGCTTCCGGAGCTGAGCTCGCACTGACCCGGGGCGGGTCGGCGCGCGGGCGGCCTCCGGGCCGTCCGCGCGCCCGCGTTCACACCTCGCAGCAGACCGGGTCGTCGCAGGGGCGCCCGACCTCGCTGCCGTAGACGACGAAGGCGCCGACCGGTGCCACCGCCTCCCGTGCGGCCTCCTCATCGAGGGCCGGAGCCTCCTTGAGCTCCCAGGCCGCGGGTGTGCCGTCGAGGTCGAGGCGCGGCCTCCCGTCGACGAAGAGCGTCCACAGGGGATGGTCGGGGAAGCCGTTGATGCGCAGTACCCACCACACGCCGTCCATCCTCGCGGCGAAGAGGAAGCGCCGCATGCCGGTGCGCCGCCATGGTGCCGCGATCTCGTGCTCACGTGGGGCCATGAGTCCAGGATGCCTCGCGCTCGGCGAGGGGGCCGCGTTCGGCGGTTCCCCCGCGCGCAGCGCCGAGGGGATGAGGACGTGCGCCGACGGGGCCCGGCCGTTGCCACGCGCGGAGCGCCGGGGGTGCCGGCTCATCGACACCACCACGGTCCACCAGCCGTTCCCGCGCCGGTCGCCGGGCAGGCCATCCGCCGCGCCCATGACGCACGACGCCGCCGTTCGCGCGCGGGAGCGCCGGGCAGCCCGTCCGCCGTTCCCGCTCGCCGATCGCCGGAATCGGGCCGGTGGCACGGAAAGGTCCGAAATGGATCATCGTGGACCTCTTGACCCACAGTGCGCCCATCAGTACGCTGACCGGAGTTAGTTAGCCTAACTGTCTATTGTGGGCGTGGCCGTCCACAGTGGAAGGAGCAGCAATGGAACGTCCCCGCGGGGCCGCGCGCGTCCGGCACGCGCTCGTCGCCCTCCTCTCAGCGGCGCTCTTACTCACCGGCACGAGCGCGGCCACCGCCGCGCCCGAGACGGCCGGCCCGCCCGCGCCCGGCATCGGCACGGAAGCCGTCACTCCCCTGTCCAAGTGGGGCCGCCTGAAGGTCTGCGGCGTCCGGCTCTGCGACTCCTCCGGTCAGCAGGTCCAGCTGCGCGGCATGAGCACCCACGGTCTCCAGTGGTTCGAGCAGTGCGTCAACGGCTCGTCCCTCGACGCGCTCGCCGGCGACTGGAAGGCCGACGTGGTCCGCCTGTCGATGTACATCCAGGAGGACGGTTACGAGACCGATCCCCGCTACTTCACCGACCTGGTCCACTCGCTCATCGAGCAGGCCACCGCGCGCGGGCTGTACATCGTCGTCGACTGGCACATGCTCGACCCCGGCGATCCGCACTACAACCTGGCGCGGGCCAAGACCTTCTTCACCGAGATCGCCTCCCGGCACAAGAACAAGGACAACCTGCTCTACGAGGTCGCCAACGAACCCAGCGGCGTCTCCTGGTCGCGCATCAAGAGCTATCACGAGCAGATCATCCCGGTGATCCGCGCGCAGGACCCCAAGGCCGTGGTCCTGCTCGGCACCCGCGCCTGGTCCTCGCTCGGGGTGTCCGACGGGGCCGGCGAGACCGAGGTGGTCAACAACCCGGTCAACGCGTCGAACATCATGTACACCTTCCACTTCTACGCCAAGTCGCACCGCACCGAGTACCTCAACGCCCTCTCCCGGGCCGCCGACCGGATCCCGATGTTCGTCACCGAGTTCGGCACCCAGGAGTACACCGGCGACGGCGCCAACGACTTCACCATGTCGCAGAAGTACATCGACCTGATGGCCGCCAAGAAGATCAGCTGGACCAGCTGGAACTTCTCCGACGACGGCCGCTCCGGCGCCGCCTTCAAGCCCGGCACCTGCCCGAACGGGCCCTACGCCGGAACCACACGGCTCAAGCCCGCCGGGGTCTGGTTGCGCGACCGGATACGCTCCGGACGATGACACCATCGGCACCGGTTCGGCGGCGGCGAACGAAACGGCCTGACAGGCATGGGATCGGGTGCCGCCCCGCCCCGGTAGTGGGCGAAGGGCCCGGCGCGCGATGACCGCGAACCGCCCGGCCGGCTCCTCCCGTCTACTGCGCACGCTGAACGAACGTGCCGCGCTCGGGCATCTGCTTGAGCGCGGCACGCTCACGCGCGGCGACCTGGTGACCCTCACCGGCCTGTCGAAACCGACCGCCTCGGAGGTCATCCGGCGGCTGGAGGAGGCCGGCCTCGTCGGTGTCGCCGGCCGCACGCAGGGCGGTTTCGGCCCACGCGCCGACCGCTACGCCGTCAACCCGGACGCCGCCTACGCCGCCGCGGTCGCCGTCGGCGAACCCGACCGGCTCGACGTGGCCATCCTCGACCTCACCGGCCGCACCCGCGCCCGCACCGAGCGGACCGCCGTCTTCGGCGGCGACGTCACCGGGCCTGTCGCCGAAGCCGTCGCGGCCGCCTGCGCGGCCGCCGGGATCACCACCGGCGACCTGCGCGGCGTCCAGCTGGCCGTCCCGGGCGCCTACGACCCGCACACCGACACCGTCTCCAACATCGACGTGCCCGGCTTCGGCCGCCCCGGCCTGGCCGGGGATCTCACCGAGCGGCTGGGCACGACCGTCGCCGTCGGCAACGACGTCAACCTCGCCGCCCTCGCCGAGCGCGAGCACCGCGACACCGGCGACGACGGCTTCGCGCTGCTGTGGCTGGGCACCCGCGGCGTCGGGCTCGGCATCGAACTCGGGGGCACGCTCCTGCGCGGAGCGACGGGCGCCGCCGGGGAGATCGGGTACCTTCCGGTCGGGCCGCCCGGCGCCGCCACCGGCGACCTCCAGGACCTCATCGGAGGGCCCGCGATCGCCGCCCTCGCCGCCGCCCACGGCCACCCCGCGGCCGACGCGGCCCGTGCCGTCGCCGAGGCGCACGGCGACACCGAGTTCCTCACGGTCCTCGCCGAACGCGTCCTCCTCGCCCTCACGGCGGTCATCGCCGTGGTCGACCCCGCCCTCGTCGTCCTCGCCGGCGAGATCGGCCGCGCCGGAGGCGAAGCCCTGCGCGAGGCCGTCACGACCGCCCTGCACCGCACGACCTACCGCACGCGGGTGGAGGTCACCGTCGTCGACGGCGACCCGGTGCTCCTCGGCGCGCACGCCGCGGCGGCGAGCGCCCTGCGCGAAGCCGTGCTCGCCACGCCCACCTAGGAACCGGGCAGGGCGACACCGCGAGCGCACCGGGCAGTCGAAGCCCCGGCACCGTCGCCCGAGCGCTGTGCAAGGCCGTGCTGGAGACTCCGCCGTTGATCGGCTGGATCTCGTGGCACGGCGTCACAGAGTCGCGGTGTCGTGCGGGCCCGGTCCCCGCGAGTCGCCGTTCGCCGGTACCGCGACGAGCGTCGCTCAGGCGCTCCCGCCGGAAACCGTGTCGGCAGTGGTTCGCGACTCCGCGAGCACCCAGGCCGTGAACGCCTCGACTCCGTCGACCACCGCTTCGAAGCGTGCCGAATGGAAGACGTCGAAGGCGTGCTGCCCTCCGGGAAGCTCGGCGTAGACGACGGGGCCGCTCGAAACGCCGCGCAGCCGCGCGGTGAAGTCCCGCGCGCCTTCGACGGTGCCGAGCGGGTCGTAGGTCCCGTGGGCGATGAAGAACGCCGGAGCGTCGGGACGAACGTATCCCTGCGGCTGCATCGGCGGCGGAGCCGTGTCCGGCGCCTCGCCGAAGTAGTGACCGTAGTAGCCGTAGAGGCACACCGCGCCGGTCACGGAGGTGTCGACCGACTCGAAGCCCGGCTGGAACCGCGGATCGTTCGGCGTCAGCGCGCACAGACCCGCCATGTTGGAACCGGCCGAACTGCCCGCCACGAACAGCCGCGACGGGTCGGCGCCGTACTCACCACCGTGCTCGCGGACCCACGCGATGACCTTCTTCGCGTCGATCTGGTGGCCGGGGAAGGTCGTCTGAGGAGACAAGCGGTAGTTGGCGCTGACGCACACCCACCCTTGACTCGCCAGCCGGTACAGCAGCGGCCGTGCCTCGCGGTTCTTGGCGCCGCCACGGTATTGGCCACCGTGGAAGTACACCAGGACCGGCGCGCCGCTCGGAGCGTCCCGGCGGCGATAGACGTCGAGAAGATTCCGGCGGCCGGCGTCGCCGTAGCGGATGTTCGCGATCCGCTCCACGTCGCGGCGCCGCATGCGCGCCGGCAGCAGCAGGATGTGCAGCCAGGGCCGGTGGCGTCGCAACGGCACCGTCACCTCGTCCCGCCAGCCGGTGCCCAGCCCTTCGCTGAGCGCCCGCGCGACCGCGCGATCCGAACGCACACCCCGCCAGGCGACCACGGCGAGCGCCCCGAGGACCAGGGCGGCGACCGCGGCGCTCGCCTTGCCCCCCGCGGACCCCAGGTCTCCCTCCGCGGCGGCGAGCGCCGTCGAGGCGATCAGGAGGTAGGCGGCGTGGAAGGGCACCTCGTTGACGACCATGCCGAACCAGAAGGTCATGCCCGCCAGCGGCCGGGGCCGTCGTGGTGCGATGACGGCGAAGAAGGCGCACCAGGCGACGATCGCCACGCCCACCAGGTACCCGATCGGTAATTCCATGTCCCGCGCTCCTGTCGACTACGGTTCCCGGCGACGACGCTATCGGACGGGCGTCGTCCTGGCCAAGATCGGAATCGTCATGACGTCATGTCCCCGAAGGCATACCGGCAGCGCTGTACGGCCCTGTGCCTCAGCCCACTCCCCCGCGCACACCTTTTCGCGCGGCTCACGCCCGGCAGAATGATTGACCGGGAGACATCGATGGAGGCGCGCATGAGCGAGCACGATCAGCTGGCGGAACGGTTCGAGTCGCACCGTTCCCACCTGCGTGCGGTCGCCTACCGCATGCTCGGCTCGCTCGCCGAGGCCGACGACGCCGTCCAGGACGCCTGGCTGCGCCTCAGCCGCAGCGAGCTCGCCGAGATCCAGAACCTCGCGGCGTGGCTCACCACGGTCGTCGCCCGCGTCTGCCTGAACATCCTGCGGACGCGCAAGGCGCACCCCGAGCAGTCCACGGGCGTGCACATGCCCGATCCGATCGTCCGCCGCGCCGGGACCGCGCCGACGCCCGAGGAGGAGGCGCTCCAGTCCGACTCGGTCGGCCTGGCCATGCTCGTCGTCCTCGACACCCTCGGCCCGGCCGAGCGGCTGTCCTTCGTACTGCACGACATGTTCGCCGTGCCCTTCGACGACATCGCGCCCATCGTCGGCCGGTCCACGACCGCGACCAGGCAGCTCGCCAGCCGTGCCCGCCGCCGTGTGCACGAGGCCGCTCCCCCGCCCGACGCCGACGCCGCCCGGCAGCGCGAGATCGTCGACGCGTTCTACGCCGCCTCCCGCGATGGCGACTTCGAGGCCCTGGTCTCCCTCCTCGACCCCGACGTCGTGCTCCGTGCCGACGGCGGCACCGGTATGCCCGCCCTGTCGATGATCCTGCGAGGTGCGCACACGATCGCCTCCCAGGCCTCGATGTGGCAGCGTTTCGTGCCGCACGTGTGGCCCGCGACGATCAACGGCATGCCCGGCGTGGTCGTGGCGCCGCAGGGGAAGACCATGTCGGTCATGTCCTTCACCATCGTGGCCGGAAAGGTCGCCACCATCGACGTGCTCGCCGACCCCGAGCGCATCGCCGCCCTCGGGCTCGGCGAGTGGGAGGCCTGAGGGCCGTGGACAAGGCGGGGCCGAAGCGGTAGGAAAGGTCCATGACGGACTCGACTTCCGGCCCGGCCCGGCGGACGTTACTGACCGGGGCCCTCGCGGCCGCCGGCGGCGCGTTCCTCCTGCCCGGCGCCGCCACCGCCAACGGCACCCGGCCCGGCCCCGAACTGCGACGGCTCCTCAAGCGGGTCGATCCCGCGCGCATCGAGGCGACCGTCCGGCGTCTCGTGGCCTTCGGCACCCGGCACACGCTGTCGGCGCAGGACGATCCCGTCCGCGGCATCGGCGCGGCCCGCGACTGGATCGCCGGGGAGCTGCGCGGCCACGGCGGCCGTCTGCGGGTGACGCTCCAGTCGTACCTCCAGCCGCCCGCGCCCAGAATCCCGACCCCGACCGTGATCACCAACGTCGTCGCGACGCTGCCCGGCACCGTCACGCCGAACCGCACCTACGTCGTCTCCGGCCACTACGACTCCCGCGTCACCGACGTCATGAACCACACCGACGACGCGCCCGGAGCCGACGACGACGCTTCCGGCGTCGCCGTCGCGATGGAGCTGGCCCGGATCCTCGCCGAGCACGAGCCCGACGCGACGATCGTGTTCACCGCCGTCGCGGGCGAGGAGCAGGGACTGTACGGGTCGCGGTACCAGGCCGCGCAGTACAAGGCGGCGGGCGTGGATGTGCAGGGCATGTTCAGCAACGACATCGTCGGCAGTCCCACCGCCGAGGACGGGAAACGCGACCCGCGGACCGTGCGGTTGTTCGTCGAGGGCGTCCCGACCGCCGAGACGCCCGAGGAGGCCGGTGTGCGCCGCTCGGTCGGCGGCGAGAACGACTCGTCCTCGCGCCAGCTCGGCCGCTTCGTCGACGGCGTCACCGATCTCGGGCCGAGCGGCGCCCGGCCGAGGATCATCTGGCGGCGCGACCGGTACCTGCGCGGCAGCGACCACATCGGTTACCTGGAGCAGGGTTACCCGGCCGCGCGTTTCACCGAACCGGCCGAGGACTTCGCCCACCAGCACCAGGACGTGCGGGTCGAAGGCGGGAAGCAGTACGGGGACCTGCCGCGGTTCTGCGACTTCGAGTACATCGCCCGCGTCGCCCGCACCAACCTCGCCGCCGTCTGGTCGCTGGCCAACGCGCCGGGCACGCCGACCGGCGCGAAGATCCTCACCGCCCGTCTCACCAACGACACCGACCTCACGTGGAACCGCGGCCCGGAGCCCGACATCACCGGCTACGAGGTCGTCTGGCGTGAGACCACCGCCCCCGACTGGACGCACGCCATCGCCGTGGGCGACGCGAGCTCGGCCCGGATCGCGATGAGCAAGGACAACGTGTTCTTCGGCGTGCGGGCGGTCAACGCGCGGGGACTGCGGAGTCCGGTGGCGTTCCCGGTGCCGCAGGCGTGAGCTGACCAGGCGCCGGAACTCTAGACGGAGGTGAGCGAGGGACGCACGCGCTCGCCGCGCAGCTTGGCGAAGCCGTAGCCGACGAGGGCGGCGGCCGCCAGGCTCGCCACGGCGGCGACGCCGACCGTGGCCGGTACGCCGATCTGCGCCGACACGAACCCGAACGTGGGCGGCGCGACGGCGGTGCCGGTGAACAGACCGGCCTGCATGATGGCGCCGGCGCGGGCGCCCTGCCCGGGCAGGATCCGCATCGTGGAGGCGAGCAGCAGACCCGTCCAGCCCCAGCCTCCCGCCACGGCCAGGAGCGCACCGACGCCGAAGGCGAGCGGGGTGTCGAAGGTGATGACGGCTAGCCCGGCGGCTCCGGTGACCATCATCGCGGCGACCGCGAGGGGGTTGCGGGCCGGCGAACGGTCGGCGAGTGCGCCGGAGCCGATGCGGACGGCGACGGCGAGGACGCTGGCGACGGTGAGCAGGGTTCCGGCGAGTGTGGTCGACAGGCCGGAGACGGTCCCGATCTGAACGAAGAAGTTGGCGCAGACGCTGGATCCGATGGAGCCGATGGCGGCGGCGACGGTCCAGGCCATGGCGGCGTGGGAGGCGCCGGGCACGGGCTTGGCGGGTGCGGCACCGGCGCGTGGGGAACCGGGGTCGTGAATCACCGTGGTGGTGGACCGCCGGGTCGCGAAGGCGAGCAGCGTGGTGGCGGCGACGAGCGCGGCGGCGACGGTGTAGGCGGCGCGGGAGCCGTAGGGGACGCCGACGGTGCTCACCAGCAGGCCGGGCATGAACGGGGCGGCGCCCAGGGCGGCGCCGACGAGTCCGGCTGCCAGGGACAGGCGTCCGGCGGCGATGTCGCTGCCGATGATGCGGGCCGCGACGGGCTGGGTGAGGGAGTTGCCGCAGCCGGCGACCGCGAGGAGCGCCATGAGCTGCCAGCCGGAGTCGCAGCGGGCCAGCCCGATCAGGCAGGCCGCCGACAGGGCGCTGACCGAGGCGAGCGCCGCGGGTACCGGGAGGCGCACCGCCAGCCGTCGCGCCACGGGTGAGGCGATGGCGGTCGCGCCGAAGAAGCAGGCCAGCGCGAGGCCGAACAGGCCCGCGGACAGGTGCAGGCGGCTCTCGATCGCCGCCGACTGGGCGCTGGTCATGAAGACCGGGGTCATCGCGGCGACCGTGACGCCGACGGCGATGAGCAGTCGTCGCCAGCCGGTCTGTCGCGACTCCGCGTTCTCGGGCAGGGTCACAGGACACGTCCTTCGATCCAAGGGGTCTGCCGATCCGCCGCCGTTGCCGGAACGTGCTGGGGTTCGCTGCGCGGCTCACGCGGTGGGCGGTCGGTCCGGGGTCCGCCGGGGAGTCGCGGTCACCGATCCTAGGCCTGGGCGATCTTGGTCTCGCACGCACCCGCTGAGCGGGGATTTCGCCGTGCAACCCGAAAGGGCCACCGAACGTGATGTGGTTAACACAAGATGGCCACGACACGGGGAGACGTCATGCGTGGTTTCACTTCCATCGCCGTCGCCGGACTGGTCGCCACCGCGTTGGTGGCGCCTCCGGCGTCGGCGTCGTTCTCGGCGGCCGACCCCGCGCCCACGGCGGCCGGTGCCGACTTCAACCTCGACGGATTCGAAGACGTCGTCACGGGCCTGCCCGACTACACCGTCGACGGCCAGGCCGCCGCCGGTGCGGTCCAGGTGATCCTCGGCGGCGGCGAAGGGTCCTTCCTCATCACCCAGAACACCGAGGGCGTACCCGACGAGGCCGAGGCGGGCGACCGTTTCGGTCAGTCCGTCACGGCCTGGTACTCGCCCTATGACAACTATCCGAACCTCGTCGTCGGCGTGCCCGGCGAGTCGGTCGGCGACAAGGCCGGCGCGGGCATGATCCATGTGTTCCAAGGTCACGCCGGGGGCATCTTCCTCGACGGTTACACCTATGACCAGGACTCCGGCGGCATGCCGGGCGTCGCCGAGGCCGGGGACATGTTCGGCTGGTCGCTGTCGGGCAACATCGGCGGCGGCGGGTACCGCTACGGGACCCTCGCGATCGGCGCGCCGGGCGAGGACGACAACGCCGTCGACGCCGGGTCGGTCTACCTGATCGGCAACGAGCGGATCAAGGTGTTCAGCCAGGACACCGCGGGCATCCCCGGAACGCAGGAGAAGGGCGACCGCTTCGGCTGGTCGGTGTCGATCCTGCGCGACGTGCTCGTCGTCGGCGTCCCCTACGAGTCGATCGGGTCGGTCGCGGGGGCGGGTCTCGTCCAGGTCTTCACGGTCCGGCGGTCGGCGACGCCCAACACCGACTGGCCCAAGCCGCAGCCGGTCGTGAACCTCGACCAGAGCATGTCCGGCGTCGCCGGGGTGCCCGAGACCGGGGACCACTTCGGCATGTCGGTGTCCATCGCCTCCGAGGAGGGCGGCGAGAGCACCGACTACGACTTCGCCGTCGGCGTCCCCGACGAGGACATCGGCTCGGTCGCCAACGCCGGAGGCGTCCACGAGTACGAGCTCGAAGATCCCTACGCCGACTCCAGCCCGGCCTGGTCGGAGCACATGGCGGTCAACCAGGGTTCGACGGGCGTGCCCGGGAAGGTCGAGACGGGCGACCGTTTCGGCTCGACCGTCGACGCGTTCACCACCGTCTGGGGCACCACCGCCCTCACCGTCGCCAGCGCCGGCGAGGGCACCGACGCCGACATCGGCACGGTCCCAGCGATCCACGTGTTCAGCCGCCAGCTCCACGGCGGCGGGGCCGCGTGGGTGCGCGCGGGGAAGTACACCGTGCCCGGTGGCGAGACCCTCAGCACGGTTCACCTGGAAGGCGGGCCGGAGACCCTGCGAATCGCCGCACCGGACTCCACCCGGATCCTCGGTGTGCCGTGGGAGAACGTCCTCTACGGGCAGCACTCGCCGCTGGTCGTCCACAGCGTGTGAGTCGAAACGGCGGCCGTCCGAGGTCGGGCGGCCGCCACCGCACCATTCGTCCCGATCACGGGAGACGCCATGCACCTCTTAACCGTGGCCGGCCTCGTCGCCACCGCGCTCGTGGCGGCGCCGGCCCCAGCCCACCGGCCGGTGGCCTCGGCCCTCGACCACCACCCCATTTCCGCGGGTGCGGACTTCAACCTCGACGGCCATCCCGACGTCGTCACCGGAATACCCCTGAACCTCGACGGTGAGGGCGTGCCCAGCCCCGGTGCCGTCCTCGTCATCTACGGCGGCGGACTGGGTTCGCTCTACATCGAACAGGACGGTCCCGGCGTCCCGGACACCTCCGAGGACTACGACCACTTCGGAGAGTCGGTCGCGACCTGGTACGGGCCGGGCGACGAATACCCCGACCTCGTCGTCGGCACGCCGGGCGAGGATCTCGGCGACGCCGCCGACGCCGGTCAGGTCACCGTCTTCCCCGGCGGTCCCGACGGGCTCTCGCTGTCCGGGTACGTCCTCAATCAGGACTCGCCCGGCATGCCGGGTGCCGCCGAGTCCGGCGACCAGTTCGGCTGGTCGCTCGCGGGAGGCGAACTCGGTGAGGGCTTCGACGCCCTCGCCATCGGTTCCCCCGGCGAGGACCACCACGCCGTCGACAGTGGATCGGTCTACGTTCTCGGCGACGGACGGGTCACCGTCCTGCATCAGGACACGCCCGGTGTGCCGGGCGCCCAGGAGAAGGGCGACCGCTTCGGGTTCTCCCTGACGACGCACCGCGACGTCCTCGCCGTGGGCGTCCCCTACGAGTCGCTCGGCTCCGTCGCCGAAGCCGGGATCGTGCAGTTGTTCACCCTTCGACGTGCCGGGACACCGGTCGCCGACTGGCCGCGACCGCGCTCACTGCTCGTCATGGACCAGAACCGCCCCCGGGTCAGCGGAGTGGCGGAGAAGGGCGACCGCTTCGGCTGGTCGGTGTCGCTGGCATCGGAGGGAGGTGGGGAGAGCGCGCCGTACGACCTCACCGTCGGCGTCCCCTACGAGGACCTCGGCGCGGTGTACAACGCCGGGACCGTGCACGCCTTCCTCATCGACGATCCCTACGCCGACCCGTCCCCGAACTGGACGCAGCGCGTGTCGATCAACCAGAACTCGCACTACGTGCCCGGGGTCGCCGAGGAAGGCGACCGGTTCGGATCGACGGTCGACGCCGTCACCAGTTCGTACGGGACCGTCGTGCACACCGTCGGCAGCGAAGGCGAGTACCGGGACGGCGAGGTCGGCTCGCCCGACGCGATCCACGTCTTCGGGGTGCCGCTCGCCGGAGCCGCGTGGGCGCGGCCGGGGTGGTACGGGATCCCGTCCGACACCTCCGTCGGGACGCAACATGTCAACGGCGGTTCGACGCACCTGTACGTGTCCGCCGCCAGGCCCGGGATGATCCTGGGCGTGCCGTGGGGGAACGTTCTTCACGGCGAGGATGAGCCGCTGGTGGAGTACTGGGAGTAGCGATGGACGGCCGCCGGCCTTGAGGGTCGGCGGCCGTTGCGGCGATGAGGCTCCATTGGCCCCATTCGCCCGCCTTGACGCCCTAAGTAGGCTCTCGCCACCTTTCGCTCCACTGGGGCGCTCCACGCATGCGGCCCCGCCGCACCCGGCACCGGAGCTGCTCACGGCACGACCGGCGTCCATCCGAACGACCATCGCCCTGCCCAGCCGTTCTAGTACTGGTTCGGCGTGCTGCGCTCCGGCGTCGTCTTCGACGGCGGCGGCGAGGTCACCTGAGCGGTGGGACGGGGGCGGCCGTGACGGCCGCGCCCGTCCCCGTGTCTCACGCCTTCGCCAGCCAGAAGGTCAGCCCCAGCGTCTCGTCGCCGTGGGTCTCGGCGTCGCCGGGCTCACCGGCGGCCAGTTCGGTGGCGAGGACCTCGTCGGCGATGAGCGCGGAGTGCTCCTCCACCGCGGCGGTGGTCTCGGCGGCGGCCGAGGCGTAGCGCAGCACGATCCGGTCGGTCACCTCCAGGCCGCTGGACTTTCGGGCCTCCTGCACCTGCCGGATCACCTCGCGGGCGATGCCCGCGCGGCGCAGTTCCGGCGTGATGTGCAGGTCGAGCGCGACGGTGGCACCGGCGTCGCCCGCGACGGCCCAGCCCTCCTGGGGCGTCTCGGTGACGAACACGTCGTCGGCACCGACCGTCACCGGCTCGCCGTCGACGAGGACCGTCGCCTCGCCCGACTGCTTCAGCGAGGCGCTGAGCGCGGCGGCGTCGGCGGCCGCGATGGCCTTGGCGACCTGCTGGACGGCCTTCCCGAAGCGCTTGCCGAGGGTCCGGAAGTTCGCCTTGGCGGTGGTGTCGACCAGCGAGTCCCCGGCGGCGTTGAGTTCCTCGACGCCGCCGACGTTGAGCTCGTCGGCGAGCAGGTCGAGCAGTTCGGTGTCGAGTTCGCCCGTGCCGGGCGCCGAGACGAGGACGCGCGACAGCGGCTGGCGGGTCTTGACCGAGGCGTCGGCGCGGGCGGCGCGGCCGAGTTCCACCAGGCGGCGGACGAGCGCCATGCGCGAGGACAGGTCGCGGTCGACGAGCGCGTCGTCGGCGACGGGGTAGTCGGTGAGGTGCACCGACTCCGGCGCGCCGGGCGTCACGGGGAGTACGAGGTCCTGCCACACGCGCTCGGTGACGAACGGCGTCAGCGGCGCCATGAGGCGCGTGACGGTCGTGATGGTCTCGTGCAGGGTCGCCAGGGCGGCGGCGTCACCGCGCCAGAAGCGGCGGCGGCCGCGTCGCACGTACCAGTTGGACAGGTCGTCGATGAAGTCCGACAGGAGCTTCCCCGCGCGCTGGGTGTCGAAGCCGGCCAGGGCCTCGTCGACCTCGCCGACCAGGATGTTGAGCTCGGAGAGCAGCCAGCGGTCGAGGACCGGGCGCTCGGCCGGCGCCGGGTCGGCGGCCGACGGCGACCAGCCGGCGGTGCGCGCGTAGAGGGACTGGAAGGCGACGGTGTTCCAGTAGGTCAGCAGGTTCTTGCGCACGACCTCCTGGATGGCGGTGTGCCCGACCCGCCGTGCCGACCACGGCGAACCCACCGCGGCCATGAACCAGCGGACGGCGTCGGCGCCGTGCTGCTCCATCAGCGCGATCGGCTCGATGATGTTGCCGAGGTGCTTGGACATCTTGCGGCCGTCCTCGGCGAGGATGTGGCCGAGGCAGACGACGTTCTCATAGGAGGACTTGTCGAAGACGAGCGTGCCGATGGCCATGAGCGTGTAGAACCAGCCGCGGGTCTGGTCGATGGCCTCGGAGATGAACTGCGCCGGGTAGCGCTCGGCGAACAGTTCGGTGTTCTGGTGCGGGTAGCCGTACTGGGCGAAGGGCATGGCCCCGGAGTCGTACCAGGCGTCGATGACCTCGGGGACGCGCGTGGCCGTCTTCCCGCACCGGCAGGCGAAGGTCACGTCGTCGATGTAGGGGCGGTGCGGGTCGAGTTGCGACAGGTCGCGTCCGGCGTGCTCACCGAGTTCGGTGAGGGAGCCGACGCAGGTCAGGTGCCCGTCCTCGCAGCGCCAGATCGGCAGTGGCGTGCCCCAGTAGCGGCTGCGGGACAGGGCCCAGTCGATGTTGTTGTTGAGCCAGTCGCCGTAGCGGCCGTGTTTGACGGTCTCGGGGTGCCAGTTGGTGCGCTCGTTCTCGCGCAGCAGGGCGTCCTTGACCTCGGTGGTGCGGATGTACCAGGACGGCTGGGCGTAGTAGATGAGCGCGGTGTGGCAGCGCCAGCAGTGCGGGTAGGAGTGCTCGTAGGGCGTGTGCCGGAACAGCAGCCCGCGGGAGCGCAGTTCGTCGACGAGGGTCGCGTCGGCGTCTTTGAAGAACACGCCGCCGACGAGCGGCACCTCGGGCGCGAAGGTCCCGTCGGGGCGGACCGGGTTGACCATGGGCAGGCCGTAGGCGCGGCAGGTCGTGAGGTCGTCGGCGCCGAAGGCGGGCGCCTGGTGCACGAGGCCGGTTCCGTCCTCGGTGGTGACGTAGCCGGCGTTGACGACGAAGTTGGCGTCGGCGACGTCGATGAGGTCGAGGGGGCGCCGGTAGTTCCAGCGCTCCATCTCCTTGCCGGTGAAGGACTCGCCGGTCGCGGTCCACTCCTCGCCGAGGGCCTTGGCCAGGAGCGGTTCGGCGACGACGAGGCGTTCCTCGCCGTTGGTGGCGACGACGTAGGTGACGTCGGGGTGGGCGGCGACGGCGACGTTGGACACCAGCGTCCACGGCGTCGTCGTCCAGACCAGGAGTGCCGCGTTGTCGGCGAGGGGCCCGGAGGTCAGCGGGAAGCGGACGAAGACCGAGGGGTCGACGACCGTCTCGTAGCCCTGGGCGAGTTCGTGGTCGGACAGGCCGGTCTCGTCGCGGGGGCACCAGGGGGCGACGCGGAAGTCGGAGACGAGCAGGCCCTTGTCGAAGATCTGCTTCAGCGACCACCACACGGACTCGATGTAGGAGCTGTCCATGGTGCGGTATGCGCTGTCCATGTCGACCCAGTAGCCCATGCGCTCGGTGAGGCGGGTGAAGGCGTCGGTGTGCCGGGTGACCGATTCGCGGCATTTGGCGTTGAACTCGGCGATGCCGTAGCGCTCGATGTCCTGCTTGCCGGTGAAGCCGAGTTCCTTCTCCACGGCGAGTTCGACGGGGAGTCCGTGGCAGTCCCAGCCGGCCTTGCGGGCGACGTGGTAGCCCTTCATGGTCTTGTACCGGGGAAAGACGTCCTTGAAGACGCGGGCCTCGATGTGGTGGGCGCCGGGCATGCCGTTGGCGGTGGGGGGTCCTTCGTAGAAGACCCATTCGGGGCGGCCTTGGGACTGTTCGAGGCTCTTGTCGAAGGTGCGCCGCTCGCGCCAGAGGTCGAGGACTTCGTGTTCGAGTTCAGGCAGGTCGACCCGGGCCGAGATGGGGCGGTACATGGTGCCTCCGTCTGATCGTTCGCATCGGACGAAGGGACGAGGCTCGCGCCCCGCGGTACCACCCTTCTTGGCCGCCTCGGGTGCGCGGCCCTCTCGTTGAAGGTGCGGTCGGTTCTACTCGGCCGGACGGGCCTTTCCTCCGACGGCTCGGGGGTGATGCCCCGTCGCGCACGCCCCCGGGCTTCCACCGTCCCCGGGTCTCTATCGGCTGCGTGCGACGGTACGTGTCCCCGTCATCGCCTCGCGCGCCGAGTCTATCCGCGAGGCGGGCGGGGACGCGAACGGGCCGGTGGCGGCGCGCGCCGGGTGGCGCGCGCCGCAGGTGGTCATTCGGTGCGCAGTGCGACGGCGGTGCGGGTGCGCGCGGCCCACAGGCCCGGGAGCAGGGCTCCGGCGACGGCGATGACGAGCCCGCCGAGGCCGAGCGCGAAGGCCGTCGGTGTGTCGAAGACCTCCAGCGCGACCCGCGGCAGGCGGATCCCGGTGGAGTCGCCCATCGCGGGGACGACCGCGTCGTGCAGGGCCATCCCGGCGGGTACGCCCAGGACGCCGCCGATGACTCCGATGAGGGTCACCGAGGCGAGCACGCCGCCGATGGTCTGGCCGGGGGTCATGCCGAGCGCCTTCTGGACGCCGATGTCGCGGACGCGTTCGCGGGTGTCGAGGAGGACGCCGTTGAGGACGCCGAGCCCGGCGACGGCGACGAGCAGGAGGGTGAGGGCGGCGGTCAGCGAGTTGAGGACGGTGATCATGTCGCTGCTGCCCTCCCGGAAGGGTTCGGCGTTCGCGCCGAGCGGCTCCAGCGCCCGGCTGAGCCCTTCGGCGTAGGCGGCGGGGTCGGTGCCGGGTTCGAGGTCCACGGCGATCAGCGAGTTCTTCATCGGCGCGGTGAGTCCGGCGGCGTCGGTGTAGACCTTCATGCCGTCGTTCTTGAGGTCGAAGATCTCGCCGACGACGCGCAGCGAGATCCGCTCGCCGTCGACGGTGAGGGTGACCGTGTCGCCGATCGCGGTGCCGGTGGTCTTCATGAACCCGGTGGGTACGACGGCCTCGCCCGGTCCACCGATCCAGTCACCGTTGAGCAGCGTGTAGCCGCCCCAGCTCGCGTCCCCGGTGAACGCGACCAGTTCGGTGGTGCCGGTGGTCCCGGCGACGGCCGCCGGGGCGTTGTGGACGACGTAGTGCGCCTTGGCGCCCGGCTGCGCCTCGATCGCGGCGGTGATCGCCGAGGTGTCGTCGGGCAGGCTGGGCGGCGGACCGTCGGGCATGCCGTTCGGGCCGAGTTCGGGCGGCGCGGGACGGACGAGCACGTCGGCGATGTCGTGGTCGCGGGCGGTGAGGATCGCGTCGAGCGAGGTGGACAGGCCGACGGCGAAGGTCACGGCGATCGCGCCGAAGACGATGGCGGCGAGCATCGCGACGGTGCGCACCGGGCGCGCGAACGGCCGGGCAAGCCCGAGGGTCACCGCGCGCGGCAGAGGTAGCCGGGCGGTGACGCGTGCGGCGGCCTGGCCGCGTCCGGTCGGTGGCGTGCGGCCGACGGCGAGCGCGTCGACCGTGCGCAGCCGTCCGGCGCGCAGGGCCGCGGCGAGGGCGGTGACCGCGACCAGCGCGAGGATGCCGCCGACGACCGCGATGTCGATCCACGGCGGGATGCCGAGGGTGCCGGTGCCGTAGGCGTCGCTGGTCTCGGCCAGGATCGGCACGGCGAGGACGTGGCCGATGATCACTCCGAGGACGGTTCCGGCGACGGCGGGGATGAGGGCCTGGCCGACGTAGGCGCGCACGACCTGGCCGGGGGTGAAGCCGATGGCCTTGAGGACGCCGATGCGGCGGGTGCCCGAGCCGACCGACCCGGCGACGACGTTGCCGACGATGAGGACCGACATGACCAGTCCGAGGACGCCGAATGCCATCAGGAAGGGGACGTAGACGGCCGTGGCGCGTTCGGCGGCGTTGCGCACGTCGAGCCAGGAGCGCGAGCCGGCGAGGGAGTCGGCGGGCAGGCTCGCCGCGACGGCCGCCGTCGCGGTCTCCATGGCCGCGGCGGTGCCGGCCGAGTCGAAGCGGTAGAGCATCTGGTGGCTCTCGGGCGTGCCCGAGGGCGCCAGCGCCGCGGCCTGCGCGGCGGTCACCCAGCCATCGGCGGTCAGGGAGACCGAGCGGGCGAAGCCGACGACCTTCAGCACCGGGCTGCCGGGCAGTGAGGGGAAGGACATCGTCGCGCCGGGCGGCACGGACGTGCCGCCCTCTCCGGCGGCGAGGGTGACCTCGCCGGGTTCGTCGGCCCACTCTCCGTCGACGACGGAGATGGCGTCGACCTCGGCGTCGGGGGTGTCCCGGCCGGCGAAGGTGAACGGCATGGTGCGCTCACCGCCGGCCTCGGGGACGACGGTGACCAGCGGGAACGGCCCGGCGGTCGCGGTCACACCGGCCGCGTTCGCCGAGGCGGCGACGGCGCCGGGAGCGGCGTTGACGGTCGCCGTGAGGTGGGCGCCGTTCTGTTCGGCGAAGGCGTCGTCGAAGGGCGCGCTGGACACCACGAGGAGTCCGCCGCCGAGGACCGAGGCGGTCACCGCCATCATCGCCGCGAGCACGATGACGGTCGTCTGCACGCGGCGGCGGGCCGCGCCGGCGCGCATCACGCGTCCGACGGCGCTCACCGGGAGACCGCCGTGTCGGTCACGATGTGCCCGTCGACCAGTTCGACGGTGCGGGACGTGCACGCCTTGGCCAGTTCGAGGTCGTGGGTGACCACGACGACGGTCTGGCCGTCGGCGTTGAGGTCGCGCAGGAGCCGCGCGACGTCCTCGCCGGAGGCGCGGTCGAGCGCACCGGTCGGCTCGTCGGCGAGCAGCAGCGGCGGACGGTTCATCAGCGCGCGGGCGACGGCGACGCGCTGGCGCTGGCCGCCGGAGAGGCGGCCGGGGTAGGCGTTGGCGTGGCGGTCGATGCCGAGGGTCTCCAGGAGTTCGGCGGTCCGGCGGCGGGCCGCGGCGCGGCCCATCCCGGCGAGCTGCGAGGGCAGGACGATGTTGTCGGCGACGGTCAGGTCCTCCAGGAGGTTGAAGAACTGGAAGACCATGCCGACCGATGCGCGGCGGTATCGCGCGGCTCCGGCCTCGCCGAGGCGGTCGACGCGGGTCCCGTTGACGGTGACGGTGCCCGAGTCGGGCCGGTCGAGTCCGGCGATGAGGTTCAGCAGCGTTGACTTGCCGCTGCCCGAGGGCCCGAGGATCGCCACCGCCTCCCCCGCCCGGACGGTCAGGGAGGCCCCGCTCAGGGCGGGCGGCCCCTCGTCGTAGGCGCGGCCGACGTCGCGCAGCTCGATAACCGGGCTGGTCATGGGGTTCTCCTTCATCGGGTCGTGCTGACCGGGTGAAGTTATGGCCGCGCGCGGGCCGCGCGCGTCGGCATGGCGGGGCATTTCCGGTAGCCCGCCGGAGCGAACGGGCGAGGGGTCATCATTTCGGCGTAGTCGCCGCGCGGGGGTCCTTAGCCCGCCCGGCCGATGCGGCCCGGGGAGCGGGTCGTCAGGATGATCAGGTGAAGAACCTGCTGACGGCGGTGCGCTGGCCGCGGTGGGCGCTGCCCTTGACCCGCACGTCGGGGCCGCTGCCGCGCCCGTCGGTGCTCAACTGGGCCTTCGACGTGACCCTCGCGGCCGTCGTGCTGGTCACGGTGATGGTCTACGCGCTCGAAGGCGACATCGACGGTCGCCAGGACGGCGGCCGGCCTGAACCGGAGACGGGCTTCGACCCGGACGGCCCCGCGGGTCCCCTGCCGCCGGAACCTCCGGAACCACCCGAGCCTCCGGAGCCGGCCGACGTCGAACCCGGATGGGTCTACGACCTGCCCGCGCACGACACCAGGAGCACCATCGCCGCCGTGCTCATCGCGCTCATCGCGACGCTCCCCCTGGCCGTGCGCCGCCGCTTCCCCCTGGCGGTGATGTGGGTGGTGATCGCCGCGGCCGCCGTCACCCCCGAGTCGGCGCCGCGCCTGACCTTCTACGCCTGCGTGATCGCCGCCTACAGCGCCGCCGCGTACAGCCCGCACCGTCTGGCGACCCTGCTGAGCCTGCCCGTCATGTACCTCGCCGCGGGCTCCCTCACCGGCTCGTCCCTGCCGACCGTCCCCAACGAGTACGTGCCGCTGCTGGTCATCGTGCCCATCACCATCGCGGCCAACGGTCTGCGCATGTGGAAGCAGCGCACCGAGGACGGAAACGCACGTGTGGTGACGCTCGAACGGGAACGCACCGAGGCCGTCCGGCGCGCCACCGAGCACGAGCGTTCCCGCATCGCCCGCGAACTGCACGACGTCGTGACCCACAACGTGAGCATGATGGTCATCCAGGCCGGTGCGGCGCGAAAGGTCATGGACAACTCCCCCGACCAGGCGCGCGAGGCCCTGCTGGCCGTCGAGGCCGGCGGGCGGGCGGCGATGACCGAGCTGCGGCACGTCATGGGGCTGCTCACCACCGACGCCGACACCGACGGCGAGCTCAGTCCACAGCCGGGTCTGGCGCGACTCGACGAGCTGATCGCCGGTGTCCGTGACACCGGCGTGACCGTCGAGTCCATCAACGACGGGGAGCCGCGCGAACTGCCCTCGGGCGTCGACCTCGCCGCCTACCGCGTCGTCCAGGAGGCGCTGACCAACGCCGTGAAGCACGCCGTCGGCGCGTCCATCACCGTGGTGGTCTCCCACCGGACCACCGAACTGCTCGTCGAGGTCACCGACACCGGCGGTACCCCCGCACCTTCGGCCGCCGACGGCAACGGCCGCGGACTCATCGGACTGCGCGAACGGCTCGCCGTCTACGGTGGGACGCTGGAGGCCGGAGCGCCGCCGTCCGGCGGTTACCGCGTCACCGCCCGCATTCCCTTGGAGCCCGTGTGACCGATCCCTTGCGCATCGTCGTCGCCGACGACCAGGCCCTCGTCCGGACCGGTTTCCGGATGATCCTGTCCGCCGACGGGATCGAGGTCGTCGCCGAGGCCGCCGACGGCACCGAAGCCGTCGAGGCGGTCCGGCGCACCCTGCCCGACGTCGTGCTCATGGACATCCGGATGCCGAACATGGACGGGCTCGAAGCGACTCGCCGGATCCTCGGCGCGGGCGGGCACGAACCTCGCGTCATCATGCTCACCACCTTCGACCTCGACCACTACGTCTATGCCGCGCTCGCCGCCGGGGCCAGCGGCTTCCTGCTCAAGGACGTCACGCCCGAGCAGCTCGTGGCCGCCGTGCGGCTCGTCCGGGCCGGTGACGCGCTGCTCGCGCCGACCATCACCCGCCGTCTGGTCGAGCGTTTCGCCCGCCGCGACGCCGAGACCTCGGCCGTCCACCGCGACCTGTCCACCCTGACCCCGCGCGAGCTCGATGTGCTTCGCCTGCTGGCCAAGGGAATGAGCAACGCCGAGCTGGCCGCCGCGCTGCACCTGTCGGAGGCGACGGTGAAGACCCACGTGGCGCGCATCCTCGGCAAGCTCGGGTTGCGCGACCGGGTGCAGGCCGTGGTCGTGGCCTACCAGACGGGATTCGCCTCGACGGGGGATGCCTGACACACGTCACGGACCGTCCACGGTGGACTCCGCGCGGAGCCGGTCGGCGAGGTCCTGGGCCAGCGCGACCATCGTCAGGGTCGGGTTCCACGAACCGGCGGTCGGCCACAGCGCGCCGCCGGTGACGTGGACGTTCGCGATGCCGCGCAGGCGGTAGTCGAGCGTGACGGGGCTGCCGGACTCGCCGATCCACAGTGTCGAACCCTCGTGGACCAGTGCGGGACTGCGAATGTCGGCCGGGCGCCGCCCGCGCCAGGCGCCGTCGGCGTGCCAGTACTCCACCGCGGTCGCGTCTTCACCGGACAGAACCTGTTCGATGGCGGCGAACGTGGCCTGTTCCATGGTGTGCCAGACCTTGCGGTCGGTGTCGTTCTCGCCGAGGCCGAGCAAAACGTTCGTGGTCGGGTCGGTGTTTTCCGGGTCGAGGGTGACGGTGTTGGCGGGGTTCTTCTCGTCCATCTCGCCGACGATCGCGGCGACGAGTACGACGTGTTCGGCCGAGTCCGCGAGCTGTTCGGGGGTGGCTGAGGCGACCACGTCGGGCATGTGCCTGCCGGAGCGGTCGTCGTTGTCGCCGGGTGAGGCGTCGTGGATCGCCGTGAGCTGCACGTGGTACTGGTTGCCGGTCTCCTCATCGACACCGGCCAGGTAGAAGGCGCCCAGCTCCAGCGACCGCAGCTCGCCTTCGGCGAACAGTGCTCCACAAGGGATCCGCGCCACGACCTCACTGGTGAAGTGAGCGGTGAAGCGACGCCCGGCCGCCGCCACTTCGGGGAAGGAGTTCAAGACCAGCGTCGTCGCTGGAAGCGTGCCCATCGCCAAGACGACGCCGGCACGGCCGAGTTCCACGCGGCCGCGGCTCGTCTCCAGGGCGACCGCCCGGCCGTCGCGGGTCAGGATCCGCGAGACCACGCAACCGGTCACCAGTCGCAGCCGCCCGCGCGTCTCCGTCTCCAGGGCCCGCAGCCTTCGCGGTGTCGCGAACTTGGCGAAGGCCTCGCCGTCGGGTCCGGCCGCCAGCGGCGCGGCGGTGACCCGTGTGGCTGAAGGGATCCGGCGCCCGGGGCCGGTCTCGGCGACCGCTTCGGCGAGCAGCCGTCCGAGGCGCAGTTGGAGCGGACCGTAGGGGCTGTCGGCGGGCAGGGTGTCGGCGTCGCGAACGTCGAGCAGTGCCTTCGCCGCGGGACCGTACGCGTGGACGGCGTCGATGACCGCGGGCGGCCAGTCGCGCATCTCGGCGGGTGTCGGCTCGGGGCACCACGCGCTCCACATGACCGAGCGCCCGCCGAGGACGGGCATCATGCCGCGCTGTTCGCGGATCGTGGCTCCGGGACGGGTCGCCACTCGCCAGGGCCGCAGTTCGGTGATCCCGCGCAGGGTCTCGCCGAACGGCAGTGCGAGGTTCTGGAAATGGTCGGGCAGGAAGGGTTCTCCGCGCTCCAGCATGAGGATCCGCGCGTCCGGCCGCGCTCGCAGCACACGCTCGGCGAAGGCCAGCGCGCAGAAGCCGGAGCCGATGACGACGTGGTCGAACTCCCCCGTTCGACTAGTCCGGCTCCATTCTTCTTCGGTGGTCGTGACGGGGCCGGGGAAAGGCCCGGTCTCCTCGCCGGGGCTCCGTTCGTGCCCGGCGTAGGCGTCGGCTCGCGGCATGGTCGCCTCCAACTCAGCGAAACGGGGATGCCGCCGCGCACAGGGGCTTTGGCGGGCGACGGCCGTCCGTCCAGCATGGACCGGCGGCGGCCGGGAAAATGATCGTCCACAGTGGTCAGTGGCGCGCGGGGCCGCCTTCCCTTGGTGGGACGCCCGGGCATCATCTAGATCAACTCCGGCCCACCGGACACAAGCGCGTATACGGTTGCTTCCCGGGACATGAGTAGTCGTACGATATGCGCAGTCACTGCTCCCTAACCCGAAGGTTTCGCCATGACCACGACCGATGGGGCGACTTCGAGCGCCGGTTCGACCAAGCCCGCTTTCGACATCTCCCAGCCGACCATCGCGCGGGTCTACGACGCGCTGCTCGGCGGCAAGGACAACTTCGAAGCCGATCGGCTGGGGGCCCAGACCTACCTCAAGTACGTTCCCGACGCCGGCCGCGTCGCGCAGGACAACCGCGACGGTCTCGTCAAGGGCGTGCAGTACCTCGCCCGCAAGGCCCGCATCGACCAGTTCCTCGACATCGGCAGCGGACTGCCGACGGTGAAGAACACCCACGAGGCCGCGCAGGAGATCAACCCGGCGGCCAAGGTGGTCTATGTGGACAACGACCCGATCGTGCTCGCGCACGGCCGGGCACTGCTGGCCACCAACGACTCCACCACCGTGGTCACCGCCGACCTGCGCCGCCCGCAGGAGATCCTCGACCACCCCGACGTTCGGAACATGCTCGACTTCGACCGCCCGATCGCGCTGATGGTCGTCGGCCTGCACATGCACTTCCACGACGACGAGCAGCCCGACGAGTGGGTGCGCACGCTGTGGGACGCGCTCGTCCCCGGCAGTTACCTGTTCATGACCGACTTCGTCGACACCGGCGAACCGCTGCAGAAGGCAATCGAGCAGGCCGGGCTGGAAAGCCTCGGCAACGGCTGGATCCGCACCCCCGAGCGCATCAAGCAGCACTTCCTCGGGCTGGAGCTGGAGCCTCCCGGCCTCGACTTCGTCGCGCGCTGGTTCCCCGAGGACCTCGACGCCGACCTCACCGCGCCCGAGCGGCTGGAGCCGTGGCAGCGGATCATGATGGCGGGCATCGCCAGGAAGCCCTAGGGTCACCGACGTAACGGACCGGCGTGCCGCCCGCGAGGGCCGCACGCCGGTTCGCCGTCCACGCTCGTCACCCGCGCCGCGGAGGGCTCCGCCGAAGCACCGTCGCCCGACCGGGGACGGTCGGTGGATCAACACGTGCGAGACTCCGTGGGTGTGCGCTCAATCGACACCGCCCGTTGACGAGCCGACCGCCGATCCGGCGCTGCTGAGGACCCTCGCCGCCGCCGGCCTGCCGTCGACCGGGCGCTTTCTGCCCAAGGCCAGCTGGGTCAGCCGCGCGTGGGTCGGCGACGAACACGTCGTACGGCTGAGCAACGGTCAGTTCCCCGACGCGTACCGCCACGACGCCACGGTCGTCGCCCTGCTCGCCGGCAGCGAGGTCCCACACGCCCGGCACATCGCCCACGGCGACGGCCCCGACGGGCCGTGGTACGTCTCCGAACGCCTGCCCGGCCGAACCTTGCACGAAACCTGGCCGACGGCCGACCCGCCCACGCGCAGGGCCATCATCGAAAGCCTCGGCGCCGCGTTGCGCGCCCTGCACCGGGTTCGCGTCCCGGCCGGTCTCCTGCCCCCGTGGCTCGCCGACGCGCTCGCCGGGAAGCCACGGCAAGCGTTCCACCCGCCCGTGCTGAGCGCCGCGCTCGGGCCGGTCGAGGCCGCCCGTCGACTGCCCGACCCGGACACGCGCCTGCTCGCCGACGTCGCCGATTGGATCCGGGAGCGGCTGCCGCTGTTCGCCGACGACGAACCCGCCCTCGTCCACGGTGATCTGCACGGCGCCAACGTGATGGTCGACCGGGGACGCGTCACCGGCCTCATCGACTTCGCCGAGGCCTCGGCCCAACCGGCGGACGTCGAACTCGACACCATCCTGCGCTGGTGCGCAAAGGCGCGCGAGTACCCACCGGTACCCGGCGAACGAGGGCTCGACGAGACCACCCTCGCCGAGGTCCCCGGATGGCTGCACGGCGTCTACCCGGAACTGTTCGAGCGCGAGCGCCTGCGTGATCGGCTGCTCTTCTACGACATGCAGAGAGAGCTCGCACTGTATGCACACCCGCCCCTGCCCGACGACCAGCGCGACGCGACGCGAACCCGCGTCGTTCGGCTGCTGTCCGGCCACCACCATCTGGACGAACTCGCCTGGTAGGCCGCCGTCTTCACTCGTGCACGGGAGGCATCGCGATCAGTGGCGGTCGGGCCGGACCACCGATCGACGCGCCTAGGAGTACAGCTCGTCGATGATGCCGTCGATGATCGTCGCCGTCCGGCCGGGCACTTCGGCCTGCACCGAGAGGCGCTCCATCGCGGCGATGTACTGGTCGACGTCGTCGCGCTTGTCGAGGTAGAGCGCGCTCGTGAGCTGTTCGAGGTAGATGACGTCGGGCAGTTCGGGGTCGGCGAAACGCAGCATGGTGAACGCGCCACCGGCCGCGGCGTGCCCGCCCGCTTCGAAGGGGATGATCTGCAGGATCACGTTCGGGTACTGGCTGTACTTGATGAGCGCCTCCAGCTGGCCGCGCATCACGTCGCGGCCGCCGAGCGGGCGGCGCAGCGCCGACTCGTCGAGAACCGTCCACAGCCGGGGCGCGTCGGGACGGTGCAGCACGTTCTGGCGGTCCATGCGCAGATCGACGCGGCGCTCGACGTCGCGGCGCCCGGCCAGGTCGTGGCCGAGCATGACGACGGCCTCGGCGTAGGCGCGGGTCTGCAGGAGGCCCGGAACGAACTGGACCTCATAGGTACGGATCAGCGAGGCGGTCGCCTCCAGTCCCATGTAGGACTGGAACCAGCTGGGCAGCACGTCACCGAAGCGGTGCCACCAGCCGGGCGCGTTCGCCTCGCGGGCGAGCGCGAGCAGGCGGGCCCGCTCCTCGGGGTCGTCGACGCCGTACAGGGTGAGCAGGTCGTCGACGTCGCGTTCCTTGAAGCTGACGCGGCCGAGTTCGAGTCGGCTGATCTTCGACTCGGACGAGCGGATCTCCCAGCCGGCGTCGGCGCGTGAGATGCCTTCGGCCTCACGGAGCCTGCGCAGGTGTCCACCGAGGAGCATCCGCAGTGCGGTGGGTCCGGTCGCCCCGGACCCGGTTGAAGGTGCTGTCACGACTCCCACCTCCGAACCGTTCGCTACAACATGGCCTTCACTTGAACGACTGGTGCACGAGCAGTGCACGAGGGTTCACACCCCCGGCTTGATAACAGCGTAGCCGGGACGACCGGGGAGTCGGGTGTGCGACAGTCTCCGGTCGTCCCGGTGCCGTCTTCGCAGCGAGTGCTATCCGATCAGGTTATCGAAATCGCCGTCCCGTGCGCCCTCAACGAAGGCGATGATCTCGTCCATCGTATAGACGAGGGCCGGACCCTGTGGATCCCGGGAGTTACGTACCGCGATCGCGCCGTCGGGGAGCGCCGCCATTTCCACGCAGTTGCCGCTGGGGTTGGATCGGCGGCTCTTCTGCCAGACCACAGTGGAGGGCAACTGCCCTGCAGGAATGCCGTTGGGTGCCTGGTCCATGAGGATCTCCTTTTCCCACCCGTCCACAGGGGACGAGATTCCTGGCGAGACCGCACATCCATCGGGGCGGCAGAACGGTTGCCGTCGCCGACGGGCGGTCTCGCTGGAACACCTTACGCGGTCGCACACCCGAATGCACGGCCAAATGCACGTGCAGATGCGACGGTCCGATGCATCGGACGATGAATGTGATAACGTACACATGCACCGGCACCGTAGGTGGAGATCGCGCGGCGGGGCTTCCGGACGCTCTCGCGCATCAGTGCTCGGACCGTCGTCTGTGGACGGTGGACCGAGGGCCAGGCATAGGGACGGTCTTCGTTCGCTGACCCTCCCCCGGACCGTTCGGGGGCCGTCCCTCCATATCGACTGTCGAGAGTGGGGAGTCGGAATGTCGGCTCGGGGTGGTGGCCTCGTAGGAGTGGGGCGGCGTGTCTGGTGGGACACTCGCCGGTTCGGATTGGTGGAATCGCGGGCCGAGTGTGCCGCCCCACTGCCGCGAGGTCTCGGTCACTCTGTTTCGTCCACTCGGGACGCGGTGGGCGTCTCCGGTTCACGGAAAGAGATCTGACATGGCCGCACTCGTGATCGCCTGGCAGACCATCCACGACGCCCACATCGAAAGGCTCCACCCCGCCGAGGATGACGGCGAACAGGTCGGTACGGGGATGTGCGTCGACTGTGGGCGTGCGTTTCCATGCGGGCCGCATCAGATGGCCGCCCAGAAGCTGCGCGACTCCGCGCGGCACCGTGCCGAAAGGGTCGCATCGTGAACGCCGACGAGCTCAGAGACATGTGGGCGGCCTGGGACGCGCACGACCAGGTCATCGCGCCGTACCGGGTGTGCCGTGAAGGATGTCGCGAGGAATGGCCGTGCTCACCGCGGAGGGCCGCCGACGCCGGACTTCGTGACATGGGGATCGACCCTTATGCCGTGCGACGCGGCGAGGCGACCATCCCCGCCTGAGGACTGACAGGAAAGGCGGGTCCGCGCGAGGACCGCGCCGAGCCGCTCACCGGTACCGGATGGGGACCGGTGAGCGGCATTTTCTTTGCCCTAGAACGGATCCGTGGCGGCCGCCCGGGAAGCCTCGCGCCGCCGGGCGAGCAGGACCAGCCCGCCGCCGGTCGCGAGCAGCGCGAGCGCCGCGACGCCGGCGAGGCCGAGCGAGGCGCCCGTCACGGGCAGACCGCCGCCACCGCCGGTGCTTCCGTTGAGGGAGTACAAGGGACCGTCCACTGTGTTGTTCGACAGATCCGGGTCCGAGGGCCCGCCCGACACGGCCACGTCGCCCATGCGCCCGGGCCAGCTGCCGCCCGGGCTCTTGCCGTAGGTAAGAGTGAAGGTCAGCGTGGTTTTCTCCCCGGCGGCGAGGACCTCGTCGACGTCGCAGATGAAGTCGTTGGTGTCACCGGTGTTCCGGCACGGGACCGAGGACTTCTCCAGGTAGGACTCGTGCGAGGAGGTCATGGTGACCGTGAAGGCGCCGACCGCGCCGGGACCCTTGTTCTCCACCGTCACCGGGATCTCGAAGGTCTCCCCGTCGGTGCCGTCGATGACGGGTTCGACAACGGTGACGGCGAGGTCGGCCGGGTCGCCGCCGGTGAAGACGGCGAAGTCGACGGAGTTGTCGCCGGGCCCCTGGTCGCCCGAGGCACTCGCGTCCACGATGGACGGCCGGACGACACCGCCACCGTGTCCCGTCTTTCCCTTGCGTGCATGTGCGCCCGGGGACGCCACGCTCGCTTCGGCGCGGCCGAGACCGACGTCGCCGGGCGCGTCCGAGGCGACCTTGACATGGAGCGGTGCGCCGCCCGGGAAGAGCGTCGCGCGCGCGTCGGCCGGCAGGTCGGTGCCGGAGTGGTCGCAGGTCATGCCGCGACCGTCCGACGTGTAGGAGCAGTTCTCGTACTCCGGCACGAAGGAGGCGTACCGCGGCAGGGTCAGCGAAAGGGTGAATCCGTCGACCGCGGCACCTCCTTCGTTGGTCACGACGAGGAAATCCTCGCCGGAGAAGGCGCCGGTGGTCCCGGGTGCGACCGTCACCTCGCCCGGCCCCCGGATGGCGAGGTCGACGCCCGGGCCGGTGACGGTGAGGGTGAAGGGATCGCTGTCGTTGGCCGGATTCGGATCGGAGGGCGAACGGACCGTCGCCGTCCCGGTGCCCGCCTCGCCGACGGCCACTCCTTCGTGCCGGAACTCCAGCACGATGTCGTGGTTCACCGCACCCGCCCGCAACTCGCCGAGCGCGCAGCCGATCGTGCGGGGGTTGCCGGGATCGTCTGCGCGCTCGGCGATCTCGCAGCGCGAACCGAGTTCCGGAACGGGGTCGAGGCTCACTCCGGGGTCGGGGTGGTCATCGATGACTACCTCGACCCAGGCACCACTCACCGTGTCGGGCCCGTCGTTGCGGACGGTGACCCGCACCGGTTTCGTCCCGCCGTCGATCGACGCCTCCGTGGCGGCCACCTCGACCGACAGGTCGGCCGACACCTCGGCCGGCGCCGAGGGTTCGGTGCTCGGATCGGCGAACGCGGGTGCGCCCGCGCCGACGGCCACCATCAGCGCCCCGGCCATGGCCAGGACCCGGCTCCCTCTTGTCACGGCTGTTCTCATCGCGCTTTCCCCGTTCGAGAGTGCGGTCCCCCGCGGACCGTGTAGGGGAACACGTGCCCGAAAGATCGAAGGTTGTCGAACAGCGGATGAACAGGGCGTAGCGGGCGACGTATGGGTTACCGGGTGGAGTGGGACGGGCCGGTGCCGGGACGCCGGTGCCCGCCAGGCCGCGGCGCTCCCGCGCACGCGGGTGGAAGTGATGACCACGCCGTTGTCGCGAATGCACACGTGCGGCGGATCTGCGCGCCTTCGAAGACGTTCACCGCGACGGGTCCGGCCCCGGGCGGCCGTCACTCCCGCGCGGTCCGCAGCGCCGCCCGTCGCCGTGCCGCGTCGTCGAGTAGCCGCCTGCTCGGGTCCCGCGTGCCCTGTGCCGCGGCGAGGAATTCGCCGTAGGCGGTCATGGCGGATCCGGCGCGTCCCGCGAGCTCGTGGGCGCGGGCCAGCCAGTAGTGCGCGCCGTGTGTCGTGGTGTCGAGGGCCAGGGCGCGGCGGGCCGCGGCGACGGCCACGCCGAGGTCGCCTTCGTCGCGGTCCTCGTTGAGGCGGACCAGGGCGACGGCCAGCGAGAGCCGGGCGGCGGCGTCAACGGGTGTGTCGCCGACGGCCGCGCGGGCCTCGGCGACGGCCGCGTGCAGACGTTTCACGGCCCGTCGTTCCCTCCGGCAGCGGGTGCAGCGGACGGGCCGGACGTCGAAGGAGAGCCCGGCGTCCTCGTACCAATAGCGCTGCTCGGCCGCACCGAGTACGAAGTCCGTTCCGCACTGGACGCATGTGTGGTCACTGTCGACGTAGAAGTACCGCACGGGCCACATCCCGGGGGTCTGCCGCTTCGGGTCCGCGCGGACGGCGCCGGGCGGAAGCGCGGCGCCCGGACCGGCCGTATGAGGCAGGTCGCCGTACTCGGGGTGGCGCATCACGGTCAGGGGCGCGGTGTTGCACGGCCCGAGCCGGGCCGGGAGGGGACCGTCCATATGCGACGCGATGAGCACCCAGGCGGACTCCGGCGTGAGCGGTACGTCGAGAACGCCTTTGAGCCCACGGATGCAGTCGCGTTTGAAGACCAGCGCCCAGGACCTGTCGTCGGCGCGAAAGCACCACTTCCCGTGCCGCCCGCCGCCCTCCCCGAGCAACAGTTTCCGCCCGGTCACCCGGCCCCGCCAGTACACCCCGGAACGCTCCATGCCCGGCAAGGTAACCGATCCATGTCACACCCGCGCACGACCTTTCGGACGACGCGGCCGTCGCCCCCATATGGCACGCTCCGGACATGACCTTGACGCGATCGGCCGTAGCCGAGGCGCTCGGTTCGGGGGCCCTGAACCAGCTGCTGCACACCGCACGTGACAACGGCACCGGACTCGAATGGCCCACGAAGCCCTCCGAATCCGAAGCCGACACCTCCCTGTACAGCGGTACACCGGGCGTCATCCTGGCGCTCCTCGAAGGCCATCGCCACTTCGGCCTCGACAAGTACGCCGACGCCGCCGTCCGCGCGGCCCGCACCGTCGCCGCCGGGCTCGACACCGAGGAGTACTCGCTCTACACCGGGATCGCCGGGTCCGCCGTCGTGCTGCGCGCGGTCGCCGACCTCCTCGACGACAAGGACGCCGCCATAGCGGCCGCCCGCGTGCCGGATCTCCTTCGCGGCGCCTTCGACGGCTCACGGTGGGGCGAGTACTACGACCTGCTCCTCGGCAACGCCGGGATCGCCCTCGCCGCCCTCGACGGCGACGACGTCGAGCTCGCCGTCGCGGCCGTCGAGCCCTACCTCGCCGATGCCGAGGAGACCCCGTTCGGCGTCTGCTGGGCCCTGCGTCCCGGCATGGAGCCGCGCTTCCACCACTACTCGCACGGCACTCTCGGTATCGCCGCCGCGCTCGCCGCCGTCGGACGGGCCGCCGACCGCGCCGACCTGATCGAGCTGGCGCTCGCCGGCGCCGCCGACGTCGTGGCCCGCAATGAGGGCGGGGAGGACGGTTTCCTGGCCCCGCACTCCGATCCCCAGCTGCGGCCCGACCTGGTCACCCGCCACAACTACGGCTGGTGCCACGGCCCGGCGGGCGACGCGCACGCCTTCCGCTTCCTCGCCTCGGCCACCGGCGATCCGGCGTGGACGGTCTACGGCGACCGCTGCTGGCGCACGCTGACCCACTCGGGTCTGCCCGAGCGGCTGTATCCGGGTTTCTGGGACAACAACGGGCGCTGCTGCGGTACGGCCGGTGTCCTGTCGCTGGCGCTCGACCGCGCGGTCGAGAACAACGACGGCCGCGACTTCGCCGAAGTGCTGGTCGCCGACCTCTGCTCGCGCGCGATCGACGACGGCGACGGTGTGCGCTGGTCGAACGTCGAGCACCGGGAGACCCCGAGTGATCTCGAACCTCACCACGGCTGGGCGATGGGCAACGCGGGCATCGCGCGGGAGCTGCTGCGGTACTCGCGTCTGGCGACGGGCCGTGACCAGTCCTACGCCGTGGCGATGCCCGATCAGCCGGTGGCGAGGCCCCGGATGTGAGTCACCCCGGCCAGCCGGACCGGACGGCGACGGCTTCGGCGACCTCGGCGGCGGTGAGGCCGTCGGTGTCGACGCGGAAGTCGCCGATCCCTTCCCGTTCGAGGGCCGCGGCCTCCTCGGCCGCGCTCTCGGCGGCGTCGCGGAGGAACCTTTCGCCGGCACCGAACAGCGGGTCGCCCGGCTGCGCCCAGCCGCCGCCCCGGCCACGGTCGCCGATGCGTTCGGTGAGGGTCGCGGGACCGGCGTGCAGCCGGGCGAGGGTGATCGCGTCTCCGGGCAGGCGTTCGGTGTAGGTCTTGAAGGCGGTGGCGTCCTCGATGCCGCCGACCACGACGAGCCGCCGCGCGCCCGCCGCCCGGAAGACGCGCCACAGGGCGGCGAGGTTGGCGGCCTTGAGCCGGTGTCCGCGCCGATCACCGGGCACCGCCGGGCCGAAACCGATCTGGTCGACGTCGACGTAGGCCGCGGTCATCCCGGCGGCGAGCGCCTTGAGGTACACGGGGAAGCCCGCGGTGGACTTCCCCGCGCCGACGGGCCCGCAGAGCCACACGATCCGTTCGTCTCCGGTGGGCCGGGCCGGTGGAAGCACGGCGGGCGGGTCACCGTGTTCCGGTGGGCGGGTCCCGATGCCTGCGAGGACGCGCGTGGCGACCTCGCCCGGGGTGAGGCCGGTGGTGTCGACGCACGACTCGGCGGGGCCGGCGGTCTCGTGCGCGTCGGCGTCGCGCAGCACCTCGCCGACCAGGCCGGGGTCGGCGCCCCGCCTGCCGGTGAAGCGGCGGGTGAGTTCGTCGGTGTCGGCGCGCAGGCGGCACACCGTCACATCGGCGCCCGGGAGGCGTTCGGTGAGGACTCCCGTGCCCGGGTCGACCACGCCGGAGACCACGACGGTGCGGGCGCCGGCCTGCCGGAAGCCGGGGAGCACGGCGGCCAGCGCGTCGGCCTTGAGCAGGTGGCGGCCGGGATCGCCGGGCCGGTCGGGGTAGCACATACCGAGCTGGTCGATGTCGACGAAGGCGGCCGGCTCTCCCAGCCTGGCGCGGATCTCCCACGCGACGGTCGTCTTGCCAACGCCGGGCGGCCCGTACAGCCACAGCACCCGGATCCGGTCGACTGGAGTGGAGGACATGGCTCGATCCTGCCCAGGGCGGCCCGGGTCGTCGAGCGATTTGCCGGCCGGCGGATCGGCTAGATCCGCTGCGCGGCAGGATTTTTTTTCCCACGCCGGTCAACTTTCCGCCGCCCCGCCGGGTTAGGGGAGGGAAGGAGGACCCATGGACCGATACGAAGGGCTACGCGAGTTCGTCGCGGCCAGGGGCGCCGCGCTGTCGCGTACCGCGTTCCTGCTGTGCGGCGATCACGCCGCGGCCCAGGATCTCGCGCAGGAGGCCCTCGTCAAGACCGCGCGGCACTGGAATCGGGTCAAGGACGGCAATCCCGAGGCCTACGTCCGCAAGGTCATGGTGAACCACCATCTCTCCTGGTGGCGCAGGCGCGGCCGGCACGAGCACACGATGGCCGTACCGCCCGCGCCCCTCGCCGAAGATGAGACGGGACCGGTCGCCGACCGGCTCGCCATGCGGGCCGCGCTGGCGGGCCTGCCGCCGAGGCAGCGGGCCGTGATCGTCCTGCGCTACTTCGAGGACCTGTCCGAACGCGACACCGCGGTGACCCTCGGGGTGACGGTCGGGACGGTCAAGCGCCAGTCGTCCAACGCCCTGGCGAATCTGCGGAAGATCCTGCCTGACAGAGCGAACCTGATGGAGCCGGTCCTGTGAGCCGATTGCGCGAAGACCTGGCGGGCACCGCCGCCGATGCCCTCTTCTACTTCGATGCCGAGGACGCGATGCGGGGTGCCGACCGGCGCCGGCGGCTGAGCCGGCTGACCGTCGTACCCGTTGTCGCCGCCGTCGCCGGGCTGGCGTCGGTGGCCTACGCGGGCCTCGGCGGGACCGGTGCGCCCGCCCCGGCGGCGGTCCCGAGCCCTTCGGTCTCGGTCACCGTGACCACTCCCCCGCTTCCTGGGACCTTCGGCTCCCTCGGCGTCGACGTCCTTGACGGCGACATGGGACTGATCCACACATCGGGTGGTGCGACGGTGAAGCTGCCCTCCACCGGCACGGCCTGGTCCGACGGTGGGAAGCTCCCCTTCGGCTGGATCATCCACTCCGGCACCGAGATACGGGTCCTCTACCCGAACGGGGAGAGCGCGCTCATCGCCGAGGGAATGATCACGGACTACATCATCTCCCGCGACGGTCGCCGTATCGCCTGGCTCACCCCGGACCGCGCGACGATCAAGACGGCGGCGTTCACCGAAGGCGGCACCGTCACCCCGGGCGGTTCGCTCGACCTCGATCTGGACGCGGCCGCACCGCTGGCCTGGGCCGGTGAGGAGGTCATCGTCGCCGGAATCGACAAGGACCGCTACATCTGGACGAACTGGGACCCGGCCGGAGCGGCTCCGACGAGCTGGATCGGCGAGTACCGGGGCCGTGCCCTGGGCGTCAACGCCGACGGACATCTGCTCACGACCGCCGGCGGTGAGAACGGCGAGGACTGCCAGATGCTGCGCCTCGCCGACGCGATGGACTCCGCGCAGGTCAGCTACTCCTGCTGGCAGGAGGGGCGCCCGTGGGAGTCCGTGTCGCCCGACGGGAGCTGGATCGCGCTCGGTGGCGGCGCCTTCCTCGATCTGACCGACACCCCGAATCACGAGCAGTGGCCGATCCGCGACAACTGCGGCGGTGAGACCGACGTGGTCACGTGGGTCGCGCTCGACGCGACGGTGGTCGACCGTGACGGGGACTGGTACCGGTGCACCGTCGACGGGCAGGTGAGCGAGCCCGTCGGCGCCGATGAGCGGCCGGCCGGGCACGTCATGCCCATGTACGGCGTGTGAGCCGCGGCCTGAACGGCCCGGAACTGCGCGGTTCCGGGTCTTTCAGGCCGCCATACGCCGCGGCAGTGCGGTGAAGCTGTCCCGCACGGCCGTCAGGCGCGCCGAGACGGGGATGAGGATCAGCTGGTCGGCGAGCAGGAAGCAGCTGACGGTGACGTGCCGTCCGCGGACCTGCCAGCCCCATGGCGCGGTGGGTGAGGGGGCGCCGAGGACGGTGACGCGGCCGTAGTCGAGTGCGCCTTCGTCGAGGGTGCAGGCCGCGAGGCGGTGGAGGCGGGCGATCTCGGGGGTGTCGCCGAGGAGCCTGATCGACACGGCGGCGTCGATCAGTTCGAGGGCGGCGTGCCGGGCGGCGATGCCGAGGTCGGGAACGGCGAGCCCGGTGCGGTGGTGGTCGTGCGCGCGGCTCCATCGCGACCACGTCTCGTGAGGGACGTCGGCGAGCGTGCGCGCCCGCATTTCCTGACCGAGTGAGGCGAGTAGTTCGCGGCCGCCGCGGACGATCTCGGTGGTGGACACGCCGGAGGCGTGGATGCCGTAGAGGCCCTCGGTGAGGGCACCGCCGACGGTCGGCGTGGTTCCGGCCGTGCGGAGCCTTCGGCGGGTCATGCGCTCGACGGCGGCGAGGCCGGTCCGCAGCAGTTCCCTGGTAGCGGTGAGCGCCTCGGTGCGGTGGTCGTTCACGACTGGTCCGACTATGCCGTTCATGAGGATCACGGTGACCGATCAGGCTTAAGTTCCGATGCGTGCCGGATGAATGATCGCTGGGAAAGCGGCGTCGGTTCGGCGGCAGGGACCGGTCCCCGGCGGCCGCTGCTGCAATGTGGCCATGGCTCACAACGGAGGAACGGCCCCGGCGCTCACGCTCGCCGGGCGGCCGGCCCAGGGGAGGTTCACCGGCATGGACCGTTCTCGCGAGGCAGGTGCGGGGAACCACCGGTCGAAGACGGTCCCGGCGGCCCTGCCCCGGCCGATGCGCAAGGAGGAGGCGATCGCGCGGGTGCGCCGGCACGTGGCGGGCCTGGGTGGTCAGCCGCGGCCGGAGCCGAGCGCCGATCGTTTCGGGGTCGGGTGGACGGTGTTCGTGCCGTTGATGCCGGCGAGGGTCGCGGTGTTCCACATCGGTGACGACGGGGTGCTGGAGGCGGCCTCGCCGACGGTGGGCCCGGCGGGTCTCGTGGAGGACTTCGAGCGGCGTTTCCGGCTTCGGCACGGGTGGGCGCGCTAGACCTCGGCGGTTCGGCGCCGCGGCCGCCGCGCGGGCGCGATGATCGGGGCATGCTGCTCACGAAACAGGCCGCCCAGGTCCTTCGCGCGATGGCCGCCGCGCCCGGCGGGGCGGGCACGATGCGCCCGGTCGGCGCCTGGCTGTCCTTGCTGCCTTTCGACGCCCCCACCTTCGTCCAGGCGATCGCCGAACTGGGTGGGAAGACTCCGCCGCTGGTCAACGGCCGCACCGAGGGCGAGGGCGACGAGGAGATCCATGTCGTCGGGCTGACGCAGGAGGGTCTGCGTCAGTCGGAGACGGCCGAGACGGTGGATTAGGGTCGCCGGAAAGGTGAGCTTGCGAACATGTTCGTCGCGAACGTGTTCGTGACGAACATGTTCGCCATACTGGAGGCATGACGCCACCAGCACCGAGCCGACGCGAACGCCCCGCGAAGCCCGCCCTCACCCGCGACGGGATCGTCGCCCAGGCCGTCGGCATCATGCGCGCCGAAGGCCTGGAGAAGGTCACCATGCGGCGCCTCGCCCAGGAACTGGACACCGGCGCGGCGTCGCTCTACGTCTACGTCCGCAACACCGCCGAGCTGCACGCGGCCGTCCTCGACGCACTGCTCGCCTCCATCGAGGCGCCCACCGGCGGCACCTGGGACGAACGGCTCGCCGCGACCTTCCGTGCCTACATCGAACTGCTCCACGCCCATCCGAGCCTGGCCCGCTCGGCCCTCGTCACACGGCCGTCCGGCCCGGGCGCGCTCGGCCTGCTCGACACCCTCCTCGCCCTCCTGCGCGAAGGCGACGTCCCCGGCGACCGGGCGGCGTGGGGCGTCGACCTCCTGCTGCTCGTCGCGACGGCGTCCGCCGCCGAACACGGCACCCGCGACGAGACGCCCGGCTCGGCCGCCGAGGACGAGGCCCTCGCCGCCGCCGTCCGCGGCGCCGACCCCGCGGCCCACCCCCACGTCGCCGCCCTCGCCACGGAGCTGCTCGCGGGCCCCGGCCCCGACCGGCTCGCCTGGACCCTTCGCGTACTCGTCACCGGCATCACCGGCACACCCCGACCCTGAGGAGACACCATGTCCACCGAACCCATCACCATCGTCGGCGCCGGCCTCGGCGGCCTGGCCCTCGCCTCGGTCCTGCACCGCCACGGCCTGCCGTCGCGCGTCCTCGACCTCGACGCCTCACCGACAGCCCGCGAACAGGGCGGCCTGCTCGACATGCACGAGGAGTCCGGACAGGCCGCGCTCGCCGCCGCCGGCCTCTCCGGGGCCTTCGCCGACCTGGTCTTCACCGGCGGCGACGCCACCCGTGTCATCGACCGCCACGGCGTGACCCACCTGGAAGACGACGGTGACGGCAGCCGTCCCGAGATCGAACGCGGCGACCTGCGCCGGATCCTGCTGTCGAGCCTCCCGCCGGGGACCGTCCACTGGGGAGCGAAGGTCCGCGAGGTCCGCGCCCTCGGCGGCGGACGGCACGCGCTCGTCCTCGACGGCGGCGAGACCGTCGCCACCGGCGCGCTCGTCGGCGCCGACGGCGCCTGGTCGAAGGTCCGGCCGCTGCTGTCGGATGCCGTGCCCGGCTACACCGGACTGTCCTTCATGGAGACCCACCTCGCCGACAAAGACGGAACGCACGCCCAGACCGTCGGCGCCGGAAGCCTCATGGCCCTCGGCGAAGACCAGGGCCTCCTCGCCCACCGGCACGGCGACGGGAGCATCACCGTCTACATCGCCGTGCGCTGCCCGGAAGACTGGACGCGCTCGCTGGGTGACGGCGAAACCGCCCGCGAGGCCCTCCTCGACCGCTTCACCGGCTGGGATCCGGCGCTGCTGGCCCTGATCGCCGAAGGCGAAAGCCTCGTCCCGCGTCCACTCCACGCGCTGCCGGTCCCCCACCGGTGGGAACGGGTCCCGGGAGTGACCCTCCTCGGCGACGCTGCCCACCTCATGTCGCCGTTCGCCGGTGAAGGCGCCAACCTCGCCATGATCGACGGTGCCGACCTGGCCCACGCCATCGCCGCGAACCCCGGCGACCTGGAGTCCGCCTTCACCGCCTACGAGCGGGTCATGTTCCCGCGCGCCGAGGAGGCGGCGACCGGATCGGCCGACAACCTCGTCGCCGCCTTCGCCGCCGACGCACCGGCGGGCATCGTCGCGGTCATGACCCCGCCCGGCGCCTGAGCCTCCGGCCCGCGCGGCAAGATCCGTTACGCTCGGCCGCATGACGACCGCCGCCATCGCGCGTGACCTCGCCCCGACCGGCACCCTGCGGGCCTCGATCAACCTCGGCAACCCTGTCCTGGCCCAGGGAACGCCCGACGCGCCCGGCGGCGTCACCGTCGACATCGCCCGCGAACTGGCCGCGAGGCTCGGCCTCCCACTCGAACTGCTCTGCTTCGACGCCGCCCGCAAGTCCTTCGAGGCGATGACCGAGGGCCGCGCCGACCTCTGCTTCCTCGCCGTCGAACCCGCCCGCGAGGCCGAGGTCGCCTTCAGCGCCCCCTACGCCGTCATCGAAGGCGTCTACGTCGTCGCCGACGGTTCACCCTTCACCAAGGCCGCCGACGTCGACGCGCCCGGCGTGCGCATCGGCGTCAAGGAAGGCTCGGCCTACGACCTGTTCCTCACCCGCACGCTCCAGCACGCGACGGTCGTGCGCGGCGAGGAAGGCGTCGACGAGTTCCTCACGCAAGGCCTCGACGCCGGTGCCGGCATCCGCCAGCCCGCGACCGCCTTCGCCGCGGCCACCCCGGGCGTGCGCCTCATCGAGGACCGCTTCATGCAGATCCGCCAGGCCGTCGGCACGACCATCGGCCGCACCCCCGAAACCATCGCCTACCTGCGCGAACTCGTCGAGGAACTCAAAGCGAGCGGCTTCATCGCCGAAGCGCTGCTCCGCTCGGGACAGCCGGGCGCCGAGGTCGCCCCCGCTCAGACCGCGATCCGGTAACCGACCCTCGGCGTCGTCGTGATCACCGGTGGGCCACCGAGTTTCCGGCGCAACCGCCCGACGGTGACGGTGACGGTGTTGGTGAACGGGTCGGTGTGCTCGTCCCAGACCTGTTCGAGCAGGTCCTCGGCACTCAGGTGCGCCGGACTGGCCCGCAGTAGCGCCTCCAGCAACGCGAACTCCTTCACCGACAGGTCCAGCAGCCGCCCGTCGCGGGTCGCCGCGCGCGTGACCGGGTCGAGCTCGATGCCCGCCGCCCGCAACGTCCTCGGGCGCGCCGACGGACGCCGCCTGGCCAGGGCCCGCACCCGCAGCACCAGTTCCGGGAAGTGGAAGGGCTTGGCGAGGTAGTCGTCGGCGCCGAGCGTGAGGCCGCTGACGCGGTCACCGGGCTCCCCGGCGGCGGTGAGCATCAAGACCATCGGCCGATCCTCGCGTTCGGTGATCATGCGGCACAGGACGTCGCCGTGAACACCGGGCAGATCGCGGTCGAGGAGGACCACCTCGTAGGCGTTGACGTCGAGTTTGGCGGCGGCGACCAGCCCGTCGGCGGCGATATCGACGGCCATGCCCTGGTCGCGCAGCCCTTCGGCCACGACCTCGGCGAGCGCGGGGGCGTCTTCGGCGATCAGGACTCTCACGTGCGGGCCCCGATCCCGGCGGCGGGAAGCGTGACGGTGACGCGCAAGCCGCCCTCGGACCGGGCCGCGACGTCGAGTCTCCCGCCGTGGGCTTCGGCGACGGCGGCCACGATGGACAGTCCGAGGCCCGAGCCGGCGCCGGTGCGCGCGGTGCCCAGGCGCAGGAAGGGTTCGGTGAGGCGCGCGGCCTCCACGGGATCGAGGATGGGCCCGCCGGTCTCGACGGTGAGTCCGGCCTTCCGGTCGTCGGCGCGGGTGGCCACGCGGATCCAGCCACCGTCGCCGTTGTGCGCCACGGCGTTGTCGATGAGGTTCTGCGCGACCCGCGCCAGGAGCGGGCCGTCACCGCGGGCGATGGCCCGTTCGCACAGATCCTCGCTGAGGGTGAGGCCTTTGGCCACGATGTCCTCCGCGTGGTCGGCGATGGCGTCGCGGACCAGCGCCGACAGGTCGACGGGGGTGCGCTCGCCGAGTGCGCCGTGTTGCGCGCGGGCGAGGCCGAGGAAGCCGTCAAGGAGCGCGTCGACGCGGTCGAGTTCGCCGCGGACGCGTGCGGCGAGGGCGGTCGTCTGGGCGGGAACGGGTCCAGGCTTGGCCACGGCGACGTCGACGGAGGCGCGCATCGTGGTCAGTGGTGTGCGGAGCTCGTGGGAGGCGTTGGCGACGAAGCGGCGTTGCGCGGTGAAGGCGGATTCAAGGCGTTCGAGGAGCCCGTCGATGGTGTCGGCGAGGTCTTTGACCTCGTCGTCGGGTCCCGGGACGGTGAGGCGTTCGTGGAGTCTGTCGGCGGTGATGCGGCGGGTCGCGGCGGTGATCGTGCGCAGGGGCCGCAGGACGCGGGAGGCGATGACACGGCCGAGGACGAGTGAGACGGCTGCCATGACGGCGAAGGCGAGGATCGAGGCGGACAGGACGCGCTGCGCCTGGCCGCTCTCCACTTCGTTGAGGCGGTCCTGGAGGATCTCGACCTGGCGTCGCGCCGCTTCGAGGCCGCCGGGTGTGGTCCCGACGGGCTCCGAGGAGGAGACGTCGCCGAAGGCGAGGGCGTTGACCAGGACCAGGAGCGCCGCTCCCGACAGCAGGAACAACGCGGTGTAGAGGAGCGTGAACCGCAGCCCGACGCTTCGGCCGGTGAACTTCCGGTCCATGACGGCACTCCCGCTGTTCGGCACCGTCCCAGCATGCCGCGTGCGACCTAACAGGGATGTGACGGCGACGGTTCGGCCGCTGTGACGGCCCGGTCGATAGAACCGTGGCCATGACGAAGACATCTTTCGCCGCTCTCGTCTCCGATGAGTGGTCGCGGTTCCGGCGCGGCCGTGTCCGCATGGCGGCGGTCGCCGTCGGCGTGCTGGTCGTGGTCCTGGCCGGGGTGGTCCCGGCGTACTCCGATCGCGCCGAATGCTGGGTGGAGAACGTGGAGGTGGCCTGCCCGCGCGACCCCGTCGGCCCCGACGGGGACCTCGTCGAGGACAAGTTCTTCTACGGTCACCAGACCCTCACCGGCGACGGTTCCATCACCGCCCGCCTGACCTCCATGACCGGCACCATCACCTATCCCCCGCCCGACCACGACGAGATCGTCCCGGGTCTGGTGCCCTGGGCGAAGGCCGGGATCATCGTCAAGGACGGGACCGCGCGGGGCTCCGCCTACGCGGCCGTGATGATGACCGGCGCCAAGGGCGTGCGGATGCAGTACGACTACGACACCGACATCGCCGGGACACCCGGCGGCGTCTCCCCGGAGGCGCCGCGCTGGTTCCGGCTGGCGCGGGCGGGGAACACCGTCACCGGTTACGAGTCGGCCGACGGGCGGGCCTGGACCGAGCTCGGCTCGGTGGAGCTGCCGGAACTCGGCGCGGACGCCACGATCGGGCTTTTCGCCACCTCCCCGGGGGACCTGACCCGGCGGCCGGTCGGGCTCGGCGGGACCATCGGTGAGGCCCGCTTCACGCAGGCGAGCGGGGTGTTCGACGGCGTCGCGGTCGAAGGCGCCGACGGGACCTGGACCGGTGAGGCGGTCGGCACGATGGGCTCGACCGACTGGGAGAAGTACCACCTGGCACCGGGCTTCGCCGAGGTCGACGGGACTTTCACCGTCACCGGTTCGGGCGACATCGGGCCGGTCGGCGAGATGGGCGGGCACACGCCGGAAAGCACGCTCACCGGGCTGATCGCGCTGATGTTGGTGCTCATGGTCGTCGCGGCCGTGTTCGTCGGCGGCCGGGCCGGGTCGCGCGCGGTTCTGGGCGCCCGCGCGATCGTGGTGGGCGGCGTGGCCTTCGCCGCCGGGCTCGTCGCGGCGGTGGCGACGGTGCTCGCGTCGACGGCGGTCATGCGCGGCGAGGGGACGGTGGTGTATCCGGTCGGCGTCCTCACCGAGGTGCGCGTCGTGCTGGCCGCCGCGTTCCTGACGGGTGCCACGGCGGTCCTCGCGGTCGGGTTGCGGGGGCTTCTGCGCGGCGTTCTCGCCCTGTCGGCCGCCGTCGGGCTGGTTGTGCTCCCTTATGCCTTCGGGGTGATCCCGTACCTCCCCGACGACGTGTCGGCGTGGTTGCTGCGGCTCACGCCGGCGGGCGGGTTCGCGATGTTGCAGTCCCTCGTCGCCCATCCGCAGGTGACGGCCAACTACGTGGCCTCGGCCGGGTACTTCCCGCTTCCGGGCTGGGCGGGCTGTCTCGTGCTCGGCGGTTACGCGGCTCTGGCGCTGTGGTCGGCGGCCCGGCGCCTCGGGCCCGGAACCGCGTCGGCGGAGTGGCGCTGAAGCGCCGACGCGGGGGCCGGATCCCGACGTTCCGGCCCCTTCCCCCGCCCCGGGGCCGATAGGATCAGGCGGCCTGAAGATCAGGAAGGGGCGCCCCGACGATGTCCGCGACCTCCCCGGCCCCGGCCGGCGCTCCCGTGATCCCACGCCGGACGTGGCTGGCGCTCACCGTCCTTCTCGCGGGCATGTTCATGGCGTTGCTGGACACCACGATCGTGAATGTGGCGTTGCCGCCGATTCGCGCGAGTCTCAACGCCTCCGAGGCGACGCTGTCGTGGATCATCTCCGGGTACGCGCTGGCCTTCGGCCTCGCGCTCATCCCCGCCGGACGGCTCGGCGACCGGCTCGGCCACAAGTGGATCTACATCGGCGGGCTGACGCTGTTCACCCTGGCCAGCCTGTCCTGCGGTTACGCGCAGAGCGATCTGCATCTGATCGTCTCCCGTGTCGTGCAGGGCCTCGCCTGCGGTATCTACGTTCCCGCCGTCACGGCGTTCATCCAGCTGCTCTTCGAGCCCGCCCGCCGGGGCCGCGCGTTCGCGATCATGGGTTCGGTCATCGGTGTCTCCACGGCCCTCGGCCCGCTCCTGGGCGGTTTGATCATCCAGGCCTTCGGTGACGAGAACGGCTGGCGGCTGGTGTTCTGGGTGAACCTGCCGATCGGGGTCGTCACGATCATCGCCGCCGTGCTGTGGCTGCCCTCGCGGTCGATCGCGCAGACCGTCGGCGGCCGGGTCGACGCCGTCGGTCTCCTGCTGGTGACCGCCGGGTTCGTCGCGTTGCTCGTGCCGCTCATCGAAGGGCAGGACCAGGGCTGGCCCGCCTGGACGTTCCTGTCGATCGCCGGGAGTGTCGTGCTCATCGCCGCGTTCGGCGCCTGGGAGGTCCGCTTCACCAGGAGCGGGCATACGCCGCTGGTGCCGCCGGGACTGTTCCGGCACCGCGACTTCACCGGCGGGGTGATCCTCGCGCTGGTGTACTTCGCGTCGTTCACCAGTATCTTCTTCACGATCTCGCTGCTGTGGCAGGCCGGGCTCGGTCATACCGCGCTGGAAACGGGGCTGGTCTCGCTGCCCTTCGCACTGGGCAACATCATCGGCGCCTCGCAGAGCAACCGTCTGGCGAAACGCTTCGGCCGCAACGTCCTGGTCGCCGGGGCCGCCATGGTCACGGCCGGTCTCCTCGCGACGTGGCTCGTGCTGCTGCTGACGGAGCCGATGGAGTTGTCGCATTGGCAGTTCGTGGCTCCGCTGCTCCTGGCCGGGCTGGGCAACGGGCTGTTCATCGCGCCGAACACGGCCTTCATCGTGGCGACCGTCGAACCACGCGAAGCGGGCGCCGCGAGCGGCGTGATCGGCGCGGTCCAGCGCATCGGCAGCGCGACGGGCATCGCGGTGATCGGGAGCGTGCTGTTCGGGACCCTCGTCGTGAAAGGCCCGGGCCCGGAAGCCCTCGCCGAGGGTTTCGGGCACAGCGCGACGGTGGCGATCCTGGTGAGCGTGGGGTTGAGCGCGCTGGCGCTGTTGCTGGTGTTCGTACTCCCCCGCCGCGTAGAGCGACGAGGGTAGCGACGGCGGCAGGCGACGCCGAAGCCTCGCCGATGCCGCAACCCCGCGAGGGTGAACTCTGCCGCGTATGACGTGGTGACGGGTGCAGCCGCCCCGTAACCCACAACCAAGCCGCCGCCTCGACCGAGTGCACAAGCACCCGGTCAAGGCGGCGGAGCCGGACATCACGTCCAGCGGCAAGCGGGCCGCGGGCCCGGAGGCGAAGCCGCGAAGCGGTTGAGCCGCATCACGAGCGAAGTGAGTCAGATAAGCACGGTGAACGTGCTCGTCACGTTCCGCACGTTCAGCCAGTTGTCGCTGAACACGACTCCGGTGAACGTCGCGGATCCAATGGCCGGTCCCTGTCCCGCCTCGGGCATCTCGTTGGCCCAGATGCCGAAGCCGGATTTGGCGTCGAAGGCGTCGCCGCTCTTCTTGGCTCCGGAGATCCTGATGTTGGTGAAGACGGTGTCGGTCACGGGTGTCTGCTCGGGGTACTTGGTCTGGAACATCACGCCCGAGTAGGTGGGGTCGATGATGTCCACATCGGATATCCGGATGCCGCGGAACTCCTTCGAGGCCGCGAAGCACCAGATGGCGCCGAAGGTCTGGTCGCCCCAGAAGTGTCCGCCGGCTCTGACGAGGGATATGTTCTCGAATCTCGTCGGGATGGTGCCGAAGCCGACGAAGGGGTATCCGAAGTTGAGGGAGCTGATGGTGATGCCGGAGTAGGTGAGCATGTCGGCGATGTAGAGGTTGCGGAACACGTTGTCGTAGCCGCCGTACACGGCGAGTCCGGCCGCGCGCCAGGTCACGGTCGCCGAGAGGTTCTCGAAGACGTTGCCGTGGTTGCCGACGGAGCCTCCGCCGTCGGTGGCGGAGAAGAGGGCGAAGGCGTCGTCGCCGTTGCCGCGTCCTTCGTTGTTGGAGATGAGGGAGTTGGTGGTGTCGTTGGTGAAGTTGACGCCGTCGGCGAAGGTGTTCCGGAAGCGCGAGTTGGTGATGGTGATGTTGTCGTTGTGGACACCCCAGTAGGCGACGATGGTGTGTTCGACCCACACGCGGTTGATGACGAGGTCTTCGCTGTTCATCATCTCCCCCCAGACCTTGCCGGGCCCGTCGATGCGTGAGGTGTAGTTGCCGAAGAAGGCGAGGTCTTCGAAGCGGGATCCGTTTCCGGAGGTGGGCACGTCGAAGCCGGCGTTGGTGTTCTCCTGTCCTTGCGGTGTCTCGAATCTGGTGTACCAGGAGCCGGCGCCGACGACGTTGATCGCGCGGCCGTACACGGTGAACTTGTTCGAGGTGCTGTACACGCCGGCGGGGAGGTAGACGCCGAGTGAGGTGGTGTCCTGCCGGGCGGCGTCGAGGGCGTTCTGCACGTCCTGGTGGGTGAATCCGGCGGGGACCTTGTAGCGCGCGGGGTCGGGGTTGGCCCGGGGCGCGGCGAGTTCGAGGTTGATGAAGTCGATCGTGGCGATGCTCTGCCCGGTGTCGCGCTGGAGGCGGATCGTCGAGCCTTGCGGGATGGTCGAGTTGAGCAGGATGTTCGCCTCGTCGTAGAGGTGGCGGGGTGCGCCGTTGCCGGGCGAGTTGCCCGGTGAGGCTTCGGCGCCGTAGAGCCAGGCGTACTTCGAGGTGAGCGGGATGTTCTTGTGGAACACGCCGTCGACGTAGATGCTCAGGTTGCTGGTCGTGCCGGTGCCGCCCGCGGAGTCGGGGATGGAGAAGCGGGTGACGAGGGTGTTGGTCGGCGCCTTCGTCGTCCATTGGACGTAGGAGCCGGTGCTGTTGAGGGTGACCGCGCGTCGTCCGCTGGCTTCGCCGGCGAGGTCGCCGATGGTCCGGTTGGGGCCGATGGCGGTGGCGCCGCCGCCGACGGTGCCGTCCTCCGACTCGTACATGTCGTAGGGGAGGTTGGCGCCGCGTCCGACGAACAGTGAGGTGTTCGAGGTGTTGTTGCCTTGTTTGACGGGCAGTTCGTTGGCGTCGGCGGCGAGGACGACGCGGATGGTGTAGCGGCCGTTGGCCGCCGTCCATGTGCCGAGTGGGACCGGTGCGGCGCTGCCGCCGGCGGGGATGACGCCGGAGGTGGAACCGGTGAGGGTCTTGACGGTGCCGCCGGTGTCGTTGAGGACGGTGAGGGTGATGCCGTGGGCGCCGCCGGCGGAGGCGATGGTGCCCTGGTTGCGGATCGTGACGTTGAAGGCGACGGTGTTCCCGGCCGCCGGGTTGTTCGGCGTCCAGCTGAGCGAGGCGACCAGGTCGGAGCTCTGCACGGGCCGGATGACCAGGTTGGTGGCGCTGGTGAAGGAGTTGTTGGTCTCGTTCTTCTCGATGACGGTGTTGGCCTCGTCCACTTTGGCCGTCAGCGGGTAGGTCCCGGCGGGCCGGGTCCCGATGGAGGCCGAGACGTTGCTCTGTCCGCCCGCGGCGATCGCGGCGACGTTGGCGGTGCCGACCTTCTCGGTGCCGAGGTAGAAGTTCACCGTGGTGGCTCCGGCGGTCAGTTCGCCGATGTTGGCGATGGTCGCGCCGAGGGTGATCGTGTCGCTCTCGACCGGTGACGCGGGCGAGGCGGTCAGGGAGGTGACGGTGAGGTCGGGGTTGGGCGCGGGGGTGCCGAAGACCTGGAATTCGGCGACCTGCCCGCCGGGGGCGCCGGTGTTGGAGGCGATGTTCAGCCGGATGTCGGCGGCTGTCGCCGACAGGGGGATGGTGACGGTGTTTCCGGTGGCGGGGTTGAAGGTGTAGTTGGCCGCGGCGGCGAGGGTGGTGAAGGCACCGGCGCCCTGGTCGCGGCCGAGGACGGTGATGTTCTGTGTCCGCGTGCCCCAGGCCGCGTCGGGGTTGAGTCGCACGACGATCCGGTCGAGGGTCGCGTTCGAGCCGAGCTGGACGGTGAGGACGCCGGGGAATCCGTTGCTCTCCCAGTAGGTGGCGGGGTTGTCGTCGACGGCGTTGGTCGCCACGAAGGTGTGGACGTGCCCGCTCTCGGTGACGGGCCTGCCGACCGCGAGGTTGACCGTCGTGCCGCCGGATCCGTTGCGTGTCACGGTGTTGCTGTTCGGCGAGGTGTTCCCGGCGGCGTCCTTGGCTCGGACGTAGTAGGTCACCGTGGCAGAGGCGGGCTGCGTGTCGGTGTAGGTGAGGACGCCGCCGCCGACGCTGGTGCGCAGGGTGCCGTTGGCGTAGACGTCGTAGCCGGTGACGCCGACGTTGTCACTGGAGGCGTTCCACGTCAGGCGGATCTGGCCGCTCGCGGGCTGCGTATAGGCCAGGTTGGACGGTGCGGTCGGTGCCTGGGTGTCGCTCCCGGTGCCGGTGCGAGTCACGGTGTTGCTGCTCGGCGAGATGTTGCCGGCGGCGTCCTTCGCCTGAACGTAGTAGCTCACGGTCGCCGAGGCGGGCTGCGTGTCGGTGTAGGTGAGGACGCCGCCGCCGACGCTGGTGCGCAGGGTGCCGTTGGCGTAGACGTCGTAGCCGGTGACGCCGACGTTGTCACTGGAGGCGTTCCACGTCAGGCGGATCTGGCCGCTCGCGGGCTGCGTATAGGCCAGGTTGGACGGTGCCGTGGGGGCCTGCGTGTCGCCGGTCGCCGGTCCGTAGACCTCGAACTCCGCGATCTGCCCGGCGGGCCACCCGGTGTTGCCGGTGATGTTGATCCGCAGGTAGCGGGTCGTGGCCGTGTTGAAGTCGATGGTCGCCTTGGGCGCGAAGTTCCGCGCGCCGCTCGCGACGATGTCGGTGAAGGTGGATCCGTTGGTGCTGCCCTGGACCGAGAGCGTCTGGGAGCGTGCTCCCCAGCTCGGTGGAATGGACAGCACGACCTGGTTGACGCCGACGGCCGCGCCGAGGTCGACCTGGATCCATTGCGGGAAGGCGTTGTTGGCGCTCTCCCAGTAGGTGTCCTGCCGTCCGTCGTTGGCGTTGCCCGCCGGGTAGACGTCGGTGTGGCTCTTCTCGGTCATCGTCTTGCCGAGGGCCAGGTTCGGGCCCGCCGCGAGGACTTCGCCGACCACGAGTTCGGCGAGCTGCGCGGTGGATCCGGCGCTGTTGGCGGTGACGTGGATGCGCACGTAGCGGGCGAGGGTGGCCGGGAACTCGATGGTGACGGCCGGGTCGAAGGTGTACTCGGCGCTTCCGGCGATCGTGGCGTAGCCGCCGCCGTCGAGGCTGCCCTGTACGGCGAGGGTCTGGGTGCGGGCGTCGAACTTCCCGGGGAGTTCGAGGGTGACGCGGTCGACGCGTTTGACGGTGCCGAGGTCGACGGTCGCCCACTGTGGGAGGCGGCCGGACGCGCTCTCCCAGTAGGTCGAGCGGTCTCCGTCGGTCAGGTGCGCGGCGGGGTGGGCGTCGGTGACGCTGCTGGCGGCGACGGGCAGTCCGTGGACGGTGGGGGCCGCGGCCGCCGGTAACGGCGCGACGGGGACCAGGGCCACCGCGAGCGCGGCGGCGAGGACCAGCCGCGGGGTTCGCTTGGATCTCATGACATTCCTGTCTCATGGGGACGGATGAGCGGGTCTCAGACCGGGCCGCGTCTCATACAGAAATTACGCGGCACTGCACGGATTCGAGCGGGCTGTTGTATGAAACTTGCATGAGCTTGGCCAAATGTTACAGACGTGCTACGGGCCAGTCAACGGCCCGCGATCGTGGGCGCGACGGGACCACACGCTGCTCGGATGTGGTGACGGCGGAGCGGCCGGAGGTCAGCCCTTGGCGGCCTTGGCCCGGCGGATCTCGGCGATGACGGCGGCGGCGATCAGGCCGCCGACGAGGACCCAGGCGACCCACACGCGCCCGCGCGGGGCGATCACGGTGGTGTTCATGTCGGTCGCGCAGGTCGAGGCGAGCGCACTGTCGTCGAAGAAGCCGCAGGCGGTCACGGCGAGCCTTTTGTCGAAGGGCACGTCGACGGCGACGACGCCGGACAGGGTCGTGCTCCACTCGGCACCGGGCTGGACCGTTGGGCGCCATTCGGCGCTGTCCTCGGCGAGGGCGGTCGAACCGTCCACCTTGGACGGTTCCATGCCGGTCGGGAAGGCGACCTGAACGCGGAGGGCGACCGGTTCGGGCCGGTCGTTGCGCACGACGAGGCGGTATTCGACCGACTCGCCGGCGATGGTCTCGGTACCGCCGTCGCCGATGGAAATGGCGAGGGGACGTTCGTCCTGGGCGGCCGCGGGCGCCGCGGGCATGGCGAGGACGGCGACCATGGCCGCGACCAGGGTCGCGAAGACCGAACGCACTACCGAACCCCCACCGATCCGCCGGGAAAGTAGGGCCAAGGCTACCGAAGGTGGATGACGGCCTCGCCTTCAGGCCGGTGCGGCCTGGAACTTCCACCGGAAGTTGCATGGGACGATCCGGCCGGGAACTGTCACGCTCGCCGGGCGGACGCGTCCGGCGTCCGCCGAGACGAGAGGCGGACGGGCCGTGAACGAGGCGATCATCAGGGCGAACGAGATGACGGTGCCGGTGCTGGCGTGCACGTCGGCCGAGGAGACGCTGGAGTTCTACCGCGCGCTGGGGTTCGCGTCGGCCTACGCCCAGACGCGGCCGTACCTGTACTTGATCCTGCGGTGGAGCGGGATGGAACTGCATTTCGGCAAGCCGCTGTCCGGTGTGGACACCGCCGGCGGGGACGTGGGCGGTTGTGTGGTCATGGTCGACGCGGTGGCGCCGTACCACGCGGCCTTCACCGAGGCGATGCGCGCGAAGTACGGGAAGGTGCCGGCGACCGGACGGCCGCGCATCACCCGCCACCGGCCGGGGGCGTCGCGCTTCACCCTCGTCGACCCGGCGGGCAACAAGGTGGTCTTCGTCCAGCGTGATGAGCCCCTTGAGCTGGATTACGGCGGTTCCAGGAAGCTCAAGGGGCTGGCCAGGGCCCTCGACAACGCGCGCGTCCTCCGCGAGTTCAAGAACGACGACCGCGCGGCATCCCGGGCGCTGCGTTCGGCCCTGCGCAGGCACGGCGACGAGGCCACCGCGGTGGAACGCGCCCTGGCGCTGACCGTGCTCATCGAGCTCGCCATCGCCCTGGGAGAGGACGCCGAGATCGGGGCGTGGAGCCGGCGATTGGCCGAGATCCCTTTGACCGGGGAGGAACGCGCCCGGGTCGACGACGGTGTGACCCCGGGGTTTTGAGGCTCAGGCGTCCTCGGCCGCGAGCCTCGCGCCGAAGCCGAGGAGGGCGACGCCGGTTCCCGTGTCGAGGGCGCGCCGGACGAGCCGCCGGGCGAGGAACTCGCGGATCGTGTGGAGCCCGAAGACGAGGACGGTGAGGTAGCCCAGTGACAGCAGCGCGTGGGTGAACGCCAGCGGGAGGATCTGCGCGACGGAGGCCGACTCGGGGAGGAAGGGCGGCAGCACGGCGAGGTAGAAGACGAGGACCTTCGGGTTGGTGATGTTGGACAGGAAGCCCTGTCGCCAGCCGGATAGCGCGACCCGCCGCGCGGGTGTGGCCGGCGCGGCGGGGTCGGGCGCGTAGTCCCCGCGCCAGGCCGAGCGGAAGGCCTGGACGCCGAGGTAGACGAGGTAGGCGATGCCGAGCCAGGTGATCGCCTTGAACACCGGCTGGGACGCCACGATCAGCGCGCCGAGCCCGACGGCGGCGGCCAGGCCCTGGACGGCGTTCGAGGTGACGACGCCGACCGCCGCCCACCATCCGCCGCGGCGCCCGAGGGTCAGGGCGTTGCGGGTGATGACGGCGAAGTCCGGCCCGGGGACGACGACGAGTACCAGGGCGATGACGACGAAGGAGCCGTAGGCGTGCCAGTCCATGGCGCCGACGGTACCCGGGAGATCGCCGTCCGGCACTCCCTTGTGGACCCCCTCCCCCGGCTCCCCTTGGGAGAGAACGAAAGCGGCCTTTCCGGCGTTGTGGAACTCTTTTATTCAAGAAAGGTAACGATTTGATTCCACACCGGATCCACCCCTGGATTGCCAAGACACTCAACGGTTAACTTCCTTCTGTAAAGAGACTCAAAAAATGATCTTCACCACAGGTGCCCGAGGAGTCCGCGAGTGTCCGACCAAGCCCTCTCCCCGACCGCCAAGGCCCCGCCGCCCTCCCCACCGCCCAGACCCCCGGGAAGCGGCTCACTGATCGGCCGCGTCTGGCGCGCCTACGCGTTCCGGCGGTTCCGGCGAGCGGTCCTCGTCGTGTTCATCGTGACCAACGCCGGGTTCTTCCTGATGCGCGCGATGCCCGGCGACCCCGTCGACGTCCTCGCCGGCCAGATCAGCCAGCGCGGCGTGTCCCCCGTGGAGGCCAGGGCCCTCGCCATCCAGTCGCTGGCCTTCGATCCCGACGCGCCGATCTGGAAGCAGTGGTGGGAGTACTTCTCCGGCCTGGCCACCGGAGACATGGGCACCAGCGTCACCCAGGTCGGCGTCCCCGTCAGCGACGTCATCCTCAAGGTCCTGCCGTGGACGCTGTTCTCCGTCGGCGCCGGCGTCACCATCGCCATCACCCTCGGACTCCTCCTCGGCATGCTCATGGCCTACCGGCGCAACAGCCGCGTCGACCACGCCCTGAGCCTCATCGCCTCGGTCATGGGCGCCATCCCGAACTACCTCATCGCGATCGCCCTGGTCACCCTGGGCAGCACCGTCTTCGGCGTCATCGACTTCCTCAAGATGCGCGGCCGCTACAGCCAGGGCGTCGAGATCGGCTTCAACCTGGAGTTCATCGGCGACGCGCTCTACCACGGCATCCTGCCCATCGCGACCTACACGCTGGCGACCGTCGGCACCTGGATGCTCGTCATGAAGGCCGCCACCACCGAGGTCCTCGGCGACGACTACGTCACCGTCGCACGCGCCAGAGGCCTCACCGACAAACGGATCGCGCTCACCTACGTCGGCCGCAACGCCGTCCTGCCGCTCGTCCCGCAGGTCGCCATCGCCCTCGCCACGGTCATCGGCGGCGCGATCCTCGTCGAGCAGGTGCTCGCCTACGAGGGACTCGGCCTGCTCACCCTCGAATCGGTCAACAACCGCGACTACTTCGTCCTCCAGGGCGTCCTGGTGATCGGCACCTCCGTCGTGGTCTTCACCAACTGGATCGCCGACCTCGTCTACGGCCGGCTCGATCCCCGGGTCCGCGTGTCCGATGTGGAGGTCACGTCATGAGCAAGGGCACCGGCGGCACCCTCTCCGTCATGTGGCAGGGCATCACCCGCAGCCCCAGCGGCTTCACCGGAATGTGCCTGGTCGCCGCGATCCTCATCTTCGTCTTCGGCGGCCGCTTCCTCGTCGACCACCACAACCCGACCGACGCCGACGCGATCTGGAAACCCATGTCGGGCGCGCACTGGCTCGGCACGAACTTCGAGGGCAAGGACACCTTCACCAAACTCGTCCTCGGCGGCGCCGAACCGATCTGGGTCGGCGCGCTCGCCGCGGTCGTCACCGTCATCATCGCCGTCGTCCTCGGCGCCCTGGCAGGCTACCTGCGCGGACGCTTCGACGACCTCGTCCTCCAGCTGACCGACATCACCATGACGATGCCGTTCATCACCGTCCTGATCATCATCGCCTCCTACTTCCGCGAGATCTCGCCCTGGATGGTCGGGCTGATCATCGGGCTGCTGACCTGGCCGTTCCTCACCCGCTCCATCCGCGCGCAGGTCCTCAGCCTCAAGGAACGCGAGTTCATCGAGGCCGCGCAACTGCAGAACCTCGGCACCATGCGCATCGTCTTCGTCGACATCCTGCCCAACATGGCCGGCTACATCTTCATCAACTTCATCATCGCCGTCACCAACGCGATCTACGCGATCGTCGGCCTCTACCTCCTCGGCCTGCTCCCCTCGACCGCGGAGAACTGGGGCCTGATGATCCAGCAGGCCTGGCAGAACAGCGCCTACCTGCTCCCCCGCGCCCTTCCCTTCCTGCTCGCCCCGCTGGCGATGATCGCGCTGTTCCAGGTCGGCCTGGTGCTCATGACGCGCTCGCTGGAGCAGGCCCTCAACCCGCGCCTGCGCGACAGATAGGAGGCGACATGACCGAACCGATCCTCTCCGTGCGCGATCTGTCCATCATGTACACCACCGGCCGCAAGACCGGCGTCACCGCCGCCGCCGACGTCTCCTTCGACCTCTACCCGGGCCAGTCGATGGCGCTGGTCGGCGAGTCCGGCTGCGGCAAGACGACCCTCGGCCTCGGGCTGCTGCGACTCCTGCCGCGCCTGGGCAAGGTGTCCTCCGGCGAAATCGTGTACCGCTTCAAGGACGGTATGTCCCTCGACATCCTCCGCCTCGGCAAGGAGGACCTGCGGAAGTTCCGCTGGCACGAGGCCGCGATGGTGTTCCAGGGCGCGATGAACTCCTTCAACCCCGTCCTGCGCATCGGCGAGCACTTCACCGACACCCTGCGCTCGCACGAGGGCGGCGAGCGGCGCCTGACACGCGCCGACATCGCCGAACGCGCCGCCGAACTGCTGCGGATGGTGCGCCTCGAACCGGCGCGGGTGCTGCGCAGCTTCCCGCACGAACTGTCCGGCGGGATGAAGCAGCGGATCCTCATCGCGCTGGCGCTCGCGCTCGAACCGCAGGTGCTCGTCCTCGACGAGCCGACCACCGCGCTGGACATCCTCACGCAGCGGTCCATCGTGGAGCAGCTGCACGAGCTGCGCGAACGCCTCGGTTTCGCGATGGTGTTCATCACCCACGACCTCGGGTTGGCGGCCGAGCTCGCCGACCGGGTGGCGACGATGTACGCGGGCCGGATCATCGAGACGGGCACCGCCGAGGACGTGTTCTACGAGCCGCGGCATCCCTACACCGTCGGCCTGATCAAGGCGGTGCCGCCGGTCGTCGGGGACTTGCCGGAGCTGAGCTCGATCCCGGGTTCGCCGCCGAGTCTGGCCGATCTGCCCTCGGGGTGTTCGTTCCATCCGCGGTGCGGCTACGTGCGCGACGAGTGCACCGGCACGCGACCGGAGCTGACCGTGTTGACCGAGCGAGCCCTCGACGAGGGGCACGCCGCGGCGTGCCTGCGCGCCGGGGAGATCGAGTACACCCGCAAGGTGGTGGCCAGTGCCTGAACCGAGGATTCCCGCGCCGCGACGGCCCGAGGCGGGCACCACGCTGCTGGAGCTGACGGGCGTCGAGCAGACCTTCCACACCAAGCGCGGCGACGTGCCGGCCGTGGCGGGCGTCGACCTGACCGTGCGCGCCGGGAAGGTGCTGTGCCTGGTCGGTGAGTCGGGCTGCGGGAAGACGACCACCGCGCGGGCGGCGGCCGGGCTGACCCGCCCGACGGCGGGCACCGTCCGTTTCCGCGGTTCCGACGTGTCCACTCTCGACGCCAAGGGCAGGCAGGAGTTCCGGGAGGCGGTCCAGTACATCCACCAGGACCCCTACGCCTCGCTGAACCCGGTGCGGACGGTCTACTCGACGGTGACCGCGGGCCTGCGCCGGCACGGGCACGTCCGCGACCGGGCCGAGGCCCGCCGCAAGGCGGCCGAGCTGCTCGAACGCGTCGACCTGACCCCGGCGGAGTCCTACCTGGACAAGTACCCGCATCAGCTCTCCGGCGGACAGCGGCAGCGCGTCGCGATCGCCCGCGCGCTGGCGATGGACTCCGAGGTGCTCATCGCCGACGAGTCGACCTCGATGCTCGACGTGTCGATCCGCGTGAGCCTGCTCAACACCCTGGGGCGGCTGCGCGACCAGCTCAACGTCGGCTTCCTGTTCATCACGCACGATCTGGCCGTCGCGAAGTACTTCGCCTGGGACGGCGACATCGCGGTGATGTACCTCGGCCGGATCGTCGAGCAGGGGCCGACGCCGCAGATCATCAACGATCCGCAGCACCCGTACACCAAGGCGCTGATCTCGGCGGTCTGCGAACCGGACCCCCGCCTGGCCCGCGCGAAGAAGGCCGTCCGGCTGCGCGGCTCGGAGATCCCGAGCCTGACCGAGCTGCCGAACGGCTGCACGTTCCATCCCAGGTGCCCGCTGTTCGAGGCGGACACCTGCGATTCGGCCGCGCCGCCGCTGAGTCTCCTCGATGGAGGGACGCGGCTGCTGGCCTGTCACGTGGTCGCACGGGACCACGAGCAGGCCGGAGTCGGCTGATGCTGGCCCTCCTGGCCCGGCTGGGCCTCTACATGGCGATCTTCCTGACCGTCCTGCCCGCTTTGATGCTGCTCTTCCTGGAGCCGCGGTCCGCCGAGTTCGTCGTCACCGCGCTGACCCTCGGCATGGGCCTGTTTCTGGCCCTCATCTCCTCCCTTGCCCTGTATCGAGAAAGGAAGAGGCTGTGACCTCTCAGTTCGACATCTCCCGGCGGCGCCTGCTGCAACTCATGGGTCTGACCGCGGTGGCGGCGACCGGCGTCGGTGCCCTCGGCGCCTGCGCCGCCGACGATGGCGACGGCGGCCAGAAGAGCGGCGGTGAGTTCACCGGCGTCTACGACTTCAACCGCGACACGCAGAACATGAACGTCGCCGACAACAACGGCGCCCTGCTCATGTCCTCGATCTACTCCGACCTGTTCATGACGACGGGCGCCATCTACGACTGGGCCAGCAAGGCGTGGATCTATCAGCTCATCGAGTCCTCGGCCTGGGAGGGGCCGGTCTTGACGGTCAACGTCCGCAAGGGCGTCAAGTGGAGCGACGGCACCGACGTGGTCGCGGCCGACTTCCACCAGACCTATGCCGCGCTCGTGCTCAACACGCCCGCGTGGGGCGACGCGTGGCCGTTCGTGAAGCAGATCGAGGCCGCCGACGACCACACGCTGAAGCTGACCTTCGAGAACCCCTACCCGGGCATCGAGCGGCCGGTGCTCAAGCAGCGGGTGTGGGCCAAGTCGAGCCACGGCGTCCTCGGTGACAAGGCGATCGCGCTGCTGGCCGACGGCGTCAAGAACGGCGATGACGAGCAGGTCGCGTTCAACGACGAGCTGCTCGCGCTCAAGCCCACCGACTACGTGTGCAGCGGCCCGTTCAAGCTGGACCTGGCGCAGAGCTCCGACACCGTGCTGAGCTTCGTGAAGAACACCGGCGGATTCGCCGCCTCCACGGTCCGCTTCGACAAGGTGACGATCTACAAGGGCGACAACAAGGCCGCCGCGCAGTTCCTCGTCGAGCGCAAGCTGGACTACGCGACGAACGCGTTCACGCCGACCGAGCAGGAGACCTTCACGGCCGTGCCCGGCCTGAAGCTCCTGGAGACGCCCGGCTACGACGGTGCCGGACTGATGTTCAACTACGCCGCCAAGCCCGAGCTGAAGGACGTCCGTGTACGCAAGGCCCTGGCGTACGCGATCAACTTCGACCAGGTCGGCAAGATCGCGCGCGGCAGCACCTACTACGTCTCGAAGTACCACAACGGTCTGCCCGACGTGCACTCCGAGGAGCTGTTCACGCCCGAGCAGCTGGCGACGTTCACCGTGTACGGCAATGACACGGCCAAGGCCGAGGCACTGCTCAACGAGGCCGGATGGTCCAAGAAGGACGGTTCCTGGCTCCTGCCCGACGGCAAGAAGGCGTCCTACGAGATCATCGGCGTGGCCGGCTGGAACGACTTCGAGCTGACCGCCACGCAGGTCCAGGAGGCCTGGACGGCCTTCGGGATCGAGACGAAGGCCAGCAACGTCCCGGCCGACAACCCTTGGGGCGTCTGGGGTTCCGGCTCCTACGAGATCGCCGTGCGGCACTGGGGCAATCCCTTCAACCCCGACTACTGGGGCTCGGGCTTCACCAACTTCCAGATGGACAACGGGCGCACCGAGGAGACGCCCGGGCAGATGCTGGACCTGAAGATGACCAGCCCGACGCTCGGCGAGGTCGATCTCGACGCGCTCATCCTCACCTCCAAGACCGCCCCCGACCTGGAGGCGCAGAAGGAGGCGTGCCGCAAGATCGCCACGATCTTCAACGAGCTCCTGCCGAGGATCCCGATCTGGGGCTACAAGTACGTCAGCCCGAGCATCGAGGGCGTCCGCGTGGAGAAGTTCGACACCGCGCACTCCACCAACAAGAACCAGGTGTACCAGGACAACCCGGTCATCCTGTCGGTTCTCGACGGACGACTCGGGCCGGCCTGACCGTGACGCGCCGCCCGATCCTCTCCTGGCGGGCGAGGCGGCGTGACGGTGAACCGTGCGGCGGCGGGTTCGCCCGCCGCCGCACGGTCGACGGGCCGTGAGGGCCGGTGCACCGCGACGGGGTGCACCGGCCCGGCTCCGTGTGGGGACCGAAATTCGGTGGTGTCGGGCTACGGCCGCCGCGCGCCGGCTATGCCACGCGCGGGTTGGCGCGGTGGTTGTGCAGGTACGCGGCCCGTCCGTCGGCTGTGGACTCCACGAAGACGAGCGGCATCCCCTGGTCGTCGTCGCCGGTGACACCGACGAACAGGTCGTCTTCGACATGCAGCAGTTCGCGCCGGGGCGGGGCCGGGCTCAGGTCGGCCAGGTCGGGCCCGATCGTGGTCTCCATCCACAGTCGGCCGTCTGCCGCGGTGACGTCGAAGCGCTGGAGACTCGACTCGTAGGAGCCGGTGTAGCGCTCGACGTTCGCGACGGGTACGGGCTTCTCCGGCCTCACCAGCGGTGGCGGCAGCTCCATCCCGGCCAGCTCGCCCAGCACACGGCCGAAGATCTTCCGGTACAGGCCGACGGCGTCGCCGCCGTTGGTGAGCAGGACGACCGCGATGCCCTTGCCGGGGACCAGGCGCATGAAGGCCGACTGCCCGATCGTGTTGCCGTCGTGGCCGATGACCTCGCCGCCGGGCAGGTCGTAGAGGTGCCAGCCGAGTCCGAGTCGGCCCGGCAGGAGGGAGCGGCGCGGGATCTCGGCTTCGGGAACGCGCGTCCGCAGCACCGACTCCTCCGACAGCAGCCGTGTGCCGTGGGGGGTGACCCCGCCGTCGAGGTGCATCCGGGCGAAGGCGAGCAGTTCGCGGGCGGAGGTCGACAGCATCGCTCCGGCGGGGCCGTTGGAGGCGGGCAGGCCCCAGACGGCGGCGACCTCGGGTGCGGCGTCCGGCTCGGGTTCGATGTGGCCGACGGCGGCGCGGTGCAGGATCGCCTCGCCGGGGCCGGTGGCCACGCGGATACCGAGCGGTCCGGCGATTTCGCCGTGGATCGCCGCCGACCAGGTCGTGCCGCGCACGACCTCGACGATGCGGCCGAGGACGCAGAAGCCGGCGTTGTTGTAGGAGAACATCACGCCCGGCGGGAGGGTCTGGGCGACCGAGGGGAGGATCTCGGCGATGAAGCGGGCGACGGCGTCGTCGCCGGGGCCGGTGTCCTTGAAGACGTCGCCTTCGAAGCCGGAGGTGTGGCTGAGCAGCTGCCGGACGGTGACGCGCGCGGAGGTGTCGGGCTCGGCGGTGCGGAACTCCGGCAGATACTTCACGACCGACGCGTCGAGTTCGACGAGGCCTTCGTCGACCAGGCGCATGATGAGCGTCGTGGTCCAGATCTTGGTCACCGACCCGATCTGGAAGAGCGTGTCGGTGGTCGCCGGGATTCCCGCGCGGAGGTTGGCCGAGCCCGCGGCCGCCTCGACGACGCGCCCGTCGGCGAGCACGGCCACGGCAGCGCCGACGACCTTGTGCTCGGTGAGCAGGTCCGGCAGTCGCCGGGTGATCCAGTCGGAAACCTCGTCGAACGCGGTCATCGGCGTCTCCCAAGCGTCGGGGGTGGTGGTCGGGACCGATGCTAGTGCGATTTCAGGTCAGGAGCAGTAGTGCGAGGGAGGCGATGGCGGTGGCGAGGAAGAACGCGGGGAAGGGGATGCTGGCCAGGGCGCGGGCGCGGATGTGGGCGATGATCGCGCCGATGTAGAAGAGGACGAGGCCGACGGCGGCGGCGATCCCGAGGGGTTCGACGCCGAGGAGGCCGAGGAGCAGGCCGACGGCTCCGGCGCCTTTGGCCAGGCCGAGCGGGATGAGCCAGGAGCGGGGGACGCCGACGCGTTCGGCGTTGGCGAGCATGAACTTCGCGTGCACGAAGGCGGCGAGGGCCTCGAAGGTGTTAAGGCCGATCGTGACGACGGTGACGATCACGTAGGCGGTGTACATGCCGACCAGTCTGCGAAGGTGTCCTCGTCCTGTCCAATACCTGCTTCTATAGCCTGGCGGCATGGATGTGGACACGCGCCTGCTGCGTTATTTCGCCGCTGTGGCCGACGAGGGGAATCTGAGCCGGGCGGCCGAGCGGCTGTTCGTGTCGCAGCCGACGCTGACCAAGCAGATCCGGCAGCTGGAGCGAGCACTGGGGGCGGTGCTGTTCACCCGTTCGCGGGCCGGGATGGCACTGACGGAGGCGGGAAGGGCCTTGGCGGCACGGGTTCCGGAGTTGCTGGCCGGATGGGACGAGGTGGCCGCTGAGACACGGCGGGCGGCGGGCCGGGCGTCGCGGGTGCTGCGGGTGGGTTTCCTCGCCAGTGCCGCCAATGAGGCCACGCGGAGGATCATCGTCGCCTTCCGGGAGCGGCGGCCGGACTGGCGGGTCGAGATGGTGCAGTCCTCGTGGGGCGATCCGACCGCCGGGCTCGCCGGTGGCGGGGTGGGCGCCGCGCTCGTGCGCCTGCCCTTTCCCGGCCAGGACGGGTTGCGGGTCGAGGAGCTGTTCAGTGAGCCGAGGCTGCTGGCGGTGCACTCGGCGCATCCGCTCGCCGCCCGTGACCGGGTCGACTTCGCCGAGCTGCTCGACGAGCCTTTCGTGGCCGCGCCCGTCGAGACCGGTGCGTGGCGTGACTTCTGGCTGGCGAGCGAGCGGCGCGGTGGGCGTCCGCCGGTGGTCGGTGCGGTCACCGACCAGCCCGACGCCTGGCTCAGCGCCATCGCCAACGGCGACGGCGTCGCGCTGGCGCCCGAGTCGGCGGCGCGCTTCTACGCGCGGCCCGGGATCACGTACCTGCCGGTCGACGGTGTCGAGCCGACGCGGGTCGGGGTCGCGTGGACGGCCGCCGGGGACGCCGATGCGGTGGTGCGGGACTTCGTGGCGTGCTGTCTGGAGGTGCGGACGGGGGCCTGAACCTTCGGCCGGTAATTGCAAAGACCTTTGCAAAGCTCTATGCAAAGGTCTTTGCGGTTGCTAGGCTTCCCTTCATGACCGACACCCCGCTGCCCGCCCACACCGCGTCCAGAAACCTCGCGGGCGTCGCCCACCCCACCCGCGTGCGCATCCTCGCGCTGCTGCGCACCGACGGCCCCACGACCGCCACGGCCCTCGCCGCCCGGCTCGGCCTCAACAGCGGCGCCACCAGCTACCACCTGCGCCAGCTGGCCGAGCACGGCTTCGTCGCCGACGATCCCGAACGCGGTAACCGCCGGGAGCGCTGGTGGAAGGCCGCGCAGGACAGCACGGCCCCGCCCGAGGAGGACTCGCTGTCCGACGACACCGGCCTCGGTGTCGCCTACCTGCGCTCGGTGGCACGCGTCCAGTCCGAGGACATGCAGGCCGCCGTCGACGCGCTGCCGGCCCTGCCGGTGACCTGGCGGGCGGCCTTCGACCTCAGCGACTACGCGCTCCGCCTGACGGCCGAGGCGGCCGCCGAACTGGGCGCCGAACTGCACGCCGTCCTGCGCCGGTACTCCGCCGACGCCGCGCCCCTGCGGTCGGCCGCCGACGGAACCGCACGCGTCACCGTCCAGCTCCAGATGTTCCCCGACCTCGGCGACGCCGGGCGATGACCGCCGTCCTCACCGAGCGCCGCACCGTCCGCCGCTCCGTCCGCGGCCTTGTCGGCGTCCTCGCCGCCAACGCCTCGGCCTGGTCGGCGACCCGGCTGATGTCGATCGCGCTGCCCTGGTTCGTGCTCTCCGCGACGGGTTCGGCGACCAGCACGGGCATCGTCGCCTTCGCCCAGACCGCGCCCTATGTCGTCGTGCAGCTGCTGGCCGGACCGCTGATCGACCGCGTCGGGCCGCGCCGGGTCAGCATCGTCTGCGACCTGATCGCCACGGCCGCCCTCGCCACCGTCCCCCTGCTGTACCTGCTCGACACGCTCCCGCTGTGGGCGCTGGCCGTGCTGGTCGCCGTCGCCGGCGCCGCCGACGGGCCGTCCAACGTCGCCAAGGCCGTCTTCGTGCCCACCGTGGCGAAGCAGGCGCGGGTTCCGCTGGAACGCGTCGCGGGCCTGACCGGTGCGATAGAGCGGACCGCCACGATCATCGGACCGGCGATCGCCGGCGTGGTCATCGCCTACTTCGGCGGCGTCCACGCGCTGTGGATGGCCGCGGCGCTCCTCGCCGTCGGCGCGCTCATCGTCGGCGTGACGCTGCCCGATCCCCCGGCCGAACGCGAGCTCGGCGAGAGCTACCTCAAGCGCTTCCGGGAAGGCGCGCGCTTCCTGCGCGACGAAGGGCTGCTGCGGTCCATCACCGGGATGACCGCCATGACCAACATGCTCGACCAGGCCTTCATGGCGGTGCTGCTCCCGGTGTGGGCCAAGCAGGCCGGGCACGGGCCGGAGACGATCGGGCTCGTCGTGAGCGTCTTCGCCGCGACGTCCATCGTGGCCAGCCTCGCCGCCGCCGCGATCGGTGACCGGCTCCCCCGCCGGGCCGTCTACCTCATCGGCATCACCGTGGGCGGTGTGCCGCGTTTCGCCGCCCTCGCCCTCGGCCTGCCGCTCCCGGCCGTGCTGGCCGTGTTCGCCCTTGGCGGACTGGGATCGGGGTTCGTCAACCCGATCATCGGCGCCGTGATCTACGAGCGCGTCCCCGCCGGGCTCCTCGGCCGGGTGAAGACCCTCACCAGCGCGGTGGGCTGGTCGGGCATCCCCTTCGGCGGACTGCTCGGCGGGGGCGTCATCGCCCTGGCCGGACTCTCCGGTGCGATGTGGATCGTCGGCGGCGTCTATCTTCTCGCGATCGTCCTGCCGGGACTGCACGACGAGTGGACCCGCTGAACCGGCGCGCCCGTCCCTCCACGAGGGACGGGCGCGGCGCGCGCTCAGACGACCGCGCAGGCGGTTGCGTTGAGGGTGAAGGCGGCCGGTTCACCCGTGCCGCCGGTGTGCGTTGCCTGGAAGCCGATCCCGACCGAGGCACCCGGCGCGATCGCCGCGTTGTAGGAGGCGTTGCGGGCGGTGACCTGCCCGCTGGCCGGGCTGTAGGAGGCGTTCCAGCCCGAGGTGATGGTCTGTCCACCGGGGAGGGTGAAGACCAGCGACCAGCCGTTGACGGGCGTCGTGCTCGTGTTGGTGATCGTGACGCTCGCGGTCAGACCGGTGTTCCAGGCGTTGACCGTGTAGGCGACGCGGCACGGCCCGGTCGGCGGCGGGGTGGTGCCGCCGTCGAGGCCGAAGAAGGCCAGCGCCATCGCGGCCATCCCGCCCTGCGGCAGGTTGTGGCCCAGGTCGCTGATGGAGATCGCCTCGACCGGCGCGGTCGTCCCCGCCGAGCCGTAGCGGGTGCGGGTCCAGTTCGCCTGCGGACTGTCCGTATAGGACGGTGTCTGGCTCACGCCGTGGACGTTGGTCCACTGCTTGATCTCTTCGGCGAGGTTCGGGTAGCGCAGGATGTCGTCGAGCGCGCCGTGCCACAGCTGCATGCGCGGCCGGGCACCGGTGTAGCCCGGGTAGGCACCGCGCGCGAGGTCGCCCCACGCCTGCGGGGTCTTGCTGATCTGCCCGTTGGCGCAGGCGCTGTTCCAGCTCGAGCCGTCGGTGGTGGCGAAGCAGCCGAAAGGCACGCCCATGAAGGCCGCGCCCGCCTTGAACACGTCCGGATAGTCCCCGAGCAGGACGTTGGTCATCATGGCGCCCGAGGAGGCCCCGGCGGCGTAGACCCGCGCCGGATCGGCGTTGTGGCGCTGGAGGACGTAGTTCACCATCGACACGATCCCGACCGGGTCGCTGTTGCCGTCGTGGCGCAGCGCTCCGGGCGAGGAGACGTCGAAGCACTGCCCGGAACGGGTCGCCGAGGGATAGATGACGATGAAACCGCGCTGGTCGGCGAGCCGGGCGAACTCGGTGCCGGAGTAGAACGCCGGACCCGAGCCGGTGCAGTAGTGGATCGCGACGAGGACGGCCGGGCGGGCCGTGACCGAGTCGGGGACGTAGAGGTGCATGCGCAGGCCGGTGGGGTTGGCGCCGAAGCCGGTGATCTCGGTGAGGGACGCCGCCGAGGCGGGCGCGGGCAGTGCGGTGACGAGTCCGGTGGTCAGCAGGACGGCGGCGAGCAGGCCGCGTAAGGACATGGTGAGGCGGTGCATGGAAACTCCCGTTCGTCGGCCGGGCGCCCAACACGTCCGGCGAGAAGCGGACCGGAAATGTTTCACATCCTCCTCTGAAATGTTTCTACGGGCAAGGCCCGGTGCTCTCCCGGAGGACGAGCGTCGTGCCCAGTTCGACGCGTGTCTCGGCCGGGCGCCGGCCCCGGGCCAGTTCGGCGATCAGCCCGACGGCGGTCTCGCCCATGCGCGCCAGGGGCTGCCGGACGGTCGTCAGGGGAGGTCCGGCCCAGGCGGTGAACGGGAGGTCGTCGAAGCCGACGACGCTCAGATCCTCGGGAATGCGCACGCTCGCCGCGCGTGCCGCCTGGTAGACGCCCATCGCCTGGAGGTCGTTGGCGCACACGATCGCCGTGGGCGGTTCGGGCAGCGCCAGAAGTTCCTCCGCCGCGCGTCTTCCGCCTTCGACGTACAAGACGTCCTCGCGGACGAGCGCCGGCACGCCCGCCTCGTCCATGGCGGCGCGGTAGCCGTCGAGACGCGCCCGGCAGCACGGCCACGCGCCCGGCCCGGCGACGGCCGCGACGCGGCGGTGGCCGAGGGCAAGGAGGTGCCGGGTCGCCGAGAGACCGCCGGTCCAGTTCGTCGCGCCGACCGAGGGCGTCTCGTGCAGCGGTTCGCCGGTCGGGTCGATGACGACCAGCGGGATCGCGCGGGTCGCCAGGCGCGACTGCTGTCCCGCTGTCAGCTCGGAGAAGACGGCGATCACGCCGGTCGGGCGGCGGGCCAGGATCTGCTCGGTCCAGGCCTTCTCGGGCGTCAGGCGGCCCTGCATCTCGGTGAGCAGGACGGCGAGCCCGTGCGTGCGGGCGCCGTGCTCGACCCCGCGGATGATCTCCAGCGCCCAGTGGCTCTCCAGGGCGTGGAAGACGAGTTCGACGACCGCCGCGGGCTCGGCGCGCGGCCCACGGTAGCCGTGCTCGCGGAGGACCTCCTCGACCCGGCGGCGGGTGTCGGGGGCGACGCCGGCGTGGCCGTTGATGACGCGTGACACCGTCGGCGCCGACACCCTGGCCAGCGCCGCGATGTGCGCCACGGTCGGCTCCCGTCGGCCTGCGTTCATCGCGCAAGTCTAGGTCCGCGCGGGAATGCCCGCCGGGTCGCGGCGGTTGCCCCTTCGGGGAGACTCTGCCGAAAGGGCGTACATGTCAACCGACACCGCGGTCCCGACCACCCGCCGCAGCGCGCTGCGGCCACTGCTGTTCACCGGCACGCTCGTGCTGGTCCTCGGGCTGCTGTTCGGGCTGCCGTGGTGGACGATCGTCCTGGCCGCCGACTGGCCCGCGCCCGTGACCGCCGCCGGGACGGTTCTCGCGGTGGCGGCCCTGGCGGCGTTCCCCGTCCTGATGTTCCTGGGCCACTTCCGCGGCCTCGACGGTCCCGCCCGCGTCGCCGACACCACGCTCGGCGTGGTGTGGGTGGTGTTCACCTGGTCGGTGCTGGGGAACCTCGCCTACCTCGTGGCGCTGCTCGCCGGGGCCGACGCGGCCGTCGCGGGGCGGGTCATGTCGGTCGGCGTGCTCGCGATCTCCGCGGCGCTGTCGGTGTGGGGCTACACCGAGGCGATGCGGGTGCCGCGCGTGAAGCGTGTGGAGATCACCGTCCCGCGCCTCGGCCCGGGCCTCGACGGGACGCGCGTCGTCCTGCTCACCGACACCCACTACGGGCCCATCGACCGTGCCGCCTGGTCCCGCGCGGTGACCGGCGTCGTCAACGAACTCGACGCCGACATCGTGGTCCACACCGGCGACATCGCCGACGGCACCGTCGATGCCCGCCGCGAACAGGCCGCGCCGCTCGGCGACATCGACGCGCGCCTGGCGCGCGGTTACGTGACCGGCAACCACGAGTACATCGGCCGCGGCGGGCAGAGCTGGCTCGACCACATGACCGAACTCGGCTGGCGCTCGCTGCACAACCGGCACACCGTCGTCGAACGCGGCGGCGACCGGCTCATCCTCGCCGGGATCGACGACTACACCGCCCGCTCCTCCGGCAGCCCCGGCCACGGCGCCGACCTGGGCGCGGCCCTGTCGGGAGCCGACCCCGAACTGCCGGTCCTGCTGCTCGCCCACCAGCCCAAGCAGATCACCGACGCCGTGAGGCACGGCGTCGACCTCCAGTTGTCGGGGCACACGCACGGCGGCCAGATCTGGCCCTTCCACCTGCTCGTCAAGCTCGACCAGCCCGCGCTGGCCGGACTCAGCCGGCACGGTGAGCGCACGCAGCTCTACACCAGCCGGGGCGCGGGGTTCTGGGGTCCGCCGCTGCGGGTGTTCGCGCCGAGTGAGATCTCGCTGATCACCCTGCGGTCGGGGGCTTAGCCGCGGCGGTGGGGGCGCCCCGGCGGACGCCCCCGTGCCCGCCGGGTCAGGCGATGGCGCTCGCGATCGGTGAGCAGGTGCTGGTCTTGACGTCGCCGTTGTCGGTGACGCAGATCTGGAAACGCACCTTCAGGCCGTCGGTGACGGACTTGTTGAACGGCTTGCTGGTGTCGCCGCCCAGGCCGTTGTACATCTCGCCCTGGTAGGTGTTGCCGATCCACCAGTAGGCGATGACGCCCGCACCGTCGGCGTGGTTGTCCTCGACGTAGAAGATCTCACCGTCGTGGGCGAAGAACACCGAGCCGGCGTTGTACGTGAAGCCGGAACCGGCGATGGTGGAGGCGTCGCCGTTGGTCCCGGCGTGGGCCGGTGTGGCCGTCGCGATGGTCGCCGCGAGTGCGGCGGCGGTCGTGGCGATGAGGGGCAGGATCCGCTTGCGCATGTGTTCCGCCTTCGAGGTGAGTCGGCGCGGGCCGGTCGGCCCGCCTCCGAGATAACCCCGTGGGCGCCGCGAATGGTTGTCCCGGGTTGATCCTTTTCGCGCGTTGTGCGGTCTGGTGTGCGCTTTGATCCACGCCGAGGGCGGCCGGTCGTGGAGGACCTGCTTCACGGCTGAAACGCCGCGCCGGTCATTCCAGGCGCATTCCGGTCACGGTCCGCGGCTCGATGGCGATGACGGCGTGCCTGGGCCCGGCCGCCCAGGGTGCGAGCAGGCGCGTGTACTTGACCAGCTCGTCGACGTCGGTGACCGGTCGTGCCGGGCCGGTGGCGATCGCGGTCCAGCCGAGGCGGGTCGCGGCGTCGATCTGGTCGGCCTCGAAGGCGACCACGGCGTTCTCGAAAGGCGCGAGGCCCGCGGCGATCCCGCCGGCCGGATGGGTGCGGAAGACGATGCGGCCGTCGTCGACGACGTGGTTCACGACGCGGAGCGTCGGCGTCGCGTCGAGGGTGAACACGATCCGTCCGTACGAAGCCCCGGCGAGCAGCCGCAGGGCTTCGGCAGACGGCAGCTCCCTCGTGTGTCGAGGTTCGCCCTCGTCTTCGCGCGCTGACTCAGGTCCCACGTCCGCCCCTCCCGTCCTCGTGTCCCTTGGCGCCGAAGGCGCGCGGTCACGAGGACTTGGATCAAGGGCAGTCTATGGCCGGTCGCGGGGGCGTGCGGGGCGCTCCGGGAACCCGCTCGGCCCGATTCGGTCATGCGGTGAGGGTGAGCGGTCTCAACCCCAAGGAGCTGCTCATCTTCGTGGCGCTGCTGCCGCCGTTCACCGACCCGGCCGCCGACTGGCCGGTCGCCGCTCAGATCGCCGTCCTCGGCCTCGCTTTCGCGCTCACCTGCGCGGTGTTCCACACCGGCATGGGCCTGCTCGCCCGGACGGTGCTGCGCGCCCGCCCGGCCGGCGCTCGCGGGCTCGGCCGGGTGTCGGGTGCGGCGATGGTGGTCATCGGGGGGATGTTGGTGGTGGAGCGGCTGGCGGGGTGAGCAGCGCCGCGTGCAGCCCCCGCCCGCCGTCGGGGTCGCCGGTCGCGCGGGCCGCGAGCCAGGCCGCGCCGATGGCGGCGTCGTGGCCGGTGAGGGTCGGGGTTCGGCGGCGTGCGAGGGCTTCGAGCAGGGCGCGGCGGACGGCGGTGTCGGCGGTGAGCAGTCCGCCGGCGAGCACGACCGGGCCTGGTGGGGAGCCGAGTTCGTCGAGGGTCGCGAGGAGGCGGGTGGCGGCTTCGGCGACGATCGCCCGGCAGTCGGGGTCGCCGTCGTCGGCGGAGGCGCAGACGGCGGGGGCGAGCGCGGCGATCCGGCTGCGCGGCACCTGGTGCGCCCAGTCGACGAGTGCGTCGGCGGTGGGGGCGTCGGCGTGCGCGGCGACGAGGCCGACGATGGCGGGCAGTGCCCGGGGTTCGAAGGTGGCGCGGGTCCAGATCCGCGCGACGCGCCGGACGGCGGTCAGGCCGAGCCAGAGTCCCGATCCCTCGTCGCCGAGTAACCAGCCGTGGCCGTCGGCGGTGCGGGTGACGCGCCAGGAGGTGATCCGGGCGGCGACGGCGCCGGTTCCGGCGATGAGGACGGTCCCGTCGGGTGACGGGGTGGCGGCGGTGAAGGCCGTGATCACGTCGGGGACGACGGGCATGTCGCAGGTGAGTCCGAGGGCCGACCAGCGGGAGGCGTAGACGGCGACGGCGGTGGGATCCTCCAGGCGGGCGGCTCCGGCCAGGGCGACGGCGGCGGAGGTGACCAGGGAGGCGTCCTGGCCGGACAGGGCTTCGCCGACGGCGGTGGCCAGGGCGTCGGCGGCGGCGTGATTGCCGACGGCGATGGGGTTTCCGGGTCCGGCCGCGCCCCGGCCGACGACGTGGCCGGCGCGGGTCGCGGCGACCGCTCGGGTCGCCGTTCCGCCGGCGTCGACGCCGAGGACGAGTTCCATGCCGCGATCGAAGCATGTTCACGAGGCGTTGACCAGGTTCCTTTCCAGATGTAACTTATTTTCATCATCTCGATGCATCAATGAAAGGAATGACCGTCATGAGCGGCGGACTCCTCGGCAGGCTGCGCATCGAAGGCCCGACGATGCCCGAGGCGATGGCGCGGATCGCGCGGATCATCACCGACGCCCCCGAGGCCGCCGCCAACGCCGGGATCGTCGACCTCGCCGAGCGCGCGGGCACGTCGACGGCGACGGTCACCCGCTTCAGCCGCCTGCTCGGCTTCACCGGCTACGCCAAACTCCGCGTCGCCATCGCCACCGAGACCGGCCGCGCCGAGCAGGCCCGCTGGCGCACCGACATCAGCGCCGACATCGCTCCCGGCGACTCGATGGACCGCGTCCTCGACGTCGTCGCCACCGCCGACACGCGCGCCATTCAGGCGACCGCCGCGAGCGTCGACACCGCGGCCGTGGAGCGGGTCGCCGAGGCCGTCGCGGGCGCGAGTCGCGTCGAGCTGTTCGGCATGGGCAGCAGCGGCACGGCCGGGCGCGAGATGGCCTTCCGCCTCGAACGCATCCGCGTCCCGGTCTGGTTCCGGCCCGACTCGCACAGCGCGCTGACCAACGCCGCCCTCCTCGGGCCCGGCGACGTCGCCTTCGGACTGTCCCATTCGGGCCGCACCCGCGAGGTCATCGAGACGCTCTCGGAGGCCGCCGACCACGGCGCGCTCACCGTCGCGGTCACGTCCTTCGGCCGTTCGCCGCTGGCCGAGGTCGCCGACGTCGTGCTCACCACCTCGGTGCACGAGACGACCTTCCGGCTGGCGGCCCTGTCGGCGCTGCATTCCCAGCTGCTGGTCCTCGACCTCATCTACATCGCCGTCGCGCAGCGCACCTACGAGCGCACCGCCGAAGCCCTCCAGGTCACCGTCCGAGCCGTCGCCGCCCATCGCGTCGCCGAACCCGGCCGCTCCAAGCCACGGGCCGCACCGGCGCGGCCCGACCGTCCCCAACCGTGAGGACTCCCCCATGTCACCCTTACGCAGCAACCGATCCGGCACCCTCGGCCTCGCCGCGGTCTTAATCGCCGCGTCCCTGACCGGCGTCGCCATGACCACCGCCGTGGCCGGCGAACCCGCGGCCGCCGCCGAATGCGGCACCCTCTTCGACGACTTCAACTACACGTCCGCGAGCGATCCCGCGCTCAGCGCGCACGGCTGGGTCCCCCGTTCCTACGCCGGCGGCCCCGGCGTCCCGGGCGCGACCTGGTCGCCGGCGCAGATCACCTTCCCGTCGAACGGGATCATGCAGATGTCGGCGAGCACCGACGGCACCGGCGCCGGAACCCGGCAGGCGGAGCTCTACACGAGCCGGAAGCGCTATTTCGAGGGCACCTACGCCAGCCGGATCCGCTTCGCCGACACGCCCGCCTCGGGCGCCGACGGCGACCACATCGTCCAGACCTTCTTCACGATCAGCCCGCTCAACGGCGATCTCGACCCGACCTACAGCGAGCTCGACTTCACCGAGTACCTGCCCAACGGCGGCTGGGGTGAGCAGGGGCCGGTGAACTACCAGACGACCTGGTACACCTACCGCGCCGATCCGTGGTTCGCCGACAACGTGCATTCGCAGCAGTACCAGAGCTTCAACGGCTGGCACGACCTGGTCGCGCAGGTCTCCGGCGGGCACGTGAAGTACTACATCGACGGGGTCCTGGTCGGCGACCACTCCGGGAAGTACTACCCACGGCAGACGATGACGATCAACTTCAACCTGTGGTTCATCGACACCGCGGGCCACACCGGCGCGGCGAGCACCTATGTGGAGCAGGTCGACTGGGTGTACTACGCCAAAGGCGGGGTCTTCTCGCCCGCCCAGGTGACGGCGAAGGCGGCCGCCTACCGGCAGGCGGGCACGGCCTTCCTGGACACCGTCGACAGCGGCGGTCCCTGCACCGGGCCGTCCCCGACGGCGACGACCTCGCCGACCACGTCGCCGACGGGTCAGCCGACCGACTGCGACGACGCTCCCCGGTGGAGCTTCGGGAGCGTCTACCAGGGCGGCTCACTGGTCGTCCACGAACGCAGCAAGTACGGCGACCCCGCCGGACCGCCGTCCGGCGACGGCGCCCACCTGTGGCGCTCCAAGTGGTGGAGCCAGGGTTCCGAGCCGGGCTGGACGGGCGTCTGGGAGGACCTCGGGCGCTGCTGAGCGCACGTTGAAGGCGGCCACCGCCGAACGGGCCGGGACCCGTTCGGCGGTGGCCGTTTCCGTGCGCGGGGAACCTTGCCGCGCACGAGTCCGGTGAACGCTCACATCCAACCGAGGGGTTGGACGACTGAACACCCCCGTTACCGATTCGTTGCATACCTTCGACGGTTGTTTGATCCACTTTGCACCTCATTTCGAGGGCGCGGATCCATGCTGCGCCTGGAAACCTCACCAACACCTTCTTGACACACGACGAATGTTCGCGTTAACAATGTGAGCGCTAACACCGCCGTCTGACAGCGAACCGGAGAACCATGGTCGACATCGAGCCCCCGCACGGACGCCCCGACGTCCGACCCGCGGTGATGGCCGACGTCGCCCGCCTCGCCGGGGTCTCCCACACCACCGTCTCCCGCGTCATCAACGGCCACCCCGCCGTCCGGGACCACACCCGCGAGCGCGTGCTCAAGGCGATGGAGTCGCTGGCCTACCGGCCGAACGTGGCCGCGCGGGCGCTGGTCACCGGCCGGACCCGGCTGCTCGGCGTGATCTCCATGGACACCGCCTTCTACGGTCCGGTCTCGGTGCTCACCGCGGTCGAACGCAGCGCCCGCGACGCCGGATACGCCGTCAGCATCGTCCATCTCCCGGACCTGACGGCCCGCGCGCTCGGCGAGGCCGCCGACTTCCTCACCGGCCAGGCCGTCGCCGGGATCGTCGCGATCATCCCGCACATCGCCACGATGAACGCCCTCACGCACGTGCCCGACGTCCCGATCGTCGCCGTCGAAGGATGCAGCGGCACCATTCCGACCGCCGCCGTCGACCAGTACCTCGGCGCACGCCAGGCCGTCGAGCACCTCCTCGCCCTCGGCCACGAGACCGTCGCGCACATCGCCGGTCCCGCCGACTGGTACGAGGCCCCCGAACGCGAACGCGGCTGGCGCGACGCCCTCGAAGCCGCCGCCCGCCCGGTGCCGCCCGTCGAGCGCGGCGACTGGACGGCGAAGTCCGGATACGCCGCGACCGGCCGGCTCCTCGCCCGTCCAGGCCTGACCGCGCTGTTCGCCGGCAACGACCTGATGGCCCTCGGCGCGCTGCTCGCGCTGCACGAGGCGGGCGTGCCCGTGCCGGGCGAGGTCAGCGTCGTCGGCTTCGACGACGCCCCCGAGTCGGCCTACTTCACTCCCCCGCTGACGACCGTCCGGCAGGACTTCGCCGAGATCGGCCGCCAGGGCCTCGCCCTGCTGCTGGAGCAGCTGGAAGGCCGGGCACCCGGCCACCGGCACGTCTCGACCGTCCCCACCCTCACCGTCCGGGCGAGCACCGCCCCGCCCGGTGCGGCCGCCCGTGAAGGAAGGCGCGCATGACAAGCGACCGCTACGTCGTCGGAGTCGACTTCGGCACCCTCTCCGGACGGGCGCTGGTCGTCCGGGTCGCCGACGGGACCGAACTCGGCACCGGCGTGAGCGACTACGCCCACGGGGTCATCGACCGGGTTCTCCCGGCGAGCGGCCGGGCGCTGCCGCCGGACTGGGCGCTCCAGGACCCGCGCGACTACGTCGACGTCCTGCGCACGGCCGTGCCGGCCGCGATCGCCGACGCCGGTGTCGATCCGCGCGAGGTCATCGGCATCGCCACCGACTTCACCGCCTCGACGGTCCTGCCGACGCTCACCGACGGGACGCCCCTGTGCCTCCTTCCCGAGTACGCCGACCGGCCGCACGCCTACCCGAAGCTGTGGAAGCACCACGCCGCCCAGGACCAGGCCGAGCGCATCAACGCCCTCGCCCACCAGCGCGGCGAGCCGTGGATCGGCCGCTACGGCGGGAAGGTCTCGGCCGAATGGCAGTTCGCGAAAGGACTCCAGCTACTGGAGGAGGACCCCGAGCTCTACGCGCGCGCCGAGCGGTGGATCGAGGCCGCCGACTGGATCGTGTGGCGGCTGACCGGGGCCGAGAACCGCGGAGTCTGCGTCGCCGGGTACAAGGGCGTCCACCAGGACGGCGCCTGGCCCGATGAGGACTACCTCGCCGCCCTGCACCCCGGCTTCGGCGACTTCGTCACCGGCAAACTCGCCTTCCCGCTGTCCCCGCAGGGCGCCCGCGCCGGTGGACTCTCCGCGGAGGCCGCCGCGTGGACCGGCCTGCCCGCCGGGATCGCCGTGGCCGTCGGGAACGTCGACGCCCACGTCACCGTGCCCGCCGCCAAGGCGCTCGCACCGGGCCGCATGGTCGCGATCATGGGCACCTCCACCTGCCACGTCATGAACGGGGAGGGACCCGCCGAGATCCCCGGCATGTGCGGGGTCGTCGCGGACGGGATCGTCACCGGCGCCTGGGGATACGAGGCCGGGCAGAGCGGCGTCGGCGACATCTTCGCGTGGTTCACCGAGACCTCGCTGCCCGCCTCCTACACCGAGGAGGCCGCACGACTCGGCCGCTCCGCCCACGAGCACCTCAGCGAACTCGCCGCCGGGCGGCGCGTCGGCGAGCACGGTCTCGTCGCGCTCGACTGGCACAACGGCAACCGCTCGGTCTTGGTCGACCACGAGTTGTCCGGCGTGATCGTCGGGCTGACCCTGGCGACCCGTCCCGAGGACGTCTACCTGGCGCTGCTGGAGGCGACGGCCTTCGGGACCCGCACGATCATCGAGGCCTTCGAGGCCGCCGGGGTGCCGGTCGAGGAGCTGGTCATCGCCGGTGGGCTGCTGCGCAACCCGCTGCTGATGCGGATCTACGCCGACGTGACCGGAAAGCCCCTGTCGGTCATCGGATCCGAACAGGGACCGGCGCTCGGCTCGGCGATCCACGCCGCCGTGGCCGCCGACGCGTACCCCGACGTGCACGCCGCCTCGGCGGCGATGGGCCGCGTCCACTCCGGCGCCTACCTCCCCGACCCCGAGCGGGCCGCGGCCTACGACGCGCTCTACGCCGAGTACCGGCGGCTCCACGACCACTTCGGGCGGGGCGGCAGCGACGTCCTGCACCGCCTCCGCCGCATCAGAAACGAGGCCCAGAAGGCATGACCTCCGCGACCGTGTCCCGGCTGCGCGCCGAACTCGCCGACCTGCACCGCGAACTGATCACCTGGGGCCTGGTGGCCTGGACCGCCGGGAACGTCTCGGCGCGCGTCTTGGGCGCCGACCTGTTCGTCATCAAACCCAGCGGCGTCTCCTATGCCGCGCTGACCCCGGAGTCGATGGTCGTGTGCGACCTCGACGGGAGGCTCGTCGAAGGGGAGCTGTCGCCGTCGAGCGACACCGCCGCGCACGCCTACGTCTACCGGCACATGCCCGAGGTGGGCGGGGTCGTGCACACCCACTCGACCTACGCCACGGCGTGGGCGGCGCGCGGTGAGGCGATCCCGTGCGTGCTCACGGCGATGGCCGACGAGTTCGGCGGGGAGATCCCGGCCGGGCCCTTCGCGCTGATCGGCGGCGACGACATCGGCAAGGGGATCGTGGCTACCTTGGCCGGCCACCGCTCACCGGCGGTCCTCATGCGCAACCACGGGGTCTTCACCATCGGCGCCGACGCCACGGCCGCGGTCAAGGCCGCCGTGATGTGCGAGGACGTCGCCCGCACCGTGCACCTGTCCCGCCAGCTCGGCGAGCCCACCGGGATCGCGCAGTCCGATGTGGACAGCCTGCACGACCGGTACCGCAACGTCTACGGCCAACACTGAGGAGCCCTCGAAGACATGGCAGAAGTGAAACCGCGCATCGGGATTCTGGGCATCACGCAGGCCCTCTACGACCACATGATCCCCGGCATCACCGAGCGCCAGGACGGTTACGCCCACGACGTCGCCGCGCGCCTCGGTGAGGTCGCCGACTGGGTGGTCGGGGCGCCGGTGAAAGGCCGCGCGGACGCCGAGTCGGTGATGCGGGAGTTCGTCAACGCCGACCTCGACGGCGTCCTGGTCGTGATGCTCACCTACGGCCCGGCGATGCGCGTGGCCCGCCTGTTCAACGAGAACCGGCTCCCGGTGTGCCTGGCCAACATCCAGCCCGATCCGCACGTGACACCGGCCTGGGACATGGCCGACATGACCTACAACCAGGGCATCCACGGCGCGCAGGACACCGCCAACGCGATGGTCCGCGCCGACCGGCCCTTCGACGTCATCACCGAGGACTGGCGTGCCCCGGCCTTCGCCGAACGCGTCGGGCGATGGGCTCGGGCCGCGCGGGCGGTCACCGCGTGGCGCTCGCTCAAGGTCGGCGTCTTCGGCTACGCCATGAACGACATGGGCGACATCCGCGTCGACGAGAACGCGCTCCTGCGGGCCCTGGGGCCCGAGATCGGTTTCGTCGCGCCCGGCGACCTGTGGCGCGGAACCGGTGACGTCCCGGCGGACGAGGTCGCCGAGCTGATCGCCTGGGAGGACGAGCGTTTCGACATCGACCCGGCGCTGACGGCCGAGGAGCGCGAGGACCACGCCCGCATGCAGATCGCGATCGAGCGGATCCTCGTCGACCGCGGCTACGGCGCCTACTCCACGCACTTCGACGCCATCGGCGAGGACGGGCGCTTCGCGCGCCTGCCACTCGCCGCCGCCTCGACGCTGATGGCCAAGGGCTACGGCTACGGCGCCGAAGGCGACGCCATGGCCGCCGCGATGGTCTACGCCGGGCACCGGCTCCTCGGCGACGGCCACTTCACCGAGATGTACGCGATGGACTTCCCCTCCGACTCGATCCTCATGAGCCACATGGGCGAGGGCAACTGGAAGGTCGCCCGCACCGACGAGCCGGTCCGGCTGATCCGCCGCGAACTGGGCATCGGCAAACTCGCCGAGCCGCCGACCTTCCTCTTCCGCTACCGGCCCGGCCCGGCGACGCTGGCCTGCCTCGTCTCCCTCGGCGGCGAGCGTTTCCGGCTCGTCGTCGCCGAAGGCGAGGTCCTCGACGCACGGCCGCTCCCGGCCCTCGAAATGCCCTACGGGCAGTTCCGGCCCGCCAGTGGGGTGCGGGCCTGCATGGACGGCTGGCTGCGCGCCGGCGGACCACACCACCAGGTCATGAACCTGGGTCACCACGCCGCCGACTGGCGGGTCTTCTGCGAGCTGGCCGGCATCGAGTTCGTCCAGGTCTAGGCACCGACGCAACGAAGGAGTTGTGGAACATGACCACCATCAACAGACGCGGCCTCCTCGCCGGGGTCGCCGGGCTCGGCGCACTGCTGGCCACGTCGGCCTGCTCGGTAGAGTCCGCCGACGACGGTGACGGCGCCGGTGAGGCCCCGAAGAAGGGCACGATCGGCATCGCGATGCCGACGAAGTCCTCCGAACGCTGGGTCTACGACGGCGACAACCTCGTCAAGGAGTTCACCGCGCTCGGCTACACCACCGACCTTCAGTTCGCCGAGGACGTCATCGAGACGCAGGTGTCGCAGGTCGAGAACATGATCACCAAGGGTGTGCAGGCACTGCTGATCGCGGCGGTGGACAACAAGTCCTTCACCGCCGTCCTCCAGCAGGCCAAGGACGCCAAGATCCCGGTGATCGCCTACGACCGCCTGATCCGCGAGACGGAGAACGTCGATTACTACGCGACCTTCGACAACCTCAAGGTCGGTGTGCTGCAGGCGTCCTACATCGAGGAGAAGCTGAAGCTCGCCGACGGCGAGGGCCCGTTCAACATCGAGCTGTTCGCCGGTTCGGCCGACGACAACAACACCTCCTTCTTCTTCAACGGCGCCATGCAGGTCCTCCAGCCCTACCTCGACTCCAAAAAGCTCGTCGTCCGCAGTGGACAGACCGCGATGGACCAGGTCACCACGCTGCGCTGGGACGGTGCGACCGCCCAATCGCGGATGGAGACGCTGCTGAGCGCCAACTACTCCAGTGAGAACGTCGACGCCGTCCTGTCGCCCTACGACGGGATCAGCATCGGGATCATCTCGGCGCTCAAGAGCGTCGGCTACGGCAGCGGGTCGAAGAAGCTCCCGATCGTGACCGGTCAGGACGCCGAACTCGCCTCGGTCAAGTCGATCATCGCCGGCGAGCAGACGCAGACGGTCTTCAAGGACCTCCGGGAACTGGCCAAGCTCGCGGTGACGATGACCGACGCGGCCATCAACGGCAAGCCCGCCACCGTCAACGACACGACCTCCTACGACAACGGCAAGAAGGTCGTGCCGACCAACCAGCTCGACCCCGTCTCGGTCGACAAGGACAACTACAAGCAGGCCCTGGTCGACACCGGCTTCTACACCGAAGCACAGCTCACGGGCTGAAGGACGCCGCGGCGGCCCTCCCTCTCTCCGGGGCCGCCGCGGCCCGGCGGGAAAGGCGGGTGACCGCGATGGACGACCACATCCTCGACATGCGCGCGATCGGCAAGGAGTTCCCCGGCGTCAAGGCCCTCGACCACGTCGACCTGCGGGTCCGGCGCGGCGAGATCCACGCCCTGATCGGCGAGAACGGCGCCGGCAAGTCCACCTTGATGAAAGTCCTCTCCGGTGTGTACCCGCACGGTTCCTACACCGGTGAGATCGTCGTCGACGGGCGTCCGGCGGCCTTCAAGGACATCCGGCAGAGCGAGGCCGCCGGGATCGTCATCATCCACCAGGAACTGGCGCTGGTCCCGCAGCTGTCGATCGCGGAGAACATCTTCCTCGGCAACGAACGCGGCGGGCGCGGCCTGGTGGACTGGCGCGAGACGAACCGGCAGGCGATGCGGCTGATGGCCGCCGTCGGTCTCGTCGAGGATCCCGAGGCGCCCGTCTCGGGGATCGGTGTCGGCAAGCAGCAGCTGGTGGAGATCGCCAAGGCGCTGTCCAAGGAGGTCCGGCTGCTGATCCTCGACGAGCCGACCGCCGCGCTCAACGAGGCCGACAGCGCGGGCCTGCTCGCGCTGCTGCGCGCCCTGCGCGACCAGGGCATCACCTCGATCCTGATCTCACACAAGCTCAACGAGGTCACCGCCGTCGCCGACCGGATCACCATCCTGCGCGACGGCCGCACCATCGAGACGCTCGATGCTGGCTCCGGCGCCGTCGACGAGGACCGGATCATCAAGGGCATGGTCGGCCGCGACCTCGACCACCGTTTCCCGCCGCGCGAACCCGAGATCGGCGAGCTCCTCTTCGAGGTCGAGGGCTGGACCGTCGACCATCCGACGGTGGCGGGCCGCCGTGTCGTGAAGGACGCGTCTGTGACCGTCCGGCGCGGCGAGATCGTCGGGATCGCCGGGCTGATGGGCGCCGGGCGCACCGAACTGGCGATGAGCGTCTTCGGCCGCTCCTACGGGTCGTATGTGGGCGGCGAGGTCCGGATGAACGGCCGCGCGCTGCGGCTGCGCACGGTCAGTGAGGCCATCGACGCCGGGATCGCCTACGTCACCGAGGATCGCAAGCAGTTCGGGCTGCTCCTCGATGAGGACATCCGCCGCAACACGACCCTCGCGGCCCTGCGGCGGGTGTCGAAACGCGGGGTCATCGACCTCGACCGGGAGGTCGTGGAGTCCGAGCGGCTGCGCGAGCGGCTGCGGGTCAAGACGCCCACGGTGTTCCAGAAGACCGGCAACCTCTCCGGTGGGAATCAGCAGAAGGTCGTGCTCGGGAAGTGGATCTTCACCGAGCCCGAGCTGCTGATCCTCGACGAGCCGACGCGCGGCATCGACGTCGGCGCCAAGTACGAGATCTACGGAATCGTCCACCAGCTCGCCGCCGAGGGCAGGGGCGTGCTGGTCATCTCCTCGGAACTACCCGAACTGCTCGGCCTGTGCGACCGCGTCTACGCGATGAACCAGGGCCGCGTAACCGGTGAACTGCCACGTCGAGAGGCCACTCAGGAGGCCGTGATGAGATTGATGACCGACAGCGCGACGCCCGCCGGGACGGTGGCGCCGTGACGCTCCTCGACAAGCTCTCCAAGGGCGACGACGACACCCCTCCCGAGCAGATCACCGAGAAGGTCGCCGATGCCCGCACCGGCGTCGCCGAGACCCTGCGCAAGACGCTGCGCAGCAACGTCCGCCAGTACGGCATGATCGTCGCGCTCGTGCTGATCACGGTCCTGTTCGCCGTGCTCAGCTCGGGCAAGCTGCTCACCCCGCTCAACGTCACCCAGGTGATCCAGCAGAACGGCTACATCCTGGTGCTGGCCATCGGGATGATGCTGGTCATCATCAACGGCCACATCGACCTCTCGGTCGGTTCGGTCGCCGCGCTGGTCGGCGCCATCGCCGGGATCCTGATCGTGGACTGGCACTGGGACTGGCGGCTCGTGCTGGTCGCCGGCATCGCGCTGGGCGCGCTGATCGGCGCGTGGCAGGGCTACTGGATCGCCTACGTCAAGATCCCCGCCTTCATCGTCACGCTGGCCGGGATGCTGCTGTTCCGCGGCCTGGCGCAGCTGCTGCTCGAAGGGCAGTCGATCGGGCCGTTCCCCGACGCGTTCCGCGACATCGCCGCCGGTTTCCTGCCCGACCTGGGCAACGTCCAGGGTGTGCAGTTCGTCGGGATCAGTGACTTCACCGTGCAACTCAAGGTCGGGCCGTTGCACACGCTGACGCTCGTGCTCGGCGTCGCTGCCGTGGCGCTGCTGGTGTGGACGGAGCTGCGCGCCCGGCAGGGACGGCGGTCCTACGGGCTGCCCGCCGGACCGCGCTCGCTGTTCGTCGCCAAGCTCGTCGCGCTCGGGCTGGTCGTCATGCTGTTCGGTTACGTCCTGGCCTCCTACCAGGGCGTCCCCGTCGTGGGCCTCATCCTGATCGCGCTGATCGCGGCCTATTCCTTCATGATGAACCGCTCGGTCGCCGGGCGCCGGATCTACGCCGTCGGCGGCAACGAGAAGGCCGCGCTGCTGTCGGGGGTCAAGACGAAGAAGAACACCTTCTGGGTCTTCGTCAACATGGGCGCGCTCGCCGCGCTCGCCGGCATGATCTTCGCCGCGCGGCTCTCGGCGGCGACCCCGAAGGCGGGCGTCAACTTCGAGCTCGACGCCATCGCCGCCGCCTTCGTCGGCGGCGCCTCGGCCTCGGGCGGGATCGGTACGGTCGTCGGCGCGATCGTCGGAGCGCTGGTCATGGGCGTGATGAACAACGGCATGTCGATGATCGGCGTCGAGAGCGACTGGCAGCAGATCATCAAGGGACTGGTGCTGCTGGCGGCCGTCGCCTTCGACGTCTACAACAAGCGCAAGGCGAAGAACTGAAGGCTCGGGGAGGGTGCGAGGCGCCCCGCCGTCACTTCGTGGACGCGGGCGGGGCCGCCGTGCTGTCACGCACGACGAGGGTCGGCTGGATCGGCTCGGCGGCGGCCTCGCACTCCTCCTCGCGCTCGTCGAGGAGGCTCAGCAGGGCCGCCATGCTGCGGCGGCCGACCTCGTCGAAGTCCTGCCGGACCGTGGTCAGCGGCGGGAACAGGTACGCGGCCTCGGGGATGTCGTCGAAGCCGACGACGCTGATGTCGGCCGGGACGCGGATCCCGCGCTCGTGCAGGGCCCGCAGCAGGCCGAGGGCCATGTGGTCGTTGGCGGCGAAGACGGCGGTGACGCCGGGCCTCCCGGCCAGTTCGAGTCCGGCGCGGTAGCCCGAGCGGGCGCTCCAGTCGCCGTCGACGGGCTCGGGCGCGGCGATCCCGGCGGCGTTGAGGGTCCTGCGCCAGCCCTCGATCCGGTCGCGGGCCTCCAGCCAGTTGCCCGGCCCGGCGATGTGCCAGACCGTGCGGTGGCCGAGACCGAGGAGGTGCTCGACGGCCAGCCGTGCCCCGGCGATCTGGTCGACCGACGCCGAGGGCAGGCCGCTGTCCTGGCCCGCCTCGACGGCGACGGCGACCATCCCGGCCGGGAAGTGGCGCAGCGCCGAGGCCGCCGCCAGCTGGGGCGCGATAACGATGACACCGTCGACGCCCTGCCGGGACAGGGTCTCGGCGGCGTTGGCGACGCTGATGCGGTCCACCTGCTCGACGGTGACGATGCTGACGCCGTACCCGGCCGTCCGGGCGGCCCGCTCGATGCCGAGCAGGGTCGAGGCCGGGCCGTGCAGGATGGTGTCGAAACCGATCACGCCGAGGATCTTCGAGCGGCGGCTGGCCAGCCCGCGCGCCATGGCGTTCGGGCGGTAGTCGAGGGCGTCGACGGCCCGCAGCACCCGCTCGCGCGTCTCGGCGCGGACCTTGGAGCTGCCGTTGAGGACCCGCGACACGGTCTGGTGGGAGACCCCGGCGAGCTTGGCGACGTCGGTCATCACCGCAGGGCGGACCGGGCTTTTCGGCGCCGTCATGGCCGGTCGCACCCCCGTCTAGGTCGTGGAAGTCCCGGGACCGTTTCAGGTTATCTCCGCGCCGGGCGCGGCCTGTGACGTCCCCGGCTATCGCCCTACCCCGCGACGGTTCAGAATCCGATCGAAGGTTTTCGTTATCGACGTGACCGGCACGGGTCTCCCCACGGTCGGGACACATCGAGGACTGGACAGGGATGGACCGCAGCGATCACACCGCGAGCATCGCGACCGTCATGGCCGCCCGCTCGGGCGACCTCCGGGCGCGCGAGCGGCTCGTCGCCGCCTGTCTGCCGCTGGTCTACAACGTCGTCGGGCGCGCCCTCAACGGGCATCCCGACGTCGACGACGTCGTGCAGGAGACGATGCTCAAGGCCCTCGACGGACTCGGCGGGCTGCGCGACGCGGCGAGTTTCCGGTCCTGGCTGATCGCGATCGCGATGAACGAGGTGCGCCGCAGGTGGTCGCACTCGCTCCGCGCGCCACTGCCCGCCGGCGACGACGTGACCTCCGTGCCGGACCCCGGCGGCGACTTCGTGGACCTCGCGATCCTGCGGCTCGGCCTGTCGGGCCAGCGACGCGAGATCGCCGAGGCGACGCGCTGGCTCGACGACGGCGACCGGGACCTGCTCGCCCTGTGGTGGCAGGAGAGCGCCGGGCACCTGACCCGTGGGGAGCTGGCCGCCGCGCTCGACCTGACGCCGCCGCACGCCGCCGTCCGGGTCCAGCGGATGAAGGCGCAGCTCGACGTCGCGCGCCAGATCGTGCGCGCGCTGTCGGCGACCTGGCGCTGCGAGGACCTGACCGCAGCCGTGGTCACGTGGGACGGGCGGCCGTCGCCGTTGTGGCGCAAGCGCCTGGGGCGGCACGTCCGGGACTGCCGGAAGTGCGCGCGGTCCGGCGCCGACCTCGCTCCGGCGGAGGGGCTGCTCGCGGGCATGGCGATGGTCGTGCCGCCTCCGGGGTTCTCCGCCGACCCGGCCTCGGCGGTCCCCGGCGCCACTCCCCTGCCCCGGCCGCGGTGGCTGTGGCCGTCGGTCGCGGCCGGGGTCGTCGCGGCCGGTGTCCTCGCGCTCGTCCTGATCCAGCCGCCGGAGGACCCGGTCTCCGCGCCGCCACCGACGGAGCCGTCCACCTCGTCGGCGAGCCCGTCGGCGACCGCGCCCGCCGAGGCCGACCGGACCTCACCGCCGCCGGAAGCGCCTGGGGTCGCACTCATCGCCGGTATCAACGCCGAACGGGCTCGGGCCGGCTGCGCCGCCCTTGACGCCGATCCGCGCCTGGACGAGGCGGCCCTGGCCCACGCCGAGGACATGGCCGAGCACGGCTTCTTCGACCACACCGGCTCCGACGGCTCCGACGCCGGTGAGCGGATGAGCACCGCCGGGTACGCCTGGAGCGGCTGGGCCGAGAACATCTACCTCGGTTCGGCCGAACCGGGCGGCGCCGTCGGGGCGTGGATGGACAGCACCGGCCACCGCGAGAACATGCTGGCCTGCGACTACACCGACGCCGGCGCGGCCGCCGTCGAAGGTCCGCAGGGGACGCTGTGGGTGCTGAACCTGGCGCGGGCGGGGTGAGGTCTCACCGCGGGGTTCCGAACACCTGCACCCACCACGGCCCGTTCGAGGCGAGGTTCACGCCCACGCCGAGGTGTTCGAAGCCGCAGTTGAGGATGTTGTCGCGATGGCCGGGGCTGTCCATCCAGTCGCGCATCGCCTGTTCGGGGCTCGTCGGGCTCTTGTGGATGTTCTCGCCCCAGCCGCTCCAGGCGTAACCGGCGGCGTCGAGGCGGTCCCCGGCGCTGCGCCCCTCGGGGCTGTTGTGCTCGTAGTAGTCGCGGGCGGCCATGTCGTCGGCGTGGAACTGCGCGGCCTCGGTGACCTTCGCGTCGACGCGGAGGGCGCCGCAGCCCGCCTTCGACCGCTCCTCGTTGACCAGCTCGACGACGCGGTCGGCGTACTCGGCGGCCTTGCCCTGCGCCGGTGAACCCGCCGGCGGCCCGTCGGGCTCCTCCTCCGGGGGTTCGGTGGTGGGCTTCGGCTTCGGAGTCGCGGGACCGCCTTCCCCCGCAGGCGCCGACGAGTCGGTCACCGGGCCCGGTGACGCCGACCCGGTCGCACTCGCATCGGCCGACAACGGCCGCGCCGGGTCGTCCGTCCCTCCGCCCGGAACGAGCAGCACCGCGAGCACGAGCGCGGTGAGCGCGATCGCCACGACGCCCGCGAGGACGATGCGGCCCGGCGCGCGCCTGGCGTGACGGCCGCGGCGGGTACGGGGTCGGGTGGGGTGGGACATGGGTCTCCGCTCTCCGCGTGGAACGCCGGGGGTCGGCGTCACACAGGAGAACAGTGGCGGGGGCGGGGATAACGACTTTCCCCGAAATGATTCTGCACTTAGTTGCACAACCGTCGCCGGCTGCGGTAGAAACGACTCACCGACCGCACCCGAGGAGTCCGCGATGACCGCCTACCCGCAGCTGCTGAGCCCGCTCGACCTGGGCACGGTCACCCTGCCCAACCGCGTCATCATGGGCTCGATGCACACCGGGCTCGAAGAGGCGCCGAACGGCTTCGAGCGGATGGCCGCGTTCTATGCCGAGCGCGCCCGCGGCGGCGTCGGCCTCATCGTCACCGGCGGGTTCGCGCCGAACGAGGCGGGCCGCCCCTACCCCGGCGGCGCGATGCTCACCGGCGAGGCGACCGCCGCCGAGCACCGGGTCGTCACCGACGCCGTGCACGCCGAGGGCGGCCGCATCGCACTCCAGATCCTGCACTTCGGGCGCTACGCCTATCACCCCGGCCTGGTCGCGCCGAGCCCGATCCAGGCGCCGATCAGCCCCTTCGCGCCACGTGAGCTGAGCGCCGAGGAAGTCGAGGCGACCATCGAGGACTTCGCGCGCTGCGCCGAACTCGCCGAGCTCGCCGGGTACGACGGCGTCGAGGTCATGGGCTCCGAGGGCTACCTGATCAACGAGTTCATCGCGGCTCCGACCAACCGGCGCACCGACGAGTGGGGCGGGGCCTACGGCAACCGCATCCGCTTCCCCGTCGAGATCGTCCGGCGCGTCCGCGAGCGCGTCTCGCCCGGTTTCATCGTGATCTACCGGCTGTCCATGCTCGACCTCGTGCCGGGCGGCTCGACCTTCGAGGAGGTCGTGACGCTGGCCAAGGCCGTCGAGGCGGCGGGCGCGACGATCCTCAACACCGGCATCGGCTGGCACGAGGCCCGCATCCCGACGATCGCCACCGCGGTCCCGCGCGGCGCCTTCACGTGGGTGACCCGCAAGCTGATGGGCGCCGTCGGGATCCCCCTGGCCACCGGCAACCGCGTCAACACGCCCGAGCTGGCCGAGCGGATCCTCGCCGACGGCGACGGCGACCTGGTGTCGATGGCCCGGCCGTTCCTGGCCGACCCCGGCTTCGTGGCCAAAGCCGCGGCGGGAACGCCCGAGGCGATCAACACGTGCATCGGCTGCAACCAGGCCTGCCTCGACCACACCTTCAACCTCAAGATCACCTCCTGCCTGGTCAATCCGCGCGCCTGCCACGAGACCGAGCTGGTCCTCTCCCCCACCCGCCTGCGCAAACGCGTCGCCGTCGTCGGCGCCGGACCGGCCGGGCTCGCCTTCGCCGTCACCGCCGCCGAACGCGGGCACGACGTCACCCTCCACGACGCCGCCGACGGCATCGGCGGGCAGCTGACCATCGCCCGCGAGATCCCCGGCAAGCAGGAGTTCGACGAGACGATCCGCTACTACCGGCACCGTCTCGACGCCCTCGGCGTCACCCTCCGGCTCGGCGCGGCCGTCACCGCCGCCGATCTGGCCGGGGCGGGCTTCGACGAGATCGTCCTGGCCACCGGCGTGACCCCGCGTGTCCCCGAGATAGAGGGTCTCGACCACCCGGCCGTCTTGAGCTACGTCGACGTTCTGCGCGACAAGGCGCCCGTCGGCGAGCGCGTCGCGGTGATCGGCGCGGGCGGGATCGGTTTCGACGTCGCGGCCTTCCTCACCGACACCGACGCCGACTTCTACGCGCGCTGGGGTGTCGACACCGGTCACCGCTCGCCGGGCGGGCTCGTCGCGCCGGTGCGGGCGGCGGTGAGGCGGACGGTGCATCTGCTGCAGCGCAAGGACGGCAAGATCGGCGCGGGCCTCGGCAAGACGACGGGCTGGATCCACCGCGCCGAGCTCAAGCACCGGGGTGTCACGATGACGCCCGGCGCGGCCTATCACCGCGTCGACGACGAGGGCCTGCACCTGTCGGTCGCGGGTGAACGCCGGGTGCTCGCCGTCGACAACGTGGTGATCTGCGCGGGCCAGGAGCCCCGCCGTGATCTGCACGCGGGCCTGGCCGCCCTCGGCGTGAGCGCGCACCTGATCGGGGGCGCCGACGTCGCCGCCGAGCTGGACGCGAAACGGGCCGTGGACCAGGGGACCCGTCTGGCCGCGGCGATCTAGTCTGGGCGCATGTCGCTGCCGCACGCGATCCTCACGGCCCTGCTGGAGAAACCCTCCTCGGGTCTGGAACTGACGCGCCGCTTCGACCGGTCGATCGGCTTCTTCTGGTCGGCGACGCATCAGCAGATCTATCGCGAACTGAGCCGGCTGGAGGGCGCGTCACTGATCCGCGCGGTCCCGCAGCCGCCGAGCCGCGGGAGCCGCAAGGAGTACGAGGTGCTGCCCGCCGGGCGGGGGGCGCTGCGGGAGTGGGTGGCCGAACGCCAGGACCCCAAAGCGATCCGCGAGCCGCTGATGCTGCGGCTGAGGGCGGCCGCGGTGGTCGGTTCGGCGGGCCTGCGGGCCGAGCTCCGGCGTCATCTCGACCTGCACCGGCGGCAGCTCGCCGAGTACGAGGCGATCGACCGGCGTGACTTCGGGGCGGGCGCGCGGACCGAGGCGGAGCTGCTCCAGCGGCAGGTCCTGCGTGCCGGGACCGAGCTGGAGTCCTTCTGGATCGCGTGGCTCACCAGGGCCCTCGACGAGCTCGGCGAGGAGTGAACGGGCCCCACCGCCGGGCTCGCGGTGATCGGCGAGCAGAGTGATCCACATGGCCGGCGACGAGATCCTTCCCTTCCGTGTTCAGGTTCCGCAGAAGGACCTGGACGACCTGAACGTGCGGCTCGACCTGACCCGGTGGCCCGATGAGCTGCCCGGTGTCGGATGGGCCTACGGCGTCCCGCTCGGGTATCTGCGGGAGCTGGTCGGGTACTGGCGCCACGACTACGACTGGCGGGCCGCCGAGGCGGCGCTCAACGAGTGGCCGCAGTTCACGACCGTGATCGACGGCGCCACCGTGCACTTCGCGCACATTCGTTCGCCCGAGCCGGACGCGACGCCGTTGATCATGACGCACGGCTGGCCCGGGTCCATCGTGGAGTTCACCGAGGTCGCCGGTCCGCTGACCGATCCGCGCCGCCACGGCGGCGACCCGGCCGACGCCTTCCACCTGGTGCTGCCGAGCATCCCGGGGTTCACGCTGTCGGGTCCCACCACCGAGCCCGGCTGGGAGTTCCGGCGGGTCGGGGCCGCCTTCGGCGAGCTCATGCGGCGGCTCGGCTACGGGCGTTACGGAACCCAGGGCGGCGACTGGGGCGCGGCGATCGCCCGTGAGATCGGGCGGACCCGCCCCGAGCAGATCATCGGCGTGCATCTGAATCTGCTTCCCGGGGCGTCGGCGGCGGCCGAGCCGACCGAGGAGGAACTGGCGGGTCTGGATCCGGTGGAACGGGCGGCGACACTGGCGTCGTGGGCGCGGCAGGAGGAATGGGACCGCGAGCGGGTGGGCTACGCCGTGCTGCAGGCCAGCCGGCCGCAGACACTGTCGTACGCGCTGGCCGACTCGCCGGTCGGGCAGCTGGCGTGGATCGCGGAGAAGTTCGCCGAGTGGAGCGATCCGGGCATCGCCCTCGACCGCGATCACCTGCTCACCAATGTGATGCTCTACTGGCTTACCGGCACCGGGGGCTCCTCAGGGCGCGTCTACTACGAGCGGGCGCACACCGACTACGGCGGCCCGATGTACCTGCCGTCGTCGGCGCCGACGGCCCTGGCGGTGCTGCCGCACGACAACTTCATCCCGCTGCGGCACATCGCCGACCGGAGCAACAACATGGTGCGCTGGACTCCTTTCGAGCGCGGCGGGCACTTCGCGGCGATGGAGGTGCCGGCGGAACTGGTCGCCGACATCCGGGGCTTCTTCGGTTCGCTGCGACTGGGTCCCCGCGGCTGACCGCGCTCACATCCCCAGGACGGGCCCCGCGTGGCTCGCCGCCACCAGGTGAGTGACCCAGCCGGTCTCGGTCGATTGGTGCAGCAGGAAACCGGTCGGCTCGGCCAGGTAGCCCGGCGGGCGGTCGTCGTGCATGCGCAGGGCCGTCTGCCGGTAGGTGCTCGGCGCCGTCGCGACCAGGCTCCCCGCGAAAGGCGCGACGACCGTGCGGTGGACGTGCCCGGCGAGGACTCGGACGACCCGGGGATGCCTGGCGACGACGTCGGCGAGCGCGGGTCCGTCGTCGAGGCGGATCCCGTCGAGGAAGGGGATCCCGACGGCGAGGGGCGGGTGGTGCAGGCAGACGACGGCGGGCACGTCGGGCCGTTCGGTGAGCACGCCGTCGAGCCAGGCGAGCTGTTCGGCGCCGAGGAGCCCGGCCGGGCTGTCGGGGCGGCGGGAGTCGAGGGCGACGACGCGGGCGAGCGCGTGGTGGAGCCCGGCGGCGGGCTCGGCGGCGAGGGGTCCGGTGCGGATGTGGGGGTCGCTGAGGTGCGCGATCAGCATGTGTTCTCCGTCGTCGAGGGCGTCGCTGATCGCCAACGCCGGTCACTGCGGGGCATTCCCTCCCGCATCCGCTCCCGGCACTGTGACTCAGGTCACGGAACCTGCCGCTTCGGGTGGACAGTCAACGGATGTGGAGATGAATTTGCGTGCCCGCGTTCGCTCCGGTGACCCCGAGGCCTTCCGGGAGCTGGTCGCCGAGCACGCCCGCGCGGTGTACAACCACGGCTTCCGGCTCACCGGCAACTGGTCGACGGCCGAGGACGTCGCCTCGCTGACCTTCTTGGAGTCATGGCGGCTTCGGGAGAAGGTCGACGCCGGCGAGGAGGGCGCTTCGCTGCGGCCCTGGCTGCTGGGCATCGCCACGAACGTCGCCAGGAACATCCGCCGGGCCGCCCGACGCCACGACGGGGCCATGATCCGGGTCCCGCTGAGCATGACGGTCCCCGACATCGCCGACGCGATCACCGACAGGGCCGCCGACCGCCAGCGTCTCGCGCTGACGATGGCGGCGCTGAAGAGGCTGCGCAAGACCGAGCGCGAGGTCATCACGCTGGTCGTGTGGGCTGAGCTCGACTACGCCGAGGCCGCCGAGGCGCTGGGCGTGCCCGTCGGCACGGTCCGCTCGCGGCTGTCGCGGGCGCGGGCGAAGCTCGCCAAGCTCGTGAGCTCGGGTCGCCTGAAACCTGCTGAAGAAAAACGGGAACCCGATCCACGGAACGGACAGGTAATAGGAGACCGTGACAAAACGGTCCGGCTCGCTCAGGAGATCAACCAATGAGAAGCGAAGACCCCCAGCCCGGCTCGGACGAACGTGACGAGTTGGCCCGGCTCCTGCCGGCGCCCCCCGAGCGGGAGATCCCGAGCGGCCGGCAGCGTCAACTCCAGGAGTTCGTGGTGAACCACATCCAGGACCAGGGCACGACCGCACCTCCCCGCTCCCCCAAGCGTCGCTTCGCCTACGCGACCGGCGCGCTGGCCGCCGTCGCCGCCGCGGCGGTCGTGCTCGGCGTCGCCACCGGCGGCGGAAACGTCCCGCCGCCGGGGCAGAAGACGGCGGCCGAGATCGAGGCCGCCCGGGTCATCGAACTGGCCGCCTCCTACGCGGAGGCCCAGCCGTGGGAGCCGCCCGGCCCCGACCAGTGGATGTACATCAAGGACCACAGCGTCTCGGCCAGCGCGATGAGCGAGTACAAGGGCATGCGGCCCGAGTCCGTCGACGAGACCTGGATCAGCTACGACGGTTCGAGGTTCGGCGAGCTCGTCGACGGCGAGGGAGAGCCCGAAGTCGGCGGGTACCTGAACGACGACTCGTACCCGTACATGCTGAGCCTTCCCGTCGAACCGAACGCCCTGATCGACGCACTGGAGAAGGAGCTGGTCGGGGACGGGGCCGTTCCGCGCGACGAGGCGTCATCGGGCACCACCGACGACGGCGTCGGCCTCCCGGGGAACCAGGAGGAGTGGAACGCCTGGTTGTTCGCGCGGATCTCGGCGATCCTCCGGGACAACCTGCTCCCGCCGAATCTCACCGCAGCGCTGTGGCGTGCCGCGGGCATGATCCCGGGCGTCGCCGTGGAGGGGACGGTCATGGTCGAGGGCCGGGAGACCCTCGCCGTCGGCCGGGTCACCGAGGCCTGGCAGCACGAGCAGCTCCTCGTCGACCCGGAGACCTACGAGTTCGTCGGCTACCGGTCCGTCGCCATCGCCGACTTCAGTTACCCGCCCTTCGGCGACGACCCCGCGGTCACCGAGACCGCCGGCACGACGCTGTGGGAGCTGACCAGGCTCGACGCCGGATTCGTCGACAACGTCGGGGACAGGCCCTGATCGAGCGAACGGGAAGGGCGGGCCTCGCGGCCCGCCCTTTCGCCGTGTTCACCCCTCGTCGAGGAACTCCCCGATCATCGGCGCCAGCCAGTCCGCCCGCTGCGGGATCGTCGTGTGGGTGCTGCCGGGCAGGATCGCCAGGCGCGAGGCCGGAAGCCCCACCAGGTCTCCCGCCACTCCCCCGCCGAGCAGACCGAAGAACTCCACGGCGTGCTCGTTGCGGACGATGTCGGAGTCGGCCAGCACGATGAACGCGGGCGCTTCGAGCGCGCTGACCTCCTCCCTGGTCCACTGCTCGGGCGCGGCGTCCTGCGCCTTGACCTTCTCGACGAGGTTCGGCCAGCCGTCGGGGTCGGGAGCGGTGCGCAGGTACTCCTCGTGGAACTCCGAGCCGTGCAGGTGCTCGGGCCGCAGGTCGGCGATGCCGTCGAGGAGGCCGGGGTGCAGACCGTCGTTGTCGAAACTCATGGAGGCCAGGACGAGGCGGCCGACGCGCTCGGGGTGGTCGGTGCCCAGTCGCAGCGCGACCGCGCCGCCCATGCTCCAGCCGAAGACGTCGGCGCGTTCGACGCCGAGGCGGTCGAGGAGTTCGACGACGTCGGCGGCGAAGGCGCTGAAACCGAATGGCCGGTCGATGTCGCGGGTGCGGCCGTGGGCCTGTAGTTCGACGGCGATGACCCGGCGGGTCTTGGCCAGCAGCGGCAGGAACTCCCCGAAGGAGGTGCCGATACCGGACAGGGCACCGTGAATCAGGACGAGCGGGCGGCCCTCGCCGGTGCCGTGGTCTTCGTGGTAGATGTCCATACCCCCGAGAATCGGCGTTGCCGCTTACGATCGCCTTCAGCTCCCCTTACCGACGGAAGGACCCCCTCGTGCAGTTCGGCGTGCTCGGCCCCGTCATCGCCGTCACCGATTCCGGTGACCCCGTCGTGGTGCCCGGCGCCAAGGTCCGGATGCTTCTGGCCGACCTGCTGGCCAACCGCAACCGGGTCGTGTCCGCCGACCGGCTCATCGACGACCTGTGGGGCGAGGACGCCCCGGCCAACCCCGCCGGGGCGCTCCAGGTCCGGGTTTCCCAGCTGCGCAAGGCCCTCAACGACGCCGAGCCCGGCGCCCGGGACCTGCTGGAGTCGCGGCCTCCCGGGTACGTGCTGCACGCGAAGGACGTCGACGCCGACCGCTTCACCGATCTGGCCGCCGCGAGCGACGTGCGGCGGCTGACCGAGGCCCTCACGCTGTGGCGCGGCGAGGCCTACGCCGACGTCGCCGACGAGGACTTCGCGCGGGCCGAGGCCGTGCGGCTGGCCGAAGGGCGCCTCACCGCGCACGAGCGGCTCGCCGAGGCCCGGCTCGCGCTCGGCGAGCACGACCGCGTCGCCGCCGACCTCGCCGACCTCGTCGCGCGCCACCCCCTCCGTGAAGGGCTGCGGGCCCTGCAGGTGCGTGCGCTGTATGCGGCCGGGCGGCAGTCGGAGGCGCTGGAGAGCTACGGCGATCTGCGCGAGCGCCTCGCCGACGAACTCGGTCTCGATCCGGGCCCGGAGCTGGTCGCCCTGTACCGCCGGATCCTGGAGCAGGACGCGGGTCTGAGCGCGCCGCCGCGCGCGGCGATCGTCCGCAACAGTCTCCCGGCCCGCCTCGACGAACTCGTCGGGCGTGCCGAGGCCCTGGCCGAACTGCGCGGCCTGATCCCGGAGCGGCGGCTGGTCACGCTGATCGGGCCGGGGGGTGTCGGCAAGACACGCCTGGCCACGGAGGCCGCTCGTGAGCAGGAACCGCCCGACGGGACGCACCTCGTCGAGCTGGCACCACTGCCGGCCGGTGACGACGGCGTCGCCGAGCGGATCCTCGACGCTCTCGAACTCCAGGAGGCCTCCGGTAGCGCGGCGGCGCCCGAAGAGCGCTTGTCGACGGCGCTGCGGGAGCGGCGTCTGCTGCTGGTGCTCGACAACTGCGAGCACGTCATCGAGGCGGCCGCCGAGGTCGTCGCGCGTCTGCTGCGCGACGCTCCCGGTGTGACGGTCCTGGCGACGAGCCGCGAGGCGCTCGGCCTGGCCGGGGAGACGCTGTGGGAGGTCCCGCCGCTGGCCGTCCCCACCGACGGCGACGACCTCGACGCCGTGCGCCGCTCGGCCGCCGCGCGGCTCTTCGCGGCCCGCGCGGCGGCTCAGCAGCGCGGTTTCCGGCTGGACGAGAAGACCGCCCCCGCCGTCGCGAAACTCTGCTTCCGCCTCGACGGGCTCCCGCTCGCGCTCGAACTGGCCGCGACCCGCGTCCGCTCGCTCGGGGTGCAGGGAGTCGTCGACCGCCTCGACGACCGTTTCGCGCTCCTGGCCACCCGGCAACGTGACGTCCCACCGCGCCAGCGGACCCTGACGGCGGTCATCGAGTGGAGCTGGGACCTCCTCGACGACACCGATCGCGCGGTCCTCGCCCGGCTCGCGGTCTTCCGTGACGGGTGCACCGCCGAGGCCGCCGAGCGGGTGTGCGGGGCCGACCTCGACGTCCTCGCGCGCCTGGTCGACCGTTCGCTCGTGGTCAGCGACGAGACGTCCGAGGGTGTCCGTTTCCGGCTGCTGGAGTCGGTCGCGGCGTTCTGCCTCGGCCGCCTCGACGACGGCGAAGCCGTCCGCGCGCGGCACGCCGAGTACTACACGGTGCTCGCCGAACACGCCGACGGTGAACTGCGCGGCCCCCACCAGCGCGAATGGCTGGCACGGCTCGACACCGAGTCGGCGAACCTGCGGGCGGCCCTCTCCCACGGTGGCGGGTTGCGCCTGGCCATGGCGCTGACCTGGTACTGGTTCCTGCGCGGAAGGCTCACCGAGGCGCGGCGCGCCCTCGACGAACGCGGCGACACCGTCGAGGAGACCAGCGCGGCGGCCTGGCGGGTCGGGTTCGCCCTCCTTCAAGGCGACGAGCTCGCACCGGAGGTGATCGAGGCCGCGCTGGCCGACGCCGCCTCGGACCGGGCCGTGTGGTTCACAGCCGCGGCGGTCCTCGACCGGGGTGACCTCGTGCTCGCGGCCCGTCTGCTGCCCGAAGGCGCGGGCGATCCGTGGGTGGAGGCGGCATCACTCAGCTCGCGAGCGATGATCGCGCACGCCCAGGGCGACCTGGCCGAGCTCGAACGCACGGCGTCGCGCAGCGACGAGATCTTCACCGGGATCGGCGACCGGTGGGGCTGGCTGCAGGCCAACGGCTGGCTCGGCGGCCTCGCCGAGATGAGCGGTGAGCACGAGCGGGCCGCCGCGCTGCACCGCGAGGGCCTGCGCTGGGCCGAGGAGCTGTCGCTGTGGCCGGAGGTCGGCGGGAAACTCTCCTGGCTGGCCTGGATCGCCGTCCAGACACGGGAATACACGCTGGGCCGGGAGCTGGCCGAGCGGTCTCACCGGATGGCGCTGGAGCAGGGTGCCCCCTCGGCGATCATCTTCGCCGAGATGAGTCTGGGTCTGGCGGCCCGGCGGGAAGGGAAACTCGACCTGGCGACGGTGCACCTGTCGAGGCTGGCCGAGCGAGGCCGCGTGGCGCCGGAGAAGGCCCTGTACCTGCCGATGATCCTGGTGGAGCTCGGCTACGCCGTCGAGCTGGAAGGCGACCGGGCCGGTGCGCTGGCGCTGCACGTGGAGGCCTTCGAGGCCGCCTCGGCGATGCGTTCCCCGCGTGACGGTTTCGGTGCCCTGGAAGGCATGGCGTCGGCGACCGACGATCCCGAGGCGGCGGTCAGGCTGCTGGGTGCCGCCGCCGCGTGCCGGTCGTCGGCCGGTGCGCCCGCGGCTCCCGCCGAGCGCGATGAGATCGACCGTGTGACCGAGCGGCTCGTGGCGGTGCTCGGCCGGGAGAGTTTCGACGCCCTGTACGCCGAGGGGGGCCGGCTGGACCCGGAGGCGGCCAGGGCGCTGGTGTGAGGGCGGCGATCACCCCCGCGCCGCGATGCGTCGCTCGATCCCGTCCAGGAAGGCCGTCAGTCCGAACGCGAAGGTGTCCCCCGGTGCCTCGTTGTAACCCGCCCCGGCCGATTCCAGGCGTGCGCGCAGTCGTGGGAACGACGCCGCGATCCGGGTCGCCTCGTCGATCGACTCGCGCATGACCTCCGCGGGGTCGCCGCCGTCGAGGTTGACCTTGCGGGCGAGCGCGACGTTGGCCGAGGCGCCGACGGCGTTGCCGAGGGCGAGCATGAAGGACGCGGCGGCGGCCTGGTCGGCCTGCTCCGCGCTCAGGCCCGCGGCCTCGTAGGCGGCGAGGAGGCTGTCGTCGAAGCGGCTCTTGCCTTCTCCGTAGAGGAAGTGACCGGCCATGGCCTGGACGAGCCAGGGGTGGCGGTGGAGCGTCTCGTTAAGGCCGGTGGCGAGTTTCGTCGCGGCGGCGCGCCAGCCGAGGGCGCCGGGGTCGGGCAGGGCGATCTCGTGCCAGACCTCGTCGACGGCGAGTCGTACGAGGTTGTCCTTGTTCTTGACGTGCCAGTACATGGCCGTCGGGGCCGAGTTCAGGCGCTTGCCGAGCGCGCGCATGTTGAGGCCGTCGAGTCCTTCGGCGTCGAGGATCTCGATGGCGGTGCGCACGATCTGTGCGGCGGTGAGCGTCGGCTTCTGCATGGGGCGAGACTACGGGACGCTTGCACTTAGTACAGGACGCGGGTACGGGGCGGCTCACTCCGTCGTACCCGCGTCCTAGTCTGGAAGGCCACGACGTCGAGCGGAGGTCCCCAATGGCGAGCGCAGGTCCGGCGCCGCACAAGCTGTCGCGTGCGGAGGCCCGCCGCGTGGCCGTCGGCGCTCAGCTGCTCGACGAGCCGCGCCCCGCGGGTCTCCACGATATCGTTCGCGCCCTGACGCTCCTCCAGGTCGACCAGACCGCCGCCGTCGCGCCGAGCGCCGACCTGGTGCTCTGGAGTCGGCTCGGTTCTGCCTATGACCGCGCCGAGCTGGCGTCGGCGCTGGAGAAGCAGACGCTGATCGAGCTCCAGTCGATGATCCGGCCCGCCGAGGACATGGTCCTCTACCGCACCGACATGGCCGACTGGCCCGGCAAGGGCGAGCTCACCGACTGGCGGGCCGCCCAGGCGCGCTGGGTCGAGGCCAACGACGGCTGTCGCCGCGAGATCCTCACCGCCTTGGCGATGTCGGGGCCGATGACCGCCCGCGAGCTGCCCGACAACTGCGCGGTCCCGTGGCGGTCGTCGGGCTGGACGAACGACAAGAGCGTGACCCGGCTGCTGGAGTTCATGGTCCAACGGGGTGAGGTCGTCGTGGTCGGCCGCGAGGACCGCGACCGGCTGTGGGAACTCGCCGAACGCGTCCATCCCGACGTTCCGCTCCTGCCCGCCGATGAGGCGGTCCGGCTGCGGGACGAACGGCGGCTGCGTTCGCTGGGCATCGTGCGCGAACGGGCCGCGGACATGCAGATCGAACCGAGCGGTGTCGGTTCGGCCGGGGAGCCCGCGGTCATCGAAGGCGTCAAGGGCAAGTGGCGCGTCGACCCCGAGCGCCTCGGCCGTCCCTTCACCGGCCGCGCGGCCCTGCTGTCGCCCTTCGACCGGCTCGTCTACGACCGCAAGCGCGCGCTGGCCGTCTTCGACTACGACTACCAGGTCGAGATGTACAAGCCCGCCGCGAAGCGCCGCTGGGGCTATTTCGCGCTGCCGATCCTGTACGGCGACAGGCTCGTCGGGAAGCTCGACGCGACCGCCGACCGCGCGGCGGGCCTGCTGCGCGTCGCCGCCGTGCACCGGGACGTGACCTTCACCGGGGAGATCTGGGACTCGGTGGACGCCGAGATCGAGGATCTCGCGCGCTGGCTCGGCCTTGAGGTCGACACCGGCGGGGAGTGAGTCAGGCGCAGCCGGTGTCCCGCACGGGCAGGTCGCGTGACTCGACGGCGATCACGAGCTTGCGCAGCAGGTCGGCGAGGGTGCCTCGCTCCTCCTCATCGAGCACCGACAGCAGCGCGTTCTCGTCGTGCTGCTCGGCACCCGACTGCCGCTCGAAGGCCTCGTGCCCGGCGGCGGTGAGCCGGACGTGGACGCGTCTGCGGTCGTCGGTGCCGGGCGTCCGCTCGATCAGACCGGCCTCCTCCAGCGGTGCCAGACGGGCCGAGAGCGCGCCACGGGTCAGGCCGACGAGGTCGGCGAGGTGCGAGGGGCTGGTCGTGTAGGGCTCGCCGAGACCGCGCAGCCGCAGCAGGATCTTGAACTGCCGGTTGGCCAGTCCGCCCTCGTCGAGGATGTCCTTGCGGGTCTGGGCGGTGTGCCGGGAGAGGATCCACAGGCGCATGAAGATCGCCTCCTTGACCGGATCCAGCCAGCTGAGTTCGCGGGACCAGACGGCGACGTGACGGTCGACGGAGTCGGTCATCGAAGGCTCCAAAGTAGTTTCCTTGTGGATGGTTTTTCGCCTGACTACCTTCCCGAGCATGACCGACATCCTGAACGGCACGCACACGACCGCCACCGTCGCGGTGGGCGAGATCCTCGACGCCGCACGCGAACTGGCCCGCGCGGGCCGCACGGCCCGCGCCCTGACCCTGCTCGACTCCGTGGAGACCTCCGACCCCGCCGACCGCGCCCGCCTCGCCCTCGCCGCCGCCGACGCGCTCATGGAGACCGCCTGGTTCACCGACTTCGGCGGCCTGCCCGCCCGGCTGGCCACCGTGGACGAACTGGCCACCGCCGCGGAACTCGCCCCCGACGACCGCTGGGATCTCGCCTTCCTGCACCTGCGCCACGACTACGCCGCCCTGATCCTCGGCGACGGGTCCTTCCAGCCCGGCCCGGACGGCAAGGACCCCGGCACGATGGCCGCCCTGCGCCGGCGCGGCGGCGAACTGCGCAACACCGCGCCCGACCCGCACCGCCGCGGCTGGGCGCACATGTACCTCGGACTGATCGCCGACAACGTCTTCGCCGAACGCGCCGCCGCCTTCCCCGAATACCTCGCCGCGCTGGAGGCGGGCGAGACCGGAGACGACCTGCTGGCCCGCGAGGCCCTGCGCCACCTCGGCGACCACGCCCACGGCGACGGCGAACACGCACTCGCCCTCGAACGCTGGCGCCGCGCCACCGCGCTCGGCGCCCGTGCCGGGAACGTCGCCGGCACCCTCTCCCAGCAGATCCTCCTGGTCGTCTCGGCCCGCGACGCCGGTGACGAGGCGGGCGCCCGCGCGCTCGCCACCGAGATCGCGCGCTGGGCCGAGGCGATGGGGGCCGACCGTCTCGCCGAACGGGCCACGTCGCTGATGAGCGGCGACACCGAGGTCGCGAGCTGACGCGAACCACGCACAAGCGAGGCCGCGCTCGCCGGGCGCGGCCTCCTCGCGTGCGAGCACCCACCAACCACGCTCCCGCGCTGCGACTGAGCCCGCACGCACGTCCCGGCACGAAGGCGTTTTTGACCGTCGTGCTGCCGGCGCTGATCGCCGGGGCCGTCGCACTCGCCGACATCGCCTACCGGACGCTCCTCCCGGCTCCTGGGCCGCCGACGACGGCCTCGCCGGCGTCGTCGACCACGTCGTCGTGGGACTCCCTGATCGTCGCCGCGGCCGGATGCGCAGCGCTGCTGGCGGTCCTGCGCCGAAACGCGTCTCGACGGGGACCGTCGTGACGCTTCGCGGGACCTTCAGGGCCGTCACCGTCGACCTCGCGGCGGCCGAGGCGGTGTGGTTCGACGAACGGGTGGTGCGGCACGCCTCGGACGGGCAGCGCGTCACCCGCACCTACACGATCCCGCTCCCGTGCGCCCGCACCGCCGGCGGCGGACCGGTCGAGATCCCGCCGAGCAACGGCGAACGACGGCTTCCCCCACCCGAACCGGCCGCGCTCGTGTCCGACCCGGCTTCCGGATTAATGCCGCCATTTCCCCAAGACGTGCGACTCGCCGTGACATCGCGATGAATGGTCCGCGGGAATGAAACACGGAATGGCCCGTGGAAACCATGTCCACGCCGAATTGTTTCGCCGTGTTTCGGCTTCCTGAAACGCTGCGGCCTGCGAGATCATCTCCAGTGGGCGGCTTGGCGGGCCGGGCGGCGACCCGATGAACAATGGTGAATCATTCGCGAGAATGATCAGTGCACCCCCGTGACCAGAGAAAAAGCGGAGCCGGGCTACTCGCCGGTTTAAGCGTTGTGGGGACCCGTCCCGTGCGAGTCTGGAAAGAGACACTTTCGGCGAACGAGGTGAGCGTCATGTCCCACGTCTACCGCGTGACCGAGGTCGTCGGGTCGTCCACGGAATCGATCGACGACGCCGTCCGCACGGCCGTCGAACGCGCCTCGCGGACCCTGCGCAAGCTCGACTGGTTCGAGGCCACCGAGATCCGCGGGCACATCCAGGACGGTGCCGTCGCGCACTTCCAGGTCACCGTGAAGGTCGGCTTCCGGCTCGACGACGAAGACTGAACCCCGCTCCGCGCCCACCGGGCCGCCCCACGCCGACGCGTACGATGTCCTACGAGCCTACGGGCGGTTCCGCACCGGCAGTCTGGTTCGTGCCGCTATGGCCGATTGATGATCGTATCGACATGTTACGATGCACTTCCGCCTTGTCCGGGCAACATCACTCAGGGTGGAGTCCCACTTCGGCTCAGCACGACCACTGTATCTCCAGCACGGGGACGACCACAACGAAGGAAAGTTGTGCCTGAACTTGTATGGATTGGCGCCATAGTCATTGTGGCGGCGTTGTTCGCATTCTTTCTCTCGCGCCAACGCGCACAGAACAAAAGAGCACTGGAGGCCGAACGGGAACGCCTGACGGCGGCGGTCGGCGAAGTGGAAAAAGCCCGCGGCTACAATCTCGCCTACGTCAACGAGGCCCGTTACCTGGCCGAGGTCCGCGTCCCCGCCTTCCTTGAGGTCCACGCCCGGCACACCCCCGGCGTGGCCGTCCCCGGGCTCGCGCAGCCGACCTTCGAGGGCTCGGCCCTGGCCGGGGCCTACCAACAGGTCCTCGACGGGATCGGCAAGTCCTTCGAGGTGATGCGCCACGACGTCGGCGGCTCCGCCCGCGTCGTCGTCGAACACCTCCTCGACGAACCCCTCGTGCGGATGACACGCCTGAGCTCGGGCATCCTCGCCGAGATCGAACAGCACCAGGACCCGGCCGTCATCGAGTCCCTCATGCGCCTCGACGCGCTCGCCTCCACCGCCCGCCACGCCGTGCAGCGCGGGCTGATCCTGGCCGGCGCCTGGCCGGGCGTGCAGCGCGACACCAGCCCCATCGGCGACATCATCGAAGGCGCCCGGGGCCGCGTCGAGACCCACACGAGCATCAAGCACCTGTACAGCAACACCGCCGCCGACGTCTGGGTCCACGGCCGCATCGTCGAGCCTCTCGTCGTGGCGCTCACCGAACTGCTCGACAACGCCGCCAAGCACTCCGCTCGCCCGGTCGACGTGAAAGTCCAGGACGCCGCCACCGGCTACGCGATCGTCGTCGACGACGCCGGCATCGGCATGAACAACCGGCAGCGCGACCGCGCCAACGCCCTCATGAGCGGCGAGTCCACCGTGGACATCACCGACCTCGGCGAAGGCCAGGTCGGCTTCCACATCGTCGGCGCCCTCTGCAGCCGCTACGGCTTCCGCGCCGAGATCGCCGGGCCCTCGGCCTTCGGCGGCACCCGCGTGGTCATGCTCATCTCCCGCGACGACATCTCCACCGAGACCGCCGCGGCACCCCCGGCCCCCGGTGCCGAACCGAGCGCCGCCCGGCTGGCCAACCCGCCGATGCAACGCGAGGTCACCGCCGCGGTCCCCGCTCCCCGCCCCCGCCCGAGTCCCGGTCCCGTATCCGAGTCGGAGCGCACGGTCTCCGGCCTCCCGGTCCGCCAGCGCGGCCCGAAGCCGCCACCGAGCACCGCCGGCCCCGACGCGGCCAAGCACGTCGAGTTCGACGCCGACGAGGCCGCGGCCGGCCTGGCGAACTTCTCGCGCGCATTCACCGACACCGACGAAGAGGAGCGCAAATGACCGGCCAGGAGCACATCGATGCCGAGATGGGGCGCCAGCTCGACCACATCACCCAGGAGAACGGCTGCCTGCACGCGGTCCTGTTCACCGGTGACGGTCTGCTGAAGGCCAAGTCCTCGGGTATCGACCGCGCCGACGCCGAGCGCGCCGCTGCCGGGCTGACCGGGATCGGCTCGCTGTCCCGCGGCCTCGTCGACTTCTGCGGCACCGACGAACTGACCTGGCGCCGGACCATCGTCGACTTCGGCGACCACACCGTCATGGTCCTCACCGCCGCCGCGAACACCTACCTCGCGGTCTCGGTCACCGCCGGCCTGACCAGCGACCAGATCGTCGTGGTCACCCATACCGCCGTCGGCGTCATCAAGGCCATGAACGAATACCTCGGCGCCCCCGAGCGGGTGCGCGGGACGGGACCGAACTCGCCGAGCGCGTACGAGCGGGTCTAGGCCATGACGCCCGTACGCCGCAGCCGCATCGGCCTGGTCCGGTCGCACACCCCGACCGACGGCCAGGCCCGGCCGGTTCGATCCAGTCTGGACGAGAGCACTCTGCTGTACCCGGACGCCAACGTCGACCGCGGCGGGCTTCCCGTCATGGCCAACCGGGTCATGGACCTCCTGGCGCCGGGCGTGCTGTCGCTGGCCGAGATCAGCGCCCACGTCCGGCTCCCGGTCCCGATCGTCAAGGTCATCGCCGCCGACCTCGTCGCCGGCGGGCACGTCCTGGCGCGCACCCCGGCGCCACCCGAACAACGCAACGACTGCGAACTGCTGGAGAGGATCCTGCATGCCCTCCATGAGCTCTGAGGTCCACCACCTGCCGGCCAGCGTCACCCAGAGCGTGAAGATCATCGTGCTGGGACCGTTCGGCGTCGGCAAGACCACGCTCATCAACAGCGTCTCCGAGATCCGTCCACTGTCGACGGAGGAGACGATGACCCAGTACGGTCAGGCCGTCGACGATCTGGCCGACCTGCCGGACAAGACCACGACCACGGTCGCGATGGACTTCGGCCGGCTCACCATCGGCGACGACATCGCCCTGTACCTGTTCGGCGCGCCCGGCCAGCCCCGGTTCCGCACCTTCGTCGACGACCTCATGCTCGGCGCGCTCGGCGGCATCGTGCTCGCCGACACCCGACGCATCGACGCCAGCTTCGACCACATCGACCGGCTGGAGAACGCCGGCGTGCCCTATGTCATCACGGTCAACAGCTTCGACGGTGCGCCCGAGTACAGCGAGGAGGAGCTCCGCCAGGCCTTCCAGCTCGACGACGACACGCCGCTGGTCATCTGCGACGCGCGCCGCCGTGAGACGGCCAAACTCCCCCTCATCTCCCTGGTCCGTCACCTCCTGGCGCACACCGACGCCAGCGCACCCCGGCCGGAGCCCTCCCGCACATGAGCGACATCCCCGTCCACGTCCCGCAACTGTTCGGCGACGCCTTCGCGCTGGACCCGAACCCCACCTACGCCGCCCTCCGGCTCGCCGGGCCGGTGGCCTGGGCCGAGCTCTCCCCCGGGGTGCGGGGGCTGGTCGTCACCAGCCATCCCGCCGCCGTCGAGCTGCTGTCGAGCCCGGCGGGCGTCTACACCCGCGACACCCGCAACTGGACCGCCCTTGCCGAGGGAAGGGTCCCGCCGGACAGTCCGCTGCTCGGCATCCTCGGCTGGCGCCCGAGTCTGCTCTACGCCGACGGCGCCGAGCACGCCCGGCTGCGCACGGTCATCGAGGACTGCATGTCGCGGGTGCGTTCCTGGCGGCTGAAGGAGATCACCCGCGAGGTCGCCCTCGGCATCATCACCGAGTTGCGCGCCAACGGCCGCGCGGATCTGCTCACCGAGTACGCGATGGCCGTTCCGCTGCTGGTGTTCACCGAGCTGCTCGACTGCCCGCCGGAGACCAGCCGCGGCATGGTCGAGGCCTGCGCCAAGATCATCGACGCGACGCCGGACGCCGCCGAGGCGGCCGAGGCCTTCGGGGGGATGCTCGCCGGGCTCGTGGCGCTCAAGCGGGAACGCCCGGGCGACGACCTCACGAGCTGGATGATCTCGCACTCGGCGGAACTGAGCTTCGAGGAGGTCGTGTCCAGCCTCTACACCCTCATCGGCGCCGGGCACGTGCCCACCTCGACGTGGATCGTGCAGGCGCTGAAGCTGCTGCTGACCAACGACGACTACAGCGGCGACCTCACCGCCGGTGCCGTCAGCGTCCGCCGCGCCATGGAGAAGGCGCTGTGGGAGGCCAGCCCGCTGTCGACCTTCACCTTCCACTTCGCGATCAGCGACACGCGGCTGCACGGCGTCTTCATCCCCAAGGGCGTGCCCGTGATGATCAGCCACCACGCCACCAACACCGACCCGTCGCTGCCGTCGACGATCTCCTACGACTCCCGCGCCCACCTCGCGTTCAGCGCGGGCGAGCACCGCTGCCCCGTCCCCGTGCACGCCGCGATCATCACGCAGGAGGCCATCACCGCCGTCCTCGAACATCTCTGGGACGTCCGGCTCACCGACCGCGGGCGGATCCCCAACCGGCCCGGTCTGTTCCACCAGTGCCCCGCCCACCTGAACGTCGCGTTCACCCCGGCGGCGGCCGCCACCCCCACCAGGTAAGGAGCACGACGTGAACCACCCCTCCACCGCTCCGGTCCTTCTCGACTCCACCGGCACGAAGTTGTATCAGCAGACCGAGGAGCTGCGAGGCTTCGGCGATGCCACCCGCGTGGCCCTGCCCGGCGGTTTAACCGCGTGGTCGGTGACCTCCACGGCGATGATCAAGTCGCTGGCGACCGATCCCAGGGTCACGCGCGACCCCCGTCGCGGATGGCCCGGTTTCAGTGAGGAGACGCAGCCTCCGTGGCTGATGCCGTGGACGCCGGCGTCGATGTTCAACGCGACCGGGACCGACCACGGCCGGCTCCGCAAGCTGATCAGCCCGGCCTTCACCGTGCGGAGGGTCGAGGCGATGCGCCCGGCCATCACCGCCATCGTCGACGAGCTGCTCGACGCGCTGGGGACGACGCCGCCCGGTACGGTCGTCGATCTGCGCGAGACCTTCTCCTACCGGGTGCCGATCACGGTCATCTGCGATCTGCTCGGGGTGCCGCAGGATCAGCGTGCGCTCATGGCGGAGGTGATGGAGGCGGCGGTCAACACCTCGCTGTCGGCGGAGCAGGCCGTCGCCAACGGATACGCGATGTTCAAGGCCGCCATCGACCTCATCGCCTACAAGCGCGAGAACCCCGGCGATGACATGACCACGCGGCTGCTGGGCATCCACGAGGACGGGGACCGGCTCACCGAGCAGGAGCTGGTCGCGATGGTGATCACCACCGTCGGCGCCGGTTCCGAGACGGCGGTCAGCCTGATCGACCACTCGGCGGTCGCGTTGCTCACGCACCCCGGGGCCCTCGCCGCCGCGCAGGACGGTGACCGCTGGGACGACGTGCTCGACGAGTCGCTGCGCCGGGATCCGCCGATCATGCACATCCCGCTGCGGTACGCCCTCGACGACATAGAGACGCCCGACGGGACGGTGATCGCGAAGGGCGATCTCATCCTGATCGGTTTCGGCGCGGTCGGGCGCGATCCCTCGGCGCTGGCCGACCCGGACGTGTGGGACCTCGACCGGGAGGACAAGTCGCACCTGGCCTTCGGGCACGGGATCCACTTCTGCATGGGCGCGCCGCTGGCGCGGCTTGAGGCGACGGTGGCGTTGCGGCGGCTCTTCGAGCGCTTCGACGTGGAACTGGCCGTCAAGCCGGACGAACTGCGGCGGCAGCCGTCGTTCATCGGCAACGACTACAGCGCGGTCCCCGTCCGGCTGACGCGCCGCTAGGGACGGCGAGGATTCGAGCCCCGGGCCGCGACGGTGCCCGGGGCTCGCCCGTCGGGGCCATCGTCGCGCGTTCTGGCGGGCGATACCTGCGCGGTCGAGCGCCTGGGCGAGGCGATGTGGGCGTTCCCGCCGCCGAGGTCCCGACATCGGTCCACGGGCTCGTGCCGCGGCCGCGCGAGGTGGTGGGCAGTCGGTAAACCCGGCGCCGGTAAGCGGCACGACCTGAGCGGCCGCCTCCCCTCGGGAACCCGCCGGGGAGGCGGCCGCGTTCCTCGACCGGCCGTGAGGCCGGGGCTCAGAGCGTCAGGTAGGCGGCCGTGGCGATCTCACCCATCGCCTGGGCGACCACGCCGCCGTGGGCCATCGGGTCGCCACCCGGCAGGCGCTGGTTCATGAACAGCCCGAAGGTGACCCAGCGTCCACTGGGGAGGCGCACGAACCCGGCGAGGGCCTTGTTCAGGGCCACCGGGGCCGGGTCGCCCGGCGGCGGCATCAGTGCCGCCGTGCCGGTCTTGCCGTAGACGTGCCCGGCGGCGGGAGAACCGGGCTGGACGTCCTTGAGGCTGCCGTCGACGCCCATGATCGGCAGCGCCTCGCGAAAGCGCCGGAAGTCGCGCCGGCGCGAGACGTGCCGGAGGAAGGTGGTGAACGTCGCCGGGGTGTAGAGGTCCCCGGGCGACTCGGCGGTGTCGGGGTCCAGCCCGGCCTCGGCGAAGAGTTCCCGGCGCAGGGCGGAGTAGCGGGCCTTGGGTGCGGCGGGGTCGCCGCCGGCCGTCGCGCCGACCACGTACGGGAAGGTGACGGTGTGCAGGTTCGAGCTCACCTTGAGCATGACCTTGACCTGGTCGTGCAGCGGCGGTGAGACGTGCTCGGCGAGCAGGTGCCTCCCGTCGTCTCCTCCGGGGGTCTCGGCGGAGGGCCGGGCGTGCACGCCGTGCCGCCGCAGCGACTCCGCGAAGAGTGTCGCGGCGAAGCGGGTGGGCTCGGCCACGAAGTAGGCGATGAACTGGTCGGGGCCTCCGGCCGTCACGTCGCCGGTGAGCGTGACGGTGCGGGAGCCGTCGGGGGCGGCGGTGTCGGCGGTGAAGGCGAGCCTGCGGGGTTGTCCCGTGCCGTCGGTGGTGGTCACGTCGTTTCGGACGGTGACGTGGCCGGTCCGCGGCGAGACGCGCAGGCGGGCGAGGTCGCCGGGACGTGCGCCGGGGACGACGGTGACGTCGACGATGTTGTCGTTGACCATGATCGGGGAGATGGTGGCCTTGAGGCCGCCGTTGGCCATGTCCTCCTGTGCCTCGCGGAACAGCGACGTGTCGATGAGGACGCGGCCTTCGACGCGTCGCAGTCCTTGGCGTGCGACCTGCGCGGCGAGGTCGTCGACGACGGCGAGGGGATCGCCGGGCGCGGGCCGCGCTCCGGGCATGGTGCCGTAGGAGTGGTCGGGTTCCGGGAGGGCGATCGTGCCGTCGCGGCGCAGGCGCCCGCCGATGAGCAGGTCGCCGCCGGCGACGAGGACGAGGTCTCCGTGGAGGACGCCTTTGACGACGCGGCCGGTGCGGTGGACCGTCGTGTGGAAGCGGCGGTCGGCGCCGAGCGCGGCGAAGGCCGTCCCGGCGACGAACACCTTCATCGAGGAGGCGGCGGTGAAGAGGGTTCCGGGTTCGACGGAGTACGCGGCCTCGCCGGTGTCGGCGTAGCGGAACTCCATTCCCCAGTGGGCTCCGGCGAACTCCGGGCGGCCGGTGATCGCCCTGACCCGCGCGTCGAGGTCCCGGGACGATCCGGCGGCCGTGGCGGTGTGCGGGCCGAGCAGCGATCCGGCGGCGGCGAGGGGTGCCGCGCCGAGCATCCCGAGGACCGAGCGCCTGCCCCAGCGGGGCGCCTGCGTCCGGGGGTGCGGGGGGACTTGAGCCATGGGACGGACTCCATCCGTCGAGGTGGGAAGGTCCGCCCAGTTCTACCGGCGGGAACGTATGGCGGGCGAACCGCTGGAACATACGCGGGCGATATGCCGACCGTGGGCCATCGTACGGTCGTGCCACAGTGGTCGGTCACCGACGACCGAACGGAGCCGTACATGAACGAGTTCGCCGATACCGCCCGCGCACTCATCGCCGAGAACAAGTACATGGTGCTCGGTACCGCCGACGCCTCCGGGACACCGTGGACGACCCCGGTGTTCTTCAGCCCGGACGGGCATCGCGACTTCTACTGGGTCTCGGGGCCGACGACCCGCCATTCGCGCAACATCGCCGGCCGCCCCGAGGTCTCGATCACCGTGTTCGACTCGCGCTGCGAGATCGGCACCGCCGAGGCCGTGTACATGAGCGCGACGGCCGCCGAGGTGCCCGCGGACGAGCATGAGCGCGCCCTGCGGATCTTCAACGCCAAGCTGGACGTGGCCAGGCACTTCACGGTCGCGATGGTGCGGGAACCCGACGTGTTCCGCCTGTACCGGGCGCGGGTGACGGAGCACTCGGTGCTCATCGGCGGCAGCCACCCGCTCAACGGGAAGGGGCACGACTCGCGCGTGGTGGTCGACCTGACGGCATAGACGCCGAGGTGAAAGCCGCCGGGACCGGCTCCCGCCCGGCGGGAGATCTCCGCATGAGCAGGAACTGTCTCCTTTAGACTGTTTTGCATGCTTCTCTCCGCAAAACGGATGTTCGCCGCCCTGAGCGCGCTCGCGGTCTCCGCCGTCGTGGCCTGCCTGCCCGGCGCCGTCGAGGCGGCCCCCGCCGCCGACGGAACGCTGCTGGTCGCCGAGCCGTTCACCGGAGCGAGTGCCGACGCCCGCTTCCGCGCCTATGGGAGCGCCTGCCTCACCGGTGCCGCTCCCGGCTCGACACCCCCGGCGGGCCTGCACCCGCTGGGCGCGTGTCCCGACGGCCGCGTCGGTCCCGTCCCGCCGGCCGACGGTGCGCCCTACGGCTTTCTCCAGCTCACCGACGCCGGCAACGACCGCACCGCCGCCGTCCTCTTCGACCAGGCGCTCCCCGCCGAGGAGGGCGTCGAGGTCACCTTCGACCAGTACCAGTACGGCTCGACCTCGCTGCCCAATCCCGCCGACGGCATCTCCTTCTTCCTCGTCGACGGCTCCGGCGGGCTCACCGCGCCGGGTGCCTTCGGAGGCAGCCTCGGCTATGCCCAGAAGCAACCCGACAGCGACCCCTCCCGGCCCTTCATCCCCGGTGTCGACAACGGCTACCTCGGCATCGGCCTCGACGTGCTCGGCAACTACTTCGGCGACTGGGAACGCCGCGGCGACGACTGCGACGAGCGCTCTCCCTCCGGGACCGCCTTCTACGTGCCGGCGCCGGGCCGGAACATGGTCACCGTGCGCGGCCCGGGCAACGGAACCTCGGGCTACTGCTTCCTCACCGCGACCACGAGCAACTTCTCCACCACCGGCCCGTGGCCGTCGACGCTCCCGGGCGAGCTGCACGGCCCCCTCACGAACATGCCGGCGGGAACGACGCCGCAGCAGGCGGCCGCGCTGCTCGCGCCGTCGAAGCGGACGGTCACCGTGCGGATCACGCCCGGCCCGAACCCGCGGGTGACGGTCGCCATCGACTTCAACGACGGCGCCGGTTCGCAGCAGGTGCTCGCCTTCGCCGCGCCCGAGCCGGTCCCGGCGACCTACAAGTTCGGTTTCGGCGCCTCCACCGGCCTGTTCACCGACGTCCACCTCATCGGAGACGTCACGGTCCGCTCCCTGCGCCCACTGGCGATGCTCGACCTGGCCAAGGACACCGACACCGAGCGCGTCTACCGTCCCGGCGACGAGGTCGAGTACACCTACGCCGTCACCAACGTCACCGGCGTTCCGGTCCCCGACATCAAGGTCGTCGACGACCGTCTGACCGGTGTCACCTGCGACTCCACGAGCCTCACCCCGGCCGGCACCGACGGGGACTCGACGACCTGCAGGGGGACCTACACGGTCACCGCCGCTGACGCCACCGCCGGGAAGGTCACCAACACGGCCCACGCGACCGGCGACGACGACCGGGTGGTGTCACCGGACGACAGCGTGACGATCAAGGTCGAGGCCGGTCCCGGCCCGAGCCCGTCGTCGCCCGATCCCTCGTCGGCGGGTCCGGTTCCGCCGGCGGAACCGGAGCCGCCGAACCTCGCGGTCACCGGGACGAGCGTGTGGCGGATCGCGGCCGCGGGCGGCACGGTTCTCGCGGCGGGCGCCCTGCTCATCCTGGTGTTGCGCAGGCGCGCGAACGATCACTGACCGCGCGACGAGCTCCGCCGGCCCGTTCCCGGCGGGGCATCCCGCTCGGCCCCGGACAGGGCCGTCGGCGCACTGGGTAATGACTCCGTCACATCCTTCGTTTCGCCCTCGACGCCTCCGGCGGACCGTCACCTACCGCGATGGCATCCCCGCCGGAGGTCGACCACGGTCCCTCCGCCGAATGAACGACCGCTACCGGGTCTCCGGACCCGGGACCCGCCACTCGCGCAACGTCGCCGGACGGCCCGAGGTGTCGATCACGATGTTCGACTCGCGCCGCGAGGTCGGCACCGCCGCGGCGGTCCACATCGGCGCCACCGCCGCCGAGGGGCACGAGCGCGCCTTGAGGTCGTCAACGCCAGGCTGGACGAGAGCGGGCACTTCACGGTCGCGATGGCGCGTGGGCCGGACGTCTTCCGCCTGTACCGGGCGAGGGCGAGCGAGCACTCGGTGCTCGTTCGCGGCAGCCGCCCGCTCAACCGGCAGGGGCGTGACTCGCGGGTCGTGGTGGATCTTCGTGAGCAGGGCCCATCGGCCCGCGGTGTCCTGACCTGGGCGCGGCTCACCGCCACCCTCACTCCAACACCACACATCGTCGATCCTCCCGGCGCTGGAGCTCCGATGCCTCCTCAGCCGGCAGCGTCATCCTCGCTACCGGCGGGCGGCTGGGAGTGGAGGAGTTCGCGGACCTGGTCGGCGGCGCGGATGATGCTCTCGCCGATGTGGTCGCCGAAGCGGGCCATGTTCTCCAGGCGGCCGCCGGCCGGGGTCTCGCGGCCGAGGACGGTGACGCCCTGGCGGGCGACCTCGGCGAGCCGGAGCATGCCGCGGGCGCTTTCGATCGTGGACTCGTACCAGACGTCTCCGTCGACGAAGTAGCGCTCGCGGCGACGGTCTTCGCGCTCTCGGCGGATGAGGCCCTGGCCTTCGAGACCCGCGATGGCCTTGGACACGGTCGCCGGGCTGACTGCGAGGCGCTGGACGAGTTCGGCGGCGGTGACGCTGCCGGTGTCGGCGATGAGCAGGCAGGTCATGACGCGGGCGGTCATCGTTGGCATGCCCTGCTGCATCAGGAGAGCGGTGAACGTCTCCTCGTACTCGTGCACGGCCGCGTCGTCGCGTCCGAAGCCCGGCGCGGGCGCTCCTCGCCGTGGCGGTGCGGTGCGCTTCGGCCGGCGGACGCGTCGCTCGGTGGCGAGGTGGGCCAGGTCGGCGCGGTAGCCGTTGGGGCCGCCGTTGCGCATCACCTCCCGCGTGATGGTCGAGGTGGGGCGGTCGAGTCCGCGGGCGATCTCGGCGTAGGGAAGGTCTTCGGCCAGCCCGCGCGCGATCCGCTGCCGCTCCTGCTGGGTCAGTCTTCGTCCCGACACCGTCGTCTCCCATCGTGTCGGCCGCGTGGCCGACGGCATAGCGTTCGATTTCAAACCAACGCAACGGTATCACCCATTGCGTTGCGTTAGATTTACCCGGCTCGCAACAGTTTCAGGCCCTTGACCTGCTTATTTATGGATTCCACGCCGCCATCTTGTTGCTGTACATCTGAACGCAACGTAGCGTTCCTCATGTCAGAAACAAACAGAGCACGAGGAGAAGGTCATGCGGAAGTTCGAGACCCCGACCCCGATCACCGCCGTCATCAACGTCCCCGCCGGGCGCGTTCAGGTCATCGCCGCCGACCGGAACGACACCACCGTCGAGGTCCTGCCCGCCAGGTCTGGCAGGGGTCGCGACGTCAAGGCCGCCGAACAGACCGCGGTCGCATGCGGCGACGGATCGCTGAAGGTCACCACCACATTGGCGGGCGGGCAGATTCTGGGCCCATCCGGCTCGGTCGAGGTGACCGTCCAGGTCCCGTCCGGCTCGAACATCGAGGTCGAGTCCGGCGGCGCCGAGTTCCGGGGCGTCGGGCGCTTCGGGGATCTCAAGGTCAACGGGGTGGCCGGGGCGGTCAAGGTCGACGAGGCGGCGAGCGTCCGTCTGGCCGTCCTCGGCGGCGACGTCACCATCGGCCGGCTCACCGGTCCCGCCGAGATCAGCACTCACCAAGGCGACGTCCGCATCGGCGAAGCCGACTCCGGCTCGCTCGTGCTCAGCACCCAGATGGGCGACGTGATCGTCGACGCCGCCCCCGGCGTCTCCGCCACCCTCGACGCCCGAACCGGCCTCGGTCGCATCCACAACGCCCTGAGGAACACCGAAGGCGCCACGGCCGCCCTGGCGATCCGCGCCACCAGCGGCCATGGCGACATCACCGCCCGCAGCCACTGACCCCACCCGACTTCCACCGATCGACCACTGAGCGAGGAGATCCACCATGACGAACGACAACGGCTTTTCGAAGACCGGACTGACCAAACTGCACGACCTACTGGCGCGGCGAGTCGCATCCGGGAAGATCCCGGGCCTGGTCGCGCTGGTCAGCCGCGGCGGGGAGACCCACGTTGAGGTACACGGGACGATGCACCACGACGGTGGCGCGCCGACGAGCCGGGACACGATCTTCCGGATGGCATCGACGACCAAGCCCGTCGCGGTCTCGGCGACGATGGTGCTGCTGGACGAGTGCCGGTTGCGGCTGGATGACTCGGTCGTGGAGTGGCTCCCCGAGCTGGCCGACCGCCAGGTGCTCACCGACCCCAACGGTCCACTGGACGACACCGTGCCCGCGGCGCGTCCCATCACCGTGCGGGACCTGTTGACCTCGACCTTCGGGCTCGGCATCGACATGACCGCACGGGAATCCCCGTTCCTGGGTGCGCTGTTCGAGAAGGGCGTCTACGGCCAGGAGGACGGCTGGATGCTGCCCGGGTGCGACCCGGATGAGTGGATGCGACGCCTGGGCACCATGCCACTGCGATACCAGCCCGGCCGGCGCTGGCAGTACCACATCAGCGACGACGTGCTCGGGGTGCTGGTCGCCAGGGTGACAGGCCGGCCGTTCGAGGAGTTCCTGCGGGAGCGCATCCTCGACCCGCTGGGCATGAAGGACACCGGTTTCCACGTCCCCGCAGGCAAGATCGACCGCTTCGGGCCGCTGTACGCTCCCAACGCCGAGACCGGAGAATTCCACGTCGAGGACAAGGCCGTGGGCGGACACCACGACCGGCCGCCGGTGTTCCCGTCCTGCGGTGGCGGACTGGACTCCACCGCCGACGACTACCACGCCTACTTCCGGATGCTCCTCAACGGCGGCGTGCACGACGGCGAGCGGATCCTGTCCAAGGCGGCCGTGGAACTGATGACCACCAACCGCCTCACCCCCGAGCAGCTGGCCGACCGCGTGGAATTCGGTCGCAGCCTCGCTCACCTGGCGCACGGCCTGGGACAGCACGGCGGCTGGGGCTTCGGTATGGCGGTGCGCACCTACCGCAACGACTACGCGCCCGTCGGCCAGTTCGGCTGGGACGGCGGAGCGGGCACCACCGCCTACGCCGACCCGCACAACGGGCTCACCGGCATCCTGCTCACCCAGGTCGGCATGTCCAGCCCGGACTCGGCCCTGCTCATCAACGACTTCTGGACGACCCTCTACCAGGCCATCGACGACTGACACCGCACCCGATCACACCGGCACCCGTGCGCAGCGGCCATCGAACCGATGGCCGCTCCACGGCGTTCTGGTGGAGACGATCACGACGGCGGAGCCGACAGGTGATCGACCCAGGACCCGGTCGTGGCGTCCGGGTCGGGGGTGGGTGCCAGCAGCGGGGTCAGCACGAGGACCCAGGCGCCGTCGCCTCGCGGGTTGAGCGGCAGGGCGTACGTCGAGCCCACCGCCAGGGGATCCACGTCCTCGACCAGCCAGGTGTCCTTGCCGTCGGTGCCGCCCGTCTGCTGCACGAGGATGTGCCCGGTCGCCGAGCCCTTCAAGGAGTCGGTGACGGTGACCTCGAAGACCGTGTGGGGCGGTGTACCGCCGTCGTGATGGAAGTCGGCGATCCCGGTGACGGTGGCGATGACGACGGCCTCGGAGTGGGCGACGACCTTGTCGGGGTCGGTGACGTCGAAGGCGAAGGAGGCCTCGACGGTCGTGGTCTCCCCCGGCCGGAGTCGTTCGAAGGCGAGCCAGCCCACTGCCGCCAGGGCGATCGCGACGATCCCTCCGAGCAGTGATCCGACCTTGCGTTTGCGCATGCTCGCCCCCACCGTCGCGGAGGGCTCGGCGAACCCTCGCGTCCATGAGACGCGGGGTCCGGCCTCAAGGGTCCCGATGACGCGGCATCCTCTGCCCGGCGACGGTCGCGGGTGGGCCGGGCCCGTACGCCTGGGCCCGGCCCACGGCCCTCAGGCGGCGATCGGCGGCGTCCACTCGTAGGCCGAGCCGATCGAGCGCATGCTCATCGAGATCGGCGTCATCCCCGCGACGGCGTCGCGGACCAGCACGGCCGCCGGGTTGCCGACGGTCAGCATCCGGCCGAGCCTGCCCGAGGCCGCGGCGATCCGCTGGGTGCGGGGGCGGCGCTGTGCGTCGTAGTCGGCCAGGTCGCGGACCGCCGCGAGCACCACACCGTCCTCGATGGCCAGGCAGGCGCCCTGTCCGATGTCGGGGGTCACGGCGTGCGCGGCGTCGCCGAGCAGCGCGACCTTCCCGGCGGTGAAGGCCGCCAGCGGGTCGCGCAGGTAGTGCACGTCGTGCCGGATCATGTTCGCGACGGGGGTCGCGGCGAGCAGTTCGGGGATCGGGCGGTGCCACCCTGCGTAGCGCTCGGCGAGCGCGGTGACGTCGTGCCGGGGTCGTGCGCCCTCCGGGGCGTTCTCCATGGCGTACCAGTAGACGCGGCCGTCGGCGAAGGGCACGGTGCCGAATCGGCGTGCGCGCCCCCAGGTCTCGCCGATGCGCGGGGCGACGTCGATGCCACGGGCGGCGTCGGCGGGCACGATCCCGCGCCAGACGGTGTATCCGGCGTAGGAGGGGCCGGGGTGGGCGGGGAACAGGTGGGCGCGCACCCGGCTGCGCACGCCGTCGGCGGCGACCACCAGGTCGGCCCTGCGCCGGTGCCCGCCGACGGTGAACTCGCCGTCGGGGGTCACGTCGGTGACGGTCGCGCCGGTGTGCAGCGGCACGTCGCCGATGGCGTCGCGCAGGATTCGGTGCAGTTCGGCGCGGTGCAGGGAGTAGAGGGGGGTGCCGTAGCGGCGTTGGAGCATGTCGCCGGGCACTCGGGTGAGGGTGCGGCCGCCGCGGGTGCGGACTTCGAGGCCGTCGAGGCGCATCGCGACGGCGTCGAGGGCTGCGGCCAGTCCGATCGAGGCGAGGGCTTTGACGGCGTTGGGGGCGATGGCGACGCCGGCGCCGACCTCGCCGAGGGTGTCGGCCCGTTCGAATACCTCGACGTTCCAGCCGGCCCTGCGCAGGGCGACCGCCGCGGTGAGCCCGCCGATGCCGCCGCCGATGATCGAAGCGTCCATCATGAACCTTCCGTTAGAGGGGCTAACGTACGTTAGAGACTCTAACAGGCGCGAGATGGTCTATCGTTGCCTCGGTTCGAGGAAGGGACACCGATGGCTCAGGACAGGCGCGCCCGCCAGCGCGAGGCGATGCTCGCCGAGATCCGCACGACCGCCCGCACGCTGCTCGTGGACAAGGGCGGCGAAGCGGTCACCGTCAACGCCGTCGCCCGCGAGATGGGGCTGTCGGGCCCGGCGATCTACCGCTACTACAGCGGGCACGACGAACTCGTCGGCGCCGTCACGGCCGACTTCTACGCCGAGCTGACCGCCGTCATCGACGCCGCTCGCGCAGGCGTCCCCGCCGCAGAGCACCGCGCGCGTCTCTTCGCGATGTGTCGCGCCATGCGGGCCTGGGCCATCACCCACCGGCCGGAGTTCGGCTGGATGTTCGCCCGTCCCGTCAACGCCGCCGACCTCGACCGCGACTCGCTCCGCCAGACCGTCGGCCGCGACTTCGAGCGCCCCTTCTTCGAGGAGACCGCCGCCATCTGGGAGACCGCGCCTTTCCCCGTCCCCGCCCTGGCCGACCTCGATCCGAGCCTGCGACGACAGCTCCGTGCCAACGCCGCCGCCATGGGCGGACGCCTGCCGCCCGAGGCCGTGCACGTGTTCCTGGGGCTGTGGATCCGCCTCTACGGCCTGCTGTGCATGGAGGTCCTGCACCAACTCGACTTCGCCTTCACCGACGCCGAGCCGCTCTTCGAGGAGTGCCTGGAGGAGGCCGCGCACAGGCTGGGGCTCTGAGGGCGTCACCGGGAGCGGGGGCTCCGGAGCCGGAACGGCGCCCGGCCCGCGTGGGCGCGCCGGGGCGCCCGAGACCCGGCAGTGCGCCCGCCGTCCACGAAGGACCCCGCCGTCGGCGGGAGTCGTGATGAGGACGGCGACGACGGGCCGAGATCGGCGCATCGCACACCCCGGCACCCGGTGGATCGAGCAGCTTCCCGATTTCAACGCGTAACGCGCAATACGGGATAAAATGACTCCACTTCAACTGGGGAATCGAGTCCATATGGCCCACGAAGCTCCCGGCGGCGGGACCGTCAAGCTGTCACTGCCGACGCTCACCGCGCTCGTCGTGGGCTCGATGGTCGGTGCCGGCGTCTTCTCGCTTCCCGCCCGCTTCGGCCAGGTCACCGGCGTCGCGGGCTCGCTCATCGCGTGGGTCGTCGCCGGCGCCGGCATGCTCATGCTGGCGCTGGTCTTCCAGACCCTCGCGATCCGGCGTCCCGCGCTCGACGCGGGCGTCTACGCCTACGCCAAGGCGGGCTTCGGCGAGTACCTGGGGTTCTTCGCCGCGATCGGCTACTGGGCCAGCGCGTGCGTCGGCAACGTGACCTACTGGGTCCTGATCATGTCCACGGTCGGCGTGCTCGCGCCCGCGCTCGGCGACGGCGACACGATCCTCGCGGTCGCGCTGTCCTCGGTCGGCCTGTGGGCCTTCTTCTTCCTCATCAAACGCGGGGTCAAGGAGGCGACGGCGATCAACCGGATCGTCACCGTCGCCAAACTCGTGCCGATCATCGTCTTCGTGATCCTGGCGCTGTTCTACCTCGACCCGCGGGTGCTGGCCGACAACTGGGGCGGCGCCGACTACGCCGGATCGCTCTTCTCCCAGGTGCGCGGGACGATGCTGATCACGGTCTTCGTGTTCCTCGGCGTCGAAGGCGCCAGCGTCTACTCACGACACGCCCGCCGCCGCGAAGACGTCGGGCGTGCCACCGTCCTGGGCTTCCTCAGCGTCTTCGCCGTCTTCGCCTCGGTCACGATCGTCTCCTACGGCATCCTCCCCATGGCCGAGATCGCCGAACTGCGCCAGCCGTCCATGGCGGGCGTGCTCGAAGCCGCCGTCGGCACCTGGGGCAAGGTCTTCGTCAGCATCGGCCTGATCATCTCGGTCCTCGGCGCCTACCTCGCCTGGACCCTCATGGCCGCCGAGGTCCTGTTCGTCGCCGCCAAGGACCACGACATGCCGCGCTTCCTCGCCCGCGCCGACCGCAACGACGTCCCGGTGCCCGCGATGGTGCTGACCACGGCCCTGAGCCAGGTCGTCCTCGTCCTGACGCTGTTCTCCGCCGACGCGTTCAACTTCGCCCTCGACATGACCAGCGTCCTGTCGCTCATCCCGTTCCTGCTCGCGGCCGCCTACGCGCTGCGCATCGCGGTGGTGCCCACGGACGGCACCCGGCGCGGCGGGGAGATCATCGTCGCCGGACTCGCCACGCTCTACATCGCGTTCCTGCTCATCGCCGCCGGCCTTGAGTTCACGCTCCTGTCGCTGCTGCTGTACGCGCCCGCGACGATCCTGTTCGTCATGACCCGGCGCGAACAGGGCCGCCGGGTCTTCAGTCCCGCCGAGGCGGTCGTCTTCGCGGTCGTCGCCGCCGGAGCCGTCGTCGCGGTCGTCACCTTGGCCACCGGAGCGGTCACGCTCTGAAAAGACCCGACGAGAGGCTCGCATCATGACCGGGAACCAGGCAGCGCCTGCGACGCACGGGGTCCACTCCGAGGTCGGGCGCCTGCGGAAGGTGCTCGTCTGCGCGCCGGGTCTGGCACACCGCCGCCTGACGCCCACCAACTCCGACGACCTGCTCTTCGACGACGTTCTGTGGGTCGACAACGCCCAGCGGGACCACGCCGACTTCGTCAACAAACTCACCGCGCGAGGCGTCGAGGTCGTCGAACTGCACGCGCTGCTCGCCGACACCCTGCGCGTGGCCGGCGCCCGCGACTGGCTCCTCGATCGCAAGATCGTGGCCGACGAGGTCGGCGTCGGCCTCGTCGAACCCACCCGCGAGTTCCTTGAGACCCTGGATCCGCAGAAGCTCGCCGAGTACCTCATCGGCGGCCTCGCCACCGGCGACCTGCCCGAGGAGTTCCGGCCCCCGTACATCGCGCTCGCCCGCGAGGGCACCGGCATCCGCGAGTACCTCATGCCGCCGCTCCCGAACACCCTCTACACCCGCGACACGACCTGCTGGCTGTACGGCGGCCTCACGCTCAATCCCCTGTACTGGCCCGCCCGGCACGGCGAGACCCTGCTGATGAAGGCGGTCTACCGGTTCCACCCCGACTACACCGGCAGCCGGATCTGGTGGGGCGACCCCGAACGCGACTGGGGACAGGCGACCTTCGAAGGCGGCGACATCATGCCCGTCGGCAACGGCGTGGTGCTCATGGGCATGAGCGAGCGGACGTCGCGGCAGGCGATCACCCAGGTGGCCGCGGCCCTGTTCGCCGAAGGCGCCGCCGAGCGCGTCATCGTGGCCGGGATGCCGAAACTGCGGGCGGCGATGCACCTCGACACGGTCTTCACCTTCGCCGACCGCGATGTGGTGACGCTCTATCCGGCGATCGTCGACGGCATCCACTCCTTCACGCTGCTGCCATCGGACAAGGCACCGGGCCTCGACATCGTCGACGAGGGCGACAGCCGCTTCACCGACGTCGTGGCGGGCGCGCTCGGCCTGCCGAAGCTGCGGATCATCGAGACCGGCGGCGACGCCTACGCGAGCGAACGCCAGCAGTGGGACAGCGGCAACAACGCCGTCGCGGTCGAGCCGGGCGTGGTCTTCACCTACGACCGCAACACGCTGACGAACACGCTCCTGCGCAAGGCCGGGATCGAGGTCATCACGATCGTCGGTGCCGAACTCGGGCGCGGGCGCGGCGGGGGCCACTGCATGACCTGCCCGCTGGTGCGCGACCCGGTGTCCTACTGAGACACCGCTACTCCGGGTCGACGCTGGGGATGTCGAGCGGCTGCCACGACAGGATCGTCAAGGTGACGGCGTCGGGGTTGGCGCGGCGCAGTTGCGCGGCCAGCAGGTCAACATCGGCCGGAGTCGCGATGGGGCCTTCGGTCTGCGTCGTCGTCGACTGGAGCCGCCACGGGCGGGCCGGGTCCACCACAGGACCGGCGACCTCGACGAAGAAGGCCACGTAGTAGGTGTACGGACCGGTGGACGGCGTCGTCTGGTGCGGCATGATGTGTGGTTCCTTCCTGGGGCTGAAAGGCGTCCACAGCAAGGCCGTAGGACTGCCTAGATCGTAACGGTTGGTGATTTCGCGCGTGCGCGTCGTCCGGACCGAGCAGTCTACGACGTCGCCTCGGCGAGGGCACGTTGGTCGACCCGGCCACGGTTCCGCAGGTCGGCCCAGAGGGCGGGTGGGGTCGCGGTGCCGAGGGCGGGTGGGGTCGAGCCACCGACGTCCCGCCGCCGAGCCGTCCGATCAGTGTCCCTTTTGTTCCGTGCGGCAGTGGCGCGGCCGCGCTTTGGCTAGGTTGCCCCCATTCGTTCACCGTCCACATCGGAGTGACCATGGCAACCCTGTTCACCGACGCCGAACTCGCCTACCTGGGCGCCCACCGGCTCGGCCGCCTCGCCACCGTCGGCGCGGGCGGCACACCGCACGTCGTGCCCACCCTCTACCACTTCGACACCGCGAACGGTTCCTTCCGCATCGGGCAGGGCCCGCTGGAGGGACGCGGCCAGCAGCGCCTCTACGTCCGCCACGTCGCCGCCAACCCGCGTGCCGCGTTCGTGATCGACGACGTGGTCACCGATCCCGACTACGCCCCACGCGGCATCAGCGTCAAGGGCACCGCGGTGGTCCACACCCAGGGCGGCGAGGCCTTCGGCCCCGAGTTCGGTCCGCAATGGGTCGAGGTGGTCCCCGACTGGGTCTCCTCCTGGGGCATCGACACGGGCTCCTACACCCCCGCCGTGCCCCGGAAGGCCTGAGACACGGGCCTTCTAGTCGTCGAGCGCCTGGTACACCGAGGTCCAGAAGTCCGAGACGACCGGTGGGGCGCTCGACGAACTGAACATGCGATTGGTGAGCAGGACCCCGGTCAGCCGTTCGCGCGGGTCGTTCTTCCAGGAGGTGCCGAGCCCGCCGTCCCAGCCGTACTGTCCCTCCGAGACCGTCGGGCCGAGCCGTCTCGTCGCGACCGCGACGCCGTAGCCCCAGCCGTATCCGGCTTCGAGGATGAAGTCCCCGGCGGCCTGTTCGGGTGTCAGGTGGTTTTGGGTCATGTCCGCCACGGAGGTCCGGCCGAGCAGCGGGCGGCCGCCGGCGAGGAGCATCCGCGCGAAGGCACCGAAGTCCTCCACGGTCGACACCAGATCACCGCCACCGTCGGGGAAGACGGCCGGCTCGGCCCACTTGCTGTCGGCCGGGTCATCGTAGAGGGTCAGACCGCCGCCCTCCGGGTCCTCCCAGTAGACGCCGGTCAGCCGGTCCCGCCGCTCCGCCGGCACGTGGAAGCCGGTGTCCTTCATGCCCAGCGGGGTGAAGATCCGCTCGTTCAGGAACTCCGCGAACGGCTGTCCGGAGGCCCGGGCGATCAGCACGCCGAGAACCGCGCTGCCCGAGTGGTACATCCACTTCTCGCCCGGCTGGTGCATCAGCGGGAGGGTGCCCAGCCGCCGCATCCACTCGCCCGGCTCGGGCACGGACCCGAGCTTCGGGGGCCCGACGGCCACGCCGAGACCGCTCGCGGCGTCGAGGATCGGGTAGGTGCCGGGCGCGGCGAACAGCGCCCCGAAACCGAAGGTGAAGGTCAGCAGGTCCCGCACGGTCACCGGCCGCGAGGCCGGGACGGTGTCGCTCAGCGGCGACGTGAGGCTCCGCAGCACCTTCCGCTCGGCGAGCTCGGGCAGGAGTTCGTCGACCGGGTCGTCGAGGCGGATGCGGCACTCCTCGACGAGGATGAGCGCGGCGACCGCGGTGACGGGCTTGCTCATCGAGGCGATGCGGAAGATCGCGTCGAGGCCGAGTGGTTCGCCGCCGATCACGGGTGAGCCGACGGCGCCGTGGTGGGTCTCGCCGCCGCGGCTGACGATCCAGGCGGCGCCGGGGACACCGCCTTTCTCAACGTGTCCGGTCACCGCCTCTTCGATGCGGCCGAGGCGGTGGGCGGCGAATCCTCCAGAGCTCATCGACGGTCTCCTTCGTGGTCGGAGCGTGGTTCGGTGGTCGGATTCAGGCTAGTGGCCGGCTGTGACAAAACGGACTCAGCGGTTCTCCCGGAACACGCTCGGATCCCGGGAGACGCCCGAGAGCGGTTCGGCCTCGGCGACGTGGGCCAGCAGGGTCGCACGCAGCGCGGCGGCGGCGTGGCTGAGCGGCGATTCGCGGCGGTGGGCGAGCGCGACGGTCCGGCCGATGCCGGGTGGTGCCAGGGGTGTGGCGCGCAGGCGGGGTCGGCCGGCGAGGACCATGCCGGGGACGACGGCGACGCCGAGTTCGGCCTCGACGAAGCCGAGGACGGTGTCCATCTCGCCGCCTTCGACGACGAAGCGGGGTTCGAAGCCTTCGCGGCGGCAGGCCTCCAGGGTGGCGTCGCGCAGGTCGTAGCCCTTGCGGAACATGACGAGGGGCCGGTCGAGGAGGTCGGCGATGCGCAGGGGTCCGCGGATCTCCTCTTCGCCCGCGGATACCACGACGAGGCTTTCGCGGAGGATCGGTTCGGCGAGCAGGGCGGGGTCGGTGCCCTGCTCGGGGAGGATGATCAGGGCGAGGTCGAGTTCGCCGCCGGTGAGGTGGCGCACGAGGTCCTGGGAGCCGCTCTGTTCGACGTGCAGTTCGACGCCGGGGTGGGCGGCGCGGAAGCGGCGCAGCACGGGTGGGACCAGGGAGGCGGCGAGGCTCGGGGTGGCGCCGAGGCGGACTCGTCCGCGTCGCAGGCCGACGAGTTCCTGCACTTCGCGGCGGGCGGTGTCGGCGTCGGCGAGGATGCGGCGGGCGATGGGCAGCAGGATCTCCCCGGCCGGGGTGAGTGCGACGCCACCGCGCTCGCGGTGGAAGAGCGGGGCCCCGAGGTCCTCTTCGAGGGTGTGAATCTGCTTACTGAGGGTCGGCTGGGCGACGCCGAGGTCGGCGGCGGCGCGGGTGAAATGTCGGTGTTCAGCTGCGCTAACGAAATATCTGAGGTGCTGGATCTGCACCTTCATAGCTTATAGCTATCGCCAAAGGAAAAAACGAGCATTGGACGAATGAATCGGGTCCTCCTAGCCTCAGCCTTATGGATCTAGCTACCCGCCGCGTGACCCGCTCGACGGTCGGCAAGAAGGCCGTCATGGCGGTGACAGGTGTCGCCATGGTGCTGTTCCTGCTGCTGCACATGCTGGGCAACCTCAAGATCTTCGTGGGCGCCGAGGACTTCGACCACTACGCGCACTGGCTGCGCACGATCGGCATGCCGGTGCTCCCCGAGACCTGGTTCCTGTGGATCCAGCGCGTGGGACTGCTCGTCGCCGTGATCGCCCACATCTGGTCGGCGACCTCGCTGGCGCTGCGCGCCCGCGCCGCCCGCCCGGTCAAGTACGCCCACCGGCGCCCGGTCAAGGGCAGCTACGCCGCCCGGACCATGCGCTGGGGTGGCGTGATCATCGTGCTCTTCGTCGTCTACCACATCCTCGACCTGACCACGGGACATCTCAACCCGGTCGGCGACAGGGCGCACCCGCACGCCAACGTGGTCGCCGACTTCGCACCCGAACGCTGGTACGTGACCCTCTTCTACGTGCTGGCCGTCGTGGCCTTGGCGTTCCATCTCCGGCACGGCGTGTTCAGCGCGCTGCGCACCCTCGGGCAGCACACCCAGTCGGGTGAGCGCCGCGCGAGGTTCTTCGCGCTGGCCGTCGCGGTGGTCATCGCCGCCGGCTTCCTGTCCGTACCCATCGCCGTCACGACGGGAGTGATCCAGTGACCCTGTACGTAGAAGGCGACCCGGTCGCCGACACCAAGGCCCCCGACGGCCCCATCGAGACCCGCTGGGACCGCCACCGCTTCGAGTCGAAGCTGGTCAACCCGGCCAACCGCCGCAAGCGCACGATCATCGTCGTGGGCACGGGCCTGGCCGGAGGCGCGGCCGCCGCCACACTCGGCGAGGCCGGGTACCACGTGAAGTCCTACTGCTACCAGGACAGCCCGCGCCGGGCGCACTCGATCGCCGCGCAGGGCGGGATCAACGCCGCCAAGAACTACCGCAACGACGGCGACTCCATCCAGCGGCTCTTCTACGACACCGTCAAGGGCGGCGACTTCCGCTCGCGGGAGTCGAACGTGTACCGGCTCGCCCAGGTCTCGGTCGAGATCATCGACCAGTGCGTCGCGCAGGGCGTCCCCTTCGCTCGCGAGTACGGTGGCCTGCTCGACAACCGCTCCTTCGGCGGCGCGCAGGTGTCGCGGACCTTCTACGCGCGCGGCCAGACCGGCCAGCAGCTCCTCCTCGGTGCCTACCAGGCCCTGGAGCGCCAGGTCGCCGCCGGGACGGTCGAGATGCACGCCCGCCACGAGATGCTCGACCTGATCGTCGTCGACGGCCGTGCCCGCGGCATCGTCGTCCGCGACCTGGTCACCGGCGAGATCGCCACCGACTTCGCCGACGCCGTCGTGCTGGCCTCCGGCGGCTACGGCAACGTGTTCTTCCTGTCGACCAACGCCAAGGGCTGCAACGTCACGGCGACCTGGCGCGCGCACCGTAAGGGCGCGCTGTTCGCCAACCCGTGCTTCACGCAGATCCACCCGACGTGCATCCCGCAGTCCGGGGATCACCAGTCGAAGCTGACGCTGATGTCGGAGTCGCTGCGCAACGACGGCCGCGTGTGGGTGCCCAAGGAGAAGGGCGACCCCCGCAAGCCCGGCGACATCCCCGAGGGCGAGCGCGACTACTACCTGGAGCGCATCTACCCGTCCTTCGGCAACCTGGTCCCCCGCGACATCGCCTCCCGTGCCGCCAAGAACGTCTGCGACGAGGGTCGCGGTGTCGGTCCCGGTGGGCTCGGCGTCTACCTGGACTTCGCCGACGCCATCGAGCGTCTGGGCAAGGACGCGGTCTCGGCGAAGTACGGCAACCTCTTCGAGATGTACGAGCGCATCACCGGGGAGGACCCCAACGAGGTGCCGATGCGCATCTACCCGGCCGTGCACTACACGATGGGCGGGCTGTGGGTCGACTACGACCTGCAGTCGACGATCCCGGGCCTGTTCGTGACCGGTGAGGCGAACTTCTCCGACCACGGCGCCAACCGCCTGGGCGCCTCGGCGCTCATGCAGGGTCTCGCCGACGGCTACTTCGTGCTCCCCAACACGATCAGCGGCTACCTGGCGGAGAACAGCAAGCTGGAGCCGGTCGGGGCCGACCACCCGGCGGCCGTGGAGGCCCGCTTCGCCGTGGAGCGGCGGGTGGCGCGTCTGCTGAACATCGACGGCGACCGCACGGTCGACTCCTTCCACCGCGAGCTCGGCCGGATCATGTGGGACTACTGCGGCATGGAGCGCACCGACGAGGGCCTGCGCAAGGCCATCGAACTGATCCGCGGGCTGCGTGACGAGTTCTGGCGCCGGGTGAAGGTCCCCGGTTCGGCCGACGACCTCAACCAGGCCCTGGAGAAGGCCGGGCGGGTCGCCGACTTCTTCGAGCTGGCCGAGCTGATGTGCGTCGACGCCCTGCACCGCACCGAGTCGTGCGGCGGGCACTTCCGGGGCGAGAGCCAGACCCCCGAGGGCGAGGCGCTGCGCGACGACGAGAACTTCAGCTACGTCGCCGCCTGGGAGTGGTCGGGTTCGGAGGCCCCTCCGGTGCTGCACAAGGAAGAGCTGAACTTCGAGTACGTCCACCTCAGCCAGCGGAGCTACAAGTGAACCTGACCTTGCGCATCTGGCGCCAGACCGGCCCCGCCGACAAGGGGCGCATGGTGAAGTACCGGGTCGAGGACGTGTCGCCGGACATGTCCTTCCTGGAGATGCTGGACATGCTCAACGAGCGGCTCACGCTCGACGGTGACGAGCCGGTCGCCTTCGACCACGACTGCCGTGAAGGCATCTGCGGCATGTGCAGCCTGATGATCAACGGGGCGGCGCACGGTCCGGAGCGAGCGACGACGACGTGCCAGCTGCACATGCGGCACTTCGCCGACGGCGACACCATCGACATCGAGCCGTGGCGCGCGCGAGCCTTCCCCGTGGTCAAGGACCTCGTGGTGGACCGCACCGCCTTCGACAAGATCATCCAGGCCGGCGGGTACATCTCGGCGGCGACGGGCACCGCGCCCGACGCCCACGCCGCGCCCGTGCCGAAGGCCGACGCCGACGCCGCCTTCGAAGCGGCGACCTGCATCGGCTGCGGTGCTTGCGTCGCGGCCTGCCCGAACGGTTCGGGGATGCTGTTCACCGCCGCGAAGGTCACGCACCTCGGCCTGCTCCCGCAGGGGCAGCCGGAGCGTCGTGAGCGGGTGCTGAACATGGTCGAGGCCCACGACGACGCCGGTTTCGGCGGCTGCACCAACACCGGTGAGTGCACCGCGGTCTGCCCGAAGGGCATCCCGCTGACCGCCATCGGCCAGCTCAACCGCGACTTCCTGAAGGCGTCGACGACCTCGGCTCGCTGACGACCGTGTAGCGCACACGGCCCCGGTCCTTTGCGGCCGGGGCCGTCTCGTGTCCCCGCCCGGCCCGACTCTAACTCCTCAAGGCATGGTTGCCTGTTAGCCTCTGGGGCATGAGCGGCGCGAAGTCGGAGCAGACCGTCCGCGTCGAACCCGCGGTGGCCGGGCTTTGGCCGGATGTGGTCACGGTGATGGGCACCCGCGGGGATCCCGCATCGTGCTGGTGCCAGTTCTTCCGACTGCGGGGGCAGGCGTGGCACGACGCCACCAAGGCGGAGAACAAGGCGGCCCTGTGCGAGCAGGTCGAATCCTCCCCCACTCCCCCGGGCGTCCTCGCCTACCGCGACGACGAGCCGGTGGGCTGGTGCGCCGTCGGCCCCAAGCGCGACCAGCCACGGCTGCTGGCCTCCCGCCTGAGCGCCGGCGAGGTCGCCGGGATCTGGTCGGTGACCTGCTTCGTCGTCAAGGTCGGACACCGCCGCCAAGGCATCGCCGGCGCCCTCCTCACCGGCGCGATCGCACTGGCCCGCGCCCAGAAGGCCACCACGGTCGAGGCCTACGCCGTCGACGCCTCGGTCCGCACCTCGGTGTCGGCCGCCGAACTCTTCCACGGCCCCCTCACCCTGTTCACCGAGGCCGGATTCACCGAAGTGGCCAGGCCCTCACCGACGCGGGCGGTCGTCCGGCTCGACCTCTGACCGACCGCGCCCCACCACACCGGGCGCGCAGGCCCTATCCTCGCGTGCATCGTCGCCGCGACCGGAGACCACCGCGCGGCAAGGAACATGGGGGACACGACATGGACGCCACCCAGCTGATCGTCATCGGTACCGGCGGCGTCCTCATCGCCGCCTTACTGCTCGCGCCCTTCGTGCCGGGCCTGCGCCGGATACGACTCCGCCGCATGTACCCGCCGTTTCGCGCCTGGTCCGCCCGGCTCCATCCCGACTCGCCGCATCAGGCGAGCGCGGGCCGTCGCGTCTCGCGCGATCTGCCCGACTCCTCGCGCGGGGCGGTCGTCGTCCGCACCGGCCATCGCGGCCGCCTGGTGCGCGACATCGACCTCGACTGGCGGGTGTCGCGGCCCCTCGCGCCTGTCGTGTACGCCGACGGGACGCCGGTGTCGTGGGGCTGGGGCGAGACGCGCGTGGAGCTGCCCGCGGGCAGGCACCTGATCGCCGTCGGCACCAGTCACTCGCGCTCCTACCGGGAAGTGGACGTCGAGGCGGGCGCGGTCACGGTGCTGCGTCACGCGTCCCTGCTGAGCAACGGCGCCCACGATCACCACAAGCCCGACGCGTCGGCGACCGGTGTGGAGTTCGTCGTCGAGAAGGGCTGGAGCGGGTTCTCCTGGACGGCGCTGATCGTCGCGGCGCTGCTGGCCCTGTTCACGGCACTGGAGTGGTCGATTCTCAGCGGCGCGTCACCGGCCGGGGACATGTGGGGCGTCATCGGCGTCGCGCTCGCGATCGTCGCCGGGATCGCGTTCGTCGCCTACGTGACCGTGCGGGTCGTCACCGAGATGCGCAAGGAGTCGCGCCCGGCGGTGCCGGTACCGGCACCGCCGGCGCTCCTGGTCCGCGACCAGGACTTCCCCGCCGCCGTCGAACCGCCGGCGGGCTGGTCGCTGATCGATCTCTGGTTGCGTTACGAGCTGGAACGCCTGCCACGCGAGGATCTCCGTGCGCTCGCCGGTGGCCGTCTCGGCCCGTGGCGGTGGTGGCGGGCGCGCACGATCGGTGAGCCACGGCCGCCGCGGTACCGGGCCTGGATTCCCGAACCGACGGTCAGCGTCGACGGGAACCCGGTGCGCGCGGGATGGACGCGCTGCTCGCTGGCGGTGCCGCCGGGCGAGCACGAGGTCGTGGTCACCGTGGACGGTCCGCCCGGATCGCCGGGCGAGGGTGTGACCTCGGTGCGGAAGGTGTCCACCATGGCCGGTGCCCGCGCGGAGGTCGAGGTGGTCGCCGACGTGCTCGCGGTGTCGCGCGCCGACGGGCCGGGACTGGCGCGTTTCGAGGTCTCGATGCGTTGACAGGCCACGAAAGCCGATCTAGGACTTAGGTTACGCTAACCTAATGCGACGCCCCCATCGCCTTCTCCTCGCCGCCTTCGGCGCGACGTCCCTGCTGGTCACGACCGCCTGCGGCGCCGCCGGGCAGGCCTCCGACGAGGACGCCAGGAAGCTCCCCGCCCCCGTCTCCGTCGAGCACCGCTTCGGCACCACCACCCTCGACACGGTCCCCGAGCGCATCGTCACGATCGATCTCCAGTGGACCGACGTGATGTTGTCGATGGGCGTCGAGCCCGTCGGCTACTCCGTCGACACCCTCATGCCCGAGACCGGCGTTCCGTGGGAGACCATCCCGGAGGGCGCGACCGCGCTGTCGCTGACCGACGGAGTCCCGGTCGAGCAGATCCTCGCCCTCGACCCCGACCTCGTCGTGGCCTCCTTCTCCCTCACCGACCAGGCGACCTACGACCTGCTCTCGGCCCGTGTCCCCACCATCGCCGGCCCGCCCGACGCCGACACCGTCATCCCCTGGCAGGAACTCGTCGGCACCGCCGGAAAGATCCTCGACAAGACCGAACAGGCCACGCAGGTCGTCTCCACCGTCGAGGGACAGGTCGCCGCGACAGCGGCCGAACTGCCCGGCCTCGCCGGCAAGACCTTCGTGCTCGCCCAGTACGTCGTCGGCGACGGGCTCACCGTCGTCGCCGACGAACAGGACGGCTCCAGCCTGTTCTTCCAGCAGCTCGGCATGACACTCCTCCCCGAGGTCAAGGCCGAGGGCGAACGCACCGGCGACGCGCGGATCCAGCTGAGCACCGAGCGCATCGACCTCCTGCGCGGCGACCTCCTCGCCTTCCTCATCAACGGTGGCGACGAGAGCGACCTCGCCGACATCCCGGGCTTCGGCGAGCTGCCCGGCACCGTCGCGCTGCTCGACTACCCGACCATCGTCGGCCTCAACACGCCCTCACCCCTGTCACTGCCCTACTCGCTCACACAACTGCGGCCGCACCTCGACACCGCCGCCGCGGCCTGACCGTGAGCCGCACGCTCGACCCGGCGCGACCCGTCACCACGGCGACATCGAGACGGTCGCGCCGGGGACTTCTCATCGGACTCGCGGCCCTGTTCGCCGCCCTGCTCACCGTGTCGGTGCTCAGCGTCGCCGTCGGCGCCCAGTCCGTTCCACTCGCGACGGTCGCCGACGCCCTCCGCGACCTCCACTCCGATGACACCGCCCACCAGATCGTCGCCGGGCGGCTCCCGCGACTGGCCGCCGGGCTGCTGGTCGGCGTGGCCCTCGGCCTGGCCGGGGCGATCATGCAGGGAGTCACCCGCAACCCGCTCGCCGACCCCGGCCTCCTCGGCGTCAACGCCGGAGCCTCCCTGGCCGTGGTCGTCGCCATCAACGTCTTCGGGATCACCACCGCCGCCGGGTACATCTGGTTCGGCTTCGCCGGCGCGACGCTCGTCGCCGTCCTCGTCTACGGCGTGGCCTCCTTCGGCCGCGACGGCGCCACGCCCGTCAAGCTCCTGCTCGCCGGCGCGGCGATCGGGGCCGCGCTCATCTCGATCACCACCGCCGTCCTGCTCACCGACGCCACGACGTTCAACCAGTACCGCTTCTGGACGGTCGGATCCCTGGCGGGCCGCCGCTGGGACCTCATCGCCCAGGTCGCGCCCTTCGTACTGGCCGGCGCCGTGGCGGCCCTGCTCACCGGACGGCTGCTCAACACCCTCTCGCTCGGCGAGGAGGTCGCGCGCGGACTCGGCCAGCGCGTCCACCTCGCGCGCGTCACCGCGGCCGCCGCCGCGGTCGTGCTCTGCGGCGCCGCGACCGCCATCGCCGGGCCGATCTGGTTCGTCGGGCTCCTCGTGCCGCACATCGCGCGGCAGTTCACCGGACCCGACCACCGCTGGATCCTGCCCTACTCGATGCTGCTCGCGCCGGTCCTGCTGCTGGCCTCCGACGTACTCGGCCGGGTCATGGCACCACCCGGCGAGGTGCAGGCCGGGATCGTGCTGTCCTTCATCGGCGCGCCCTTCCTCATCGCGCTGATGCGCCGCCGACGGGCGGCGGCCGCGTGAGCGTCGTGCGGCGACTGCGCCGCCGCACCCTCGCGCGCGTCGTGACCGTCGCGTGTGGACTGGCCGTGGCGGTCGCGGCCATCGCCGTCTACTCCCTGTCGCTCGGCGAGATCGACATCCCCGCCGCCGACGTGGTCAACGCCCTGCTCGGCCTCGACGACGGCGGCAGCGCCTACATCGTCAACGAACTGCGGCTGCCGCGGGCGCTCGTCGCCGTCCTCGCCGGGGCGGCCTTCGGCATGTCCGGCGCGATCTTCCAGAGTCTCGTGCGCAATCCCCTCGCCAGCCCCGACATCATCGGTGTCACCGCGGGCGCCGGGGCCGCGGCGGTCGTCGCGCTGTTGCTGTTCGGCTGGAGCGGCGTGGCGGTGTCGGCCGCGGCCCTCGTCGGCGCCCTGGCCACGGCGGCCTCCATCTACCTGCTCGCCTGGCGCGACGGGGTCACCGGCGGGCGCCTGGTCGTCATCGGGATCGCCATGGCGGCGATGCTCACCGGGATCGTCTCCTTCACCATGACCCGCGCCGACGTCTACGACGCGCGCGACGCCTTGGTGTGGCTGACCGGCAGCCTCAACGCCAAGACCTGGGCGACCGTGCGGATCCTCGCCCCCGCGCTCGCGGTCCTCTTCGCCCTGGCGCTCCCGGCCACCCGGTGGCTGCGGGCCCTGCGCATGAGCGACGAGGCGGCACGCGGCATCGGCGTGCCCGTCGAACGCGCCCGGCTCGGCCTGATCGCCATCGCGGTGGCCCTCGCGGCCGTGGCGACCGCCGCCGTCGGCCCGGTCGCGTTCGTCGCCTTCGTGTCCGGCCCGATCGCCCGGCGCCTCACCGGCCCGGGCGGTCACACCGCGCTGGTCCCGGCCGCGCTCGTCGGCGCGCTGGTGCTGTCGGCCGCCGACCTCGTGGCACAGCACGCCGTGGCCTCGACGGCGTTCCCGGTGGGCGTGGTGACCGCGATCGTCGGCGCGCCCTACCTGCTGTGGCTCCTGGCCCGCACCGGACGTGAGTGAGGGGCGGTACAGCCCGTACCGCCCCTCATGGTTCATCCGGGGATCAACAGGCGCCGAGCGCCTGCCACACGCCCCACTCGCCGGTCTTGCCGGGCTCCTCGCCCTGCGTCCACCACTTGGCGCGCCACTTCTGGCCGCCGTGGCCGACCTCGGCACCGCCGTTGTAGGTCGCGCCGGAGCTCCACACGGGCAGGCCCGAGCAGGTGCCCGGGTCGGGGTCGCCCGGGTCGGGGTCACCGGGGGAACTGCCGAAGACCACGTCGGAGCACGAGTAGAAGGCGTTGGCCGTGTCGTGGACCGTCCACACCGCGACGATCAGGTGCCGGCCGGTCTTGCCGGTCGGGAGCGTGCCGGTGTGGCTGTAGTCGAACGGGGGCTGCGCGCCGCCGTAGTCGACCTTGGCGAAGGGCACCAGGTCGAGCTGCGCGCGGGTGAGCGGGTTCAGCGGGTTGTAGCTGCTGTTGGTGATGAAGTACTCGAACTTGGTGGTGCGGTGGGCGGCGGTGAAGTGCCAGCTGAAGGTGTACTGCTGGCCGGCCTGCACGGTCTGCGCGGGCCACGCGCCGCCGCGCGGGTTGTCCAGTGGCGCGAAGCCGCTGTTGCCGCCGGCGCAGATCTGGCCGTCGGCCGGACCGGCGGCGGGGAAGCCCTTCGGGCCCTCGACGCTCTGGGGTTCGTACTGGATCGGGCCGCAGTTGGCGACCGCGCCGGTCGAACACTGCAACTGGCGGCTGACCGGGCCGTTGGTGTAACCGTGGGCCGAGGCCGGTCCCGCACTGGCGAACGTGAACACGACGGCCGTGGCGACGCCCGCGAGCGCCGCTAAGGCGGTGCGCACTCCTCTTCGGACGGACATGGGAACTCCTTCTCTGCCGGAAACTTGCTTGAAGGTTTCCTAATGGTAGAGGTGGATCTCCCCTCGGTCCAGCCCCGCCGGAAATATCGCGCGGGGAGCGTGAACCCCGCGGGCCCGAAGCCGCATCTACCTACCTGCAAGCCATCCGCATACGACAGGGGAGGTGGCAGGATGCACCGAAGGGCACTGCTGCGCGGGGTGATCGCGGCCGGAGCGGCCGCTCCGCTGGGAGGTCTGCTGGTCCCGGCCGGCGCAGGGGCCGAGGAGACGGGGGCCGCCGCGGTGAACTTCCGCGTGGCGATCACCGACGTCGCCGCCAACAAGATCCGCGTACTCGACCGGACGGCGAACTTCGACACCGGGCGCGTGCACTGGAGCTTCAGCCCGGGCAAGAGCGCCGGCTGGGCCGAGATGATGGAGGTCCGCTTCCGGCAGATCCCGACCTACGGCTGGGTCGCCCTCGTCGCGTCCCGCAAGGGCAAGGCCGCGATGATCAACGTCAAGAAGGACAAGCCCGCCGCCGGGCTCGGCGACGTGATCTGGTCGGTCAACGCCGGACCGCACAACCACGGTATCGAGTACCTGCCCGGCACCGGCGCGGTCGTCGTCGCCGCCTCACGCTCGGACAAGCTCACGCTCTACGCCCCCAAGGCGGGCCAGGGCCCGAAGACGCTCGCCTACGTCCACTCCTACAAGCACGTCGACGCCCACACCGTGTGGTGGGACCCCGACTACAAGGTCCTGTGGGCCTACGGGGGCACGAAACTGTCGTCGTACCGGGTCACCGGAAGCGGCCGGGGCACGCGGCTGGTCAAGTGGAAGAACGACGTGACGGTCAAGACCAACGGCCACGACCTCCACCAGGACCAGGCCGACAAGGGCAAACTCACCCTCACCAACAGCGGCACCGTCATGCACTTCGACAAGGCGTCGCGGACCTATGTGAAGTTCCCCGGCGCGATCGGCGAGCTCAACGGCGTCAACTCCTTCGTGCGGCACTCCTCCGGCCAGCTCATGTGGACGCAGAAGCGGGCGGAGAACCCGAAGGACCCGCACTGGTGGGCGAGCCCGACGGTGCGCTTCTCGGCCGGCGGGAACCGGACGCGGAAGGGCGCGCGGATCTACCGGGCGCGGATCGTGCCGAACTTCATGGATTGAGGCCGGGGGGAACGGTTGTCGCCACCCCGCCGGCCCGCCTCCAAGAGAGCGGGTCGGCGGGCGTGCCGATCACGACAATCGGCGATGGGCGGCGTCGATGTCCGGAACAATATCGAGGACCTGGTTGGTTCCGGTGATGCGCATCAGGAACAGGATGCGCTCGTAGGAGCAGACGACGATCAGCGCGACATGGGCTTCACGAGCACGTCTCTGGCTGCCGATCAGCACCCCGAGCCCGGTGGAATCGATGAAGCGCGTCAAGGTCATGTCGATGATCAGCCTGCCGTCGGTCTTGCTCAGCGCCGCCTTCACCGAATCGCGCAACATCGGTCCCGTATAGACGTCGAGGGCTCGGCCCGTGGCGATCACTCGCGCGCCGCCGGACGCTACATGTTCTGAGATCTTCGGCCGCGCATCGTGGAGCCGTGGGATGTGCACCGCGTCCTCCAAGACGTTCAGCCATGCCATCCCCATCTCGATGCGCACCCGCCCGCGATCGGACTCACCGTCGAGCGCGGCGGTCCGACTGATCCATTCGCGTACGGCCTGGACCGCGAGGGTGCGCCGATGTTCGGTCGGTGGATCCAGAGTCGGCCTGTTGTGCATCGGCTTGATCGTGTGGAGTTCCCTGAACACCACGGCCGTCTGCGACGGGCTCATGGGCGTGGTGAAGAGCTTGGCGGTCTCCGCCTCGTCCGGTCGTGCCCAGATGGCCAGGGCACGCAACTCTTCGAGCAGCCGCGGGCGGAATCTTGGGTCGAGTGCGCTGGTCAGCCGGGCGACGTCGACGAGTTCGGCCTTTACTTCGACGGCGCGGTCGAGCTCACCGCGTTTCGCGTGACGCCTCGCCTGCTCGGCCAGCAGGCTTCCTCGGAGCTCCAGCCGTTCCTGGTCGGGGTGGGGTTCGTCGCGGAGTTCGCGGCGGAGCAGGTCCAGCGCCTCGTCGGCCAGGTCTGCGCACCGCCGGTCGATCGCGCGAAACTTCCGCATCAGCTCGTAACGCTCGATGGGGCCGCCCTGTGTCGAGGCCGAGCGGAACACCAGTGGGAGAACGTCGGGCCGGCTCCTGTTTCGTTCCCCGAACAGCCATTCGGCGAGCCGGTCGGGTTGCAGGGAACCCCACCAGTGGGTTCCGCCGGGGTACAGGTCCCGCAGCCAGTTCGCCGCCTTGAGGCGTTCATCTTCCCGAAGGTCGCGCAGCCCGGGCACGGTGGCGAGGACGGATCGCGCGGCGTCGATTCCGTCGGCGGGAACGAGCGACGCCGCCGCGACGGCCGAACGCATGGTGTCAATGGTGAGGTTGAGTCCGTGTTCCCTCGCGGTATCGCTCCAGTACCTGCCCTCGTGGTCGAGGATCCGTCCCTCGGCCGCGAGTCCGGCGCCCGGATCGGCTCCGGCGGCGTGGTCGAGCAGTGTTCCCAGAACGTGCATGTGCAACCCGAGGGCGTCCCGAAAGTCGGGTGATCCGTGTGGCGAGGACACCAGGCGGCGCGGATCCCGGCCCTGGAGATCGAATGTGGGGTCGAGCCCTTTCAGCTCCTTGGCGTATTCCGTGGCCATCACTTCCGCGACATCGTACGTGTGGGGGCCTCCTCCATAAAGCGGATCCAGTCGCATGACCTCCGCGGCTTTGAAGAGGCCCGTGCCAGGTCGCATGGCGTCCCGCCAGCCATCATCACCGCGCGCCAGCATCAGCACCCGGACGGGTTCATCCGAGGGCAGGCATTCCGCCAATAGATCGAGTTGCCTTCGACGGGTTTCGGCGTAGTCGACGACCACCAGCAACGGAATGCGGACCGATCTCAGGCGATCGAGATCATCCGGCCGGCGCGGGTCATCGCGCAGGTGAAGTACCGCCCATCCCGCCGTGCGCATCCGGTGCCCGAGCTCGCGGGCCAGGCGCGACTTCCCCGCGCCGCCGGGAGCGGTGATCAGCTGCGCCGCGCGTTGCGGACCGGTCTCCGCCCAGGCCCGAAGAGACGCCAAGGTGCGTTCTCTGCCGGCCTGGAACGCGGTCGCCTCCACATCAGCGCGGAGCAGCATCGCCGGGGAGACCGCGGTGACGTCGGGCACTTGGAGGCGTTCGAGCTCGACGTCCCGCATTCGCGGCCTACCGCCGATGATGTCGACGAACCCTCGGTCGGCGAGCAGGTCCGACACCGGTAGCGCCAGTAGTTCCCGGTCCTCCCAGCGGGACGAGACCTGGGTGATGACGCCTGTGAAGATCCCTTCGCAGAAGACCGCCGCTCCCGAGTAGCCGCGCCAGCCTGAACCCTCGTGCGGCGCGGGAGGCGGGGTGATCGGCATCAACGCGAGATGGCCGTGCCCGAGCCAGGAAAGCGTGCGGACACGCGCGTCGAGGTGGTGGCTGTGGCGCGAACGATGGTCTCGGCTGAGGGCGGGAAACCCCACCGCCTCGGCCGGAACGGCGGGTTCGCTTCCCACCAGGCGTCCCCAGGCCACATCGGACATGCTTGGGAGCGCTTCTTCGAGCCGGATGACGGCTCCGTCCACAGGCGAGGCACCACGCCACACGGCTACGCCGGCGATCTCGGGTGCGGCCTTTAAGCCCGGAAAGGACAGCATGACCTGCGCGCCTTCAGCGCCGACGCAATGTCCGGCGGTCACCACGTGCCGGTCGTCAACGAGAAAACCGGATCCGAGCGTCGGACGCTCGCGACCCGGAATCCGCGAGGATGTTCGGCATACCCGCTTCGCTGGAATCATCGGCCCCCCTCATCGCGTCGGAATCCATTCTGTCTGCTTCGACGCTTGGACAGGGGATTCTGGGCGCGGCCCGGCGGACCGACTTGTTCCCTCACATCCGAACCACCAGCTTCCCCGTCGAGTGCCGCCGGGCGAAGTCGACGACGGCCCGCGGGCCGTCGTCGAGTCCGTAGCGGCGGCCGATCGTCGCCTTGAGGTCGCCGCGGGCGGCGGCGTCGGCGACTTCCGCCATGCCGCCGAGGGTCCCTTCCATGTCGAGGACGAAGGTGAGTTCGACGTCGTCGCGGCCGAGTTGGTCGGGCTGGGTCACCGGGAAGGTGATCGTCGTGAGGCGGCCGCCGGCGCGGAGTGCGGCGGCCAGGTCGCGTAGTTCGTCGCCGGGGAGGGTCAGGTTCATGGCGACGTCGACGTCGCCGGGGTAGTCGCCGTAGGCGATGGTCTCGGCGGCGCCGAGGCCGAGCATCGTCGCGGCGTCCTCGGGGGTCGCGGTGGCGATCACCTTGGCTCCGGCGGAGGCGAGCAGCGGGACCACCGCGGTGCCGACGCCTCCGGTCGCCCCGACGACGAGCACCGTCTCACCGGCTGCCACCGGTGTCGTGGCCATCAGGGCGCGTGCGGTCAGGCCGACGGTGGGCAGGGCCGCGGCGTCTTCGACGCTCAGGCCTTGGGGCCGGTGCGCCAGGAACGGCGTGTCGGCTTCGAACACCGCGTACTCGGCCAGCGATCCGGTGCTCAGGGACGGCCGCGAACTCCCGGCCATGGCGCGGATCGCGCGCGGCACGGCCTGTCCGAAGATCTCGTCGCCGACGCGCCAGGCGCTCACGCCGGGCCCGAGCGCGGTGACGGTCCCGGCGAAGTCGTTGCCGGGCACGTGTGGGAACGGCAGCGGGAAGCTCTCGCGGAAGTCGCCGCTGGGCAGGCGCACGTCGGCGGGGTTGATCGAGGCGGCGGCGATGCGTACGAGGATCTGTCCTGGCCCCGGGACCGGGATCGGGATGTCGGCGAGGGTGTAGGTCTCGGGCGGGCCGTAGTCGTGTGCGACGACTGCCTTCATGTTGCGTCCTCCAGAAACGGACCGAGCGGTCATGTTCGTCGGGACGCTAGCACTAAGCGGACCGCACGGTCAACTTGCTACGCTGGCTCCCATGACCCGCCCCCTCCGCGCCGACGCCGCCCGCAACCGGCGCTCGCTCCTGGCCGCGGCCGCCGACGAGTTCGCCGAACACGGCCTCGACGCCTCCGTCGCCGACATCGCCCGCCGCGCGGGCGTCGGCAAGGGCACGGTCTTCCGCCACTTCGCCACCAAGGACGACCTGATCGCGGCGATCCTCACCGACCGCATCGACGAACTCAACGCCCTCGGCGAGCGCCTCATCGACGGCGACGACGCCGGTGCCGCACTCGCGGAGTTCCTCACGGCCGCCGCGCGCCAGCGTCAGGAGCGGGACCTGTCGTTCCTCGCCGAGGCGAGCGAGTCGATGACGGAGGTGACGCGCGTCCGCACGCGCATGCTCGACACGCTCGACCGCCTCGTCGCCCGGGCCCGCGAGCAGGGCGCCGTCCGCGACGACATCACCGGCGCCGACGTCTTCCTGCTCATGTGCGCCCCGAACTACGTCGCGGGTTACGTCCGGGACGCCTCGCCCGACCTGTGGCGCAGGTACCTCGGGATCATCCTCGACGGGCTGCGCCCCGAAGGCGCCCGGCCGCTGCCGGAGAAGGCGCCGAACCTGGGCTGAGGCGTGTCCCCGCGCGCCTTTGGCTTTTGCACGACCGTCAGCAACCTCGCCGGGCCCGCAGCGCCCGCGCGCGTTTCGCGTGCCCGGCGGTGAGGACCGCCGCGGCGTTTTCGACGATCACGCCGCCCCGCCCGCACTTCGCGAGGCAGCATGATCACGAGGAGGGGCGATGTTCGGACGCGGAAAGCACAAGGACGAGGCCTGGGCGGGCGTGGTCGCGGGGAAGGAGCGGTCCTCACCCGACGGGCAGAACATGTACCACCACGTCTCGGTCGAGCTGGCCGACGGGCAGCTCAAGGACGTGCGCGTCAAAGGCCGGCTGTGGCGGACCCTGGAGGTCGGCGACCGGCTGAGCAAGACGGCCGGTGAGAACGAGCCGGTGAAAGTCGACGGCACGCTTGGGTAGCCCGGCCGTTCACGACAGCACGTTGCCGCTGCCGGTGAGTGCCGAGGAGCACTTGGCCAGGCCGTCCTCGGCGCCGGAGCCGATGATGCGCTGGCCGCTCGCCCCGGTGTGGAAACGCCCGTCATAGGTGTTGCCGACGGCCCGGTTGCCCGTGCCGCAGGTTTCGGCGGCGGTGAATCGCCAGAAGGTGATCAGGGCGCGGTCGGTTCCGGGCAGGCCGGAGTCGGTGAAGGTGTTGTCTTCGACGAGGTTGTCGTCGGTGCCGTTGCGCAGCCGGACGGGGTCGCCCGTGACGCGACTGAACGTGTTGCCCCGCAGGAGGTTGCGGCTGCTTCCGGTGGCCGCGTAGACGCCGTGGACGCAGCCGGGGCAGTCGGTGTTCTCCAGGTCGCGCATGATGTTGTTGACGATCGCGTTGTCGTCGGATCCGAGCAGGTGCACCGCGGCGAAGCCGGAGCCGTCGGGCACGTACTTGTTGCCGATCCGCTCGAAGATCATGTTGCGCACGGTGTTGCCGCTCGTGTCGAGCCGCAGCGCGCCGGTGCGGTAGTTGCGCACGGTCAGTTCGCGCACGTCCAGACGCGGCCCTCCCGCGGTGTTCATCCAGTACCGGGTCGTGCCCGTGACGCGGGAGCCGTCGAAGACGGGCCGCTGCGTCCCTTCCCGCCGAAAGAGCAGCAGGTCCTGCGGAACGCCGCTCCAGCTGACCATCGCCGTCTCGTAGTAGGTGCCGGCCCCGACGACGACCGTCGCCGTCGTGGCGGTGCTACCGGCCAGCAGCGACTTGACGCGGGTGAGGGATCGGACGGGCGCGCCCGCACCACCGTCGGCGGAGTCACTGCCTGTCGGGCTCATATGGAGGGTCACCGACGCCGCCTGGACGGCCGCCGGTGCGGCGAGCACCGCCGATGCCGCGCACACCAGGGTGAGTACGGCTCGTGTCAGGAATCTCCACATGGGCTGCCTCCCGGCGTCGACGACGGGGCACACGTTAGTGCACTTCGCTTACGGCGCAAGGGTTTCGCCGAGGCGAAGGTAGCGGCCGAGGTGTCCGGCGGCGTCGAGCATGGCCAGGCCGCGCGCGGTCAGCCTGCGCCTCCAGTCGTCGAGGGCGCCCGACAGCGAGTCGGTGCCACCCGCGGTCCGGACCTGCTCGACGACGGTGGCGATGTGGTCGAGGGGGTAGCCGCCGCGCCGGAGGAGGTGGGCGAGCTCGGCGTCGCGGACGTCGCCGTCACCGAAGACGCGGTAGCCGGTGGCCGGGTCCCGTACCGGCGCGAGGATCCCGGCGGTCTCCCAGTTGCGCAGGGTCGCCGGGGTGAGGTCGAGGCGGTGGGCGAGTTCGCCGATGGTGCGTGGCGTGGGGGTGTGCGAGGGTGCGGTGTAGGTGGTCAGGTCGCCGATGGCCTGGGTGACGGCGTGGAGGGTGCTCCGGTCGCGTCGCAGCTGGGCGTGGCCCTGGTCGATGGCGGCGAGGGCGTCGTCGAGTCGTCCGTCATGGACGGCGACCATGATCCGGCCGCCGATGGCGTGGCCGTGGGCGGTGATCAGTGAGAGGAACGCGCGGAGGGCGGCGGCGTGGGTCTCGGTGTAGATCCGGTAGCCGCTTTGTGTGCGGTCGGCGGGCGGGATGAAGCCGTCGCGCTCGTAGTTGCGGACCGCCTGGGTCGAGATGCCGTGTTCGCGCGCGAGGACGGCGGGCCGCAGGTTTTTCATCGCTTTGAGACTTTACCGGAGTTCTAGCTGCTGAATGCCTGCCAAGCATCAATCGAGCTTTCAACGATACGCTTCATACACATGACAAGAGAGATTCTCGACCACGTCGGCCGTTCCTGCGAGCTCCTCGCCCTCGGCGAGCCGACCCATCAAGACCCGGTCTTCGCCCGGATACGCAACGGCCTGCTGCCGCGGCTGGCCGAGCGCGGCTTCCGCTCGATCGCGCTGGAGATCGACCGCGTGGCCGCCCTGGCCGTCGACGACCACGTCCGCCACGGTGTCGGCGAGCTCGACGTGGTCATGCGCGAGGGCTTCTCCCATGAGTGGGGCGAGCGGGAGGAGAACCGGCGCCTGGTGGTGTGGATCCGGGAGTACAACGAGGGCCGTCCGGCGGCGGAACGACTGGCCTTCCACGGTTTCGACGCGCCGACGGAGAACTACAGCGCGCCGAGCCCGCGCGGCTATCTCGAAGCCGCCCGCGATCATCTGGGCCTCGACGTCGACATCGCCGGTCCGGCCGGTCCCGACGAACGCTGGAGCCGCACCGAGGCGATCCTCGACGCGGCGATGTCGCCCGGGGCCACCGAGGAGGCCGAGCGGCTGCGGGTCGTCGGCGAGGAGCTGCTCACCGCTCTCGACGAGCGCGGGCCGGGCGGCTCGCCGGAGGCCTGGGATCGGGCGAGGACCCGGCTCACCGCGGGTCTCTGGCTGCTGCGCTACCACAAGCAGGCGTCGCGGCCGCTCGAACCGAACCTGCGGGTGTCGCGGCTGATGGCCGTCCGCGACGCGCTGCAGGCGCAGAACCTGCTCGACATCCGCCGCGTCGAGGCCCGCCGTGGGCCGACGCTCGTCTTCGCGCACAACAGCCATCTCCAGCTCAGCCCGAGCAGGCTCGTGGCCGGTGAACTGGATCTGCGATGGGTCGGTGCCGGGTCGATCGCGGGCGCGCTGCTGGGTGAGAAGTACGTCTACATCCCCGGCAGTCTCGGACGCTGCGCGGCCATCGACCTTGACGCTCCGGCACCGGAGACCTATGAGGGCCTGCTCGGCGAGCGTGTTCCCGACTGGGGTTTCGTGGACGCGGCGACGGTCGCGCCGGGTGTGGTGCGGTCCGACATGAAGCCGCGGCAGGGGTACTACCCGCTCGATCCGGCGGTCCTGGAAGGCGCCGGGGCGGTCTGGCATGTCAACGATGCGGCGAGCGCGCGGGTCTGACCGGGCGCACTCCCCCGGTCGGCGTGGTGCGGGGCCGCCTCCCCCGTCGGTGAAAGGCGGCCCCGTGTTCGGCTAGGGGTTGGTGTACACCCACAGGGCGTACCTGCCGCCGCCGAGGGACCGGCACTCGTAGCGAAGCGCCCAGTCCTTCGCCAGGTACTCCTCGCCCTTCTTGCGGCACGCGGCCAGGGTCGTGTGGTCGGAGATGTGGTGCCAGCCGGGTGCGGCCTGCACCTGTCCCCCCGTTTCGGACGCGTCGTGGGCCTGGGCCGGTGCCGACAGTCCGGTGACGGCGAGCGCGGCGGCTCCCATCAAGAGCGTGGCGGCGGTGATCCGGATCTTTGCGCGCATGTCCCCTCCAAGGTGGTGTCTGTGGCGGGAAAGCTATCGGCACCGGGTCTCATATCGCTGTCATCGCTGCGTCACCGCAGGCCGGGGGCTCAGGGCGAGTGCACTCCTCCGTCGCTTCCGGCGGTCGCGGTGATGGCCTCGGGTGGCGTTTCGGTGGGCTTCCTGCGCCGCAGCCGTCCGATCCGTTCGGCGAGGGGCTGGACGTAGCGGGCGGTCAGCGGTCCGGCGATCACGAGGATGAGGACGTAGGCGGTGGCGAGCGGCCCGAGTTCGGGCGCGACCCCGGCGGTCACGGCGAGGCCGGCGATGACGATCGAGAACTCGCCGCGCGCGACCAGCGTTCCGCCGACGCGCCAGCGTCCCTTGCCGGGTATCCCGGCGCGCTTGGCGGCCCAGTAGCCGGTGGCGATCTTCGTCGCGGCCGTGACGACCGCCAGGATCGAGGCGGGTAGCAGTACCGCGGGGATGCTGGCCGGGTCGGTGTGCAGGCCGAAGAACACGAAGAACACCGCCGCGAACAGGTCCCGCAGTGGGCTGAGCAGCGCGTGCGCGCCTTCGGCGACCTCGCCCGACAGTGCGATGCCGACGAGGAACGCGCCGACCGCCGCCGAGACCTGGAGGGCCTGGGCGATTCCGGCGACCAGGAGTGTCAGGCCGAGCACGACCAGCAGCAGCTTCTCGGCGTCGGAACTGGACACGAAGCGGGAGATGACCCGCCCGAAGCGCAGGGCGACGAACAGTACGGCGCTGGCCACGGCCAGGGCGATCGCGAGGGTCAGGCTGCCGGCGGCCCAGCCGACACCCGCGACGAGCGCGGTGACGATCGGCAGGTAGACGGCCATGGCGAGGTCTTCGAGGACGAGGATGCTCAGGATCGTCGGAGTCTCGCGGTTGCCGACACGCCCGAGGTCGCCGAGGACCTTGGCGATGACGCCGGAGGAGGACACCCAGGTCACGCCCGCGAGGACGACGGCCGCGACCGGTCCCCAGCCCATGAGCAGCGCGGCGATGGCGCCGGGGACGGCGTTGAGCGCGAAGTCGATGAGGCCGGCCGGGTACTGGGTTTTGAGGTTGGTGACGAGGTCGCTAGCCGAGTACTCCAGGCCCAGCATGAGCAGCAGGAGGATGACGCCGATCTCGGCGCCGATGGCGACGAACTCCTCGCTGGCGCCCAGCGGGAGCAGTCCGCCCTCGCCGAAGGCGAGACCGGCGAGGAGGTAGAGCGGGATGGGCGAGAAGCTGAAGCGGCCGGCGATGCGTCCCAGGACCCCGAGGGCCAGGATGATCGCGCCGAATTCGATGAGGAACAGCGCTCCGTGCATGCGCGTCAGTCCCGCAGCAGGATCGACGCGGCCGCCTCGACGCCCTCGCGGGTGCCGATCACGATGAGGATGTCGCCGCCGGCGAGCCGGAACCCCGGGCCCGGGGAGGGCAGCGCCTCGGCGCGCCGGAGGACGGCGACGATGGACACGCCGGTCTCGGTGCGGATGCAGGCCTCGCCCATGAGGCGGCCGTTCCAGTGTGAGACGCCGGGCAGTTCGATGCGTTCGGCTACGAGGCCGAGGTCGGTGGTGTGCAGGACGCTGGGACTGTGGTGTGCGGGCATGAGGGCGTCGCGGAGCAGTTCGGCCTCGGTCGGGCTGAGGTGGACCGACTGGGCGCAGTCGTCGGGGTCGTCGGTGCGATGCACGCTCACCGTCCGCGATCCGTCGCGGTGGGCGACCACCGAGACGTGACGGTTCTCCCGGCTGTCGAGGTCGTAGCGCACCCCGATCCCCGGCAACGGCGTTGAGCTCATCCGCGAAGACGGCACCTGATTCCCTTTCGTCGTGGCTGCGGGCGAGGCCCGCGAACGCGACAAGGGTTTCACATGTCGATCACCATGCATCGAAGCCGGTCGAAGTCCTTGGGGCCGGCGGTACCGTGCTACACGCGATCGAAGGTCAGGTCGAAGTCCTTGCGCCAGGTGGCGCCGCGGTCCTCCGACATGTCGGTCCGACCGTCGATCCGGTCCGGTCCGGCGACCACAAGGGTCAGGGTCTGGAAGAAGTCGGGATCCTCCCGCCGCATCTCCAGCGTCGTGCCGTCGAAGGTCGCCGCGAAGACACGGCAGACACCGCGCTCGTCGTGATAGAGGGCGGAGTACTCGTCGCGCGCGTCACTGCGCCCGAACACCACGGTCATCTCACCATCGAGATCCAAGCGCATGGCCAGCAGCCCTTCGCCCAGCCACGCGAAGGCCGCCGTGCCCTTGACCTCGGTCCCGGCGGGCTCCAGGAACCAGGCGTCCGACAGCGTCACCGCGTAGTTCCCGACCAGACCGTCGAGCCCGGCCATCTTCTCGTTACGCACGGGGACTCCTTTTCCTGGGGCGTCGAGGACCCCCATCGTGGCAGAAAGGCCGCACACCGGGAGAACACTTCACGACCGCCGCAGCGACCCACCACGCGTGTGCGTAGTGTCGGTAACCTGAGCCACGAGATCACCGACGCCACAACGGGAGTGACCATGAGCGAGCTCGACGACGCGGTCCGCGCCTTCAACGACATCGACGCCGACGGCGACGGGTTCATCACCGGCACCGAGATGAAGAAGTACTACGAGGGCATCCTCACCGCCGAGCAGGTCGACCTGATCTTCAAGCTCACCGACAGCGACCACGACCGGCGCATCACCCTCGAAGAGTTCGCGCCGCTGCTCAACAACCGCTGACCCTCACTCCCCTTCCGCCGGACGCCAGATCCACCTGATGGCGTCGGGCAGCAGGACGCCGCCGTGGTTCGGGCTGTGGCCTCCGTCGCCGAGCACCAGACGGAAGTCGTACCCGGCCTCGGCGAGGGCCGCGGCGACGCGGAGGTTCTCGGCCAGCCAGTTCCACTTCGGTTCGTTCCAGTACAGGTCGCGGTGCCCGGCCTGCAGGAACACGCGCAGGTCCTTGCGCGGGACCTCCGGGATCAGTGCGGGGTAGGGGTTCCCGCCCGGCATCTGCGCGAAGCTCGACAGGAAGCCGATGACGCGGCCGAACACGTCGGGGCGCAGCCAGGCGGCGGTGAAGGCGCAGTCGCCGCCGCTGCTGCCGCCGCAGATCAGGCGGCGCGCGGGATCGTCGCTGATCGAGTACCGCTCGGTGACCTGCGGGATGATCTCGGTGAGCAGGAAGTTCACGTAGCGCTCGTCGAAGGCGTCGTACTCCTCGTTGCGGTTCTTCGGTTCGGCGCGGTCGGGGAAGACGCCCGGGTCGACGAAGAGCCCGATCGTGGCCGGGATGTCCCCGTGGCCGATCAGGTTGTCGAGGACGACGCCGCCCCGGATCTCGCCTTCGGGGTCGAGGTACCACCACCCGTCTTGGAACACCGCCAGCGATGCCGGTTCCGCCGGATCGCAGGCGGCCGGGACATGGATCCAGAACTTGCGATGCGTCCCCGGATAGATCGTGCTGTCGCGCCATTCCAGCTCGATGGTCTCACCGGCGCGAACACCGTCTTGGGGTAGGGAATCGGGGCCGTGGGCGTAGCGGACGTCGGCCTGGTCGAGCGGAAGCGGTCGGTACGGCACCTCGTCACTCATGGCCGCAACATAGCCACGGCGGCCCACCGCGGCAATCGTTTTCCGCCGCGGTGGGCTCGGCGCCGAAGGCTAGCCCCAGCTCTGGCCGCTCTCCTGGGCGACGAGCTCGAAGGCCGTCTTCCCGTCGAGGGACTCGCGGATGATGTCGGCGTGCCCGGCGTGCCGGTCGACCTCGCTGATCAGGCGCAGGAGCACCCACCGCAGCGAGACCTCTTCCTTGGGGAACCAGGGCTGGTCGGGCAGCGGGAAGGTCGTGTCGAGGCTGTCGGCGGCCCGGATGAAGGCCTCGGTCTCGGCCGCGACGCGCTCCCAGTAGGCCAGCTGCGAGGCGACGGTCTCCTCGCCGACCAGGCGGAAACACTCGTCCCAGTTGGCCTCGGTGCGCTCGATGGCCGGCTCCTCCCGCTTCGCGCGGGCGATCCAGCCCTGCTCGACCTCGGCGACGTGCTTGAGCAGTCCCGACAGCGACAGCTCGCTCGCGCTCGGCTTGCGGGCGGCCTCCTCGTCGCTCAGCCCGAGCAGTGCCCGGCGCAGCCCGCCGCGTCCCTCGGCGAGGAACGCCAGCAGGGCCCCGCGCTCGTCGCCCTTGGCCTCCGCGCGAACGTGAGTGACCATGTCTTCCGCCTTTCTCCGGGTGGGACACCGCGCCCCGCCTCATCTACATCCACAGCCTAAGTAGCCTTGCGGTCAGCTTCTGTCCGCAAGGGGAATCGGACCGGAAAAAGCTCGCGCGCGTGGCCGGATCGCTGGCGGACACCCGGCTCGGCGACCCGCTAGGCTCACGCCCTATGACCGATGACCCTGAGCGGACTTTCGCGCTCGCCTGGAAGAACCGGCGCATCTTCGCCGTCCGGGAGAACTGGCCGGCCGGCGCGCTGGAGTCCTGCGAGGCGATCGAACGCGAGTTCCCCGACGTGCATCCGGTGTGGCACAAGGGCGGGCTGCCCGGCGCGTGGGGCGAGGCCGGGTTCTACGGAACCGTCCGCGGGCTGCCCGGAGCCGGGCGGACGGTCTTCGCGCCGACCGCCGACGAGCTGCGCGCCACCCTCGCCGCCCGCCCCGCGCGCGGTACGAGCGCACGCAAATGACCGCCGGCGGGCGCGGGGTGTCCCTCGCGCCCGCCCATCGCGTCACGGCCGGGCGGCGGCGATGTCGACGACCCAGGTGACGCCGAAACGGTCGGTGAGCATCCCGTAGAGCGGCGCCCACGGGGACGGAGCGAGCGGAACGGCGACGGTCGCGCCGTCGGCGAGCCGCTTCCACAAGGCGGTGATCTCGTCGGCGGAGTCGCCGCGCAGGGAGACGAAGAACGGGTCCTCGCCACGGCTCCAGAGCCGCGACGAGGGCACGTCGTAGGCCATCACGCGAAAGCCGTTCTCCGCGTCGACCTGGCCCCACACCAACTGCTCGGCCTCGGCGGGGTCCTCCACGGCGTCCATGTCCCGGTAGGTGAACAGGCTCAACTCTCCCCCGAACACCTCCCGGTAGAAGCCGAGAGCCGCGCGGGCGTCGCCGCGGAAGTTGAGGTGGGTGACTGCTGTGACGGTCATGATCGTGCCCTTCGACTGGTGGCCGGGCCGCGTCGTGCGGCCCCACCGGGGCAGTCTCGGGCGGATGTAGGTCGGGTCAGGTCCTCCTTGACCCGCTCGCGGCCGGAAGTTCTGTGGCGGTCGGCACGCCGAGGGCCACCACGAGCCCCGGTGAAATCCCTTGCACTCCGGTCCGGTCCCCCTGTTACCGTCGGCCGTCCGCAGACCCCCTCGCGCTCCACAAAGGACGGTCATGACGCACGAGCCGCCCGACCTCCTCGGCAAGGGGCATCCGTTCCGCCAGTGGAAGACCTGGACGATCCCGGGCACCGGGTACACCCTCAGCGGCTACTCACGCGCGGGCGACAAGACCTTCTTCCACATCCCCGAACTGCGCTGCGCCCTCGACGCCGGGCTCTGCGAGGGCCGGCGGGCCGACACCGTCCTGCTCACCCACACCCACGCCGACCACGCCAAGGACCTCGACTACCTGGCCGGCCCGGACGCCGACGTCTTCCTCCCCGCCGAGGCCGTGCCCTACGCCGACGACTTCATCCGGGCCTCGGCCCGGCTCAACCACGGTGCCGGATACGACCCGCGACTGACGTCCCACCGCCTGCACGGCGTGGTCGACGGCGACGAGTTCCGCTTCGGGAAACGCGAACACCACGTCCGCGTCGTCGGCTGCGACCACAAGGTCCCCTGCGTCGGTTACGCCGTCTCGCAGGTCGTCAAGGCGCTGCGGCCCGAGTACCGCGAACTTCAGCGGGAGCTGACCACCGCCGGGCGCGGCGCCGAGTTCGGCAAGACGATGGCGCGGTTGCGCGCCGAGGGCACCGAGGTCGACGAAGAGGTCCGCAAGCCCGTGTTCGCCTTCCTCGGCGACACCGCCGTGTCGGTCTTCGACCGCAACGCCTGGCTACTGGACTTCCCCGTCGTCATCACCGAGTGCAGTTTCCTGCACGACAGCGAACTGGCGCGCGCCGACCGCGACGGCCACACCGTCTGGAGCCGGCTGCGGCCGATCGTGGAGGCGCACCCGCGGACCTTGTTCGTGCTGACCCATTTCAGCCTGCGGCACACCGACCGCGAGGTCGCCGACTTCTTCACCGCGCCGGGAATGCCGGGCAACGTGCTCACCTGGGCGCACCCGGAGAGCCGTCTGCCCGAACAGCACCGGCGCGAGTCCTAGAAGATCAGCTCCCCGGCGGGAAAGCCGTAGCCGACCTGCTTGCGGGCTGCGTATCCGCCCGCGCCGTCGCCGGCGTAGAACCACAGCCCACCGGCGGTGTCGCGGCCGACCAGGTCGGCCCGGCCGTCGCCGTTGACGTCTCCGGCGGCGACGAGCGCGTCGTAGATCTGCCAGCCCGTCCCGATGCCCACTTTCGCGGCGAAGCCAGCCGCGCCGTTTCCGGCGTGGAACCACAGCGCTCCGGCGCTGTCGCGGCCGATCAGGTCGCTTTCGCCGTCGCCGTTGACATCGCCCGGAGCGAGCAGCGCGCCGTAGATCTGCCAGCCCGTGCCGATCCGGGCCTTGGGGGCGTACCCGCCCGTGCCGTTGCCCGCGTAGAACCACAGGTCCCCGGCGGCGTCGCGGCCGAGCAGGTCGGGTTCGGCGTCGCCGTTGAAGTCTCCGGGCGCCAGCAGCACGTCGTAGACCTGCCAGCCCGTACCGATCTGGCGGCGCGTGCCTCCCGAAAAGGATCCCGACCCGTCGGCGGGGTACAGCCACAGAAGGCCGCCCGCGTCGACGGCGACGATGTCCTCCGAGCCGTTGCCGTCGAAGTCGCCGTGGCGGACGACGGTCGTCATCATGTTCCAGCCGGTACCCGACTTGCAGGCCGGCGCGACCGTGCCGTCGGGCTTGCCGGAGTAGCGGTACAGGGCACCGGTGGCGTCGCGGCGGATCACGCCCGCCGTGGTCGTGCCCGGGACGCCGCAGTCGCTCCAGGTCGCCGCACCGCGCAGCAGCCGGTGGTCGGAGAGCCTGGTGTCGAGCGGCATCGAGTCGCCGACGACCTTCGTGAAGTACCGCTCGCCGAGGAACAGGTAGTCGATCTTGGAGTCGGCGTCTTTGCCGTCGAAGGTGAACTCGCCCGCGCGGCAGCGCGTGACCGATGCCGGGTCGCAGCCGCCCTGGGCGAAGTAGTCGGCGTCGGACTCGTCGGCCTCCCGGAAGGCCCCGGCGCCGCCGGGGAGGGCGGTGCCGTAGAAGGAGTTCATGGTCGGCTCGTCGGGGAAGGCGTTGAAGTCGCCGCCGAGCACGACCGGGATCCCGGCGTCCTGCCAGGCCTTGGCCTGTGCGGCGAGCTCTTTCGCCTCGGCGACGCGCAGGGGCTCGTTCGACCAGTAGAGGTGGACCGAGCAGGCCCAGTTGGCGCGGTTCTGGGTGTAGGTCTTGACGCAGGGCGCGTCGATCTCCTCGGTCTCACCGCCTTGGGTGAGTTCGAGGACGATCGAGTCGGCGATCGTGCCTTTGACCAGGATGGCCATCCCGTAGTCGCCGCCGGCGCAGACGTCGCTTCGGCCCCAGACGGTCTTTTCGAAGAGGCCGTTGAATCCCTTGGCGCGCAGGCGGCCGAGCAGGGTGTCGTACTGGGCGCGGCACACTTCCTGGAGGTGGATCTGGTCGGCGTTCCAGCCGCCGCCGTCGGTTTGGGCGACGATGTAGTCGAGGCGCCGGGCGAGGTCGAACTTCTGCGGGTCGGAGCAGACGTTGCCGCACATGTTGTAGCTGACGAAGCGCAGCGGCGGTGCCGCTCCCGGTGTGACGACGTCGGCGTAGGCCGCCGGTGCCGCCACGAGCGTGGTCAGCCCCACCAGGGCCGCGAACGCTAAAGACAACAGCCTCGAACGCATTGTGACCGTCCTCGCACAGAGTCCAATGTCGACCTTCGCCGTGGATCATACGGTCCCGGGTCGGTCGATGGGTGGTCGTTCAGCGCGCGGTCGTGACGCCGGTGAGATCGCCGAGCAGGCCGGCCAGCGGCGCGAGCGCCCGCTCGTCGAGCGAGTAGCAGATCGTGGTGCCCTCCCGCCGGGTCGTGACCAGGCCGGCCTCGCGGAGGGTGCGCAGATGCGCCGAGATCGTCGGCTGTGAGACGGCGAAGAGGTCGGTGAAGTCGCAGGCGCACGTGCCGGGTTCGGCGGCGAGGCGGCGCAGCACGCCGAGCCGGATCGGATGCGCCAGGGCTTTCAGGATCTCGACCTCGCGGCCGACGCTGTCGTCGTTTCCCACGAGCGCCAGTCTATCGCGCTCCGGCTATATATGCTTTACTCAATATAGAGACACGACTATATAGCTTCGGAGAGTCCCCCATGAGCTCCACCACCCCATCCGAACAGGGCATCCTCGACGAGGCCTACGGGCGCCTGCACGACTCCGGGCCCGAACGCGTCGGCGGCTGGCTCACCAACCACGCCCCGATGACCGTCGAGGCCCTCGCTCGCCACGGCCACGCCGACGCCGTCCACCACTGGATCGACGTCTACGCGCCCGCCCTCGACGAGGTCCCGCGCGGCCTCGACCCGGTCACCGACGACAACTGGCGCGAGGCCCTCGGCGACCCGAAGAGGCTCGGCGACTGGCCCGTGTGGTTCCGCCGCCACCTCGCCGAACGCGCCTGGACCGACGTGCTCGCCGAATGGTGGCCCCGGCTGCTCCCGGGCATCGCCGCCGGCGCCACCCACGGCGTCATCCGCGTCGGGCACGCCGTGCGGACCCTGCGCGAAGACGGCGTCAACGACGTCCGCCTCGAAGAGTTCACGCAGGCCCTCGCCTACTGGGCGGCCCGCTGGCAACCGGTCACCGGCGTGACCGCCCCGGCCGGCCGGCTCGACCCCCTGGCCGCACTCGACGGCGTACCGCGCGTCCCCGACCAGACCGGCGGCATCAACACACGCCTCGACCAGCTCAACGGCGTCGCCGCCTGGACACCCGCGCTCGCCGCGCTGCGCCCGGCCGCCGACCCCGACGACGGCCACCGGCGACTCACCGACGTCGTCTCGGCGGCCACCGCCCGCTACCTCGCCTTCGGCCACGGCAACCCCACGATGCTCGTACACGGCGCGACGGCACCCAGCGCGGTCCTGCGCGTGCTCCCGTCACTGCCCCGCGACCAGTGGGTCACCAGCGCGAACATCGGCTGGGCCGCCTCGGCCGCGGTCTTCGCCGCCTACGCGCCCACCGACCCGGCCGACACCGCCGAACTCCCGACGGTCGCGGAGGGAACCGACCCCGCCGACGTCTTCGCCGCGGCCGCCGCACACGGCGACGAACACGTCGTCAAACTCGCCGACACCGCACTCGACGTCTACGACTGGACCGGCGACACCAGCGCTCTCGCCGCCGCCCTGCACGCCCGCGACCTCCACGACCCGCACGGCTGACCCACTCCCCCACCCGTTCCACGCCGACGCCCCCTCGCCCGCCGCCTCGCGTACTACTGTGCAGGCGAGGAGGCGCCATGACCGAGTCCACGTCCGGGTGGGGCGGCGGCCTGTGGGCCGCGGCCGACCTGGTGACCCCGATGGCCGTCCGCGTCGCGGCGACCCTGCGCCTGGCCGACCACATCGCGGCCGGGACACGCACCGGCGCGGCCCTCGCCGAGGCCGCCGGCGCCGACCCCGACGCGCTCGCACGGCTCCTCGGCCATCTCGTGACCGCCGGAGTCCTCACCGCCGACGGCGGCGTCTACGCGCTGACCTCGATGGGCGAGCACCTCCGCGACGACGACCCGGAGGGCATCCGCGCCTGGCTCGACCTGGAGGGCGCGGTCGGATACGCCGACCTGTCCTTCGTGGAGATGCTGCACACCGTCCGCACCGGCGAGCCGGGGTACCCGCGCCGCTACGGGCGCGCCTTCTGGGAGGACCTCGCCGACGATCCGGCACGGTCGGCGTCCTTCGACGCCCTGATGGAGGCGCAGAAGACCGGCGAGGCGCCCGCGATCGCCGCGGCGTACCCGTGGGGCGAGCTCGGGCACGTCGTCGACGTCGGCGGGGGCAACGCGACGCTGCTCATCGCCATGCTGGAGGCCCACGACGGGTTGCGCGGCACGCTGCTGGAGCTTCCCGGCCCGGCTGCCCGCGGCGCCGAGGCCATCCGCGCCGCCGGTCTCGCCGCGCGCGCGAGCAGCGTCGCCGGGAGCTTCTTCGACGTGATGCCTCCCGGTGCGGGCGGGTACGTCCTGTCGTCGGTGCTGCACAACTGGGACGACGAGGACGCCGTCCGGCTCATGCGCCGCTGCGCCGAGGCCGTGGCGCCCGGCGGCAAGGTGCTGGTGGTCGACCACTTCGGCGTCGCGGGCGATTCCGAGGGCGACCTGCGGATGCTCTGCTACTTCCGCGGGCGCGAGCGCGGCCTTGAGCGGCTGACCGAGCTCGCCACGGTGGCGGGGTTGTCGGTCGAGACGGTGCGGCCGGGCGGTTCACGGTCGATCGTCGAGCTGCGGCGCTAGGACACCTTCTTCTTACGCGCACCGATCACGATCAGGACGAGTCCCACGATCGCCGTCGCCGGTCCGATCACGACCCAGATCTTCTCGCCGTTCATGCCGCCGCTCTGGCCGAGCAGGTCGAGACCCTGGAGGGTCCAGACCGCGCCGGACAGGACGAGCAGCGCACCGATGATCAGCCAAACCCAGCGCATGGACGGCTCCAGACATGTGTGTCCCGTTGGTCGGCCCATCGTCCCACGCCGTGCGGGCTGGCACCACCACGCGCCCCCGTATACGATACCGGGGGTAGGTATCTATCAGTCCCTTTAGGAGAGTTATGGCCGACCGATTCCTCACCCGCGACGGTGCCACGATCGCCTACGACATCACCGGCGAAGGCCCCCTCGTCGGATACGCGCACGGCGTCTTCCTGAGCCGCGCAGCCGTCCGCCGCCTCGAACTCCTCGACCTCGACGCCCTCGGCGAAGGCCGCCGCCTGCTCACCTACGACCAGCGCGGCCACGGCCGCTCGACCGGCCGGCCCCTCGCCGCCGACTACCGTTTCGAGGGCTTCACCGCCGATCTCCTCGGCGTCCTCGACGCCGTCGCACCCGGCGAGCCGATCGACTTCACCGGCTCCTCCCTCGGCTGCGCGGTCGCGCTGCACGCCGCCGTCGCCGCGCCCGAGCGCTTCGGCCGGCTCGTCGTGATGATCCCGCCGGTCGCCTGGGAGTCCGGGCCGAACCCCGCGCGGCAGTGGTACACCGACGCCGCCGAACAGATCGAGCGCGAAGGCGCTCCCGCCTGGCGGGCGGCCTGGGCCGCCGCCGATCCGCTGCCGATCTTCGCCGACTACCCGAAGTTCGACATGACGCCGGAGATCCCCGACGAACTGCTCGCGCCGATCCTGCGCGGCATCGGCGAATCCGACCTCCCCTCCCCCGAGGCCGTCGCCACGATCACGGCCCCGACGCTGATCCTGACCTGGGACACCGACCCCCTGCACCCCGTCGACACCGCCGAACGGCTGCACGAGTTGCTCTCCGACTCGCGCCTGCACGTGGCGAGGAGCCCCGGCGACGTGCAGACGTGGTCGCGGCGGATCGGCGAGTTCCTGGCCGAGTGAGACCGGGGCTCGTCGATCGGGCCTCTGTTGGTCGCGGTGGCCGAACCCGCTTCGGCGCTGAGTTCACGACGTGCGTGTGACTTCAGGGACGCTCGTGCAGGTATCCCAGGGCTTGGAGGTTGAACAGTTCGGCGTAGCGGCCGTCTTGGGCCATGAGCTGGTGGTGGGTGCCGTTTTCGATGAGGCGTCCGCGGTCGAGGACGTAGATGGCGTCGGCGTGGTGGACGTTGGCGAGGCGGTGGGTGATGAGGATGGTCGTCGCCTTCCCCGCGCGGGCGCGGAGGTGTTCGAAGAGAGTGTGCTCGGCGCGGGCGTCAAGGGCGGCGGACGGTTCATCGCAGATGAGGATGGGGGCGTCGCGGAAGAAGGCGCGGGCCGCGGTGAGGCGTTGCCACTGCCCGCCGGACAGGTCGTGGCCGTCTTTGAAGGAGCGGTCGAGAAGGGTGTCGTAGCCGTACGGGAGCTCAGAGATCATGTCGTGGGCACCGGCGGTCTCGACCCGGCCGTTGCCCTCGGCGGTGGTACGTCCGATGTGGTTGCGCCCCGGAACTCCAGCCCGTCGTAGGCGAGTTTCCAGCTGCCCGGCAGGCAGTACCCACGGCGTAGCTGTTTCCAGTTCAAAGGGTTGCCCCTCCGGGAGAACTTCAGCCGTATCCAGTGGGTCATGCGTCGCCAGGCATACCAGTCCAGGCTGTGGAACACCTTCCTGGACACTCCGTGTCGGAAGTACCTCGCCCACCCGCGCAGAGTCCGCCCCAGGCTGTCAAACAGCCACCGGACGTCTTCGTTGAGGGTGTGTCGGCGTGTTCGGTCTTTCACCGTCGCCTTCATGGCCGCGATCGCCTTCGCTGACGGCGTGGTGTAGACGTACTGCTTGTTGGTTCCGCGTTTCCGTCTCCTGTGGATGTGGAAGCCGAGGAAGTCGAAGCCCTCGTCTATGTGGACGGTGCGGGTCTTCTCCTCTGCCAGTCGCAATCCCACCTGAGCCAGCACGGTCGCGGCCTCATCGCGTAGCGCTTCGGCGTGGTGGCGTTCGCCCGCGACGACCAACACGAAGTCGTCGGCGTAACGGATCAGCCGCCAGTTGCCCATGCCGACGCGTGTGCGTTTCTGACGCGTCCATCGCGGGCTCATGTCTCGGTGCCATTGACGCTCGAAGTGCTCGTCCAGCACCGAGAGTGCGATGTTGGCCAGCAGCGGGGAAAGGATCCCGCCTTGGGGTGTGCCTGTCACGGAGTCTTCCCTGTCGCCGGTGGCCGTCATGACCCCCGCCTTCAGGAACGCCTTCACCAACGCGTTGACGCGTTTGTCCTTGATCCGGTTCCTGACCAGCCCCATCAACGCGGTGTGGTCGATCTCGTCGAAACACGCCCTGATGTCGGCTTCCATGACCCACTCGTAGGTCCTGGATGTCAGGTACTGGATCTCGGCAATCGCGTCGTGCGCGCGTCGCTTGGGGCGAAACCCGTATGAGCACGGCTTGAAGTCCGCCTCGAAGATCGGTTCGAGGACCAGCTTCAGGCTCGCCTGCACCACCCGGTCGGTCACGGTCGGTATCCCCAAGCGACGGACCTTGCCGCTGTTGCCCTTGGGGATGAACACCTGCCTGACCTCCACCGGCTCAAAGACCCCTGTCCGAAGCTGGTCTTGGACGTGGCTGAGGAAAGCCTCCACCCTGTTCCGGGTCTTGATGCGCGTCACCGTCACACCGTCGACCCCGGCCGTTCGTGCCCCATCGTTCCTGGCCACCACCTCGAAGGCGTGCACCAGGAAGGCCGGGTCATACACGAGGTTGAACAGGTCACCAAACCGGCGCAGACCATCGGCCTGCGCCCACTGATGCAACTTGATCTGCATTCTCTGTACCGCAGCCCACGCCGAGTCTTCACTCGGCCAGACCACGACGCCCGTGTTCACGAGCGTGTCTTCAGACATTGCACTCTTCTCCTTGCGTAACACGCTGCCGCCCTTCCCCATGTGATCGGCTTTCCCGACCTCGGAGTACTACGGCGGCTCCGCCCCGCACGCACCCTTCGGTAGGCGTCGCACCTATCCCCACCCACGGCTCTGGCTGAGCCGTGGCGAGGAGCGACCACGTACGGTTCCCACGTTCACCGATGTTTCGCTCGACGAGGGAGGCATCCGGCTTAACCCCTGCGGCATCGTCGTGGCTACGCCGTAGACCTTCACCACGACCTCCCGGCGAGTCAGCCTTAGACCCACCTAGAGTTCCCCGACCTGCCGAAACACGATCGGGTGCGCACCGCTTCCCAGCCCAAATCCACCGGGTTAGAGCTGGTTCGAACTTAAGAGGCATCAGACACCGGTTTCTCGCGTATACCTTCTCGTCTCGCTTGCCAGACCCAGCCGGTCCGGCAGTACCCGGCCGTCCTGGCGTTGTCAGAGCTGCTTTCCGCCCCACCCGGCGACCCCCGGGAAGGACTGCTCTCAGCTTCAGGCCGCTGCTACGACAGCGACCCGGCAGAGGTCTCTCACCTCCACTCGAAACATCAGCGCTTCGTGGCGCACCAGGCCGAGCTCGAACAGCGAGTTCACCGCCATGATCAGCAGACTGAGGCTCGTCCGTCCACTTTGGAGTGCCAGCACGGCGGTCGCCGCCGCCGACAACGGGACCGCCCCGATCAGCATGAGCCACCCGAGTGCCGCGTAGACCCCGATGCCCGCGAGTCCACCGGCCGCGCCGCCGATGGCACGGCTGAAGGTCTGGGTGCGCAGCACGTCGAAGTCGGCGCGGGTCTCCGTGGTCACGACCTTGCGATGCTCACCCATCAACCAGGCCGCGAGCGACAGGGACCGGACCTCGGCGGCGGAGTCGCGAGAGGCCATCAGGGTCTCCAGGATCCAGATCCTGCGCCGCCGTGCGATCCGGGTGAACCAGGAGACGTACTCGACGCGGGCCGCGCGCACCGCCGCCCATCCGGCCGGGAACGCCGCCGCGACCAGCAGGGCGAGCAGCACGGGGTGGATGATCACCAGGGCTCCGGCGACCGCGGCCACACCGGCCAGACCGGTGATGACGTCGATCGCCTTCTGGACCAGGGTCATCATCGCTTCGGCGCCACGTTGCCTGCTCTTGCCCATGTCGTCGGCGAGGGCGGCATCGTCGAACGCGGCCAGCCGCATGGTGGTCGTCGTGGCGAAGAACTCGGCCTCGACGGCGTTGAGCACCAGCGGCCGCAGGCGGGCCTGCGCCCACCCGGCGGCCATCGACAGTGCCGAGCGCGTCGCCATCGCCGCACCCACCACGACAAGCGACGGCACGGCGGCGCGAAGCCGTTCGGGCGTCGCGCCAGCGGACAGCAGGGCGGTGGCCACGCCCTGGGTGGCGAGCAGCCCGAAGGTCGTCGACACCCCCGCGGCCAGGTTCAGAGCCACACACGTGACCGTCATGGCCGGCGACGCCTGCCACGCCGAACTCAACGCCCGCGACACCAGAGCGGGGAGACGCCGGGCCATGGTGAGGAAGCTCGCCTCCACGAGCGCCTTGTCATGGGTCTGCCAACCCTGCGGCTCCAGCTCGGGCAGTGCCACGACCTCGGCGTCGACTGTGTCGTCGTCTCGCTGCCGCCGGGACGCGATGATCCCCCACAGTCGACGCATGATGTGCCCCGTCCTCGACCAGCCCCGACCGTGACTTTAGGAGGTCGGATGGGTTGAGGCCGTCAGGAATCGGACTGGAGGAGAGTCAGCGCCCGAGCATCGCCCCGCCGTTGCTGTTCAGGAACTCACCCGTGATGTAGCGCGCTTCCGGCGAGGCCAGGAAGGCGACGGCCGCGGCGATGTCGTCCGGTTCGCCGACCTGGCCGAGCAAGGTCTGCGCTCGCCGCCTGGCGAGCTCGTCCTCATCCGCGGGTCCGCCGAAGAACTCGGTGCCCGCGACGAAGCCCGGCACGACGACATTGGCGGTGGCGCCGTGCGGTCCCAGCTGCTGCGCCAGCGTGTGGTTCCAGGCCAGCAGGGCCGCCTTCACCGCCCCGTAGGCGCCGTTGCCGCGCAACGCGGCGATGGAGCTGAGAGTGACCACTCTGCCGCCGGGGCGGGCCAGACGCGGCAGGAGCGCTTCGGTGAGCAGGACGACCGGCAGAACGTTGTTGTCGAAGTCGCGCCGCCAACGCTCGGCGAACTCCTTCAGACCGCCCTCCCCCGCGGGCGTACCGCGCGCACCAGCGTTGTTCACCAGGACATCGACACGCTCAGGGAGTTCGGCCAGCTTCTGTTCGACCTCCTCCGGCGCGGAAAGGTCGACCGCGACGACCTCCACCGGGTGCGCCCCTTCGATCTCCCGGGCCGCCTCGCGCAGGACATCCGCTCGCCTCCCGAGGATGGTCACCCGGTCGCCCTGCGCGGCGAACCTCGCGGCGATGGCGCGGCCTATCCCGGTGCCACCGCCGCTGATCACTACCGAACGATCCGTGCCTGCCATGAGACCTCCCGATCCTCGCCGCTCACCATGCCACGGGCGTTCGGCATCCCGACGATCACGCCCACGGCGAGTGCGGCTGGTCGCAGGACGACCACGCCCGAAGCGGGTGCGCATGGCACCAAGAGACTTCAGTTTCATGGTCTTCGCAGCCGGGTTCCTCGTGGGGTAGACCTGGGCGGGAGCCTGTGAGTACAAGGGCGCGATACTGGGAATGAAGCAGTGACCTCGTCCGTGTCAGGGTCGTCCGGTCATGCCTCTGACCTGCGGAAAGAGTCGATCGGCAGGTCGGTCAGGCCGTTTGGGGAACGTTCAACGCCGTTGGCTGCGGTTCGGCTTCGCGGCCTGCTCCCAAATCCGCTGGGAGCAGGGGTCGCCAAGGTCCGTGACTGCAGGACGAGGTCGGCGTTGAGGGTCAGTGCGTGTCCCCGGCCTGGCTGGGGGTCTTGCGGCGGCCAAAAGCGCTTCTATCCTGCACAAGGCCAACCCTGGCCGAAGCGGAACCAACCGGACGCCGTCGGCAGAACATCCCGCCACCGCGGGCACTGCCGGTTACTCGTCGTTGTCGTGTCCGGCAATGATGCCGAGGTCCGCTTCGGACATCCCGAGGACCTTGGCGACCTGCTGGGTAAGAGCCGGTATCGGGTTGAGTGCTCCGTTGCGAAGCATGTAGATGGTGGACATCGATCGGAAACTTCCCGCTGCCATCGCCTTGACCGAGATCCCGCGCACATCCATCAGCCCGGTGAACACCTTCGCGAACGGATGCTGCTCCCGGCTGCCCTGCCGGGGTCGTGGCAGGGCCCAGAACCATGTCGCCGATCTTGGCCTGGAACCGGACCAGCCGGTCGGCGGTAAACCCGACCTTCGCGACGAAGGGCACTGCCTCGCCGCTGCTGGAGCCGACCAGGCCCGGCACCGACACCTCCGTCAACCGAGAGGGGTTGCTGCGGTAGTCGGTCTCGACCTCCACGGGTCGACCCGGTTCGACGTGGACAACCTTCCAGTCACGGTTCCACCAGACAAGCCCTTGCAACAGTCCGTTGAAGAAAGGCGGTAGGACGGTGAGGTCAACCGGCTCGGGAGGGTTCATCTGGCCCCCCCAGACGACACCGGGCCAGTACGTCAGTGCCGCGATCACATCGGCCGACAGCGTGAGATTGGCAAACTCCATGACCACACACTCCCACCAACCACCAGAACTGCCGCCCACGGCCAGAGCGGGTCCACTGATCATCCGATGGCGCCCAAGGAACGGGTGACTCAGCGTTAGCGATGTGGAACACCAGGACCGAACCGGCGGGCGCAGGAGCTGGGTGATTGCGGTGTGGCCATGGGGCAACCAGCGGCTTCGCCAACTGCGGGCACGAGCTCCACAACCCACTCACCATCCACACCACACTTGCAACAAGGACTGCACTTTTCAGTCTCTAGAGCTTCTAACAGGATCTTGGTAGTCGTCTCAGGCAGATGAGTGCGCAGGCCAGGGATACCAGGGCGTCGTGGATGTCGAGGCGGCGTTCCCAGCGGATGGCGAGGCGTTTGAACTGGTGCAAGTGGGAGATCGTCTGTTCGACGACGTAGCGGAGCTTTCCCAGGCCGGCGATGCCGGTAGTGCCTCGGCGAGGGATGATCGGCATGATCTGGCGTGCGGTGATCTGGGCGCGGACGCCCTTCGAGTCGTAGCCTTTGTCGGCAAGGAGCGCTTCGAAGCGGCGCCGGGGCCTGCCAGGTCTCCCTCGGACGGGCCGGATCCCGTCGACCAGCGCGATCGCCTGGGTGACATCGGGGATGTTCCCACCGGTGGTGATCACCCGCAA
>NZ_JACHGT010000009.1 GCF_014202425.1 Phytomonospora endophytica | reverse complement strand
GACAGCCCCAGAACCTTCATGTCGTCCAATCAACGGCCGAAGCGACGGAGACACAGGTAGACGCCCTGGGGTGTGTCGCGCTGCGCGCGACCCCAAGGCTGGTCCCCGAAGGTCACGGTCGTGTGGTGGGTAGTGCGTCCCGGCGAACGCGGGAACACACCGCGAGATCAACACCACCCCCACGCTTTGGCGCAGGAGTGGTCTCGGTCAGCGACACGGCACACAGCGAGCACAGGCACGGCGAGCACAGGCACAGCGAACGCAGGCACAGCAAACGCGGCTTCGGCGATCCCTCACGCCTCCCGCGTCAAGAACACATGTCCTCGCCGAAACCCCACACCCCCAACGCACCTACCACTCCCCAGCGACTGCGCCACCCACCGCGAACGCGAACGCAAGCACGGGCTGCAATCACCGCTACGCGGCGATGCCGCCGCCGCACCACCTCGCAGCAGACAGCACGACGCCCCCGCCCACCCGTACCCCCACCCCTACCCCTCGCCCAAAGCCCCCAGCACCATCCGTACCGTCTCCTCCGGCCCGTCGGCCGTCTCCACGGTCACGCCGTCCTCGTCTGCCGTGAGTGGCTGGAGGTCGGCGAGTTGGCTTGCGAGGAGCTCGGGGGGCATGAAGTGTCCGGTGCGTGCGCGCATGCGGGCGGCGATGTCGGCGGGGGACGGCGCCAGGTGCACGAATCGGATGCGTCCCGGTGCTGTGCGGAGCACGTCGCGGTACGACCGTTTCAGCGCCGAACACGCCACGACGGTCGGTGTCCCCTCGGCGTCGTACTCGCCGATCCAGGCGGCGACGGCTTGCAGCCAGGGGCTCCGGTCGGCGTCGGTGAGGGCCTGCCCGGCGTGCATCTTGGCGACGTTCGTCGCCGTGTGGAAGTCGTCGGCGTCGGCGAACACCCGGTCGAGGTGCCCGGCGAGGAGGCGGCCGACGGTCGTCTTCCCGCTGCCGCTGACGCCCATCACGACCAGGTGCTCGACCACGCCCTTACGCCCCCGCCTCCAGGCGGGCCAGTTCTTCGTCGACGACCGACGGGTCGAGCTTGGTGAAGATCGGCGTCGGCTTCGCCAGGGGTGTCCCGACTGTGATCGGCGCGGGGGCCCAGGCGGGGACGTCGGCGTAGTCGCCGGTGATCACCGGGTAGGTACGCGCACCGATCGGTCCGGTCCCGTCGAGATCCTCGACCTCTTCGACGCGCGGCATCGGCGCGAACACACCCGTCCCACCGAGCATCTCGTGGACCTTCTGCGACGAGTGCGGCAGGAACGGCGCCAGCAGCGTCTTGCAGTCGGCCACGGCCTGCAGCGTCACATGCAGGATCGTCGCCTGCCGTGCCTTGTTCTCCTCGCCCTTGAGCTTCCAGGGCTCCGACTCCGACACGTACTTGTTCGCCGCCGCCACGGCCCGCATGGCCTCACCGATCGCGGCCTTCTGCCGGTGCCGGGAGATCAGGTCCCCGACGGTCTCGAACGCCGCCTTGACGGTGTCGAGCAGTTCACGGTCGACGTCGGTGAGGTCACCGGCGGCCGGGATCTCCCCGAAGTTCTTCGCCGCCATCGCCACCGCGCGGTTGACGAGGTTGCCCCACGAGGCGACCAGCTCGTCGTTGTTGCGGCGCACGAACTCCGCCCACGTGAAGTCGGTGTCCTGCGTCTCGGGTCCGGCGACGGCGAAGAAGTACCGCAGCGCGTCGGCGTCGTAGCGTGCCAGGAAGTCCCGCACGTAGATCACGACGCGTCGCGAGGAGGAGAACTTGCGGCCCTCCATCGTCAGGAACTCGCTCGACACGACCTCCGTCGGCAGTTCCATCGCGCCGAGCGCACCGGGCTTGCCGCCCTTGGCGCCACCGCCGTTGTTACCCAGCAGCATCGCCGGCCAGATCTCGCTGTGGAAGACGATGTTGTCCTTGCCCATGAAGTAGTACGACAGGGCCTGCGGGTCCTGCCACCACTTGCGCCACGCGTCGGGGTCACCACTGCGCCGGGCCCACTCGATGCTCGCCGACAGGTACCCGATGACCGCGTCGAACCACACGTAGAGCCGCTTGTCCTTACGGTCACGCCACCCGTCGAGCGGCACGGGCACGCCCCAGTCGAGGTCGCGGGAGATCGCGCGCGGCTTGAGGTCGCCGAGGAGGTTGCGGGTGAAGCGCACGACGTTGGGACGCCACTCGTCGCGGGTGTCGAGCCAGCTCGCGAGGGTCTCGGCGAACGCCGGCAGATCGAGGAAGAAGTGCTCCTCCTCGACGAACTTCGGCGTCTCGCCGTTGATCCGCGACACCGGGTTGATCAGGTCGGTCGGGTCGAGCTGGTTGCCGCAGTTGTCGCACTGGTCGCCGCGAGCGCCGTCGTAGCCACAGATCGGGCAGGTGCCCTCGATGTAGCGGTCGGGCAGCGTCCGGCCCGTCGACGGGGAGATCGCACCCAGCGTCGTCTTGGGAATGATGTACCCGTTGTCGTGCAGGGCCGTGAAGATCTCCTGCACCACCTGGTAGTGGTTGCCGGTCGTGGTGCGCGTGAACAGGTCGTAGGTCAACCCGAGCGCGACGAGGTCCTCGACGATGATCCGGTTGTACTTGTCGACGGCCTCGATCGCGGTGAGGCCCTCGTTGTCGGACTGCACCAGGATCGGCGTCCCGTGCTCGTCGGTGCCCGAGACCATGAGGACGTCGTGACCGGCCATGCGCATGTACCGGCTGAAGATGTCGGCGGGGACCCCGAAGCCGGAGACGTGGCCGATGTGACGCGGCCCGTTGGCGTAAGGCCAGGCGACGGCCGTCAAGACGTGACTCATGGTGCCTTAGCCTACCGGCGACGCCCACGGTCCCCGCCGGGCTATACGGCACGCCGAGACCTGCCGAAATGCGCCACGCCCGCCACGGGTTGCGGTGGAATGGGCAACATGTCCGACAAAGCGGGGGAACGTCCGGTCGCATCCGACGGCACCGAAGCGGGCACGGCCGAGGAGCCGGCCGAGCCAGCCCAGGTGCTCGCCGGTCTGGAGATGGTGAACCTTCCCCATCAAGACGGCGCCCGTCACGTCGCCGACGACGCCAAACCGGCCGAGGCCGCGGCGGAGGAGGCCGAGGCGCGGGCCGTCGCGGAGGCGCCGACGGCGTCGCAGCCGGCGGTCGACGCGGTCTCGGCGATCTGGGACGACTCGCCCCGCGCACCCGAGGTGAAACCGGCCCGGCCCGCCGGGCCGCCGAAGACACCGCGCAGCCCGCTGGTGGGCCTGACCTGGCTGATCGTGCTGTCGCTGCTGGCGGTGTTCTTCGCGTGGGTGTCGGCCGAACCGTTCTGGATGTCGGTAGGGCACCGCCAGGAGGGCATGGTCACCGTGACGTCGTGCAAGGGCGACGGGGCCACCTACCGCTGCGGCGGTTCCTTCGTGTCCGACGACGGCCGCGTGCACATCCCCTACGCGTCCATCACCGGCGACGACGGCCGCGACAGTCTCGGTGAGGTCATCCCCGCCCAGGCCGTCGACGCCGGGGCCCGCACCATCTACACCGGCGACACCACGGGCCTGTTCCTGCGCTGGGCGGTCGGGCTGATCCTCGTCGTGTGCTGCGCCGCCGCGGTCACCTTCGCCTGCGGCGCCTGGCGCCTGACGGGCCGCCACCGCCGCCTCGCGGTGACCCTGAGCTTCTGCGGCCCGATGGTCCTGGCCGTCGGCATCATCGCCGCGGCGTACTTAACCCGCTCAACGGCCCGCGGCGAGGTTCACGACGACCGTCACCAGCGCCGCCAGCGCGTAGGCGGCGACCCCGCAGGCGACGATCCGGGTCCGCCGCCGCTCGTCGAGGCGCGTGCACGACAGCACGAACGCCAGCACCGGCAGCACGCCCACGGCGTGCATCGTCACCGCGTGCGCCGGTTTCAGCCACCCCGCCGTCTCATAGGCGGCCTGCTGCTCGCCGCCGTTGGCGAGGGTCACGCCGACGGCGATCATCACCGCCCCGGTGACCATCGCGCCCATGAGGATCACCAGGCCCGCACGGACCGCCAGGCGCATGCTCGGCGCCGTATCGGGCGCCGCCCGCAGCGACAGGATCGTCAGCGCCAGCACCGACGCCACGATCACCACGCCCCCGCCGGCGAGCATGCCCGTGATCGCCGAGGAGAACCCGTCCTCGTAGTTGAAGTGCGAGGGCACGTTCCGCCACGCCTGCACGGTGATGCCGGTGACCTCGGCGACCGACGCCGCCGTGAAGACACCGAGCAGCACCCGCCGTACGGCCGGGCGCATCGCCACGTACGACGACACCCACACCAGGCACGCCAGCGTCATCCCGAACGACAACCCGAACGTGACCGCCTTGCGCCACGACACCGGCCCCTCCCACGGACCGCCGTCGACGAGGTAGACCACGACGTGGAACAGGCCCGAGGCGAACAGCACGGCCGCCACGGCGTACCCGAAACGCTCCATCGGCCGGCCCCTCGTCCACAGGGCCGCGGCACGGTGCGAAAGCTGCGTCAACATGCCCGCAACGCTATGGACGCGCGCTCCCCGCGTCGTCCCGCACGCGAAGTGGATCCCGGTACTCCCACGGGAGTACGTCCCCGCGCCTCAACCGGAACACGCCCTCAGGCGTGTCCTGTAAGGACCGGACGCACCCGAATGAGGGGGGTCACGTTGTGACCGTGCGCACCCGAGTGCACTCGTTGCGTGTTCCAAGGCGTCTATCCCACGTAACGTCGAGGCTCGAATCACGCGTGGAGGTTGGTGTGGGGGTATACCGCGGGGCGAGCGCACGAGCGCCCATGACGAGAGGCCGTGCGGTTCTCACGCTTCTCATGACGGGCGTCATCGGCGGGCTGGTGATGGCCCTGGCCATGCTGCCGCTGGTCGGCGGCACGGGCCTGGCGACGAAGGCCGGCGCCGACTCCTTCACCACGACCCCCGCCGACCTGCGTCTCCCGCCGCCGCCGAAGGCGTCGACGCTGTACGCCTCGGACGGGACCACGGTCATCACGACCTTCTACGACCAGTACCGCGTCGACATCGCCAGCGAGGACATTCCGCAGGTCATGAAGGACGCCATCATCGCCGCCGAGGACCAGCGCTTCTACGAGCACCAGGGCGTCGACCCCAAGGGCGTGCTGCGGTCCCTGGTCGCCAACCTCGCCGAGGGCGGGGTCACACAGGGCGCCTCGACGCTGACGATGCAGTACGTCCGCAACGCCCTCCTGTACGGCGCCACGACGCCCGAGGAGGCGCGGGAGGCGACCGATCAGACGCCGGCCCGCAAGCTCCGTGAGGCGCGCCTGGCGCTGGGGGTCGAGAAGCAGCTCGACAAGCAGCAGATCCTCACCAACTACCTCAACATCACCTACTTCGGGCACGGCGCCTACGGCATCGGCGCGGCGGCGTGGGTGTACTTCGGGAAGACCGCGCAGGAGATCAACCTGGCCGAGGCGGCGACGCTGGCCGCGCTGGTCCAGTCGCCGACCGCCTACGACCCGATCGCCGGCGACTCCGCGGCGGCCAAGACCCGCCGCGACTACGTCATCGACCAGATGGTCGTCACCGGCGCGATCGATCAGGCCACCGCCGACAAGACCAAGACGAAGAAGATCAAGACCGATCCGCGGGCGATCCCGAACAGTTCGGGTGGCGCCACCGACCCCGACTGGGGTTTCTTCGCCGACTACTTCACCCAGTGGTGGCAGCAGCAGAGCGCGTTCGGCGGCACGCCCGACGAGCGCCTCAACCTGCTGCGCCGCGGCGGGTACAAGATCGTGTCGACCCTCGACGTCGGCGTCCAGAACGCCGCCGACGAGGCCACCGCCGCCCAGCTGGGCAAGGACTCGCCGTACGCGCTGGGGTCGGTGACGGTCGAGCCGGGCACCGGGTACGTGCGCAACATGTCGGTCAACCGCGAGTACTCCACCGACCTGTCCGACAACGGGCCCAACACCGGCGGGCCCGGCAAGGGCACCTACCCGGCGACGACGAACCCGCTGCTGTCCGGCGGCGGATCGGTGTCGGGCTACCAGGCCGGGTCGACGTTCAAGATGTTCACCATGCTCGCCGCCCTCGACGCCGGCATGACCCTCGACACGACGATCTACTCGCCGAACAAGTACAAGTCGAAGTACTACGGCGGCGCCGGGTCGAGCGCGTGCGGGGAGATGTACTGCCCCAGCAACGACAGCCCGTCGATGACCGGCAACCAGACGATGTGGTCGGGCTTCGGGAAGTCGGTCAACACCTACTTCATCCAGCTGGAGGAACGCGTCGGCGCCGACAAGGCCGTCGCGATGGCCGAGCGCCTCGGGATCACGTGGAAGACGACCGTCGACCAGACCCAGGCCGCCAGCGCCGCCGACTGGGGGTCGTTCACCCTCGGCGTCGCCGACGTGACGCCCCTCGAAATGGCCGCCGCCTACGCCACCCTCGCCGCCGACGGCATCTACGCCACGCCGACGCCCGTGGTGTCCATCAGCGACGGAGGCGGCACCGACGTCGGTTTCGAGCGGCCCCAGGCCAAGCGCGTGATCAGCGCCGACGTCGCCCGCGCCGCCACCGACGCCGCCCGCTGCACCACCGGGTACGGCTCCGCCGCCGGGTACTGCGGCGGCTGGTCGACCGCGCCGGGCGTCTCCGGCACCGTCGGCGGGCCCGTCGCCGGGAAGACCGGTACCACCGAGAACAACCAGGCCGGCTGGTTCGTGGGGTTCACCCCCCACCTCGCGGTGGCCTCGTTCATCAGCGACCCCGATAACCCCAACAACGCCGTCGACTACCGCTCCCACATGCCCACCGACGTCGGCGCCCGCGCGCTGGCCGCCTCCTGGCAGCAGAACCCGACGGGATCGTTCACGGCCCCGACGAAACTCGTCGGCGACAAGACCGGGACACCCTGGACGGGCAACCCCGGCACCGGCAACGGCGGCGACCCCGGCAACGGCGACCCGGGCAACGGCGACCCGTCGTCCGGGCCCGGCGACCCGGGCGAACCGACCGACCCGGGCGAACCGACCGACCCGGGGGACCCCTCGGGCGGGCTGGACGGGTTGTTGCGGAGGGATTGACTGTCGGGAATTCGATATCGTCGGAACGGAACCATGCAGTCACACTCAAGTACATGGGAGAGTCCGCTCCAGGCAGGCCGAGCCCCTACCGTTCCGAAGTGAACGTCTCCGAACTGGAACGGATCGGCACGCGCTTCGAACGCCCCGCCGGCCAGATCCTGATCGAAGACGGTGAGCACTCCGACCATGCCCTGTTCCTGCTCAGCGGCTACGTCGTCATCCGGATTGGCGCCCCCAAACGATCGGTCGCGATCAGGCCGCCGCTCTCCTTCGTCGGCGAGATGGCGGCGATCGACCAGGAAAGGCGCACCGCGCGGGTCGCGGCGTTGACGCAGGTCTCGGCGATCAGCATTCCCGGCCCCTTGCTCATCCGGTACCTACAAGAACGCCCCGACGTCATGCTCGGCCTCCTGCGCGAGACCAGCCGGCGTTTCCTGGAGACCAGCCGCAAATACGTCGGCTCGGACCTCAGCGGCGAGCTCAAAGTCGCCGCGACGCTGGTCGACCTCCTCGACCTCGGCATCGGAGCGAGCGACGCGGCCGGCATCAGGCTCGCCTTCAGTCAGCGCGACATCGGCGAACTCTCGGGCATCTCACGAGAGTCGGCCGCCAAGGCGATCGGTGAGTTCAAACGCCGGGGCCTGGTGGAAGTCGGACGCGGGTCGATCACGGTCCTCAGCGCCGAGGTCATGCGAAGGATCGCCGGATCCGAGACGGAGAGGTGATCGGAATACGTGATCATGGGAACCGGAGCCCTCATCTCATACGGTCTACCCCGCCAGATCACCGACCTGGACGTACTCGTTCGGGACGAAGCCTGGGAGATGGTCAGATCCCACCCCGAGGCAGAGTCCTGCCGAGGCGCGCTCACCGGTGACGAGGTCGTCAAGCTGCACGATGGCCAGCTTGAGTTCTTCGCCACCTGGATCGGCGGTTCCACAACCGCCGAAGTCATCGACCGCGGAGAGCTGATCCTCTTCGAGGACTGGGGATCGAGCCACAGACTCAGGTTCGCAGGCCCGGCGGACACCCTCGATTACAAGACACGGTTCAGCCGACCCAAAGACCTCGCCGACCTCGCGGCCATCTGGACGACGGTCGGGCCCGTGGCCTCGCCGTTAACCTGGCCGTCCGAAACCTCTTCCCGCCACCCCGCGCGTCAGTGCCCGGACAATATCGTGATCGCCACCGCGACGGCCCCGAGTCCTCCCGCACCGATCAAGAGATCGAGCGCACGTTGGACGATCCGGTACTTACGACGCGCGAGCCAGGCGAACCTGCGGACCTCCTCCGCTTGAAGACCGTGCCCACCGGTATCCCCCTGCGAGACCTGCACCGCTTCGGCGACGATCTCCTCGACCGACATCCGCGCGTACTTCATCAGCCCGAAACGACCTCCGAGATACGGCCTGATCGTCCAGGTGAGCAGCACGACGGCCGCGAACGCACAGGCCGCGGCGCCCCACCCCGCGATCCTCGCCGCCACGGGCACCTCGCCGTCGAGCGCGGCGATTCCGATGATCAGCACCGCGCTCGTACCCGCCAGGAGAGCCTGAGCCTTCAAGTCGGCCCTGGCCAACTCCGCCTGGGCGATCGCGACGGTCTTGCTGAAGTGCGCTGTCAGCTTGTCCTCATCGGTCGGGCGCGCCGCTCCGGCCAAAGTCACCTCGTCGGCAAGAACTAAACCCTTCCCCCGCGGCCGCACCGACCGCCACCACCCGCCGCGCCCACTACGCGCCATGACCATCCCCTTCCCACGGAACGAGGCGCCACACGCTACCCACCCACCCACAAGATCACAATCAACCGCAATACACCCCTCCGCACCCACCCACCCCCCACCCCCGCCCACTACCCTTGCGCCATGTCGGACCTCGTGTACCCGCCGGTCATCGCCGCGGCCAGAATCCTGTTCCGCGCCCTGGACATGCGCATCACGGTCGAGGGCGCCGACCACATCCCCCGCACCGGCGGCGCCGTCATCGCCTCCAACCACGTCTCCTACCTCGACTTCATCTTCGCCGGTTACGGCGCCCGCCCCGCCAAACGCCTCGTGCGCTTCATGGCCAAACAGTCGATCTTCCGCAACAAGATCGCCGGCCCCCTCATGCGCGGCATGCACCACATCCCCGTCGACCGCTCCAGCGGCCAAGCCGCCTACGAAGCCGCCGTCGCCGCCCTCAAAGCCGGCGAAGTCGTCGGCGTCTTCCCCGAAGCCACCATCAGCCGCTCCTTCACCGTCAAGGACATCAAAAGCGGCGCCGCCCGCATGGCCGCCGAAGCCGGCGTCCCCCTCGTCCCCATGGCCCTCTGGGGCAGCCAGCGCCTCTGGACCAAAGGACGCAAGAAAGAACTCACCAAACGCCACGTCCCCATCACCATCACCGCCGGCGAACCCATCCCCTCAGACGGCCCACCCGACGACGTCACCACCGAACTCCACGCCCGCATGACCGCCCTCCTCGACCACGCCCAACACCACTACCCCGACCGCCCCACCCCCGGCGACGACTGGTGGCAACCCGCCCACCTCGGCGGCACCGCCCCCACACCCGAAGAGGCCCTCGACACCTAACCCCTACAATCGCCGCCTCCGGCCAAACCAGACACACCCACCCGAGCCGGCTCAACAAGGAGCAGAGCATGATCCTCTGGGGCTGGCGGACCACCGTCCGTCACCTGGCCACCGTCGCCTACCTCTGCGGCCAAACCGGCCAGCAGGCCGGCTACGCGGTCCTCAAACGCGTCACCAAATTCACCCTCTTCTTCATCCCCCTCTTCCCCCTCTCGGTCAAACACACCCTCGAATGCTCCCTCTGCGGCGAAACCCGCAAGATCTCCCGCGAAGACGCCGACCAGATCATCGCCGGCCAAGCCCAAGCCGCCCAGACCCACCACCAGCAGCACCCGCAATACCGCTGACACCCCCCGGTGGGCGTGGCCGACACCCCACGCCCACCCCGCCCGATATCGTGCCCAGGTGGCAGACCAGATCGTGGACATCTACACCGACGGCGCATGCAGCCCCAACCCCGGACCCGGCGGCTGGGGCGCCATCCTCCGCTACGGCCCCCACGAAAAAGAACTCCACGGCGGCCAAGCCGACGACACCACCAACAACCGGATGGAACTCACCGCCCCCATCGAGGCCCTCAACCACCTCAACCGGCGCTCCACCGTCCGCATCCACACCGACTCCACCTACGTCCGCGACGGCATCACCAAATGGGTCACCCGCTGGAAACGCAACGGCTGGCAGACCAGCGACCGCAAACCCGTCAAAAACGCCGACCTCTGGCGCGCCCTCGACGCGGCCGTCACCGCCCACGACGTCACCTGGTACTGGGTCAAAGGCCACAACGGCCACATCGAGAACGAACGCGCCGACCGCCTCGCCGCACACGGACTCGACCAAGCCCGCACCCCCAGCCATGTCGAAAACCCCGAACCCGCTCCGTCCCCGACACGAACACACCCACAATAAGGCCGCCACACGCCGACCAAGGAGCACCACCATGGCCAAATACCTCCTCCTCAAGCACTACCGAGGCGCCCCCACCGCCCCCAACGAAGCCCCCATGGAGACCTGGACCCAAGACGAGTTCGACGCCCACATCGCCTACATGGACGACTGGGCCGACCGCCTCAAAAAAACCGGCGAATACGCCGGCGGACTCGCCCTCGCCCCCGAAGGCACCTTCGTCCGCTACGACGGCGAAGGCCGCCCACCCGTCACCGACGGACCCTTCGCCGAAACCAAAGACCTCATCGCCGGCTGGTCCATCATCGACGTCGACACCTACGACCGCGCCCTCGAACTCGCCGCCGAACTCTCCGCCGCCCCCGGCAAGAACGGCAAACCCATCCACGAATGGCTCGAAATCCGCCCCCTCCTCACCGAGCCCCCTACCATCACCGGGTGACCCAGGCCACCGACGAAACCCGCCTACGCGCCCTCACCCCACAGGTACTGGCCGTCCTCGTCAGCCGCGGCGCCGACTTCGCCGCAGCCGAGGACGCCACCCAAGACGCCCTCCTCCAAGCACTCCACACCTGGCCCCACGACCCGCCCCGCGACCACAAGGCCTGGCTCATCACCGTCGCCTGGCACAAATTCCTCGACGCCACCCGCGCCGACACCGCCCGACGACGACGCGAAGACCGCCACGACGAACAACCCACCCCCGGCCCCACCACCAGCACCGACGACACACTCCAGCTCTACTTCCTCTGCGCACACCCCACGCTCACCCCCGCCTCCGCCGTCGCCCTCACCCTCCGCGCCGTCGGCGGCCTCACCACACGCCAAATCGCACAGGCCTACCTCGTCCCCGAAGCCACCATGGCCCAACGCATCAGCCGCGCCAAACGCACCATCAGCGACACCCGACTCGACCAGCCAGGCGACGTCGCCACCGTCCTCCGCACCCTCTACCTCGTCTTCAACGAGGGTTACTCCGGCGACATCGACCTCGCCGCCGAAGCCATCCGCCTCACCCGCCAACTCGACACCGCCATCGACCACCCCGAAGTCGACGGCCTACTCGCCCTCATGCTCCTCCACCACGCCCGACGCCCCGCCCGCACGACACCCGACGGCAACCTCATCCCACTCGCCCGGCAAGACCGCGCTCGCTGGGACACCACACTCATCACCGAGGGAATCCACACCCTCCAGCGCGCACTCGCGCAGGACAGGCTCGGCGAGTTCCAGGCCCAGGCCGCCATCGCCGCCCTCCACGCCGACGCCCCCACCGCCGCCGACACCGACTGGCGGCAGATCGTCGAGTGGTACGACGAACTCGCCGGCCTCACCGACAACCCCGTCGTGCGCCTCAACCGCGCCGTCGCCGTCGGCGAGGCCGAAGGCCCGCGCGCGGGCCTCGCCGCGCTGGGGGAACTCGACGAGACGCTGCCGAGGTACACGGCCGTCGCGGCGTACCTGCACGAGCGCGACGGTGAGGTGGAGACGGCGGCGAAGCTGTACATGGAGGCGGCGGAGAAGGCGCCGAACCTGGCGGAACGGGGGCACCTGACGCGGGAGGCGGCGAGGTTGAACGGGGTGTTGCGGGGAGACGTGGACGCCTGAGCAGGGAGAACCCTGCTCGAACGCGTGTCCTGTCGAACCTTTGTTCGTTGTTCGGATTGAAAGATCTTTTTCAACTCGAAGGGAACGAATCATGTCTTGCGACGACACCGCATCGCAGGATCCCCGCGCCGCCGAAGTCCGTCGCCTGCGCGAGGAGGAGGGACTCTCGCTCGCGCAGATCCGGGCGCTGATCCCCGTGGGCAAGGACCGCATCAACGACTGGCTGAAGGGGACCGAGCCGCCGGAGTGGACGAAGCGCCCGAACGCCAAGGACGACCAGCGGGAGGCGGCGCGGGAGTTGCGGCGTCAGGGGAAGACGTACAACGAGATCGTGGCGGAACTGGGCTGCTCGAAGAGCTCGGTCTCGCTGTGGGTGCGAGACATTGAGGTGGTGCGCAAGGTTCACCCGAGCTGGAGCGCGGACGCCCGAGCCAAACGCGAGGCCGGTGCGGCACTTCGCAGGGCGAGGAAGGTCGCGGAGCGGGTGGCCGCACGGGCCGACCCGGTGCTGGAGCTGCTGCCCTGCGACGACCGCGATGCCTTGATATCGGGCGCGATCGCCTACTGGTGCGAGGGCAGGAAGTGGAAGGAGTGGATGGCCACGCCTCCCGCCGTCGCCTTCATCAACAGCGACCCGGCGCTCGTCCGGCTCTTTCTCCGTTTCCTGAAGGTCGCGCCGGTGAGCTTCGGCGCGTTCCGGTACCGGCTGCACATCCACGAGAACGCCTCGGAGGCGGAAGCCCACGCGCACTGGGCTCGTGAACTGAGCATCGACGTCGCCGACTTCGGTAAGACGACCTGGAAGAGGCACAACCCCAAGACCGTTCGCAAGAACACCGGTGCGGGCTACTTCGGTTGCCTCAGTGTGACCGTGCTGCGGTCGCAGGCTCTGTACCGCTACATCGATCGCGTGGTCTCGACATCGCTGCGCGCCATGGCACCGGGTGGCGGCTCGGGGGTAACACTCGTGCGAGGCGCTCCGGTCGCACGGTAACCTGTCCGGAGAGGTTCGAGCCGCGCAAGACTCGGACCTCTATTCCCGGGTCGTATAACGGCAATACCGGGGTTTTTGGTACCTCAGATGGGGGTTCGACTCCTCCCCCGGGAGCTTCAGCTGCGAAAACGCCTCTTCGGGGGCGTTTTTCAGTATCCACATCCTCAGGTTCGGATCCCGTCCCCGACCCCCGCCCCCACCCCCGTCATACGATGGCCGCAAGCCACGCCACACGCGGACCATGCCGACGAGGGAGCCCCAGTGACCCAGCCCCAGCGAACCGTGATCCTGCTAGCGGCGGGGGAGGGCAAGCGCATGAAGTCCGCCCTGCCCAAGGTGCTGCACGAGATCCTCGGGCGCTCGCTGGTCGGCCACGTCCTGGCCGCGGCGGCTCCGCTCGAACCCGCCGAGACGATGGTCGTCGTCGGGCACGGCGCCGACCAGGTCACCGCGCATCTCGCCGAGACCACACCCGGCGCCAGGACCGTCCTCCAGGAGCAGCAGCTCGGGACCGGCCACGCCACCCGCGTCGCCCTCGACGCGCTGCCCGAGGCGACCGGCACCGTCGTCGTCCTCTACGGCGACACGCCCCTGCTCCAGGCGTCGACACTGCGCGGCCTGTGCGAGGCGCACGAGGACGGCGGTCACGCCGCGACCGTCCTCACCGCCAGCGTCGACGACCCGACCGGGCTCGGCCGCATCATCCGCGACGCCGACGGCGCCTTCGCCCGCATCGTCGAGCAGAAGGACGCCACGCCCGCGCAGCTCGCCCTCACCGAGATCAACTCCGGCATGTACGCCTTCGACGCCGCCCGCCTCCGCGTCGCCCTGAAAGGCCTCACCACCGACAACTCCCAGGGCGAGGAGTACCTCACCCAGGCCCTCACCCTCATGCTCGACGCCGGCCACACCGTCGGCACCCACACCGCCCCCGACATCGCCGACACCCTCGGCTGCAACGACCGCGAACAGCTCGCCTGGCTGCGCGGCCTCATGCAGAAACGCGTCAACAGCGCCCTCATGCGCACCGGCGTCACCATGGACGACCCCGCCACCACCTGGGTCGACGTCACCGCCACGGTCGGCGTCGACGCCACGATCCGCCCGAACGTCCAGGTCAAGGGCGCCACGCGGATCGGTGAGGGCGCCGAGATCGGCCCCGACTCCACGCTCGTCGACACCGTCGTCGGCGCCGGGGCGAGCGTCGTGCGCGCCCACACGCTCGGCGCGACCGTCGGTGCCAAGGCGACCGTCGGACCCTTCGCGTACCTGCGTCCCGACGCCGAACTCGCCGACGGGGCCAAGGTCGGCACCTTCGTCGAGGTGAAGAACTCCACGGTCGGTGCGGGCAGCAAGGTGCCGCATCTGTCCTACGTGGGCGACGCGACGATCGGTGCGGGCGCGAACATCGGCGCGGGCACGATCGTGGCCAACTACGACGGTGTCGCCAAGCACCGCACACAGGTCGGCGACGCGGTCTTCGTCGGGAGCGACTCGGTCCTGATCGCTCCGGTGTCGATCGCCGACGGGTCCTATGTCGCGGCCGGCAGTGCCGTCGACCAGAATGTGCCTTCGGGGGCGCTGGGCGTCGCGCGCGGCCGGCAGCGCAACATCGAGGGCTGGGTGGAGCGGAAGCGGCCCGGCACGAAGACGGCGAAGGCGGCCGAGCGCGCGGCCGATGGGGCGGCCGAACAGCGGTCGGAATAGCCTGGTTGGGCCGGGTTGTGTCCTCGTGTCGCCCGGCCCACAGCGATCAATGCCACATCGTTCGGGGGAACCGCTGTTTGATCAACGGGCGAGGGGCGAAACTTAGCGTGAATTCAGCAGCGCTACCAGGGAGCGGGTGGACCGTGGGCAGCATCGTGGCGGAGAACCGGAAGAGCATGATGCTCTTCTCCGGGCGGGCGTTTCCGGAGTTGGCCGATGAGATCGGCCGTCATCTCGGGGTGGCGCCGACCCCGACCGACGCCTACGGCTTCGCCAATGGTGAGTTGTTCGTGCGTTACCGGGAGTCCGTACGCGGCAGCGACGCCTTCGTCGTCCAGTCGATGTCGGCTCCCATCAACCGGTGGATGATGGAGACGCTGATCATGGTCGACGCGCTCAAGCGCGGCTCGGCCAAGCGGATCACCGTCGTCCTGCCCTTCTATCCGTACGCGCGGCAGGACAAGAAGCACCGGGGTCGTGAGCCGATCTCGGCGCGGCTGGTCGCCGACCTGCTGAAGACCGCGGGCGCGAACCGGATCCTGACCGTCGATCTGCACACCGCGCAGATCCAGGGCTTCTTCGACGGGCCGGTCGATCACCTGTTCGCGATGGACGTCCTCGCCAAGTACATCGAGGAGAAGTACGCCGGCCGCAAGATCGCCGTCGTCGCTCCCGACTCGGGCCGGGTGCGGGTCGCCGAGCGCTGGACGGACCGTCTGGGCGGTCTGGGTGAGCACCCGCCGCTGGCGTTCATTCACAAGACGCGTGACCCGCTGAAGCCCAATGAGGTCGTGGCGAACAAGGTCGTCGGTGACATCAAGGATCGTGTGTGTCTGATCGTGGACGACATGATCGACACGGGTGGGACGATCTGTTCGGCGGCGGATCTGCTCGCCGAGGGTGGTGCGGCGGACGTGATCGTGGCGGCGACGCATCCGATCATGTCGGATCCGGCGATGGAGCGTTTGGCGAAGTCGCCGATCAGCGAGGTGGTGGTGATGAACACGCTGCCGCTCGATGAGGACAAGCGGATCGACAAGATGACGGTGTTGTCGATCGCGCCGCTGGTGGCGCGGGCGATCCGCGAGGTGTTCGACGACGGGTCGGTGACCACCCTCTTTGGTGGGCTGTCGTAGGGACCTGTAAACTATTCCGGTTGCCACGGCGAGGGCGCTATCTGGCGTGTCCGCAGAATTCACGATTCGCGGATACGAGCTGAAAGCGCCGTCATCGACGCGGTGAGGGCTCCTCTTCTGGCGCCGCGCCGTGCGTTGAGCGCCGACTTAGTCTGTGTAAATCAGGATGGAGTACTTTCCGTGTCCGAGGTCCGCATTAGCGCCGAGCCCCGCACCGAGTTCGGCAAGGGCGGTGCCCGTCGCACCCGGCGCGCCGGCAAGATTCCCGCCGTTCTGTACGGCCATGGCGAGAAGCCGAAGCACGTCGCGCTTCCCGCGCTGGAGTTCGCCGCCGCGCTGCGTCGCGGTGGCATGAACCAGCTTTTCACCATCGAGGTCACCGACGGCACGAAGGAGCTCGCGCTTCCGAAGGCCCTGCAGCGTGACCCGATCAAGGACACCATCGATCACGTCGACCTGCTGCTGGTCCGCAAGGGCGAGCTGGTTCAGGTCGAGCTGCGTATCAACCTGGTGGGCGAGCACGAGAAGGGTGGCCTTCTGGTGCACGAGCACGGCACGTTGACCGTGCAGGCCGACGCGACGGCGCTTCCCGAGGCGATCGATGTCTCGATCGAGGGGTTGGCGATCGGCGCGAACGTGACCGCCGCGGATGTGACCTTCCCGGAGGGCACCGAGCTGGTGTCGGATCCGTCGACGGTCATCGCGACGGTGACGCAGGCTCCGTCGGCTGAGCAGATGGAGGGCGAGGAGTCGTCGTCCGAGGCTGCCGTCGATGAGGAGCCGGCCGCGGAGACCGCTGCCGAGTAGGTGGCGTGATGGCGGTGGCCGACGGTCCTTTTCTGGTCGTCGGCCTGGGGAATCCCGGGCCGAAGTACGAAGGCAACCGGCATAATGTCGGTTTCATGGTCGCCGACCTGCTCGCTGAGCGGGTCGGCGCGTCGTGGAAGAGTGCTGCCCGGGTGAAGGCGGCGGTGGCTCAGGGGCGTTTGCCCTTGGTGTCGGGTGCGCCTGGGGGTCCGGGTGTGGTGCTGGCGAAGCCGTTGACGTACATGAATCTGTCGGGTGGGCCGGTGGCCGGTCTGGTGAGGTTCTTCAAGTTCGAGGTGGGGCAGGTCATCGTCGTTCACGACGAGTTGGACCTGCCTTTCGGCACATTGCGTTTGAAGCGCGGTGGCGGTGAGGGTGGGCACAACGGGTTGCGGTCGATGTCGCAGTCGTTGGGGTCGAAGGATTATCTGCGGGTGCGTTTCGGGGTGGGGCGTCCCCCGGGGCGGATGGACGCCGCGGATTACGTGTTGCGTGATTTCTCGTCCGCGGAGCGGCCGGAGTTGCCGGTGTTGATGGAGCGGGCGGCGGACGCGTTGGTGGACACGTTGGTGGAGGGCCTGGAGGCGGCCCAGAACCGGTGGCATGTGGCTCCGGCGTGAGCCGGGTCATTGTTGTTTTGTCCGATGTGTTAGAAAAAGCCACACCACGGTCCGTTTGAGAGGATGCCGGTGTTGGTTTCTGACGTGATCGTTGATGATCATCGGATAGGCGGCGCTTTGGCGGTGCCTCGGCATTTGCCTCGTTTCGGGCGTCCGCAATGGCAGGCGGCTTATCTGCGTCGTCTGGTGTTGTTCGATTTCCTGGTCGCTCTGGTGGCGACGGTGACGGCCTTCGTGATGCGTTTTCGGGTGGTGAACGCGGTCAGTGAGGGTTATGTCCCGCTGTTCGTGATTCTGCCGGTGGCGTGGTTGGTGTTCCTGTCGCTGAATCATGCCTATGAGTCGCGGTATCTGTATGTGGGCACGAGTGAGTACCAGCGTGTGCTGCGTGCGGGTATCGCGTTGATGGCGGTCGTGGCCTTGGTGTCGTACGCGTTGAACGTGCCGACGTCGCGGGCGTTCGTGTTGATCGCGGTGCCGTGTACGGCGGTGTTGACGTTGTTGTCGCGGTTCCTGGTGCGGCAGTGGCTGCATGGGGCGCGGTCGAAGGGGCGTTGTCTGCGGCGGGTGGTGCTGGTCGGGCATCACACGGGTGTGTCGGATCTGGCGCGGCAGTTGCAGCGGGAGCGGTTCCATGGCCTGGAGGTCGTGGGGGTGTGTTCGCCTGACGGCCGGGAGAGTGGTGGGTTGCTGGATCTCGACATTCAGGTGCTGGGGTCTTTCGACGAGGTGGCCGACGCGGTGGCGATCGCGATGGCGGACACGGTGATCGTGTTGTCGTGTCCGGAGATCGACGGGGTGGCGTTGCGGCGGTTGGCGTGGCAGCTGGAGCGTGGGGACATCGACTTGATCGTGGCTTCGGCGATGGTGGACGTGGGGGGTTCGCGGACGTCGGTGCGGCCGGTTGACGGGTTGCCGATGCTGCATCTGGAGCATGCGCGTCTGTCGGGGACGAAGCGGCTGATCAAGGAGGCCTTCGACCGGGTGGGTGCCTTGGTGTTGCTGGGGTTGCTGTCGCCGGTGCTGCTGGTGGTGATGCTGGCGGTGCGGCGGTCCTCGGAGGGGCCGGCGATGTTCGAGCAGGAGCGGATCGGGCGGGATGGGAAGCCGTTCACGATCTTGAAGTTCCGGACGATGTTCACCGACGCCGAGGAGCGGCTGGAGGCGTTGCGGGCGAGCAACGACTATGACTCGGTGTTGTTCAAGATGCGCGACGATCCGCGGGTGACGCCGGTGGGGCGGGTGTTGCGGCGGTTCTCGTTGGATGAGTTGCCGCAGTTGTGGAACGTGGTGCGGGGGGACATGTCGCTTGTCGGGCCGCGGCCGCCGTTGGCGAGTGAGGTCGCGTTGTATCCCGACGATGTGCGGCGGCGGTTGGCGGTGAAGCCGGGGCTGACGGGTCTGTGGCAGATCAGTGGGCGTTCGGATCTGCCGTGGGAGGAGGCGGTCCGGCTGGATCTGCGGTACGTGGAGCATTGGTCGCTGTCGCTGGATCTGGTGATCCTGATTCGTACGGCGAGTGCGGTGTTGCGGTCTTCGGGGGCGTACTGAGGCGTTGCCCGGGGCGCTGTGATCACGGTGTGGGACGGCGGAGGTGAGCTTCGACACGCGGCGGATACTCTGTGTTCCATGTCTGCGACCGATGGTGTGTTCGCTCGTGGTCTGGCCGAGGCGGCCGGTGCCGAGCTGCTCGCGTTGCGCGAGTCGATGGGGTTCGACGATCCTGCGAAGTTGCGGGCGGAGGGGGACCGTCGCGCGCATGAGCTGATCATGGCGGAGCTGGCGCGTTCCCGGCCCGGCGACGCGGTGCTGTCCGAGGAGGGCAGTGGGGAGCAGGGGCGTACGGGCACGTCACGGCGGTCGGCGGAGCGGGTGTGGATCGTCGACCCGCTCGATGGGACGCGTGAGTTCGGTGAGGCGGGGAACAGTGATTGGGCGGTGCACATCGCCTTGTGGGAGCGGGGATCGGGGCTGACGGAGGGCGCGGTGGCGTTGCCCGCGAAGGGGTACACGCTCGCGACGGACGAGCCGCCGACCTACCCTGAGCTGGGTTCTCAGGCGGGTCCGCGGATCGCGGTGAGCCGGACGAGGCCGCCGGCGTTCATGGCGGATCTGGCGGCGGCGGTGGGCGGTTCGCTGGTGCCGATGGGTTCGGCGGGCGCGAAGGCCGCCGCGGTGGTCACCGGTACAGTTGACGCTTACGTGCATGCCGGTGGCCAGCATGAATGGGATTCGGCGGCGCCGGTGGCGGTCGCCTGGTCGGCCGGTCTGCACGCGTCGCGCATCAATGGGGTTGCGCTGGAATACAACGCGTCCGATCCGAAGTTGCCGGATCTGGTGGTGTGCCGCGCGGAGTTGGCGCAGGTGCTGTTGGCGGAGTTGGCGAGGCTGCTGTAGTGAGCGGCTCGTTTGCGCGGAAGGGGCCCGATGTGGGCGATTACCGGGTCAGTCACCTCGACGCCCTTGAGGCCGAGAGTGTGTTCGTTTTCCGTGAGGTGATGGCGGAGTTCGATCGGCCGGTGCTGCTGTTCTCCGGCGGCAAGGACTCGATCGTGATGCTGCATCTGGCGTTGAAGGCGTTCGCGCCGGCGCCGGTGCCGTTTCCGGTGATGCACATCGACACCGGGCACAACTTCGCGGAGGTCCTGGAGTACCGGGACAGGCGGGTCAAGGAGCTGGGGCTGTCCCTTGTGGTCGCCAGTGTCGAGGAGGGTCTCGCCTCGGGTCTGGTCAGTGAGCAGCCTGACGGTGTGCGCAACCGGATCCAGACGCCGGTGCTGCTCGACGCCGTCGAGAAGCACCGGTTCGACGCGTTGTTCGGCGGTGCCCGGCGTGACGAGGAGAAGGCGCGCGCGAAGGAGCGGATGTTCTCCTTCCGTGACGAGTTCGGGCAGTGGGATCCGAAGAACCAGCGCCCGGAGTTGTGGTCGCTGTACAACGCGCGGGTTCATCCCGGTGAGTCGATCCGGGTGTTCCCGCTGTCGAACTGGACCGAGTTGGACGTGTGGAACTACATCGCGCGTGAACGCATCGATCTGCCGTCGATTTACTTCGCGCACGAGCGTGAGGTCGTCGAGCGCGACGGGATGTTGTACTCCGTGGGCGAGCACCTTTTCGCCCGCGAGGGGGAGACGGTCCGGACCGAGCGGGTGCGTTACCGGACGGTGGGGGACGCGACGTGTACGGCGGCGGTGGCGTCGGACGCCGTGACGGTGGAGGCCGTGATCGCCGATGTGGCGTCGACGCGGATCACCGAGCGGGGCGCGACGCGTGGGGACGACCGGGTCAGTGAGGCCGCGATGGAAGACCGGAAGCGGGAAGGCTACTTCTAATGGGAGATGTCGCGGTGTCGGCCGAGCCGACGGAGTTGCTGCGGTTCGCCACGGCGGGAAGCGTCGACGACGGTAAGAGCACGTTGATCGGGCGTCTGCTGTACGACACGAAGACCTTGTTCGACGATCAGCTGGCGGCGGTGGAGGCGGTGTCGTCGGCGCGGGGTGACGACTACACCGACCTGGCGTTGCTGACCGACGGGTTGCGGGCGGAGCGGGAGCAGGGCATCACCATCGATGTCGCCTACCGTTACTTCGCGACGCCCAGGCGGAAGTTCATCATCGCCGACACCCCCGGGCACATCCAGTACACGCGGAACATGGTGACGGGCGCGTCGACGGCGGACCTGGCGCTGATTCTGGTGGACGCGCGCAAGGGCCTGGTGGAGCAGTCGCGGCGGCACGCGTTCCTGTGCTCGCTGCTGCGGGTGCCGCACATGGTGTTGTGTGTCAACAAGATGGACCTCGTGGACTACTCGCAGGAGGTCTTCGAGGAGATCGCCGCGGAGTTCACCGCGTTCGCGACCAAGCTGGACGTGCCGGACCTGACGATCATTCCGGTGTCGGCGTTGCGCGGCGACAACGTCGTCGACCGTTCGCCGAACATGCCGTGGTTCGCCGGTTCGTCGCTGCTGCATCACCTGGAGCGCGTGCACATCGCGTCGGACCGCAACCTCGTCGACGTGCGTTTCCCGGTGCAGTACGTGATCCGGCCGCAGTCGAACCAGCACCGCGACTATCGCGGCTACGCCGGTCAGGTCGCCTCCGGGGTGATGAAACCGGGCGATGAGGTCATGGTCCTGCCCAGTGGGTTCACCACGCGGATCGCGTCGATCTCCACCGCCGACGGGGAGGTCGCCGAGGCGTACCCGCCGATGTCGGTGACGGTGCGTCTCGAAGACGAGCTGGACGTGTCGCGCGGGGACCTGATCTGCCGCCCGAACAACCGGCCGGAGACCTCGCAGGACATCGAGGCGATGATCTGCTGGATGGACGAGAAGACGCCGTTGCAGCGGGGCCGTAAATACGCGATCAAGCACACGACGCGTACCGCGCGCACGATCGTGAAGGACCTGCACTACCGGCTCGACATCAACACCCTGCATCGCGACGAGGCCGCCGATGGTCTGGCGCTCAACGAGATCGGGCGCGTGAAGCTGCGCACGACCGTGCCGCTGCTGTGCGACGAGTACCGGCGCAACCGTGAGACCGGCGGGTTCATCGTCATCGACGAGGGGACGAACCGGACCGTGGGCGCGGGGATCATCGTCGACGCGGGGTAGGGGACGACGGCCGGCGGGTGCGATGCGGGCGGGTGCGATGCGGGCTGGGGGCGATTCCGGCCGGTCGTGACGCCCGCCCTTTCGCGGGCAGAGCGAAGCGGCGGGGGAGCGTGCGACGAACGTGCTCTCCCGCTCACCCCAAAGGGGCCCCAAAAATCACGATACGGGCAAGGTCTGACAAAAGACCGAAGCTGAGAATCGCTCACGCCCGGCCGGGTGCGGCGGGGTGAAGTCGGCGGGTCTGCGTGCGGTCGGGCGAAGCCGTCCGGCCGGGGTGTGGTGGGGCGAGGCCGACAAGCCCGGGGTGTGGTGGGGTGAAGCCGCTGGGTCTGCGTGCGGTGGGGCGAAGCCGTCCGGCCGGGGTGTGGTGGGGCGAGGCCGACAAGCCCGGGGTGTGGTGGGGTGAAGCCGCCGGGTTCGGTTGCGGGGGAGCGAGGCCGCCGGGTCTGCGTGCGGTGGAGAGCAGCCGTCCGGCCGGGCTGTGGTGGGGTGAAGCCGCCGGGTTCGGTTGCGGGGGAGCGAGGCCGACAAGCCCGGGCTGTGGTGGGGTGAAGCCGCCGGATCCGGGTGCGGCGGAGCGAACCCCCGCCCACCCGTGAAGCGTCCTCACCGCCAGGTGAAACTCGCGACGAGCTCGCGGGCGGCGGCGTCGAGGGCCCCCTCGGTGTCGTCGCCGTCGTCCGGGGTGTCGGTGGCGACCAGCGCCACCCGCTTTCCCCGGTAGACCAAGGCGTTCAGCGGCGAGGGCGTCGAACAGCACCCCGCCCAGAACAGCACCCGTGAACCGTCGGCGGCCTCGCCGACGGTGACCTCGTCTTCGACGCCCGGCCCGTAGTCGGCTTCCCGGGCCGCGGCGATGAGCTCCTTCTCGGACAGCTCGTCGGCGGAAGTCTTGAGGGTCTTCGCCGTGACGGTGACCGACGCGTCGGTCGGGAACCACTCCGCGGGCGCGAGGAGCACGTCGGCGCCACCCGTGTCGGGCATCGCGACCAGTCCCGCCGGGATCGTGAACGTGTAGGCCAGCGAGGGGTCGTCGAAAGGCGCCGCCGCCGGTGAGGTCAGCGCCGGGAAGTCACGGTCGTAGGTCTCGTAGGGTTCGGGACGGTTGCTCTGCACGAGCGCCCAGCCGGTGTAGGCGGCGACGAGCAGCACGAGCGGCACGATCGTCCACAGTGCGGTGTTGCGCTTGTAGCGTTCGGCGCTCATACCGCCACCCGCAGGCTCCGCAAGGCCGTCGCGCAACCCGCCACGGCCTCCTCCTGGGCGTCCTCGTCACTGAAGACGCAGTTCACGTGCACGACCGTGGCGTCGAGGAACACGTACCCGTCGATGCCCTCCCACGCGTCCGGTTCGCTCGACACGGCCATGTCGACGACCTGGAAACCGCCGTAGGAGTGGTGCCGTACCGGACCGAGGCGCCACCACACCGACCGCGTGGTCATCGTCGCGATGGTCTCGCGCGCCTCGGCGTCGGCGGCGGTGAAACCGGGTGCGAGCCGGAACGCGGTCAGGGTGATCGTCGCGTCGCCGCCGGCGTAGCTGGCCGTGCCGTCCTCGACGTACCACCCGGCGGGCATCGTCGCGGTCACCGTCGCCGGGCCTTCGGGACCGATCGTCGCCACGGCCGTGCCTCCCGGCGGCAGCGCCGCCGTGCCGTCGAGGTTCGGGCGTTCGGGCGCGAACGGGCCCACGTCGAGGCCGTCGACGAGCGGCCACGCCAGCAGCGCGGCCAGCGCGACGCTCACGGCGAGGGAGACCCATCGCCGCACCCGCAGTGGCGTGGGGATCGCGGACATGGGGGCAGGGTAGTGGGGGGCCGCTAGCCGAACGTGAGACCGTCGAGGATCGCCCGCATCGCCGCGGGGAAGACGCCCCGGTCGTAGACGTACGTCTGCTCCCAGGGCGGTTGCGCGGCGAACTCGACGACCGTGCGGTCGTGGTAGGCGGTGTAGGTGTGCCCGTATTCGGTCACGACGACCCGGAAGTCGCCCACCTCGAAGGTCTCGATCACCTTCGCCGGAGTGCCCTCGGGGTTCGCCTCCTCCGACGAGGCGAGTTCGGCGTCGGTGAGTTCGTCGGTGTCGACGGGGACGGTGGCGGCGTGGTGGGTGATGCGCGCGTCGACGGGGAGCCAGGAGACCGGGACGAGGTCGCCGGTGTCGGGCTGGACGGCGAAGCCGGTGGGGACGGTGAAGGTGTAGGCGGGGTCTTCGGACGCGACGGTGATCGTGCCCGGGCCGACGTCGATGTGCGGGAGGTGGCGCGCGTTGTCGCGGCCGTGCGCGGGTGTCTCGGCGGGGAAGTTGACCTTGACGGCGAGGAACCAGACGAGGGCGGTGATCACCACGAGGATCGCCGTGCGGATCGGGCGGCGTTTCATGGGAACACCAGGCCGTCGATGGTGGCGGCGCAGTCGGCGAGGCGGTCGTCGGGGTCGGCGTCGGCGAGCATGCAGGTGACTTCGACGATCAGGCCCGGCGCGAAGACGTAGGTGCTGACGGCCGTCCAGTCCTCGTAGCCGTTGGCGAGTTCGACGGTGGGGTAACCGTCGACGACGCGGTGGACGAAGGGGCCGAGGCGGGGCTTGCCGGAGCCGCCGTAGGTGCGGACGAGGATGCTCGCGGCCGCTTCGAGGTCGCCGATGTCGCCGAGGGGGACGCCGGTGGCAGGCCGGTAGACCCTGATGCCGATGGGGCGCGGTTCCTGGACGTCGACGGGGCCTTCCCGTCTCGGGGCTGAGATCTGGATCGGTTCGGCGGGCGCGGCGGTGACGCCCACGAGCGTCGGCGGTATCTCGGCCGGTGGCGGGTTCAGGAACGGCATCGCGACGGCCGCGAGGCCCAGCACGATGAGCACGGCGAGGAGCCACCGTAGGTTCACGCGGGCGAGCATGCGCCCGAGCTTATCGGTGTTCAGAGACGGAACGCCGCCCGTACGCCGGGACCGTCCACTGTGCAGTCGGCGCCGTTGCGGGCGAGCGCGGCCCGGGAGCCGGGGTTGTCCAGGGTTGTTTCGGCGGTGACGCCGGTCAGGCCGAGTGTCCTGGCCTCGGTGAGGATGAGGGCGACGGCGGCGGTGGCGACGCCTTTGCGGCGGTGGGAGCGGGCGATCCAGTAGCCGGTTTCGGCGGTGTGGGGGCCGGTGTCGTCGAGGCGGATGACGCCCGCGGGTTCGCCGTCGGCGGTGATCAGGTAGGAGCGCCGGCCGGGTTCGGTGAGGCGGGTGTGCTGGAAGTCGGTGAAGGCGGCGACGCGGGCGGGGGTCCAGCCGGGTGGGCCGTCGACGGGGGGCATGACCTCGTCGGGGGTGGCGTCGGCGACGGCGATGCGGGACAGGGCGGGCAGGTCGCCGGTGGTGAGGCGGCGCAGTTCGACGGTCGTCACCCGGGGAAAGTACCCCTCGGCCGAAAGTACCAGGCCCGTCACCTGGGAAGGTGAGGCGTTGCTGTGCGTTCGGCGAATCCTGTGTAAGGGTTGCGGGGTGATCGTCGCTGTAGGTATCGACGTGGTTCTCGTCGAGAGGTTCGCGCGGGCCTTGACCCGTACTCCTCTGCTGGGGGAACGGTTGTTCACCGAGGGTGAGCGGACGACCGTCAGTGGAAGTCCGCGTTCGGCGGAGTCCCTGGCGGCGCGTTTCGCCGCGAAGGAGGCGGTGGCGAAGGCCTTGGGCGCTCCGAGCGGTTTGCATTGGCACGACTGCGAAGTGGTGTCGGATCCCGACGGGCGGCCGTGGCTGACGGTGGCCGGGACGGTCGCGGCGGTCGCCGCCGACCGGGGTGTGGCGCGCTGGCATCTGTCGTTGTCGCATGACGGTGGGATCGCGTCGGCCATCGTCGTGGCGGAGGCGTGATGAGGGAAGAGCGGTACGGGGCTTCCGGTTGGTTGTGGCACGGTGAGTTTCCGGGCGACCGAGTCACGCAATGGGTGGGGGCGTGATGAGGGAAGAGCGGTACGGGGCTTCCGGTCGGTTGTGGCACGGTGAGTTTCCGGGCGACCGAGTCACGCAATGTGTGGGGGCGTGAGTTGCGCAGCGCGTTTACGGCCGTGCAGGTCCGTGCCGCCGAGGGCGCCCTGATGGCGCGGCTTCCCGAGGGCACGTTGATGCAGCGCGCGGCGGCGGGTCTCGCCCGTCGGGCCGCCCTGATGTTGTCCACTGTGTACGGTTCGACGGTCCTTCTGCTGATCGGGACCGGCGACAACGGCGGTGACGCCCTCTACGCGGGGGCGATCCTGGCGCGCCGGGGCGCCCGCGTGCTGGTGCTGCCGCTCGCCGATCGGGTTCACGCCGCCGGTCTGGCGGCGCTGAAGGCCGCCGGTGGCCGGGTCGTCGCCGCGCCTCCGGTGTCGGCCGATCTCGTCGTCGACGGGATGCTCGGCATCGGCGCCCGGCCCGGTCTGCGCGACGACGCGGTCGCCGTCCTGGCCGCGCTGCCCGCCGCGCCGGTCCTCGCCGTCGACCTGCCCAGCGGCGTCGACGTCGACACCGGCGCGCTGCCGGGCCCGTCGGTGTCCGCCGACGTCACCGTCACCTTCGGGTGCCTCAAACCCGCGCTCGTGGCCGGGCCCGCCGCCGCCCGTGCGGGTCTCGTCGAGCTCGTCGACATCGGGCTCGGCCCGTACCTGGACGGCGAACCGTACGTCCGTGTCCCCGACGCCGCCGACATCGCCGCCGTGTGGCGGCATCCGCGTCCCGAGGACGACAAGTACACCCGCGGGGTCCTCGGGCTTGCCGCCGGTTCGATCCGTTACCCGGGGGCCGCGCAGCTGGCCGTGTCGGGGGCCCTCGCCGGGCCCGCCGGGTATGTCCGTTACGCCGGGCCGGCCGCCGCCGACGTGCGCGGCCGGTTCCCCGAAGTCGTCACTTACGACCGTGCCGCCGACACCGGCCGTGTCCAGGCCTGGACGATCGGTCCCGGCCTCGGCACCGATTCCACCGCGACGTCGGAGTTGCGGTCCATGCTCGACGACCCGGTCCCCGCCTGTCTCGACGCCGACGCATTGACCATCCTGGCCAGGGACCCGGCTCTGCTCGCGGCGCGTGAGGCGCCGACCGTGCTGACCCCGCACGACCGCGAGTACGCGCGCCTCAACGACGGTGAGGCGCCCGGCGCCGACCGCGTCGCCGCCGCCCGGCACCTCGCGGAACGCTACGACGCCGTCGTCCTCCTCAAAGGACACCGCACGGTCGTCGCCGCCCCCGACGGTCGCGCCTACGCCAACCCCACGGGCCACGCCGCCCTGTCCACCGCGGGTTCCGGCGACGTCCTCGCCGGGCTCCTCGGCTCGCTGCTGGCCGCGGGGACCGAACCGGCGATGGCCGCCGTCGCCGCCGCCTATCTCCACGGCCTCGCCGGTGCCCGTGCCGCCGAGGGCGGGCCCGTCTCGGCGACCCGGGTGGCCGCCGCTCTGCGGCCCGTCGTCCGCGACCTCACCGGGCCGGCATGACGTCGGCGCGTACTTCTGACAGGGGCGATAAGTGACCGGACGTACGCTGTGACCATGCTTTCTCAGACCGAGGCGCTCGTCGACCTGGCCGCCGTACGCGCGAACACCGCGCTCATGGCCGGCCTGACGCGCGCCGAGGTCATGGCGGTCGTGAAGGCCGACGCCTACGGTCACGGCATCGTGCCCTCCGCTCGCGCCGCCCTGGAAGGGGGCGCGACCTGGGTCGGGGTGGCCACCCTCGACGAGGCGCGCGCGGTCCGCGCCGGAGGCGTCACCGCGCCCGTGCTGGCCTGGCTGCACACCACCGGATCGGACTTCGCCGAGGCGATCACCGCCGAGGTCGACCTGTCGGTGTCCTCCCTCGCGCAGCTCGACGAGGTCACCGAAGCCGCCCGCGGGACCGGCCGTGCCGTGCGGCTCCACCTGAAGGCCGACACGGGCCTGGCGCGCGCCGGGGCCCGCCCCGAGGACTGGCCGCGTCTCCTCGACGCCGCCGCCAAGGCGCAGGCCGACGGGCACGCCGAGATCATCGGCGTGTGGAGCCACCTGGCGTGCGCCGACGAACCCGGCGCCGACTCCAACGCCGTCCAGCTCGCCGCGTTCCTCGAAGCCCTCGAAGCCGCCGACGCCGCCGGGGTCCACGCCCCCGTCCGGCATCTGGCGAACACACCGGGCCTGCTCGCCGCGCCCGAGACGCATTTCGACCTGGTACGGCCCGGTCTCGGGCTGTTCGGCCTGTCGCCGTTTCCCGGCGACGATCACGGCCTGCGCCCGGCGATGACGCTGCGCGCGAAGGTCGCGCTGGTCAAACGGGTCCCCGCCGGGACGAGCGTCTCCTACGGCCACACGTACACGACCACCGAGGACACGACCCTGGCGCTCGTGCCGCTCGGGTACGGCGACGGCGTGTCGCGCGCGGCCTCGGGCTCGGGGCCTGTGGACATCAACGGCCGGCGCTTCACCGTCTCCGGACGGATCTGCATGGACCAGTTCGTCGTCGACGTCGGCGACCACCCCGTCGCCGAAGGCGACATCGCGACGCTGTTCGGCCCCGACGGCCCCTCGGCCGACGAGTGGGCGGATGTCACCGGGACCATCAACTACGAGATCGTCGCACGGGTCGGACCGCGGGTACCCCGCCGGTACGTTGGAGGTGAGGCGTGAGTCCCGAACCCAAACCCCCCGCGAGTAAGGCGAAGAAGGCCGGGATCATCGGCGCGATCGTGGGCTTGGCGGCCGCGGGGATCGCGGCGGGCGTGGCGACGGAGCGGTATCTGGTGCGAAAGGCCCGCAACATCGACGACGATCCCTATGCCGACGAGCCTTTCGGTCTGCTCCCCTACGACAGGAGCGCGACGGTCACGACGGCCGACGACATCGAGATCTACGCCGAGATCGAGGGCGCCGACGACGCGCCGGTCACGGCGGTGTTCGTGCACGGTTTCTGTCTCGACATGGGCACCTTCCACTTCCAGCGCCGTGCGTTGACGCAGGCGAAACTCCCGGTGCGCGCGATCTACTACGACCAGCCCGGTCACGGCCGTTCGGGCGCGCTGCCGGTCGCCGAGTACGACATCGAGACGCTCGGCACGGGCCTCGGCGCCGTCATCGACGCGCTCGCGCCCAAGGGCCCGCTCGTCCTCATCGGGCATTCGATGGGCGCGATGACGATCATGGCGCTCGCCGAGCAGCGGCCGGAGTTGTTCGCCGAGCGCGTCAAAGGCGTCTCGCTGCTGTCGACGAGTTCCGGCGGGCTGTCGGAGGTCTCCTTCGGTCTCCCGAAGATGATCTCGCAGCTGCGCCGTCCGCTGCTGCCGCTGGTCACCCGCGCGGCGACGATGACGCCGACCATGATCGACCGGGCCCGCCGCGCCGCCGGGGACATCGCCTGGCTCCTGACCCGCCGCTACGGCTTCGGCACGTCCCGGCCCAGCCCGAGCGTCGTCTCCTACGTCGAGCTGATGAACACCGCGACGCCCATGCAGACCGTCGCCGGGTACCTCAAGACCCTCATGGAGCACTCCCGCGCCGACAGCCTCATGGCCTTCACCGGCGGCGACGTCCTCATCATCGGCGGCGCCAAGGACAACTTCACGCCCGTCGCGCACACCCGCCTGCTCGCCGAGGCCATGCCCGCCGCACGCCTGGTCGTGCTGCCCGAGGCGGGTCACGTCGCGCCCCTGGAGTTCCCCGACGAGGTGTCGGGACCGCTCATCGCCCAGCTCCACCGCATCTGCGAGGCCGTCACGGCCTCACCGCTGAAGAAGCTCTTCAAGCGCAGGCGCAAGAACACCGACCAAGGAGAACGCACGTGACCAGCCCCAGCCCGGTGCGGTTCGAAGCCGCGCGGGTAGAGGACACCAAGGCCGCCGGCGAACGCCTCGCGAAGGCCCTGCGCCCCGGCGACCTCATCGTCCTGATCGGCCCGCTCGGCGCGGGCAAGACCGCCTTCACCCAGGGCCTCGGCGCCGGGCTCGGCGTGCGCGGCTCCGTCACCAGCCCGACCTTCGTGATCTCCCGCGTCCACCGCGGGCCGCTGCCGCTCGTGCACGTCGACGCCTACCGCCTCGGCGGGACCCTCGAAGTCGACGACCTCGACCTCGACGCCGACGTCGCCGACTCGGTCACGGTCGTCGAATGGGGTGAGGGCCTCGTCGAGCAGCTCACCGACGGGCACCTCGAAGTCCGCATCGAGCGGCGCCCCGACGACGTCCGCGTCCTCACCTTCACCGGTGTGGGCGGCGACTGGCCCGAACGGCTCGCCGCCTTCGCCGACGGCGCCCGCGCATAGGATGCCCAGCGTGCATGTACTCGCCGTCGACACTTCGACACCCGCGACCGCCGCCGCGGTCCTCGACGTCTCCGACACCGCCGTCACGGTCGTGTCCGAGCACCGCGTCGTCGACGCCCGCGCGCACGGCGAGAGCCTCTCGCCGCTGATCGCCAAGGCCCTCGCCGAAGCCGGCATCGCGCCCGGCGACCTCGCCGCGATCGTCGCCGGGGTCGGGCCGGGGCCGTTCACGGGCCTGCGCGTCGGACTGGTCACCGCCGCCGCGATGGGCCACGCCCTGGTCGTCCCGACCTACGGCGTGTGCTCCCTCGACGCGCTCGGCGCCGGCACGAACGGCCGGGTCCTGGCCGCCACCGACGCCCGCCGCCGCGAGGTCTACTGGGCCGTCTACGACAACGGTGAACGCGTCGAAGGCCCCTCGGTGGACAAGCCCGCCGACCTGAGCCTCGACGGTGTCGACACCGCCATCGGCGACGGCGCGCTGCTGTACGCCGAGGTCCTGGGCGTGGAGGTCGGCGAGGAGCCGCGCTACCCCGTGTTGCGCGCGCTCGTCGAGGTCGCCGCCGACCGGGTGCGCGCGTCGGCGGTCGGCGAACTGCTCACGCCGCTGTACCTGCGCAGGCCCGACGCGACACCGCCGCCGGGCGTCGTCGTCACTTGATCTTCAGCGAGCGCAGGACGGTCTGACAGGCCGAACCGAGCTCGGCGGGCAGCTTGTCCCACTGGCAGATGACCTGGACGAGGTTGGGGCCGAAGAACAGGTAGGTCGCCTCGAAGGTCGTCGTCTTGCCGTTCTCGGCCTTCTCGACCGACTGGACGAAGCCCCGGTGCCGGTTGGCGATGGCCAGGATCGGGTCGCCCTTCGGGGTGACGCCCGCCGCGTTGTTGTACTCGCTGATCTTGGCCAGGAGTTCGGCGTCGGTGGCGCCGGTGAAGTCCTGCGGGAGGGCGTAGGAGACGACCATGATCGCCTCGACGCTCTGGACGTCCTTGAGGGCGATGATGTCGGGCGTGCGGTAACTCTCGGAGATGATCATCGGGAGCGGCACGGCGGAGGTGCTGCCGAAGTCGCCGGGCATCCGGAAGTCGACGATGAGGCGGCCCTCGGGGTCGACCTCGCCCGAGCTGGACGGGCCGGCCCCCGGATCGGCGGGCGGGTCCTCGCTCGTGCAGGCCGTCAGCGCGACGACCGCCAGGGCGAATGCGGCGATCAGGCGGGTCCAGCGCGGCACGGGGCACCTCCGGGGTGGTTCTCGCGGGTCGAACGCCGGCGGAGGGGGTTGGCCGGCCGATCCCAGGGTACGGCGTGTCGGCGACCGCGACCCCGCCGGAGCGAACACGCCGGGACCACAGGGCGCAAGATAGGCCTATGCACTTGCAGCGCCTCCGCTGGTGGCACATCGACGCCCTGCTCCCCATCGAACGCGACGTCTTCGGTGCCGAGGCGTGGTCGCCGGCGATGTTCTGGTCGGAGCTCGCGGCCGGCCACCACTACCTCGTGGCCCTCGACGACTCGGCCGACCCGCCCGCCGTCGCCGCCTACGGCGGTCTCGCGGTCAGCGGCGAGGAGGCCTGGATCAACAACATCGCCGTCGTTCCCGCCTACCGCCGCCGGGGTCTGGCCAGCCGCATCGTCGACGCGCTCCTCACCGAGGCGAAAGGCCGCGGGGCCCGTCAGGTCGCACTGGAGGTGGCCGTCGACAACGCCCCCGCGCAGCGCCTCTACGATTCCTACGGGTTCGCGCAGATCGGGTTGCGGCGCGGCTACTACCAGTCGACCGGCACCGACGCGCTGGTGATGATCAAGGAGCTGACGTGAGCAACGAGCCGCTGGTCCTGGGGATCGAGACGTCCTGCGACGAGACGGGTGTCGGCATCGTGCGCGGGCACACGCTGCTCGCCGACGCCGTCGCCACGTCCGTCGACCAGCACGCGCGCTTCGGCGGGGTCGTGCCCGAGGTCGCCAGCCGCGCGCACCTGGAGGCGATGGTCCCGACCGTCCAGCGCGCCCTCGACGACGCCGGCGTCACCCTCGACGACGTCGACGCGATCGCCGTCACCGCCGGTCCCGGCCTGGCCGGGGCGCTGCTCGTCGGCGTCGCCGCCGCGAAGGCCTACGCGCTGGCCGCCGGGAAACCCATCTACGGCGTGAACCACCTGTCGGCGCACATCGCCGTCGACACTCTGGAGAACGGTCCCATCCCCGCGCCCGCGCTCGGCCTGCTCGTCTCCGGCGGACACTCCTCGCTGCTGCTCGTCGAAGACCTCGCCGGGCGCGTCGTGCAGCTCGGCGCGACCATCGACGATGCCGCCGGCGAGGCCTACGACAAGGTCGCCCGCCTGCTCGGCATGCCCTTCCCCGGTGGCCCGCCCATCGACCGCGCGGCCCGCGACGGCGACGCCGGCGCGATCACGTTCCCGCGCGGCCTCACCGCCCACCGCGACATGGAGAAGCACCGCTACGACTTCTCCTTCTCCGGGCTCAAGACCGCCGTCGCCCGCTGGGTCGAGGCCCGGCAGCGCGCAGGGGAGACCGTGCCCGTCAACGACGTCGCCGCGTCCTTCCAGGAGGCCGTCTGCGACGTGCTGACCCGCAAGGCCGTCGCCGCCGCGAAAGACCACGGCATCGACACGATCCTGCTCGGCGGCGGTGTCGCGGCGAACACGCGGCTGCGGTCCATGGCCGTCGAACGCTGCGAGAAGGCCGGGATCCGCGTGCGCGTCCCACGGCCGGGGCTGTGCACCGACAACGGTGCCATGGTCGCCGCCCTCGGCTCGCACCTCGTCGCCGCCAACGTCGAACCCTCCGACCTCGGCATCCCCGCCGACTCGGCCCTGCCGGTCGAACTGGTCAGCATGGTCCGCCATGAGGCCCGTGCCCTTTGAGGCACACTTGCCCAACGCGCCTGTCCTTACCAGGGAAAACGTGCCACGCTCGATCGTGACGGACGCACGTCTCCACCCCGGAGAGTCCCATGCGCGAACACGCCGGCACGGCCACGGCGTCGCGGCCCGCCCGCGACGGCCGTAAGACGCCGCCGCGCCCGCCGCACGCCTTACTCGCGCTACAGGCCAAGGCCGGGAACAGGGCCGTCGCCGGACTCGTCGCCGTCCAGCGTTGCGGGCCCATCCCGCACGAGCAGTGCCCCTGCGACACCGACGGGGAACCCAAGGTCCAGCGGCTCGCCGACGGAGCCGGACTCGTCTCCGGTTTCGCCGCCGCACCCGGCTCCTTCGGCGCCGGGCTCCCCGAACTGAGCGGTTCCCTCGCCGAGCTGCGGGCATCCGACGCGCCCGAGGCCGCCGAGCGGCTCCCCACCGTCGACCAGCGGCCCGGGCTGCCCGCCGCGAAAACCCCGGCGGCGCCCAAACCCGTCGCCGATCCCAAGCTCGGAGCACCGCGCACGCCCGCGCCGGTCAGCCCGCCCGCGACGGCGCTGTCCGGGCCGCCGCCGGTCCTGGAACTGTCCGGCGAGGCCGACCCCGGCCTCGCCCACCGCGCCGGGGAGTCCGCGCTCGGCGAGCTCGGCGCCGTCGCCGGCGAGTCGGGCAGGGAGGCCGCCGCCGATCACGGCGAGAACGCCGTGGGGGAGGCCGCGCCGGCCGTGCGCGTCAGCCCGGCGCCGTTGAGCGTGCCGTCGGCCACGCTGACCGCGCCCGCGATCGTGCCTCCGGCCGGCGACTCCCCGACGATGGCGCAGGCCGAGTCGAGCCTCGGCGGGTGGCTCACCGAACGTACCGGGGAGGCCGCGTCCGGTCTGCGGGCCGGGGAGTCGGCGGGCCGCGACCGGATCGACAAGGCCGTCGGCGACGGTGACGCGCGGCTCGCGAAGGCCACCGCCGACACCACGACCAGGCAGCAGGCCCTCGGTACCGGCGTCCAGCAGGACGTGGCGGGGGAGCGCGCCACGTGGACGACGACCGCGACCGCGATGCACGCCGAGCACACCACGTCGACGAAGGCGAAACTCTCGGCGCTCGACGCCAACGTGAGCGGGATCGTGGGCGAGGCCGACCGGGGTGCCAAACGCGAGTACGCCTCGGCGGAGTCGGCGGCGAAGGCCCAGCAGGGGACGTCGCTGCTCGACCGCGCGGCGGGCGCGTTGAGCACGCTCAAGCAGGCCGTCGGCGGACTCTTCGACCGCGCTCGGCAGGCCGCCAAGGGCCTCTACGACGCCGCCAAGTCGAGGGTGTCCGGGCTGGTCGGGGCCTTCGCCGACGCCGTACGGGCGGGCGCCGCGGCGGTCGCGGAGAAGATCCGCGCGGCCGCCGCGCGCGCCAAGGCCGCCATCGCCGCGAAAGTCCGCGCCGCCGTCGAGGCGGTGAAGAAGGCCGCGTCGGACCTCGCCGCCCTCGGCCGGAAGGTCCTCGACGGTGTCGGCGCCGCCGTCCGCGCCGGGCTCGCCGTGATCGGCCGGGCGGCGCAGGCGGCGATGGCGGCGCTGCGCAAGGCGGCCGAGCTGGTGAAGCGGGCGCTGTCGGCGATCGCCGACCTGATGCGGCGCATCGCCGCCTACGAGCCGATCCCCGTCGGCCTCTACGAACTCGCCGCGATGTTCAAACGCGAAGGCGAGCGCCTCGCGGCGAACCCGCGGGCCGTCACCGCGAACATGGGCGGCGCGGCGGCGAAAGGGGCGCCCGACCCGCTCAACGTCGGGCCGGCGGGCAGTTGCGGCGTCTGCAAGGGCGGGGCGATGCGCGCCGGGAGCACCGCCCACCGCATCATCCAGGCCGCCTACATCACGACCGGGGGGTTCGTCGAGTACCCGATCCCGCAGCGCGACCCCACCCGCCGCGACTGGCGCGTCGACCTCGCCCGCTGGCAGCCCGACGGGTCGCTCGCCATCGGCGAGATCAAGCCCGGTCATGAGGCGGGCTACGAGTCCGGGGTCAAGTCGATCGCGAAGTACCTGGCGGGGATCGAGGGGATCCAGCCCGGCCTGCGGCTGATCCCGCTGACCGATCTGATCCCCGACGCGAAGTACCCCAACCCCGAGGGCGGGCCGAACTGCCCCGACCAGACCTTGAAGGTCAACCCGCCCGTCGGCGGCATCTACGGGTACCGCTGCGAGCCGCGCCGGGAGCGGATCGAGCAGCAGTGCGAGTGCGAGGAGAAGAAGCCGCCGCCGTTGCCGGTCGGCAAGAAGAAGGAGAGCGAGGCCGACGAGAAGGAGAAGGACCAGGCGAAAGAGGCCTGGCCGGGCCTGACGCCGGTGCTGGCGTTCATCCTCGTCGCGGCGATCCTGTACTTCGTGGCGGCCGCGCTCGTGGCGATCTTCTCGCCGGAGCCGATCAGCAAGACCGCCGGTGCCGTCGCCGCGATCGCCCTGTTCGTCGGCCTGGCGGCTCTGCTGGCGCAGGCGAAGGGCGGGGGCGGGGACACCCAGGCCTGACTATGCTCCGCGCATGACCACCCCACGCGAGGTATTCCTGAAGTTGGTCAACGGGGTCTGCGACGGCGACCCGGACCTGGCCGAGCTCTACGCCGAGGACACCCACGTCAGCCACCCCTTCGACCCGGCGGGCTCACCGCCGCTGACGAGCCGCGAGGAGCTGCGAGCGCACTTCGCCGGGCGGCCGGGAGTCGTGTACCCGAAGCTGGAACGGCGGGTCGCCGGCCTCGTCGTGCACGAGACGACCGACCCGGAGGTCATCGTCGCGGAGTTCGCCTACGAGGGCCGCAACCTCGACACCGGCGGGGAGTTCCGGATGCCGTGCGTGTTCGTGATGCGGATCCGTGACGGGGAGATCGTGGAGTCGCGCGACTACCTCGACCACGTGCGCGGGTACAAGGACCGGGGGATGGTCGAGGAGCTGGTGAGGGTGTTGCGGGCGGGGTAGACCCGCGCCCGCCGCCCGTCGTCAGAACCTCCGGTACGCGCCGAACTGCCGGTCCCCGGCATCCCCGAGTCCGGGCACGATGAACGCCTCCTCGTTCAGTCCCTCGTCGATCGACGCCGTCGTCATCCGCGGCACCAGTCCCGACGCGCGCAACCGCTCCACGCCTTCGGGTGCGGCGAGCACGCAGATCACGTCGATGTCGGTGCAGCCGCGGCTGGCGATCATCTCGCAGCACGCCACGAGCGACCCGCCGGTCGCGAGCATCGGGTCGAGTACGACGACGTGCCGGCCGGTCAGGTCATCCGGCAGCGACTCCATGTAGGCGCGCGGCTCGTGGGTCTTCTCGTCGCGGGCGAGCCCGACGAAGCCCATCGATGCCTCGGGCAGGATCGCGTGGGCGGCGTCGGCCATGCCCAGCCCGGCGCGCAGCACCGGCACCAGCAGCGGCGGGTTCGCCAGTCGCGTCCCCGTCGTCTCGGCGACCGGCGTGCTGATCGGGTACTTCTCGGCCGCGATGCCTCGCATGGCCTCGTAGACCAGCAGCGTGGTCAGCTCGTGCAGCGAGGCCCGGAAGGTGCCCGAGTCCGTCTCGGCCGCGCGCATCGTGGTGAGCCGCAGGGCGGCGAGGGGATGATCGACAACGTGTACGTCCACAGCCCCAGACCCTAGCGGCTACTCTCCGGTAGCCCGCACGCCCGGCCCGTACACTCACCTGCATGACCGAGCTGTCCACCCTTCTGTCGGGACTGCCCGGCGTGGACCGGGTCGGCGCCGACCAGCGCGCCGCTACCCTCGCCACCCGGTCGATCAAGACCACCGCGAAAGCGTGGGCGATCGACCTGGCCATCCGGATGGTCGACCTGACCACCCTGGAAGGCGCCGACACCCCCGGCAAGGTCCGCACCCTGTGCGCCAAGGCCCGTCGTCCCGAGCCGTCCGACGCGTCGTGCCCGAGCGTGGCCGCGATCTGCGTGTACCCGTCGATGGTCCCGGTGGCCGCCGAGGCCCTCAAGGGCTCCAAGGTGCACCTCGCCAGCGTCGCCACGGCCTTCCCGTCGGGGCAGGCCCCTCTCGACATCAGGCTCGACGACACGCGCGCGGCCGTCGCGGCCGGTGCCGACGAGATCGACATGGTGATCAACCGGGGCGCGTTCCTGTCGGGCGACGTGCAGCGCGTGTACGACGAGATCGTCGCGGTCAAGGAGGCGTGCGGCAAGGCGCACCTCAAGGTCATCCTGGAGACCGGGGAGCTCGCGACCTACGACAACGTCCGCCGTGCCTCGTGGCTGGCGATGCACGCCGGCGCCGACTTCATCAAGACCTCCACCGGCAAGATCTCCCCGGCGGCGACCCTGCCGGTGACGATGCTGATGCTGGAGGCCGTCCGCGACTTCCGTGAGGCCACCGGCCGCCAGGTCGGCGTGAAGCCCGCCGGCGGGATCCGCACCACCAAGGACGCGATGAAGTACCTCGTCGTCGTCAACGAGACCGCGGGCGAGGACTGGCTGGACCCGGACTGGTTCCGCTTCGGCGCCTCCAGTCTCCTCAACGACCTGCTCATGCAGCGTCAGAAGCTGACGACCGGCCACTACTCCGGTCCTGACTACGTCACGGTGGACTAGCCATGTCGATCTTCGAGTACGCCCCCGCGCCCGAGTCGCGCGACATCGTCGACATCAAGCCCTCCTACGGCCTGTTCGTCAACGGCGAGTGGACCGACGGCAAGGGCGAGGCCTTCAAGACGATCAACCCCGCCACCGAGGAGACCCTCGCCGAGGTCGCCTGCGCCACCGACGCCGACGTGGACGCCGCCGTCGCCGCCGCCCGCGCCGCCTACGACAAGGTGTGGGGCCCGATGCCGGGCCGCGAGCGCGCGAAGTACCTGTACCGCATCGCCCGCATCATCCAGGAGCGCGGCCGTGAGCTCGCCGTCCTGGAGTCCCTCGACAACGGCAAGCCGATCCGCGAGTCGCGCGACGTCGACATCCCCCTCGTCGCCGCGCACTTCTTCTACTACGCGGGGTGGGCCGACAAGCTCGGCTACGCCGGGCTCGGCCCGAACCCGCGGCCGCTGGGCGTGGCCGGTCAGGTCATCCCGTGGAACTTCCCGCTGCTGATGCTGGCCTGGAAGATCGCGCCTGCGCTGGCCTGCGGGAACACCGTGGTGCTCAAGCCGGCCGAGACGACGCCGCTGACGGCGCTGCTGTTCGCCGAGATCTGCCGGCAGGCGGACCTGCCCCCGGGCGTGGTCAACATCCTGACCGGCGCCGGTGAGACCGGCGCGGCCCTGGTCAACCACCCCGACGTCAACAAGGTCGCCTTCACCGGTTCGACCGAGGTCGGGCGCCGCATCGCCGAGTCGGTCGCGGGGACCCGCAAGAAGCTCACCCTGGAACTGGGCGGGAAGGCCGCCAACATCGTCTTCGACGACGCCGCGATCGACCAGGCCGTCGAAGGCGTCGTCAACGGGATCTTCTTCAACCAGGGACACGTGTGCTGCGCCGGTTCGCGGCTGCTGCTGCAGGAGTCGGTCGCCGAGGACTTCCTCGCGCGGCTGCGCCGCCGCATGGGCACCCTGCGGGTCGGCGACCCGCTCGACAAGAACACCGACGTCGGCGCCATCAACTCCGCCGAGCAGCTGGAGCGCATCCGTGCCCTGTCGGAGATCGGCGAGGCCGAGGGCGGCGAGCGCTACACCGCGCCCTGCGAGCTGCCGGAGCGTGGCTTCTGGTTCGCGCCGACGATCTTCACCGGGGTCTCCCAGTCGCATCGCATCGCGCGTGAGGAGATCTTCGGGCCGGTGCTGTCGGTGCTGACCTTCCGCACGCCCGAGGAGGCCGTCGCCAAGGCCAACAACACGCCCTACGGGCTGTCGGCCGGGGTGTGGACGGAGAAGGGTTCACGGATCCTGTGGATGGCCGACCGGCTGCGCGCGGGCGTGGTCTGGGCCAACACCTTCAACAAGTTCGACCCGACCTCGCCCTTCGGCGGCTACAAGGAATCCGGGTACGGCCGCGAGGGCGGCCGGCACGGTCTGGAGGCGTACCTCGATGTCTGACGAAGCCAAGCGCCTGGCCGTGCGCAAGACCTACAAGCTCTACGTGGGCGGGAAGTTCCCGCGCAGCGAGTCCGGGAGGTCCTACCAGGTGACCGGGTCCGACGGTGCCGTCCTCGCCAACGCCTCCCGCGCGTCCCGCAAGGACGTCCGCGACGCCGTGGTCGCCGCCCGTAAGGCCCAGCCGGGCTGGGCGGGTGCGACGGCCTACCTGCGCGGGCAGATCCTGTACCGGGTCGCCGAGATGCTCGAAGGCCGCCGCGCGCAGTTCGCCGACGAGGTCCGCACCGCCGAGGGCGGGACCCGCAAGGCCGCCGAGGCGGCCGTGGACGCCGCGGTGGACCGCTGGGTCTGGTACGCGGGCTGGGCCGACAAGATCCCGCAGGTCCTCGGTGGGGGGAACCCCGTCGCGGGCCCGTACTTCAACCTGTCCAGCCCGGAACCGACCGGCGTCGTCGGGGTCCTGGCGCCGCAGGACTCCTCGCTGCTGGGCCTGGTCAGCGTCATCGCGCCCGCGATCGCGACGGGTAACACGACCGTCGTCGTGGCCGCCTCGGAGCGTCCGCTGCCCGCCGTGACGCTGGGGGAGGTGCTCGCCACCTCCGACCTGCCGGGCGGTGTGGTCAACCTCCTCACCGGACACGTCGCCGAGCTCGCGCCGCACCTGGCCTCGCACGCCGACGTCAACGGTGTGGACCTGACCGGTGTCGACGACGACGAGCTGGCCCGCTCCCTCGAAGTCGCGGCCGCGGGAAACCTCAAGCGGGTCCTGCGCCGGGCGGAGAACGACTGGACGGCCGAGCCGGGCATCAAGCGCCTGCGCGCGTGGACCGAGATCAAGACGGTCTGGCATCCGGCGGCGGGATAGTCGCGGATTTCGTGGGCCGGAGATGATTCACCCGGATGCGTGGAGGTCGATGCTCGGCACGCATCCGGGGATACCTCTTGAGTGTGCGGGTAGACGTGTACACCGCGACGGACAGCTTGTGCGTTGTTTCGCGTGGGTTAGGGGAGATCGCGGATGATTTCGGCGGGGCCGCCCGTCAGGGCAGCAACAGCCCCCAGTGCGCGGTCCACGGCACGAACACCGCTCCCGCCGCAACGACCGTCCACAGCCGCACCCGATGCGTCCCGCGCAGGGTTTCCCGCCCGCGTAGGCCGAGGACGGCCGCGGCACCCGTCGCGATGACCGTCGCCAGTGCCAGACCCTGGAGGATCCACCACGGCACGGGCTGCCCGAGGACGACCGGTCCGGCGAGGTTGGCGGCCGTGACGACCAGGAAACCCAGGTAACCGAGGAAACCGGCCAGCGTCGCCGTACCCAGCCCGACCGCGAGCCGCGTCGTGCGGGCCGCCACCGCGGGTTTCCCGCGACGGCCGCGCGCCCGCTGGACCAGCGCGGTCACCGGGTAGGCCAGGTACACCAGCAGCATCAGCAGGTACGCGGCCATCTGCACCCACGGCGTGTTCAGTCCACCCGGCTCCTCGACGGCCCGGCTCGGCTCGGTCGCCCCGGTGAACGGCGCCGCCGAACTCGGCGGCGGACCGTCGGCGAGGCCGTGGATCCAGGCCGCCTCCAGCTCGCCGTAGGCGGCGGGCAGTGCGTCCGGGCGGTCGAAGCCGTCGTCGAAGGTCGCGCCGAGGTTGTGCCGCACGCCCGGCAGGAACGCGATCGTGCAGGAGGTGCCGCCGCCCTCGGCGAGCGCTCCGGCGATGGCCGGGGCGCTCTCGGCGGGCACGGCTTCGCGGTCGAGTTCGCCCCAGACGGCCAGGACGGGCTGCCGGACCCGCCGCCAGGTGGGGAGGGGATCGTGGCCGACTTCGCCGAACAGGCCGCTGGCCGCGCCGAAGGGCAGCGCGGTCTCGGGGAGCATGTCCGCGAGGGATCCGCGCACGCCCTGGTGGCGCAGGTACTGGCGGTAGGCCCAGGCGGTCTGCCTGGCGGGGGTGACGCCGACGGCGCCGGCGACGACCACGAAGGCCACGTCGGACGACGTCGCCGCCGCGATCGGCGCGGCCCAGGCGCCTTCCGACAGTCCCCACACTCCGGTGCGCGCGGGGTCGACGCCGGGCTGTGCGCGCAGGAGCGCGTGGGCGGCGAGGGCGTCGTCGGCCAGGACGGTGTAGTCGCGGTGGAAGAGGTCGTAGTCGGGCCGTTTGCCGTAGGTGAGGACCACGACGCCGAGCCGGGCGAAGGCCGCCGCCTCCTCGGCGAGTTCGGCGCGGGTGACCGGTCCGGCGCCGGGCAGCATGACCATCGCCGGGTGAGGGCCGGGGGTGTCGGGCGAGACGACGGTGGCGTGGAGGGTCACGCCTCCGGAGCCGGTGAAGTCGAGGTCGGTCGCGGCGGCGTCGGCACGGGCCGGGAAGGCCAGCAGCGCGGCGGCGAGGGCCGCGAGCAGCGGCCATGTCGTTTTCCGGGCAGGGTGCGGCACGGATAGGGTCCTTTCGGGAACGTGCGCGTGCAGGAGCGCCCTGATGGGCGTGCGTGTGCTTCCTCGCCGGGTCGTCGAGTTGCCGCTCGACGGCCCGGTTCCGCGTGCTCAGTGGCCGGTGTCGTCCTCCTCGATGATCGGGAACGCGATGAAACGCGTGTGCACGTCGAGCGCCCCCTCCGGGGTGTCGGCGGGGGCGCGTTTGTAGCGGTAGAGGAGGCGGATGTACTCCTCCTGGAACTCGGCGAGCTCGGCGGGCGTCATGCGGACCGTCGAGCGGGAGTAGGCCAGTGAGTCCGACCAGCCGTCGAGGTCGTCGCGGCCGCGCTGGAAGCGGTCGAAGCCCTCCAGCTCGTCGGCGAACTCGCGGCGGGCGAGTTCGTCGACGACGGCGCGGATCGGGCCGCTCTGCCTGCTGTGCGGTGGGACGCGGCGGTCGCCGGGGACGGCGCGGAACCAGCGTTCGCGGCCTTTGGCGAGTTCGGGTGCCTCTTCGACGAAGCCGTAGCGGGCGAGGCGGCGCAGGTGGTAGCTGGCCAGTCCGGTGCTCAGGCCGAGGGCGGCGGCGAGTTTGGCGGAGTTGACCGGGCCTTTGCGCAGTTCGTGCTCGATGCGGTGCCGCAGGGGGTGCGCCATGAGGCGGAGGGCCTCGGGGTCGGTGATCTCCTGCGGTGGCGGCTTCTCTGGCACACCAACAGACTAGGACTTGCAAAGCAGACTTGCAAGTCTGCTTTGCAAGTCAGTTGTCGATCGTCAGGGCGACCATCTCGCCGCCGCTGTGCTCCCGTTCCCCCGGCCGCGGATCGGGGTCGGAGCGTTCGATGAGACCGTCGACGACATCGGTGAGCCGCCCGCGCCGGGCGTAGTCGGCGCGCTGTCGGGCCGCGCCGCTCCCGTCGGCCCGCAGCATCCCCCACAGCCGCTCGACCGTGTCGTACTCGCCCCACGCCTCCAGCAGCGGGCGGACGTGCGCGAGCAGCGCGTCGACCAGCATGACGGCCGGACGCAGTCGTCCACTGCGGACGTCGAGGCCCTGGCCCTCGATGCCGTCGCGGGCGGCCCGCCACTGCGCGGCCCGCAGCAGCTCGGCGGGCACCCGCGGCCCCTTGTCGCCCTCGCCGACCGCCTGCACTCCCAGCACGACGAGCGCGCGGACCAGCGCGGCGAACAGCACCGTCTCCTTGTAGGCCGACGCGACGTCGGCGACCCGGATCTCCAGCGTCGGCAGGTGGGCCGAAGGCCGCACGTCCCAGAAGATCGAGCGCCGGTCCTTCAGCGCGCCCGCCTCCAGCAGGGTGCCAACGACGTCCTCGAAATGCCCCAGCGAACCGAAGAACGGCGGGGGCCCGGCCACCGGCCAGCCGCTCCACGACAGGGTCCGCCAGCTCGCGTAACCCGTGTCGCGCCCGGCCAGGTACGGCGAGTTCCCGGTCATCGACAGCAGGACCGGCAGCCAGGGCCGCACATGGTTGCCCGCCAGGATCGCCGTGGCGCGATCCGGGACGTGCACGTGGACGTGGCAGGCGCAGATGTTCTGGCCGTCCTGCAGGGCACGGAACATCTCCGTGGTCTCGCGGTAGCGCGGGACGTCGGCGATCGGCGGCGGGATCACGTCGCCGAGGATCGGCGTGCCCGTCGCGGCGACCCGCAGGCCCTCCGCGCGGGCCGCGGCGACCGCCACCCGCCGCATGCGCCGGATCTGCCCGGCGAGCTCGCCGAGGGACGTGAACGGCGCCGTGCGCGCCTCGATCTGCTGACGGGTGAACTCGGTGCCGACCGAGCCGCCGTCCCAGTCGGCGACGTTCGCGACGACCGCCTCGGCGTGCGGGACGGCCGCGCGGGTGCGCGGGTCGACGATGAAGTACTCCTCTTCGACGCCCATGGTCGGCGGCGGAGGGAAAGATGCGTGTCCAGGGGTGCCCATGGTCGCCAATCGGGATTGCAGAACGCGATTCCCTGGCTCCACCACGCCAAAGATCGGCACGCGCACGAGGCGCGCGGCCCCCAGCGGGAGCTGTCCGATGTCGCCACACTACCGCCTGTGGCGGCGGGGCGCGACGGCCGGACGGCGCGCTCCCGGCGCCCGCGATCTCAGCCCGTCGGCCGCTTCCTCAGCGCGTCCACGTAGTCCTCGGGGGCACCGGCCTTCTCGGCGGCGGCGGCGAGTTCGGCGAGGTACCAGCTCGACGGGAGCCCGCCCTCGTACCCGTCGAACACGTACATCCACGTGTTGGCGTCGCCGTTGAGCGTCGCGACCTGGGCGTGCAGTCTGCGGTAGACGCCGCCGGTCGCGCCTTCGAGTTCGTCGAGGGTGGCGGCGTCGACGGTGTCGACGTCATAGAGGGCGCAGAAGACCCGATCTCCCGGCGATTCGACGACCGTCGCCAGCGAGCCCTCCCAGCCCAGTTCGGAACCGGCGAAGGTCAGGCGCCAGCCCTCAAGCCATCCAGTGCCGACCAGCGGCGAATGCGGGCACGTGGCCCTCATCCGTCCGGGGTCGAGGTTTGATCCGTACGCGGCATACAGCGGCACTGTACGACGATAGCTTGAGAGACAATGCCGTGGAAGCATTTGTACGCGTACAACACCGGCGGGAAGGTACTGAAGTGACCCGGATAGCGATCATCGGCGGAGGTCCTGCCGGGTACGAGGCGGCCCTCGTCGCCGCCCAGCTCGGCGCGGACGTGACCGTGATCGAGGAGGCTGGCGCCGGCGGCGAGTGCGTCCTGTCGGACTGTATTCCCAGCAAGACCTTCATCGCGTCGTCCGGCGTGGTCACCGCGGCACGCCATTCGGCGCGTCTCGGCGTGTCGACCGGCGACATCACCGTCGACGCGTCCTCGGTGCATTCGCGGGTCAAACAGCTCGCGGTGGCGCAGTCGGAGGACATCCACGCCAAGCTCGTCAAGGCGGGCGTGTCCTTCATCGCCGGGCGCGCCGCGCTCGCCGGAGCCGCCGACGGGCACCAGCACAAGGTGCGTGTGGCGCCCGCCGAGGGTGATCCGCACGACATCGAGGCCGACGTCGTGCTCTTGGCCACAGGCGCCACGCCCCGGGTCCTGCGCGACGCGCAGCCCGACGGCGAGCGGATCCTCACCTGGCGGCAGGTCTACGACCTCGACGAGTTGCCGACGAAACTGATCGTCGTCGGTTCGGGTGTGACGGGCGCGGAGTTCGCCGGGGCCTATCAGGCGATGGGCGTCGAGGTGACGCTCCTGTCGAGCCGCGAGCGGGTCATGCCGCACGAGGACGCCGACGCGGCCATGGCGATCGAGAACGTGTTCCGCGAGCGCGGCATGGAGATCCTGCCGAAGGCGCGTGCGGCGAGCGTGAAGCGCGACGGCGACGGCGTCCGGGTCGAGTTGACCGACGGGCGCGTCCTGGAGGGCTCGCACGCCCTGATGACGGTCGGGTCGGTCCCGAACACCGCCGACCTCGGGCTCGCCGAGGCCGGCGTCGACCGCGGCCCGGGCGGGTTCATCACCGTCGACCGCGTGTCGCGCACGAACGTGCCGGGCGTCTACGCGGCCGGCGACGTGACGGGCGTGCTGATGCTGGCGTCGGTCGCGGCCATGCAGGGCCGCATCGCGATGTGGCACGCGCTCGGCGAGGCCGTGCAGCCCTTGCGGCTGAAGAAGGTCGCGGCGAACGTCTTCACCGACCCCGAGCTGGCCACCGTCGGCGCCACCCAGGCCGATGTGGACTCCGGCCGGGTCCCCGCGCGCGCGGTGATGCTGCCCCTCGAAGGCAACGCCCGCGCGAAGATGAACGGCGACACCGACGGCTTCGTCAAGCTCTTCTGCCGCCCGGCCTCCGGGCTCGTCGTGGGCGGCGTTGTCGTGGCACCGCGTGCCAGCGAGCTGATCCTGCCGATCGCGATGGCCGTCGAGAACCACCTGACGGTGAGCGAGCTGGCGCAGACGATCACGATCTACCCGTCGCTGTCGGGCTCCCTGGCCGAGGCGGCGCGGCAGCTGATGCAGCACGAGTTCGAGTAGGGGCGCCACAACCGACGCCGTTCCGCGATCGGCCGTGGCCCCAGCGCGTCCCGATCGAGATCCGCTGCGAGGAAGGTCACATCCGAGCCCACTGCCCGGAGGTGTCCCATGCGTCGTCTCGCCGCACTGCTCCTGCCCATCGCCCTGGCCGTCCCCGTCCTGACCGGCTGCTCCGCCGGGCGGGAGGACTCCGACTCCGGGACGGCCACCGGCGGTGATCCCGCGCCCGCCGCCACCGAGGCTCCGGCCGCCCGTGAAGGCGCCGACCGCCTCGTCGTCTACACCGGCGAGCTGTCGCTGACCGCCCCCGACGTGCCCGGGGCGGCCCGGCAGGCGATCGCGGCCGTCGACGCCGTCGATGGCTTCGTCGCGGGCGACGAACGCGAAGGAAGCGGCGACACGGCCACGGCGACGCTGACCCTGCGCATCCCCGCCGAGGTCTACACCGCCACCGTCGAGTCCCTTGCCGCGCTGGGCACCGAGCAGGCGCGCGAGCTGTCCACGACCGACGTCACCGAGACCTCGGCCGACCTGGACACCCGCATCGCGACCAAGCGCGCGAGCGTCGAGCGGGTCCGCGAGCTCATGGAGAACGCCGCCTCGCTGTCCGAAGTGGTCGCCCTGGAGGCCGAACTGACCACACGCGAGGCCGAACTCGCCGAACTTCAGGCGAAACAGCGCGACCTGACCGACGCGGTCACCTTCGGCACGCTCACGCTGCGACTGGAGTCGCCGGTGAACGAGACCGCCCCGGCCGGGCCTCCGGGCTTCGGTTCCGGCGTGGCCTCGGGCTGGGACGGGCTGCTGCTGTTCCTCGGGGTGAGCGCGACCGTGCTGGGTTTCCTGCTGCCGTTCCTGGTCGTCGTCGGCCTGCCCCTCGCCGCGCTCTGGACGTGGTCGCGTCGCAGGCGCGGCCTCCCCGTCCTGCGGCGTGCACCGCGCCGGCCCGCCCCGCCGTTCGCCGGGGAACCCGGCGGGCCGAAGCCGCCGGGCCCCGGGCGTTTCTAGAACGCGTAGGGCCCGAAACGGGCCCACGCCACGAAGACCAGCAGTACGAGGTAGACCAGGTCGACCGCCATCAGCGTGAACTCGCCACGGCGGAAGCGGACGGTGGCGGCACCGACCATCACGATCGCGAGACCGGTGGCCGCCAACGGCACCAGGATCGGCGCGATGTCGAGCAGCGCCGGCAGGACCAGGCCGATCGCGCCGAGGACTTCGAGGGCGCCGATGCCCTTGACCGCCGCCGCGCTGAAGTCCTCGGTCCACCGCGCGCTCGGCCCGAAGACGGCGATCCGCTCCTTGCGGACGAACAGTTTCCCGACGCCGCTGCCGAGATAGGCGGTGGCGAGCAGCCCGGTGACGATCCACAGCGCGATGTTCATGGGGCACTCCCTGACGTGGCGGCCGCTTCGCGGGTCGAGGCGGCCGTACACGGGACGAACGACGCCCGGGTTCTGTGACATGCGCCCGCACAGAACAGTGGCCGGTGAGCCACTCCGGCACCACCGACCACCGAGTCCTGCCCGCCCGTCCGGGCGGAAACTAGAACGCCGCCGAACCGACCGCCGCCATCGCGGTGTGCGTCATGACCCGCACGCCCGTCGCGATCGCCGACTCGTCGACGTCGAAGTCGCCCTGGTGCAGATCGAGCGCCTGCCCGGCACGGCCGACGCCGAGGCGCGCCATCGCGCCCGGCACCTGCTCCAGGTACCAGGCGAAGTCCTCGCCGCCCATGCTGATCGGCGACTCCGTGACCCGCTCCTCGCCGAGCGCGGCCGCGGCGGCACCGGCGAAGACCGCCGTCGCCACGCGGTCGTTGACGACCGGCGGCACGCCCTGCGTGTACTCGATCTCGGCGGTCGCGCCGGTCGCGGCGACGACATCGCGGATGAGTTGCTCGACCATGCCCGGCACGGTCTTCCACGCGTTGCGGTCGAGCATCCGCACGGTCCCGCGCACGACGCCCTCCTGCGGGATGGCGTTGGCCGCCTGTCCCGCCTGGATCGCGCCGAAGACGAGGGCCACCCCGATCCGCGGGTCGAGCCTGCGGTTCAGCAGCGCCGGCACGTCCACGACGACCCGCGACAGCGCGTGCACCAGATCCGTCGTCAGATGCGGGCGGGACGTGTGCCCGCCGCGACCCGACAGCCGCACCTCCAGCATGTCCGACGCCGCCGTCAGCGGCCCCGAACGCATCCCGACCATCCCGGCCGGAAGCCGCGGGTCGCAGTGCAGCGCGTAGATCGCCGCCACGTCGTCCAGCGCGCCGGCGCGCATCATGACCGGCGCCCCCGACGGGAACTTCTCCTCGCTCGGCTGGAACACCAGCCGCACCCGACCGGACAGCTCGCCCCGCGACGCGAGGTCGGCCAGCATCAGGCCCGTGCCGAGGATGACGGTCGTGTGCACGTCGTGTCCGCACGCGTGACAGGCCCCGTCGACGGTCGAGCGGTAAGGCACGTCCTTCGGGTCGACGATCGGGAGCGCGTCCATGTCGCCGCGCAGGGCGATCACGCGGTCGCCTTCGCCGATGTCGCAGAGCACGCCGTTGCCGCCGGGAATCAGCCGTGGCGACAGCCCGGCGGCGCTGAGCCGCTCGGCCACGTACGCGGCGGTGCCGTGCTCCTCACCCGAGAGTTCGGGGTGCATGTGGAAGTGACGGCGGATCCGGACGAGTTCCTCGGCATGAGCGGCCAGCCAGGCGTCGAGGCGACCCGGCAACGGGTCTCCCTCGGCGTCCGGCCCGAATGGGGCGGGCATCGGCTCTGCGGAGAGTGTCGACGTGATAGTCACGGTGTGGGTACCTTCGTGCTGGATTGAATGGACTTGAGGTCGGACTCCATGGCTCTTGGCTGCGTTGCCCGAAACATTGTCGCAATGTGTCGGCGTACGCGGGTCGTGAGTCTTGTGTGCGTCTACAAAAGACTCGGTCAGCCTAGACCGCCGCTGATTACTGTCCGCATTGGGCAGCCGATTGGCGTCCATGCCGTCCGAGGGTCGCTCGCGACGCCTGGCCGTACCCGGCCCGCGCTTGGATGCGCCGCGGGCCTGTTCGCGCTCGTGGTGGGGTTGCATAGAGCCTGCCACCTGTCCCACACCTCCCATAACGGTTTACGAGCCGATCAAGTTACGGCTTGAGCGGTCAACCGTTGGTGGGACGACCCGGTCGGCGGATCGTGACGGGACTTCCCAAATGAACTACGTTGAGTAATCTCCACTGATGAATTCTTACCCCCAACAACGCAGTGGCGTCGCACAACGGGTCCGAACATTTAGGCACTGAGTGCAATTGCTCGCGCCCGGTGTCAATTGATCTTCCCTATTCGCTGATACGACGGCGCCAGTACGGACTCTCCCGCGGCCGCTCCCGCTGGAGCCGCTCCCAGAGGCGGCCCAGTTCGAACGCTACCGCGAACCTCGACCGCACTCCCAGCATCGCCGCGAGACTCGCCACGTCCCGCTGAACCGTCCGCCGTCCGCAGCCCACCTCCCGCGCGACGCGCTCATCGTCATGACCCGACCAGAGCAGATACGCCACCTTCACGTGCCGCGGCGAGAACCGCACCCCGAGCAGCGCACTCGCCCGGACGGACAGGTCCCGGTAGAAGCTCTCGTCCTCCCTCGTCATCTTGACTGTCTAACACGCACGTACCCATGTGTCGCGCCGACTACACGGAGTGCGAACTCCGGCGGCTTCGCGTCACGGATCTTCCCGGCGCGCGGCCGACGATCTAGCGTTGCCTCACCCGTGCCCGAAAGGACCGTCCGTGACCGACAACGCCGGTGCGGTGCGAGCGGAACCGGCCGACCTCGCCGGACGCTCCCGCGCCCCCCTGTACGTCGTGCTCGGATCGACGGCCGTCAACGTCTTCGGCAGTGCGATCACCGTCGTCGCCGTACCGCTGCTCGTCCTGCACCTGACCGGCTCCGCCCTCCACCTCGGACTCGTCGGCGCCTTCGAGGCCGTCGGGCTCGTCCTCGGCAACACCTTCGGCGGCGCGCTCGCCGACCGCTTCGGCGCGCGCCGGACCGCCATCGGCGGCAGCTCCGCCGCCGGGCTGATCCTCATGCTCATCCCGCTCCTCGGCGGGTTCGGCGCCCTGAACGTCGCCGTCCTGTGCGCGATCGGCCTGGCCGCCAACGCCTGCGGCAGCACCGGCGGCATGGCCCGCCGCGGACTGGTCAACCAGGTCGCCGAACGCGCCGGCGTCAACGTCGACCGGGCCGAGAGCGCCTACCAGTTCCTGCTCAGCGCCGGCTACGTCGGCGGTCTCGCCCTCGCCGGGCTCCTCGCCGCCGCCGTCGACCTGCCCACCCTCATCTGGATCGACGCCGGCAGCTTCCTGCTCACCGCCGCGGTCGTCACCGCCGTCCGCTACCGCCGCGTGCGGCAGGCCGCGCCCGACGGCGGCGGCCTGCTCGCCGACTGGCTCGACGGCCTGCGCACCGCCTGGCGCCAGCCGCCCGTCCGGCTCGCCCTGATCGCCGGATGCGTCATCTCCGGCGTCGCCGCGGCCACCGGCACCGTCGTACTGCCGCTCTACGGCACCCGCCCCGGCGCACCCGAAGGCGGCCTCGGCTGGCTTCTCGGCGCCAGCACCGTCGGCTCGCTCCTCGGCCTCGGGCTCTACACGCTCATGGTCAACCGGGTCTCGCGATGGGCGGCGCTGCTGGCCTGTCTCGCCGTCGAGGGCGCGGCCATGTTCGCCTTCGTCGCCGTCCCGACCTTCGGTGCGCGGCTGGTGTTCCTCGCGCTCGCCGGGCTCGGCAGCGGCCCGGTCGTGCCGCTGGTCATGTCGCTGATCCGGCGGTTCACGCCCGAGGAGATGCACGGCCGCGTCCTCGGCCTGTTCTTCGCCGCCGCGACGGGACTGTCACCACTGGCGAACGTCGTGGCCGGCGCCATCCTGGAGTTCGCGCCACTGTGGACGGTGCCCGCGTTCCAGGGCGCCGTCCTGCTCGGCCTGTCGGTGCCGCTGGCCCTGCGCATGCGCGCGGCGATGGCGACCCTGGACGCTCAGAACGAGTCCGGCGGCACGTAACGCCCCCAGGTCTCCCGCAGCGTCCCGCACACCTCGCCGACGGTCGCCTTCGCCCGCAGCGCCTCGCGCAGCGGGTACAGCACGTTCCCGTCGCCGTCGGCGGCCTCACGCAAGGCGGCGAGCTTCGCCGTGACGTCGGTGTTGTCGCGCCCGGCGCGCAGTGCCGCCAGTCGCTCGGTCTGCGCGGCCTCGATGGCCGGGTCGACGCGCAGCGGCTCGTAGGGCTCCTCGGTGTCGACGGTGAAGCGGTTCACGCCGACCACGACGCGCTCCCCGGAGTCGATCGACAGCGCCGTGGCGTAGGCGCTCGACTCGATCTCCTGCTTCTGGAATCCCGCCTCGATCGCCTCGACCGACGAGCCGTGCGCGAAGACGCGCTCGATCAGCGCCACGGCCTCCGTCTCGATCTCGTCGGTCATCGCCTCGACCACATAGGACCCGGCGAAGGGGTCGACGGTCGCGGTCACGTCGGTCTCGTAGGCCAGCACCTGCTGCGTCCGCAGCGCCAGCCGGGCGGCCTTCTCCGTCGGCAGCGCGATGGCCTCGTCGAAGGAGTTCGTGTGCAGCGACTGGGTTCCGCCCAGGACGGCGCCGAGGCCCTGCACGGCGACCCGGACGAGGTTGACCTCCGGCTGCTGCGCCGTCAGCTGCACCCCGGCCGTCTGCGTGTGGAAACGCAGCATCAGCGACTTGGGGTTCTTCGCGCCGAACTCCTCGCGCATCACCCGCGACCAGATCCGCCGCGCGGCCCGGAACTTCGCGACCTCTTCGAGCAGCGTCGTGCGCGCCACGAAGAAGAAGGACAGCCGGGGCGCGAACTCGTCGACGTCCATCCCGGCCGCGATCGCCGCCCGGACGTACTCGATGCCGTTGGCGATCGTGAAGGCGATCTCCTGCGTGGGCGTCGCCCCGGCCTCGGCCATGTGATAGCCCGAGATGGAGATCGTGTTCCACTGTGGAATCTCAAAACGGCAGTAGGCGAAGGTGTCGGATACCAGACGCAGGGACGGTTTCGGCGGATAGATATAGGTTCCGCGCGCGATGTACTCCTTGAGGATGTCGTTCTGGATCGTCCCGGTCAGCGCCGACCCGGCGATCCCCTTCTCCTCGGCGACGAGCTGGTAGAGCAGCAGCAGGACCGACGCCGGCGCGTTGATCGTCATCGAGACCGAGACCCTGTCCTGCGGGATGCCCTCGAACAGCACCCGCATGTCCTCGATCGAGTCGATCGCCACACCGACCTTGCCGACCTCACCGCGCGCGATCGGGTCGTCGGAGTCGAAACCCATCTGGGTGGGCAGGTCGAAGGCGACGGACAGTCCCATCGTCCCCGCGTCCAGAAGCTGGTGGTACCGACGGTTGGATTCGGCGGCGGTGCCGAAACCGGCGTACTGTCGCATCGTCCACGGCCGCGTGGTGTACATGGTGGGGTATACGCCCCTTGTGTACGGGTAGCTCCCGGGCTCCCCGAGGCGTTCGTCAAGCCCGGGTGCCACATCGGCGGCCTTATATACCGGTTTGATGGGGAAGCCAGACTCACCACGTCGTACGTCCGTCATGGCGCTGATAGTAGGGGCGCCCTCAGTCGGCTGGCGGCCGGTGGGCACAATGGCGCGGTTCCGCCACAATGGGACCCTCGCCCCTCGGAGGAAGCATCGTGACTCAGCACACCCCCGTGCCCGGAGACGGACGAGCCGTCGTCGGCGCGACGATCGCCGGACGTTACGAGCTGCGCGCACCCATCGGCGACGGTGGCATGGGAGCGGTCTGGCGTGCCCACGACACGCTCCTGCAGCGTGACGTGGCCATCAAGGAGGTCCTCCTCCCCGCCGAGCTGCCGTCCGCCGAACGCGACACGCTCGTCGAACGCACGCTGCGCGAGGCCCGCGCGGCCGCAGCGCTGTCCCACGCGTCGGTGATCCGCGTCTTCGACGTCATCACCGAGGCCGGACGCCCGTGGATCATCATGGAGCTCCTGCAGGCCCGCAGTCTCGCCGACATCCTCAAGGACGACGGCCCGATGCCGCCGCGCGTGGTGGCCAAGATCGGCCTGTCCATGCTCGGCGCCCTCGAAGCGGCGCACGCCGCGGGCATTCTGCACCGCGACGTCAAGCCCGGCAACGTCCTCATCAGCTCCGACGGCCGCTGCGTGCTCTCCGACTTCGGCGTCGCCCGCACCAACGCGCCCTCCAACCTGACCACGCCCGGCATGGTCCTCGGGTCGGCGCACTACATCGCCCCCGAGCGCGCCACCGGCGGCCAGATCGGGCCCCCGAGCGACCTGTTCTCCCTAGGTGTCACCCTTTACGCCGCCGTCGAGGGCCGTCCGCCCTTCGACCGCGCCAACGCGCTCGCCACCATGCAGGCCGTCGTGCACGACCCGCCGGAGTCGCCGCGCCGGGCCGGGCCGCTGCTGCCGATCCTCGGCGGTCTCCTGGAGAAGGACCCCCAGCGCCGCTGGAACGTCGAGCAGACCCGCGCGGCCATCCAGCAGCTCCTCGGCGGTGCCGGGCCCCTCGCCTCGCAGGCCGTCGACGGTCTCACCGACCTCCACCGCGTCATTCCGCAGCAGCCTTCGCGGCCGGTGTCCTCGCCTCCGGTGTCGGGCGCGCCCGTCTCGGCGGCGCCCGTGTCGGGCATGCCGGTCTCCGGTTCACCGCGGTTCCAGCAGCCGCGGCCCGAGGCGGCCTTCGAGTCGACCGCCGCGCATCCCGCCCCTAGCGCCGACAGCGGCGCCTACGAGCAGCAGCAGCAGTCCTATGCCGTCGGCCCGCCCGCACCCCAGCAGGGCGGTTACGGCGAGCAGACGCGGCCGTTCACGCCCCCACAGCCGCCGCAGGGCGGTTACGGCGAGGAGACGCGGCCCTTCAGCCCGCCGATCCCGCAGCAGTCCTACGGCGCACCTCAGCAGCAGCAGTCGCCGTACGGGCCCCCGCCCGGACAGCAGCCCTACGGTCAGAACCTCCCGCCCCTGCCGGGGCAGGGCGGGCCGGGCAAGTCCTCCGGCGGCGGTGTCGCGGGTCTCCTGGACACCGTGAAGAAGAACCCCAAGCCGTGGATGCTCTCCGCCGGCGCGGCGGTGGTCGTCATCGTCCTGGTCTTCGTGATGATCGGCGTCTTCGGCGGCGGCGACGACGAGGATCCCGGCGGCGCGACGCCCACCGGCAACGGTGAGAACACCGCGATGGAGACCGAGGTCTACACCAACCCCGAGAACGGTTACACCGTCAACGTTCCGAAGGGCTGGTCGGTCGAGCCGGAGAAGGCCAACGTCATCAACGTCTACCACCCCGACAACGACGACGTCTGGATCCGCTTCAACGTCACCGACGAGAAGTCCGCCCCCGACAAGCTCCTCACCGGCGCGGCCGCCGGCCTCGACGGAGGCTACTTCGTCAAGGGCAGCCTGGAACAGATCAGCCTCGGCCCGATCAGCTACGGCGGACACGACGGCTCGGTCATCGAGTACACCGGCACCCGCAAGAGCGACGACGCCGCCCGGCACGGACTGTGGGCGATCATCAAGGTCGACGGTGACAACTACCACATCTACCTCTCGGTCCCCGAGGACGCCTTCGCCGACAACAAGGCCGTCTTCGACGAGGCGGTGAAGTCCTTCCAGCTCGGTGAGTAGCGGCACCCGCGCGGGCCGCCACCGAGGCGCCACAGCCGTGTCCGTTATGCGAACATGCACGCATGAACCAGTCACCACCTGACCGCAGGCTCGCTCGCCTGAGCGCGGCCGCGCAGTCCTGGATCGCCGACGACCCCGACCCGGCGACCGCCAAGGAACTGCGCCGGGTCCTCGACGAACTGCCCGACAGCGCCGACGACCTCGCCGACCGCTTCGCCGGCCGGCTCGCCTTCGGCACCGCCGGGCTGCGCGGCCCCGTCCGCGCCGGGCCGAACGGGATGAACCGCGCGGTCGTGCGCGCCGCCGCCGCGGGACTGTGCGCCTGGCTGGACAAGTCCGGCGCGAAAGGGCCGGTCGTGATCGGCTACGACGCCCGCTACGGCTCGGTCGACTTCGCCGAGGAGACCGCGCGAGTCGTGACCGGCACGGGCCGTCGCGCGCTGATGATGCCCGAGCCGCTGCCGACGCCGGTGCTCGCCTACGCCGTCCGGGCCCTCCAGGCCGTCGCCGGGGTCATGGTCACGGCGAGCCACAACCCGCCGCGCGACAACGGGTACAAGGTCTACCTGGGCGCCGAACTCGGCGGCGTGGAAGGCAACGGCGCGCAGATCGTGTCCCCTGTGGACACCGAGATCGAGGCGGCCATCGAAGCCGTCGGGCGCCTCGCGGAAGTCCCGCTCGGCGACGCCGCCGAACTCCTCGACCGGTCCGTCGTCGACGGCTACCTCGCCGGAGTCGCCGCCGTCACCGACCGCGACGACCCCCGCGACCTCGACATCGTCGCCACGCCGATGCACGGCGTCGGCGGCACGACCCTCATCGAGGCCCTGGAACTGGCCGGATTCAGCACGCCGACCCTCGTCGCCGAACAGACCCGGCCCGACCCGGCCTTCCCGACCGTCGCGTTCCCCAACCCCGAGGAACCCGGCGCGACCGACCGGCTGCTCAACCTCGCGCGCAAGCGCAAGGCCGACATCGCCATCGCGCTCGACCCCGACGCCGACCGTTGCGCCGTCGCCATCCCGCACGGCGAGGACTGGCGGCTCCTGCGCGGCGACGAACTCGGCATCCTCCTCGCCGACCACCTGATGCGGCGGGGCCGCGAAGGCACCTACGCGACGACGATCGTGTCGTCGTCGATGCTGCGGGCCCTGTGCCTCGCTCGTGACGTGCCGTACGAGGAGACGCTCACCGGCTTCAAGTGGATCGTGCGGGCGTCGCGGGATTTGGCGTTCGGGTACGAAGAGGCGATCGGGTACTGCGTCGCGCCCGGCAACGTTCGCGACAAGGACGGGATCAGTGCCGCGGTGCTCGCGTGCGAGCTGGCGGCCGGGCTGAAGGCGCAGCTGAGCAACCTCGGGGAACGGCTCGACGAGCTCGCCGACGAGTTCGGGGTCCATGCCACCGATCAGCTGTCGGTGCGAGTCGAGGACCTGCGCGAGATCGCCGACGCCATGGCGCGGTTGCGGGCGCGGCCGCCCGCGACGTTGCTGGACGAGCCGGTCGCGTCGGTGGAGGACCTGCTGCCCGAGACCGACGCGATGAGGCTGCGGACACCGCAGGCGCGGGTGGTGGTGCGGCCGTCCGGGACGGAACCGAAGCTGAAGGCGTACCTGGAGGTCGTCGAGCCGGTGGTGGGGGGAGAGGTCGGGGAGGCGCGGGAGCGGGCCACGGCTTGTTTGCAGGCGTTGCGAACCGAGGTGGCGCATGCGTTGGGCTTGTTAGAAGGGCGGTGAGAGGGCGGGGCTTTCCGGTCGTGTCGGGTTGGTTCCGGCCGGGGGCTTCGCCCCGAACCCCACCGGGGACTCCGTCCCCGACCCGGGACTTTCGGTCCCGGGATCGCTTCGCTCCCCGGTCCTGGGGGCTTGGGTCCTCCCCTTCGTCTTTGTCTTGACCTTGTCCATGTGTCCCCTCCCACATGTGCTTCGGATGGTGGGATATGGGGTCGCCAATTGGTTCGTCCAGGCGTAGCGTCCACCGGCTGTGCGTACCATGCCTTCGCCCGATCCCGGCACTCCCGATTCCGTCTCACCGGCCCGCTACCTGTGGTGGTTGCTGAGGGGGCAGATGCCGCGTGTCCTCGCCGGGATGTTCTACGGGATCGTGTGGATGGTGTGCATGGCCGTGTCTCCCGCGCTGCTCGGGCGGGCCATCGACCAAGGTGTCGCCACCAAGCACTGGCCCTCGCTGCTGGCGTGGTCCGGGGGGATCCTGCTGCTCGCCGCGATCGGTGCCGGCGCCGGGATCATGCGGCACCGGACCGTCGTCAAGGTGTCCATGTACGGCGGTATCCGCACCGTCCAGGTCGTGACCCGGCGAGCCGTGAAACTCGGTGCCGCCCTGCCCAAACAGGTGTCCACGGGTGAAGTCGTCTCGATCGGCGCCGCCGACATCGCCAACATCGGCATGGCCCTCGACATCAGCGCGCGGCTCTCCGGCGCCGTCGTCACCCTCGTCGTGATCGTCGCGATCCTGCTCGCCATCTCACCGCCCCTCGGGGCCGTCGTGCTCATCGGCGTACCGATCCTGATGTTCCTCGTCGGGCCCCTCATCAAGCCCCTCCAACGCCGCGAAGCGCACTACCGCGAACAGCAGGGCGCGCTGTCGGCGCAGGCGAACGACATCGTCTCGGGACTCCGCGTACTGCGCGGCATCGGCGGCGAAGAACTGTTCCACCGCCGCTACGGTGAGCGTTCCCAGCAGCTCAAACGAGCCGGGTTCCGCATCGGCGCCGTCCAGACCTGGGTCGAGGCGCTCCAGATCCTGTTGCCCGGCCTGTTCCTCGCCCTGGTGACCTGGCTGTCGGCGCGGATGGCGAACTCCGGGACCATCAGCGTCGGCGACGTCGTCGCCATCTACGGCTACGCCGCCCTGCTCACCATCCCCCTGCGCACCTTCGCCGAGGCCGCCTACAAGATCACCCGCGGGCTCGTCGCGGCCCGCCGCGTCGTGAACATCCTCAAGCTCCAGCCCGACGTCGAAAGTGGACGGTCCACGGTGGACAGTCCGGGCGGTGGGCTGGTCGACCCGGACTCCGGGCTGGCCGTACCGGCGGGGCGCCTGTACGCGATCGCCGCGGCCGAGCCGGCCGACGCCACCGCCATCGCCGACCGCCTCGGCCGCTACGAGGACTCCGGCGCGACCTTCGGGAACGTGCGGCTTTCGGACATGGACGTCGCCGAGGTGCGCCGCCGGATCCTGATCGCCGACAACGAGGCCCGCCTGTTCGCCGGCCGTCTCCGCGACGAACTGGACGTGCGCGGCGGCGCCGAGGACACCGAGATCGAGCGGGCGCTGAAGATCGCCGCCGCCGAGGACGTCGTCGAGGCCCTGCCCGGTGGGCTCGACGCCGAAGTCGCCGAAGCCGGCCGGTCCCTGTCCGGAGGGCAGCGGCAGCGCCTGCGACTGGCCCGCGCCCTGGTCTTCGACCCCGAGGTGCTCGTCCTCGTCGAGCCGACCTCGGCCGTCGACGCGCACACCGAGGCCGCGATCGCCGATCGGATCCGCGACGCCCGCGAGGGCCGGACCACGATCATCGCGACCACCAGCCCGCTGCTGCTGTCCCAGGTCGACGAAGTGGCCTATGTGGCCGGCGGAAAGGTGCTGGCCACCGGATCGCACCACGAGCTTCTGCGCACCGAGCCCCGTTACCGCGCGACCGTGACGCGCGGGGAATCCGAGGACTGACGACGGCAACCTCCCGCCCTCCGCCCGCATCTTTCGGGTTGAACACAACTGGAGGGACCATGAGGTCACGTGTGTACCGGCTGCTGCCGGTCGTTTTGATCGGCGCACTGGCGCTGGTCGGGTGCTCTGGAGACGACGGCGGCGACGGAAAGCCGACCGGCGCCAAGGAAGCGTGGCTTGAGGGCAACAAGTCGGACGCGGAACTCGACCAGGTCATCGCCCGCCTGACCAGGCAGTGCATGGAGGGCAAGGGCTTCACCGTGCACCCCGACGGTGGGATGGTCGGCGGCGAGCAGTGGGTCTTCAACCCCGACGAGATCATCACCGAGAACCAGGGCATGACGCCCACCCTCGAAGAGGCCCAGAAGAACGGCTACGGCATGGACCCCCGGGGTCCCGGGCCGGGCGGCGAACCGAGCGAAGGCGAGAGCGAGGCGCCCACCGACGATCCGAGCGGTGACGCCAGCGGCCTGCCCGGCGGGCCCGAGGAAGAGTACGACGACAGCTTCTACACCAAGCTCACCGACGAGGAGCGCGACGCGTACTACATCGCGCTCGAAGGCGTGAACAAGGAGAAGCTCTGGGAGGAGTACTACAAGGAGATGGAGGAGAAGGGCGAGACCGACGACATGAAGATGGAGGAGCCCGAGTACCCCAACCACGAGAAGGTCACGCTCCCCGACGGCACGACGCGCCAGTTCCCCACCCAGGGCTGCACGGCCGAGGTGAACACCCAGGTCTTCCCCGACGGCATCGGCGTCTACACCGAGAAGGAGTACTACGCCCTCGACAAGTTCTCCATCCTGATCTGGGACGAGCTGCGCGAAGGCCCCGACATGCAGGCCCTCAACGAGTCCTGGGCCAGCTGCATGACCGGCCGCGGCTTCGACGACCTCGAAAGCCCCGACGACGCCTACGAGAAGGCCAACGAGCTCTACTACGGCCCCTCCCAGGTGATCGAGAGCGAGGACGGCGGCTCGGCGACCACGTACGTCGGTGACCCCGACGAGTTCGAGATGCCGACCGACGAGGAGATGGACGAGGCCAAGGAGAAGGAGATCAAACTCGCCGTCGCGCACGTCGAGTGCGACCAGGAGTCGGGCTACTCCACCGGCCAGGCCGAACTGATGAAGGGCGCGCTCGACACCTACCTCGTCGACTACGAGACCGAGCTGTTCGGCTGGTACGAGTACGTCACCGCCGCGCTCGGCACCGCACAGGGCCTGTTGAAGGAGTAGCGGGTGAAGATCGCCGTCACCCGCTCGCGGGTCATCATCGCGTTGTTGAGCCTGGGGCTCGTGGTCTCCTCCGGCGTCGCGGTCTGGGCCGGTTCCCAGGCCCGCACGCCCGCGCAGGTCTCCTCCGAGGCCGACGCGCCCGAACCCTCGACGGTCACCGCGACCGTCCAGGAGGGGCCCCTGGCCGCCTCCCGCAAGTTCACCGGCGAGCTCGGCCGCGAGGTCGCGCTGTCGGTGAAGGCGCCCGCCACCGGATCCGAGAACGGTGGGGGAGGGGCCGAGCAGATCGTCACCTTCCTCCCGCGCGAGTCCGGCGACGAGGTGAAGAACGGGCAGTCGCTGATCGAGATCTCCGGCCGCCCGATGATCGCGCTCCAGGGCAGGTTCCCCGCCTTCCGCGACATCAAGGAAGGCGACAAGGGCCGTGACGTCTCGCAGCTCCAGCAGGCGCTGTCCTCGCTGTACGGGACGCCGGTTACCGGGACCTTCGACGCGCGCACCACCGCCGACGTCAAGCGCCTCTACAGCGCCCTCGGCTACCAGCCGTCCACCGTGGACGGTGAGGCGACGGTCGGCGAGGACGGCGAGACCACGCCGGGACCGAAACTGGTGAGCGTCCCGGCCGCCGAGCTGCTCATCGTCAAGTCGCTCCCGGCGACCGTCGGGAAGGTCTCGGCGCAGGTCGGGCTGCCCGCCAAGGACACGCTGCTGACGCTCGTCGGCGGAGCCTGGCAGGTCACCGTTCCCCTGGCCGACGGCACCAAAGGGCTCGACAGCCTCGACGAGGACGCCCGCCTGACCTTCGGCGACGGACCGCTTGAGGACAAGAGCACCAGCCTCCTCGGTATCGGCCCGCCTCCCGGCCAGGAGGAGCAGTCCGAGGAGAACGACGAGGGCGGCGACCCCTGGGGCAACGGTGAGGACAACGGCCCCAGCGACGTCGCCACCTTCAAGGTGAACCCGAAGGACCTCCCCAAGAAGCCGAAGGTCGGCCTCGCCCAGGAGGTCGTCGTCGAGTTCAAGCACTCGCCGCCCGAAGCGGTCGTCGTGCCCGTCTCCGCCCTGTGGCGCAAGGCCGGCACCGACGTGGTGACCGTCGTCGACGCGGCGGGAAACCGCACCGACGTGCCGGTGACGATCCACCTCAACCACGAGGGTCTGGCCGCGGTGACCGCGAAGGAAGGTGAACTGGCGGTCGGCGCGAAGGTCGTCGTCGCCGAGCGGAGCAAGAAATGATCGCCCTGAACGAAGTGGGCCGGACCTTCCCCGGCCCGCCCGAGGTCGCCGCCCTGCGGGACGCGACCTTCACCGTCGACGCCGGTGAGATGGTGGCCATCATCGGGCCCTCGGGCTCGGGGAAGTCCACGCTCCTCAACGTCCTCGGCCTGCTCGACGAACCGACCTCGGGCACCTACCTGCTCAACGGCGTCGACACCGGGAAGCTCAAGGAGCGCTCCCGGACGGCGCTGCGGGCCACGACGCTGGGCTTCGTGTTCCAGTCGGCCTACGTCGTGGCGCACCTCGACTGCATGGCCAACGTCGCGTTGCCCCTGACGCACCTGGGCGTGCCGCGCAAGGAACGGCCCGTGCTCGCCGAGGCCGCGCTGCGCTCGGTCGGGCTCGGGCATCGCCTGCACGCCCGACCGAACACGCTGTCCGGTGGTGAGCGGCAGCGGGTCGCGATCGCCCGCGCGATCGTGCACGAGCCGCGCGTCCTGCTGTGCGACGAGCCGACCGGCAACCTCGACAGCGAGAACACCCAGGCCGTGCTGGACCTGCTGGAGAACCTGGTGACCGGTGACCGCGCGGTCGTCGTCGTGACCCACGAGAACGAGGTCGCCGACCGGGCCGGCCGAACCGTGAAGGTGGTGGACGGCCATGCGGCTCCCCTGGCGGCGTAAAGGGAAGGACGACGACCTCGCCGGGCTCGGTGCCGTCAACAACGGCCGCAAGGTCCGCACCTCGCCGCGGGACGCGCTGATCCAGGCCGCGCTGGCGGTCAAGGGCCGGCGGCTGCGGTCGAGCCTGACCATCGCCGGCGTCGCCCTCGGCATCGCCACGGCCATCGGCACCCTGGGCATCACGGCCTCGGCCGCCGGGGCGGTCTCCGACCGCTTCGACGCGATCAAGGCCACGCAGGTCACCGCCCGCTACCCCGAGGGGATCGCGGCCCCGCCCGGCGCGGCGTCGGAGAACGTCCGCTCGCTCAACGGCGTCGAACAGGCCGGGCTGTCCTGCAAGGCGCAGGACCTCGACGTCGGCCGCAACGCCTACGGCAAGACGGTGAACCTCTCGGCGATGGCCGCGCAGTCCGAGGCGATGGTCGCCTACCAGGCGTCCCTCGACCAGGGCCGCTGGTTCGACGCCGGGCACGGCGAGCGCGGCGATCCCGTCGTCATGCTCGACACCGCGGCGGCCGCGCAGCTCGGTATCAAGTCCCTGGTGGACGGCCCGATGGTGTTCATCGGCGGGCAGCCCTACCTCGTGGTCGGGATCTTCACCGCGCCCGACAACGAGACGCGTTTCACACGTGCCGTGGTGTTCCCCTACGAGCGTTGCCTCGGTGGCGGTTTCAGTGCCGCCGAGGCGATCGTGCGGACCTCGCCGGGGGCGGCGCAGCAGGTCGCCACGGAGGTCGCGCTGGCCCTGCATCCGCAGGCGCCGGCGCGGTTGACGGTGACGACCCCGCCGGACCTGGAGACCTTCCAGCAGGGCGTGCAGTCGGAGACGCAGGCGCTGTTCCTGGGGCTGGCGGCGATCTCGCTGCTCATCGCCGCGATCGGGATCTCCAACACGACCTATGTGGCCGTGCTGGAACGCAAACCCGAGATCGGCCTGCGCCGGGCGACCGGCGCGACGAGGTCGGCGATCACCGTCCAGTTCCTCTTCGAGTCGGGGATCCTCGGCCTCGTCGGCGGGACGATCGGCACGATCCTGGGCGTCGACGCGACCGCGGCGGCCGCCCTCGGCAAGGACTGGCTGGTCATCCTCGATCCGCTGCTGCTGGCCGGGGGACCGCTGCTCGGGCTGGTCGTGGGCACGCTCGCCGGGATCTACCCGGCGCTGGCGGCGGCGCGGCTGCATCCGGTCGAGGCCCTGCGGACGGCCTAGGACGGAGGTGGGCGCCCGCTCGGGGGAGGGGCGCCCACCTCGCGAACGGCGGTGGGCCGGTGGGGAACCGGCGCCATCGCTGGCCGCGCGCGAAGACGGTCGCGCGCGTGGCTCGGGCGGTCCGGAGTCCGGGGCTCGTGAAACCGAGTCCCGGTACCCGGGCCGCTCCGCCGCGACGCCGGTCACAGTACGGCCGATAGTGGGAAAAACGATGGCCGTCGCGGGCGGGCGGGCGTAGCGTCGCGGGCGCCTAGATCCGAGGAGCCCCACCCCATGAGCACCACCACCGACCTGCCGGTCGCCGATCCGCCCGAGGTCCGGCGGGCCGCCTGGCGTCTGCTGCGCTCCCGGCCGGGCGTGCTGACCGCGGTGATCGCCCTGCACGTGTCGGCCGCCGTCACCGGGCTGGCCGGTCCATGGCTTCTCGGGCACCTCATCGACGACGTCCGCAAGGGCACCACGAACGCCGGCATCGACCGGATCGCGCTGCTCATCGCCGGGTTCGTCGTGGTCAACGCCGTCGTCACCCGCTTCGCCCGCTACGTGTCCTTCCGTTTCGGCGAGACGCTGCTGGCCGAACTGCGCGAGTCCTTCATCGGCCGCTCGCTGTCCCTGCCGCTGTCCACGGTGGAGCGCGCGGGCACCGGTGACCTGATGACCCGCAGCTCGCAGGACGTCGACGCGCTCGGCTCCTCGATCCGCTTCGCCGTCCCGGAGATGCTCGTCGGCGTCGTGACGCTCCTGCTCACCTTCGTCGCCATGGTGACCCTCAGCCCGATCCTCGCGCTGACCTCGCTGGTCGGCGCGCCCGTGCTGTTCCTCGTCACCCGCTGGTACCTCCGCCGGGCCCGGCTGATCTACCTGCGCGACGGGCGCGTCCGCTCCGGCCTCAGCGAGGCCCTGGCCACCACCGTCGAAGGCGCCCGCACCATCGAGGCCCTCGGCCTCCAGGAGCGCCGGGTCGAGCGCGGATACGCCACGCTCAAGGACTTCCACGACGTGCGGATGAGCGCGCTGCGGCTGCGCACGGTGTGGTTCCCGATCACCGAGTTCACCTACCTCGTGCCGCTCGCCGCGATCCTGCTCGTCGGCGGCGTGCTCTACGCCAACGACCTCGCCACCATCGGCGCCGTCACGGCCGGCGCGCTCTACGTCAACCAGATCATCGAACCGCTGGACCGGCTGCTCGCCTGGACCGAGCAGCTCCAGATCGGCAGCACCTCCTTCGCCCGCGTCCTCGGCGTCGGGAAGGTGCCCGCCGACCGCACCGAGCACGGCCTCGACCCCGAGGACGACCGGCTCGCCGCGACCGACGTCCGCTACGCCTACGCCGGAGGGCACGACGTGCTGCACGGCGTCGACATCACCATCCGGCCCGGCGAGCGCCTGGCCATGGTCGGGCCGTCGGGTGCGGGCAAGTCGACGCTGGGCAGGCTGCTGGCGGGCGTGGACGGGCCGCGTACCGGGAGTGTGTCGGTCGGCGGTGTGGACGTGACCGGGCTGCCGCTCGGTGAGCTGCGGCGGCGGATCGCGCTGGTCACGCAGGAGCACCACGTGTTCCTGGGGACCCTGCGCGACAACCTGGCGCTGGCCCGGCCGGACGCGACCGACGCCGAGATCTATCAGGCGCTGGCGTCGGTCGACGCCGACTGGGCCGCCGACCTCGACGGCGGGCTCGACACCGAGCTGGGTTCCGGTGGCTACGAGCCGAGTCCCGCGCAGGCGCAGCAGATCGCGCTGGCGCGGCTGGTCCTGGCCGACCCGCACACCCTCGTGCTCGACGAGGCGACCTCGCTGCTCGACCCGCGCGCGGCCCGTCACCTGGAGCGGTCGCTGGCGGCGGTGCTGGAAGGGCGCACGGTCATCGCGATCGCGCACCGGTTGCACACCGCGCACGACGCCGACCGGGTGGCGGTCGTCAGCGGCGGCCGGATCGCCGAGCTGGGCAGCCACGACGAGCTGATCGCCGCCGACCGGGACTACGCGGCCCTGTGGAGGTCGTGGCGGTCGTAGACCGCTCCTAGAAGGCCCACTCCCCGAAGCGGCCCCAGGCCACGAACACCGCCACGGCGAACAGCACGGCGTTCACCGGGATCGACTTGTACTCCTTGTGGCGGGCGTGGACGATCGCCGCGCCGACCATCATCAGCGCCAGGCCCGTCGCGGCCAGCGGTACGAGGATCGTGGCCACGTCCAGCAGGGGCGGCAGGATCAGCGCGAACATGGCCGCGACCTCGGACAGCGCGATCAGGCGCACGACGACGGGCGGGAAGTCGTCGATCCAGGGCCCGAGCTTCTCGCGCAGCGTCGGAATGGGCGCGAAGGTCTTGAAGAGGCCGCCGAGGCCGATCAGGACCAGGACGATCTGGCCGATCCAGAGTGCGGTGTTCATGTCCGTCTCCCGAGGGGATAAGTGGAGGGTCCTATCCGTATCGGCGCCGAGCCTAGCATAAGTGGAAGGTGATCTCCGCTTGTTAGGCTGGCTCCATGGGGTCCCCGGGTCTGCGCTCCGACGCCGCGCACAACCGCGAACGCATCCTCGCCGTCGCGCGCGAGCTCTTCGCCGAACGCGGCGCCGACGTGCCGATGGACGAGATCGCCCGCCGCGCCGGCGTCGGCATCGCCACCCTCTACCGGCGTTTCCCGACGCGGGAGTCGCTGACCCAGGCGGGAATCCGCGACGTCATGGACTCCTTCACGGCCGCCATCGCCGACGCGGCCGTCGCCGCCGACCCGGCGGCGGCCTTCCTGGAACTCGTCGAGCGCGCCCGCCGTCTCCAGCTGGCCAACCGGGGCTTCAGTGACGCCATGTGCAAGGACACCCCGGGCTTCGAGGAGGAGAAGCAGGCCCTGCTCGCGGCGGTCGGCACCGTCGTCGAGCGCGTGAAGGGCGCCGGGCTGCTGCGCGAGGACTTCACGGCGCTGGACTTCCTGGCGATCATGCTCGGTCACGCCGGGCTGATCGAAGGCGCCTGCGAGGGCGCCGACGCCGACGCGCTGTCGCGCCGCTTCATGGCGGCCCTGCTCGCGGGCTACGGGCGCGAGGTCACCGCCGCACTGCCGCCTCCGCCGGAGTGGCACGGCTGAGGCCCGCCGCCGTTGTGCCCTCGCCCACGATCCGGCCGATTAGATTGTGCACAACTTAATTGGGCACTACCGTTACGGGCATGGACGAGAACCTCGCGTTGCGCGACCAGGTCTGCTTCGCGCTCTACTCCGCCTCCCGCGCGGTCACCGGTGTCTACCGCCCGCTCCTCGACGAGCTCGGCCTGACCTACCCGCAGTTCCTCGTCCTCCTCGCGCTCTGGGAGCGCGACGGCCGGACCGTCTCCGAGATCGGCACGGCCCTGCGCCTCGACTCCGGCACCCTCTCGCCGCTGCTCAAGCGCCTCGAAGGCGCCGGCCTCGTCGACCGCCGCCGCGCGGCCGCCGACGAACGCCAGGTCACCGTCCACCTCACCGACGCCGGCTCTGACCTGCGCGAACGCGCTAGGACCGTGCCGGCCCGCGTCGCCGAGGCCGCCGGCCTCACCACCGACCAGTTGCGCGAACTGCGCGACGTCCTCACCACACTCACCGACAACCTGAAGGGCTGACCATGAAGGTGCTCTACACCGCCGGGGCCACCGCCACCGGCGAAGGCCGCAACGGCCACGTCACCTCGTCCGACTCCCGCCTCGACCTCGACCTGCGCGTCCCCGCCGAACTCGGCGGCCCCGGCGGCGGCAGCAACCCCGAGCAGCTCTTCGCCGCCGGGTACTCCGCCTGCTTCCACAGCGCGCTCCAGACCGTCGCCCGCCGCGAGAAGGTCGCCCTCGGCGCCTCAACGGTCACCGCGAAGGTCGGCATCGGCCCCAGCGGCGGCGGTTACGGCCTCACCGTCGCCCTCGACGTCGCCATCCCGGGCGTCGAACACGACGTCGCCGAAGAACTCGTGGCCAAGGCCCACCAGGTCTGCCCGTATTCGAACGCGACCCGTGGCAATGTCGACGTCACGCTGACCGTCGTCAAGGGGGAGTGACATGGCCTACCAGTCCCGCGAGGTCCGCCTCGCCCGCCGTCCGCAAGGCTGGCCCGTCCCCGAGGACTTCGCCCTCGAAACCGTCGACCTGCCCGAGCCCGGCGCCGGCCAGGTCGTGGTCCGCAACGCCTTCATCTCCGTCGACCCGTACATGCGCGGGCGCATGAACGACGTCCCCTCCTACGTGCCGCCCTACGTCCTCGGCGAACCCATGGAGGGCGGCGCCGTCGGCACGGTCGTCGCCTCCGGCGAGGAGAAGGTGCCCGTCGGCACCCACGTCATCCACGGCCAGGGCTGGCGCGAGTTCGCGCTCGTCGACGCCGCCAAGGTCCGCGCCGTCGACCCGGCCCTCGTCCCCAGCGAGTCGGTGTACCTGGGCGCGCTGGGCATGACCGGCCTGACCGCCTACGCGGGCCTGACCGCGATCGCCGACCTGAAACCCGGCGAGACCGTGTTCGTATCCGGCGCCGCCGGAGCCGTCGGCCAGATGGTCGGCCAGATCGCCCGCCTCAAAGGCGCCGCCCGCGTCGTCGGCAGCGCCGGTTCCGACGCCAAGGTCGAGCGCCTCACCGGCCGCCTCGGCTTCGACGCCGCCTTCAACTACCACGACGGGCGCGTCAAGGACCTGCTCGGCGAGGCCGCGCCCGACGGCATCGACGTCTACTTCGACAACGTCGGCGGCGAACACCTCGAAGCCGCCATCGGCGCCATGAAACTCGGTGGGCGGGCCGCCATCTGCGGCGCCATCTCGATGTACAACTCCACCGAACCGCCGACCGCGCCCCGCAACCTCGGGCTGCTGATCGGCAAGCGGGCCACCCTGAAGGGCTTCCTCGTGGGAGACCACGGCGCCCTCATGCCGGAATTCCTCGCCGAGGCCGCACCGTGGCTGCGCGACGGGAGCCTCATCGCCGACGAGACCGTCGTCGAGGGCGTGGACAACGCCGTCGACGCGTTCCTCGGGATGCTGCGCGGGGAGAACCTGGGAAAGATGCTGGTCCGGGTCTAGGAACACCGGACCCCGTACGCCCGCCCGCCTCGCGGGCGGGCGTGCCCGGCGTCTACCCGATCGTCGCCGGCGCGAGGTTCCAGCGGCGGATCACCTTGCGCTCATGCTCGAAACCGAGCACCGACACCGTCGCCGTGTCCAGCCACAACAGCTCACCGCCCTCGGCACCCAGACCGATCCACCTCGCGGCGGCCACACGCAGCGCGTGACCGTGGCCGACGAGCGCGACATCGCCCATCGCGAGCATCCCCTCGGCCTTGGCGAGGACCCGGTCGAGGCGCACCCCGACCTCGGCGGGCGACTCACCGCCCGGAGCGCCGTCGTGCCAGATCGTCCAGCCCGGGTCCGTCTCGTGGATCCGCGCCGAGGTGACGCCCTCGTAGTCGCCATAGGCCCACTCGGCGAGATCCTCGTCGATCGTGGCCGGGGGCAGGCCCGCCAGTTCGGCCGTGCGCTTCGCCCGCCTCCTCGGCGAGCACAACACCGCCGTCAGCTGCAACGGCGCCAGCAGCGGCCGCAACCGCAGCGCCTGCTCCTCCCCGGCGGCCGTCAGGTCCAGATCCGTCACCGACGTGTGCCGCCCCGACAGGCTCCACTCGGTCTGGCCGTGCCGTACGAGAAAGATCTCCGCCATGCCGCCATCGTATGGGCGCCTTTTCGCCCGCGCTTAGGATCGAGCCCCCGGACAATGGAGGTTCCCCGTGATCCGCCCCCTCACCGTCGTCACCGGAGGCACCCGCGGCATCGGCGCGGCCACCGCCGCCCGCCTCGCCGCCGACGGCCACGACCTCGTCCTCTCCTACGCCTCCGACGGTGAGGCCGCCGCCAAGACCGCCGCGCTGGCCGAGGCCGCGGGCGCGCGCTGCGTGACCGTCGCCGCCGACGTCTCCGTCCAGGCCGACGTCGACCGCCTCTTCGACACCGCCGCCGAACTGGGCGTCATCACCGGCCTGGTCAACAACGCCGGGATCACCGGCGGCTTCGGCCGCCTCGCCGACGCCGAACCCGCGACACTCCAGCGCGTCATCGACGTCAACGTCGTCGGCGTCCTCCTGTGCTGCCGCCGGGCCATCGCCGACATGAACGGCGGCGCCATCGTCAACGTCTCCTCCGGCGCGGCCACCCTCGGCAGCCCCGGCGACTACGTCCACTACGCCGCCTCGAAGGCCGCCGTCGACACCCTCACCCTCGGCCTGTCCAAGGAACTCGGACCCGACGGGATCCGCGTCAACGCCGTCGCCCCCGGCATCATCGACACCGACATGCACGCCTCCGGAGGCGACCCCGGCCGCGCCGCCCGCGTCGGCCCGCAGATCCCGCTCGGCCGCGCCGGCACCGCCGAGGAGGTCGCCGCCGCGATCGCCTGGCTGCTGTCGCCCGAGGCGTCCTACACGACCGGCGCCGTGCTCAGGGTCGCCGGCGGACGCTGACCGAGGACGTTCTCCCGGCCCCACGCGCCCAAGGGCTTCAAGGCCGTGTTCAGCGCCGTCCCACGCTCGGTCAGCGAGTACTCCACGCGCGGCGGAACCTCGTCGAAGACCTCGCGGCGGACGACGCCGTCCTGCTCCATCTCCCGCAGATGCGAGGCCAGGACCTTCTCGGTGAGGCCCGGCATCGACCGCCGCAGCTCACCGAAGCGGAACGGGCGCTTGTCGAGCACCCACAGGATCGACACCTTCCACTTGCCGCCGATGACGGTCATCGCCGCCTCGATCGGGCATTCGCCGGCACTCGGCCTCACCACGTCCACCTCCACGCTTACCCGCGGGTGACCACCCACGTCGAAGTGCGTACTTGATCGACCCCGGATCCCGCGACAAGGCTAGTCGGCATGAAGACACCGATCACCCTCCTCGGCCTCGGCTCCATGGGCCGCGCGCTCGCCACCGCCTGGCTCGCCGCCGGGCACCCCGTCACCGTCTGGAACCGCACGCCCGGAAAGGAGCCCGCGGGCGCGGCCGTCGCCGCGACCGCCGCCGAAGCCGTCGCGGCGAACCGGCTCGTCGTCGTGTGCCTGCTGGACGACGCCTCCGTCGAGTCGGTGCTCGCCTCCACCGACCTCGACGGCCGCGACCTGGTGAATCTGACGACGAACACCCCCGGCGAAGGCCGCGTCCGCGCGGAGTGGGCGGTGCAGCGCGGTGCCCGTTTCCTGGACGGCGGGATCATGGTCCCGCCCGCGATGGTGGCGACGCCCGCCGGATTCGTGCTGTACAGCGGCTCGCGGGAGTCGTTCGACGAGCACCGGGCCGTGTTGTCGGCGGTGGCGCGCCCGGAGTTCACCGGCGACGACCCGGGGCGTGCCGCGCTGCTGGACGTGGCGTTGCTGAGTGCGATGACCGGGCTCTTCGGCGGGATAGTGCACGCCTACGCGGTCACGGCGGGCGAGGTGCCGCCGACCGAGTTCGCGCCGATGCTGGCGGGATTCCTGACCGCGATGTCGGGCGTGACGCCCCAGGGCGTCGGCGAGCGCTTGGCGAGCGGCGACCACACGACAGGGGTGGCGTCGACGCTGGCGATGCAGACCGCGGCGAGCGGAACGCTGCTGCGGACGGCGGGGGAGCAGGGGGTGAGTACGGAGCTGATCGAGCCGTACCTGGCGCTGATGGAGCGGCGGGTCGCGGAGGGGCACGGGGACGAGGGGAGCAGTGGGCTGGTGGGAGGGCTTGGGGTGACGGCCGGGGGGTAGCGCGACGGGGGTGGGGGGCTCGGGTTCGGGCGGGCTCGCGTGGCGTCGTGCGGTCTCGTGGTCTTGCGGTCTTGCGGTCTCGTGTGGCTTCGCACGGCGTCGCGCGGTTTTGCACGGCCGCGGCCTCGCATCGCCTCGCGCTGCCGCGCGGCGGCGCATGGGCTTGCGCGGTCTCGTGTGGCTTCGCATGGCGCCGAGCGGTCTCGCACGGCCGCGTCTCGCACCCGCCCCCACCCACCGCCCGGCAAGAAATGTCGCACCTCGCCCGTATCGTGATTTTTGGGGCCCCTTTGGGTGCATGGGCGGAGCGCGCGTTTCGTCGAGACGCGTGCCCGTCCGTGCTGCCCGCCCCTCACGCCCGCGGCAGTTCCTCGCAGATGAACGCCGTCCGCTGCCCCTCCACCCGCGTCACCACGACCGTCGCCTCCGCCGATCCCGCCGCCTTGCCTTTCAGCAGCTCCCGCCGCAGCGCGTCCGGATCCACGTCCACCCCGCGCTTCTTCACCGTCAGCCGCCCCACGCCCCTCTCCCGCAGCGCCGCCCGCAGCCTCTTCACCACGAACGGCATCCGCTCGGCCACCGCGAACCCGCGCGCGAACGGCGTGTCCACGGCAGCGTCGGTGTACAGGTACCCGATCGTCGCGTCGCCCAGCCGCGCGTGCAGCCGGTCGGCCAGCTCGCTCACCAGGTACGTCCGCAGCACGGCCCCGTCCGGCTCGTAGAGGTACCGGCCGGGCTCGCCGACGGGCGCGGGCCGCTCGCCGTCGCCGGTCAGTTCGTGCACCTCGCCGCCACGGACGACCGTGGCCCGCCTGGGCACCGTCGCGGCCTCCCCGAGCCACAGGGCGGCCTCGACGACGTCGCCGTCGACGGAGACCCACTCGGCCTCGGCGCCTGCCGGGATCGCCGCGTGCGGGATGCCCGGCCCGACCTTCACCGCCGCGAGCGGCACGCCCGACGCTCGCGCGACCAGCGCGTCCAGCGGCGGCGTGTACGCGGCCGGGTCGAAGACGCGGCGACCACGCGCGTCGCGCCTGGCCGGGTCGGCGAACACGGCGTCGCAGCCGTCCAGCGACGTGGTCAGCGCGTCGTCATGACGGACCTCGACCAGCCCGCCCAGCCCGAGCCCCTCGACGTTGGCGGCGGCCAGCGCGGCCGTCTCGGCGTCGGCGTCGACGGCCACGACGCGCAGTCCCGCCCGCGCCATCGCGACGGCCTCGGTACCGATCCCGCAGCACAGGTCGGCGACGCGGGTCGCGCCCGCCGCGCGCAGCCGCTCCGCGCGGCGACCGGCGACCGGGGGCCGCGTCGCCTGCTCCAGGCCGTCGCGGGTGAAGAACATGTGCTCGGCGTCCGCACCGAACTTCGCCGCCGCGGCCAGGCGCAGCGTCGCCTGCGTCAGCACCGCCGAGGCCAGCGCCGGGTCGTCGGTGTGGGCGCGCAGGGCGACGGCCGCGCGGGACGGGTCGGCGGCGGCCAGGCCGGCGGCGACGCCGAGCAGCGCGGCGCCCTCGGGGGAGCGGAGGACGTCAAGGGACATGGGTCAATCCTGCGGGATGGCACACCGGGTTCGGTTCGTGCCCTTCCACGCCACGGCGGGTCTTGGGACACTGGCGGGGAGAGGAGGTGGGGCAGATGCGCGCGTCCACAGGCGATCGGCTCCGCATTCACGGCCGGGTGATCGGCCAGAAGGACAACTGCGGCGTGATCGTCGAGGTCCGCGGGCCCGACGGCGGCCCGCCTTACCGGGTGAGATTCGACGACGGGCACGAGAGCCTGGTCTACCCCGGCCCCGACTGTGTCGTCGAACCGGCCGCGACGGTCGATTCGCCGACCCTTTGATCCCGCCTACGCCACGCCGGAAACCGCCTTCTACCAGCCCCGCTCGCTGTGACGTTGGCACTCTGGTTGACGGAGTGCCAGCCTTCGGCATAGTCTCTGCGTTAGCACTCTCCCTGTGAGTGTGCCAGCTCATCTGAGCGGACCGGGGGTCTCGCCACCCGCGACGACGGGACTCCGGTACATGTCAAGTTCGTTCCCATGTACCCACGGAGGGTATCAGTGACCACCGCGACCAAGGTTGCGATCAAGCCGTTGGAGGACCGCATCGTGGTCCAGGCCAACGAGGCCGAGACCACGACCGCCTCCGGCATCGTCATCCCCGACACCGCCAAGGAGAAGCCCCAGGAGGGCACCGTCCTCGCCACCGGCCCCGGCCGGATCGACGACAAGGGCAACCGCGTCCCGCTCGACGTCAATGTCGGCGACACGGTCATCTACTCCAAGTACGGCGGCACCGAGGTCAAGTACGCCGGTGAGGACTACCTGATCCTCTCGGCTCGTGACGTTCTCGCCGTCGTCGAGAAGTAGTAAGCCGAAGTCACGACCGTGACGATCTAGACGGTTGATCGCCCCGGAGTCTCGACGAGGCTCCGGGGCGGTGCCGTACGAAGGGAACCTCGAAACACCATGTCGAAGATCATCAGCTTCTCCGACGACGCCCGCAAGAGCCTGGAGGCCGGCGTCAACCGCCTGGCCGACGCGGTGAAGGTGACGCTCGGCCCGCGCGGCCGCAACGTCGTGCTGGACAAGTCGTTCGGTCCCCCCACGATCACCAACGACGGCGTGACCATCGCCAAGGAGATCGAACTCGACGACCCGTACGAGAACCTCGGCGCGCAGCTGGCCAAGGAAGTCGCGACCAAGACCAACGACGTCGCCGGCGACGGCACCACCACCGCCACCGTCCTGGCCCAGGCCATGGTCACCGAAGGCCTGCGCAACGTCGCCGCCGGTGCCGGCCCGATCGCCCTCAAGCGGGGCATCGACGCCGCGGCCCAGGCCGTCAGCGAGGCGCTGCTGGCCAAGGCCGCCGAGGTCGTCGACAACGCCGACATCGCCAAGGTCGGCGCCATCTCCGCCCAGGACGTCACCATCGGCGCGCTCATCGCGCAGGCGATGGACACCGTCGGCCGCGACGGCGTCATCACCGTCGAAGAGGGTTCCACGCTCGAAACCGAGCTGGAACTCACCGAGGGCATGCAGTTCGACAAGGGCTACATCTCCCCCTACTTCGCCACCGACGCCGAGGCCGGCGAAGCCGTCCTCGACGACCCGTACATCCTGGTCGCCAACCAGAAGATCTCGGCGATCGAAGAGCTGCTGCCGCTGCTGGAGAAGATCGCCCAGTCCGGCAAGCCGCTGCTGATCATCGCCGAGGACGTCGAGGGCCAGGCCCAGTCGACGCTCGTGGTCAACGCGATCCGCAAGACCTTCAAGGCCTGCGCCGTGAAGGCCCCCGGCTTCGGCGACCGCCGCAAGGCCATGCTGGAGGACATCGCCACCCTCACCGGTGCCGAGTTCGTGTCCCCCGAGATCGGCGGCAAGATCGACGGTCTCACCCTCGACCAGCTCGGCAGCGCTCGCCGTGTCGTCGTCACCAAGGACAACACGACGATCATCGACGGCGCCGGCGACAAGGCCGCCGTCGAAGGCCGCGTCTCGCAGATCCGCAACGAGATCGCCGACACCGACTCCGACTGGGACCGCGAGAAGCTCTCCGAGCGCCTCGCGAAGCTCTCCGGCGGCGTCGCGGTGATCAAGGTCGGTGCCGCGACCGAGGTCGAGATGAAAGAGAAGAAGCACCGCATCGAAGACGCGATCGCCGCCACCCGCGCGGCCGTCGAAGAGGGCGTCGTCCCCGGCGGCGGCACCGCGCTCGTCGCGATCGCCGACGCGCTCGACAAGCTCGACTTCGAAGGCGACGAGGCCACCGGCGTGCGCATCGTGCGCAAGGCGCTGCGCGAGCCGCTGCGCTGGATCGCGATCAACGCCGGCCTCGACGGCAGCGTCGTGGCCGAGAAGGTCGGGGCCCTCGACTGGGGTCACGGCCTCAACGCCGCCACCGGCGAGTACGGCGACCTGATCGCCGCCGGCATCCTCGACCCGGTCAAGGTCACGCGCAACGCCGTGATCAACGCCGCGAGCATCGCCGGTCTGCTGCTGACGACCGAGTCGCTGATCGTCGAGAAGCCCGAGGTCACCGAGCCGGCCGGACACGGGCACTCGCACTCGCACGGCGGGCACTCGCACTCGCACTAGTACGACCGCAAGGCACAACGGGACGCCTCCGCACGGAGGCGTCCCGTTCGCGTCACCCACACCTCGCCCGAGTTCGACATACTCGCGCCATGACTCCCATCTGGCAGCTCTTCTGCGCGACCGGGGCCGTCGCCCGCGACCTGCTGGCCTCCACCGAGGTCGCCGAGCGCTGGACCCGGCCGAGCGCCCTCGCCGAGTTCCAGGTCAGCGGCCTGTCGGGGCACCTCGCCCGACAGATCATCAACGCCGAACGCTTCCTCGACGTGCCGCTCACACCCGACACGCCACGTCTCGGACTCGACGAATGGTTCGCCAAGGGCGCCAAGGGCAAGAGCGACGAGCCGCTCGACTCACCCGCCCACCGCGCCATCCGTGAGCGCGCCGAACAGGACGCCGCACCGGGACCCGCCGCGCTCGCCGCGAAGGTCGACGCCGCGCTGGCGCGGCTCTCGTCGCGGCTGCCGTCGGAGGACCCGAACCGGTGGGTCAACGTGTTCGGGCACCACGCCCTGACCCTCGACACCTTCCTGCTGACGCGGCTGACGGAACTGGTCGTGCACGCCGACGACCTCGCCTTCAGCGTCTACGCCGAGCCGCCGGTGCTGCCCGACGAGGCGGTCGACGTCGTGATCACCGCCCTGACCGGCCACGCCGTCCGCAAGCACGGTCGCATCGCGGTGCTGCGTGCGCTGTCGCGCAGCGAACGGGCGCGCGGCACCATCTCCGCCTACTGACGACACGCGAACGGGACGCCCCTTCGCCGAGGCGTCCCGTTCGACCGCGTCGGTTCAGCTGCGCACCGAGTTGACCGGGAACGGCGTGGTCGCCGTGTCGAAGCCCGGCTCCAGCGTGAACGTCGCTCCGGTGCAGTCGCTGAACTCGAACGCGTGCACCGCGTGCCGCATCTCGTTGGCCATCGACCGGCCGTCGGTGATGCCGTGCCAGCACCGGTCGTGCTGGTCGCTGCCGTAGATCTCCCCGGTGAAGTCCGCGCCCTTCCAGACGCAGAACATCTTCCGAGGGCAGCTCAGGGCCTCGGCCGAGGCGGGCGCGGCCACGGCGGCCGGCCCGAGCAGCGCCACGGCGGCGGCCGCCACGGCCCCGGTTCGTACCTTCCATCCGTGGGACATTCCGGTTCTCCTCCCCTTGGGAGCGGGTTCCCGCCCGCTCACGTCAGCACCCCGAGAATCTGGAACGGCACGTGAGCCGCGTCGAAGCCCGGTTCCAGGGTGAAGGTCTCTCCCGTGCAGTTGGTGAACCCGAAGGCGGTCACCGTGTGGTCCATCCGGTTCTTCATCGACACCCCGCCCGGAGACACGTCGGAACAGACTCCGCCCGCGTCGCCGCCGTAGACCTTGCCGGTGAAGTTCGGCTCGGCCCACACGCAGAACGCGCCGGGCGGGCAGCCCGGTCCGGCGGCGGCGGGCGCGGCCACCGCCACCGGCCCGAGCAGCGCCATGGCGGCGACGGCGCCCAGCCGGGCCCCACGGCCGAGCGCGATCACGTGAGCACCGCGTAGATCGGGAACGGCGAGTTCCCGGTGTCGTAGCCGGGCTCCAGCGTGAAGCTCTGCCCGGTGCAGTCGCCGAACTCGAAGGCCCGGACGGCGTGACCCATCTGGTTGGCCATCGACCAGCCGCCCGGGATGCCGTAGTAACAGGTGCCGGCGACGTCGCCGCCGTACATGTCGCCGGTGAAGTTCTGCCCGGTCCAGACGCAGATGTGGGCGTCGGGGCAGGCCGGGTGGTCGAGCGGCCCGGCCGGCTCGGCGCTCGCCGGCGCGGCCGCGACGGCCAGGCCGAGCAGGCCGATGCCCGCGATCGCCGCGATCTTGGTGTTCCATCCGAGAGACATCTCGGTTCTCCTCCCCCTGGGAAGCGAGTCCCCACTCGCTCCACGTCAGCTGTAGTACTACAGCTGGTGTACAACTAAGGTAGACCCGTTTCGAGTCGATGGGAAGTGATATGCCGGAAAATCCCGAGCGCCGCGCGAAGCTGGGCGACGCCGCCGTCGCCGTGATCGCGCGCGAAGGCTGCCGGGGCCTCACCCACCGGGCCGTCGACCGCGAGGCCAGCGTGCCCATCGGCACCGCCGTCAACTACCACCGCACGCGTGAGGACCTGCTCATCGCCGCCGCCGGGCGCCTCATCGGCCCCGACGTCGTGCACGACACCGGGCCCGCCGAGGTCAGTGAGGAGGGCATGCGCGCACTGCTGCGCGCCCTGATCGCCGACGCCGTCGGCGAGGAGCGTGCCCCGATGTACCGCGTCACCTTCGAACTGCTCCTGGAAGGGGTGCGCCGACCGCGACTCCGCGAGGTCCTCGTCGAACTCAACCGTGCCGAACTCGCCGCGATCACCGACGCCTTCGCCGCCGCCGGATACCGGCTCCCCGCCGAGGACTTCTCGTCGGCCACCGCCGGTCTCTACGGCGTGATCTTCGGACTTCTCACCGGAGTTCCCGCCCTCGACGAGGGCTCCGCGCACGCGACCGTCGACGCGATCGCGACCCGTCTGTGGGCCTCGATGACTACGTCTCAGTAGGAATCTTTTGTCACACGCGTCACAAATCCCCGGGCAAAAGCATACAAACTACCGCCAACCTCGGCAAAATGCAGCTGCAAAACCGTGTCATCAACCGACCGGTGGCCTGTCTCACGAGCAAGACGAGAGAGGTGGGACAGATGAGATCGGTCCTGGTTTGTGTAAGAACTCCGGCGGCGGCGCAGAAGATCAGCGCCTGCGCCGGCCGCACCGGAGTGGCACAGGCGGTCCGTACCGCGTTGTCATCCGCTGATGTCCACATGAGATTGAGGGAGCGACGGGCCGACGTGGTCCTCGCCGACGTGGCGCTCACCCGCCCCGACCCGGTCTCCTTCACCCGACAGGTGCTCGCGCTCGCGCCGGGCACCGGAGTCGTGCTGGTCGGCAACGCCGACCCGCGCATCGCCGCCCTCGCCGTCGCGGCGGGCGCGCGCGGTGTGATCCGCGCGGGCAAGGAGGAAGAGGATCTGGTCGTCGCCCTCACCCAGGCGATCATGATGGTCTGCCCCCGCGTCAACGGGCTCGTGCCGAGGCAGCCGGCGATGGGCGCGGGCACGCCCACGCAGGCGCTGACGTCGCCGGGGCCCCGACGCGGGAGCGCGCTCACCGAACGCGAGATGCAGGTGCTGCGCGGCATGAGCGAAGGGAAGAGCAACGGCGAGATCGGTCGCGACCTGTTCGTGTCCGAGGACACCGTGAAGACGCACGCGCGGAGACTGTTCCGCAAGCTCGGGGCACGCGACCGGGCGCACGCGGTGGCCGAGGCGTTCCGCTCGGGGCTGGTGAGTTAGGGCTCCGGGTTCGACGGCGGGTTCGACGGCGTCGCGGATGGTGGCCGCGACGGGAAATCGGGCCTCCAGCGCATCGGCATCTCGATCTGGGTGTGGTGCGAAGTCCACGACGGACTCACCGGTACCGCCCTCCTTGAGGAAGGGGGTCGGTGCTCGCGAGGGCCGACGGGGTGCCGGTTCGGTTTGGTTCGGGTTCGGGTTCGGGTTTCGGGCCCGGTTCGGGTCCGGGTTCGAGTCCGGCAGGTGGTGGCACGACCGGTTCCGCGTGGTGGCGGAGTCGGCGGGTGGCAAGCCCGGGTCGCAGGCGTGGTGCCGCGGCCGGGACGGTACGACGGTCGTCGGCACGACGGGCGGCCGGAAGTGGTGGTGACGCCGCTCCACGGGTCTCTGGGGAGGGAGCCTCGCGGGCGGCCGGTGCGGTGATCGCGAGTCCGCCCGCGGTGGGCATGCCGCGGGCGGGCTTGCGGAGGTTCGGCGGGCGACCGCTTGGGTGCTCGCCTGTGCGGGCTGGTGGTTGGGTGAGTGCGCTGGTCGGTGCTTGTTTGTGCGGGCCTGTGGTTGCGCGAGTGTGCTGGGTTGGCGCTCGCGCGCGGGCTGGTGGTTGGGTGAGTGCGCTGGTTCGGCGCTCGTGTGCGCGGGCCTGTGGTTGCGCGAGTGTGCTGGGTTGGCGCTCGCGCGCGGGCTGGTGGTTGGGTGAGTGCGCTGGTTCGGCGCTCGTGTGCGCGGGCCTGTGGTTGCGCGAGTGTGCTGGGTTGGCGCTCGCGCGCGGGCTGGTGGTTGGGTGAGTGCGCTGGTTCGGCGCTCGCGCTCGCGTGCGCGTGTCTCGCTGGCTCGCTGGCTCGCTGGCTCGCCTGCCGCCCGCCCGGCTGGCCGGCAGGCTGCGTTGGCGTTGGCGTTGGCGTTGGCGTTGGCGGGCATGGCGCTGGATGCTCGCGTCCCGGCGTCCCGGCGTCCGGGCGAAGGAATCGCCACGTCGAAATGTCACACCCTGCCCGTAGTGTGATTTTTGGGGCCCCTTTGGGGGCATGGGCGGAGCACGCGTTTCAATCGGCCGCGTGCCGCTGCTCCGTGCCCGAAACTTCGCCAAGCCCCGCTCGCGCCCGAAACCCCGCCAGTCGCCAGCCGGGCACGCCCGAAACCCCGCCAGTCGCCACCCGGCACGCCCGAAACTCCACCCGAGCCCCCGGCCCAGGTCCACCCGAGTTCTGCCCGGCCGCCCCGAAAACGCGAACCGCGTCACGCCCTCGTCGGCATGTGACCGCGGTCGCCGCCGCCCGGGCGTTCCGGCCGCGTCCCTCGAAGGCTGTCCGGCGAGAGCGGAACCACCAGGCTGAGCCCGTCGGCGGTCCGAGCCGCGTGTATCGCACGAACCCCGCACGAACCCCGCACGAACCCCGCACGAACCCGAGTCCCGCACCAAACCCGAGCCCGCCGCCCGCCCGAACCCCGCACGAACCCGAGTCCCGCCCTACTCGTCCAAACTGCTGTGCGCGTCCTGCACCCCGTCGGTGTACCCCCGCGCGTAGTCCCACGACACGTACTGGCTCGGGTCCGGGTCGTACGCGGGCTCGTGCAACCGCGGCCGGTTCGACTCCAGCAGGTGCCGCAAATTCGACCGCAGCAGCCCCCACTCGAAGTAGTGCGGCTCCCGGCAGTCCGGGCATTCGATCACCAGGCCCCGCACGCCTGTCGGCTCCAGCAGGGACTGGTACACCTCCAGGCTGGTCAGGTCCTCGATGATCTCGGCGCGCTCGGTCTCGCTGAGCGGCTCGGCCGACAGCTCGTCGTCGCCGAGTTCGTGGTCCGGCTCGTCCTCGGAGAACGGATCGCGTGGCTCATCCTGCACCCGTCCACCGTATCCCGGGGGCGGGACAGAGTGTGTGCTCGTGCGATTTGCGTCGACCGTAGGATTACCGGATGGAACACCTTGGGGAACCGGGCGGGACCCCCGCCGCAGGAAACATGAGTGCCGGATTCGTACCTAACACACCCATGGGGGCCGAATTCGCGCTCCCGCTCGGCTTGACCTTCGACGACGTCCTCCTCCTTCCCGGGGAGTCCGACGTTCTCCCGCATGACGCGGACACCCTCACCAGGCTCACGCGGAACGTGACCTTGGGCATGCCGCTCATCTCGGCCGCGATGGACACGGTCACCGAGGCGCGCATGGCGATCGCGATGGCCCGCCTCGGCGGCATCGGCGTCCTCCACCGCAACCTCTCCCCGCAGGACCAGGCCATGCACGTCGACCTGGTGAAACGCTCCGAGGCGGGCATGGTCACCCACCCGGTCACCTGCGGCCCGGACGACACCCTCGAAGAGGTCGACCGCATGTGCGGCCGCTACCGCATCTCCGGTCTGCCCGTCGTCGACGCCTCCGGCACCCTCGTCGGCATCGTCACCAACCGCGACATGCGCTTCGAGAACGACCAGAACCGCCCCGTGCGCGAGATCATGACCCCGGCACCCCTGATCACCGCGCCCGTCGGCACCTCGGCCGAGGACGCCATCGCGCTCCTGCGGCAGCACAAGATCGAGAAGCTCCCGATCGTCGACGCCTCCGGCAAGCTGCGCGGTCTGATCACCGTCAAGGACTTCGCCAAGAGCGAGAAGTACCCGAACGCCACGAAGGACGACAGCGGCCGCCTGCGCGCGGCCGCCGCCGTCGGTGTCGGTGAGGAGGCCTACGAGCGCGCCGGCCTGCTCGTCGACGCGGGCGTCGACGTCCTCGTCGTCGACTCCTCGCACGGCCACCACCGCGGTGTCCTGGAGATGGTCGCGCGCATCGTCAAGGACTTCGGCGAGCAGGTCGACGTCATCGGCGGCAACATCGCCACCTACGACGGCGCCAAGGCCCTCGTCGACGCCGGCGCCGACGCCGTCAAGGTCGGCATCGGTCCGGGCGCGATCTGCACGACCCGCGTCGTCGCGGGCGTCGGTGCGCCCCAGATCAGCGCGATCATGGACGCGGCCCGTGCGGCCCGCCCGCACGGTGTCCCCGTCATCGGCGACGGCGGCATCCAGTACTCCGGCGACATCGCCAAGGCGATCGTGGCCGGCGCCGACGCGATCATGCTCGGCCAGCTTTTCGCCGGCTGCGAGGAGAGCCCCGGCGAGCTCGTGTTCGTCAACGGCAAGCAGTTCAAGTCCTACCGCGGCATGGGCTCGCTCGGCGCCATGCAGGCGCGTGGCCAGGGCCAGTCGTACTCGAAGGACCGCTACTTCCAGGCCGACGTGACCTCCGCCGACAAACTCGTCCCCGAGGGCGTTGAGGGCCAGGTACCGTACCGGGGCACCCTCGCCCAGGTCGCCCACCAGCTCGTCGGTGGGTTGCGTCAGGCGATGGGGTACAGCGGTGCCGGTACTATTCCAGCGCTGCACGAGCGGGGACGCCTGGTCCGGATCACCGCGGCGGGTCTCAAGGAGAGCCACCCGCACGACATCCAGATGACCGTCGAAGCGCCCAACTATCACTCGCGCTAGGGAAGGACAGTCGAAGTGCCAGATGTCGTGGAGATCGGAGTGGGCAAGGTCGCGCGCCGCGGCTACCACTTCTACGACGTGTCGATCGTGCCCAGCCGCCGTACTCGGGACGTCGACGACGTGTCCACGGCCTGGCAGCTCGACGCGTACCGCTTCGGTATTCCGTGCGTGGCGCACCCGTCCGACGCGACGATGAGCCCGGCCACGGCGATCAAGCTGGGTCAGCTCGGCGGCCTCGGCACGCTCAACGCCGAGGGCCTGTGGTGCCGTTACGACGACCCGGAGCCACTGCTGGCCGAGCTCGCCTCGCTGGAGGACGACTCGGTGGCGGCCACCCGCCGTCTGCAGGAGATCTACGCCGAGCCCATCAAGCCCGAACTGATCGCCGAGCGCGTCAAGCAGCTGCGTGAGGCGGAGGTGACGGTCGCGGTGCGGGTGTCGCCGCAGCACACCCTGGCGCTGGCGCCGGTGATCCTCGACGCGGGCATCGACATCCTGATCATCCAGGGCACGATCGTGTCGGCCGAGCACGTCTCGGCCCACGACGAGCCGCTGAACCTCAAGGAGTTCATCGCCGACCTCGACCTGCCGGTCATCGTCGGCGGCTGCACGAACTACCAGACCGCGCTGCACCTGATGCGCACCGGAGCCGCCGGTGTCATCGTCGGTGTCGGGCAGGACGTGTGGTCGACGACCTCCGACCAGCTGGGCATCAAGGTGCCGATGGCCTCGGCCGTCGCCGACGCCGCCGCGGCCCGCCGCGACTACCTCGACGAGACCGGTGGCCGTTACGTGCACCTGATCGCCGACGGCGACATCGAGACCTCCGCCGACATCTCCAAGGCGATCGCCTGCGGTGCCGACTCGGTCATGCTCGGCCTGCCGTTGACGCACTGCGAGGAGGCTCCGGCCGGTGGCGCGTGGTGGCACTCGGTGGCCAGCCACCCGAAGCTCCCGCGCGGTCGTTACGCCTCACCGGACCCGGACCGCCACGGCGACATGGAGCAGTTGCTGCACGGTCCGTCGGTGGATCCGTCGGGGACGATGAACCTCTTCGGGGGCCTGCGCCGGGCGATGGCCAAGTGCGGTTACTCCGATGTCAAGGAGTTCCAGAAAGTCGAACTCACGGTGTCCTTATAGGAACGCGAAAGCACCGAAAAGGCCGGAACCTTCGAGGTTCCGGCCTTTTCACTGAATATGCCTCCACAGGGGATTGACGACGATCATGACCCCTGGCATGCTTTCGCCTCGTGCCCCCATCGACTTCGGCCAAACGGGATCGCGCGCAAAGACTGTCCATTGAGGAGAGTCCGCCGGGGGTGCGGCATCTCCGGCGCTTCCCATCGGGTCTCGCACGACGGCGCGCGCACCGCCGCGTCAGCCGACACCGCACCTTCTATCTCATCGCCTATCTGGCCTTCCTCGTGGCGCCGACCGTCTACGCGCTCGACCGGGTCGTCCACGAGGATCCGCCCTGGGGCGGGCCGGTGGTCATCCTCGGGCTCGGCGCGTGCGCGCTGGGCGCGGCGGCGTTCTATCTGTTCACCGGTGCCGCGCGCATGAAGCTCGACGTCGAGCTGGCCGTCGACGGCTCGCTCCTCGTCGCCGCCACCGACGGCGAGCGCCACCCGACGGCCGTGGACCTGCACAGTCCCGAGGTCACGGTGTTGCGGAAGAACACCCGCGCGGGGGCGCGCTGGCTGTTGCGTATCCGCGCCGAGGGTGGTCGCCGCCGGGCCGTGGTGCCGTTGAACGATCCTCGGGTGGGGCAGGTGCGCTGCGCCGAGGACCTCACGGCGCTTGCCGACGCGCTGTCGGCCTCGCCGGAGCCGGAGGGCAAGGGCGCGGCGCGGGAGATCCGGGCGCTGGTCTCGCGGGCCGACCCGCGTCCCGGCGACGCGCAGGCCCTCGACGACTGCATTCCCTACCTCGCGCCGCGCGGTCCCTGGGATCGCGTGTGGGCGGCGCTGTGGGCGCTGACGTTCCTGGCGGCGGGCGCGGGCCTGCTCGACCTGGCGCTGAGCGGCTACCGGTACCAGAACGAGCTGATCGCGCATGGCACGCCGAGTTCGGCGATGTCCGCCAACGTCGTCGACGCTCTCATGTTCGCCGCGGTCTGCATGCTCGGCGTTGGTGGTTACCGGCTCCTGGTCAAGCCTTTCCGCAGGGGCGCGCGGGCCTACACCCTTCCGCGTCTGGGGGGCCGGGACCAGCCGCTGATCACGCGGTCGGCCGACAACCACAACCCGACGCCGCCGCGTCCGCCGGAGGCCGGGCCGCGCAGTCTGCGGTTCGGCGAGTACCCGCCGCGCGAGTTCGGGCGCGCGCCCCGGCGGGTCGCCGCCGCCGTCGCGGCTCCCGTCGCGGGTCTGTTCGCGCTGGCCGGTCCGGTCCTGGCGGGCCTGGCGATGCTGCGGGCGGCGCAGGCGAGCGCGGTGCCGTCATGGTTCTGGGCGGCGGTCAGCGTCCTCGCCTTCGGTCTTCCGGGGGCCTTCTACTGGGTGCACGGCAACGTCGTGCGCCATTTCCAGGCGGTGAACCGGACGAGCCTGTGGCTCGACGGGAACCGGCTGATCTGCGACGGCCCGCGCGGGGTCCATCGCGGTGACCTGCACAGTCCGCGCGTCCAGGTCAAGACCGTCTACGGCAACGCCGTGCTGTACATCCCCGTCGACGGGTGGTGGCGTAGGTATCCGGTGCTGCTCACGCAGGGCAAGACCGACACGTGGCGGCCGATCGTCGACCTCCACCGCCTCGTCGCGGCCCTGCGGGCCTCGCCGTACCGGGCGGGGCGGGTGTGCGCGACGCAGATCCTGTCGATCGCGCCGCTCGCGGCGGGGGAGCGGCTGCCGAAGCTGCCGGCGCCGTCGAGCCGCCGGGTCCCGCCCGCGGTTCCGGCGATGCCGGCGACGGTCGCGGGCCGCGGTGTGCGGGCGCTGGCGCTGACGTGCACGGCGGCGTTCGTGGTGCTGGTGGGCCTCACCGCCGCCTCGCAGGCGGGTGGGCGGCCGTTCGAGAACGCCGACGGCGAGGAGCGGGTGCTGGTCACGGCCTGCCGCGACGGTGCCCCGATGGGCCCGCACGGTTTCGGCAGTCTGCCGGAGTGCGAGGTGTCGCGGCCGGACGGGTCGGCGGTGTGGGTCACCGGCGGTGAGTTCGGCCCGGCGGACCTCGGCCATTACGTGACGGCCGCCTATGTCGACGTCGACGCCTCGGCGTCCTGGTACGAGCGGCTGTTCGGGACTCCGGGGCCGAGCGTGGTCCGTGCCGACCGGGAGCGCGACTGGTCGGCGCTGCCGATGCTGGTCTTCGCGTTGTGCGGGGCCGCGCTGGTGTTCGTGCAGGCGTGCCGGCTGGCGTTCCGCAAGACCGTCGGGACCGGCTAGCGGCCGATCGCCCGGCCGACGCGGCGGACGACCTTGCGGGGGTTCTTGCGCAGCTCGCGCAGGGAGGTCCGCAGCGTCACGCGGGGGCCGAGCGTGCGCAGCCGTACGCGCAGGCCCAGCGAGGGCTCGCGCAGCGTCGACGGGTCGAAGCCGAGGGTGCCCCAGGTGTCGAGCTTGCGGACGCGGGCGGTGACGTGGCTGAGCACGGCGTCGAGCTGCCCGGCCTCGATGAGCGCGAACTGGCGGCGCAGGTCGGCGGGCATGCCCAGCGCGACCCGTGACTTCGACCAGGCGACGACCGTCGGCGCCACGGCGTCGAAGGCCTGCCGGCGCGCCTGCGGGTCGGGCTCCTTGGTCATGTGCCACAGCAGGCCCTGGAGGCCCTTCTCCATGTGCCGCCGCATCAGCAGGTCGCGGTGGTTCCCGGCCGGGAGTTCGGCCTTGAGCAGCGTGAACATCCGCAGCAGCGACTCAAGGCGGCTCGCCACGCCCGACTCGCGGGCGGTCTTGAGCGTCACGCCGTTCGCGTCGGGCCTGCGGGTGGCGTAGTAGCAGTCGTAGTCGGCGACCACGGAGATGACACGGGCGTTGATGTAGGCCTTGGCGACGAAGGGCTGATCCTCGCCGAAGGCCGCGCCCACGGGGAAGCGCAGGCCCAGGTTCTCCACGAGCTCGCGGCGGAACAGTTTGAGCGGCGAGAGGGTCCAGTAGACCTCCGAGCCGTACAGGGAGACCTTCCGGCGCGTCTTCTTGAACATGACCTTGGGGACGCGGCGGCCGGCGACGCCGACCATCTTGCCCAGCACGACGTCGGAGCCGTTCTCCTCGGCCATCGCGACCATCCGCTCGATCGCCTCCGGACCGAGGTAGTCGTCGGCGTCGAGGAAGAACACGTACTTCCCGGTGGCGATGTCCAGGGCGGTGTTGCGCGGGGCGCCCGGGCCGCCGCTGTTGGGCTGGTGCACCGCACGGACGACCTTCGGATGCGCGGCGGCGAAGCGGTCGGCCTCGTCACCGCTGTCGTCGGTGGACCCGTCGTCGACGACGATGATCTCCATGTCGTCATGCCCGATCGTCTGTCCGAGGGCGGACTCGATCGAGCGGGTCAGATAGGGCATCGCGTTGTACGCGGGCACGACGATGCTCACCAATGGCGCAGACATTAATCCCCGTTGACTGTGCGTTAGAAGTTCATGGCTCTAGTCTGTGGACTTCTCGACGTGTTCGCAGGCGGATTCGAGCGCGCCCACGAGTACGTCCCCTTCCCACTTGTAAAGAGCCCTACGGCGGGCCGTAGGTTGTGTAATCGTGACCGGGGTCACACCCTCGGCGGTGTCGGCGACGAGGTGCTCATAGGCCGCCCGCAGGGCCGCCACGGGCTCCGGATCCGGCTCCGACCCGCGCAAACGTGAAGCGATCTCGGCGTACACGGCCGCCACCGCGCCCCGAAATTCGTCCACCGGCGGCAGCTCCGGCGAGTCCACGTCCGGCAGGTGCGCCTCAAGGACCATCATCGGCCGCGCCGCCCACCCGAGGTCATAGGAGATCCGCCGCGCGTCGGCGCTCATCGGCCCCGGCGCCGTCACCGGCTCGGCCGCCGCCTTCACGATCGCCGCGTCCATCTCCGCCCGCGCCAGCCGCAGATCGTCGAGGGTCTTGCGCAGCTTCCCCTCCTTGCGCCGCGACGGCTTCGCGTGCCGCGACAGCACCAGGTCGGCGTAGGCGGCGTAGCGCTCGGTCAGATCGGCCAGGCGCTCGCCCAGCAGCGGCGTCTCCCACTTCGGCCAGGCCAGGAAGAACAGCAGCGCGAACACGCCGCCGACGATCGTCGCCGCGACCCGCTGCGTTGCCGCGTACAGGGGCGAGTCGCCGCCGAGCTCCATGTTGAACACGACGAACGCGGCCACACTGGCGCTGTAGAGGACATAGGAGGCCTGGAAGAGCAGGTAGGACACGAAGGCGAAGACGATCACGACCGGTGCGATGTAGATCGGGTCGACCGGCAGCAGCGAGGACAGCAGGCCCGCGACGAGCGCGCCGGCGGTCGTGCCGATGGTGCGGCCGACGCCCTTGCCGATCGTCCCGGCGAAGTCGGCCTTCAGCACCAGCCATGCCGTCAGCGGCAGCCAGTAGCCGTGGTCGCCCTGCCACCACAGGGCGCCGACCATCGCGATCCCGACCGCCATGGACGTGCGCAGTGCCTGGCGCAGCGCCGTCGAACGCCACGACAGGTTCGCCCGCAGCGTCACCAGCGCACCCTTGAACATCTCCCGCACGGGCGGGATGTCGGGGACGAGGCGCCAGCGCGAGGCGTCCATGCGGTCGCCGTCGCCCTCGTCGACCGTCGGGGTAGCCGCGGTCGTCGCCGCCGCCCGCACCAGGCTCAGCAGGCGCGTCGACTCGTACTCGGGCACGGGCAGGTAGGTCGACTTGTTGTCCTCCCGGACCTGCTCGACGGCCGCGCTCAGCCGCTTGTGCCACGCCGGTTTCGGCACCTCGCGCTCGGCGAGGGCGTCGGCGATGATGTCGAGCGCGTCGGCGGCCTCCCGCAGGACCGCGGCCAGGTGCCGCGCGGCGGTCGGGTCGGCGTCGGCGAGGCGGCTGCGCGCCGAACCGACCGCGGCGATCACCGCTCGCAGCCGACGCGCGTGCGTGAGGGCCGTCAGGAAGACCTCGGGCGTCTCCCGGTGCGTCTCCAGGACCTGCTCGGCCAGTTCGAGGGGCGCCGTCGACGGCGGGCCGTGCGTCTCGTCGGCCGTCGCGCGGGCCTCGGCGGCGAGCCAGTGGTAGACCCCGGCCAGGGCCATGCGCTCACTGCGGTGGCGGTGGCGGGGGAGGAGCACGACGATGACGGCCTGCGTCACGCCGCCCGCCAGGGCCGCCAGCGCGGCCGTCTCGGGGGAGTTGTCGACGGTGAGGCCGTGGGCGAGGAAGATCGCGGTGCCGCAGGTGACCGCCACCGAGCCGGCGATGTCGCTGAGGGTCCCGATCAGCCCGAAACCCAGGCACCAGACCATCGTGACCGCGATGGACAGGACGGGGAACCCGGCGGTGTGCCCGCCGATGAGGACGCCGAGGCCCATCACCGTTCCGGCGAGGACGGCGAGCATCGGGCGCGGGCGCGCGTCGCGGTGGAAGGTCGTCAGACCCGCCGACCACGCGCCGATCGCCGCCGCGCCGCCGAGCGCGGGATGGCCCAGGAGCATGCCCCCGAGCAGCGGAATCGCGATGCCCAGGGCACAGCGGAAGGCGGCATGGGGGTCGATGCGGTCGGGTGTCCAACCGAGCAGCGACCGCCGCACCTCCTGAACCGGGGCCCGCACCGCCATTCCGGGAGGATATAGGGGCGGAGGGGGCGCGGCGCTCTTGATCCCGAAGGGCGGCATCGACGGCCGTCACACGACCAACACCACCCGGCGGGCGCGCGCCGACCCCCAATTAAGCTGCACACATGACCCTGCCTGCACCGGTTCTCGTCGTCGACTATGGAGCCCAGTACGCACAGCTGATCGCGCGGCGCGTGCGCGACGCCCGCGTCTACTCCGAGATCGTCCCGCACTCGATGCCGGTGGCCGAGATGCTGGCCAGGAACCCGGCGGCGATCATCCTGTCGGGCGGGCCGGCCAGCGTCTACGCCGAGGGCGCGCCGACCACCGATCCCGCGCTGTTCGAGGCGGGCGTCCCGGTCTTCGGGATCTGCTACGGCTTCCAGGCCATGACGGTCGCGCTGGGCGGCACCGTCGAGTCGACCGGACGGCGCGAGTTCGGCGGGACGCCGCTGTCGGTGTCCGAGCCGGGTGCGCTGTTCGCCGGGCTTCCCGCGGCCCAGTCGGTGTGGATGAGCCACAACGACTCGGTCACCAAGGCCCCCGAGGGCTTCACCGCGACGGCCAGCTCGGCCGGTGCCGCCGTCGCCGCCTTCGAGGACCGCGACCGCAGGCTCGCCGGGGTGCAGTTCCACCCCGAGGTCGCGCACACCCCGCACGGGCAGGCCGTGCTGCGGCACTTCCTGTACGAGATCGCCGGGATCGCGCCGACCTGGACGATGAGCAACGTCATCGAGGAGCAGGTCGCGGCCATCCGCGAGACCGTCGGCGACAAGCAGGTCCTCTGCGCGCTGTCGGGCGGCGTGGACTCCGCCGTCGCCGCCGCGCTCGTGCACCGCGCCATCGGCGACCAGCTGACCTGCGTGTTCGTCGACCACGGCCTCCTGCGCGCGGGCGAGGCCGAGCAGGTCGAGACCGACTACGTCGCCTCGACCGGCATCAAACTCAAGGTCTACGACGCCGCCGAGCAGTTCCTCTCCGAACTGGCCGGCGTGACCGAGCCCGAGACCAAGCGCAAGATCATCGGCCGCGAGTTCATCCGCCTCTTCGAGCAGGCCGCCCGCGACCTGGAGGCCGAGAACCACATCGACTTCCTGGTGCAGGGGACGCTGTACCCCGACGTCGTCGAGTCCGGCGGCGGTACCGGGACCGCGAACATCAAGTCGCACCACAACGTCGGCGGCCTCCCCGACGACCTGAAGTTCACGCTCATCGAGCCCCTGCGGACGCTGTTCAAGGACGAGGTGCGCAGGCTCGGGCTCGAACTCGGCCTGCCCGAGGCGATGGTCTACCGCCAGCCCTTCCCCGGGCCCGGCCTGGCCATCCGGATCATCGGCGAGGTCACCGCCCACCGCCTGGAGATCCTGCGCGCCGCCGACGCCATCGCCCGCGCCGAACTCACCGCCGCCGGCCTCGACCGCTCGGTGTGGCAGTTCCCCGTCGTGCTGCTGGCCGATGTGCGTTCCGTCGGCGTCCAGGGCGACGGCCGCACGTACGGGCACCCCGTCGTGCTGCGCCCGGTGTCGAGCGAAGACGCCATGACGGCCGACTGGTCACGACTGCCCTACGACCTGCTCGCGAAGATCTCGACGCGGATCACCAACGAGGTCGAAGACGTCAACCGCGTGACCCTGGACATCACCAGCAAGCCGCCGGGGACGATCGAGTGGGAGTAGTGGACGGGAGCGGGGATTGGGGTTCGAGCATGGGTCCCGGGGGTTGAGGGTCGGGGCCGACGTTCGAGGTCTGAGGTTCGGGGCCTGAGGTTTGGGGCGGCGGTTCGCGTGTGCGCGGGCCGCCGCTTCTTCGTGAGGTGGGGCGGGGTGGGTTCGCGGGCTTGCGGGCTTGTGGGGCGAGTTGTCTTCCGCGCGCCGCCAGCGCGGGTTCCGTGCTCTGCGCTACCGCTACCGCGACCGCGACCACCACGGCCACCGCCGCGACCGCCACCGGCTACCGCTACCACCACGGCCACCGCGATAGCTACCGCAACCGCAACCGCAACCACCGCCACGACGGTGGCGGCCGTTCTGCCGCCGCTGGGTCGAGGGGTGGTCGCGCGTCGCGGGCTCGCGCTCTCAGCCTCTGGTGGAGGTGTGGCGGAGGGGCCGGTCACCCGGCCCGCAGTACCTCGGCGCTCGCGAACGCGGGTCGCGGCCCCGCCTTCCCGTCGGGCCGCGATCGCGTCCGCCATCGCCTCCGCGCCCCCGTCTTCTCGCGCTCACCCCACTTCGTTGCCCGGTCCGGCGTCTCCGTCACGGCCGGTCCGCCCCGCGTCCCACCGCCACGCCAGGCCGCGCGCTCCCTCACCCGGCCCCGTCGCCCACCCGGCCCGCCGTCACCGCCGCGTCGTCTCCCACCCACCCGTCTCCTCCGCACGGCCCGTCCGCGTCTCGCCACCCCGCCACGCCAGGCCGCGCGCTCCCTCACCCCGCCCCCGTCGCCCACCCGGCCCGCCGCCACCGCCGCGTCGTCCCCCACCCACCCCCGTCTCCTCCGCACGGCCCGTCCGCGTCCCGCCACCCCGCCACCCCGCCCCGCCACCCCGCGCCCCCCCTCACCCCGCCCCCGTCGCCCACCCTGCCCGCCGTCACCGCCGCGTCGTCCCCCACCCACCCCCGTTGATCTCCCCCGCCGTCCCCGTCTCCTCCGTCACTCGTCGCGTTTCCCCAGGTCGTTTCCCCTGTACGGTTGATAGATGCGGCAAAAGAACAACTTTCGGCTCGCGGCCTACGGGGTGGTGTACGACGAAGACGGACGCATCCTCCTCGCCAAAGGCTCCCCCCGGGCCATCTACCCCGGCTCCTGGTTCCTCCCCGGCGGCGGTGTCGAGCACGGCGAGCACCCGCGTGACGCGGTGGTCCGCGAGTTCTCCGAGGAGACCGGCCTCAGCGTCGCCGTCGGCGGCATCCGCGACGTCGTCTCCACCGTCATGGACGGCCCGACGGGCCCCGTCCACACCAACGCGGTCCTCTACGACGTCCGCGTGACCGGCGGGACCCTGCGTCCCGAGGTGGACGGCACGTCCGAGCTCGCGACGTGGAAGCGTCCCGACGAGGTCGCCGGGCAGCCGATGACGCCTTTCGTCTCTCGCGTCCTCGAAGTCGCCGGCGCGCCCGTGACGTTGCGCCCCGACTTCGAGCCCGCCGCCGGCGGCGACTCGTCCTCCCCGCCCCGGCGCGGCCAGCGGTTCGGCGCGTACGGCGTCACCACCGACGCCGACGACCGCGTCCTCCTCGCCCGCATCTCCGAGGGCTACCCCGGTGCCGGCAACTGGCACCTGCCCGGCGGTGGCGTCGACTTCGGCGAGCAGCCCCGTGACGCCGTCGAGCGCGAGCTCTACGAGGAGACCGGCCAGCACGGCGAGGTCGGCGACCTCCTCGACGTCACGTCCTTCCGCACCCGCCGCGCCATCGGCCCGGAGGGCTACCCGCTCGACTGGCACGGCGTGCGCGCGATCTTCCGCGTCTTCGTGGCCAAGCCGACCGCGGCACACGTCGTCGAGATGGCGGGCGGCTCGACCTCGGAGTCGAAATGGTGGCCCAGGCGTGCCCTCGACGAGCTCCCGATCACACCCGCGGTGATGGACGGACTTCGGCTGATCTGAATTCGTTGATTAGGACTTAGGCGTTTTGCACGCTAACGTTGGCCCGGCAGGCTACCGAAGGTAGCTCCGTTTCGGTGGGCTTCGCGGCAATTTACCCCCTTATGGGAAAATTTTGCCCTCGCGAGGGATCGCCAAATGTGGCATGGATGTGCCATGGTGTACAGCGCAAAGCTGGGAGACCATCGGAAGGGGAACGAACGCGGTGGTCGGGCGAGAAGGAGATCGCGTGCGAAGGACCTTGTGGCTGCGTCGTCGCAACAACGACAGCCCGCGGCCGGCGGGGCGGGGGATCGCCCGTGGCCTGCGCCGCGGCGGTACGTTCGCGCGCCGACTCGTCCTTGAGCCGCTCCCGCCGATCCGCCTGCGCCGGCGCAACGCGCTGAGCGCCGAGACCCTCGCCGAGCTCAACGAGGTCGAGGAAGCGGCGGTCAAGGAACCGGCCGGCGACGAACTGGCGCCCCCGGCGCCGATCCGGCTGCTGCCGGGCGAGGCGACCGTGGCCCGCCGCATCCAGTTCGCGATCGTCAACGGCTGCACGGTCACTTCCATCGCGCTCGGCATGACCGCGATGATCCTGGCCTCCCGCGGCCCGGAGATGGTCAAGTGGGCCGCGTTGTGCCTGCTCGGGAGTGTCCTCATGGACGCCCTCGACGGCCCGCTCGCCCGCCGCTTCGGCGTCGCGAGCCCCTTCGGTCTCCAGATGGACTCCCTGGCCGACATGTGCTCCTTCGGCATCGCCACCCCGATCGTGGTCTACCAGTGGCTCCACGGCGACGCGCCCGTCGCGGTCGTGGCCGCCGCCTGCGGCCTGGTCGCGATCTGCGCGGCGATCCGCCTGGCGCGCTTCAACGTCTCGCCGAAGGACGGCCGTTTCTTCTCCGGCGTGCCGACCACGATGGCCGCGGCCGTCCTGGTCATCGCGACGGTGCTGATCCCGCAGCCGACCGAGGCGATCGTCCCGACGCTCGGCCTCGCGCTGGTCGTCGCGGCCCTGGCGCTGCTGATGGTGTCGAGCTTCCCGTACGTCAAGCTCGGCCAGCTGCGCAAGCTCCCGCCGGTCCTGTGGATTCTGCCGGCCTGCGGCGCGCTCCTCGACCTCCAGGCCACCTTCGTCATCGTCGTCGGCCTGTACCTGATCTCCGGCCCGCTGCTGTGGGTCAAGCACCGCCGTGCCGACGCCGCCAGCGCAGGTACTGCGGCCTGAGCCCGGCACAGGCCTCGTAGGCCTCGACCGCCAGCGCGCCGAGCCGCTCGCCGTACGCGGCGATCGGCGAGGCACGATGCCACAGCAGCCGGTGCCGCACCCACATCGGTGAACCCGCCAGGGGACGCACCACGACGCCCTCGGGTGCCGGGAACGTCGCCTGGCACGGCACAAGTCCCTTCCCGGCGCTGAGCAACTCGTGCAGCAGCCGCGTCTCGGCGACGTGGTGGCCGACGACGGGCGAGAAGCCCGACTCCCGGCAGGTGTGCGTGAAGTACTCCGGCCAGCCCGCGCCGTCGGAGCGCGGCAGCACCCACGGTTCGCCCGCCAGGTCGCACAGTTCGATCTCCTCGAACTCCGCGAGCCGGTGCCCGGCGCCCATCGCCACGAAGACCGGATCGGCGACCACCGGGCAACCATCCACATGGGACGGTGTGGCCAGTTCGCGGCCCGGATAGTCGACGACGGCCGCCGCGTCGAGCCGTCCCGTCGCCACCAGGTCCAGCAGCAGCCGCGGCGAGTACTCCGCGCGCATGGCGACCCGCCACTGCGGGAACGCCGTCGCCAGCCGGTCGGCGAGCCCGACGATGATCGGCCCCGACACCCCGCCGAGCCGCAACTCGTGCGCGTACTCGTCGCCGACGCGCTGCCGCAGACCGCCCGCCAGATCGGCGAGGTCGGCCAGGATCGCCCGGGATCGGGCGATGAGGTACTCGCCCAGCGCCGTCGGCTCGACACCACGCGGGTGCCTCGCGAATAACGGCGCCCCGGCGGCCTCCTCGATGCGGCGCAGCTTCGCCGTCAGCGCGGGCTGGGACACCCCGAGGACGCTGGCCGCGCGCGTGATGCTGCCCTCGTCGGCGATCGCGCAGACGATGCGCAGATGGCGCGGCTCCAGGTCCATTCGCTGGATGTTATGGGCGTTTGGGATGCGAAGGCAATGCCTCGGTTCGTCCATAGTCGAGGCATGAAGAATCCCGGCAGACCATTACGTTCCGGTCTCGCGCTCGCGTCCGTCGCCGCGCTGGGCCTGATCCTCCTCCACGGACCGGCGGCCTTCGCCGCCGAACCCTCCCCGGCCGCCTCGTACGGCATGCGCACCGAGCTGCGCGAGGTCTTCGCCCCCGACGGATCCATTACCCGGCAGCCGATCGCGGTCCCGGCCGTGGACACGCCGGCCCCCGACTCGGCGGTCGCGGCGGCGGCGGTCACGCCGATCATCAACAACGGCGACCCGGCGACGCACCTCGACCTGGTCATCGTCGGCGACGGCTACACCAGCACGCAGCTCGGGACCTATGACAGCCACGTCCGCTCGAAGGTCAACGAGCTCTTCGCCGTCGAGCCCTTCGCGAGCTACAAGAGTCTTTTCAACGTCTGGAAGGTCGACGTCGTCTCCTCCCAGTCCGGTGTCGACCACGACCCCTACGGCACCTACCGCAACACGGCCCTGGACATGTACTTCTACTGCGGCGGAACCGCGCGGCTGTTGTGCGTCAACGAGAGCAAGGCCAACCAGTACGCCCGGCAGGCACCCGACGTCGACCAGGTCGTCGCCCTCGCCAACACCACCACCTACGGCGGTGCCGGCGGCGGCGTCGCGACCGCCGCGGGCGGCAACGCCTCCGCCGGGCAGATCGTCGTGCACGAACTCGGCCACTCCATCGGCGGACTCGCCGACGAGTACGACTACGGCGGCGGCACCAACTACACCGGGGCCGAACTGCGCGAGGCCAACGCCTCCATCTACACCCGCGCGACCATGGTGAGCCGCCAGACGAAGTGGTGGCGGTGGATGGGACAGTCCACACCGGACGGTGGCGTCATCGACACCTTCAACGGTTGCCGCTACTACACCAACGGGATCTACCGGCCCAGCTCCAACTCGATCATGCGCACCCTCGGCAGACAGTTCAACCTGCCCGGCCGCGAACGGATGATCGCGTCCTTCTACGCCAAGGCGACCATCGCGAGCAGCGAGAAGGCGCTCGAAGTCCTTGTCCCGCAAGGGATCGAGACCATCGACATCAGCTGGACCGTCGACGGGAGGGAAGTCACCCCGGCCCGGGGCGCCACCACCCTCGACCGCGCGAGCCTGACCGCGTTCGGCAGCGGAGGCCACGAGGTCACCGTCACGGTCACCGACCGCACCGAGTGGGTCCGCGATCCCGCGCTGCTGGCGGGACTGACCGGCACCTTCACCTGGCGGATCTGAGCCGGGATCGTCGCGACGGCACCGAAGGCGCGTCCTGCGCCTCCGGTGCCGTCCATGCCGTGTCCCGCGTCCCGGCCTTGGCTCTGTGCACCGGCCCGCAAGGTGTCCGGATACATGCGTTCGGCTCTGTTCGCCCGCCGTTCATAGGGTCGACAGACGTGGCATATCCCCCGTAACGTCGGTCCCGGTCGGCCTTCACACCCGGGCCGGCGCAGGGGAGCGCTGGGGAGCAGAGGGTGCGCGCGGCGCCGTCGATCACCGCATTCCGCCGCGCTCCCGTCGGCATGCTTCCACGCCGTCTCCCGTCGCATGGATGTACCGTGGCCGATCGGCCACAGGGGGGAAACATGGACTTCCTGATTCTAGGACCGGTCGCGGCTTCCGTGGGGGGACGCGAACTTGCTCTGCCCGGACGCAAACGGCCAACCCTGCTCGCGATGCTGCTCCTCGACAACAAACGCGTCGTCCCCACCGAACGCCTCATCGCCGCCCTCTGGGACGAGGATCCGCCGGCCACCGCGCGGCAGCAGACCCAGAACCTCGCCTCGGCCATGCGACGCGACCTCGCCGCGCTCGGCGCGCCCGTCCTCCTCGACGCCGTGCCCGGCGGATACCGCATCGCCGTCGACGACGACCAGCTCGACGCCTCCGTCGCCGACGCCCACGCCGCCCGCGCCCGCGCCGAAGCCGCCGCCGGCCGCCGCGAATCGGCCCTCGCCCGTTTCGAGCAGGCCCTCGCGCTGTGGCGCGGACCGGCGCTCGCCGGCCTGTCCGGGCCCGTCATCGAGGCGGCGGCGCTGCGCCTCGACGAGGCCAGACTGGCGCTGCGCGAGGAATGCGAGGAGACCCGCCTCGCCCTCGGCCGCCACGACGAGGTCATCGCCGCCACCCGCGCGCTCCTCACCGAGCAGCCCTACCGCCAGCGGACCGTCGCGACCCTCATCACGGCCCTCGACCACAGTGGACGGACGTCGGAGGCCCTGGAGACCTACCGGATGTTCCGGGAACGCCTCGGCGACGAACTCGGCATCGACCCCGGTCCCGAGATCAAGGCCGCGCACCTCGCCGTCCTCCGCCCCGAGACGCCGCCGCCGCCCACGACCCCGGCGGTCGTCCCCGCGACGCCCAGTGCACCCGCCGAACTCCCCGCCGACATCCCCGGCTTCGTCGGCCGCGACACCGAACTCGCCGCCCTCGACAACCTCGACGGCCACGGCCTCGCCGTCATCTCGGGCCCGCCCGGCGTCGGGAAGACCGCGCTCGCCGTGCATTGGGGGCAGCACAACAGATCCCGCTTCCCCGGCGGCCAGCTGCACGTCGACCTCCGGGGCCATCACAGCGCCGAACCGGCGCTGCTCATCGACGTTCTGTGGCGGTTCCTGCGCACCCTCGGCGCCAACGGCGAGCTGTCGCCCGACGTCGAGGAGGCCGCGGCCGCCTACCGTTCGATGGTCGCCGACCGCGCGCTCCTCGTCGTCCTCGACAACGTCGCCACCGCCGACCAGGTCCGCCTGCTGCTGCCCGGCGGACGGGCCAGCCTCGCCCTGGTCACCAGTCGCGACAACCTCTCCGGCCTCATCGCTCGCGACGGTGCCCGGCCCGTGCGGCTGCGCAGCCTCTCCGACACCGACGCCGTCGGCCTCCTCGCCCACGTCCTCGGCCCGGAGATCGCCGATGGTGAGGAAGGGGCCCTCCGTCGCCTGTCCGAGCTGTGCGGAGGGCTGCCGCTCGCGCTGCGCATCGCCGCCGCGAACGTGCTCTCCCAAGGGGACCCGACGATCGCGGCCTACATCGACCGACTCGAACGCGACCGCCTCGGCGGACTCGCCGTGGACGGCGAACCCGACACCGCCGTCGACGCGATGCTCCGGTTGTCCTACGAAGCGCTCGGCACCACCGAACGCATGCTGTTCCGCCGTCTCGGACTCATCTCCCGCGGCGCCTTCGGCAACGACCTCGCCACGGTGCTGCTGGGCGCCGACGCGAGCGTGCCCCTCCGGCGCCTGCTCAGCCAGAACCTCGTCGAGACGCAGAGCCCCGGCTGCTACCGCCTCCACGACCTCGTCCAGGACTACGCCCACCAGTGCTCCCTCGCCGACGATCCGCCCGACGAGCGCGCGGCGGCCGTCACGCGGCTCTTCGAGTACCACCTCGACGTTCACGCCGAACCCACCCGCGACAACCGTGTCTACGTCGCGGCGACCGCGCAGAGCTACCCCGACCACCCCATGGCCTGGCGGCTCGTCTACCTGCTCCGCAACGCCATCAACCAGGACGCCGACATGCCCAACGCCCAGGAACTCCTGCGCATCGGTTACGACTCCGCCACCGCGCAGAACGATGTCGTCGGACAGGCGCGCATGCGGCAACTCGCCGCCAGCCACCTCTGGCTGACCGGCAAGGACGCCGAAGCCGTCGAAGTCGGCGAGGAGGCCCTGACCCTCGCCCGCCGCACCGGCGACACCGCGATCCAGGCCCTGGCCATCGGAACCCTCGCCGCGTTCCACTCCCGGCGCGGCAGGTTCGCCGACGCCGCCGCCCTCCACGAGGAGGGACTGCACCTCGACGCCGAGAACGCCGCCGCGCCACCGCGCCTCATCATGCTCGTCAGCCTCGCCGGCACCCGCATCATGCTCGGCGAACGCGTCGAGGCCGAGAAGGCCCTCGCCGCCGCCGAGAAGCTCGCCGCGGACCTCGGCGGCATGTGGCGCGGGACGGTCGCGCTCAGCCAGAGCGTGCACACCCGCGAGATCGGCGCCCACGTCACATCCCGCGACCAGGCCCAGCGCGCCCTCGACCTGTTCGTGCAGGAAGGCAACGAACGCACCCAGATCTGGGCGCTCGCCGCCCGCGCCGACGCGCTCCGCGAACTCGGCGAGGTCACCGCCGCCCGCGCCGACGCCGTCGAGGCGATGTCCGTCGCCGAGGAGCTCGGCCTCGACCGGCAGGTCTCGATCGTGCGGACCGTGCTCGCCCGCGCCCTCAGCGCCTGCGGCGACCACGCCGAAGCGCTCGCCCAGGCGCGCCTCGCCATTTCCGAGCAGGAGGAGCGCGCCGCCGTCGGCGAGGTCGCCGACAGTCTGTGCGTGCTCGCCGAGGTCCACCTCGGCGCGGCGGACACGGCCGCCGCACTGGCGTGCGTCACGAGGGCGCTGGAGACGGTCGGGGACCTGCGCATGCCCGGTGTTTCGGGCCGGGCGCACCTCCTGCGCGGGCACGCGCTGCGCGCGGTGGGCGACGTGCCCGGCGCGCGCGACGCGTGGACGCGATCGCTGGACGCGTACCGGGGCTGGGCGGAAGGGCACGCGATGGAGGTGGAGCTGCTGCTGGGGGAGCTGGCACCCTGGGCGGGGCGGCGAGGTTGAGGGCACGGCGGCGGTGGTGCGGCACGTGCGTTCGTTTGGGGCGGCGGTTGTCTGGACCGGTGGTTGTCTGTGCTGGGCGGGCCGGGCGGGTTGATGCGGTGGCGTGCCTGCGCCGGGCGGGCCGGGCGGGTTGATGCGGTGGCCTGCCTGCGCTGGTTCGGCCGGGCTGGTTTGGACCGGCATGTGTCTGCGTTGGCCGGGCCGGGCTGGTCTGATCCGGCGGCCGTCCGCGCTGGCTCGGCCGTGCTCGTCTGATCCGGCGGCCCGCCTGCGCCGGCTCGGCCGTGCTCGTCTGCGCCGGGCGGGCCGTGCTCGTTTGGACCGGCATGTGTCTGCGATGGCCGGGCCGGGCTGGTCTGATCCGGCGTCCGCCCGCGCTGGCCGGGCCGTGCTCGTCTGATCCGGCGGCCCGCCTGCGCGCCCGCCCGCTCTAACGCGAGCAGTTCTCGCACGCGCCTTTCTGTCACATCTTGCCCGTATCGTGTTTTTTGGGGCCCCTTTGGGGTGATCGGGGGAGCGCGCGATTCGCTCGGCCGCCCGTCGCTTCACGCTGCCCGCGAACCCGTCACTTCACGCTGCCCGCGAACCGCGAACCGCGAACCGCGAACCGCGAACCGCGAACCGCGAACCGCGAACCGCGAACCGCGAACCCGAACCGCGAACCCGAACCGCGAACCGCGAACCGCGAACCGCGAACCGCGAACCGCGAACCCGAACCCCGAACCCCGAACCGCCAACCCGACCCCGAACCCCGAACCCCGAACCGCCAACCCGACCCCGAACCCCGAACCCCGAACCCCATACCGCCAACCCGACCCCCGCCCCCACGAAAAAGCGCCGCCGCGGTCACCCGCGGCGGCGCTTCGAAACCCGGTCCCTACTCGGCGGTCCAGCGCGCGACCACCGTCTCGCCCCCGACGACCCGCTCGCCCGGCGCCACGAGGGCCTCGGCGCGGTCGGCGGGCAGGTAGATGTCGGTCCGCGAACCGAAACGGATCAGCCCGTAGCGTTCGCCCTTGGCGACCAGCGCGCCGACCTTCGCCCGGTTGACGATGCGGCGGGCCAGCAGCCCGGTCCGCTGCGCCACGACGGCACGGCCGCGCGGGGTCTCCACGACGGTGTAGCAGGCGACGTTGTGCTCGGCGGCGGCCTTCATCGCGGGGGCGTAGCCGCCCGACTCGCGGAACACGTCGACGACGCGCCCGGCCACCGGCGAACGGTTGACGTGCACGTCCAGCACCGACAGGAACACCGCGACCCGCAGCCACTCCGTCCCGGCCTCACCGGTCAGCCCGCCGAAACGGTCGTCGGTGAGGTGCTCGACGGACAGGACCTTCCCGTCGCTGGCGGCGACGACGGCGTCGGTCTCGTCGGGTACCGAACGCTCGGGGTCGCGGAAGAACGCGGCGACCGGCGCGGCGGCCAGCGCCGGGACGAGCCACAGCTTCGACTTCGGCCGGACGCGCTTGAGCAGCACGGCCGCGCCGAGCGCGATCGCGCCGGCGGCCACGCCGTTGGAGTCGATGTGCATGCGCCCGGTCACCGGCACGCTGGACGGCCGGTAGGCCGCGGTCAGCTTCTCGGCGGCGGCCGCGGGGGCCACGCCGAAGCGGAGACGGTGCACGCGCAGCGGCGGCCGGTTGCGCAGGACCAGGTCCTCGGCGACGCCGTGCTCGGCGATCAGGTCGGTGAGTTCGAAGGCGACGGGGCCGCGCGCCGGAACGGCGAGCACGAGCATCCCGTTCTCCTTGACGACCGCGCGCAGCGACTCCAGGTACTTCGCCGTCTCACCGTCGAGGGTGGAGACGGGCGCGGCGACCATGACGACGTCGGCGGGGCGGGCGTCGGCGAGGGCGGTGACGACCTTGGCGCGGTCGGCCACCCAGCTGCCCTGCGCGTCGAGGTGCTCGGTCATCGCCGCGGCGGACTCGGGGTCGGCGACGATGGTCAGCTCGTCGCCCGGCGCGAGCGCGTCGAGCGCGGCGGCCAGCGCGGGCGAACCCGCTTCGGCGCCGACGAGCAGGCCGGTCTGCGGCTCACCGCGGCGGGCGAACTCGTCGGCGATGGCGCGGGCGGCACGTTCGCCGACTCGCGAGGATGGGGACAGACTCATCAAAAGCTCCACAGGTGGCAGAAGACCCCATCCAGCATAGGCGGCGCCTCAGCCGCCGCTCTTCCGGTCGCCGGTCTCGTCAGGCGTGTCGGGCTCTTCGGGCCACTCCGGCCGTGTGACGGGACTCTCGTCGCGCGGGATCTCCACGGTCGGCTCCTCCGTGACGCGGGGGATCCGCGCGGTCGGGTCGACCGTCGACGACGCGCCCGGCTCGTCCTCGACGACGGTCTGCGCGCGCGCCTCGCTCATCTTGCGGATGAGCTCGTCGGCGCGGGCGCGGTCCTCCTCGCTGAGCCTGTTCAGGTCGAGGCCGCCGAAGCTCGGCGGGTCGTCGTCGACGGTGGTGCTCGCACCGGACTCGAACAGCCCCGGCGTGGGCGCCGGGCCCGCGGCGGGCGCGGGCTTGCGCGGCCGCAGGGCGCTGACCAGGCCGATCAGTCCGGCGGCGATGAGCGTCCCGGCGACCATGAGGCCGAAACCGGCGGGCGTGAGCTCGGTGAAGCGGGCGGCGAGCCACCAGCCCACCACGCCAAGGAAGATGACGGCGAAGACGAGCGAGACGGTGTCGGTCTGGTGCTTTTTCATCGGGTGACCTCCAGGGCGCCGAACTCGACGTTGCCGTTGATGGTGACGTGGCCCCCGCCGGGGCCGTCGTGGCCGTAGTTGTCGGTGGTGCTGTCGATGTCGTTGCCGCCCGACTCCCACCCGAACAGGTTCACGTAGCCCAGGTCGACGCTGCCGGTGGCCGTGACGTCGACCTCGGGCGGCAGGATCACGTGGAACGAGCCCGCGTCGACGTTGATGTCGAGGGTGATGTCGTCGGTGTCGGTGAAGTCGACCCCGGTCAGGTCGACGGTCCCGTCGACGGTCTCGAAGGTGTATTCGCGCTGGACGGCGGCGACCGTCGTCGGTGCCCAGGTCTTGGGCGGGCCGGAGTCGAAGGTCTCGACGGTCCAGGACACGGCCGTGTAGGCCATGAGGACCAGTGACAGCACGATGCCGAGGGCGATCATGCTGCGCGCCCGGCCGATCCACGTGCCGACGAGCAGGCCGCCGGCGCAGATGGTCAGGGCGGTCGCGAGGTACCAGCCGAAGGGCACCGAGGCGCCGGCCAGGTCGATGACACCGACGATGCCGAGCCCGATCGCCATGACCGACAGCACGCCCAGCGGCAGTTTCGAGCGGGGGCGGCGCGGCCTCGGCGCCGGAATCGGGGCCTGACGCGGTGGCCCGTAGACGGGACGCTGCGGGGGCGGCGGGGGCGTGCCGTAGCGCGGCGGCGTCGACAGCGGCGGCAGGAAGGGCTTCGCGCCCGGCTCGGTGCGCGTCTGGGCGCCGTGGACCGTGCTCTGCGTCGTGTAGGCCGCGTAGGGGCCGTAGGGGGCGAACGGTGCCCGGTAGCCCGTCGGCGGGGTGTGCGGCGACGACGGCGGCTCGAAGTTCGGCGGCGGCACCGGCGGCGGGTAGCCCTGCTGCCGGTAGTCCATGCGCGCCCGCCTCTGCGGTTCGGTGCGCACCAGGTAGACGACCGCCAGGATCAGCGCGACGCCGAGGCCGACCGCGATGGGGAAGTTGTCCCAGAAGATCACGAAGGCGGCGATCGTCACACCGACGGCCAGCGCCAGCGTCAGCGGCGCCGGGGTGCTCGACCGTCCGCGCCCGAACAGCGCTTCGAGCGGGGAGGCGGTGTCGCCTTCGGCGGGGGTGAACAGCCACAGCAGGGCGTAGACGATCAGCCCCGCTCCGGCGAAGAGGATGAGGACGGCGAACAGGACGCGCCACAGCAGCGGGTCGCTGCCGGTCGCGCGGGCGATGGCGGAGCAGACGCCGGCGACCTTGGCGTCCTCTTTCGGCCGGACCAGGCCCAGCGGAGGCCGGGGAAGGCTCCGCGGGGCGGGTCCGTGCGGGCCGGCTTCCGTGGTGTGGTCGTTCATGTCTCGATCGTGCCGAAAATCGGCGCCGAAATCCTCGGGGAGGCCCCTGAACTGACCCTGAGATCCGCATTTCGGGGTCGTAAGACATGGTCACGGGCACGCACGCGTGTGACGATCGAGAAGCGCACCGGTCCCAGCCGCGAAGGAGCCCGATCATCAGCGTTCAGCAGGCACCCCGCCGCCCACGGAGGCGGACGTGACCGCCGCCATGCCCGCCGCGCCCCCGCCGGTCGCCCCCGCCGCCGAACCGCGGCGGCTGCGCCGCGCGGTGAGCGGGCGCATGTTCACCGGGGTGAGCCGAGGGCTGTCGAACCACCTGGGCGTCAGCGTCGTCCCGCTGCGGATCGGCTTCATGGTCGCCTCGCTGTTCTTCGGGCTCGGCGCGCTGCTGTACGTCGCCTACTGGGCCGTTCTCCCACGTGACGCCGACCCCGCGGGCGTCCGCCGGGGGCGCACCGACATTCGCCAGATCCCGGCCTTCATCGCGCTCGGCGCCGGCGTCCTGCTGGTGCAGATCACGACCGGCTGGGGCGGCACGAACATGCTCCTCGGCTGGCTGATCGTGCTCGTCGTCGGCGGCGCCGGGATGATCTGGCAGCAGGCCGACCCGGCGCAGCGCAAACGCTGGGCCGAACAGTCGAAGGGCGCGCCGTGGGTCGGGGCCCTGTTCGGGCGCTCCGGCGGGCGGATGCTGTTCCTGCGCATCGCCGGGGGAGCGCTGCTGATCCTGGTGGGCGTGGTCGGTGTCGTGGCCGTCGTCGACCCGGGCGACACCGGCGGTGAGGCACTGCTGAACTCGCTGATCTTCACCGCCGTCGGCATCGTCGGGATCGGCATCGTGCTCGGGCCGATGGTGTGGCGCGCACTGACCGAACTGAGCACCGAGCGTGAGGCGCGCGTGCGCGAGCAGGAGCGCGCCGAGGTCGCCGGGATGATCCACGACCAGGTGCTGCACACCCTCGCGCTGATCCAGCGCCGCGCGGAGGACCCGCGTGAGGTCGCGCGCCTGGCGCGCGGGCAGGAGCGGACGCTGCGGAACTGGCTGTACAAGCCGACCGCCGAGCCGACCGAGAAGCTGTCGGCGGCCATCGACCAGGTCGCCGCCGAGGTCGACGAGGCCTACGGCCTGACCGTCGACGTGGTGTGTGTCGGCGACTGCGACGTCGACGGCCCGACCGTCGCGCTGGTCGCCGCCACGCGTGAGGCGCTGGTCAACGTGGCGCGGCACGCGGGCGTGGACACGGTGTCGGTGTACGCCGAGGTCGAGGACGAGCAGGTGTCGGTCTTCGTGCGCGACCGTGGTGTCGGTTTCTCCCTGGAGGCCGTGCTGGACAACGAGGAGAGCGACCGGCACGGCGTGCGCGGTTCGATTCTCGGGCGCATGAAGCGGCACGGTGGGGACGCGCGGATCATCAGCGAGCCCGGTGGCGGGACCGAAGTACGCCTGTCGATGCCCCGCGCCGAGGCCTAGGGTTTGGACGGAGGGCCCCCGCGGCCCGCCGACGAGTGGAGGAATTGAGATGAGCGAGCGCCTGCGGGTCTTCCTGGTGGACGACCACGCCATGTTCCGCGCCGGAGTGCGCGCCGAACTCGGTGAGCGCGTCGACGTCGTCGGCGAGGCCAGCAATGTCGCCGATGCCGTCCGCGACATCTCCGCGGAGTTGCCGGAGGTCGTGCTGCTGGACGTGCACATGCCCGACGGCGGCGGCCGCGCCGTGCTGGAACGGGTCCGGTCGGCGCACCCGGAGGTCAAGTTCCTGGCCCTGTCGGTGTCCGACGCCGCCGAGGACGTCATCGGCCTGATCCGGGCCGGCGCCCGCGGATACGTCACCAAGACCATTTCCTCGGATGATCTGGTCGACGCCATCCGCCGCGTCGCCGATGGGGACGCTGTTTTCTCACCGAGGCTCGCGGGCTTCGTCTTGGACGCCTTCGCGTCGAAAACCGTTGGCACCGGAACGGATCCGGAGCTCGACCAGCTGACCAACCGCGAGCGCGAGGTGCTGCGTTTGCTGGCGCGCGGGTACGCGTACAAGGAGATCGCGAAGGAGCTGTACATCTCCATCAAGACGGTGGAGACGCACGTGTCCAATGTGCTCCGTAAGTTGCAGATGTCCAACAGGTACGAGTTGTCCCGTTGGGCGGCGGATCGTCATATTGTTTGATAGCACCGGATGTGCCAACTTGAGATCCACTTTGTACCCGAGTTGAGAAGCAGTTGTGAAGTGTGCAACCGTGTCCCGTCGCGTGTCGTGTGAAGACACGTAAACACCACCCCACTCAACGTTCCCGGGGAGGGACACCCTTCATGAAAACCCGCTTGATCAAGACGGCGCTGGTCGCTGCCGTCGCGGGAATCACCCTCATTGGCTTCGCGGGCACCGCGCAGGCCGAGGACCCGATCACCACGCAGGACGCCGAGGGCACCGTTTCCAGCAAGGACGGGATCAGCGTCTACAACGACGCGACCGACGGGGCCACCTCGGCCCACCCGCTCGTGCTCACCGCGGGCGGGCAGGAGCAGTACGTCTACTGCATCGACCTGCACACGTCGCTCCAGTTCAAGCACACGTATGTGGAAGAGGACTGGGAGACGTCGGGCGTCGCCAACCTCGGCAAGATCAAGTGGATCCTCCACAACGCGTTCCCGAACGTGTCGGCCGCCGACCTGCTGGCCAATGCCAAGGCCACGCTGCCGGACACCTACAGCGAGGACGAGGTCGACTCCTTCGTCTACGCCGCCACGCAGGCCGCGATCTGGCACCGCAGCGACGGCTTCAACCTGCGCGCCGAGGACTCCACCAAGGCCGATGACGACGTCGACGCCGCCGTGCTGGCGATCTACACGTACCTGACGGACGCGGACGCCGAGCTGCCCGACCCCGGTAAGCCGGAGCTGGCCTTCAGCGGTTCCACCACCGGCAAGACCAGCGACAAGATCAAGGTCGACGTCGACAGCAACCTCGGCACCATCACGCTGAAGGTCGACGGCGGCAAGGCCGTGGACAAGGACGGCAAGGAGATCACCGAGATCAAGGGCGGCCAGTCCTTCTGGCTGACCAGCGACAAGGCGGGGACCGTCACGGTCACCGGCACCGGTGAGATCAACGTCCCCGCCGGCCGCATCTTCCTGTCGAAGGAGAGCCTGGCCGACCCGGAGAAGAAGTCGCAGAAGCTGATCCTGGCCGGCGCGCTCGTCAAGCCGGGCGAGGGTAAGCACGCGGTCAAGTTCACCGAGGCCCCGGCCCTGGCCGTGACCGGTACCAGCGTGACCATCATGAGCATCGCCGGTGTGGCGCTGCTGGGCGGCGGCGTCGCCCTCGCCATGATGTTCATGCGTCGTCGCCGGGCCGCCGCCGCGGTCTGGGGTGGCGACGAGGACGGTCTGGCGTAGCGCCACCGTTTTCGGCTCCGGCCGAGCAAGCACCACCGTGAGCAACGGCGGGGCATGGTCCTTTGTGGACCGTGCCCCGCCGTTCGTTTCACGGAAAGAACCATCACCGAGGAGAACAGTGGCGATGTGTTGACTTCGGCAGGGCTCCATGTGTTTACTGGGCGACGCGAGTGCCCGCTCCGTTACGCCCTGGAGGCAAAGTGCCCAGCCCTGCCCGGCGTTGTGTCCGCCCTGCCCTTTTAGTCCTCGTCGCGTCCGTACTCACCGTGCCGCTGGCCGAGCAGTCGGCGCAGGCGTCCACGTGCCCACCCGTCGCCTGGACCGAAGCCGAGGCCGTGGAAATCGCGGTCGAGTGCTCCCAAGAGGTGGAGGTTCTCTCGCTGCGCTCGGAGACCGGCACGATGGTCGCCGACCTCACCGGCGAGCTGACCTGGTCGGAGTCCGTGGAAGCCGAACGAGTCCAGGAGGCCGACGGGACCTGGCTGGCCGCCGACGCCAGTCTCGAAGCCGAAGCGAGCGGGACCTTCCGCCCGGCCGCGGCCACCGTCGACTACTGGTTCCCCGGCGCCGGACACCGGCCCGAGGTCTTCGCGCAGTTCGGTGCCTCCGGCCTCATCCTCGAACTCGAAACCGGTGGCGCGACGGTGCTCTCGGCGCCGACGATCACCGACGACGTCGCCACCTACCCCGAGGTCATGCCGGGCGTCGATCTGGAACTGACCGCCGGTGTGGACGGCTTCTCCCACGTCCTCGTGGTGAAGACGCCCGAGGCCGCCGCCAGCCCGATGGTCAGGGACGCCGCCTTCCGCCTCAAGGGCGACGGAGTCGTCCTCGCCGGCGGCGGCGACGAAGCCCTTCGCATCGAGTCGGCTGCGACCGGAACGACGTTCCTCGAAGCCACCTCGGCCTACATGTGGGACTCGGCGGGGCAGTCCTCCGGAGTCTCGCTCGACGCGAAGACCGCCGGGGGACCCAAGGTCGCCGAACTGGACGTGAGCATCGAAGGCGACCTGCTGAAGCTCGGTGCCGACGAGAAGCTCCTCGACAGCCCGACGACGGTGTACCCCGTCTACATCGACCCGGTGTGGACGGCGAAGAAACGCAGCGCCTGGGCGACTCTCACCGACATCAAGGGCTCGTACTACAACGCCTACCACCCGCCGTTCAACAAGGACGGCGGCGGCGTGAAGGTCGGCAAGTCCCCGGCCGACGGGATGTTCACCGCGCGTTCGCTGTTCAAAATGCCGCTGTCGGGTGTCGCCGGCAAGACCGTCACCTACGCGGAGTTCTCGATGACCCAGGGATGGTCGTCGCGAGCGTGCGGGACGAGCGAGGCGACGAGGCTCTACGAGGTGCCGGCCTTCGGGTCCTCCGTCGACTGGAACACCTCGTGGAACTCGTCGGGATCCGGTTGGCAGGACCACATCGCGACCAACGACGAGGTACGCCGCTACGACTCCTCCGGAGACTGCGCGAAAGGCCGCGTCGAGTGGGGGATCACCGACGAGGTCGCCACCGCCGTCGATGACGGGAGGTCGCACATCTACCTCGGCCTCAAGGCCGCCGACGAGGGCTCGACGAACTCGTGGAAGAAGTACGTCCTCGACGCCCACCTGACGGTCAAGTACAACACCCCGCCGCAGAAGCCCGAGTCGGTCACCGTGATGGGGAAGAAGTGCGCCACCGGTGCCGCGCGCCCGATGATCGGCGCCGGTGCCCTCGCGAACGACCCCGTCACGATCGGCGGCAAGCTCAAGGACGTCGACGCCGCCAAGGACACCGAGAGCGCCAAGCTCACCGCGCAGGTCTGGTGGTCGCCGCTGGGAGATGGGTGGTCGGACACGAGACTCCGCCAGCAGCCCGGCCTCGGCCACAACTCGGCGATGTCCGTTGAACTGCCGACCCTGGCCGACGGCAAGTACGCGATACGGGTCAGAGCCAAGGACAAGATCGACAGCGGCGGTTTCGTCGTCTGCGAGTTCGAAGTCGACACCGCGAAGCCGGGCACACCGGCCGAGGTCGACTCCGCCGACTATCCCTCCTCCGAGGAGAACGCCAACGGATCCGGCGGGATCGGTCAGGCCGGGACCTTCACCATCGCGCCGCCGGCGAACACGACCGACATCGCCGGTTACCACGTCACGCTCAACGACGAGTCCTTCGACGCGAAGGCCCCGGTCGCCGCGGCCGACGCCGCCGGAAACGCCAGCGTGCGGATCACCCCGAGCACCTACGACTCGTCGACGCTTCGCGTCTGGACGGTCGACAAGGCCGGGAACGTCAGCGACGGCCCGCGTGCCTACAACTTCACGGTCCTCAAGTCCTTCACCGAACCGACCGGCGCGTGGTCCTTCGACGTCCGCGACGGAACGACGATCGTCGACGAGTCCGGAAACGGCCGTCCGCTCACGCCCGTCGGAACCCCGGCGACCGTGCCCGGGCACATCCTCCAGGACAGCGGGGCCGGATTCACCGGTACGAGCACCGCGTACAACTCCCCGGCACCGGGCACCGTGCCGATCATCGACACCACGAAGGGCTTCAGCGTCTCGACCTGGGTCAGGATCAACGCGCTGACCACCCAGCAGACGGTCATCGCCCAGTCGGGCGTGAACCAGCCGGGATTCCTGCTGGAGTATCACCTCTCGCGCAACCGCTGGAACTTCAGCATGCCCGGTTCCGACATCGCGAGCCCCACCTGGTCGCAGGTCTCGTCCACCGCCGCGCCGACCGTCGGGCGCTGGACGCACCTGGTCGCGGTGTACGCCGAAGGCGCGCCCGGAACCATGTCGCTCTACGTCGACGGGAAACTCCAGGGGACACCGGTCTCCCGGACGACGGCGTGGAAGGCGCCCGGGCGCCTCTGGGTCGGACAGTCCGCCACGACCGCCGGCGTCACGAAGGCACCACTCGCCGGAGCCGTCGACGACCTGCGCATCTGGAACCGCGCGGTCAACGCCACCGAGGCGGGCTCCCTCTACGGGCGGGCCACCAAGACCGGCCACTGGGCCCTCGACGACGAAGGCACAGGCGTCTCCTCCGACGCGTCCGGTTACGGCAACCCCATGACCCTGGGCGCCGGAGCCGCACCAACCTCCGACGGCAAGGGCGTCCAGCTCACCGGAAACACCTGCCCCACGGTCGGTGAACCCGTCGTGTTCGGCAACACCTCCTTCTCCGTCGCCGCCTGGGTCAAGCTCACCGACAAGGGCGACCACCGCAACGTCATCACCCAGACCGGCGTCAACCGGCCCGGCTTCTACCTGCAGTACGTCAAATCGACCGATCGCTGGCGCTTCACGATGCCCAAGACCGACACGGCCTCGACGACCTTCGTCTCCGTCGACTCCCTCCAGGTCGCCGTACTGCACTCCTGGACCCACCTGGCGGCCACCTTCGAGGCCGCCACCGGCGAAATGCGCCTGTACGTCAACGGGGAACTCGCGGGCACCGCCGTCACCCCGGCTCCCTGGTCCCCAACCGGGCCGCTACGCGTCGGATGCGCGGCGACGCAGGCCAACCCGGCCGGATACCAGCACTTCGTCGGCTCCATCGACGACGTGCAGGTCTACGCCGGCGTACTCGCGGGCGGCAACGCCTTCGACGGCACGCCGACGGTGAAGCGAGTGCTCACCGGAGCCAACCGGCCCATGGGCGGCCTGCCCGACCGCGACCTGCCGGAGAACAACCTGGTCGTCGAATCGGACGACGGACAACTCGTGATCCAGGAGTTCGGACTCGACCAGGCCACCGCGACCTGGGGCAGCCGCGAGATCTGGCGCTCGCCTAACAGTGACTACGGCGTCGGCGAGAACGTCTACTTCGGTGATTTCACCGGCGACGGCGAACGGGACGTCGCGATCCTGATGGAGCGCCAGGAGTACGAGTACTCGCCCTGCGCGGACAACGGAATCCTCACCGTCTGCGCACCCGAGACGATTTACCGGCACATCGAGGTGGATCTGTACGAGATCGACGAGTTCGGGTTGTCGCTGGTCGCTCGCAAGTTCCTGGGCAGCGCTGAAACCGCACCCGGCACCGGCCCGCTGCCTCCCCTGCCCTGGTCCTACGGCGAAAACGACGTCGCCGTCGGCGATGTCGACGGTGACGGTGACGACGATCTGGTCCGCGTGGTCAGCGAATACCACTCTGGCGGCCATCACTGCGCGGGCAAGGCCCTGATCCTTCCGGCCGTCGCCGGTGAGTTCGGTGCTTCCGTGGAGTCGACCTGGGACTTTCTCAACAACTGCTCGACCTACACGCACATCGGTGACCTGGCTGTCGAAGACCTCAACGGCGACGGAGCCGAGGACCTCGAACTTCTCGGTGGCTGGCTCGGTCAGCTCGGCGTGGCCGTGGCAGGTGTGCGCTCGCTCGGGGCGTTCAAGTTCGCGGCACCGGTGAAGCTCTGGGAGACCACTCAGTGGAACAACGAGTCGCCCTATGAGCTGTACGGCGCCGACATCAACGGAAACGCCGACGATCCTCGCGTCGAGCCGAAAACCGGCAAGCGCGGACAGGGCTTCGCCGACCTCGTCGTCACCGCTCCCGGAACCGTGAACGGCACCTGGATCCGGCACGTACTCCGAGCGGTGCCCGGCTCTTTCGCCCTCCAGTCGCCATATCCGTTGCAGTTGCCGCAGGTCGACTCGACACCGGTGGCACAAGGGGCCGTGCTGCACACCGACGTCGATCGTGATGGGGACGGCGACGCCCTCGTCGTCCAAGTCGGTCCCGACTCCGCCGAAGTGCGCCTCTTCACCAACGACGCGGGAGCCTTCACCGGCGGCGAGCCCGTGCTGACCCTGCCGCTCGTGCCCGGCGTCTACTACCGCAACTTCCTCTGACCCATCCGCCGCCCACGGACCTGGAGCCCGCCATGCCCGCTGCCCACTCGCCCCTGAACCGCCGACTCCGCAGGCTCAAGCCGAAAGCCCGCACGCTCATCGCAGCGGGCCTCGTCTTAGCCCTGACCGCAGGCCTCGCCGCGTCGATCCCGCGGCTTCCCGAAGAGCCGTGGGCGGCCGGGGCGGGTGACATCGAAGCCATCGACGTCACCGGCCTGCCGGTCACCGAGGCGGGCGCCGACCCGACGGCCGACACGGTCCTGACGGCACCGCCACCGACTCCGGTGTGGCCGTCGGCGAGCGTCGTGGAGGTCGCGAGTGACACGGCCGCCGTTTCGGTGGGCGGGCTCCCGGTCCAGATCGAAGGGGGCGCGGGGCCGGTGCGGGTCGAGACCCTCGGCCAGGACGCCAGCGCCACGGCGGGGATCGACGGCGTCCTGCTGCGGATCGGCGAGGACACGGCCGACTCCGCGACCGTGCGGTTCGCGGCCGACTACACGGCCTTCGCCAACGCCTACGGCGCCGACTGGTCGACGCGGCTGCGGTTCACCGCGTTGCCCGAATGCGCGCTGACGACGCCCGGAAAAGCCGAGTGCGTCGGCGATCCCCTGCCCACCAGCGCGAACGACACGCCGGACCGGCGGGTGTCCGCCGCGCTCGACGCCGGTGCCTCGCAGCTCGTCGCGATCTCCGCCGCACCGGCCGGCGCGGCCGGCGACTACGCGGCGACCTCGCTCTCGTCGTCGCAGGGCTGGTCGTCGGGCAGCTCGACCGGCGAGTTCAACTGGTCCTACCAGGTGCCCACATCGAAGGCGTGGAACGGGATGTCGCCGTCGGTGACGTTCGGCTACTCCTCGGGCAATGTGGATGGTCGAACGGCCGCCAGCAACAACCAGCCGTCCTGGCTGGGTGAGGGCTTCGAGTACGAACCCGGCTACATCGAACGCAAGTACATCCCATGCGCCGAGGACATGGAGGACGGCAACAACGTCGAGAAGAACGGCGACCTCTGCTGGTTCGAGGACAACGCCTTCATGTCGCTGGGCGGCCGCGCGACCGAGCTCATCAAGGACGCCGACAGCGGCGTCTGGCGGCCGAAGGCCGAAGACGGCTCCCGTATCGAGCACAAGACCGGCGGTCCCAACGGCGACGACGACGGCGAGTACTGGATCGTCACGACCACCGAGGGCACCCGCTTCTGGTTCGGCCGCAACCGCCTCCCCGGCTGGACGGCCGGAAAGACCGAGACCGAGTCCGTCTGGACCGTGCCGGTCTTCGGCAACCAGGACGGTGAACCCTGCCATGCCTCCACGTTCGCGGGCTCCGACTGCGACCAGGCCTGGCGCTGGCAACTCGACTACGTCGAAGACGTCTGGGGCCACACGAGCGCCTACTGGTACGACACCGAGCAGGGCGTGTACGGCCGCGACATGGATCCCGAGGACAAGGCCCCGTTCACCCGCGGCGGCTGGTTGCGCCAGATCGACTACGGGACCCGGTCCAACACCTCCTACGGCACACCGCCGAACAAGATCACCTTCGAGGTGGCCGACCGCTGCCTCTCCGAGTGCGACGACCGCACCGACGCCAACTGGCCCGACGTTCCCTGGGACCAGGACTGCACCGAGGACGCCTGCACCGAGGTCCTGTCGCCGTCGTTCTGGACGACCAGGCGACTGGCGTCGGTGACGACCTGGGTCGTCAACGGCACCACCCACCAGAAGGTCGACTCGGTGACCCTCCGGCACTCGTTCCGCGACCCCGGCGACGGCACACGCGCCGGACTGTTCCTCGAAGGCATCACCCGCAAGGGACACGTCGGCACCGAACTCGCCCTGCCGGAGGTCACCTTCGGGGGCGCGCAGCTCGCCAACCGCGTCGACGGCATCGACAACGCCCCGATGATGAACTGGTTCCGCATCGGGTCGATCATCACCGAGAGCGGCAGCGAGATCCTCGTCGACTACTCCGAAGTGGACTGCGTCGACGGCACCCGCATCCCCGACGAGCCCGCCGGCAACACCTGGCGCTGCTTCCCGACCTGGTGGTCGCCGGTCCAGTTCGGCGATCCGGAGCTCGACTGGTTCCACAAGTACGTCGTCGACGGCGTCTCGGTCATCGACCACGCCGGCGGTGCGCCGCCGGTCGCGACGAAGTACCAGTACCTCGGCGGGGCGGCCTGGCATTACGAGGACGGCAACGGCCTGACGAAGAAGAAGCACCGGACCTGGTCGCAGTGGCGCGGGTTCGCGCGCGTGCGCACGACCGTCGGCGACCCGGCGAAGGGACCGGTGCAGCGTACGGAGGTGCTGTTCCACCAGGGAATGCACGGCGACAAGGACCCCGACGGTGGTACGACCACGGTGAAGGTCAAGGGAAGCGACAACGTCGAGGTCACCGACTTCGACGAACTCGCCGGACGCCCGCGTGAGCAACTCGTCTACGACACCGGTACGGGCGCGGTGCACACCAGCACGATCAGCGGTTACTGGCGCTCGGATCCGACCGCGACCCGGGAGGTCGCCGACCGGACCGTGCACGCCCGCTACGTCGCCGCCGACGAGACCGTCACCAGCAGTCTGCTCGACGGTGGTCGAGGCACACGTGTGGCCACCAGTGCGACCACCTACGACTCCCGTGGCCGAATCGTGAGCGTCGACAGCTCCGGCGACGCGGGCAGCGGCGAGGACGACCGCTGCGTGAAGACGAAATACGTCGTCAACGAGTCGGCCTGGATCATGAACCTGCCGTCGAAGGTCGAGACCTACGCCGTGCGCTGCGCGGCCGTGCCGGACATCGACTCCGACGCACAGGTGCTCAGCATCCTGCGGATGTCCTACGACGAGCAGGCGCACGGCGCCGTGCCGCTCAAAGGCGCGATGACGTACTCCGACTCCCTGATCGAGTGGACGACGACGTCGCAGCGCTATCTGATGGCGTCGAAGTCGGGCTACGACGTGTACGGGCGCGTCGTCTCGGCGACCGACAACACCGGCGCGACGATCACGACGCGTTTCTCGCCGGCCGTCGGCGGCCCCATCACGGCCGTGCAGACCACGAACGCGCTGGGACACGTGGAAACTGCGGGACTCGACCGCCACCGCGGTCTGAAGTCCTATGTCACCGACATCAACGGAGGCCGCACCGAGTACCGCTACGACGGTCTCGGGCGTCTGCTCAAGGTCTGGTTCCCGGGCCGGTCGACCGGCGACGGAGCGAACGTCGAGTACCAGTACCAGTTCGAGGCGGGTAAGCCTCCGGCGGTCACCACGAAGTCGCTGATCCACAACGGAAGCTACGTCTCCAGCACCGCCGTGTACGACTCGCTGCTGCGCGATCGGCAGTCGCAGTCGCCCGCCGTCGGCGGCGGGCGCATCGTCTCCGACGTCCTCTACGACTCCGCCGGACGCGCCTACCGCGGCTACTCGGGCTACTTCGACTCCACGTCGGCGCCGAACACCGCGATCACCGCTCCGGCGTCGCCGGGCTCGGTCGAGCGAGTGTCCACAAAGGTCTTCGACGGGCTCGGCCGCACCACCGCGGAGATCTTCTCCTCGCTGGGCACGGAGAAGTGGCGCACCTCGTACGTCTTCCACGGTGACGCCACCGACGTCGTTCCGCCCGAGGGAGCCTCGGCCACCACGACGATCGTGGACAGCTCGGGTATGACGACCGAGCTCCGCCAGCACCACGGCCGGACCGTCGGCACCGATCCCACGGGCTATGACGCCACCACCTACGAGTACGACAACAAGGGCCAGCTCACGTCGGTGACCGATCCCGTCGGCAACGTCTGGTCGTCGACCTACGACTTCCGGGGCCGGGTCATCGCGACCAGCGACCCCGACAGCGGCGACACCGAGTTCACCTGGGACGAGGTCGGCCGCCTCGTCTCGGCGAAGGACGCACGAGGCGAGGTGCTCGCCTATACATACGACGATCTGGGGCGGATGACCTCGGTTCGCGACGACAGCCCCACCGGCCCGAAGCGCTCCGAATGGGTCTACGGCACGACGACCGGCTACAAGGGACTCCTCGTGTCGAGTTCCCGCTTCGTGGACGGCAAGGAGTACAAGACCACCGTCGACTCCTACGACGCCGGCTACCGGCCGTTGTCGACCACGGTGACCATCCCGTCGGGGCACGAAGGGCTCTCGGGGGCGTACACGTTCACCCAGACCTACAACGGGGACGGGTCGGTCAACACCAGTACCTTCCCGGCCGCCGGCGGTCTTCCCCGCGAGACGCTCACGCACGTGTACGACGACGTCCTCGGCATGCCCTATCGCCTCGGCACCGACTACGGAGACCTGTCCGGCTACGTCATCGACACGACCTACAACCGCCTGGGCATGCTCAAGAGGGTCGACCAGGCCACGGACACCGCACCGACGACGCCGTCGATCGTCCAGACCTTCGAGTACGAGACGGACACGCTGCGGCTGTCGCAGATGGTCGTCGGTCGGCAGCCGATCACCCCGAACCGCTTGCAGGAACTGAACTTCGGCTATGACGCGGCGGGCAACATCGAACGCATCGCCGACCTCCCCGCCGGTGCCGCGCAGGGCGGCGCCGGCAACGAGATCCAGTGCTTCCAGTACGACCACCTGGCCCGGATGACGCAGGCGTGGACACCCAAGGTCGACGACTGCGAGGGGACGAGGACCGGCACCACCGACGGGTCCGATCTCGGCGGCCCGGCGCCCTACCGGCAGTCTTACGAGTTCGACAAGACCGGCAGCCGCACGGAACTGGTCGAGCACAGCACCCTGGCCTCGCCGGTCACCAAGACGACGAGTTACGAACCGCCAGCGCCAGGCGAAGGCCCCGCGCACGGACTGGGATCCACGGAGACGACGACCACCGGTTCATCCGGCGCCTTCACCGAGACTTACGGCTATGACCCGTCGGGCAACACGATCTCCCGCCCGGACGGCGGCGGCAAACTGCAGGAACTGGCATGGGACGCCGAAGGGCTGCTGTCGCGTGTGTCCGATGTGGACTCCGGTGCCGAACTCGGGTCGTACCTCTACGACGCCGACGGCGCCAGGCTCATCGCGAAGGACGCCGAAGGCGAGACGCTGTACCTCGGCGGAATGCAGCTGCGCCGCAACAATGACGGCAACGAGGTCGTCGGCACGCGGTACTACTCCCACGCGGGTCTGACCGTCGCGGTTCGCAGCAGCAAGAACGGATTGAGCTGGCAGACCGCCGACCACCAGGGCACCGCGAGCCTGTCGATCTCCCAGGACACGACGGAGGTCGTCCAGCGGCGGCAGGATCCCTATGGGAACACGCGCGGCCCGGAACCGCTGGAGTGGCACGACAAGAAGGGCTTCGTCGGTGGTGAGAAGGACCCGACCGGACTGACGAGCGTCGGCGCGCGCTACTACGACCCGAAGGTCGGGCGGTTCATCTCGGTCGACCCGATCATGACCGGTGATCCGCAACAGGCGCACGGGTACGCGTACGCGAACAACACGCCGATCACGAGCAGTGACCCGAGTGGGCTCGTCACGACTTCCGGCAGTGGCGGCGATCCGATGTCGGAGCCGGAAAGGTCGCCGTCGGGCGGCAGCTACACGCCGTCGGAGCTCGACCCGGACTCCGTGTACGGGCAGATCGTGAACGGTCTCGCCGCCGGGCTGGCGGACCTGCCCCTGTTCGCGTTCCTCGAATCCATGGCCGACGTGATCTCGTGCGGGATGGACATCGAGGCGTGCGCCAGCGACATCACGGCGTTCTTCCAGTACATCTGGAACAACCCGGGAGCCGCGCTGGAGAGCGCGCTGTACGAGATCGTGGCGCCGGTCGTGGATCCGCTCAAGGAGGGGCGGTACGTTGAGGCCGGGATCGCGGTGGCGAGCGTCGGGGTCGCGCTGGTGTTCGGCGGGTATCTCGGACGCGTCCGGAAGCTGATCAAGGGACTCGGTAAGCCGGATTCCAGTAACAAGGACGGTTCCAGCAGCTCGGGGAGCCCGTCGGGGACGTCGACGGGCGATCCCGATCCCGGGCTCACCGACAGCGAGATGGCCGACCTGAAGTCGGACACCTACGACAGGCAGACCGACGCGCGGGACGACGATGATCCGGGGCCGAAGGACGGGACCTCGGACACCGACGGGAAGGACGAGCAGGAGAACTGCAACTGCTTCGTCGAGGGCACGACCGTCGCGATGGGCGACGGATCGCTCAAGGCGATCGAAGAGGTGCGGCCCGGGGACGAGGTGACGACCTACAACACCGATACCGGCGAGCAGGAGACTCACACCGTTACCGCGCTGTTCCACAAGTCGGCGCAGGTGCTGCTGGAGTTCACCGTCGACGTGTCGGGCAGTCCCGGCGCCGAAGAGGAGGAACGAGCGGGAGACCCGACGTCCGGGACGGTCTCGGGCACCGACCCGCCGGCCGGATCTCAGGTCGAGACGTTCACCGTCACGCCGGAACACCCGTTCTGGCAGGTGGACGAGCAGGCGTGGGTCGACGCGGGGGAGCTGGAGGCCGGCGACGGGCTCCTGCGGCGGGATGGCGACCGCATCGAGATCGTCGCGGTGGAGAGGCTGGAGCGGGATGCGCCGTTCACGGTTTACAACTTCACCGTTGACGGGACGCATAACTACTATGCGACCGCGGTCGACACGTTGGTGCACAACTGCAACGCCGGCGAGGCCACGATTCACCTGGACCCGGACACAAGGCATGCCACGATCACTGTTCGTTACCAAGATGAGTCTCGTCTGGTAGAGCAGTGGGGCTACACCAACAGTCCTACGAACGGCGTTAGAGACTACGATCCTGCAAAGATCTCTTCCCGGGCTTTCCATATCACCGTAGCGCTCCCTAACGCGAATGGAGCACTGGCCTTTATTGAGACGATGATATCTCGGTCGGGCAAGGGTAAATATCCCGCTTATGACCCGCAGGAGCAGAGCTGTGTCACTTTCTGTATGCAGGTGCTTCGAGCCGGTGGAATACCCGACGTCCCAACCAATACCATTGCCGGAACGACTTGGCTATGGCGAAGGCATTGAGAGGAGCTGGGCGTAATGAATGAACTCGGGGCGGATTTGCCTGCTCCTTGGGAGGTTCCTCAAGGTTTGCTGGGACCTTCACGCTCGCCGGACATGAACCTCGTCATCCAGCTGCTCTCATGCGAGCTTCTCGGCTATGACGTGCACCTGGCGGTCGGTAGATATGTGGCCGAGCAGGCGCTGTTCGCAGCTTGGTTCCATGGCGATGCCAAGGCGTCCAGCGTCGAGGCGCTGGAAATGCTGCATCTGCTTGCGTTCGCGCAGAGTCAAACCGCGCGGGTGTTCGATGCATGGAGTCGCTTCCGTGCGGCGAAGGATGCCGACCAGGGTCCGCCGGGCCTGGGGCCGGGAGCCGAGATCCGATCGGCCTATCGTGGGATCCTCGCGGCACTCCATAGTGCGATCGAGTCCTTGAACGGCGTGCGAACCGAGAGTCGGGCTGTGGGCTGACGTCGCAGGACGCACAACTCCAACCCCGTCCTAAACCCGACACCCCACGCGTCACAACTTCCGCGGAGTCGGATCGTTGACCGTCCGAGGTGGGTAAAGCTGGCACAGTGACCCCGACCTCGACGCAACGTGAGGGGGACAAGGTGCTCGACAACGGATCGGCCGGCCACTGCGCGGCCACGCCCGCCGAGGTGCTCGCCCGGCGGTTGGGCCTCACGGCCATGGGCGAACGCCTCCCGACGGCGCGCGTCCGCGTCTACGGCCACGAGGCGCGCCTCGTGTGTCGCCTCGACCCGCATGAGCACGTCCGGCGGGCGGGGGTCGCGCAGCGGCGGCTCGTCCTCGCCGACTGGGGTCCGTTGAACCTGCTGATGGGCCTGCCGCATGAGGAGCCGGTCCCGGTGTCCACATTGTCCAATCGGGAGCGCGGCATGATCTCGCGGCTCCCGCAGTGGACGCACGAGCTCCGCGACGGCCACATCCGCCGCCTCGCGCGTCCGCCGCTGCGGCCGGTGCTCGCCGTCGTCGGGGCCACGCGCTGGTCGGAGGGCCTCGACGCCGCCGTCACCTACCGCCCCTTCTGCGCGCCCGTCGTGGAACTCAACGTCGGCCTCGACGACCCCTTCGCCCCCATGGAGGCCGCCGATCGGGGCATCGGGCTCATCGTCGACGGCGACAGCCTCGTCGAGCCGACGCCCGCCCGCCCCTGCCCGAGCGCCACGAGCTGGTGGCTGGCGGAGCACGCCTACCGGCGCATGGCCGGCTAGAACCGCGCGCGGTTGCGCACGGCCCACTCCCGGTACGTTCTCGCGCGCACGCCGGTGACGTCCTCGATCGTCGTCGTGATGTCCGGCGGCGCCGTCACGGCACGCGCCGACGACGCGAGCATCTCGTCGAAGACCGCGGGCGGGATCCGCGACGGCCGTCGCGCGTGCGCCTCTTCGTCGGTCAGGGCGCGGACGGCGATCGGGTGGCCGAGGACCTCGGCGAGGATGCCGACCTGGTCGCGGTGGCTGAGCGACTCGGGCCCGGTCAGATACAGCGACTCGCCTTCGCGCCCACCGTGGCGAAGGACTTCGACGGCGACGCGTGCGACGTCGTCGGGGTCGACGAAGGCGAGGCGCGCGTCCGGGTGGGGGATCTCGACGGTCCGGTGTGCGCGGATCGACGGTGTCCACGACAGCGAGTTGTGCGCGAGCGCGTGCGGGTGCAGGACGGTGTGGCCGAGACCGGACGCGGCGAGTGCCTCTTCGACCTCGCGGTGGCGGCGGGCGATGGAGTTCGTGGCGGCGCCGGGCATGCGGACCGCCGACGACGACAGCTGCACGACGAGCTGGACCCCGGCCTTTCGGGCCGCGTCGACGAAGGCGTCGATCCCGCCCGGCTGGGTGTAGAGGAACACGCGGTCGACGCCGTCGAGTGCGGCGGCGAGGTCGGCCGGGTCGGGGGCGGCGAGGTCGAGGCGGGCGGTTTCCGGTCCGGACGGCTCTGTGCTGGTGCCGCGTGCGGGGATGTCTTCGGCGGCCAGGCGGGCGAGTACGTTGCCTCCGATTCCGCCGCGGACTCCGGTGACGAGCACGGTCATGGGGTGGCCTCCCTGATAATGCCTTCTAGAGCAAAGCTAATTACCTCTGTGTGCAAAGATATTTTGGAGGCAAAGCCATGTCAAGTCCCGCTGCGGCCGAAGGCGACCTCGACGAGAGCATCCGCACGATGCTGCTGCTCATGCCCCGGCTGGTGGCGAGGGCGAAACGGATCAGTGTCCCGGAGTCGCTGCGCGATTTCGCGCCGGCACCGCGGCATCGGACGCTGCTGGCGCTGCTGCTGTTCGACGGGAAGATGACGGTCAGCGACCTCGCCACGCGGCTGGAGGTGGCGCCGTCGACGGTGAGTCTCATGGTCGGGGATCTGAGCCGCAAGGGCCTGCTCGACCGCAGGGAGGACGACGCCGACCGGCGCCGCATGATCGTCAGCGTCGCGCCACGGTACGAGGAGGCCGTCGTCTCCTGGCTGGCCCCGGGCGCCCGCGCCTGGAACCGCGCGCTGGAGCCGCTGACGGACGAGCAGCGCCGGCTGTTCGTGGACACGATGCGTGCCTACGAGGAGGCGACGCTGGTGGAACGCGGGGAGTGAGGCACTCACGGGTGGGGAGGCCGTTGGGAGGACGACCCCATAAGCGAGGGGCCCCCGCGCTATGCGCGGGGGCCCCTACTGGGAAGGGACGGCAGGCTCTCACCGGCCACGGGGGCTCACGCCCGGCTCGGCCGAACCCGGCGCCTTGAACGCCCGATCCGGCACCCGCCCGAGCGGATCACCCCGTACCACCCTGACTAACTCTCACCGGCCGGAAAGGTTACGACCTGTCCCTACAAATTGTGACAAGCCGTTCAGGCCAGCTTCTTGCTCAGGTTCTCGGCCAGCGCGGCCATGAACTCGTCCGTCGACAGCCAGGCGGCGTCGCCGCCGACCAGCAGCGCGAGGTCCTTGGTCATCTGGCCGCCTTCGACGGTTTCGACGCAGACCGCTTCGAGCGCCTGGGCGAACTCGGTCACCGCGGGGGTGTTGTCGAGCTTGCCGCGGTGCGCGAGGCCCCGCGTCCACGCGTAGATCGACGCGAGGGGGTTGGTCGAGGTCTTCTCGCCGCGCTGGTAGGCGCGGTAGTGGCGCGTGACGGTCCCGTGCGCTGCCTCGGCCTCGACGGTCTTGCCGTCGGGGGTCATGAGCACCGAGGTCATGAGCCCGAGCGAGCCGAAGCCCTGCGCGACGGTGTCGGACTGCACGTCGCCGTCGTAGTTCTTGCAGGCCCAGACGTAGCCGCCCTCCCACTTCATGGCCGCGGCGACCATGTCGTCGATGAGGCGGTGCTCGTAGGTGAGCCCGGCGGCCTTGAACTGGTCGGCGTACTCGGCGTCGAAGATCTCCTGGAAGACATCCTTGAACATGCCGTCGTAGGCCTTGAGGATGGTGTTCTTCGTCGACATGTACACCGGGAAGTCGCGCTGCAGCCCGTAGGCGAACGACGCGCGCGCGAAGTCCTCGATCGACTTGCGGTAGTTGTACATCGCCATGGCGACGCCGCCGCCCTCGGGGTATTCGGCGACCTGGAACTCCATCGGCTCGCTGCCGTCGGCGGGCGTGAACGTCACGGTGAGCGTGCCGGGACGGTCCACCTTGAAGTCGGTGGCCTTGTACTGGTCACCGTGGGCGTGACGGCCGATGACGATCGGCTTGGTCCAGCCGGGGACGAGCCGCGGCACGTTGCTCATGATGATCGGCTCGCGGAAGACGACGCCGCCGAGGATGTTGCGGATCGTCCCGTTCGGGGAGCGCCACATCTTCTTGAGGCCGAACTCCTCGACGCGGGCCTCGTCGGGCGTGATCGTGGCGCACTTGACGCCGACGCCGTGGCGCTTGATGGCCTCGGCCGAGTCGATGGTGACCTGGTCGTCGGTGGCGTCACGGTGCTCGATGCCCAGGTCGTAGTAGTCCAGCTCAACGTCCAGGTAGGGCAGGATGAGCTCGTCTTTGATCTTCTTCCAGATGATCCGGGTCATCTCGTCGCCGTCGATCTCGACGACGGGGTTGGCTACCTTGATTTTCGCCATGCGACCTGGTGCTCCTCTCGGATCTGCCGTGTAACAGTACGAGCGTACGGCACGCGGCGGGGGTGGCTGCAATGACGGTGGGCACCGACGCGGGGTGAGGTCGGCCTCACTTGATGCCGTCGAAGTAGGCGGTCTGCCCGGCTCCCTTCGCGTTGATCGCCTGGACGGTCACGCACGTGAGCGACGGGTGGTTGATGTCGACCCGGAAGGTGCCCGAGCCCACGTTCTTGAGCGTCTCACCACTGCACTTCTTCACCACGTACCCCGTGATCGTCAGCCCGCCGTCATCGGCCGGCCGCTCCCACTTCGCGGTGTACTTCCCCTCCGACGCCCACCACGCGCCGAAGGCCTCGGGACGGCTCGCCGTCGACGTCGTCGGCGGATTCGTCTTCTTCGGGGCTGGCGGCGGGGCCTCGGCGCCGTCGCCGTCATCGGAGCCGCCCGAGTCGCCCGAGCCACCGCCGGGCGGGTCCTCGGGGGCCTCGCCCGCCGTGCCCGGCTTCGCGCTCTTCGACGGCGACTTCGACGGTGACCCCGACGGGGACGGTGGCGTCGTCACCACCGGCTCGTCCGGCGAGACCGAGGTCGGCGCCACGGTCGGCGGGACCGGATCCCCGGCCGTCGCGGCCTGCCCCGGATTCGACGTGCGCGCCATCGAGACCGCGATCGCGCTCACCAGCACCACCGCGATCAGCCCGACGACCACCATGACCGCCCGCGGACTGCGCGTCCGCGACGCCATCCGGCCGGCCAGCGCGCGCACCCGCTGGGGCATGTCCGGCCGGTCGCTGCTCCAGCGTCCATCCATGATCCGCTCTTTCCCGGGGTTTAGGGGTTGTTGGGCACGTGGCCCGTGGACTTCGCGCCCTCACCGGCGGCGTTGACCGCCTGCACGGTCGCGCAGTCGATGAACGGGTAGTTGAACTCGATCGCGTAGGTCGCGTCGTTGACGCGGATGATCTCTTTCCCGCCGCACTCCCGCAGCACGTAGCCACTGATCCGCAGGCCACCGTCGGAGACGGGCCACTCCCAGTTCGCCGCGTACTTGCCGTCGCCCGTCCGCCACACGTCGAAACTCGTCGGGCCCGTCGACACCGTGCCCTTCGGCTTCTTCGTCGTCGGCTCCGGCTCGGGCTCGTCCTCACCGCCGCCACCGTTGTCGTCCTGGGTCGGCTCCGTCGTCGGCTTCTTCTTCGTCTTACTCGGCGATGGGCTCGGGCTCACCGGGGGAGTCGTCGTGGGCGCGAGTGAAGGCGCCGACGTCAGCACCGACTCCGCGGCCGTCGAAGCCGCGCCCTCCCCCTCATCGCCGCCCGACGTCAGCATCGAGACCACGATGGCGACCACGAGCACGGCGGCGACCCCGCCACCCGTCAAGCCGACCACCTTCGTACTGCGACCGCCCTCGCTCAGCCGGCCCGCCCAGCGGCCGAGCCGCTGCGGCATGTCGGGTCGCGTGCCGTTCCAGCGTCCATCCATGATGTCCTTCCGTTCTCTCGTCAGCTGAAGGCGAAACGCTGCGAGGCCGCGCCGGTCGAGCACGCCGCCCCGCCCACCTGGGCGCCTTCGGTGTTGCGGTACCAGGGGAAGTCCATGCAGGTCCCGTACGCGTTCGACTTGATCAGGTACCGGCCGCTCCCGGCGGGCACCAGCGTGAAGGTCTGCCGTGAGCCGCCGTCACAACCACGTGCGGCGAAGAGTTCCCCGTGGTCCTCGTCCGCCCCGACGCACGCCGACCAGTCCTCGGCGGCGAAGTACAGCGTGAAACGGACGGTGTCGTCATCGACTTTGGCCACCGTCAACGACGGCTTCGCCTGCGAGCAGGAATCCTGCACCAGCACCGTGCGGTCCGGATTGTTGATCTCCGGGCCGATCCCGAGACACAGACCCGTGTGCGCGGGCTTGATGTCATAGGTGCCACCCGACGGGAAGACCGGCTCGGACGCGGCCCCACCATCGTCACCGCCACCCGCATCGCCATCGTCGTCCGGCTTCGGTTCCCCCGTCGACTTCGACGGCGACGACGAAGGCTTCTTCGACGGTGACTTCGACGCAGAAGGACCCGACGCCGAAGGCGACGCCGACACCACCGGATCACTCGTCACCGGGAAATCCAGCGGATCGTCCAACGCCGCCCCCACACCGGACGGCGAGGCACCATCACCCCCGCCCGACAATAAGGTCGAACTCGCCACCGCCACGATCAACACCGCGACGACCACACCCACACCCACCCCGACCGCCCGGCCACTACCCGTCCTGCGTCTCGTACCGCGCAACGCCGAACGGATCCGCTCGGGCATCTGCGGTCCGCTCCTCCGCCACCGTCCGTCCACGATCACTCCCTGCTTGTTTTGCGGCGGCGAACGAAACCGCCTGAGAGGTAGGGGATCGGGCTCGGCCTCGCCGCGGTGCCGGGTTCCCGATCTGGATGAATGAAGTTGGGTGGGAGTGGTCTCGGTGAGGGAGGCCGGTCCCGATCTGGGTGGGTGAAGTCATGTGGGCGGGAGCGGCCGTTGTGGTCGGGGCCGGTTCCCGGGGGCCGGTGAGTGGAGAGGTGTGGGGCTGGCCTCGTGAGCGAGGCCGGTTCCCGGTCGTGGTGGTTGAAGGTGTGTGGGGCCTGCTCTTGTCTAGACCTTGTCGAAACGGAACTGCTGTGAAGCCGAATCCGGGTTGCACGTGGCCGCCGCGAACAGGGTCTTGGCCGCCGCCAGGCCCTCCCACGCGTCCATGCACAAGCCGCCCGGCGACTTGATCCGGTACACGCCGTCGGCCACCGGATCCAAGGTGAAATCGTGCAGCAGCTCGTCCTCGCAGGGCTTCGGTCCATAGAGGTAGCCCGGCTCGTCGCCGTCGAGGGTCAGGCAGGCGATCCAGTCCTCCGCCGGATAGTGCAACTTCACGCGATAGACGCCCTTGTCGGGCATCTGCTCGATCGTCATCTTCGGCTTCGTCTTCCCACACGCCATCTGCATCAACGCGTGCCGGTCCTTGCCCGGTTGCTCGTCGACCCCCCAGCAGTAACCCGAATGCAGCACCTGCACGTGGTACTCGCCATCGGCGGGGAAAGTCGTGCTGGGTGGGCCCTCCACGGCGTCCGAACCATCCGGGGCCGGTTCGCCCGACGTGCTCGCCGAATCCTGCGGGGCCGACGGGTTCCCTTTCGCCTCAGGGTCGCCCGAGCCGGAGTTGGCCACCGCGACCACGATCGTGATGATCAGGACGGCGACCACCACACCCGCCGCGATCGCGACCGTGCGGGCACTGCCCGCCCCCGATCGCGTCTTCGCCAACACGCGACTGACGTGGGCCGGGGCGTCTTGGCCCTCCGGCTTCCACTGGCCTTTCATCTGGTCACCACCGCGGAATCGTTTGTCGTCAACCGGAAATGAACTGGAACTGCTGGGATGGCACGCCCTCGGCGCAGGGTTCGGTGTCGAATTGGGTACCGGCCGCGATGCTCCGCTCGATCACGTCGACGCACATCTCCCCGGCCGGGATCTCGATCTGGAAGCGGTCCCCGCCGACGGGCCTGAGCTGGAACACCTGCCACGGCACGTCATCACAAGCCCAGGCCGCGAACAGCAGACCCGCCTCGGTGCCCGGCTCGTCCACGGCGAGGCACTCCTTGCCGGGATAGTCGGGCTCGGCAAGCTTCAAGCGGAACCGTCCCTTGTCGACCTTCTCCAAGAGCACGTTCGCCTTCCCCGCGCACGCCGACTGCACCAGCACGACACGGTCGGGGTTGCCCGGCTCCGGGCCGGTCGTCATGCACAACTCGCTGTGGGCGGCCTTCACCTCGTATCCGCCCTCGGCGGGGAAGTCCTGTTGCGGCGCCTGGCTCTCACCCGACGAAGGCGCCTCCGACGGGGAAGCGGCCGCCGGGTCGGCGTCACCGGAACCGGAGTTGACCACCGCGATCACCACCGTGACCACGAGGACAAGGACGACGACGCTCGCCGCGATCGCCACGGTCCTGGAACTGCCCGCACCGGTGCGCGTCTTCGTCCACATGCGACCGATGCGCGCCGGGGCGTCGTCCTCGGGCTTCCACCGGCCGTTCACCGCGCGACTCCCATCAGACCGGCAGGATCTCGAAGCGCTGGGAACCCTGCCCCTTGTCGCACTTCGTCGTTTCGAAGGGAGCGCCACGAACCGCGCTGCGCTCTTTGACGCCCAGGCAGAGCCCGCCCACGGGCACGCCGATCTGGTAGAACCCGTCCGGCAGGGCCTTGAGCTTGAAGGAGAGCAGTGCGGAGGTCTTGCACTCGGTGGGGACGAAGACCGCGCCGGGCTGGGTTCCGGGCGCTTCGACGCCGACGCAGGTCTCCCAGCCGCGGTCGGCGAACTTCCATACGATCGTGAAGGTGCCGTCCTTGATCTCGGTGAGCTCCAGGTCCGGCCAGGCCTCCTCGCAAGGCTGCTGCACCATGATGGTGCGCTGCTCCTCGCCGCGTTCGGGACCGGTGCCCAGGCACATCGAGCTGTGCTCGACGCGGATCTGGTAGAGACCGTCGACCGGATACAGCGGCTGCTCGGCGGCCTTGTCGTCGGCCGGCTGCGAGTACTGCGTCGTCGTATCGGGAGGCGTCTGCGCGCCCGCTCCCTCGGCCTCGAACATGTCGGTGGCGTAGGCGACGATCGCGCCGGCCAGTACGAGGGTGAGGACGCCGGCGACCACCATGGTCACCCGGCGCGCGCCGTTCCGTTTGCGCACGTGGGCCTTGGGCACACCGCGTTCCAGCACGCCTTCGGTCACGGGAGGGCCGCCGTTCATCGACGCGCCTCCGGTGAGCCGAGCCGGACCCGTCGATCGTTCATGAGCTTTCCACCACCGCCGGCTGCTGCCTTTGCTGTTCTTCTTGCGTGATCTGCTGCTGTCGTTTGAAGGCGCCGGTCACCGCGACCGCGGCCACGATCACCGCGACCAGGATGATCCCGGCCAAGGCCGCCGGCCACAGCGCCTGCCGCTGCCGCCAGCTCCGTGACGATCCATAGAGGACGGCGGCCCGCAGCTGGCGGCGCCGGAGCGCCGCGGCCTGCAGGATGTAGCGCTCCGAGTTGCCGGTGCGCCGCATGGTGAGCGACACGTCCCCGGTCTCGAGCCGCCCGTCCTGAGGGGCGGGCGGCTCGGGAGGCGAGGCTGTCGGCAGGGTCATGCCGAGAAGGTGCGGACCAGGTTGGCGCCGAGGGTGCTGATCTCCGTCGAGGCGTCGTCGGTCGCCGACTTCATCCGGTTGAGCGCGTCCTGCATCATGTTGAACTCGGTGCCGTACTTGTCCATGAGGGACTTGTGGTCGACCTGACCGGCACCGTCCCACAGACCGAGGACCGTGGCGACGTTGGTCTTGACCTGTTCCATGATGCCGTTGAACTTGCCGTGGTGCGTGGCCTGATCGGTCGCCAGGCCGGCGATCTTCGTGGCGTCGCCGCCGATCTCGAACATTCCGGGCATCGGACTACCTTCCGCCGAGGCTGGGGATGGACTTGCCGACCGAGCCGAGGGTGCTCTCGATGTTGGTGTCGGCCTGGATGGTGAAGTTGTTACCTTCGCCGAGCGCGACGGCCTTGTCGCCGAGCTTCCGGCGCAGCTCCTGGTATCCGATGATGAACTGGTTCATCGCCGACTGGAACTGGACCTGGGCGTTGCCCCACAGCGAGTCCTTGACCTTCTCCATGTCGGCGAGAAAGGTCTGCACCTGAGTGTGGATGTTCTCCGTCTCGATGCCCTGGTTGTTGCTGGACTCACTGAAAGCTGTGGCCTTGGTCAGACCGAGCATCTGGTCGCCTGGCATGGCGTCCTCCTGGTTCGAGATGTTCAAGGGCCGTGGTCGGTCCATCGTAGGGGCTGCCGAGGGCACATGGGAGTGTCCAATGTGAACAAGTTTTGACCGGCCCCGGGTGGATCGGGACGAAGTGGATCACCCGGATGGGCGCGCTCCCACGGATTCAGCTCTCGTTAACCCACGCGAAACCCGCCGGACGCTGCGAGACCTTTCCGACGTGGGGTCATGACCGATAAAGTCCGGGTGTCCTTCCCGGACTGTCCACTCTGGATGGAGGAATCATGGCAATCGTCGGAGTGAATCCGAACGACGCGGCCGCGTCGGGGACGCAGACCACCGGAATCGCGGGCGGCTTCAAGGGACTCGCCGAGGGCTTCCGCACCGCCGTGGGCGACGCCGCCGCCGCGGCGGGCAAGGATCCCGGCGTCACCGGCTGGGAGAAGGACTTCGGCGCCGACTGGGTCGGCGCGCTGACCGAGGTCGAGAAGCACGGCGTCGCCGTCGGCAACAACCACGTCTCCGGCGCCGGACAGGGGACCACGGCCGACACCGGCATCGGCAAGGGCTACCAGGGCATCAAGATCCCCGCGCTCGCCGCCATCAACCGCTGATCGAGGAGTCCGTCATGGCCGTCTCCGCCCTCATCCTCCCCGACACCGACGCCGAACCCGGCAAGCTCACCACCGCCTCCGGTCAGTTCGAGGACCTCGGTGGCCGGATCACCGGCACCGGCGGCTCCCTGCACGCTGAGATCCGCAAGGGCGCCACCACCTTCTCCGACCTCATCGCCGACCCGATCCGTGATCTCGCCGAGAAGAACAAGTCCTCCTGGCAGAAGGCCGTCCAGGGTTCGACCTGGGGCGCGGCCGTGACGGCCGCCTGGAGTGAGAACGTCACCGAGTTCCGCACCCGCCGCCAGGAGATCCTCGACCGCTGGACGGCCGCGGCCGCCGCCGACTTCGGCGTCACCATGGACGTCACGCAGCCCGGCATGGCCGAGGCCAAGGCCGCCGAACGCTTCAACGCCGAGGTCGACGAGAAGGGCGCCGCCGTCAAAGGCGAGTTGATGCGCGAGTTCCAGCGCGTCTGGAACAAGCTGGAAGAGGACGCGGGCGAACGCACCACCGAGCTGAAGGCCGGTCCCACCAAGGCGACGCTGGCGACCCTCGTGGACACCGGCGCGCTCGGCTGGGCCGGTTTCAATCTGTGGGGCGCGAAGTCGCCGACCCCGCTCGACGGCGCTGCCGGCAAGGCCCTCGCCGACAAGATCAATGCCGCGCTGAAGCGCGGTGAGGCGCCCAGTGCCGCCGACATGGCGAACTTCAACGCGCTCCTTGCGCACGCGGCCTACCTGCAGAAGAACGGCGGAACGCTCAGTGCCGGCGAGCGCGCGTTCCTGAGCAGTCTGTTCTCGGGGCTGGACCGCAAGGACATGAACAAGAACTTCTCCAATCTCATCACTCCCGGGTGGCTGGACGCCATCAAGGACAAGGCGGCCGCCGACGGCCTGCGGGCCGCGCTCGGCAACGGGCTGCTGGCGCTGTCGGACGAGCGTCTCGGCGGCGGCTACGACCAGTTGCCCGAGGGTGTGCGCGAGATCCTCGACGCCGAGCAGCGCGAGGGGATGAACAAGGGCGACTGGGGTCTGGGGTTGTCGGGCCTGGCGGGCCTGCTCGCCGCGACCGGTGGCAAGTACGCCGCCGTGAAGCTCCAGGGCGGTGCGGAGTTCTCGGCGTTGACGACGATCCGGATCACCCAGAACCTCACCGACATCAACATCGCCAGGGACGAGAAGCTCGCGCTGGGCGCCCTGGAGGCCGCGTTCCGCAACCCCCGGGGCGCCGGCGACATCCTGACCGGGAAGTACGACGACATCACCGGTTACGGCAAGGACACCAATGAGTGGATGATGCGCGAGCTGTGGGGCCGCAAGTGGCCCGATGACGGCAAGACCGTCGCGGGCCTCATCGACTGGATCCCCGGCGCGCTCGACTCCAAGGACCCCGGGCTGAGCGAGCTGGCGGCCAAGTCGGCCTTCGAGGTCTACACGACCACCACGAACGTGGAGAAGACCCGGTGGGACGAGTCGGCCTTCCAGTGGATGACCGACGGGTTCGGTCGCGTCGGCTCGGACCCGGCGGCTCCGTTGGCGTCGCGCAATCCCTTCGTCACCGGTGCCATCGGCGATCTCATCGGCCACGATCTGGACGATGTCTTCGGTGACGCCAAGGACGGCGTCGAGACCAGGCTCGACGGTGGGAAGATCAGCCTTGACTGGGAGACCAGGGAGAGGTTGTTCGAGATCGCGATGGCGGACAAGGGAACCGCCGACCGTCTCGGTAAGGCGATCTACGCCGACATCATCAAGGAGGCCGGCGGCATCGAGAACTGGTCGCCGGGCGAGGGCCAGGGCTTCGGTTCGAAGAACGGCACGCTGGCCAACCTCCTCGACGCGGGTCTGGCGCGTCTCCAGGCCGACACCGGCGACGGGCTCAACGACGCCACGGACGCGGCGAAGGCGGCCAAGGACGAGCAGCGGGTGGTGCGCTGGGCGAACATGGGCGCCGCGGTCCTGAAGGAGGCGGTGCTGGCGATTCCGGGTGTCGACAAGGCCGGCGACATGACGAAGCTCGGTACGAAGGTCTTCTTCGAGTTGGCCAAGACCGCGCCGGGCAGTGCGCACACCGAGGGCTGGTGGAACCTCCGTGAGACGGGGACCGGCATCTCCGGTGAGAAGGCGGTTCCCGGCTTCGCCAGTCTCAACGGGCAGGTCTACCGCTCGGTCCTGGAGGGCTCGGGCGCCGGCTACGGCGACATCGAGAAGCACTTCAACGCCCTGGACGAGAGGCTGCGCGGCGATCTGCGGATGGACGACCTGATCCAGCGCGACGGAACCCTGCGCGAGTGGTCGGAGATCGATCCGGAGCGGCGGCGCGCGGCGTCGGCGATCTACTACGACACCATGACCGACCGGGAGCGGGCCGTCGTCGACCAGTACCTCGAAACGTTCCGGGGTGAGCGCGACGAGGGCAACAAGTAGCCGTACATCGCACGGGCCCGGCCGCCGAAGCGGCCGGGCCCGTGCGTGCGCGTCGTGGTCAGTTCGACATGGCCGCGACCATGTCGTAGATGCCGACGACCTTGCCCGCGATGGCGACCAGCGCGCTGACCAGGACGATCTCGGCGACGCCGACGATCCGCCGGGTGCGGGCACTGCCCACTGTGGACCGCGGGATCGTCGTCGTGCCGGCGTAGCCGAGCGCGACGAGGACGGCGACGGCGGGCAGCCAGGGGCTCATTGCGGTGACCTGGTTGAGCCAGATCCAGGCGGCGAAGCCGACGGCGGCGGTGCCGGCGATCCGCAGCGGTGCCACGTGCCGGATCTGGTCGAAGACACGGGATCGGGTCAGCAGCGCCACCGCCGAGCCGACGGCGAGCCAGCCCTCGAAGACGCCGCCGTCGATGGTCAGCACGATCGAGGTGAGCGCGACGGAGAAGGACAGCGCGATCAGTCCGCCGCACAGCATCGCGTCGATGCGTTCGAGGCGCAGCCGCAGGTCCTCGGTGGTGGCCGACTCGCCGGCCTGGATGCGGCGGTCCATGCCGAACAGACCGCCGGTGGTCATCGAGACCCGGGGCATGATGCCGAGGGTGAACAGCGCCGCCAGCAGGACGCCCGCGGCGGTCGGCGCGAGTGGCGCGCCCATCGCGAGTGCCGCCGCCCCGATGGATCCGAGCAGCGTCACCCCGCCGAGCGCGGTGACGTAGGGGAGCGCCAGGGGAGTGCCGATGAGGCACAGGACGGTGACGAGCAGCGCCGCCGAGGCGCCGTAGGTGTGCCGGGTCGCCTCACCGGCCATGCCGTCGCCGACGACCCCGGCGGTCGCCAGGTGCGCCACGCGCCAGGCCCACAGGGCCCCGCCGATGATCGCGAGCCTTGCCAGGGAATGGTTCTCGGCCGCCGACCACCAGGTGACCACCACCGACAGCAGGCAGATCAGCACACCGGTCAGGATCACCGCGGTGGCGCTGCCGCCGAGGAAGGCCGCCGCACCGACGACGAGCGCGGCCAGCGCGGTGGCGTAGACGCGGCCGGTACCGGCCTGCCAGGCCCTGCCGCCGCCGTCGACGTGATCCTCGATGGCGTCGCGGATGTCCTCGACGGGCGTCGGGATGATCTGGTCGGTGGCGTCGTGGAGGTGCAGGACCTCGCCGTCGCCGACCTCGGCCTCGGCGAGGGTGCGGCCCGGCGCGATCCGGTAGCCCTCCACCGTGGTCAGCGTCCAGCCGGCCGGGTTGACCTCGGTCGGCTCGGTGCGCAGCAGCCCGGGCCGCAGCAACTGCGGCAGCAGTTCGGCCAGCGGCACATTGGTCGGCAACGCGATGTCCCTTGTGGACTGCGGTCCCACCACGGTCACCGCACTGTACTGACCTGGCAAGGAAATCTCCCTGTAGTTCAAGATTTGGCCACTGCAGCTTGCCAGGATCACGCCTGCTGCACAACGATACGCTTGGCCCCCGTTAACCGGGGATGTCCATTGAGGAGCATCTGCATGGGAGGAATCCGGTGAGCACGACGCTGGTGCGCAGGCCCGCCAGGCAACCGGTCCCGGAGGTCTCCACCACTCCGATCAAGCTGGCCGCGCCACCGCAGCTGCCCGAACCGGGCAGCGCCGCGATGAACATGGCGATGGTCATCATGCCCATGATGTCGGGCTCCGGCGCGCTCATGATGGCCCTGACCAACGCCAACCGGCCCCTCTACGCCGCCGCCGGGCTGCTCATGCTCGTCGCCAGCGTCGCCCTCGGCGTCGTCATGTGGATCTCGATGCGCAGCGGCCCCAAACGGAAGCTGCGCGACCAGCGCGAACGCTACCTCGACTACCTGGAGGACATGCGCGGCACGATCCGCAAGGCCGCGCGCGGACAGCGGGAGTCCCAGGCCCTGCGCCACCCGCACCCCGAGCTGCTCGCCGACATCGTCAGCGGCCCAGCCCGCCGCTGGGAACGGCGCGGCGCCGACCCCGAACTGCTCACCATCCGTTGTGGACTCGCACGCGTGCCACTGGCCCGGACCCTCACGCTGAACGTGGATCCCAACCCCCTCAACACATACGACCCCGTCTGCCAGAGCAGCGCCGAAGAGCTCGTCGACCACTACGCGACGATCGGCGGCCAGCCGCTGACCATCCCGCTGGGCCGCTACGGCAACGTCTCCGTCATCGGCGACTACGAGAACGGCCGCGCCGTCGCCCGCACGATGCTCACCCAGCTGACCACCCTCGTCTCACCCGATGACGCCCGCGTCGCCATCGTCAGGCACCGCACCCTCGCCGACCGCTGGCACTGGTCGCTCTTCCTCCCGCACGTCCTCGCCGAAGGCCCCGGCAGCGGACCCCTCCCGCGCCCGCTGCTGTGCGAGAGCACCGGCGAACTCGCCGAAGCGCTCGCCGAGGACATCCACCGCCGCAGCCAGGACTGGCGCCGCCGCCGCGGCGGCCCGCCCGGCCCGGGCACCCAGCACCTGGTCGTCATCGTCGACGGCGAACAGCAGGTCTCCATCGCCGGGCTGTGGGACGAGGACATCTCCCCGGCCGACCTCGGCATCCACATCGTCAGCATCATCGCCGAACAGCGGCAGGAGCCCGAACGCGTCGAGGCCCGCCTCCTCGTCACCGGCGACGGTGAGGTCACCGCGGCGCTCGACCTCCGGATCCCCGTGGAGACACCCCCGGGCGAGGAACCGAAGGAGCGCGAACCGCTGCTCGGGCTCATGGACAAGGTCGGGATCGCCGAGGCCGCCGGGATCGCGCGGGCCCTGAGCCCCTACCGGCTGGCCGAGGCCGAGAGCGGCGAGGCCCTGCACAGCGTGCACGGGCTCGCCGAGATCCTCGGCCTGTCGGACCCCGGAACCGTTGACGTCGAATACATGTGGAACTCACGCCGGGACGAGGACGCGCTGCGGGTGCCGATCGGCGTCGGACCCGACGGCGAGATCGTCGACCTGGACCTCAAGGAGTCCGCGCTCGGCGGCATGGGCCCGCACGGCCTGATCGTCGGCGCGACCGGTTCGGGAAAGTCGGAGGCGCTGCGGACGCTCGTGGCCGCCCTCGCCGTCCGGCACAACCCGGAACAGCTCGCGCTGCTCACCGTCGACTTCAAGGGCGGCGCGACCTTCGCCGACCTGGATCCCCTGCCGCACAACGCCGGCAGCATCACCAACCTCGCCGACGACCTCGCCCTCGTCGACCGTTTCCGCGAAGCCCTTTACGGTGAGATGCTGCGCCGCCAGCAACTCCTCAAGGACGTCGGGAACCTCCCGAACGTGCACGCCTACACGCGGCTGCGCAAGACCCGGCCGGAGCTGGATCCCCTGCCGCACCTGCTGGTCATCATCGACGAGTTCTCCGAGCTGCTGACCGCCAAACCCGACTTCGCCGAACTCTTCGTCGCCGTCGGCCGCATCGGCCGCTCCATCGGCGTCCACCTCCTGCTGGCCACGCAGCGACTCGAAGGCGGCGCGATCCGCGGCCTGGAATCGCACCTGTCGTACCGGATCGGCCTGCGGACCTTCTCCGAAGGCGAGAGCCGCGACGCGATCGGCGTCCCCGACGCCTACCGCCTGCCGCCCGAGCCGGGCTCCGGCTACCTGAAGGTGGACACCTCGGTGTTCACCCGTTTCAAGGCCGCCATGGTCTCCGGCGCCTACCAGCCGCCGCGCGAGGACAGCGAGGAGCGCCTGCCGGTACTGCCGTGGCCGCCGCCGGCCGCGCCCCTGATGGGCGTCTCCCAAGCGCTGGCGGCGATCGCGCCCGACGGCTCGTCCGGTCACGGCGGCCACGCCGCCCCCGAGGAGCGCACCGTCCTGCAGGTCCTCGTCGACCGGCTCTCCTCCACCGAGGCCGCACCCGTGCGGCCGGTCTGGCTGCCGCCGCTGCCGGACGCGATGACCCTCGACGCGGTCCCGGGCGCACTCGACCCCGTCACCGATCCCCTGAAGGTCACCGCGATCCTCGGTCTGCACGACGCCCCGCGCGACCAGCGGCAGAAGCCCCTCGAATGGGACCTGACCGGTTCCGACGCCAACCTCGCCGTCTACGGCGCCCCGGTCTCGGGCAAGTCGACGCTGATCCGCACCCTCATCTCCGGCCTCGCGCTGCGCTACGAACCCGGCCAGATCGCCTGCTACATCGTCGACTACGGCGGCGGCGCGCTCGCGCCCCTCGCCGCGCTGCCGCACGTCGCGGCCGTCGCGGGCCGCTCCGAGCCGGAACTGATGCGTCGCGTGATCGCCGATGTGAAGGCGCAGCTGGACATCCGCGAAGCCGCCATGCAGCGATACGGCCTCGACTCCCCGGCCCGCCTGCGCAAGGCGCGCGCGGCCGGTGAGATCCCGCCGGAGATCGCCGGCGACGTCGTGTTCGTCATCGACGGCTGGGGCGCGCTGCGCGAGGTGGACTTCGAACTCGAAGACCCGCTGATGGAGATCGTCGGCCGCGGCCCGGCCCTCGGCGTGCACACCGTGCTGACGGCGGTGAACTCGACGCAGATCCGCACCCGCCTGACGGCCTCGATCGGCGGCCGCGTCGAACTTCGCCTGTCCGACCCCTTCGACTCCGGCATCGACCGCAAGCTCGCCGAGGCGCTCCCGAAGGAGGTCCCCGGCCGTCTACTGTGGTCGGACGAGCAGTACGGCCACGTCGCGCTGCCGCGCATCGACGGCGTCACCGAATCCGAGGACCTCCCGGCCGCGATCGCCCAGCTGGCCAGGGAAGTCAGCGGGCGCTGGCCGCAGCCACCGGTCCCACAGGTGCGCGTCCTGCCCTCGCACGTCGAGATCGGCGAGCTCGTGCCGAGCTACGTCGCCGACGACGCCGAGGACCCCTTCGGGATGCTGCCGGTCGTCGGACTGTCCGAAAGGGATCTCGGCCCGGCGCGCATCGACTTCGACGTCGACCCGCACCTGGTCGTCTACGGGGATCCGCAGACCGGCAAGTCGACGCTGCTGCGGACGATCATCGGCCAGGTGATCCGCCGGCCCGTCGGCGACGTCGGCGTCATGATGGTCGACTTCCGTCGCACGCACCTCGAAGAGGTGCCGCCCGAGTACGAGCTGACCTACTGCACCTCGGCGGCGCACACGGCGCAGAACGCGCAGGAGCTCGCCAACGGGCTGCGCGCCCGCCTCCCGGGGCCGGACGTGACGCCGAAGCAGCTGCGGGATCGTTCGTGGTGGAAGGGATATGAGGTCTTCCTGATCGTCGACGACTACGACCTGGTCGCCTCGGCGAACGGGAACCCGCTGGCGCCGCTGATCGAGTTCATCCCGCAGGGGCGCGACCTCGGGTTCCACGTGATCGTGGCGCGCCGGACCGGTGGTGCCTCGCGGGCGCTGTACGAGCCGTTCCTGCAGACGCTGTCGGACATGTCGCCGCCGACCATGATGTTCTCCGGCGACCGGATGGAAGGGCGGCTGGCCAATGGTGTCGCGCCGCAGCGGCTGCCGGTCGGGCGCGCGCTGATGACCCGGCGCGGTGAGCCGCCGGAGCCGGTGCAGGTGGCGACGTAGGGCGTTGGCCGGGCCGGGATCGACATCTTTCGGCCTGCGCGGAGTTGACACTCTGGGTTCGAACGTCCCCGTTCGCGGAGAACGCGGCACCCCCGGTGACACCTGGCCGGGGGTGCCGCGCTCGTCTGGGGGTCAGACTCCGGGTTCGCCGTCTCCGCCGAAGGCGAGGTGGATCGCGTAGGAGTCCTCGTGCATGTGGTACCTGGTGACGCGGCCGCCGGTCACCGTCAGGCGCAGGGCGAACGTCGAGTCGAAGTTCTTTCCGGTCTCGTTGACCAGGTAGCGGAAGTCGCCGAGGACGACGGCCTCGTCGCCGTCGACGACGATCGTCTCGATCTCGAAGCGTTCGGGCGTGCAGAGGTTGTGGATCAGGTTGAAGAACTCGGCGACCTGGATGTGGCTGCTTCGCCTGCCCAGCCACGGAACGAGCGGCGATCCGTGCACGGCCATGTCGATCGGGTCGGCGCAGAGGCCGAGCACCCCGTCGATGTCCCCTTTTCCGAGGCCGGCGAGGAAGGTCTCGACGGTCTGGCGCGTGTCGCTCATGGGTGTTCCCTTCGGATGTGGTTGCGATGGGCGGAAAACGCGGCCGACGCCCCGAGGGCGGTGACGGCGGCGGCGACGAGGATCGAGGTGGTCCGTCCGTCGAGAGTGGACGCGACCGGTCCGGCGACGCTCGCGCCGGTGAGCAGGCAGGCGTTGAAGATCCCGGCCCCGAAGGCGCGGGCGGGTCCCGATTCGGTGCCGACGGCCTCGGCGAGACTCGGCGCGGAGGTCGCGACGGCGAGCGTGAGGACGAACAGCAGCGCGGCCAGCACGACGGTCGGTGCGGTGACGAAGGCGAGGATCGCGGTCACGACGGCGACCACGGCCAGCCCGATCGCCGCGCGCCTCGTCGGTGTCATCCGCGACCGTCCGATGAGGAACGGCACGACCACTACCGCCGGAACGGCGCTCAGACGCAGCCAGGGCAGCGATCCGGGATCGACGTCGCCGGAGAGCTGGAGTCCGGTGTAGACGGTCACGAAGCCGACGAGCAGCGTGAAGGCCGCCGCGTACAGTCCGGTCAGTCGTCCGGTGACCTTCAAGCGCGCGGGCGCCGAGTCCTTGGTGCGCACCGGATCCGGCCGCAAGACGAGCCGGACCGCGACCGCGGCGGCGAGCATGAGCGCGGCCCCGCCGAGGAAAGCGGTCCGCCAGTCGGTCACGGCGACCACGCCCTGTCCGGCGAGCTGGGCGAGTCCGCCCGCCGCCAGGAAGCCGCCGGTCAGGCAGGAGAACACCAGTCCCTTGCGCGCCATGGGAACCGTCGCGCCGATGTAGGCGAAAGCGGCGGGCGGGAAGGCGCCGACGGCGAAGCCCTGGACCCCGCGCAGGACATAGGCGCCGGTCAGGTCGCCGGCGAACGTGACGGCCGCGGTCGCCAGGGCGGCGGCGAGCAGGCCGTAGGTCATGACCCGCCGGGCGCCGAGCCGGTCGACGAGGAGACCGAAGACGAGGACGCCGGTGGCGTAGCCGAGGCCGAAGGTGGTCAGCGCGCTCAGGGCGGCGGCGGGCGTGGCCTGCCAGTCGGCGGCGACGGCGGGGACGAGCGGGATGCCGAGGTAGAGCTGGCCGGTCGCGAGGAGGGCCGTCGGCGCGAGGACGAGGATCGTGGGGAGGAGGCGGGTGGCGGCCGGGACGGCCCGCGCGGTCCGGGCCGGTCGGTGGAGGGTGGCCGTTGTCATGTGCACACGCTAACCAACCAACTAGTTGGTTGGCAACCGGCTAAGCTGTCATGCATGTCACGCAACCCCGAAGCGACGCGCGGGCGACTCCTCGACGCCGCCCGCCGCGAGTTCGCCGCGCACGGTCTCGCCGGCGCACGGGTCGACCGGATCGCGCGCGAGGCCGGGGCCAACAAGGAGCGGATCTACGCGTACTTCGGGAGCAAGGAGAAGTTGTACGACATCGTGCTGGAGATGGCGCTCCAGCAGATCCGCGCGGCGACGCCGCTGGAGATCGCCGAGGGCGAGAACGTCGGCGACTTCGTCCGCCGCGTCTTCGAGTTCCACCGCCGCGACCCCAGCCTCATGCGCATCTTCATGTGGGAGTCACTGGAGATGGGCAACCGCGACCTCGTCGCCGACGCCGAACGCCGCGCCTTCTACCGCGCGCGCATCGAGGACATGGCCGCGCAGCTGGGACTCACCGACATGGGCGAGGCGCAGCGGCTGTTCCTGACGCTGGTGGCGATCGCGGGCTGGCCGACGGTGATGCCGAACCTCGCGCACCTCATGACCGACGGCGACACCGACGCGCCCGAGGGGATGGACGCGCTCCGCGAGTTCCTGACGCGCTTCGCCGTCGCGGGTGCGGAGGCCGTGGGGAAGGGCGGGGACGGCCGCGCGCAGGGGCGGCCCGCGGATCCGCGGGCGGGAGCCGCGGCGGATCCGGGACGGACGCGTGATGACAAAGCGGATGTTTAGGGCCATACGAGGATGTTCGCACCCAGGGTGTTAACTCCGCGTAAGTCGAAAGGCGTCGATGTGAGTGGGGGAGTTCGGCTCCGAGCCGCGTCCGGGAAGCGGCCGGTCCGGAAGTCGAGCAGTCCGACGACCACGAAAAACGTCCGGCCGGAAATCCCGGCCGGACGTCTGCCGAACCACCACCGGCCTCGCGACGACCGGTGAATCCCGCACCTCGGTGCGGGCGTTCCCTACCCGACTACATGCTCGCGACGTCAGCCTGCTTGGCGCGGACGGCCTCGGCGGCCTCCTTGAGCCCGGCGAGCTCGGTGTCGGTCAGCGAGGTCTCGACGACCTTGCGCACGCCCACGGCGCCCAGCTCGGCCTCGACGCCCAGGTAGACGCCTTCGATGCCGTACTCGCCGTCGACCCACGCACAGACCGGCATGACCGCGCCGGAGTCCTCGGCGACGGCCTTGGCCATGCGGGCCGCGGCGGCCGAGGGCGCGTAGTACGCCGAGCCGGTCTTGAGCAGTGCGACGACCTCGGCACCGCCGTTGCGCGTGCGCACGACGAGCTCCTCGATCTTCTCGGCCGACAGCACGTCCGACAGCGGCTTGCCGTCGACGGTGCACGCGGACGGCACGGGCACCATGGTGTCGCCGTGCGAGCCGAGGGTCAGGGTCTTGACCGCGGCGATCGGGACGCCGGCGGCCTCGGCCACGAAGTGGCTGAAGCGCGCGGTGTCGAGCATGCCCGCCTGCCCGAGGACGCGCTGCTTGGGCAGCTGCGAGGCGATCTGCGCCAGCGCGGTCATCTCGTCGAGCGGGTTGGTGACCACGATGATCACGGCGTTCGGCGCGTACTTCGCGACGTTCTCCGACACGGGGCGGACGATCCCGGCGTTCTTCTCCAGGAGGTCCATCCGGCTCATGCCCGGCTTACGCGGGAAACCGGCCGTGATGATGACGACGTCGGAGCCCTCGATGACCTCGTAGCCCGACCCGTCGGTGCCGACGGTCTTGCCGATGACCTGGGTCTCGAAGCCCTCGATCGGCCGCGACTGGTTCAGGTCCAGCGCCAGACCCTCCGGCTTGCCGTCGACTACGTCCACCAGCACGACGGTCTCGAAGACGTCGTACTCCGCCAGCCGCTGCGCCGTGGTGGAGCCGTAGAAACCGGCGCCGACGACGGTGACCTTCTTGCCCATTCTGGCTGCTCCTTTGAGTCCCTTGACAGGTCGTTAAGGCGAACCTACGCGCACGCCCGGCGCCCGAGCCCGTCGGGTAGGCGTGGGAGGTCGCGGATCTCACGCGAGCTGTTCGGCGCGCTCCACGACGTTCGTCAGCAGCATCGCGCGCGTCATCGGCCCGACCCCGCCGGGCATGGGCGCGAGGTGACCGGCGACGGCGGCGACCTCGGGTGCGACGTCGCCGAGGATCCTGGCCTTGCCGTCGGCCTGGACCTCGCGGGTCACGCCGACGTCGAGCACGGCGGCCCCGGGCCGGACCATGTCGGGCGTGAGCAGCCCGGCCTTGCCGGCGGCGACGACGATGATGTCGGCGCGGCGGGTGTGCTCGGCCAGGTCGCGCGTTCCGGTGTGGCAGAGGACGACGGTCGCGTTCTCGCTGCGACGGGTCAGCAGCAGCCCGAGCGGGCGCCCGACGGTGATGCCGCGCCCGATGACGACGACCTCGGCGCCGTTGAGGGGCACGTCGTAGCGGCGCAGCAGCTCGACGATCCCGCGCGGCGTGCACGGCAGCGCGCCCTGCTCGCCGAGCACGAGCCGGCCGAGGCTGACGGGGTGGAGGCCGTCGGCGTCCTTGTCGGGGTCGATGCGCTCCAGCACGGCCTGCTGGCTGATCCCGGCGGGCAGCGGCAGCTGAACGATGTAACCGTGAATGGCGTCGTCGGCGTTGAGCTCGTCGATGACCTCGGCGATCTGCGGGAAGGTCGCGTCGGCGGGCAGCTGCTTTTGCACCGAGTGGATCCCGACGGCCGCGCAGTCGCGGTGCTTGCTGGCCACGTACACCTTCGAGGCGGGGTCGTCGCCGACCAGAACGGTCGCCAGACCGGGCGTGACCCCCTTGGTGGCCAGGGCCTTGACCCGGATCGTCAGTTCGTCTTTGATGGCCGCGGCGGTGGCCTTACCGTCAAGGAGCTGCATGGCCGCATCCTCCCACAGCGCGCGTCCGACGCCGAAGAGTGACGACCCTAGAGTGGCAAGGCATGACCTATGCCGATGATCTCGCCATCGCCCGCCGCCTCGCCGATCTCGCCGACCCGATCTCCATGCGCTACTACGACGGCGAGGACCTCGGGACCGTGACCAAGCCCGACGGTTCGCCCGTGACGCTCGCCGACCGGGAGGTCGAGCGGGTCTTGCGCGACGAGCTGGCCTCCGTACGTCCCACCGACCTCGTCATCGGCGAGGAGTTCGGCACCGACGACGGTCCCGGTTCGCGCCACTGGATCATCGACCCGATCGACGGGACCTCGCACTTCATCGGCAAGAAGGACGCCTGGAGCACCCTCATCGGCCTGCAGGACGACGGCGTGGTCACCGTCGGTCTCGCCTCGGCGCCCGCCCTCGCGCGACGCTGGTGGGCGGCCGTCGGCGAAGGCGCCTGGACGGCCCCGAACGGGGGAGAGGCCAAGCGCCTCGGCGTGACCTCGACGGCGACGCTGGACAAGTCGGCGATCGCGATGTGGCCCGTCGCCCACCGCGTGTCCGCCGACCGCCGCCCGGTCGTCGACGCCCTGAGCGCGGCCGCCGCCGTCCTGCGCCCGACGCGTGAGGAGGGCGACTCGCTGCGGGAGGCGACCGGCAACGTGCACGGCGGCCTGATGGTCGCCGAGGGCCTGCTCGACGCCTACGTCCTGCTCGGCGGCGGGGCCTGGGACCACGCCGCCGTCGTGCCGATCGTCGAGGAGGCCGGCGGCCGTTTCAGCGACCTGTCGGGCGGGACCCGCGTCGACCTCCACGCCGGCCTGTACAGCAACGGTCACGTCCACGACGAGCTTCTGCGCCTGGTGACCGCGGCCCTCGGCTAGCTCAGCCGAGGACCTCGTCGACGTAGCACCAGCGCCACTCCTCGCCCGGCTCGGCCGAGCGCATGACCGGGTGGCCGGTCTCCTTGAAGTGGGCGGTGGCGTGCTGGGCCGAAGAGGAGTCGCAGCACGCCACGTTCCCGCATTCGAGGCACATCCGCAGGTGCACCCAGTCGTGCTGGCCCGCCTCGACGCAGCGGGCGCAGAACAGTTCCGCGGGCAGCGGCATGTCCCCGGCGTGGTCCAGGTGCGTGCAGTTCATGGATGCTCCTCGTGTGCGCCCGACCGTGGCGTCGCCGCCACGAGATCACCGTAACTCCGCGAGGGCTATCCGTGTTCCCGCCCGAGCAGGGACTCCTCCAGGTCCATGTCGCGCTGGACGCGGGTCAGGACCTCGTCGGGGATGCGGCCCTCGTCGCGGGCGGAGACGAACACGCCCCGCTCGGTGTCGAGCATCGCGTGCCGCAGCCGCCGATAGCTGTCCGAGGGCGTCTCGATCTCCTCGGGCCCGAGCCGCTCCCAGGCGTGGTTGGCGCGGATCGTCGCCCCCTGCCGCAGTCGCTGCACGACCTCCTGCGGTGCCGGCTGTTCGGTGATCTCCTGTTCGAGCCGGACGAGGGCGGCGCGCGTGGCCTCGTGCTGGACGGCCGCCTCGGCGAGCGCGTCCATCTTCGGGTCGTCCTGTTTCACCTTGAGTTTGCGGACCAGCGTGGGCAGGGTCGTGCCCTGGAGCAGGAGGGTCGCCATGATCGTGACGAAGGCGAGCCAGATGAGCAGGGTCCGGTGCGGGAAGGGCGTGACCCCGTCGGACAGGTACAGCGGCAGGGTCAGCGCGGCCGCGAGGGTGATGGCACCGCGCATCCCGGCCCAGCTGAGCACGATGGGGTAGGTGAGGGACTCGCGGTCGCGGTCGCGGTTGGGGAACAGCCTGGTCATGTAGCTGGCCGGGATGATCCACAGGAAGCGCGCGACGATGACGATGCCGACGACCAGCGCCGACAGTCCGATGAGTACGTGGATGGGCTCGGTGAGGTCGTGCACGATGAGGTTGATGTGCAGCCCGACCAGCACGAACACCGCGCCTTCGAGCATGAACACGACCATCTTCCAGAAGGCCGCCATCTGGAGTCTCGACGCCGCCGACATCATCGTCGGGAGCCGGTGCCCGACGTAGAGGCCGGTGACGACGACCGCGACCACACCGGAGCCGTGGATGAGCTCGGCGGCGTAGTAGGCCGCGAAGGGCGTGATGAGGCTGATGGCGTTGTCGAGCAGCGGGTACAGGGTGCGCCGGTGCAGGAAGGAGATGACGACCCCGGCGATCAGCCCGACGAGCAGGCCGCCCCCGGCAGACTGCGCGGCGGTCAGGGCGACCCCGCCGATGCCGACGGCCTCGCCGACCGCGGCGGCCACGGCCACGCGCAGCAGCACCAGCGCGGTCGCGTCGTTGAGCAGGCTCTCGCCTTCGAGGATGGTCACCAGCTTGCGCGGCAGCCCGAGCTTGCGCGCCACGGCGATCGCCGAGACCGCGTCGGGCGGCCCGACGACCGCGCCCAGTGCCAGCGCCGCCGACAGCGGGATCTCGGGCATGACGGCGTGCAGCGCGAAACCGACGGCGAGGGACGTGAAGATCACCAGCCCGACGGCCAGCAGCAGGATCGGGCGCATGTGCAGGCGGAACGCCGGTACGGAGAACTCCTGCGCGGCCACGAACAGCAGCGGCGGCAGGAAACCGAAGAGGATCAGCTCGGGGTCGAGGCCGGGGGTGTTGATCCACGGCGTGAGGCCCAGAATCACGCCGGTGATCATGAGGGGGATGGGGGCGAGGATCCCCATCCGGCGTGACGCCGCGTACACGGCGACCACGACGATGACGATCCCGAGGACGGTCAGGTACTGGGTCATGTCTTGACTTTCTCTCCACCTAGTGGAGGGTTCTCACCCTCGCGGGCGAGGGTTCCTGCTTCACGGCCGATCGCGGAAGGGGTGTCCCTCGCCGTCCCATATCGGCTCCACAGGCCGCAACCGAACGTCCTTCGGCCAGGATGTTCTTCGCCGCGTCGACGTCCCTGTCGTGCGGGGTGCGGCATGAAGGGTACGTCCGGCGCCCGGTCGTGTCGGCCGGGCGGGCCGGGAGGTGCCCGCGGTGGGAGCAGGTTCGTGACGAGGGGAAGAACCGGTCGACGGTGATCAGCCGGCGGCCCCACCTGGCGGCCTGGTACTCCAGCATCGACCGAAACGCCGGCCACCCGGTATCGGGAGGGCGTTTGGCGTAGCGGCGGTTGGGGCGCGGGCCGGTCACCGCGAGTTCTTCGACGACCAGCAGATCGTAGCGGCGCACGAGGCCGGTGGAGGCGCGCTGCGGAAAGTCGGTGCGGGCGCGCCGTGCGCGGCCGCGGGCGCGGTCGGTCTTCGCCCTGGCCTTCGCGCGGTTGCGCGAACCGGGGCGGCGGTGCGCGGCCCGCCGCAGGTGGCGGGCCGGTTTCCGCTCGTGCCGCGACAGGCGCGCCGGGCCGGTGAGGCGCTCGCCGCCGGAGGTCACCGCGAGATCGGCCGCGCGGGACTCGATACCGTCGCGGCCGGTCTCGGGCCACGACCACGTGAAGCTCAGCGGGGCGCTCATCTTCGCCAGGCGTTCCAGACCTCGCGCACACGCCCGAACGTGCGGGGAAGGATCGCCGCCTGCTCGGGGCCGGGATACGCCCGACACCTGTACGCCCCTCTCATGTGGACGACCTTACCGCCCACGGGTATCCGGTGCTGAGGATGCCCGCCAGGCGGGATCGCCGCCGGTCACGGGTCCGTGACGACGCGAGTCGCCCTCAAGCGGACGAATCACCTATTTCTCAAAAATCAGCGCGTATGGTGGCCAATGTGACCTGGGCTGGCCGTTCGCGCACGCGTCCTGGCGGCCCCGGCCGGTCGACTTCGAGGCATAGGGAGACGCAATGGGGAAGCGCGCGCTTTGCGCCTTCGTGAGCATGCCGCTCGCCGCGGCCGTGCTCGTGGGCTGTGGCGGCGGGGACGACGGCGGCGGCAGTGGTGAGGGGTTCATCAGTGTCGGCATCGGTGAGCCGAAGAGCCTCCTGGTGACGTCGGTCGGTGAGACCGAGGGACACCAGGTCCTCTCCGCGCTCTACACGCCCCTGGTCCGATACAACGACAACCTTGAGACCGAGCTCGAAGCGGCCGCGTCGATCGAGCCCAGCGAGGCCAACAAGGTCTGGACCATCAAGCTCAAGGACGGTTACACCTTCCACAACGGGGAGAAGGTCACCGCCGACAGCTACATCAACTCCTGGAACTACGGCGCCTACGGCCCCAACGCCCAGGACCTCAACTCCTACTACAACAAGATCGACGGCTACGCCGCGCTGAACCCGACCGACGGTTCCACGCCGCCCACTGACCGGATGTCGGGCCTGGAGAAGGTCGACGACCTGACCATCAAGGTCACTCTGGCCTCGCCCTACGCGGCCTTCGACACCACCCTCGGGTACACCAACTTCCTGCCGCTGCCCTCGGTCGCCTTCGACGACACGGCCGCCTTCCAGAACTCGCCGATCGGCAACGGCCCCTTCAAGATGAAGGGCAACTGGGAGCACGACCAGCAGATCTCGGTCGAGGCCTGGGACGCCTACACCGGCACCAAGCCGAAGATCAAGGGCGTCGACTTCAAGATCTACCAGGACGCCGGGGCCCAGTACAACGACGTCGTCGGCGGCAACCTCGACGTCGTCAAGACCATCCCGACCGCGCAGATCGGCAACGCCAAGAGCGACCTCGGCGACCGCTTCGGGCAGACCCCGTCGGGCTCCTTCCAGGGCCTGGCCTTCCCGGTCTACCAGAAGGAGTTCGAGGACGTCCGCATCCGCCAGGCGATCTCGATGGCCATCGACCGCACGGCGATCGTCGACACGATCTTCCAGGGCTCGCAGACCCCGGCCACCTCGTGGGTCTCGCCGCAGTTCCCCGGCGCCCGGGAGAACTCCTGCGGCGAATGGTGCCAGTTCAACCCGACCGAGGCCAAGACGCTCTACACCGCGGCCGGCGGGAAGGACACCATCCAGATCAGCTACAACGCCGACGGCGGCCACAAGGAGTGGATCGACGCCACCTGCAACCAGCTGGCCACCAACCTCGGCGTGACCTGCACCGGCAACCCGGTGCCGAAGTTCGCCGACCTGCTGACCTCGCTGTCGAAGAAGGAGGCCGTCGGCCTCTTCCGTCAGGGCTGGATCCCCGACTACCCGACGATGGACAACTACCTGGAGCCGCTGTACAGCTGCAACGCGATCCCGCAGCCGAACTACTCCGGTTTCTGCGACGAGAACTTCGACGACCTGCTGAAGAAGGGCTTCGGCGCCGAGACCGCCGAGGCGTCCTTCCCGGACTTCCAGGCCGCCGAGGACGTCCTCGCCGAGAAGCTCCCGGTCCTGCCGATGCGCTTCGGCCGTAACAACTTCGGCTACTCCGACAAGGTCAAGAACGTCACCATCGACCTGTTCTACGAGCTCGACCTGCTGGCGATCGAGAACGCCTGAGGCGGACGGCCGGGGCGGTCCGCCGCCCCGGCCCCCGTCCACAAAGGACACCGTGAGGGGCCGCCCCGCCGGCCCATGAGGGGCTGCGATGTTCCGCTACATCATCCGCCGACTACTCCAGATGGTGCTCGCCTTCTTCGGCACCACGCTTCTGGTGTACTGGCTCATGTTCGCCGCCAGCGGCGACCCGATCGCCGCGCTGGCCGGCGAGAAGCCGCTGAGCCCGTCGGTCCGGCAGGCGCTCATCCAGGAGTTCCACCTCGATCAGCCGTTCATCGTGCAGTACCTCTACTACATGAGGGACCTGCTGACCTTCGACCTCGGCGTCAACACCTCCGGCCGCGACATCGGCCAGATCGTCGCCACGGCCTGGCCCTACACGCTGAAACTCGCGTTCATCGCCTTCATCTTCGTCGTCGTCGTCGGCATCACCCTCGGCGTGATCGTGGCGATGAAACGCGGGGGCGTGTTCGACACCGTCGTGCTGCTGCTGACCCTCATCGTCATCTCGATCCCGGTGTTCGTCATCGGTTCGACCCTGGCCCTCTTCGGCGCCAAGTGGGGGCTGTGGACCACCAACGTCGGCGGATCGGGAAAGCTGTTGGCCTACCTCGTCCCGGCGCTCGTCCTCGGCTCGCTGTCCCTGGCCACGGCCGTGCGGCTCACCCGCAGCTCCGTCGGCGAGAACCTGCGCGCCGACTACGTCCGCACCGCCAAGTCCAAAGGGCTCAAGCGATCCCGGGTCGTCGGCGTGCACGTCCTGCGCAACTCCCTCATCCCGGTCATCACCTTCCTCGGCATCGAACTCGGCGGCCTCATGGGCGGCGCCATCGTCACCGAGAAGATCTTCAACATCCCCGGCATCGGCTTCGAACTGGCCAAGGCCATCGGTCTCGAAGACGGCCCGACGGTCGTCACGATCGTCAGCCTGCTGGTGATCGTGTACCTGCTCATGAACCTGCTCGTCGACGTCCTGTACGCCGTCCTCGACCCTCGGATCCGCTATGAGTGATCAGAACGCACTGCCGCCCGCCGACTCCGTGGTCGCCCTCGCCGAAGGCGAGGCCGGCGCGGGCCGCGCGCGGTCCCTCGCCTCCGACGCGTGGCGGGACCTGCGCAAGAACCCGATCGCCATCATCTCGGCGGTCATCATCGTGATCCTGGTGCTCATGGCCGTCTGGCCGTCGCTGTTCACCGGCGCCGACCCGGCCGCCTGCGACCTGAGCCGCTCGCTCCAGCCGCCGAGCTCGGAGGCCTGGTTCGGCTACAACCTCCAGGGCTGCGACATCTACGCGCGCACCATCTACGGCGCCAAGGCCTCACTCCAGGTCGGCCTGTACTCGGTCATCGGCGTGGCGGTCATCGCGATCGTCCTCGGCATGCTGGCCGGCTACTACGGCGGCTGGGCCGACGCGGTCATCGCCCGCGTCACCGACATCGTCCTGGGCATCCCGCTGCTGCTGGGTGCGATCGTCATCCTCTCCTCGGTGGAGCTGGACGGCGTCTGGCCGGTCGTGCTCGCCCTGGCCCTGCTGGGCTGGACGAGCCCGGCGCGGATCGTGCGCTCCTCGGTGATCTCGGCCAAAGGCCAGGACTACGTGCAGGCCGCGCGCATGCTCGGCGCCAACGACAAACGCATCATGATGCGCCACATCGCGCCCAACGCGATGGCCCCCGTCATCGTCGTGCTCACCATCGCCCTCGGCTCGTTCATCTCCGTCGAGGCGACCCTGTCCTTCCTCGGCATCGGCCTCAAAGGCGAGATCTCCTGGGGCGCCGACATCGCCGACGCCACCGGCCGCGTCCGCAACGCGCTCGGGCCGGTGCTGTTCCCGTCGACGTTCCTTGCCCTGACCGTGCTGGCCTTCATCATGCTCGGCGACGCCGTGCGCGAGGCCTTCGACCCGAAGTTGCGGTGAATGAGATGGGTAGACACTCGCAGTCCATTGTGGAGAAGGAGAGCTCGCCCGGTCCCGACGACGGCGGCGGGCACCTCCTGGAGGTCGACGACCTCTACGTGGAGTTCCGGACCGGGGAAGGGGTCGCCAAGGTCATCAACGGCGTCTCCTACCACCTCGACGCCGGCGAGACCCTGGCCGTGCTGGGGGAGTCGGGCTCCGGCAAGTCGGTCACCGCGCAGGCCATCATGGGCATCCTGGACAGTCCGCCCGGGTTCGTCACCGGCGGCCGGATCCTCTACCAGGGCAAGGATCTGCTCAAGGTCGGCGAAGCCGAGCGGCGGGCCGTGCGGGGCCGGGAGATCTCGATCATCTTCCAGGACGCGCTCTCGGCCCTGAACCCCGTGTTCACCGTCGGCTGGCAGATCTCCGAGGCCCTGCGCAAGCGCGAAGGACTGTCCAAGAAGGACGCCCTGGAACGGGCCGTCGAACTGATGGAACTGGTGAACATCCCGGCCGCGCGCGAGCGGCTGAAGTCCTACCCGCACCAGTTCTCCGGCGGCATGCGGCAACGCGTCATGATCGCCATGGCCCTCGCCCAGCAGCCGAACGTCGTCATCGCCGACGAGCCGACCACGGCCCTCGACGTGACCGTGCAGGCCCAGATCATGGACCTGCTCGGGGAACTGCGGCGCGAGATGAACACCGCGATGATCCTCATCACCCACGACCTCGGCGTCGTCGCCGACGTCGCCGACCGCATCGCCGTGATGTACGCCGGCCGGATCATCGAACACGCCGACGTGCACGCCCTGTACCGCAGTCCCGCGCACCCCTACACGCTCGGACTGCTCAACTCGATCCCGCGTCTCGACGACAAGGGCAAGACCCTGCGCACCATCCCGGGGCTCCCGCCGAACCTGACGAAGATCCCCTCGGGCTGCCCGTTCCACCCGCGATGCCGCTTCGTGCGGGACGTGTGCCGTTCCGAGGTGCCGCCCTCACTCGACCTCGGCGGGCGCCAGTCGGCCTGCCACTTCGCCCGCGAGCTCCTGGCCGGCGAGCTGGAGCCCACCCGGAAGGAGCCCGAGCTGTGACGACGCAGACGGGGGCGACCGCGGTCGCCCGGCCGGGTCTCGGCGAACCGATCCTCACCGTCAACGGGATGGTCAAGTACTTCCCCATCACCCGCGGGATCCTCTTCCGCAGCAAGATCGGCGACGTCAAGGCCGTCGACGGCGTCGACTTCGTCCTGCACAAGGGAGAGACGCTCGGGGTCGTCGGCGAATCGGGCTGCGGCAAGTCGACACTCGCGAAACTGCTGATGCGACTGGAGACCGCGACCGCCGGAACCGCGATCTACGACGGGCGCGACATCGTCGCCGCCAAAGGCGGCGAACTCCGCAGGCTCCGCCGCCAGGTGCAGATGGTGATGCAGGATCCGTACACGTCGCTGAACCCGCGCATGACCGTCGGCGACATCATCGCCGAACCGCTGGTCATCCACGGCGTCGGCGGGAACGACAAGGCACGCGAATCACGGGTCCGCGAACTCCTCGACGTGGTCGGGCTCAACCCCGAACACATCAACAGGTACCCGCACCAGTTCTCCGGCGGACAGCGACAGCGGGTCGGCATCGCCCGCGCGCTCGCACTGAACCCCGAGATCATCATCTGCGACGAACCCGTGTCGGCTCTGGACGTTTCGATCCAGGCGCAGGTCATCAACCTGCTGGAGAAGCTCCAAGCCGAGCTCGGGCTCTCCTACATCTTCATCGCCCACGACCTGTCCGTCGTCCGGCACATCTGCGACCGCGTCGCCGTCATGTACCTCGGGCGGATCGTCGAACTCGGCACCGAGGACGAGATCTACTCCCGGGCCACACATCCGTACACGCAGGCGCTGCTGTCGGCCGTGCCCGTACCGGACCCCGACGCGCGCGAACACCGGCAGATCATCCGGCTGTCGGGGGATGTGCCGTCACCGGCGAACCCGCCGTCCGGATGCCGCTTCCGGACCCGGTGCTGGAAGGCGACCGACCTGTGCGCGCAGGAGACACCGGCGCTGATCGAGCGGGAGGCGGATCCGCACCTGAGCGCGTGTCACTACGCGGAGAGGGCCGAGCACATCATCGGCTAGGGGATGTCGGGCGTGGCGGGTCAGAGCGGTGGGGCACCGAGATGGCGCGCGTATCCCGCGACCCCGCCGCCGGCCCTCCACACCGAAAACCGGGCCGCACCCGAAGGCGCGACCCGGTCCCCTGTGGACTGCTCTGGGCCGTTAGGCCCGGATCACCACGGTCGTCGTACCCAGCACCGCACCGGTCGCGTCCCGGTACGTCACGATGCCCCGGTACTCCAGACCGGCCGTCAGGCCGCTCCAGGTCCCGGTCAGCGTGTACGCCTGGTCGACCTTGACCGGCTGCGAAGGCCTGCTCATCACCAGGTTCCCGGCGTCACCGCCGAGCGCCAGCGTGTGCAGCTTCGCCGTCACCGGCAGGTTCGACGGGGAGGCGAACAGGTCGACGTACACGACGTAGGTCGCCCCGCCGGGAAGCGTGGCGCCCTCCTGCGCGGTCGTCCCCGCCGAAGCGCCCAGGTAGGTCAGCGACCCGTTGGCGTTCTTACGGTAGAAGAACAGGTCCAGGTCGGTGCCCGAGGCGTAGTCGGCGTCGTAGGTGTTGAACGAGCCCGTCGCGCCGGCCGGGACCGCAGTCTCGACCTTCTTGACGTGGGCGTTCTCGGCCGGGGCGCCCGTCGGGAAGTTGCTCCCGTCGGGGTTGCTCAGGGCGAGCGGGGTCGTCACGACCGGGGCCAGGCCCGTCACCGTCGCCGAGAGCGTCCCGGTGTAACCGCTGACGCCGTTGAGGTTCAGCGAACCGCTGGACCCGCTGCCCTCGACCGACTTCGGTGCCGACAGCGCGCCCGGCTTGACCACCACGGGGCTGCGCACGGCGTGGCCGCGCATGTCCCGCCAGGTGTAGGAACCCTCGGTGTAGGCGCCCAGGGGCGCCGTGGTCCGGGTGATCGTCACCTTGAAGGACGCCGACTGACCGGGACGCAGCGTCAGCGACTGCGGCGAGACGGTCAGCTTGGTGCCCTCGGGGGCGTCGGTCGTGGCGAAGTACGTGCTGGTCTGGTTCGCGACGTTGGTGACCGTGCGGGTCACCGTCTCGGAGCGTACGAAGTTGCCGATCGCGATCGACGGGTAGTTCATCTGCGTCGGGTCGAGCGCGCCGAACTCCGCGCACAGCTCCGGGAAGCGCGGCGCGAGTTCGCCGATTCCGCAACCCCAGCGCAGCCAGTCGACGGCGTCGGAGTCGTAGACCAGGCCCGGGTCGAAGGCCTTGCCGACGTTGACGTGCCCGGCTCCGTAGTCGAAGGCCGTCGCGTCGTGCCCGCCGCGCTGGATCGGGCGGCCGGCGTTGTCGGTCTGGGTCGCCGTGGTCATCAGCGAGGACTTGACCGCCATCGGCGACCAGTCCGGGTGCTTGCCGATCACGAGCGCGGCCAGACCCGCGATGTGCGGGCTCGACATCGAGGTGCCGCTGTTCGGGCCGAACATCTGCCCGTTGTTGTTGGGCGGAGCCACCGCGGCGTAGACGTCCACGCCGGGAGCGGTGATGTCGGGCTTGAGCAGGTCGCCTCCGGCGGCCAGCGCGGGGCCGGCCGAGGAGAACGCGGCCATCTCCGGCGCGGGCACCATCGACGGGACCGCCGAGCTGAGCGACGCCGTCGGCGTCGCGGTCCCGGCGATGTAGGCCAGCAGCGCGCTGCCGGCGGCGGCCTTGACGTGCACGGCCGGCAGGACGTGGGCGTCGAGGACGACGTCGTCGGAGGCGGGATCGGGGTTGTACAGGATCATCCCGACACCACCGGCCGCGAGGACGGCCTTGCCCTTGTCGACACGGCTGACCGTGCCGCGCGCGCAGGCCACGATCTTCCCGGCCGCCTTGGCCGGGTCGAGGGAGCCGACGGCGCACAGTTCGGCGTTGCCGCCGCCCGGGAGCCCGATGTTCTTCGACGCCACGACCGGGGCACTGGGCAGACCGGCGGTGAGGCTCGCGCCCTTGAAGGTCGCTCCGTTGCCGAGGGTCACCGTCGACTCCGAGACGCGGCCGTGGGTGCTGGCCGCGACCGTGGTCACCCACGGGGTGTTGTGCGCGACGGTGCTGCCCGGACCGCTGTTTCCGGCCGAGTTGGCCACGAACACGCCGGCGGCGGCGGCGTTGAAGTACGCCTGCTGCTGCGGGGTGAAGGCGACGTTCGTCGAACCGGAGATGGAGTAGTTGATGACGTCGACACCGTCGTTGACGGCGTCCTCGATCGCGGCGACGGCGTTGGCCGACGAGACCGTGCATCCGCCGTCGGCGGTGGTCCAGCAGATCTTGTAGTAGGCCAGGCGCGCGGCCGGGGCCATACCGGAGATCTTGCCGAGCGACTTGCCGAAGACCGTCGCCTCGACGCCGTGGTTGCCCGCGGCGGTGGAGCCGACGTGCGAGCCGTGACCGTTGTGGTCGCGCGGCGAGAGGAAGTCACCGGGCTGGATCACCGCGGGCGGGTAGTACCGCGCGCCGATGACCTTGTTGTTGCACTCGATGTCCTTGGCCGGGTCGCCGGTGGCGCCGGTGTCGCAGGTCCCGTTCCACTTGCCGTCGATGACGTCCTGGTCCGGGCGGGGCTCGGGAAGCGCGCCGAAGGACGGGTTCTCCGGCCACACACCGGAGTCGAGGATGCCGACGATGACGCCCTCACCGGCGTGCTCGTCGCCGCCGTACTGCCGCTCCCACACACCGCCGGAGCCGGTCAGTCCCAGGAAGTCGGGGGTCGTGACGGTGTCGGCCTTGAGTTCTTCGTCGGGGAAGACGCTGACGACGCCCGGTGCCTTCGACAGCGCGAGCGCCTCCTCGCCGGACAGTTCGGCGGTGAAGCCGTTGAAGACCGTGTCGTAGGTCCGCAGGACCTCGGCGCCGGGGACCTCGGCGAGCGCGTCGCCGCGGAGGTCGGCGAGGTAGTCGCGGTAGCGGTCGACCTTGGCCAGGCCGGTGTCGAGGCGTTCGCCTTCCTCGGCCTGGGTGGCCGAGAAGCCTTTGACGCCACCGTTGTAGGTGGCGACGGGTTCGGCGGAGAGTTCGACGATGTAGCGGCCGGCGCTGAACTGCTCGGGCGCGCCGTTCTCGGCGAGCGCGGCCGTGCCGCCGCTGAGTACCGCTGCGGCGGTGACCGCCGCGGTCGCGAAGGTTAAAAGGGCCGGTTTACGGCCCGGGAGAGTTTTCGAGGACACGAAACGCTGACCTCCACTGTGGTGGGCTGCCCGGTGGGGCGGACGCCGTCGCGGGCAGTGCCCCTGGGCGAGGGGCGCTGTGCGGAGCGTAAGCCAGGTTTTCGAGCGGTGTAAATCAACCGAACCGGTGGCGGGCGTCAGCGGGCGCGCGCCGGATCCGCCGTGCCGGGGCGCCTTCGGTGGTGTCGTCGCAGGTCGGTGGCGTACACCGGCCGGAGAGGACGGAGCGTGCTCGGCTCGTGGGGGTCGCCGGGCGAGGACGGCGTGAGGACGGGACGGGGACGGTCCGTCGCCCGATCGTCCTCGGGGCGGTCGTGTTGACTGTCGTGATGACCTTCACCGACGAACGCATCGCCTATCAGGACTGGGCCCTTGAGGAGCGGACGAAGGAGCGTTATGAGAACTGTGAGTTCGTCGAGGTGGACGCGACCGAGGCGGTGTTCACCTCATGCGTCTTCGAGCGTTGCGAGTTCACCGGGCTGCGGTTGAACTCGGCGACGCTGACGCGTTGCGCGTTCCTGGGCTGCACGTTCCGGCGCTGCGTGTTGTTCGGCGCGGTCTTCGACGACTGCAAGCTCACGGGCACGTCCTTTGTGGAGAGTGAGTTGCGGCCGGCCCGGATCGCCGGCGGGGACTGGTCTTATGTGTCGCTGCGCAAGCAGAACCTGTCGAAGGCGAAGTTCCGCGGGCTGCGCCTGCGCGAGGCGGATCTGACCGAGGCGGACCTGTCGGGCGCGGATCTGCGGGACGCCGACCTGTCGTACGCGCGGGCGCACAACGTCAAACTGCGCGGGGCCGATCTGCGGGGCGCCGATCTCACCGGGATCGCGCTGCGCGACCTGGACATCACCGGCACGCGGATCGATCTGGCGCAGGCGGCGCTCGTCGCGATGGCTTATGGCGCAAGGGTCGAGGCCTGACACCTCGGTCCACTATGCACCTGTTGGGAGCGCGGTTACGCTGGTGGCCACTCTTCCGTGATCGATGAAAGGAACCACCCCGTGGTCTTGCGTCAGCTCAAGGCGGTCTTCGGTGCGGGGGTCACCGTCGACAGTGTCCTGACCGACCCCAATGTCACACCAGGAGCCACTCTCAACGGGGAGGTCACCTTCGTCGGCGGGGAGAACGACCAGAAAGTCGAGAGCATCAACATCGAGTTCACCGCGATCGTCGAGCTCGACGACAAGGGTGAGGACAAGCAGTCGACCTTCGACTTCCACCGCGCGCAGGTGTCTGGTCCGTTCCAGCTGGCGAAGGGCTCGACGCACAGTGTGGCGTTTTCGATCCCGGTTCCCCTGGAGACGCCGTTGAGCGCCGTCGGCGGCCGTCCGCTGCCGACGATGAAGCTCGGTGTGTCGACGGAACTGGCCTTGGACAACGCTTTCGACAAGGGCGACCTCGACCCGCTGGTCGTTGAGCCGCTGCCGATCCAGGCCGCGGTGATGGCGGCGATGGAGGAGCTGGGTTTCGTGCTTCAGCTCGCCGACCTGGAGGCGGGGACGATTCCGGGGTCGCACATGCCGTTCTACCAGGAGATCGAGTACTGGCCCGGTGGTGAGTTCAAGGACAGGTTCCGCGAGGTCGAGTTGACCTTCGTGGCGGGCAAGTTGAGCACGGACGTGTTGTTGCAGGCCAACGACAAGGGCGGCCTGCTGAGCCCGGCACATGACGCCTACCAGCGCTTCACGGTCCAGAACGAGGAGCCGGGCGACCTCGTCGAGGCGTTGCGGATGCAGCTGACGCAGCTGGCGCAGCGCCAGGGCATCGCTTGACCCTTTCGGGCTGAGAGCCCGGTGGGGGCCGCCTTGAGGCGACCCCCACCCGGTGGCGGAAACGGGAGACAAATGCGTTCCGCGTGAACGAGCGACCCCGCGAGGTGGCCGCGCGCCGGTACTGAGTGTAGACAACGACACACGACCTGTGACGGCGGTATGGCCCAACGCCATTCCGTGTTCGGATCCGCTGTCGTACCGGGTGTCTAGCGTCGCGGAATGACCGAGCCGCGTTCAGCGCGTTTGCGCATGCCCGAGCACTACGAGCAGAGCACCGGGTCGCACCCGACCCTCGACTGGGGCGGCCTCGCCGAACGCCTCGCGGCCGCCAGGTACTACTGGCTGACGACGACCGGCCCCGCCGGCAAACCGCACGCGGTGCCGCTGTGGGGCGCCTGGGTCCGTGACGTCTGGTACTTCGACGGCATCCCCACCGCCCGCTGGGCCCGCGATCTCGCCGAACGCCCCGAGGTCGTGATGCACCTGGAGAGCGCCGAGGACGTGCTCATCGTCGAGGGAGAGGCGGCCGACGTCGCGGTGATCCCGCCGGAGATCGGGGCCGAGGTCGTCGAGCAGTACACCGCGAAGTACCCGCGGGGGCCGATCCCCGACCCGTCGGGAGGGCTGTTCCGCTTGCGCCCGCGACGAGTGAAGGCGTGGACGGTGTCGCGGTTCCCGCAGGACGCGACAGTTTGGGAGATGGGACAGGGGTAGGGGCGTGGGGAAGGCGCCACCGGTTGCGGGGCCCGCGGCTCGGGCCACGCGGAGGTGGAACGGCCCTCAGCGCGGCGCCCCCGTGCTTCCCCTTGTCGTCAGTTGCGCGGGGACGTCGCGGTGGTCCCCGACGTCCTCCCCGGCGATCGCCGCGAGCAGCCGTTTCGCCGCGATCGCCCCGTACGCGGGGATGTCGCGCCCGAGCGCGGTCAGCGCCGGGTGCGTCAGCTGGCACAGCGGGGAATCGTCCCAGGCCACAATGGACAGATCGCCGGGCACGTCGAGCCGGAGTTCCTGCGCCACACCGAGTCCGGCGATGGCCATGACGTCGTTGTCGTAGATGACCGCCGTCGGCCGGCGCGGTGAACTGAGCAGCCGCCGGGTGATCCGGGCGCCCGCCTCGCCGGTGTAGTCGGAGGAGACGGTGACGGCTTCGGGCAGCGCCAGGCGGGTGGTGACGTCGTGGAAGGCCTCGGTCCGCACCCGCGTGTGCAGGAGTTCGGGCAGCCCGGCGACGTGCGCGATCCGCCTGTGGCCCAGGGCCGCCAGGTACTCGACGGTCTCGGCGAGCGGCTGGGCGTCGTCATGCCAGACGCTGGGCAGGCCGCCGGTGTGGGCGGGGCCGCCGATCACGACGGCGGGGAGTCCGAGTTCTTCGAGCGCGGGGACGCGCGGATCGTCGACGCGCAGGTCGCACACGAGTACGCCGTCCACACGGCGTTCGGCCCACCAGCGGCGATGCACGGCCAGTTCGGCGTCGGCGTCGGCGACGACCTGGAGGGTCAGGCCATAGTCGCGGGCGGACAGTTCGGCCTCCAGTCCGCTGATCAGTTCCATGAAGAAGGGCTCGATGCCCAGGACGCGGGCCGGCCGGCACAGCGCCAGACCGACCACATTGGACATGGAGCCGGACAGCGCGCGGGCGGCGCTGTTGGGCTGCCAGCCGACCTCCTCGGCGATGGCCAGGATCCGCTGGCGCGTACCGGCCGAGACGCCGGGTCTGCCGTTGAGCGCGTAGGACACCGCGCCCTTGGACACGCCGGCGCGCCGGGCGATGTCGGCGATCGTGGGCCGCTTCATCACGTGCGATCCCCCGCGGGGTGAAGGGTGGTTGACCGGTTGATCTCGACCGGTTTCGGGCCTGCACAACGCTACCCCCATGCGGCCGGGGCGGCTGAACTCCGCAGACGTCACCGGAACGACATGGCGGCGCCTTGTCCTTGACATCGTTGTCCCGTCGCCCTACGGTCGGTTCACTTATCCGGTTCAGTAGATGTTCGAGCCGCTCGACGGAAAGGCGTGATCCGCGTGAACCCCACCCGAAAAGTATTAAGAACCCTGCTCGCGGCCTTCTCGGTCGCAACAGTCCTTGCCATTTCGGCGTGCACGACCGCGACGCCGCAGACCGACACCGCCGATTCCTCTGAACCGGCTCACCTGGTCTTCTGGAACACCGGCGGTGACGAGGAAGTGGCCGTTCTGCGTGCCGTCGCCGACCTCTACATCGCCGCCCATCCCGGCACCACCATCGACATCCAGGCCGTCGCCTGGGCTGACTCGCACGCCAAGATCCTCTCGGCGGCCACCGCGCAGGAGGGGCCCGACGTCATCTCCGGCGGCCTGTCGTGGGGCAACGAGTTCGGCGCCCTCGGCGGGATGCTCGACCTGAACCAGTTCGGTGTTCCCGAAAGGATCGAGCCGAAGGTGGCGCCCGGTTCCTGGAAGTCGGTCGAGGCGACCGACGGCGCCGTCTACGGCGTCCCGATGGACATGACGCTCTACCTCTTCTACTACCGCAGCGACCTCCTCGCCGCCGAGAACATCACCCCGCCGACGACGTGGGAGGAACTGACCGCCGCCATCGGCCACTTCGAGCAGAAGGGCCACGACAGCCCCTTCGTGATGACCTGGTCGACCCTGAGCTGGCTGCAGTACACCAACTTCCTCAAGCAGGCGGGCGGCGACTGGTACACCGACGACTGCAAGACCGTCACCGTCAACAGCCCCGAAGGCGTCGCCGCCCTGAACTACTGGGCCGACCTGCACCGCGTGCACGGCGCCCCGAACGAGGAACCGGACCTGGCCAGCGGCCTCGAATCCGGCGACATCGTCATGGCCAACGGCGGCAACTGGAACCTCTCCGGCCTCGACGCCTCGCACCCCGACCTCGTCGGCAAGTGGGACGTGTCGGTTCTCCCGTCCGGTCCCGCCGGCGCCGGCAGCTTCATCGGCGGCCGCATCCTCGGCGCCATGTCGTACACGAAGTACCCGGCCCAGGCCGCCGACTTCATCGAGTACTTCTACACCGACGAGGCCGTCGCCGCGCTCCAGCAGGCCGCGAAGGCCAACGGATTCCTGTGGATCTCCCCGCGCGCCGAACTCGTCGACAGGCTGGAGACCACCGACACCGCCAAGACCGCGCTGAAGACCACCCTCCAGACCGCCGAAGGCCCGCCCAACTGCCCGGGCTGGGACGCCAGCAGCCCAGACATCGACAAGCTCCTCCAGGAAGTCGTGCTGAACAAGGCCGACCCCGCCGCGAAACTCGGCGAGATCGCCGAGCTGCTGACCCGGAACCTGACCGGCTGACCGGTCCCCGCGGGCCCGGCCGCGCGGGCCGGGCCCCTTCGCCCCTGGAGCGTCCCATGTCGACGACCGAGACCCCGCACGCCACCGTGCGGTCGGCCCCCAGAATCCGTGCCGCCAAAGCGAAACGCCGCCCACACCTGCGCCGCAACCTGCCCGGCTACCTCATGCTGGCGCCGTTCCTGGCGCTGTTCGCGGCCTTCCTCGTCTGGCCGCTGCTCAACTCCCTCTACCTCGCCTTCACCGACTTCAACGGCATCAAACCGCCGAACCTCGTCGGCCTCGACAACTTCACGCGCCTGTGGACCGACGACGCCCGCTTCCGCAAGGCACTGGGCAACACCAGCCTCTACGTCGTCTTCTCCGTAGGTCTCACCACGCTTCTCGCCCTCGCGCTGGCCCTGGCCTTCCGCACCACGAGACTGCGCGACAAGACCATGCGCACGATCTTCTTCCTGCCCTCGGTCACCTCGTCGATGGCGCTGTTCCTGATCTGGGGCTGGATCTTCGACGTCGAGGACTTCGGCCTGGCCAACACCGTCCTCGCCTGGTTCGGCGCCGACTCCGTCGCCTGGCTCAGCACCCCCGAACTGGCCGTCCCCATCCTCGTGTTCATCTCCGTGTGGGGCGGCGCCGGCTACGGCATGATCATCTTCGTCGCCGGACTCAACGCCATCCCCGAAGAGCTCTACGAACAAGCCGAGATCGACGGCGCCTCGGCCTGGCGGAAGTTCTGGCACATCACGCTGCCCCTGCTGCGCCCGGTGACGACCTACGTCCTCATCACCAGCCTCATCGGCGCCTTCCAGGTCTTCGAAGCCGTCTACGTCGTCTTCCGCACCACCGCCAGCAACGTCGGCGGCGTCCTCGACAGCGCCCTCATGATCGTGCCGTACCTCTACGACATGGGCTTCGGGAAGTTCGAACTCGGCTTCGCCTCGGCGATCGCGTGGACCCTGTTCATCGTCATCTTCGTCGTCAGCACCGTCCAGCTGCGCCTGTCCCGCACCCTGAAGGACCTGTGATGAGCCGACGCCTCCCCTGGGCCGCCATCGCCCGCGTCCCCCTCTACCTGCTCGCCGTGACCATGCTCGCCCCCTTCTGGTGGATGGTCATCGGCGCCTTCAAACCGGTCCCCGAACTCAGCCGCAACCCACCGAGCTTCCTGCCCGCCGACCCGTCCTTCGACAACTTCCACGACCCGTCCTGGACACCCGGGAAACAGATCGCGGGCCACGTCGCCGGCCTCTTCCAGCGCTGGCCCGAACTCCCCGGCGGTTACTTCCGCTTCATGGCCAACTCGCTGTTCGTCACCACCGCCGTCACCATCGGCTCACTACTGCTGGCCGCCATGGCCGCCTACGCGCTCACCAAACTGGAGATCAGGGGCCGCCGGATCATCTTCCTCGTCGTCCTCGCCTCGATGATGGTCCCCTGGCAGGTCAGCCTCATCCCGAACTACCTCATCGTGCGCAACCTCGGCTGGCTCGACTCCTACCAGGGCTACATCGTGCCCGCCCTCGCCAAGGCCTTCGTACTGTTCTTCCTCGTGCAGTACATGCGCTCCATCCCCGACGAACTCGTGCACGCCGGACGCGTCGACGGAGCCGGCGAGTTCCGCATCTGGTGGCGCATCGTGCTGCCCCTCCTGCGGCCCGCACTGGCCGCCATGGCGATCTTCATCGCGCTCGCCGAGTGGAACAACTTCCTGTGGCCGCTGATCATCATCAACGACGACTCCTTCGCCAACCTGCCCGTCGCGCTGTCGAGACTGAGCACCTCGGTCGCGCAGAACCCGCAGGGCATGGGCGTCGTCATGGCCGCCTCACTGCTCACTTCGCTCCCGACTGTGATCTTCTTCTTCGTGTTCCAGAAGCACTTCACCAAGGGCATCACGCTGTCGGGTATCAAAGGTTGACGACCATAGCCAAGGAGATCCATTGAGCCAGCACACCCCGTTGCACACCGGATGGCGGCTGACCGCCGCCCTCGGTTCGCCGGTGCCGGAGAACGTCGCCCCCGCGACGGTGCCCGCGACCGTTCCCGGCTGCGTGCACACCGATCTGCTCGCCGCCGGGCTGATCGACGACCCGTACCTCGACGACAACGAGACGCACCTGGCCTGGATCGGCCGCGCGGGCTGGGTCTACGAGACCGCCTTCGACTGGTCGCCCGGCACGGACACCGGCACCGACCTGGTGTGCGAAGGACTCGACACCGTCGCCACGATCACCGTCAACGACGTCGAGGCCGGCCGCACCTCCAACATGCACGTGGCGCACCGTTTCCCGGTCCGCCACCTGCTGCGGGAAGGGGAGAACCGGCTGGCCGTGCGCTTCGACTCCGCCTACGGCTACGCCGAACGCACCCGCGACTTCCTCGGCGACCGGCCCAACGCCTACCCCGAGCCCTTCGGCTTCATCCGCAAGAACGCCTGCAACTTCGGCTGGGACTGGGGCCCGACCCTGGTCACCGCGGGCATCTGGCGGCCCATCGGCCTGCACGAGTGGACCGCGCGGCTGGCGCGCGTCCGTCCACTGGTGACCGTCGAGGACGGCGTCGGCAAGGTCCGGGTGCACGTCATCGCCGACGGCGGCACCGCCGGACCGCTCACCGTCGCCGCCCGGATCGCCGGTCAGCGCGTGGAGGTACCCGTCGCCGACGGCGAGTTCACCGTCGAACTCGGTGTGCCCGAGCCCGAGCTGTGGTGGCCGCGCGGCTACGGCGCCCAGCCCCTCTACGAGCTCGACGTCGAACTGCTCGGCGCCGACGGCACCGTCCACGACACCTGGTCCCGCCGCGTCGGTTTCCGGACCGTGCGCCTCGACACCGCCCCCGACGAGCACGGCCGGCGCTACACCGTCGAGATCAACGGCCGCCCCATCTGGGTTCGCGGAGTCAACTGGATCCCCGACGACGTCTTCGTCGCCGGCATCACCCGCGAACGCCTCGCCGGGCGTTTCGCCCAGGCCGTCGACGCCAACGTCAACTTCCTGCGCGTCTGGGGCGGCGGGATCTACGAGTCGGAGGACTTCTACGAGCTCGCCGACGAGCTGGGACTGCTGGTGGGACAGGACTTCCTCTTCGCCTGCGCGGCCTACCCGGAGGAGGAGCCGATCGCCGGGCACGTCGAGGCCGAGGCCCGCGACAACGTTGTTCGGCTCGCCTCGCACCCCAGTCTGGTGCTGTGGACCGGGAACAACGAGAACATCTGGGGCCATGAGGACTGGGGCTGGAAGGACGAGCTGGGCGAGCGGACCTGGGGCGCCGGGTACTACTTCGAGACCCTGCCGTCCATTGTGGAGGAACTGGATCCGGCGCGGCCCTACTGGCCCGGCAGTCCCTGGTCGGGCTCGGACGACCTGCACCCCAACGATCCCGCGCACGGCAACATGCACATCTGGGACGTGTGGAACACCCATGACTACACCCACTATCTGACCTACACCCCGCGTTTCGCCGCCGAGTTCGGCTACCAGGCGCCACCGGCGTACGCGACGCTCCGCCGTGCCCTGTCGGACGAGACGCTGGCGCCCGACTCGCCCGGCATGGCCCACCACCAGAAGGCCGCCGACGGCGACCTGAAGCTGAAGCGCGGACTCGACGCCCACTTCGGCGAACCGGCCGACTTCGACGACTGGCACTGGCTCACCCAGCTCAACCAGGCGCGCGCGCTGTCGCTGGGCATCTCCCACTTCCGTTCCCTGCGCCCGGTCTGCACGGGAACGATCATGTGGCAGCTCAACGACTGCTGGCCGGTCACGTCCTGGGCGGCGATCGACGGCGACGGCCGCCGCAAGCCGCTCTGGTACGCCCTCCGCGACGTCTACGCCGACCGGCTGCTGACCTTGCGGGAGCGCGACGGCGTCCCGGTCCTGTTCGCCCTCAACGATTCCGGCGCGGAATGGCACGGTCCGGTCGAGGTGACGCGGCTGTCCTTCGACGGGCGCGTCCTGGCCAAACACAGCGCGACCCTCGACGCCGAAGCCCACGGCTCGGCCCGCGTCGACCTACCGGCCGAACTCACGACACCCGACTACGACCGCGCCGAACTCCTGCTCGCCGAGGCCGACGGGCGCCGGGCGTGGTGGTTCTTCGGCCGGGACAGGGATCTGGCCTACCCGGAGGCCGACTTCGAGGCCGTCGCCGAGCCGATGACCGGCGGCTACGCCGTGCGCGTCACGGCGAGGTCCCTGCTGCGGGACCTCACGCTGTTCCCCGACCGCGTCGACCCGGCGGCCACAGTGGACAAAGCCCTGGTCACGTTGCTGCCGGGGGAGTCGGTGACCTTCACCGTGTCCGGGCCGGAAGGGCTCGACGCCGGGGCGTTCACGGCGGCTCCGGTGCTGCGGTGCGTGAACGACACGCGGAGGTGAGGCGGTGCGGGGATCCCGAACGGATCCCCGCGCTCACCCCTCGGCCCGGCGCCGTTGCGCCAGGCTCTTCATGATTCCCGCCTTCGGCAGGTCGCCGCGGGCACGGTAGATGGCGGCGAGGTTCTCCATGGCGCCGTCATCGCCCGCCCGCGCGGCCATCAGATACCACCGCTCGGCCGCCTCCGGTTCGTTGCGATCGTCGAGGATGAGGGCCAGATTGTGCATGGCCTCCACGCTTCCCGCCTCGGCCGACGCCCGATACCAGTGCTCGGCCAGCTGCGCGTCGTCTCGGTTGGCCGCCAGCAGCGCGAGGTAGTTCATCGCCGTGGCATCACCCGCCGAGGCCGCGCGCAGCCACCAGGACGCCGCCGCGTCCAGTTCCGCGGCCCTGCGGTGGGCGGTCCCCAGCTCGATCATCGCCTCGACGGACCCCGCCTCGGCGGCCGAGCGCCGCCAGCGCTCGGCCCCGGCGGTCTCACCGATCTCGCGCAGGTGTTCGGCGTAGCGGTGCATCGCGGCGGGGTCGCCGCTCTCGGCACCGCGGCGGAGCCGATCCCGGCCCCAGGCCGGGACCCGGATACGGGCCAGCGTGTCGAGCCACCCGGCGAGGTCCTCCCCCGTGACACCGACGGCGACCAGGAACGCCGTCACCGTGTGGGTGGACGGCGGACTCGCGCGCTTGCCTCGGCACAGGTCGTGGAGAGTCGCCTTCGGCAGCCCGCTGTGCTTCGCGAGGTCACCGTAGGACACCCCGGCGGCGAGCTTCAGATGCTGAAGTGCGGCGGCGAAGGAGACCGTGTCGGTCACCTCGGGCGTTTCGGGCTGCTCCGATGAGCACGGCCGCACCGCCGGCGGACGGGAGCCTCTCCCCGGCCGGGCCTCGTGCCAAGCCGCGAGCAGCCGGCCGCGTCCGTCCAGGACCCTGTCGAGACCGAGCGCCACCGCCTCGACGGGAAGCCGGTCCCCGCACTCGACGTGCGAGATCTGGCTCTTCGAATAGTGCACGTACTTCCCCAGCTGTTCCTGGGTCAGGCCCTTGTTGACGCGGAGCCGACGCAGGTGTGCGCCGAACTCCGCGCCGGGACCGCCGGCCGGCCTGGGCACGGGACTACCTGGAGCGCAGCCGCCGGGCGGCGGACACACCGGCTCCGAGCAGTACGACGGTGGTGGCGGCGACCGTCTGGAGATCGTGACCGGCCGCGGTGAGCGCCACGGCGACGGCGAACGTGATCACGATGACCAGGACGGAGGGCGCCCCAGCGCGCCACTCCGCGCTCGCCGGGCCCTCCGGAAGGCAGACCCGGCGACGTCGCGATGGATTCCCGAACAAGTGAACCGCCTCTTGTGCACAAGGCCGCGACCTTCGCGGCGAGCCACAGCGTGACCGTCGACACGGGCCGTCGGCAAATCGCGCCCGGACGGTTCGAGGCCCTCGCGGATCACGGCCGGAGACCGCGGTGATTGAGCACGCCGTCCGGGAAGGACGCGGAAAGCGTTGCGGGAGAACGGTCTTCGCTTTCGGGTCGATCTGGGCGATCGATCGGTTTGGGCAGGTCCGGCACCCCCGCACGGCGGATCCGATGACTCTCGGGGTCGCGGGATCGTCCGCGAGCGTCCGGATCCGTCGCGAATTCTCGGCCCGATCGGGCCATGTCTCCAGTCAGCACAGGTCCCGGAGGGGTCCCGCGCGAGAAAACCCGGGTGGGAAATCCGCACATGAAAAAGTCCCGGGATCCCCCGAACGTGCAATCCACCTAGGGCGCGTACTTCCCCGCGATCGCCCGCGCGCTCGCCGCCAGCCTCTCCCGCATCCACCCCGGCTCCAGCAACTCGGCGTCCTCGCCGAAGCGCAGCACGAGGCTCGTCGTGTGCTCCACGCTCTCGTAGGGGATCCGTGCGGTCACCCACCCGTCCGGGCCGGCGACGCCGGTCTCCGCGACGGCACGGGCGCTGGCGCCGTCGAGCAGGTCGGTGAGCATCTCCAAGCCGGTCGGGGACAGGCGGATCGTCATCTCGCCGCGGACGCGGCGGGCGTCGAACTCGGCGAGGTAGTCGCGCCAGTGGGCGGCCAGGTCGAAGTCCCGTGGGCGCTGGAAGACCTCACCGGTCGGGGACATGGCGAGGACCCGGGACACGCGGTAGGTGCGCGGGTCGCCGCGGTCGGCGGCGACGAGGTACCAGTGCCCGCCTTTGAGGACGAGACCGTAGGGGTCGAGGGTCCGGTCGACCTCGCGCGGGCTGGCCCAGCGCCGGTAGCGGACCTCGATCCGCCGCGCTTCCCATGCGGCGCGCGCGATCGCGCTCAGGTGCGGGGTGTCGTCGGCGGTTCCGTACCAGTCGGGCGTGTCGACGTGGAACCTGTCGCGGACGCGCGTCGCCTGTTCGCGCAGGCCTTCGGGGAGGGCGGCCATGAGTTTCAGCGTCGTCGCGGCGGCGAGCCCTCCGAGTCCGAGGGCGGCGGCGGGGCCGGGGAGCCCGGTGAGGAAGAGGGTCCCGGCCTCGTCGGCGGTCAGGCCGGTGAGTTCGGTGCGGTAGCCGTCGGGCAGCCGGTAGCCGCCGTCGTGCCCGGCGTCGCCGAGGACCGGGACGCCGTTGGCCTGGAGGGCGGCGATGTCGCGGTAGACCGTGCGGACCGAGACCTCCAGCTCGTCGGCGAGCTGCCGCGCGGTCCGGCGGCCCCTCGTCTGGAGGACGAGGAGGGTGGAGAGCAGTCGGCCGGCGCGCATGCCGAAGCTTTACATCTTCACTGCCAAGAGATGTCAGCGGACCCGTTCTAGGTTTCGGGCATGAACGATTTCGACTTTTTCGTCGGGTCCTGGAAGGTTGCCAACCGGCGCCTGAAGACCTGGCTCGCGGGCGACACCGAGTGGGACGAGTTCGAGGGCACGTCGGTCTGCCGGCTGCTGCTCGACGGCGTCGGGATGGTCGACGAGATGGACTTCCCGAGCAAGGGCGTCACCGGGATGACCGTCGGCTTCCAGGACAGGAAGAGCGGCGAGTGGTCGCTGTACTGGGTCGACGGCCGCGACGGGATCCTCACCGAACCGGTGGTGGGCGAGGTGAGCGGCGGTGACGGCGAGTTCCGCGGCGAGACCGTCCACAACGGACGGACGGTCCTGGTCCGCAACTCCTGGACCGGGGAGAACGCCGACGCCTTCCGCTGGGAGCAGTCCTTCTCCGCCGACGAGGGCGCGAACTGGGAGCTCAACTGGGTCATGGACTTCACCCGCGAGTAAGTCGGGGTGCGGGTGAACGGGGGTGATGGGCCCGTCAGGGCACGGCGGTCCCATCACCCACTCGCATCTAGATCGCGTAGGTGACCGTGACGGTCACGTTCGTGCAGCCGCCGGCCAGCGAGGTCAGCGTGCTCTTCTCGGCGCTGTCGACGGTGAGGCGCCAGCGGGTCTTCACCGCGACCCACTCGGTGATGTACCGGCAGCGGACGCTGGTCACCGACGGCAGCCATTCGCGCGGGTCCTTGTCGCCCTTGGCCTGGTTGACGTTGTCGGTGACGGCGATCAGCGAACGGGAGTCGCCCAGGTCGTTGGCGAAGTTCCGGCGCTGCGTCGCGGTCCAGTTGCGGGAACCGGAGTCCCAGGACTCCGCCAGCGGCACGAAGTGGTCGATGTCGAGGTCGGCGGGCTGGGTCCAGCTCGCGCCGTCGTAGTAGGAGAACCAGCGGCCACCGGTGAGGGTGCAGCCGGAACCGACGCTGGGAGCCGTCGTCGCCTCGGCGATGAGGACCTCGTAGCGGGTGTTGCAGCCGTCGCCGTCGGCGTCGATCCAGTGCTGGAAGAGGTCGCGGTCGTAGCCGGTGCGGATCTCCGAGGCGACGGTCAGGTTCGCCACGGCGGTGCGCAGCGGAGCAGAGTAGGTCGCCGCTTGCGCCGGTGCCGGGTAGGCGAGAGCGGAGAGGGTGGAGGCGGCGAGGAGGGCCGCGAGGAGGAGGGTCGTCCGGGTTAAGAGCTTGGACACGGTGACTCCCGGGGGATCGGGGAACGGGGGTGATCCCATGGTCGGGGGAGTGGCACGCGGTGTCAACGACTTGAATGTGTCGATATGCGGACCTTGGGGGGTCGGGGGAGTGGCGGGACGCCCTCACCAAAACCGCCCCGCACTCACGCGCGGGGCGGTCTTCGGCGACGACGTCGCCGTCGTCGTCTCGTCCTAGTGGTAGAAGTGCCGCGCGCCCGTCAGGTACATCGTCACGCCCGCCTTCTCGGCGGCCGCGGCGACCTCCTCGTCGCGGATCGAGCCGCCGGGCTGCACGACGGCCTTCACACCCGCCGCGAGCAGCACCTCAAGACCGTCGGCGAAGGGGAAGAAGGCGTCGGAGGCCGCGACCGACCCCTTGGCGCGGTCGTCACCGGCGCGCTCCACCGACAGCTTCGCCGAGTCGACGCGGTTGACCTGACCCATGCCGACGCCGACGGTGGCGCCGTCCTTGGCCAGCAGGATCGCGTTCGACTTCACCGAACGGATCGCGCGCCACGCGAAGGCCAGCTCGGCGAGGGTCTCCTCATCGGCGGGCGTGCCCGTCGCCAGACGCCAGTTGGCGGGGTCGTCGCCGTCGGCGTCGACGCGGTCGGGGACCTGCGCCAGCACGCCACCGGAGACCTGCTTGAACTCCATCGGCGCCGGCGCCCAAGCCGGAGCCCGCAGGATCCGCAGGTTCTTCCTGCTCCGCAGCGACTCCAGGGCCTCGTCGGCGAAGGACGGCGCCACGATCACCTCGGTGAAGATGCCCTTCACCTGTTCCGCGAGCTCAAGACTCACCTCGCGGTTCACCGCGATCACACCGCCGTAGGCGCTCACCGGGTCGCACGCGTGCGCCTTCCGGTGTGCCTCGGCCACGTCGGCGCCCACCGCGATCCCGCACGGGTTGGCGTGCTTGATGACCGCCACGCACGGGTCGGCGAAGTCGTTGGCCGACCGCCACGCCGCGTCGGCGTCGACGTAGTTGTTGTACGACATCTCCTTGCCGCCCAGCTGCTCGGCCTGCGCGAGCCCGGCCGCCGCCTGCGGATCGTGGTACAACGCGGCCTGCTGGTGCGGGTTCTCCCCGTACCGCAGCGTCTTCGACAGCGACAGCGCCTGCCCCACGAAGGGCGGGAACCCTTCGCTCGTCTCCCGCGCCAGCCACGAACCGACCGCCGCGTCATAGGTCGCGGTGTGCGCGAAGGCCCGCGCGGCCAGGCGCTGGCGGTCGGCGAAGGTGAACCCGCCCGCCTCGACGGCCGCGAGGAGCTCGCCGTAGGCGGAAGGCTCGGTCACGACGGCGACGTTGGCGTGGTTCTTCGCCGACGAGCGCACCATCGCGGGCCCGCCGATGTCGATCTGCTCGATGATCTCGTCGGTCGAGGCGCCCGAGGCGAGCGTCTCGGCGAAGGGATAGAGGTTGCTCACCAGCAGGTCGAAGGGCTCGATGTCCAGTTCGGACAGTTGCGCGCGGTGTGTGTCGAGCCGAAGGTCGGCCAGCAGCCCGGCGTGCACCTTCGGGTGCAGCGTCTTCACGCGCCCGTCGAGGCACTCCGGGAAACCGGTCAGCTCCTCGACCCGGGTCACCGGGACGCCGAAGGACTCGATCGTCGAGGCCGTCGATCCGGTGGACACAATGGACACACCGGCGGCGTGCAGGCCGCGGGCCAGGTCTTCCAGGCCGGTCTTGTCGTAGACGCTGACCAGCGCGCGGGTGATGGGTTTGCGTGCTTCGCTCATTGCTCGCTCTTCTGTCCGAGGGTTACCTTGCGTCCGGTCACGGTCCAGCCGTCGCGCACCATCCGGCCGACGCAGTCGACGAGTTGCCGCCGCTCGGCCTCCTTGATGCGTTCGGTGAGCGTGTCCACGGTGTCGTCGTCGACGACGGGCACCGCCACCTGCGCGATGATCGGGCCGGTGTCGATGCCCGCGTCGCAGAAGAAGAGGGTGGCCCCGGCGAGTTTGACGCCCGCCTCGAAGGCGTCGCGGGGACCGTGCATGCCGGCGAAGGACGGCAGCAGCGAGTTGTGGGTGTTGATGTAGCGGTCGCCGAACTCGGCGAGGAAGGACTCCCCGAGGATCTTGAGGAAGCCGGCCGACACGACCAGGTCGGGTTTCGCGGCGGCGACGTCGGCGGTCACCGCGGCGTTCCAGTCGTCGCGCTCGGCGAAGTCCTTGACCCGGTGGACGAAGGTCGGGATGCCTGCCTTCTCGGCGCGCGTCAGCCCGGCGATGCCGCCCCGGTCGGCTCCGACCGCGACGACCCGCGCGCCGTAGGCGGGGTCGGCACAGGCGTCGATGAGCGCCTGGAGATTCGTGCCGGAACCGGAGATCAGGACGACGAGACGAGCGGGGCTACGCAGGGTCACGACCTACCTTAACCGCCGGTCGCGGCCCAGAAGCGCACGGGTCGCGGCGGCGCCGAAGCCGACGGCCACGGCGATCGTCCCCGCGGCGGTGAGCGTCGTCGGCCACAGGTGCGGGCCGATGGTGGCCAGCCGCCCGGTGCCGAGCGGCCCGGAACCCGCGTAGGACACGATCGCGACGAGCACGCCGGCGACCAGGCCCGCCGAGATCGCGGCGAGGAACAGGTGGGCCAGCCGCAGCTCGGAGCTGCGCCGGGCGAGGAGGACGCCGAGGACGACGCCGGTGGCGACGGGGACGCCGAGCAGGACCGTCGCGGCCGGGGGAGCGGGCTGGGTCGGCAGTGCCGCGAGCAACGGGACGGCCGGGACGGGCCCGAGGACGACGTCGACGAGGGAGACGGTCGTTCCGGTCCCGAAGGCGAAACCGGGCCCGAGCAGGAAACTCGTCGACCAGATCGCGAAACTCGGCACGTAGAGGAGGCAGATGAGCCCGACGCCGAGGGCGCCGGTGCCGTAGCCGTCGAGGATCTCGATGGCGGCCGACGCGTTCGCGGCGAGGGAGATCCCCGCGGCCAGCGACCCGGCGGCCAGGAGGAGGACGGTCGCGATCATGCCGGTGCGCAGACCCCGGCGCAGCCACAGCGGGAGCCGCCGCCAGCGCCGGACGCCGACCTTCGACTCGCGCAGCGCGCCCCAGACCCCGAAGACCGCCGCGAACAGCGCGGCCTGACCGGCGCTGCGCAGGACGCCGACGCTGAACAGGTCGGAGTCGACGAGCGCGGCGACGATCACGGCGATGCCGGTGTAGGGCGGGACGAGCGCGAGGAGGACCGAACGGACGGCCGCCGAGTCGCGCGCGCCGATCGCGCGCGCGGTGTTCGCGCCGGCCTTCTTCAGCCGCCAGGCGAGGACGACGGTGACGACCAGCGGCGGAAGTCCGATGAGGCCGCCCGCGATGCCGACGGGCACGCCGTGCCCGAGGAGCCAGACCGCGCCGGCCGCGCGGACCGCGTCGGAGACCGAACCGGGATGCCCGGCCAGGAACCAGGCGGCGACCACGCAGACGATCAGCGGTGTGCCCACGACGAGGACGGCCCAGCCGGTCGTCGCGACGCCCGCGGTGAAGACCGACCGCGCCGTGCGCTTGCGGCGGGGCAGCGGCGACCGGCCGACCGCGACGGTCTCGCGCTGACGGCCGCGGGGGCGCTCCTGGACCGGGACGGTCTCACGTTGCGTGCCGCGCCGCTGGCGGACACGGCTGACGTCGACCTTCGCGGTGTCGCGTTGTGCGCCTCGTTTCCGCTTCTGCTCGCCCATCGCGGTAAGTGTCTCAGGGGGACGGGCGAATCGGGTGGCGGCCTGCCGGGTGGATCTTCGCCGAGGTTCGGCGGGGGCCTCACCACGGGCCCCGGACACGGCGAACCCCGGGAGCCACCACGCTCCCGGGGTTCGCCGTCGTACCGCGTCGAATGGTCGGGGACCTACAGGCCCCGCACGACCTCGCGCATGAGCTTCGCCGTCTCCGACGGCGTCTTGCCGACCTTCACACCGGCGGCTTCGAGGGCCACCTTCTTGGCGTCGGCGGTACCGGCCGAGCCGGAGATGATCGCGCCCGCGTGCCCCATGGTCTTGCCGGGAGGGGCCGTGAAGCCCGCGATGTAGGCGACGACCGGCTTGGTCACGTGCTCGGCGATGAACTCGGCGGCACGCTCCTCGGCGTCCCCGCCGATCTCACCGATCATCACGATGGCCTCGGTCTCCGGGTCGGCCTCGAAGGCCTTGAGGCAGTCGATGTGCGTGGTCCCGATGACCGGGTCGCCACCGATGCCGACGGCCGTGGAGAAGCCGATGTCGCGCAGCTCGTACATGAGCTGGTAGGTCAGCGTCCCCGACTTCGAGACCAGGCCGATCTTGCCGGCGCCGGTGATGTCGGCGGGGATGATGCCCGCGTTGGCCTTGCCGGGCGACTGGAGGCCCGGGCAGTTCGGCCCGATGATCCGCGTCTTGTTGCCCTTCGCGCCCGCGTGCGCCCAGAACGACACCGAGTCGTGCACGGGCACGCCCTCGGTGATGACCACGGCGAGGGGGATCTCGGCGTCGATGGCCTCGATCACGGCGGCCTTGGTGAAGGCCGGCGGCACGAACAGCACCGATACGTCGGCGCCCGTCTCGGCCATGGCCTCGGCGACGGTCGCGAAGACCGGCAGCGAGGTGCCGTCGAAGTCGACCTTCGTCCCGGCCTTGCGCGGGTTGACGCCGCCGACGACGTTGGTGCCCGACGCGAGCATGCGGCGGGTGTGCTTCATGCCCTCCGAGCCGGTCATGCCCTGGACGATGACCTTGGAGTTCTCAGTGAGGAAGATAGCCATCGTTACGCTCCCTGCGCCGCGAGCTGGGCGGCCTTGTCGGCCGCGCCGTCCATCGTGTCCACACGCTGCACGAGCGGGTGGTTCGCCTCGTCGAGGATCCGGCGACCCTCCTCGGCGTTGTTGCCGTCCAGCCGGACGACCAGCGGCTTGGTGACCTCTTCGCCGCGCGACGCGAGCATCGCCAGCGCCTGCACGATGCCGTTGGCGACCTCGTCGCAGGCGGTGATGCCGCCGAAGACGTTGACGAAGACCGACTTCACGTCGGCGTCGCCGAGGACGATCTCCAGACCGTTGGCCATGACCTCGGCCGAGGCGCCGCCGCCGATGTCGAGGAAGTTGGCCGGCTTCATCCCACCGTAGTTCTCACCGGCGTAGGCGACCACGTCCAGCGTGGACATGACCAGGCCGGCGCCGTTGCCGATGATGCCGACGTTGCCGTCGAGCTTGACGTAGTTGAGGTCCTTCTCCTTGGCGGCCTGCTCAAGGGGGTCGACGGCGTTGACGTCGACGTACTCCTCGTGCTGCGGGTGGCGGAACCCGGCGTTCTCGTCAAGGGTGACCTTGGCGTCGAGGGCCAGCACGGTCCCGTCGCCGATGCGGGCGAGGGGGTTGACCTCGACCAGGGTCGCGTCCTCGGCGACGAAGGCCGCCCAGAGCTTGACGAACATGTTGACCAGCTGGTCACGCAGGTCGGCGGGGAAGCCGGCCCGGTCGGCGATCTCACCGGCGACGGTCTCGTCGACGCCCTTGATCGCGTCGATCGGGAGCTTGAGGACCTTGTCGGGGTCTTCGTCGGCGACCTGCTCGATCTCCATGCCGCCGGCCGTGGAGGCGATGCACAGGAAGGTGCGGTTGGCGCGGTCCAGCAGGAACGAGAAGTAGTACTCCTCGGCGATGTCGGCCGTGACGCTCAGCATGACCTTGTGGACGGTGTGGCCCTTGATGTCCATACCGAGGATGTCGGTCGCGCGCGCGAAGGCCTCGTCGGCGCCGTCGGCGAGCTTCACGCCACCGGCCTTGCCGCGGCCTCCGACCTTCACCTGGGCCTTGACGACGACCTTGCCGCCCAGCCGCTCGGCGAGCTCGCGAGCCTCTTCCGGAGTGGTGGCCACTCCGCCGTCGAGCACCGGCACCCCGTGCCGCTCGAACAGCGCGCGCCCCTGATATTCGTACAGGTCCACGATTTAGTCCCTGCTCCCTGCGTCTTCGCTGACATTGGTTGAGACAAGAGTTGGGTCGCCGGGGCGACTCCTCCGCAGGGTAGCGAGGGGGTTGCGATCACACCCGGGCCGGGTGTGTCGTACGTGTCACATCGACTGTCCGTCACCGGAGGCGGGGTTGGCGGCGGCCCGCTGACGGTCGACCTCGGCGGCGATCTTGAAGCGCGACTGGTCCTTGCCGCTGTCGGTGATGGCGAAGGGCGTCTCGTGGGCGTTGCGGGCCGCGGCGGTCTTCTGCCAGAGCTTCGGGGCGGTCTCTTCGAGCTCGGCGGCGGCCTCGTCGGCGTCGACGCACAGGAACCAGAAGCCGCCGTGGCTGGTCGAGCGCACGCCGGTGACCTGTGTCCAGGGCACGGCGACGAGGTGGCGGGTGCCGATGCGGAACCAGATGTGCTCGGGCCCGACGGCCAGGACGGGGAAGGAGAGCTGGCGGCGCCACTCGATGAGGGTGTGGGCGAGGATGGCGAGGCCGATGACGGTCAGGCCCCAGGCCGCGGGGGAGGCGAGGTCGACGAGGAGCTGCACGAGACCGCCGAGGGTGACGAGCCCGCCGATGAGCGCCATGGCCCCGAAGACCTTGCGCTGCGCCTTGGAGTCGGCGCGGACGACGAAGGTCGCGTCTTGCGGGGAGCCGGTGCGGATCTGCATGGAACGCCTCTCGTGGTGAACGGTCGAGCCGGAGACGATTGTGCCTGACAAGCACGCGAATCCGACACGCCGAAAACTAGTTGTAGAAGATCTGCGTGCAGGGCGTAACCCTCGTCTGGCAGGATCGTTGATATCAACGTCGGCCAAAACGGACAGTGAGCGGCGAAATAAGCCGCCGGTCCGGGTCGATGTTTACGGCCGATGCCCTGTCGGTCGAGGGGTGGCGGCGGGGTGTCGTGCATGAGAGGGACCGGACGTCTGAGGGGTGCGTCCGGTCCCTCGTTATATGCGCCGATGAGCGGCGGGAGCTTCAGGCTCCCGCCGCTTCTTTGTTGTTCCGCGGTCGGAGGCTAGGCCGCCGACGAGGTCTTCACGTTCCCGCGCACCCATTCCACGATCGAGGCGGTCGTCGCCCCCGGTGTGAAGATCTTCGCCACGCCCATCTCGGTCAGGCGCGGGATGTCGTCGTCGGGGATGATGCCGCCGCCGAAGACGACGATGTCGCTCGCCTGACGCTCCTTCAGCAGGCCGATCACCCGCTCGAAGAGCGTCATGTGCGCGCCCGACAGCACCGAGAGGCCCACGACCTGGGCGTCCTCGGCGATGGCCGTGGCCACGATCTGCTCGGGCGTCTGGTGCAGGCCGGTGTAGATGACCTCCATGCCGGCGTCGCGGAGGGCGCGTGCCACCACCTTGGCTCCGCGGTCATGGCCGTCCAGGCCCGGCTTGGCCACCACGACCCTGATGCGTGAACTCATGGTCCTCACCCTTCAAGCACGGCGCCTCGGTGCGCCAACGACTCGCCGTCGAGCCTACCGATCGTTCAGGTCCGGCAGGTCGAAGGTGTGGGACAGGTCCCGCCCGGAACGCTGTGTGAGCGATCGGTTACGGTATCCGGCGATTGGGGGTGTCTCGTGAGGGACAGTCACTTCGTGGCGCGTCACCGCGCGGCCCCACACTGGGAGACCACGGCCGCGCAGATGCTGGTGCGGGTGGGCGCCGAGTGGGAGTTCGGCGCCGGGACCTATGTCGGGCGGCGCCGGGCGGCCTCGGCGATACAGATCCAATACGCGACGGTCGTCGCCACCGCGGTGATCGCCGGAGGCGTTATCGCGCTGGGAAGCGCCGCCGCCCTGCCCGACGAGTCCCCGGCCACCGCGATCGGCGGGCCGCCCGCGGTCGTCGCCGTCGTCGAGGACGGCCAGGCGGGAGGAGACCTGTCGACGGTGCAGCGCACGACGACGTCGACCGTCGCCACCCGCGGCCTGGACCGCACCCCGCTGAAGGCGCAGGCCGCCGAGGAGATCTGGACCACGCCCCTCAAGAAGGGCGAGTTCGACCTCACCTCCTACTTCGGGCAGCGCTGGGGTGTACTGCACGCGGGCATCGACCTGGCCGCGCCGACCGGCACGCCCGTCTACGCCGCCCACCGTGGCAAGGTCAGCGAGGCCGGATGGGCCGGGACGTACGGCTATCTCGTCGTCATCGACCACGGCAAGGGCCTCCAGACCTACTACGCGCACAACTCGGCGCTGACGGTCTCCTCCGGCGACACCGTCGAGGCCGGCGACCCGATCTCGAAGGTCGGCAACACCGGCTACTCCTTCGGGCCGCACAGCCACTTCGAGGTGCACCTCGACGGGGAGAAGATCGACCCGATGCCCTACCTGAAGAAGCGGGGTCTCGACGTCGAGAAGGCCGCCCGGACGGTGTACCCGGACGACTCGGTCCTGCCCGGCTAGACGGGCGGCGCGGTTTTGTCGGACCCCAGGAATAGACTCGACGGGCCATGGATGTGCTCTTTCCCGAAACTTCCCCGAAGCCGTCGGCCACGCCCGATTCCCCCCGTCGAGACCCCGGTCTCGACGACCTGAACGAGGCCCAGCGGGCCGCCGTCCTGCACGAGGGCACACCGCTGCTCATCGTCGCGGGTGCGGGTTCGGGCAAGACGCGTGTGCTCACCCAGCGCATCGCGCATCTGCTGTCCCACCGCAAGGTCCATCCCGGTGAGATCCTCGCGATCACCTTCACCAACAAGGCCGCCGCGGAGATGCGCGAGCGCGTGACCGAGCTCGTCGGCCGCCGCGCCCGGATGATGTGGGTCAGCACCTTCCACTCGGCGTGCGTGCGGATCCTGCGCGCGGAGGCCGCGACGCTGGGCCTGAAGTCGTCGTTCACCATCTACGACGCCGACGACGCCCGCCGCATCATGCAGATGGTCATCGCCGAGCTCGATCTCGACCCCAAGCGCAACTCCCCGCGCTGGCTGGCCGCCGAGGTCTCGAACCTCAAGAACGAGCTCGTCGACGCCGAGACCGCCTTCGCGCGCGCCGACACGCCCAAGGAGAAGACCGTCGCCGAGGCCTACAAGCTCTACGAGGAGCGGTTGCGCACCGCCCAGGCCCTCGACTTCGACGACCTGATCGGGCACACGGTGCACCTGCTGTCGGCGTTCCCGCTGGTCGCCGAGAAGTACCGGCGGCGTTTCCGGCATGTGCTGATCGACGAGTACCAGGACACCAACCACGCCCAGTACCGCCTCGTGCGCGAGTTGGTCGGGACCGACGGCGACGCCACCGGTGTCCCGCCGGCGGAGTTGTGCGTCGTGGGTGACGCCGACCAGTCCATCTACGCCTTCCGTGGCGCGACGATCCGCAACATCCTGGAGTTCGAGCGGGACTATCCCGACGCGCGCACGATCCTCCTTGAGCAGAACTACCGCTCCACGCAGACGATCCTGTCGGCGGCCAACGCCGTCATCGACCGCAACAACGGCCGCAAGCCCAAGCGCCTGTGGACCGACCAGGGCGACGGTGAGCAGATCGTCGGCTACGTCGCCGACACCGAGCACGAGGAAGCCGAGTGGATCGTCAAGCAGATCGACCGGCTCACCGACGACGAGAACATCCGCTACGCCGACGTCGCCGTGTTCTATCGCACCAACGCCCAGTCGCGCGTGTTCGAGCAGCGCTTCATGAGTGCCGGGATGCCGTACAAGGTCGTCGGCGGCGTGCGCTTCTACGAACGCAAGGAGGTTCGTGACGCCCTCGCCTACCTGCGGCTGGTGTCCAACGGCGACGACACGGTGAGCGCGCGGAGGGTCGTCAACGTGCCCAAGCGCGGTGTCGGCGACCGCGCGATCGAGGCCATCGACGCCTTCGGGCAGCGCGAACGGATCTCCTTCGGCGCGGCGCTGTGGCGCGTGAACGAGGCCGTCGGGGTGACCGCGAGAGCGGTCAACAGCGTCAAGAAGTTCACCGCGCTCATCGACGAGGCCCGAGCCATCGCCGAGACCGACGGACCCGAGGCGGTGCTGGAGCACATCCTGGCCGGCAGCGGATACCTCGCCGAGCTGGAGGCGACCGGTGACCCGCAGGACGAGGGCCGCGTCGAGAACCTCCAGGAGCTGGTCAGCGCCGCCCGCGAGTACACCGAGCGGGTTCTCGGCGAGACCCCTGCCGACGAGGACGAGGAAGCGGTCGAGGAGCGCCCGACGCTCGGGGGTTTCCTGGAGCAGGTCGCGCTCGTCGCCGACGCCGACCAGATCCCCGACGACGACGACACCGACGGCGTCGTGACGATGATGACGCTGCACACGGCCAAGGGGCTGGAGTTTCCCGTCGTGTTCCTCACCGGGATGGAGGACGGGGTGTTCCCGCACCAGCGCTCCACGAAGGAGTCGGAGCTGGAGGAGGAGCGGCGGCTGGCGTACGTCGGCATCACCCGTGCGCGGCGGCGGCTGTACCTGTCGCGGGCGGTGACGCGCAGCGCCTGGGGGCAGCCGCAGTACAACCCGCCGAGCCGCTTCCTCGAAGAGGTGCCCGACGAACTGCTCGCGTGGGAGAAGACCGACGCGGCGCCGTCACGGATGGTGCGGTCGAGCGGGGTGCGGCACCCCGAGTCGTCGCTCGCGGCGAAGCTCGGGCTCGGCGGCGTCGGACTGACCTCGGCGAGCAACCTGCGCGGTGGCGCGGACATCCCGGTGCTCGTGCCGGGGGACAGGGTCACGCACGACAAGTTCGGGCTCGGACGGGTCACGCAGGTCGAGGGGTCGGGCGCGCGGGCACGCGCGGAGATCGACTTCGGGGACCAGAAGCGGTGGCTGGTGGTGCGGCACGCGCCGGTGCAGAAGCTTTAGGCGGGTGGGGGCTCAGGTGAGCTCTCGCCAGCCGGTGCCTTCGGCCATGGCTTGAGATCGGTCGGGGAAGTCGCGATGCGTCGCGGCTTTCGCCGTGCCGACGACGCGCCGAATGCCGTCGATGAGGGGCACCACGAGGGCTCGCCTTCCCCCCACCTCGCCGACGTGTACGCCGCCGTGCAGGAGGTCGTGGACCAGTTCGACGATCTCCTCCTCGATCTCACGCGCGAACCAGCGGTGCAGGTCCAAGCCGATGGGGTAGAGGTCGGTGTCGTGCGAGGTGCTGAGCAGCTCGCCGCCCTGATCGTCGAGCACGGTGAAGACCATCCCGACCCAGGACTCCGGGTCCACGAAGATCACCATCCGGTATGAGGGCGCCGACACGTCGTACTGGACCGTCGTCTCCGTCACCTTGGTCTTGACGCTGACCCCCGGCCGCCGCCCCAGGTCCACCACCGCCGCCGCGACCATCGCCCCCACCGGCGGCAGGATCGAGTACTCCGGCGCCATCCCCCGTCCGTCCACTCCGGACGACCCCAACGACCGCCCCCCACGAACCCGTCCCATGCCCCACCATGTCTCCATGCGTGCCCGAAGCGCCTATGTCGCGCCATCGCCATCGGTCAAGACCGCCACGGCGGCCGTGACACTCCTGTGGTTCCTCACCGCCTTAGGCCTCGCCTACATGGCCTACAGCGTCTCCCTCTTCGACGGCCCCTACCAGCGCCTCGCCCTGTGGTGCATGGGTACGGCGACCGCGGGGCCGGCCGTCATCGGCGTCTTCGCCTATTGCGGCCGCCTGCGCAAGACCGGGATCGGCTTCCTGATCGCGGCGCTCGCGGCCGGCGGCCTGCTCGTGCGTCCGGCGCTGGCGTTCTACGCCTGAGCCGCGAACCGCTACAGCGGTCCGCGGCCCGAGCGCAGCAGGAGCAGCGCGACCTGCGTCCCGTCGGCGCCGAGGGCCTCGCGGAAGCGCGCGAGGATCTCCCGCTCCCGCGCCAGCACCAGGCGGGTGCCGCCCGATGCCATGCGTGCTTGGCCGACCTGCTGGGACAGGCGTGATCGCTCCTGCCAGAGGCGGATGAGTTCGGTGTCGATGCCGTCGATCTGCTCGCGCAGGGAGTCGATCGGAAGGGCGTCGGTCTCGGTGATGGCGTTCATGTCGGCTCCTCGATAAGGAAGCCCGGTCGAAGCCCAGAGACGACGAATCCCCGGGCGATTCGGCCCGGGGTCGTTGGTCAGATGGTTACGCGCGACCTACGACTGCCGGAGCCCCGGTGCCGTAGTAAAAGTAAAATCGCGCGTTGGTCACGTCGCCGAGTATGCCACACGGTGTCGCGGAACCGCCATCGGCGACTCCGCGACGTACCGAGGAATGGGACGTCAGACGGTGACCGCCTCCACCCGCGCGACCACCGGCTTCTCTTCGGGCGCCTTCTTCTTCCCGACGGCCAGCAGGACGAGTCCCGCCACGATCCAGCAGGCGAGCACCAGCGTCGGCCGGGTGAGCGCGGCCCCGTCGAAGTAGACGGCGTTGCGCACGGCCTCGACGGTCGCCCCGGGCGGCAGGAACGACCCGACGGTCGCGTACCACTCGGGGATGTAGCGCGGCCCGACCGGCCCGCCGGAGGCCGGGATCCCGATCGGGAAGAACAGCAGCGCGGCGGCCCCGCCCGCACCCGCGCCGGCGAGCCTGGCCAGACCCGCGACGGTGAACGCGATCGCCGCCGACGCGAGCACCGACACGGCGAACAGCCGGGCGGGCGCGCCGGGCAGGACGCCCGTGGCGGCGTCGGCGACGGCGACCGCGACGCCCCCGACGACCACCGCGACACCCACGAGCGCGGTGACGAGACCGGTCCGGCGCAGTCTCGTGCCGACGGCGAGCATCAGCGCGCCGCCGAGGGACGGGACGAGCACGGACATGAGGTAGAAGAACATCGCCGAGCCCGACGGGTCCTCCGCCGACAGCGGCCGCACGTCGGTGATGGTCAGGGTCGTGCCCTGCGCCTGGGCGGCGGTGGTGAACACCTTGCCGATGATCGTCGCGCCGGCGGCTCCCGCCGCGCTCGCGGTGAGCAGTGTGCTCGCGCCCTGGCCGGGGATGAGGACGGCGTCGACCTGGCGGCCGTCGAGGGCCTCGCGGGCGTCGGTCTCGGTGGCGTAGGCGCTGAGTTCGAAGGCGCCGTCGGCCTTGGCGTCGAGTGCGGACTGGATCTGGGTGACGGCCTGTTCGGGGCCGACGACGGCGATGGGCACGTCGTGCGGTTCGGGCTTGTGCATGGCGCCGATGAACGACCCGGCGAACAGGGCGGTGAGCAGGGCGACGGCGAGCAGCATCCCGGCTGCTTTCCGGATGTCCTTCATGGGACGGCCTTTCGGAAGGTCAACAGGCGTTGAGTTCAACGCTGTTGAAATTAGCTCAATTCATCGGCGTTGAATAGAGCTTGTGAAAGGCGCCACGTCCCTCGTCCTGGCACGATGAGCCGGTGACGACGACGCGAAAGTCCACGGCGGGCAGACGCCCCGGCGACTCCGGCACGCGCGAGACGATCCTCGACGCGGCGACCGCGGCCTTCCTGGGCCTCGGCTACGACGGCGCCACCATGCGCGGCATCGCCCGCGCGGCCGACGTCGACGCGGCCCTCGTCGTCCACTTCTTCGGCAGCAAGGACGGCCTGTTCAAGGCGGTCCTCGCCGCCGGGGTCGACCCGATACGGCGCATCGCGGCCTTCGCCGACGGCCCCGACGAAGGCCTCGGCGACCGCCTCATCCGCCACTACCTCGACGTGTGGGAGGCGCCCGACACCTCCGCGCGGATGACCACCGTCCTGCGTGCGCTCGCCCTGTCGTCCTCGGCCGTCGAGCTGCTCAAGGGTTTCATCGGCGAGGCCGTGCTCGGTCCGCTGAGCGGGCGCCTCAACGCCGACGAGGCGCCGCTGCGCGCGGGCCTGTGCGGAGCGCACCTGGCCGGGCTGTCGCTGACCCGCTACATCCTCAAAGTCGAGCCGATCGCGTCCCTCGACCCCGGCCGCCTCGCCGCCATCGTCGGCCCCTGCCTGCAGCACTATCTCTCCGGCGAGCTCGGCGAGCCGCCCGCGACCTGACCGTGACGTCCACCGGGTTCCATTGCGGCACAACAGGAAGCGAGGTGGCGCGATGAGGTACGTCGTGCACGGCGACAAGGTGTTCCCCGAGGGGATCACCGAGGACCCCGACGGCCGGGGCTTCTACGTCTCCGGTTCCGCCGACGGGACGATCTACCGCGGCGAGCGGGGTGTCCCGGACACCGAGGTGTGGCAGGAGGCCGGGTCCGACGGCCGCGACTGCGCCCTGGGCATGGCCGCCGACCCGTACGGGCGGCTGCTGGTGTGCGGCGGGAAGGACGGCGTGCTCTACGCCTACGACCTGGCGACCGGCGCCCTCGTGGCGCGGCGGGCCGTCGGGACCGAACCGACGCTACTCAACGACGTCTGCGTACTCGGCGACCACGCCTACGTCACCGACTCGCTGCGGCCGGTCGTGTGGCGCTTCGGCCTCGGCGCCGACGGTGTCGGCGAGGCCGAGGAACTCGTCGGCCTGACGTCGCACGACCCCGGCGACGCCTACCTCAACGGCATCGTGCCGACGCCCGACGGCGACGGGCTCCTCGTCGCCGCGCAGGGGACGGGCGAGCTGTGGCGCGTCGAGGTCGCCACGCGCACCGCGTCGCGCGTCGACCTCGGCGGCGTACCGGTCAACGGCGACGGCATGGTGTGGGTCGGCGACGTCCTCTACGTCTGCGACAACACCGACGAGCCCGACGGCAGCGTGCGGTACTGGCTCACCGCGCTGCGGCTCGACGGCACGCACCGCGCCGTCCTCGCCGGCCGCTGGGAACAACGGCCCGAGGACACCCCGACCACCGTCGCCCACGTCGGTGGACGGCTGCTGCTGGTGCACTCGCAGTTCGCGATGCGGCGGCTGGGAAGGCCCGTCGAGCCGCCGTTCACGGTCGGGGAACTGGACCCGCCGCTCTAGGCGTCCCGCCACTTGATGCCGCAGCCCATGGCCGGGTGATGCGGCTCGGGGACGGACTCGCCCTTGAGGACGTGCTCGATGGCCGCGCGCAGGTGCTCGCCGGTGACGGGCTTGCCGTTGCCGGGCGTCGAGTCGTCCATGGCGCCCCGGTAGGCGAGGGTCAGGTCGGGGCCGTAGAGGAAGAAGTCGGGGGTGCAGGCGGCGTTGAAGGCACGGCCGACGCTCTGATCGGCGTCGACCAGGTAGGGGAAGTCCCACTTCGCCCGCGCCCGCTGCTCGGCGAGCTTGTCCGGCGCGTCGTCGGGATAGGCCTCGGCGTCGTTCGTGCAGATCGCGACGGCGGGGAGGCGGTCGGCGTACTCGGCGAGCAGAGCGCCGAGCACCGACTCGACGTGCTTGACGTACGGGCAGTGGTTGCACGCGAAGACGACGAGGAGGCCTGGACCCCCGGCGTAGTCGGCCGTCGCGTGCGGGGTGCCGTCGAGGTCGGGGAGGGAGAAGGTGGGGGCGGGCGTGCCGAGGGGGACCATGTGGGAGGTGAGGGCCATGGGGAGGGCTCCGTCCTTAGGGGCTCGGGCGAGCCTATCGCCGGGGGTGGAGAAAAGGCGGTGAGTTCACGCCTCTATGCCCGGCAGATCGAAACATGGAAACTCGGCAAATCAAAAGCACATCATTCGGCAAATCTAAACTCCCTGATAGGAGACGATCCGGTCCGTTTCGTTCGGCACGAGGGCTCCATGCTCATCGATGAGGTGCAGAGGGTTCCCGAGCTGTGGCTTGCGATCAAGCATCTGGTCGACCGTGAGCCGCAGCCGGGGAGGTTCCTGCTCACCGGTTCGGCGAGGCTGCTCGCACTGCGAGAGCTACCGGATTCGCTTCCAGGACGTTCGGAGACCATCGAGCTCTGGCCGTTGTCGCAAGGCGAGATCGACGGGACTTCGGACGACTTCGTCGACGCTGCCTTTGTGCAGGGAGACGAGCTGCGAGTTCCGTCCCCGGAGTGGCGTCGTAAGGACTACCTGGAGCGGATGATGCGCGGCGGATATCCGGAAGCCGTGCGTCGCGAGGCGCCTCGTCGGCGGGAGCGGTTCTTCGACGGGTACATCGGCGACATCATCACCAGAGACGTTCGACAAGTCGCCGATATCCAGCGAGTCTCGGACATGCGCCGCCTCATCTCCCTGCTCGCAGCTCAGACCGGGGGACTACTCAAGGTCGACAGACTCGCTCGGGATCTGGGCGTCACCGCTCCGACCGTCCGCCACTACGTCGAGATCCTTGAGACGATCTTCTTGGTGCGGCGCGTGCCACCGGCCGTGCGATCGCCACGCCCAAACTGATCTTCGCCGACTCCGGTTTGGCGAACTACCTCGTCGCCGGCGCCGTCGGCGACGCGCCGATCGGCGGACTCATGGAGAACTTCGTCCTCGGAGAACTCGCCAGACAGCTCACTTGGGCGCGCGCCTCGGTTCGGCTCTTCCACTGCCGCGACCGTGATCAGTACGAGGTGGACGCGGTCCTCGAAGACAATGCCGGCCGGGTCGTGGGAATCGAGGTCAAGGCCGCGGAGACCGTGCGGTCGGACGACTTCCGTGGACTTCGGCTGCTGCAACGACGCCTCGGCGACCGCTTCCGGGCGGGGTTCGTCCTGTACTGCGGTGAGGAGCAACTCGGCTTCGGGGACGGCTTGGCGTGCCTTCCGATTTCGGCGCTGTGGACGAGTCGGCTCGACGGCGCAGTTCTTTCCTGACGCCTACGACTGCGGGCGGTGGGTGCACGCCGCCGGGGACCGGCATCGATCCGATCCTCGTCGGCAGCGACCTGCACACGATGGAGACGTTCACCGGATACGACAGGTCGTTCTACGAGCGCGCCGACGAACTCGTCATTCGGCCGCTCAACCCCCCGGCCGCCCCCTTCACCACCCCGCCCCCGCGCGTTAACCCACGCGCCCCCGCCTTCCCCTACGTTGATCTTGTGAGTCACACCCCCGCCATCTCCCGCCGTTCCCTTCTCACCGCCGCGCTCACCGGTGCGGGCGTCGCCGTCGTCGGTGCCGGCCCCGCCGACGCGCATGGCCGTCCCCACCGGCGGCGGGTACTCGTCGCCACGAACGAGCCGTGGGGCACCTACCACGTCAAGCCCCTGCTTCCCGAGGCTCGGCGGCGCGGCTGGGACGTCGTCCAGCTCGTGCCGGACCTGTCCGGTGTCCAGCCGGGCGATCCGGTGCCGGTCGCGACGCTCGACGACGTGCCGCGCGCCGACCTCCTCGTCGTCACCGGTGCCGGCGACTGGCCCGCCGACTGCGCCGCCGCCCTCAAGCGGCTGCCGCTCGCCGCGTCGTCCCTGGCCTACCAGCTGCCGGTCGAGGCGCCCCGCGCGCACGAGTTCCGGCGGCGGCTGCGCGTACTGACGGCGTCGTCCCCGGCGGAGGCGAAGGTCTTCGACGACTACCTCGGCACGCGCCGCCGCGTCGAGGTCGTCGGTTCGCCGCAGACCGACGACCTGCCACGCCACGCGCCGGAGGCGGGCACGGTCCTGGTCCTCACGAGCGTCACGAAGTCCGACGGCACCGGCGGTTCGGCGCCCGGCACCGAGCTCCTCCTGGCCGCCGCCGAGAAGCTCGCGGCGTCGGGCAGGCACGTTCTCGTCGGCCTCCACCCGCGCGAGGACCGCACGCTCTGGGAGCGCTACGAGATCAGCGAGGTCCCCTCGGTCCAGGCCTCGGCGCGCGCGGAGGTCGCCGTCGGCATCCCCGGCACGGTCTTCCCGCTCGTCGCCGCCGTCGGCGTGCCGCTCGTCGGATGCGTCGACCCGCGCCTCCAGATCCCCGACTACCTGCTCAGCGTCTGCTCGGACACGATCACCGACGCCGCCGAGGTCGTCGCGGCCGCCGAAACGGCCCGGCCCGCCCCGCGTGACGTGCTGTACGAGGCGGCCGGGCCGGTGGGCGGTTCGGCGCGCAGGCTGCTGAAGTCGTGGGGAAGGGCCTGCTGACTCAGTCGAGCCGGTCGACCAGCAGGCCCGGCTTGTTCATGTTCACCGCGAGGTCGGGGCGCAGCGGCATGATCGGGCTCGAATAGCCGGAGGCGTTCGCCGCCTGCCGCAGCGCGATGATCTTCTCGTGGTTCTCGCCGAGGACCTTGATGATCTTGTCCTCCTCGGTCGTGATGTACGTCCACAGCCGTTCCATGGCCGCGGCCATGTTGTCGATGACGCCGTTGACGGTGTCGGCGTCGAGCGGGATGTCGCCGTCCTCGGGCAGGAGCTTGTCGCCGACGGTGATGGCCGCGCTGACGCTGTTGAGCGTCAGGTTGACCGCCAGCGCCCCGCCGACCGACATGCCGCCGGTGACCGGTGCGAGAAGCACGCCCGCCGTCGCCACGACGATCCCGGCGACGCACAGTCCCATGGAGATGTCGTCGCTGCTCTTGTCGCCGACCGCTTCCAGCGCCGTGATGACGTTCTTGGCCAGCTGCAGGGCGTCGGTGCGGACGGCGGCGAAGATCGCCTCGTTCGCCTCCATCTGCTCCCGCAGGGTGGTGATGACCTTCTTCTGGTTGTCGGGAATGGATTCGGGGCCGGTGAGGGTGGCCAGGAAGTTGGCCCGGAAGGTCGCCGAGAAGGTCCCGTCCCAGCCTCCCTCGCCCATCAGGTCCATCGCGAGCGTGGCCAGGCCGAGACCGCCGCTGCCGAAACTGCCCTCGGCCGCGCGCATCGAGTCGGTCAGTTTCTCCAGCGCGCTCAGATCCGGTTCGGTGAAACTCTCGAAAACGCCGGGGATCCAGTCGAAGGCGGTCTTCATGCCGTCCAGGTAATCGGCGAGGGTGCGCGGACCGGCCAGTGCCAGTGACCCCTCCCCGTATTTCTCCTCGTAGGCCTCCTGATAGGAATCGGCCTCTTCGCAGAGTTTCTCGTAGGCGAGTGCCGGGATCTTGTTCGCCTCGGTCATGATCTCGTTCGCGGAGGGGTATTGGAAGGCCATGTCAGCGGTCACCGGGGGAGGTGTAGTAGTCGGGCGGTTTCGGCTCGCCGGGGGCCTGTTCACCGGTGGGCGGATTCTGCACGGGATCGTTCGGGTCGTACTTCTCGGGATTCTCGAAGTAGTTCTTCCGCAGATCGGCCGCCGCCTCGGCGTCGGCCGCCTGGTAGGCCTCGATGGCGTTGTTGCAGGCCGTCTGGGCGTCGAGGATGTTCTGGGCGGTCTGCGCGACGATGTACTGCATCTCGTCGCGCAGTGGCGCGAAGGCCGCGAAGACCCGGCCACCGGCCGGTCCATAAGGGCCCGGATCGCCGCGGCCGAAGGCCTCGGAGTCGCCGTCGGCGGTTCCGGCGAGTCCGTCATTGGCGCGGGTGAAAACGGCGGCGATCTGCGGCAACTGGACGTTGGCGACCGTCCACAGGTTGAACAGATCTCCACCGGTGACTTTGTCGGTCACGTGTTCCTCCCGGAGGGCAGGGGGTGGACGAATACCGTGTCGCGAGACTATTGGGTCGGCGCAAGCATCGGGTCCGTAAGCTGTGCGGGCCGCGCCTCAGTCGCGGTGGAAATCGGTGCGAAGGAGGCCGACGGTGAATCGCAGACGAGTCCTGTCGGCATTTCTCGCCGCCGCGGCGGTTCCCGCTCTCGGGGCGTGTACCGGTGAGCCGGTGGCGAATCCGTCCCCGTCGTCGAGTGAACCGTCTCCTGTGGACGGTGTGGTCTCGGTGGTGGAGAAGGGTTTCAGCGAAGGCGATCACGGCGGACAGCCGACGGTCAGCTACGGCGTGGTCGTGGAGAACACCGGCGGCGGGACCGCCTACCTGACCGGAATCTCCATCCGGCTGCTCGACGCGGCCGGGAAGCCGATCGGCGAGGTCGGCGGCGGTGCCGAACGCACCCGTGACATCGGCGTGATCCTCCCCGGGCATCGCGCGGGCATCGGCTACGGCGCCTTTCTCGAACGCGCGGGCGTCGCGTCGATCGAGGTGACCGTCCTCGGTACACAGTGGACACCGCTGGGCGACGGCACGACCCGGCCCGCCGAACTCACCGCGACCTGGCGCTCCAGCGAGCGCGATGACGACGACGACCTCACCGTGACCTTCACGGTCGACTCCGCCTACCCCGCCCCGATCGACGGTGTCACCGCCGAAGCCGTGCTGCGCGACGCCGCCGGCGCCGTGGTCGGCGGGACCGGGCCGGCGTCGAGTCGGCTGACCACGGTCGCACCGGGCGAGTCCACCGGGTCGATCAAGGAGACCGGCCCGCTGCCGTCCGATGTGGACGACGCCCGCACCGAGATCCACCTGTACCCCAGGAGGCTGCTGTGAGCCGCTTGAAGGACCTCCTCGACCGCATGGTCGTCACCGTCCGCTCCCCGGACAACATGATCAAGGCCAGGCTCTACGAACAGAAGCGGCTCCAGGTCGCCTTCCGGCCCGGCGCCTACGAGCGCTACCGCGCCGACCGCCTGGAACACCAGCTCTCCCGCCTCGGGACGCTCATGTGGACCGGCTACCGCCGCGGTTACTACGCCGCCCTCGGCGAGGTGACCGGCCGCGCCCACGACCCCTCACCGCGACGCGCCACCTGGGACCCCAACCGCCGCCGCTTCCAGGAGGAACAGGCCACCACGCCCTTCGAGGGCGCCTCTCCGAGCGGACTCGTCCGCGTCACCAACGTCGGCATGATGGACTGGCGCGTCACCGTCGAACCCGAGGCCCTGAAACTGCGCGACGAGCACGGCTTCGCCGACGAACTCGCCGCCGCCGGCCGCTCCCTGCTCGCCGACTACCGGGTCAAGACGGTCGTGATGAAGGACGAGCACTATCGACTGGCGATCCCCGACTGGATGCGGCTGCCGAAAGGCACCTTCCGCGAAGGCCGCGACTAGGCGCGGGAGCCTCGCCACAGCCACTCATGACGCTCGACGGCGGGTGCACGCCGACCTGCGGCAGGCGGTCGCCGTCGACGTTCACCGACACGAAACGCCGGCCGGGCCGGGGATCCGGGGATCGCCGTCCCAGAGGGCAAAGGGAGAGGCCGGGACGCGAATCCCGGCCTCTCGTGTTCGGGTCAGCGCTTCTCCAGCGCCGCCAGCTGTTCGGCGAAGGGCACGACGGTCTCCTCGGCGGGAGGCGCGACGGCGGCCCGTCCGCGCATCAGCGCGGCCAGTTCCCCTGCCGCGCGGTCGATCCGGGTCGGCAGGGTGTCGGTCAGCGGATCGCCGGAACCGCCCCAGTCCTCCGAGGCCGCGTACACGGCCGTCGGGACGACCACCGCGCGCAGGTAGGCGAACAGCGGCCGCAGCGCGTGCTCCAGCGCCAGCGAATGCCGTGCCGTGCCACCGGTCGCGGCTGTCAGCACGGGCGTGCCGGTCAGCGCGGTGTTGTCGAGTACGTCGAAGAAGGACTTGAACAGTCCCGAGTACGACGCTGAGAACACCGGCGTCACCGCGATGAGCCCGTCGGCCCCCGCGACGGCGTCCAGCGCCGCCTGGAGCCGCGCGCCGGCGAAGCCGGTGACCAGGTTGTTGGCGATGTCGACGGCCAGATCCCGCAGCTCGATCAGCTCCACCTCGGCCTCGGGCACCAGCGCGGTGGTCGCGGCGGTGAGCCGGTCGGCGAGCAGCCGGGTCGAGGACGGGACGCTCAGGCCCGCCGATACGACGACGAGTCTCATCTACACCTCCTGGGCGTTCGCGGTCGCGAGACCGGCGGTGTTCCGGGCGGCCAGCAGCGACGCGTGGTTCGGCGCGTCGGGCACCTCGGCGGGACGGCCCTCGGCGAAACCGGCGCGCAGGGCCGGCAGGATCTCCCCGAGGAGGTCCATCTGCTCCAGCACGGTCTTCAGCGGCAGACCGGCGTGGTCGACGAGGAAGAGCTGGCGCTGGTAGTCGCCGTAGGTCTCACGGTAGGACAGGGTCTTGTCGATGACCTCCTGCGGGCTGCCGACGGTCAGCGGCGTCTCGGCCATGAACTCCTCCATCGACGGGCCGTGCCCGTAGACGGGCGCGTTGTCGAAGTACGGGCGGAACTCGCGGACGGCGTCCTGGGAGTTCTTGCGCATGAAGAACTGCCCGCCGACGCCGACGACGGCCTGCGAGGCGGTGCCGTGGCCGTAGTGCTCGAAGCGCTGCCGGTAGAGGTTGATCAGCTTCTGGAAATGCGTGCGCGGCCAGAAGATGTTGTTGGCGAAGAAGCCGTCACCGTAGAAGGCGGCCTGCTCGGCGATCTCCGGCGAGCGGATCGAGCCGTGCCACACGAAGGGCGGCACGCCGTCGAGCGGCCGGGGCGTCGAGGTGAAGCCCTGGAGCGGCGTGCGGAAGCGGCCCTCCCAGTCGACGACGTCCTCGCGCCACAGCTTGTGCAGCAGCGCGTAGTTCTCGATGGCCATGGGGATGCCCTGGCGGATGTCCTTGCCGAACCACGGGTAGACCGGACCGGTGTTGCCGCGGCCCATCATCAGGTCGACGCGGCCGTCGGCGAGGTGCTGGAGCATCGCGAAGTCCTCGGCGATCTTCACCGGGTCGTTGGTGGTGATCAGCGTCGTGGACGTCGACAGGATCAGCTTCTCGGTGCGCGCGGCGATCCAGCCCAGCATGGTCGTCGGCGAGGACGGCACGAAGGGCGGGTTGTGGTGCTCGCCGGTGGCGAAGACGTCGAGGCCGATCTCCTCGGCCTTGAGCGCCATGGTGACCATGGCCTTGATCCGCTCGTTCTCGCTCGGCTCGCGGCCCGTGGTCGGGTCCGGCGTGACGTCACCGACCGTGAAGATACCGAACTGCACGGCACTCACCCTCTCCTAATTGCTGACGTGTCAACATCGCCTCCAACGCTAGCCTGTCCCGGCCTATTCCGGCGACCCGGGCCGGGTGTCCTGCGGCACTTTCCCGCCGTGGGCTGCCCGGACGTCCCGCGCGTCATGAAGGAGACCTACGAGACCGCCGAGCCGGATGAAACTTTTCTCGATCCAGCTATGGTCCACGCCACTTGATCTTTGCTATAACGGTTGCCTCACAAGGGACAGCGTTCGTTGTCCGCCTGAGGAAAGGAAGCCCGCATGCGCAAAATCCTTGGCATCCTCGGTACCGCGGGGGTCGCCGCCGCGGCCCTCGTCGCCACCGCCGCGCCCGCCCAGGCCGCCGGTGCCTGCACCCTCGTCCAGAGCGAGATCTACAACGGCGCGAACATCATCCAGTACGTCCAGGGCCTCGAAGGCTGCGCAGGGGACGTCTACTGGGAGGTCCAGAGCCAGAACACCGACGGCTCCTACTCGGTGTGGGAGAGCGGCACGACCTACTACGACAACGAAGAGGTCACCCGCACCGGCGACGTCGATTTCCCGTGCCTCATGCGGGTCCACGCCGAGTTCGGCTCCCAGTCGAAGACCACGGCCACGGTCCGCAACAACAACTGCGGCGGCGGCTGAGCCCAGGCGTGTGACGCCCCACGGGTGACGTGACGCCCGCCGCCGGGGGAGCGGCGGCGGGCTCGGGCCGGCCGCGACAACGGCGGACCCGCCCCCGAGCGAACCGGGCGGCGTGAACCGGCCCCACGGCGAAGGCCCGGCCATTTCCCACGGCCGGGCCCTTCCGAAGTCGGTATTACTTCTTCTCGGCGCTCTCGCGCTCGTCGGTCACCTTCGCGTCCACCGGCACGTCGAAGCTCGCCGCGTCGGCGGTCTCGACGTACGACACCAGGAACATCTTCACGTCGACGCCGTCCACGGCACCCTCGAAGCTCCCGACGACCCCGCGGTCGGTCACGCAGGTCTCGAAGCTCTCGGCGGCCGCGTCGGTCAGGCCCGTGACCTTCGCGCAGGTCGCGTGCTCGCCAACGAGCGTGTCGTCGCTCTGCTCGATCGACGCGCCGGCGTTCAGCGCGGCCTTGGTGAGCAGGCCGAGGATGGTCTGGGCGGGCAGGAAGCCCTCGTCGCCGACCGCGGCGATCGCCGCGGTGTCCAGCGGTGCCGCCGACTCCAGGGGCTCGACGAGCGTGCAGTCGCGGTTCTCGCAGGTCAGCTCGAACTCGGGCGTGCTCACGTAGCGGCCACCGGCGAACAGGAAGGCGTCGCGGTAGGGGTCCGGGGTGTGCACGACGGTCACGGTCCCGCCACCGGTCACCTGGTACGTGGCGGTGTAGGAGCGCGTCGTGCCCTCGTCGACCTTGCTGGCCATGCCGTCGACGACGCGACCCTGGTCGATGACCTCCTGGGCGTCGCCGGGCGTCGAGCACGCGGTCGTCGCCGCGAGACCCGCCGCGACCAGCGCGGCCACGGCCACGCGGCCTGCCGCGCGCCGGTACTTCATCCGGATTGCCAAGTCCGGGCCACCTCCCAAGGCGCAGCCGCGTCGGCTGCCAGGCCACCCTACTCGGCGGGGGCCATACCCCACGGCGTGCCCCACAAGGGCCCTTCACCGGCTCGAACTAGGCTCGTCTCGCGACAGTGTCGTCGGCGCGGACAACCACGGATATAAGGAGTAACGAACGTGGCGGGCATCAGCAACATCTCCGCCCGGGAGATCCTCGACTCCCGCGGCAACCCCACCATCGAGGTGGAGATCCTGCTCGAAGACGGTACGACGGCGAGCGCGGCGGTGCCCTCGGGCGCTTCGACGGGCGCCTTCGAGGCCGTCGAGCTGCGGGACGGCGACGAGGACCGCTACGGCGGCAAGGGCGTCTTGAAGGCCGTCGACAACGTCGACGAGCAGATCGTGGAAGAGCTGCTGGGCTACGAGGCGAGTGAGCAACGTCTCATCGACCAGGCCATGCTGGACCTCGACGGGACCGCCAACAAGGCCAACCTGGGCGCCAACGCCATCCTCGGGGTCTCCCTCGCGGTGGCGCGCGCGGCCGCCGAGTCGGTCGGACTGCCGCTGTACCGCTACCTCGGCGGACCCAACGCGCACCTCCTGCCCGTCCCGATGATGAACATCCTCAACGGTGGCGCGCACGCCGACACCAACGTCGACGTGCAGGAGTTCATGATCGCGCCGATCGGCGCGCCGAACTTCACCGAGGCGGTCCGCTGGGGCGCCGAGACCTACCACGCCCTGAAGTCGGTGCTGAAGAAGAAGGGCCTTGCCACGGGCCTGGGCGACGAGGGCGGTTTCGCGCCCGAGCTGGCCACCAACCGGGCCGCCCTGGAACTGATCGCCGAGGCCGTCGGCAAGACGGGCCTGACCTTCGGTTCCGACATCGCCGTCGCGCTCGACGTGGCGGCCACCGAGTTCTACGCCGACGGCGTCTACCAGTTCGAGGGCGCCAAGAAGACCGCCGAGGAGATGACGGCCTACTACGAGCAGCTGGTCGCCGACTTCCCGGTCGTGTCGATCGAGGACCCGCTGTCGGAGGACGACTGGGCCGGCTGGGCGGCGCTGACCGCCTCGCTCGGTGACAAGATCCAGATCGTCGGCGACGACCTGTTCGTCACCAACCCCGAGCGCCTGCGCCGGGGCATCGACGAGCGCTCCGCCAACGCGCTGCTGGTGAAGGTCAACCAGATCGGCACGCTCACCGAGACCCTCGACGCCGTCGACCTCGCCCACCGCTCCGGCTTCACCACGATGATGAGCCACCGCTCGGGCGAGACCGAGGACACCACCATCGCCGACCTCGCCGTGGCCGTCGGCAGCGGTCAGATCAAGACCGGCGCCCCGGCCCGGTCGGACCGCGTGGCCAAGTACAACCGGCTGCTGTGGATCGAGCGCGACCTGGACGACGCGGCCCGCTACGCCGGCGCCTCGGCCTTCCCGCGCTTCTCGGCCTGACCCGATCGGTCTCACCCGCCGCTCTCCTGCGGCGGGTGAGACCATGGCCACGCCCCGAATACGGGTACCGTCGACGCGTGGCAGCACGTCGTAGACCCAGTGGGCAGGGCCCGGGCACCGGCAGACCCCGGAAGCCCCGCCGCGGCACCGTACGGCCTGGAACGACCCGTCGGACCAGCGCCACCGGTGAGACGGCGAAGTCGACGCCGACCCCGCGGATCCGGCCGCCGCGCAGCCGCCGCATGAGCGCGCGCACGGCGATCCTGGCGCTGGTGCTGTCGGCGCTCGCGCTGGCCTACGCCTATCCGGTGCGGACCTACTTCGGGCAGCGCGCCGAGATCGAGGCCCTCGAAGCGCAGCAGGCCGCCCAGCGGGACCGGATCTCGGTGCTGGAGGCCGAGCGGGCCAAGTGGGAGGACGACGAGTACGTCGCCACCCAGGCGCGCATCCACCTGCTGCTGGTGCGGCCGGGGGAGAAGCCGCTGATCATCATCAGCGACCCGGAGGGCGCGGCGAAGGACGCCGGGGAGCCCTACGAGGAGCCCGCGCCGGACGCGGGCAACTGGTACGAAGAACTGTGGTCGAGTGTTGACGGCGCCGACGGCGCCGGTTGAACAGGGCGGATTGAACGAAGTTGAGCTTGAGCGAAGACGACCGGCGGGCGGTGGCGGCCCAGCTGGGTCGCCCGCCCCGTGATGTCCACGAGGTGGCGCACCGCTGTCCGTGCGGGAACCCCGACACGGTGGCGACGATGCCGCGCCTGTCGGACGGCACGCCTTTCCCGACGCTGTACTACCTGACGTGCCCCAAGGCGTCCAGCGCCGTCGGGCGCCTGGAGGCGGCCGGGGTCATGAAGGAGATGCAGGAGCGTCTCGCGGAGGACCCGGAGCTGGCCGCGCGGTACCTGGCGGCGCACGAGGACTACCTCGCGCAGCGGGCGAAGCTCGGCGAGGTGCCCGAGATCGACGGGATCTCCGCCGGGGGCATGCCGACGCGGGTGAAGTGCCTGCACGTCCACCTTGGACACTCGCTCGCCGTCGGGCGCGGGGTGAACCCCTTCGGGGACGAGACCCGTGACCTGGTCGGCGAATGGTGGGCGGCGGGGGCGTGCGTCGCGCCGGACGCGGACGGGACGGACTCGACGGGGGAGAGCGCGTGAGGGTCGCCGGGATCGACTGCGGGACGAACTCGATCCGGCTGCTCGTCGCCGACATCGAGGGCGATTCGCTGACCGACGTGGTCCGCCGCATGGAGATCGTGCGCCTCGGCGAGGGCGTCGACAGGACCGGACGGCTGTCGGACGCCGCCCTGGAGCGCACCCGCAAGGCGCTCACCGACTACGCCGCGCAGATCGCCGGCCTGGGCGCCGAGCGCGTCCGGATGGTGGCGACGAGCGCCAGTCGCGACGCCGCCAACGCCGACGAGTTCACCGCGATGGTGACGGGGATCCTCGGTGTCGCACCGGAGGTCATCACCGGTGAGGAGGAGGCCGCGCTGTCCTTCGGCGGGGCCGTGCGCGGTCTGCCGGCCGACGTCGAGGCGCCGTTCCTCGTCGCCGACATCGGCGGCGGCTCGACCGAGCTCGTGCGCGGCTCGCGGTCGGTCGACGCGGCCCGCTCGGTCGACGTCGGCTGCGTGCGGATGACCGAACGCCACCTGCACGACGATCCGCCGACCATGGCCGAGATCGAGGCCGCCACCGCCGACATCGGTGCCGCGATCGACACCGCACTGGCCACAGTGGACCCCGACCACGGCGCCCGGACCCTCGTCGGCCTCGCCGGTTCGGTCACGACCGTGACGGCGCTCGTCCTCGGCCTTGAGGACTACGACTCCACCCGCATCCACCACGCCCGGATCTCGTATGCCGACGTGGTCCGCGTGACCGAGGAACTCCTCGCCGAGACCCGCGCCGAACGCCTCGCCCACGGCGTCATGCACCCGGGACGCGCCGACGTGATCGGCGCGGGCGCGCTGATCCTGCGCGTCCTGATGGAGCGGTGCGGTGCCGAGGAGGTCATCGCGAGCGAGCACGACATCTTGGACGGGATCGCTTGGAGCGTAGCGGGTTAGGGGCGGATCTCCAGCCCGGTGAGCCCCTCCGTCCCGGCCAGTACCAGCAGTTCTCCCGCGAACACCATCCCGCCGACCCCGCCCGCCTCGGCGGTGACGATCCGGCGCCGTGCGGCCAGATCCCACACGGTGACGGCGTCGGCGTGCGCGGCGGCGAGGACGGGCGTGCCGTCGAGGGCACCGACGGCGAAGAGGCGGGCGGGGCCGACGTCGGAGGCGTCGAGGGACGCGACGGGCGCGCCGTCGAGGACCCGGCGCAGGCGGATGCGGCCGGTGGGGTCCCAGGCGACCAGGGCGGGCCGTCCATTGAGGACGGTGACGGCCGCCGCGGTGTGGTCCTGGTCGGCGTCGAGGTGCCAGGCGCGGCCCACCGGACCACCCGTCTCCAGGTCGAAGGCGGCGACCAGCAGGGCCTGGTCATCGTCCTGGTCGTAGTCGCTGAAGGTGCCGACGACGGCGGCCCGCCCGTCGGCCTCGAAGGGCAGCAGGGCCTGGGCGTAGACGTCGGAGACCGACTCGATCGAGAACGTGTGCCGCAGCGTCCGAGCGCCCAGATCCCAGGCGTGGCCGCTGGAGCCCCACTCGTTCCCCACGACCGCGACCAGGCGGGCGCCGTCGGTGCTCGGGACCAGACCGCTGACGTCGAGGTAGTACTCGGTGAACGCGTCGTCGGCGATCGGGTCTCCGGCGGGTTCGCCGGTCGCCGCGTCCCGCACCAGGATCGCGCGGCGCTCGACCTCCTCCTCGTCGACGGTCCCGTCGAGCCCGTAGGCCGCGACCAGGGTGCGATCGCCGACGTCCACCGCGGTCAGCGTCTGCGTGTCGCCCGGACCGGCGAAGGGCTCGCCGACCGGTGTGCCGTCCGGGCCGTGGACGTGGATCAGGTCGTCGCGGTCTACGGAGACGACGCGCCCATCGGTCGTGAGGGCCGGGTGGAACAGGCCGCGCTCGTGCTCGACGCGCCAGGCGATCACCCATCTGCCCGCGCCCCGGTCGACGACGCGGGCCGCCTCCGAAGCGGGCTCCCCGGGCCGCGCCGCGGGCGCCGGCAGCGGGTGCGTCTCGCGGTCGGTGTGCACGTCGAGGACGGCGATCCCGTGCTCGGTGCCGACGGCGAGGCCGCCGTCGGGCAGCACCGTCAGCGTGCGGACCGGCACGCCGAAGGCGATCTCGTCGACACGCACGCCACCCGCCCACAAGGACAGGGCGGCATCGTCGGCGACGGCCAGCCACATCCCGCCGGGCGCGGGGATCTCGGCGACCGAGCGCACGGTCATGCCGCGTCCGGGCAGGGGGTCGCCGACCGCCTCGCCGGTCGACGGATCCCAGAAGTGCAGGGTCCCGTCGTCCTCGGCGGAGACGACCCGGCCGTCCGACAACGCGCACGGGACGCGGTGCTCGGACACCTGTGCCAGCCGCGCGCCGACCGGTTCCAAGGTGGCGGCGTCGAAGAAGACGAGCGCGCCGTCGTCGGTGCGGCAGCCGATCCAGCAATCCCCGTCCGGCCGCGAGACGTAGACCGACGAGCGGATCCGTCCCTCGGGTGAGGTGATCGCGGCGGTCCGTGCACCGGTCAGGGGGTCCCAGATCCGCATCTCGGGCTCGGCGTCGACGCTGCGGTGAAGGTACCCGACCCGAGACAGGAGGCGGTCGGTCCCGTCGGGCATGAGCGCGTGCGCGACGAAGGGGGCGTCCAGTGTCGCGAGCCGTTCGCCGGTCGCGGGATCCCAGACGCGCGTGCCGGAACGGCGGTCGGCGACGAGCACCCGGCCGTCGGCGAGCGCGAAGGCGCGCTGCATCGTGTCGACGTTGTCGGGCACGAAGGCGCCGAGCCTTTCGCCGGTCCGGACGTCCCAGCGGCGTACGCCGTACATGTCCACGGCGGTGAGGGTGTCGTCGTCGGCGGCGATGGACCACACGACGAGCCGGTGCCCGACGGGTGCGGCGTTGGCGGCGTCCCACAGCCACACCTGCTGGCCGGTGGCGGCGGCGATGAGCGTGCGGCCGTCGGGCGTCCCGGTCGAGGTGAGCGCGTAGGTGAGGCCCTTGCCGTTGAGGAGGACGCCGCCGTCGCAGGCGCCGGTCGCGGGGTCCCACAGCAGGATCGCGTCGTCGTCGCTTCCGGCGGTGACCGTCCGGCCGTCGGGCAGTGCGCCGATCGCCGAGATCCCGCCGGTGACGGCCTTCCGGCCGCCGTGGTGGTTGTCGCCGTCGCGGAGGTGCGCGCCCGTCGCCGGGTCCCAGAACCGTGGGCGGCCGCCGGGCCCGCTGGTCACGAGCAGTCCACCGGCGGTGCTCGCCACGTTGCCGGAGTCGCCGAGCTCGGTGGTGCGTTCCCCGGTCGTGACGTCCCAGGTGGTGGTCGATACGTGGTAGGCGCTGGCGGTGAGGAGCACGCGGCCGCCGCTCGCATGGACCGCGAGGCCCGTGACCGAGCCGTCCGGCAGAGTCAGTTCGCGGACGATGGTGTTCGTGCGCGGATCCCACAGGCGTACGCGAGTGCCGCCGCCGAGGGCGACGAGGTGGCCGCCGCCGGTGGGGACGACCGCGAGGGCCCGGACGTCGTCGCCGTCGTCGAACTCGCCGAGGATCCGTCCGGACAGTGGTGCCCAGATCCGGACCAGGCCGTCGGAGCCGCCGGAGACGAGCAGGTCGCCCTCGTCGGAGGGCAGGGACGCCAGGGCGTGGACCCCGTCGGTGTGCGCGGCGAAGGGCGCGCCGAACTGTTCGCCCGCGAGGGGATCCCACAGCCGGACGTCGCCGTCCTCGCAGCCGGATGCGAACAGTGGCCGCCCGCCGGGGAGCGTGAGGGTGGTCAGCGCGCGGACGTACGCGCGATGCCCGGCGAGGAGGGTGAGTGCGGCGGGGTTCCGGGCGTTCGCCCATCGCGGCGTCCACAGTGTCCGGTCGTTGACGGTGGCGGGGCCGAGGAGCGCGATCAGGCGTTCGTCGCGGGAGCGCATGCTCACGATGACCCGCACGCCCGGTTCGGCGGCAAGGCGCCGGGCGACCGTGCCCGCGACGCCCGCCGGATCGTTCGCGGCGGCGAGGTCGTGGAGCGCGATGGTGACGTCGCCGCCGTCGCGCCGGGCGAGGGCGGCGGCGAGTTCGGCGGTCCGGTCGCAGGGCGGCAGACCGAGCCCGGCGGCCAGCGCCTTTACGCAGCCGGCGACCGTCAGGCCGGTCAGGTCGAGGCCCGGCCGGCCGGTCACCGCGACCGTTCGCTCCGCCGCCTTCGCGTCCCCGATGAGGATGTAGAGCCCGCCGCCGGACTCCGCCAGCCAGGTGCCGATGCGTCGCATCGGGCGATCCTAGGGGGAGGGGGCGACAGGACCGTCCACTGTGGTCACCCCTGCGCGAACATCCCCGCCAGACCGCAGGCCCCGTGCAGGAAGAAGGTCAGCCGCCCGTCGAGGAAGTCGTCCCATGGGTCGCCGAGGTCGATCTGCGCGATGTAATCCATCGTCCGGCCGCAGTCCGGGCAGGCGGGATAGCGGGCGTCGTCGCGCCAGACCGGCAGGCCGCCGATCGCCGAGCCGCCGGGGAAGCGCCCGGCGGGCTCGCCGACGGCGAGGCGGGCGGTCGGGGGATCGGCCTCCTCGCCGGCGCCCGAGGGGCTGTGCGGTGACCGGCGGCAGCTTCCGTCGGGCGCGACCTCGCGGTAGATCACGTCGGCGGTGAAGTCGCAGCGGTGGCAGACGTCGACGCGCAGGCGGCCGTGCCAGGCGGTGTGGGCGAGTGCCTCGGCGACTTCCGGGGACGCGGTGTCGACGTCAAGCGCGGTCCACAAGGGACCATCGCAGTCGTGGCAGGTCTCGCCTTCGGGGATCTGCGGGCCGTCGACGGTGTGGAGCGAGTAGCCCGACGGTGAGCACAGTTCGCGCGGTTCGTCGACGTCGAGTTCGCGGCCGCCTTCGCGCAGGTAGTGGGCGGGTGCGACGAGGAGTTCGCCCGCCCGCGGTGGCGGGTCGTCCCGCCAGTGCAGGAATGCGGCGGCGGTCTCGGGGCCGGACGACTGGACCAGCGCCATGAGCAGGTGGTTCAGATCGTCGTCCGGGTCGCCGGCGTCGATGCGGTCGATGAGCGCGCGCCGGGCCGCGGTGTCGGCCGCGCGGAACAGGGTCGCCGGGTAGACCACGCCCGCCGCGATCAGGCGGGGGAGGAACGGTGTGAGGCGTTCGGGCGCGGTCTCGGCGAGTTCGTACAGGTCGCCGTCGCGGCGCCGGATCGCCCGCGCGATCGGCTTTTCCAGGTCGTCGCCCATGCGGGGAGGCTAGCCCGACCGCATCCCGTCGAGTCGGTCGGCGGCCTCGCCGAGCCAGCGCAGGATCGTCGCGCCGTCCTCGCCGGCGGTCTCGGCCAGGACGCCCTCGGTCGCCGCGACCGCCTTGCTCGCCAGGCCGAGCCGGCGTTCGCCCTCCGCGGTCAGGCGGGCGCCGAGTTTGCGGCCGCCCTCGGGATCGGGCGTGCGCGCGAGGAGTCCGGCCTGCTCCATGGCCATGACGATGCGGATCATCGTCGGCGGGGTGACGAAGGTGCGGCGGGCGAGTTCGGCGTTGGCGATGCCCGGGTCGGCGGCGAGCAGGCAGAGGACGGCGTACTGCGGTGCGCTGAGACCGAGTGACGCCAGGTTCTCGTCCATGCGCGCCCGCAGTGTCTTCTGCAGCCGGTTGAGGGTGTAGCCGAAAAGGTGCGAAAGCACCTCGCCGAGACCCGTGAGATCGCCGTCTCATTCGAGCCGCACCTATACCGGGTCCGCTCGGTCCACGCCCGCCCCTGACCTCGACGGACGCACCTTTCCGGACGGTGATCGCCCGCGACGGGGCGATCCGCCCGTCGCGCCCGCCTCACAAAGCGGCGCGCCGCCTCGTCGAAACGAGCGCACCTCTAAAGAAAGGACGTCACCATGCCGACATCACCGGCGCGGACGACCTCCCGCATGCCCAACCCCATGCGCTTCGTCCCGAACATGGCCGCCGCCGCCCAAGCCCTGCACGGCGTCGTCGACACCGGCGTGCTCCCCGACACCACCGTCAAGTTGATGTGCCTGCGCGTCGGTCAGCTCCTCGGCAGCGACTACTTCACCGTCCGCGACACCGCCGACCTGGAGAACTCGGGCGAGACCCCGGAGCGGATCGCGGCCGTCGCCGACTGGCGCGCGGCCACCTGCCTCACCGACGCCGAACGCGTCGCGCTCAAGCTCGTCGACGCCGTCCACACGCCCAACCCCGACGGCGAGCGCGTCTCCGACGAGCTCTACGCCGAGGCCTCCGCGCACTACGACGACGAGGCCATGTGGTCCCTCGTCCTCGTGATCGGCCACATGGGCTTCTTCGCCCCAGCCGCGCTGATCGCCAAACCGATCCCCGGCATGCCCCCCGGCCAGAACTACCGCGACTGACAACGGGAAAGGAGGACACCGAGCATGAGTACCACCACCACCTTCGCCGTCGCGGGAGCGACCGGGCGCCTGGGACGTCATGTCGTCGACGTGCTGACCGAACGCGGGCACGAGGTCGTGCCGATGTCACGCGCCACCGGCGTCGACGTCATCACCGGCGACGGCCTCGTCGAAGCCCTGACCGGCGTCGACGTCATCATCGACTGTGCGTCCCGGCGCGGCCCGGACCAGGAAGCCGCCGCCGAGTTCTTCCGCACGGCCGCGCGCAACATGCACGAAGCCGGCTGGAAGGCCGGGGCCGGCCTCATCGTCGTCGCCTCCATCATCGGCGCCGACAAGGCCACCACCGGTTTCCTCGCCGCCCAGCAGGTGCACGAGGAGGCACACCTGGACGCGTCCCTGCCCGTCCGGGTCCTGCGGGCCGCGCAGTTCCACGAACTGGTCGGGCAACTCCTGGAATGGCGGCAGGGCGACGTCGCCCACGTACCGGCACTGCCCAGCCGGCTCGTGTCCGCCCGGACCGCCGCCGAAGCGCTCGCCGACCTGGCCACGGACCCCGACGCGCCCAATGGCCACACTCCCGGGACGCCCTTCCCGGAGATCGCCGGACCTCGCGAGGAGACCATGTCCGAGGTCGCCGAGCTCCTCGGCACCCGCATTGGCGTGCGGGTCGTCCCCGTGGACGCCGCCGCGTTCCCCGACGGCGACCTCGCCGCCGAGGGCGCGTTCCTCCCCGGACCGCACGCCCGGCTCGCCGGTCCCGGCTTCCGGGAGTGGCTCGACGCCCAGGCCTGACAGGACACGACAGGCCGTGGCGAGTTTACGACCGGACGGGAACTCGTCAGCTCTCATCGGGGCCGCGCATCCACCTGGACACATATAAAGATGCGCATGCCCCCAAGCAGAAGACGCGTCGCCCGGCGCTTCACGCCCGCGCTCGCGCTCACCGTGGCGCCCGCGATCGCCCTCTCCGGGCTCGCGGCCCCGGCGCAGGCGGCCGACCCGGCCCCTTCCCCGTCCATCATCGCCACGCCGCAGGGCGTGCCCGCGGACAGCTCCGTCACCCTCCTCACCGGTGACGTCGTTCGCGTGCACGCCCTCGGCGACGGCACCTCGACCATCGAGGTCGACCGGCCCGAAGGCGCCACCGGCGGCGTCCGCACCCAGACCTTCAACGGCAGCACCTACGTCATCCCCGACGAGGCGATGCCCTTCGTCACGGCCAAGTCCGTCGACATCGACCTCTTCAACGTCGACCTCCTGCTCGAATACGGCTACACCGACGGCATCCCGGTCATCGCCTCCTACGGCTCGGCCATGCCGCGCAGTCTGTCCACACTCGACGGTGTCGGGACGGGGCGAGCGCTGTCCAGCATCAACGCCGCCGCGTACACAGTGGACGGTGACGAGCCCGGTGGTCTCTGGGACGACCTGACGTCCTCGGGCCACGCCCGTGCGCTGTCCTCCGGCGTCGACCACCTCTGGCTCGACGGGAAGGTCAAGGCCGACCTCACCCAGAGCGTGCCGCAGATCGGCGCGCCCGACGCGTGGGCCGCCGGCTACGACGGCACCGGCACGACCGTCGCCGTCCTCGACACCGGCATCGACGCGGCCCACCCGGACCTCGCCGAGCGGATCACCGTCACCAAGGACTTCACCGGAAGCCCCAACGGCGTCAACGACATGCACGGCCACGGCACGCACGTCGCCTCCACGATCGCCGGTTCCGGCGTCGGCGACGGGCAGCACACCGGTGTCGCCCCCGGCGCCGACGTCATCGTCGGCAAGGTCCTCGACGACTCCGGCTACGGCCAGGACTCCTGGATCATCGACGCCATGGAATGGTCCGTCGACCAGGGCGCCGACGTGGTCAACATGAGCCTCGGCGGCCAGGCCCCCGACGACGGCGGCGACCCGATGTCGCTGGCCGTCAACGAGCTCTCCGCCTCCGGCACCCTCTTCGTCATCGCCGCCGGCAACTCGGGCTGCTCGGGCTGCATCAGCGCGCCCGGTTCGGCGTCCTCGGCGCTGACCGTCGGCGCCGTCGACAAGAGCGACGAGATCGCCTACTTCAGCAGCCAGGGACCGCTCACCGGCAGCTACGCCCTCAAGCCCGACCTGTCCGCGCCAGGTGTGGACATCTCGGCGGCGCGCTCCCAGTACGCCGACGGATCCGGCCTGTACCAGTCGATGTCGGGCACCTCGATGGCCACACCGCACATGGTCGGTGCCGCCGCGATCCTCAAACAGCAGCACCCCGGCTGGTCCGGTGAGCGCATCAAGAACGCGCTGATGAGCACCTCGAAGCAGCTGGCCTACACGCCCTACGAGATCGGCACCGGCCGCGTCGACGTCGCCGCCGCGGTGTCGGCGACGATCACCGCGACCGGCTCGATCGACTTCGGCTTCTACGACTGGCCGCACGAGGACGGTCCGGCAACCAAGACGGTCACCTACGACAACACCGGCGACACCGACGTGACGCTCGACCTCACGCTGGCCGTCGCCGACCAGACGGGTACGGCCGCCCCGGAAGGCGCCTTCGGCCTCTCCAGCTCGACAGTGACCGTCCCCGCCGGTGGAAGCTCCACCGTGGACGTCGTCGCGACCCCGGGCCCGCTGCCCCTCGGCAAGACCTACGGCGGCAAGGTGACCGCCTCGGTCGCCGGAACGGCCGTCGCGCACACCGGCCTCGGCCTGGTCAAGGAGGAGGAGCGCTACGGCCTCACCGTCAAGGTGATCGGCCGCGACGGCGCGCCCGCCACCGGCTCCTTCGGGATCCAGAGCCTCGAATGGGCCGAGCCCTACCCGATCGCGATCGACGGCGAGACCGAGCTGCGGCTGTCGCCCAGCACCTACGCGATCACGATGTTCCTCGACCAGCCCGGACCCGACGGCGCCGCCGACGGCTCGCTGGTCATCCTGCTGGCCAACGAGATCGTGCTCGACGGCGACACCACGGTCGTCCTCGACGCCCGCACCGCCGTCAAGAGCGAGGCCGAGGCGCCCGTCGACACCGTCGACCGCCAGCGCCACGTCTGGACCCACCGCAAGCTCAGCGACGTCTCCGTGATGGACAACGGCGCGATCCTGCCGCTGTACGTCGAGGACGTCTACGTCACCCCGACCGCTCCGGTCACCGTCGGCGAGTTCGAGTTCTACGCCCGCTGGCGCAAGGGCCTTTCCCCGCTGACGCTGAGCCTGTTCGGGCTCGGGGAGATCGACGCGCTCGTACAGGCCGGTTCGACGCAGACCGACTTCCGCTGGCTCGCCAAGCCGACGGTCTACGCCGGAAAGGGCGCGGCCGCCGACTACGAGGGCCTGAGGGCGAAGGGCAAGATCGCGGTGATCACCCGCGACGACGAGGTCCCGGCGGCCGAACGCGCCGCCGCGGCGAAGGCCGCGGGAGTCGCGCTGCTGATCGTCGTCAACGACGAACCGGGCGTGCTGTCGGAGTACTACGAGACCGAGGGCCTGCTGGTCGCCTCGCTCAAGGCCGACAAGGGCGCCGGGCTGATCCGGCTCGCCAGGTGGGGGATCCCGCTGACCGCGGTCTCCACGAAGTACACCCCCTTCGTCTACGACCTCGTCGACCCGCACCCCGGTGCGGTCCCGGCGGACCTGACCTACCGTCCCGCCAAGCGCGACCTGGCCCGCGTCGACGCCCGCTACCACGGCAAGACCCCGGGCGAGGGCGGCGGTTTCCGCTACGACCTGCGGCCGTGGTCGCCGCGCGCGATCGGGTTCGCGGAGTACCTGCCGGTCCCGTCGGTGCGCACCGAATGGGTCTCGGCGCCCGAGGGCACCGAGTACCACGAGATCGCCTACTCGGCCGGGCTCGACTGGGAGTCGCGCGGCGGACGGGACGTGTACGCGCCCGGTTCGCGGCAGACGAGGAACTGGTTCCAGCCGGTCGTGCGTCCCCGCCTCGGCCTCGGCGCCTGGCAGCCCGTGCGCTACCCGGGAACGTGGACCACGATCAACATCACGCCGTGGACCGACTCCGGTCGCGGGCACGCCGGTTTCCTCGGTGACGAGGCGCTCGACCTGAAGCTCTACCAGGGCGAGACGCTGCTGAAGCAGTCGGTCTGGCAGGCGATCTACCTGGATCTGCCGATGGAACGGCAGGACTACCGGCTCGTCCTCGACGCGCAACGGCCCGACGCCTGGGAGTACTCGACCCGGACGCACACCGAGTGGGAGTTCTCCTCCGAAGGCCACACCGCCGACGAGCTGCGCGCCCTGGCGCTGCTCCAGCTGGACTACACCGTCGACACCGACCTCGGCGGCGACGTCAAGGCCGGCAGCAAGGTGTCCTTCGGTCTGGAGGCCTCGCACATGCCCGGCGTGACCGGCGCCGGCAGTGTCACCGGTGCGACCTTCGAGTTCTCCTACGACGACGGCGCGACCTGGCAGACCGGTTCGCTCGTCGCCGACGGGCACGGCGGCTGGAAGAGCACGATGACCGTGCCCAAGGACGCCTCGAAGTACGTGTCGATCCGCGCGACCGCGCGGGACGATGCGGGCAACACCGTTACCCAGGAGGTGATCCGCGCCTTCGGGCTGCGGTAAAGCCCATCCCCTCCGGCCCCCGCCCGCCTCGCCGCGGACGGGGGCCGTTTTTGCTGGAGGAAGACCAGAGACCGTTCGGGGGCTTGGGGAGGTGCCGGTGGTGGGGAGAGAGCTCACGGGGGATGGGACGCGGGGAGGGATCGGGCGGGAGGCGGGCTACCGGGTCCGCCGCCATACCCGTCCCTGCCGTCCCCTCCTCAAGATCCGCTCAAGGTTCGGGCGGCGCGGCGACGTTATCCTTCCCATCGCCGCACGTCCCGAGCAGCGAAGGGGACCACCGACATGTCCGAGCCGTCCGAGGCCACCCCGAAGAAGCGTCCCCGTGTCTGGGACGCGCCGGAGCAGGCGCGTGTCTCCGGCTCGTCCGGCCGGCGGAAGCCGCCTCGCCGCAACCTCGCCGGGGCGGTCTTCGCCTACGCCCTGTTCATCGGCGTCTTCGGTTTCCTCTGGATCTTCCCGAGCTTCTCACTGGTCTTCCTGCTCACCCAGGAACCGATCCAGATCACCGTCACCGACTGCTACAACGGCAGCGGCAAGGGCAACACAGGTGGCTGCGACGGCACCTGGACCTTCGCCGACGGCAGCGCCGGCGAAGGCCGCTTCACCGACTCCCGTCAGGAGTACGAGTCCGGCGACATCATCGACGGCGTCCACATCGGCGGGCGGGTCGCCACCGGCTCGGTGCCCTGGATCCTCGACGTGGCCATCGTCTACCCGATCGCGGTCCTGCTGACCGGGGCGCTGGCCGTCAAGGTCGTCCGCGACGTCCGCCGCGAGAAGCGCGGCCTTCCCCCCGAGCGGACGCCCGAGGAGCGCGCGGGCCGCCCGCCGGCCTTCGTCCGCGCCCTCGGCTGGGGCCTGCTCGCCGCCGCCTACCTCTTCTTCTGGGGTTTCCCGACCTTCTCGGCCTTCGCCATGGTCACCGCCGACCCGGTCGCCATCACCGTCACCGACTGCCTCAACTCCCGTGGGCTGACGACCCGCTGCCACGGCGAGTGGATCCTCGACGGGAAACCCGGCGACGGCTCGATCGAGAGCTGGACGAAAGGCCTCGACGACGGTGCCGTCCTCAACGGCGTGGCCATCGGCGACCGCGTCGTCCACGTCCCCGCCGCCTGGATCCTCGACCTGGTGATCTTCTACCCCCTCGCCGCCCTGCTGACCTACGTGCACCTGCGCGTCATCCGCAAGGCGCGCCTCGACCAGGAGCGGCGGGAGAGCGCCGCGGCGGAGCCCGGTACGATCTCCTCATGCGAACCGTCACGTTCACCCGAATGACGCGCCCCTTCTAGGGGCGGTGCGTTCGCATACTCACCAGGCCCCCTTCACGGGGCCTTCTTCTTTGTCCGGCGGCCCCGTCACCACAGTCGAGGACCCGCCATGACCTTCTACCTCACCACCGCGATCCCCTACGTCAACGCCGCGCCCCACATCGGCTTCACCCTCGAAATCGTCCAGGCCGACGCCCTCGCCCGGCACAAGCGCGGACGGGGTGAGCCCGTGCGCTTCCTCACCGGCACCGACGACAACTCGCTGAAGAACGTCAAGGCCGCCGCGGCCGAAGGCGTCACCGTCGAGGAACTCGTCGCCCGCAACGCCGCCCTGTTCGAGGGCCTGCGAGGCCCACTCGACCTCAGCTTCGACGACTTCATCCGCACCGGCTCCGACCCGCGCCACCGGCCCGGCGTCGAGAAGCTCTGGCGCGCCTGCGAACAGTCCGGTGACCTCTACAAGAAGCACTACGAGGGCCGCTACTGCGTCGGCTGCGAGCAGTTCTACGCCGAGGCCGACCTCGCCGACGGGAAGTGTCCCGAGCACGGCGTCGAACCCCAGCTCGTCGCCGAGGAGAACTGGTTCTTCCGGCTCTCCCGCTACGGCGACCGTCTCAAGGAGCTGATCATCTCCGGCGAGCTGCGCGTCGAGCCGGAGTCCCGGCGCAACGAGGTCCTGTCGCTGATCGAGTCGGGCCTGCACGACTTCTCCATCTCGCGCTCCCGCGCCCGCGCGCACGGCTGGGGCGTCCCGGTCCCCGGGGACCCCGACCAGGTCGTCTACGTCTGGTACGACGCGCTGGGCAACTACATCACCGCCCTGGGCTACGGGTCCGAGGACGACGCGCCCGCGCCCGACTTCGACCGCTGGTGGACCGAGGGCGACCGCCGGGTCCACGTCATCGGCAAGGGCATCATCCGCTTCCACGCCGTGTACTGGCCGGCGATGCTCCTGTCGGCGGGCGTGCGGCTGCCCAGCGACATCTTCGTGCACGACTACGTGACCGTCGACGGCCGCAAGATCGGCAAGTCGCTGGGCAACACCGTCGACCCCGTCGCCCTCGCCGGGACCTACGGCGCCGACGCCCTGCGCTGGTGGCTGCTGCGGGAGGTGCCGCGCGTCGGGGACGCCGACTTCACCGTCGAACGGCTCGTCACGCGCGCCAACGAGGACCTCGCCAACGGCCTCGGCAACCTCGTCAACCGGGTCGTGAGCATGGCCTGGCGCTACCGCGACGGTGCCGTCGTCATCCCCGACACGCTTGTCGACGCCGCCGACCGCGCCTTCGCCGAGGTCTTCGACGCGCTGCCCGCGGCCGTCGGCGAGGCCGTCGCCGACTTCGACTTCCGCGCGGCGACCGGCGCGATCGTCCGCGCGGTCGACGCCGCCAACCGCTTCGTCGAGACCAACCGCCCCTGGGACCTCGCCAAGGGCGAGAAGGGCGGCTCGCTCGTCGACGGCGTCCGGCTCGACACGGTCCTGTCGCTGCTCGTACACGCCTGCCGGGTCCTCGGCGCCGAACTCGCGGCCTTCACCCCGGGCCTCGCCGCGCGCGTGGCGGAGCAGTGCGGCGAGGGGACGACGGTGGCACCGGCGGCGCCGGTCTACCCGCGGCTGGAGGTCGCGGAGTCCGACCGGGTCACCGCGGCCTGAGAACGGCCGGTCCCGGGCGGGTTTCCCGCCCGGGACGCTCGCTTCCGTCCGTCGTATGTGGATGACGCGGGCGGTCCGGCCGGGACGGCGGGCGCCACGGCCCATGGGTGACAATCAGGGCGACTCCCCGGCACAGTTCGGCCACAGCCGCCAAGTGGGTCTTGACGCGGCTCGCTTCGGAAGGTTTTGCTTTCGGGGAGCCCGCGTCGGTACAGGGGTCGGCGAGGGAAACGGGAGGCGGGGTATGGCACAGCTGCGCAGATGGGCGCCGCTGCTCGCGATCGCCGCGCTGGTGATGCTGATCGCCGGCGCCGCCTCCATCGTCGACCTCAAGGCCGCCGACGTCGAGGTCCCCACCCTCGACGACATCCTCGGCGTCTCGCAGAGTCCGACCGAGGTCGAGGAGACCCAGCGGCCAGAACCACCACCCCCGGCCGCCGAGGCCGGCGCCCAGTCGGGCGTCCACCCCTTCTTCTGGGTGGTCGTCGGCACCATCCTCACGTTCTTCGCCGGCGTCATCGTCTTCGCCGTGATCATGATCCTGCGCAACTACCTGGAGAACCGCAGGTTCCGCGAGGTGCGGCCCCTCGACTTCGCCGACGCCCCCGCCGAGCAGGAGTCCAGCGCCGAGGAGGTGCGCGAGGTCGTGCGGGCGGGACTCGCCGACATCGACGCCGGCGACGACCCGCGTAAGGCCGTCATCGCCTGCTGGCTGCGCCTGGAGAAGGCCGCGGCCGGCGCCGGGACCGCGCGCATGGCCGCCGACACCCCCGGCGACCTCGTGACGCGCCTGCTCTCGGCCCACCGGGTCAACGACCGCGCCCTCCAGCGCCTCGCCGACAGCTACCGGCAGGCCCGCTACGCCCCCGACGAGGTCACCGAGCAGGTCCGCGCCGACGCCCGCCAGGCCCTCACCGAGATCGACGCCGAACTGGCCGCCGCCGTCCACGAGGCGGCCGCGCGCGCGGCCGCCGAGTCCGCCCCGAACGGAGCGTCGTCGTGAGCGCGACGCGGGCGAACGTCCGCTGGGCCCTGTGGACCTTCGCGATCACCGCCGGGACGACCGCGGCCGTCCAGACCTTCTCCGTCTTCTTCGGCAAGCGCCTCGACGCCTGGTACGTCGGCGGTGTCGTGCTGCTCGCGCTCGTCCTGCGCAAGGTCGTGCGCACCGTCCGCTCCACCCACGAGGACCGGACCCCGTCGGTGCCGATCGTGCGGGAGAGCGGCGCGCTGGTCGCCAAACGGCCCTTCGCCGAGGTCAACCGCTGGGAGAACCGCCTCTCGTGGTCCGCCGGCGACCCCGAGCGCTACGACCGGGCGGTCACCACGCGGCTGCGGGACCTCACCGACGAACGCCTCCGTCAGCGTCACAGCGTCACCATGACCACCGACCCGGGCCGCGCCCACGCGATCATCGGCGACCACCTGTGGAGCTTCCTGCACCACCCGTTGGCCGTGACCCCCACACCGGCGCAGCTCGACTGGTACATCGCACGTATTGAGGAGATCTGATGTCCGAGGCCACCGAAGCACAGCCGACGCGGGCGATGTCGCTCAACGACGTGAGCGCCGCCGCCCAGCGCGTCCTCGACCAGGTCGGCACCGTCATCGTCGGCAAGCGCGACTCCCTCGAACTGGTCCTCGCGGGCATCCTCGCCGGCGGGCACGTCCTCCTTGAGGACTTCCCGGGCCTGGCCAAGACCCTCACCGCGCGCTGCTTCGCCCAGACCCTCGGCATCGACTTCCGGCGCGTGCAGTTCACCCCCGACCTGCTCCCCGCCGACCTCACCGGCTCCTTCCTCTACGACCAGAAGAACGGCGAGTTCAGCTTCCGCGCCGGGCCGGTGTTCACCAACCTCATGCTCGCCGACGAGATCAACCGAACGCCGCCCAAGACGCAGGCGGCGCTGCTGGAGGCGATGCAGGAGAAGCAGGTCTCCGTCGAGGGCACCACCTACACGCTCGACGCGCCCTTCCACGTCCTGGCCACGGCCAACCCGATCGAGTACGAGGGCACCTACCCGCTGCCCGAGGCGCAGCTCGACCGTTTCCTGCTGCGCGTCTCCTTCGGTTACCCCACGCCCGACGAGGAGTGGACGGTCCTCCAGCGCCGCCTCGCCCGGCGCAGGGAGGAGGCGACGCTGGAGCAGGTCGTCGACGCCCGGACCCTCGTTGCCATGCAGGCCGCGCTGGAGGACGTCGCCGTCGAGGACTCCATCGGCCGCTACATCGTCAACATCGTCGCCGCGACCCGCGCGCACTCCATGGTCCAGGTCGGCGCCTCGCCACGTGGGTCGCTGGCGCTGCTGCTGGCCGCGCGGGCGCGCGCGGTCCTGTCGGGCCGCGGCTACGTCATCCCCGAGGACGTCAAGGGCGTCGCGGTGGCGGCCCTGACCCACCGGATCTCGCTGAAGCCGGAGATGTGGCTGCGCAGGGTCGACCCCGCCCAGATCGTCGCCGAGATCTGCGAGTCGACGCCCGTCCCCGCCTCCGAGCGGCTCCCGACCTACACCGGCGCCCCCGGCGGGGCCGCCCCGGCGCAGGCCGGCATCGACCCGAACAGCCCGGTCTACAAGTACCAGAACCCGCGATGACGAGCGGCGACCGGGGAATTCGGGGCGTCGACAGCGCGGCCGACGACTTCGTCGCCCGCCGTCGCGGCCAGGCGTCCGCACCCGCCGCCGCGGACCGGCCGGGCTGGCGGCCGACGCGGGCACTGTCGCGCGCCTTCGTCGTGATCGCCGTGGCCTCGGCCCTCGGCGTCCTCCTCGGACGCGTCGACCTCGTGATCCTCGCCCTGCCCTTCATCATCGGCACGGCCGTCGCACTGCGCTCACGCCCGACGGCCCTGCCGACGGTCACTCTCCAACTGGGCACCGACGTCGGCGCCGAAGGCGGCGACGTGCACGCGCGCATGCGCGTGGCCAACCCCGGCGAGGTGCCGCTGAGCACCGCCGTCCTGCGCGCGGGGGTGTCGCCGTGGGTGAGACTGCGCCAGGGGCACGGCACCTACGCCGCCTCCGTCGGCGCCGAGATGGGCAACTCGATCGTCGTCGCGGGGCGCGCGATGCGCTGGGGCGCGCACTTCTTCGGGCCGGTCCTGGCCGACACCTACGCCTGCGACAACCTCTTCCACTACGAGACCCTCCCCGCCGAGGCCAAGCGGGTGCGCACCTACCCCGTCGGCGAGCCCTTCTCCGCCGACGAGGCCATGCCGCGCGCCTCCGGCCTCGGCGGCACCCACCGCTCCCGCCGTCCCGGTGAGGGCGGCGAACTGGCCGGGGTCCGGCCCTACCAGCCCGGCGACCGTCTCCGCCGCATCGACTGGCGCGTCTCGATGCGGGCCCGCGAGCTCTACGTCAACCACACCCTCTCCGACCGCGACGCCGAGGTCGTCCTGCTCCTCGACGTGGGCGTCGACGCCGGGACCTCCGGCGGCGTCGACGGCAAGGCCTCGGTCCTCGACACCGCCGTCCGCGCCACCGCCGCCATCGCCGAGCACTACCTGCATCGCGGCGACCGCGTTTCCTGCCTGGAGTTCGGCCCGCGCGTCCGGCGCCTGCGCCCGGGCACCGGCCGCCGTCACTACCTGTCGACGCTCGAATGGCTCCTGGGCGTCCGGGTCGCCGACGGCGTCAGCTCCGACACGCGCCTCCTGCGCTCCGGCGCGCTGCCGCCCAACGCGCTGGTCGTCATGCTCACGCCGCTCCTCGACGACAGCAGCCTCTCGGCGCTGGCCGGGCTGGCCCGCGCGGGACGTTTCCTGGTCGCCGTCGACACCCTCCCGGAGCACGTGCGGCCCGAGCACGACGGCGTGTGGTCGGCGCACGCCGAGCGCCTGTGGCGCCTCGACCGGGAGAACGCCATCGGCGAACTGCGCGAGCACGGCGTGCCGGTCGTGCGCTGGGGCGGCGCCGGCAGCCTCGACCAGGTACTGCGCGACGTCACCCGCATGTCCGCCTCGGGGAAGGCGATGATCTAGATGAACGACTCCCGCCTCGCGCAGCGTTACCACCAGGGACGGGCCTGGCTGCGTCGGACGCAGCCGGGCGCGATGGCCGTCCGGACCTCGGTCTACGTCACCGGTTTCCTCGCCGTCGTCACCGCCGCCGCGCCCGCGATCGGCGCGGCCCGTGCGGCCGGGTTCGCGCTCGTGTTGCCCATCCTGCCCACGGTCCGCCCGATGAAGGTCTGGCCGACGGCGCTGATCGTGACCTGTGTGGCCGTGTGGGCTCTGACCGGTGAGCACTCCTACGCCCTCGCCTTTCTTCTCGGCGCGCTGCTCTACACGCACCACACCTCGGCGGCGCAGGCCGTGACGATGCGCACGGACACCTACGTCACGCCCGAGGTCGTCACCGGCTGGGCACGCCGGACGGGCCTGGTGCTGCTCGCCGCCGCGGCCGCGTCGGCACTGGTCGGCCTGCTGCCGCGCCTGTTCGGGCGCACCGACGCGATCGCCTACGGCCTCGCCGGGCTCGCCGCGGTCGTCGGTCTGGGCGGCGTCCTCGCCTGGCTGGTGTTCCGAAAACTGTGACGTCGCTTCCGAATCGCTACCGGCGGGTCGCCATCGGCGCAATGATGGCGTGGTGGACCGCAAGAGGATTCTCATCATCGGCGCCGGACATGTCGGTTTCTATGTCGCCGAGCGCCTGAGTCGCAAGCTCCGCACCGAGATCCGCAAAGGCGCGGTGGAAGTGGTCGTCGTCGACCCGAACCAGCACATGACCTACCAGCCGTTCCTGCCCGAGGCGGCGGCCGGGCACATCTCGCCCCGGCACGGCGTCATCTCGCTGCGCCGCAACCTCAAGAAGTGCACGATCCTCGCCGGGCTCGTCACCCGCATCGACCACGCGTCCCGCGAGGTGACCGTCCAGCCCATCGTCGGCCCGGCCCGCCAGGTCTCCTACGACCACATCGTCGTGGCCCCCGGATCGGTCTCGCGGACCCTGCCCATCCCCGGCCTCGCCGAGCACGCCATCGGCTTCAAGACCATGGGCGAGGCCATCTACCTGCGCAACCACGTCCTGTCGCGGCTCGACATCGCCGCGACGACCACCGACGAGCACGTGCGCCGCCGCGCGCTGTCCTTCGTGTTCGTCGGCGGCGGCTTCGCCGGGATCGAGGCCCTCGCCGAGCTGGAGGACATGGTCCGCGACGCCATCCGGGTCTACCCGGAGCTGGAGATGGACCAGACCCGCTGGGTGCTGGTCGAGGCGAGCCAGAAGATCCTGCCCGAGGTCGGGCCCGACATGGGCGTCTACACCGTCCAGCAGCTCATCAAGCGCGGCCTCGACATCCGGCTCAACACGCTGCTGAAGTCCTGCGAGGACAAGCACGTCGTGCTCTCCGACGGCGCCGAGTTCGACGCCGACACCATCGTGTGGACCGCCGGGGTAAAGCCGAACCCGATGGTCCGCCGGAGCGATCTGCCGATCGGCCCGAAAGGCCACGTCATCTGCCTGCCGACCCTCCAGGTCGCCGACGAGGACGGCAACGTCCTCGAAGGTGCGTGGGGCGCCGGCGACAGCGCGCAGGTCCCCGACCTGACCGGCGAGCCGGGCGCGTTCTGCTCGCCGAGCGCGCAGCACGCCGTGCGCCAGGCGGTCCGGCTGGCGGGGAACCTGGTCCTCGCGGTACGCGGTAAGCCGCCCGTCGAGTACCGGCACAAGTACGCCGGTTCGGTGGCCAGCCTCGGGCTGCACAAGGGCGTCGCGCACGTCTACGGGATCAAGGCCAAGGGCATCTTCGCCTGGTTCCTGCACCGCTCGTACCACCTGATGCGGGTGCCGGGCTTCGGGCGCAAGGTCCGCGTCGTCGCCGACTGGACCCTGGCGCTGCTCACCAAGCGCGAGATCGTGCAGCTCGGTGAACTGCACGAACCGCACGACCCGTTCAGCGAGGCCAGCAGGCCGCCGCAGGCCTGAGCGGTTCCGGCGGGTGTCCGGTCAGGGCACCCGCCAGATCCACACGTCGCCGAAGGGCTCGCCGGGTCCCATGAGGTCGGTGGTGACCCGGATGAGCTCCGACTGGCGGCCGTAGTCGGGGATGACGACGCAGTCGGCCTTCCACGCCGCGAGGTCCTCGCGGGTCTTGGCCCGCTGCTCGTCGTCGATCACCGGTACGGCGCCGGTCTCCCACACGTCCCGCCAGATGCGGGCCGTCCCGCGTGACCACGTGCCCATCGAGGTGACGCCGTCCTTGCCGTAGGGGCCGAGGAAGAAGCCCTCGGGGACGCCGAAGGCGCCGTTGGCGTAGGCCGGCCAGCGCATGGTGTTCGGGTTTCCCGGCGTGGGCGGCGGGACGGGGACGAGCACGCCGCCGGGCGGGACGCAGTCGCGCCACTGTCCACTCGCGATGAAGTCGGGGATGGGCATGCGCGGGGCCACCGGCAGGGTGGTCGGGAACAAGGGGACGAGGGCGATGGCGACGACGATGAGCGTCGTCCAGCGGGCGACGAGGTGCCGGTCGCCGGGCAGTCCGCCGAGCTGGAGCCGCAGTGCGGTCAGCAGGCCGCGAGGCTTGGCCGCGTTGACGATCAACGCCAGCAGCGCGCCGATGACCGGGATGGCCACGAGGGCGTAGCGGGTCGGCAGGGCGGCGTCGATGACGGGCACGTCGGCGATGAGGGCGTAAGGCCCGGGAACGCCTGTGCGGGTGCCGCCGATGATGATCTCCGGCCCGAGCGACAGCGCGAACATCAGCAGCACGACCACGGCGAGGGGCCGCACGACCGGCCTTCGCCGCCACAGGAACACCGTCGTGACGACCACCAGAACGATGAGCACCGGACCGAGGAAGGTGTTGAGTTCGGTGTGGTTCGGCGCGATCGGTGTGATGTCGGTGGCCTCGCCGGCCCAGGTCAGCGGCGAGTAGGCGATCCAGGACAGCAGGTCGGCGCTGAAGTACTCGGCGGAAAAGGGCGCGTTGATGAGGTGCTGCGGTCCGGTGAACTGGACCGACAGCGGATAGGCGACCAGCGCCAGCCCGATGAAGGCCGCCGTGCACAACCCGAGACCGAGTTCGATGACGCGGGCCTTGAAGGCGGCGAAGTTCTGTGCCGCGTAGGCGATCGCGAAGATCGCCGTGGCGGCCACGGCGAAGAACAGGACCTCCTCGCCGACGAACAGCTGCGCGGCGGCGAGCACCCCGAGCAACGCGCCCCAGCGGACCGGCCGCTTCGACCGCCAGAGCTTGATGACGCACCAGAACAGCAGCGGTGTCAGCCATCCCGCCGAGATGTGCAGGTGCGACTGGGACTGGGAGATCATGCCGGGCGCGAAACCGGCGAAGAGGCCGCCGGTGAAGGCCGCGATCCGCGAGGTCACCAGTTCGCGGGAGAACAGCAGGTACCAGCCGAGGGCGGTCGCCGCGAGGTTCAGCACGAGAGCGACGGCGAAACTGACCGGCGCGCCCCAGATCCACGTCACCGGTGCCAGGAGGACGGCATGGGCGATGTGGGATGCGTTCGACATGAGGTTCACGCCGTCGGGGGAGTTGAGGCGGTCGGTGACGAGATCGAAGTCGCCGAGCCAGACCCGGCTGCCGTAGGCGAGGAACCACTCGATGAGGACCTGGTCCTGCCAGTTGCGCGCGAGGAGCCGGGAGTTGGGGGCGGCGAGCAGCTGGTGTCCGATGTAGACGGCCAGGGCGAGGTACGTCGCGGCGGCGGTCAGGTCGGTGGAGATCCGGTGCGAGAGGCGGCGTCGCCACCGGGGGATCGTTGCCACAACGGCACCTTAGCCGCGCGCGGCCGCGGGCTTCTCGCGACACCGGCAAAAAAGTTACGAACCCTTTGCCGGATAAGCGTTCTATACGGCTTATTTCAGGGGAGCGCTGAGAGCCAGATCACCGCTACCGTGTCATCTACGCCCGGGTGGTGGAAACGGGAGACACAACTGCCTTAAAAGCAGTTGCCGCGAGGCGTGAGGGTTCGAGTCCCTCCCCGGGCACCGCGTTCAGAGCCGATGGTCCCTTGAGGACGTCGGCTCTTTCGCTGTCGGTGTGGTGGTGGGCCACCGGTGTTCATCTTGGACGACATCCCCTGGCGTGCGGTTCCGCCGTCCGGTCAAGATTTTTCTGCCGACCGGAGCGGCCCCCCACGCCGATTGGCCCATCGATAACGGTCAAAGTATTCGTAAGGGGTCGAGCCGCCGCCGGTCCTGAACCGGACGGCGGCCCACCTGGGACGACGCGAAGCGCGTCAGTGGCAGTCGTCGCCGACCTTCGAGAGATCTAGCTCGGGATCGAAGGCCGCGTCGGGGTCATCGCCCGACGGAGTCCCCTCGCCGTACTGCGCGGGATCGGCGCGGTATGCGGAGAGGAAGCCGTCGTCGAAATGGCCGCACTCGATGTTCTGCGCGAAGTAGCCGGTGTCGGCCGGCCACAGCCCCTCGTCCTCGGGACGGACCTCCCCTTCGCGGCCGAACTGCCACACCTGCTGGGTGTTGAGGACCAGGAGGTTGTCGCCGGGGGCGAGCAGCGGACCGTCGAAACCGTAGGCCCAGACCAGATTCGTGCGGATTTCCAGGACGCGCACAGTGTTCGCGGTGAGTTTTTCTTTCACTGAAATGCTTCCGGTGACGCGCGGTTCGGCGACCAGCGAGCGCCCGTCGAGGATCGCGCTGACATAGGCCAGCCGTTCCGACCCGCCGAGGATCTCCGCGATGTCGTCACGCTGTGAGGGCGCGAAGCGCTTCGCGAAGGCCGCGGGCTTCTGCGGCTTCGACGGCCAGTCGACGCGGCCCGCCTCGATCATGTCCCGGACGGTGTCGAGGGCATCGGCGACGGTGTTCTTGCCGAAACGCTTCGTCGCCTTCGCCTTGGGGAACTTCAGCTCGGCGAAGGTGCCGAACTCGGCGGCGGGCGTGCCGTCGAAAGGCGAGGACGGGCCGCTCGCCTCGTCCGAGGGGCCGGCGGAGTCGGAGCCGCCGTCGCCGACCGGCAGGTCGATGACGCCCGCGCGGGCGAGACCGACGGTGATGAGCAGCCCGCAGACGATGACGGTGAGGGTGATGCCGAAGGCGGTCTTGAGCACGTCGCGGACACGCCGCCGGCGGCGGAGGGTGTGGAAGGGGTCCATGATTCCTCGGGGTGGGGTCGACGGCGGCGAGGGAGGCCGCAGGGTTCTTGGTGGGGTTCGCGTTGGTGCGGGCTTCAGCCCTCGTGGAAACAGAGGTCGTCCGGGCCGGGTTCGGGCGCGTCCCCGACCTTTCCGATGGCAGCCCAGTCGATCCGGCCGGAGTCGTCGCGCGGCCCCGACGCGGTGGCGGGCTCGCCCGGACTCAGGTAGCCCAGCCGGAGATCCGCGCAGTCGGCGCCGGCGACATCGACCTGCGACAGGTGCATCCACATCCCCACGCCTTCCGCGGTGGTGCCGTCCGGATGCGGAAACCACCAGTCCACGGTCACCGAGAGCATCACCGGGCGATCACGCCCGGCGTGCGGGAAGGCGTAGGCCCACACCGTCCGCGTCCGCACCTGGAGCACCGGACGGCCGTGGTCGTCGATCTCCGTGGAGAACGCGAAGTCGCCGGTCACCCGGACGTCCGGCCGGGCGGCGGTCCCCGCCCGGAACTCGCTGACGAGGAAGGTCCGGCCGGTGTCGGTCACGAGCTCGCCGATCCACTCGCGTATGCCGGGGGCGAAGCGGTCGCCGAAGGCGTCCCCGTCGCGGTCCCAGGTGACACGCCCGGCGATGAGCGCGCCGCGCGCGTCTTCGAGGGCGTCGGCGACCATCTCCCGGCCGAAGGGGCCGACGGAGCGGGCCGGGGGCACGGTCAGGTCCTCCGGCGGTCCCCACAGCGCGGCCGGAGTGCCGGTGAAGGCGTCTCCGGACGGCTGGACGAGCTCCGCCACCGGACGCGGCGGCAGGAAGACGGCCGCGGCGACGGCGACGGCGACGGCGACGGGAAACAGGAGGAGCGGCCACCGGCGCCGACGGCGGGGCGGGGTGGGAGGCAGGTCCGGAGTCGGCAGGTCCGGAGTTGGCGGGACAGCAGGCGGCAGGGCGGGGCCGCCGGAGGCGATGTCGGGCAAGGCGTGCTCACTTACGGGCTCGGGCGTTCGGGCGTGGGCGGAGCCCATCCTGACGCACCCCGGACGTGTCGGCAAACACTGCCCCCGCACGGCCGGGCCCGTGACCTGCGGGCATGCCGCCCTCGGCGTGGATCGTTACCGGATTGTCGTTTCGGCGCTCTACTCTTGTCCTGACGCTCGACCACAGGAGGAAGTTGTGCGCAGCTCGAACCCCGCGCTGAACCGGTGGGTACAGGGATCCCGGCAGCAGGCGCCCGCCCCCGAGTACGGGCACATGGTGAACGCCCCCCGTGTCACGCCGATGACCCTCGACGACGTCGTCATCCGCACCATCGGGCTGATCGCCCTCACCGGCATCGCCGGTGCCGTCGCCTGGAACATGTGGACCATCGCGCCCAAGGTCGCGCCCGTCCTCATCGCGGTCGGCTCGATCGTCGGTCTCGCGGTCATCCTCGCCTCCTGGTTCACGACCATCACCAACCCGGCCGTGATCATCACCTACGCCGTCGCGCAGGGACTCATGCTCGGCGCGGTGAGCGCGGTCTTCGAGAACCGCTTCCCCGGCATCGTCATCCAGGCCGTGATGGGCACCTTCGGTGTGTTCGCCACGATGGCCCTGCTCTACAAGTCGCGCGTCATCCGCGCGACCCCGCGCTTCAAGAAGATCACCATCGGCGCGGTGCTGGGCATCATGGCCCTGAGCTTCATCAACTTCGTGCTGTACCTCTTCGGCGCGAACATGGGCCTTGAGGTCTACGACCTCAACGAGAAGGCCGGCCTCATCGCGATCGGCTTCACCGTCGTCTGCATCATCGTCGCGGCCATGACCTTCGTCCTCGACTTCGACATGGTCGAGATGGGCGTGCGCACCGGCGCCCCGAAGAAGTACGCGTGGGCCGCCGCCTTCGGCATGCTCGCCGGCCTGATCTTCCTGTACTGGCAGATCCTCAAGCTGCTGTCCTACCTGCGCCGCTAGTGACCGAGACCATCGGCGTCCTCGCCGAACGCGTCGCCGGTCAGGTGGCGGGCTGGGGACCGGCCCGCTGGCGCGCCACGACGCCCGCCTCGGGCTCCCGGACGCGACGCGAGGTGCTGTACGAGCTCGTACAGCACCTCGCCGATCTCTGTGCCGACGTCGAAGGCCGTCAGCTCCGCCGGGTCCCGCACCTGGAGAACGACTACGCCCTCCCCGACCAGCTGCGCGTCGTCGCCGCCGACCTCGACGCGGCCGGCCCGGACGAACTCACCGGCGACAAGGCCCTCGTGTCGCTGCGGGAGACGCACCGGGTCATCTTCGCCTAGACCCAGCCCACTTCCGTGAAGAACGCCCGCAGGGCCCCGGCGACCTCGCCGGGCGCCTCCTCGGCCATGTGGTGACCGCTGTGGATCGGCACCATGCGCGGCTCCCCGGCAGACCACTCCCGCCAGATCGCGTCCAGGTCGGGATAGAGCTCCAGCAGGTCGTCCTCGGTCGACCACATGACCAGCAGTGGGCAGTCCACCCGCCGTCCGGCCGCGCGGTCGGCGTCCTCGTGCGCGCGGTCGACGGTCAGTCCCGCGCGGTAGTCCTCCAGCATTCCCCGCACGACCGCCGGGTCGTGGATCGCCTTCTGGTAGTCGTCCCAGGCCTCGGGGCCCATGTGCTCGGGCGTGCCCCCGTACCAGGCGGCCGGGTCGGCGAGGATGGCCCGCTCGGGCTTGTCGGGCTGGGCGAAGAAGAACCAGTGCCACCACGCCGTTGCGAAACGCTCGTCGCAGCGCCGCAGGTGCTCGCTGATCGGGACGGTGTCGCCGAGGGCGAGGGCGGCTACCCGCTCCGGGTGGTCCAGGGCCAGCCGCAGCGCGGCCGGGCCGCCCCGGTCGTGGCCCATGACGGCGAAGCGTTCGTGGCCGAGCAGGCGCATGAGTTCGGCGCCGTCGGCGGCGACGGCCCGTTTGGAGTGCGGGGAGTGGTCGTCGGCGGGCTCCGGTTTGCCGGACTGGCCGTATCCGCGCATGTCCGGGCAGACGACGGTGTGGAAGGGCGCGAGCCTCTCGGCGACGGCATGCCAGGTGACGTGCGTGCGGGGATGCCCGTGCAGGAGCAGGACGGGAGGTCCCTCCCCACCGTGGCGGACGCGCAGGACGACGTCACCGACGTCGATGTGGTCGAGGGTGAATCCGGTGAACACGGGCGGCTCCTCGGTCGGGGACGGCACCGTGTCGCGATACCCCCGCCGGGGACCGTTCAGTCCTAGGTGCGCGCCCGCGAGGCCGCGTCGTAGACCGCCGGGTACAGCGCGTGCGCGAGCGTCCGGTAGCCCTCCGCCGACGGGTGCAGCCCGTCGGGGCAGAGCATGCCCCGGTCGGTGCGGAACACGACACCGCAACGGGAGGCCAGGTCGACGGGCACGCCGCCGGCGAGGCGCACGGCCGGTGCCTGCGCCCGGGCCAGACGCGAACCGCGCCAGCCCGCGATGGCCCGCAGGGGCTGGGCGAGCGCCCGCAGCGACGACAGGTCCGGGCAGGTGCCCACGACGACGGAGGTTCCGGCCGCGCTGAGCTTGCGGACCGCGCCGGCCAGCTGCGCGACCGACTCCGAGGGATGCATCGTCTCGGCGAGCCCGTTGAGCAGGATCACCGCGACGTCCGGCGGCTCCGACAGCAGCGCGCGGGCGACCTGGGTGTGCAGGTCGGCGGTGTCGGCGCCCGGCACGGCGACACTCGACAGCGCCACCCAGTGCCGCACTCCCGCGAGCAGTTCGGCGAGCACGCCGCCGACGGTGTCGCCGGCGTCCTCGACGCCCACACCCGCCGACAGCCCGTCGCCGAGCATGACGAGCTTGAGGGGGGTCGCGTCGGCGTCGCCGAGCCACATCCGCATGTGGGGGCCGTGCGCGGCGTGTTCGAGCCGCGCGCGTCTGGCCGCGTACAGCTCGATCGCCATCACGGCGGTGCCGGTCACGACCGCCACACCCGCTCCGATCGCCGCCGAGTAACCGGCCCGGCGCAGCAGTGTGGACAGCCTCATGCCCGGCTCCTTCCCGTTCGTTTGGTGGCCTGTGCCATAGGCTACCCGCGTGGACTACTACGAATCAGTGGTCGACCTGATCGGGGGAACCCCGCTGGTTCGACTCAACAAGGTGACCGAGGGCGCCGAGGCCCTGGTCCTCGCCAAGGTCGAGTACGTCAACCCCGGTGGGAGCGTCAAGGACCGCATCGCGGTCCGGATGATCGATGACGCCGAGAAGGCCGGACTGCTCAAGCCGGGCGGGACCATCGTCGAGCCGACCTCCGGCAACACCGGCGTCGGCCTGGCCATCGTCGCCCAGCAGCGCGGCTACAAGTGCGTCTTCGTCTGCCCCGACAAGGTCAGTGAGGACAAGCGCAACGTCCTGCGCGCCTACGGCGCCGAGGTCGTCGTGTGCCCGACCGCGGTCGACCCCGCCGACCCCCGTTCCTACTACGAGGTCTCCGACCGGCTCGTCCGCGAGATCGACGGTGCCTGGAAACCCGACCAGTACAGCAACCCGGCCAACCCGCGCTCGCACTACGAGACGACCGGCCCGGAACTGTGGAAGCAGACCGACGGCAGGATCACCCACTTCGTCGCCGGTGTCGGCACGGGCGGGACGATCACCGGCGTCGGCCGTTACCTCAAGGAGGTCTCCGGCGGCAGGGTGAAGATCATCGGCGCCGACCCGGAGGGCTCCGTCTACTCCGGCGGCACGGGCCGCCCGTACCTCGTCGAAGGTGTCGGCGAGGACTTCTGGCCCTCGGCCTACGACACCTCCGTCACCGACGAGATCATCGAGGTCTCCGACAAGGACTCCTTCGCCATGACCCGGCGGCTCGCCCTCGAAGAGGGGCTGCTGGTCGGCGGTTCCTGCGGGATGGCGGCCGAGGCGGCGCTGCGGGTCGCGCGCGAGGCCGGTCCCGACGCGGTCGTGGTCGTGCTGCTGCCCGACGGCGGCCGAGGCTACCTGTCGAAGATCTTCAACGACGAGTGGCTCGCCCGCTACGGTTTCCTCACCACCAGCGGTGAGACGACCGTCGCCGACGTGCTGGCGGGCAAGAGCGGCGACCTGCCCGACCTGGTCCACGTGCACCCGACGGACCCGGTCCGCGACGCCATCGACATCCTGCGCGAGTACGGCGTCTCGCAGATGCCGGTGCTCAAGGCCGAGCCGCCGGTCGTGACCGGCGAGGTCGCCGGTTCGGTCGCCGAACGCGACCTGCTCGAAGCGGTGTTCTCGGGTCGCGCGCAGCTGGCCGACCCGGTCGAGAAGCACGTGAGCGAGCCCCTGCCGATGATCGGCGGCGGTGAGCCCGTCGCGCACGCGGTGGCGTTGCTGGAGAAGCACGACGCGGCACTGGTGCTGATCGACGGGAAGCCGCGCGGGGTCATCACGCGGCAGGACCTGCTGGTGTACGTGCAGGCGGGCTGACCGCCCCGGAACGCGATAATCCCCGGTCTCCTTGGTGGGCAAGGAGACCGGGGATTGCTTGTGCGCGAGGTGCTTAGACCGAGGCGTTCGGGTCCAGCGGGTTGAGGACCGAGTCGGTCGCGTCGGTGCCCTCGGCGCCGTCCGCCTGGTAGTAGTCGCCGGCGGTGCCGTCCTGGTCCTCGCCGTAGACCTCGGAGTCGTCGATGACGCCGTCGTTGTTCAGGTCGGACTCGGCGTAGTCGAGCGCGCCGTCGCCGTCGGTGTCGGCGACGTAGGTCTCCATGCCGTCCTGGCCGTCGGCGTTGACGAGCGCCTCGTCGACGGTGCCGTCGTTGCCCTCGTCGTAGATCGCCATGTCGTCGGTGCCGTCGTTGCCGAGGTCGACCACGTACTCGGTGCCGTCACCGGTGTCGTACGCGGTGACCGAGTCGTCGACGCCGTCGCCATCGATGTCGCCCACGTAGCTGTCGTCAGTCATGTCAGGTGTTCCCCTCGGTCTTATCGGTGATTCGCGGTCTTAGTGTGTCGCCTTGACGTGACCGACTCTACGAGGCGGTCGCATGGTGGTAAATCGCGGATTCGTGCCAGCGCGTAGTCGTCGACGGAACGTCGCCGGACCGTGACGCGACGCGATGACCTGCGCATCCGCGTGCCGGGTGCGGATGGAGGCGCGGCCGGGTGCTCGTCGTGGTCACTCGGAGTGAACCCCGGCCGGGTCAGCGCCGGTGGAAGAGCCTGGCGTAGCGGCCGCTGTCGCGGGTGAAGTCGACGAGCCGGACGGGGTTGCCCGCCGGGTCGGCGAAGACCGCGTAGTGGCCGGTGGCGATCTCGGTCGGGGGGAGGAGCCACCGCAGCTCCGGCTTCTCGGCGTGGAAGGCGGCGACGTCGTCGATGTGGAAGACGGGGCCGGGGCCGGCCTTCATCTCCAGTGGGTGGCGTTCGAGCATGACGGTGACGGGACCTTCGCCCGAGGAGAGCAGGAGGGTGTCCTCGTCGGGTCGCGCGACGTCGACGAAACCGAGCGCCCGGTAGTGCTCGGCGACGGTGTCCAGGTCCTCCACGGGATACATGGCGCACAGCAGTTCCATGGAAAGTTACTGTGCCGTAGCAATGGATCCGGGGCAAGCCCGGTGACACGGCGGCCGGGGGCCGTCACAGCTGGTCAATCGTCCTTTGTGGACTTTCCGCGGCCCTTGGGAGATAAGCGATGTGATGTCAAGTTACAGGTGTCTCTCGGTGTACTCCGCCGACGCGTAGTGCCCGCCCTGGGGCGCGAAGGGATCGAGCCCGCCGTCGATGCCGTCGGCGTGGGCCTCGGCGTCGTCGACCGGCGCGTAGAACGCCGCCGGAGGCAGCGCCCAGAAGCGCCGCTTGTTGGCCGACACCGCGTACACCGTCGAGAAGCGCGCCTCGGCCGTCAGCGCCGCCCGCACGAAGCCGACACAGTCGTCGGGACTCAGCCACGTCGACAGTTCCCGCACCGAACTCGGCCGCGCCTCGAAGCTTCCGATGCGCAGGCAGACGACCGAGACGCCGAACTTGTCGGCGTAGAGGCGCCCCAGGGCTTCGACGGCGAGTTTGGAGACGCCGTAGAGCCCGTCGGGCCGCGGCGGGTCCTCGGGTGTGGTGACGTGGCCGTTGGGGTGGAAGCCGCCGACCCGGTTGCTGCTGGCGAGGACGACGCGCCGGATCCCGTGGCGCCGCGCGGCTTCGAGGACGTGCTGCGTGCCGAGCACGTTCGCCGTCAGGAGGTCGCCGAGCGGCGCCTCGTCGGCGATCCCCGCCATGTGCACGACGGCGTCGACACCGTCGAGCGCCGCGTGGACGGCCGGCCCGTCGGCCAGGTCGAGCGTGTGGACGCGCTCGCGTCCGTCGTCGGCGGCGGTGAGCGGCACGCGGTCGAGGAGGACGAGGCGTTCGGCGTCGTCGCGCAGGCGCGTGCGCAGGAGCGAGCCGATGGCGCCGGCCGCGCCGGTGATGGCTAGGGAGGGCATGGGGGGAGGGTAGTGGGTCGGCGGCCGGCGGGGTGTGGATCGTCGGTGTTCCGACGCCGCTCGGTCCGGGTTCGTCAGGGGCCCGGCCGGCGGGCGGCTAGGACGTTGGTGTCCGGTGTTCCTCGAACACCGCCGACCGCGCGGTCCCTTCGCGCTCGGGCGGTTCCGGGTCCATCCCGCCGCGTGCGGCGATCCTGTCGCGAATGCGGCTGCCCAGCCCGGTGACCGCGGCTTTCGGCGAGGGCCTCAACCCACCACCCACCCCGCATACCGCCGCAACCCCAGCCCTCCCGCCAGCTCGTCCGCCAGCCCGAGCAGCGTCCCCTCCGACCCCGGCGGCCCGACGAGCTGCACCGCCGACGGCAGGCCGTCGCCGCGTGCGCCCGTCGGCAGCACGAGCGCGGGCAGTCCCGTCAGGTTCCAGGCCGATGTGAAGGTGTTCATGCGCGTCGACGCCGCGAGGTTGCTGCGCCAGCTGCGGACCGACCACCGCTCGTCCACGGGCGCGGGGCCGGGGAGGGCGGGCGTCACGAGCACGTCGAAGGACTCCTGCCCGAACCACTCCGACGCCCGCCGCCGCCAGCCGTCCATCGACGCCAGCAGCCCGTTGAGGTACACGCGCTGGCCGATGGAGGCATGACGGCGCGTGCGGCGTTCGAGCCGCCCCTTGTCCAGCCGCAGCGACGACAGGTAGGCCGTCGCCGTCCACGCCGAGAAGATCGCGCCGTACGCGGTCGGCGGCAGCGTGAAGGCCGCGCGGTGCGCGTCGTGCCCGCCGTTGGTCAGCAGCCGGATGATCTGCCGCAGCGCCTCCCACTCGGCGCGGTCGGTGTGCTTCCCGGCCAGCGGCGGCGACGCCGTCACGGCGATACGCAGCCGCCCCGGTGCCGTCGGCTCGTACTCGCCGCCGCCGGGCTTGACGCTCTGCCCGGCGAGCACGCCGAAGACCGCGGCGACATCGCCGACGGTCGTCCCGGCGATCGCCGGCGTCGCCAACCCGAACCAGTCGCCGGCACCGCTGAGGGCCGGGAGGACACCGCGCCCGGGCTTGAAACCGATGACGCCCGACGCGGCGGCCGGCACCCGGATCCCGCCCAGTGCGTCGACGCCGACGGCGACCGGCACGGTCCCGTAGGCGACGGCCGCGACGGCACCGCCCTCGGCGCCGCCGACACCGCGGTCGTCGCGCCAGGGATTGCGCAGTCCGTCCGAAGTGGACCACAACCCCAGCTCGGCGACCTTCGTCGTACCCGCGATCACCGCGCCGGCACCACGAAGGCGGCGCACCGCCTCGTGGTCGGCGTCGGCGATCGCGGTACCGGCCGCGGCACTACCGTGCTTGGTGGACTGTCCGGCGACGGCGAGCTGTTCGGACACGGCGACCGGAACCCCGGCCAGCGCGAGGCTGCCCAGGTCCGGCAGGTCGTCGACGGTGGCCGCCTCGGCGAGCGCGTCGACCCCGCGGAGCCTGCTGTAGGGATCGCCGTACCGTCCACTCACGACGGTCGCGGCGTGGCGCATGTGCTGGTCGACGACCGCACCCGCCGTGGCGTCCCCGCGCCGTACCGCCCGCGCGATCTGCCGCGCGGTGGTCGCTGCCCAGCTCACGAGTGTCCCTTCTAGTCGCCGAACGCCTGCGACAGGTCGGCGAGCAGGTCCTCGGCGTCTTCGATGCCCACCGAGAGGCGCACGAGGTCGCCGGGGACTTCGAGGGGCGTGCCGACGGCCGAGGCGTGCGTCATGCGTCCCGGGTGCTCGATGAGGGACTCGACGCCGCCGAGGGACTCACCCAGCGTGAACAGTTTAGTGCGGTTGCACAGATCCAGGGCCGCCTGCTCGCCGCCGCGGAGGCGCACCGAGACCATGCCGCCGAAGCGGCGCATCTGCGCGGCGGCGGTCTTGTGGCCGGGGTGCTCGGTGAGGCCGGGGTAGAGCACGTGGGTGATGTCGGCGCGCCCGGAGAGCCAGTCGACGATCCGTTCGGCGTTGTCGCAGTGGCGTTCCATCCGCACGGCGAGGGTCTTGATGCCGCGCAGGGTGAGCCAGGAGTCGAAGGGCCCGGCGATGGCGCCCATCGAGTTCTGGTGGAAGGCGATCGTCTCGGCGAGCTTGGCGTCGCGGACGATCAGGGCGCCGCCGACGACGTCGGAGTGCCCGCCGACGTACTTGGTGGTGGAGTGCACGACGATGTCGGCGCCGAGGGTCAGCGGCTGCTGGAGGTAGGGCGAGGCGAAGGTGTTGTCGACGACGAGGAGCGCCCCGACCTCGTGCGCGAGTTCGGCGAGGGCCTCGATGTCGGCGATGTTGAGCAGCGGGTTGGTGGGCGTCTCGACCCAGATCACCTTGGTGTCACTGGTGACGGCGGCACGCACGGCGTCCACATCGGACACCGGGGCGGGTGTGTAGTCGAGGCCCCAGCGGGAGGCGACCTTGGCGAAGAGCCGGAAGGTGCCGCCGTAGGCGTCGTCGGGGATGACCACGTGGTCCCCGGGGGAGCAGATCGCGCGCAGGAGGGTGTCCTCGGCGGCGAGTCCGGAGGCGAACGCGAACCCGTGGGTGCCCTGTTCGAGGGCCGCGACGCACTCTTCGAGAGCGAGCCGCGTCGGATTCTTCGTACGGCTGTACTCATAGCCGTTGCGCATCTCGCCGACGGCGTCCTGGAGATACGTGGACGTGGCGAAGATGGGCGTGACGACCGCGCCGGTGACGGGGTCGGCCGGTTGCCCGGCGTGAATCGCTCGGGTGGAGAAGCCTTCGGTCATGAGGAAGAGTCTCGCCTACCGATGACACCGACGTGCATCGTCCCGGCGGTTTGAGCCTTACGAGTCGCTGACATCACGTGCCGCGGAGCCGCGCGCGAGCGAGAATGGAGCCATGTTCCTACGCCGTGTTCCGGACATGCCCGACCCTTCCCGCGCCCTGCCCGGCCGTGCCGAGGCGATGCCGGTCCCGTCGACGCACACCGTGCTCGGCACGCCGATGCGCGGGCCGTGGCCCGGCGACACCGAGCTCGCGATCGTCGGCATGGGCTGTTTCTGGGGCGCCGAGCGCATCTTCTGGCAGCTCGACGGGGTGTACAGCACCTCGGTCGGCTACGCGGGCGGGTTCACGCCGAACCCGACGTACGAGGAGGTGTGCAGCGGGTTCACCGGGCACACCGAGGCGGTGCAGGTCGTGTTCCGGCCGGCGGTGGTGTCCTACGAGTCGCTGCTGAAGGTGTTCTGGGAGAACCACGACCCGACGCAGGGCATGCGGCAGGGCAACGACGTCGGCACGCAGTACCGGTCGGCGGTCTACGCGACCACCGACGCGCAGTTGAAGGCCGCGCTGGCCTCGCGGGAGGCCTTCCAGCCGGTCGTGTCGGCGGCGGGATTCGGGGAGATCACCACGGAGGTGTCGGCGCTGCGCGGCGAGTACTACTACGCCGAGGAGTACCACCAGCAGTACCTTGACAAGAACCCCGGCGGTTACTGCAACATCGGCCCGAACGGGATGAGCTGCCCGGTGGGGATCGGCCGGACCGACTGAGGCCACCCGTTCCGCGCTTCGGCGCGGACCGGGCGCCTTTCGGCGGCATGATGATCACGTGCTGTCACTGAACATATTCGCCGCCGTGCTCCTCGTGGCCGGTTTCGCCGCCGCCTACGTCCTGTACCGGCCGCGGGCCGGAGTGCCCGCCGCGGGCCGGTATCCCGACCCGGTGGCGCGTTCCGCGGCCCGCGAGCGCATGTGGGACTCGCGCGCGTGGACCGCCGAGGTCGGCCCCGGCGACACCGCCGCGCGCGTCGGGCCGCGCTTCCGCGGCTGGTTCCGTGGCGGCTGGGTGCTCTATCTCCTCGGCGCCCTGCTCGTCTTGATCGCCGGCGGTGCGCTGTACCGGTCGAACGACGACGTCCACGTGATGGCCGTGACGAGTTTCCTGGCCATGTCCGGTGTCGCCTGGGCCTTCTACCGCTTCACCGCCGCCCGGCTCGCCCTCGACGACGTGATCTCGCCGGTGCAGGTCATCGCGATCGGTACGGCGACGGCCGGGGCGGTCCTGCTCATCGCCGCCAACCTGAACTCGTGGCTGATCGATCTCGGCGGCACGCGGCTGGCGGCCGGGACCGTCGGGCTTGTCGAGGAGGGCACGAAGCTGCTGGTCCCGCTGGTGCTGTTCGCGCTGGCCCGCTACCGCGATCCGCGCGCGGGCATCGGTGCGGGCCTGGCCGCGGGCTTCGGTTTCGCCGTCGCCGAGACCACGCAGTACGCGTACGCGACGGCCTCGGCCTCGGGGCCCGACTTCTGTGGCGGCGAGACCGCCGACCCGACGGCCGCGGGGGTCGTCTCGGCACAGGTCACGCGCGTCTTCACCGTCTCGCCGCTGCACTGGCTGTGGACGGGGATCGCGGTGGCCATCGCGTGGCGGCTGTGGCACCTCTTCGGCCGACGCGGGACGCTCGGCGCGGTCACGGCGATCGTGGCGGTCATGGCGGTCCACTCGTTCAACGACAGCTCGGTCACCTGGGGCTGCGGCAGCCCTGGCCTGACCTTCCTGTTCCAGGTGCTGCGCTGGGCGATCCTGGTCGCGAGCTACCTCGTGTTCAAGGCCGCCGCGCGGCGCTCGACCCCGCCGCAGCTGATCGGGACCGTCAGCCCAGGCTGGACGCCCCGCCGCCTCTAGTTCCCGAACGGTTTCGCGGCCATCAGCACCGCCGCCAGCGCGTACAGTCCCACCGCCAGCCCGCCCAGGGCCAGCAGGCGCCCACGGTGCTGGTCGACGCGCGCGGCGGCCAGGGCGGCCGCGGCGGGATCGTCGGGCGTGTCGGGCACCTCGGGCGAGGCGGTGTGGGCCTCCTCGACGTGGCGGGCCGCGCGCGACAGGATCGCCGGCAACGCCAGCACGTCGATGAGCAGCGCGAGCACGTAGACGGTGACCGAGATCGTCACCCACGGCGTGCCGAAGCGGTAGGTGTCCGACAGGCTCACCGCGGCCGTGCCGAGCGCACCGATGACCAGCGTGAGCAGCCCCAGCTGGAGGGTGCGTTTTCCGACGGCGCGGATCCGCTCGGCGTCGCGGCCGGCGAGACCGCGCAGGGCGAGGAAGGGGACGAAGGCGGCCGGACCGGTCAGCAGGACCGCGGCCAGCACGTGCACGGCGACCACGAAACGGTACATACCGCAATGCTATGGCCGATCGGGCCCTGTCGGGGGCGTCTGCCACCATGCGGCACATGAGTGACGCGACCTCCGCCGACTACGGCTGGCTCGAAGAAGGCGACGCCGGGCTCACCGAGGCCTACTGCCTGACCTTCCTGCGCGGGCTGTCGCCCGAAGCGGTCCTCGAAGCCCTCGGCGCCGAACCCACCGGGACGGTCGTCGGCGTCGAGCCGCTGCACGACGCGGCCTTCGAGGTCTGGGAGCGCCACCACGGCGACCGCGTCCACGTGGCCGCGACCGCCGTCGGCGACTGGACGGTCCTGGTGGAGGTCAACGGCTACCTCGGCACCTTCGAGGAGGTCATGATGCCCCTGTCGGCCGGTGGCGGCCGGGTCGTGTCGCACTTCCGCAACGTCAACGCCGTCGACCACTTCAACCTGTGGGACGACGGCGAGCACCGCCTGCACTTCGAGCCGCTGTTCGCGCACCACCGTGAAGGCCCCGACGCCGAGGCGCTGACCGGTGAGATGGCCGCGGCCGGTTTCGACCTCGCCGAGGACGGCGGCTACGAGGCCCACACCGAGGCCGCCTGGGCACTGGCCGAGCGTCTCACCGGCGTGCGCGTCACGCCGGAGATGATCGTCTCGGCCGTCTTCCACACCGGCGTCGCCCCCGACCGCTAGACACCAGGGAGCGGGGCCCCGCAGGACCCCGCTCCCTGGAAACCGGCACCGCGCGGGGCTGTCTCCTCCCCGGCGCGGAACGCGCTAACGCAACCCGGCGAACAGGTCGTCCTCCGGCTTGGTCGTCTCGATGGTCGACTCGACCAGCTCGAAGTCCTCCGTCGGCCACGCCTTCTGCTGGATCTCCATCGGCACCGAGAACCAGAAACCGTCGGGGTCGACCTGCGTGGCGTGCGCCCGCAGGGCGTCGTCGCGCAGCGGGAAGTACTCGGCGCACTCGACGCTGGTGGTGATGCGCGGGCCCTTGTCGCGGGTCCAGTCGCGGTCGGTCAGCCACTCGGCGTACGGCGAGTCCAGCCCGGCGGCGACCATGGCCTCGTGCAGCGCCGTGACGCGCTGGCGGCCGAAGCTCATGTGGTAGTAGAGCTTCGACGGCTGCCACGCCTCGCCGAACTCCTGGTAGCGCTCGGGGTCGCCGGCCGCCTTCCAGGCCTCCATCGTGACCAGGTGGGTCTTGATGTGGTCGGGGTGCGGGTAGCCGCCGTCCTCGTCGTAAGTGGTGATCACGTGCGGCTTGAACTCGCGGATGAACTTCACCAGCGGCGCCGCGGCGACCTCGTCGGGCACAAGGTAGAAGCAGTCCTCCGGCAGGGCGATGTCGGAGTCGGGGAGCCAGCCCTCGGGGAGCCCGGAGTCGACGAAGCCCAGCCACTGCTGCTTCACGCCGAGGATCTCGCGAGCGGTCTCCATCTCCTTGGCCCGGATCTCGGTGATGTTCTTCCACACCTCGGGCCGGTCCATCTTCGGGTTGAGCACGCTGCCCCGCTCACCACCGGTGCAGGACACCACAAGGACGTCGACGCCCTCCTTGACGTACCTGGCCATGCTCGCCGCGCCCTTGCTCGACTCGTCGTCGGGGTGCGCGTGCACGGCCATCAGGCGCAGTTGCTCGGGTGCGTCAGACACCAGGTTCTCCTCATGCTTGCTTTTTTCGCGGATGTTCACCGATGAGTCCCAACGGCTCGTCCGGCGGTCTTATGCCGCGGGCCGGCTCGGCGCCACTCGACCGGAGTGTGCCCGTGCGTCCGGCGGCAGGCATAATCGATTCTTCCCGACGCGTACGACACCACCCAGCCCGAGGAGCGCCACATGAGCGAGACCCGCACCACACCGGTGCGTTTCCCGCCTGGGCGCTACGGCCGTCGGCGCGACGGGCGCAAGGTCTCACGGCCCCTGGTCGTGATCGCCGCGGCCCTCGTGGTCGCCGGTGGCGTGGCCGTCGCCGTGAAGCTGTACCAGCAGTACGGTGACCCGGCCTACACCGCCAGCACGGTCGGCTACGAGCTGACCGACGCCACCGCCGACATCACCTTCCAGGTCACCAAGCCGGGCGGCACGCCCGCACTGTGCCAGGTGCGGGCCAGATCCCGCGACGGCGCCGAGGTCGGCCGCGCCGAGGTCGCGATCCCACCCGGCGAGCCGGGCGGTGACGGCGTCACCGTGACGTACTCGCTGGCCACGAGCGCGCGGGCGGTCGTCGTCGAGGTCCAGCGCTGCTACCCCGTACAGCCTTAGCGCGTACGCGAGCATCGGCCGACGGGCGCGAAACCGGGCCGTTTTGTGGTCGGCCGCCATGGCCCCACGCTGGTAACTTGGTCATTTACCCAAAACCCATTCCGGAGGAACAGGTCGTGTCCATCAGTAGCAATGAGCCCGGCGGCACCTGGTTGTCGCAGGAAGCCCACGATCGGCTCACCGCCGAGCTGAATGAGATGATCGCCGCCCGTCCGGTCATCGCGGCCGAGATCAACGCCCGTCGCGAAGAAGGGGACCTGAAGGAGAACGGCGGTTACCACGCGGCCAAGGAAGAGCAGGGGAAGATGGAGGGGCGCATCCGCTACCTCCAGGAGTTCCTCCGTACCGCGCACGTGGGCGAGCCCCCGTCGATCGACGCGGTGAGTGTCGGCAACGTCGTCACCATCGCCTTCGACGACGACCCCGAGGACACCGAGACCTTCCTGCTCGGGTCGCGCGAGATCGCGCCGACCACCGAACTGACCGTCTACAGCCCCGAGTCGGCGCTGGGGACGGCGATCCTCGGCCGCAAGAAGGGCGACGCGGTGTCCTACCAGGCCCCGTCGGGCGCCGAGATCAAGGTCTCCGTCGTCGAGATCGCCCAGTACGCGGGCTGAACCGTGGAGGGGGAAGAGCGGTGGGAACCGCTCTTCTTCGACCGGGCGGAGCCGGCGGGGGACACGGCCGAAAGCCGCAGGGCGCCCGTCTCTCGACCGGAACGTACGGCATGATCGTCCCCATGGCAGCACCCCTGGTCACGCTCGACGACGTGCGTGCCGCGCGTGAACTCCTGTCCGGCGTGGTCCGCACCACACCGATGGAGCCCTCGCGCGGCTTCCCGCCCGGCCCGGGGGCGCGGATCTTCTACAAGCTGGAGAACGTCCAGCGCGCGGGGGCCTACAAGGTCCGCGGCGCCTACGTCCGCATCGCCCGCCTCTCCGACGCCGAACGCGCGCGCGGAGTCGTCGCCGCCAGCGCCGGGAACCACGCCCAGGGCGTCGCCCTGGCCGCCGGGCTGCTCGGCGCGAAGTCGACGGTGTTCATGCCGACCGGCGCGCCCATCCCGAAGGTCGCCGCCACGAAAGGCTACGGCGCCGCCGTGGAACTCGTCGGGTCCACTGTGGACGACGCCCTGGAGGCGGCCCGCGAGTTCGCCGACACCACCGGCGCGGTCTTCATCCACCCCTTCGACCACCCCGACGTCATCGCCGGGCAGGGCACGGTCGCACTGGAGATCCTCGAACAGCTACCCGAGGTCAAGACGATCATCGCCGGAGTCGGCGGCGGCGGACTGATCTCCGGCATCGCCGTGGTCGTCAAGGCCCTGCGGCCCGACATCAAGGTCATCGGGGTCCAGGCCGAAGGCGCGGCGGCCTTCCCGCCCTCGCTGCGGGCCGGGGAACTCGTGCGCCTTCCCCACATCCACACCATCGCCGACGGCATCAAGGTCTCCACACCCGGCGAGGTCACCTTCGCCCACGTCAGCGAACTCGTCGACGAGGTCCTCACCGTCTCCGACGAGGACATCTCGCACGCCCTGCTGATGCTCCTCGAACGCAGCAAACTCGTCGTCGAACCGGCCGGCGCGGTCGGTGTCGCGACGCTCCTTGGCGACCCCGAGCGTTTCGAGGGACCCGTGTGCGCGGTCCTGTCGGGCGGCAACATCGACCCACTGCTCATGCTGCGCGTCATTGAGCACGGCCTCACCGCCGCCGGGCGCTTCCTGCGCTTCACCGTGCGCTGCGGTGACCGGCCGGGTGTGCTCGCGGCGATCCTCGGGCTCATCGCCCAGTACGGCGGCAACGTCCTCGACGTCATGCACCAGCGCCACGACCCGCGACTGCAGCTCGGCGAGGTCGCCGTGGAGCTGTCGGTGGAGACCAGAGGCGACGACCACTCCACGCGGCTCATCGCCGCGCTGGAGGAGGCCGGGTACGAACTGACGTTCCTGCGGCCGCACGCCTGAACGCGGTGATCCACAAGGGAACGCTTACAGTGCACATCAGACGCGCGAGGGCGGAAACGTCGGTGCCCTGCTGTATATCAATGGCACCGAGCACGGCCCACGCTTTGACCAGCACTCCGTGAAAGGAGAGAAGCGGCGCGCGCCAGTCTTCCCAGGCCCGCCGTGAATCCCATGACGACAGCACGCCCCCTTGAGGAACTCGTGGACGAGGGCTGGGCGAAGGCCCTGGAGCCCGTCGCGTCCAACATCGCGTCGATGGGCGACTTCCTGCGCGCGGAGATCGCCGCCGGCCGTTCCTACCTCCCCGCCGGCGAGAACGTCCTTCGCGCCTTCAAGCAGCCCTTCGACGACGTCCGCGTCCTCATCGTCGGACAGGACCCGTACCCGACGCCCGGGCACGCCGTCGGCCTGAGCTTCTCCGTGGCGCCCGACGTCAAGCCCATCCCGGGCAGCCTGCGCAACATCTACACCGAGCTGATGGACGACATGGACGCGCCCAAACCGTCCAACGGCGACCTCACGCCGTGGACCGAGCAGGGTGTGCTGCTGCTCAACAGGGCCCTGACCACCGTCCCCCGCAACCCCAACGGGCACAAGGGGAAGGGCTGGGAGCCGATCACCGAACGCGCCATTCAGGCGCTTGCCGAGCGTGGCGGTCCGCTGGTGGCGATCCTGTGGGGCAGCAACGCCCGCAGCCTCAAGCCGCTGCTCGGGAGTGTTCCGTGCGTGGAGTCGGTGCACCCGAGCCCGATGTCGGCGCGGACGGGATTCTTCGGTTCGAAGCCGTTCAGCAAGGCGAATGCGCACCTGGTGGCGCAGGGCGCCGAGCCGATCAACTGGGAACTGCCCTAGGCACACGCGTCGCCGTGGACTGCCCGAAGAGCCCGCCCCCTCGGGACGGGGCGGGCTCTTCGCACGCGTGGAGCGAACACGCGCGGAGGGGACACGGCCGTCCGCCTGTTCCCAAGCCGGTCGGACGGCCGTGCGTTCGCTCGCGGCTCAGCCCTGCTCGGCCTTCTCCAGCGCCGTGCAGCACGTGTCGACGATCAGGCGCGTCACCACGTACGGGTCGCAGTTGGCGTTGGGCCGGCGGTCCTCGATGTACCCCTTCTTGTCGACCTCGACCTGCCACGGGATCCGCACGGACGCGCCACGGTCGGAGACGCCGTAGCTGTACTGGTCCCAGGGCGCGGTCTCGTGGAGGCCGGTGAGGCGGCTCTCGACGCCGAAGCCGTAGTTCTTGACGTGTTCGAGGACCTTCTCGCCGAGCGACTCGCACGCGGTGATGATGGGCTCGTAGCTTTCGCGCATCGCCTTGGTGGAGAAGTTCGTGTGGGCACCGGCGCCGTTCCAGTCGCCCTTGACGGGCTTGGGGTCGAGCGTCGCGGAGACGCCGAACTCCTCGGCGGTGCGGTACAGCAGCCAGCGCGCGACCCACAGGTGGTCGGAGACCTCAAGGGGCGACAGCGGTCCGACCTGGAACTCCCACTGGCCGGGCATGACCTCGGCGTTGATGCCGGACAGGCCGAGTCCGGCCTTGAGGCAGTTGTCGAGGTGCTTCTCGACGATGTCGCGGCCGAAGATCTCGTCGGCGCCGACACCGCAGTAGTAGCCGCCCTGGGGCGCGGGGAAGCCGCCTTCGGGGAATCCGAGAGGCCTGCTGCCGGCGAAGAAGGTGTACTCCTGCTCGATGCCGAAGATGGGCTCCTGCTCGGCGAAGCGCTCGGCGACGGGCGCCAGCTGCGCGCGCCTGTTCGACGGGTGGGGCGTCATGTCGGTGAGCAGGACCTCGCAGAGGACGAGGACGTCGTCACCGCCGCGGATCGGGTCGGGGCAGCTGAACACGGGCTTGAGCACACAGTCCGAAGCCGAACCGGCGGCCTGGTTGGTGCTCGACCCGTCGAAACCCCAGATGGGCAGCGCGGCACCGTCGGGCAGGATCTTCGTCTTCGAGCGAAGCTTCGCGGTCGGTTCGGTCCCGTCGATCCAGATGTATTCGGCCTTGTAGCTCATGATTGGCGATCCTCGCGCGCTAGTGGACTGTGCGGGCAGCCTTTCAACGGGGCTTTTCCGGGCTGTTGCTCGTTTATGAACGACGTGTAACACGACGCGGGTCGCGCCGCCTTCGACGCGCGCGGCACTCGCCATCCACGCCTCCGTCCCCGTACCCTCGACGTCGAATCGTGGAGGTGGTGAACGTGGCGCGTTTGTTCGTGTGGCCCGGGGTGAACCCGAGCGATCCCGGTGGTGTCGACGTGATCCTCGTCGTCGATCCCGACCACGACCGTCCGCAGGAGGCCGTGGGCCGCCTCGGCGACTGGGGCTACGAGGGCGACGGTGCCCTGCACATCGTCCGCACCGACGCCTGGATCGAGCGTCGGCTCGTCGGCGACCGGCTCACCGCCGAGGTCTACGTCTACGACACCCTCGTCAAGCAGCTCAAACTCGATCTCGCCGAGTTTCCCCGCCGCTCCCCGGTCGATCCCGACGCGGTCCTCGTCCTGTCCGTCGAGGCCGTCGTCGACGCCGAGCTCTACGCCGAGGCCGACGGCGGCACGGCTGTCTTCTGCGCCGAACCGGGCGTCACCGACGAGCAGGTCGTCGAGGCCATCCAGAACGAGGAGGAGTGGCCGATGATCTTCCGGCCGCCGCCGACCGCGGAGGACCTCGGTCTCGTCGGGCCGCCCCCGTCACCCCCGGCCTGACGACCGCCGGGCCCCGGCGGCGCATGCCGTACCGTGGAGGCGTGATCGAGCTGCTGGCCGACAACAACTTCGGCGACACCCGCCCCAACGCCCTCGCCGGCCCCACGGGCCTGGTCATCATCCTGCTCCTGGTGGCCGCGACGATCTTCCTGATCCGCAACATGAACAAGCGGCTCAAGCGCCTCCCGGAGTCCTTCCCGAACCAGCAGGTCCCGGCCATGCGCACCGAGGCCGACGCTCCTGAGAAGACCGACGGCGATCACCGTCCCGAGCGGGAGGACGGCGCCGAACCCGGCGCCTGACCTCTCCTGTTCGAGCGCGCCCGAAACGCGCGCAAGCTTTCTGCAAGGCGTCCCCGCCACCCTGGTGTTCACGTTCGACCGCCAGACCAGGGGGCGTCATGTCAGACCCGTACACACCGCAGGCCGGTCCACCCCGGACCGCCTGGGACATGGATCCGTACGCGCAGCCGGTGACCGGCCCGCCGGCTCCACCGCCGCCCGCGCCGAGCCGCACACCGTGGATTCTGGGCGGCGCCGTCGTCGCGGTGATCCTCCTCCTCGGCGTATCGATCCTGCTCGTCGCGACGGGCGCCTTCGACGGCGACGACACCGGCGGCGCGCCCGGCACCGGCTCCTCCGGTCAGCCGACGAAGGAACAGCCGGCCGACGGGACGGGCGAGGAACCCGCCGACCCGGGCACGCCCGGCAGTTACGTCTTCGTCGACGACGTGTGCGGCGAACTCGACTTCTCCGGCTACCAGGCACTCGGGGCCCTGGCGAGCGGCTACGAGGACCGCGGCGCCGACTACGGGACCTCCGCCAACCTCGGCTGCGACATGGACTTCGGCGACGGCGGTGAACTGCGCGTCGGCGCCATGCTCGCCGGTGCCGACAAGACCGCCGAGAACTGGGACTTCGCCCAGGGCCTCATCCACAACCGCACGCAGGAGCCCGCGGCCGGCGACTGGGAGGAGGGCGTCGTCGGCGTCGACGACACCTGGGGCCCGGGCAAGACCGACGCGATCCTCGCCGTCCGCGACGGGAACATCGTGGTCACCGTGGCCTTCTACTCGATCAACGACGACGTCGGATACGAGAAGGTCAAGTCACTGCTTCCCACGACGGCGGCGGCCGTGCTCGCCGCCGCCAAGGGTTGAGGGGGTGCCCGGTTCAGACGGGGGACCGGGCGACCGGGTGAGGCCGCCGGGACGCACACCCGGCGGCCTCGCCGCGAGGGTCGTCCCCGTGGAGTTCGCTCGCCTTGACGCTGAGCCCCGGCTTCGTAGATATCCGGCGGGGGTCGGCGCCGGGGTGTTCGCTGCCGCTGCCGCTGCCGCTGCTGGTCCCGGGGTCGTCCGTCGCCTGCCGTGCTTCGCCGCGAGGTCTGCGAAGCTCCCCTCAGGCCTTGCCCGGCTCCGCAGGGATCCGGCGGGGTTCGGCGCCGGGGTGTTCTCCGCCGCCGCTGCCGCCGCCGCCGCTGCCGCTGCCGCTGCGGCCGCCGGTCCCGGGGGCGTCCGCTGCCTGCCGAGCTTCGCCGCGAGGTCTGCGAAGCTCTCCTCAGGCCTTGCCCGGCTCCGCAGGGATCCGGCGGGGTTCGGCGCCGGGGTGTTCTCCGCCGCCGCCGCCGCTGCCGCTGCCGCTGCCGGTCCCGGGGTCGTCCGCCGCCTGCCGAGCTTCGCCGCGAGGTCCCCGAACCTCTCCTCAGTCTTCGCCCGGCTCCGCCCCGACCTCCGCCTCGACCTCCGCCCCGGCCTCCGCCCCGACCTCCGCCTCGGCCTCGGCCTCCGCCTCCGCCCCGACCTCCGCCCCGATCTCCGCCCGCAGCTCCGCCGCGACCCGTCGTGCCCCGGCCGCGCCCGCGTCGTCCCCGCCCGCCGCCCTGGCGTCGGCGACGTGCTCGTGCGCCTTGGCGACCATGCCCGTGTCGTGCAGTTTCTCCGCCAGCGCCAGCGCCTCCAGGGCGAACTCCAAGGCGGAGGCGGGACCCTCGACGGCCAGCTGACTGGGCGCGGAGTGGTTCAGGATCTGCAACCGCAAGGCGTCATAGGACAACTCGTCGGCGTCGCTGAGCGTCTCCCGGAACACCCGCAGCGCCTCGGCGTGCCGCCCCCGGCGGGCGTCGATGACCGCGAGGTGGCACCGCGCGACGATCTCCCCGGCCCGCTCGCCGGTCGCGTCGAGTTCGGCGCGGGCCTCGGTGATCCGCCGGGCGGCGCTGTCGAGGTCCCCTTCGGCGAGGTCGATCTTGCCCAGGTCGAGGAGGGTGCTGCCGCGCTCGCGGCGGCGGCCGGCCTCGGCGTGCAGCGCGAACGCGCGGGTGTATCCGGCGCGCGCCTCGCCGAGGCGCCCCCGGAGGAACGCGATGTCGGCGATCTTCCCGACGTGGATCGCGATGCCGTAGGGCTCGCCGAGCCGCTCGTAGATCTCCAGCGCGGCGGTGAGGTGGCCGAGTGCGGTGTCGAAGTCGTCGTTGCCGAAGCTGATACCCGCGAGGCTGCCGAGGGCGTCACCCCGGACGCCGTCGAAGTTCCCCGCACGCGCGATGTCGAAGGCGCGGGTGTACACGTCCACGGCCTCGTCGACGCGTCCCAGCAACTCGTAGCCGTGCCCGAGTTCGAGCAGCGTGTTGGCCTCCTGATAGCGGTCGGGGAGCCGTTCGGCGGCACGCAGGCCGATCAGGCTGGTCTCGATCCAGTCGCCGAGATTCCAGCGGGTGTGGAAGTACCGCCACAGCGCGCTCGCCTGATGGGTCGCGCGTTCGGGCCGGCCCCCGGCCTCGGCGTGTGCGGCGACGGCGGTCAGCGTCTCGTGCCTGGTGTCGAGCCAGGCGAGGGCGTCGGCGATGTCGTCGAGGTCGGGCGTCTCGACCTCGACGGGCCCGATCTCGTACCAGGGTCTGATGCCCGTGACGCTCTGCCGGGCGGCGAAGCTCGCGGCCAGGTACCAGTCGTACATGCGCAGGTGGGCGCCGGGGAGCGTGTCGGCGTCCTCGGTCCGGGCGCGGTCGGCGGCGTACTCGCGGAGCAGGTCGTGCGAGCCGACGCGGTCCTCGTCAACGCGCTGCACGAGGTGCCCGGCGACCAGTTCGTCGATCAGCGTCGTGGTCGTGGCGGTGTCGAGCCCGGCCATCGCGGCCAGCGAGCGGATCTCGGGGTGCGCGGCGGGGTGGGCGCCGAACAGCCGGAACAGCCGTCGCGCGGGCTCGGGGAGCGCGTCATAGGACAGGTCGAAGGTCGTGCGCAGTGCCACGCCGTCGTCGCCGGGCACCGACAGCGCGGTGATCCGGTCGTGACGGCCCCAGCGCGCGAGGAGCCCCGCGGGCGTCAGTCCGGGCGCGAAGACGAGCTGGCTCGCGGCCAGGCGCAGGGCGAGTGGGAGGCGCCCGCACAGGTCGGTGATCTCACCGACGGCGACCTCGCCCGGCACCGCCCGCCCGGGACCGACGAGGCGGTGGAACAGTCCACCGGCCTCCTCGGCGGACAGCACGTCGAGGGCGAGGACGCGCACGTCGTGGCTGACCACGAGCCCGCGCGGGTCGACGCGGCTGGTGACCAGCACCAGGCTCGACCCCGAACCGGGCAGCAGCGGCCGCACCTGCGCCGGGTCGTGGGCGTTGTCGAGCAGGATCAGCAGGCGCCGCCCGGCCGTCAGCGACCGGTACAGCGCCGCCTTCTCACCCGTCTCGGCCGGGATCTCGTCGGCGGCGACGCCCAGGCCGCGCAGGAACGCCGCCAGGACCGATCCCGGCTCGGCCGGTGCCTGCTGCGCGAAGCCGCGCAGGTCGACGTAGAGCTGCCCGTCGGGGAAGTGCCGGGCGGACCGGTGCGCCCAGTGCACGGCCAGCGCGGTCTTGCCGATCCCGCCCGACCCGGTCACCGCGACGAGCCCGGCGCGCGGCACACCGTCGGCGTCGAGGACGGCGTCGAGTTCGGCGAGCGCCTCGGTGCGGCCGGTGAAGGTGCTCAGGTCGACCGGCAGCTGCCGGGGCAGTGGACGGTTCCGCGGGCGTGTCGCCGGGCGCGCGCCCGCGCGCAGGGCCGGGTCGTCGCGGAGGATGCGGCGGTGCAGTTCGTCGAGGTCGCGGCCGGGCTGGACGCCGAGTTCGGAGCGCAGCAGGTCGCGGGTGCCGCGGTAGGACGCCAGGGCCTCGGCGGTGCGGCCCGTGCGGTGCAGCGCCAGGAGGTAGTGCGCGGTGACGGGTTCGTCGTAGGGGAAACGCGCGGCCAGTTCGGCGAGTTCGCCGACGACGGCGGCGTGCCGCCCGGCGGCCAGTTCGGCCTCGTAGAGGCGGCCGTAGAGGGCGAGTCGTTCGGCGGCGAGGCCGACGCGGACGCGTTCGGCCCAGTCGCCGCGCACGCCGGTCAGCGGTTCGCCGCGCCACAGGTCGAGGGCCCGGCGGAGCAGGCCGGGGGTGGAGGGCGCGTCGTCGCGGGCGCGGGCGGCGAGGTCGCGCATGAGGTGGAGGTCGACGCGGTCCTCGTCGACTTCGAGGACGTAGGCGCCGCCGCGCTGGGTGAGGCCGACGCCGAGGGGTTCGAGGAGCCGCCGCAGTCGGGCGATGATCGTGTACAGGGCCGAGCGGCTGGCGGGTTCGTCGCCCCAGGCGCGGTCGGTGAGGGTGTCCATGGTGACCGGGCGGCCCGCGTGCAGCGCTAAAGCGGCCAGGACGCACGCCTGCCGGGGCGGGCCGGCGCTGGTGCCGCCGCCGGTCGCGATGCGGACCGGGCCGAGCAGTGCGATGAGCGGAGCGGGCTCGTGGGTCACGGGGCTAATGCAACCAGTAGTCCCGGCCCGGTGGCAACGCGGCGTACGTTCGATGCAGGTACCTTGTGTGCGCTGAATCACCGCGGGCGCCGGACGGGGAACCACGGCCCGCGCGGCAGCGACTACCGGGGGAGCCCCACTGAGCTAAGGATCCGCCAGATGACCGAAGCGACACTTCCCTTCTTGAGAGACGGCTTCGACCCGGTGGCCGCCATCGGCGAGCTCCGCGCGAAACGGCCGATCACCCGCCTCGAACTGCCCGTCGGGCCGACGACGTGGCTGGTGACCCGGTACGAGGACGTGCGGGCCGTGCTCGGGGACGCCGAGCGCTTCAGTAACGACTTCTCCAACCTCACCGAGCTGGCCGAGATGGGCATCTCGGTGGAGATGAATCCGGGGGGCCTCGGGTTCGCCGATCCGCCCGACCACACGCGCCTGCGCAAGCTCCTGACGCCCGAGTTCACCATGCGCCGCCTGAAGCGGCTGGTGCCGCGCATCGAGGCGATCGTCGCCGAGTGCCTCGACGAGATCGAGCGGCGCGGGCCGGGCGCCGACCTGGTCGAGACCTTCGCGTTGCCGATCCCGGCGCTGGTGGTGTGCGAGCTGCTCGGGGTGAAGTACGCCGACCGGGTGGAGTTCCTGCACCAGGCCGAGGACCGGTTCGACATCTCCGGGGACATCCTGGGTTCGATCGGGGCGATCAGCGCTTCGCTGGACTATCTGGAGGATCTCGTCGCGCGTGAGCGGCGCGATCCCGGCGACGGTCTCCTCGGCGCGCTGTTGCGCGACCATCCCGACATCGACGACCGTGAGCTGGCGGGCATCGCCGACGGTGTGCTCACCGGCGGGCACGACACGAGCACGAGCATGCTGGCGCTGGGCAGCCTGCACCTGCTGGCCAACCCGGCCGACCGTGCCGCGATGACCGGGACCGACGCGCAGATCGGCGCGATGGTCGAGGAGCTGCTGCGGTACATGACGGTCGTGCAGGTGGCGTTCCCGCGTTTCGCGCGCGAGGACCTGACCGTGGGCGGGCAGGACGTGTCGAAGGGCGACATGCTGCTGTGCAGCCTGTCGTCGGCGAACCGGGACGAGTTCCTGGGGACCGAGTTGGAGGTCGTGGCGTCCGGGCGGGCCGTGGCCTCGTCGCACATGGCCTTCGGGTACGGGATCCACCGCTGCGTGGGCGCCGAGCTGGCGCGGATGGAGCTGCGGATCGCCTACCCGGCGTTGCTGCGGCGCTTCCCGGGGATGCGGCTGGCGGTGCCGTTCGAGGACCTGCGGTTCCGTGAGCTGTCGATCGTGTACGGCGTGGAGGAGCTGCGGGTCGAGTGGTGAGGGCCGCGCGCGGGCAGCGTGAAGGTGCGCGCGGTCGAGTGGAACGCGCGCTTCGCCTGTCGCCCCCTGGGGGGCCCCGAAATTCACGATACGGGCACCCTGTGACATTTCGAAAGCCCTGAAATCGTCCTCGCTTCTGGCGAGACTGGTCAGCGACGACACCGCCGACCAGCCAGAAGCGAGGCGACACGCATGACCGACCCATTCGGCGCCTTCGACGACATCTTCAACCGCTTCTTCGGCGGCGCCGGCGACCGCCCGGGCGGCCTCGGCGGTCCCGGGCCCGGCCCGGGCTCCGCCTCCGGCCCCCGTGGCGGCGCCCCGACCGGCGTCCAGCGCGTCGACCTGGGCCGGCTCCTGTCGCGTCAGGCCCGCCGCCTGCTGACGCGCGCGGTCGAGCAGGCCGGGGAGTGGGGCAGTCCCGACGTCGACACCGCGCACCTGCTGTGGGCCGCCACGCAGGAGGAGCCGACGCGCACGATGCTCGACCAGTCCGGTGCCGACCCCGACGCGATGGCCGCGGCGATGGAGTCCGCCGCCGAACACGGCGACCGCGCCTCCGGCACGCCCGCGCTGACGCCCGCCGCGAAGAAGGCCCTGCTCGATGCGCACGCGCAGTCGCGGGCCGCCGGCGCGAGCTACATCGGCCCCGAACACGTCCTGCTCGGCCTCGCCTCGAACCCGGAGACGCCCGCCGGCGCGGCCCTGCGCGCGATGGTCACCGAGGAGGAGGGCACCGCCGCCGCGCCGAAGCGCGAGACCGACACCCCGACCCTCGACCAGTACGGTCGCGACCTCACCGAGGAGGCCCGCGCGGGCGGGCTCGACCCGGTCGTCGGGCGCGAGGAGGAGATCGCCGACACCGTCGAGGTCCTCTCCCGCCGCACCAAGAACAACCCGGTCCTGATCGGTGAGCCCGGCGTCGGCAAGACCGCCATCGTCGAGGGCATCGCGCAGCGCATCGTCAACGACGACGTGCCCGACACCCTCAGCGGCAAGCGCGTGATCATCCTCGACCTGGCGGGCATGGTCGCCGGCTCGAAGTACCGCGGCGAGTTCGAGGAGCGCCTGAAGAAGGTCATCGACGAGGTCAAGGCGGCCGAGGGCGGCCTGGTGCTGTTCCTCGACGAGCTGCACACCGTCGTGGGCGCCGGTGCCGGCGGCGAGGGCGCGATGGACGCCGGGAACATGCTCAAACCGGCGCTGGCGCGCGGCGAACTGCACGTCGTCGGCGCGACCACGCTCGACGAGTACCGCAAGTACATCGAGAAGGACCCGGCGCTCGAACGCCGCTTCCAGCCGATCATGGTCCCCGAACCGAGCGTCGACGACACCGTCGTGATCCTCCAGGGCCTCCGCGACCGCTACGAGGCCCACCACCAGGTCCGCTTCACCGACGAGGCGCTGACCGCCGCCGCGGAGCTGTCGGCCCGCTACATCACCAACCGCTTCCTGCCCGACAAGGCCATCGACCTCATCGACCAGGCCGGCGCGCGCGTCCGGCTGCGCTCGCGGACGAAGGCGCCCGACACGCGCGTCCTCGAAGCCAGGCTCGCCGAGCTGCGGCGGGAGAAGGACTCGGCGGTCGCGGGCGAGGAGTACGAGCGGGCCAGCGCCCTCAAGGAGGACATCGCCGCCGCCCAGAGCGACCTCGACCGCGAGCGCAAGGCCGGCGGGCCGGTGCCGGAGGTCGGCGTCGAGGACATCGCCGAGGTCGTCGCCCGCCGCACGGGCGTCCCGGTCTCGCAGCTCAACCAGGCCGAGAAGCAGCGCCTGCTGGAGCTGGAGAGCCACCTGCACGACCGGGTCGTCGGCCAGGACGAGGCCGTCGTGGCCGTCGCCGAGGCGGTCCGGCGGGCGCGGGCGGGTCTCGGCGACCCGAAGCGGCCGGACGGGTCCTTCATGTTCCTCGGGCCGACGGGCGTGGGCAAGACCGAACTGGCCCGCGCGCTGGCCGAGGCGCTCTTCGGGGAGGAGGGCGCGATGGTCCGCTTCGACATGAGCGAGTTCCAGGAGAAGCACACCGTCAGCCGCCTCATCGGCGCGCCTCCCGGCTACGTCGGCTACGACGAGGCCGGGCAGCTGACCGAGGCGGTCCGGCGCAGACCCTATTCGGTGCTGTTGTTCGACGAGGTCGAGAAGGCGCACCCGGACGTGTTCAACACTCTCCTCCAGCTCCTCGACGACGGGCGCCTCACGGACAACCAGGGCCGCACGGTCGACTTCAGCAACACCATCGTCATCATGACCAGCAACGTCGGGGCCCAGCGCATTCTCGACGCGCGGGCCGCCGGGCAGTCCGTCGACTCCCTGCGCGACGAGCTGATGGACGCCCTCGGGCAGCGTTTCCGGCCGGAGTTCCTCAACCGCATCGACGAGATCATCGTCTTCAGCGGCCTCGACCGCGCCCAACTGCGCCAGATCACGCTGCTGTTCGTCGACGGGACCAGGCGCCGCCTGCGCGCGCAGGACATCGATCTCGAACTCGACGACAACGCCGTCGACTGGCTGGCGAACAAGGGCCACCAGCCCGAGTTCGGGGCCCGGCCGCTGCGCCGGACCATCCAGCGCGAACTGGAGAGCCGCCTGTCGCAGCTGCTGCTGTCGGGCCGGGCCGAGGCCGGCGACACCGTCCGGGTGTCCGTTGTGGACGGTGAGCTGAACCTGAGCGTCGAGAGGGCCGCCCAGAGCGAGGCCATCGACGCCGAGACCGCCGAGGAGCGCGCCAACGAGGAGGCCGCGCTGAGCTGAGAGGCGTCTCCCCACGGGTCGGGCATTCCGACATACTGTCCGTCGTGACCGACCCGAGGGAGCCGCGCATGCCACAGCTCACCGTCGACCAGCTCCGCATCGACGTCGACGCCGGCCGCGTCGACACCGTCCTGCTCGCCCTGACCGACATGCAGGGGAGGCTCCAGGGCAAACGGCTGGCGGCCCGCTACTTCCTCGACGAGGTGGTCGCGCACGCCGCCGAGGCCTGCGCCTACCTGCTGGCCGTCGACGTGGACATGAACACCGTCGACGGCTATCCCATCTCCTCCTGGGAGACCGGGTACGGCGACTTCGTGCTCACCCCCGACCTCGCGACCCTGCGCCGGGTGCCGTGGCAGGAGGGGACGGTCCTGGTCATGGCCGACCTGTCGTGGCCCGACGAGGCTCCGGTCGCCGAGTCGCCGCGGCAGATCCTGCGGCGCCAGCTCGACCGTCTCGCCGAGCGCGGCCTGTCGGCCTACGTCGGCACCGAGCTGGAGTTCGTGCTCTACGACGAGACCTACGAGGACGCCTTCGACAAGTCCTACCGGAACCTGCGTCCCGCCAACCAGTACAATGTGGACTATTCGCTGCTGGGGACCGCGCGCGTCGAACCGCTGCTGCGGGCGATCCGCAACCACATGGCCGGTGCCGGGCTGTACGTCGAGTCGGCGAAAGGCGAGTGCAATCTCGGGCAGCACGAGATCGCCTTCCGTTACACCGAGGCCCTCGCGACCTGCGACAACCACGTGATCTACAAGAACGGCGCCAAGGAGATCGCGGCCCAGCGGGGCAAGGCGCTGACCTTCATGGCCAAGCCGAACGCGCGCGAAGGCAACTCCTGCCACGTGCACTTCTCGCTGCGCGACGCCGACGGGCCGGTCATGTCCGGCGACGGCGCCCAGGGCCTGTCGGAGTTCGGGCGGCGCTTCATCGCCGGGCAGCTGGCCCTGCTGCGCGAGATGACGCTCTGGTACGCGCCGAACGTCAACTCCTACAAGCGTTTCGCGCCGGGCAGTTTCGCGCCGACGGCGGTGCGCTGGGGCGTCGACAACCGGACCTGCGCGCTGCGGCTCGTCGGGCACGGGCCCTCGCTGCGTTTCGAGAACCGTGTCCCCGGCGGCGACGTCAACCCCTACCTGGCCGTCGCCGCGATCATCGCCGCCGGACTGCACGGCGTCGACAACGAACTCGACCTGCCCGATCCCTTCGCGGGCAACGCCTATGACGCCGACGGCGAGCGCGTCCCGGCGAACCTGCGCGACGCGCTCGGCCTGTGGGAGACCTCGGCGGTGGCTCGTGAGTCCTTCGGTGACGGCGTGGTGGATCATTACGCCAACAACGCCCGGGTCGAGCTGGCGGCCTTCGACGCCGCCGTCACCGACTGGGAACTCCACCGCGGCTTCGAACGGATGTGAGGCGGATGCAGAGGATCGTCAACCCGGCCACCGGGAAGCTCATCACCGAGCTGCCCGGTGCCGACGCCGACGCGGTGGACGACGCGGTCTGGAAGTCGCGCGTGGCCTACCAGGGGTGGAGCAAGGTCTCCCCCGGGGATCGGGCCCGGATGCTGCGCCGCTTCGCGGCCGTGGTCGAAGAGCACAAAGAGGAACTGGCCGGGCTGGAGACGCTCAACGCCGGCCACCCCGTCTCCTCGGCGCGGTGGGAGGCCGGGAACGTCGCCGACGTCCTCGCCTACTACGCGGGCGCGCCCGAACGCCATGTGGGGCAGCAGATCCCGGTCGCCGGCGGGGTCAACATCACGTTCCACGAGAGCCTCGGCGTCGTCGGGATCATCGTGCCGTGGAACTTCCCGATGGCCATCATGATGTGGGGCGCCGCCCCCGCGCTGGCCGCCGGGAACACCGTCATCGTCAAGCCCGCCGAGCAGACCCCGCTGACGGCGCTGCGGTTGGCCGGACTCGCCCTCGAAGCCGGGATCCCCGAGGACGTCCTCCAGGTCGTGCCCGGTGAAGGTGAGGTCGCCGGTGCGCGCCTGGCCGGGCATCCCGACGTCCGCAAGATCGTGTTCACCGGCTCGGTCGAGGTCGGCCGCGAGGTGGCCCGCGCCGCCGCCGGGTCGGTCAAGCGCGTGACGCTCGAACTCGGCGGGAACAGCGCCAACATCGTCTTCGGCGACGCCGACATCCGCAAGGCGGCCGCGTCGGCGCCCTACGCGGTGTTCGACAACGCGGGCCAGGACTGCTGCGCACGCTCCCGGATCCTGGTGCAGCGCGACGTTTACGACGAGTTCCGCGAGCTCTTCACCGAGGCGCTGCGCACGGTCAAGGTCGGCGACCCGGCGCTCGACACCACCGAGATGGGGCCGCTGATCAGCGCCGAGCATCGCGAGCGCGTCCGCGGCTACCTCAAGCGGGAACCCGACGTCGTCGGTGAATGCCCCGAAGGCGAAGGCTTCTGGATGCCCGCGTCGGCGTACTTCGACGTCGCCGAGGACGATCCACTGTGGACCGACGAGGTCTTCGGGCCGGTCGTGGCCATCGCGCCCTTCTACGACGAGCTTGAGGCGATCTCCCTGGCCAACGCCACGCCCTACGGCCTGTCCGGCTCGATCTGGACCGGCGACACCGGCCGCGCACTGCGCATGGCGCGCGCGGTCGAGGGCGGCAACCTCAGCGTCAACTCGAACTCCTCGGTGCGCTACTGGACCCCCTTCGGCGGGGTCAAGCAGTCGGGCCTCGGCCGCGAGCTCGGGCCCGACGCGCTCGACGCGTTCACCGACGTCAAGAACGTCTTCATCGCCAATGACTAGCCTTGTGAGCGAGGAGCAGCACATGCAGCGACTGTCCGACCGCGTCGCGGTGATCACCGGCGCGGCCAGCGGAATCGGCCTGGCCACCGCGCGGCGCTTCCGCGACGAGGGCGCCAAGGTCGTGCTCGTCGACATCGACGAGACCGCCGGGACCGAGGCCGCCAAGGAGGTCGACGGCCTGTTCATCGCCGCCGACGTCACCAGCGAGGCCGACGTCGCGCGGGTCTTCCAGACCACCGCGGAGACCTTCGGGCGGGTCGACATCGCCTTCAACAACGCCGGGATCTCCCCGCCCGACGACGACTCGATCCTCACCACCGGCCTCGACGCCTGGCGCAAGGTCCAGGAGGTGAACCTGACGTCGGTGTACCTGTGCTGCAAGGCCGTGATCCCGTACATGCGGAAGCAGGGCAAGGGCTCGATCATCAACACCGCCTCCTTCGTGGCGAAGATGGGCGCGGCGACGTCTCAGATCTCCTACACCGCCTCGAAAGGCGGCGTGCTGGCGATGAGCCGCGAACTCGGCGTGCAGTTCGCCCGCGAGGGCATCCGCGTCAACGCGCTGTGCCCCGGTCCGGTGAACACGCCGTTGCTGCGGGAACTGTTCGCCAGCGACCCCGAGCGCGCCGCCCGGCGCCTCGTGCACATCCCCATGGGCCGCTTCGCCGAGGCCGAGGAGATCGCCGCGGCCGTGGCCTTCCTCGCCAGCGACGACGCCGCCTTCGTCACCGCCGCCGAGTTCCTCGTCGACGGCGGCATCTCCGGGGCCTACGTGACGCCGCTGTGACCCGTCCCGTCATCGGCGTCACCTGCTATGTGGAGCGCGCCCGCTTCACCGCCTGGGACGTGCCCGCCAGCCTCCTTCCGCAGTCCTATGTGGACCGTGTGACGGCGGCCGGCGGGCAGCCCGTGATCCTGCCGCCCACCGGCGCGCCGGCGTCCCTCGTGAACGTCCTCGACGGCCTGATCGTCGCCGGCGGCGGCGACGTCGATCCGGCCCGCTACGGCGAACCCGCCCACCCCGAGACCGGCTATGTCCGCGACTTCCGCGACGAGGCCGAACTCGCGCTCGTCGGCGCCGCCCTCGATCGCGGTCTGCCCTTCCTGGGCATCTGCCGGGGAATGCAGGTCCTCAACGTCCACCTCGGCGGGAGCCTGCACCAGCACCTGCCCGACGTCGTCGGTCACACCGGGCACGCGCCCGCACCCGGCCAGTACGGGCGGATCCCGGTCGAGGTCGACGCGGGCAGCGCGCTGGCGAAGGTCACCGGGGCCGCATCGCTGGAACCGGCCCACTACCACCACCAGGCCCTCGACCGCCTCGGCGAAGGCCTGTCGGTGTCGGCGCGGACCGCCGACGGCTGTGTCGAGGCCGTGGAACTGGCCGGGCACCCCTTCGCGCTGGCCGTGCAGTGGCATCCGGAGGTGGACGCCGACACCGGGCTGTTCGCCGCATTCGTCGACGCCGCAGGGGTTTTACGCGCTGTCGGAGCCACCCCCTACCATCGGCGCCCATGGACATCGCGGGCAAGAAGATCGCATTCAGCGGAAAGTTCCACAGAATCACCAGGGACGAGGCGACCGAGGGAATCGAGGCCCTCGGCGGCAGGGTGCAGAAAACGCCCTCGCAGAACGTCGACCTGATCTTCGCGGCCCGCACGTCGGGGATGACGTACGGCAACGTGATCGGCGTGCCGATCCTCAACGAGTCGGCGCTGCTGCGTCTCATCAGGGGCCGCGGGGATCAGCCGGTGCGCGGTGAGTTCGCCGACCTCACCGCGATCGCCGGTGCCGACGCCGATGAGCTCCACGCGATCCTGGAGGCCGCCGACTGGGCGGCCTTCACCCCCGAACGCGACCTCCCGATCCTGCGGGCGAGGCTCACCGAGATCGAGGCCGCCCAAGGCATCGGCGACGCGCACCGGCTCGCCTCGGCGAAGATCACCGACTGCTCGACGCGGCTGACCCATCCCTTCCGCAACAAGGGCTTCGCCGAGCTCCACCACCCCTTCGTGCACGTCGGCGAGGTCCGCTCGGCCGCGCTGAGCCCCTGCGGCCGCTGGCTCGCCGTCGGCAGCGGGATCGAGATCCCGGACGAGGACGACGACCGCCCCGACGCCTGGGGCATCGCTTACCGGGGCGGCGGCACGCTCCAGGTCTTCGAACTGGAGACCGGCCGCCCGGTCAACCGCCTTCACAACTCCAACGCGATCAGCGGCGGCATCGGCTGGAACGAGTACCGCGACGCCCTGCGCTGGTCGGCCGACTCCACGCGCCTGGCCGGGGCCTTCCACACCAACGCCATCGGCGTCTGGGATCCCTTCGGTGACAACGCCTACCCCGACGCCTCCGCCGACATCACCGACGGCGCGAGCCGCCCGCCGCAGTTCGGGTTCAGCCCGGACGGCAAGCGGGTGTGGGTCGACGTGCGCACCGACGGCGCGGTGTGGGGCGCGATCGCCGACGTCGAACGCGGCGGTGTGCGCTGGGATCCCGGCTACCGCAAGAAGAAGCGCCCCTACGGCGGCGACTTCACCATCCTCGCCGAGGACGTGCCGGCGGCCGTTGAGGAGGCCGTGGCGGCGGTGAGCAACGGGCAGTTCTACGACGACGCCCTCTACGTCGAGAAGTGCCTCGGCTGGTCCCCGGACGGCGCCATCCTGCGCTTCGCCTCCGGCCGCTTCCTCTTCGCCGTCGACATCGCCGACGGTCGTGTCGCGTGGCTGCTGCCGCACGGGAACCACGTCCACCACGCCGATGTCGAGATCCCGATCGTCTTCAGCCCGTGCGGGCGCTTCGTCGCCTGCGCCGGACGCAAGGCGATCACCGTCGCCGACGCGCGCACCGGCGAGGTCCTCGCCCGCCACGACGCCAAGGCGCGGACCGTGGTCTGGACCGCCGACGGCGAGCGCTTCGCCGCCCTCGCCCGCGACGGTGTGCGCGTCTTCGACCGCGACACCGAGGTCGCGCGGATCAACAAGGTGGCACGCGAGCGCGACACGGCGATGCCCGACGCGGGCGGCTTCGTCTGGTCCCCGGACGGAACCCGGGCGGCGGTGCTGACCGGCGAGGGCGTCGAGATCTGGTCCCTGGCGGGCGATCCCGTTCGCGAGACCGTGTTCGCCGCACCCGACGCCGCCGGGATCCACTGGGGCACCGGCGACGTCATCGTCGCCATCGGGCGGGACGGCGTGCGTTTCACCCGCGCCGACGGCACCGTCGTCGGGGGAACCGACTTCCATGCCACCGCCGCGGGGCACCGCCCACTGATGACGCCCGACGGAGAGGACCGGGGCAGGTACATGGGCATCAACCCCGGCTTCGCGCTCGACGCCGAGACCTGGGCGGTCGCCTTCGACGACGACGAACTGGTGATCGCGCCCCCGAGCCGACTGTCCGATCTCGACGACCGGATCAACTGGACGGTCGGCCTGCGCCACTCCTGGCCTTTCCGCTGGGGAGAGACGCTCGTCGTCCCCGACGCGCGGGCGGCGTACGACCACGCCGTCTCCATCGACAGCCCGTTGCGCTACTCGCTGTGCGACGTGGTCGGCAGCAAGGACGAGGACTGACATGGACTTCACCGCACCCACGGCCGACTGGACCGCCTTCGACCCCGACCGCGATCTGCCGCCCCTGCGCGCCCGCCTGGCCGCGCTGGAGGCCGCCGAAGGCGTCACCCAGGTCCACTTCCGTGTCACCGAGGAGATCCTGGCGCACCCGGGCGCCCGCCGGGTCCCGCCCGTCCGCCACGCGGGACGCGTCCACGGCGCCGCCCTCAGCCCCTGCGGCCGGTACCTCGCCGTCGGGACGTCCATCGAGGTCCCCGAGGGCGCCTGGGACGCGGAGTACGAGGACGGCGGTGTCCTGCACGTGTTCGAACTCGCCACCGGCGGCCGGGTCGGCGGGATCACCGAGCCCGGCGCCCTGCGCGGCGGCATCGGCTGGACCGACTATCCCGGAGCGATTCGGTGGTCGGCCGACTCGGCGCGCCTCGGACTCGCCTACGACACCAACATGGTGGGTGTGTGGGACGCGTTTTCCGGCGACGATGAGCCCCTCGGCGCCGCCGACACCACGTACGGAGGGAGTTCGCCTCCTCCTTTCGCGCTGGCGCCCGACGGCCGTGCCGCCTTCATCGGTGTCTCCGCGGGGGAGGAGCACGCCGTCCCGGGTTGCCTGGTGCCCTTGGCGGACGGCGAGATCTCCTGGTATCCGCACGAAGCACCGCCGCGGCCCGCCGAAGGCGAACCGCGGCTGATGTCGGCGGTGTTCGGTCCGGCCTTCGAGGACTCGGCGGACGATCTCTTCCTCGACGTCGAATACGTCGCGGGCTGGAGCCGCGACGGCACCCGCGTGCACATCGTCGACCGCCGGCACCTCTTCGCCGTCGACATCGCCACCGGTCTGCCGCTGTGGATCCACGAGCACGGCTCGGGCTACGTGTGGTGGGACGAGGGGGCTCCGCCGGCCGCCTTCAGCCCCGACGGCGCCCGCGTCGCCTGGTACACCGGTGACCGGCTGTTCATCGCCGACGCGGCCACCGGCGGGATCACGGCGGAGTTCGACCGCGAGGAGGCCGCCGTCCTCGTCTGGGGCCGAGACCGGCTGGCGGTCCTCGGTGCCGAGGGGATCCGGATCATCGACGGCGACGCCGAGACCGTCCGGATGCCGGTGGCCGCGCGCATCGGGCGCGGCATGGCGTCCGACATCGTGCCGCTGGCCTGGTCGCCGGACGGGACGCGCTTCGCGGTCGTCACCGGGCAGGGCGACGTCGAGGTATGGGACCTCGACGGGGCGGGCGAACCGGCCGCGCGCTTCGGTGCCCCCGCCGATGCCGTCGGCCTCCACTGGGGCGACACCCTCGCGGTCCTGGGCAACGAGCGCCTGGGTTTCCGCACTCCGGAAGGCGCCACGGTGCGGGAGGTCGACCTGCGCGACCAGCCCGCCGCGTGGTCGGTCGGCGGGCGTCACGCCTGGCCGGCGCACTGGGAAGAGGACTGACCCGCCTCGACCGAACGGCCGCCCGCGAGTCCCGCGGGCGGCCGTTTTTCGGTGCCACGCGCAATACTCCTTGGATCAGATGTAGTACACCTGCTACATTCTGACGCGTACCTGAGATGCCAAGGAGAGGGTCATGTCCGTGGCGCACACCCCCAACCCGGCCGTAGTCGAGGCCGGTCCACCCCTCGCCGACGCCGTCATCGACGTCCGCGACCTCCGCATGCGATACGGCGACAAGGACGTCCTCAGCGGTGTGGACTTCCAGGTTCGCGCCGGTGAGGTCATCGCGCTGCTCGGCCCCAACGGCGCCGGCAAGACCACCACCATCGAGATCCTCGAAGGCTTCCGGATGCGATCGGCCGGGCGGGTCAGCGTCCTGGGCGTCGACCCCGCCAAAGGCGACGAGAGCTGGCGGGCGCGTCTCGGCGTCGTCCTGCAGTCCTGGCGCGACCACGGCAAATGGCGTGTCCGCGAGCTGCTCCAGCACTTCGGCACCTACTACGCGCCCTTCTCGACCGACCGGGTCGCGCGTCCCTGGCCGGCCGACGACCTGATCGAGACCGTCGGCCTCACCGAACAGGCCGGCCAGACCATCAACAGCCTGTCCGGCGGCCAGCGCCGCCGCCTCGACGTCGCCATCGGCATCGTCGGGCGGCCCGCCCTGCTGTTCCTCGACGAGCCCACCGTCGGCTTCGATCCCCAGGCGCGCAGGGAGTTCCACGACCTCGTGCACCGGCTCGCCGACATCGACGAGACCGCGATCCTGCTGACCACCCACGACCTCGACGAGGCCGAGAAGCTCGCCGACCGGATCCTCATCCTGGCCGGCGGACGGATCATCGCCGACGGGTCGGCCGACGCCCTGTCGCGCCGGATGTCGACCGAGGCGGAGGTCAAGTGGAGTCGCGGGGGCGAGATGTTCGTGCACTCCACCGTCGACGCGACGGCCTACGTCCGCAAGCTCTTCGAGCAGTACGGCGACGAGATCGGAGACCTTGAGGTCCGCCGGGCCAGCCTTGAGGACACCTACATGGAACTGGTCCGGCAGTTCGAGTCCGGCGGCGGCGACGCGCTGATCCGCGAGTTCGAGGAGAGTGGACGGTGAACGTCAGCACCACGCCGATCAAGGCGGGCCTCGCCCGCGGCTGGATCGAAACGAAGCACACCATGCGCTCCTATGAGGGGCTCGTCGGCTTCCTTGCCCCGTCGGTCATCGCGATGGTCGTCATCTTCTTCCTGCGCGGTGTCGACATCGAGGGCGCGCCGGTCTCACTCGGATCGATGTCACTGCCCAGCCTCATCGGGCTCAACGTCGCCTTCGGCGGACTCCTCGGCGTCGTGCAGACCCTGACCGTCGAGCGCGAGGACGGGACGCTGCTGCGGGCCAAGACGCTGCCCGGCGGGATGACCGGGTACCTCGTCGGCGTCATCACCGAGACGTCGATCTTCGTCATCTTCGGCGCGATCCTGGTGCTCGTGCCCGGCCTGATCGTCTTCGAGGGCGTCGCCTTCGACGGACCCGGCTCCTGGCTGATGCTCGCCGCCGTCCTCGTCCTCGGACTCGTCGCGACGATGCCGATCGGCGCCGTCCTCGGCTCGCTGTTCTCCAACCCGCGCATGCTCGGGCTGATCATGATGCCCGTCATGGGACTGGTCGCGATCTCGGGGATCTTCTACCCGCTCGGGCAGATGCCGCCGCTCCTGCAGGGGATCGGGCAGATCTTCCCGATCTACTGGCTCGGCCTCGGGATGCGCTCGGCGCTGCTGCCCTCCGACATGGCCGCCGCCGAGATCGGCGGATCCTGGCGATACCTGGAGACCTTCGGCGTCCTCGGTCTGTGGGCCGTCCTCGGGCTGGTCCTCGCGCCGATCCTGCTGCGCCGGATGGCCCGGCGCGAGTCCGGTTCGGCGGTGGCCGAGCGCAGGGAGCGCGCCATGCAGCGCATAACCTGATGGGCGCCCACCGGTCGAACGAGGAGGACGACGGCGTTGAGCAATGAGGTGATCTACAACCGGATCGCGATGCTGCGCGCCGAACGGGGGATCTCGCGACGGCAACTCGCCGAGGCCCTCGGGGTCCACTACCAGACCGTCGGGTACCTCGAACGCGGCGAGTACAGCCCGAGCCTGTACCTCGCCCTGCGCATCGCCGAGTACTTCGAGGTGGGCGTGGAGGTCGTGTTCTCGACGGCGCCGTTTCCCCGGATCGGGAGTTCGTAGAGGGACGGTCGGGTGTGAACCTGGACCGACCTTCCCCCACCGAGTCGTCTCCATGCCCGGCTCGTGGCACTTCGCGGTCTTCCCGCACGAACGCGAGGTGTTCGGAGTCGGGCTCGTTCGGCGCGGGCCGAGGATCGCCGACGTCACCGTCACGTTCCCGGCGTCCACGAGCGAGCCCGAAACCCTGGAAGCGCGAAAACGAAAGAGGGGAGCTAACCCACCCGCACACGTAGGCCTGGGCCCATGTCCCCGCGCCCCGGGTGCCCATAGTGTCGGCTCCTGGAGTCCACTGTGGAGGGTGATCGGCGTGAGCAGACGCAACTTCCTTCGAGCCGGTGCGGTCGGTGTCGCGACCGTGGCGGCGGCCACCGTCGACGCGGGCCTTACCGGCCCGGCGGTCGCGAGTGAGGGGCCGGGCCTCGTCGAGGCAGGGCCGGACGATCCGCGCTACGAGCATCTGCGGACGCGCGGAAACCTGCGCCACCAGGGCAACCCCGACTACATCGTCGTCGCCTCGACCACCGCGCAGGTCGTGAAGGCCGTGCAGCGGGCCGTGCGGGAGAAGCGGCGGGTCGTGGCCCGCTCGGGCGGGCACTGCTTCGAGGACTTCGTCGACCATCCCGGCGTGCGCGTCGTCGTGGACCTGTCGACCATGACCGGCGTGCGCTTCGACGCCGACCGCCGCGCCTTCGAAGTCCGCGCCGGGACCACGCTCGGCGAGACCTACCGGCGCCTCCACCTCGGATGGGGCGTCACGCTCCCCGGCGGGTCCTGCCCCACCGTCGCCGTCGGCGGCCACGTCCCCGGCGGCGGATACGGCCCCCTGTCACGGATGCACGGCCTGATCAGCGACCACCTGTACGCCGTCGAAGTCGTGATCGCCGACCGCGACGGCCGCGCCCGGGCCGTCATCGCCACCCGCGAACCGGGCGACCCGAACCGCGACCTGTGGTGGGCCCACACCGGCGGCGGTGGCGGGAGCTTCGGCATCGTCACCCGCTACTGGTTCCGCACGCCCGGCGCGAAAGGCACCGACCCCTCGGCGCTGCTGCCGTGCCCGCCCGCCACGGTCCTGTCGTTCACCGTCACCTGGCCGTGGGAGAACCTCTCGCGGCAGGGCTTCGAACGGCTCGTCGCCAACTTCGGCGGCTGGTGCGAACGCAACTCCGCACCCGGCACCCCGTCGACGAGGCTCTACGCCGAACTCATCCTCTTCCGCCGCCAGTTCGGGCGGCACATGATGATCGGGCAGGTCCCCGGCGAAGACGACGCGCTCTTCAGCCGCTTCCTCACCGAACTCGCCGACGGCGTCGGCGCCACACCCGAACCCACGACCGTGCGCCTGCCCTGGCTGAACTCGGCGCAGCTCATGCCCGGCGGCGACGACGGCCGCTCCCAGCGCCTCAAGTGCGCCTCGGCGTACGCGCGCGAAAGCCTCACCCCGCGACAGGTCGCGGCGATCCACCACCACCTGACCCGCGACGACCTCGACCACGCCGGCGGCATGCTCAGCCTCAACACCCACGGCGGGGCGGTCAACACCGTCGAGCCCTCGGCGACGGCCACCGCCCACCGCGACTCGGTCATGAAGCTGTTCTGGCTGTCGTCGTGGACCGACTCGGCCTTCGACGAGCGCGGAACCCGGTGGCTGCGCGATTTCTACCACGACTTCCACGCCACGACCGGCGGCGTCCCCGTCGACGAGGGCGCCTTCATCAACTACGCCGACAACGGTCTCGCCGACCCGGCGTGGAACACCTCCGGCGTCGAGTACGGCCGCATCTACTTCGGCGCGAACCTCGACCGGCTCCGCCGCGCCAAAGCCCGCCACGACCCCGCCGACGTCTTCCGGCACACCCTGTCCATCCGGGCCTGACTCACGGCCGGGGAGTCGCCCGGACCACCAGAAGCGTGTCGCCGTAAGGGATCCGGGTGTTGTCGAAACCCCCGGCCGACAGGTGCTCGGCGAACATCTCCCGCCGCTGCCCAGACGGCGGATCGAAGCAGAGCACGAGACACCCGCCGGGCGCCGGCAGACCGGCCACGGCCGCCGGTTCGGCCGTGGCCGCGCCGGTCCAGAAGACGTTGACGTCGACCGCGAGGATCTTGTCGAAGAGCTCACCGTCGGCCGTGAAGCGGGTGATGAACGCGGTGGTGAAGCTCGCGAGTCCACTCTCGACGGATGCCGCGTTCCGCGCGAGGGCCGCGGCGGTACGAAACCGGCCAGGGGTCGCCATCGGCCGGTTATCCGCCCGCGACGTACGATCCGCTCGCCATGTCCTCCACCGCCGACCGCTTCGGGGCCCACCCGAGCCGCGCGGTGTGCGCCGAGGTGACCGCCTGGTCGGTGGCCAGTGCCGTCGCGAAGTTCTCGCCCACCAGTTCGGCGGCCCGCCCGACCGTCCAGCGCTCGGCCGTGCCCGGTCCGCCCGCGGCGACGTCGGCCGCCGCCGCCAAGGCCACAGTGGACACCGCCGGTTCGTCGACGGCGTGCCAGAGTCGCGGCGGTTCCACCGACTGGAGGATCCGCGCGAACAGGTCGGCGAGGTCGTCGACGTGGACCATCGGCCAGCGCGTCGCGCAGGAGCCGACGTAGCGGCCCGAACCGTGCTCGGCGGCCCAGCCCACCAGCATCGCCGGAATCCCGGCGCCGTGCCCGTAGACGATCCCCGGCCGGATCACCGTCCCGCCGGCGGCGAGGACGCGCTGCTCGACGCGCGGCCGGAAAGCCGAGATCGCGAGGGGGTTGGTCGGCGCCGACTCGTCGACCGGGTCGCGTCCCGTCGCACCCAGCGACCAGATCCCGCTGGTGTACAGGAACGGACGGCCCGGCCCGCTCAGCGCGTCGATCGCGGCGGCCTCGACCCGCTCGTCCCCGGTCGGCGCGGCCGTGTGCACGACCGCGTCGGCCTCCGCGGCGGCCGCGGCCAGCACCTCGGGCACGTCCAGCCCGCCCTGCCGCCCTTCGGCGCCCTCATGCGGCGACTTCCCCGAACGGCTCATGGCCACGACCGCGTGGCCGTGCGCGAGCAGGGCGTGCACGACGGCGGCACCGATGTACCCGGTGCCGCCGACGACGAGGACTTTCACCATGATGCTCCTCTCGGTGGATCAACCCGTTCTTCGCAGTAGATCATCACCCGGGCATCGCGGTCATTTGGTCTTGTTGACCCATTTCGGGTTGGACAGTGCCCACTGGTCGAGCGTGTCGCCGCTCAACGCCTCGAAGAGCTCCTGAGCGGTCTCCTCCTGCTCGCCGGGCTGCATCACGACGTAGGAGGTCTCGCCGATCATCGCCGGCTCCGACGGGACCTTCAGCGTGGTGATCGCCGAAGCGTCCATGCCGCGCAGGGCGTAGGCGAAGTCGGTGACAGCGCGGCCCTTGAGGTCGAGGAGGAGCTGGTCGCCGATCGCCTCGATCAGCGTGGTGACCTTGAACGGGTCGGTCATGTAGCCCTCTTCCTTCGCGCGCTTCATCAGCTGCTTGATGAAGTGCTGCTGCATGCGCTGGCGGCCGTAGTCGCCGATCCCGTACTCCTCCTTCCAGTCCGGGTTGGTCGGGTCGTAGGCGTAGCGCTCGCGGACGATGCCCAGTGCCAGGTCGGGTTCGTACTCCTTGCAGCCCTTCTTGACGTGGGGCTTGTTGCCGAACTCGTCCTTGGGGTGTTCGAGGTCCATGTCGAAGGGCACGCACAGCTCGATGCCGCCGAAGAGTTCGACGAGGTCCTTGAAGCCGCCGAAGTTGATCATCGCGACGCCGTCGAACTTCTCCAGCCCGGTCAGGTTGGTCAGCGTGGTCGCGAGGTTCTGCACCGACTTCGCCTTGTCGAGCCCGCCGGCGGCGAAGGCGGTGTTGATCTTCTCGGTGCAGGCGTTGTTGCCCCAGCCCGGACCGCAGTCGGGGATGTCGACGTAGAGGTCGCGCGGGATGGAGATGATGTTGGCCGCCGTCAGGGCGGCGTTGATGTGCAGGATCATGATCGAGTCGGACTGCGCCGCCGACCAGTCCTTGCGCATGTCGGAGCCGATCATGAGCAGGTTGAGCGGGCCCTTGATCTCCTCGCCGGGCTTGAAGGCCTCGCAGTCCTCCAGCAGGCAGGCGGTGTTGACCGCGTCGTTCACCTTGTCCAGCATGATGTTGGCGTAGCCGACGGCGCCGATCGAGACGACCATGAGCATCGCGCCCACGCCGACCATGATCTTGGCCCACAACGGCGAACGCCGCTTCGAGCCGGCTCCGCCGCGCCGCCTGGTGCCTCGCCTGTTGCCCATCACCGCTCCTCAACTGCCGACGCGACCTTAGTCACGTCGGCCGAAAAATGCTACCCAGGTCAACGAGGTGGCCGTGCGTCCTGGTTGCCCCTCGCGGAAAAGGCGCGCCGAATCGACCTGGAACGCCGATTGTTACTGCTTTTCCCGCTTCGTCGTACAGCGGGGTCACCCGTCGCACTCGCCCGCTTCGTGGTGACGGGTCAGGATACGTACCCCTGTCCAGCCGTCATCCCCTGTGGACGGTCCACTGTAGTAAGGGCGCGCAGGACCGACGGAGCCGCCAGCGCCACCACCAGAGCCAGGACGGCGGGGATCACCAGGGCCGCCGACAGCGAGCTCACCGAGGCGGTGAAGCCGATCACCGCGGGTCCGGCGAGCCCGCCGCCGTAGCTGATCGCGCCGACCGCCGACAGGCGCCGTCCGGAGGCTCCCGACGCACCGAGTGTGCTGGTCACCACGGGCCACACCACCGCCATGCCGACACCGGCGAGGATCCAGCCGGCCAGGGCCGTCGTGAGGCCCGCACCGCCGAGGGCGGGGGCGGCCAGAACCAGGACGTATCCGAGCGAAGCGGTCACCCCGGCGATGAGGACGGTCGTCGGTGCTCCCAGGCGCGAGCGGACGGCGTCGCCGGCGAAGCGCATGGCGGTCATGGCGGCGAAGAAGGCCGTGTAGACCATCGACGCGGTGGCCGGGTCGGCGCCGAGCTCGCGGCCGGCGTGGATCGCGGCCCAGTCGGTGGCCGCGCCCTCGGTGAGGAAGGCGGCGGCGCCGATCACGCCGAGCAGGACGAGGGAGCCGAGGCCGGGGCCGCGTCGAGCCGAGGTCTCGGCCGGTGGCGCGGGGACGGGCGTGTCGTGGGTGAGTCGGGACCCGGCGGCCCCGAAGCCCGCGGCGAGCACCAGCCCACCGCCCGCGACCAGGGTTCGCGCGTCGACGCCCGCGTGCAGACCGGCGGTGGTGGCGGCACCTCCGGCGACCGCCCCGAGTGTCCACATTCCATGCAAGAGGGATATCACGGGCTTTTCGTGCGCGCGCTCGACCGCGACGGCCCGCACGGTCAAGGCGACGTTCAGTGCGCCCATGAGCGTGCCGAGGAGAAGCGCGCCCGCGAGCAGCCACGGGTAGGAGGGCGCGGCCATCGGCGCGGCCAGGGCGAGCGCGGCGGCGGGCGCCGTCGCGCGGAGGAGTCCCCGGCCGCCGAAACGGTCGGCCAGCCATCCGGCGGCGGGCATGGCGGCGAGCACACCGAGGCTGAGGGCGAGGAGGAGCGCGCCGATCTTGGCCTCGCCGAGGTCGAGGCGGGCGTCGGTGGCGGGGAGGGAGGCGCCCCACAGGGCGGTGAGGACGCCGGTGAGGGTGTAGTGGGTGATGGCGTTGAGCTTGGGTGTCATGCGCTCACGGTCCCGCCGGTGGGTGGTCCTGGTCCAACACCTGTTCCGGGGGATTCACGCACTCCTGTTGTCAACGGGTGTCGTCAACGGGTGCCCAGCTGCGTTCCGGTCGGGTCAGCCAGCCTTCCTCGGCGGCGAGCGCGGTGGCGGCCTCGCGCAGGGCGAGCAGTCCCGGGTGCGGGTCGCCGCGGCGCCAGAGCATGCGCCAGGGGTAGACGGGGACGGGATCGACGAGGGGGCGCAGGACCGTGCCGGGGACGGGCGGCTGGGAGACGAGGGTGAGGACGGCGACGTCGCGGATGCGCAGGTGGTGGGCGATCTCCTCGTCACCGACGATGTGCGGATGCTCGATGGAGGGTTCGGCGTCGGCGTCGACGAGGAGCCGGTGGGCGGCCCGGCGCCATTCGGGGGAGGCGTGGTCGCCGGTGCTCCAGCAGACGGGGACGCCGTTGAGGGACGCGAGCGGGACGGACTCGCGGGCGGCGAGCGGGTGGTCGTCGCGCAGGAGGAGCGCCATCGGTTCCCAGCGGATCGGCTGACCGTCCACATCGGAGGGCAAGGGGCCTTCGGTACGGCCGAAGGTGACGTCGAGGCGGTGGGCCGCGAGGAGCGGCAGGGACTCGCCGAGTCCATTGTGGAACCGCACGAAGAACTCCAGCGCCGGGTCCCGCCTCGCCCTGGCCAGCACCCGTCCCGGTGTCATGCCGCGCGCGGCGACGTCGACGAAGAGGGGCGCGGCGTCGGCGGGGCCGCGCAGGATCTCGTCGTGGAGGGCGAGCAGGCGGCGCGCCTGGCCGAGGAGCCGTTCCCCGTCGGGGGTGAGGGACACTCGCCGTGTCGTGCGTTCGAAGAGTTTCGTGCCGAGGCGTTCCTCCAGGCGCGCGATGTCGCGGCTGAGGGCCTGCTGCGCGACGTAGAGCCGCGCCGCCGCCCGGCTGAAATGCAGGTCTTCGGCGGCGGCGACGAAGTACCGCAGCGCGCGGATGTCGAGATCGCCGGCCATGAGGGCGACTTTAGCCAGTTCCGGAAGCGCACAATGGGCCCATGAGCTTCCAGGCGCGCCCGGTCGGTGTCGTCGCGTCGACGCTGACCGACCTCGACACCGCACCCCGACAGCCCGACGAGGGCGCGCCCGCCGCCTGGCTGGTGTTCCAGCCGGAGTTCGCCGAGGCCGCGCGCTCGATAAGTCCCGGTGACGAGGTCTTCGTGCTGACCTGGCTCGACCGCGCCCGCCGCGACCTGCTGGAAGTGCATCCCCGCGGCGACCGCACGCGGCCCGTCGAAGGCGTGTTCTCGACGCGCTCGCCGCACCGGCCGAACCCGATCGGGCTGCATCGCGTGACCGTCGTCGAGACCGATGGGGCGCGGCTGCGCGTCGACGGCCTCGAAGCCGTCGACGGGACGCCGATCCTCGACGTGAAGCCGGTTCTGGGTTCGGAGCCTTCGGCGCGTTAGACCTGGCCGAGGAGCGCGCGGGTGCGCGGGTCGACCCAGATCGAGGCGGGGTCGGCGTAGGGCGCGAAGAGGGCGGTGAGGGCGTCGTCGCCGTGGCCGTGCAGGTGGTGTTCGAGGATGCGGCGGGCCGTGCCGGCCATGATGTCGGCGAGTTGGATCCGCGCGTCGGTGTTCGACGGGGCCAGCCGCAGTTCGGCGAGGTCGGGGGACATCTCCTTGAGCTGGACGACGCGTTCGGGCGCGAGGGCGTTCTGGCGGTCGTGGAGGACCGAGACGGGCCGGGTGCCGCCGTCGGCCCAGACCTCGGCGGCGCGGACGATGGCGGGGATGAGCAGGTCGAGGGCGGGGACCGCGCCGGGATCGTCGGCGAGGCGGGCGCGGAAGGCCTCGGCCCGCCCGCGTGAAGCGCGCAGGCCCGCGAGCGCCGGGGCACCGTCGAGGAGGTCGAGCATGTGGCAGAACGCGTCGACGGGCGCCACGGCCTCGACGCGTTCCTTGACGCGCAGGACGTTGTTGGCGGCGTCGAGGAAGGCGGCCCAGCGGGTCGCGCCGAACGCGGCGGGACCGTCGCGGTGGAGGGTGCCGGCGTCGGTGTTCTCCTCGCCCAGCAGCGTGATCAGCCGGTCGAGGAGGTAGTAGGTCTTGTCGACGATGAAGATGCGCGCGTTACCGAGCAGCGGCCCCTCCGGCCCGAGGATCCAGTGCAGGACGGCGACGTGCTTCTCGCGCAGGAGATGGTTCGCCTTGTACCCCGTCGCCGGCGACTTGATCCGCGTGCGCAACTCCGCCATGCACGCGTCGGCGACACCGAGGTCGACGTCGACGCTGCCGTGCACGAACACGTCGGTCGTGCCTCCGACGAGCTTCTCGCCCTCGTACCCGGACTCATCGCAGGCGACCACCCGGTCAAGGGTGGGGATGCCTGCGGCGGGGGTCATTGGGCCACGGTACTGGGGTCGGGAGGCCGGGTCGAGGGGGTTTGGGGTGGGGACGCGGGCTCAGTCGTCGAACTCGAAGCCTTCGGCCTCGGCGGCGGCGACGAGCTCGCGCATGCGGTCCCCGTCGGACGTCAACGGCAGCAGCAGTGCGGCCAGGGTCTCCAGCGCCGCCCGGTCGGTGCCGTACGCGCAGAACATGCCGCCCTCGGGGTCGTAGGAGAACCGGGCTTCGAGGCCGGGGTCGGAGGCTTTGACCAGGAACCTCGCGACGCCCTCCCAGAAGTAGCCGTTCGGTTCGTGGCCGAGCCCCTCGACGAGTTCGTCGACCCGCGTGTCACCCGCGTTGAGGAGCAGCGAGAACTTTCCCGGCGTGGTCTCCACCAGCTTCATCGGTTCCATCCGCGGAAGCTAGCACCCGGCTGCGACAGCCGTCGCGCGATGGATCGCGGAGACGGCGGGCTGTGGCACCCTGAACCCATGAACCACCTCGCCACCGCACTCTCCCCCTACCTGCAGCAGCACGCCGGAAATCCCGTCGACTGGCGCGAATGGGGCGAGGACGCCCTCGCGGAGGCGAAGCGGCGCGACCTGCCGCTCTTCATCTCGATCGGGTACGCCGCCTGCCACTGGTGCCACGTCATGGCCCACGAGTCCTTCGAGGACGAAGAGGTCGCCGCGCTCGTCAACGAGTTCACCATCCCCGTCAAGGTCGACCGCGAGGAACGGCCCGACATCGACGCCGTCTACATGCAGGCGACGATCGCGATCACCGGCCAGGGCGGGTGGCCGATGACCGTCTTCGCCGCCCCCGACGGCACCCCGTTCTTCGCCGGCACGTACTTCCCGCGCGAGCACTTCATCCGCCTCGTCAACGCCGTCGGCACCGCCTGGGCCACACAGCGGACCGAACTCCTGAGCCAGGGGCGCGCCATCGTCCAGGCCTGCGCGGCCGCAGGGCCCGACCTCGCCGACGTCAGCGACTCCTGCCCCGTCGACGGGCCCTGCCCGGCCGGCGCACCCGTCGAGGCGTCCATTCTGGACGCCGCGGCACGGCAGATCCACGGCTCCTTCGACCCCGTCAACGGCGGATTCGGTGGCGCGCCGAAATTCCCGACCGCCCCCGCCCTCGCCTTCCTGCTCCGCCACCACGAACGCACCGGCGACGCCCGCAGCCTCGACATCGCCGACCACACCGCCGAACGCATGGCCCGCGGCGGCATCTACGACCAGCTCGGCGGCGGTTACGCCCGCTACTCCGTCGACGCCGAGTGGATCGTCCCCCACTTCGAGAAGATGCTCTACGACAACGCCCTCCTCCTCGGCCTCCACACCGAACTGGATCGCCTCACCGGCAAGGCGATCCACGCCCGCGTCGCCGACGAGACCGCCCGCTTCGTCGTCGACGCCCTCGGCACCGCCGAAGGCGGATTCGCCGCCGCCCTCGACGCCGACACCGACGGCGTCGAAGGCGCCACCTACGTCTGGACCCCCGCCCAGCTCACCGAAGTCCTCGGCGCCGACGACGCCGCGTGGGCCGCCGAGCTGTTCACCGTCACGGAAGAGGGCACCTTCGAACACGGCACCAGCGTCCTCCAGCTGCCTGCCGACCCCGACGGATCCGCTGCCGCGCAACGCTTCGCCGACATCCGCCGAAGACTCACCGCCGCCCGCGATCTGCGCCCCCAGCCCGCCCGCGACGACAAGGTCGTCGCCGCGTGGACCGCGCTCGCCGTCACCGCGCTGACCGCCTACGCCGCCCACCGCGCACAGCCCTGGGCCGACGTCGCCGCCGACCGCGCCGCCCGCCTCCTCGCCGACGTGCACACAGTGGACGGTCGTCTCCGCCGCGTCTCCCGCGACGGTAGGGCCGGTACCGCCCAAGGGGTCCTCGAAGACCACGCCGCCGTCGCCTCGGCCTACCTCGCCCGCCACGCCGCCGACCCCGACGGCGGCTGGCTCCCGCGCGCCAAGGAACTGCTCGACCTCGTCGACCGTCACTTCACCACCGGCGACGGCGGTTTCCACGACACCGCCGACGACGCCGAGACCCTCGTCCACCGCCCCACCGACCCCACCGACGGCCCGACGCCGTCGGGCTGGGCACTGGCCGCGCAGGCCTACGCCGAGTACGCCGGTGTCACCGGTGACCCTTACTACCGGGACGCGGCCTACCGCGCGCTCGCGGTCGCGGAACCGGTGCTGCGCAAGCATCCGCGGTTCGCGGGAGGCCTGGGGGTCGCGGCGGAGACGATGAGGTGAGGGGGCCGGGTCGCACGCGAGCGGCCCGACGGCCGGTCCATGACGGGCCCGCGGCCGTCGGCGGGCGGCGCCGAAAAACGTCACACCCCGCCCGTATCGTGATTTTCGGGGCCCCTTTGGGGCGTGCGGGGGAGTGCGAACGTTTCGCCGGCTCGTCCGCCGCCGCAGCTTGCCCATCGCCATCACCCCGTCACTCCACCGGGTATTCATCCGTTGAGGTAGCGAACGACTACGATCGGTCGTCGCACGACGATCGAGCGCGAGCGGACCGCGCGCAGCCGTCTGCCTGGGGGTACGCACATGCCTGGAATCGCCGCCTGCCTTGAGGCGTCCCGATCCGTCCTATCCGCGCTGTCCGGGGGCCTCGCCGCGCGCGGCGCCGACCACTCGTCCTGGCACGAACGCGGCATCGGCGTCGTCGCCCGCGCGGAACTGCCGACGGTGCACAAGGCCGAAGGCCTCGCCGCGGTCGCCGACGGCGTCGTCGAGACCGCCTCGCTCCTCGCCCGCTACCTCGACGAGGGCGTCACCGCACTGCTCGGCTCCCCGCACCCCTACGCCTTGATCCTCGCCGACCCGGTGCGCCGCGCGCTCCTCCTCGTGCGCAACGGCGACGGACCGAGCCTCTACTACGCCCGTCTCGACGACGGCACCGTCCTCGTCGGCTCCGAGCCCGCCGCGCTGCTGTCGGCGGGGATCCCGCCGACGCCCGACCGGGACGTCCTGGACCGCTTCCTCGACACCGGCGCCTGCGACGACGGCCCGGCCACCTTCTTCGCCGGGATCCGCCGCGTCCTGCCCAACCAGATCCTGGAGGCCCGCGCCGACGGCGTCGAGGTCACCGCGTCCCGCTCGCTCCAGGCGACGGCCTACGCGCCCGTCCCGGTCGCGCTGCGCTGGTCGGCGCGCGGCGACCGCGTCGGCGTCCGCCTCGCCCAGGGCCTGCCCGGCGCGGCCCTGCTCGGCGCGGCGATCGACGCGCAGGCCGAGTACGCCGCCGACCTCGACGCGCCCGTCGTCGCCGTCCCCGTGTACACCGCCGCCTACGAGGGCGAGTCCGACGACGAGCAGACCTACGCCGCCACGGTCCTGCGCGCCCTCGACGAGAAGACCTACCGGCACCGCGCGCTGCCCTTCGACGCCGCCGCCTTCGCCGCCGGCATGCCCGACTTCGTCCGCGACCTCGGCGAACCCATGCCCGACCCGGCCGCCTACATCCTGTGGGCGAGCGCCCGCGCGGCCGCCGGGGAGGTCGACGTCCTCCTCGACGCCGCGGGCGCCGAGCGGCTGCTGTCGACCGAGGACGCCCGCGCGACCCGGCCCGGCCACCTGTCGCGTCTCGTGGACCGCGTCTCGGCGCGTTTCGGCGTCGGGATCCGCACTCCCTTCCCCGACGTCGCCGGGGCGGGGGAGGGGCTGCGCTGCGAGCTCGGCGCGTTCGTCCGGGCGACGCTGCCGGACCCGGCGCCGCGCCTGGCCGACGAGGTCCGCGTCCCCGTTCCGCTGCGGACCCTGCTGATCACCGCCCGGGAGCACGCCTACCGGGTGTTCACCTCGCCGCTGTTCGCATCGCGGCCCTGGGTGAACCAGCGTCGTGTCCTGCGGACCTTCGCCGCCCTGCTCAACGGTCGTGTCCCGGCACCGCGCGTCGAGGAGGAGGCGGCCCTGTTCTGGCGGCTGTACGTCGTCGAACTGTGGTTGCGGGCGCATCACCCCGCCGTCGCCGTGCCGCGTCAGCGCCTGCCGCGCAGCCGGACCGTCCGCGGCGGCGTGACCTGGCAGCGGCACCCGGTCCACACGCGCTGGTTCGGGCCCGGCGACGGCACGGCGGGCTTCATCGACGCCGTGGCCTGGTACGTCGGCGAGGTCATGGGCGGCGACCGGCGGGTCGAGGGCACTCGCCAGGCCTGGTACGTGTTCGTCTCGGCACGGGCCGCCGCCGTCGCGCAGGGCCGCTGCACGCCCATGTGGGAGATCAGGCCCGGGCGGCTCGCGCGCCTGGCCGCCAACCTCACCAGCGCCGACGAGTGGTGCACGCAGGTCGCCATGAAGGACGTCGGGCGCGGCCGGGTGCTGCGCGCGACGATCGCCGGTGCCTGCGGTCGTCTCCTGCGACGGCCGGAGTGGTTCGACCGCACGCTCGGGTCGGTGGCGGTCCGCTCCCTGCGCGGCCCCGCCGAGGGCGCTCCGGCGCCGCTCGACGTCGGTGTACTGGCCCCGCCGCGCCAGCCCGGCCGGCTCAGCTCGCAGCTGACCGCCGAGATCGCCGCGAAACTGCCCTCGGCGATCGCGAAGAACTTCGGCGGCTGCTACCTGGTGACCGGATCCGGCGCCGTCCTCGGCCGCACGGTCTTCGACCGCTCCGCCGCGCCCGGCGAGGAGACCGTCGCCGCGCTGCTCGCCGACGACCCGCTCGGCGCCCGGGACGCGTCGACGCCGCTGTGCGTAATGGTGCAAGAGCGGCAGAACGCCCGCTAGAACCCTGAGATGACCCTGAATCACACCCGCGTGGATGGCGCTACGCCGTAAACCGTGTAACGCTGTAATCGCCGATACGGTGTTTCGGCGTAAGGGAGGAAGACCATGCAGCATCAGAACCCCGAGTGGACCGGAATGTGGACCCCGTCCGGTGGCTGGCAGTACGCCGACCTGCCGCCGACCGACGACGCCGCCAGCTGGATCAGCGCGCGCGTCCCCGACGACTGGTTCGTCGGCGTGCCCGAGGTCCTCGCCGACCGTGACGAGATGATCATCATCGGGCGGCTCGCCGAGCCGACCGTCGACGACGACGCCACCGACGCCGACCGCGCCGCCGCCGAGGAGGGCCGCATCTCGCGCTTCCGCGAGGGCACCCGCGAGCAGCGCATCCAGATCTCGCAGCAGATCACCCACCGCTTCCGCCGCAAGGCCAGCTGGGGGGCCTCCTGCGGCTCGACGCGCGAGATCTTCACGCACATGACCGTCCCGGTGATGACGCGCCTGCGTCAGCCCGAGCGCTGGGTCCTCGACACGCTCGTCGACTCCGGTGTCGCACGCTCGCGCTCGGACGCGCTGAGCTGGTGCGTGCGGCTCGTCGGCGAGCACGCCGACTCGTGGCTCGCCGAGCTGCGCGAGGCGATGACGACCGTCGACGCCCTGCGCCGCCAGGGTCCCGACATCACCTGAGTCGATGGCGGCGGGGGAGTGGGCCCGCCGTCTCCACTCATGCCGTCGAGCGAGCGGGGGCGGCGGCCGGCGCCGCCGTCAGCGACGGGCGGCCGAGCGAAACGCGCGGTCCCCTCGCACGCCCCAAAGGGGCCCCGAAAATCACGATACGGACGAGCGGTGACATTTCACGAAGGCGGAGAGCCCGACGCCCGCTCAGCCCTCGTCCTTGCTGTACAGCACGATCTCGCCTTCCCCCGCCCGGACCTCGATCCCCGCGCCGTTCGGCGTCGGCGAGACCGTCAGCGACAGCATCCGCCCGCCGCCCTCGATGGTCATCTCCAGCGAGAACACTCCCTCGGCCAGCGGAGTCATCGTCCCGGTGTACACCTCGCCGCCGTCCTCGGAGTAGGTGCAGTTCCCGGCGGCGTCGCAGGTCAGGTCTTTGCCCTTGCTGATCCAGCGCCCTTCGAAGAGCGCGACGTCGGCGGGCAGCTCCTCGTCGGCCGGAGCCGAAGACCCCGAGCCCTCCCCGCGCGGGTCGGCCGTGCTCCTGTCGCCGCCGTCGCTCCCGCAGGCGCTCAACGTCAACGCGAGGGCGCAGGCGCCGGTGACGGCGAAAAGGCGGAACCGTGTAGTCAACTGCTTCTCCCTCAAGGCGGCCGAAAGGCGATCGTAGGATCCACGCGCCCGCGGGCACGGTAACGTTTCGGCCTCTTTCCGCCCACAGTGGACTCGGCGGCCCGCGAAGTGACGGCCGTCTCGCCCGTCCCGGTGCGCGGGAATTGGACTGAACGTTTCCCCGGTCTTGGTATTAGGGTCACGCCACGTGCACCCACTCGCGATCTTGCTCGTCCTCTGCGCGGCCCTATGTCACGCGGTGTGGAACCTCTACGCCAAACGCGCCTCCGACGGCGGAGTGGTCTTCATCTGGCTCAACGCCGGCGTCTCCACCGTCATCTACCTGCCCATCGGCGCGACGGCCCTCGTCCTCAGCCCTCCACATTGGACACCCTGGGTGCCCGTCGCCCTCATCGGCAGCGCGCTGATCCACCTCGGCTACTTCTCGCTCCTCCAGCGCGGCTACCGGCACGGCGACATGACCGTCGTCTACCCCCTCGCGCGCGGCACCGGGCCCGCCCTCTCGGTGCTGCTGGCGATGTTCTTCTTCGGTGAACGCCCCGGCCCCATCGGACTGGTCGGCGCGGCCTGCGTCGTCGGCGGCATCCTCATCATCGGGTTCAGCCAGAAAGGCGACGGGACCGGCAAGGTCGCCGCCGGCGTGCTCTACGGCGTCGCCACCGGCCTGGTCATCGCGACCTACACCGTCTTCGACGCGTGGGCGGTCGGCCCCCTGGCCATCTCACCGTTCATCTTCGACTGGGTCAGCAACGTCGTGCGCACGAGCGTGCTGTCGCCCTACGCCCTCCGCCGCCGCGACGAGGTCCGTCGCGTGTGGCGCGAACACCGGACCCCGGTGCTCGTCGTCGGCACCCTGGCCCCGCTCGCCTACATCCTCGTGCTCTTCGCCTACCGCTACGCCGACGTCAGCCTCGTGGCGCCCGCCCGCGAGCTGAGCATCGTCGTCGGCAGCGTCCTCGGCTGGCTCGTCCTGCGCGAAAAGGGTGCTTCACGTCGGATCGCGGGTGCGATCGTGGTGCTCGGTGGGGTTATCGCGCTCGCCCTCGCGCGCGCGTGAGCCTGCAAGATCTTTCAAGGGCCTGAAATACGCGCGACGGATGCGCGAACGTGTGGCACTTTCCGCGCGCGATTGCGCGTCTGCGCACACGTCCGCCGCCGCGTGCAACTTTGTGCACTCTTTCACAAGCTCTCCCTGGTGCGGTCCCAAATCCTGGGCTTACGCTGAGGTCATTCCCACGAATCCGCAGCGTCACCTGCGGTTCTTCGGTCAGACGTGAACCACGAGGAGAGGCGACGATGAGCGTTCCGGTCATGGTCCCCGGGCTGGAAAATCCACCGACCAACCACAGCCGACTGACCGCCTGGGTGCGCGAGGTCGCTGAACTCACCACCCCCGAGCGCGTCGTCTGGTGCGACGGTTCCGACGAAGAGTGGCGCCGCCTGACCGACGAGCTCGTCGCGTCGGGCACGCTGGTGCGCCTCAACGACGAGTACAAGCCCAACTCGTTCTGGGCCCGCACCGACCCCAGCGACGTCGCGCGCGTCGAGGAGCGCACCTACATCTGCTCGGTCGACGAGGCCGACGCCGGACCCACCAACAACTGGATGGCGCCGGCCGAGATGAAGCAGACGATGACGGAGCTGTACCGCGGCTCGATGCGCGGTCGCACCATGTACGTCATCCCGTTCTGCATGGGCCCGCTCACCGCGGAGAACCCGATGTACGGGGTCGAGATCACCGACTCCGCCTACGTCGCCCTCAGCATGCGCATCATGACCCGCATGGGCTCGCACGTTCTCGACGCCATGGGCGACGACGCCGTCTACGTGCCCGCGCTCCACTCCGTCGGCGCGCCCCTCGACGAGGGCCAGGCCGACACCGCGTGGCCGTGCAGCGAGACCAAGTACATCTCGCACTTCCCGGAGAGCCGCGAGATCTGGTCCTTCGGCTCCGGCTACGGCGGCAACTCGCTGCTGGGCAAGAAGTGCTACTCGCTGCGCATCGCCTCGGTGATGGGCCGCGACGAGGGCTGGCTCGCCGAGCACATGCTCATCCTGAAGCTCACCAGCCCGCGAGACGAGGTCCGCTACATCGCCGCGGCCTTCCCCTCGGCGTGCGGGAAGACCAACCTGGCGATGGTCGAGCCGACCATCCCGGGCTGGAAGGTCGAGACCCTCGGCGACGACATCGCGTGGATGCGCTTCGGTGAGGACGGCCGCCTGTACGCCGTCAACCCCGAGTACGGCCTGTTCGGTGTCGCCCCGGGCACCGACTGGAAGACCAACCCGAACGCGATGCGCGCCATCGACAAGGGCAACTCGCTGTTCACCAACGTCGCGCTCACCGACGACGGCGACATCTGGTGGGAGGGCATGGGCGAGCCGCCCGCGCACCTCACCGACTGGCACGGCAAGGACTGGACGCCCGACTCGGAAGGGCCCTCCAGCCACCCGAACAGCCGTTTCTGCACGCCGATCCAGCAGTGCCCGATCCTCGCCGACGAGTATGAGGACCCGAAGGGCGTGCCGATCTCGGCGATCCTGTTCGGTGGCCGCCGCGCCTCGACGATCCCGCTGGTCACACAGTCGCGCGACTGGGCGCACGGCGTGTACTTCGGCGCGACCCTGTCGTCGGAGACGACGGCCGCCGCGGTCGGGAAGGTCGGCGTGGTCCGCCGCGACCCGATGGCGATGCTGCCGTTCATCGGCTACAACGGCGCCGACTACTTCCGGCACTGGATCGAGATGGGCAAGGGCGCCAACGGCGGAGACTCCTCCAAGATGCCCGCGATCTTCTACGTGAACTGGTTCCGCCGCGACGACGACGGCAAGTTCCTGTGGCCCGGGTTCGGCGAGAACAGCCGCGTCCTCAAGTGGGTCGTGGAGCGTCTCGAAGGGCGCGCGGAGGCGGTCGAGACGCCGATCGGCTTCGTGCCGACGCCCGAGTCGCTCGACACCGACGGCCTCGATCTCGACGCGGCCTCGCTCGACGCGGTCCTCAACGTCGACGTCGAGGAGTGGCGCGCGGAGATCCCGCTGGTCCAGGAGTGGTTCGAGAAGTTCGGGGACAAACTCCCCGGTGTGCTGTGGGCGGAGCTCGATGCCCTGAAGGCCCGACTTGGCGTGGAATAAACCGCGACTAGGCTCAGACCCGTGTGGTTGAAAGATCTGATCTACAAGGTATTCCTCCGGGTCTACGAGAGGCGGCTCGCCGGCAAGCTCGCCGGCAAGCCGCTCCCTCGGCACATCGGGGTCATGGTCGACGGAAACCGCCGCTGGGCCCGCGAGATGGGCTATATCAATCCCAACGACGGTCACCGGGTCGGCGCCGAGCGCATCAAGCAGTTCCTGCGATGGTGCGATGACATGGGCGTCGGGCACATCACGATCTGGCTGCTGTCGACGGACAACCTGTCGCGCCCGGCGGCCGAGCTCGACCCGCTGCTGCAGATCATCGAGGATCTGGCGACGGAACTCGCCGAGGACGGTCAGCCGTGGCGGCTGAACATGATCGGCGCGATCGATCTGCTGCCGCCGCAGCACTTGGGGGCGTTGAAGGCGGCGGAGGAGCGGACGCGGACGCGCAACGGTGGCGCGCAGGTGAACCTGGCGATCTGTTACGGGGGACGCCGGGAGATCGCGGACGCGGTTCGGTCGCTGTTGCACCAGCACGCGCAGTCGGGGACTTCGCTTGAGGAACTGGCGGAGATCGTGGACGTGCACCACATCGCCGAGCACCTGTACACGAAGGGGCAGCCGGATCCCGATCTGGTGATCCGCACGAGCGGCGAGCAGCGGATGTCGGGGTTCTTGATGTGGCAGTCGGAGTACGCGGAGTACTTCTTCTTCGACGCGAACTGGCCGGATTTCCGGCACGCGGACTTCTTGCGGGCGCTGCGGTCCTACGCGAACCGGCAGCGGCGGTTCGGGACGTAGGGGAGAGGGCTCGCGGGCTGGGCTTGGTCTTTGTGGCCGCACCGGTCTGGTTCGGTCCGATCCGGGTCCGGGTCCGGGTCGGGGTTTGGGTCTGGGTTTGGGTCCGGGTCCGGCGGGCAGGACTCTTGCTCGCGGCGCGCCTGCCGTGCGCCGATCGCGCGGGCGGGAACCTCGCCTCGTGACCCGCTCGCGCGAACCTCACGCAGGGTCGGCCGCGCACTCCGGTCTCCGGCGCTCGGCGTCATCCGCCCACGCTTGATCGGCTCTGGGCGCAGTCTCGACGCTGGCCGCCCGCACGCTTGGCCGACTCTGGGCGCACTTCTAAGGTGGCCGCACACTCTGATCGGACCCCGGCCACAATCTTCGCGGCTCCGGCTCCGGCTCCGGCTCCGGCTCCGGCTCCGGCTCCGGCTCCGGCTCCGGCTCGCGAGCGATTCTTACATCACGTTCTGTCACACCTCGCCCGTATCGTGATTTTTGGGGCCCCTTTGGGGGCGGCGGGGGAGTGCGTTTTTCGCGCGCCCACCCGCCGCCGAACGCTGCCCACAAGCCTGAGCATCCCCGCTGCGCGACCCGCCCCCGCCGAGACCCCGACCGCAGCGACCTCACGTGGGCGAGCCTCGCTCAGTGGCTCCCGCACGCCGGGACCCCGGCCGCAGCAGTCTCAGCGCGGGCGAGTCTCGCTTCGCGAGCCCGCCCGCGCCGGGAACCCGCTCGCGGCTCCCGTGCGCCGACCGCACGCCGAGTCCGGCTTCACCGACGCACCCACGCCGGGAACCCGGCACCGGCGGCGGGCCGCAGCCCGATCCCATGCCGCAAAGGCGGTTTCGTTCGCGCCGCCCAAACAAGCACAGGCCCTTCAAGCTCACCCGCCCAGGTCGGGGACCTGCTCGTCTGCTCCCGCACGCCGGGACCCCGGCCGCAGCAGTCTCACCACGGGCGAGTCTCGCTTCGCGAGCCCGCCTCCGCCGAGGCGCCCACGCCGGGGACCCGGCACCGGCGGCGGGCCGCAGCCCGATCCCACACCCGCAAGCCGGCCCCGTCCGCGCCGCCCAAACAAGCACAGCCCGATCCCCTACCTTTCAGGCGGTTTCGTCCGCGCCGCCCAAAACCCGGGCGCCGCCGAAACCGGCCGAGTGTCTCCCGTCACCGAACTCCTGTTCGATGACTTCCGTCACCCCGCTTCCGGCATCGCTTTGAACCTTCCTCCCGGGCACTACCGACATGTCGGATTCCGCTTGTCTCCGGTTGCAGTGAGTTTCGTCATGGTCACCTCGTGCCGGTGAGTAGTCGTCCTTTCGTCTTCGGGAATGGTCCCTGGCTGGCCCAGCTCCCTATGGAAGGACCGCTAACGTGCGCGACAAGCTCAAGCGCATCTTCGACCGCGAACGTCTGGCGAGGTTCACCGCGCCGGGTCGGCTCCGGTTCGTGAGCCTCGGGGCCGTCGGCCTGCTCGTCGTCGGCGCCGCCCTGCTGGGTGTGGTGTCGGGTGGTGAGCCGACGCCCGCTTCCTCGTTCGCGGGTGACTCGTCGAGTCGCCGTATCGACGACGAGGCCGCGCGCGGCACCGACCGGACCGCGCCGTCGGCGACGCCTTCGTCCCCGACGCCGTCGCCGGACAAGACTCCGAAGCCGGAGAAGCCGACGGACGAGCCGAAGGAGACCGAGCGGGAGACCTCGACGGGTTCCGGTTCGGGCCCGAAGGTCGACGTCCCGGCCGACTGTGACCACTTGTCGGGCAACCGCGCGATCGGTTGTGCCGTGATGCTCGACGAGGGCTTCGGCATGGACCAGTGGAGCTGCCTGAACACGCTCTGGGACCACGAGAGCGGCTGGAACCACAAGGCGGAGAACCCGTCGTCGGGTGCCTACGGCATCCCGCAGGCCCTGCCCGGCAGCAAGATGGGCAGCGAGGGCGACGACTGGGCGACGAACCCGGCCACGCAGGTCAAGTGGGGCCTCGGCTACATCAAGGGGCGGTACGACTCGCCCTGCGGCGCCTGGGGCTTCTGGCAGGCGAACAACTGGTACTAGGGCGTACTCGTGCCGTGACCGGCTCGTCCCCGGAAGGGGGCGGGCCGGTTTTGTCGTCGGTGGACGGCGGTGCGGGCACAGGTCCGTAACGTCGCTTGCCCCGGATCTCGGCGCGACTGCGTCACCCCTCCACCGTGAACACCACCGCCCGCGTCTCCCCACCCTCCAGCCGTACCCGGCGCGGCTGCGACTTCCTCCGCCCCGGCACGCGTACCGCGAAGGCGTACTCCCCGGCCGGGAGCCCCGACCAGGCGTAGTGCCCGGCGAGATCGGTCGTGCGGGGGAGATCCATGGCGACGGTCCAGGGCGTGTCCATGCCGATGGCACGAACCTCCACGCCGACGTCGGCCAGCGGTCTGCCGTCGGGCGCCGTGACCGTCACCAGGACCGTGCAGGGGCCCGCGCCCGAGTCCGGTGCCGGGCGTTCGGGTTCGAAGGCCATGGAGTCCGACATGAGCGCCCTTCCGATGCCGCGAGGAGCCGCCGGCGGACGGGGTCCTCCGTCCGCCGGCGGCCGTGGCCTGCTTACAGGCCTTCCCAGTAGATGAAGTTGTTGAAGACGCCCTCGGTGATGCGCGTCCCGCTGTTGTTGGTCGCGCCGGGAGCCGCGCCCCCGGTGCCGTAGGCGTGCACGGCGACGCCGCACGGCCCGCAGCTCGCGTTGCTGTAGGTGTAGACCGGTCCGCCGCTGTTACCGCCGACAGTGTCGTGCTGGTAGAACAGCCGCCGCGTCTGCGACGCGCGGATCTGGTCGTAGCTGGCCCACTGCTCACCGAAGCCCTTGTCCTGGCTGTACCCGCGGTTGTAGGTGGTCGTGCCGTCGAGTGAGGCGGCCTGCCACATGAAACCGAAGGTCCCGGTGGTCGTTCCGACGTTGCAGTTGAGCTTCATGGCACCGTAGTCGTACTCAAGGTTGTTGTTGACCGTCCAGCCGACGACCGAGTGGATCTGGGAGACCGAGCACGACCCGTACGGGGTGCTGTTCCCATAGCGTCCCGGCCAGGCGGTGAACTCCGCCGCCGTGTACCAGGATCCGCCCGAGCCTCCGGTGTGGACGCAGTGGCCCGCGGTGATGACCGTGTTGGCGTTGATCAGCCAGCCGGTGCACCAGCGGTTGATCGAGGCGCCCACGGTCCTGGTGAAGTAGACCGTCGAACTGGCGGGCCACCAGTTGGCGGGGTTGGTCGCGTACCGGTCGTCGGTCCCGATGAGCGACGAGATCCCGGGCGGCGACATCGGTCCGATCATGCCTTCCTGGACCGCGACCGAACGGTGGTCGGCGCCGTCGGAGGCGGCGCCCTTCGGTGATGGTGCCTCGGCCTTGGCGACCGTGGCGTCTATCTGTCGGGCCAGAACGGCCGGATCGACGGTGCGGCCGTCGGGCGAGGTCGGCGCCGACGGGCTCCGCAGACCGGTGGCGGCCGGATCGGCGGCGGCCTGCGGGGAGAGGGTGAGCACTAAAACGGCGACTACCGCGCCGATCAGGATCGTCCCCCTCATGCGAACGTGCTTGAGCATTTCGCACTCCTGCTTTGCGTGGGTTGGAAGTGAACACGCGGGACGCGAAGCAGAAAATCTCGACGTCGAGTCTCGTGGTGATCTCGAAGCGTCATCGCCCCCCGGCGCATCCGGATCCCAGAGTTGTCCGGCTATCACGGAATGCGAGCCGAGTGTCCTTGATCCGACACCTTGACGGCCTTTGTGGACAGTGCCCCCGAGAACACGATGAGGGCGGTGGAGGAAGACTCCACCGCCCTTTCGCGCGTTTTTCTCAGATGGCGCCCATCGGGGCGCCGCGTCGGCGGCCTAATACCACCCGTTGTTCACCGAGTGCGTCCACGCTCCGCAGGGATCGCCGTAGCGGCCCTTGATGTAGCCGAGTCCCCAGTCGATCTGGGTGGCCGCGTTCGACTCCCAGTCCGACCCGCTCGACGCCATCTTGTCCCCGGGCAGGGCCTGCGGGATGCCATAGGCTCCGGAACCGGAGTTGTAGGCCTTCTCGTTCCAGCCGCTTTCCTTGTCCCACAACTTGTCCAGGCACGGCATCTGGTCGAGGCCGAACCCCTCCTTGAGGAGCAGGGTGCAGCCGACGGCGCGGTTGCCGGAGTACTCGTCGCAGTCGTCGGGGATCTCGCCCGGGTCGACGCCCGGGATCTCGTTCTCCTTCTCCTCCTTGCGGCGCTCGTACTCCTCGTCGGCGGTGGTGGCCTGTTCGCCGACGATCTTGGTGAGTTCCTCGGCCTTGTCCTCGGCGTCGGAGTCCGCGGCCGACTCGGCGTATTCGCGCCACCAGTCGCGCGTGGTGCGCTCCTGGTCCTCGGCGCGGGCGGAGTCGGCGGCGGTTTCGCGGGTGTCGCGGTCGTCGTGCCCTCCGCCCGGCGCGAGGCCGAGCTGGATTCCGGCGGCGACGCCGGCGAAGAGCAGGAGAACGGCGAAGGTTCGGCAGCCGATGCGCGTCAGCGTACGCAGCACGCGTTGGTCCTTTCATCCGGCGACATTCGCGAGCCGCGTCCCAGAAAATGACGGGACTGCGGTCACTGGCCGGGCCTCACCCTGCCGGATCCCCGGAGGGTTGTAAAGCCCGACGGCCCAAACAGGGGAACTCTACCGGGGCACGAAAAGGGCGGTGGAGGGTCCACCGCCCAAATCACCCGTCAGTAGGAGCCGTTGTTGACGAAGTTCTCCCACGCGCCGCACGGATCGCCGTAGCGGCCCTTGATGTAGCCGAGGCCCCAGTCGATCTGGGTCGCGGGGTTGGTCTGCCAGTCCGAACCGCTCGACGCCATCTTGTCGCCCGGATAGGCCTGCGGGATGCCGTAGGCGCCCGACCCGGAGTTCGTGGCGTGCTCGTTCCAGCCGCTCTCGTGGTCCCAGAGCTTGTCGAGGCAAGGCATCTGGTCGAGTCCGAAGCCCTCCTTGAGCAGGAGCGCGCAGCCGATGGCGCGGTTGCCGGAGTACTCGTCGCAGTCATCGGGGATCTCACCGGGATCGATGCCGGGGATCGCGTTCTCCTTCTCCTCCTTGCGGCGCTCGTACTCCTCGTCGGCGCTGCTGGCCTGCTCACCGACGATCTTGGTGAGCTCGGTGGCCTTGTCCTCGGCGTCGGCGTCGGCCGCCGACTCGGAGTACTCCCGCCACCAGTCGCGCGTCGTGCCCTCTTGGTCCTCGGCACGGGCGGTGTCGGCGGCGGCCTCGCGGGTGTCGCGGTCGTCGTGCCCACCGCCGGCCAGTCCGAGATTGATGCCCGCGGCGACGCCGGCGAACAGCAGCAGAACGGCGAAACTTCGGGCGCCGATGCGCGTCAACGCAACCAACACGCGTTCGTCCTTTCGTCCGGCGACGCGGGCCGGGCCTCACCCTGCCGGATTCCCGGCGGGAAGTAAAGCCCGGCCCGCGCGCGCCGACGCTAAGGCAGATCCTCCAGCAGATCGGTGACGACTTCGGCGATCTCGGAACGCTCCGAACGTGTCAGGGTCACGTGCGCGAACAGCGGATGTCCCTTGAGGGCGTCGACGACGGCGCTGACGCCGTCGTGGCGGCCGACGCGGAGGTTGTCGCGCTGCGCGACGTCGTGGGTCAGCACGACCCGCGAGCCGGCCCCGATGCGCGACAGGACGGTCAGCAGCACGCCCCGCTCCAGCGACTGGGCCTCGTCGACGATCACGAACGCGTCGTGCAGCGAACGGCCGCGGATGTGGGTCAGGGGCAGGACTTCGAGCATCCCGCGCTCCAGGACCTCTTCGAGGACGTTGTCGTTGGTGACCGCGCCGAGGGTGTCGAAGACGGCCTGCGCCCACGGCGACATCTTCTCCGCCTCGGTGCCCGGCAGGTAACCCAGCTCCTGCCCGCCGACGGCGTACAGCGGCCGGAAGATCATGACCTTCTTGTGGCGGTTGCGTTCCAGGACCTGCTCCAGCCCCGCGCACAGGGCGAGCGCCGACTTCCCCGTACCGGCCCGGCCGCCGAGGGAGACGATGCCGATCGAGTCGTCGAGGAGGAGGTCGAGGGCGACGCGCTGCTCGGCGGAGCGGCCGTGGATGCCGAAGGCCTCACGGTCGCCGCGGACCAGGGAGATCGTCTTGTCGGGTCGGACGCGGGCGAGCGCGGAACCCTTGTTGCCGGTGAGGACCAGGCCCGTGTGGCAGGGAAGCTCCGACGCGTCCACAAGGGACACGGCGTCGCCGGCGTAGAGCGCCGACATGTCCTCGTCGCTGATCGGCAGTTCGGCCATGCCCGACCAGGTCGGGTCGCTGGCCTGTTCGTGGCGGTACTCCTCGGCGGGAAGCCCGACCGATGCGGCCTTGACGCGCAGGGCCATGTCCTTGGTGACGAGCCGGACGTCGGCGCCGTCGGCGGCCAGCCCGAGCGCCACGGCGAGGATCCGGTGGTCGTTGGCGTCGATGCGGAAGCCGTGCGGGAGGACCGAGGCGTCGGCGTGGTTCAGCTCGACCCACACCGTGCCGCCGACGTCGTTGACCGGCAGGGGCTGGTCGAGGCGCCCGTGCTCGATGCGCAGCTCGTCGAGCAGGCGCAGCGACTGGCGCGCGAACCAGCCGAGTTCGGGGTGGTGGCGCTTGCCTTCGAGCTCGGAGATCACCACGAGCGGGAGCACGACGGTGTGCTCGGCGAACCGCCGGAAGGCGGAGGGGTCACTGAGCAGGACCGAGGTGTCCAGAACGAACGTGCGAGGTGTCGTCACGATCAGCTCCCACGAAGCCGGGGGCGAGCCGGGAGAGCTCACCCGTGACCTTGAAGGTAGCCGCGTTTTCACTGGATGCACCAGATTGACGCGGGATCAATCGGGGAGTGGTCAACCCGCGCCAGGACTTTCACCAGGCTCGATGCCCCGGCGTGTCGTTCACCCGTCAGTCGGAGTTCATCCAGGTGAGGATCCCCGGACCGTCGGGAGTGGACACCGGGATCCACGCCTCGTCGACCTCGTGGAGGAGACGTTCGTCGAGGACGAGGGGGTGCGAGGTCTCGTCGCGGCCGTCGCAGGACCAGTACTCGACCTCGCCGACCAGCCGCCGCAGGCGGTTCAGTTCGGCGTCGTCCCAGTCGTGGCCGCGGGTGCCCGCGCCCTGGAAATGGAGTTCGAAGAGGTCGCGGAGGCCCTCGTCGGGCTCCTCCCCGAAGATCGGGACGAGGAAGCCCTCGGCGGCGCCGGGGCGGCACGCGGTGCCGCCGTACTGGGTCTGGTAGACGACGCCGGTCGGGGCGCTCATGATGACCGACAGCCATCCGCCGGTGCTCGCGCCGATCGGATCGAGGAAGACGTAGCGGGTCGAAGGCATAGCGGCAGTCTCCCCCCGCCGGCCGCCCGGCTCAAGGGGCGTTTCGGCCTTTAACCGTACGTCCATCTCGGATACCGTCGAACCACGAGCCCAGCCTCTACACGGCGGTGAGTGCCATGACGCACGATTCCGGACACCCCGACACGACCGACATCGCGATCATCGGAGCCGGTCCCACCGGCCTGTTCGCGGCCTACTACGCCGGCTTCCGCGGCCTCTCGGTGACCCTGATCGACGCGCTGCCCGAGCCCGGCGGCCAGATCACGGCCATGTACCCGGAGAAAATGATCTTCGACGTGGCCGGTTTCCCCGAGATCCGCGGCCGCGACCTCGTCGAGAACCTCGTCAAACAGGCCGCGCCCTTCAACCCGCGCTACATCCTCGGCAGACGTGCTGAACGCATCTCCTACGACGGTGAGCTCCCGCGCCTGACCATGGACGACGGGAGCACGCTCGGCTGCGGCGCCGTCCTCATCACCAGCGGCATCGGCAGCTTCACCTCCCGCCCGCTCCCCGCCGCCGACGGCTTCGAGGGCGAAGGGATCGTCTACTTCGTGCCTCAGCTCGCCGTGCACGCCGACGAGGACGTCGTGGTCGTCGGCGGAGGCGACTCGGCCTTCGACTGGGCGCTCGCCCTGCACCCCATCGCCCGCAGCGTGACGATCGTGCACCGGCGCGACAAGTTCCGCGCGCACGCCCACACCGTCGACCGCGTGACCGCCCTCGACGTCCCGATCGTGGTGAACGCGCAGGTCACAGCCCTGCACGGGGGTGAACGCGTGACCGGTGTGGAGGTCGTCGTGAAAGGCGAGGACGGCCCGCGGTCGCTCCCGGCCGACACGATCGTGGCGGCTCTGGGCTTCGTCGCCGACCTCGGCCCGCTCACCGAGTGGGGCCTGGAGCTCGACAAGCGGCACGTGCTCGTCGACCCGTCCATGGCGACGAACCTCCCGCGCGTCTTCGCCGCCGGCGACATCACCGAGTACGCCGGGAAGGTCCGCCTGATCGCGACCGGTTTCGGCGAGGCGGCGACCGCGGTGAACAACGCGGCCGTGGTCATCGACCCCTCGGCCCACCTGTTCCCCGGACACTCCTCGGACGCGGGCTAGCCGGCTCGGTCTCGACACGCTGCCCGGCGGCCGGTCGCCGCCGACCGCCGCGGCCGCTCACCGAGGCCGGACCGCCCCGAAACCGGGTTGCCGTGAACCGCCGTCCCCGCTTGGCTCACCGGCATGACCGCGATCGACGCACTCCACCGTCCCGACCGCTACCCGCGCTCGTCGACCTACGACCCCGCCTGGCTCCTCGGCCTCGACATGGGCCCCCACCCGCTCTGGCTCCTCGAAGACCTCGCCGCCGACCTCGACCTGCGCCCCGGCATGCGCGTGCTCGACCTCGGCTCCGGCAAGGGCGCCACCTCGGTGTTCCTGGCCCGCGAATACGGCGTCGACGTCGTGGCCGCCGACTGGTGGATCACCGCCGAAGACGCGGCGGCGGTCTTCGCCGAGGCCGGTGTCGCCGACAAGGTCGAGGCCGTTCACACCGAGGCGCACGTCCTGCCCTTCGAGTCCGAGAGCTTCGACGCGATCATCAGCATCGACGCCTTCGAGTACTTCGGCACCGCCGACGGCTACCTCCCCTACCTCGCCCGCTTCCTGCGGCCCGGCGGGCAACTCGGCGTCGCCACACCCGCCCTCACCCGCGAAGTCCGCGAACTCGGCGCCATCCCCGCCCACGTCAAAGACCTCGTCGGCTGGGAGGCCATCGCCTGGCACACCCCGGAATGGTGGCGCTTCCAATGGGAGATCACCGAACTGGTCACCGTCACCTCGGCCCGGCGGCAGACCGACGGCTGGCAGGACTGGCTCCTGTGGGCCCGGGCCTGCGCCGAACAGCGGCCCGACGGCGAAGCCGCCAACGGACCCGTCATCGACATGCTCACCGCCGACGGCGGCGAACACCTCGGCTTCGCCCTCGTCACCGCCCGCAAGCACGGCCCGGACGGTAGCCTCACCGCGTGATCGACAGAGCGAAAGTCGCCGTCATCGGCGTCGGCAACGGTGTTTCCGCACTGCTGCAGGGCATCGCGCACTACCGCGCCACCGGCAGCACGGTCGGCATCGGCCGTCCCGTCCTCGACGGCTTCGGTGTCGGCGACATCGACATCGTCGCGGCCTTCGCCATGTCGGCGGCCAAGGTCGGCACCGACCTCGCCGAGGCGATCCTCATGCCGCCCAACAACTACCCCCGCGTCGGCACCGACCCGCCGCCAACCGGCGTGACCGTCCAGAAGGGACTGTCCGACGCGAGCGAGACCGACCGCGTCGCCGCCGCGCTCGCCGGCGCCGAGGTTCTGCTCTACGCCGCGCCCTCGGGACGGCCCGACGTGGCCCGCGCCTACGCCGAGGCCGCGCTGCGGGCCGGTGCGGCCTTCGTCAACACGACCTCCGACGCCGTCGCCCGCGACCCGGAACTGATGGCGCGCTTCGAGGCCGCCGGTCTCCCGCTGCTGGGGGACGACCTCTCCGCCCAGCTCGGCGCGTCGATCGTGCACCGGGCGCTGCTGCGGCTGCTGGAAGAGCGCGGTCTCACCCTCGACGGGTCGTACCAGATCACCGTCGGTGGGACCGAGGACATCCGTAACCTCGCCGGCAACGGCGAGAGCAAGACGCGCTCCAAACTCAACGCCGTCACCTCCGAGCGGTCGACCGCCGAACGCGTCGAGATGGCACCGATCGGGTACCTCGCGCAGCTCGGCTCGCAGAAGGCCGCCTACCTCAACATCGAGGCGCGCGGCTGGGCCGAGGCCCCGGTCAGCCTCGACGTCAAGCTCAAGGTCCACGACGCCAGCGGCGGCGCCGGGGTCGTGATCGACCTGCTGCGCATGGCGGCCGGGGCCCTGCGCGCCGGACGCGGCGGGCACGTCGAGGCGGCGGCGCCGTTGCTCAAGTCCCCACCCGGTACGGCCGGCTGACCCGCCCTTCGCGGTGACCACCGGTCACCGCCCGACAACCCCGCTCACCAGGCAACCCGCGCCCGGATCACGGCGCGGTCTCGAAATCGTGACATTCTCACCAACAACGCTCGCGGTCACGCCTGCGGTCCTTTGCGCTCCGGGCGCGAAAGCGTAATGTGACCGGCGTTCGTGCAAGTGGTGGCACGTTCCCGGGATTCGCCCGTTGCCCTGGCGCCGTACGGTAATTCCAGAAGCGCGGCACCGCCGCTCGAATATCGAAACAAAAGACGCCTCATGGGAGGGCTTGGATATGAGTGACTTCGACTCGCCGGACACCGACACCGCCGATGGCACTGAGTACGATGCGACGTTCGATGAGGCGATCGACCTCAACGCCGATGGTGTGGCCGATGAGACGATCACGGCTGATTACGGTGATCACTCCGAGACGTTGATCGACACCGATGGTGATGGGGACGCCGAGGGTGTGGCTGTGGACGCCGACAATGACGGTGACTACGACAACCTGTACGTCGACGCCGATGGTGACGGGACGATCGATTCGGAGGCTCTGGACCAGAACGGTGATGGTTACATCGACACCGTGGTCTCGGACTTCAATGGTGACGGCGTGGTGGATCAGGTCGCGCAGGACACCGATGGTGACGGGTTCGTCGACGCGGTGGCCACCGATGCCGATGCCGATGGTGCGATGGACACCTTCGCCGCTGACAGCAATGGTGACGGTCTGGTCGATGAGGTCGTTCTCGACTCTGATGAGGACGGGATCGCCGATGCGACCCTGACCGACGGCAACCTCGATGGTTCGATCGACACCGTGACCTACGGTGACGCCTCGGTGGCCGACGGCCCCGGCGCCACCCCCGGCACCCCGATCAACCCCTACGCCAGCTAAGGCGCAGCGCTGAAGCGACCTCCCGCGGTCGCGGTGCCCCCGGGCACGTGGCAAGGCCCCCGACCTATCGGTCGGGGGCCTTTTTCGCGTCCCTACTCGACCGGCAGCGGCGTGCCGTCGTAGTCGACGACCGCGTACCGGCGCAGCTTCTCCAGGCGGTGGTAGGAGTCGATGACGCGGGTCGTCCCCGACTTCGACCGCATCACGATCGACTGCGTGTACGCCCCACCGCGCTGGTACCGCACGCCCTTGACGAGGTCGCCGGAGGTCACGCCGGTCGCGCAGAAGAACATGTTGTCGCCGCTGACCAGGTCGTCGGTGCCGAGCACCCGGTCCAGGTCGTGCCCGGCGGCCAGGGCCTTCTCCCGCTCGACCTCGTCCTGCGGCCACAGCTTCGCCTGCATCGCGCCGCCCATGCACTTGAGCGCGACGGCGGCGATGATGCCCTCGGGCGTGCCACCGATGCCCATGAGGACGTCGGTCTCGCTGCCGGGACGGGCGGCGCTGATGGCGCCGGCGACATCGCCGTCGGAGATGAAGCGGATCCGCGCGCCCGTCTGGCGGACCTTGCGGACGAGCTCGGTGTGCCGGGGCCGGTCGAGGATGCAGACCGTGACGTCGCTGACCTCACTGTGCTTGGCCTTGGCGATGCGCCGCAGGTTCTCCTCGACGGGCGCCTCGATGTCGATCACGTCGGCCGCTTCGGGCCCGACCGCGAGCTTCTCCATGTAGAACACCGCCGAGGGATCGAACATCGCGCCCCGCTCGGCGACGGCGAGGACCGCCAGCGCGTTCGGCATGCCCTTCGCCATCAGCGTCGTCCCGTCGACCGGGTCGACCGCGACGTCGACGGCGGCGCCGGACCCGTCGCCGACCTCCTCGCCGTTGTAGAGCATCGGAGCGTTGTCCTTTTCACCCTCGCCGATCACGACGGTGCCGCGCATCGGCACGGAGTTGATCAGCAGGCGCATGGCGTCGACGGCCGCGCCGTCCCCGCCTTCCTTGTCGCCCCTGCCGACCCACCGGCCCGCCGCCATCGCGGCGGCCTCGGTCACTCTGACCAGGTCGAGGGCGAGGTTGCGGTCGAGTTCTTCGGTACGACGGTCGGACATGGGACCTCCTCGGCGCTGAGGGTCGAATCTAACCGCATCCTGACAGAGACCGCATCCGTACGGGGCGGTCGGGTCACGCGCTGTGGCATAGGCGAGGATGGATCCTGTGTCGAGCACCTACACCGCGCCCCGCCGCCCCAGGGACATGATCCTGTCCCTGGCGGTCATCCTCGTGCCGATCGCGCTGATCCTCGGCGGCTGGCGGCTGCTGACGTCCGGCACCGACGTCAACGCCATCGACCCGGCGCCGACCTACCAGGAGGCCGCCGACGCCGGGCTGACCGTCCTGCGCCCGCAGGGCCTGTCGGAGAAGTGGCTCGCGACGCAGGCGATCGTCAGCCGCGAGAACGGTGTCACCCTCCGGGTCGCCTACCAGACGCCCGACGGTTCGGGCGTGCAGCTGGTGGAGAGCAGCGCCGAGTCGGCGACCCTCCTGGCCGCCGAACTCGGTGAGGCACCGCGCCTCGAAGGCAACATCGAGGCCTCCGGCGCCGCGTGGATGTCGTACCTGACCCGTGACGGCAACGTCGCCCTCGTCCGCCTCGACGACGCCCGCACGATCATCGTCATCGGCGACGCCGACCAGAACGAGCTCCTGGAACTCGCGACCGCGCTGGCCTGAGCGGAAAGGTCGCACCCGGTCCCTATCCTGCCGGGATGACCCACCCCCTGTCGGACAAGGTCCTCGCCGAGATCGCGCGTCTGGGCGGGCGGATCCGCGCGGACTTCGCCGTCCGCGACACGGCCGTGGAGACCCCGGTCGGGCCCCGCTCGGTGCCGCCGTCCATCCAGGCGCTGCTGGCGATCGAGTGGCCCGCCGGGCAGGTGCTGGTGCACAAGGAGGATCTCAACTGGGAGCTGACCTTCCCCGCGCCCGCCGAGGCGGAGACCGGTTTCACCGCCAGCGGGTACGAGAACGCCTGGTACGCCGTCGGCCGCGACTCGCAGCGCTGCACCCTCATGGTCGACCTCGCCTCGCCACGCAATCCCGGCGACCCGATCGTCTACCGCTTCGACTCCGACGGGATGTGGCACCCGCCCCGGTTGCTGTCGGCGCGGCTCGCGCGTGCGAAGGTCCAGCGCCCGCCCACGGCGAAGAACGCCCTCGCGCACGCCTGTGCCCGCGGCGACCTCGACACCGCTCGCGCGCTCGTGGCGGGCGGGGCCTCACTCGGCCCGGTCAACAAGGCCGGGGTGACGCCCCTGCACATGGCCGCGTTCACATCCGGCTCGCCGGAGACGGTGCGCTTCCTGATCGAGGCCGGCGCCGACATCGACGCGGTGACCACCGGTGAGAAGCCCCCGGCGCTGCACGCGCTGGTCGACTCCGGGCGGCTCTACCGCCGCGAACTGCGGCCGGGCACGTCGCCGCTGGCGGCGGCGGTGCAGTGCGTCGGCGTCTTCGTGCGGAAGGCCCAGCCGCGCGCGGTCGAGGTCGTCGAGGCGCTCGTCGATGCCGGAGCCGACCCGAACACCACCGACGACCTGGGCGAATCGCCGCTCCTGGAGGCGGCCAGGGTGGCCCGTGACCGGGCGGGCGAGGTCGTGACGATGCTGCTGAAGGCGGGCGCCGACCCCAACCCGGGCGTGGGGAAGAGCAGCCCCCTCTACGCCGCCGTGTACGGCCTACCCGGGCCGGTCGCCGAGCTCCTGGCGGCGGGCGCCGACCCCTGCCGGGGCACCGGGCAGACCTATTGGAAGGCGTCCGGTCTGACACCCCTGCACCGCGCGGCCGTCGGCGCGCTGGAGGAGGTCATGCGGATGGTGGTGGACGCGGCGAAAGACGTCGACGTACGCACGCCGGAGGGCATCACGCCGCTGCACATGGCCGTCAGCGGGTCCGAGCCCGCCCGCGCCCGGATCCTGCTGGCGGCCGGCGCCGACCCGCACGCGAGCACCGTCGGCGACACCGCCTTCGGCACCCAGTTCGGTCCGGGGACGCGCACCCCGCTCGACGTCGCCGCACGCTGCGGGCGGCGCGAGATGATCGCACTGCTGGAGGAGTACCGATGAGCCCCGCACCCTCGGCGAAGACGCTCTTCGCGAAGGCCTGCGCGACCGGCGACCTCGCCGCCGTCGAGGCGGGCCTGGCCGCGGGCGCCGGGCTCGGACCGGTCAACCCGAAAGGCCTGACACCGCTGCACCTCGCGGCCTTCACCAGCGCCTCACCCGTGGTGGTGCGGCGGCTGGTCGAGGCCGGTGCCGACGTCCACGCGCGGATCACCGGCGGCATCTCACGGTTCGGCGCCTACGCGGGGACGCAGCGCGTCGGCGGGCGCGAGCTGAACGAAGCGGACACGCCCCTGCACGCGGCCGTGCGCCCGGGCCGCAGTCCGCTGAGACGCGACGGTACGGCGATAGTCGGGATCGTCGAGGCCCTCCTCGACGGCGGCGCCGACCCCAACCTCCGCGGCTGGCTGGGCTTGCCGCCGCTGGTGCAGGTCGCCTACGGGCGCGAGTGGCAGACGGCGGCACTCGTCGAGCTGCTGCTGAGGGCGGGCGCCGACCGGGACGGCGGCGGCCACGACACGAGCCCGCTGTTCGCGGCCGTGTCCTGCCGCAACCGCCCGGCGGTAGAGCTGCTGCTGGCGGCCGGCGCCGACCCGTGCCGTCCCGAGATCGCCGCGCCGAACGTCGTCGCGGGCTCGACGGCGCTGCACATGGCCGTGATCATGTGCGACGACCACATCATCCGCCTCGTGCTCGACGCGGCCGGCGACGTCGACGTCAAGGACGCCGACGGCGGCACCCCGCTGCACATCGCGTCACGGCTCAACGGCGTCGGCCTCGTGCGGATGCTGCTCGAAGCGGGCGCCGACCCGCACGCGCGCCTTCGCGCCCCCAGGGAGGCGTTCGGGCGCAGCGCGGACGACCCGATCGGCATCGCCCGGATGTTCGGGCTCGACGGGGTCGTCGCGGTCCTGGAGGAGTACGGGGCATGAGCGGCTGGCCGTCGATCCGGATCCTCTTCGCGAAGGCCTGCGCGACCGGCGACCTCGCCGCCGTCGAGGCCGGTCTGGCCGCGGGCGCCGGTGTCGGGCCGCTGAACCCGAAAGGGCTCACGCCACTGCACCTGGCCGCCTTCACCGGAGGCTCGCCCGCCGTGGTGCGGCGGCTGCTCGGGGCCGGTGCCGACGTCCACGCGCGGATCAGCGGCCGCATCACACGGTTCAGTGCCTACGCGGGCCCGCCGAGGGTCGGGAAACGCGAACTGAGCGAGCCGGACACGCCACTGCACGCGGCCCTCCGGTCGATCGGCCACCCGCTGTGGCGCGAAGGGACGGCCGTCGCCGAGATCGTAGGCACCCTGCTCGACGCTGGCGCCGACCCCAACGCGCCTGGCGGGTCGGGCACGTCGCCGTTACTGCGGACCGCCTACGAGACGTGGGGGCAGGTCCCCGAGATCATGCGGCTCCTGCTGGCCGCGGGCGCCGACCGCGACGCCGTCGGCTTCGGCACGAGCCCGCTCTTCGCGGCGGTGTCCTGGCACAACGAACCGGCCGTGGCGGTACTGCTGGCCGCCGGTGCCGACCCGTGCCGCTCCGAGCTGGCGCCGTCCGGCGACGTCCCCGGCACGACCCCGCTGCACCGGGCCGCCCGGATCGGGCGGGGGAGCACGTTGCGGCTGGTGCTTGAGGCCGCGCGCGATGTCGACGTGCGGGACTCGCGGGGAGCCACGCCGCTGCACGGGGCCGCGGGGATGGACGCGCCGGGGAACGTGCGCATGCTGCTTGTCGCGGGGGCCGATCCGCACGCGCGGCTCGCGGAGCCGCTCGTGCTGCGGGGCCGGAGCGCGGCGACGGCGGTGGAGATCGCGCGGATGCTCGGGCTGGAGGGCGTGGTGGCCGAGCTGGAGGAGTTCGGTTAGAGCGGCAGTGGCCAGCGATGCTCGGAGCCGGGCTCGTCGAGCCAGATCCAGCCGCCCTCGGTCGTGGCGGTGAGGCCGTAGCGGGTGCGGTCGGGGCGCCCGGCGGCGACGAACTCGCGCCAGGCCGCCGCGAGGGCGCCGGGTTCGAGGAGGCGGTCGGCGCGGCCGGTCGGCGCCGGTGGCGCGTCGGGGGAGTAGACGTATTGGACGTGGCGGAGGGCGAGGCCGAGCCAGAGCCGGAAGTCGAGGTCGCCGAGGGCCTGGGGCCCGGGGTCGCCGGGGCTCGCGGGCAGTTCGGGCGCGGCCTGCCGCCACATGTGCCGCTCGGTCTCCTCGCCGTCGAGGGAGCCGCGCAGGGGCATGAAGAACGCGCATTCGGCGTCGATGCGCCCGTCGACGCGGCCGGGCGCGGTCTTGTCGCAGACGATGAGCGCGCCGCCCTCGACGAGGGGCGCGACGATGCGCCCGCCGGGCGCGAGCTGCTCGATCCAGGCGGGGTGGACGTCGTCGGTGGCGGCGGTGACGACGATGCGGTCGTAGGGGGCGCCGTCGGCGAAGCCGCGGGTGCCGTCGCCCGCGACGAGCCGGGGACGCCGGCCGGCGGTGGCGAGACGGACGGAGGCCTCGGCGATCAGCTCGGGGTCGAGGTCGACCGAGACGACGGCGTCGTCGCCGAGACGATGGCCGAGCAGGGCCGCGTGGTAGCCCGTTCCGGTGCCGATTTCGAGGACGCTCATGCCCTCCCGGACGTCGAGGAGGCCGAGCATGACGGCGATGACCGTCGGCTGCGAGGACGAACTCGTCGCGACGTACTCCTCGCCGCCGCCCGGCGCGCGGACGAGCTTGCGGCGGGTGACCAGCGGCTTGTCGGAGTAGACCTCGCGCAGCCAGCCGGGATCGTCGGCCTCGACGGCCTCGACGAGACGTTCCCCGTCGGCGTCGACGTAGAAGCGCGGGACGAAGACATGCCGCGGCACCGAGACGAAGGCGTCGGCCCACGCGGCATCGACCTCGACGCCGCGATCCCGGACGACGTCGACCAGGGCGGCGGCGTGTGAGCGCCAGCGCGTCATGTGTCCCATTGTGTCCGATGGGGAGGGGCGGCGGGATCCTTCGGTTCGTGTTCTCGGCTGGTGGAGCGTGGTTTCACGGTTGCGGCGGTGTGCACCCGCGGCGGGAGGGTGGCCGAGGCCTGGACAGCTTCGCCTCCGAGATGCCGGGAGCAGGCCTTCGCGACCACGGTGGTCCTTCACCCGCCGCGAGTTCCGCCAGAGACCCGCATTGTCCGGGAGCCTTACCGAGACCCGTCCGCGACCGCCGCCGCGATCCCCCGCGCGAGATTCGCAGGGACGGTCCAGCGCCGTCGACGCCTCGGCCGTCGACAGCCGCTCGCGAACCGCCGAGGGCGCGTCTGCCGCTACGATTCCCGACTCGCCCGAGCCTTCCTCGAACTGTCTCGATCGCCGCCGCCCAGTCCGCATCGGCTCCCCGCTGGGGCGGGCTGCCTGCCCTCGCCGCCGAGGCTGTCCGCGATTGCTTCGCCCACGAGCCTGCCGAGGTGGGCTTGACCGCTTCGTCCGTGCGAACCGCCGAGACCGCGCCCGCGGCTGTCCGTCACTGCGGCTAGAGGCCCCGAGACACTGGCGGCTGCTTCGGGCGCCTCGGCTTCCTCGCGCGCGAGCCTTGCCGATCCGGGCGAAGCCGGGCCCGGCCGCCGCCTCACTGCCGCCACGGTCCCGTGAGCCTCATCGAGACCGCCGCTTCGGCTGGCTGCGGTCGACCGCTTCTGCGAGACGCGCCGAGACCGGCTGTCCGCCGCCAACGCCGCTGCTGCTCCCGTCCCCGCCGCCTGCGAGACCTGCGGGACCTCGCCCCGACCTCTGGCGCGCTGGTTCCCGACCTCGGCAGCTCGCGCCCTGCCCCGCCGCCTGCGAGACCTCGCGCTGCCCTGTCGCTGGCGGGGCCAGCCGGCTTGCGTGCCCGTCGCGGCGGAGGGGGCGCTGCTCGGCCTCTTTATCCCTGCCTGCCCGCGCAGGCCCCCCAGCCCATCGCGCCAATCCGAGCCCGCGCCGGCTCGCGCCCTGCCGCCCGTGAGTTCCACGAGACCCCGTCCGTCGCGGCGGAGTGGGCGCTGCTCGGCCTCTTCATCCCCGCCCTGCCCGCGCAGGCCCCCGGCCCGTCGCGCCAACCTGAGCCCGCGCCGGCTCGCGCCCCGCCGCCCGTGAGTTCCACGCGACCCCGTCCGTCGCGGCCACGTGAGCATCGCCCCTCCAGCCCCGCCTCCGCCAGCCCCGCGAGCCCTCGCCAGCCCCGCCAGCCCTCACCCCCATCGCGCCAACCCAAGCCCCCGCCCCCGTTCTCCCGTCCCCACATAACGATTCGGTCTCGACTCGTGACAAGGATGTTCATTTATGTTGGAGTAGCCGTGGATTTCCCATGAATAGGTTTCGGAATCCATCACCCCTGCTTGGAGGACACATGAGGCGACAGCGAGGCAGCTGGGCGCTGGGGTTGGCCACGGCTTTAACGGCCGGGGCCGCGATCGGCGTCCTGCCGACCCTGCCCGCGGCGGCGGGCGAGACGGCGGTGATCGGGTCGGGCGCGGTGAGTGTCGAGGTCGCCCGCGACTTCCCGCGGATCGTCTCGTACACGCACACCGCCACCGGCGCGGTCGTCCACGGCCGCACCGGCGCGCTCGACACGGTCGTGCTCAACGGGACGGCGTTCAAGCCGCACGTCACCAGCGACATCGGCGACGCGGCCGCCTACACCCTCGACTTCCCCGAGGCCGGGGGAGTCCGGCTCGGCGCGCGGATCTCCGTCGCCGAGTCCACCGTGACCTTCGAGGTCACCTCCATTGAGGACAACGACGGCTTCCGCGTCAACACCCTCGCCATCCCGAACCACGACCTGGTCTCCGTGCGCAGCACCGACTCCGGCAACCAGGTCGCCGCCGCCCGGCTCGACATCGACAAGAGCAAGGTCGGCGACACGATCTACCAGGTCACCGACACCACACCGGCCGACCCGGCGCCGATCGGCGCCAACTACGTCCTCTCGGCCGCCAACGGCGCCGCCGTGGCCATCGAGACGAACTCCGTCTACGACAAGCCGGCCGGCGCCAACTCCGCCGCCAACGGCCGCGTCCTGCGCCAGGCCCGGACCGCCGACGGCTACCGCGAAGTCGGCCTGTGGAGCGGCGAGTGGACCTACCGCGGCTCCGGATCCGCCGCGGGGGACACCGAACCCCTGCCCCAGGTGCGCATCGCGCTCACCGGCGACGCCAACGACGACGGCACCGCCGACTGGCAGGACGCCGCGATCGCCCTGCGACCGCTCCAACCGTCCATTGTGGGCGCCGAGAACACGCCCTACCGCGTCGTCCCGCGCATCCCCTTCAACATCGCGTCCCTGGCCACGCATCCCTTCGGCAAGACCCTCGACGACACGAAACGCATCAACCTGGCCACCGACGGCCTCGGCCAGTTCGTGCTGCTCAAGGGATACGGCTCCGAAGGCCACGACGCCGCCCACCCCGACTACGGCGGCAACTACAACACCCGCGCCGGCGGCCTCGACGAGCTCAACGCCCTCCTCGAAGCCGGACGCGAGTACAACGCCGAGTTCGGCGTCCACGTCAACGCCACCGAGTCCTACCCGGAGGCCAAGGCCTTCTCCAGCGAGCTCATCGACGAAAGCGCCAAAGGCTGGGCCTGGATGGACCAGTCCTACTACATGGACCAGCGCTACGACCTGACCAGCGGCAACATCATGAGCCGCTTCGATCAGCTCTTCGCCGAGACGAACAACAATCTGTCCTTTGTGTACATCGACGTGTACTACAGCCAGGGCTGGCTCGCCGACAGCCTGTCCCGCCGCCTCAACGAGGCCGGGGTCGCCGTCGCCAGCGAGTGGTCGCATCGCCTGCCCAGTAACCAGATCTGGTCGCACTGGGCCAACGACCCCGACTACGGTCCGGACACCTCGCGCGGCATCAACTCCAGGATCCTGCGCTTCGTGGGCAACCACACCAAGGACGTCTACATCGAGAACGACCTGCTCGGCGGCTCGCGGATGAGCGACTTCGAAGGCTGGACCGGTGAGGTCGAGTTCGACAAGTTCCTGTCCAACGTCTTCACCTACAACCTCCCGACGAAGTACCTCCAGCGTTCGGCGATCACGTCGTGGAGCACCGACGAGATCACCTTCGCCGACGGCGGGCGCGTCACCGACGCCGACGGCACGCGCCGGATCCTCGCCCCCTACGGCGAGATCGCCGCCGGGGACGCCTATCTGCTGCCCTGGCCGGACGGCGACGAGGGGCAGAAGTTCTACCACTACAACGCCGACGGCGGGCGCAGCACCTTCGCCGTCCCGGAGACCGTGACCGGTGACGCGACCCTGTACAAGCTCACCGACACCGGCCGAAAGAAGGTCGCGACACTGCCCATTGTGGACGGGAGGGTAACGATCGACGCGTCGGCGAAGACGCCCTACATCCTCTACGCGGACCCGGTCGCGTCGACGAAGGTCACCTACGGCGAAGGCACGCCCGTCGCCGACCCCGGCTTCAACGCCGGCCGATTCGGTCCATCATGGACGGTCGACGGCGCGGCGAAGGTCGCGCGCAACGAGCGCGGCCAGTACGAGGCCATCGCCGGCAACGGCGGCACCGCGATCTCGCAACGCGTCGACGGACTCGAAGCGGGCACCTACGTCGCCTCGGCCAACATCGAGGTGGAACCCGGGAAGTCGCGCCCGGCGAGCATCTCGGCGACCGTGAACGGCCGCACCGTCAAGACCACCATCGAACGCTCCACCCTGCGGAACAACAACAACTCCGACGAGAAACACGAGACCAACGCCCAGCGGGTCCGCGTGTTCTTCGACGTCCCGCCCGGCGGCGGGAAGGTGAAGCTGTCACTGTCGGCGGGCTCCGGCTCGGCCCGCGTCATGTTCGACGACGTGCGGCTCGTCCCGGCCGTCCGCCCGGCCGCACCCGGATCCCTCACCTACTGGGACTTTGAGAACGTCGACCAAGGCTGGGGACCGTTCTACCGAGGCGGTGAAGGCGACTCCGGCGACGCGAACTCGCACCTCGCGGAGATCCACGCGCCCTACACGCAGGCCGGATGGAACGGCAAGGTCATCGACGACGTCATCGCCGGGAACTGGTCGATGAAATCCTTCGAGTACGGCCACAAGCTCGCCTACCGGACAACCCCGGCCACGGTGAAGTTCACGCCCGGCCACCGCTACCGGGTCAGCTTCGACTACGAGAACGAACTGGCCGGCGCCTACGGCTGGACGCTCGGCGTCGACGGACCCGGCGGCAGCCGCGACCTCGCGGTCACGCCCTTCGAACAGGCGACGACACCCACCGAGCACGTCCAGGAATTCACCGCCGGCGACTGCGGCGACTACTGGGTCGGGCTGCGGCGCCTGCCGCCCAACGGCGACCAGGTCGAGTTCACCCTCGACGACTTCAAGGTCGAAGACCTCGGCAAAGCCACGCCCGAAGGCAACTGCGGAGCCGTCACGGTATCGACCGATGCCGCGAAACTCGTGCCCGGCAAAGCCAACGAGGTTACGACGACCTTCGTCAACGGCGAAGCCGGAACCGTCGCCGACGTCACCACGGCGCTCGCCGTCCCCGAAGGCTGGACCGCGACCACCGGCGACGCCACCGTCGCACGGCTCCGCACCGGCCGGCCGGCGACCGTCACCTGGCAGGTCACCCCACCGTCCGATGTGGACGACGTCGACCACGCGCTCACCGCCACCACCACCTACCGGTACGACGGGAAACGCGAGACCGTGACCGGAAACGCCGTCGTACGAACACTTCCACCACCCCCGACCGGCACCGTCCACGCCTCCGACCACCCATGGATCTCCGCCGAAAGCGGCTGGGGCCCCGTCGAACGCGACCTGTCCAACGGCGGCCAAGGCACCGGCGACGGGACACCACTCACCCTCAACGGCGTCACCTACGCCAAAGGCCTCGGCACCCACGCCCCCGCCGAAATCGTGTACTACCTCGGCGGCGACTGCACCACCTTCACCGCCCACGTCGGCGTCGACGACGCCCAACCCACCCGCGGCAGCGTCGTCTTCCAGGTATACGCCGACGACACGGCCGTCGCCGAAACCGGCGTCATGCGCGCCGACACCCCCACCGTGGCACTCACCGCCGACGTCAGCGGAGCCCAGTACATCCGGCTCGTCGTCACCGACTCCGGCGACGGCAACGGCAACGACCACGCCGACTGGGCCGACGCCACATTCACCTGCGACTGACCTTTCCCTCCCTTGTGAGAAAAGGGCCGCCGCGGCCAGGAGCTGCCGCGGCGGCCCCTCACACGCCGGACACAGCGTGACGTCAACACGAAAAGTCGCGACACCGATACGTAAAGACTCGGTGCGGGCAAAAGTTCCACATCCACAAAGGACCCCGACACCCACGGGACTGGAATCCCTACCGAACCGATGGTGAAATGGAAACAGACGAGACGACGCAAGCAACGCAAAGAACACGTCGACTCGCCGCCCCCGAAAGCAAGTCGCGTCTTTGGGCTGAGGCGTGACATGAGCGGTGCGGGGTGGACACGGGCGAGCGTGCCACCCCGCGCTGTGCTGTGTTGGTTGGCTCGCTGCGCTCGCGATGCGGCTCAGCCGCTGGGCGGCTTCGCCTCCGGGCCTTCGGCCCGCTTGCCGCTGGGCGTGGTGGTCGGCTCCGCCGCCTTTACCGGGTGGGGCTGGCCTGGGGCGAGTGTTTGGTGGGTGGGGGTTGAGGGACGGCTGCGTCGACCACCACGCCTTACGCGGCAGAGTTCACCCGTGGGGGGTTGCGGTGGTGGTGGAGTTGCGGCCGTCAGTTGGCTGGTTTTACGGGGCGGCTGCCGTCTGCCGTCCTCCGCCTGCCGCAGTGCCCCGCCGTGCCGGCCGCCCGCCGCGAGACTGCGAACCCGCTGCTTTGCCGCGAGGCCGGGAACTGCAAGCCGCCCGCCGCGAGACCACGATCTGCCCGCTGCGCCCGCGCCCGCTGCGTGGCCGCGAACGGTGCTGCCCTGCCGCAAGACCGCGGACTGCGCGTTGCCAGCCCGCACACCGCCAGCCCGCACGCTGCCCGCCTCGTGGCCGCCGCTTTGCCGCGAGACCGCGAACCGCATGCCGAAAGACCATGATCTGCCCGCTGCCCGCTGCCCGCTGCCCGCTGCCCGCTGCCCGCCGCGAACGGCGCTGCCCTGCTGCCAGCCGCGTGGCCACCGCCCTGCCGCAAGACCACGATCTGCCCGCCGCGAGACCGTGAACCGCCTGCCGCCTGCCGCCTGCCGTGAGACCACGATCCGCCGCGAGCTCGCGGACCGCGCGGTTCTGCCGCGAGACCGCGAACCGCGCTGCCCTGCCGCAAGGTCGCGAACTGCGCATCGCCCGGCCGCGCGTTGCCCGCCGCCCGCCGCAAACGGCGCTGCCCTGCTGCCAGCCGCGTGGCCACCGCCCTGCCGCAAGACCACGATCTGCCCGCCGCGAGACCGTGAACCGCCTGCCGCCTGCCGCCTGCCGTGAGACCACGATCCGCCGCGAGCTCGCGGACCGCGCGGTTCTGCCGCGAGACCGCGAACCGCGCTGCCCTGCCGCAAGGTCGCGAACTGCGCATCGCCCGGCCGCGCGTTGCCCGCCGCCCGCCGCAAACGGCGCTGCCCTGCTGCCAGCCGCGTGGCCACCGCCCTGCCGCAAGACCACGATCTGCCCGCGGCAAGGCTGCGAAGGGCGCTGCCCTGCCGCAAGGCCGCGAACTGGCGTCGCCAGCCCGCCCGCACATCGCCCCGCCTCGAGACCACGAACCGCATGCCGCGAGACCACGAGCTGCCCGCTACGTGGCCGCGAAGGGCGCTGCCCTGCCGCAAGGCCGCGAACGGCGCGTCGCCAGCCCTCGCGTCGCCCGCCGCATACCGCCCGCCCGTCGGGCGCCGTGTTGAGGCGGCGCCGGGGTCAGGATCGAGCGGCTTGCGGTCCGCGACCCCCGCCGTCCCGGCCGCCGTCCCGGCCGCCGTGCCCCGCCACCCCCGCCGCCGTGCCCCGCCGTCAACCGTGAGGCCTTAGCCGCTCCTCGGTGAGACATGCGCATGTTTCACCGGCGGCCGGTCTTGTCGCACCCTGCCCGTATCGTAATTTTTGGGGCCCCTTTGGGGCATGCGGGGGAGTGCGCGTTTCGTTCGAGCCTCCGCCGCTGAGTGCTGCCCGGTGTTCGGCGCCGTCATCAGCCCGCAGCCGTCAGCCCTTGCCAGCCCCGCCGCCCCGTCCTCACCGGCCCAAGTACGCCGCCACTCGGTCCGCCTCCGTCATCCCCTCCGCCGTCTCGTGTTCCTCGTCGAAGTTGAAGCCCATCGCCTCGCGTGGGTAGTCGGCGAAGAACACCTTCCAGCTCTCCAGGGAGCGCGTCGCGATGTCCGGCACCAAGTCCGTTGACGTGCCCAGGCCCTTCGCCAGATCCCAGCTGTGCGTCAGCAGCTCGTTGACCACGTGCTGCACCGCCACCGAGCCGGGCTGCGGGCCGATCGGGGTCGGTCTCACCTCGGTGAGGTAGCCCGGGGCGTTGAAGGCCTCGCGGGCGCGGGCCGCCTGGATGGGGAAGGCCGCGATCGGGTCTTCGTACGTCGGGGTGTCCTCGGGGATCTCGCCCGTCGAGGCGAGCGTGGCGTACACGTCCGTGGTGTCCGCGAGGTGCGCGATCACTCGCCGCACATCCCAGTCGCCGCACGGCGTCGGGTCGTCCATCTGTTCCGGCCTCACCGAGGCGAGCAGCGCCTCGACGGTGTCGACGAGGCGCTCGTAGGCCGCCATCGGGTCGGGTTCGGTCACGTATCTGTCCGCGAAATCCGCCATGTGAGCAGCATGCCCCGACGGACCGACATTCACACCCGCTCAGGCCTCCGCCGCGCGCGCCTTCTCCAGCCGCTCACGGGCCCCGTCCAGCCACGCCTGGCACGTGTCGGCGAGCTTCTCACCGCGCTCCCACAACCCCAGCGACTCTTCGAGCGTCGCTCCGCCCGCCTCCAGCTTCTCCACCACGGCGACCAGTTCGGCGCGGGCCTGCTCGTAGCTCAAGCTCTCCTCGGACATGCCTGCACTCACTCCTTGACACTCGCGTGGATCTCGCCTTCGGCGAGCCTGACCCGCAGGACCTCGCCACTCTCCGCCTCGGCGGCGGCGCGCAGCACCGAACCGTCGGCGCGCTGCACGATCGCGTACCCGCGATCGAGCGTCGCCTGCGGCGACAACGCCCGCAACCTGGCCCGCACGTGCCCGAGCCCGTCGACGGCCGACGCCAGCCGTCCCGACAGCGAATGCCGCGTCCTGCGCAGCAACTCGCCGATCTCCACCTGACGGTTCTCGATCATCGTCTTCGGCTGCGCCAGCACCGGCCGCGAACGCACGGCGTCCAGGCGGTGCTGCTCGCGGTCGAGGAGACCGTTCATCGCCAGGTCGAGGCGGCGGCGGGCCATGCCCAGGGCGCGCAACTCCTCGGAGAAGTCCGGGACGACGCGCTTGGCGGCGTCGGTCGGGGTGGAGGCGCGCACGTCGGCGACATAGTCGACCAGCGGATTGTCCGTCTCGTGCCCGATGGCGGCGACGATCGGCGTGCGGCACGCGAACACCGCGCGGCACAGCGCCTCGTCCGACCAGGGCAGCAGATCCTCGACACTGCCACCACCACGCGCCAGGACGATCACCTCGACGTCCGGGTCCGTCTCCAGCGCCCGCAGCGCGTCCAGCACCGCCGGGACGGCCGACGCACCCTGCACGGGCACGTTGATCACGCGGAAGTCGGCGGCCGGGAAACGCAGCTTCGCGTTCTCCAGAACATCCTTCTCGGCGGCGCTCGCGCGGCCCGTGATCAGCCCGATCCGGCGCGGCAGGAACGGCAGCGGCCGCTTGCGGGCCGGGTCGAACAGCCCCTCGGCGGCGAGCATCTTCTTCAACGCCTGGAGGCGGGCCAGGAGCTCGCCCAGCCCGACCGCGCGGATGTCGTCGGCGCTCAGCGAGAGCGTCCCACGCCCCGGGTACCAGGAGGGCTTGCCGTGCACGACGACCCGCCCGCCCTGCACGAGGGGCGGCTCGGCGGCCTCCACGAAGCGGCGGGGCACGGTCACGGTCACGCTGATGTCGGCCGACATGTCCCGCAGGGTGATGAACACCAGCGGACTGCCGGGCCGTTTGGTGATCTGGGCGATCTCGCCCTCGGCCCACACCCAGCCGAGGCGGCCGACCCACTCGCCGATCTTCTGGCTCACGACCCGCACGGGCCACGGGGCCTCCGGGCTGGGAGCCGGCGCGGCGCCCTCCCGTTTCTGCTGGGTCTCGGTCACCCGGTCAGCGTACGGGAGGGCTGTGACGGAACGACGGTACGGAGCGCGCCGGTGCCGAAAACGGTGTATTCCGGACGGCGGAGCGTCACGGAGTCCAGTTCGGGTCGCGACCCGACAACGCCAGCGCCCGGTCCATCGCGCTCGCCCCGGCCGGAACCTCCACGGGCTCGCCGAAACCGTCGTACTGGCGGTACATCTCCGCCCACTGCTCGACGAGCGGCAGGACGCCCTCGCCGAGGGCCGGATCGGTGACGTAGTCCTGACCGGTCGCCTTCGCGAAGTCCCAGGAGTGCAGCACGGTCTCCAGCAGCAGCATCGTCGCGATGTCGCCCGCCGCCATCGCGCTGTGACCCGTCCCGATCTCGCCCTCGAAGGTCTTCGGGTCCGACCAGACCTCCAAGGCGTGGTCCATGGTCGTCTCGTACTCGGCGCGCCAGTCCGCCTCGCCGACGAAGTCGCGGCCGGTGACGTCCTCGCCCAACTCCTGACGGAGACCGCGCCTCTCCAGCGCGTAAGCGCTCCACACGATGAAGTGGTTCGCCAGTTCGCGGACATCCCAGCCGGGGGACGGCGTCGGACGGCCGAAGTCGATCTCGCCCGCGCCCGCGACGACTCGCGAAGCGCTCGCGGCGGCCAGTTTCAGCAGTTCATGGGTCTTCTTGTCATCGCTCATGCCCCCGACTCTATGGAGCCGGACCCCCGCCGGTCTTGAACAAAGGCGACAGCCGCCTCCTGTGAGGGCCCGCACGTGCATGATCCCGCGCCGGGGGCGCCTGCGTACCATGGCAGGCGTGTCGACCAAACGCGTCCTGCTGGCCAAACCGCGCGGATACTGCGCGGGCGTAGACCGTGCCGTCGTGACGGTGGAGAAGGCCCTGGAGGTCTACGGTCCGCCGATCTACGTGCGCAAGGAGATCGTGCACAACAAGCACGTCGTCTCGACGCTTGAGGCGAAGGGCGCGATCTTCGTCGAGGAGAACGAGGAGGTGCCGGTCGGCGCCACCGTGATCTTCTCCGCGCACGGCGTCGCCCCCGTCGTCCACGACGAGGCCAAGGCCCGCGAACTGCGCGCCATCGACGCGACCTGCCCCCTGGTCACCAAGGTCCACAACGAGGCCCGGCGCTACGCCGCCGAGGACTACGACATCCTCCTCATCGGACACGAGGGCCACGAAGAGGTCATCGGCACCTCCGGCGAGGCCCCCGAGCACATCCAGCTCGTCGACGGCCCCGACGACGTCGCCAACGTCAAGGTCCGCGACCCCGAGAAGGTCGTGTGGCTGTCCCAGACGACCCTTTCGGTCGACGAGACCATGGAGACCGTCGAGCGGCTCCGCGCCAAGCTCCCGCTGCTCCAGGCCCCGCCCAGCGACGACATCTGCTACGCCACCCAGAACCGCCAGCTCGCCGTCAAGGAGATGGCCGGGGAGTGCGGGCTCGTGATCGTGGTCGGTTCGCGCAACTCGTCGAACTCGGTGCGGCTGGTCGAGGTCGCCCTCGGGGCCGGCGCGAACGCGTCGTACCTCGTCGACTTCGCGCACGAGATCGACGAGTCCTGGCTCGAAGGCGTCGACACGGTCGGCGTCACCTCCGGTGCCTCCGTGCCCGACGAGCTCGTGCAGGAAGTGCTCCGTTTCCTCGCCGAGCGCGGATACGGCGAGGTCACCGAGATCGACTCGGCCGAGGAGAAGCTGGTGTTCTCCCTGCCGCAGGACCTCAAGCGCGACATGAAGAAGGCCGGGGTCTCCTAGGCCGTCACGGTCTTGCCCGCCGCCCCGAGGGGCTCGTACTGCTCGGTGTACAGCCGCGCCACGAGTTCCCGGCGGCTGCTCACCCCGACCTTGGCGAACACGGCCTTGACGTGGTCGCGCACGGTGTGCGGCGAAATGTACAGCGCCGCCGCGATCTCCGCGGTACCCAGGCCCCTCGCCAGGCACTGCGTCATCTCCAGTTCGCGGGCCGTCAGGCCGTAGGCCTGCACGACGAGCGTGGCGACCTCCGAGGGCGCCGCCGCTTCCAGCACGACGGCCGTCTGCACGGGGGTCCCGTCGGGGGCGCGCAGGCAGGTGGCGTGGCAGACGATCCACCGGCCGGAGCGCCCGCGGATGCGGATCCGGGCGGCACCGGCTTCGTCGGCCCACCGCGCCCGCAGCGCCGTGCTGTGCACCCACGCGGGCACGCGCACACCCCAGGCCGTCTCGACGGAGGGCCCGGGCGGCATGTCGCCGAGATGCCCGCGCGCCTCGTCGTTGACCGCGACGAGCCGGTCGTCGGCGTCGAACAGCAGCAGCCCGGGACCGGCGCCGTCATGCGGCTCGGTCGAGGGGACGGCGAAGGCGCGCAGGCGACGCGCGAGCGGCGTCGAGAGCGCGGCGACCGCGCGGGTCTCCGCGATGGTGAACGGTGCCCGCCCGCGATGCCGGAACAGGCTGATCTGGCCCCACGGGAGACCGTCGGCGCGCAGGACGGCACGCAGCTCGTCGTCGATCCCGCGCGGGCGCATGAAGTCGCGGTACAGCACGCTCCGGGCGGGCAGCCCGCCGGTGCTCTCGCGCAGCCCGGCGGCGGGCGAGGCCGCGCGGGCGAGTTCGGCGAAGGCGTTGACCGGGTCGCCGCCCAGCTCGATCCGCCAGTAGGCCGCGCAGCCTTCGGCGGTGACGTCCTGCCCGAGGATGGGTGCGGTCGGCAGGCCGGTGAAGGGGTCGACGGCGCGCCACACGGCCGAGTCGAAGGGCACCTGCCGCCGCAGCCGGTGCGCGGCCCGCGCGAACAGGTCGAGGGGAGTGTCCACGGCGCCTCCGGTCACGGGATCAGCAGTGTCTTACCGATAGTGCGCCGTTCTTCGAGGGCGCGGTGCGCCTCGGCGGCGTGATCCAGCTCAAGCCGGGCGCCGACGTGCACGTCGAGGAGGCCCTCGGCGAGCCAGCCGAACACGTCGTTGGCGCGGGCGAGGAGTTCCTCGCGGTCGGCGATGAAGTCGATGATGCCGGGGCGGGTGAACATCAGCGACCCGCCCGTCAGCAGCCGTGCGGGGTCGACGTGCGCGACGGGACCGGAGGCCGTGCCGAGCAGGACGTAGGTGCCGCGCCGGCGCAGGGCGGCCAGGCCGCCGTCGAAGGTCACGGCGCCGACTCCGTCGTAGACGGCGGCGACTCCGGCGCCGTCGGTGCGGCGGCGGGCCTCGGCGGCGAAGTCCTCGTAGCCGACGACCTCGGCGCCCGCCTTCTCGGCGATCGCGGCCTTCTCTGATGTGGACGTCGTGCCGATGACCCGGGCGCCCCGGATCCGCGCGACCTGCGTCAACGTCAGCCCGAGCCCTCCGGCGGCGGCGTGCACGAGGACGGTGTCGCCCGGCCGGACGGCGTGGACGGAGTGGGTCAGGTAGTGCGCGGTCAGGCCGTGCATGAGCGCGGCGGCCGCGGTGTCCAGCGTGATGCCGTCGGGGACGGGCACGAGGCCGGCCACGGGGACGGCGACCTTCTCGGCGTAGCCACCCGCGCCCTCGTGCAGGCCCCTGGGCATCGCCCAGGCGACCCGGGCGCCCGCGGGCAGGTCGACGGTTGCCGTCAGCAGCGTGCCCGAGCCCTCGACGCCCGGCACGAACGGTCCCGGTACCGCGATGGTCCCCGCGCAGTGGGCGACGTCGATGTAGTTGACACCCGCCGCGGCGACCCGGACGAGGGCCTCACCGGGCGCGGGCACCGGATCGGGATGCTCGGCGACGGCCAGCACCTCGGGGTTTCCCGCCTCGTGGACGACGACTGCGCGCATGGCTGCTCCTTCTCGGTCGGTGACGACTTCGAGCCTCCGGCGCGGGCGGCGCTCCGCACACCCCGCGTTTGAGGGGTTTCCCGCCCGCGAAACCCCGCAGGCGAGGGATACGCCCGGCCGGTGAGGCGGCGGAGGGTCGAGATCCACCGACCCGAGGAGCCCCTCATGTCCCTTGTCCATGCCCCTGCCCAACCGGCCGTCCGCCTCGTCGGCCTGCGCCTCGGCGCCCTGTTCGGACCTGCCGTCTTCGGCGTCACCGCCGCGGGCGTCGCGCTGCCCGCCGTCATCACCTCGCTCGGCGCCGACCCCGCCGCCGCGACCTGGATCCTCACCGTCCACGCGCTCGCCCTCGGCGTCGGCACGGCCCTCTTCGGCCGACTCGCCGACGCCATCGGCACCCGAGCCGTCCTCTGGTCGGGCAGCGCGATCGCCGCCGCAGGCGCGCTCGCCTGCCTCTACGCACCCGGTCTCGGCACGCTCATCGCCGGTCGGGCGGTGCTCGCCCTCGGGTCCGGTGCCCTCGCGGCGGGCGGACTCGCGCTGGCCGCGGCGACCGACCCTGCCGAGCGGCGGCGTGTCCTGGCCGTCTTCGGCGCGGTGATCGCGGTCTTCGCGGCCGCCGCGACTTTCGCCGGAGGCATCACGACCTCGGTTCTGACCTGGCGGATCGCGCTCGTCCTGCCGGTGCTGTCGGTCCTGGCGGTCCCGCTGTGCCTCCCGCTGGCCGGTGCGGCCCGGGAACGGCGGCCCGTCGACGCCGTCGGCGCGCTCCTGCTCACGGCGACCGCGACGGCCGGTCTCATGCTGATCCAGGCGCGCACGATGCCTTTCGCGGCCGTCCTCGCGTGCGCGCTGGTCTTCCTCGGCGGGGCGGTCGCACTGTGGCGGCGGGTCGTGGCCAGGCCCGAAGGCTTCGTGCCCCGCGCGGTCGTCACCGACCGCCGTTTCCTGCGCGCGGCGGCCGTCGGCGCGGGCGTCTACGCGGGGCTGTTCGCCGCCATGTACGCCGTCCCACAGCTCCTCGCGCGTGAGCACCACTGGGGTGTTCTGGCGGTCGGGGCCGCGCTGCTGCCCGGGGCCGTGCTGGGGGCCGTGGTGTCGCGCGTGGCCGCCCGGCCGGTGGTTCTTGCGGCCGTCGCGATCGCCGCAGCCGTCGCGGGCGCCGCCGCCGGGCTCGGTGTCGGCGGCGCCTGGGGACTCGTCGTCGGAACGTCGCTGGCGACCACGGGCTTCGCGACCACCCAGGTCGTGGCGACCGGCCGCGTCTCCGCCGCCGTCGAACCGCGACGGCGGGGAGCCGCGATGGGGCTGCTCAACCTGTGCTTCTTCGTCGGGGGAGCGGCCGGTTCGGCGCTGGCCGGAGCGCTGTCGGGACCGCTCGGGCCGGGCGGTGCCCTGGCCGTCGCGGCGGCGGCGCCGCTGCTGACCGGGCTCCTCGCCCCCGGCCTCGCCCGCGACTAGCCCGCCGCGTTCAACCGCGCGCGCTGCCCATCGCTCAGTTTCACGTCGCGCGCGGCCAGGTTCTCGTCGAGAGTCTCCAGGCGGCTCGACCCGATGATCGGGACGATCCCGTCACCCATCAGCCAGGCGAGCACGACCTGGCTCGTCGAGGCCTCCAGTTCGGCGGCGACTTCGGCGAGCACGGCGAGTTTCGCGGTGGTGCCGGCGTGGTCGTAGGCCTCGGGGAGGGGGCGGCCGCCGTAGGCGCCGAAGATCATCGACGTGTACGCGAAGAGCGTCAGCTCGGGGTTGCTCCGCACGTAGTCGAGCAGGTCGGGCTGGGCGACGCGGTGGCCGCTCTGGTCGAGGGCCGCGTCGGGCCGGGGCTGGAGGTAGGAGTGCCGGTACTGGAGCCACGTGAAGGGCGTCCAGCCGTTCGCGGCCGCCAGGTTCTGGGCGCGCTCGACGCGCCAGACGGCGTGGTTGCTGACACCGATGCGCCCGACCTTGCCCGCCGCGACCTGCTCGTGCAGCGCCTCCATCGTCTCGTCGAGGCCGACACGGCGGTCCTCGATGTGCGCGTAGAGGACGTCGACGTGATCGACGCCGAGACGTCGCAGGCTCCCGTCGAGGGCCGTCCGGATCGCCTTCGCCGACAGGCCCTCGGTGTTGTCGGGCCACTCGCCCGGCCCGACCGGCTGCGCGCCGAGCTTCGTCGCGATCGTCAGGCCTTCGCGGCCCCGGCTCGCGAGCCACCTGCCCAGCATGCGCTCGGCCTCGCCGCCGTCGGCGCCCTCGTCCCAGAAGTTGTAGTTGTCCGCGGTGTCGATGATGCGGCCCCCGCCGTCGGCGAAGCGGTCGAAGATCGCGAAGCAGCGCTCTTCGTCGATGGTGGTGCCGAAGGAGACCGTGCCGAGGGCGAGTTCGTTCGTCATGCGATCACTGTGCAACCTGGAGCGCGCTCCAGGTCAAGCCGCGAAAGATGCGCCCGGCGGAGATCAGCTGGCATGCTTTGACGGATGAAGTACTACTCCCCCTCGGAGACGGCCGAACGGACCGGCTTCAGCCTCGACACCCTCCGCTACTACGAGCGCATCGGCCTGCTCGACTCGGTGCACCGCGCGTCGTCGGGCCACCGGCGCTTCACCGACGACGACATCGGCTGGCTCGGGACGCTGTCGTGCCTGCGCAACACCGGTATGCCGATCGTCGAGATGCGCCGCTTCGCCGAACTGTGCCGCGAAGGCGACCACACGATGGGCGAGCGGATCGCGCTCCTCGAAGAGCACGATGCCCGCGTCTCCGAGGAGATCGCGGGCATGCGCGACAGGCAGGCCTACATCCGCAACAAGGTGAAGTGGTACCGCGAGGTCGCGGCCCCCGCGGCATCGGCCTCGGCGTCGGTTTAGAGCCCGGCCAGGGCCTCTTTCGCCTCGGCGAGCGTCGCCGGGTGCGGGTCGCCGGCGATGACGTGTTCGAGGGCGGCCTTGTAGGCGACGCCGAAGGCGTCGTCGGCGGGCACCGCGATGTCGGGGACGACGCCCGTGCCCTCCCAGTTGGTGCCGGTCACCGGGTTGATGGAGCGGGCGATCGGGATGGTGATCTCGAAGGTCGCCGACAACGGGAACACCTCGGTCGGGTGCGCGCCGCCCCGGGTCGTTTCGCCGACGAGAGTCGCGCGCTTGAGCGTCTTGAGGTTGTAGCTGAACTCCTCGCCGGCCGAGAAGGTCGTCGACGACGTCAGGTTCCAGACCGGGCGGTCGTGGTAGCGCGGGCCGGGGACGGCGGGGAGCGTCCAGTACTGGCGCGTCACGCCGGTGCCGCCGGTGAAGATGTCGTTGAGGTGCGTGTCGCCGTCGGGGAACAGGTGGCTGTGCCACAGCTGGACGCCCTCGGGGGAGCCGCCCCTGTTCTGGCGGTTGTCGAAGATCAGGGCGTGCGTGTTCGCGACGAGGGTCATCGCCGCCGCGATCACCGCCGAGCCGCTCTCCGGCGAGCTGATGTTCGTCAGCGAGATCAGACCGACGTTGCCGGGCAGGCGGCGAACCTCGGCGACGCCGTGGTTGGTGCGCGTCAGATGCGCTTCCCACGCGGCGATGATGTCCGCCTCCGCCGGTGTCTCGGCACCCGGGTTCGCGGTCGGGCGCAGGCGGAGGTGCTTGTCACCGGAGAGCTCGTCGAAGAGGGCGGTGACGCGCTCGCCGAGGGTGGGCTCGTCGAGGCCGTCGTAGTCGCCGGCGGCGTCGCGTTCGCGGACGGCGGCGGCGATGGTGGCGGCTTTGTCCGGGAAGATGTAGTTGCTGGTGAGGAGGGTGAGGGCGGGTTCGATCATGGGGTGCGGCATGGGGTGAGGTTAGCCCTCGCGGAGGCTCCGGATGAACCCGTGCCAGGCCGAGGGGGAGATGGTGAGGACGGCGCCGGAGCGGCCCTTGGTGTCATGGACGAGGACGTCCGGGCGAGCGGCGACCGCTACCGCCTCGTCTGGGTCGATTCCCCGCCCGAGTCCTGAAGCCCGTCGTCCACCAACTCCGCCGCCTGTACCTGCCGGGGCGTCAGCTCCACCGGATCCAGGTCGGGGATGACCTCCTTGCTCACCCCCATCTCGGCGAACTTCCTCGCCGTCACCAGCACCCGCGACTCCATCGACCCCACCGCCTTGTTGTACGACGACACCGACGCCCCCAGCGACGCCCCCAGCTTCGTCAGGTGCCCGCCCACCGTCGACAAGCGCGCGTACAGGTCCTTGGCGAGGGCGTGGACTTCCAGCGCGTTCTTCGCCAGGGTGTCCTGCCGCCAGCTGTAGGCAATGGTCCGGAGCATTGCGACCAACGTGGCGGGTGTCGCGAGGACGATGTCCCTCGAAAACGCGTACTCCAGCAGGGTCGGCTCACGGCGAAGGGCCGCATCCAAGAAGGCGTCCGCGGGCACGTACAGCACCACGAACTCCGGCGTCGTCGGGAACGCTCGCCAGTACTCCTTGCGCGACAGCGCGTCCACGTGCGCCCGCAGCTGCTTGGCGTGCACCGACAGGGCGCTGTTGCGGCGCGGCTCGTCGTCGCCCGCCTCCATCGCCTCCATGTACCCGTCGAACGGCGCCTTGGCGTCGACCACCACCTGCTTCCCGCCCGCCAGGTGCACCACCAGGTCCGGCCGGAACGTCCGCTCCTCGACGGCCACCGTCACCTGCTCGCTGAAGTCGCAGTGCTCCAGCATCCCGGCGGCCTCGACGATCCGGCGCAGCTGGTGCTCGCCCCACCTTCCCCGCACCTGGGGCGCCTTCATCGCCGACGACAGCGACGCCGTCTCCGCCCTCAAGCGGTCCGACGTCTGCGCGACCTCCGACACCTGCGTGCGCAAGGTGGCATAAGCCTCGATGCGGGCGCGCTCGACGTCGGCGATGTGCGCCTCATACCGGTCGAGGCTCTCCCACAGCGGCCGCACCAGCTCCGACAGCCCGGCCTTGGCCTCGGCGTGCACGTCATGACTCAAGGCCCGCAGGGACTGCTCGAAGCGCGTCTCGCCCTCCTCGCGCGCGGCCAGTCTCGCGGTGAGCGTCGCGGTCTCCGCCGCCGTCTTCGCGCGGGCCGCGAACCAGCCGAGCGCGCCCCCGGCAACCAGACAGACGATCGCTATCAGGACATACGACATGCGCTCCAGTGTGCCCTCAGTTTTCCCGGGTACCGTTCAGACATGTCGGGTTACGTCGTTCCGGTCGTCATTCTTCTCGCGGTCGCCATCGTGGTGGTCGCCGTCGTGATCCTCGGCCGCAAGGCCGCCGCCCGGCGCGTCGCCGACGCGCGCGAGGAGGCCCAGCGCTGGTATGAGCGCCTCGGCGGACAGACCATGAACCTCACCGCGGGCGACGACGTCGCCGTGCAGCAGGCCCTCGTCGACGCCGGCGAACGCTACAACGCCGCCGGCGCCCAGCTGGAGCGCGCGACGACCCTCAAGCAGTACGACCTGGCCGGGCAGACGGCCCTGGAAGGCCTGTACTACGTGCGAGCGGCCCGTACCGCGCTCGGCATCGACCCCGGTCCGGAGCTGCCGACGCTGCACGGGCAGTCGCGCGCCGGGCAGGTCAAGGAGCGCATCGACGCCGACGTCGACGGCCACCACTACAGCGCCAGCCCCACCCCGGGCAAGGGCAACCGGCACTACTACCCGGGCGGGATGGTCGGCGGCCGACCGGTTCCGGGTGGCTGGTACTCCGAGCCGTGGTGGCGTCCGGCGCTGATCGGCGGCGCGAGCGTCCTCGGCACGATGCTGATCTTCGACGCGCTGATCATGCCCGCGATGTACGGCGGGATGATCGACGGCGCCTACGCCGACGGTTACGCCGACGGCGCCGGCTCCGACGGTGGAGACGGCGGCGGTGACGGTGGCGGTGACGGCGGCGGGGACTATGGTGGCGGTGACTTCGGCGGAGGCGACTTCGGTGGCGGGGGCGACTTCGGCGGTTTCTAGGACGTCTTCGGGCTACGGAGACGTGGAACGAGTGGGTGACAATGTTGCGGGTCAGCAGTCTGCTGTGCGTCTTCTTGATTCTCGTGGTGGTCGCGGCGGCGATCGTCGTCCCGATCGTGATCGTCAACAACAAGAAGAAGAACGCCAACCCCTACGGTCCGCAGCAGTACGGTCAGCCGCCGTACCCACCCGGCCCGCAGAGCGGTTACCCGCAGCCGCCGCAGAGCGGCGAGTATCCGTACGGTCAGCCGCCTTCGCAGCAACAGCAGCAGTACCCGTACGGCCAGCCTCCTCAGGACCCCGGGCAGCCTCCCCAGTACCCGCCGCAGCAGCCGCCGTACTGAGTCCGCGACGGTAACGGGACGGTGTTGACAGCGTCCCTACCCTGGCGTGATGGTGCTCGCTGCGTCGTCCGGTCTCGACCCCGGAGTCCTCTGTGTCTTCCTGATCATCGGCGGTGTCATCGCGGCGGCGATCCTCGGCGGCAAAGGCCGCTGGGGGAAGTCCGAGCGCCGTGGTGGAGGGGGCGGGTACTACCACTCCTCGTCATCGTCCTATGGGGACTCCGGCTCCGGCTACGAGAGCGACTCGGGTGACTCCGGCGGCTGGGGCGACTCCGGTGGAGGGGACTCGGGCGGCGGTGATTCCGGTGGTGGCGGTGATTCCGGCGGCGGTGGCGGCGGCGACTGAGCGTCGCGCCCGGTCGACCGTCTCAACGCCACGAGCTTCGGAGGCGGAGGCCATGAGGGGCGACGGAAGCGGCCTTCGTTCACGTACCGTGAATCCATGAACGCTTTAGCGGTGTGGGGTCTCGTCGGTATCGGTGTGCTGGCCGCGATCTGTCTTGTCATCTACCGGCGTGAGCGCGGCCGCAACGCCCCTTCGCACGAGCATGGCCGTGTCGAGAAAACCTGGGGAGGCGGTGACAAGAACCCCTACGGCGGCGCGACCCACGACGGGGCCCAGCGCCACTACGGCAACACCGACGCCACCGGCGGCGGGAACCCCTAGCCCTTCCTCAGGTGTGCGCCCGGTCGCCGCGCGCCTTCAGCTCGTCGACCAGCTTCTTGACGTCCTGCGCGCGGTTGCGCGGGCAGACGAGAACGGCGTCGTCGGTGTCGACGACGACGAGGTCGCGCACGCCGACGGTCGCGATGAGGCGGCCGCCCTTCGGCACCACGACGGTGTTCGTCGTGTCGATGCTCAACACCTCGCCCGAACCGATCGTGACGTTGCCGTCCACATCGGACTCCAGCACCTCGGCGAGGGTGTCCCAGTCGCCGACGTCGTGCCAGGTGAAGTCCCCGGGCACGACCGCGACCTTGCCCGCGGCGGCGGCGCCCTCCATGACGGCGTGGTCGACCGAGATCTTCGGCAGCTCGGGCCACAGGCGCCCGATCAGTTCCTCGCGCGACGGAGTGTCCCAGGCCGCGGCGATCTCGCGCACGACGTCGTGCAGCTTCGGCTGCTGCCGGGCCAGTTCGCCCAGGAACGTGCTCACCTGCCACACGAACAGACCCGAGTTCCACAGGTAACCGGCGTCCACATAGGACTGCGCGGTCGCCTTGTCGGGCTTCTCGCGGAACTCCCGCAGCACCATCCCGCCGTCCAGCGGGTCGCCGCAGCGCAGGTAGCCGAAGCCCGTCTCCGGCGCGGTCGGTTTCAGTCCGATCGTCATCAGGTAGCCGTCGCGAGCCAGGCGCATCGCGGTCCGGACGGTCTCGACGAAGCGGGCCTCGTCGGGGATGAGGTGGTCGGAGTGGAAGGAGCCCATGATCCCCGAGGGGTCGCGCTCGGCGATCACGGCGGCGGCGAGCGCGATGGCCGGGCAGGAGTCGCGCGGGGAGGGCTCGATCAGCAGGTTGCGGTCCGGTACGGCCGGTAGCTGCCTGGCCACCGGCGTGGCGTGCGCGGTGCCGGTCACGACGTAGGTGCGGTCGGCGTCGGCGAGCGGTGCCAGCCTGGCCACGGTCGACTGGAGGAGGCTGCGCTCGGCTCCGGTCAGGTCGTGCAGGAACTTGGGGTGGTTCGAGCGGGACAGCGGCCACAACCTCGTGCCGCTGCCGCCAGCCGGGATGACCGCGTGAAGCATCGGACCAGTATGCGGGATTGGGGCGATTGCCGCTCAACCGGCCATCGGCGGGGGTGTGATCGGTGACTCATCGGCTTGCGCGTCGGCGGCTCCTAATCTCTAATGACAATCGTTTTCAATTGTCTCGGAGGTCCACCCCGCATGCCCCCGCCCGCCGCCCTCGCGGCCGTCCCGGCGCCCCCACGATCACGCCGGGGATCCCACACCCTCGCCGTCCTCGCCCTCGCCGCGCTGCTCCCGGTCGCCGTGATCCTCGCCGTCGGCCTCGGCTCGGCCGCCATCCCGCCCGCCGACACCGCCGGCTACCTCTGGGCCGCCCTCACCGGCGGCACGATCGACGCCGACGAGGTCACCCGCTACCAGATCGTCTGGCGGATCCGCATGCCGCGAGTCCTGCTCGCCGCGCTCGTCGGCGCCGGACTCGCCGCCGCGGGAGTCGCGATGCAGGCGCTGGTCCGCAACCCGCTCGCCGACCCGTACATCCTCGGCGTCTCCTCGGGCGCGTCCGTGGGAGCCGTCGCCGCCGGACTGCTCGGTGCGGGCGGCCTCGCCGTCACCGGGGGAGCGTTCGCCGGAGCCGTCGGCGCGGCCGTCGTCGTCTACCTCGCGGCGGCCGGGCTCGCGCCGCTGCGGCTCGTCCTCACCGGCGTCGCGATCTCCGTCGGGCTCCAGGCGGTCATGAGCGTCCTGGTCTACCTGCTGCCCGACGGCGAGACCACCGGCACGATCCTCTTCTGGACCATGGGCGGGTTCGGCGCCGCGAGCTGGGACGTGATCCCCGTCGTCGCGGTCGTCGTGCTCGGCGGGATCGGCGTGCTCCACCGGCTGCGTCGCGACCTGGACGTCCTCTCGCTCGGCGACGAGACGGCCGGCGCGCTCGGCGTGGACGCGCGCGGGCTGCGGCTCGGCCTCTTCGCGCTCACCGCGCTGATGACCGGCGCGATGGTCGCCGTCAGCGGCGCCATCGGCTTCGCCGGACTGGTGATCCCGCACGTCGCAAGGCTGCTCACCGGCGCGGTCCACGCCCGGGTGCTCGTCCTGGCACCGCTGCTGGGAGCGGCCTTCATGGTCCTCGTCGACGTCGCCGCGCGAACGCTCGCCGCGCCCAGGGAACTGCCCGCCGGAGTCATCACCGCCCTCGTCGGCGTACCGCTGTTCCTCGCCCTGATGCACCGGAGACGCTGATGGACCTGCGACTCGACGGCATCTCCGTCGGCGCCATCGTGCGCGACCTGAGCCTGCGCGTCCCCGCCGGGCGGATCGTGGGACTCGTCGGCCCCAACGGGTCCGGGAAGACCACCGCCCTGCGCTGCGTCTACCGGGCACTGCGGCCGACCACGGGCACGGTGTGGCTCGGCGACGCCGACCTGACCGCGATGCGGCCGCGGCGAAGCGCCCGCCACGTCGCCGCCCTCACCCAGGAATCCCACGACATCCCCGACTTCACCGTCGCGGAACTCGTCGCCCTCGGCCGCGCCCCGCACGGCGACGGACGCTCCACGAAGGACGGCGAAGCCTGCGCCGCCGCGATGGCCGAAGCCGACGTCGCCCACCTCGCCGACCGCCACGTCAACGGCCTCTCCGGCGGCGAACGGCAGCGCGTCCTGCTCGCCCGCGCGCTCGCCCAGGAACCCGAGGTCCTCGTCCTCGACGAACCGACCAACCACCTCGACCTGCGCCACCAGATCGCGCTGCTGTCGTTGCTGCGCAACGGGAAGCGGACGGTCCTGCTCGTCCTGCACGACCTGAACCTCGCGGCCGCCGCGTGCGATCGCGTCGCCGTGCTGCGCGACGGCGCACTGGTCGCGTCGGGGACACCGGCGGAGGTGCTGACGACGGAGCTCGTCCGCGAGGTCTTCGGCGTCGAGGCCGTCGTCGTCGCCCATCCCGTCACCGGTGGGCCACATCTGTTGTACAGCCTGGAAGGAGACCCCTCATGAAGTACTTCGCACTCACGGTCGTCCTGGCGCTCACCGCCTGCGGCGCCGACGTCGCCGGCGACGGAGCCGCCGACACCGTCACGGTCAACCGCTGCGGTGAACCCGTCGCCTACACGACCCCGCGCGAGGCGGTCGTCTACGAAGGCGGCAGCGCCGACAAGATGTTCGCCCTCGGCCTCGCCGAGTACGTGCGCGGCTACGTGATGCCCCCGGCGAACCCGCCGGTCACCGAGTCGCCGTGGGCGTCGGAGTACGCGAAGGTCGACTTCCTCTCCGACGACCTGCTCAACAAGGAACTCGTCGTCGACGTGGCCGCCGACTTCGTCCTCGCCGGCTGGAACTCCGGCTTCAGCGACAAGCGCGGGATCACCCCGGAGATCCTCGACGGCCTCGGCGTCATGAGCTTCATGCACGCCGAGAGCTGCTTCAACTACCCGGGCCATCCCGAGCGGTGGACGCCTTTCGAGGGGTTGTACACCGACCTGACGCGCCTCGGGCGGATCTTCGGGGTGCCCGACCGGGCCGAGACTCTGGTCGGTGAGCTCAAGGCCCGTGTGGAGGCCGTCAAGGCACAGGCACCGGTGGGGGAGCCGGTCAAGGTGTTCCTCTACGACAGCGGGACCGAGCAGCCGTTCACCGCCGGGAGTCAGGTGCCGCCCAACGACATCATCCGCTTCGCCGGCGGCGAGAACATCTTCGCCGGGCTCGACGAGCGCTGGACACAGGTCGGCTGGGAGCCGGTGGTGGAGGCGGCACCGGAGGTGATCATGATCCTCGACTACGGCGACCAGTCCGCCGAGGAGAAGATCGCGTTCCTGGAGTCGTCGCCGATGACGAGGGAACTGCCGGCGGTGGTCGCGGGGAACTTCTTCGTCCTGGACTACAACGAGGGGATCAGCGGGCCGAGGAACGTTGATGGGGTGGAGAGGTTCGGGGAGTACCTGCGGGGGATGAAGGGGTGATCGTCGCTGTTTCGGGGAGGTGTGGTCGCGGGGGTGTGGTCGTCAGGGGGCGGCTGAGGGTCCGGCTGAGGGCGCCGCCGCGAAGCGGCAGCTCGTGAGCGGCCGCCGGTGTGGCTGTGTGCGGGCACGGCTGTGGAGCGGTGGCGTGAACGAAACGAACACTCCCCCGCATGCCCCAAAGGGGCCCCAAAAATCACGATACGGGCTGGATGTGACAGAAAGGTCGCGCGGTGAAACGTGCGCATGTTTCACGCGGGCCCCTGGTCGAACGTCTGGGGCCGGGAGGTCGTGCGCGACCTAGGTGGTTCCGGACGCGCTCGTCCCCGCGCGGCCTGGCTAGGAGGCGCCGCGAGCGCCAGTGTGGCGACGCTGGTGACGGCCGTGCGGACGCGCGCGGCCGCACGGCCGTCTCGGCCGCGGCGGTCGTCGGCGCGCGTTGCGGAGGGATTGCGCGAGAGGGCCCTCACGGCCGTGGCCGCGACGGCGATGGCCATCCGATTCACCGTTCGAGAACGGCGCCCCGGGCGGGCCGGTGCACCCGCGAGCCATCGTCGCTCCTCCCGAGCGCGGACCGGTCCGGCCCGAACCCCTTCGTGGCCAGGTGGGCAACGCCGGTGCCGGGCGGCCCGGGCGCTGTTCGTGGCGGGCCTGTCGCCGTGCCCCTGGCGCTGCTCACGGCGCCCCGGTCACCAGGCCCCTGTTGCTGCTCACGGCGCCCCCGGTCGCCGGGCCCGGACGCTGCCGGTGCTGTCCGGGCTTCACTGCCAGGTGCGCACGGCAGTGCGCGAACTCGCGCACGCGGCGGCCGTGGCGACGCGGGTCGTGCGGACCGGCCCGGCCCGAACCCCTTCGTGGGCAGGTGGGCAACGCCGGTGCTGGGCGTCTCGGGCGCTGTTCATGGCACGCCCGGTCACCGGGCCCCTGTCGCTGCCGGTGCTGTCCGGACCTCACTGCCAGGCGCGCATGGCGGTGCCCGGGCTCGCGCACGCGGCGGCCGTGACGACGCGGATCGTGCGGACCGGCCCGGCACGACCCCTTCGTGGGCAGGTGGGCAACGCCGGTGCCGGGCCCCTGGCGCTGCTCACGGCGCCCCGGTCACCGGGCCCCTGGCGCTGCTCACGGCGCCCCCGGTCGCCGGGCCCGGACGCTGCCGCTGCCGGTGCTGTCCGGACTCACCGCCAGGCGCGCACGGCAGTGCGCGAACTCGCGCACGCGGCGGCCGTGGCGACGCGGGTCGTGCGGACCGGCGGTCCGTCAACGTCGACGGCCTTGCGCGTCAACACGGCGATGAGCTTCGGAGCCTTCGTGGCCGCCGCCGCCGGTTTCGCCTAGCTCGGCCTGGCCCTCGCCGCTTCGTCGGCGTGCGCGTCGCTCGTGGCGCCGGTCAGGCGGCCCGCCCGGCCTTGACCCCTTCGACGACCTTCTGCCACGTCGCCAGGTGCGCCTGCGCGCTGCGCTCCCAGGTGAACTCCTTCGCGCGCTCCACACCGAGCTGGGCGAGCTTCTTGCGGCGCGGCTCGTCGTTGAGCAGCGCCTCCAGGTCGCGGGCGATCTCGTCGCTCTCCTCGCCGGTGTAGGCCACGGCGTCGCCGCCGACCTCGGGCAGCGACAGGCGCGGGGTGGTCAGCACCGGCGTCCCGCAGGCCATGGCCTCCAGGACCGGCAGGCCGAAGCCCTCGCCGTGCGAGGGATAGGCCGACACGAGGGCACCGCCCAGGTAGCCGGGCAGGTCGGCGTAGCGCAGGTACCCCGGCCGCACGACCCGCAGGTGGCTCGGCACTTCGGCGATGGCGGCGTCGATGGCGTCGTCATGACCGGAGCCGCCGGCCAGAACCAGCGCGGGCGGCGTCGGCGAGTTCTCCACCGCCGAGGCCCAGCCGCGGATCAGGTTCGGGACGTTCTTGCGGGGCTCCATGACGCCGAGGAAGGCGACGTAGGTCGTGTTGCCCAGTCCGAGCCTGGCGGCGACGCGGCTGCACTCGGCCTCGGAGGGCACGTGGAAGGCCTCGGGGTCGAGCCCGTGGTAGGCCACGTCGATGCGCGCCGGGTCGGCGTCGAGGAGCCGGATCAGCTCATCGCGGGTGGCCTTGCTGGGCACGACGACCCGCGCGGCCCTGCGCAGCGAGGTCTTGATGGCCGAGCGGAAGAAGGTGCCGCGAGGCTTGTCGTAATGGTCGCGCTCGGTGAAGAAGGTCGCGTCGTGGACGGTGACCGTCACCGGGCAGGACGCCCGCAGCGGGCAGGTGTAGAAGGGCGAGTGCAGCACGTCGGCGCCGACCTGCGTGGCGAGCAGCGGCAGCCCGGTCTGCTCCCAGGCGAGGCGGGCGGGCCGGTGGGCGACGGCGGCGGGGGCGGCGATGATCTCGGCGTGCGAGAGGAGCCGTCCGTAGCGCTCGGCGTCGGTGCGCTGGCACACCACGGCGAGGGAGAGCTGGTCGTCGACGAGGGCGCCGAGGAGTCCGTCGACGTACCTGCCAACCCCGCCGCGGTCGGCGGGTACACCTGTGGCGTCGACGAGGACACGCAGCCGGGACAACAACATCCACTCCTCATTGAGTCGTTTGTGACGTTCCTAACTTCCGAGCGTACGCCGCAAGTCGACCCGCCCGACAAAGCATGTACCCCCACCACGGATGATGGTGGGCGTGAATATCCCGGAAATGTTCGCCGCCGCTACGGGCCGTGACGCCGCGCGTCCGTTCATCACGTATTACGACGATGCCACCGGTGAGCGTGTCGAGTTGTCGTATCTGACTGTCGCGAACTGGACGAACAAGACCGCCAATCTGCTGGTCGACGGTTCGGGTCTGGGGCCGGGATCGACCGCCGCCGTGGCGATGCCCGCGCATTGGCTGGCGGCGGCGGTGCTGCTGGGGTGCTGGAGTTCGGGCGTGGCGGTCGCGCACGAGGAGTCCGACGTCGATGTCGCCTTCGTCGGCAGCGACCGTTTCGGCGACACGCCGAAGGCCCCCGAGGTCTATGGCGTTTCGCTGAAGCCGATGGCTTTTCGGCTTGATGACGCCCCCGCCGGGATTATCGACTTTCTGACAGAGGTCCGGAACTTCGGCGACCATTTCGCGGCGTCCAATGTGCTCGGCGACGACGAGCCCGCGCTGGTCGCGCTGCCCGGCGGTGGTTCGCGCACGCAGGGCGAGCTGGTCGCGGCGGGCCTGCGCCGGGCGGGTGAGCTCGGTGTCGCCGAGGGTGCCCGGATCCTCCTCGCGGGCGACCGTCTCCGCCCGCTGGACTGGCTGCTCACGCCCCTCGCGGTGGGTGGTTCGGTGGTCCTGTGCCGCAACTCCGACGGTGTCGACCTCGACGCCCGCGCGGCCAGCGAGAAGGCCGTCCGGGTAACGGTCGGGTAAGGACCGTCTCAGCCTTCGGGTGCTGACGCCGGAAAATTCTGGTGAGTTGGGTCACGGACGCGCGCGGCGAAAGCGGCGGTTACCTCCCTATCTTCGGTGGTCACATACCCGCTCGCGGCCCCGCGACCGGCGAAAACCAGAGGAAGCGAGTCAGACTCTGCGATTAACCTACGACGCATGCCCTCTTCTCACCCACCTGAACCTCAGCCGCGTCCGGCGCGGCACGCATTGTCCAATTTGTTGCGACTTCGCAGCTATTTGCGGCCCTACCTCCCACGCATGATCGCGATGCTCGCCCTCGCCGTCGTCGCGTCGGTCTTCAGCCTCGTGATCCCCCGCGTGATCCAGGCCGTCATCGACGGCCCGGTCGTCGAAGGCGACACGAGCGGACTCTGGCTGCTCACCGCCATCATCGGCGCCCTCGGCCTCGGTGAGGCCTTCCTGGTGTGGCTGCGCCGCTACATCCAGGCAAAGGTCGCCCTCGGCGTGGAGGCCGACCTCCGTCGCGACATCTACCGGCACGTACAGCGCCTGCACGCCGGTTTCCACGACCGCTTCCAGACCGGCCAGCTGCTCTCCCGCGCCACCGGCGACCTCGGCCGCATCCGCCGCTTCGCCGCCTGGGGCATGATCTTCCTGGTCATCAACATCTTCACCTACCTCGCGGTCATCGCGCAGCTGGTGCAGATCTACTGGCCCCTCGGCCTCGTCGTGGCCGCCAGTGCGGTACCGCTGTTCTTCCTGTCCCGCAACTTCGCGCGCGGCTACATCACCGCCTCGCGCGCCGAACAGGACCAGCAGGGCGAAGTCGCCAACCTCGCCGAAGAGACCGCCCAGGGCATCCGCGTCATCAAGGCCTTCGGCCGCGCCCGGCACGTCACCGAGAAGTTCGACGGCGGCTCGGCCAAGCTCTACGACATCTCCATCAACAAGGTGCGGATGCTCTCCCGCTCCTGGGCCATGTTCGACGCGATCCCGAACCTGGTACTGGCCGCGGTCCTCATCGGCGGAGCCCTCGCCGTCGCCAACGACAAGATGACCATCGGTGAACTCGTCGCCTTCGTGACGCTCCAGCTCATGCTCGTCTGGCCCATCGAGGCCCTCGGCTGGATCATCGCCAACGGCAACGAGGCCATGACCGCCGCCGACCGCGTCTACGACGTCCTCGACACCGAACCGGCGATCGTCGACCGGCCCGGTGCGCGGGATCTCCCTCGTGCGGAGGCGAAGGGGCACCTGCGCTTCGAAGGCGTCCGCTTCGCCTACGACGGCACCGACAAGACCGTCCTCGACGGCCTCGACCTCGACGTCCGCCCCGGCGAGACGCTCGCCGTCGCGGGTGTGACCGGCTGCGGGAAGACCACGATGCTGTCGCTGGCCCCCCGCCTGTACGACGTGACAGCCGGGAGGGTTCTGCTCGACGGTCACGACGTACGGGACCTCACCCTCGAAAGCCTGCGCCTCAACGTCGCCACCGCCTTCGAGGACCCGACGCTGTTCTCCATGAGCGTCCGCGAGAACCTCACCCTCGGCCGCCAGGAGGCCACCGAAGCCGACATCGAGGAGGCCCTCCGGGTCGCCCAGGCCGACTTCGTCTACGACCTCCCCTGGGGCCTCGACACGCGCATCGGCGAACAGGGCCTCTCCCTGTCCGGCGGACAGCGACAGCGACTCGCCCTCGCCCGCGCGGTCATCGTCAAACCCGCCGTGCTCATCCTCGACGACCCCCTGTCGGCGCTGGACGTGCACACCGAGGAACTCGTCGAACGCGCCCTCGCCAGCGTCCTGGCCGGCACGACCGCCCTCGTCGCCGTCCACCGGCCGTCCACGGTGGCCCTCGCCGACCGGGTCGCCCTCCTCGAAGACGGCCGGATCGTGGCCGTCGGAACACACTCCGAACTCCTGGAGTCGACGCCCGCCTACCGCGCGGTGCTCTCCGCCGAATCCGATTCCGTGGGAGCCGCCGCGTGAGCATCGACGTACAAGAGAAGAAGGCGTCCCCGGTCGACAAACCGGTCAAGGACTCCCACCGCTGGCGCGGCATCGCCGAATCCGAAGAAGCCGACCGCACCAGCGCCGAACAGGACGACGCCGCCTCCATCAAGGCCCTCCGGGCCCGTGGCCGCAACCTGCTCGCGTCCCTGCTGCGCCCCCACAAGCGCACACTCTTCTGGATCATCGTCCTGCTGCTCATCCAGAACGGCGCCGGCATGGCCGGACCGCTCCTGGTCAAGTTCGGCATCGACTCCGGCATCCCGCCGATCATCGACAACAAGAACTACACGATCCTCATCACCGTCGGCGTCACCTTCGGTGTCGCCATCCTCATCGAATACCTCACCAAACGCGCCTTCCTCGCCATGAGCGGCCGTGTCGGCCAGTCACTGCTGCTCGACCTGCGCGCCAGGGTGTTCCGTCAGTTCCAGCGGCTCTCCATCGCCTTCCACGAACGCTTCACCTCCGGCCGCGTCGTCGCCCGCATGACCAGCGACATCGACGCCATCCGCGAACTCGCCGACGGTGGCCTCAACGACCTCGTCCTGTCGGCGCTGAGCATCCTCACCATCACCGGAATCCTGCTGTGGATGGACCCGATGCTGGCGCTCGTCGCGCTGCTGTCGTTCCCCGTGATGGCCTGGCTGTCCAACTGGTTCCGGGTCAACTCCGCGATCGTCTACCGCAGCACGCGCGAAACGATCGCCCTGGTGATCGTGTACTTCGTGGAGTCCATGGGCGGCGTCCGCGCCGTCCAGGCCTACCGCCGGGAACGCCGCAACCAGACCATCTTCGACGACCTCAACGAGGACAACCGCGCCCGCAACGTCACCGGGCACCGCATGTCGGCGTTCTTCGCCGGCGGCGTCAAGGGAATCGGGAACGCCACGACGGCCCTCGTACTCGCCTACGGCGGATACCGGGTCCTGCACGGCCAGACCGACGTCGGTGTCCTCGCGGCCTTCGTGCTGTACCTGCGCCGGTTCTTCGACCCGATGCAGGAACTCTCGATGTTCTACAACACCCTCCAGTCGGCCAACGCCGCCTTCGAGAAACTCGCCGGGGTCCTCGACGAGAAGCCCGACGTGCCCGAACCCGTGGAGCCCAAGCCGCTGACGAACCCCCGCGGCGAACTCCGCTTCGACGACGTCGAGTTCTGGTACCACAAGGACAAGGTCGTCCTGCCGACCTTCAACCTCACCATCCCGGCCGGACAGACCGTCGCCCTCGTCGGAGCCACCGGCGCGGGCAAGACGACCATCGCCAAACTCGTCTCCCGCTTCTACGACCCCAGCGCGGGTCTCGTCACCCTCGACGGCGTCTCACTCCGCGACGTCGCCGAACCAGACCTCCGCCGCGCCGTGGCCATGGTGACCCAGGAGAACTTCCTCTTCGCCGGAACCATCGGCGAGAACATCGCCTTCGGCAAACCCGACGCCACCGTGCGGGAGATCGAAGAAGCCGCCAGGGCCATCGGCGCCCACGAGTTCATCACCGGCCTCCCCGAGGGATACGACACCGACGTGCGCAAACGCGGCGGACGCCTCTCGGCCGGCCAACGACAACTCGTCGCCTTCGCCCGCGCCTTCCTCGCCGACCCCAAGGTCCTCATCCTCGACGAGGCGACGTCCTCACTGGACATCCCCAGCGAGAGGCTCGTGCAGCGCGCGCTTCGGACGATCCTCGCCGACCGGACCGCCATCGTGATCGCCCACCGGCTGTCCACAGTGGAGATCGCTGACCGGGTCCTCGTCCTGGAGAAGGGGACCATCGTGGAAGACGGCCCGCCGTCGACGCTGATCGACGGAGGCGGAAGGTACGCGGATCTGCACGCGCAGTGGCAGGACTCGCTGGTCTAGCTCGCTCCGTTCACGACGCGGCCGGCGCCGCTGGGCACGGAGTCCGCCTCCGCCGCCTCGACCGGGTGGTCACTCACCTGGTCGAGGCGGCGGGGCGGCTTCGGCGGCCACCGCGCCAGAGTTGTCGGGGACCGGCCCGGCGCGCTGCTTTCGGGCCCGAATGCTGTCGCATGTGGACGATAGCCTCATCCGCATGTCCCGAACGGAACTCGACTGGTTCGCCGACCGGCCCGAGTGGTTGCGCGACCTTCATGACAGCCGCGCGCTCGACGAGCGCGGGGTCACCTGGCTCGACCAGAACGGCAGCGTCGAGGCAGCCGCCGAACTGCGCTCCGGGTATGCCGGCGAGGACTCCCTCACCGGCCCGCCCGACGACGAACGACTTCGGGCGTTCACCGTCGAGGCCGAAGGCAAGATCCCGGTCGCCGTCGGGCCCTCCGTCACCGACCTCCACGGGCTCCCCGCCATCGCCTACTGGCTCGCCGAGCCCGGACCCGCCGGGCGGCTCTGGCTCGCTCCCTCCCGGGACTTCCATCCCTTCAGCTGGATGCCCCTCGGCACAGGGGAATCCGCCATCGCCGCCGTCGAGCACCACTACCCCTCGCCCGGCCTCACGCGCGTCGACCTGACCCGCGAACTGCGCGTCTTCATCGGTTACCGCCACGAGATCGGCGACATGCGCGACCTCGAACGCGCGATGACCTTCAACCGCATGCTCGACTTCGGGGCCTGGTGCAGCGGACACCTCGACGATCCCTGGCCCAAAACACTTCCCGAAGGCACCGGGATGCTCGCCATGTCGGCCTTCCAGAGCGACACCGCCTCCATCCACGACCCCGGCCGGCCATGGTCGCAGTCCTGGCGCACCAAGCACTCCGGCTCTCACTTCACCCTCGAAGTCCACCAGCGCGACCTCTTCGTCCTGTCCGTCCGCTACCGTCCCAGCCCGCACCTGGAGGCCATGGAACGGTCCAACGCGCACAACGAGACCCGCCTTCCGCTCGACCTCCCGCCCGACGTCGCCTGCGCCATGGACGGCTTCGTGTGGGCCGACGTCCCCGACCTCGAAGCCGACCTCGCCGCCGCCGGGAACCCCGCCGAGATCGCCGGTCTCCTGCGCGTCCTCGCCGCGCTCTGGGACGGCGACTTCGACAAACTGACCGGCCTGCGCCGATGGGCCGCCCATCCGAGCCACGTCGTGCACGCCGCCCTGTGGGACGCCGCCCTCCAGTACAACCTCCAGTTCCTCTGCGACGAACTCCTGCTGACCGGCACCTCCGAACAACTCACCGACATGTGCGCACGCGTCCAGCGCATGGGCGGCTTCCCCGAACAGATGAGGCACAGAGACGCCTTCCCCGGCCAGACCGGGACCGAGCCCTATGACGAAGACGACGAGGAGGAGGACGAGTGACCATCGCGAGTTCCCATTGGCGGCGGGTCCTCCGCGCCGGCGCCCCCGCGACGCCACTCCACGACCTCGCCGCCGCCGAAGGCTGGCCGAGGATCGCCGACGAACCCCGCCGCCACCACGACTCCCGCCGGCTCAGCTGGTCGGCCGGAGCCGCCGTCCAGGTGCACCTGCTGGAGTTCTACCCGCACGCCCTGCGCACGGTCGTGATCACCGGTGAGGAGCCCGGCGGCCCGGTCGCCACGGCGCTGGACACCCTGCTCGACCACCGGACCGTCGACGAGATCTTCGCCGACGCCACCGCGGCCGAACCCCGCCGGATCCTGGCGGGCCTCTACGCCCTGACCGAACTCGGCGCCGCCACCGCGGGCGACCCGCGCCTCCCCACGACGCTCACCCGCGCCCTGGAACACCCCGAGTTCGTCGTACGGGCGGCGGCGCTGCGCACCGCCCCGGCGTTCCAGGCGTGGCCGGGGCTGCGCGACGCGATCGAGGCACGGCGTCCACTGGAGACGGAGCTCGCCGAGTTGATCGAGGAGATGTTGTCCTTTCTGGACGAGGAGGCCGAGGGGTAGGGCGGCTCAGGTTCCGCGCAAGGCCCGAAACGGCCTTCGTCGTTGGCCTTCCGTGAGACTCTCCAGGCAGCCGCACGGCCAAGTACACGATCTAGGCCTAGGCCGTGCGCGAGACCGCCTAGCCCTCCTCGTGCCCGTGCGGGACCTCGTGCCCCTCCGCTGCCATGGCGTGTGCCAGCAGTCCGTCGTAGTCGACCGCCGCGCCCCTCAGCAGTGCCTCGATCGCCTTCTCCGCCTCGGCGTCGGACATGTGGTCGTCGGCGAACAGCGAGCGGTAGTAGACCAGCGAGGCCACCAGGTCCAGCAGCAGTGAGGCGTCGGTGTCCGGACGCAGGTCACCGCGCGCGATGGCCTTCTCGATGGTGCGGCCCACCGCCCGGCGGGACGGTTCGATGACCGTGTCCAGGTAGCGCCCGCGCAGCTCGGGATCGGCGGCACAGTCGGCGTACAGCGAGCTGAGCACGTCCGGCCGGATGGTGCGGTAGGCGCTGAGAAAGACGTTGAAGCCCTCGGCGAGATCGCAGAGCGTGCAGCCCGCGTCGGGGGGCGCGGGCACGTTGAGGCGGGAGGCGATGGCCGCGAGCGCGAGGTGGGTGCGGCCGGGCCAGCGACGGTAGATCGCCGGGCGCGAGGTGCCCGCGCGCCGGGCGACCTCTTCCAGGCTGAGGCCGTGATAGCCCGCCTCGCTCAGGACGCTCAGGGCCGCGCTGAGGACGGCCTCGTCGATGTAGGGGTCGCGGGGCCTCCCGCCGCCGGAGCGCTCAGGAGCCGCCACACGTCGGCTGGACATCCTTCCATGTTAGACCTAGCATTACGTTACGACATGTAATGTAACTCGCCCGGAAGGACCCGGACCGTGAACCGCCCCGACGAGGACACGCGCGTCCGCCGCGCGACCCGCCGCGAATGGCTCGGCCTCACCCTGCTCGTCCTGCCCATGCTGATGCTCTCCACCGACCTGACCGTGCTGTTCTTCGCGATGCCGAGCATCAGCGCCGACCTCGATCCCACCGCGACGCAGGCCCTGTGGATCGTGCACGTCTACGGCTTCCTGATCGCCGGGTTCCTCATCACCATGGGCCGACTCGGCGACCGCGTCGGCCCCCGGCGCCTGCTGCTGATCGGCTCGGTCGCCTTCGCGCTGCTGTCGGCCGCGGCGGCCCTCGCGCCCGACGCGAGCACGCTCATCGCCGCCCGGGCCCTCATGGGCATCGCCGGCGCGACCCTCATGCCGTCGCTCTTCTCCCTGCTGCGCCTCATGTTCGACGACGAACGCCAGCGCCGGCTGGCCATCGCGACGATGATCAGCGCCTTCTCCGTCGGCGGTGCCGTCGGCCCGCTCATCGGCGGCGCGCTGCTGGAGAGTTTCTGGTGGGGCTCGGTCTTCCTGATCAACCTGCCGCCGATGGCGCTGCTCGTCCTCACCGGGCCCTTCCTGCTGCCCGATCGCCGCGGCACCGGGCGGATCCGGCTCGACGTCCCGAGCATCGCCCTGTCGGTCACCGGCGTGCTCGCCGTCGTCTACGGCGTGCAGGAGCTGGCCGCCGGGCACTCCGGCAACGTCGCGCTCGACCTGGCCGCCGTCGCCGTCGGACTGCTGATCCTCGCCGTCTTCGTCCGCCGCCAGCGGCGCCTGCCCGAGCCGCTGTTCGACCTGAAACTCCTGGCGAACCGCCCGACCGCGACCGCCCTGGCGCTCCTGATCGCCTGCGGCATCGGTGTCAGCGGCCTGTTCTACCTGTTCACGCAGTACACACAGTGGTCGGCGGGCCTGTCACCGCTGGCGGCCGGGCTGTGGACACTGCCGTTCATCGCGGTCAACATCGCCGGATCCATGCTCGCCCCGGTCCTCACCCGCCGACTGCGACCGTCCACTGTGGTCGCGGGTGGGCTCGCCGTCGCGGCGATCGGCGCGGCCGCCGTCGCCGTGGTGACGTCCGCGGGGGCACCGCTCGCGGTCATCATCGGTGCCCTGTCGATCACGGGCTTCGGGTTCGGGGCGGCGGTCGTGTTCATCAGCGACCTGATCATCTCCACCGCACCCGCCGAGCAGGCCGGTTCGGCCGCCGCCGCCCAGGAGGTCGGCGGCGAACTCGGCACGGCGATGGGAATCGCCGTGGGCGGGGCGGTCTCGGTGGTCGTCTACCGGACCGTGCTGGAGAACGCCATCCCGCCCGCCACGCCCCCGGAAGCCGCCGACGCGGCCCTCGACAGCGTCCACGACGGCGCCGCCGCGGCCGACACGGCGGAGCCGTGGGGACTTGCCCTGCTCGAAGCCGTGCGGGACGCGGTCGGCTCGGGATTCCAGCTGTACGCGGTCGTGGCGACGGTGGTCCTGGCGGTCGCGGCGGGGCTGGGGATGATGGGGCTCCGGGCGCGGAAGGGTTAGTCCCAGAGGGGTTCGTCCTCGCCCAGCCGCCGCAGATCGCCGTATCGGGCCAGATCGAGAGGATCGAGCGCGACCTGGCCCGACGCGTACCAGAACTCGCCGTTGAGGTCCCCGAGGAGTTTGAAGCCCTTGTCGGTGAACGCCGCCGAACCGCCGTCGTCCAGCGGAACCAGCGTCGTGACCGGCTCGCCGGTGACGCCTTCCCAGATGCGCAGGACGCCGTCGTCCCCGGCGCTGAGGAGGTGACGCCCGTCGGGGGAGTAGTCGAGTGCGGTGACGCGGCCTTCGTGCGCGGTCCACTCGTGCTGGAGGTGGTTGCCACGCCAGAGCTTGACCGTGCCGTCGTCGCCGCCAGTGGCGAGGAGGACACGGGTCGGGGAGTGGGAGAGGCTGCGGATCGGGCCGTTGTGGGCGTTCCAGCCCGCCGCCACCTCGCCGTCCTCAGGATTCAGCGCGAAGACCATCCCGTCGCTCGTGGCAGCGAGGACACGGGCGTCGTAGGGGCGACGTCGCAGGGCGGTGGGAACAGTGGCGAAGGTCGTATGCCACCTCGTTCCGCCGTCGACTGTCAGCCAGGAGACCTCATTGCGATTCGCGACGACCAGCGTGTTCTGGCTGATCCAGCAAAGATCGGCGACACGGCCACCGCGCCGCCAGCTCATGATCGGGGCCAGCGTTGAGGCGCTGTACAGCTCGACTCCGCCGTCCTTGCCGGTCGCGATGCTCTCGCCGTTCGGGGACGAGCGCACGGCGTAGAGCGACTCGCGACGGTCGAGCACCGCACTCGGTGCCGCGACATCCCGGGAGAGGCTGCGGAGACGTCCGTCCAGATCGACCGTGACCAGACGTTTCCCGTCGGGTGACCAGTCCAGGAGAACGCGGGAGGCCGCCCGTTCGCGGACCGTACCGGCCACACCGGTCCGCGGTTTCCAGACCAAGAGGCGGCCGTGCTCGTCGGCGGACGCGATTTCGGTGCCGTCAGGGGACCACGCGGCCGAGCGGATCGATTTCTGCTCGTGCCCGCCCCGAGTGTCCTCGAAACCGCGACTGGACGGGTGGCGGCCGTACTCGCCGGTCATCGAGGCGAGGTCCAGCTCGATCGTGTGATCGCCCGCCTGGATCACGATGGACGTCGAGTCCTGCGACCAGGTGAGGGACTGGAGAGGGGCGGCGACCTCACTGAAGGCGTGTCGCTTCAGCCTCGGGCCCGTGCCCAGCAACAGTGCCTCGCTGAAGACCGGGGCGACGGCGAGGGTCGAGCCGTCCGGCGACCAGGCGACGTCGGCGATCTCCATGGCGCGCAGCCGATACGGGTCCTGGACGACCTCCAGATCGCGGTCGATGACGTCGAGGCGTCCGTTGGCGCCCGTCGTGCAGGCGATCCGGCCGTCGGCCGAGTTCCAGGAGAGCCGGTGGACATCGCCGTAGTTGTCGCCCATCGTCCACGCGAGGGAGCCGTCCGGTTCCCAGCAGCTCAGCGGCCCGGCGCCACCGGTCAGGATGTGGGATCCGTCGGCGGACCACTCCAGCGCGCGGACTTCACCGGGTAGCGCTCGCCAGCCCCGGATCGGACGCAGCCCCGGTAGCGACCACAGATGGATCCAGCCGTGTTCGTTGCCGGTGGCCTGGACCGTCCCGGGCGGATTCGCCGCCGCGACCGCGCCGGGGGCGAAAGGCCGAACCTCTGCAACGGGCCGCACGCCCGGCAGCGCCGCTCCGAAGGTCTCCGCCCGCGCCAGCTGTCCGGGGGCGACCTTCGCGTTGGTCAGAGCCGCGTGGTTCAGCTTCGCGCCGCTCACATCGGCGCCCGCCAGGTCCGCGCCCACAAGCTTCGCGCCGGACAAGTCTCCTCTGAGGATCGCGCCGTGCAGGATCGCACCGGAGAAGTCGGCACCGTGCAGAACCGCGTCGGTGAAGTTGGCCCTGGTCAAGTCCTTCCCGCGGAAGTCCGCATTGACCAGCCGAGCCCCCTGAAAGCTCGTGCCCCTGACATCCACCCGGCTCGCGTCCCACCCGGTCAACTCGGCCTCGGTGTAGTCGAGGATCGGCGCGTCGGGCGTGCTCAGCCGAGGTGGCAGGTGGATGCTCACACTTCCCGCGTTGCTCTGGAAGACACCGACCCTCGGATCCTCCACCCCCCAACCCGCCGGTGCTCGCAACCCCACGTCCGGCCGCATCTCCGCCACGAACCTGGCCGCCTGATCCGACAACCGTTGCGCGGCCAGGGCGTCCGCCACGTCCTCGTCGTTGACGATCGCCTCGGCCAGGAACCACTCCTGAATCGAGCGGTGGATGAAACCGAGCCGGTCGTCCTCGTAGCGGATCAGCAGACTCCCCGAACTGATCTGGTGCACCTGCGCATCGGCATCCACATGGGACAGCAACTCGGCGGTGTCACCCAGTTCCTCGACCGTCAGACGTTCCCGTCCGCTCCGCCAGAGGTTCACCGCGAGCCGGCTCACCGCCGACCACAACTGCTCCCGATCCAGTGCGGGCAGCTCGTCGTCACGGCGCAGCCGCTCCTCCTCGCGGTCCTTCCACTGCTCGATCACCTGCCGATACAGCTCCGCCGAGGTGATCAGCCCGGCGACGCTGGCGTCCCGCGCGCGGACCAGCCGGTCGGCGTCGATCTCGGCGATGAACGACAGCATGCGCGGATTGCGCGCCACGTCGGGGATCGGGCCGAGACTCGACAGCAGGTCCATGCGCTCGCGAGCGGCCTCCGCGCTACCGAGCCGGTGCTTGAGGAAGCGCTCGATCTGGCTCTGCGAGAAGTCCTCGATCTTGAAGGCCCGGCGCCCGATCGACCCCGTGCCTTCCCGCAGCACCCGCTCGATCTCCCGATGCGACAGGAACTCCTCGTCGCGGGCCGTCACCACGATCATCGCCTTGCCGGTGACCTTCTGGCGGATCTCGGTGAGATGGCGGACCGCCCTGTCCCAGCCGCCCTGCACGGTCAGCTCGTCGAGACCGTCCAGCAGCAGCGCGATCCGCCCTTCGCGCAGGTAGTAGTTGAAGTGGTCGACCGGCAGGCGGTGTTCGCGGGCCTTCGCGAACTGCCTCGCGACCAGTTCGTCCAGCAGCGGCATCCGCTCCAGGTCCCGCAACTGGAGGTAGACCGGCGTCGGCGCGCCCTCGGTGGCCGACATCGCCCGCGCCAGGGTCCGCATGAAGAAGGTCTTGCCCGCGCCCGCGTTGCCCAGCACCACGATCAGGTGCGAGCGGTCCTCCCCGAACCAGTCCAGCAGCCGCTCGGTCAGGCCGACCCTCGGCCCATGCCGCACATCGCCGTGCCCGAACTCCGTGAACCGTTGCGGAATGTACAGATCGGCCGGATAGCGGCCGTCGGCGTCCAACTGCGCCAGCTGCCACGCCGTGAAATGCCGCGGATCCCATTTGAACTGGAACTCGTGGAAGCTCTGCGGCAAGATCTGGTGCAGCCGCCCGAAAGCCTGCGCCTCCTCGGAGGCCAGCCGTCCGAAGTAGACGAAGGGGTGCACCGACTTCACCCCCGGAACGCGGAACCCGTCCACCAGGCGGCTGAACTCCCCGATCCGCTCGACGGTCGCCTCACGAGGTTCCACGCCGACCAGCAGCTCGTAGCTCGGGATGAGCCGATCGCCGCTGCGGTAACGGTTGACGACCCGCACGAACGGAACCGGCAGGTGCGTGACCGGCCGCAACCAGGCGTCGGGGTACTCGAACTCCAGCGCGGTGATCACCCGTTCGATGAACGGGTCCTCGGTGACGCGCGCGGGCGCGGGGGCGATCTGCGCCTGCCGTCCGAGAACGAACGTGTCGCCGACCTCGGTGATGTTCTCACCGGCCTCCTTGACCAGCCGCAGGATCCGGAAATCGCCCACCGGAGCCACGACGCGGACCTCGCCGAGGTCCTCGGCCTCGGGTGCGGCGGTCAGCAGCAGGTCCAGTCTTCCGGCGAACAGCCGCGTGAACTCCGCCCGCTCCGACTCGGCGACGGTGTCGTGGGCGACCGCGATCCGTTTCCAGCCCGCGTATCGCGCGTCGGCGAGCTGCCCGGCGAACCAGGCGAACTGGCCCGGCCCGAACTCCGTGCGAGCGTCCTGCGGGAGATGTGACCGCGCCATGGTCGCGTTGAGTCCGGCGACGACGAGTTCCAGTTCGGGAATCGCCAGCAGCCGCCACGGTAGAGCCCGGTCGAGCGGCTCACCGTCCAGTTCGGACAGGAGCGCCGAGTACTGGTGCCACTTCTTCCAGTACGGCGGCACCGGTTCGGCCTCCATGGCAGCCTGCTCCATGAAGTGCGACTCACACATGGCCTTGTTGACATCACCGGGCCCGGGAACGGTCAGCACGCGGCCCTCGGGCAGCCCGAGAAGGCCGGTCAGTCTGACGACGAGCTCGGCGACACGGCGGTACTCCGCCAGCCTCGCGTTCGCCGTCAGATCGCCGCAGAACACGATCGCGTCGGGCGCGAGGTCGCTTCCGGCGCAGGTCGCCGCGACCTCCGCGCACAGGCTCTCGATCCGTTGCGCCGCCGTGTCCTCGTCCAGCCGAAGCGGGCCGATCTGCAGGACGTCGACGACGCCGGCGGGCTTCCGCGGCCGCAGGTTCTCCCGCACCCATCCCGGTTCCAGGCAGTCGACGTCGATGCCCTCGTCACCGCGAGCCGCCCGCATGACGCCGACGACATCGCCGTTTCCGGCCAGCCACACCGGTCCGCCGCTGAAGCCCGCGGACGCCTGGTGCGCACCGGAACGGGACTGGTCGATCTGCCGCAGCCCGCGTCCGGTGGCGCCGAGCAGCGTCCCGGCGACGTGCTTGACGCGGTCCTCGCCGTCGGGTCCGCACAGCTGTACCCGCGCGCTCGACTCCGGCATGGCGGCGGCCATGGTGAGACTCGGCAGGTCCGGAGGGGGTGCGCCGGTGAGTGCGAGGATCGCCAGGTCGACGTCCGGGGTCCAGCTTTCGCCGGGGCCCCAGGCCGTGACCGTCGCGGTCTGGTCTTCCGCAGGGGCGAAGGCGAACCGCAGCCGGACCGTCCCTTCCGGACGGTCCGTCTCCCGGCGACCCCTGCCGAGCGCGGTGTTCACCACGTGCGCGCACGTGACGAGCCGTCCGCCCGCGACCAGGAATCCCAGTCCCGCCGTTCTCCCGTCGGCGCGCAGGATCCTCGCCACCGCTCGCTCGGCCCCCATGCGTCCCCTTCCACGCCTGCCTACAGGATCGGGTGGTTCTCCGGCACCCGCACGAGGTCCGGCACGTACTCGTCGGCCTCGGTCGCCTCGAAGCGGACCTGCGCCCCGGCGTACCAGAATCGCCCGTCGGCGTTCCCGTTCAGCTTGTACGTCAAGCCGTCGCCGTACAAGACCGCCTCACGGCCGTTGGAGAGCGGCACCAGCGTCGCGACCGGTTCACCCGTGCCGGCGTGCCAGACCCGCAGGACGTTGTCGTCGCCGCTGGTGAGCAGGTGCCGCCCGTCCGGGGACAGTGACAGCGACGTGATCCAGCCCGCGTGGGCGAGCCACTCGCACAGCACGGCGTGGGTGTTCGGGTCCCAGATCCGCACCATGCCGTCGGTTCCGGCCGAGACGATCTGGTGCTCCCACGCGTTCCAGGCCACCGCCGTCACCGAACCGGCGTGGGCCTCCCACGCGGCGATCTCGGTGCCGCCGTCGGCGGAGTGCAGCCGCAGCATCCGCGCCGAATCGCCGGTGAGGACGAGGGTCTCGGTCACGCACAGCGCCCAGACCGTGTGGTCCATCGTGGACTTCCGCCACACCGTCCGGCCGCCCTCGACGTTCCAGCAGCCCATCGCCCCGGCCAGCCCGGCGGCGAACACGCGGTGCCCGTCGAGGGACCACACGACGTCGCGGACCCGGCCGCCCAAACGCCAGCGGTGCAACGGATCCCGGCGCGCGCGATCCCAGACGTGCACGTACTCGTCGTCGCTGCCGGTCGCCAGGAGGGCGCCGTCCGGCGACCAGCGGACCGCCCGGACCCAGGCTCCGCCGGCCCACGAGGGCTCCGGCTTGAGGGTGTTCTGCCACAACGCGATCACGCCGTCGTTGCCGCCGGTGGCGAGCTTCGTGCCGTCGCCGCCCCAGTCGGCGGCCAGGATCGCCTGCGGATACTGGCGGCGCTTGTGGGTCGTGCCGCCGCTGCGGAGATCCCAGATGCGCAGTTCACCGCGTTCGCTGCCGGAGACGATGTGGGTGCCGTCGGGCGACCAGGACGCGGTCCGGATCCAGTCCGGGCGCGCCGCCGTGGCGCCTTCGGCCTTGTCCCGGCGCTGCCACACATGGCGGTTCTGTTCGTCGAGATTCCACACGCGGATCCCGTCGGCGCCTCCGGAGGTGACCAGTCTCGTGCCGTCCGCGGACATCGACAGTGAGCGCACCGCCGACCGAATCGTCGGCGAACTGTGCTCGACGTGCCCGGCGTCGCGCAGCCGCCAGGTGTGCCACTTGTGGACCCAGCCGTCGTCGCCGCCGGAGAACAGGCCGGTGCCGTCCGGCGTCCATGCCAGCGCTCGCACGGCGGCGCGGTGGGCGTGGGCGGTGTCCTGACTGAGGAAGCGGGAGCCCGACCAGGTCTCGACGGTCCCGTCGCCGTGTCCGGAGGCGAGCAGGCGCCCGTCGGGGGACCAGGCGAGGACCTTGACGTCGCTGAGCGCCTCGCAGCGGGCGAGGGGTTCGGCGTCGCCGGGTTTGAGGACGACGATCGTGTTGTCGCCGCCGACGGCGAGGTGCGCGCCGTCGGGTGACCAGGTCATGGCGCGGACCCTCGGCAGGGGACGGACGACGTGAACGGCGTCGAGTGAGTCCGCGGAGCGGATCGACACCGTCCCCTGTGGACCGGCGGTGGCCAGGCGGTTCGGCTGCGGCGACCACGCCACGGCCGTCACGGGACCGCCGTCGTTCCAGCGGATCAGGACTTCGCCGACGAGCGCGTCGGAGACCGATGAGCCGTCTCCGCCCGCGAGGACGTGGTGCCCGTCGGGGGACCAGCTCAGCGCGCGGACCGGGCCGGTCAGGGCCTTCCACTGCCGGATGGGCGTGCCGATCTCCAGGTCCCACAGGTGCAGCCAGCCGTGCTTGTCGGCGGAGACCACGAGCCCGCCGCTCGGGTCGATCGCGGCGACCTCGCCCACCTTGGACGGCCGGAACTGCACCGACAGGGGCGTGTTCGGCGTCGCGGCCCCGGTCGTGTCGGCCTTGGCGAGCGCGGCCGGATCGACGGTGGCGCCGAGCAGCGAGGCCCGTCGCAGGATCGTCCGGTCGAGCAGGGTGCGGGACAGGTCGGCGCCGTTGAGGTTCGCGCCGGTCGCGTCGGCCTCGACGAGACTGGCGTCGGTGAGTTTGGCGCCGACGAACTGTGCCCCGGTGAGCCGGACCCGTGTGAAGCGCACGCCGGTCAGGTCGTTGCCGCACATGTCGGCGTTGTCCATGAGCGCGTCGGTGAAGTCCTGTCCGGTGAGCTGCTGGGCGCGCAGGTCGTAGAGGCGCAGGTCGGCGCCGAGGTAGCGGGTCGTCAGGTCGTGCGGGTCGGCGTCGGAGGGATCGCCGTCGGCGAGCTGGGGCCGGTTCATCGGCGGCCGTCGCCCGACGAAGCGTTGCAGGGCGAGGGCGTTGTCCTGGGCGATGGCGGTCGGGGTGGCGATGCCGGTGAGGCCGTCGATCCAGGCCCACACGGCGACGCGTCCGTTGATCTCGCAAAGGAAGTGGGCCGTCTGGCTGGTGACCCGGTGCAGCGACAGGGGAGCGGCCGGGCCGTGTTCGGGGAGCGGGGAGAGTGCCTTGGCGACGAGCCATTCGCGGATGGAGCGGTGGATGAAGCCGAGTTCGCCGTCCTCGTGGCGGACGAGGAGGCTGCCGGCGCCGAGCTGGTGGACGCGGACGTCGGCTTCGGGCCGTGGGCCGCCGCCGGTGTCGCCGTCCAATTGGGACAGTGCGGCCGCGGCGAGGCCGAGGTCGTCGATGGTGGCGTGTTCGCGGTCGGTGCGCCACAGGTGCAGTGCGAGGGTCCGCACGGCCTGCCAGAGTTCGGTCGCGTTGAGGGGCGGGACCTGGCTGCGCGTGGTGAGCCGGTTGACCTCGCCGGTGATCCACTGGTCGAGGACCTGCTGGTAGAGGTCGGCGCCGGTGAGGTGTCCCTCGCTGGCGCGTTTGGCCTGTAGGAGGCGTTCCTCGTCGATCTCGGCGATGAAGGACAGCATGCGCGGGTTGCGCGCCACCTCGGGCAGTTGACCAAGGCCGCCGAGTAGTTCGATGCGGCGGCGGGCGTCGGACGGCGTGCCGAGCAGGCGGGTGAGGAACTCCTCGATCTGGGCGCTGGAGAACTCCGCGATCCGCAGTGCCCGGCGTCCTTCGGTGACCGCGCTGGTGCCGCCGAGGGCGTCGAGGACCGCGGAGTTCGACAGGAACTCCACATCCCGTGCGGTGACGACGATCTTGGCGAGCCGTTCGGCTTTCGAGCCGATCTCGCGCAGGTGCCCGATGGCGCGCTCGTAGCTCGACTGGGCGGTGAGTTCGTCGAGTCCGTCGAGGAGCAGGGCGATGCGGCCTTCTTTGAGCAGGTAGTTGAAGCGGGTCGGGTTGAGCCGTTCTTCTCCGGCCCTGGTCAGGTAGGCGGCGACGACCTCGTCGATCTCGGGCAGCCGGTCCAGATCCCGTACCGGGAGGTAGATCGGCGTGACCGGCGAGTCCACATGGGACAGTTCGCGGGCGAGGGTCCGCAGGAAGAAGGTCTTACCCGACCCCGCCGCGCCCAGCACCACGATGAGGTGCCCGTAGGGCTCGCGCAGCCACCCGGCGACCCGTTCGGGAAGGCCCTGCCGGTCGGTGTCGCTGTCGCGGCCGAGCTCGTCGACGGGTATCCCGCGTGGTCCGAGTTCCTGGAAGCCCTGGGGGATGTAGAGCTGTGGTGGGTAGCGGCGGTCGCCGGCGAGGTCGACTTCCTGCCAGGCGACGAAGCGGCGGGGGTCCCAGCCGCGCTGGAAGCGCTGGAAGCTCTCGACGTGGATGCCGAGGCGTTGCGCGTAGGAGACGACGGTGGCCTCGGCGAGCTGCCCGAAGTAGACCAGGCGGGCCGGTGGGGGGTTGCCGGGGCTGCGGAACAGGTCGATGACCTCGGTGCGGAAGCGGTCGAGGTCGTCGCGGTCGGGTGGCGCGGACAGGACGCCGATCAGGTATTCCCCGGCCGGTTCGAGGCCGTCGCCGAAGTCGTGGCGCCGGATGGCGCGCAGGTAGGCGAAACCGTTGGCGTCGTCGGGTTCGTGGGACACGAACAGCGCGTCGGGGTCCCGCAGCTCGCTGGCCTCCAGGACCAGCCGAAGGTTCTCGGTCAGCCGCGACGGCGGCTTCGGGTCGCTCGTGGAAGGCGGTGGGGGTGGTGCCTGGGTGGCGGTGCGCCGGGTGAGCCGCAGGCGCCAGTCGTCGCCGTCGGGGTCGATCCCGGTGTCACCGACGAAGCGCTCACCGCCGTCGCGGCGGCGGGCGTAGACGTCGATGCCGTCGGGTTCGATGTGTATGAGGTGGTAGCGGTCGCGGCCGGTGACGGTCAGGACGGGCGTCGGTCCGCCGTGGTCTAAAGGCGGGACGCGGGCGTCGATCTCACCGGCGAGGATCAGGTCGGTGCCGGCCTGCAGGAGACGGGCCACCCGCTGGATCTCCGGGTCGCGCGACGGAGGCGCGGCCAGCAGCGCGTGATGGCTGACCACGATGTGCGGTGCCACGCGCGCTTCCTGGGACTGGGCGGTGATCCAGCGCAGCTGGGCCTCACCGTAGACGCCTTCGCAGGCGTTCGGGAGGTGGCTGAGACCGTAGGTCGAGTTCAGCGCGGTGACCGCGACGGACGGATGCGCCAGGGCGAGCGCCGACCACGGTTCGGCCCGTGACAGCGGACGGCCGGTGAGTTTCTCCAGGAGCGCCGAATAGGGCGCCCACTTCTCCCAGTACGGGGCTATCGGCTCCTCGTCGTACTCCTCACAGCGCGCGAAATAGGCCTCGCACAGTCGCGTGTTCACGTCGGTGCGACCCGGGACGAGGACGATCCGGTCGGGCGCCAGGTCGAGGGTCTCGGCGATGCGTGCGAGGAAGAGTTCGGCGACGCCGAACTCCGGGGGACGCCCGCCTTCGGTGAGGTCCCCGCCGACGACGAGCAGGTTCGGGCGCAGCCGGTGTTCGTGTTCGAGCCGCGCGAGGTCGGTCAGGATCGCCTCGGCCAGGAGGGACGCGGTGGTCCGGTCGTGCCGGGTGAACCGGGTCCCGCCGAGCTGGAGGATCGTGGGATGGCGGGCGCCCGGGGACGGCCGCTCCTGGACGTGGGAACGCCCGGCGCGCAGGCGATGCAGCACCGCGATGTCGATGCACTCGGCGGCCGAGGCGCCTTCTTCGAGGGTGGCGGCGCGCAGGACGCCGACGACCTCACCGGTCGACTGCCGCCACACCGGTCCGCCGCTGAACCCGGGCACGACCCGGTAGGCGCCGCCGCGGTTCTGGTCGATCTGGAGACGGCCGAGACCGGCCTGCCCGACGAGGAGACCGCGGACGTGCTGCAGACCATGCGTCGAGGGGCCGCACATCTGCACGTCTATTCCGCTGTCGGCCCGATCGGCCAGGGCGAGGGGATCCAGACCGTCGGTGACGCCCGGCGGGAGTGTCAGGATCGCCAGGTCGGCGTCACCGGGACCGTCGGAACGGAACCACGCGCCGACCGTGGCGGTCACGTCTCCTTTGCCCGCTGCGAAAGGGAAGCGCACCCGCAGTGGAGCGTCGGGCGGGGAACGGTCCGAACGCTTCCGCCCGATCGCGGTGTTGACCACGTGCGCGCAGGTCACCAGTTCCCTCGGCCCGATGAGGAACCCGAGCCCGGTCTGGCGACCGTCCACATTCAGCACGATGGCGACCGCATGTTCCGGTGGCCGCATCCGCACCCTCCCGCCACTGTCGGTGAGTGTCATTGATACCAAACGCTACGTGGAAACAGTACGGGTGTCACCTGTGGAGCAGGTAGTCCCCGGTGGGGCGTGACGGACGAGGCTTCGCGGCCTCGGCGGGGTACCCGACGGCGACGGCGCCCATCGGTTCCCAGTCGCCGGGGAGATCGAGGATCCCGCGCACCACGTCCGGACAGAACAATGTGGACGATACCCAGCACGAGCCCACGCCGTCGGCGGCCAGTGCGACCAGGAAGTTCTCGACACCGGCGCCCATCGCGACGTGGAACATGGTGCGTTCGGCGTCGGCGCGACGCTCGTCGAGGTAGTCGTGCGCGGCGTCGCGCACCAGGCAGGGGATCACCAGTTCCGTCGCCCGCCAGAGGATCCCGCCGCGGGCCACGCGCCGGGTGATGGACTCTTCAGTGAACCCGTCACCGCGCAGATCGGCGGTCCACGCCTCCCGCATCGCCGTCAGCAGCGACTCGCGAAGGTCCACCGAGGACACGTGCACGAAACGCCACGGCACGCTGTGATGGGGCGCGGGAGCGGTCAGCGCGGCGGCCACCGCCCGCTCGATCACGGCCGGATCGACCGCCTCACCGGTGAAGTCGCGCACCGACCGGCGCAGCGACACCGCCTCGCGGTGCCCTTCCCGGCGGGCCTCGTCGGCGCCCAGGCCGAACATGTCCTCGGCGGCCGGCCGCACCAGCGCGGCGGCTCCGGGACCGTCCTCCTCGGTCACCCACTCGCCGAGCCCGCGCACGATCGCGACGGGAACGCCGGAAGTCTTGCCCTTCACCAGATCCGCCGCCCCGGCCAGCTCGTCGGCGATGGCGGGCGCGGTCACGGTCAGCTTGTTGCCGTAGGGATCCAGCTCACCGCCGTAGGCGCGCATCGGCGCCAGGCCGGCGGCGCCGATCGCCACGTCGGTCTGCCCGAGCCGCCAGGCCCGCCCGAGCGTGTCGGTGACCAGAACGGCGACGGTGACGCCGAAACGCTCGCGCAGTTCGTGGCGAAGCTCGCGGGCGGAGACGTCCGGATCCACCGGGAGCAGCACGATCGTGCCGGGCTCCACATTGGACGCGTCGACGCCCGCGGCGGCCAGCACCAGACCGTGGCGGGTCCGCACGATCCGCGTCGGCCCGCGCCGGGCGACCAGCCCGGCCGACTCGGCGTCGATCGCGGCCTCCCGGTCGCCAACGGTGACCCGGCCCTCGGCCTTGCTGACGATCTTGCTGGTCACGGCGAGGACGTCGCCGTCGGCCAGATCCGGTGCCGCGGCGGCGATCAGCGCGGCCAGGTCGTCGCCCTCGCCGACCTCGCCGATCCCGTGCACCGGCAGGATTTCGAGCGTCACGACAGGCCCGCCAGGTCGACGGCGTCGCGCACGATCGCGGCGGTGGCCGCGGTGTCGGACATCCACAAGGGACGTGAACGGACCGGGACGCCCTCGACGGTCGTGTCGGCGTCGGTCTCGTCGACGAGCCAGCCGTCGAGCAGGTCCGATCCGTAGATCGCGCCGACCGCGCCGGCGCTCACCTCCACATCGATCGCGGCGAGGCACTTGTCGGCCATGCCCCGGACCGGTGCGCCGCCGATGATCGGCGAGACCCCCACGACCGGCGCCGAAGCCGCCACCATCGCCTCGCGAATGCCCGGCACGGCCAGGATCGGCGCGATCGACACGACCGGATTGCTCGGCGCCAGCAGGATCAGGTCGGCCGACGCGATCGCGTCGAGGACGCCCGCCCCCGGCCTCGCCTCGGCCGCGCCGGTGAACACGAAGCGCTCGGCCGGGATCTGCCCGCGATGCCGCACCCACCACTCCTGGAAGTGGATCGCCTGTCCGCCCGTCACGACGTGCGTCTCGACGCGGTCGTCGCTCATCGGCAGGAGCCGAACACCGGGTTTCCAGCGGTCGCAGAGCGCCGCGGTGACCGTCGAGAGCGGATTGCCCGCAGCGAGCATGCGCGTGCGGACCAGGTGCGTGGCGACGTCCTTGTCGCCGAGACCGAACCACGTCGGCTCCGCGCCGTAGGCGGCCAGTTCCTCTTTGACGACCCAGGATTCACCCGTGCGGCCCCAGCCGCGCTCGGCGTCGGCGCCACCGCCGAGGGTGTACATGACGCTGTCGAGATCCGGGCAGATCCGCAGGCCGTGCATGGTGACGTCGTCCCCGGTGTTGACCACCGCGGTCACCTCGACCCCGAGTTCGCGGACTCCCTGAAGGAACCTCGCGCCGCCGATTCCGCCCGCCAGCACCACAACATGCATGCGCATAGTCTCGCCGACCCCCGACCCGAAGGGGATACGGGGTTGGTGTGGACCGATAGGCTCAGCGCTACCACAGGTCTCGCCGAGGAGGAATCGTGACAACCCAGACAACCGATACCGCCGATAAGGACACGGCGGCGGTGTCTACGAAACCGTTGCGTCCGATAATCGCCATCGCACTGATCGCGGCCTCCGGTCTGTTCATCTTGCTCGACCTCATCAGGGTGTTCCTGGCCGACTCCTTCTCGTCGGGGGCCAGCGGCGCGCAGATCAGCGGCAGCACCGTCGTGCTCGTCGGTCCCGTGCTCGCCGTTCTCCTGCTGAGCCACGTGAAGCCGGTGCAGGCCGAGTCGAAGACGTTCGCTCTGGTCGCGCTGATCGAGTACGGACTGGTGCTGCTGCTCGACCTGATCTTCCTGGTCGTGCGGATCATCGAGACCGGTTCGTCGGCCGACGCCGGCGAACTGATCGTCGGTGTCCTCGGGCACCTGACCAGCATGGCCCTGATCGGTGTCGCGCTGTTCGTCGTGCTGAAGGTGTACCTGCACTTCCAGCCGCCGAAGCCGGTCGCGCCGCAGTACGGGTACGGGCAGCAGCCGTACGGACAGCAGCCCTACGGGCAGCAGCAGCCGTACGGACAGCAGCCGCAGCAGGGGCAGCCGCCGGCGTACGGCCAGCCGCAGCAGCCGCAGCAGGGTCAGCCCCAGCAGGGTCAGCCGCAGCAGCCGTACGGGCAGCCGCAGCCGCCGGCGTACGGGCAGCCCCAGCCGCCGCAGCAGCAGTACGGTGGTGGGGACGACCAGGCGACGCAGATGTTCCCGCAGCAGCCGCCTCAGGCGCCGCAGCAGCCGCAGCAGCCGCAGTACGGGGCTGAGGCGACGCAGATGATCGGGCAGCCGCAGCAGCCGCAGCAGAACCCCTACGGCCAGCCGCCGGTTTCCGGCCCGCCCGCGCCGACGTCGGGCGTCCCGGCACCGACGTCCGGTGCCCCCGCCGCCCCGCAGGGCAACCCCCAGCCGCCGCAGCCGCCGGCCTGGGGCCAGCCGGACGACGAGCACACGCAGGTCATCGGCAAGCCGAACCCGCCGCAGCAGCCGGGGGCGTAGCCGCCGGTCCGCGAGGGTTGGAGCTCGGGTTCAGGTACGAGAAACCCCGGTCGCTTGGCGGCCGGGGTTTTCTTTGTGGGTGGGGGGCTTGCCGCCGGCTGCTCGCTCTGGGACTCGGGTCCCGCGGCTCGTGTGGTGTCCCGGACTGTTGCCGGAGGCGCGCAGGGAGATGACCCGCCGGAACGCTCGTGCCGCCCCGCCGGGACCGAGCACCGTGATGTCGCCGCCCGGGCCACTGCGGGAGGCCGTGCGGGAAGGTGACGCCGGAACGCCCATGCCGCCCCGCCGGGACCGAGCACCGTGATGTCGCCGCCCGGGCCACTGCGGGAGGCCGTGCGGGAAGGTGACGCCGGAACGCTCGTGCCGCCCCGCCGGGACCGGAAGCCCCACCGTGTCGCCGCCCGACGTGCGGGTGGAGACGATGCGGCGGACGGCACCCAGGCCCGGTTCCAGCTCGTGCCCACGCCTGTTCGCCGAGCCGGGGGGCGTGAGCGGAGGCGGACGGCCGGTCGTCTGTCTCACTCCCGCCCCACCCACCCCACCAAACCCCCCGACACCCGAGTGCACTACTGTCCGTTATCGGTCGGTGCCAACACGTCGCAGCGTGCTTTGTGCTGAGCAAAATCTGCTAATTCGACTGCCCGAACGGGTCTATTACCAGGTTCTGCTTGACGAAGGACGGATGACACGCGTGTAATTCATCAAAGGGGTGTGACGGAAACCCGTCGCAGTGGACCGTCGTCACTCTCGGCGGTTCCGGCAACAGCGGGGGGTTGGCGCCAATTACCGCCGATAGGTGAGCGAGGAGGCGTACATAATGGACGGCCACGACATCCTGGCCGACCTGCTGGGAAGCGTCCCCGAGTGGCAGGAGCGCGCGTTGTGCGCGCAGACCGACCCGGAGGCGTTCTTCCCGGAGAAGGGGGGCTCGACACGTGAGGCCAAACGAATCTGCTCGCGCTGCGAGGTGACGACCGAATGCCTTGAGTACGCGATGCAGCACGATGAACGTTTCGGTATCTGGGGTGGCATGTCGGAACGGGAACGGCGAAAGATCAAAAGGCGCGCCAATGAGGTACGACTCGCCGCCGCGGCCGCTGCGGCGCAGTCCACCGCGCCGGTCATGCAGGTCGTGACCCCGGCACCGGTACTGGAAACCGAACAGACGCCCCAGGCGGCGTGACCGAGATCCACCGGGGTGGCTCGGCCGCTACTCCGGCGGGTCGAAGTCCGACGGGTCGATGCCCAGCAGATTGGCGACCTGCTCGGTGAGCACGTCCTTGATCAGGGCGGCCAGCTCGTCTCCGTCACCGCGCAGCTCAAGGGGCCTGCGGTACAGCACGATCCGCGGCAGCGCCCCCGCGGTTCCCGGCTGCGCAGGCAACAGACGCGCCAAGGGGACCTGCCCGTCCTCCAGCACGTCGGTGTCGTACACGTTGAACTCGCCGGGCACGTCCTCGACGGCGAACTCGACCTCGCGCAACCGCCGCGCGGCCTTGCGATGCTCATCGGTATCGCGGCCGACGAGGTGCCGCTCCAACTGATCGACCGCCGACAGCACCAACTCGTCGAAGGTCTCGGCTCGCGTGCGGGCCATGGGCACCGACGCGGGCACCAGGCGACCACGCAGCCCACGGCCGCGCCGGTCGCGGTGCCCGCGTCGCGCGGGTCGGGGTCCTCGGGTCATGTCGCAAGACTAGATCCGGCGCCTTCGGCGGCCTTACACGGCGCCCGCTCGGCGTGTCGGACCGATATCGGATGCGGCCGCGGAGCACGGGGCGATACCGTTCGGGCCGTGAGGTCACATCGGTTGTGTTCCCGGAACGGCTGCCGCGAAGCGGCGGTCGCCACCTTGACGTACATCTATGTGGACTCCACCGCGGTGGTCGGTCCGCTCGCCACCTCCGATGAGCCCCACTCCTATGACCTGTGCGAGGCGCACGCCACCCGGCTGACCGCCCCCCTGGGCTGGGATCTCGTCCGCCACGAAGGCGAGTACGCGACCCCCGAACCGAGCACCGACGACCTCGTCGCGCTCGCCGAGGCCGTCCGCGAAGCCGCCCGCCCGCGCGACGAGACGCCCCCGGAGCTCCCCTTCCCCGACGCGCCCGCGCGCGCGTCGGCCTCGGCGCCCCCACCGCCCCCTCCACCGCAGGCGCCGCCCTCCCGCGACGCCAACACCGGACGCCGGGGCCACCTGCGCATCGTCGACGACCGCTGACCCGCGCCCCCGACCTGCGCCGACGCTCGCTTCGGCCCGTGCCCGCCCGCCGGGCACCGGCACCCGCGCTCACCCCTCGCGGCCAGGCAAGGGAGGATGTCTGTGGTCATCCACGCGACACAGGAGGGGCACCAGTGCCGGATCTGGCCAGCATCGTCAAGGCTTACGACATCCGGGGCACCGTCCCCGGCCAGTTCGACGAGGCGGCGGCCGCCGCCCTCGGCACGGGCTTCGCGGACCTCGTCCGCGGCCACGGCGCCACCAAGGTCGCCGTCGCCCACGACATGCGCGACACCGGCCCGGGCCTCGCGCGGGCCTTCGCCGGTGCGATCACCCGCGCGGGCATCGACGTCGTCTTCGCCGGACTCTGCTCCACCGACGAGCTCTACTTCATCTCCGGGAGCCTCGACGTCCCCGGCGCGATGTTCACCGCGAGCCACAACCCCGCCGAGTACAACGGCATCAAGACCTGCCTGGCCGGCGCCCGGCCCGTCAGCCTCGACACCGGCGGCGCCGACATCCGCGACCGCGCCCAGGCGATCCTCGACGGCGCCGAGCCCACCACCGCCGACACCCCCGGCACCCTCACCGAACGCGACTTCCTCGCCGACTACGTCGCGCACCTGCGCACCCTCGTCGACCTGTCGGGCATCCGCCCCCTGACCGTCGCCGTCGACGCCGGCAACGGCATGGGCGGCCACACCGTCCCCACCGCCTTCGAGGACCTGCCCTTCACCGTCGTCCCGATGTACTTCGAACTCGACGGCACCTTCCCCAACCACGAGGCCAACCCCCTCGAACCCAAGAACCTCGTCGACCTGCAGAAGAAGGTCGTCGAAGTCGGCGCCGACATCGGCCTCGCCTTCGACGGCGACGCCGACCGCTGCTTCGTCATCGACGAGAACGGCGACCCCGTCTCGCCCTCGGCGATCACCGCACTCGTCGCCGTCCGCGAACTGGCCCGCGACCCCGGCGCCACGATCATCCACAACCTGATCACCTCGCGCGCGGTCCCCGAGATCGTCACCGAGAACGGCGGCGCCCCCGTCCGCACTCGCGTCGGCCACTCCTTCATCAAGGCCGAAATGGCCCGCACCAACGCCATCTTCGGCGGCGAGCACTCCGCGCACTACTACTTCCGCGACTTCTGGTTCGCCGACACCGGCCTGCTCGCCGCGATGCACACCCTCGCCGCCCTCGGCGGCAGCGACAAGCCCCTCTCGGAGCTCGCCGCCGACTACGAGCGCTACGTCGCCTCCGGCGAGATCAACTCCACGGTCGACGACCAGGCCGCGCGCCTCGCCGCCGTCGAGGAGGCCTTCGCCGGCGAGAAGATCGACCACCTCGACGGGCTCACCATCACCATGACCGACGGAGCCTGGGCCAACCTGCGCGCGTCGAACACCGAGCCACTGCTGCGTCTCAACGTCGAAGCGTCGACCCCCGAGCGCATGGAGCGTCTCCGCGACGCGGTGCTGGCCATCGTCCGCGGCTGAACACGAACCACAGGTTTAAGGAGCCATAGTGACACTCGACGCGAAACTTCTTGAGGTCCTCGCCTGCCCGGACGAGCACCACGCGCCACTGACCTATGACGCCGACGCGCAGACGCTGACCTGCACCGAGTGCGCACGGGTCTTCCCGATCCGCGACGGAATCCCCGTCCTGCTCCTCGACGAGGCCGTGGCCGGCCCGAAGAACCCCGGAGACGCCGCGTGAGCAAGCGCATGGACGACGGCACCGCCGGAGTCACCGGCCAGTGCCGGGTCGACGAGGACCGCCTCGGCTCGGCCGAGGCCATCGCCGCCGGCGACCCCGGCGACGCGCTGCGCGCGCTCGCCTCCGCCGGACCGCAGCTCCGGGAGGCCGCCTCCCTGGCGGCCGAGGCGAACCTGGTGTCGCTCGCCGACGAGGGCCGCCCCCGCGCGGTCGTCGTCGCCGGCGTCGGCACCGCCGCCCGCACCGGCGACATCCTCTCGACGGTCGCCGGACCCCGCGCGCCCGTCCCGGTCGTGGCCCACCGCAGCGCCGGCATCCCCGGCTGGGTCGGCGCCGCCGACGTGGTCATCGCCGTGTCGGCGTCCGGCCGCAGCCCCGAGGCGCTCGCCGCCGCCGAGGCCGCCGCCCGCCGCGGCGCCCGCCTCGTCGCGATCGGCGCGCCAGACACCGAACTGCAGGCCGTCGCCGAGCGCGCCCGCGCGCCCTACATCCCGGTCCCGCGCCGGGCACCGGCCCGCATGAGCCTGTGGGCGCTGACGATCCCGGTCCTGATGGCCGCGAAGTCCTTCGGGCTGATCCGCCTCAACGAGGCCGACATCGCCGAGACCGCCGCACGTCTCGACGCCGACGCCGAACGCTGCAAGCCCGGCGCCGAGCCCTTCGTCAACCCGGCCAAATCGCTCGCCCTCGACCTGGCCAACTCCATCCCGGTCGTGTGGGGTTCGTCTCCGCTCGCCGGTGTGGCCGCCCGCCGTTTCGGCGACATGCTCGCCGCCAACGCCCGCTACCCGGTGCTCGCCGGTGAGCTCGGCGAGGCCGGCCGCGGCCGGGTCGGCCTCCTCGACGGGGTGTTCGGCACCCTCGCCGAGCAGGACCGCGACATCTTCGCCGACCCCGAGGACGAGCCGGAGTCGACGCGGCTGCGGATCGTGCTGCTGCGCGACGACGGCCTCGACGGTGACGAGTCGGGCACGCCGAAGGACTCCAAGCGGGCCGACGCCGTGGTCGAACTGACCGGGCGCCGTGGCATACGATGCGACGTCATCAACGCCGAGGGAGCCTCGGCGCTGGAGCGGCTCGCGTCGCTGGTCGCCGTGCCCGACTTCGCGTCGGTGTACCTGGCGCTCGCGCACGGGCTGGACCCGATGTCGGTGCCCGCCGTGTCGGAGATGAAGGAACTGAGCAACGTCATGGAGGACAACACGTGAGCGCTGGCGGCGGCACCAAGGCCATCGTGGCCGCACTTGGTGCGAATGCTGGGATCGCGGTCACCAAGTTCGTCGCGTTCGCACTCACCGGCTCCTCGTCGATGCTGGCCGAGGGCATTCACTCGGTCGCCGACTCCGGTAACCAGGCGCTGCTGCTCGTCGGCGGCAAGCGCGCGACGCGCAAGGCGACGCCCCAACACCCCTTCGGCTTCGGTCGTGAACGCTACATCTACGCGTTCATCGTCTCGATCGTGCTGTTCAGCGTCGGTGGACTGTTCGCGGTCTACGAGGGCTATCACAAGATCACCGAGACGCTGGACGGTCACCCCAACGACCTCCTCGCGTCGAAGTGGTGGTGGGTGCCGCTGGTGGTGCTGACCATCGCGATCGCGCTGGAGACCTACTCGTTCCGGACCGCGATCGTGGAGTCCAACGCGGTGCGCGGCAAGTCCTCGTGGAAGTCCTTCGTGCGCAACGCGAAGGCGCCCGAGCTGCCGGTCGTGCTGCTGGAGGACCTGGCGGCGCTGGTCGGTCTGGTCCTGGCGCTGTTCGGTGTCGGGCTGACGCTGGTGACCGAGAACGGGATCTACGACGGCATCTTCACCGTTGCGATCGGTGTGCTGCTGGTCATCGTCGCGATCATCCTGGCGCTGGAGACGAAGAGTCTCCTGCTCGGCGAGTCGGCGACCGACGAGCACGTCAAGGCCATCGAGAACGCCCTGGTCGGCGAAGAGGTCGACCACATCATTCACATGAAGACCCTGCACCTCGGGCCCGAGGAACTCATGGTCGCCGCGAAGATCGCGGTACGCCATGACGAGACGGCCGCCGAGATCGCACGCGGGATCGACAAGGCGGAGGCGCGCGTGCGCGCCGCCGTGCCGATCGCGCGAGTCATCTACCTCGAACCGGACATCGATCGGGCGGACGCCGCCGCCAAGTAGTCCGTTCACCCCTTGGACGCTCGCCGGAGGACGAAAGAACCGTGGAACTGCTGCGCAATCCGATCCGCCCGTACGCCTGGGGCTCGCACACCGCCATCGCCGCGGTGCAGGGCCGCCGAATCCCGACCGAGGGTCCGGAGGCGGAACTGTGGATGGGGGCGCATCCCGGTGATCCGTCCACTGTGGAGGACGGCCGGACGCTCACCGACGTGATCGCCGAGGACCCCGAGCGGGTCCTCGGCGCCGCGAACGTCCGGCGCTTCGGGGCGCGGTTGCCCTTCCTGTTCAAGGTTCTGGCCGCCGAGGCCCCCCTGTCGATCCAGGCACACCCCGACGCCGCGCAGGCCCGCGCGGGCTTCGACGACGAGGAGTCGCAGGGCGTCCCCGCCGACGCGACCGTCCGCAACTACGTCGATCCCTTCCACAAGCCCGAACTGCTGTGCGCGGTCTCGGAATACGAGTGCCTGTGCGGTTTCCGCGACCCGGCCGAGTCGGCCGAACTGCTCTCGCGGCTGAACGTGCCGGCGCTGACGGGGACCATCGAACTGCTGCGTCAGGACGACCCGGCACAGGCGCTGCGCGAAGCGGTCGCGACGGTCATGACCGTCCCGGAGACGCTGCGTGGGGCACTGCTCGACCAGGTCGTCGCCGAATGCGCGCAGCTCGCCGGCGAAGGCCCCGGGGGAGCGACCTACGCGATGGCGGCGTCGCTGGGGAAGGCGTACCCGGGCGACATCGGAGTGCTGCTGGCGTTGCTGCTCAACCACGTCGTGCTCCAGCCCGGCGAGGCGATCTACATGCCCGCGGGTAACGCGCACGCCTACCTGCGCGGCGTCGGCGTCGAGATCATGGCGGCCAGCGACAACGTGCTGCGCGGCGGGCTGACCGCCAAACACGTCGACGTGCCCGAACTCCTGCGGGTCCTGCGCTACGAGGTCCTGCCCGAGCCACGCGTCGCCGCCGTCGAGGTCACGCCCGGAGTGCGCGAATGGCCGACGCCGATGCCCGAGTTCAGGCTCACCCACGGCGCCGTCGGCGGACTGCGCGAGTCGGTCACGCTGCTCAACGGCGGACCGAGGATCCTGCTGTGCTGGTCGGGACAAGTGCGCTTCGATGACGGCGTGCAGGCCCTGACGCTGCTCCCCGGACAGGCCGCCTTCGTGTCGGCCGACGCGACGGGACCCGTTGTCGCGACAGGGTTCGGCGAGTTCTTCCAAGCCTCGACGGCATAGGGCGGAGGCCGTCCTTTCGGGGCGGCACCGGGCCGGCCGATCGAGCTTTTGTGGTGATTTGCGTAGCATGCGTGCGCTCACTTGGTGGCGTTTTGCGATGAAATCGCACGAACGCAGAAACTTTCGATCTTTTCGGATTTCCCCTTGACGGACGATCGGCCGAGTGTAACTATCTAGGTACGCAGCGTCATCGCGACGAAAGTCCGAGCCACGCGCGGGGGAACCAAACCGGGGGGAGTACAGGGCGGTTGGAAAGTCCGAGCGGTCAGTCCGCCGGACGACCAACCGCCCTGTACGTATGGCTCGCTTCGCTCGCGATGCGGCTCGCCCGTTGGGCGGCCTCGCCTCCGGGCCTTCGGCCCGCTTGCCGCTGGGCGTGGTGGCACGCTCCGCCGCCTTGAGTGCGTGGGGACTGTCGTGGGCAAGGCGTCTGGTGGGTGGGGATTGAGGGGCGGCTCCGCGTGCCACCACGCCTTACGCGGCAGAGGTCACCCGTGGGGGGCGCGGCGGTGGGGGAGCTTCGGGGGGTGCTCGCGTCCGCGGTCTCTCGCCTTTCGTTTCGGACCTCGCCGCTTCCGCCGCAGAACTCGCCGCCCGTCAGCCCGACCCGCCGCCGCTACCTCGCCGCGTCACGCTTCGCCTGCCCGCCTGCCCGCCTGCCCGCCTGCCCGCCTGCCCGCCTGCCCGCCTGCCCGCCTGCCCGCCTGCCCGCCAGCCCGCCAGCCGCGTCACGCCCGCCAGCCCGCCAGCCCGCCTGCCCGCCAGCCCGCCTGCCCGCCAGCCGCGTCACGCCCGCCTGCCCGTTGGCTTGTCCGCGTGCCGCGTGGCTGTCCGCCGTACCCGCCTGCCTGCCAGTCCGTCGTTCGTCGTGCGCTCGCCCGTCGTGCGCTGAGCGTGCTTCCGGCGTGCGGTTGGGGGCGCGAACCCGGTTCCGTCGCTGAGTAGCCTTGCCGAGCCGTTCCCGGCCCGCCAGCCCTCCCGCCGCACGCTCGCGCCCAAGGCCGTGCACTGTCCGGTTCTGTGCACCTTTCTGGGTTTCGAGCATTTCGCCCGCTGTCGGTAGTCGTACGGTCACTTAACTGTATCTAGACCTAAAGTCCGCTTTTGCCCTACCCTAAGGAAGCTTTCCTTAACCAGCGGGTCACAGAAAGGAACCGCCATGTTAGGTCGAAGAACCGCGCGTGTAGCCATCGGCTTCGCCGCGACGATCGTCGCCTCGTTCATGCTCCTTCTCGTCGGTAGTACCGGCGCCTACGCACACGGCTACACCACGACTCCCACGAGCCGGGCCTACTTCTGCAAGCTCGGCCAGGCCACCAACTGCGGGCCGATCCAGTGGGAACCGCAGAGTGTCGAAGGCCCCAAGGGCTTCCCCAACGGCGGACCCGCCGACACGAAGCTGTGCAGTGCCGGCCTCGGCCAGTTCGCGCAGCTCGATGACCAGCGCGGCGGCGCGTGGCCCGTCAACAACGTCACGGCCGGCTCCAGCTACAACGTCAACTGGACGCTGACGGCGGCGCACGCCACGACCGACTTCAAGTACTACGTCACCAAACCCGGCTGGAACCAGACGGCGAAGCTGACCCGCTCGGCGCTCAATCTCACGCCGATCAAGTCCTTCCCGTACAACGGCGCGCGTCCCCCGAACAGCGTCTCCCACAACGTGACGCTGCCCAACCTGAGCGGACGGCACATGCTGTTCGCGGTGTGGACGATCGCGGACACGTCCAACGCGTTCTACCAGTGCTCGGACCTCAACTTCCGTTAGGCACCGGTCGATCCAGACCCGGCATGGCGCCGGGGGAGGCCCCCGCGTGGGGCCGCCCCCGGCGCCGCGCGGGTTTCGCTGCCGAATGTGACCCGCAGGGCACACGCGGTGCCGCGCGATGGCCCGGGCCGATCACCGGGCCGTATCATGCGGGCATGACGAGTACGTTGCCGCAGACCACGCCTTCCACGGATTCGGCCGCCGACTTCAAGGTCGCCGACCTCTCGCTGGCGGCTTTCGGCCGCAAGGAGATCACCCTCGCCGAGCACGAGATGCCCGGCCTGATGGCCGTCCGTCGCGAATTCGCCGCGTCGCAGCCCCTGGCCGGCGCGCGCATCACCGGCTCGCTGCACATGACCGTCCAGACGGCCGTCCTCATCGAGACGCTCGTCGCGCTCGGCGCGCGCGTCCGCTGGTGCAGCTGCAACATCTTCTCCACCCAGGACCACGCCGCCGCGGCCATCGCCGTCGGTCCCGAAGGCACCCCGGAGAAGCCCCAGGGCGTCCCGGTCTTCGCCTGGAAGGGCGAAACGCTCGAAGAGTACTGGTGGTGCACCGAGCGCGCGCTCGACTGGGGCACCGAGGAACCCAACATGATCCTCGACGACGGCGGCGACGCCACGCTCCTCGTCCACAAGGGAGCCGAGTTCGAGAAGGCCGGCGCCGCCCCGGACCCGTCGACCGCCGACAGCGAGGAGTTCCAGGTCATCCTGACCCTCCTCAACCGTTCCCTGACGGAGGACGGGCAGCGCTTCTCGCGCATGGCCGACTCCATTAAGGGCGTCACCGAGGAGACCACCACCGGCGTCCACCGCCTCTACGAGATGCAGCGCGACGGCGCCCTGCGCTTCCCGGCGATCAACGTCAACGACTCGGTCACCAAGAGCAAGTTCGACAACAAGTACGGCTGCCGCCACTCGCTCATCGACGGCATCAACCGCGCCACCGACGTCCTCATCGGCGGCAAGACCGCCGTTGTGTGCGGCTACGGCGACGTCGGCAAGGGCTGCGCGGAATCGCTTCGCGGACAGGGCGCGCGCGTCATCGTCACCGAGGTCGACCCGATCTGCGCGCTCCAGGCCGCCATGGACGGCTACCAGGTCACCACGCTGGACGACGTCGTCGAGACCGCCGACATCTTCGTCACCGCGACCGGCTGCAAGGACGTCATCACCCACGAGCACATGGCGCGCATGAAGCACCAGGCGATCGTGGGGAACATCGGCCACTTCGACAACGAGATCGACATGGCCGGGCTGCAGGCGCGCACCGACGTCACCAAGGACAACATCAAGCCGCAGGTCGACGTGTGGACCTTCGGCGACGGCCACAAGGTGATCATCCTGTCCGAGGGCCGCCTGCTCAACCTCGGCAACGCCACCGGCCACCCCAGCTTCGTGATGAGCAACAGTTTCGCCAACCAGGTGCTGGCGCAGATCGAGCTGTACGCGAAGACCGACGAGTACCCGATCGGCGTCTACACGCTGCCCAAGACCCTCGACGAGAAGGTCGCGCGGCTGCACCTCGACGCGCTCGGCGTCAAGCTGACCGAGCTGTCGGGCCAGCAGGCCTCGTACCTGGGCATCCCGGTCGAAGGCCCGTACAAGCCGGAGCACTACCGCTACTGACGCCGACGGCGTGAAAGGGCCCGGGACGACATGTCGTCCCGGGCCCTCCACGTCTTATGAGTCGTTCGCGGCCATGTCGGCGTCGTGGGCGTCGAGCGCGTCGCGGATCATGCCGGCCGCGTGCCACATGCCGATGCCGCTGAGGGCCTCGATGGAGGCGAGGCAGATCTCGCGGTCGAGTTCGGCCATGCGCTCACCGTTGCGGTCGCGTTCGGCGAGGCCGCCCGGATCGGTCGTGTAGCGGAGGCGCTCGGCCACCTCGGCGTGCACGTCGCGCTGAGCGGTCATGGCCAGGATCGGCCGGATCGCCGCGACGATCTCCTCGTCGGTCGATGCGCTCATCTGTCCCCCTCCTCGCCGGTACACGTCGATCATGTGACACGGGACCGCCCGGCGCACCGCGAACGCGAAAGCGCCCGGTTCCGCGCTCGCGGAACCGGGCGTCTCCTGCGTGGTCTTTACGCCCCGTAGGCCGGGGGCGGCGGCTTCTGCTGTCCCGCCGGGTTGTGCGGGAGCTGGGTGGTGGCGCCTTCGCCGTCGTCGACGTACATCGACGGCTGGGCGGGTGCCGCCGGGGCCGGTTCGTACGTCGGCGCGGTGGGCGCGAAGGGGTCGATCGGCTGCTGACCGTAGGTGTCGTTGAGCGCGGTGGAGCCGAGCGGCGCCTCCGCGGGGGTGTAGTCGGTCGTCTCGGCGACGGCCTTGGGGTTGCGCCAGCGCGAGATGCTCAGGGCGGCGGTCAGCAGGATGGTCCCGATGATGACCGGTGCGTACGTCGCCGACGGGAGTGCCAGCGCGGCCGGGTCGAGCTTGAGGCCCTCGGTGAGCGCCTTCAGCTCCAGCCAGTTCGCCTTGTACTCGTAGACGACCTGGCCGCCGATGAGGATGACACCGGCGAGGATCGGTCCGGCCGGCGAGAGCCGCAGGGTCGCGAGGAAGCCGAGGATCAACCCGGCGACGGCGAGGCCCGCGTATCCGATGAGCTTGGTCTTGGCCCACGCGCCGTCCGGAAGGGGCGCTCCGGCGGACTCCATGGCGTGGAACGCGAAGGCGTTGGCGCCGATCGCGGCGGCCACCCAGGCGGCCAAGGCGCCGAAGAGGCCGTAGATAAGACTGAGAACGTGCCGCATTGGGCCCTCCCATGCGGGGGATTAGGGGTCGGGGTGTGCTGTGGGTCTCTGTTGTGGCCCCTCATCCTGGCGCATAGATGCAACCGGGCACACCCTGACCCCGTGGTGGGCGTCATAGTGGGCTTCCGGGGACAATGGCCGGGTGAAACTCACCATCGGCATCGTGGGCCTGCCAAACGTCGGCAAGAGCACCCTCTTCAACGCCCTGACCCGCTCGGACATCCTGGCGGCGAACTACCCGTTCGCCACGATCGAGCCGAACACCGGCGTCGTCGGCGTGCCCGATCCGCGACTGGCGAAGCTCGCCGAGGTGTTCGGGTCGGCGCGTGTCCTGCCCGCGACGGTCACGTTCGTCGATATCGCCGGGCTGGTGCGCGGCGCGTCGGAAGGCCTCGGGAAGGGCAACCAGTTCCTCGCCCACATCCGTGAGGCCAACGCGATCTGCCAGGTGGTGCGGGTCTTCGCCGACGACAACGTGACGCACGTCGACGGCCGCGTGTCCCCGTCGGACGACATCGAGACGATCAACACCGAGCTGATCCTCGCCGACATCCAGACGATCGACAAGGCGCTGCCGAGGCTGGAGAAGGAAGCCCGCGTCAAGGGCAACGACAAGGAGCTCCAGGCGCGGCTGGCGGCGATCAAGGGCGCCCGGGAGATCCTCAACGAGGGCCGGACGGTGTTCTCCGCCGGCCTCGACCTCGAAGCCCTGCGCGAACTGCACCTGCTGACGGCGAAGCCCTTCCTGTACGTGTTCAACGTCGACGAGTCCCAGCTCGGCAACGAGACGCTGCTCGACGAGCTGCGCGCCCTCGTCGCGCCCGCCGACGCGGTGTTCCTGGACGCGAAGATCGAGTCGGAACTCATCGACCTCGACGCCGAAGAGGCCCTTGAGCTGCTCCAGTCGACCGGCCAGAGCGAACCGGGCCTCGACCAGCTCGCCCGCATCGGTTTCCACACCCTCGGACTCCAGACCTACCTGACGGCCGGGCCGAAGGAGACGCGCGCCTGGACGATCCGGCAGGGCGCCACCGCGCCCGAAGCGGCCGGGGAGATCCACACCGACTTCCAGCGCGGCTTCATCAAGGCCGAGATCGTGTCCTACGACGAGCTGATCGACGCCGGCTCGATGAGCGAGGCGAAGTCGCGCGGGAAGGTGCGGATCGAGGGCAAGGAGTACGTCATGCGGGACGGGGACGTGGTCGAGTTCCGGTTCAACGTGTAGGCGAGCCGCCCGCCCAGAAGGGGCCCGGCCGATCACGGCGGGCCCCTTCTTCGTGTCCGCCGACGACGCCCGCCGGTCGTGATCGGCTAGCTTGGCCGGGTCGGAGGAGGCGTCGATGAGCGGTGCGCTCGTGTTCAAGCGTGAGAACGGTTGGCTGCCGAAGGTGATTCGCGAGGCCGAGGGTCTGCGCCTTGAGGTCGTGGGCGGTGCCGATGCGCTGCACGATCCGCGGAGGTTCAGCGTCCCGATCAGGGAGGAGCACCTCGCCGTAATACGGGCGGACCTGGCGAGGCACCTGATCCTGTCGAGCGCGGTGGGTCCGCTGTGCCACGCGGCCGGTATCCGCGGCCCACTGGACGAGGCCGCCGCCGTCGCGCTGCTCGACCCGATCCTCCTCGCCCGTCCCGACGAGGTCGACGCGTTCCTTCGGCGCACGAAGTGGGAGCGGGCTCTGCTGGTCGCCCACGGTGCCGATATCGAGCTGCTCGAAGACGGCCGGGTGCTCGCCTCCTTGAGCGCGGCGACGGAGAGCTCGAACTGGCAGCGGGCGCAGACCTACGAAGCGGATCAGCGTCGCGCGCGGCGGGGCGTGACGCTCTCCCCACTCGACGCCGCGATCCTGAAGTTCACCGGCCAGTACCTGCACGGATCGACGATCCCCCGACGCGACCCCCGGGCCGTCGAACCCGCGCTGCTGCCAGTCGTGCTGCGTGTGGTCGCCACCGCGGAGCGGGCGTGCGCGGACATGAACATCGCCCGCGATCCCCGACGCGGGAAACTCGGCACCGACAAGCGGGACTGGAAGCGGATGGAAGCGGCGGCCGAAGCGGCCCTGCGAGGCGAGCATCCGGAACTCGCCGACGACGCGGTGCGGACGGTGACCTTCCTGATGTGCTCCGAGGCGGCCGCCCGCGCCCGAAAACAGCCGTTCGACGTCGAGGTCGTCCCGCCGGGTGAACGCGAGCTGACCTTCACCGACGACAAGGAGGTCGAGAGGAGGTGGCGCCCGGGCGACGAGCGCGGCGCCGTCGAGTCGTTCTGGGCGTTCGTGGCCGAACGGGCCGGCTCCCGCAACGAGGTGTTCACCCTTGAGGACGAGGATCCCGGCGAGGGGATCCAGCTCCACTTCTACGCCGATTCCATCGCCCGGATCGCGACGGTGCCGCAGGGGGACGGCTACCGGGTCGAGTACGGCCTCATCGACGACCTCGCCCACTACCGGGCGATGGTGCGCGCGTACGTCGCCGGTGGATTCGGCGCCCTGGACGAGCTCGCGGGGTGGATGTCGGACCACGCCGCGTTCGAAGACGCGCGACGCCGACGCGACGGTTCCCGCCGGGGCTGAAGGTCACGGCCCGCGGGCCCGCGATCGACTCGCGGGCCCGGGTTTCAGCGTGTGGTGGCTAGCACACGCACATGACAACGCAGCCCTTGGTCCGGCAGCACTGGTTGGTGCCGCCGCCGGGGCACGAGCCGGCGTTCCAGCACTTCGGTGCGCATTCGGCCTTCGCGTCCGCGCGCGGAACGACGCGCTCGGTGATCGCATCGGCGAGACGGCGGATGATCGTCATGACGACCCCTCTCGTGTGTCCTGGATGGAAACGTCAGGGTAGGGAAGCGTGACGGATCGTGCTGTCCCGTCGTGTATTTCGGACCTTTCAGGCCGCGACCGACCTCCGCCGGCCGGCCGTGACCGCGGCGATGCCGCTCGCGAACGCCACCGTCACGCCGGCCATCTGCACCCAGATGCCCGCGGTCACGAGCACGTCCTCGTCGCCGAGCAGGTAGCCGGCGGTGCCGCTGCCGAAGAGGCCGATCCAGTAGAAGGCGCCCAGGACCGGTCCGAGGAGCGTGATCCAGCGCCAGCGCACGAACGCGACGGCGAGGGCGCCCGCGGTGGCGATGAGCATGCCGGGCGGCGGGAAGAAGGGGAACTCGATCCCGGCCAGGTACAGCATCAGGATGCCGACCGCGCCGGCCGCGAGACCGGTCGCCGTGAGGGTCTTCGTCGTGGGGCGGGTCGTCGTCGTGTTCGTCATGAGGTAATCGTCGGCGCGTCGGCGGGTTTCGCCGTCGGCTCGGGGAAGGCCGTGTGCGTACGACGGTGGGCGTACGGGCGGGGTGCGCCCTACCCCTTCTTCTGCCGCGCCTCGTCGGCCTTCTTGGACTTCACGCGCGCGTCTTCGCGGCGCACCTCGGCCTGCGTGTCGCGCTCGGCGGTGAGCCACTCGGGGGCCTCGGCCTTGATCGCGTCGATCTCCTCGGTCGTGAGCGCCTCGGTGATCCCGGCGCGGGCGAGGCCGGCGATGGAGACGCCGAGCTTGGCGGCGACGACCGGTCGCGGGTGCGGGCCGTTCTTGCGCAGGTCGGCGAGCCACGGCGGGGGGTCGGCCTGGAGGGCGTTGAGCTCGTCGCGGGAGACGACGCCGTCCTGGAACTCCGCGGGCGTGGCCGGGAGGTACACGCCCAGCTTCTTCGCCGCGGTCGCGGGCTTCATGGTCTGGGCGGTCTTGCTCGACGACGTCATGCGCCAAGATTATCGGCAGGTAGCCTGGCCTGGTGACAGGCCCGCAGCAACCACCGTCGTTCCGCCTCGCGTACGTCCCGGGAGTGACGCCCACGAAGTGGGTGCGGACCTGGGAGGAGCGGCTGCCCGACGTGCCGCTCACGCTCGTCGCGACCACCGCCGCCGACGCCCCCGGACTGCTCCGCGACGGCGGCGCCGACGCGGGCCTGGTCCGCCTCCCGATGGACCGGACCGGCCTCCAGGCGATCCCGCTCTACACCGAGACGACGGTCGTCGTCGTCCCGAAGGACCACGTCGTCGCGGCCGTCGAGGAACTCGACCTGACCGAGGTCGCCGACGAGGTCGTGCTCCAGCCCCTCGACGACGTCCTCGACTGGGCGCGGCCGCCGGGCCGTGAGGCCGTCGAGCGGCCAGAGACGACGGCCGACGCGTTCGCGTGGGCGGCGGCGAGCGTCGGACTGCTGATCGTGCCGCAGTCCCTCGCGCGCCTCCACCACCGCAAGGATCTGACCTACCGGACGCTGCACGGCGCGCCGGAGTCGGGCGTCGCGCTGTCCTGGCCGGAGGGCGAGACGAGCGACCTGGTCGAGGAGTTCATCGGCATCGTGCGCGGCCGGACCGTGAACAGCTCACGGGGGCGGGGGGCGGGTGTGGCTGCGCCGGGGGCCGCGTCCACGTCCGCGTCCTCGCCGAAGCGGAAGGCGCCGGCGGCGCCGCGCAAGGCGGCGGGGAAGGGCGGCGCGGGAAAGACCGGCGCCGGGAAGGGCGGCGCCGGGAAGGCTGGCGCGGGCGGCAAGGGCGGTGCGCCGAAGGGCGGCGGCAAGCGGGGGAAGCCGCGGCGGAAGTCGTAGCGAGGCTAGGCCACGCCGAGCTTGAGCGCGTTCTCCGCGTCGTCAAGCAGATGCTTATAGGTCCGGACTTCCACGCGAGCGTGATGGGAGTTGTACAAGCGGAGCGTCTCGTCGACCTCGGCTTCGGTCGCGTCCGGCTGAGCGGCGGGGTGCCCGACGAGTACGACGGCGTTGGCGCGGCGGGAGTCGATTCCGTACTGGGCGAGGACTCGATCGCGAGCCTCGTCGAGGCCGCACAGATAGTTGACGGCTTGGGAAACGGCGTCTCCGACGTGACGGTTGGCCACCCAGCTGCCCCGGTGTCGCTTGACAACGGGGACTTGAGCTAGCTTCAGTTCGACGACGCACAATGTGTCGTCCGGCCGAAGCAAAGGGATGTCGAGTTCGTCGCCGCTTACGAGGCGACGGTGCTCGCTGATGCCGACGTACTGCCCGCCGAAGATCCAGGACTCTCGCTGGAGTGCGGGCTGGATCAAGGTCTCGGACGACGTGGCGTCGTCGATGACGGCGCGCAACTCGCCAAGCCCGGACTTGCGTCGCCGGAGTTCCATAGCTTGCAGAACGATCTCGCCGTCCGGATCGTCAGTGAGCAGCGCGAGGGCTTCGGGACTCGTGACGAGACGATGGATGGAATCATCGAGGTCTTCGACGTCAAGCCGATGGAGCAGGATGTCACGAAGCCAGGCAGCCGTTTCCGCTCGGCCACGGAGGATGCGGAAGCGTCCGGGACGGTCTTCTGCCGCATCGGCGAATCCAGTATCGTTTTTCAACCGCGTGAGTTGCATCAGCAGTTCAGATCCGGCGGCATCGGGTTGAGCGCTTACGAGATCTGCCAGTTGGGAGCATGCCCAATCGAGCGCTATGGCGCCGATGTTGCCGACGAACTTCGCGTCGAAAGGGTTCCTGCTGCGGTAGCCGGAAAGGTTGTACCTGTCTTCGATGTCCTTCTTGAATACACGGCCTTCCACATAGGCGATCGCGTCCGCGAGGGGGCGGACTGCGGCAGGGTCGTGCGCTGCTGAGTGCAGCCGCCTGAAGCAGCTCCACCAGCACACGGCCGCCGCGATAGGGAGCGCTGGCGCTGTCCATGTGCTTCAGCACCGCATCGACAGCCGACTTCGTCTCGTCCGACGTGGAAATGCTGAGCACGTGCTGTAGGAGGTACGCCAGCGTGGCATCTGATCGTGTGGCCATATTGTGATGGTCGCCTGACCATCCGACACTTTCCCGACCTCCGCCCCCGCCCCCGACTTGCCCCCCTCGCCCCCACCAAGTAGCTTGGCGCACGCCGAACGGTCGGCGATCGTCGGCGTCGTCGCCGGTCGCGGCCGGTGTCGCGTCGTCGACTGGAGGACCAGATGAGCCGCGCCGACCTGCGGTTTCTGCTGAAGGTCATCGCCCTTGTCCTGCTCGTGGTCGCGGGTGGGGTCATCGCGGGGTTCAAGATCTTCGCCGGTGGTCCCGATCCGGTCTCCCTGGACTGCGAGGATCTCGCCGCGGAGGCGTCGTCGGGGGTGACCTATCCGGTGGCGGAGCCGGTGCTGGAGCGGCAGACGTCGGACAGCGCGAGGTGGTGCGAGTTCGCGGGTGTGGGGCCGGACGGGACGCGAGACGTCGTCCGGGTGACGGTCGAGCGTTTCGAGGGCGCCGCTCCGTCCACGGTGGACGGTTGTGCGGCGGCGGTCGAGTTTCCCGTCCGGGACGGGCGGGGCTGCCTCACCAATGTCGACGGTGCCGGTACCCCGGGGGCGAACGGCGCCATCGCCACGATCGTCCTGGCGTCGGGCGACCTGCGAGTTCAGGTCGACGCGCGGATGAGCGCGGTGACGCTGACCAGGCTGGAAGGCCTCGCCGTGGGGGCCGGGCAGGGGCTCGAAGCCTTCGTCCTCGCCGACCTGGCCCGCTTCGCCGAAGCGGCGCGGGAACTCGCCGGGCAATAGCCCACAAAGGACGGACGGGCAACGGCCGAAGAGCCGCTTTCATCCACAGTGGACAGTTTGTAGCCTCGCCAGCATGGCCTTGATCCGGACCCGCAGGTCCCTCCTCACCGCCCTCGGCGCGGCCTTCGCGCTGCTCACCCTCGCCGCCACGCCCGCCGCCGCCGACCCCGTCTCCTACCAGTTCTGGGACGACGCGACCCCCGACCACTCCGTCGCCACCTTCGACACCGACGCGGTCAACCTGATCACCCGTTTCACCGTCGACGTGCCCGGCACGATCACGGCGGTCCGCTTCTACAAGGCCGACGGGAACGAACGCGCGTCCGGCGACCGCGTCGTGTCGGTCTTCCAGACCGCAACCCCGAGCCTCGGCGCCAACGAGTACCTCGCCGCCGAGGACGAGACCGACCACGGCTGGCAGACCGTCGCGCTCACCTACCCCATGCAGGTCCAGCCCGGCATGAGCTACTCCGTCTCCTACACCGCCTTCGGCGGCGTCTACGCCTACACCTACGACTACTTCGCCGACGGCCCCCTCACCGTCGGTCCGCTCACCGCGCAGAACAGCGCCTACCTCTACGTCTACCGCTACGACGAGAACGGTGACCAGCTCACCGGCACCTGGCGCGACAGCAGCTACTGGGTCGATCCGGTCTTCGTCCCGGCCGCGTAAGTCCGGGTGGCGCGAACGAAACCGGTCAGACCACGGCGGTCCCGGGCGCTTCGGCGCCCGGGACCTTTCCCGTCCCGCCCAGGCGATCCAGGTGATACGCGATCGTCGCGCGCACCTCGGCCAGCGTCCGCCTGCCGTGCACGACGTCCATGCCGAGTCCGGTGATCCCCGATACCAGTAGATCGGCCTCCCTGCGGGGATCGGGGATCCCGCCGAAGTCGGTGAGGACGGTCGCGACGAGCTCTTCGAGCGGCTGCCCGTCGTGCAGGAACACCGCCGCGAGCTCGGGATCGACGAGGCTGCGTGCGAAGTAGGCCGCGAAGACGCGCAGGGCCAGTAGCCGCTGCTCGTCGACGGGCAGGAACTCGTCGAGGATCGCGCGCAGCAGTTCGCGTGGATCGTCGACGTCGACGGTGGCCATGCGCGCCCTCGCCCGGCGTTCGTTGTCGGCGTTGAGCATCGCCAGGGCGGCCAGCAGCAGCTCGTGCTTGCCGTCGAAGTGGTACTGCACGACCCGCAGCGAGACGCGCGCCTCGGCGGCGATCTCGCGCATGCTCGCGGCGTCCAGCCCGCGCTCGGCGGCGATGCGCCACAGCGCCTCGGCGATCTGGCGGCGGCGGCCGGGACGGCGCGACGCGGCCGGAGTGGGCACCGGCGGGTTCTTGCGGCGACGGTAGGCCTTGGCCTGGCAGGCGCGCGAGCAGTAGGCCGGCGGGCGTCCGCGACCGGCCCGGGGCAGCGGCGAACGGCACACCCGGCACGCCTTTACGTCACGCATGCCTCCCAGGCTAGCTGATGGAATGTGTGACGTAACGGCACGCATGCACGTGCTGAAGCGATCTTTCCGCGTTAGGGATTGATACGTCCGTAACGTAGATGAGGGAGAGAATCGTGCACGAGGCGTGGTACCGGCTGGCGATGATCCTGGTCGTGACGGCCGGCTTCTGGGAGGGCGTCATGGCGGCCGTCTTCAAACTCTTCACCGACAAGGAACCCGGCGTCGCCACCGCGGTGAACCACCTCGACGAACCCTGGTGCTACGTGGGCGCGGCGGGCGTCGTCCTGCTCACCCTCGTGGTCCTCGGCTTCCTCGACCGCGCCCACAAGAAGGCCCTCGCGCGCGGTTAACCCCCGGCGGCGACCGCCTCCGCGAAGGCCCGCACCAGCGCGGTCTCGCCGTCGCGGCGCCACACCAGCCCCAGTGAGGACTCCGGCAGCCCCGCCAGCGGCACGATCGCGATGTCCCCGCGACGGTTGTACTCGGCGGTCGGCCGGCACATGATCATCGCGCCACGGCCGGCCGCCACCGCCGCCAGACCCTCCTGTAGCGTCCGCACCCGCGGGCCCGACCACGCGGTCTCGGCGGGCCACGGGAAGCGCGACCAGTACTCCGGCGCGGGGCCGGCGACGCCGATCGCGTCGCAGTCGGCCAGGTCGGCGCCCGACACGGTCTCCCGGCGGGCGAGGGGATGCCGCGCCGACACCAGCAGCCGCTGCGGCTCACGCGAGAAGACCGGCCCCAGCGTCAGGTCCGGCTCCCGCACCGGCAGCAGCACGACGGCCGCGTCGACCTCGCCCCGGCGCACCGGTCCGAAGGGATCGAACATCGGCACCTCGACCGGATCCACCTCGCTGTCGGGATGCCGCGCCTGAAAGCGCCCGATCGACGCCGACAGCCGCTCGCTGAGCCCGCCCAGGAACCCCAGCCGGAGCACCCCGTCGATCCCGCGCGCTCGGCTCCGCGCGTCGCACACGGCGTCGTTGAGCGCCTCGAAAGCCGGGCGCAGCGACTCCCGGAAGCGCTCACCCAGTGGCGTCAGCGCCACCCGGCGGCTCGTCCGCTCGACCAGCCGCGCCCCGATCCGGCTCTCCAGGGCGTTCAGCAGCTGCGACACGCGCCCCTGTGACACGTACAGCCGCTCCCCGGTCCGCCCGAAATGCAGCTCCTCCGACAGCACCAGGAAGCACTCCAGCTCACGCAGCTCCACCGTCGCCTCCGTCCATTAGCCTCGCTAATCCAACAATGAGCACTTCGCCGTTGATCGACAACCCCCGCGCCCTGAGGCTTGGGTCATGAGCACACCCCCGACCACGCGGAGAACGGGATGGCCCGCCGTCCTCGCCGTCGCGACCGCCACCTTCACCGTCGTCACCAGCGAGATGCTCCCTGTCGGCCTGCTGACGCCCCTCGCCTCCGCCCTCGACGTCAGCGAAGGCACCGCCGGGCTCACCATGACCGTCCCCGGACTCGTCGCGGCCGTCGCCGCACCGACCGTCGTCCGCGCCACCCGCCGCCTCGACCGCCGCCGCGTCCTCATCGTGCTCACGGCCCTCCTCGCGGGCGCCAACATCGTCTCCGCCCTCGCCTCCGACATCGGCGTCCTCCTCGCCGCCCGTGTGCTCGTCGGCGTCAGCATCGGCGGCGTGTGGGCCGTCGCGGTACCCGTCACCGCACGACTCGTCAGCGGCCCCTCGGCCGCCCGCGCCAACGCCACCGTGTTCAGCGGCATCGCCGTCGCCTCCGTCTTCGGCGTGCCCCTGGGCACCTGGATCGGCGGCCTCGCCGACTGGCGCGCGGCCTTCGCCGCCGGTGCGGTGCTGGCCGCCGTCGTCGCCGCGGCGCTCGCCGTGCTGCTTCCGCCGCTGCCGCCGGTGGACGCCTCCGGCGGCGCCCGCAAGGTGAGGAACGTGAGGCTCGCCCTGGCCGTCGTCGCGGCCCTGGTCGCCGGGCACTTCGCCGCCTACACCTACGTGCGGCCTCTGCTCGAACAGGTCGGGGGGCTCGGGGAGGGCGCGATCGGAGTGCTGCTGCTCGTCTACGGCGTCGCCGGGGTCGCCGGAAACTTCGTCGCCGGCACGTTGGCCGCGAAGTTCCCCAACCGGACGGTGACGGTGATCGCGGCGTTCCTGGGCACGGTCCTGCTGATCGCCCCGCTCCTGACGCGCGGCCTGTTCGGGTCGGCGGCCGTGCTCGTCGCCTGGGGCCTCGCCTACGGCGGCGTCTCCGTCGCCACGCAGGTCTGGCTGTTCTCGCGCGCCTCCGGCCCGCGAGAGAGCGTCTCGGCCCTGCTGTCGGCGGTGTTCAACACCGCCATCGCGGGCGGTGCCTTCGTCGGGGGAGTGGCCGCCGACGCGGTCTCGGTCCCGGGCGCGGTGTGGCTGGGCGCCGGACTCCTGGCGGTCGCGTTCCTCACTGCTGCGAGCGCAATGTCGCGACGACCGCCGTCAGCTGCGCACACGCCCGCCGCACTTCCCGATGAGCCTGATCGCGTTCGGCTGTGATGGCCGACAGCAGCAGCGCCGTCAGCGCGGCCGAGGCGTTGAAGATCTGCAGCACGACCATGTTGAAGAGCAGGTCGTGATCACCGAAGGGACCCGCCTGGGTCACGGCGGCATGGACCGCGATCACGGAGGCGGCCAGCGCGCACGGCGCCGAACCGACCTGCGGGAAGCGCAGTGCCGCCCAGATCAGAAAGGGGAAGACGGGGAAGAGGGCCGCCACCGGCGTGTGGACGGCGAGCAGCAGCGAGAGCACGGTGCCGGTGAGGGCCCCCGTCCACTCGACCCAGCGCCACGGCCCGACGCGGCCAAGGGACCGCAGGGCGGGCAGCACGAGCAGCACCGGCGCCACGACCAGTACGCCCATGGCATCGCCGACCCACCACACCGACCACGTCGACCAGAACGCCCCGGGCGACACGCCGCCCGCCGTGACGAGGGCCGCCGCACCGACCGTCGCGCTCACCGCCATGCCCGCCAGGGCGCCCAGGAAGACCAGCGCCAGGGCGTCGCGCAGGCGGGTCATCTCGGGCCGGTAGCCGACGTGCCGCAGGAGCAGGACCGCGCACACCGGCGCCAGGGTGTTTCCGGCCGCGATCAGGCACGCGGCCAGCGGCGTCGGACCGAGCGGGAGGTTGACGACCAGGGCGCCGATGGTCACCGCGGGCCACATCCGCACGCCGAAGCGCAGCAGGCAGACCAGCGCGACACCGGTCGGGGGCCACAGGGGCGTGACCTGTCCGCCGACGAGTTCGAGGCGCAGACCGAGCCGGGCCGACGCGTAGTAGCCCAGGGCGGTCAGGAGGAAGAAGAAGGCCGTGGCAGCGACACGCCGCCCGCTTAACGTGCCGGACGAGCGGAGCCGGCCGAGGTAAAGCTGCGGAGTGATCCGGTTTCTGCTCACATGGAATTGTGGGCCGACCGGACCATGAGTGTCGAGCGGACTTCAGCTAGTGGCGCTACGCCTTTTCTGCCACCACGCGGTCAGTCGCCAGGAGGCGCGCGCGGTGGCGTCCTCGGCGTCGGTGATGTGCGCGATCGTGCGATAGGCGTCCTCGACGCGCGCGGCGAAGGCGACGTCGTTGGCGTTCACGCCGTCGGGGTTGCGGACCGAGACCGTGGTGGTGCCGTCGTCGCGGCGGATGGACGGCCGTAGTTCGAGCGTGTCGGCGTAGACCTTGATGCGCTCGGTGAGGTCGGCGTGCTGGCTCTCATCGATCGGCAGGGTCCTGGTCAGGCCGGTCGTGTCCCCGGTCCATCCGGACAGTTGCTCCAGTGCGTCTTTCAGCAAGTTTTCACCTAGCGTCATGGGCACCTCCGCGGCGGGGCCTTCATCGGGTTGTGTCCGAACCGCCGTCGCGCCTTAACCATCGGTGCTTAGAGTCTTGCCGCACACCCTGTCCGGTGTCCACGCAGGCATTTCGGTCTTTTCCGGATGATCGTGATTGGCCGGTCGTCTCGTATCGCGGGATGTGGCGCCGAGCACCAACTACTGACCGGAAGTACGATGCTCGACCAACCGGGCGGTGGAGCGTTAGACGACATCGGACGGTGATCAACGGCCGATCTTGTGGCACTGTTGAGCGCCGTGACGACACAAAAGGTCATCGTCGGTGCGGCGATCATTTTGAACGGGCGAGTCCTCGCCGGGGAGCGTTCCGACCCGCCCGCCGCCGCCGGACGCTGGGAGTTCCCAGGTGGGAAGGTCGAGCCGGGCGAATCCGAACTCGACGCCCTCGTCCGCGAGTGCGATGAAGAGCTCGGCGTGACCATCGAGGTCGGCGAACGCATCGGCGGCGACGTGGTCATGGCCAACGGCCGCGCCACGCTGAAGGTCTGGACCGCCGCTCTGCGTGACGGCACCCCGCAGGCGCGCGAACACGCCGAACTGCGCTGGCTGGCCGCCGACGAGCTCGACTCCGTGCCCTGGCTCCCCGCCGACGCGCCCATCGTCGCGGCCCTGCGCCCGCTGCTGTCCTAGCGCATCCCCCCGACCGCGGCCTTCAAGCGGCGGAAGTCCTTCCGCCGCTGCTCGAAGGTCGCGCCCGTGACCAGCAGCAGCACCGCCGCCACCGCGATGGGCAGCCAGGCCGGCACCAGCGTCCACATCAGCACCAGTTCGTGCAGCGCGACCAGCACCAGCACGGTACCGCCGATCACGACCGGTGCCTGCCGGCGCTTCAGCGAACCGATGAGCAGCACCGCCAGGGCGGCCACGCCCAGCGCGAGCCTGCGCAGCGGGTCGCCGGTGCTGACCAGGACCGGCGCCAGCGTGGGCGCGAACAGCGCCAGCAGCCCGGGGCCGTAGGCGACCCAGCTGCGCAGGTTCGGGCGTTTGCGCAGTTCGAGGCCGCCGCCGACGATCGCGATCACCGCGACCGGCAGCGTGTAGGCCTCGACGGTGCCGATGTCGGCCGAGGCGAGCAGCAGCCAGTACGCGAGGAGCTCACCGGCGGCCGCGACCAGCGCGTAGACGCGCCGGACGGCGCCGGAGTCCATGCGCAGCGCGTACAGGCCGAGCATGGCGCCGTAGACGGCGAAGACGGTCGCCAGGGGCCTGACACCGTCCTCGGCGGCCGCGAAGGCCAGTGCCGGGACGAGGTTGAGGTGGGCCATGACCTCGGCGGCGTACGACTGCGGCGGACGGCCCCCGCGCAGCGCGAGCAGTGAGGCCGTGGCGAGCAGGACCAGCGCGACGCCGAGCACGCCCAGCGCGATCTGCCCGCCGGGGAGGCCCGCGGCCGATCCCGCCGCGATCGTCAGGCCCGACAGGGCGGCGCCGCCGAGGACGTGCCCGGCGGTGCGGCGCCCGACGTCGCCGCCGGCGAAGGCGACGACGTAGGCGGCGAGCGTGGCCGTGCCGAGCGCGGCGAGGGTGGTCGGACGGGTCGCGAGGGACCCCGCCAGCGCGGGTGCGCCGGTCACGGCGGCCAGGACGGCGCAGATCAGGCTCTGGCGGGTGTCGCGGCCGAGTCCGGCGGTGAGTCCGGCGACGACGGCGATGGCGAGGGCGGTGAACGGGCCGGTCGGCCAGGGCAGGTCGAGGGCGACGGGCGCGGCGAGCAGGACCGCGCCGAGGCCGCCGATCGCGACGGGGATCATCCAGCGCCGTTCGGCGAGGCCGAGGACGGCGAGCAGGACGGCGAGGGCGACGGCGGCGAGGACGGCCACGTCGGCGACGTCCCCGTCGACGCCGAAGGGCCGGGCGGACAGCCCGTCGACGGTCGAGGTCGGCACACGGCTCCAGACCGCGAGGATCCAGCTGTAGGGCAGCGCGAGGGGCGCGAGGACAACGGGGCTGACCGCGACGGCCGACACGAGCAGCGCGGGCGCCGACAGGGCGGCGCGGACGCGTGCGGCGTCGCGTGCGGGGAGCTGGAGGAGGGCCGCGGCGATGCCGATGAGCGCGGCGAGCGCGGTGTAGACGCGGGTGGGTTCGCCGGTCGGGAGGCTGGCGAGGGCCGCGATGGTGGCGGCGACGGGCACGGTGGCCGTCGCGTAGGGGAGGTTGCGGGAGCCGCCGACGCGCAGGAGGACGGTGACCAGCAGGCCGAGGCTCGCCGCGCCCATGGCGGCGAGCAGGCCGACGCGTTCGGGGAGCGGCCCGCCGGGGAGGTCGGGTTCGGTGACGGCGACGACCGCCGAGATCGCGATCGCGGGCAGGACGAGCAGTCCGGCGGCGGTGGCGACCCCGCCGACGAGGGCTTGGCGCCCGCCGGAGGCGAGGCCTGCGACGAGGAGGCAGGCCGCGGCGATCGCGCCGGTCGCGGCGAGGCTCGCCATGGGGGTGGCGAGGGAGGTGGCCAGGGCGTAGAGCGCGAAGAGGGTCCCGGCGCCGAGGCGGACGAGGGAGTGGCCGCCGAAGAGTTTCGGGAAGGCCGCGGCGGCGCCGAGGGCCACCGCGCCGGCCATCGCGAGGACCGGCGTGACCGGCCAGTCGAGGTGCCAGGCGACCGGTGCCGACAGCAGCGCGAAGCCCGCGCAGGCGAGCATCACGTGGTGGCGGAGGGCGCCGCGGAGCAGCACGGCGGCGGCGATCGCGCCGACGAGCAGCACGATCGGCGGTTGCCAGCCGAGCCACCGCACCTCGCCGAGGCGCTGCGACCACCGGCCGAGGTCCGCCGTCCAGATCGGCAGCGCGGCGGCGGCCGAGACGACCGCGCCGGCCATCGCGATGGCGGCGGCGACGGTCGCGGCGATGCCACCGGCGATGGCCGCGCCGATCGCCGGGCCGGAGCGGACGCGCTCGGGCAGGAGGACGACGCCGAGGCCGATGAGCGCGGCGAGCGCGACGGCGGTGAGGACCTCGAAGCCGGGCAGCAGCCGGTAGACGATGGTGGTGAGCGCGGCCAGCAGGACCAGGACGGCGCCGGCGGCGGCGACGCGCCTGGTCGTCTCCCGCTGCGCGGCGGGCTGGGTCGCCTCGACGGCCGCGGCGGAGAGCGCCAGGACGAGCGGCACGGCCCCGGCGGCGACGAAGCGTTCGGCTCCGGTGAGGGCGTTGCCGACGAAGACGGCGGTGGTGGCCAGCCCGGCGGCGGCGCCCGCGAAGGGGAGCGCGGTGAGCTTGCCCGGGGCCGGGCGCGCGACGGCCGCGGCCAGTCCGGCGAGCGCGGCGACGGCGAGCGCGATCCCGGCGGTGTACGCGGGCCGCAGCCCGGTCAGATCGATCCCCGAAGCGATCGCGCCCGGCAGTGCCCAGGCGGCCACGCCGAGCCCGAGTGCGCCGGGCAGAGCGTGCGCGGATCCCCTGCGCAGTAGATGCAGTGCGACCCCGACAAGGACCACTGTGGACAGTGCGGCGGTGATCGCGACCTGGTCGCGCACGGCCAGGCCCAGCGCGAAGACGTACACCACGGCCGAACCGCCCAGACGCGCACCGGACTCCGCGGGCGAACCGTGCCGGGCACCGAAGGCGCCCGCGGCGGCGGCCGCGATGAGCGCGGGAACCGAGACGCGCCAGTCGATCCCGAAGGCGCCCGGAGCGGTCACCAGCATCGCCGTCACGGCCGTGACGGCGACGGCGTGCCGCCGGGTGTGCGTGGGTGCGGTGAACTCGCCGACGGCGAGGAGCGCGAACAGGACCGGGACCTGCCACAGCTGCTCGGGCACATTGCGCGCGGCGTCCTCCGGCAGCCGGCCGGCGCCGAGGGCGACGGTGATCGCCACCAGGCCCTGCACGAAGGCGAGCAGGCAGACGAGACCCGTCGCGATCACGCCGACCAGCAGCGGGCCGAACCGGTAGGACTTCGGCAGTCGTCGCGCGACGGCGGTGACCGCGACGGCGGCCAGCGCGGGGATGAGCACGAACTCGGGGGCGTGATGGGCGGTCAGATACGTGACGGTGCCGAGGATCGCGGCCGCGGCGAGGCCGCCGGAGATGGTCGCGGCGATCCGGTCGCGACCGGCCACGGCGGCGGTCGTCGCCAGTAGCGCGACCGCGCACAGCAGGACGAGCCCGATCGTCGTGGTCTCCTGGCCGACCGCGACCAGCGCGGCGAGCAGCCCCAGCACCGGGACGGCGTAGAGCGGCACGAGCAGCGCGCTCAACCGGTGGTAGACCAGCCCGAACGCCGCCGCCGCGATCGCGGTGCCCGCGACGAACACGGCGGCGTCGACGTCGTCGACCAGGCCGAGGAGCCACAGCGCCACGCCGTCGAGGACGACCAGGAGCAGTCCGACCGCGCTGACCGTCTCGGCGGTCGCGGTGAGCCGGCGCTTCTTGAGCACGAAGGGAAGCAGCAGCGTGATGACGGTGATCGTGCCGAGGATCGCCGCCCGCCCGCCGGTCCCGAAGGTCACCCACGCGACGGTGGTGAAACTGATCGCGGCCGCGGCGGCCAGGATCGCGCCGAGGATCAGCAGCGTGTTCTGCACGGCCTTCCCCGAGGTCTCCGGGCGCGGCTTCGGGGCCGACGGAACCTGGGCGTAGACCGGCTGGGCCGGCGGCTGGTACGGAATCGGCGCGGACTGTTGGGGTACCGGCGGTCTGGGCGCCGAAGCGACCACGCCGGGCAGCTCCCACGACGGCGTCGCGACCGGCGCGACCGGCGGGGGAGGCGGCGGCGGTGCCGGTACCGGCGGTGTCGCGGGCCCGTTCCGCAGCTCCTGCGAACGCGCCGACAGACGCGCCAGGATCCGCGAACGCTTCGCCGTCAACAGGACCTGTGTCTCCTCCGTCGACCGCAACTGCTCCCGCAGCCGCGCGACGGACTGCGCGTTCTGTCGCAGGGTTGCGTCGACGCCGGACAATTCCGTCAGCAGCGGTTCGGCTCCACGCCCGCAGGAGGCGCACCGTTGCGGGCTCGACGGCGCACCGCACCTCGGGCAGGGATACATGCTCACCGATGCAGCATGACGCCCGCACGCCACGTCGACCGTCCCGCTCGGCCGAACGGCGGCGGACTTGGCCGCTTCGGGCGCTTTGTCCGGCCGGGCAACCGATTCCGGCCGGGCGGCGTCAGTGCAGGCAGACCACAGAAAGGCAGACCATGGAAAGGAAGCCGGATGGAGACCGATCTCCCCGCCGCCCAGTTCGAGGAGTTCGTTCGCGCGCGCACACCGGCGCTCATGCGCACCGCCTTCCTGCTGACCGGTGACCAGCACCTCGCCGAGGACCTCGTCCAGTCGGCGCTGGCCCGTGCCCACCGCGCGTGGTCGCGGATCCGGGAGGAACAGAACGCCGAGGCGTACACCCGCAAGATCATGTACCACCTGCAGGTCAGCTGGTGGCGCCGAAAACGGCTGAAGGAACAGCACGCCGACGTCCTGCCCGAACCGCCCGTGTCGGGCGACTCCGCCGAGGACTCCGTCCGGCGCATCGCCGTCTGGGAGGCCCTGGCGCGGCTGACCCCGCGCCAGCGCGCGGTCCTCGTCCTGCGCTTCTACGAAGACCGCAGCGTCGCCGAGACCGCCGAACTGCTCGGTTGCAGCGAGGGCGCCATCAAGAGCCAGACCTCGAAGGCGCTGAATCTCCTGCGCACCAAGGTTCCCGAGCTTCGAGACCACCGATTCTTCGCTGAGGGGAGCCTGGCGTGAGCAATCCACTGAAAGAGGACTTCGCCAGTTTCGCCGAGCACGCCGCGGCGCCCGACATGCACGCCGCCGTCCTCGCCCGCTCGAAGCGGCTGGGCGTGCGCCGGGCCGTCGCCGGTGCCGTGACCGCGCTGGTCGTGCTCTTCGGCGGGGTCACCGGCGCCTTCGCCATCGTGAACTCCTGGCCGGAGGAGCTGAGCGAGGCCGCCGCCGCCGTGCCCGGCACGTTCTACTACCTCGACCAGGGCGGCGAAGGCGGTGCCACGAGGGTCCTGTCCTGGAAGGCCGGGGACGACGAGCCGGCCGTGGTCCTCGAAGGCGACGACACCCTGCGCAGCACCGCCACGATCTCGCCCGACGGACGGAACATCGCGTGGCGGGAGACCACCGGCGACGGCGGTACCGCGAACCTGAAGGTGAAGGATCTGGCCACCGGAGTGGTGACGACCCTGATGGACGAGTTCCGCTACCTGCCCTGCGCCGAACCGGTGTGGTCGCCCGACAGTCGCAGCCTCCTGGTCGGGCGACAGCCGCTGGACGAGTCCGTGGGCGTTCACGCGTTCTACGTGAGCCTCGACGCGCCACAGGAGTTCGGCGACGACGTTGAGATTCCCGGCTGCCACCCGCGCTTCGTCGCCGAAGGCGAGTTCGCGGGGGACATCCTCTACTGGGGGAACGGGATCGAGGCGATGGCGCCGGACGGTTCGCCGTCCGGGTTGGACACCGCCGACGCCGTGTCGACCCTGTACGACACGCTGGGCCGGACCGCCTCCAGTCTCGTGGCCATCAGCCCCGACGGCCGCAAGGCCTGCCTCAGCACGGATCTGGAGACCGTCGACCGGGCGATCAGCTGCGACACCATCGTCGAACTGCCGGGTGGGCGGGTGTTCCAGTCTCCCGACCACTTCAGCGTGGCCTACGTCTTCGCGGGGCCGGTCGTCGTCGGCCGCTCGGAAGGGGAGCTGAAGGTCATGGAGTCGTCGGGGGCCGCGATCGGCACCCTCGGCGAGCCCGCGTCATTGGCCGAGGCCGAACTCTTCGCCTACGCCGGCTGATCCGTCCACTTTGGAGGAATTGTCCCTTGGGGCAACCTCGCTGGTGGAGGCGGCGTCATGGTCGGTGTCATCACCACCGCACATTGGGGGAACAAGTGAGTACGAACGAAAGCACGGCGAGCCGGTTCGCTCGCGTCCTGTGGTCGCTGCTGGCCGTCGCCGCGCTCGTCGCGGTCGGATCGGGGCTCGTCTATCTGAACCGCGGAGGGGCGACGGCGTCGGAGCCGCCGAGCTCCGGCACGGCGCAGCCGGGCACGGCCGACACCGGGGCCGACGCCGCTCCGGTCGGATCGGAGACCGCGCTGGCCGCGATCAGCGGGACCTTCTACTACATCAAGGCCGGCGAAGAGACCAGCGAACTGTGGTCCTGGAAGCCCGGCCAGGCGCCGAAGTCGGAATACAAGTCGAAGAACAGGCTCATCGCCACCGCCAGCGTCTCCCCGGACGGTCGTTACCTGGCCTTCCTGGTCCCCGCCGAGTATCCAAAGAACAACCTGGTCGTCCGCGATCTCAAGAACAAGACCGAACGCACCGTCGCCAAGGGCCTCGTCCAAGGCGGCGAAGTCTGCATGGACGCGGTGTGGGCGCCCGACGGCCGTCCGATGATCCTCACGCAGACGAGGATCGACAGCGCGGGCGGACGGATCCTGCGCTGGTTCGACATCGAGGCGAACACCAAGTCCCAGGAGATCCCGGTCGAGGGCTGCTTCGTGCGTCCGGTCCCGCGAGGCGATGACGGCTACGACCTCTACTACATGGGCTTCATCGACGAGGATTACACGCGCGACGTCGTCAAGCAGTTCGGCGGCACGGTCACCCCGACCGGGCTGGGCCCGGCGGTCGAGGAGGCCCTCGGCGAGCCGCTCCTCGGCCTCGGCTCGATGAGCGAGAGCGCCGGGCGGGCGTGCATCACCATCGGGCAGCCGAGCGGCCCGGACAGCCGGGTGTTGAGCTGCAAGGTCGTCATGGACGTGAAGACGAAGACGGTCGTCTACGCGCCCGACGGCGGTTTCAAGGGACCGGTGCTGTTCCTCAACGGCGGGCAGAGCCTGGGGCGCTTCAGCGGCTACGTGTCGCTGATGGCCGCCGACGGCACCCCACTGGCCCGCGCCGACGAGCCGACGTCGGTCAAGACCATGGCGATGCTCACCTACGTTCCGTAGCCCACGACGGAAGCGGGCCCCCCCCCGGGGGGGGGGGGGGGCGGGGGCGGGGGGGGGGGGCCGGGGGGGGGCGGGCCCAGGCGCGGGGTTTGCACCCCCCCGCGGGGCCCCCGGCGGGGGGGGGGCGGGTGGG
>NZ_JACHGT010000008.1:136645-419061 GCF_014202425.1 Phytomonospora endophytica | reverse complement strand
CCTGGGGCTGTCAAGGGAAAGAGCGCCCTTGACAGCCCCAGAACCTTCATGTCGTCCAATCAATGGCCGAAGCGACGGAGACACAGGTAGACGCCTGGGGGTGTGTCGCGCTGCGCGCGACCTTGGGGGCCTGGCTCCCGAGGGTCACGGTCGTGTGGTGGGTATGGCGTCCCGGCGAACCCGGGAACACACCGTGAGGTCAACACCAACCGCACGCTTTGGCGCAGGGGTGGTCTCGGTCAGCGACAGGACACACGGCGAGCGCGGGCACGGCGAGTGCGGGCACGGCGAGCGCAGGGGGAGTGCCGAGAGAGCGGGGGTTAGGCACCTGCGGGTTGTGGCGAGATGGTGGGCGTTGCGCACCTGCGGGTTGTGCCGAGACGGCGGGGGTCTGGGCGAGCGCGCGGGAACGTGCCGAGACGGCAGCGGGTCAGGGCGAGCGCGCGGGAACGTGCCGAGACAGCGGGAACCATAGCGGGTGCGGGTGGTGTTGATCTCACGGTGTGTTCCCGCGCTCGCCGGGACGCACCACCCACCACACGACCGCGACCCTCAGGGACGGGCCCCCAAGGTCGCGCGCAGCGCGACACACCCCCCACCACTACTAACCTGTGTCTCCGTCGCTTCGGCCAGGGATTGGTGCAACACGAAGGTTCTGGGGCTGTCAAGGGCGCTCTTTCCCTTGACTGCCCCAGGTTCTTCGTGTCCCCTTGACCGGCCGAAAAAGACGGAGACAGGTTGTGCCAAACAACCTCAGCCCGCGCCCCGGCCACCCGACCAAAGACCGCCAAGGCACCCCCAGTCTCCCGAGCGAGGCCGGGGGGCAAGGGGGCGAAGCCCCTTGCGGGGTCCGGGGCAGAGCCCCGGCAACGCACCCGCAACCAAAGAAACAGACGTCTCGGTGCGGAGCGGGTGAACCCGCAACCAAACCCCCAGCCCTACCCCCCCACCATCGCCACCCCGTCCACCGCACTCACCACATGCAGCTCCCCCGTGAAGTAACTCCACGCCACGATCAACGTCCTCCCACCCGAAACGTCCTGCACCGCCAGCAACAACGTCGCCGCGTCCAGCCACTTCACGAACCCGAACCTCGGCCCCGCCTGGTGGCTGGAGTCGCGAATCAGCGCACGTTCGAGCGTCCCGGAGGCCGGGTCGATGATCGCGACGCAGTCCACGGCGGGGCCGTAGCCGTCGGGCATCTTGAACACCGCGTCCTTGGGCAGGCAGGTGCGGGCGACGAGTCCTTCCTCGTTCTGCTCTCCGGTCGAGGTGAACTGTCCCAGCCAGGTGGCTCCGGGGGCGACGATCGTCTCCGCCTTCCACTCACCGACGGAGGTCGGCGTCGGGATCGTGTAACTCACGCTCTTGAGGAAGGCGCCGCTGGGTTCGCCGAGCGGTCCCGGGGTGATGACGTGGGCGGGTTCGGCCCATGTCGTGGGGGTGACGGCGTCGACTCCGTGGAACTGTTGCTGCGTCCAGGTTCCGGTCGCCAGGTCGAGGAGACTGGTGGCTCCGGCTTGGGTGAGCAGGATGGCCGTGTCGTCGACGTACCAGGCGATGTCGACGATCGAGTCGCCGGCGCCGCCGGAGTTGATCGGAACGGTGAACCTCCTCGGCTCGTCGGCGGTGAGTCCGGCGACGACGACGGTGTTCGGCTGGGCCAGCGCCACGAACTTTCCGCTGGGGGAAACGGATCGGCGAGCGACGCTGCCTTCCAGGTACTCGTTGCTGTAGGCGAGCAGCGTCACGGTGTCGAGGCGGTGTGCCCGCCCCTCTTCGTCGAGGAGGATGACCGGCCCGGCGGCGCCCGCCTGGAGTGCCGCGGTGATGCGGCCGGGCGGGTTCTCCGACACCGTCGGGAGGTCGTCGGGATCGGTCGTGATCTCCTTGGGCAGACCGGTTTCGGGTCCGCTCCACAGTGGAGCCTGTGGGACCGTCGCCTCGTTGGGGAGTAGGTCGACGCCGTCCAGGAGCAGGGTCACGCGATTGGGGTCGTCGACGGTCTCGGGTTCGGGGTCGCCGCCTTGACCGCCTCGGGAGGCGACGTAGTAGCCGGCGAGCAGCAGCGCCGCGATGATCACTCCGACGACGACTCCGCGCCAGCGGCGTCGCCGCATCTTCTGGCTGTGCTCCCAGGCGGCGTCGGCGACGGCCAGGGCCGTGCCCAGGCGGTGCGGCCCTTCCTCGTACTCGGCACCGTCGATGTGGATGCCGCCGTCGCCTCCGCTGTCGGCCTCCCGCAAGACGACGCCGGCGTCGCGGGTGAGGTGGTCGTAGGCGAGCTGCTCCGGGTCGAACTCGGCATCGTGCTCCCTGGGCCACGCGCCGGCGACCTTCGCCAGGGCGCGCACCAGGAGTATGTCGGCGAGCCGGTCGTCTCCGGTGACCTGATGCGCTTCCCGGCGCAGATCGAAGATCCGGTTGTGCACGAAGGCGACGAACTCCTCGTAGGCGTCCATGCCGCTGCCCTCCTCGCCGAGCGCACTCCACCGCGGTCCTGCCGATGCGTAATCGTCGCGTGGGCGCGCGGGCGCGGGCAATGGCCCGAGGTGGCGGAGGTGCGGCTTTCCGGTAACGATCAGGCTTCGGCGTGGACACGTGGGGTGTGCTCGTGGCGTTGTGCGGTGCTTTGGCGCCTGCGCCGCCGTCCGACGCCGAAGGCGGCGACGACGACGGCCGTGCACAGCGCGGATCCGGCGAGCATGACCGGCCGGGTCGACCACCATCCGGCGTCGGCGGTGGTGTCGACGAGGGCGATGCCGGTGGCGCGGTAGAGGCCGTAGAGGAACAGCGCGGCTCCGGTGGTGTGGAAGAGGAAGACGGGCAGGGCGTATCGGTTGGCGGTGTCGACCGCGCGGGCCGGGCGGGGCTTGGCGAGCCAGCGGTCGGCGGCGGGGCGCAGGAGCGCCATGAGTCCTATCTGGACGGCGAGCAGGGCGACGATGGCGACGGTCGGCGGGGTCATGTTGGAGAAGGCGCGACCGGGGACGCCGACCATGGCGCCGGGGTAGCCGAGTCCGGCGACGAGCCAGGTGAGGACGGCCAGACCCGTCGCGGTGCAGGCGAGCGCGGCTTTGCGGGGCATGGCGCGCCAGCGTTCGTGGGAGAGTCCGGCCTGGTGGGCGAGGCCCCAGACGATGACGAGGTTGGCCCATCCGGCGCCTTCGACGCCGAAGCCGAAGCGGAGGACGTCGACGACGATCGCCGCCGCGGCGAGGACGGGCAGGGCGAGGGCGCCGGCTCGGCGGTGGATCCACAGTGCGAGGGGCAGCAACGCGACGAGCATGGCGTACACGCCGAGGAACCACAGTGGACTCAGCACGAGTTTGACCGTCCGGGCGACGGTCTCGCTGTCGTAGACGAAGGTCAGGCCGACGCCCGCGACCGCCCACACGCCGGCGAGGACCGCGGCGGGCACGAGCAGGGCGCGCAGGCGGGTCAGGGTGAAGCGGGTGATCCCGCCGCGGTAGGCCTGCCAGGAGCGCAGGTGGGCGTATCCGCCGATGTAGAAGAACAGCGGCATGACCTGCAGCAGCCAGGTCACGATCCACAGGCCCGGCACGAACTCAAGGGGGCTCGTGGTGCGCGGACCGGCGTCGGTCCATTTCACGACGGTGAAGGCCAGGTGGGACAGTACGACGACGGCCAGCGAGGCGACGCGCAGCAGGTCCAGGTAGCGGTCGCGCGCGGGTGTCATGCCGCGCTCCGGTGCGACTCGATGATGGTGGTGATCCCGCGCAGGGCGGTGGTTCCGGGCACGAAGTAGCCGTCGTGTCCGGCGTTGCCGCTCGTGTCGAGGGCGAGCGCGCCGAACTCGGGGTCGGCGGGGTCCTCGCCGTGGCCGAGGCCGAGGACGCGCAGGTCGGGGACCTTGGTGATGGGGTCGTCGCCGGCGAGTCCGGCCCAGACGCGGGCGCCGGTGTCGAGGTCGGCGGCGGTGTCGACGTCCATGCCGGGGCTGCCGAGTGCGACGAGATCCGTTACCTGGGTGGGGAAGGCGGGGGCCGCGTAGGCGGCGACGGTGGAGCCGTAGCTGTGCCCGATGACGGTGACCGTCGCTTGTGGACGGCTGATGGCGAGGCCGTCGAGGAAGCGGGTGAGGCTGTCGCCGCCGCTTTCGGCGCGGTCGGAGCGGACGGCGGAGATGGTGTCGATGCCGCCGTTCTCGGGGGCGTCGTAGCCGAGCCAGGCGATGACGGCGAGTTCGTCGTCGGCGGCGGACTCGAAGACCTGGCGGGCCTGCCACAGCGGGGAGCGCTGCTGTTTGCCGCCGAGGCCGTCGTGGAAGTTGGCGAGGGTGGTGTCGACGCCGGGGACGATCACGGCGATGCGTTCGGCGGTGGCGAGATCGCCGACGACTTCGGCGATGCGGCCGTCGCCGCGCGGGTCGTAGGCGAGCAGCTGGCGTCCGGGGAGCCCGGCGGAGCGCTCGTTGGCCTCGTAGCGGAGGGCGAGGGGGACGCCGTCGAGGTTGCCGACGACGCCGGGATGTTCGCGGGCGAGTCCGGCGGCGGTCTCGGGGCTGACGGCGGCGAAGAACGCGGCGACCTCGGCGGGCGAGGCGGTCACGGGGTCGGGGGTGGCGAGTCCGTCCACTGTGTTCGCCGGCCATGCGGCGGTACCGGGAGGCTCGTAGGGGGCGGTGCTCGTCGGCCAGAGACCGAAGGCGAGGAGCCCCAGTGCGATGCGCGCGAACAGGCGGGTCATGACGGCCACGATCCGGTCGTGGCATGCCTTCCGCCGTCACACGGGGGAGCCAGAACGGCCCCCTACCGGGGTAGGGGGCCGGGCGTTCGGGGTGCTACTTGACGACGAGGTCGGGCAGGGAGAGGGCGAGGTCGGCCATCTCCTCGCCGGTCAGGACGGGGCCCATGCCGGTCTTGAACGGGAGGTTCTCACCGTCGACGGCGTACCCGTCGACGACGACCGCGTTCCCGTTGGGCTGGTAGACCACGGCGGTGACCATCGTCTGCGCCCACTCGCTCTCGGCGTTGAAGACGCATTCGACCATGAGGATCCGCTCGCCGTCGGGTCCGTCCTTCTCCTCGCAGCTGAAGTCCGCGAGTTTGCCGGTCCTGCCTTGTGAGTCGAAGCGGTAGTCCTCACAACCGGCGACCAGGTGCCGCACGTCCCACGTCGACGGCATGCTCCGCACGCTCTTGGGGCCCGGGAGGTAGGAGCCCTTCGGGTAGATCGTCACGCCGATCTGGGCGTCGTTGTCGGCCCCGTCGAAGCGCCATGCGTATCCGCTGCTGTAGCTCGCGCCACCGGCCCACAGGTAGATCGGGCGCTCGTAGCCCGCGTCGGGTCCGAGACTGAAGTCGCCCGGCTCGGGTGCCAGGTCCTCCACCAGTTTCTGCACGGTGCGCTGGAAGGGGTGGAAGTTCTCGCGGGTCACCGGCTCACTGCCGCCACTGCCGTCGTATTCCAGCAGTTCCAGGCCTTCATAGTCCGAGATCCACTGCCAGAGACGTTCGGTGAGGATCGCCGTCTCGGCCGTCTCGACGTCCGTCGAATCGGCGTAGCCCCAGTCGTAGGAGTCGTTCTCCCAGTCCAGGTCGGGCAGCGGGAACGCCTGCTGCTCCTCCTGCGGAGGCGCCGGTGGGGGCGACTCCTCGGCACTCCCGCTGGCCGACGGCGATGCGGCGGGCAGCGATCCGGATCCCGGCTGGATGGCCAGGATCCCCGCGGTCAGGGCGGCGGCGCCGGTGAGGAACAGGCCGCCGAATCCCAGTCGGCGTCCCACCATCCGGCGCCGGCCGGCCCGGACGATCCCGTCGGCGGTGATGCCACTGGCCGGGATCGAGCCTTCGAGTTCACGGGACACCACCGACCCCATGTCTTTTGTCATGATGTAGCTCCTTGGATGTCATCGAGGACCGAGTCCGTCAGCAGACCGCGCAGGGTGGCTAGACCCCGCATGGTCAGGTTCTTGACGGCACCGGTCGAGCAGCCCATGATCTGCGCGGTCTGCTCGACCGGTAGGTCCTCCCAGAAACGAAGGACGACCGCGGCGCGCTGCCGTCTCGGCAGGTGCTGGAGGGCTTCGGTGAGCATCAGCCGTTGATCGGTCCGCTGCCCGTCGACGGCGGTCGCGCGGGCCGGTCCGGCCTCGTCGCCGCCGATGTTGACGCGCCGGAACCACGACAGCCGGTGCTCGTCGATGAGGACGTTGACGATGATCCGCCGCACGTACGGATCGACCGAGATCTTCCTCGCCCGGTTCCAGGCGCCGTACAGGCGGATCAGCGCCGTCTGTACCGCGTCTTCGGCGCGATGCCAGTCGCCGCAGCACAAGTAGGCGAAGACCCGCAGCCGTTCGGTGCGTCCGGTGACGAACTCACGGAACTCGGCTTCGTGTTCGGCTCTCATGGCGCTCCCGCTCTCCCGCCGCGATTGTCGTGGATCTGTACGAGATCCGCCGCCCGGGAGGTCACGCGAACGGCCCCGCCTTTCGGCGGGGCCGTTCGTCAGGGGGCGGCTCGTGTCAGGCGATGACACCCGGCGGGATGCGGAACGCCAGCGCGGCCAGCTCGTCGGTCCCCAGACCCGGGCTGGTGCCCGAGAGCGTGGCGTTGTGCCCGTCGTCGCGCTCCTGCCAGCTCGGGGCGTGGTCGGTGATCACGACGGCGTTCCCGTCGGGGTAGTAGACGACGACGCGGTTGTACCGGTGCTCGCTGGTCCGGGACGGATTGTTCGTGGTGATCTCCATGGACAGGACGCGTTCGCCGCCGGGCCCGTCGGACTCGGCGCACTCGAAGCCGGTGGTCCAGCCGGCGCGGCCCTGCGCGTTGTAGGTGAGGTCCTCGCAGCCTTCCGTCAGATGGCGGTAGTCGGCGTAGGAACCACCCGGTTGTGTCCTGGCGCCGGGAAGGTAGGAGCCCTTGGGGTAGTAGGCGATCTCCAGGACGTCGGGGCCGAGCTCGCCGTCGAACTGGAGCATGGGCCAGTCGTTCATGGTGTAGAAAGGCCGGCTGTATCCGGTGGCGGGTCCCTTCGAGAAACCACTCCCGCCGACATTGAGATCCTCGAAGAGCCCCTCGACGCCCCGCACGATGTCGGGGAAGTCCACGCGGTCGGTGACGGGGACCATCGGGTCGTTCTCGCCGCTGGTGAGCACCTCGGCGCCCTCGACGGCGGAGAGCGCCGCCCACCACTGATCCGTCAGGCCCCTCGTGGTGTCGTTCGGGTCACCTCCGCCACCGATCCAGCCGTACTCCTTGTCCTCGGGGAGATCCGGCAGCGGGAAGGCCACCTGTCCGGGCGGATCCGGTTCGCCCGAGGCGCTCGGCGAGGCCTGGGCGCCGTCGGGTCCGCCGCCCGGTCCCCCGCCGACCAGCTGGAACACAAGCCCGGCGGCGAGGAAGACCGCGATCACCGAGGCCGTGCCGGTGTAGGCCACCCGGTTGGCGCCCTGTCGGCGTCCCTTGTGGATGATGCCGTCGGCGGTGATCGCCGTCGGCGGTGAAGCGGTGTCGAGCTCACGGTCCAGCGCGGGCCCGAAATCCTTCGTCATGTTGCGACTCCTTGGATGTGTACGAGGTCCTCCTCCGCCAGCAGACCGCGCAGGGTGGCAAGGCCTCGCATGGTCAGGTTCTTGACGGATCCGTTCGAGCAGCCCATGACCTTCGCGGTCTGCTCGATCGAGAGGTCCTCCCAGAAACGCAGGACGACGGCCGCACGCTGCCGTTTCGGCAGCCGCATGAGCGCCTCGGTCAGCACCATCCGCTGCTCGGAACCACCGCCGGTGTCGGGCGGTGCCCGGTCGGGAAGCCGGTCGGAGACATGCACACGGCGAAACCAGACGAGGCGGTACTCGTCGATGAGCAGGTTGACGATGATCCGCCGGGTGTAGCCGTCGACCGACCTGCGGCTCGCCCGATTCCACGCCCGATACAGCCGCAGCAGCGCGGTCTGCACCACGTCCTCGGCGCGATGCCAGTCGCCGCAGCACAGGTACGCGAACCGCCGCAGCCGCTCGGTGCGCGTCACCACGTACTGGCGGAACTCGTCCTCCTGGTCCGATCTCATACCGGCCCCATCTTCCGTCGTCGATGTCGCCCGTACCTACGAGGACCGGATCGCGGGAAGTCACGCGAGACGGCCCCCGTTTTCACGGGGGCCGTCTCGGGGATGTGTTGCGCTACTCGACGATCACGTCGGGGAGGGCCTCGGCGAGCGCGATGAGACCTTCGGCGTCGAGGGCGTAGTCCACTGTGGCCAGGTCGGCCAGATGAGGTGCGCCGTCGACGAAGTGGTTCATCATCTTGTTCGTGACGCTCACCGCGTTGCCGTCGGCGCGATAGACGGTGACGGTGAGCGTCCGGTACGACACGTTGGCCGGGTTGTTCATGACGAGGTCGGTGACCTCGACGCGCTCGCCTCTGCTCGTCGTCGTCTCCGAGCAGGTGTAGTCGGCGTTCCAGGCCTTGCCGGTGGAGGTCTGCGCGTCGAATCGGATGTCGTGGCAGCTCGCGTAGAAGTGCGGCGCGTACGCGTCGTCGGGGAGTCCCTCGATGCCGTCGCGGTCATCGGGTCCCGGCAGGAAACCGTCCTTGGGGGCCACCTTCACGTAGAGATTGTCGGAGTAGCGGCCATCGGGGTCGTACTGCAGGAACAGGTCGATCCCGGTCTCGTAGACCGGCTGGACGTAGTCGATCGGGACCGGCGCCGGTCCAGTAGTACCGCGTGTTCGGGTCGAGTTCGGGAAGCGGGAAGCTCCGCTGTTCGCCGAAGACCGAGACCGAGGGCTCGGGCTCGCCGCCGGCGCCGAAGGCCGCGGGGAGGACCACGGCGGCCGCGGCGATCGCGGCGACGCCCGCGGTGATTCCCCCACCGAGGGCCGCGCGCCTGGCCCGCAGGCGTTGGCGGCCGCGGGCGGCGAGCGCGCCGGGTGTCCAGACCCCGCGCGGTGAGGCTCTTGACGGCGCCGGTCGAGCAGTTCAGGATGTGTGCGGTCTGCTCGACCGGCAGGTCTTCCAGGTATCGGAGCGCGACCGCCGCCCGTTGCCGTTTCGGCAGGCGGAACACCGCGCCGAGGAGCGTCAGTTTCTCGCCGATCGCGTCCCCCGGGTCGCCGCCGCTTCGTTCGGGCAGTTTGTCGCTGACGCGTTCCCGGCGGAACCAGGCGCGTCGTCGTTCGTCGATCAGGCTGTTGGTGATGATGCGACGGGTGTAGGCGTCCACGCTGTGGCGTTTCGCTCTGTTCCAGGCCCCGTAGAGGCGGACCAGGGCGGTCTGCACGACGTCTTCGGCCAGGTGCCAGTCACCGCAGCAGACGTACGCGTACCGCCGGAGCCGGTCGGCTCGGGCGGTCACGTACTCGCGGTATTCGGCTTCCTGATCGGGATTCATGTGTCCTCCGTCCGTCGATGGTGAAGACGGGAGGAGGTGCGGTGCCGGATGCGGTGCCGGCGGGGATTTCTCAGATGACGGGGACGGCGGGCAGGCTCAGTGCGAGCGCGGTGAGCTCCTCCGCGCTCATGACGGGTTCCCAGTCCCCGAAGTGGACGATTCCGCCGAGGGTGAGGACGAGCGCGTTCCCGTTGGCGAAGTACCGGATCACTCGCAGCCCGTACCGGCCGGCGTCCGCGGTCTCGTCGGCGAAGTGGTACTGGAGCGCGAACGTCCGATCACCGTCCTCGGTGCTCGGTTGCGGGCATTCGTAGGCGATGGCGTACACCTCGTCGTCGAGTCCCGCGCAGTTCGGCTGAAGGTACGGGACGGGCATGCTCACGCTTCCGGCCTCGGCGCCGGCCGGGGCCACGGCCAGGTACCCGTCCTTGGGGTACATCTGGACGAGGAGCCGCATCTGGGGGAGATCGTCGTGCGTCAGCAGTACCTCCCCGCGCCCGTACATCTCGTAGACGGGTTCGATGTGGCCGGTCTGCCACCGGCCTTCGGGACGGTCTTCGAAGAGGTGGTTGTCGGCGCGGGTGATCGCCGGGAGGTCCGCGAGATTCTCCGCCGCGACGGGGTCGCCGCCGTCGGAGGACACGAAGACCTCGATGTCCTCAAGTGCCGAGAGGCGCTCCCAGAGCGCGGCGGTCAGGCGTTCGGTCTCCGGTGTGGCCTTGTCGAAGTAGTGGCCCCAGTCGTAGGTCACCGACGGGTCGAGCTCGGGCAGCGGGAAGCTCGGCTGCGTGTCGGAGGCGGGAGACACGGGTGGTGTGCCGCCCAATGTCGTCGCCGCCAGTACCGAGGCCGCCGCGATGAGCGCCACCCCGCCGAGGATCCCGGCGAGGCGGCGCCGGCGGATGCTGCGGCGGCCCGTCGCGGCGAGCGCCGGGCCGCTGAGCGGCGACGGCGGCGCGATCGCGTCGAGCTCGGCGTCCACAATGGAGCTGATGTCGCGGGTCACGGCTGGACTCCTTCGATCCGTGCGAATTCGGTATCGGTGAGCCGCTCCCGCAGAGCGGCCAGTCCGCGCATGCTGAGGTTCTTCACGGCGCCGCTGGAACAGCCGAGGATCCGCGCGGTCTGCTCGACCGAGAGGTCCTCCCAGTAGCGCAGGACGACGGCCGCGCGCAGGCGGCCGGGAATGCACAGGAGCGCGGCGACGAGCGTCACGCGTTCGGCCGTCGCGTCGGGCCGGGCGGTGGTCTCGGGTGGTTCGTCGGTGACGCGCTCGCGCTGGAAACGCAGGCGGCGCGACTCGCTGATGAGGATGTTGACCACGATCCGGCGCGTGTAGGCGTCGACCGTGGCGGGGCGGACGCGCGGCCAGGCGCGGTAAAGCCGCACGAGCGCCGTCTGTACGGCGTCCTCGGCGCGATGCCAGTCACCGCAGCATAAATAGGCGAAGCGGCGCAGGCGCTCGCCGCGGGCCGCGACGTACTCGCAGAACTCGGCGTCCCGCACGGGGGTCATGGCGGCTCCTGGGGTTCGAGTGATTGTCACCCGGGGATACGCCGCGGTGGTGGGGGGAGGTCACACGGGTCGTCAGGCGACCGGCACCCCCGGCATGGCCAGGGCGATGTCGAGCAGTCGGGCGGCGTCGAGGGCGGTCGCGTCGGGAAGCGAGCCGGGCCGGTGGGCGTCGAAGCTGACGAAACTGTCCTCCACCACCACGGCGGTTCCGTCGAGGCGGTAGAGGACGACGGTGAGTTCGCGATGGAAGGCGCTGGTCTCGTTGGCGATCACCGTCTCGACGGCGAGCACCCGCTCCCCGCCGGGGCCGGCACCGTCGGTGCAGGTGTAGTCCACCTCGAACGGGGAACTCCCGGGTTCGAGGCGGTAGGTGTAGTCCTCGCATCCGGCGACCGCGTAGGGCGCCGACGGCTCGACGGGAGCGCCGAGCGGCTGTCCGGCGCCGGGGTGGAAGGATCCCTTGGGGAGGACCTGGACGGAGAGGCGGTCCGCCTGCTGGCCGGGGCCACGGCTCAAGGCCAGATCGCCGGCCCAGAAATAGGGGATGACATAGCCGGTCGCTTCGAGCTCGGGGTTCCACGTCGTCCCGCCGACGATGCGGAACAGGGCGTTCTCGCGGCGCACGACCCGGCGGTATTCCGCCTCGCTGAAGGGAACCCACTCCGCGCCGGTCGGCGCGCTGTCATCGATGTTGACGTACAACTCCGCGCCGGTCTCGGCGGCCGCGGCGGTGAAGGCCGCCCGCCATGCCTCGTCGATGGCGGCGGTGGCGTCGGTGACCTGGTCGACGCCGCCCGAGCGGTGCCAGACGTAGCCGGCGTCCGGGTCCATCGCGGGCAGCGGATAGTCGGGCTGGGCGATCTCCCCGGGCGGTGGTGGCGTCGTGCCGCCGAGAGGCAGCAGACCCGAGAGGAGGGCACCGGCGACCAGCACGGCCACCCCCGCCAGGGCACCGCCGAAGGCGCCGCGGCGGCGCCTGCGCGCCGTTCGTCCCTTCTGGACGATGGCGGTACCGGACAGGTCCGACGGTGGCGTGAGCGCGGCGAACTCCTCGTCGAGCGCCCGGGCGAGTTCCCGCGTCATGACGTGGCTCCTTCGATCTCGGCGAGGACCGTCTCCGACAGCTCTCCGCGCATGCGGGCCAGCGCCCGCATGGTCAGGTTCTTCACGGCTCCCGGTGAACAGCCGAGGATCCGGGCGGTCTCCTCCACCGGCAGGTCGTCCCAGTAGCGCAGGGCGATGACGGCCCGCTGACGCTCGGGCAGCCCGAGCATGACCTGCACGACCGTCAGCCGGTCCCCGGTGGGGCCGGCGATATCGCCCTGCGGGCGCTCGGGAAGCGTCTCCGACGGGTGCTCGCGGGTGAACCAGAGGCGGCGGCGCTGCGCGAGGAGCGTGTTGACGATGATCTTGCGGGTGTAGGCCTCGACCGAGGTGTTCGGTTTCGTCCAGTTCAGGTACAGCTTCACCAGCGCGGCCTGCACCGTGTCCTCGGCGCGATGCCAGTCACCGCAGCAGATGTAGGCGAACTGCCGCAGCCTCGCCGAGCGTTCGGCGACGAAATCGCAGAACTCGGCTTCGTGTTCGGGGGTCATGGGGCTCCTCACCGGCTCTTCCCCGATATTGATGCGCCGGGAAGAGAAAAGGTCACGGGCACCGGACAACCCCGCGCGGGGCCGGCGGGAAGGCTAGCGGACGAGGAGGTCGGGCATGGCCAGTGCGAGGGCGACCAGGTCCTCTTCGGACAGACCGAACCCGGCATCGCGCAGGTCGGCCTGCGCCCCGTCGATGCGCACCAGGTCGTCGGTGACCGTCAGCGCGGTTCCGTCGAGGCGGTAGACGACCACGAAACGCTCCTTCATCCACTGCTCACCGCCGCCCGCGGTCTTGACCCGTGTCACCACGATCATCCGCTCGCCGTTCGGACCGGTGCGCTCGGCGCACTCGAAGTCGATCTCCGAGGGGGCGCCCAGGTGTCGATCGAAGGTGTAGTCCTCGCACCCCGGCACGAGGTACGGCACCGGCGCATTCGGGTTCGGCCCCTTCGGCTGCCCGGCTCCCGGCAGGAACGACCCCTTCGCGCTGAGCCGCACATGGATGGAGTCCATGTACTCGCCGTCGGTGGCGGTGACACCGACGTCACCGCCGAAGTACACCGGGGAGGAGTAGGCGTTCGGGTCGAGGAATTCGGCATCGCCGTGCCCGAGGGTGTAGGTGTATCTGGTGATCGGGTTCGCACCGGCGGTGACGAGCGGGCGCCCGAAAGCCGCCAGGTGTTCCAGGTAGGCCTTGTCGAGCTTCGCGGTATCGGGCGTGACCCTTCCATCGGCCACCGACGGGACCCAGAAGTACTCCTCGTCCGGATCCAGCTCCGGCAGCGGGAACTCCGGCTGCGCGATCGCCACCGGCGGCTCGATCGGCACCCCGGCGACCGGCGCGAGGACCAACGCGGCGGCGACCACTCCCGCGACGAGACCGAAGGTTCCCCCGCCGAGGGCCAGGCGCCGCCGTCGCCGCACCCGCCGTCCCCTGTGGATGATCAGTTCGCGGGTGATCGCGGTCGGGGGCGTGCACGCGGCGAACTCCTCGTCGAGCGCGCGGGCCAGATCCCGGGTCATCGCGTGACTCCTTCGATGTCGGCGAGATCGGACTCGGACAGGTGGGCCCGCAGCCCCTGGATCCCGCGCATGGTCAGGTTCTTGACGGCCCCCGTCGAACAGCCCAGGACGTGTGCGGCCTGCTCGACCGGCAGGTCCTCCCAGTAGCGCAGGGCGATCGCCGCCCGCTGCCGGGCCGGGAGCCGCAGCATCGCGCCGACGACCGTGACCCGGTCGGTCGCCATGGCCGCCGTGTCCGGACCGGGCGGTTCGGGGAGCTCGTCACTGACCCGCTCGCGACTGAACCGCAGCCGCTTCCGTTCGGTGATCAGCAGATTGACGATGATGCGACGGACGTAGGCGTCGACGGCGTGCTTCGGGCGGCCCCACACGAGGTAGAGCCTCACCAGGGCCGTCTGGACGACGTCTTCGGCGCGATACCAGTCGCCGCAGCAGATGTAGGCGAACTGCCGCAGCCGCTGCGTGCGCGACGCGACGAACTCGCCGAACTCGTCGTCGGTAGAGGTCGGGGTCATGGGCGCGGGCTCCTTCACCGAGGGTCGGAGATGGAGACACCTCGACGGCCGGAAAGGTCACGCGCCCCGGCGGACTAGTCCTCGTCGCCCGCCGTGTTGTGGATCCCCAGGATCGCGATGTCGTCCTTCGGCGCGTCGGGCGAGAAGTTCATCGTGATCGCCTTCAGCCGCGACGTCACCACCGACGCCGGATGCCCCGCCAGGGGCGTCACGGCCCGGCACACCCCGCGCAGCCCGAACATCGTGTTGCCGTTACGGCGTTCGGTGACGCCGTCGGTGTAGAACAGCAGCGAATCGCCCGGCGCCAGCGACAACTCGGTCACCGTCACCTTCACCTGCTCCAGCAGCCCGACGGCCGTGCCCTCCACGCCGACGAACTCGCACTCGCCGACCTTCTTCAGGTGCAGCGCCCGCTCGTGCCCCGACAGGCACATCTCGACGTGCAGTTCCGCACCCCGGCGCTCGACCATCGCCGTGATCAGCGTGGCGTAGCGGCCCTCGTCGGGCTGTTCCAGCAGCGTCCGGTTGAGCAGCTCGATGATCCGGGGCAGCGACAGGCCCTGCCTCGCCAGCGCCCGCAGGACGTCTCGCACGACACCGGTCACGGCCGCGGCCTGCGGCCCCTTGCCGCACACGTCGCCCGCCGACACCAGGAAACGCCCCGGCTCGACTTCGAGGACGTCGTAGAAGTCCCCGCCGACGTCGGTGCCGGTCGAGGCCGGCACGTACTCGGCGGCGAACTCGATGCCCGGCGGCGTCGGCAGGGCCGCCGGGAGCAGCGCCTGCTGGAACGCCTGCGCGATCCGCTGGCGTTCGGCGTGGATGCGCGCGTTGTCCAGCGCCAGCGCCGCACGGCGGGCGATGTCCTCGATGACGGTGACGTCGTCGGGCGCGTGCAGCCGGTCGACGGGCCGCCCCAGCGTGAGCACGCCGAGAACCTTGCCCCGGGCGCTCAACGGGACCGCCACGCCTTCGAGCGGGCGCGTCAGCGGCACCGTCAGCCCCAGCGCGACCGTCTCGTGCAGCCGGTCGGTCAGCTCCGAGTCGGGTCCCGACAGCAGCCGCTTGACCACCGGCCACTGCGACTCCTCGCGGTGGGTGCCCGCGGCCGGTTTGAGCTCGCCCCACTCGTCGGCGACCCACAGGGTGCACCACTCGCCGAGCCGCGGGACCATGATCTGCGGCACGAGGGCCAGCGTCAGGTCGACGTTGAGCGACTGGGCGAGCAGCTCGCTCGCCTCGGCCAGGAACGTCAGCCAGGAGCGGCGGCGGACGTCGGCGGCGCGGAGCCGGTCGGCCTCGATCGTCAAGGCCATGCGGTCGGCCGACAGGGTCGCCAGGGCGCTCCAGGACCGCTCGGCCCGTGTGTTCGCCTCGGGGAACAGGACGAGCCGTCCCGACAGCGGCCGCGCCATCGTCAGCGGAACCATGACGACGCCTTCGGCCTCTTCGTCCGGTACCTGCCCGTATCGGCCGATCTGCTGATCGCCGGAGCCGTCGCCCTCGTCGAGCCACACGGCGCCTCCCGCCGCGCCGGTCACCTCGCAGAGGCGGAGGAGGAGTTCCGACACCAGCTGGGGCAGGGTGATCCGATTGCGAAGTTCGTCCGGGACCGTCACCAGCCAGGCGATGCGCTCGGCGGCGTCCTCGGCGGCGATGGGCTCGACGACGGAGGTCGCCGGGGCGACTCCCGCCACACTTCCCTCCAGGCCCACGGGTGCGCGCGAGGCGTGCCGGGTGCCGCGTTCCAGGCGGAACCAGACGCCCTTGCCGGTGGCGTCATGTGTGGTGCCCCAGGCGGAGGCGAAACGGTCGACGAGCAGGAGCCCGCGCCCGTGTTCGGCCATTTCGTCGGGGGGTTCGGTGGCCAGCGGTTCGAGCGGGCCGCCACGGAAGTCGGTTACGGTTACCGTGACGCCGTCGTCATCTGCCGTGACCTCCACATCGAGGTCGGTTCCCGCGTGTACGACACCGTTGGTCGACAGTTCGGTGGTCAGCAGCATGGCCTCGTCGAGCAGATCGGTGAAGCCGGATTCGACGAGCACCTCGCGCACGAGGGCGCGCGCCGCCGCCGGCGACTGGTGGTCGGCCGGTAGACGAAGACGTCGTAGGGCTTTTACGGACACAGCTTGCAGTGTCCCCCATGCGCAAAGAAAGATGGAAACACCCCACCGAGGTTCAACGCAGCGAGGCGATCGATGACAACTGTCAAAGCGCCACAGATACGACGCGATGAGAACGAGGAGGTCCTCTCGGCCCTCGCCGACGCGCTCGCGCGCGTCGAAAGCGGCGATTTCAGCGTGCGGCTCCCGCGCGGCACCGGACTGGGCGGAGAGGTCATCGACCGCTTCAACTCGGTCGTGGCCAAGCAGGACACGCAGGTCCGCGAGCTGACCAGGATGAGCAGGGTCGTCGGCCGCGAGGGCAAGATGACCGAACGCTTCGCCGAGGAACACCTCGACGGCGGCTACCGGCACGCCGCGGAGGCCGTGAACTCCCTCATCGACGACATCGTCCGCCCGACCGCCGAGATCTCGCGCGTCATCGCCGCCGTCGCCGAGGGCGACCTCTCCCAGCGCGTGTCGATGCAGATCGACGAGAGCCGCCCGCTCAAGGGCGAGTTCCTGGACCTGGCCCGCACGGTCAACAAGACGGTGGAGCTGCTCAGCGGCTTCGCGGTCGAGGTGACGCGCGTGGCGCGCGAGGTGGGCACCGAGGGCAAACTGGGCGGCCAGGCGGCCGTCCCGGGCGCGTCGGGCACCTGGAACGACCTGACGGTCTCGGTGAACTCGATGGCCTCGAACCTGACCGACCAGGTCCGCAACATCGCCCAGGTCACGACCGCCGTGGCCAAGGGCGACCTTTCGCAGAAGATCACGATCGCCGCGCAGGGTGAGATCGCCGAACTCGCGGGCACGATCAACTCGCTGACCGACACGCTGCGGGTCTTCGCCAACGAGGTCACGCGTGTGGCGCAGGAGGTCGGCACGGAGGGCAAGCTCGGCGGCCAGGCGGCCGTGCCGGGTGTGGCCGGGACGTGGAAGGACCTCACCGTCTCGGTGAACTCCATGGCCTCCAACCTCACCGACCAGGTGCGAAACATCGCGCAGGTCGCCACGGCGGTCGCCAAGGGCGACCTTTCGCAGAAGATCACGGCCGTCGCCCAGGGCGAGATCCTGGAGCTGAAGAACACGGTCAACACGATGGTGGACCAGCTGTCGTCCTTCGCCGACGAGGTCACGCGGGTGGCGCGTGAGGTCGGCACCGAGGGCAAGCTGGGCGGCCAGGCGAAGGTCACGGGCGTGTCGGGCACCTGGCGCGACCTGACGGAGAACGTCAACCAGCTCGCGTCGAACCTGACCGACCAGGTCCGCAACATCGCGCAGGTCACCACCGCGGTCGCCAAGGGCGACCTGTCCCAGAAGATCACCGTCGACGCGCAGGGCGAGATCGCCGAGCTGAAGAACACCGTCAACCGGATGGTCGACCAGTTGTCGTCCTTCGGTGACGAGGTGACACGAGTCGCCCGCGAGGTCGGCACCGAGGGCAAACTGGGCGGCCAGGCGCACGTGCGGGGTGTCTTCGGCATCTGGAAGGACCTCACGGACAACGTGAACCTGATGGCGTCGAACCTGACGGCCCAGGTCCGCAACATCGCCCAGGTCGCCACGGCGGTCGCCAAGGGCGACCTGACGCAGCAGATCACGGTGAACGCGCAGGGCGAGATCGCCCAGCTGAAGAACACCGTGAACAAGATGGTCGACCAGCTGTCGGCGTTCGCCGCGGAGGTCACGCGAGTGGCCCGCGAGGTCGGCACGGAGGGCAAGCTCGGCGGTCAGGCGCAGTTGCGCCGGGCGGCCGGGACGTGGCGCGACCTGACCGACAACGTCAACCTCATGGCGTCCAACCTGACCAACCAGGTCCGGAACATCGCCGACGTCGCCACGGCCGTGGCGCAGGGCGACCTGTCGCAGAAGATCACCGTCGACGCCCAGGGCGAGATCCTGGAGCTGAAATCGACGGTGAACCGGATGGTGGACCAGCTGTCCTCCTTCGCCGACGAGGTGACCCGTGTGGCCCGCGAGGTGGGCACCGACGGCAAGCTCGGCGGCCAGGCCCACGTGCACGGCGTGTCGGGCATCTGGAAGGACCTGACCGACAACGTCAACTCGATGGCCTCGAACCTGACCGACCAGGTCCGCAACATCGCCCAGGTCACCACCGCGGTGGCCGAGGGCGACCTGAGCCAGAAGATCACGGTCAACGCCCAAGGCGAGATCGCGCAGCTGAAGAACACCGTCAACCGGATGGTGAGCCAGCTGTCGTCCTTCGGCGACGAGGTCACCCGCGTGGCGCGCGAGGTCGGCGTGGAAGGGAAACTCGGTGGTCAGGCGGTCGTCGAGGACGTCTCGGGCATCTGGGCCGACCTCACCGACAACGTCAACCAGCTCGCCCGCACGCTGACCAACCAGCTGCGCGCGGTCGCCGAGGTGTCGACGGCGGTGACGCGCGGGGACATGACCCAGCGGATCACCGTCGACGCGCAGGGCGAGGTCGCCGAGCTGACCGGCAACATCAACCAGATGATCGAGGCGCTGCTCGACACCACAGTCAAGAACGCCGAGACCGACTGGATGAACTCCAACCTCGCGCGCGTGTCGGAGCTGCTCCAGGGGCAGCGCGACATCGGCGAGGTCTGCCGCATGATCATGACCGAGGTGACGCCGCTGGTCGACGCGCAGGTCGGCGCGTTCTTCCTGATGACCTCGGGCAAGAACCAGCCCAAGCGCCTGGTCCTCACCTCCTCCTACGGCTACGTCGGCCCCGACACCGACCTGGTGTTCGCGCCGGGCGAGTCCCTCGTCGGGCAGGCGGCGACGTCGAGACGGGCGATCCGCCTCAAAGACGCCCCCAGCGACTACCTGGTGGTCCGCTCTGGCCTCGGGCGGGCGCGGCCGGCCGACGTGGTCGTGCTGCCGGTCCTCTTCGAGGGCGAACCGCTCGGGGTGATCGAGTTCGGGTCCCTCAACGCCTTCTCGGCGCTGCACCTGAACTTCCTCGACCGCCTGGTCAACACCATCGGCATAGCCCTCAACACGATCCTGGCCAACCGCCGGACCGAGGAGCTGCTGACGGCCTCCCAGAAGCTGGCGCAGGACTTCCGCGACCAGTCGGAGAAGCTCCAGCGGGCCAACGAGGAGCTGCAGGAGAAGGCGCAGCTGCTCACCGAGCAGAACCAGAACATCGAGCTGAAGAACCGCGAGATCGACATGGCCCGCCTCGGTCTGGAGGACAAGGCGCGCCAGCTCACGCAGGCCTCGCAGTACAAGAGCGAGTTCCTGGCCAACATCTCCCACGAGTTGCGCACGCCGCTCAACTCGCTGCTGTTGCTGGCCCGCCTGCTGGCCGAGAACGCGGAGCGCAACCTGTCGGCCAAGCAGATCGAGTTCGCCCGCACCATCCACAACGCCGGTTCGGACCTGCTGGTCCTCATCGACGACATCCTCGACCTGTCGAAGATCGAGGCCGGGCGGATGGCCGTCGACCCGCGGCCCCTCGCCGTCGACGAGATCGCCGGCTACGTCGAGCAGGCGTTCCGGCCGCAGGCCGAGGAGAAGGGCCTTGAGTTCTCCGTCGAGCGCGCGCCGGGCGTACCGGACACGGTCGTGTCCGACGCGCAGCGGCTCCAGCAGATCCTGCGCAACCTCGTGTCGAACGCGGTGAAGTTCACCGACACCGGCAAGGTCTCGCTGACGATCGCGCCGGCCCCGGCGGGCATGATCTTCGGCGCGCCCTCGCTGGACACCGCCGAGACCGTCTACGGCTTCATCGTCAACGACACCGGCATCGGCGTCCCCGACGAGAAGCTGGCGCTGATCTTCGAGGCCTTCCAGCAGGCCGACGGCACGACCAGCCGCAAGTACGGCGGCACGGGCCTTGGCCTGTCGATCTCGAAGTCCCTGGCGCGGCTCCTGGGCGGCCTGATCATGGTGGAGAGCCAGCCGGGCAAGGGCAGCACCTTCACGCTGTTCGTGCCCGACGTGCTCACCGCCGACAAGATCCAGGTCACCGACGAGCTGGGCACGGTCCAGCCGGTGCAGATCGCACCGAACCGCTCCCGCCCGATCCTGCGTCAGGCGGGCAACAAGCAGGAGCGCCGGGCCACGCCGAGCGCGCAGGTACTGGAGAACGCGCGGGTGCTGATCGTCGACGACGACGTCCGCAACGTCTTCGCCCTCACCAGCGCGCTCGAACTGCATGGCATGACCGTCCTGTACGCCGACAACGGCGCCGACGGGATCGGCCTGCTCACCGAGCACGGCGACATCGACATCGTGCTGATGGACTCGATGATGCCCGACATGGACGGCAACGAGACGACCCGGGCGATCCGCAAGATCCCCGACTTCGCCGACCTGCCGGTGGTGTTCCTGACCGCGAAGGCCACCCCGGGCGACCGGGACGGCTCCCTCAAGGCGGGCGCGTCGGCCTACATCACCAAGCCCGTCGACCTCGACGAGCTCCTCGATCTGATGGCCTACTGGGTCGAGGGCGGCGACAACGCGCTGGCGCCGACCGTCCACAATGACGAGGTGCTGGAAGGCGAGATCATTGACGGGACGGACGGGCGGGGGACGCGGTGAGCAGCCCGAGAACGGCGAAGATCCTGCTGGTCGACGACCGGATGGAGAACCTGGTGGCGCTGGAGGCGATCCTCCAGGGCCTCCCGGTCGAACCCGTCGCGGTGACCTCCGGCGAGGAGGCGCTGAAGAAGCTCCTCGTCGGGGACTTCGCCGTCATCCTCCTGGACGCGCAGATGCCCGGGATGGACGGTTTCGAGACCGCCTCGCACATCAAACAGCGTGAACGCACCAGGCACGTGCCGATCATCTTCCTGACCGCCGTCGACCGCGACGCGCACCTCGCGTTCCGCGGGTACGCGGCCGGCGCGGTCGACTACATCACCAAGCCCTTCGACCCTTGGGTGCTGCGGGCGAAGGTGTCGGTGTTCGTGGAGCTGTGGGGCCGCAAGGAGCAGCTGGGCGTGCAGGCGGCGACCGTCCGCGCGGTCGAGGCGGAGAACGCCCGCCTGCGCGACGCGATCGAAGAGGCTCGATCGGCGCTGCGCTCGGGCGGCGAGGGCGCCACCGAGAAGGCCGTTGAGCTGCTGACCCGCGCCGGCGAGTAACGACCGGAACCATGACCGCGACTCGTCCGTTAGGCTTGCCAACGTGGTACGCCCGGAGCTAGACATCTCCGTGCGCCAGGATTCGGGTGACACGATCGTGGCGTTGCGCGGCGAGATCGACATCGGGACGGTCTCGCGGCTCACGGATGCCGTCGAGAACGCCCTCGTCGACCCTCCCGACCGGTTGATCCTCGACATGGGCGAGGTGACCTTCTGCGACTCGCAGGGGCTCGGCACGCTCGTCGTGCTCAACCGGGCGGCGACCCGTGCCCGCTGCCGCCTCGTGCTGGCCAACCTCGGCGACTTCCTGTCACGCCTGCTCAACGTGACCGGCCTGCGGCAGGCCTTCGTGATCCAAGACGGCGACCAGGCCTAGCGAAAAAGCTTCGCGCGGTACCCAACGTCCTTCCCCGCACCTGCGTTTGACAGGTGAAGGACGGGAGGATCATCGGATGGACCGATACGAAGGCTTCCGCGAGTTCGTGGTCGCTCGTGGCGCGGCGTTGTCGCGTACGGCCTACCTTCTCTGCGGAAGTCACGCCACCGCCGAGGAGCTCGTGCAAGACGCGCTGGCCAAGACCGCCGCCAACTGGCGGAAGGTCCACGGCGGCAACCCCGAGGGGTACGCCAGGCGCATCATGGTCAACCAGCACACGTCGTGGTGGCGCAAGTTCGGGCGGGAACGCCCCTTCGCCGACGTGTCGCAGGTCGTCGGGTCGGGACGGCCCGACGCCTCGCGCGCCACGACCGACCGGCTCGTGCTGGTCACCGCCCTCGCCGCGCTGGCGCCCAAGCAGCGTGCCGCGATCGTGCTGCGCTTCTACGAAGACCTCTCCGAGAACGAGATCGCGCACGCCATGGGCGTGACGAACGGGACGGTCAAACGCAACATCTACGACGGGCTGCGCCGGATGCGCGCCCTCATCCCCACCCTCGACGACATCGAACTGGAGGTCGCCCGATGAACCTGCGTGACGAACTCGGCGGCCTGGCCGGCCAGGCGCCGTCCTACGCCAGCTCCGACAAGGCGCTGCAGACGGCCAAGCGCCGCCGCGCGGTCAAGATGACCGCGGCGCCGCTGGCGGCCGTGGCGGCGATCGCCGTGGCGATCCCGCTGGCGCTGCAGAACATCGGGGGCGGCTCCGACGGAATCGACGGAGCCTCCGGGCTGGACACGGTGGAGTACATCACGCCGGGAGGCCCGAACGGCCACGACGTCCTCCACACGGCCGGCGGCCGGGAGTTGGAGATCCCCGCGTTCTTCACCGGCGTCAGGACCGTCATCGCCGTGCCGAACGGCTGGGTCCTCGGCGCCAACGGCAACAGCCACATCGACGGCGACGGCGACGGCGAACCGGACGGCGGCGGCGCCGGACTCATCGATCGCGACGGCGAACTGACGATGCTGACCGGACCGGACGCGGACGCGGTGCTGAACGCCGTCTCGGCCGACGGCTCCCTCATCGCCTGGCTCATGCCCGACGACGTTCTCCACGTCGCCGAGATCGGCCCGTCCGGGGCCGAGAACGAGGTCACGACCCCGGTCGAGCCGGGCGTCGACGTCCTCGCCTGGAGCGGCGATCTGCTCGCCATCGGCCAGTCGCCCAACGACGTGACGCTGCCGCAGCGCTGGGACGTGTGGGACCCGCGGAGCGGCGACTTCGAGCCGGACTGGGCCGAGGGGGTGCTCGAAACGGTCGCGCTGCCCGACGAGCGGGCCCTCGTCTCGGTCCGCGAGAACGACGATCCCTGCCTGGTGTACCTCGACACGAGCACCGGAAACGAGCTCGGCAAACGCTGCCAGTCGTTCATCGGCGGCCCCCTGGACGTCTCCCCCGACGGGAAGACCCTCTACCTGCGAGGCGAGGCCGACGGCGGGGTCATCGGCCAGATCCTCGACCTGGAGGCCTACCTGAACGGTGGCGAGCCCACTCCGGCCTGCGGTCAGGGCATGGACCTCCAGGTCGACTGGACCCCGGGCGGGGAACTGTTCGTCCTGAGCGGCGCAACGCTCCAGGAGTGCTCGACGACCGGTGCCGTGCTCGGCGCGAAGAAGCTGCCGGACGGGAGCAGGTTGGTCGGGTCCGCAGGAGCCTGACCGCCCGGGCAAGGCGCGCTCCCTCACCGGGGGCGCGCCTTCCCCACGCCTAATCCAGCCGCGCCAGATCCAGCGCGTGCCACTTCAGCGTCTCCTCGTCCCCCGTCGACCACCACACCGTCCCACCGCGCGCCCGCACGATCCGCGCGTCGGTGGCGACCGCGAACGTCGCTCCCCGTGTCGCGTCGAAGATCAGCAGCGGCTGCCCGTCGGCGTCGGCCGCCGACACGTCCAGCAGCACCTCGAAACGATCCAGCAGCATCGGGTCCGGCACGGCCGCGCTCGTGCGCTCGTCGGCGATCCGCCGTCGTTCCGAACCGTCGACGCGCATCAGGTCGGTCCCGCTCGGCCCGCTCATCCCCAGCGTCAGCACCCTGCACCACACGGGCGTGCACGTCGCCAGCTCACCGGTGTTCACCGGGATCGTGGTCGTCGTCTCGGCGGCCATGTCGACCAGCAGGACGCCCTCGCCGGACGCTCCCCCGTTGCTGATCGCGTGCGGCCAGGCGCTCCACGCGAACTCGCGCTCCAGGGTCACGGTCCGCACCTCACCGCCCGCCAGGGGGTAGGAACGCAGTTCGGTGGCCTGTCCGGCCCGGCGTGTCGTCGCCGCCCAGTGCACGGCCCCTCCGGCGATCTGGAGGTCGTAGGACGAGCCGGTGAACAGCGCGTCGCCGGTGTCGGCGGTCAGGCGCACGGCCTTCGCCGCCGCCAGGCCCACCGGTGCCGTCCAGAGGCTCGTACCGGCCACGCCCTGCCCGTCGGGGACCGTCTGGGTCCACACGAGACGTTCGCCGTCGGTGGCGACGGCGGTGAATCCGGGCGCGTCGTCGGCGTCGAGCGTGGCCAGCTCGCGCGCCTCCTCACCGGGCGTGTAGACGAGGAGGCGGACGCGTTCGCCGTCGGGTGTGTAGGCGGTGGCCACGACCGTCAGCTCGTCGAGGAACAGCAGCGGCGTGAACGGCGTCCCGTCGAAGAAGGAGCCGAGGAACGCGGAGGGGATCGTGCCCGGCCATTCCTCGGCGACGGAACGGTGCGCGGGCGTGCCCGCGGGGGTCTGCGGGATCCGTTCGGGAACGGGCAGCGTCACCCACGCCACGGTCGCCGCCAGGGCCAGGATCAGCGCGAGCGAGGGCCGGATGAAGGTGCGCGAGCTCATCGTCCGAGTCGGTTGCGCTTACTGCGGCGCCGGAGCGCGAAGCCACCGGCGACGGCGCCCGCCACGGCACCGGCGGCCACGGCCGTCGGCAGGGCGAGCATCGCGGCCTTACGGCCGGAACGGAAGTCCTTGATCGCCCAGCCGCGCTGGCGTGCCGTCCGGCGCAGCACGGTGTCGGGGTTGACCGCGACGGCGTGCCCGACCGCCGAGAGCATCGGCAGGTCGTTGGAGGAGTCGCTGTAGGCGGCGCAGCGGGTCAGGTCGAGGCCCTCGACGGCGGCGAGCGCGCGGATCGCGTCGGCCTTGGCCGAGCCGTGCATGATGTCGCCGATGAGGTGGCCGGTGTAGACGCCGTCCTTGATCTCGGCGACGGTGCCGAGGGCGCCGGTCAGGCCGAGGCGGCGGGCGATGATCTCGGCGAGTTCGACCGGGGTCGCGGTGACGAGCCACACGCGCTGGCCGTCGGCGAGGTGGCGTTCGGCGAGGGCGCGGGTGCCCGCCCAGATGCGTTCGGCGATGAGCTCGTCGAAGATCTCCTCGCACAGGCCGACGACGTCGGCGACGGGCCGGCCGGCCACGAAGGCGAGCGCGGACTCCTTGATGTCGGCGATGTGGCCGTGGTTCTCCTTGCCCTGTAGCCGGAAGCGGGCCTGCTGCCAGCCGAAACGCAGCAGGTCGGAGCTGCGGAAGAAGCGCCGGGCGGCCAGGCCGCGGGCGAACCAGTAGATGGACGCGCCTTGCATCAGGGTGTTGTCGACGTCGAAGAACGCCGCCCCGGTCGTGTCGGTGACCTGGGGCGGGGTCTGCACCTCTACGTCGCTCACCATTCGAGGGTAGTGCCTGCCGGTGACGAGACGGAAAACCGCGTTCAACCGCCGAGGAGTCCCGACAGGATCCCGCCGAGCTGGCCGAGGAGCCCGCCGTTGCCGGCGTCCTCGTCCTCGTCGTCGGTTCCGGGGCTCGCCGACGGGCTGGCGGTGGGCGCCTTGGTGGGTTCGGTGGTCGGGTCGCCGGGCTTGTCCTTGTCGGGTTCGTCGCCGCCGGTGGGGTCGTCGCCGGGTTCGTCGGGACGGGAGTCCCGGCTGGCCTGCGGGTCGGATTCGTCGAGGGGGGCCGGTTCGTGGCCGCTCGGGTCCGGGAGGGCCGAGCAGGACAGGGGGACCGGCCCCAGGGCGTCGATCTCGGCGTCGCCGGAGGCGGTGCAGAGCAGGGAGAAGCGGAGCTTCTCGGAGCGGTTCTCGACGTCGTCGAGGAGTGCGAGGGAGTCGAGCGCGCGCGAGCGCGACTCCGCTTCGGTGGAGGACACGAAGTCGACGAGGTCCACGCGGTGGGTCTCGACGAAGGTGTCGACGGCGTCGAGGACGCCCTCGTCGGTGCGGTCCACGGCCGCGCCGGTGAGCAGGGAGACACCGAGACGGGTCTCGTCGTCCATGTCGTCGAGTGTCGTGTCGACCGCGGATGGGTCGGTCGCCACGGACACGGCTTCGTCGAGACGGTTGCGGGCGAACTCCAGGTAGAGCTGACCGCGGTTGACGTCGGAACCGGCGAGCGCGAGCTGGGCGCGTTCGGTGGAGCGTTTGACGTCGTAGAGCGCGTCGCCCGGCATGGCCGAGCCGCTGGCGGCCGACACGCCGGAGAGCGCGAGGATGCCGAAGACGACCGTCACGCCGACGGCGAGGCGTCGACCGCCGCGTGCCGGGCGTGGCGGTTCGGGCTTGGCCCGTGGGATGTAGTCGGGGCCGGTGACGGTGTCGCCGATGCCCTGGACGCTCGCGACCGCCATGAGGCGGCCGCGGAGCTTGGTGCGGAAGGCGTCGTCGGCGACGACCTCCGCGGTCCCGGCCGAGAGACGTTCGGCCATGGTGTGTCCGACCTCGACTAGTGGTGCGAGGTGCTCGTCGTGGGTGGTCTTGATGTGCTTCCGAGGCGCGCCCTGCGCCTCTTCCAGGAGTTGCGCGAAACGTTCGGCTCGGGCTCGTCCAAACGGTCCTGGCGTCATTGCACACCCCCTCTCGCCGCTTGTATCCGATTCAACGCGGACAGGCCGCTTCCGGTTACGGCCATCGCGCTAAGGGTGTGCTCACTCACCTGGGATTCCAGGGGGAACTGTCGGACATCTGACGAATATTCATGGTTTTCGAAGCCTCGTGCGCAGGGCAGCGCGACGGAGGCCGTGCCTCGTGCGGAGGTCATCGTCCGAATCCCTCGGGAAGCAGTCGGCCGAGCGTGCGGACCGCCCGGTACTGGAGGGCCTTGATGGCGCCCTCGTTCTTGTTCATCGCGCGGGCGGTCTCGGCGACCGAGAAGCCCTGCAGGAAGCGCAGGACGATGCACTCCTGCTGGTCGGCGTTGAGCTCCTTGACCGCTTCGAGGAGGGTCGCGTTGGTGATCTTGTCGACGACGGCCGTCTCGGGGTTCCCCTCCGGACCGGACTCCTCCTTGTCGGCGTCGAGGACGTCGGCGGTGGCGACTTCGAGGCGGTAGCGACCGGACTTGAAGTGGTCGGCCATGAGGTTGCGCGCGATGGTCACCAGCCAGGCGCCGAAGTCGCGGCCCTGCCAGGTGAAGCTGTTGATCCGCTTGAGCGCCCGCAGGAAGGTCTCACTGGTGAGGTCCTCGGCGAGATCGCGGCGGGATACGCGGAAGTAGATGTAGCGGAAGACCGTGTCGATGTAGCGGTCGTAGATCTGGCCGAAGGCCTCGGTGTCGCCGGCCTGGGCGCGGCGGACGAGATCCCAGATCTCGGTGCCGCGGGCCGGTTCGCCGCCCTCGCCCTCGGGTTCGGGTTCGGTGCCGCCTGACTCGGCCTCGGCGTCGGTCTCGGACTTCTCGGCGACACGGGCGCGGACCGGGCGGACCCGGCCTCGGGCGGCCGATGGCGCGGCGTCCGCGCCGGTGGCCGTGGCCGGGTCGGCGTGGATCGTCACCGCCAGCATGTGGCGCATGGCGGCCAGCCCACTGGAAAGGGCGAGCCGGGCCATGTGCAGCTCGTCGGTGACAACATGCGCGGAACCGGGCACTTACCTGCCTCCTCGGGTGAGGGGTTTGTCGGGACCCAAGGTCACGGGGGTGCCGACCCGGATCATGATAGGGCCTGACCCACGAAACTGTGTGGACTTGACTACACAACGCAGAGATTGTGTCCCGAGAGTAGCCATGATCGGAACGGACAGTTTGTGCGATTAATGTTTGGGTCCTCACCCGGTTGAGTGACGGTACCGCTTTCGACCTGGTCTCCAAAACCCTTGACGGGGAGGAATATCCGAAGTGATCTCAGCATTTTCCGGGGCTCGCGTGGTGCTCTTGACGACCGCTGGATGTCACTTGTGCACCGACGCGCGCGAGGCCCTCGACCGGGTCGCCGAACGCACCGGAGTGGCGTGGTCCGAAGTGGACGTGGCGACCGATCAGGGCCTGCTCCGCGAGTACGGCGACCGGCTCCCGGTGGTCCTCCTCGACGGACGGGAGCACGGGTACTGGCATGTCGAGGAGGACAGACTCGTCGCCGATCTGGGCCGGTGATCTTGTCGGTTCCGCCGGGTAATCTCGGGCGGATGACGACGCGGCACCTGGTATGGGACTGGAACGGCACCCTGTTCGACGACCTCGAAGCGGTGGTCTCGGCCACCAACGACGTGCTCACCGGCGCCGGCGGGCTCGCCGTGACCGCCGAGCAGCATCGGGAGCGCTTCATCCGGCCGATCGCCGACTACTACTCCCTGGAATTGGGCCGCCCGGTCACCGCCGAGGAGTTCGTGCTGATGGACAAGTTGTTCCACGGCTCCTACGAGAAGTACCGGCTCGCCTGTCAGCCGGCCTCCGACGCCCGCGACGCGATAGCGGCGTGGAAAGGGACGCAGTCACTGTTGTCGATGTGGCACCACGACAACCTCGTGCCACTGGTCGACCAGTTCGGACTAACCGGTCTGCTTAATCGCGTCGACGGATTGCGCGGCGCCGGCGGCGGATCGAAGCGCCCGCACCTGGAGGCGCACCTCGCCGCCATCGGCGTGGAGGCGGAGACCGTCGTGCTCATCGGCGACTCGGTCGACGACGCCGAGGCCGCGCTCGCCGTCGGCGCGGCGGCCGTGCTGTACACGGGCGGCTTCACCGCCGAGGCGAAGCTGCGGGCGGTCGGCGTGCCCGTCGCCGAGACGCTGCTGGAGGCCGTGGAGCTGGCGAGGGCGGTCTGAGTCCGGGCGGGTGGGCCGACGCGCGGATTCGCCGCGACGGCCCGTCGGTGTACCGGATCAGCAGCAGCCGTACCAGGTCCACTCGCCGCACTTCCGGCGGTAGAGGGCCCGCTTGGTCGTGCACCGGCCGTGCAGGTCCTCCGCGCACTTGGTGGTGTCGGATCCACACCCTGCCGAGGCCGTGGCCCTCGGGGCGAGACGGTTCACCAGCCGGTCGGCGAGACGGTTGAGCTTCGACATGTCGACTCCTCTTCTCGTTGTGTCGCCTGAACCCTGGTAGACGCGAGTTCACCCCGCGCGGGTTCACACCGATCGCCGGCCGGTTTCACGACAACCTCCGCAGCACCTCGCCGACGATCGCGCGGCCCGCTCGGCGGTTGACGTTCTCGTTGGCGTCGACGAGGTGCGGGAGGACGCGGCGGATCACGAGCCGGACCGGCGGCTCCGCGCCGAAGCTCTCGCGGAACGCCGCCCGCGCGCCGATCCCGATGTTCGCCACGCACATGGCGGCGACCTCGCGGACGTCGGCGTCCGGATCCGGCGGCACGGCGTCGACGACCTCGACGCGCGGGTGCGCGCCTGCTTCGAGGTCGGCATCGGCCCGGGCGATGCCCGCGCAGTTGGTCTGGGTGCCGACGCGGACGGTCAGGCCGCGCATGGGGAGTGAGGCGAGGAGCGCGCGTGATGGCTCGCGGCCCTCGGTCTCGGCGGGGGCGTGCAGCCTCGTGTCCTCGTCGGGCGTGTCGCGGGCGGGCGAAGGCTCGGCCATGCCCTGATTCGACCAGACGGCCGCCGCGCGGTGGCATCGGGCCGACACCGGTGTCGGCGAGAATCGGTCCATGGCGAACGACGAGCGAAAGGCCTTAGGCGGCACCGGGCCCGACGGCCGCCGCACCGTCCGGCCACTGCGCTGGTGGGCGGCGGCCCTCGGGCTCCTGGCCGTCGTGGCGGCGGCGACGGGCGCGTACTTCCTGCTCGGCGCGGCCTCGGAGGGCGTCGCCAGCCCGGACGCGGCGGCGACGCTGCGGGTCGAGGTCCTGCGGACGGCGTTGAGCGTCGGGGCGGGCACGGGCGCGGCGGTCGCGCTGCTGCTGGCGTGGCGGCGGCAATGGCTGCTGGAGCACGTCGCGCACGACACCAGCTACGACGCCGCCGAGAAGCGGGTCACCGAGTTGTACGTGAAGGCCGTCGAGCAGCTCGGGTCGGACAAGGCGCCGGTGCGCATGGGCGGCCTGTACGCCCTCGAACGGCTGGCGCAGGACAACCCGCCGCAGCGGCAGATGATCGTGGAGGTGATCTGCGCGTACCTGCGGATGCCCTTCGATCCCGACGACGCGGGGGCCTACGCTCACGAAGAACGGCTCGTGCGGCGGACGGCTCAGCGCGTCCTGATCCGCCACACGCATCCCCGGCGCTCGAACGGCGAACCCCACGACGGCTACTGGCCGGGGATGAGCCTGGACCTCAGCGGTGCCGCGCTCGTGGACTTCCGGCTCCGGAGAGCGGTCGTCGCCTCGGTGGACTTCGTCGGCGCGACCTTCCACCAGCGCGCGGACTTCAGCGCCACCCGGTTCACCGAAGGCGCCTGGTTCCGGTCGGCGACGTTCCGCGGCCCCACGTTCTTCACCGGCGCGAGCTTCGCCGAGACGGCCGACTTCGGCGGCTGCGTCCTCCCCGGTGACGCCGATTTCACCGGCGTCTCCGTCGCCGACCCGGGCAAGGCCGTCGATCTGCCGATCCGCCCCTAGAGCGGCATGAACCGCCCGCCGTTCACGTCCAGCGTCACGCCCGTCACGTAGCTGCTCGCCTCCCCCGCGAGGAACAGCACCGGCTCGACGAGCTCCCGCAGCTCCGGCATGCGCCCGAGCGCGATCTCCGCCCGCACCGCCGCCTTCTCCTCGTCCGGCAGGGCCTCGAACATCGCGCCGACCCGCTCGGTCAGGAACAGTCCCGGGGCGACGGCGTTCACGCGCACGCCGTCGGGTCCCACCTCGCGCGCGAGTTTGCGGACGAGGCCGCCGACGGCGGCTTTCGCGGTGGCGTAGGCGATCCCGGTGACCGGCGACGGCTGCCGCCCGCCGATCGAACCGCAGGCGACGATGGTTCCCCGCGACTCGCGCAGGTACGGCAGGGCCGCGCGGCAGGCGTACAGCGTCCCCTTGACGTTGACGTCCAGCACGAGGTCCACATCGGACGGTTCGAGCTCGTCGAGTGAACGCGGTGTGCCGAGGGAGCCCCCGGCCAGACAGACAAGAACATCGATGCGCCCGTACCGGTCGGCGACTTCGGCGCAGACGAGGTCCAGGGCCTTCGCGTCGGTGACGTCGACGGGGTAGTCGCCGCCGTCGGGGTCGACCGTCGCGACGGTCGCGCCCTCGGCTTCGAAACCGGCGCGCACGGCGCGGCCGAGGCCGCCGGCACCGCCGGTGACGAGCACGGCCCGCCCATCGAAACGCTTACTGTTGACGACCGTCATTCATGCACGATACTGGAACCGTGGGCAACCTGAGCGGCATCATGCGCATCGCCGTCGTCGGCGGCGGACCCGGCGGCCTCTACTTCGCCGCCCTGGCGGCACGACGCCACCCGTCCTGGGACATCACCGTCTGGGAGCGCAACGCCCCCGACGACACCTTCGGCTTCGGCGTCGTCTTCTCCGACGAGACCCTCGAATCCATCGAACTCGGCGACGCCGAGATCTTCGCCGAACTGGCCGAGCGCTTCGTCCGCTGGGACGACATCGAAGTCCACTATCGACGGTCCGTCGACGGACCGCCGTCGCTGACCACGTCCGGCGGCCACCGCTTCGCCGCGGTGAGCCGGGTGTCGCTGCTCTCCCTGCTGCACAAGCGATGCGGCGAACTCGGCGTGCACCTCAACTTCGAGACCGAGGCCCCGCCGACCGCCGAGCTGATGGCCGGACACGACCTCGTCATCGCCTCCGACGGCGTCCACTCCGCCAGCCGCGCCGCCTTCGCCGAGGTCTTCGAACCCAGCCTCGACACCAGGCGCTGCAAGTACATCTGGCTCGGCAGCGACCGCGCCTTCGACTCCTTCACCTTCGACGTCCGCCCCACCGAACACGGCGTCGTCCAACTCCACGGTTACCCCTACGACGCCGGTGGCTCCACCGTCATCGTCGAGATGCGCGAAGAGGTCTGGTCGGCGCTCGGCCTCACCGACGACGACGCCATCGAACGCTGCGCCGCCCTCTTCCCCGACCGACTCGCCGGGCATCGCCTGCACGGCAACAACTCCAGGTGGATCGGCTTCACCACCGTCCGCTGCGCCCGGTGGTCGCACGACAACCTCGTGCTCATCGGCGACGCCGCCCACACCGCCCACTTCTCCATCGGCTCCGGCACGAAACTCGCCATGCAGGACGCCGCCGCGCTCGTCGAGAAGCTCGGCACCGCAGGGGATGTCGCGACCGCGCTCGCCGATTACGAGACCGAACGGCGTCCCGTCGTGCTCTCCACGCAGCGGGCCGCGCAGGCCAGTCTCGAATGGTTCGAGGACCTCGGCTGCTACCTCGACCAGGAGCCGCCGCAGTTCGCGTTCAACCTGCTCACCCGTTCGCGCCGGATCACCTACGACAACCTGCGCCTGCGTGACCCCGGCTATGTGTCCGATGTGGACGACTGGTTCGCCGCGCACGAGGTCGCGCGCGGTGTCACGCCCGGACCGGCGACGGCCCGTCCGCCCATGTTCCAGCCCTATCTCCTCGGCGGCCTCGAACTGCGCAACCGCGTCGTCGTCTCCGCGATGGACATGTACTCCTCCGAGGACGGCCTGCCCGGCGACTTCCACCTCGTGCATCTGGGTTCCAAGGCGCTCGGCGGCGCCGGGCTCGTCATGACCGAGATGGTCTGCGTCTCGCCCGAGGGGCGCATCACGCCGGGCTGCGCCGGACTGTACGACGACGCCCAGACCGAGGCCTGGCAACGGATCGCGCGTTTCGTGCACGAGAACACCGAGGCGAAGATCGGCGTCCAGCTCGGGCATTCGGGCCGCAAGGGCTCGACCAGGCTGATGTGGGACGGGATCGACGACCCGCTGCCCGAGGGCAACTGGCCCATCGGCGCGCCCTCGGCCCTGCCCTACAAGGAGGGCAGCCAGACCCCGCGCGAACTCACCCGCGACGAGCTCGACGCGATCCGCGACGACTTCGCCGCCTCCGCCCGCCGCGCGCGGGAGGCCGGTTTCGACCTCCTGGAACTCCACTGCGCGCATGGATACCTGCTGTCGAGCTTCATCTCGCCGCTGACCAACAAGCGCACCGACCACTATGGAGGATCGCTCGCCGGTCGGCTGCGCTTCCCACTGGAAGTCCTCGCGGCCGTGCGGGAGGAGTGGCCCGGGCCGCTGTCGGTCCGCCTGAGCGCGACCGACTGGCATCCCGACGGTCTCACCCACGAGGAGTCCCTCGCCGTCGCGCGCGCCTTCGCCGAGGCGGGCGTCGACGCCGTCGACATCTCCACCGGCCAGGTCGTCAGCGACGAGCGGCCCGCCTACGGCCGGTCCTTCCAGACCCCCTATGCCGACCGGATCCGCCACGATCTGGCCGCGGACTTCCCCGCGGTCACCGTCATCGCCGTCGGCGCGATCTCGTCCTACGACGACGTCAACTCGATCATCCTCGCCGGACGCGCCGACCTCTGCGCCCTCGGCCGCACGCACCTCTACGATCCACAGTGGACGCTGCACGCCGCCGTCGAACAGGACTATCCGATGGCGTGGCCGAAGCCCTTCGCGGCCGGGAAACGCAAGCCGCCGGCCGGCCGAGGCTGAGCGAACACAGGACCGGCGCGGGATGGCCGCCGGGCGCTTCTCGGTGCCGCATCTCGGGGCACCGCGCAGGGCCGGCGCCGGGACCCCCGGCGCGCCTCTAGGAAGGTGTCCGCCACCACGTCGACATCCCCGTCACCTCGTACCCGAGCGACTCGTAAAGCGGCCGCCCCAGCTTCGACGCCGTGAGCGTCGCCGGGATCTCCGTCATGGCGGCGAGCGAACCGAGCATGACCGCGCGGCCGACACCGCGCGAGCGGAAGGCCTCGGGCGTCCCGACCCAGTAGTGGCTGCCCAGCCCGTCGTCGATCACCGACACGCACGCACCGGCGATCTCGCCGTCGAGCACGGCGACGTGCACCGCGACGCCCGGCTCGGCCAGGAGCGCGCGAGGGAGCATCTCACCGGCACGGACGGGCTCGAAACGGACCAGTTCGAAGCCGTCGATGATCGCCCGTTCGGCGCCTTCCAGGTCGGCGTCGGTCTCGGCCTTCCGCACCTCCATGACCGGGTCGGCGACCGCGCCCGCCTGCCGGAGCATCACCGGCATCTGGAAGCTGACGAGGTTCAGGGCGCTGAGATCGGTGGCGCTGTAGGGATCTTCGGCGTCGACCGGGCCGCGGGCGCGCGCCTTGGCGGCCAGTTCGGTCAGTTCGGCGAGCTCGTCGGCGCTGAGATCGGGTTCCTGGAGCAGGAAGCGGGTTCCGGCGCGCTCGTCGCCGACGGCGGCGACGAAGGCCCGGCGGGTGATGGTCTCGTGGCCACGGGAGCGGGCCGTGGCCGCCCAGTAGGCGGCGGAGTTGCGGGCCTGGCGGCGCTGGGCGTCGGCGGGGAGAACGATCTCGGTCACGGTCCCAGCCTAGATCGGAAGCGGCCCGATCGGATGGGCCATTTCGGCGCCTTTCGACTGGGCCAATGTGAGCGGGGTGCCCGGAAGCCGGACACCCCGCAAGAGACGGCTAGTCGACGCCGACGACCGCCTCGGCGAACTGTGCCGCGTACAGGCGGGCGTAGGCGCCGCCGGCTTCGAGGAGGCCTTCGTGGTCGCCCTGTTCGACGATGGATCCGTTCTCCATGACCAGGATCAGGTCGGCGTCGCGGATCGTGGAGAGCCGGTGGGCGATGACGAAGCTGGTCCGGCCGGAGCGCAGTTCGGTCATGGCCCGCTGGATGAGCACCTCGGTGCGGGTGTCCACGGAGGACGTGGCCTCGTCGAGGACGAGGATCGTCGGCTCGGTGAGGAAGGCCCGCGCGATGGTGATCAGCTGCTTCTCACCGGCGCTGAGGTTCGAGCCCTCCTCGTCGATGATCGTGTCGTAGCCGTCGGGCAGGGTCCGCACGAAGTGGTCGACGTGGGTCGCCCGCGCCGCTTCGAGCATGCGCTCCTCGCTGACCTCGCCGACGCCGTAGACGATGTTCTGCGCGATGGTGCCGCCGAACAGCCAGGTGTCCTGCAGGACCATGCCCGTGCGGGCGCGCAGGTCCTCGCGGGTCATCGCGGCGATGTCCACGCCGTCGAGGGTGATCCGTCCGCCCCGGACCTCGTAGAAGCGCATCAGCAGGTTCACCAGGGTGGTCTTACCCGCCCCGGTGGGCCCGACGATGGCGACGGTGTGGCCGGGCTCGACCGACAGCGACAGGTCGTCGATGAGCGGTTTGTCCTCCTCGTAACGGAAGGAGACGTGCTCGAAGGCGACACGGCCGACGGTGTCGGCCGGGGTGAGCGGTTCGGCGGGCTCGGGCGACTGCTCCTCGGAGTCGAGCAGGTCGAAGACCCGCTCGGCCGAGGCAACGCCCGACTGGAGGAGGTTCGCCATCGACGCGACCTGCGTGATCGGCTGCGAGAACTGGCGCGAGTACTGGATGAACGCCTGCACGTCACCGAGCGACATCGTGCCCGACGCGACCCGCAGGCCGCCGATGACGGCGACGAGGACGTAGTTGACGTTGCCGATGAACATCATCGCCGGCTGGATGATGCCGGAGATGAACTGCGCCTTGAAGGCCGCCTGGAACAGGTCCTCGTTGTGCTCGGCGAAGGTCGCCGAGGCCTCCTTCTGGCGGCCGAAGACCTTGACGAGGGCGTGCCCGGTGAACATCTCCTCGATGTGGCCGTTGAGTTTCCCGGTCGTGCCCCACTGCTTGAGGAACTGCGGCTGCGCCCGCTTGCCGATGATCACGGTGACCCACAGGGACACCGGGACGGTGATGACCGCGATCAGCGCCAGCAGCGGCGAGATCAGGATCATCATCAGCAGCACGCCGACGATGGTCAGCAGCGAGATCACCAGCTGCGACAGGGCCTGCTGGAGCGTCTGGGAGATGTTGTCGATGTCGTTGGTGGTGCGCGACAGGATCTCACCGCGCGGCTGCTTGTCGAAGTAGCCGAGGGGAAGCCGCGCGAGCTTGGTCTCGGCCTGCTCGCGCAGGCGGTAGGCCGTGCGCTGCACGATCGTCGTGGTCAGCCGGCCCTGCCACAGCATCGCCGCCGACGACAGCACGAACAGCGCCAGCACGATCAGCAGGACCCGGCCGACCTCACCGAAGTCGATGCCCTGGCCCGGCGTGAAGTCCACGGTGGTCATCACGTCGGCGATGGTGTCGTTGCCGGTCGCGCGGGCGGTCGCGATGGCCTCGTCGCGGGTGAGCCCGGCGGGGGACAACTTGCCGATCACGCCGCCGAAGATGAGGTTGGTGGCGTGGCCGAGGATCTTCGGCCCGACCACCGACAGGGTCACCGAGACCACGCCGAGGAGCAGCGCCAGCGACGCCGTGGCCCGCTCGGGCCGCATCATGCGCAGCAGCCGGAGACTGGACTCCTTGAAGTGCATGGCCTTCTCGGTCGGCATCGCCCCGGCCATCGGGCCGCCGGGCCCGCCGCGCTGGGGCGCGCCCTTGATGCGAGCCGGGGTGGGGCCGCCGTCCTCGCCGTTCTTCTCCGGCTTCTTGCCGTTGTTCTCCGGAGTGCTCACGCCGCCTCCTGCTCACTGTGCTGCGACAGCACGATCTCCCGGTAGGTCTCGTTGCCTTCCATCAGTTCGTCGTGCGTTCCCGTCCCCACGACGCGGCCCTCGTCGAGGACCACGATGCGGTCGGCGTTGCGGATCGTCGACACGCGCTGCGCGACGATGACGACCGTGGCGTCCCCGGTCTCGCGCGCCAGCGCGGCCCGCAGGGCGGCGTCGGTGGCGTAGTCGAGCGCCGAGAAGGAGTCGTCGAAGAGGTAGATCTCGGGTTCGGCGACCAGCATCCGCGCGATCGCCAGACGCTGGCGCTGCCCACCGGAGACGTTCGTGCCGCCCTGGCCGATCGGGGCTTCGAGGCCCTCGTCCTTGGCGCGCACGAAGTCGGCGGCCTGCGCGACCTCCAGGGCCCGCCACAGATCCTCGTCGGTGGCCGCGGGGTTGCCGTAACGCAGGTTCGAGGCGATGGTGCCGCTGAACAGGTACGGCTTCTGCGGCACCAGACCGACCACACTGGACAGTGTCTCGGGCGAGAGCCGCCGCACGTCGACGCCGTCGACGAGGACTTCGCCGGCGGTCACGTCGAACAGGCGCGGGATGAGGTTCAGCAGGGTCGTCTTCCCGCTGCCCGTCGAACCGATGATCGCCGTGGTCTGCCCGGGATGCGCGACGAGGTCGATGCCGCACAGGACCGGTTCGGCCGCGCCCGGGTAACGGAAGTCGACCGAACGGAACTCCAGCTGCCCGTGCTCGGGCAGCGCGGTCACCGGGTCGGGATCGAGCGTCAGGCTCGTCCGGGTGTCCAGGACCTCCTGGATGCGGCCGGCGCTGACCTGCGCGCGCGGCAGCATGATCAGCACGAAGGTCGCCATCATCACCGACATGAGGATCTGCATCAGGTAGGCGAGGAACGCCGTCAGCGAACCGATCTCCATGCCGCCGCCAGCGATCCGGTGCGCGCCGAACCACATCACCGCGACGCTGGAGACGTTCATGACGAGCATGACCGTCGGGAACATCCACGCCATCAGGCGGCCCACGCCGACCGACACGCCCATCAGTTCGGTGTTGGCGCCCGCGAAGCGCTTCTGCTCGTAGTCGTCGCGGACGAACGCGCGGATCACCCGGATACCGGTGATCTGCTCGCGCATCACCCGGTTGACCTCGTCGATGCGGACCTGCATGGACCGGAACAGGGGTCCCATCCGGCGCACGATCAGCGCGACCGAGGCGATCAGGATCGGCACGACGATCAGCAGCAGTCCTGACAGGGGCGCGTCGACACCGACGGCCATGATCACGCCGCCGAAGGCCATCACCGGCGCCGAGACCAGCAGGATGAAGGCCAGGAACACCAGCATCTGGACCTGCTGCACGTCGTTGGTCGTGCGGGTGATCAGCGAGGGCGCGCCGAACTGGCCGACCTCGCGCACCGAGAAGGACTGCACGTGGTCGAAGATCCCCGCGCGCACGTCCCGGCCGACGGCCATCGCCGTGCGGGCGGCGTAGTAGACCGCCCCGACCGAGGCGAGGATCTGCACCAGCGTGATCGCCAGCATGATCCCGCCGAGCCGCATGATGTGCGAGGTGTCGCCCTTGACGACGCCGTTGTCGATGATGTCGGCGTTGAGCGTCGGCAGGTAGAGCATCGCGATCGTGGACACCAGCTGCAGGCCGACCAGCCACAGGATCGGCTTGCGGTACGGCCGCAGATAGACCCGCAGCAACCGCAGCAGCGTCCGGCCGTCGCCCTTGGACGGCGGTGGTTCGCCGGGTGGTCCGCCGTTCTTCTGCGCGCGCGTGAGTGTCACCTCACGCGTGGCCGGTGAGCTCATGCCAGGCCTCCCTACCCGTCTTGCGAAAGTCCGCCTTGAGAGTGTGCGCTCACTAACCGCCGCCGTGTAGTGGATTTCGCGGTGAGCGCAGGCCGAGCGTGCCCCATGAACCGCGGTTCAGGTCAAACGCGGGTTTTTGTGGCATCCGCCACAATCAGAGCGGGACCGCCGCCAGGGTCGCCGGTTTCTGCGCGCCGAAGGCGCCCGAGGTGAGGGCGAGGATGAGGTGGGTGTCGGTGATCGCGACCAGCCGCGCGCCCGGCTGGTACCACATCAGCTTGTCGAAGCCCAGGTCATAGGCGGTCGTGGCGACGGAGTCCTTTGGCGCGGCCTCGGTCGGCAGGGTGCCGGTCGAGCTGAGCACGAGATCGCCGACGATGTTGGTCTTCTCCGGCGGAGGCGCGGTGTCCTCGGCCTCCCAGGGCGCGGCCCCGCCGGTGATCTCGACCATGACGAGGGCCTCTTCGGCGGTCGCCGGGCTGTAGGCCACGACCGGGTCACGGAACGCGCGGGTCGTGCCCAACGCCGACGCCGTCCAGCGCACGCCGCCCGTCGAGGGGTCGACGACCTGCGGGAAACCGTTGACGTTCTGCCCGAGCAGCACGTCGCCGGGCACGAGGATCGAGGCGGCCGCCGCGCAGTCGGCGCCGAACGCGACCGTCTCGCCGCGGTGCGAGGCCGGGTCGTAGACGATGACGTCGGTCAGGCACCCGTCGTGCGCGCCGACGGTGGCGACGCGCCCGCCGTGCACGGCCACGATCGGGTAGACGTCGAGGTCCATGAGCGTCGACGGCCGGCCGACGGTGTCGCCGTTCTCGGCGTCGAGCGCCACGGTCTTCTCGTCACCGTCCTCACGCAGGCCGATGTTGGCGTAGACGACCGGCGAGGACGCCGCCAGCCGCAGCTCCTTGGCCGAACCGAGCGACTGGTCGACCGGGTCGGGCAGGACGGGCGTGGCGACGGCGACCTCGGCGGCGTAACGCCGGTGCCAGCGGCGCTCGGCGGTGGCCAGCTCGGTCGCGACGATCTCGCGTTCCCTGCCGACACGTTCGGCGGTGTAGAGGGTGTCGTCGCTGACGGCGAAGAACGGCGGGTTGTGCCCGAGCTCCGACTCGTAGGTGAAGCGTTCGGCGCCGGTGCTCAGCTCGTAGACGGTGATCAGCGGGCCGCGCGCGAAGACGACGGCGTCGGCGGTGACCCGGATCGGGCCCTCGGCCTCGGGCACCTGCCAGCGCATCTCGCCGGTGGCGGCGTCGAGGGCGGTCACGGTCCTGTCGGCGAAGGTGACCACGGACGTGCCCGTCGCGACGGCCTCGGGGGGCCGCGGCCCGGCGAGGGTGTGACGCCAGTCGATCTCGGGTTCGGCGGCGGTCGCCGAGAGCGTGGTGATCCAGATGGCGGCGGCGGCGGACAGGACGATGACAGCGGCGACCACACCGAGGACCCAGGCGGTCCTATGTGGCCGAAGGCGACGCATGCGGACAGTATGGCGTTGCTGGCCCCGGAGGTTGATCGGGGGACGGGTCGAGCACGGAGCGCCCGCCCCCCACGTCCCTCACAGATCCAGGAACGCCAGGTCCAGCGCGGCCAGGCGCGCGGGGTCGGAGATGGCGTCGATGGCGACGACCTTGCCGTCGACGACGGTGTAGGCCATGAGCGTGAACGGCTTCCCGTCGTCCACCGACAACATGCCGGCCACGCCGTTGACCAGCAGCGGGACCGCGACCCGGTCGGGGCCTCCGGCGAACATGATCGCGCGGGACGCGATCGTCTCGGGGCCGACGAGCGCGGCGATCGGGCCGTCGATGCGCATGACGATGCCGGGATCGAGGACCGAGACGAGCGCCTCGAAGTCGCCGCCGCGGGCGGCGGCGAGGAACGCGTCGACGACCTCCCGCTGGCGCGCGAGGTCCGGATCGGGCGTGACGACGGTTTCCTGGACGCGGCGGCGGGCGCGGCTGGCGAGCTGCCGGGCGGCGGCCGTCGAGCGGTCCACGATCGGCGCGATCGCCTCGAAGGACAGGCCGAACATGTCGTGCAGGACGAAGGCGAGGCGTTCGGCGGGGCTCAGGGTCTCCAGGACGACGAGGAGGGCGAGCCCGACGGAGTCGGTGAGCAGCGCCTCCTGCTCGGGGTCGACACCGCCCGGGCGCGACAGGATCGGCTCGGGCGCGAAGTCACCGAAAGGATCCTCGCGGCGGGACTTGCGCGAGCGGAGCATGTCAAGGCAGACGCGGCCGACGACGGTGGTGAGCCAGCCGCCGAGGTTGCCGACCTCACCGGCGTCGGCGCGGCTCAGCCGCAACCAGCCCTCCTGCACGGCGTCCTCGGCCTCGGCGAGCGAGCCGAGCATGCGGTAGGCCACGGCGCGCAGGTGCGGGCGGTGCTCCTCGAAACGGGCGGCGAGCTGGTCGGGGGTGGTCATCGGTGGCGCCTCCTGGGTCGGTCCTCAACAGGATGACGGAGCGCGCGCGGGGAATGTGACCGGATCACCCGGCGGTGATCTTGCGCAGGAGGCGCTCGATCTGCGCGGCCAGCGGCGGCCAGGTCGCGTCGGGCTGGTTGACCCGCATGGACACCGCGCCGTGGACGGCCGCGCGCAGGTCGAGGGACACCTCCTCGGCGTCGCCGTCGGGGATGGCGCCGGCGTCCATGCAGCGGCGGACGGCGGCGGTCGTGTCCTCGGCGATGGAGCGTTTGAAGGACATGTCGACGCGGCGGTTCAGGGCGCTCTCGTGCAGGACCTTGTAGAGGCCGGCGTGCTCGTGGGCGCTCGCGCCGACCCGGAGGACGCGCGCGCGGAGTTTCCCGAGCGGGTCGGCCGCGCTCGCCTCGGCGGCGTCGGCCTCGGCCGCGGTCTCGCGCTGGAAACGCCGGAGGACGGCGAGGACGAGGGCGTCGCGGTCGGCGAAGTGCAGGTAGACGGAGGTCGCGGCGATGCCGACCTCGCGGGCGACGGCACGCAGGGAGAGGGCCTCGTCGTCGCCGAGCTCGTCGAGCAGGCGCATGGCCGCGCTCTCGATCTCGGCGCGCAGGAGCTCGCCCTGGCCGCGCCGGTTGCGGGCGCGCGTCTCGGTCATGACGGCCATTGTATTGGCGGACAAGTAGGACTACAGTCATAGCGCTACAGCTGTTCAGTTAAGGAGATCCCCTCGTGGACCAGCTCACCCGCAACAAGGAGACCGTGCGCGCCTTCTACCAGGCCGCCATCAACGACAAGGACTTCACCGCCGCCCGCGCCCTGATCGGGCCGGACTACGTCCAGCACAACCCGCGCATCGCCGACGGGATCGACGGCTTCGCGGCCTTCGTCGCCCAGATCGCCGAGGAGTTCCCCGACCTGCACGCCGAGGTCAAGGCGCTGTACGCCGAAGGCGACCACGTCGTCGGGCACGTCCACGGCGTGCGCGTGCCGGGGCAGGCGGGAACGGCGATCGTCGACATCTTCCGGCTCTCCGACGGGCTGATCGTCGAGCACTGGGACGTGATGCAGCCGGTGCCGGAGGAGGCGGCGAACGGGAACGGAATGTTCTAGCCGCGGCCTTTGGTTACGCTCTGACTCTTTGCATCGGCCGAAGGGGAGTCGTCAATGCTGAGCGGCGAAAAGGTCGTCCTGCGGGCGCGGTACGACGAGGACATCCCGATCCTCTTGACGGGCCTCTACGAGGACGTGGTCGTCGGCTCGCGGGCCGACGGCAAGCCGTGGCGGCCGCTCACGCCGGGCACGACCGACCCCCGGCTCGTCGTCGACGACAAGGAGGAGGGGCGCGTCTCCTTCTCCGTCGTCGAACGCGAGGGCGGCGCCCTCGTCGGAACCGCGTCGTTCTGGGGCATCGACACACACCACCGGTCGGCGCACATCGGCCTCGGGCTGCTGCCGTCCGCGCGCGGCAAGGGGTACGGGACGGACGTGGTCGCGATCCTGTGCCACTACGGCTTCGTCGTGCGCGGACTGCACCGCATGCAGATCGAGACCCTCGCCGACAACCACGGGATGTTGAGCGCGGCCGAACGCAACGGGTTCGTGCGCGAGGGGCTGCTGCGATCGTCGGCGTGGGTGCTGGGGGAGTTCCTGGACGAGGTGGTGCTGGGGTTGCTGGCGGAGGAGTGGCGGGCGGCGCGCGAGGGGTAGGCGGGGAAGAGGTGGCGGTGGGCGCGGCGGCGCTCGATGATCGCGCTATGCCTGATCCCGCCTCCTTTCACGTCGCCGACAACTGGGCCGGTTTCTACTACGAACTCGCCGTCGATCTCGGGTCCACCGACGACGCACGGCTCGACGAGGCCCTGAAGACCATGTGGTCGGCGGCAGGAGTGGAGGGGTGCTTCGGAAGGCACGGTCAGGCAGAAGAGTGGACCCCGACTCCGTGCACGGTGGCGTCCCTGACCGAGTACGGAAGCCTCGACGGGCGCGTCCGCCTCCCCACGGGCGAGCGCGTGGTCTGCACCTGCATGGCCGTCCGAGGCGGGGGCTACAGCGACTGGCTCGACTTCTGCCTCCCGACCGGCGCTCTCGACAACGCGAAGGTCCCGATCTGGGGCGACGGCGTCCACGAGGTCGAGCCGGACCACAACGTCCCCCTCAACGACTGGCTCGCCGACATCGCGCGGCAGGTGTTCGCGCGCGTCCCGTTCAGCCTCGCCCTGACCGGCGTCGAGGCCTCGGGCGCCGACGACGCGGAGAACCTCGCCGGCCGCGCCCCCGACCGTCGCGGCCACGGCTATCTCCTGCCGCGCGGCGAGGTCCTCGACTACTTCCCCCCGAACGTCTGAGCACGAAGAAGCGCCCGGCGGAAACCCGCCGGGCGCTTCACGTCCGTTCACTACCCGAGGTCGACCGACGGGTACAGCGGGAACCCGCTGAGCAGTTCCGCCGCCTGCGTCGCGACGCTCTCCGACACCTTCGCGTCGAGGACGTGCGTCGCCTTCGACGGGGCGCCCGACTTCGTCGTGCCCTGCGTGGTCGCGTCGAGCACGGTGTGGATCAGTGCGGCGACCTCGTCCATCTCGGCGGTGCCGAGGCCGCGCGTGGTGAGCGCGGGCGTCCCGATGCGCACGCCGGAGGTGTACCAGGCGCCGTTGGGGTCCTGCGGGACGGAGTTGCGGTTGGTGACCACGCCCGAGTCGAGCAGCGCGGCCTCGGCCTGGCGGCCGGTGATCCCGTACGACGACACGTCGATGAGCACGAGGTGGTTGTCGGTACCGCCGGTGACGAGCGTGGCGCCGCGCTTGAGCAGCCCTTCGGCGAGGGCGCGGGAGTTGTCGACGATGCGCTGCGCGTAGTTCTGGAAGTCCGGCGTGCGGGCCTCGGCGAGGGCGACGGCCTTGGCGGCCATGACGTGCGGCAGCGGTCCGCCGAGGACCATGGGGCAGCCGCGGTCGACCTGCTCGGCGAGTTCGGGCTGGCACAGCACCATGCCGCCGCGGGGGCCGCGGAGGGACTTGTGCGTCGTCGTGGTGACGATCTGGGCGTGCGGGACCGGGTCGAAGTCGCCGGTGAGGACCTTGCCGGCGACGAGTCCGGCGAAGTGGGCCATGTCGACCATGAGGGTCGCGCCGACCTCGTCGGCGATCTCGCGGACGAGGCGGAAGTTGACCAGTCGCGGGTAGGCGGAGTATCCGGCGACGATGATCAGGGGCCGGAACTCGCGGGCGGCGCTGCGCAGGGCGTCGTAGTCGAGCAGGCCGGTCTGGTGGTCGGTGCCGTAGGAGCGCTGCTCGAACATCTTGCCGGAGATGTTGGGGCGGAAGCCGTGGGTGAGGTGGCCGCCGGCGTCGAGGGACATGCCGAGCATCCGCTGGTCGCCGAGGGCGCGGCGGAGGACGGCCCAGTCCTCTTCGCTGAGGTCGTTGACGTGCTTGGCGGTGTGTTCGGTGAGGAACGGCGCCTCGATCTTGGCGGCGAGGATCGCCCAGAAGGCGACGAGGTTGGCGTCGATGCCGGAGTGCGGCTGGACGTAGGCGTGCGGGGCGCCGAAGAGGGCCTTGGCGTGTTCGGCGGCGACCGACTCGACGGTGTCGACGTTGCGGCAGCCGGCGTAGAAGCGGCGGCCGATGGTGCCTTCGGCGTACTTGTCGCTGAACCAGTTGCCCATGGTGAGCAGGACGGCCGGGGAGGCGTAGTTCTCGCTGGCGATCAGCTTGAGCGATTCGCGCTGGTCGGCGAGTTCCTGGCCGATGGCGTCGGCCACGCGGGGTTCGACGGAGCGGATCACGTCGAGGGCGGCCCGGAACGCGGTGGACTCGGTGCTGATGGACACGGTGGACCCCTCCATTGGTGGAAGCTGCATGAGGAAGGCCCAGGCGCACGGCGGTGGAGCTGCGGCCGCTCCCCGATGGTTGAGCCCATCCCAGCGCGCCAGTCGCGGCCCGTCGTGACCATAGCAACCGGTGGTGGTCCCGGCCCAGGCCGGTCTCCCGGGCTCTGCTGGTCTTGGGGAGGCGAGCGAGACCGTCTGCCAGGCATGGGATCGGGTTGCGGCCCTTTCGCGGCGGCCTCCGGCCGCTTATTCGGTGATCTTCACCAGTCCGCGGAGTCCGGCGAGGATGTCGGCGCCGGTCGGCGCGTTCTCCGGGTCGGACAGCAGCTGGATCGCCACGCCTGACATGAGCGCCATCTGGACCATGCCGACGGTCCGCTTGGTCTCGTCGGTGACGTCTTCCTCGGGGGTGCTGGTGAGGATCCCGGCGAGGCCGCTGCGGCCTTCGCGCATGCCCGCGGCGAGGATGCCGCGCAGGTCGTCCTGGCGTTGTGCCTGCATGAACAGGTCGACCGAGACGAGCCACATGCGCGGGTGGGCGCGGATCTGTTCGAGGTTGGCGTCCCACATGCGGATGTAGGCCTCTTCGGCGGTGGCGTCGTCGCCGGCGGGGATGAGGGCGCGGCCCGCGATGTCCCCCCATTCGTCGAGGATCGCGAATATCGCCTGGGAGAGCAGGTTTTCGCGGGAGCCGTAGTGGTAGCCGATGGCGGCCATGCTCACGCCCGCCGCGGTCGCGATGTCGCGAACGGTGGTGCGGTCGAAGCCCTTGTCGAGCAGGCACGTCTTGGCTCCGGCGAGCAGAGCCTCCTTGTTTCCCATGCCCTGACCATAGCAAACGGTGCGATCGAACGAATTAGGCGAACGCCTGAGGCATTTGCCTTGCGCATCTGCCCAAATCTCGTGTACGGTCCTCACCAGAACCCCGCTGATCGACAGGAGCACCACCGTGAACACCCCCGCACGACTGCTCGCCGGACTCGCCCTCGGCGCGGTCGCCGTCGGCGTCCTGCCCGCGACCGCCAACGCCGGAACCGCCGACCGCGACGTCGTCACCACCGACAAGGGAGCCGTCCGCGGTTCGAGTGCCAACGGCCTCCGCAGCTTCCAAGGCGTCCCCTACGCCGCCGCCCCCGTCGGCGACCTGCGCTTCCGCTCCCCGCAGCCCGCGACGGCCTGGGAAGGCGTCCGCGACGCGACCACCCCCGGCGGCGCCTGCGCCCAGCCCGGGGGCCTGCCCGTCGGCGTCCCGACCACCAACGAGGACTGCCTGTACCTCAACGTCACCGCCCCCGCCCGGGCCGACGACCTGCCCGTCATCGTCTGGATCCACCCCGCCGACATGATGTTCGGCTCCGGCGACATCTACGGCACCGGCCGGCTCGCGAAGGACGCGGTCGTCGTCACCCCGAACTACCGCCTCGGCGCCCTGGGCTTCCTCACCGACCCGTCCCTCGACTCCGGCTCGGTCAACGGCTCCGGCTCGCTCGGCGTCGAAGACCAGCAGGCCGCCCTGCGCTGGGTCCAGCGCAACATCGAGGCCTTCGGCGGCGACGCGAACAACGTCACGATCATGGGCGAGTCCGGCGGCGGCTACGGCGTCTGCGACCAGCTCGCCTCACCGAAGGCCGCGGGCCTCTTCGACCGGGCGATCATCGAGTCGGCGCCCTGCGGGGCCGGCGGCGGCAGCCGCACCCGGGAGGCCGCCATCGACGACGGCGAGGCGGTCGTCAAGGCCGCGCTCGCCAGTGAGACCTGCGAGGGCCTGGACACCGCCACCTGCCTGCGGACCGTCGACGCCAAGACCCTCGTCGACGCCTACGGCGCCTGGGGTTCACCGCGCCCGGTGTCCGGCACGCCCCTGCTGCCCCTGCCGGTCGAGGAGGCCCTGCGCACGGGCAAGTTCAACCGCGTCCCCGTCCTCATCGGCGTCAACCACGACGAGGCCAACGGCATGATCGGCGGCATGGAGCTCGCGCCCGAGGCGACCCCGATCCCGCCCGAGGGCTATCGCGCCGCCGTCGAGCAGTACTTCCCGGGTGAGGACCCCGACCGCATCATGGCGAAGTACCCGCTGTCGGCCTACGGGAACTCCGCCGGGCTCGCCCTGTCGACCGCCCTGACCGACCGCGACTGGGCCCTGGCGACCCACGACACCGCGACCGGCCTGTCGAAGTGGACCCGCACCTACATGTTCGAGCTCGCCAGGCAGGAAACCCCCTGGTTCAACGGCTACCCCGTCAAGCCCAGCTTCCCGGTCTGGTCGCAGCACATGGCCGAACTGCCCTACATCTTCGACATGCGAGTCACGCCGGGAGTCGACTTCTTCGAGCCGCTGACCGCCGCGCAGGCCCGCCTCGGCGAGCGGATGATCACCACCTGGACGCGCTTCGCCGAGACGGGCGACCCCGGCTGGGACCGCGTGCGCTCCGGTGACGCCAACGTCCGCTCCATCAAGCCGGGCCGCTGGTGCGAGACGGAGTTCGTCGGCGACCACGAGCTGGCCTTCTGGCGCTCGCTCTAGACACGACGGACCGACGGCCCCCGGGGTTTCCCGGGGGCCGTCGCCGTGCTCCGGCGGCACCGGTCACCGGCGGGTACAGTTCGCCGCGCGAGCCGGCCGCACACGGCCGCCGACCACCCCCGGAACCGGCCCGGTCGGCGAGAGGCATCGCGTCACGGCGCAACGTCGGCGCCGAACGAACCCCGTCTCGTACCGGGCGCTCGCGCGTCCGTCGAAAGGTGCCCATGTCCGCCGCCGTCCCGCCATCGCCGACGTTCCGCAGCCGCGTGCGGACGGCCTGGTGGTCCAGCCCCCGCCACGACCTCACCGCGGGCCTGCTGGTCGCACTCGCGCTGATCCCCGAGGCCATCTCCTTCTCGATCATCGCCGGTGTGGACCCGCGCGTCGGCCTGTTCGCCTCCTTCACGATGGCCGTGACGATCGCCTTCACGGGCGGCCGCCCGGCGATGATCTCCGCGGCGACCGGTGCGATGGCACTGGTGGCGGCCCCGCTGGTGCGAAGCCACGGCGTGGAGTTCCTGCTCGCCGCGACCGTCCTCGCCGGTGTCGTCCAGATCCTGCTCGGCGCGTTCGGCGTCGCCAGGCTCATGCGCTTCGTCCCGCGCTCGGTGCTGACCGGCTCGGTCAACTCCCTTGCCGCCCTGACCTTCATCGCGCAACTGCCGCACCTGATCGGCAAGGGCTGGCAGGTCTGGGCGCTCGTCGCCGTCGGCCTGGCGATGATCCTCGGACTGCGGCGGGTCCCGTACCTCGCCAAGTACGTCCCGGCGCCGCTGCTCACCGTCGTCGCCTTGACGGTCTTCACCGTCGTCACCGCCACCGCCGTGCCCACCGTCGGCGACATGGGCGCGCTGCCCGACAGCCTCCCCCTCCCGGTGCTCCCCAACGTGCCCTTCACGCTGGACACCCTCGGGGTGATCGCGCCCTACGCGCTGACGCTGGCCGCGGTCGGGCTGCTGGAGTCGCTGCTGACCGCCCAGCTCGTCGACGACGCCACCGACACCGACTCGCCGAAGGGCCGCGAGGCGCGCGGGCAGGGCATCGCCAACATCGTCACGGGTTTCCTCGGCGGCATGGCCGGATGCGCGATCCTCGGCCAGACGATGGTGAACGTGAAGTCCGGCGCCCGGACCCGCCTGTCCACCCTCGCCGCCGGGGTGTTCCTGCTGACGCTGGTCGTCGCGCTCGGCGACGTCGTCGCCCGCATCCCCATGGCCGCGCTGGTCGCGGTCATGATCTTCGTGTCGGCCATGACCTTCGACTGGACCTCCATCGCACCGAGGACCCTGCGCCGGATGCCGCTCGGCGAGACCGCCGTCATGCTCCTGACCCTCACCGTCGTCGTCGCGACCCACAACCTCGCCCTCGGCGTCCTCGCCGGAGTAGTCGTCTCCGCCGTCGTCTTCGCCCGCCGCGTGGCCCACCTCGTCGAGGTGACCGGCGTCCTCGACCCCGAAGGCGGGCAGCGCGTCTACGCCGTCACCGGCGAACTGTTCTTCGCCTCCACCAACGAACTGCTCGCCGCCTTCGACTACACCGGCGACCCGCCGAAGGTCGTCATCGACCTGTCCGGCGCGCACATCTGGGACGCCTCGGCGGTCGCCGTGCTCGACGACGTCGTCGGCAAGTACGCACGGCACGGTGTCGACGCCGAGATCGTCGGGCTCAACGGGCCGAGCGGGCGGATCCACGGGAGGCTGAGTGGGCGGGTCAGCGGGGCGCACTGAGCGGGGAAACTCGCGCCACGGGTTCCTCGAAGGCATACCTCCACGGCTGGTGACCCCCACCACTCGCCCTCCCGCCGACCCCGTCTCGATCCATAGGCTGCGAACGTGATCAGCCTCCACGCCGCCCTCGGTATCGCCGCCATCTCGCTCGGGATGGTCCTCACGCCCGGCCCGAACATGATCTACCTGGTCTCGCGTTCGATCACGCAGGGCAGGCGGGCCGGGCTGATCTCGCTGGGCGGGGTCGCGGTCGGCTTCGTCGTGTACGTCATCGCGACGGCGGCGGGTCTCGCGGCGGTGTTCGCGCTGGTCCCGGCGGTCTACACGGCGCTGAAGATCGCCGGCGCCGGCTACCTGCTCTACCTGGCCTGGCAGGCGCTGAAGCCGGGCGGGAAGGCGGTCTTCGCGCCGAAGGACCTGCCCGTCGACAGCCCCCGCAAGCTGTTCACGATGGGCCTGGTCACGAACCTGCTGAACCCGAAGATCGCGATCCTGTACGTCTCGCTGCTGCCGCAGTTCATCGACCCCGAAGGCGCGCCGGTCGCCCTCCAGAGCCTCGAACTGGGGCTGGTGCAGATCACCATCGCGATCACCGTCAACGGCCTCATCGCGATGGGCGCGGGCTCGATCGCGCGCTTCCTCGGCAAGCGTCCACTGTGGATGCGGGCGCAGCGCTGGGTGATGGGGACGGTCCTGGCGGCCCTGGCGCTGAAGCTGGCGACCGACCGCACCAAGGCCGTCGCCGCCTAGACGACGTCCCGCCGCATCGGCGCCAGCATCGCCGCGCCCGCCGCGAGGGCCGCGTAGCCGAGCAGCACGACCGCTCCCAGCAGCGGCGACAGCAGCGACACCGCCGTCGTCCCGAGCTGCTCGGACAGCGAGTCGGAGATGTAGGTGAACCTCGTCAGCGCCGAGGTCGCGCCTCCGGGCAGCAGCGGGTAGGCGCCGTTGACGCCCGGGATCATCAGCAGGGCCGTCTCACCGGCGTAGAGGTACCCGACGACCACGGCCAGGGCCGCGATCTGGTGGTGCAGCACGGCGCCGACGCCGACCCCGATGACCAGGTAGACCGCCATGGCCGCACCGATCCCCGCCAGCACGCCGAGAACCTCGCCGGGCGGCAGGCCGAGTTCTGTCCCGCGCACGGCCGCCGCGCCGTAGAGGGAGACCGCCGAGGTCACCGCGAGGATCAGGCCGTAGACGACGCCCGCACCGGCGTGGACGACGAGTTTCGCGCCCAGCACGCGACCGCGCCGGGGCGAGTGCAGGAAGGTCGCGTCGATGGTGCGGTGGCGGTACTCGGCGGTCATCGCCAGCGTGCCGATCGCGGCGGGGACGAAGGCGCTCAGACCAAGGACGCCCAGGAGGAGGCGGACGCCGTCGGCGGTGTCGAGTCCGGGCATCGGCGGCTGGAAGTTCTCCGGCCCGGTGAGCGCCATGAGGCCGACGAGGCCGAGACCGATCGCGGCCGGTGCCAGCACGATCGCCCAGGACAGCCGGGTGGCGAGGAGGCGGCGCAGTTCGGAGCGGATCATCGGCGGGTTTCCCTTCCGGTGCTCAGGTACAGCTCTTCGAGGTCGCCGGTGGCGGGACCGGCGGCGGCGAGGCGGCCTTCTCGGATGACGGCGACCTCGTCGGCGAGCCGGTCGACCTCGCCGAGGACGTGGCTGGAGACGAGCACGGTCCGTCCCCGTGCGGCCAGGTCGCGCAGGGTTTCCCGCAGCCAGACGACGCCGTCGGGGTCGAGCCCGTTGCCGGGTTCGTCGAGGACGAGGACGGCGGGGTCGCCGAGCAGCGCGGTGGCGAGGGCGAGGCGCCGGCGCATGCCGGTGGAGTAGCCCCGGGTCGGGCGGTCGGCGGCGGTGGTGAGCCCGGCGCGGTCGAGGAGTTCGGCGACCCGGGCGTCGGGGTGGCCGCCCATGGCGGCGTAGACGCGCAGGTGGTCGCGGGCGGTGTGGCTGGGGTGGAATCCGGCGGCGTCGAGGACCGCGCCGACCGTGCGGGTCGGCCGCGGCAGGTCGCGGTAGGCGCGGCCGCCGATCGTCGCCGTCCCGGACGTGGGCGCGACCAGGCCGAGCAGGATCCGCATGGTCGTGGTCTTCCCGGCGCCGTTCGGGCCGAGGAACGCGGTGACCGCGCCCGCCCGGGCGGTGAAGGTCAGGCCGTCGACGGCGGTCACGCGACCGAAGCGCTTGCGCAGGTCGGTGACCTCGATGTTCACGCGGTCACCACCGCGCGGCGGAAGGCCCCGGCCAGTGCGGCCGCGTCGGCGTGGGAAACGACGATCTCGGCGAACTCCGCTCCCGCCAGGACCAGGCGCAGGCCCGGTGTCCCCCGGTAGGCGGCAGCGAGGGTCCGGCGCGAGGTGAACAGGCCCCACACACCGACCTTGACGAAGCCGCTCACCGACAGTCCGCGCCGGGCGCCGCGCAGGTACCCGACCGGGTCGGGCAGCACGGTCGCCGAGACGACCGCCGTGGTGGGGAACTCGTAGGACGCGCGCCCGGTGCACAGGCGCTCCCAGGGGCCGAAGTCGACGCGGACGGTCGTGGGGGTGCGGGTGAGGGTGGCCATGTCAGTTCCTCTCGGGTTCGACGGGAAGAAGGATGGACGTGAAGGCGCGCGCCACGCGGCCTTCACGCGGACCGTGCGCCAGGAGGGGCACGATGAGCTCGTTGAGGCCGGTCGCGAACGCCGCCAGCTCGGCGTCGTCGAGGTGCAGGACGATCTGCCGGTATCCGGCGCCGTCGGCGGCGAGGTCGGCGTCCCCGCGCGAGACGTAGCGCGAGAAGTCCGACAGCAGCGTCGAGACGAAGGCGGTGAAGTACCGCAGGTGGTCCTCCGGCGACGCCCCCGCCAGATCGGCGGGCGCGACCCGGCCGCCGGGCAGCACGTAGACGCGCTCGACCGTCCCGCGCACCTTGCGCTCCTCGGCGACCTCAAGGACGCCGCCCTTGGTGAGCGCGGCGAGATGCCGGTAGAGGCTGGCCTGCGGCACGTCGGGCAAGTCTTCGACCAGCTCGCGCGTGGTGCGGCGCCGGGTCGCGACCGCGCGCAGGATGCGGATGCGCACGGGATGGAGGACGAGGTCGGCCCATGCGTCGGGGGTTTCCATGAATCGACATTATCATTATTGAGAATGAGAATGTTCGATCGTGACCGAGGCCACCCCCAACGGGAGGCGACCTCAGTCGAACATGTCCGCGGTCAGCGCCAGGTGCGGCGCCGCCTCCTCGGCGCGCCCCATCCGGCGCAGCGTCCGGCCCAGCATGTAGCGCGCGTAGAAATCGCCGGGATTGGCCTCGACCAGCTCCGACAGCAGCTCCTCGGCCCGGCGCAACTGCGCCGACCCGAAGTAGGCCCGCGCGGCCAGCATCCGCACGTTCGGATCACCGGCGAAGTCCTCCAGCAACGGACGCAGCAGCACCAGCGCCCCCAGCGAGTCGTTCAGTTCGATGAGCGACTCGGCGTGCCGCAGCCGCCGAACCTCCTCCGGCAGCACGACGGCGTCATTGCTGTCCCGCAGGAAGTCCAGGATCTCCCCCGGCGTCTGCGCACCTCGCAGCAGCCGCTCGCCGACGGCGAAGGTCGGCGAGCCCTTGACGCCGATCGCCTTGCCGCGCAGGAGCTCCTCGCGCACGGTCGTCTCGCCGGCGTCGCTCGCCAGGATGGACGACGCGTCGGCAAGGCCGGCCTCGGCGGCCAGCCCGGCCAGGGTATCCCGGTCGGTGAGGTTGCGGGCCTCGATGAAGTGGGCGCGCAGGAGGCGCTCGGCGAGCGTGTCCTGGAGCTCCGGGCCGCCGGTCTCCAGGGCGACGGCGAGGAGCCGGTGGGCGTCGTGGGTGTCGCCGCGCCAAGCGGCGCCCCAGCGGGGGCCGAGGCCTTCGGCGGCGGCGACGCGGGCGATCCCGAAGGAGTCCTCCTCGGTCCGCGCGCTCTCGGCGGGGTCGGGCGCGGTGGGATCGATGCGGAACGGCCGCCAGACGAGCTCGACGGGCTCGCCGTCCCAGTCGGCGAGGGCGGTGGTCAGGCGGCGGCGGGCGATGTAGGCCCAGCCGCAGACCGGATCCGCCCATAGTTCGATTCGCATATATCTATGTTAGGTGTGATCCGGGAAACCCCGTCCGAGCTGATCGGACGGGGTTTCCCGAGGCGTCACCAGCGGTGGATCTCACCGCGGGAGTGGTTGAGCACGGGGCTCGGCAGACCACGCAGGTGCCGGTCGGCGAAGGCCCCGACCAGGCTCCGGGTGATCTCCATGGCCCGGTCGCCGGGCGTGGTGCCCAGCGGGATGCCGAGTTGGTCGGCGATCGGCCCGTAGTCGGTGAACGACGAGTGCCCGGTGCCGTCGACGGTGATCCAGCGCTTCCAGCCGCCGAACCCGTCCATCACCTCCGCGATCTTCGGCCCGTACTTGCCGTCGGGCGCGTGGTACGGGGCGCCGACCAGCATGAACGGCTTGCCCGCGCCGTCACCCGATGGCTGGACGTGCACGGTGCCGTCAAGGTCGAAGCCCGCGCGGACCCGCTCATCGGCGGCCAGCAACGGCACCGACGAGGCCCCGCCCATGGAGTGGCCGCCCATGATGATCCGGCGCTCGTCGACCGGCAGGACGCCGGTCAGCTCGTCGAGCACGAAGGAGACGTCGAGGGCGCGGCCTCTCGCCACGTCGGCCCCCTCCGGGTCGACCTCGCAGGCGGCGCACTGCGTGATCCGGCCGTCGGGGAAGGTGATCGCCGAAGCCTCATAGGTGTGGTCGACACCGATGACCAGGTACCCGCGGCCGGCGAGGTCTTCGGCGAGCCCGGTCAGTGAGGAGCGCGGCATGCTGAAACCCGGCGACAGGACGACCGTCGGCAGCCTGCGGCCCCTCACCGGCGCGTCCACGTGGGAATGGGTGACGATCCGGCTGAGCGCGTCCGGCGGCGCGATGTCACCGGCGCCGAGCCCTCGCAGGATCAGCGCCGACTCCTCCGGACTCGCATAGGCGTCGAGCGCGCCGACGGGCGCCTTGGCCGGGTACCAGGCCGAGACCATCAGCTCGCGGTTCTCGGCGGGCACCCACGGGTCGGCGCGGTCGGCGTCGACGAGATGGAAGTCGGTGACACCGACCGGCAGCGGACCGGTCGGTGCGGGGATGGTGAGGGGCGGGGGCGACGGGGCCGCCGACGCGGGCGACGCGACGGCCGCCGCGACGAGGAGTCCGCCGGTGAGGACGCCGACGGCGGCGGTGCGGATATGGCGCATGAGCTCGCTTTCAGGTCGAGACGATCATGACCTTCCCGAGTCTGTGTCACCTGTGGACCGTCGGCATCGGGTGCTTTCCCCGACTTGTCCCGTAGAGGTTTCCCGCATGCGGGGGCCCTCCCGGCTTGAAGCCGGGAGGGCCCTCGTTTACCGCACCCCAGGTCTACCGTCGTTCCTCGTCAGAGTTGCCGGTCAGGCCGCTCAGGCGGTCCTTGACGTCCTCGGCCTTGTCGGAGACCTTGTCCCCGGCCTGGCCCAGCTTGCCTTCGGCCTGCTCGCGCTGGCCCTCCCCCGTCATCTCCTCGTTGCCGGTGAGCTTCCCAAGGCCTTCCTTGGCCTTCCCCTTGAGCTCTTCGGCCTGGTGTTTGACCTTGTCGGTGAAGTCGCTCATCACGGTCCTCCAACCTCGATGCTTCACTCTCCGATTGCCCGTAGGGGACGTGGCTCAAACCTCGGGCGCGAAGCCCTCGACGATGAAACCGACCACCGCGGTGAAGCGCGCGTCGAAGTCCAGTCCCTCACCGGAGGCGACGAGGGCGGCCAGGCGCGGATGGGTGCCGGCGTCGATCTCGGCCGGAGGTTCGGCGGTCTCCTCGTGCCCGGTGGGGCGCCCGATCTCGGCCAGTGTGTGCCCGATCGCGAAGGTTCCGAGCGCGTTGAAGAGGTCCATCGCGCGCCCGGCGGGCAGTCCGGCGGCCTCGAAGGCGGCGAGCGCGCGCTCGGCGGTGTCGAAGCCTCGCGGGGAGTTGACCGGCCTGGTCGCGATCAGCGGGAGCACCCCCGGATGGCGCAGGAGACGGGCCCGGTAGCCGTGCGCGAAGGAGATGGCGGTTTCCCGCCAATCGGCCGAGGGACGGTCGACGAGGCCGTCGAGGGCGGCCTCGACGGTGCGCTCGACGAGGCCGTCGAAGAGCGCGGCCTTGCTGGGCACGTAGTAGTAGAGCGTCATCGCCTCGACGCCGAGGGCCGTGCCGAGTTTGCGCATGCTCAGCGCCGGCAGGCCGTGCTCGTCGACGAACGCGGCCGCCGCGTCGAGGACCTTCTCCCTGCTCAGCCCGGCACGCGGGCGGCTCACCTGTTTCGTCATCGCACCCCTCTTGCTTTTCTTACAACGTAAGAGACATACTAGCCGGACAAGTTCTCTTACATTGTAAGAAAGGCTTCGCCATGACCCCCCTCGTCCTCGCGGGAACCGCTCAGATCACGCTCCTCACGTACTACGCCGCCAGCCACTGGATCCCGCTCAGGGGCTTCAACGACCTGCGCTTCGAGAACCGGCAGGCGAACTTCTACATCCAGCTGTTCATGGCCGTCCTGGCCGTCTCGACGCTGCTCGGCCACCGCTTCGAGCTGTGGGTCGCCGCCGGCTGGTACGCGGTGTGGATGAACGGCCACCTGATGTCCTGGTGGATCCCCTACCTCACCGGTCACCCGAAGGCCGCCATCGCGGTCAACAAGCAGCGGGCCTACACGTTCCTACCCCGCATCCGCGACCGCGTCGCCCCTGACCTGCTGCACACGATCATGGGCGTCCTGTCGGTCGTGACCCTCCTCGCGACCTGGCGCGCGGCTCTTTCCTGACCACCACGCGACCACGCCCGCCCCGGCCGCGGCGACGCCGCACAGGGGCCACAGCAATCCCGGCGCGGCCCCGTACAGGGCCGCGCCGACCGGCGGCGCGAGCACGAGCCCACTGGTGGCCAGGCCCGAGTAGAGGCCCTGGTAGCGGGCGATGAGGCCGGGCGGCGCGCTGTCGGCGAGGTGCGCGGTGGCGGTGGTCTTGTACAGGATCTCGCCCGCGGTGAGCACGAGCATCGCCCCGGCCATCAGGACCGTCGAGGTGCCCAGCCCGAAGAGCGCGAAACCGACGCCGACCAGGCCGTATCCCACCGCGATGATGACCGGCGCGCGGAACCGGCGCAGACCCAGCGCGACGGGGATCTCCAGGCACAGGATCGCGCCGGAGCCGAGCGCGATGAGCACGGCGTAGAGCGCGACGCCGTGGCCGCTGTCGCGCAGGTACACCGGCAGGGTCGAGTAGAGCTGCCGGTAGACGACGTCGACGATGAGGATCGACGGGAGCAGCGCCAGCAGGCGCCGGTCGGCGAGCAGGGCGCGCCACATGCCGGGCGCCGGGCCGTCGGGCACGGGGGAGATCCCGGCGTCGGCGGGCAGCAGGAAGGCGACGGCCTGCCGTACGACGAGCAGCGCCATGCCTTCGATGACGAACATGGCGGTGTAGGAGTGCGCGGCGAGAAGGGCGCCGATGAGGGGGCCGACGATGGCGCCCGCGTTCATCGCCGAGCGGCCGAGTGCGATGGCGGCGCGACGGTGCTCGGGCCCGGTCGCCACGGCGATGATCGCCGACTGGGCGACGCCGCCGACACCGAGGACGTAGGTGGTCAGGGGCAGCGCGACGGCGAGGACGCCGATCGGCAGCCACGGCGTCGCGAGGATCCCGACCGCGCCGGCGAGCCCGGCGAACTGCATGACGCGGCGGTGGCCGTAGCGGTCGGCGAACCAGCCGCCGGTGAAGTTCCCGGCGATGGACCCGACGCCGACCACACCGGCGATGACCCCGGCGGTGGCGAGGGGGACGCCGCGCGGGCCGGTCAGGTAAAGGAACAGGTAGAAGCCGAGGAAACCCGCGCAGGCGGTGAAGAAGCGGTTGGCGGCCAGGATCCAGACCTGGCGGGGGAGGCGGCGCATGAGCCGATCCTCGCATAGTGAGTCTCTTTTGGGAACTGGCTATAGACTCATCTTCATGGCCCGCCGAACCAGCCTCGCCGACTCCTCCTGCGCGATCGCACAGACGCTCGACCTCGTGGGCGACTGGTGGACACTGCTCATCGTCCGCGACACCGCCCGCGGCCTGCACCGCTTCGAGGAACTGCGCACCGAGCTGGGGGTTTCCCGCAAGGTGCTGACCGAGCGGCTGGCCATGCTCGTCGAGCACGGCGTCCTGGCCAAACGGCCCTACAGCGAACACCCGCCGCGCCACGACTACGTCCTCACCGAGCTCGGCCGCGGACTGCTGCCCGTCCTCGTCGCCCTCCAGGACTTCGGCGACCGCCACCTCCTCGGCGACGGGACGGTCACCGCGACCACCGAGCCCGGCTCCCCCGAGGCCGAGCGCGTGCACGGGCTGACCGGAACGCGCGTCCCGGAGCTGACCGGTCTGGAGCCGATCGCGCCGACACCGTGGACGGTACTCTACTTCTATCCGGCGACGGGACTGCCGGGCGCCTCGGCGATCCCCGGCGGTGTCGGCTGCACCCTGGAGGCCTGCTCGTTCCGCGACCGTCTCGACGCGTTCACGGCCCTGGGCGCGAGCGTGCGCGGGATCAGTACGCAGTCCCCGGCGGAGCAGGAGGCCTTCGCCGAGGCCAACCGCATCCGTTTCCCGCTGCTGTCGGACGCCTCCCTGGAACTGACCGGCGCCCTGCGGCTCCCGACCTTCCGCGCGGCGGGCTCGGTGCGCCTGAAGCGGCTCACCCTGATCGTCGACGCCGATCGGGTCGTGCGCGAGGTGCTGTACCCGATCGCGGACGTGACGGGCGGTGTCGAGGACGCCCTGGCCGCGATCGGGCGGCTGTCCTAGAACTCGTCGGCGTCGACCACGCAGCCGTTGCCCCGGCCGGCGAGGTGGTCCTCGTAGACGGCGAGCTTGTGGGTGATCATCGCGAGGCAGCGGTCGAGGGCGGCCTGCTGCTCCACGATCCGCTCCTGGTGGGCGCGCAGGAGCGACAGGCGTTCCTGCTCGTTGCCGACGCCACCGCGGATGAGCTCGGTGTAGCGGCGGATCTCGGCCAGGGGCATGCCCGACGCGCGCAGCCAGGTGCAGGTCGTGAGCCAGGCGACGTCGTCCTCGCTGTAGAGGCGGCGGCCGTTGGTGCTGCGGCGGACCTCGTCGACGAGGAGGCCCTCCTTCTCGTAGAAGCGCAGGGCGTGCACGGACAGCTCGGTGCGCTCGGCGACTTCGCCGATGGTGAGGGCCTGGGTCATGGCCGCAAGCCTACGACTCGACCTGGAGCGAACTCTAGGACGCCGGTGAGCTTCGTCGCAGGACGAGAAAACCGCCAACGACGGGTAACCCGAAGCCCCCGGTCCGGCGTCTAGGGGGACAGGCACCCTGAGACCGTTCTCAGGAGCCGGGTGACAACTCCGGCTAGCCTCGAATACCGGTCCGATCCGCCTGGAGGCGTCCATGTCCACCACCGAACTGGCCGCCGACGCCGCCACCCCGGCGAACGCGACCCCGGCCGCGCACCGCCTCGCCCTCACCGGCATCGCGGGCGCCCTCGCCGCCGTCGTGCTCATCGGCGCCCTGGACGTGTGGACCGTCAACTGGCCGCGCAATCCCCTGTGGCGCACGATCAGCGAGTACGCCCTCGGCCCCTTGCGGCCGGTGTTCGACACCGGTGTCGCCCTGCTGTCCCTCGGCTCGGCCGCGGTCCTGGTCGCCCTGATCGTCCGGCGTCTGGCGAAGCCGTGGTCGGGCGGCACGATCGCGCTGGGCCTGTGGAGCCTGGGCCTGATGATGGTCGTCGTCTTCCCCAAGCACGACTGGGACGTCGGCCCGAGCTGGAACGGCTACGTCCACCAGTTCGGCAGCCTCATGGCCTTCATCGCCCTGCCCATCGCGGCGATCCGCCTGTCGAAGCCCTGGCGCAGGGACGCCGAGTGGGGCAACTGGGGTCGCTGGACCGCGCGTCTGGGCTGGTTGTCGGTGGCGTGGTTCGCGATCCTGCCCGCGTCGATGATCTACGCGAAGTTCTCGCCGCTGGCCTGGTGGCAGGTCGTCCCGCTGGGCCTCGTCGAGCGCGGCCTCACCCTGACCGAGGTGCTCGTGGTCCTGGTGCTGGCGGTATGGTGCCGCCGGGCCGCGCGACCCATTCCGTCGACTGAGGCCTAGGACCAGCCCTCGACACCCACGAGCACCGGCTCGGGCCGCAGCACGACGTCGAAGGCCTTCCGCACGCCGTCGCGGATCTCGGCGGCGAGATCGAGCAGCGCGGTCGTGGTCCCGTCGCCGCGGTTGGTCAGCGCGAGGGTGTGCTTGCCGGAGATGGCGACGCCGTCGCGGCCGTAGCCCTTCTCGAAGCCGGCGTGCTGGATCAGCCACGCCGCCGAGGTCTTCACGCGGTCGCCGTCGGGCCAGCAGGGCGGTTCGGTGCCGGCGCGGGCGACGAGGGTCTCGAACTCCGCCGCCGACAGCACGGGGTTGACGAAGAAGGAGCCGACGCTGCGGCTGTCGGGGTCGGCCGGGTCGAGGACCATCCCCTTGCCGCGACGCAGTCCCAACACGGTCTCCCGCACGAGCGCGAGCGGCGCGGTCTCCCCGGCCTCGACGCCGAGGGCCCGCGCGGTCTCGGCGTAGCGCAGCGGTCCCGACTGTTCCGACAGGCGCAGCCGGAAGGTCACGTCGAGCACGACGTAGCGGTCGTCGTGCTTGAAAACGCTGCCCCGGTAGGCGAAGCGGCACCGTTCGGGCGAGTAGGTCTCGACGCGGTCGAGGACCCGGTCGTAGACGGTCACCTCGGTGATCGTCTCCGACACCTCCTGCCCGTAGGCGCCGACGTTCTGGATCGGTGTCGCCCCCGCCGATCCGGGCACGCCCGACAGGCACTCGACGCCCGACCAGCCCTCGCCGACGGCCCGGGCCACGAAGTCGTCCCACCCGTGCCCGGCCGCGACCCGGGCCGAGACGCCGTCTTCGGCCGGTGTCACGTCGATCCCGCTCGTCCGGAGCAGCACGACGGTACCGGCGAAGCCCTCGTCGGCGACGACGACGTTGCTGCCCCCGGCGAGCACGAGGAGCGGTCCGGTCACCGACCGGACCGCCGTGACCACGTCATCGGCCGTGTCGACCTCGATCAGCCGCTCGGCCTCACCGCCGAGGCCGAGGGTGGTGTATTCGGCGAGCCGGGGTGGGTAAACATCACGCACGCAGACCACCATAGGCTTGCCGTCGGGCCCCCGCCGCGAAAGGGTGTAGTGACCATGGCCAACTGGGACAAGGGCGACTATCTCGACGCACTGCACCGCGACGCCACGGCGTTCCGCGCGGTCCTGCTGCCGGACACATTGGACAGTGCGGTTCCGCCGTGTCCGACGTGGACGGTCCGGGACCTGGCCGCGCATCTCGGGTGGGTGCACCGGTGGATCGCCGGGATCGTCAAGCGCGCGACCCTCGACCGGCCCGAGCGGCCCGCGAGCGAGTCGCCCGAGGACGTCGCCGGGTACTTCGACGCGGCCTACGCCGAGCTGTCGGCGACCTTCCAGGCGATGCCCGAGGACGGTCCGGCGTGGAACTGGGCGCCGCAGCCGAAGACGGCGATGTTCTGGGTGCGCCGGGCCGCGCACGAGACGGCCGTGCACCGCTGGGACGCGCAGATCGCGGTCGGTGTGACCGAGCCCATCGACACCGAGCTGGCCGCCGACGGCGTCGACGAGGTCCTCGACACGTGGCTGCCCGCCGGGCGCCGCCTCGCGACCGAGCACGCCGACGGGCTCGTCCACCTCGTCGCGGCCGACGCCGAGGCGGAGTGGTTCGTGCGCCTGCGCGGCGAACGCGTCGCCGTCCTCGACGCCTTCAGCGTCGACGCCGACGAACCGGTCACGACGCGCGTGACGGGCGCGGCCTCCGATCTCGACCTCGCACTGTGGGGCCGGGTGCCCTTCGATCTGCTCTCCATCGAGGGCGACCAGGGACTTCTGTCGGCATTGCGCACGGATGACGGGTCTGTCACCCCCTTGAACTAACCTGACGCGCATGACCGAATTTGCGCTCGGCGGCCTCGATGAGCTGTTCGCCGAATCGGCCGGGTGGGCCGGCGGCGAACTCGTCGGCTTCGACACGGAGACGACCGGCACGGACCCCTTCGCCGACCGGATCGTCACGGCGGCGATCGTCGGCCCGGGCGAGATGCGCAGAACCTGGCTGGTGAACCCGGGCGTGCCGATCCCGCCGGAGGCCGCGGCCGTGCACGGCGTGACCGACGAGCGCGCCCGGTCCGAGGGCCGCCCGCCTGCCGAGGTGCTGTCCGAGATCGCCGGCGCGCTGAGCGCGGCCGTCGCGGCGGGCACGCCGGTCGTGGTCTACCGGGCCGGTTTCGACCTGACCATGCTGGCCTGCGAGCTGCGGCGGCACGGGCTGCCGGAGCCGGAGTGGGACAGCATGCTCGTCCTCGACCCCTACGTCCTCGACAAGCAGGCCGACCGCTTCCGCAAGGGCAAGCGGACCCTGTCGGACGTCACGAAGCACTACGGCGTCACCCTCGACGGCGCGCACTCGGCCGACGCCGACGCGACCGCCACCGTCGAGCTGTGCCGGGTTATCGGGCGGCGCCACGCGTCGATCGGGGGCATGGCCGTGCGCAAGCTGCACAACGCGCAGGCCGACTGGCACGCCGAGGACGCCGCCGGGCTGGAGCGCTTCTTCCGCAGCAAGGGCCGTGAGGAGAGCGTCGACCAGCGCTGGCCGCTGCGACTCGACGAGTAGGGGGCTTTGCCCGCGCCGCTGGCCGTCGCGGGCGATCACACCGTAGTCTTGGCGCATGTTTGCCTACGAGGTGACCGGCTGGGTCGATCTGGGCCTGTTCTGCGTGGTCCTCCTCGTGGAGGGGGTCGCGATCATCCACTGCGCCTTCCAGCGCGCGGACGGTTTCGTCGCGATCGGCACGCTGTCGAAGCCCCTGTGGCTGGCGGTGCTCGCCGGGACGATCCTGCTGACCGTGCTGTTCATGGGTTACAGCAGCATCGGGCTCATCGCGGTGATCGGCGCCCTGGTGTACCTCGTCGACGTCCGGCCGACCATGCGGGACATCGGCGACCATTCGTGGTGACCGTGCGCCGCACCTCGCACGGGGCGGCGCTGGAGGAGTTCGTCACGGGCTCCGGTGAGCCGGTGACGCTGTTCGCCCACGGCCTCGCCGGGTCGATCACGACGACGCGGCCCTTCGCCTCGGGCGTGACGGGCACGAAGGTGTTCTTCCACGCGCGCGGCCACGGCGGCTCCTCGCGCGGGCCGATGACCTACGAGGGTCTCGCCGCCGACCTCCGCGAAGTCGCCGACGCCCACGACGCCACCCGAGCCCTCGGCGTGAGCATGGGCGCCGGGACGCTGCTGCGGGTCGTCGCCGAGACGCCCGGCCGCTTCGAGCGGCTGGTGCTGGTGCTGCCCGCCGTCGTCGCCGGACCGCGCGGCCCCGAGGCCGCCGCCTACTGGGAGCGCGTCTTCGCCGCCGAGCCCGCCGAACTGGCCGCGCTCCTGGCCGAGGAGGTCCCGCCGGAGGCGCGCGAGGCGGCCCGCCCGTACGTCGGCGAGCAGGTCGCCGCGTTGACCGGCCGCCGCGGACGTCGCATGTTCGGCGAGATCGCCGCCGACAGCCCCCTCGCCGACGCCGCATCGCTCAAGGCCGTCGACGTCCCCGTCCTGCTCATCGGGACCGAAGGCGACCCGCGCCACCCGGCCGAGGTGACGCGACGGCTCGCCGAGGCGCTGCCCAACGCGACCGCGCACGTGTTCGGCGAGCCGGGGCTGCTGTGGCGGTACCGGACGGAGTTGCGCGAACGGATCTCGGGTTTCCTCAACGCCACGGGGTGAGGAGAGGGGCTCCGCGAGCCACCACCCGGGCACCTCCGCCACGATTCCCCCGTCGCCTCAACTTGAGCCGGGTGGCCGCCGGACCGTACCGTATGGCGCATGCATCCCTCGGCACCTTCCGCTCGCAAGCCCGGCGCCGCCGCCCAGTTCTTCCACGGTTTCCGGCTCGCCGCCCGCGGCCTGGGCATGTGGGCCAGGCGCCCGAAGCTGATGCTGCTGGGCGCGATCCCGGCACTGATCACCTTCATCCTGTTCGTGGTCGGCTGGGTCTTCCTCATCGCGAACCTCGGCGACCTGTCGGCCTGGTCGACCGGCTGGGCCGACGGCTGGTCGGAGGGCTGGAAGACGACCATGGAGGTCCTCGCCGGAACCGCCATCGTCGGCCTGGGTTTCCTGCTCACGATCCTGCTCTACACGTCGATCACGATGATCGTCGGCGACCCCTTCTACGAGTCGATCTCCGGTGAGGTCGAGAAGCTCTGCGGCGGCGTGCGCGGCGAGATCGAGATCACGTTCTGGGCCGGGATCGGCCGCTCGATCGTCGAGGCCGTCCGGCTGCTGCTGCGCACGATCGTGGTCGGGCTCTTCCTGTTCGTCGCGGGTTTCATCCCGCTCGTGGGGCAGTCCGTCGTCCCGGTCATCGGCGCCCTCGTCGCCGGGTGGTTCTTCACCGTCAGCATCGTCGCCGTCCCCTTCACCCGCCGGGGCATCGACTACACCGCCCGCCGCAAGCGCCTGGCGCAGAACCGCTCGCTGTCGGTCGGTTTCGGCACCGCCTACATCCTGCTGTTCCTGATCCCCGGCGGCGCCGTCCTGGCGACCCCGGCCGCCGTCGCGGGCGGCACGCTCCTGGCCCGTGAACTCTTCGGTGAGCCCTCGGTCCCGCTCGCCACGAACTCCGGGCAGCCGCACTTCGCCCAGGTCCGCCCGCAGGCGTCGTACCCGGGCCACACCCACCCCGGGCACTCTCACCCGGGCCGGCCCTCGCAGGGTTTCCCGCCCGCGGGCCCGCCCCCGTCGCAGCAGCCGCCGTACACGCCTCACCGGTAGTTCTCGGCGAGGCGCTCCTGCAGCCGGGCGTGCCGGAACTGGTACACGCCGCCCGTCTGGCGCAGGACGCCGCGCTCATGGGCGTCGGTGAAGAACGCCATGGCCCGCCACGGCAGGTCGCCGCGCAACGCCGCCCAGGTGTGGGCGACACGCCACGGCCCCCAGGCGCTGAACACCAGCGCCCAGGCCACCACGACGCAGGGCAGCGCGACCAGCGTGAGCACCAGCAGCAGTCCGGCGTCGACCACCGCGAAGCCGTAGAAGACGTCGAACTCCAGCCACACGACCGGCCCGATCACCACGGCCCCGCACAACCCGGCGAGCAGCCCCTGACCGAGGACCGCGCCCCGGTCGACGCGCAGCAGCGCGACCGGGCTGGCGGCCTCGCCCGGGTCGACCGGCACGTTGAGGCTGTGCACGAGACACGCGATCGCCCAGACGGCGACGCCCAGCAGCAGCCCACCGAAGACCCCCGCGCCGATCATCGACTGTTCGCCGCCCGAGGCGAGACCGACGATCCCGCCGACCGCGCCCGTCGCGACCCACGTCCCGATCCACAGGTACGGCCGCCAGCTGAGCAGGTTCTCGCGGCGGAAGTCGGGCAGCCGCCACAGGTGCCCGCCCAGCCGGATCCGCGGCCGCGCGGGCACGGGCGCGAGGCCCTGACCGAGGGCGGTGACGACGCCGGTGCAGATCCCGGCGGCCAGCGAGAGGGTCGTCATCGACCAGAACCAGACGTGCACGCCGGCCTCGGTCCAGCGTCCCGCCCAGGCGCCGACCCCCGCGACGAGCAGCCCGGACGCGATGACCGTCCCGGCCACCGCCAGCCCGTGCACCCACTGCGGGATGACCGTCGCCAGCCGCCACCAGCGCATGTCGGCGGTGTCGGTCCGGCCCATCTTCACCGCGAGCCCGGCGAACCAGCGCCGGACCTCCCCGGCGCTCCAGCGCGGATCGCGGTGACCGGCGTACGCGGCGGGGATGAACGCGTCGAGCAGGAGGTTCTCGACACGCCTGCGCGCCTCCACCGCACCCGAGGCGCCCGCGGCGGCGTCGAGGAGACCCGCCGGGTCGCGGCCACCGGCGTGGACGGTCTCGGCGAGCGCGACCATCAGCGGCCTGGCCAGCGCGGCGGCGACGGCCTCGTCGGCGAGGACCCGCGCCCAGCCCCGGCCGGGCAGGTGGGCGGCGATGTCGGCGACGGAGAGCCGGTCGAGCGCGATGACGGCCGCGTCGGCGATCGGCGCCGAGGCGGTCACGGCCTCGGCGTACTCGCCACGGCGGCTGGTGAGGACGAGGCCGCCGTCGTACATCTCGTTGAGGCGGGCGACGGCGTCGGCGCGCAGGTCGCGGCTGAGCTCGTCGAAGCCGTCGACAACGGGCAGGATCCGGCCCGCGCGCATCAGCGCGGCCGCGGCGGGTTCACCGTCGATGGCGAAGACCGGGTGGGCGGCCAGTTCGGCGGCGACCCACCCGCCGAGGTCCTGGGTACGGGGGTTCCACGACCGCGCCGACAGCACGACCGGCACCGGTCCGCCCGCGTCGAGCAGGTCCAGGGCGAGTCGCCAGCACAGGACGCTCTTGCCCGCGCCGGGCGGTCCGAGCACGACGAGCCGGCGCGAGTCGACGCGCGCGAAGACCTCACCGATCTCGTCGCCGCCACCGTCGAGGCCATGGCCGCCGACGGTGGTCCACGCGACGGGCAGCGCCCGGCGTGCCGTCACGCCGTGCACGCCCAACTCGCCCTTCCACTGGGCGCGGACGGCGTCGGCGAGCCGGCGGGTCAGTTCGTCGAGCCGGCCGGGGCCCGGTGCGGCCGTTTCGGGGCTTCGCTCGCCCGTCGCGATCGCCTGCCTCCACAGGGCCACCGCGGACAGTCCGAGGGCTCCGATGGCGGCGTACATGCTCACCACGCTCGCGATTTTGTCGTTGCGGTCGAGACCGCCTCCGGAGAGTTCCAGCGTGAGCCACACGACCAGCGCGACCAGGCACGCCGTCGAGAACAGGACTAAGAGCCTTCGCGGCATCCGTCCATCGTGACAGCCCGCCGAAGACGCCTCCGAGACGTCAAGATCGGTGCATTATGGCGTCGACGCGGTACCGTTGATGCACATGAGGGTCGACAACTACGACTTCCGGGACCTGGCCAACCGCTTCGAGGACGAGTACGAGCGGGCGCTCGCCGCGATCGGCACCTTCAACGTCGCCGTGTTCGGCGACACCGGCGCCGGCAAGAGCACCCTCATCAACGCCGTGTTCGGCCGGCAGCTCGCCGCGACCGACATCGGCGACTCGATCACGCAGCACATCACCTACCACGGTGGAGCGCCCGAACCGCTGGGCATCTACGACAACCGGGGCTTCGGCCTCGACGACGCCAGCGACGTCGACAGCATCATCGCCGAACTGCGGCGGATCGTCGCCGAGAACAAGGCGCGCCCGATTTCCGAGCGCATCCACGTCGTCTGGTTCGTGACCAACAGCTACAGTCGCCGCTTCCTGGAGAGCCACGCGCGTTTCGTGCGGGCGCTGGCCGACCTGGGCCTGCCGGTGATGATGGTGCTCACGCAGGTGCCGACGACCAGGGACGGCGAGTACCACAAGGACGCCGTCGCGCTGGCCGAGCACATCAAGAAGCTCCGGCTGCCTTCCACGCCTCGCGGGAAGGTGTACATGGTCAACTCGATCGGTGATCCCGATCTCGGCCAGCCCGCGCACGGCCTGCGCGAGCTGCTGGAGGGCACCTTTCCGGTGGTGCCTGCTGCCGTACACGAAGCCCTTATCGCCGCGCAGCGCGTCGATCTCGACCTGAAGCGCAAGAAGGCGCGGCAGATCGTGCTCGGCTCGGCCGCCGCGGCCGGTGGGAGCGGCGCGGTCCCCGTACCGATCGTGTCGGACGCGGGCGTGCTCGCGATCGTCATGACGATGATCGCGAAGGTCAGCGCCGCCTACGGCATCACGCTCGGGAAGCGCCGGACGATGCGCGTGGCGGCCGTGGCCTTCTCCGGTGGCGCGACGATCGCCTCCGGGCGGATCGTGGCGAAGCTCGTCGCGACGATGGTCGCGAAGTCGGCGGGCAAGGCCGTGCCGTACGTGAACTTCGCGGTGGCGGCGGTCAGCGCGGGCACGGCGGCGGCGCTGACGTCGGCCTCGGGCTTCGCGTGGATGAAGGTGTGCGAGCGGATGCTCGTCGAGCCCGACCTCAAGGAAGAGGACGCGAGCCGCATCTTCGCCGAGGAGTTCACGACGCGGTCGAAGGAGTCCGCGCCGAAGAAGTAGGGGCCCGGTCAAGGTCGGGTCAAGGTTCCGGCGACCGGACGTGGTTAACGTGGGCCTCGCCTTGACGGTGGCGCGCCCGACCGGGCCGCCGTCCGCGGCCCCCGATGGGACGCGAGGAACGGGCGGGGCCGCACGGCCCCGCCCGTTTCGGGATGTGGGACGGGAAAGGGCGGGACTGCGCGGTCCCGCCCTGTCGCCCTACAGCTTGTCCGCGAAGGCCGCGATGTCGGCCGCGTGCGCCGCCGGCTGCTCCATCGCGACGAAGTGACCGCTGAAGGCGTTGTCGGTCGGCCAGTGCACGATGTCGTTGTCGCGCTCGGCCCGCCGCCGGACGAAGGCCGAGCCGCCGCCGTACACGCCGGTCGGAGCGTCGCGCTGCCCGCTCGGCCACGCCATCGCCCGCCCCTCGCGGACGTAGTCGAAGACCCACGACGTCGACGCCGTGCCGCCGGTGAACCAGTAGAGCGCGACGTTGACGAGCAGCAGGTCGCGGTCGATGACCTGCTCGGGCGTCTCGGCCGAGATGGTGAACTCCTTGAACTTGTGGATCATCCAGGCCAGCAGGCCGGTCGGCGAGTCGTGCCAGGCGGCGGCGAAGGTCGACGGGGCCTTGCCGAGGATCGCGTGGTGGTTGAGTCCCGCGCTCATCCACACCTGCATCTGCTCCCACTCGGCGAGCTCGTCGGGCTCCATGTCCGGAACGTCGTCGGCGGTCGGGAAGCCGATGCCGCCGTCGAGGTGGACGCCGATGACGCGGCCGGGCGCGGCCTCGGCGAGCGCGGGCGCGACGTAGGCGCCGAAGTCGCCACCCTGGGCGAGGTAGCGGTCGTAGCCGAGGCGGTCCATGAGTTCGGCCCACATGCCGGCGACGCGGGCGGCGTCGAAACCGGCCTCCTTGGGGGCTTGGGAGAAACCGAAACCGGGTAGGGAGGGGACGACGACGTGGAAACGCGGTGTCAGGTGCGCGATCTCGTCGGCGAACTCGACGAAGGAGTTGGGCCAGCCGTGGGTGAGGATCAGGGCGGTCGCCTCGGGGTTGTCGGAGCGGACGTGCAGGAAGTGCACGTCGTGGCCGTCGATCTCGGTGAGGAACTGCGGGAAGGCGTTGAGCCGGGCCTCCATCGCGCGCCAGTCAAGCGCGCGCCAGGCGGCGGCGAGCTCCTTGAGGTAGGCGAGCGGGACGCCGTGGCTCCAGCCGTCGGCGCCGGGGATCTCCGACGGCCAGCGCGTGGCGTCGAGGCGGGCGTGCAGGTCGTCGAGGTCCGCCTGCGGGATCTCCATGCTGAAAGGCTTCATGAGAGACACGGTATGGACTATGTAGGCCAGTAATTGTCCTAGTTAGTAGTGCTTGCATGTGGCAGCCATCACGAAACGATTACAAGTGCATGTCAGACCCCTAGGGGAACCCTGATATTTCTCCAAGGCGCGCGTTTCGCTTGCAACTGCTAGCGCTTCGCCCTACCGTGGAGTCATGGCCGGACGCGATATCGGAGAGTTCATCCGCGAGATGCGGAACAACGCCAAGGTGTCCCTGCGGCAACTCGCCGACCAGGCCGGTGTCAGTAACCCGTATCTGAGCCAGATTGAGCGTGGCTTGCGTAAACCAAGTGCCGAAGTGCTCCAGCAGATCGCCAACGCGTTGAAGGTCTCGACGCCGTTGATGTACCTGCGAGCCGGGCTTCTCAACGACAAGGACGGGCCGGGGACGATGGCGGCGATCGCCGGCGACCCCGATCTGACGACCCGCCAGAAGCAGACCCTGACCGAGATCTACGAGGCCTTCCGGCGGGAAAACGCCCGCTCGCGAGGCGAAGACCTCGATGATGGAGGCGACGCCCCGGTCGTCGTCTTCGACGCCGAGGTGGCGGAGGCCGCCGAGGTCGCCGAAGCCGCCGAAGAGGCGGACACCGTCACCGAGGCACCGAAAGCAAGGGCGCGCCAGCGACGCCGCTCCACCACCGAAGAAACGTCCGAGGAGGACTAGTCATGCCGTCGTCGACCGACCCGAACAGCACCCGCAAGTTCCCCAAGCCGATCTACGCGGCGGCGGGCGCCGGTGAGCTGGCCATGGAGCAGCTGCGCAAGCTGCCCGGGCAGTTCAGCGAGCTGCGCGACCGCGCGAAGCTCAACGAGCGGCTCCAGGGTGTGCGCGAGGACCTGCGCGAGGCCGGCCGCAAGGTCCGCGACCTCGACACCGACAAGCTCCGCGAGACCGCGTTCACCACGGCCGCCAAGGCCCAGGAGCGCGCCAAGGAGACCTACGACGAGCTCGTGACGCGCGGCGAGCGCGTCGCCAAGGGCGAGCGCAGCCCGATCCGCGTGATCGCGACGGTCGTCAAGCCCGAGCACGCCCAGGCGTCCACGACGGCGCCGACCGCGCCCGCGTCGAAGCCCGCGCCGGCCGCCAAGCCGGCCACGGCACCGAAGCCCGCCGCGTCGGCGAAGCCGACCGTGCGCCGCGCACGCGGCAAGAAGGGCGAGGCGCCCTCGGTCTAAGGACCGGGTAGCCGTCGCAGCTGACGAAGAAGGGCGGGGCCTGCGGGCCCCGCCCTTCGGCGTGGGGCGCGCGTGACGCGACCGGGGTGAGGGCGGTCGCCGTGGTCGCAGGCTACGCCTCACGTCTCGCACACCACCCCGTCCCCGTCGCGGTCCTGGTACCAGTCGTACTCGGGGTCCTGCCCCCGCACGTACGGCCCGTACCCCGCCGCGTTCGCCGCCTTGCAGGTGTCGAAGCGCGGGTCCGTCCCCGGGTCGTCGGGCGGGTCGTCGCCGCCACCGTCGTCTCCGTCGTCGTCGCGCGGCGGTTCGCACACGACGCCGTCGCCGTCGGCGTCCCGGTACCAGTAATACTCGGGGTCCACGCCTTCCTCGTACGGACCGTAGCCTGCGGCGATGGCGTCCTTGCACGTCCCGTACTTCGGGTCGGTGTCGGGCGGCGGCGGGGGCTTCTTCTTCGACGGCGTCGGCGAGGGCGACGGCGTCTTGGACGGGGTCGCCGACGGCGAGGCCGTCCGCGATGGCGTGGCCGTCGGCGTCGCCTGCGCGCCGACCGGCGTGGCGTCGCCGCCACCGTCACCGTCGTCGTCGCCGCCGATCGCGTTCACCGCGAAGCCGCACACGCACAACAGCAGCACGGCGGCCACGCCGAGCACGATGAGGCCGCCGACCTTGGCCTGCTTCGGAGTGAGCTGGCCGGCGGTGGGCTTCCCGCCGGGCTGGGGCACTGGGGGTTCCATTGCCCCACCTCAGCTCGCCGTTCATCTCCCGGCAAGAAGCCGCAGGGCAGTGTCGGCGGCACGAACGTGCAGGCGGGAGGGTGAAACCCATACCCTTCCCCCATGGACGCCCCCACCGCCGACCGCTACCTCGCCCGCATCGGCGCGGCCCGCGAAGAACCGTCGCCCGACGCCCTCCGCGCCCTCCAGCGCGCGCACCTGCACACCGTCCCCTTCGAGAACCTCTCCGTCCACCTCCCCGAACCCGTCGACCTCGCCGAGCCCGCCCTCGTCGACAAGGTCCTCACCCGTCGCCGCGGCGGTTTCTGCTACGAACTCAACGGCCTCTTCGCCGCCCTCCTCCGCCACCTCGGCTACCGCGTCACCCTCCTCCAGGCCCGCACCTCCCCGCACGGCATCCCCTTCGACCACCTGACCCTGCGCGTCGACCTCGACGAACCCCTGCTCGTCGACGTCGGCTTCGGCACCTTCGCCCACCACCCCCTGCGCATCGACTCCCGCGAACCGCAGCACGACCCCGACGGCGTCTACACCGTCTCCGAAGCCGAGCACGGCGACATCGCCGTCCACAAGGCCGGGGAACTGGAGTTCATCGCCGACCGGCGCCCGCGCGAGCTCGCCGAGTTCGTCCCGACGTGCTGGTGGCACACGACCTCCCCGAAGTCGCACTTCACCAAGAACCCGGTGTGCTCGATGCCCGTCGACGGCGGCCGCGTCACCCTCAAGGGCCGCACGCTCATCCGGACCGTCGGCGGCGAACGCACCGAGGAGACCCTGTCCGACGACGAGGCCCTCGCCGCCTTCCGCGACATCTTCGGCGTGGAATTGTCGCGAATGCCGGAGAAGTCCGGCAGGCACTGAATTATCCGCCTAGATTTCCGATCATGGACATCCTCATCGTCGGTGCCGGGAACATGGCCCGCGGCATCGCCACTCGCTTCCTCGCCGGGGGCCATCCCGTGCACATCGCCGACCGCGACCCGCAGAAGGCCCGCAGACTCGCCGCCGACCTCAACGCCGACGCCACCGGCGAGTCCCTCGACGACGGGCCCGGCGACGCGCGCGTCGTCATCCTCGCCGTCCCCTACCCCGCCAACAAGGAGATCGCCGCCGCCTGGCGCGACGGCCTGCGCGGCAAACTCGTCGTCGACATCTCCAACCCCGTCGACTTCGCGACCTTCGACGACCTCGCCACGCCGGTGGGCATGTCGGCGGCCGAGGAGGTCGCGGCGGCCGCGCCTGAAGCCCGCGTCGTCAAGGCCTTCAACACGACCTTCGCCGGGAACCTCGCCGGCGGCGCCCCGATGGACGTCTTCATCGCCGGCGACGACGAGGACGCGCGCGAGGAGATCGCCCGACTCGCCTCCGACAGCGGGTTGCGTCCCGTCTCCGTCGGCGGCCTCAAGCACGCGCGCGAGCTGGAGGGCTTCCAGCTGCTGCACATGAAGGCGCAGGAGCAGATCGACGGGCGCTTCAGCACCGCCATCGGCTTCGCGACGGTGTGACACCGGCCGGGGGCGGTCCGTCGCCTAACCTCGACGCATGCTCTTCGAGGAAATGTGGCGTGAACTCGCCCCCGTCGGCCGCTTCGACGCCACCGGGGGCTACCGCCGGTACAGCTACACGCCCGCCGAACTGGAGTGCCGCGCGTGGTTCACCGCGCAGGCCACGTCGCGCGGGCTGACCGTCGAGGCCGACGCCAACGGCAACCTGTGGGCCTGGTGGGGCGACCCGGACGAGGGGAACGCCGTCGTCACCGGCTCCCACCTCGACTCCGTTCCCGACGGCGGCGCCTTCGACGGACCGCTCGGTGTCGTCAGCGCCTTCGCCGCGGTGGATCTGTTGCGCGCCAGTGGTTTCACGCCCGCCAAACCGATCGGCGTGGCCGCCTTCGTCGAGGAGGAGGGCGCCCGCTTCGGCATCGCCTGCCTCGGATCGCGACTGCTGACCGGCGCGATCGACCCGGCCAAGGCCCGCGCCCTCACCGACGAGCACGGCGTGTCCCTCGCCGACGCCATGGCCGGTGCGGGCCTCGACCCGGCCGCGATCGGCCGTGACCAAAGGCTTCTCGACCGTGTCGGCGTCTACGTCGAGCTGCACATCGAGCAGGGCCGCGCGCAGATCGACCTGGACGCGCCCGTCGCGGTCGGCTCGGCGATCTGGCCGCACGGCCGCTGGCGCTTCGACTTCGAGGGCGAGGCCAACCACGCCGGCACCACCCGCATCGAGGACCGCGTCGACCCGATGCTCACCTACGCCAACACCGTCCTCGCCGCCCGCAAGAAGGCCCGCGTCGCCGGGGCGCTGGCCACCGTCGGCAAAGTCCACTGTGAACCCAACGGGACCAACGCCATCCCCTCGCGGGTCCGGGCCTGGATCGACGCCCGAGCGTCCACAGAGGACACTCTCGGCGCGGTCCTCGCCGACCTGGAGAAGGCCACCCACGAACGCGCCGACCGCGACGGCACCAGGGTGACCGTCACCCGCGAGTCCTACAGCGCCGAGGTCGCCTTCGACGCCGCCCTCCGCGACAACCTGGGGGCACTCCTCGGCGACGTACCGGTTCTCGCGACGGGTGCGGGCCACGACGCGGGCGTGCTCGCGTCCAGTCTGCCGACCGCGATGCTGTTCGTCCGCAACCCGACCGGCGTCTCCCACGCCCCGGGCGAGTTCGCCGAGATGACCGACTGCCTCGTCGGCGCCGAGGCCCTCGCCACGGTCCTGCGGAAGCTCGCGGCATGACCGCCTACTTCGCCGAGCGCGCCTGGCTCGGGGCCGCCGACGGCTTCGCCGACAACGTCCTCATCACCACCGACGGCGAGCGAATCACCGACGTGGCGGGGGATGCCGCGCCCGGCGACGCCCACCGCCTGCCGGGGCTCGTCGTCCCCGGTCTCGTCAACGCCCACTCCCACGCCTTCCACCGCGCCCTCCGGGGTGCCACGGCCGCCGGACTCGGGGACTTCTGGACCTGGCGCGAGCAGATGTACGCCGTCGCCGGAAACCTCACCCCCGACACGTATCTGGCCCTCGCCCGCGCCACCTACGCCGAGATGGCGCTGACCGGGATCACCACCGTCGCGGAGTTCCACTACCTGCACCACGACCGCGACGGCAAGCCCTACGCCGACCCCAACGCCATGGGCCACGCGCTCACCCAGGCCGCCGCCGAGGCCGGGATTCGCCTGGTACTGCTCGATACCTGCTACCTACAGGCCGATGTGGACGGTAAGGCGCTCTCGGGACCCCAGCTCCGCTTCACCGACGGCGACGCCGACCGCTGGGCCGAACGCGTGTCCGATGTGGACACCCCACACCCCGGCGCCGCGATCCACTCCGTGCGCGGCTGCCCACCCGAGGCCATGCGCGTCGTCGCCAACTGGGCCAAGACGAACGGCAGGCCCCTCCACCTGCACCTGTCCGAGCAGGTCAAGGAGAACAAGGCCTGCCAGGCCGTGCACGGCATGTCGCCGACCGAACTGTGCGCCGACACCGGCGTCCTCGGCGACAACACCACCGCCGTCCATGCCACCCACCTGTCCACAAGGGACATATCGCTGCTCGGCTCGACCCGCACCGGCGCCTGCTTCTGCCCCACCACCGAACGCGACCTCGCCGACGGCATCGGCCCGGCCGCGCGACTGGTCGCCGCCGGCGCCCGGCTCTCCCTGGGCAGCGACAGCCACGCCGTCATCGACCTCTTCGAAGAGGCCAGGGCCGTCGAGCTCAACGAGCGCCTCGCGACGAACAAACGCGGCGGCCACCAGGCCGCCGACCTCCTCGCCGCCGCCACCGAAGGCGGCGCCCACGCCGCCGGACTCACCGGTACCCACGGCATCCGCCCGGGCGCGCTCGCCGACCTCGTCGCCGTCCGCACCGACACCGTGCGCATGGCCGGCGCCGCCGAAGCCGACCCCGTCGGCGCCGTCGTGTTCGCCGCCACCGGCGCTGATGTCGCCGAGGTCGTCGCAGGTGGTCGGCTGATCGTCAAGGACGGAAGGCACGTGTCCCTTGACGTGCCGCGAGAGCTGAAGGAGTCGATCGCGGCGGCACGCGGGAAGGGCTGACCGTCACCAGTCCCCGTCGTACGGCCCCGGTTCACCCCGCCGCGCAGCCTCGGCGCGCCGCTCCCGCTCACGGGTGTACGCGGGCACCGCCAGCCCGAAGCACTCGTCGCGCAGGAGCATCGTCTCGTGGCGGGCACGACGGAGCAGGTCGGCGGCAGCACCCGCCGTTTCGGCGACGAACTCGGCCTCACCGAGTCGGCGAAGCGTCCCCCGCTCGATCCGACATGACCACCGCGCCATGCCCTCCGCCCGGAAACGAACCCGCTCATCGGGACCGGTGCCGACGACGGGGAGCGTGAGGACGCGCTGGAGGTAGCGCCGTTCGGCTTCACCGCGGGCATCGACGGGATCCCGGCGACGGGACAGGCCCTCGGCCTCGATGAGCCGCGCGGCCGCTTTGTCGCGCGCGACGAAGAGGAGCGTCGCCGTCCGCGCGAGCTGGTGGGCGAGGTCGGCTTCGGTGTAGCGGTCGTAGGCGCCGGGACGGAGTTCGAGGGAGGAGAGGCGGCGCCCACGGAGCCGCGCCCGGATGTTCGCGTCGGGGGAGGTGGCGGTGATGGCGACGGAGCTGAGGCGGGTGGCGAGGACGGACATGCGATGGCCTCCCTACTCGATGACCGCACAGCACGAGACGCTGATGGTCACCGTGCTCGCGGCCTCGTCGGCCCCAGCGGGCCATTCCGCGAAGTCGAATGTGGACCTGATGGCGGACGCCCCGGCCGCCGCGACGCCGGTCGACCCGGTCGCCATCCCGCCGAGCAGCACCCCTTCCGCGTCCCTGAACAGGATCAGGAGTTCCACCGTCTGCGCGGGAACGCCGACCCCGCGCGTGGAGAACGAAACGCGCGCGATGTAGCTGTCACTGCCGTGCTCCAGTCCTCCTTCGATGAGTTCGACTCCCGCGTCCATGTCGTTCCGGGCCAGCGTCTCCATAGGGACCCATCGGGTCTCGGTTACGGAAGGGCTGATCGTCGCGGGAGCGGCGTCCGCCTTGACGCGCGCGCCGGTGTACATGGTCTGCCCGGGCAGGATCGTGTGGAGGACCCCGTTCACGTTCGTCTCCTCGCCGCCGCTGAGGCGGACCACCACGAGAAGGTCCGATGCGCTGGTGTTCTTGACGCCCACGGCCCAGATGTAGGCGTCCTTCAACGCGGTGACCGCCGACTCCACGATCTCGGCTCGGCCGCCGTCGCCGGCGGTGTCCGTGACCGGCGCCGAGTTCGAGACCGTAGGGGAGGGTGGATCGTCGGGTTGGGATGCCGAGGTGCATCCGGCCAGCAGGCCGACACCGATGATCACGGCGGCCAAGGCGGCGGTGCCGTACCGGGTCATCGTCGTCTCCTCAGGTCTTCGGGCGGAAGTGGTCCTTGGGCGGGATCCCGCCCGAGGTGAGGTCCACGACGCTGTCGTCCGGTTCGCACGGCAGGAGTGTGGACTCCGACTTTCGCAGGTCGGCTTCCACTGCCTCCTGGGTCGCCGTCATCGCGGTGGCGATGGCCTGCTCGGCGGCGTTCATCTCATCGGTCAGGATGTCCAGCGCGGACAGGAGGGACGCCATCACCTCGCCGGTCGTGTCCCCTGTGACCGTGGTGGCGGCGTCGACGCCGGTCGAGGCGGCCGAGATCCCGGTGCTGATGAGGCCGAGTGCCAGCGCGGAACCGCCGGACTCGAAGGCGGTGACGACCCCTACGACGACCGCGAGGATCCCGAGTGCGATCTTCGCGTCGTTCGGCGAGGTCTCGGCCAGTGAATCCAGGACCTTCGTGGTCTCGACGGCGAGATGGTAGGCGTTCAATCGAGCCTGTCGCAGTACGACGTCGTAGGCCCACATGCCCGCTTGTAGTTCGGCGAGCAGCCGCTGCTGCTCGGCGATGGCGGTACCGGCCAGGGGACCGACGAAGTCGATGCTGAAGGCGTCCTTCGCCTTCCCCGACCAACCGGTGATCTCCGACTGGACACTGAGCAACGAGCTCATGCTGTTCGCGCGCAGTGCGTTGAGGGCGGCCTCGATGTCGTCGGCCGCCGCTTCGACCTCGGCGATCGGCCGTTCGCGGAAGTAGCGGAACCGCTCTTCGACCCACGGCCACTCGGCGGCGAAGTCGGCGGGGTTGATGCTGCTCAGGTTGTCGAGGTCCTCGGGATCGCGATGCGGGGCCCGCTCGCACCATCGGGCGCGGCCGAGGGCGTCAATGAGGTCGGCGATGGCGTCGGTGAACGCGCAGTCGTCGATGAGTTCGATCGCCCGTGCGGCCGCGGTGCCTCTGGTGAGGTCGTAGCCCGCGTCGACGACGGTCGACGAGGTGGTCGTATCGGTCTCTCTCACGTCGGGATCACCGGAACCTCCGGCACCTGAAACGTCCCGTTCCCACCCGCCCGAATCTCGGCCTTGTCGTCGACGTACTGCTCCAGATCAGCCCGGCTGTAGTAATCCGTCGTCGCATAGGCGTCGGCGATCTTCGTCAGCGCGCTCCCCGCCCGCACGCATCGCTCGGCGGTCGCTCCGAGAACGCGTCCCTGCACCGTCTCGCGCAACAGATTCCACGGACCCGACAACGGACTCGGCCCCTGCGACGTCTGGAACAGTGACGCGCCTTCGCCCGCATCGTTCAAGGAGATCGCCGCCAATGCGAACTGTCTGCCGACCTCCGGCATCAGCACCGCACCCGTGCGCCACAGCCCCATCAGATCGTCCACATGAAACTCGTCGGCCACGGCTTCCCCCCGTTCGGCACCTGTCACGCGATGGCGCCACGGTATCGAACCTGCGCAACCCAGCGCCACCACGGGATCACGCACCTTCCCGCAGGGGACCCCTCCCCCTGGACGCCGACCGGTCGCGGCCGCATGCTGGAGCGGGATCGGGCACCACAGTGGAGATGCCGACATTCGGCGCGGTGCCCGACGCGGGGTACGCGGAGGCGCGCGCCGGCTCGGGGACCGGCCGCGCGCTTCCGCCCAGCCGCCCCATCCCACAGCCCAGGGGAGCCCGATGAACACCCGTCGCAGGGCGGCTGCGGCCGCCATCGTCGTCGTACTGCTCAGCGGCGGCGTCGCCGCGCTCGCGAACCCGCCGACGGGGCATGCCGCCGACGTCTCCGCCGACCGCGAGGGCGGCATGGCGCTCGATGCCCTGGGACGTATAGAGACCATCCTCGCTGTCGCGGGCGGCAAGTTGCTCCCCGGCGAGCGGCGCGTGCGGGCGAGGCGACCGCTTCCCGGCCGCATCGTCCCGCCGGTTCACCCGACCATCCCCGCGAGCCGGTCCAACGACCTCCGCCCGGCGCGCTGAACCCCGACCGGGACGAGCGCCGCGCGGCCGGGCACGCGAACGCCTCCGGTCACCGCCACGCGCGTCCCCCCACCGGGTTCCGGCGCGGCCGCGACCGCAACCAGCAGGAACCTGCTCTGCGCCCAGAACCAGCCGGGGCGGTGCACGGCGTGCAGCCTCGCGCGGAAGCCGAAACGGCTGCGCGCCAGCAGTTCCAGTCGCTCACCATCCACTTTCGACAAGCGCACGCCGCGCATGTCGGGTTCGAAGTCGCCGAAGGCGCCCTCGAAGTCCGACACCCGTGACCAGACCGCGTCGAAGGCGGCCGGGAGCACCCGTTCCGACACCACCGCGCCGGAGACGCCGGAGGCCAGCACGCGCAGTCGGCGGACGTTGTCGAGTTCCGCATCGGGCCAGTTCATGACGTCCACGCCTTCCGGAAGCTGTCGCGGGCTCGGTGCAGCCGCGACTTGACGGTGCCTTTCGGTACGGCGAGCAGCGCCGCGGCGGCCTGCTCGTCGAGGCCCTCGACGTCGCGGAGGACGAGGATGGCGCGGTGTTCGGGCGACAGCCGGGCGAGGACGTCGCGGATGTCGGTGGCGAGTTCGGGGTCGTCGCGGGCGGGTAGTTCGGTGAGCAGGGGATTCGCGCGCTGGTCGCGGCGGGCGACGCGCACGGCTTCGCGCACGGCGATGGCCCGGACCCAGCCGTGGAGGGCGGCGGGTTCCGACAGCGTCCGCAGTTTGCGGAACACCACGATCAGCGTCTCCTGCGCGGCGTCGGGACCGCCGGAGAGCGCGATGGCGCCGCAGATCCGGCCGACGTAGGGGCCCAGCGCGTCGAGCAGCGCGCCCATGGCGAGGGTGTCCCCGCCCTGGGCGCGCCGCACGAGTGGCACGTCGGCGTCGGTCATGCCAGGAAGGTTCGCATGAGACCGGTGACCTCGCCGGGGCAGTCCAGCGTGATCGCGTGCCCGCAACCGGGGAGGACGTGCGTCTCGTCGTTCGGCATCAGCGCGGCGAAGCGCGCGGCCTGTTCGACGGGGAGGACGGAATCGGCGTCGCCCCACAGGATCAGGGCCGGCTGGGCGGTCGCCGGAAGCCGGGGCTCGGTGCGCCCCCAGTCGAGTCCGCGTTCGAGGAGGTAGACCGAGCGCCGGTTCTCCTCGACGACCAGGGGTGCCCACATCGCCTCGGCGACCGCCGGGGTGGCCCTCTCCTTGTGCTCGAACAGATCCGGGACGGAGGCGACGAGCGCTTCGCGGGTGTAGCCGAGGTTCACGGTCAGCTCACCGACGAGGGGGTACTTGAGCATCTCCCAGGAGAAGCTGTCACGCTCGTCAAGTCCCGAGGAGGACAGCAGCACCAGCCGCGAAACCCGTTCGGGATTGTTCTGGGCGTACGACAGGGCCCAGCCGCCGCTCCACGAATGGCCTGCCAGCGCGGTGGTCCGGAGTCCGACGGCGTCGAGGAAGGCCCCGATGGCGGTGTCCATCGCGGGCAGGTCGTAGGCGAAGTCCGCGTCGCGCAGTTCGGTGTAGCCCTGGCCGGGGAGGTCGACGACGTAGACGGTGTGGTCCGCCGACAGGGCTTCGAGCTGCGGCTGCCACGCGAAGGCCCAGGCGGTGCCGCCGGGAAGCAGCACGACCGGCGGTCCGGACCCTTCCCGCAGGTAGTGGAAGCGCGCCAGATCCGTTTCGGCGTAATGGGAGTCGAGGCCGCTCGGCGCGGGCGGGCCGAAGGACGGCCGGTACCCATGGGCCGTCACGGCCAGCAGCAGCGTGAGGACCGCCGGGACCGCGATCACCGTGCGGGCCAGGGCCTTGCCCGTCATCCCGTCGGTGGCGACACGGTAGGCGTCGTAGGACAGGGCCGCGCACAACGGCAGGTAGACGAAGAGGTTGAGCCAGTAGAAGACGGTGCCGGTGTCGGCGCCGAAACCCAGTGCCCAGGCGGCCCGCAGCGGAATCTGCGCGGCGGCGGCCGCCGCGACGCCGAGGGTCACCAGGTGCGTGAGCCCGCCGACGAAGCCCGCGCGGCCGCGCGTGTGTCTGATATGGACGGATGTTGCGGCAAGTGCCAGGACCACCGCGAGCGGTACGAGTATCCGGGTGGTGAACGGGACCTCGAAGCCCATGACGGCGAGGGAAAGCGCCCGGTCGTCGGCGGCCGGCCACGTCGCACCGGTCGCCCAGTAGACGTGGAAGGCGCTGTCGGCGGCGAGAACGCCGGTGACGACGCGGGCGCAGGCCCTGGTGAAACGGTCGGTGCTCATGCGCGGACCTCTTCTGCGTGACGGTGGCTGTCAGTGCAGAAGAGGTCCGCTCTTCGCGAAAGGTTCCCCGGGTGGGCGGGGACACATTCGCGTCAGTGACCGAGAACGTTGTCCAGCAGTTCCCGGTAGTTGCGCACGGCCAGGCGAAGCCGTTCGGTGTCGGTCGTGCCGTTGCCGCTGTCCCAGCCGTCGAGTTCGCGTTTGCGGTCGTCGAGGGCCGTCCGGAGCCGGCCGAGCGACTCTTCGACGAGCGCGCCCGCGTCGTTGGCGGCGGTGCGCGGGTCGTCGACGAAGCGCATCTGCAGCGCCTGCCAGCGTTCGCGCAGGTCGTCGCGCGATCCCTTCGGCAGCAACGAGTTCTGCTCACCGGGGTCGGTGACCTCGGCGCGCCCGAAGGCCCGGGCGGGTGCCGCGTTCTCCTGGTGGGCCGGATCGGCCGTGACCGGACCGTCATGCCGCGACGAGGCCGGGGCCTTCAGATCCGAGTCCGCCTTGGTGGGGGCGGGGGTCTTCAGTTCCGCCTCCGCCCGGCCGGCGGCGGGGGTCGTCAGGTCCGAGTCCTTCGTGGGCGTGGGGCCCTTGTCCGCTTCGGTCTTCACCGGAGCGGGACTCTTGTCAGCCTCGGTCTTCGCCGGCACGGGGCTCTTGGTGGCCTCGGTCTTCACCGGAGCGGAGCTCTTGTGCGGTTCGGTCTTCGAGGGGGTGGTGGACGTGGAATCCGCGTCCGCCTTGCCGCTGGAGGGGATGTGTTCGGTGGCGGCGGGACGGTCGGCGTGATCGGGTGCGCCGGTGGACGCCTTGTCCCCGTCGGGCAGGTCCGCGTCGGCGGGCCGGTCGGTGGGAACCGGGGTGCGGGAGTAGACCTCGGGTTCACGCGGAGACATTGCGGATCCGCCGGCCTCGTTCGAGGCGGTGGCCGGTTTCGTCTTCGCCGAGTCCGAGAAACTCGGTGTCATGGAAGCGGTCTCCGCCGGCGTCTTCTTCGCCGTGTCGGCCGCCTTCTTGTCCTCAGTGGACGGTCTGCCCACGGCGTCGGTCTTCTTGGCCGACGCGGGCTGCTTCTTCTGCTGTTCACGGGTGGGTTCGTCGTTGTGCAGGTTCTCGGTGGCGTCGTTACGCATGGCTGGGCCTCCTCGAACCGTCGCCGTCGATGTGGTGCGCGCCGCCGAGCAGATCGGCGATCATCGCGCGGTACTGGACCATCGCGTTGCGGAGCTGCTCGGTGCTGACCTCGGCGCCGTCGCCGTTGATCTGCTCCGAGAGCTCGTGAGCCTCGCGGTAGGCGGGCAGCGGTTTGGCGTGGTCGACGGACAACTGCGCCATCTGCTCTTCGCGATCATCGGTCGGGTAACCGATCTCGGCGATGAGGCCGCTGGTCAGCGTGTCGGCTTCCCGGACGGCTTCGCCCGGTTCGTCGACGAAGTGGATCTGCAGCGCGCGCCACCGTCCTATGTAGCGTTCGCGCTCCTCGGTGGTCAGCTGGTGCAGGTCGAGCTCGGCGTGGCGGCGCATACGGTCGCGCAGCTCGCGTTCGGCCTCGGCGCGACCGCTGTCGTCGACGAGGCGGTCGTACTCGGGCCCGAAGCGCCTGCGCAGCGAACGGCCGCGGAACAGGTACCAGGCCGTCGCCGCGAGCGCGACCACGATGACGAAAACGATCATCAGGATCAACGTGGATGACATGGGGTCCTCCTTCAGATGTAGGAGTGCCCCGTCGGGAAGGTCGTTAATCCTTCGGGCGGCCCGGCGGGTCCGGGCCGCCCGACGGAACTAGTGGGTTCCCTTGCGCACGCGGTACTCCACGACGACCGGGAGGTGGTCCGACGCCGACGCGGCCTCGGTCACGACCCGCGCCTCGACGGGCTTGACGTCCGGTGTGGCGAGGACGAAGTCGATGCGGGCGTGCGGGTTCGCCGCGTCGTAGGTGTAGCCGGGGCCCTCGCCGACGGCGGCCCAGGAGTCGGCGAACACGTCGGTGAGGGTCTGGATCTCGGGCTGTTCGGCGGTGGCGTTGAGATCGCCGACGAGCATGGTCCGGCGCTCGCCGAGTAGTGCGACGATCGCGTCGGCCTGCGCCTGCCGCTCGGCGGCGCTGGTGTGCTGGAGATGGGTGTTGGCGAAGGTGAGCCGCGCGCCCCTGGCCTCCACGGTCGCCTGGAGCAGGCCGCGCTGCTCACCGGCCGGCAGCTTCGGCAGGAGCGTGTTGCTCCACCGCAGGATCGGGCCGCGCGACAGGATCGCGGTCCCGTACTGACGACGCGGCTGCCCTTCGGCGGGCGGGTCGAGGTCGAGGTTGGCACCGTAGACCGCGCGCATCCCCAGCAGACGGGACAGGATCGCCGCCTGGTCGGCCCAGGCGCTGCGCTCGCCCCAGTGGTTGTCGACCTCCTGAAGTCCGACGAGGTCGACGTCGAGGTCCTCGATGAAGGCGGCGACGCGTTCGAGGTCGACGAGGCCGTCGCCGCCCGCGCCGTGGTGGATGTTGAAGGTGGCGACGCGGATCGTCGCGTACGGCGAGGCCGCGGCCGGCGCGGCGAACGCGAACGCGCCGACGGCGAGGCCGAGCCCGCCGCCGATGAGCGTGCGGCGGCTGATCGTGTTGCTCATGACTGACTCCAGGGGTGTGGGTGCCCTGTGAGGTTCGGTGTCGATCACGAACATCCGGGCACGGGGGCGTGACGTCCATGGGGCGCCGGGGCGAAGGCCGAGGGTAGTGGAACCGCGGATCCCTTGGTGCGTTGAAGATCGACGATCTTTTTCGGTACCGACCGTGGTGGCGATGTCACGCGGCCGAACGGCCATGTCGTGTTCATCCGGCGGTGGGCAACCGGTGCTTTGGCTTCGGGCGTCTTGCACACATGTTCCGGTTCAATGACGGCTCCCGGCGTGCCGGGATGCTCGTGGCGGCGCTCGCCTCGGCATGGGCCGTGCCGACGCTGCTTCACCTCGCCCACGCCGATTTCCTGTCCCCGCTGCTGTTGTGGCTGGCGGTGGCGAGCGTGCTGCGGACGGGCGGGACCATGCTCGACCGGCTCGTGCCCGCCCTCGGCCTGCTCGTGTCCGGCGTGCTCATCGCCGGTCTCGTCACGACCTTCTGGCCGTGGGGTCTGGAGCCGGTGCCAATCGCCGGATCCGGTCTGTCCCTTGTGGTCGTCGTCGCCGGGGTGACGGGCCGTCGGCCACAGCTTCCCCGGCGCCTGTTGGGCAGCGACCTGCTGCTGGTGGCGGGCGGTGCGGGTGCCGCGGCGGTCGCGGTTCTGCCGCGGCTCGGCACACGGGGACTCGACTGGGCCGCCTACGGTTTCGTCAACGGCGACCGGGTGCGGCACGTCAACCTCTTCGACACGATCCTGCGCATCGGCGGCTATCCGGCGCTGAACCCCGGTGAGGCCTCGACGGCACTGGAACCGGCGATGCTGCGCCAGTACCCGGCGGGCGCGCACTTCCTCTACGCCACCGTCGACTCCTTCGTCACCGGCGGCGATCCGGGCACCGCCCTGGCGGGCGCGAACCACTACTTCTGGTACGCCTCGGCGGCTTTCGGCCTCTTCACCTTCACCGTCGCCTGGGCCGCGCGACGGGTCGCCGGCCCGCAGATCGCCGGGTGGCGGCGGGCCGCGCTGGTCGCCGGGATCTGCGGTTTCCTCGGCACGGGCTTCTACACGACGATGCTCTGGGAGGGCTTCGACTCCCAGATCCTCGGCATGGCCCTGCTCGCGCTGCTCATCGCGGTCCTCGCCCGGCCGCCCCGGCGCGCACCGGAACAGTTCCTGCTCGTCGGCGCGCTGACCGTCGCGATCACCTACACCTACACGCTCTTCGCCGCACCGGCGGCGATCGCGATCGTCGCGGCCGCCGTCCTCTCCTGGCCGCGGGTGCGCCGCCACCCGTGGTGGGCGATCACGATGGCGGCGGGATTCGGCGCGGTGGCCGCGATCCAGCCCCTGATCTGGTACCTGCGCGAGTTCAAAGGCGCAGAGCACCTCAACACCGACGGCTTCATCATGCCCTTGCCGACCTCCGTTCTCGTCGGACTCACCGTCGTCGCGGCCCTGGGTGTGGCCGCACCGGTCCGGCGGCGCAGTCCCCGGCTGCGGACGCTCGCCGTCCTGGGCCTGGGCGGATGGGGCCTGACGGTCGTGCTGTTCGCCTACAACATGGCCACCGTCGGCCACCAGTCCTACTACTTCCGCAAACTCCCGCAGGTCCTCGGGATCATCCTGCTCGTCACGGCCGGGACCGCGCTCGCACGGCTGCCGCGTTTCCGGCCGCGTGCGGGATGGCGTTCGCGCGCGGCCTGCGCGGTCGCGGCCGGTGTCGCCCTCATCCTCAGCGGCGCGGTCCCCTACGGCACGGTGAAGTTCGATCCGGCCGGGCACCTCATCGCCGCCGACACCACCTGGGGCCAGGTCTGGGCGACGGGCCGGATCGGCGCGCCCGTCGGCGATCTGCTCACCGCTCTGGCCGAGCGCGGCATGCTCGCCGACGGTGTCCACACCGTCGTCTTCTACTCGCCGGACGGCCCGCAGAACAAGCACGCGAGCCTGATCCTGGGCGCTCTCAACCGGGATCTCGGGGTCACCGCACCCCAGGCCTACGCGACGAAGGGCGAGGACCTCGTCGGCCACGACGGGCCGCTTCCGGCCTCGCACAAGGGACTCGTCGCCTTCCTCGCCTGCCTCGACCGGCTCACCATCCCGTTGCGCGTCGTCGTCGGCGACGAGCGCTTGGCCGAGGCCTTGAACGCCTACGCCACAACACATCCGGCGGTGTCGGTGGTGCGGATCCCCGGTCTGCCCGGCCCTTCCGGGCCGGGCGGGTGAGCTACTTGGCGATGAGCAGGAGCAGGCCGCGTTCGCGGAGAAGGTAGGCGGTTCCGGCGCCGCCGATCAGTGCCTCGGTGCCGGGCGCGGCGACCTGGTTCGGGCCTTCGGCCCAGGTTCCGGTGTCGGTCACGCGGTACCACTGTTTGCCCGCGCCGGGCGAAGGGAGCGTGAAGGAGACGTCGCCGGACCAGCCGTTGTAGCCGACGTAGACGGCCGGGGCGCCGTCGCCGAGTTCGGACCCGTCGTAGCGCCAGCCGAGGGCGTGGTTCCCGGCGCCGTCCCAATAGGACGCGTCGGGCGTGGTTCCGGCCGGGGTGAACCAGTCCAGCTGCCTCATGCCGTCGCCGTCGGCGTCGGCCGCGGTGTAGAAGTCGGCCGGGCGCAGCGCCGGGTGGGCCTTGCGGAACTCGGCGAGACGGGTCGTGAAGGCGCGGAAGTCGCCTTGTGTCGCGTCGAAGGACCACGACTGCCAGTTGGCGCTGGAGTCGAGGTTGTAGGGATTGTTGTTGCAGCGCATGGAGCGCAGGTACTCGTCCCCACCGGTCATCATCGGCGTCCCGGCCGACAGCATCAGGAAGGCCGTGGCGTTGCGGGCCGCCTTCCGTTGCAGGGCCGCGTTTCCACCGTGGTCCCAGGAGATGTTGTCGTCACTGCCGCCGTCGGAGGGGCCGTAGGGCCAGGCCTGCGTGTTGTTCTTGGTGTCGCACGAGTACAGGTCTTTGAGGGTGAACCCGTCGTGGGCGACCATGAAGTTCACCGAGTGCCAGGGCTTGCGGCCGTCGTCGGCGTAGAGGTCGGCGGATCCGGCGAAGCGCGTCGCGAGCTGCCCGGGCGTGACGGCGTCGACGCCGAGCTTGTTCTGGTCGCTGCGCAGGGTGTCGCGGTAGCGGCCGTTCCATTCGGCCCAGCCGGGCGGGAAGTTCCCGACCTGGTAGGTCCCGGCCCCGATCGCCCAGGGTTCGGCGATCCAGTCGGTCCCGGCGCCGCCGCCGGCCGGGCGCGCGGGCATCTCGGCGGTGATGCGGTTGAGGGCGGTCGCCGGATCGGTGCGGTTGTAGGAGAAGCAACCGTGCTGGCAGGTGTTGCCGAGGACCGAGGCGAGGTCGTGGCGGAAGCCGTCGACGCCGAGGGTGTCGCGCCAGTGGGCGAGAGAGTCGACGATGAGGTTCTGCGCGACCGGGTTGTAGGTGTTGTAGTTGCCGCCGACGCCGGTGTTGTCCACAGAGGACTGGCGGTCTGCAGACAGGGAGTAGTAGGTGGGGTTGTCGAGGCCACGGTAGGAGAAGAGGTTGTAGACGTTCTTGTCGGCGCCGTGGACGCCGCCTTCACCGGTGTGGTTGTAGACGACGTCGACGAAGACCTTCAGACCGTTGTCGTGGAAGGCCTTGACCATCGCGGCGAACTCGGCCGTGGGTCCGCCGGGGGACTTGTCGGAGGAGTAGCGCCGGTCGGGGGCGAAGTAGTTGAGGGTCATGTAGCCCCAGTAGTTGTCACCCGCCGTGCCCGTGGCGTCGACGTCGTTGGCGTCGTTCTGGGTCTCCTGGACGGGCAGGAACTCCACGGCGGTGACGCCGAGGGCCGCAAGCTGGGCGGCCTTGAGCCCGGCGCCACGGTAGGTGCCGCGGTAGGCGGCGGGAATGGAGGCGTCGTTGGCGGTGAGCCCGCGAAGGTGCGCCTCGTAGACGATGTCGTCCTTGAGCGGCCGGGACGGCTTCGTGCCCGTCACGGGCGTGCTCGCCGCGAGGAGGACGCCCTTGGCGGCGTGCGGTCCGCTGTCGATGGTGCGCCCGGCGGGACCGGAGGTGTAGACCGATTCATCGGTCATGCCCGGACGGAGCGGGTCGTGGCTGACCTCGCGGGCGTAGGGGTCGAGCAGGAGCTTGTTGGGGTTGAAGCGGTTGCCCGTGGCGTCCACATCGGACACGAATCCGGCGAACGAGCCCGGCGTCCATGACGCGTTGTACGGCCAGTTCGGGCCCCACGCGCGGTAGCCGTAGTACTTCCCCGCGGCCGGGACCGTCGCCTCCCAGACGCTCCCGGACTTGGCGAGGACGGCCTCGCGCACCGGCGCCGCGCCCGTCGGCTGGTCGTAGAGGTAGACGGCGATCCGCGTGGCCGTCCCGGAGTGGACCCGGAAGGTGATGGTCGTACGGTCGGCGCTGTAGCGCGCCCCGAGACGCGCCGTGTCGATGCCGCCGCGCGCGGGATTCGCCGTCACCGCCCACACGGCGACACTGGCCAGCAGCGCGAGAAGCGTGACGAGGACGATGTGGCGACGGAGGGTTGAACCGCGCCAGACGCGTAGGACCATGCCGGGGCCTCCACTTGCGGCGATGCAAGGACTTGCGGGGTTTTTGCAACGTAGCAGCAGATGTGCTGGGAGTAAAGGGATGTGGAGGTTTCGGGGATCCCGCCGCGGGCACCGCCCCGGTGTGGCCCGCCAAGTTGTTGTCGTGGTGTCCGCCGGGTTCTGTCGTGCCCGGCGTGGACAGTCCTACGTGGAGCTCAGGCCCTGCGGAGTCCGCATCCACTTTGCGGATCGAACGCAACGGCGGTGCGGTCGTGGCGTTACCTCGCCTCTCGGTGGGTCTAGCATCGCTTCGTGGAAGACAACGAAGCGCATCTCACCGAGACCGAGCACCGCTTCTGGGTCGAGTTGCAGCGGCTCACCGCGTCTCACTCTGCACCACCTTGGGTCGTTCCTCAGAACTGGTGCGATGGCACCATGTTCGCCCGGCTCACCGCTGACCGCACCCACTGGGGCTTGGTCCTCGAAGAGGGTTCCGTACACGGGGATGAGATCCACAACCAGCTCTTCTACTTCGACGAACCCACCGAGTACGCCCTCCACGCCGAAGGCTCCCTTGAGGAACTCGCAGCCGCGGCGGCCGACTGGTTCCTCAACCTGCCTGATGACTTCCAAGTACCCCGGACTCTGCCGCAGAGGACGTCACCGACGTAGAACATCCTGTCGGTCTCGATCGCCACCGTCCGAAGCTGCTTTTCGGATCGCAGGTCATGGCCTCAAACACCCGCAAGGTTCGAGCGGACTTGACAGGCAGCACGAACACCTGTGGCTCTCCAAGTTGTTGTCGCGCGGTCCGCCGGGTTTTGTCGTCCCTCAGCGGTGGACGGCCCTACGTGGAGCTCAGGCCCAGGGAGTAGGCACCACTGCCCTCGCACTCCGGGAGAAGGGCTTGGGCGTCGAGGCGATCGCCGCGCACCTGACCATCCCGGCTGGGGAGAACGCTGGGAAGCACCCCTCGGTCGCCTCCGTGTACTGCGCCTTGGCGGCCGCTGACGCACACACCACTTAAGCTGCAAGGAGACCAGTGCCGACCTCACCAGACGGAGAACCGCGGGTGCCCCATCCTGAAGAACAACCTCCGACCGAAGGCCTCACCGTCCTCAAGTGGGCGTTAGCCCAGTTGGATTCCAGCACGCGGGAACAGGCCGCTCGCGATCCTGCGCTGTCTGCCCCCACCCTCGAAACCCTCACCAAGGCCGCCTGGACGGTCTCGGGCAGGGCCCTGAGCGTGTCGATGATCGTCAACATGCGCCGTGCTGTCCGAGTGCCTCGATGGGATGCTCTCGAACTCCTGGTCAAGGCCTACCACCACCTGCTGGGGCAGAAACTGCCCGAAGATGAGCGTGACCGCTGGCGACAGCTATGGAAAGACGCGGCCGGGCAGGATGCAAACCCCTGGCGTTTCGAGGACACTGAGCCTTCTGGTCGTTGCTGGCTCCCGGATGCCGCCCCAGACATCCTCCAGTGGTTTCTCCTCGCGGCAGCGTCCGGAATCATCGGCAACAAGGCCTCCGCAAAGCTCGACGGGCTCAAACACCGCTTCAGTGTCAGGACACGCCGCCTTCTACGCCGCCGCCTTGCCCACCACGACCTCACCACGTCAGCCCACGCTCACCTGGCAGCGTGCGCAGCCTTGGGACGCGCCGTTGGCGAGCGACACCTCACCCTGCCGGATCCGGCCAGCCTGCCGAACCAGGTCGAGAAGCAGCCCAACGGCACCTACCTCGTGGCCTTTCACTCCCCAACCCAATGGATCGTCGTGCATCTGAAGTCAGGCCATCCCGACGACGCCGCCGTACAGATCGTCGAAGCCCCGAAAGGCGACACCGGCTACATCAATCCTCTCTGACACCGGTCCTCGGGACGGACCGCCGACACGACGGCCACGACACAACTCGGCGGATCAGCGCGCCAACAACCTGGCGAGCACCGCCCCGGTACGATCCGTGCACACGCGACCACTCGACCCGGAGGCGTCGGATGAGGCTCGGCCGGCAGCAGTCCTCGGCGCGCTGGACCATCGCGCTCCTTTTAGTCGTCGTCCTCGCCCCCGTCCTGCTCTGCGTGCTCGGCACGGTGGCGGTCCAGCCCGCCACGGCGGCGGACGTCGCGCAAGGGTTGATCACCTTCGCGCGAAACATGGGAGCACTCGGCGTCGTCCTCCTGGCCGCGCTGGTCATCCTGCCGATCGCCGGCCTCGTCTACGGCATCGCCAGGCTCACGAAAGGGCGCGGCATTCCCGTCCACCTCAAGGGAACCGTCCTCATCGTCGACAAGAGCTCCGTCGACCTCGCCACCGCACTTCAGGTCTGGATCGACGAGAGTCCCGTCCACGGCGGCGTCATCGTCCCCCACCTCAACGCCCGGCGCAGCGACGGACCGGTCGTCCGCCTCCCGCTCGGATCGCACAAGGGCGGCCTTCCCGCCGGTGACCTCGCCGCACTCGCCCACGCGATCGACGCGGGCGTCCGGGGCACGGCGGCGTCGGCGCTTCAGGCGACCGACACGGCGAACCGGCTCCGCGAATGGTCGCTCGGCCGACGACCCTGAGTAGCGGATTCACGAGGCGTGGCGGCGAGGCGCTACGATCTCGCGCAATCCCCACCCCAGGAGCCCCCGTGAAGATCACCCTCCCCATGACCTCGGCCAAGGTCGGCACCTATGTTCTCCTCGCCCTGTATGGCGTCGCCGTGGCGGCCCTCGCCGTCCTCCTCTTCGACCCCGAACTGGCCGGTGAGAGGACGAACCCGCCCTATCTCGTCACGCCCTTCCTGACGGGGATCGCCGCGACGGCATGGCTCTTCTTCCTGCGACCGCTGAGCGCCCGGCTTGAGGGAACGGTGCTGGTCCTGCGCGGGCCGCGGCTGATGAAGCGCGTCGACCTGGCGACGACCACGACCGCCTCGATGGAGCAGCCGGGAACGACCCTGGTGCTCCGACCGGAGGAGGGCCCGGAGGTGCGGCTGCCACTAGACGCCGCCACGGAGACCCAGCGCGCGGCCCTGGCGAGCGCGTTCGACGGGAACGAGGCGCTTTCGGCGAAGGAGGCCGCAGCCCGGCTGCGGATGCCCTCGATCGCCTGATCCACCTCGCATGACGTCGCCCACAGTGGACTCCGGCAGCGCGAACGCGGTCGTACTCTACGAAATGTAGAACTTCGGCTCGGGAGGCGTCATGCGAGTACTCATCGTCGGTGCGGGGATCGGCGGCATGGCGGCGGCCCGGGGGCTGCTCGCCGACGGTCACCAGGTGACCGTCCTCGAACGCTCGCCGGAGCTTCGCACCCTCGGCGGCGCTATTACCCTGTGGGCCAACGGGACCACGATCCTCGGGGACCTGGGCGTCGATCTCGGCGGACTCGGCGAGCGGCTGACACGGGTCGAGACGCTGACGTCGTCGGGCCGCCTCGCGATGGCGATCGACCTGGAGCCGGCGGAGGCGCGCTTCGGCGCTCCGGCGATCGTGATCCCGCGCGGGGACGTGCTCAACGCCATCGTCGACGGACTCCCGGAAGGTTTGGTGCGCTTCGGATCCCGCTTCGCCCGGCTGGGCGAGGGCGACTCGGTCGTCCTGGAGTCCGGCGAGGTCTTCGAGGCCGACCTGCTCATCGGCGCCGACGGCGTCGGCTCGGCGGTGCGAACCGCACTGTTCGGTGAGGAACCGCGTCCACTGACCGGGGTCGCGAGCTGGCAGGGCCTGATCCCGGCTCCCGTCGACCTCGGCTCGACGGCGCTGATGATGCTCGGCCGCGAAGGCTATGTTGGCCTCAGCCCGGCCGGAAACGGGCTGGCGCAATGGTTCTGCGACACGCCCTGGCCCACCGACGACACCGATCCGCTCGCCCTGCTCACCGAACGCTACGGCCACTGGGGCACCCCGGTCCCGGAACTGCTCAAGACACTGTCCGAAGTGGACATTAAGGCCTATCCGCACAGTCGCCACAGGATCCCGCGACTGTGGGGTCGCGGCCGCACAATCCTCCTCGGCGACGCCGCCCACGCCATGCCCCCGTCGATGGCGCTCAGCGCGAACCAGGCCCTGGAAGACGTGTGGGTCCTGCGCCAGGCCCTCAAGGCGAACCCGGCGACGGCACTGGCCGAGTACTCCGTCCGCCGCAGGAAGCGCGCCTCCTTCGCCGGGGCCGTCGCCAGGCGCAGCATGGCCGTCGCGGGAGCGCAGACCTTCTTCCAGCGGGAAGCGGTGCTGCGGGGTGCGAGGAACATGCCGGATGCGCTGTTCCAGAAGGCTTTCGTGGGTTTGCACCGGAGGATCAGCAACCGGCTCGGGTGAACATCCGGTGGTACTTTTGCGCGGCCGGGAGCCCACCCGGCCCACACCCCCGGGACAAGAAAACATATGAATAGACGCCTTTTGGCGGGTGCCCTCGCCTGCGCGATCACCGCCACCGGTGCCACCGTACTGAACGCACAGCCCGCTGTGGCCGCCGCGTCGACCGACATGAACGGCACTTTCCAGGACATGGTCGTCGACGACGCCCATCAGCAGATCTTCGTCAGTACAGAGGGGCCTGACGCCGTCGTGGTGTTGGACTTCCGCGGCAAAGTCCGCCAGACCCTCACCGGCTTCACCAAGCCGAGGGATTTGTCCATCAGTCCCGACGGCTCGACGGTCTACGTCGCCGAACACGACACGCCCTCCCTCGACGTCATCGACACGCAGGCGTACACCGTCGACAAGGTCGCACTTCCCGCCGAACACTGTGTGTGGTCGACGGCCTCCACCGGCGGGAAGCTCTGGTACTCCTACCGCGACTGCGCATCCGGGATCGGCTCGCTCGGCTCCTACGACCCGGCCACCGGAGAGACCACCGGCGGAACCGTCACGAATCAGGCGGGCAGGCTCCGGGCGTTCCCGGACCGGCCGGATCGTCTGTTCCAGATGGACCGCCAGAACGACGATCGTGCCATGCATGTCTACGACGTATCGGGCGAGACGCCCATCCAGACCGCCGCCAGCGCTCCGGGCTCGGCGAGCGAATGCTGGGACGCCGCCCTGTTCGCCGACGGCGACAAGGTCGCCCTCGCCTGCCCTTCCCAACAGGGTCCCCAGGTGTTGAGCACCGCCGACCTCTCGGTGGACACACAGATGACCGGTGACGGGCACCTCACGGCCGTCGCGGTGAGCCCCGACGACCGCTTCCTGGCCACCGGGGCGATCGAGTACTTCCCCAAGCCGGCCGCCACCTCGGTGTGGAACCTCCAGAGCGGTGCTTTCGTCGCCCGTTGGCCCGACACCGACTGCTGCTACTCACGCGGAGGCAATCTCGCCTTCACCGCCGATGACAAGCTCATCCGGGTCCTGAAACACGACTGGTCGAACCGGTCGAGGCTGGAGATCATCGACCAGGCCGCGACCGGCAAGACGGCCATCACGCTCAAGGCTCCGTCAACCCTCGGCGCCATGGACTCCGCGAGGTTCAGCGGCACCCTTCACCGCGGCCCGGGCGCGGGGACCGTCCTTTCGGTGAAGCGCGTCGACTCCAGCGGCACGTACGAGCTGCCTGACACCATCGTCGACCAGTGGGGGAACTTCACGTTCGTCGACGCCCTCGGGCGAGCGGACTACCCGCGGTACATGGTGTACTTCGCGGGCGACGCGGAGCACCCTCCCGTCTTGAGCAACGTGTACGTGAGATATCGCGGCCTGCGCGATGACGTCAACGGCGACGGCTACGCCGAGACGGTCGTCGGTGCTCCCGGTGAGGACCTCGGCGAGTACACCGACACCGGGCAGATCCACCTGCTCTACGGTTCGGCGACCGGTGTGACGACCACGGGCAACAAGGCCTTCCACCAAGACGCCGAGAGTGTGCTCGACTCCAATGAGGACGGTGACCGCCTCGGTCACGCCAGCGCATTCGGCGACTTCGACGGTGACGGGTACGGCGACCTCGCCGTGTCCGCCCCGGGCGAGGACATCGGATCCGTGCGCGACGTCGGCGTGGTCTTCGTGTTCCGCGGCTCCCCGAACGGATTCCAGTCGGACTGGAGCGTCGTGTACCAGCCAAAGGAGCCCGTCGCGGGCATGGCCTACGGCACGTCACTGGCCGTCGGCGACTTCGACGGCGACTACCGCGACGACCTCGCGGTGGGCGCACCGGGAGCCGGAACTGGTTCGGTGTACGTCCACTCGGCCGGCTCCAAGGTGACCGTGTACGACCGGGACTGGTTCGACATGCCGGGCTACGGATACGACGGCGAGCAGTTCGGGCGTGCGATCGACGCCGGCGACATCGACGGTGATGGGTTCGACGACCTCGCCATCGGCGAATCCCACGACAGGGACGAGCACTTCACCAACGGTGCGGTGACGGTCCTCAAGGGCAGCGAAGGCTATGGCCTCCGGACGACCGGAGCTCAGCTTTTCACCAAGGACGCTCCCGGCGTCCCCGGTTCGCCCAGTTCCTACCACGAGGCCGCCGGCGACCTCCCGGACCTGTTCGGCTACGCCGTCAGCCTCGCCGACTTCAACGGTGACGGCAGGGACGACCTCGCCGTCGGCGCTCCCGGATCGGCGGTCACCGGCACCGACGGCAAACGCAAGGACGACGCCGGAACCCTCACCGTCCTCTACTCCGACGGCACCCAGATCGGCACCACCGGAGCCGTCCAACTGACCCAGAAGTCGCCCGGCGTCCCCGGCAACCCCGGCGGAGACGACCGCTGGGGCGCCACCATCACCACCGGCGACGCCAACCACGACGGCCGCGACGAACTCGCCGTCTACGGTTCCGGCGAAGCCTTCGTCACCGTCATCCCCGCCACGGCCACGGGCCTCACCGGCGCGGGCGCGGTCGCCTGGAGCCAGGACTCACCGGGCGTTCCCGGCGGCACCGAGACCGGCGACCGCTGGGGCGCGAGCCTCCGCTTCGCCGACGTCAAGGGCACCGGATACCTGTCGCTGATCGTCGGCGCACCGGGCGAGGACACCGGCGCCGGAGCCTTCACCGTCCTCTACGGCACCGCCGCCGGGATCACCGGCACGGGCGCGTCGTTCTTCTCGCAGGACACCACCGGAATCCCCGGCGGCGAGGAGAAGAACGACGGCTTCGGCTCCTTCTTCTAGAGCCGCCGAAACCGACCGGACGCCCCGGCCCGATCACCGATCGGGCCGGGGCGCCGGTCGTTTCGGGCAATCGAGTTGCGCGGCGGTGACCTGCACGTTTACGCTCCCCGCGATGACTCTTCTTTCACATGACACGGCAGGCGACGGTCCCGACGTCGCGCTCTTCCACTCCTCGGTCTGCGACCGCCGGATGTGGGACCCGCAATGGCAGACCCTCATCGACGCCGGTTTCCGCGTCACCCGCTTCGACTTCCAGGGCTTCGGTGAGACGCCCGTGCCCACGGGCCCCTGGAACGCCTCCGAGGACGTGATCGCACTCCTCGACTCCCTCGGCATCGGCCGCTTCCACGCCGTCGGCGCCTCCTTCGGCGGACGCGTCGCCCACCAGCTCGCCGCCCGCTGGCCCGATCGGGTCGAGAAGCTGCTCCTGCTGTGCAGCGCCGCCGCCGTGATCGACTCGACCCCCGACCTCGACGCCTTCGACGAGCGCGAGGAGGAGCTGGTCGAGCAGGCCGACATCGACGCCCTCGTCGCCCTCAACGTCGACACCTGGCTCGGCCCGGAGGCCTCCGCGGAGATGCGCGAGTTCGTCGGCGCCATGCAGCGCAGGGCCTTCGAGGTCCAGTTCGCCGACGAGGTGGACGCGCCCTCGACGAAACCCGAGTTCGACCTCGCCGACATCACCGCCGAAACCCTGGTCGTGCAGGGCGCGAAGGACCTGGAGTTCTTCGTGAAGACCGCGCGGGTGCTCGCCGGCGAGATCCCCGGCGCCCGGCTCGTGGAGCTCGACTGGGCCGGTCACCTGCCGACGCTGGAGAACCCGGCGAAGACGGAACCGCTCATCCTGGACTTCCTGAAGGCCTGACACCAGGGCCGATCCGACGGCCGCCGCGCATCCGGGGCGGTCGTCGGCTCAGGGCTGGAAGGCCCCGCCGCGCTTCTCCAGCAGCTGGTGGATCGTCTGCTGGATCGACTCCTTCACCTTGTCGGCGAGGTTGAAGATCTCCATCGGATCGTCGGCGTGGTCGGCGAGTTCGGTCGTCTCGATCGGCTCACCGAACTCGATGTGCCACTTCGACGGCAGCGGTACCGCGCCGAGGGGGCCGAGGAGCGGGAATGTCGGTGTGACGGGGAAGTAGGGGAGTCCGAGGAGCCTCGCGAGGGGCTTGATGTCGCCGATGATCGGGTAGATCTCCTCGGCGCCCACAATGGACACCGGAATGATCGGCACGCCCGTCTTCAGCGCGGCCGACACGAAACCGCCGCGGCCGAAGCGCTGGAGCTTGTAGCGGTCCCACACCGGTTTCCCGACGCCTTTGAAGCCCTCGGGGAACACGCCGACGAGGTGGCCGGCGTTGAGCAGCCTTTCGGCGTCGGGGTTGCAGGCGAGCGTGGCGCCGGTCTTGCGCGCGTACTCGCCGAGGATCGGGGTCTTGAAGACGAAGTCGGCGCCGAGGAGGCGCAGGTGCCTGCGCGCCGGGTGGTCGTCGAGGAGACCGAGCTGGAGCATGGCGGCGTCCATGGCGATGGCGCCGGAGTGGTTGCCGACGATGAGCGCGCCGCCCTTGTCGGGGACGTTCTCCAGGCCGTGCATCTCGACCCGGAACCACTTGCGGTACAAGGGCCGCAGGGCCGGGGCGACGACCTCTTCGGTCAGCTCCTGGTCGAAGCCGAACTCGTCTACCTCGTACTCGCCGGACAACCGGCGTTCGACGATGTCGAAGACCTTGTTGATCGCATCTTCGAAGCGATGGCTCATCAGGCTTCCTTTACTGCGCCGAACACCGCGTCGAATGCCTCGGGGGTCGGCAGGGGGTTGATTCCGTACGCGTCGACGAGCCGCCGGACGTCCATGACGCGGCCGTAGCGCAGGAAGTCGAGCTGGTCCCGGGAGAACTCGACGCTGCCGAGGGCGGTGAGGCCGCTCAGGGCGAGTTCGGGCACCGGGAGCGTGATGCCGCCGGCGCGGCGGATCGCCTGCGAGAGCGGCAGCGCGCCCGGTCCGGCGACGTTGAGGACCGTCGGGCGGTCGTGGCGCTCGGGCGGCTCCGGGTGGGGGCGCACGGTGGCGTGGTGCAGCACGTCGACGGCGTCGTCGATGTGCAGGAACTGCACGCGCGGGTCGAAGCCCAGCACGGTGGGGACCAGGGGCAGCGCGAAGTAACGGCTCATGGTCGTGTCCGCCTTCGGCCCGATCAGGGGCGCGAGGCGCAGGACGGTGACCTCGACGTCGGGCCGGCGGCGGGAGAATCCGCGCACGTAGCCTTCGGCGTCGAGGACGTCCTTGGTGTACTCACCGCGCGGCACGGCGCGCAGTTCGGTGTCCTCGGTGAAGATCGCGGGGTCGCGAATGGAGGCACCGTAAGCGGCCGCGGCGGACTTGACGACGACGCGGCGGACGTGCGGTGAGCGCTGGCATGCGGCGAGCAGCTGCATGGTGCCGATGACGTTGCGTTCCTTGAGTTCCCCACGGGAACCGGTGCGCGACGCCGAGGCGCCGATGGCCAGGTGCACGACGGTGCAGACCTGGGCATCGGCCAGCAGCTCGGATATACGCGTCCGTCCGTTGCCGGCCGGTTGCAGCAGATCATCGGTGGCAGCCGTCACCACCCGCGCGACACGGTCGTCGGCGGTCAGCCTCGCGGCGAGACGACCGCCCAGATACCGGTCAGCGCCGGTGACGAGAACAGCCGGCCCGGTCACTTGCCCTGGCGACGACGCTGCACGCGGGTCTTGCGCAGCAGCTTGCGGTGCTTCTTCTTCGCCATGCGCTTGCGACGCTTCTTGATGACCGAACCCATAGGTGTACCCCTAGTAGCTGGAGGTGGTGTGTAACCGCTCAACCATACCGACTGCCAGCCGTTACGCCACGTCGGGGAACCCGGGAGGCAGTCCCGAGCGCAGATAGTCCTGGACGGCCTGCTCGGGAACCCGGAACGAGCGGCCCACACGGACCGCGCCGAGCTGCCCGGAGTGGACGAGTCGGTAGACGGTCATCTTCGAGACGCGCATCAGTTCGGCGACCTCGGCGACGGTGAGGAAGCGGACCTCGCTGAGCAGGTTCTGCTGGCTGCCGGTGCTTCTCGTGGGCTCCATGTCGGCTCTACCCTCCCGATGAGTGCCGTGGCGGCGTTATGTCGGCTTGCCGGTGACACGACACGAACATGTAGATGCTTCGTTTATCCACCGTAATGTGGTAGGGCAGGTGTTGACCATGGTTCGGCAGGGTCGGGTGGGATGAGGTGGGGGAGGTCACGGGTGGGCAGGCGCGCGGGAAGGCCGGAAGGTTTTCGGGCGACCGGCGCTACCGGTTCGGACGGCCACCGCCACCCGTCACGAAACCTCCCGGCACGGCGGAAATTCGACATCTCGCCCGTATCGCTGTTTTCGTGACGCGGCCGGGATCGGCGCCGGAACAGAACAGGCCGCCCACGCCGAAGCGCGGGCGGCCCGAGACGCGTCCGTCTACACCGTCGACTTGACGAAGTCCTCGACCTTCGCCAGCACGTTCGGCCAGCTCTCCCCGAAGGACGTCTGCGAGGCGGCGTCGGCCTCCTCGCCGTTGCGCGCGACCGTCTCGAAGAACTCGTAGAACTTGTCGATCCCGTAGGTGTCGATGATGTACCGCACCGCCAGGAACGCCAGCCCGTACTTGCCCGAACCGGCCAGTCCGTCGTCGGTCGCCGTCGGCGCGACGAGCTCACCGTTCCAGCGGATCGTCGACAGGTAGTCCTTCACGTTCGACAGGCGCGGGTAGCTGCTCACCGGCTGATCGCCGTGGTCGATGTACTCGGCGATGCCCTCGTTGAGGAACCAGTCCTCCGGCTGCGGTTCGACGTCGCTCGTCCCGAGCAGCGTCACGACGTGCCCGAACTCGTGGCGCATCGTCGAGTTGAACTCGTCGCGGTTGCCGAGACGCTCGACGTGCATGACGACCTCGATGCCGGTCTGCTTCCAGTCGCCGTTGTCGTCGACGGTCCCCAGCGGCAGCGCGAAACCGACGACGTTCTGGCCGATGTCGCCCGTCCCGTACCACTCGGCGAACTCGTCCTCACCGGCCAGGAACACGACGTAGCGGTCGACCTCGGCCCAGTGGGCGTACTTGTCGGCGTTCTCCGCGGCGGCCTCGGCGACCTCAAGGGCCTGGTTGAGGCGGTTCTCGTACTGCGGCGGCGCCGCGACGAGCACGCGCGGACCCGACTTCACCGCGAGATCGCTGACCTCGAAGGGACGCGGCCCGGCCTGGTTCGGCGAGGACTCGTCGACCTCGGTGATGAGCAGGCCCGCCGTCGACGACGACCACTCCGTGGGGATGACGACGTCGGTCGGCGCGCAGTTCGGCGGGTCGTTCGAGCCGAAGCAGTAACCGACGACGAGGTCGATGTCGAAGGACCGGTCCTCGCCACCGGAACCGCCGCGCGCGTCGGCCTTCCCGTCGAGCTTGTAGGTCCAGTTGGTGACTTCGAGCGCCTTGAGGGAGTCGTAGCGCTCCTTCATGCGGTCGACGAGGTCGGCGTCCTCGCTGTCGTACAGGGCGAGCCAGCCCTGCTCGTCACCGCTGAGCAGCGCCGAACTCTGCCGGTTCAGCGCGGCCAGCGCGGCGGCGGAGACGTACTCCTCCCACTCGGAGTCCGGGGCCGACGCGCTCGGGCGCGGCGGGACGGGCTCGATCGCCTCGGTGAGCGAGACGCCGCTGCGGCCGATGAACGCGCCGGTGATGACCGAGGCCGCACCGAGCACCGCGACGAGCACGAGCAGGCCGATCCGCCGGGGCCACGGGCTCTTCGGCGGAGGCGGCGAACCGGGCATCCAGTACGGGCCCTGCGCGGTCATCCCGGCCGGCGGCGCGCCGGGGTAGGGCGGATAGCTCAGGGGCGTCGGAGGCTGCGGCTGCGGCTGGGGGAAACCGGGGGGCGTGCCGCCCGGGCCGTACGCGCTCGGGGCCGACGGGCCCCACGACGGGCGCGCGGGCTGGGCCTCACCGGCGGGGCGGCCGTAGGTCGTCGGCGTCGAAGGCGACGACCACGGCGACGAGGGTTGCGGCGGCGGCTGGGGCTGCGGCTGCTGGGGCTGTTGCGGAGCGCCGTACGCGGGGGGCTGCTGGCGGTACGGAGGTGGCTGTGTGGGCTCCTGCGCGCCGGGCGGCTGCTGCGGCGGCGTCGGCTGACCCGAGGGTGGAAGACCGTACGGGTGGGATTGCCATGAGGGCGGCGGCGTCGGCTCGGAGTTCACCGATACGAACGTATGAGGCGGTCATTACGCGCGCCCGGGATATCAGGTCACGATTCGGTCACGATATCGGTTCCGCGGGGCTCGGCGCCAAGGCCGCGAGGTGTCCGACGGGCGCGTCGTCGAGCCAATGGATCTCGGTCTGCCCACCATGGCCGTGTATGCGCAGGATCTCGTCGACGGAGTCCCACACGCAGATCTGCTGGACACCGGTCGTCGAACCGATCCAGCGGGTGATCGCCCGGCCGTCCGACCACGCGACGCCGTAGGCGATCCGCCCGGTTCCCGAAACCCCCGAGGCGTCGGCCCAGCGGTGCAGGAAGAAACGCCGGGGTTCTTCCTCTACCGGACCGGGGTCGTCGTCACCCATCGTGGATCCTCTCACGCGTTTCCTGTGACAACCTCTGTCGTTGTCTTAGCAGGAGGGTTGCATGGGAAGACTACCGGCGCAAGCATATCGGTGGTATATCCGTTTACTCGGTCACACGAAGTGGGACTTGCGCCTTGACCAGCTGATTTGCTTGTCGCGCAAGGGATCCCGCGTGCCGCGGCCGCAGTCTCGAAGGAGCTTGCCATGACGGCCAGGACCGAAGCGCACACCTCCCCCAGCCTGCGCCGGAGGCGTCTGGGGATAGCGCTGCGCCGCTTGCGCGAGGAGTCCGGAACGACCCGGGAGGCGGCCGGCGGGAAGCTCGACTGCTCGCCGTCGAAGATCAGCCGCATCGAGAACGGCGACGTCGGCGTGCGCAGGCGCGACCTGGAGGAGCTCCTCGACCTCTACGGCCTCGCCGACGCCGACGAACGCGCCAAACTGGCCGACCTCGCGCGCGAGAGCCGCGAGCGCGGCGGGTGGTGGATCAAGTACACCGACCTGCCGAAGGCGTACCTGAAGTACATCGAGTTCGAGTCGGTCGCGCGCTCGATCCGGTGGTTCGAGATGAGCACCGTGCCGGGGGCGCTGCAGATCCCGGAGTTCACCGAATCGCTGATACGCGGCAGCGATCCGAGTTTCACCCCCGACGAACTCGCGCGGCAGCTCGACGTGCGCAGGGAGCGTCAGCGCACGCTCACCGCGCCCGGTGGGCCGGACTGCGCGTTCGTGCTGGGTGAGGCCGCGATCCGGTACCGCGTCGGCGGTGACGACGTGTGGCGACGGCAGCTGCGGCACCTGCTGGAGCTGGCCGACCGGCCGAACATACGCCTCCAGGTGCTGGCCTTCGACCATGGCGCGCACGAGGCCATGGCAGGTTCTTTTCAGATCATGCATCACCAAAAGCCCGATCCCGCTGTTGTGAACTGCGAAGGCTTCGCCGGTCATTTCGTCATGGACGATCCCGTTGACGTGGAACGGTGCAGCCAGGTTTTCGATCGCCTGTCCGCCTCAGCCTTGAGTCCGCAGTTGTCACTGAAACTGATCGCCGAGGCGGCGGCCTGAGTGACAAGGAGGGCAATGGTGCCCAATTTCGTTCGCGTGCCGCTGTGGCGCAAGAGCAGTCGCAGCTACGCCAACAACGCCTGTGTTGAAGTGGCCGATGTCGGCCGGTCGATCGGTGTCCGCGACTCCAAGCTGGCGTCGTCGGTGCACTGCCCGGTGCTGGCCGCGTCGGCCGGTGACTGGACCGGGTTCGTCGAGAGCGTGAAACTCGGGCGCTTCGACGGTTAGGTTTGAAGTGGCGGCGGTCCGTGCCGGGGTGGGTGCGGGCTGCCGTCTTCGCGTGCGTGTCACATTCCGCGCGCGTATCTCGTCGAAGGAGTGATCATCTTTCGACGATGGAGGAAGCCATGAGCGTTGAGGTCGAGGCAGTGCTGCGGGGCCGGATCGAGGCGAGTCGGGCGAAGGACCTCGGCCGGCTGATGTCGTACTTCGCGCCCGGGATCGTGTACTACGACGTCGTGCCGCCGCTGCGGTTCGTCGGGACCGAGGCGGTCGCGAAGAACTTCCAGCGCTGGTTCGACGGCTACGACGGGCCCATCTCGCTGGAGACGAAGGACCTGACGGTCGCCGTCGACGGCGACGTCGCGTGGGCGCACATGCTGCACCTGGACTCGGGGACGCGGACGGACGGAATGCGAAGCGCGATGTGGGTGCGGTCGACGGTGTGCTTGCGGCGGGTGGAGGGGACGTGGCTCGTGACGCACGAGCACATCTCGATGCCGATCGACCCGGCGACGATGGGGGTGTGGCTGGCGCCGGTGGAGTGAGCGAGGGTCACCAGGCGTCGAACCAGACGTACCAGTGGTCGCCGAGGGGGTGGAACCGGTCCGGATCATAGCCGTCGCCTTCGAGCGCCGCGCTCGGCCCGGACGGGAGGTAGGCGAAGCCCGTGTCGTCGGAGAAACCGCCGCCGGACAGGATGAAGACGTAGCCGCCGACGACGGGCGACACGGTGATGACCTCGTAGGCGCCCACCTGTCGCTTGCCGCTCCAGCCCACTGTCGCGGGAGTGGTCGACGCGGCGGGGGCGGCCCAGGCCGCGACGAGTTCGTCGAAGGCGGGGCGGCTCATCGCCCACCTCACCTGTCGTGGGACTTCGGCGAACAGAACGGCGAGGAGCGCGACGACGACGGCGGGCCCCACGAAGGCCCGCCACGTCCGGCGGGCGCCGAGGACCAGGACGAACCAGCCCAGTCCCGCGGCGAAGAACCCCGGGACCGCGAAGAAGAGAAGCGTGAGGTCGGCGATCGGCGAACTGAAGGCCAATAGCGCGAGGACCGTCAGGATCGCGAGCGCGCCGTGCAGCACCCACCAGCCCTTCTGAAGGCGGGGCACGGCGGGGTTCTCATCGGACGTGGTCACGCCGCGCCCTCCCTCCCCACCGCCACGATCAGGAAGTTCGGCAGGCGGCCGAAGGCCACGCCCGCGACCCCGTCGGCCGCCTCCGCCGGCAACCTCGGCTCGACGACCTCGCGCAGTCGGCAGCCCAGGTCGGCGGCCTCGTTGAGGTAGGCCGACAGCGGGCGGTGGAAGTCCGTCGCGTACGTCGACGGCATCTCGTACTCGTCCAGGTAGCGGTCGAGGCGGTACTCGCCGTGCTCGCGCCAGGTCGCGGACAGGTTCTCGAAGGCCGGGTGCGTCACCGCGAACACGAAGGTCCCGCCCGGCTTGAGCGCCTCGACGCACGCGCGCATCGCCGGGCGCCAGTCCGGGATCGCCATCAGCACCATGCTGCACACGACGGCGTCGAAGGGCCCGCCGATGTCCTCCGGCAGTGACGTCAGTCCCGCCCGCACGTACGTGATCCCCTGCCGCAGTTCGGCCTCACGCTCGCGGGAGTAGCCGCACAGCGCCTCCGTCGGCTCGACGCCGACGACGTCGGCGCCCGCACGGGCGAGCATGCGCGAGAGGTACCCGTTGCCGCATCCGGCGTCCAGGACCCGGCGGCCGTCGAGCGGCCCGAGCAGGCGCAGCAGGTGCGGGTTGACGAGGTGGCGTTTGGCGAAGTCGCCGTCGGCGTCCATGGCCTCGACGACGTCGCGCGGAAGGGTTTCCCACTGGGCGATCGCGGTCTCGTTGGTCCACTCGGGAGGCATCCGGGCATCCTGCCACGCCTGACCCCCCGGCGCGACCACACTGGATCGGTGAGCACCCCAGGGGGCGCCGTGCCCGGCCCCGCCGAGGACGAGCGCTGGCTCGTCGTCGACGGCCGGCGCTGGCGCCGCACCGACCCTTCGCTGCCGGAGGACCTGGTCGCGGCCCTCACCTCGCACCTGGGCCGGGGCCGTTCCGGCGTGCGGAACGCGAAACGCGACGGCGACGCGAAGGCCGTGGCCGCCGCCCGCGAACGTGTCGACATCGCGAAGCACGGTCTCGGCGAGCGCGGCCCGTACTGGTGGCACGAGCCCGAGACGGACCGGCTGCGACGGGCTCGCGAGGCACTTCGCGACCTCGACGCGCTCGGCGACTGAGCGCGGGGGGACAAAACCCCTTGCCCGCCGCCGCCCGCATCCGCTCCCATCACCCCATGCCGTCCGTCCACATCTCCGTGACCGTCCGCCCGCTCACGATCTCCGACCTGGCCACCTGCGCGTGGTCGGGCGGTCCGGGGCATCTCGACGCCGTCGCCGACGCCTTGCGCGCCCCCGACTTCGACTACCTCGCCGTCTGCCCGGAGGCCTCGGGTCTGCCCGTCGCGATCGGCGGCGTGAACTTCGCGCCACGACCCGGCGCGGGCGAGATCACGCAGCTCGGCGTGCACCCGGCGCTCCAGTCCTGCGGCCTGGGCACGATCCTCATCACCGCGCTGGAGGACCGCGTCACGGCCCGCGGCCTCACCGTCGCCGAACTCGGCGTCGAGACGACCAACCCGCGCGCCCGCGCCCTCTACGAGAGGCTCGGCTATCGCGCCTTCGACACCGTCCGCACCGGCTGGGACCGTCGGACCGAGGACGGGACCGTCTACCGCTACGAGACCGACTGCGTCGAGATGCGCAAGCACCTCACCAGCGCATCCCCAGGTACGTGATCGGCCCGGCGTCGGCGACGTCGATCTCGTGGAAGCCGACCCGGTCGTAGAAGGCGCGGGCCGCGGTGTTCTCGGTGACCATGCCCAGGTGCACGCCCGGCACGCCCGTCGCCTTCAGCGCGTCGACGAAGGCGGCGACCAGCGCGCGTCCGTGCCCGGCACGCTGGAAACCCGGCAGCAGGTCGATGTGCAGGTGGGCCGGGTACGCCGCGAGCTCCGGCACGAGCATCCGCTCGGGTGTGTGCAGGAGGTGGCGCATGACGTCGTCGGGCGTCGGGTCGAGGCCGACGACGCCAGTGGGCGCCGGGTACCGGTCGGCGATCGACGGGAGCCACTGGTCACGGAAGCGGCGGACGAACGCCGTGGTGTCACCCGTCCCGAGGATGTAGCCGACGGCCCGCTCACCGTCGTCGGCGACGAAGGCCAGCGACGGGTCGAGCCGCGCGTAGGGCACCGCGAAGATCTCGGGCAGGATCCCCGGGTCGCGATAGTGCGGACGCGCGTCACCGCCGACGTGGGCGGTGCGTACGCAGATGTCGCGCAGCGCGGCCTCGTCGGCGGGACGGTAGTGACGGATCGAGGGCATGGGGGTCATGCTGGCGTGGGAGCGCTCCCCACGGGATCGACCGAACGGCTCAGCACAGCCCTGCGCTGAGCACCTCCACCAGCTGCTCGGGCCCGAAGGCGCCTTCCGGCGACTGGTTGACCGCGAGGGAGACCGCCCGGCTGCCGTCCTCCGACGCGCCAACGGCGGCGAGGTACCCCTGCGTGTCACCGGCGTGGCCCCAGGCGACGCCACCGCAGGTCAGCGGGATCCGCATCAGACCGAGACCGTAGCCGACCGGCCCGGCGCCCTCCATCGGCACGGTGGTCCGCATCTCCGCCAGCTGCGCGGCCGGGACGACCTGACCGCTCATGAGCGCCGCGAAGTACCGGGCCAGGTCCTCGCCGCTGGTGACGAGTCCGCCGGCCGTCCACAGCGCCGAGGGCTCCAGCGACGTCACGTCGGCGCCGTCGAGGTGACCGTGCGCGAAAGGCGCGGCGATCGTGTGGTCCCCGGGCTGCGGTAGGTAGGTCGAGGAGAGCCCGAGCGGCCCGGTCAGCTCGGTGAGCCCCGTCGTGACGTCCTTGCCGCTCACGGCCTCGAAGAGCATTCCGGCGACGACGTAGTTGGTCGCGGTGTAGCGCATCCGCTTCCCGGCGGGGAACTGCGCGGGGTGTTCGAGTGCCAGGTCGAGGAGTTCCCGGGGCGTGAACGTGCGGGTGTTTCCCGCCTCGTAGGCGACGAGGACCTCGGGCAGCTGGGCGTACTCGGGCAGGCCGCTGGTGTGCTGGAGGAGCTGCCGGACGGTGACGGCCTCGGGGTCGATGCCCTCGCCGTGCAGCAGCCCCGGCAGGTACCGGTCGACGGGCGCGTCGAGCTCGACCAGGCCGTCGGCGACCAGTCGCAGCACCAGCGAGGACGTGAACGGCTTGGTCAGGCTCGCGGCACGAAAGTGCGCGTCGCGCGGGTAGGCCTCGCCGGTGGCGAGGTCGCCGAGCCCGGCGGTGTACTGGACGGCGGTGCCGTCGCGCAGCAGCGTCGCCTCGGCGCCGACGAAGCCTCCGGCCACGAGGCCGTCGATCGCGGTCTGCAAGGCGGCGGGCGTCTCCGCCGGGGCCGAAGCCGACGCCGACGGCCCGGACGGCCCGGGTGAGGTCCCGTTCCCGCAGGCCGTCACGGCGAGCAGCGCCAGCGCGGCGGTCGCGGCGGCGATTCCCCTGGTCAGGGCCTTGGAGGTGAGGTGTCGTGTGGTCATGGTCGAAGTCTCGACCGGGTCCGGGCGCCCCACATCAGACCGAAGCCGAAGGCCGGGTCTCCTAAGTCGCCCCCCACCATCGACTTTCGTAGGGTGCCGCGCCCGGTACTAGGGTCCGATCATGACCACACCCCGGACCTGGGCCGTCGACCTCGGCGGCATCCTGCTCGCCGGGCTCCTCGGGGCCGTCGTGCTGATCGCCGAGCTCGCGTCGGGGCCACGCCCCGAGGACGCCTACCTGGTGATAACCGTGACGGGTCTGCTCGTCGCCTGCGTTTCCCTGGGAGCACGCCGACGGTTTCCCGCCACGGTCGCCGTCATCACCCTGGCCGTCTCGGCGGTCGCTCCCGCCGCCGTGATCGCCGCGGGGGTCGGGCTGTACACGGTCGCCGCCTACCGGCGTTTCCCACTCGCGGCCGCGCTGGGCCTCCTCGCGCTGCCCGTCGCCGCCGTCCGGATCGGGCTGCACCCGGCCTCGGCCCTGCTGCCGACGCCGGGCTGGCTGCTGGTCAACCTCCTCGCCGTCGTCGCGGTGCTCAGCTCGGGCGGCTTCGCCCGCACCCGCCGGCTCCTCGTCGACTCCCTGGCCGAACGCGCCCGCCGCGCCGAGGCCGAGCAGGCACTGCGGGCCGAACGCGTCCGCCGTGTCGAACGCGAGCGCATCGCCCGCGAGATGCACGACGTGCTGGCCCACCGTTTGTCGCTGCTCAGCCTGCAGGCCGGGGCCATGGAGTACGGGGCCGCCGACAAGCCCGCGCTGGCCGAGTCCGCGCGGGTCATGCAGGCGGGAGCGCACCAGGCGCTCGAAGACCTGCGCGGTGTCATCACGGTCCTGCGCGACGACGAGGAGACCGCGCTCGTCCACGGGCTCGCCGACGTCCCCGTGCTCGTCGAGGAGTCGCGACGGGCGGGTGCCGACGTCGTCCTCGACGACCGGCTCACCGGCACCGAGGGCATCCCCGACCGCGTCGGGCACACCGTGCACGCCATCGTCCGCGAAGCCCTCACCAACGCGCGCAAGCACGCCCCGGAGGAGACCGTGACGGTCGTGATCGACGGCCGGGAAGGCGACGCGGTGACCGTCGAGGTCCGCAACGGGCTGCCCGGCGCGGACACGCCCTCGCGGATCCCCGGCAGCGGAACCGGGCTCATCGGCCTGACCGAACGCGCCGCGCTCGCCGGGGGCGAGCTGGCCCACGGCGCACGCGGCGGGGACTTCGTCGTGCGCGGGCGGCTACCGTGGCCTCCATGACCGACGACCGGCCGCCCGTACGGGTCCTCATCGTCGACGACGATCCGCTCGTGCGCGGTGCGCTGTCGATGATGCTGTCGATGGTCCCGGGCCTCGTCGTGGCCGGTGAGGTCGCCGACGGCTCGCACGTCGAGAAGGCCGTCGCCGAGCACGCCCCCGACGTGGTCCTCATGGACATCCGGATGCCGCGCCTCGACGGGCTGGCCGCCACCGAGCGGCTGCGGGCGCGGCCGGCGGCGCCCGAGGTGGTCATCCTGACGACCTTCGACACCGACGAGCACATCCTGCGCGCCCTGCGCGCCGGAGCGGGCGGTTTCCTGCTCAAGGACAGTCCGCCGGCGCGGATCGTGGAGGCGATCGTGCGGGTCGCCGCCGGGGAGCCGATCCTCTCCCCGAACGTCATCCGGCGGCTGATGACGCGCCTCGACCCCGACCCGGCCGAGACGCGGCGGGGCCGCGCCGAACGCCTCCTGGCCGCGCTGACCGAGCGGGAGCGCGACGTCGCGACGGCCGTCGGCAGGGGCGCCTCGAACGCCGAGATCGCCCGGGAACTGCACATGAGCGTGGCGACGGTGAAGGCCCACGTGTCGCGGATGCTGACCAAGCTCAGGCTCAACAACCGTGTGCAGCTCGCGCTGCTCGCGCACGACGCGGCCGACGGGAGCTGAGAGGGCTGGAGCCCGGGAACGCGAAACGGCCCCGGGTTTCCCCGGGGCCGCCTCACTGAAGTCCTAGTTCTTGCCCGTCACGCCCTTGAGGAAGAACCCGACGTTCGCCGGGCGCTCGGCCAGGCGGCGCATGAGGTACCCGTACCACTCGTCGCCGTAGGGCACGTAGACGCGGACGCGGTGTCCGTCGGCGGCCAGGCGCTTCTGCTCGTTGGGGCGGATCCCGAACAGCATCTGGAACTCGTAGGTGTCCGGGGAGCGGTCGAACCACTTCGCGCGGTCCAGGCCGATCTCGATCAGGCGCGGGTCGTGCGTGGCGAGCATCGGGTAGCCCTGGCCGTTCATCAGCGCGTTGATGCAGCGCACGTAGGAGCGGTCGACGTCGAGGCGCGCCTGGTAGGCGACCGACTCGGGCTCCTTGTAGGCGCCCTTGCACAGCCGCACGCGCGAGCCGGGGCCGGAGAACTCCTTGCAGTCGGCCTCGGTGCGGCGCAGGTACGACTGGAGCACGGCACCGGTCTTGGGGTGGTCGACGCGCAGGCGGTTGACGATGTCGAGGGTCGAGTCGGTGACCGTGTGGTCCTCCATGTCGACCGTGACCGTCGTGCCGGCGTCGGCGGCGGCGTCGCAGATCTCCTTGGCGTTGACGTACGCGCCTTCGGGATCGAAGAGCAGGCCGAGGGCGGTCAGTTTGACGCTGACCTCGGCCGCCTCGGTGAGCTTCGCCGCGTGCAGCGACGACAGCAGCCGCAGGTACTCGTCCTTGGTGTGCTCGGCCTGGGCGGCGTTGAAGGTGTCCTCGCCCAGGTAGTCGAGGCTGATCAGCAGGCCGTCGTCGGCCAGCTGCTGCGTGGTGCGCACGGCGTCCTCGGTCGTGGTACCGGCCACGAACCGCCGCACGAGCCCGCGGGAGATGGGGGTTGTCTCCACCCGTCGCTCCACCCACTTGTTACGGGCCGCGGCGAGGATTACCGAACGCAACATGAGGCCGAGAGTAACCGCCCAGGACAGATCCCGCGAGATCGGTATGCCAGTAAGGGGCCAGTGGTGTTGTACTGGTTACTTCGGCTTTCTTGCCCTACCGTTGTGAAGTGGACTTCGACGCTTACGCGCAGACCGCCGCGGACCTGGTCAATACAGACCTGTCCGACATGGAAGCACTACAGGACATGTTCGCCGAGCGCGAATACATGCGCAGCAGGGTCACCGAGCGTGACCTCGCCACGTTCAGGCGCGCGCGGAAAAAACTCCGGGACGTCTTCGAACGGGGCTCCGCCGGCGAGGACGAGGCGGCCGTGGAGATCTTGAACGCTCTGCTGGAGGCCTACCCGGTCCAGCCGCGCATCTCCGGGCATCCCGACAACGACTGGCACATGCACGTCTCCGGCCGGGGCGCGACGGTCGCCTCGGAGTATCTGGCGGGCGCCGCGTGGGGCCTTTCGGTCTGGTTGTGCAACTACGGCAGCGCCCGTTTCGGCATCTGCGCCGACGAACGCTGCTCGAAGGTGTTCCTGGACACCTCCTCGAACTGCTGCCGGCGGTTCTGCTCCGAACGATGTGCGACCCGCTCGCACGTCGCCGCGCATCGCGCGCGCAAGAAGGAAGTCGCCGTCGCGGCCTCCTGACACCCCTCTTCCGACATGGGCGGTCCACCGGCGGTGGGCCGCCCTCTCGCGTGAAAAGGGCTGGCGCGGGCCGCTCGAAGCGGCCAATGTCACGCCATGGCAGAGAACACAGAACAGCGGGTGCCGAACCTCTCCACCCCCGGACGGACCTTCGGCTGGTGGGACATGTTCGTGCACCCCGACGACGACCCGCGCGGCGGCAGCTACAAGGGCGAGCGCGACGTCCTCGCCGGTTACCTGCGCGACTACCGCCTCACCTTCAGGCTCAAGTGCGACGGGCTCGACGCCGAACAGCTGGCCCGCCGCAGCGTGGAGCCGTCCACGCTGTCGCTGCTGGGCCTGATCCGGCATCTCACCGACGTGGAGCGCTCGTGGTTCCAGCGGATCATGGCCGGTGCGGACGCGCCCCGGTTCTACCCCGACGAGACCGAGTGGGAGGTCGAGGCCGACCCCGCGATGGTCGCGAAGGCCTGGGCCGACTGGGAGGCCGCGGTCGCCTTCTCCGAGGAGTTCGTGGCGACGGCCGAGAGCATGGACGTCCTGGCCAAGGGCGGCGGCGACGACCCGGGCGAGCTGCGGGAGGTGATGGTCCACATGATCGAGGAGTACTCGCGGCACTGCGGCCACGCCGATCTGCTGCGTGAGCGCATCGACGGGCGGGTAGGTCAGTAGGAGGCACGGAGGAAGGGGGCGCGGATCCGCGCCCCCTTCGTCATGCGTGCGGTCAGCTCGCGGCGGTCGCGCGGCGGCGGCGTGCCGCGAGGAACAGCGCGGCTCCGCCGGCGGCGATCAGGGCCGCGCCGGCGGCGGCGATGCCGACCAGCGGGGAGCCGGTCAGGGGCAGCGAGACCGACGGGCCGCCCGCTCCGCCGCCGGTACCGGTGCCGGTCGTGGTGGCGCCGGGGCCGGGGAGGTTCGCGTCGGGGTCGAGGGCCAGGGCGGTCGTGATCGGGTCGAGCTCGGCGCCCTCCTGGTAGAAGCCGCCGAAGAACACGGCGCCTTCGGCGGTGAGCTTGGCGGGGAGGGCGTTGAGGGCGATGACGCCGTCCTTGACGGCGACCTCGGCGGTGAACGTCGCCAGGGGCGTCTTGCCGGTGTAGAGGACGCCCTTGCCGGCGGTGACCTTGATGTTGAGGTCGGTGAAGGTCAGGTCCAGTTCGTGGTGGCCGTCGGTCTCGTGGCCGAGGAAGTGGACGGTTCCCTGGTAGGCGGCGGTGAGCAGCTTCTTCGCGGGGTCGTAGGTGCCGGTGGCCTTGCCGAAGCGGAAGCCGTCGCCGTTGTCGGTGGCGCCGCCGGACAGCTCGACCTTGCCTTTGGCGATCGGGCCGGCGATGTAGTCGCGGAAGGACTTCTTGACACCCCAGTCGATCGTCCCGTCGAGGATCTTCGCGGGGGCGTCGGGGTCGGCGGGCGCGCTGCTCGACGGCGCGGTACTGCTCGGCGCGGGCGACGAGGGGGCCGGCGAGGACGAGGTGGGGTCCGGGTCGGGCGCGGTCGCCTTGACCTTGAGGGTGACGGGGTCGAGGGCGCTGCCCGCGTTGTAGAAGCCGCCGAAGGCGGGGGCACCGGCCTCGGTGAGGGTGGCGGGGATGTTCTTCAGCCAGGTGTAACCGAGGTTGTCCTGCTCGGGCGCGATGCCGGTGAGGTTCAGGGCGGCGAGCTCGACGTCGTCGTAGAGGACGGTCTGGCCGGTCGACATGTCCTTGGAGCTGACGTCGGCGATGACCTTGCCGGTCTTGGTGGCGTTGTCGGTGGTCACGCGGACCTGGCTGATCGACATGTCGAGAGACCAGGCGTCGCCGGCCTTGTGGGCCTGAAAGGTGACCTTGCCGTCGAAGGACGCGGTGATGTTGTGGGCACCGAGGTCGTAGGTGCCCTTGCCGCCGGTGAAGCCGAAGAGGCCGTTGTCGTAGGAGCGGGCGCCGTCGGCGACGGTGATCCGGCCTTTGCCGATCGGGCCGACCACGTAGGTCCGGAAGGACTCCTTGACGCCCCAGGTGGCCTCGCCGTTGGTGATGGGCAGGTTCGGGGCGGCTTCGGCCGGGGTGGCGGCGGTCAGGACGGCCGTGCCGGTGGCGGCGAGGACGGCCGCGGCGGCCAGGGCCGCCAGGACGGGTGTGCGTCTCCGGCGTGCGGTGGTGTGGGACATGGGGTGGGCTACTCCTTCTCTTCGGTGACAGGGGTTGCGGGCACGGACTTGCGGCGCCGGACGAGGAGGATCGCCGCCGCGACAGCGGCCAGTGCGACCGCGGCGGCGATCCAGTACAGGGCGGGCATGAATCCGTCGTCGTCCACTTCGGACGATGCGGTGGCGGGGGCGATGGAGGCGGGATCGCCCGAGGGGGCGGGGTCCTCACCGAGGTCGGGCAGTGGCGGCAGGGCGGCGCCGGACTCGACGGGAACGGCCAGCCACAGGGGGTCCATCTCGGTCCCGGCGGGGTAGAGACCGCCGAAGGCGGTGGCACCGGTGGCGGTGAGGACCGTGGGGATCTCGTCGAGGCGGACCAGGCCGTCCTTCGCGGACAGTTTCGCGCCGAAGGTGACCAGCGCGACGTCCTCGCTGGTGGCACCCGCCGAGGTGACGTCGGCGGCGAGGGCCCCCTCGCCTCCCTTCACCGAGACGCTGAAGCCCTTCAAGGTGAGGTCGAGTCCCTGGCCGGTGAAGGTGACGGCTCCGGCGAAGGAGGCGGTGAGGGTCTTCTTCTTCGCGTCGTACTTCCCTTCACCCGCACCGAAGCGGAAGAGGGCACCGCCGTCCTGCGCGCCTTCGGCAAGGGCCCAGGAGCCTTTGGCGATGTCGCCGGTGACGTACTCGCGGTAGGTGCGGCGCACGCCCCAGTCGACGGCGGCGCCGCTGAACCTGCCCTCACCGGCCTTGGTGGAAGACTCCTTCTCCTTCTCGGCGGGGTTCATGTCCGCGGTGAGGCTCAGGGGATCCAGCTGTGTTCCGGCCTCGTAGTAGCCCGCGAAGGACTCGGCTCCGGCGGCGGACAGGGTGACGGGGATGTTGTTCAGTTCCATCCGCGTGGTTCCGCCGGAGGTGTCGAGGCCGCCGACGCCGAGATCGGCGAACGCGACGCCCCGGCTGGTGCCGCTCGGGGTGGAGACGTCGAGGTAGAGGGTGCCGCCGCCGTCGCGGATCTCGACCTTGGGGTTGGCCAGGGTCAGGTCCAGCTCGTAGCCGCCGCCGTCCTTCTTGTGCCCGGTGAAGTGCACCCCGCCGGCGTACCCGGCGGTGAAGTCGCCGGAGCCGGGATCGTAGGAGCCGTCGGCGGAGTGGAAGCGGAACTGGTTCGAGCCGGCCGTGGCGGCGCCGCCGGTCAGGCGGTACTCGCCTTTGGCGATGGGGCCGGTGATGTAGTTCTGGAACGACGCCTTGACACCCCAGTCGAGCCGGCCGCCGGAGACCGTCGCGTCGGCGGCGTGCGCCGGGGCGGGCAGGGCCACGGCGGCGGCGGTGAGCAGGGCGGCGAGCGTCAGTCGGAGCACGCGGGGGGACACGCGGCGACCTCCTCGGGGGCGGCGAACTCAGGGCTTGAGTTCGAAGTTAGGGAAGGCTAACCTATGGAAATCTGGCGCTCACCCTACCCCCGGTGAATGATTTAGGCTAGCCTCACCTAAGTTGATCTGGCTTCAGATGTGCCCCTCCACAGAACAGGCCCCCGCATGCGACTCCGCCCCCTCGCCGGACTGCTGGTCCTCGCGCTGGCCCTGACCGGCTGCGGCGGCGCTTCGGACGCCGCCACCCCGGCGCCGTCGGACACGGGCCCCGCCGACCGGGTCGAACCGCTCGACGGCGTTCCCGAGCCGGAACTGCCGGTCACCGTCGCCTCGGCCGACGGCACGAGCGTCACCTTGACCTCGGTCGACGCGATCGTGCCGTTGAGCGGATCGCTGTCGGAGATCGTGTTCACGCTCGGTCTCGGCGGGCGCGTCGTCGCGCGCGACATCACCGCCACCTTCGAGCAGGCTGCGGACCTGCCGGTCGTCACCCGCGGGCACGACGTGTCGGCCGAGGGCGTGCTGTCGCTGCGGCCCGGTGTGGTGCTGGCGGAGAAGTCGAGCGGACCGGCCGAGGCGATCGCGCAGATCCGCTCCGCCGGGATCCCCGTCGTGGTCTTCGAAGGCGCCACCGGACTATCCAGTGTGGACAAGCGCATCGCCGACGTCGCCGCCGCTCTCGGCGTGCCCGAGGCCGGCGAACGGCTGCGGGCGCGGACCGCCGAGCGCATCGCCGCCGTCCAGGCCACCATCCCGGTGAGCCCCGACCGACCGCGCGTCGCCTTCCTCTACGTGCGCGGATCGGCGTCGGTGTACCTGATCGGGGCCACCGACTCCGGTGCCGCCGGGCTGATCGAGGCCGCCGGCGCGATCGACGCGGGCAAGGAGGCCGGACTCGAAGGCGACTTTGTGCCGATCACCTCCGAGGCCATGGCCGCCGCCGCGCCGGACGTGATCCTGGTGATGACGAAGGGACTGGAGTCGGTCGACGGCGTCGACGGGCTGCTCGCGCTGCCCGGTGTCGCGCAGACCCCGGCCGGGATGGACCGCCGGGTCGCGGTCATCGACGACGGTGTGCTGCTCAACTACGGACCCCGCACCGACCAGGTGCTCGCCTCGCTCGTCGCCCAGATCCACGCGGGCGCCTGACATGGCGCTGCTCACCCGGCCGCGACCGTCCACAAAGGCCACCTCGGCCGCTCCGGCGGGGGTCCGCCGCGGGCGGGCGGCGGTACTGACCGCCGGGATGGCGGCGGGACTCGTCGTGATCGCCGTCGTCTCGGGAGTCCTCGGCGCCTACGAGATCCCGCTCTCCGACCTGTTCGCCTCGGTCCTGCACCGGGCCGGTCTCGGCGGGCACGAACTCGACCGGGTCGCCGAGAGCGTCCTGTGGGACATCCGCTTCCCGCGCGTGGTCCTCGCCGTCCTCGTCGGCGCCTCGCTCGGCTGCGCGGGCGCGCTGATGCAGGGCGTGTTCGGCAACCCGCTGGCCGATCCGGGCGTGATCGGGGTGTCCTCGGGCGCGGCCGTCGGCGCCGTCGGCGCGATCTCGCTCGGCCTGACCTTCCTCGGGAACTGGACGATCGCCTTCTGCGGCTTCGTGACCGGCCTGCTCACCGTCGCCGCCGTCTACGTCCTCTCGCGCGGCGGCGGACGCGTCGAGGTCGTCACCCTGATCCTCACCGGCATCGCCGTCAACGCCTTCGCGGGCGCGGCGATCGGGCTGCTGATGTACACCGCCGACAACGGCGCGCTGACCGGGATCACCTTCTGGCAACTCGGATCGCTGTCCCAGGCGACCTGGCCGAAAGTCCTCGCCGTCCTGCCCTGCGCGCTCGCCGGACTGCTCGTCGCGCCCCGCTACGCCCGCCGCCTCGACCTGCTCGCCCTCGGCGAGCGGCCCGCGCGGCACCTCGGCGTCAACGTCGAGCGGCTGCGGATCGTGCTGATCCTCGTGGTGGCGCTGCTGACCGCGGCGGCCGTCGCCGTCGCGGGGGTCATCGGCTTCGTCGGACTCGTCGTCCCGCACCTGCTGCGCATGGCCGCCGGGCCCGGACATCGTTTCCTCATACCGGGAAGCGCGCTCGGCGGCGCGCTCGTGCTGGTCGCCGCCGACCTCGTCGCACGCACCGCCGCGGCACCCGCCGAACTGCCCCTCGGCGTGCTCACCGCCCTGCTCGGAAGCCCGTTCTTCTTCTGGCTGCTGCGCGCGACCCGCCGCAAACAGGGAGGATGGGCATGAGGTGGCGCAGCGCCCGGACCGCACCCACGCGACCGGTCACGGGCACGGACTTCCTCGCCGCCACGGACATCTCGGTGTCCCTCGGCGGCCGCCGGGTCCTTCGCGAGGTCTCCCTGACCGTCCGGACCGGCGAGGTGCTCGCGCTGGTCGGGCCGAACGGCGCCGGGAAGTCGACTCTGCTCGCCGCCCTCGCCGCCGACCTTCCGTCCACAGGGGACATCACGCTCGCGGGCCGGCCGATCGGCGACTGGACCGTCGCCGAGCTCGCCCGGCACCGATCCGTGCTCCCCCAGCACCCGACGCTGTCCTTCCCGTTCCCCGTCGCCGACGTCGTCGCGATGGGCCGCGCACCCTGGGCCACGACGGAAGCGGCCGACGAGGACGAGGCCGTCGTCACCGAGGCCATGGAACTCTGCGAGGTCACCGCCTTCGCCGAGCGGCCCTTCGGTTCGCTGTCGGGCGGCGAGCGCGCCCGCGTCGCGCTCGCGCGCGTCCTGGCACAGCGCACGCCGCTGGTCATGCTCGACGAACCGACCGCCGCGCTGGACCTGCGCCACCAGGAGCTGGTGATGCGCGTCTGCCGTGCCCGCGCGGGATCCGGCGACGCCGTGGTCGTCGTCCTGCACGACCTCGGGCTGGCCGCCGCCTACTGCGACCGGGTCGCGGTCATGCACGACGGCCGCGTCGCCGCGTGCGGGAGCCCACGCGAGGTCTTCGCCGCCGAACTGCTGTCGGAGGTCTACCGGCAGCCCGTCGACGTGTTCTCCCACCCCGGCCGCGACGAACTGCTCGTCGTGCCCCGGCGGTCAAGGAACCTTTCCCCTCAACCGATTTGGACGAGCCCATGAGCATCGAGGCACCACCCGAGAACTTCTCCGCCCGGATCCGGAAGGCGTCCTGGGCCAAGCACCAGGGCGTCGCCGACGACACCCCCGCCGAGCGCGGGATCCTCGGCGCGCTGCTGGACGGCGAACTGCACCTCGACGACTACGCCGCCTGGCACGCCCAGCAGTACTTCGTCTACGAGGCGCTGGACTCGGCCGTCGAGGCGCTCGCCGGGGACCCGGTGCTCGGGCGCTTCGCCGTGCCGGGACTGTCGCGCCTGCCGGGATTCGACGCCGACCTGCGGCTGCTCGTCGGCGCGGACTGGCGGTCGGCGGTCACGCCGCTGCCCGCCACACAGTCCTATGTGGATCGTGTCCGTGCGGTCGGGCGCACCTGGCCGGCCGGACTCGTGGCGCACCAGTACACGCGCTACCTCGGTGACATGTCGGGCGGCCAGGCCTTCCGGGCCGCCGCGAACGACCTGTACGGCTTCGCCGACGGGCCGGGCGTGCGCTTCTACGTGTTCGACGGGCTCGGTGACCTGACCGAATGGAAGGCCGGATACCGCCGCCTCCTTGACGAGGCGCCGTGGGGACCCGACGAGCAGGAGCGCGTCATCGACGAGGTCTTGGCCGCCTACGACTTCAACGGCGCCGTGCTCACCGAGCTCGCCGCGACGATGCGGAGGTCGGTGTGAGCAATCCCTTCACCGCGGACGTGATCGCCGCGATCACCAAGCACATGAACCACGACCACGCCGACGACACGCTGCTCATCTGCCGCGGTGTCGGTGGCCGCCCCACCGCGACGGCGGCCCGGATGCTCACCTTCGACGGCGACGGCGGGGACTACGCCGTCACCGTCGACGGGACCGAGGAGGAGATCCGGATCCCCTGGGAGCGGCCGCTTCGCGAACGGCCGGAGGTCCGGCCGGAGATCGTGCGGCTGTACCGGGAGTCGGCGGCGGCACTGCACGCGCGGGCGTGAGGCTGTCGGAGCCCGCGCGTAACGTGCGCCGGGAATCAGGAGGCCGGCCTGGTCCGCGCCGAGCGCGCGACACGCGGTCATGGGGGGTGGGCGAGCGTCCCCGGCCACGGCCCGGGACCCGACGATTCCGGTCGGCCACCCCCCACCGCACGCCACGAGGCGCGCTCCCGGTCGCCGGTCTCGGATCTCCCCGCCACCGGCCGACCGATCTGCGGGAACTCCCCTGCGCGCCTGCCGCTGACACGCCCCTGGCACCCGAGAACCGCGCGGACTACAGTCGACCCCTTACCGTCCACCATGGACACGGCGCCCCGGTCGGGTCAGGGCCGGGGCGCCGAACCTCGCGTGGTCAGCGCGTCGCCAGGTGCAGTTCCGCCACCCGCGTGAATGCCGGATTCGGCTTGAACAGCGGGGTCTTGGCGACCCGCAGTTCCGGGTAGCGGTCGAGCAGCAGGTTCAGCGCGACCCGTCCCTCCAGCCTCGCGAGCGGGGCGCCGAGGCAGAAGTGGATGCCGCGCCCGAATGCCAGGTGCGCGTTGGGATCGCGCGCCGGGTCGTAGCGGTGCGGGTCGGGGAACTGCCGCGGGTCACGGTTGGCCGCCGACGCCCACAGCGTCACCATGTTGTCCTTCGGAATGACGACGCCGCCGATCTCGACGTCGACCATGGTGACGCGCGGGATCTGCGTGATCGGGCTCATCACCCGCAGGGCCTCCTCGATCGCCCCCGGCACCAGCGAACGGTCGGCACGGACGGCGGCGAAGGCTTCCGGGTTCCGGTCGAGGCACAGGAGCGTGTTGCCCAGCAGCATCGTCGTGGTGATGTGCCCGGCGATGAACAGCAGCATCACGAAGTTGGTCAGCTGGATCTCGGTCAGGCCCTGCCCGTCGACCTCGGCCTGGACCAGCCGCGTCAGCAGATCCTCGCGCGGCCTGACCCGCCGCTCGGCGAGATGCTCGCGCAGGTACTCGGTGATCTGCCCGTTCATGTCGGCGACGGATTCGCCGAGTTCCTTCATCGCCTTCTCGTCGGTGTGGTCGAACTCGGCGGGCGGGTCGACCGCCATCTCGGTCCAGGCGTGGAAGAGCGCGAGGTCACTCTTGGGGATGCCGAGCAGGTCGGCGATCACGATGACCGGCAGGGGATGCGCGAGCGCCCTGACGAACTCGACGACGTCCTGCCCGGCGACGTCGTCGAGCAGTGCCGTGGTCAGTTCGAGGATGCGCGGTTCGAGGTCGGCGACGACCTTCGGCGTGAACGCGCGGCCGGCGATCGCACGCAGCTGCCGGTGCTTCGGCGGGTCCATCTGGGTGAGGTCGCCGTCGAAGGCCTCGGCCGGGTAGTCGGGGATCAGCCGGCCGTACTCGGCGGAGAAGGTCGTGTGGTCGGACAGGGCCGCGACGACTTCGGCGTAGCGGTGGACGCTCCAGTACTGCTTCTCCGTGTCGAACTCGACGGCGTGCTCGGGGTCGCGGCCACGCAGCCAGTACTGGCCGCGGTGGAGGTCCCAGGTCTCGGGAATCAACATGGTTCTCGCCCCTCTTTCGTCACAGTGACGGCCTCGGATGCGTCACTGTGACCAGCGTAGGGATCGGCGGAATAGGACGGTTTCAGCGCGGTTTCAGCCTTGTCGGAGGGCGGGCCTAGGGTCTCGGAATGGACCTTGAGCTCGTGCTGCCCCTCGCCGTCGCCGCGCTGTCGGGCCGGCCCGCCGCCGACTGGGAACGCCCCGCCGGTCCGGTGGCGTGGACCTGCCGGGAGACCGCCGAACACCTCGCCGACGACCTCTTCGGCTACGCCGCCCAGCTCAGCCCGCCCACGCCCCCGCTCGACGGCTACGTGCCTTTCCGCGTCGAGCCGATGCGCGACGGCGGCCCGGCGAGCGCGATCTGGGCCGACCCCGACGCCGGCGTCGAAGGACTGTTGCGGGTCGTGGAGGCGGCGGGCGGCCTGCTCACGGCGGTGCTGCGCGCGAAGGGCCCGGAGGTGCGGGCGTTCCATTCGCTCGGGGTGACCGACCCGAGCGGATACGAGGCCCTCGCCTTGGTCGAGACGCTGGCCCACATCGATGACATCGCGACGGGCCTCGGCGTGCCGTGGGATCCGCCGGCGGAGGTGTGCGCGCGGGTGCTGGCGCGGCTGTTCCCGACGGTGGAGATCGCGGCGGAAGGGCCGTGGGCGACTCTGCTGTGGGCGTCCGGACGGCGCGACCTCCCCGGCCGCGAACGGCAGAGCGCCTGGGCTCCCGACCCCACCGTCAGGCCCTGACCACTAACCTCCCCACGTGAGCGCCACCCCGGGCACCATCGCCACCGCCGTCGGCGTGTTCGCCGGAACCAACGTCGACGACATCATCGTGCTGACGGTGCTCTTCCTGTCCTCGCGCGCGAACGGGCGGCCGCGTCCGTGGCACATCTGGACCGGGCAGTACCTCGGCATCGCCGCGCTCGTCGCCGTCTCGGTCCTCGCCGCCCTCGGGCTGTCGATCGTCCCCGACGGCCACGTCGGCCTCCTCGGGCTCGTGCCGCTCGCGCTCGGCGTGCGCGGGCTGGTGACCGCGATCCGTTCCCGCGACGGGGATGCCGCGCCCGTCGCGGCCGCCGGCCTGCTCGGCGTCGCGGGCGTCACGATCGCCAACGGCGCCGACAACATCTCCGTCTACACACCGGTCTTCCGCACGATCGGGACGGGCCCGACGCTCCTCACCATCGCCGTGTTCGCCGTCGGCGTCGCGGTGTGGTGCGCGGCCGGGGCGCTGCTCGGCTCGCATCCGAAGGTCATCGCCGTCGTCGAGCGTTACGGGAAGTGGCTCGTCCCGGCGGTCTTCATCGGCATCGGCCTGCTCATCCTCGGCGAGGCCTACCTCTGACGCAATGCCCGCAGCGTCATTCCCGAGGCCTGCTTGAACAGGTACTCCGCCCGCTCGTACGACAACCGGCCCCGCCCCGTCTCCGGACACAGATCCCCCGGCGCGGGCATGCGTCCCGGGCCGGGGCGGCGATCGGCGAGGAACAACGGTCCCCGGGAGCGCCCGTCGATCAACCCGGGCAGCAGCCGCGCGGTCCGCGACCGCCACTGCACCCAGCCCGTCCCGGCGGGCGCACGGCGGTCGTCGAGGTCGAGGTCCTCGACGCCGAGACCCAGCACGGCCTTCACCGTCGCACCCGACTCGCGCAGCATCCACCACAGCACGCGCTCGCGCAGGGCGACGTCGTCACGGTCGAGGAGCGCGTCGATCCCCTGCACGGCAACGATCTCGACCGGCTCCTCGACCCGTCGCGCGACCTCCGCCACAAGGTCCACCGTGGACGTCCACGACGCGAACGACCGCAACGCCGCCCGGTGCCGGTTCCACGTCCGCGCCGCCGCGCCTCCCCACGCCACCGCGAAGACCCGGGCGACGTCGGCGGAACCGATCTCGGACAGGGGCACGCGCTCGCCGAGCGAGACCGCCAGCCGCCGCAGGGTCTGGCCGTAGGAGCGCACGGTCGAGGCGTCGAGATCCTCGCGCGCCAGGAACGACGCCGCCGCCTCCCCCAGCAGCGGCCCCGCCGCGACCGGCGCGATCGCCTCGGCCCGCCGCAGCAGGAAGGCCCGCTCGGCGGCGTTGCGGGTCAGGGCCGCCGCGCGCTCGAACTCCCGCCTGGCCTCGACGTCACGACCGAGGCGCAGCAACAGATCCCCGCGCACACCAGGCAGCAGGTGGTAGTCGCGCAGCGCCGGGTCGGCCAGCAGTTCGTCCACAAGCGACAGTCCGGCGGCCGGGCCGCGTGCCATGCCCACCGCGACGGCCCGGTTGAGGCGCACCACGGGCGTCGACAGCACCCGCACCAGCAGGTCGTAGAGCGCGGCGATCTGCGCCCAGTCGGTGGCCTCGGCGCTCGCGGACTGCGCGTGGGTCACGGCGATCGCGGCCTGCAGCAGGTACGGGCCGGGCGGGCCGCCGATCGCCCGCGCCCGCAGCATCGCGGCAAATCCGCGCTGGACGCGCAACCGGTCCCACAGTCCGCGGTTCTGCTCGTGCAGCCGGACGGGCTCGCCGTCGGGGCCGGTCCGGGCCGCCGCGCGCGACTCCTGGATCTCCATGAGCGCGAGGAGCCCGTGCACCTCGGACTCGCCGGGCGCGAGATCGGCGAGGAGATGCCCCAGCCGCAGGGCCTCCAGGGTCAGGCCGGGTCGCATGAGGTCGTCGCCGGAGGTGGCCGAGTAGCCCTCGTTGTAGACGAGGTAGATGACTTCGAGGACCGACGACAGCCGCCCGGCCAGCTCGCCCGACTCGGGCAGCTCGAAGGCCGCGCCCGCCTCGGCGAGGGTGCGCTTGGCCTCGGCGATGCGGCGGGTGATCACGGCCTCGGAGGTCAGGAAGGCGCGCGCGATCTCGGCGGCGGTGAGCCCGCCGAGCAGGCGCAGCGTGAGGGCCGCCCGCGACTCGGTCGGCAGCGAGGGGTGACAGGACATGAACATGAGCCGGAGCACGTCGTCGCGCTCCGGCTCGGGTTCGGGGGGCCGTTCGAGTTCACGGGCGAGGAGTTCCTGCTTCTCCTCAAGCCGCTGACTCCGGCGGATGTGGTCGATGGCGCGCCGTTTGGCGATGGCCGTGAGCCAGGCGCCCGGGTTGTCCGGGACGCCTGACTCGGGCCACTGCTCCAGGGCCGCGACGAGCGCGTCCTGGGCCATCTCCTCGGCCAGGCCCACGTCGTGGACCAGGCGGGTGAGGGCCGCGATGATCTTCGCCGATTCCAGTTTCCAGACGGCGTCGATCGTGCGGGCGAGGTCCATCAGGGGCCGAAGACCTGCTGGATGATGCCCTTGCCGTTGCCGACGATCCGCCAGAAGCGCTTGGACAGCTCGATGGCCTCCTCCTTGGAGCGGACGTCGATGAGGGCGAAGCCGACGACGGCCTCCTTGGCCTCGGCGAAGGGCCCGTCGGTGACGGTCACGTCGCCGTCCTTCGAGGTGAGGAGCACGCCGCCGGGCTCAAGGCCGCCGGTGGCGAGCAGCGCGCCGGAGGCGGTCAGTTCCTGGATGAAGGCGCCCATCTCGGCGGCCATCTGCTCGTTGAACTCGGGCTCGTCGCCGGTGGGAAGGGTCGTCATGAGGTATCGCATGTCGTTCTCCTTGGGTGTCGCTTCGGTCGGTACGCCAACACGTCGAAGGACCTATGTGACAGGGAATGGTAGCCGTTCCCTGTCACATTGCCGGTTCGACGTGTTGGCGAGCACCGAAAACGCCGAGAAAGGCACCGAGATGACCGCCATCACCGCCACCAGCACCGCCCCTTCGATCAAGACCCGCACGCTCCTGGGTCTCGTCACCGTCGCCCAGCCCCTGTGGATCGCGGTGTCGCTGACCCAGGCCGCGACCCGCGAGGGCTTCGACCTCACCCGCCACCCGCTGAGCGCCTTGGCCAACGGCGACCTCGGGTGGCTCCAGATCACCAACTTCGTCCTCGCCGGGCTGCTCACCATCGCCGGGTCCTTCGGCTTCCGGCGGGCCCTGGCCGGGAAACCCGGTGCCACGTGGGTGCCGAGGCTGACGCTGACCGCAGGCGTCGGGCTGATCGCCGCCGGGTTGCTCGTCATGGACCCGGGCGGGGGTTTCCCCGTCGGCCACGACGAGCTGCCGACGACGATGTCCTGGCACAGTGCCGGCCACATGATCGCCGGTACCGCCACCTTCGCCGCGCTGTCGGCCACCTGCTTCGTCCTGGGCCGCTTCTACACCCGCACCGGCCGACGCGGGCACGCCGTCGCCTCCAGGGTCGCGGGCGTCGCCATCCTGCTCGGCAACGCCTGGGCCATGAGCGGCCAGGCCGGCGCCTCGCTCGGTCTCGCCGTCGGTGTCTTCAGCGCGATGCTCTGGGTCGCCTACTCCGCCGCCCGCCTGCGCTAACGTCACCCACTCCACCGAAAGGATCATGAACATGAGCGTCAACGACTACACCGCCGCCCTTCCCACCGAGCAGCGGGAGATCACCGCGAAGCTCGTCACGCTGATCGAGGAGGCCCTCCCCGGCGCCGGCGCCGTCTGGCACGGCCACCCGGTGTGGAGCGCGGGCGCCAAGCCAGGCGAACGGCCGGTCGCCTTCTTCAAGGCCTACCCGAAGTACGTGACCTTCGGCTTCTGGCGGGGCGCCGAACTCGGCGACGACCGCCTCGCCCTCAACGGGCGCGGGATGGGCACGGTGAAGCTCACGACCGTCGCCGACGTGGACGAAGAGGTCTTCGCCGGGTGGCTGAAGGCCGCGGGGAAACTGGAGAACTGAAGACGTGCCGAGCGAGACGCCGGGCCCTGGGCCCGGCGTTTTTCCGTGCCTACTTCTGCGGCACCGCGCACCCGTCGTCAGTGCACTCGGGCGCGCTCGGGTCGCCTTCGACGGTGAGCAGCGTCGGGTGCGCGTCGGACCAGGCCGTCGACAGGGCCTGCGCGAAGGTCTCGGGCGGCTGGGCGCCGGAGATGCCGTACTTGCGGTCGATCACGAAGAACGGGACGCCCGAGGCGCCGAGGGCGGCGGCCTCGCGCTCGTCGGCGCGGACCTCGTCGGCGAAGGCCTCGGGGTCGGCCAGGGTCGCGCGGACCTCGGTCTCGTCGAGCCCGGCCGACACGGCGGCGGAGACGGTGCCCTCGACGTCGTTGACGGGCACGGCGTCGGCGAAGTTGGCGCGGTAGAAGGCGTCGAGCGTCTCCAGCTGGCGGCCCTCGCGCTTGGCGAGGTGCAGCAGCCGGTGCTGGTCGAAGGTGTTGCCGTTGACGCGCTCGGTGTTGTAGCGCAGTCCCTCACCCGCGGCGGCGTCGGCGACGCTCTTCTCGGCGTTCTTGGCCTGGGCGAGCGTCATCCCGTACTTCCCGGCGAGCATCTCGGCGACCGGCCCGGACTTGTCCGAGGTGGCCGCGGACGTGTCGAGCTCGAAGGAGCGATGGACGACCTCGACCTGATCACGGTTCGGGAAGGCGGCCAGGGCCTTCTCGAAGCGGGCTTTGCCGATGTAGCACCAGGGGCAGACGATGTCGGACCAGATTTCTACGCGCATGTGAGCTTGCAACGGGCGGCTCCGGACGGGTATTCCGGTCACGGATTGTGACGATGGACGCTCAGGCGGGCGTCGTGTCGTACTTCGCGCGGAGCCGGTCGAGGTCCTCGGCCGTGGGCATGTGCCCGGCGGTGACCATCTCGTGGACGTCGCGGAAGTACTGCTCGTACCCGGCGGGCCGGAACAGGCCGATCAGTCTGGCGGGTGCGCCGGAGGCGTTGCGGAACCCGTGCCCGACACCGGGCGGGACCGTCACCGTTCCGCCCGCGCCCACGATCGCGGCCTCGGCGTGGCCACCGTCGACGAGGTCGAAGGTCACGTCACCGTCGATGACGACGAACTCCTCGGAATGGCCGTGGTGGATGTGCGGCGTGGCGCCCATCGAGCCCGCCGGCAACGTGAACTCAACAACGGACAGCGCGCCGCCGGTGTCCTCACCCCGCAGGCGGACCAGGACCTCGTTGGTCCCGACGCGCAGGTGCTCCAAGGGCGCGGGATGGACGATCGCGGTCATGTCCCGTCCCCGTAGACGAGGTGCTTGCGCGCGAACGCGAGGGACTCCGCCAGGTCGGCCTCGCGCCTCGCGCGGTGCCCGGCCTTGCGCGTCGACACCTCGACGGCGATCGTGCCGCGGAAGCCGATCGCGCCCAGGTGCCGCAGCACTTCGGCGCAGGGCTGATTGCCGCGGCCGGGCACGGCGTGCTCGTCGTGGCCGGGGCCGCTGCCGTCGCCGAGGTGCAGGTGCGCGAGGCCGCCGCCCATGCGGGTGAGCATGGCGAAGGCGTCGGTGCTGGAGGCCGCGCAGTGCGAGAGGTCGAGGGTGTAGTCGGGGAAACCGGCGATCGTCGGGTCCCAGTGGGGCGCGTACGGCACGAACCTCCGCCCGGCCATCTTCACCGGGTACATGTTCTCGACGGCGAAACGGATCGGCGAGAAGCGCTCGGCCAGTCTGGCCAGGCCCTCGGCGAAGTTCTGCGCGTAACCGCGCTGCCAGGCGAAAGGCGGGTGGATGATCACCGTCGAGGCGCCGAGCTTCTCGGCCATGACGGCGCTCCGGCGCAGCCGCTCCCAAGGATCGGGGCTCCACACCCGCTGCGTCATGAGCAGGCATGGCGCGTGGACGGAACCGACCTGGACGCCGTAGTGCTTCGACAGGCGCAGGAGGGTGTCGGCGTCCTGGCTGACGGCGTCGGTGAAGACCATCACCTCGACACCGTCGTAGCCGAGTTCGGCCGCCATCTCGAAACCGACGGCGGTGGGCTCGGGGTAGACCGAGGACGTGGAGAGCAGAATGGGCGCACCCTTGGCGGACGACACCCTGACCAGGGTAGTCCGCGAACGCCAGACTGACATCACCGGTGGTGTCAGGGGACGCGGAAAGGGGCGCGTCGACCGACACGCCCCTTCGATGCCTGCTCCGACGGACCTCGGATCTACTCCTCGGCGGCCGGTTTCTCCTTCTTCGCCGCGCGCTTGGCGGCCTGCTCGCGGATGCGTTCCAGCATCGCGGCCTTGCTGTCGGCGGCCTCGTCGCGGCCGGTCGCGTCGTTGGCGCCGCCCTTGAGGTCCTTCTTCGACATCTTGCGCCGCTGTCCGCCCTGGCCGAGCATGTCGTCGCGTCCCCTGGCCATGATCTTCTCCGTCCGTCGGTGTAACGAGACGTGACGTCTCGCCGTGGTCGAGTATGCCCCCGACGCTCGCCCGTGTCAAGACGATACGTCTCGTTCCACTTGTTGCTATGGTGTTGCGGTGACCGTCAAACAGCCCGCCCGGCGCAGTGAGCGCTCCAAACAGGCGATCCTCGCCGCCGCCGCCGAACTCCTCGCCGAAGTCGGCTTCCCCAAGCTCACCATTGAAGCGATCGCGGCCCGCGCCGGGGTCGGCAAGCAGACGATCTACCGATGGTGGCCGTCGAAGGGCGCGGTCGTGTTCGACGCGCTGCTGTCGCGGATGGGAGAGGACGGCGACCTGACGCTGCCCGACACCGGCGACCTCGCCGCCGACCTGCGACTGCTGCTGCGCGGGACGGTCGCCGAGATGGGCGACCCCGGCTTCCAGGCGCCCGGCCGCGCCATGACCACCGAGATCCAGACCGACCCGGCGCTCGCCCGCGAGTACCGCGAACGACTCCTCGGCCCGAACCTGGAGGCGATGAAGACGCGGCTGCGGTCGGCGCGGGAGGCGGGGCAGGTCGCGGCCGACGTGGACCTCGACGTGGCCGTCGAGGTCATCTTCGGGCCGGTGTACTACCGGTGGCTGCTGCGCCTCGGGCCGCTCGACGACGCCTACGCCGACGCGGTGGCGGGGATGGCGCTGTCGGCTTTGCGGTGAGCCCATGCCTTGCGGCGCCAGGGAAGCAGCGCGGCTCCCGCGAGGACCGCGACGGCCGCGACCGCCAGGGCCGTGCGCGTCGTGGTCAGCGCGGCGAGGAGGCCCCCGGCGGCGATGAAGACGGGCTGCGCCGACTTGCCCGACACCGACCAGGCGGCGCCGACGCGCGCCATGTGGTCGTCGCCGGTGACGTTCATGCGGTAGGTGACGAAGACCGGGTTGAAGACGCCGGCGCAGAAGAGCAGCATCGTCTGCGACACGACGATGACGACGAGACCGGTCGTCCCCGGCGGCGCGAAGGGCAGCACGGCCAGCCACAGTCCACGTAGGACACCGACGCCGAGCAGGACGCCGCGTTCGCCGAAGCGGGCGCCGAGCCGGCGGGCGAGGAGCGAGCCCAGGATGCCGCCGAGGCCCGGCGCGCCGATCGCGAGGCCGTACTCGAAGGGCGTGAAACCCAGTTCGCGCAGCATGAGCACGGCCAGCAGCGGCGAGCTGAGCATGACGGCGCCGCCGAAGACCATAGCGTTCCAGAACAGGGCGTGCAGGCCCGGGTGGGCGAAGATGTGACGCCAGCCCGCGGTCAGGTCGGGTCCTTTGTGGACACGCCGGGGCGGGTCCGGCTCTGGCGTACGCATCCGGCGGATGCCGAGCGCGGAGAGCAGGAAGCTGACGGCGTTGGCGGCGACGGCCGCGGTCGCGCCGAACCAGGAGACGAGCAGGCCGCCGAGGGGCGGGCCGAGGGCGAGCATCGTCCACAGTGTCGTCTCGAAACGGCTGTTGGCCTCGATGCGCCGTTCGGGCGGGACGAGGGCCTTCAGGTGCGCGCCGGAGGCGGCGTTGAAGACGATGACGCAGGCGGTCTGGACGACGGCGACCGCGCACAGCTGGAAGTAGCCGAGGACACCGAAGGCCATGGCGAGCGGGACGCTGCTGAGGACGGCGAAGCGCACCAGGTCGGCGGCGACCATGATCGGGCGCTTGCGGCGGAACTCGATGAAGCCGCCGGCGGGCAGGGCGATCGCGGCGCTGCCGATGCCGGCGAGCGCGGCCATGAGGGTGACCTGGAGGGTCGAGGCGCCGAGGACGAGGACGGCGATGAGGGGGAGCGCGCCGGCTCCGACCATGGAACCGAGTTCGCTGACGGCGTAGGCGGTCCAGAGGCGGCGGAAGTCGGGACCGAGGGAGGGCATCGTGAGGAGGGTAGTGGGGCTACCGCCACCACCTCTTCCGCCGCCCCACAACAGCGGGCGGCACCGCGAGCATCGCCTCGCCGAGGCGAGCAAGGCCGGTCGCGACGGGCGCCTTCACCCCGGCCTCCTCGACCGGCAGCCCACGCTCGATGCCGCCGGTGAACTGCGCGGTCAGCAACCCGCCTCGCCGCCCGGTCCGCCACAGGGCCGGAACGGATCCGGTCTTGGTGGCGCCGACGCCGAGGAGGTGCAGGCGACCCGGCCCCGCGAGGTGCTTCCGCCGGTCGCCGCCTCCCACGAACCCGATCCCCCGCAGCCCCGCCGCCTCGGCGTGCCGGAGGGCGACCGCCGAGTCGGAGACGGCCGCGACGGTGTCCCCGGCGACGCCGAGAGCCGGGGCGAGCTCGGCGACAGGCGTCGGGAGCAGCGCCTCACGGCAGAGCACGCGGTCGACATGGCGGGCGAGGCCGTGGCGTTTGAGGTAGGCGCGGACGACGCGCTGGTCGTAGTTCCCCGCGATCGCCACCCGGCGTCCCGACTCGCGGCAGGCGGCGAGGAACTCCTCGACGTGCGGTCGCGGCGGCAGGTCGGCGGTCGCCTCCCGCTCGGCGTCGGCGAAGAGCCGGAAGGCGTCGCGCCCGTGGCCGTGGTCGACGGCGATCGCGTACCAGTCGTCGTCGGAGGCCAGGAACCACGCGACCATCGAGAAGCTCTCGCCGCGCTCGCGCATGAGGTCGTGGATGCGCATGCCGAGACCTTCGGGCCGGCTGACACCCGACACCGTGCGGAAGTTGAGCAGGACGTGACCGGCCCGGGCGAGCGCGGCGGCGAGGTGCGGGCGTACGGGCGTGGGCATCCGTGGATCCTAGGCGGACGGCCCTCCGGGCGCCTCCCGATAGGCCTCGCCGATGAGCCCGTCGCAGAAGGCCGCGACGTCCTCGCCGATGAGCTCCAGTACGCCGGCGCCGTCGGCGGCGCCCTGTTCGAAGAAGTCCACGAGCTCCACCAGCACGTTGCCGCCCTCGGGAGCCAACGCACCGACTTTGAGCAGGTAGCGCTGCATCTCCTTGTACGCGATGCGGTAGTCCGGCGGCAGCGCCTTGACCCGCGCGAGGTGCGCCCGCCACTGCCTCTTGCCCTCGATGATGTCGTGGATGCCCATGTCAGCCTCCCAGTCTGCCGAGTTTGCGCGCGACGTTGCGGTTCAGCTGCTCGCGCCAGCGGTCGCGGTAGGTCCGAGCGCCTTCGTCGCCGGCGACGGCCGCGCAGAAGCCCGCGATGTCGTCGCCGAGCGCCTCCTGGACGGTCTGCCCGTCGGCGGCGGTCTCCTCAAGCAGCACCAGGCTCGCGTCGAAGAGCGGGATCAGGTTGCGGCCCGAGGTGTTCCCGTACGCGAACAGGTGGCCCTTGATCTGCTCCCACGCCGCCCGGTGCTCCTCCGGCAGGGCCGCGGCCCGGACCTCGATGGCCGTCCACTCCCTGGTGAGGTCGGCACCGGTCACGGTGTCCCAGAACTTCATCTCCGGCCCTCCTTGAGCTGGTCGATCCTTGTCGAGAGGTACTCCCACTTCACCCAGAAGCGCGAGCGTTCCTCGCGTCCGGCGTCGTTGAGCGTGTAGAACTTGCGCGGCGGGCCCGATCCGGACGGCCGCTTCGTCACCTCGACGAGCTTGTTGCGCTCCAGCCGCAGCAGGATCGTGTAGACGGTCCCTTCGACGACACCGGCGAAGCCGAGTTCGTTGAGCCGGCGCGTGATGGCGTACCCGTAGGTCTCCTCGCCGCCGAGAATCTCCAGCACGCAGCCTTCGAGCGTGCCCTTGAGCATTTCGGTCAGGTCGTCCACGACACCTCCTCTACCTTGTATCACTAGGTACTAGTACACGGTATCACGCAGTACCGGACTTGTCATAGCTATCGTTTTTCGATAGATTTCTATCGCACACCGATAGAAGGAGCGTCCATGGGAAAGCTCGCCGTACTAGCCCTCCGCGCCGTCATCCTCGGCCTCGTCGCCGGGACGGTCTTCGTTCAGGCGGTCCTGGTCCCGATCATGATCTTCGACCACGACGTCAACGACCCACCCCTCTCGCAGCGCCTCCCGATCATCGTGATCATCGCGCTGGGCACGGTCACCGCCGAGGTCATCCTGTTCTGCGTCTGGAAACTCGTCACGATGGTCAAACGCGGGACCGTCTTCTCCCCCGCCGCCTTCCGCCACGTCGACATCGTCATCGGCGCCTTCGTCTTCGCCGCCCTGCTGACCTTCGGCTTCGGCGCGGCCCTGGCACCCCTCGGCGACGAGACCACGCCACCCGCGTTCGTCCTGCTCATCGGCGTCGCCGGGCTCGGGGTCCTCGGCGTCGCCCTCATCGTCTTCGTCCTGCGACTGCTCCTCGCGCAGGCCATCGCCCGCGACGCCCAGGCCGCGCACCTCGAAGCCGAGCTCGGCGAGGTGATCTGATGCCGATCATCGTCGACATCGACGTGATGCTGGCCAAGCGCAAGATGTCGGTCGGTGAACTCGCCGACCGCGTCGGCATCACGCCCGCGAACCTGGCCGTACTCAAGAACGGCCGCGCCAAGGCGGTCCGCTTCACGACCCTCAACGCGCTCTGCGAGATCCTCGAATGCCAGCCGGGCGACCTGCTGCGCTGGGAGAACGACTGACGTGCCGCCGACCATCACCGCCTCCTGGGCGCGCATCGACGCGTGGCTCGCGAAGCACGCCCCCGTGAGCCACGCGCTGCTCAACCCGCCGGTCACCGACGGCGCCCTCGCGGTCGCCGAGGCCGTCGTCGGCCGGGAGTTTCCCGCCGAGATCCGCGAGTCCCTGCGCTGCCACGACGGGCTGTCGAGCTGGGGCAACATCTTTCCCCGGCAGCCGCCGCTGAGCGCCGCCGGCATCGCTCACCACTGGCAGATGTGCATGGACATCAAGGAGGACGACGAGGACGGCGACGAGGAACCGTGGTGGCATCCGCTGTGGATCCCGTGGGCCGAGTCCGACGGCGACTCCCAGGTCATCGACCTGCGACCGGGCCCCGACCACGGGAAACTCGGCTCGGCGAGTCACGACGACTGCGGCCTGTACGGCCTGTGGCCCGGCATCGCCGCCTACCTCGCTGCCGTCGCCGACGCGCTCGACAGCGGCGGACCGGTCGGGTACTGGCACCCGTACCTGCTCGACGGCCATGACGGAAGCCAGATGTGGTGGTCGAGGGCCGGGGAGACCGAGCTGCACGGGAAACCCTTGCGCCCCGTGACCTGAGACGCTGTACCTACTAGTATGTACGGATGGACACGAGGGAACGGCTGATCGAGAGCACCCGCGAACTCCTGCGCGAGCGCGGCTACGTCGGCACCAGCCCGAAGGCCATCCAGGCGCGCGCGGGCGCCGGCCAGGGCAGCATGTACCACCACTTCGACGGGAAACCCGCCCTCGCGCTGGCCGCGCTCGACCGCAACGCCGCCGAACTGCGCGACCGGGCCGAGCGCACACTGGACGGGCGCGGCGGCGTCGTCGCGCGAATCGGCGCCTACCTGCGACGCGAGCGCGACGCCCTGGCCGGCTGCCCGGTCGGGCGTCTCGCGCAGGACCCCGACGTCGTCGCCGACCCGGCGCTGCGGGCACCGGTCGAGGAGACCTTCACCTGGCTCACCGGCCGCCTCACCGCGCTGCTCGACGAAGGCCGCGAGAACGGCGAGCTCGACGGCGCCCTCGACCCGGCGGCGACCGCGGCGGCCCTGGTCGCGGTCGTCCAGGGCGGGTACGTGCTCGCGCGCGCCACGGAGTCGGCGGAGGTCTACGCGCGAGCCGTCGACGGCATGCTCGCGCTGCTCGACCGCGCACGCCTGAAGGGGTGACGGCATGCCTCTCGTGCGCATCGACGCGCTGACCACCGACGCCACGCGGCTCGCCGCCCTCGGCCGCGCGGTCCACGACGCGCTCACCGAGACGATGGGTTTCCCGCGTGACGACCTGTTCCAGATCCTCACCGGCCACGACGGCGCCGGGAGCACCATGCGTTACGGCGACTACCTCGGCCTCCACCGCGACGAGGGCGTCGTCTTCGTCGGGATCACCATGCGGCGGGGACGTCCGGCCGAGCGGAAGCGGGCGCTGTACCGGCGGATCGCCGAACTGGCGCGCGTCTACGCGGGGACCCACCCACGCAACGTCGTCGTGACGATCAACGAGAACGACGCGGCCGACTGGTCCTTCGGCGACGGGATCGCCCAGTACGCCCCCGGCGAGGAGGAGCGCTGACCGGCACGCTGGGAATCGCGCGGAGCGCCGCCGACGCCGGGACCGCCTAGACCGCGACGCTCAGCCGTACCGCGACGGTGTCACCCTCGTCGATCTTCTCGGCCTTCCGCACGGCCGCCTTCAACGGGACGATGTAGGCGCCGTCCTTCGGCCACAGCGAGGTCGCCCACTCCGTGCCACCGATCCGCGCCGACACCGGGATCATCCCCCAGCCGTAGGTCACCGCCGACGACGCGGCCTCCAGCTCGGCGCACCCGGCGTCGGGCACGGTGACGAAGTAGAAGGGCGCGGGGCCTCGCCAGTACCAGATCTCGCCACTGAACTCCAGGTGCATCGGGCCAGGATAGGGCGGGAAACGGCGCCGGGACCAGTCAGCGCGGCTCGCGAACCAACTCGCGAACCACCATGTGTGGCCGGTAGCCCAGCCGCTCGTTGACGGCGAGGATGCCCTCGTTGGCGACCTCGTTGAACGTGTAGACGCGCACGACGCCGGCGGCCGCGGCCGCCGACAGCGAGGCCGTCTTGGCCAGGCGCGCCAACCCTCGCCGCCGGTGCTCGGGATGCGTTCCGGTGAGGCGGGTGATCAGGCGGTTCTCGATCCGGGAGGTCAGGGTCAGCGCGACCGGCACGTCACCGTCGAAAACGACGAACGAGGTCTCGCGGTCGAGCCCGATGCCGCTGCTGCGCGCGGCGACCCACGCATCGTAGGGCTGCGGAACGAAAGGCGTGCTGCTGGGGACGTCCGGCCCGAAGGCGAGCGCGACCTCGTGGGCGGAGCGCAGGTCGGGCAGCTCGGCGGCCGACCGCACGGTGACCCCGGGCGGGGGCGTCACCGCCTCCACTCCGGCCGGGTCCGACTCGGAGACACGGGTGGCGAGTCCGATCGTGAAACCACGGCGCTCGCCGAAACCGACGGCATCGTCGCTGAAGGTGTTCGCCGTGATCCTGCGCGCCCCGACCTCGCCGAGATGTGCGTCGAGCCGCCGGTAGAGGGCACCGCCGACGCCTCCGCCGCGATGCTCCGGAACGACCATGACACTGACCGAGCCCGTGCCGTCGGCGCCGTGCACGTCGAGCTGGGCGGTGCCGCTGCCGACCACCTTCCCGTCGACTTCCGCGACCAGGCGCAGCGTGCGCGACCCAGGCTCGTCGGGCGAGGACATCAGGGCCTCGTTGGCCATCGAATAGCTGATGCAGGCGCGGTGGACCGCGACGCGGGCGGGGACATCTGTGGGCACAGCCGGGCGAATGAGCATGGGGTCAGTGTGCCCCCACCGGTCCACGTCATCTCGGGTTCATCCGCTCACCCGATACCGCCCTCCTCAGCGGCGTGATGTGATCTTCGGGCCCATCGCGCTTCCCTTCTTCACGGACGCGTGCCCTTTCATTTCCGAGGTGCCCTTTGTCTCGAACCTCTCGTGCTCGACGCCTGCCCTTTTTCGCCGCCGCGATCATCGCGGCGTCGGCGGGGGCCGTGGCCGTGACGCCGTCGGCGGCGGTCGCGGATCCGGCGGCCGAGCCGGTCGTGGTCGTCCCGGACGCGAAGGCCGTACTCAACGGCTCCGCGGCCGATCTCGTGGCCGATCCCGTCCACCAGCAGGTCTTCGTCTCCCTGTCCATCCCAGCGTCGGTCATCGCGCTCGACCACAACGGCACCGTGAAGCAGACGATCACCGGCTTCAGCAACCCCGGGGAAATGGTCCTCAGCGGTGACGGCACGACCCTCTACGTCCTCGACGGCAACAGCACTCGCACCATCCACGCCATCGACACGCAGACCCTGGCGAGGAGCAGCACCGTGCTCCCCGAGACCGAGTGCCCGCGCACGGCGGCGTTCACGGGCGGGAAACTCTGGTTCTCCTACGCGTCCTGCACCAGCATCGACACGGGCGGCATCGGCGTCCTCGATCCCGCGACCGGCGTCGCCACGACCGGGATCCTCACGGGGAAGCCCGGCAACCTCACCGCACTGCCCGACCGTCCCGACCGCCTGCTGTTCTCCGAGTGGGGCACGGGCGGCATGTTCCGGCTCTACGACGTCTCCGGTGAGACGCCGGTCGAGACGGCCACCGGTACACGACCGTCCTGCGCCGACACCACGCTGACCGCCGACGCCGAGCGCGTCATGGCGGCCTGCGGCGACCTGGAGATCTACCGGACCTCCGACCTGACGCGGGAGAGGACGATCACGACGCCCGGCGGCGCGGGTCAGATCGCCCTGAGCGCCGACGGCCGCTTCGCCGCGGTCACCGACGGATACCACCCCGGCGCCGACTCGTACCTCGTGTACGACCTCACCGCCGCCGCGTCCGCCGCTCCCGTGCGCAAGTACACCTTCGACTACAACACCAGCCTCAGCCCAGACCTGGCCTTCCTCGCCGACGGCACGCTCGTCGGCACCACGAGCCAGAACGGGACCGTGACGGTCCACTTCAAGCGCTACGCCACCAAGGCCGGCACGGCCCTGACGGTCAAGGCCCCCAAGGGTGTGCGCTTCAGCGACCGCTTCAAGGTCACCGGGACCATGACCGACGGGCCCGGCGTCGCCGCGACCGTCGCGGTGACCCGCACCGACCGCACCGGCGTCCACGACCTCGGCACCGTCGCGGTGTCGGCGTCCGGCGCGTTCACGCTGCCGCAGATCCCCGCGGTCACCGGTGTCAACGAGTTCACCTTCACCTACGCCGGGGACGACGGGCACCAGCCCGCCACGGCGAGCACGTCGGTGACCGTCAAGCCGCGCGCGTTCGACTTCAACAACGACGGCTACGCCGAGACGGTGACCGGCACTCCCGGTGAGAACCTGGGCGACGACAGCGACACCGGCCAGCTCTACGTCCTCCCGGGCACCGCCGCGGGTACGACCGGCACGGGCAGCGTCGCCATCCACCAGGACAGCGCCGGTGTCCCCGGCAGCAACGAGGACGGCGACTTCCTCGGCGAGGTCACCGCCAGCGGTGACTTCAACGGCGACGGCTACGCCGACCTGGCCGCCTCACTGGCCGGCGAGGACCTCGGCTCGGCGAAGAACGCGGGCAGCGTGCTGATCTTCTACGGCTCGGCGACGGGCCTGAAGACGTCGAGCGGTGTCGGGAGCCTGTCGGTCAGCACTTCCAGCGGCTACCTCGGCTCCTCCATGGCCGCCGGTGACTTCAACGGCGACGGAATCGACGACCTCGCGGTCGGCGAGCCCTACGCGGGCTACTACGGCTACGGCGGGGTGTACGTCTGGCGGGGTTCGACGACCGGCCTGAGCTCGGGAAACCGTGAGTACCACGACGCCGAGGACTACGACGTGCCCGGCGACGGGAACACCAGCGAGCTCTTCGGCTACTCGATGTCGGCCGGTGACGTCAACGGCGACGGCTTCGACGACCTCGCGGCCGGCGCCATGTACGACTGGGAGGTCAAGAACTGGTCGACCGGTTCGGTGACCGTCCTCTATGGCGCCACGTACGGGCTGGTCTCGGCCGGGTCGCAGTTCTTCACCAAGGACACCTCGGGCGTTCCGGGCGGTTCGGGGTCCTTCAACCCCGACAAGGGCGACTCCTCCGACATGTTCGGCGCCCAGGTCGTGCTCGCCGACTTCAACGGTGACCTGAAGGCCGACCTCGCGGTCTCCGCGCCGGGTTCGCCGGTCACGGGCACCGACGGCAAGCGCAAGGCCGACGCGGGAACGGTGACGGTGCTGTACTCCAACGGCACGAAGATCGCCACGACCGGCGCGGTCCAGTACACGCAGGCGACCGCGGGTCTGCCGGGCAACCCCGGCTCGGACGACTTCTACGGCGGAACGCTGGCCGCCGGCGACGCCAACCGCGACGGCTACGCCGAACTGGTGATCAACTCCGCCGGCGACGCGTTCGTCACGGTGATCCCGGGCAGCGGCTCGGGCCTGGCGGCGAGCAAGGCGAAGTCGTGGACGCAGGACACGCCGGGGATCCCCGGCGGGAACGAGACCGGTGACTACTGGGGTTCGAGCCTGCGCTTCATCGACGTCAAGGGCACGGGGTACATGACCCTGATCGTCGGCGCGTCCGGTGAGGACAAGTTCGGCGCCTTGACGGTCGTGTACTCGACGTCGGGCGGCCTGACCGGGACGGGCGCGAAGTTCTTCTCGCAGGACTCCACCGGTGTTCCCGGTGCCGGCGAGTCGGGCGACGGCTTCGGGACCTTCTGGTAGGCGACGAAGCAGGCGGACGAAACGGCCCGCGACCGGGGAAACCTCCCGGTCGCGGGCCGTTTCCCGTGCGTCCCAGGCGGGCGAGGAGTGCCGGGGAACACGAACGAGACCTCAAGGGATCGCACGGACGGTGAGCCCCACGGAGTTCCGGGTCCAGGGACGGAGTCCCTGGTGGGGTTCGGGGCGAAGCCCCGACGGGGGTGCGGGGGGCGGAGCCCCCGGCCGGAACTAACGCCGGCGTGGAAGGCGAGCGGCGAGCATGCTCTGTCCGGGACGTTGGGAGTCCACCTCACATTCCCGCGACCCGTCTCGTCGTACCGGCACCCCCCGCAGGAAGGTGACCCCATGAACAACCCTCCGGACCCGGGCCTCGACGCGATCATGGCCGAGCGCCGCCAGCTCATCAACCTCGGCTACCGGCTCCTCGGCTCCCTCGCCGACGCCGAGGACGTGGTCCAGGAGACCTACGCCCGCTGGTACGCGATGACCCCCGCGCAGCAGTCGGCGATCGACACGCCGGGGGCGTGGCTCACCACCGTCGCGAGCCGCATCTGCCTCGACCAGCTGCGCTCGGCCCGTTCCCGCCGGGAGCGTTACGTCGGCGAGTGGATCCCCGAGCCGCTGCCCGATCCCGACGGCGACCCCGCCGACCGGGTGACCCTCGACGAGTCGGTCAACATGGCCTTCCTCGTCGTCCTGGAGTCGATGACCCCGGCCGAGCGCGTCGCCTTCATCCTCCACGACGTGTTCTGCCACCCCTTCGCCGAAGTCGCGACGATCGTCGGCCGCTCGCCCGCCGCCTGCCGCCAGCTCGCGACCTCCGCCCGCCGTCGCATCCGCGCCGCCCAGGCCGCGCCGACGACCCCGGCGGCCCGGAGCGCCGACGTGATCCGCGACTTCAAGGCCGCGTGGGAGGCCAAGGACATCAAGGCCCTCATCGGCCTGCTCGACCCCGAGGTCACCGCGATCGCCGACGGCGGCGGTGTGGTCAGCGCCGTCATCGACCCGATCGTCGGCCACGACCTCGTCGCGCACTACATGATCGCGATCACCGAGGCGGTGCCGGCGATGACCGTCGTCGAACGCACCGTCAACGGCCAGCCGGGCCTCGTCGCCACCCGCGACGGCGTCGTCGAGACCGTGATGGCCTTCGACATCACCGACGACGGCCGCATCCGGCACATCTGGGGCGTGCGCAACCCGGAGAAGCTGCGCGCCTGGGCGGGGGAGTAAGAAGACGACGTGGACGTATACGAGGCAGTCGACAGCCGCCGGGCCGTGCGGGCGTTCAGCGGCGAACCGGTACCGCACGCGACCCTCGAACGGGTCCTCGCCACGGCGGCGCGGGCGCCGTCGAGCGGCAACCTCCAGCCGTGGCGCCTGTACGTCGTGACCGGCGAACCTCTCGCCGACCTGAAGAAGCGCGCCACGGCCAGGGCCGAGGCGGGCGACCCCGGCGACGCCCGCGAGTACCCGATGTACCCCGAGGGCATGCCCTCGCCGTACGGCGACCGCTTCGCCGCCGCGGCCGCACAGCGGTACGCCGCCCTCGGCATCGAACGCGACGACCCCGCCCGGCCCCGCAAGATCGCGACGCTCAACGCGGGCGCGTTCGGCGCCCCGGCCGTCCTGTTCTGCTACCTCGACGAGGCGATGGGCCCCGGCCAGTGGGCCGACGCGGGCATGTACCTCCAGACGGTCATGCTCCTGCTGCGCGCCGAGGGGCTGCACAGCTGCCCGCAGGTCATGTGGACGATGTTCCGCGAGTCCGTGCGCGAGACCACCGGCGCCGAAGACGGGCTCGTCCTGTACTGCGGAGTGTCGGTCGGGAAGGCCGACGAGGACGTGCCCGCGCTGCGCACCGGCCGCGCCGACGTCGCCGAGACGGTGCGTTTCGTCGGCTAATTCCGTTGCGGGGACACCCCCACCGGCCTAGCGTCCCCGGCATGACGACTCAGCTGCTCGCCCTGACCTTCGACGCCAACGATCCACAGGGCCTCGCGCGCTTCTGGGCGGGCGTCCTGGGCCGGGAGGTCGCGGCCGACGGCGTCACCGTCCTGCCGAGGACCGAGACGGGTTTCCCGCTGCGTTTCCTGCCCACCGACACGGTGAAGGCCGAACTGAACCAGATGCACTTCGACCTGACCAGCGACATCCCCGAGCGGCAGGCCGAGACCGTCGAGCGCGCCATCGCCCTCGGCGCCCGCCACATCGACGTGGGGCAGCTCCCGGAGGAGGGGCACATCGTGCTCGCCGACCCCGAGGGCAACGAGTTCTGCGTGATCGAGGCGGGCAACAACTTCCTCGCCGACACCGACTTCATCGGCGCCCTCTCCTCCGACGGCACGCAGGCCGTCGGCTACTTCTGGAGCAAGGCCCTCGACTGGCCGCTGGTCTGGGACGAGAACGAGGAGACCGCGATCCAGTCGCCGAAGGGCGGCACGAAGATCGCCTGGGGCGGCCCGCCCGTGGCCGAGAAGCCCGCCAAGAACCGCCTCCACTGGGACCTCGTCACGGCCGCCGGCGGCGACCTCGACGCCGAGGTCGCGCGCCTGGAGTCGCTGGGCGCGTCGCGGCTCGACATGGGCCAGGGGGACGTCGACTGGGTGGTCATGACCGACCCGGACGGCAACGAGTTCTGCGTGTACCCGCCGAACGCCGACGCCTAGACCTGCCCGGCGCGGGTCGGCGGTGGCGTCCGCCGGCCCCGCCCCTCGGTATCGTCGCCCCGTGGCCACCACCCGCGACGCATGCCTCGCCCGCCTCGCCGCCGACCTGCTCGCCCGCGTCACCCCGCACCCGCTGCGGGTCGCCGTCGACGGTCCCGACGCGGCGGGCAAAACCACTCTCGCCGACGAACTCGTCTCGCACCTGGCGGCGTCGCGGCCGGTGATCCGGCTCAGCGTCGACCGCTTCCACCGTCCCGAGGCCGTGCGGCGGCGGCGCGGGTCGCTGTCGGCGGAGGGCTACTACCGCGACTCCTTCGACCACGACGTGATCGTCGGCGGTGTCCTGCGCCCGCTCGGGCCCGGCGGCGACCGCCGCTACCTCCCCGCCGTCTACGACCACCGCGCCGACAGCGTCGTCCCGGCCACCCCGCGACAGGCGCCGCCCGAGGCGATCGTGCTCTTCGACGGCGTCTTCCTGCTGCGACCCGAACTGCGCGAACACTGGGACGCCTCGATCTACCTGCACGTCGGCGAGGATGAGACCCTCGCCCGGGCGCTCGTGCGCGACCTCGCCCTCTTCGGCTCGGCCGCGGTCGTCGAGGAGCGGTACCGGCGGCGCTACCTGCCCGGCCAGCGCCTGTACCGCGCGGAGGCGCGCCCGGCCGACCACGCCGACGTCGTGCTCGACATGACCGACCCGCGCGCACCGGTCGTGCTGCGCCGGGGCTGAAGGCGTCAGTTGCTCTCTTCGACGGCCCTGCGCAACTCATCCTTGTTCATGCTGGAGCGGCCGGGCACGTCGGCCTGACGGGCCTGCTCGTAGAGGCTCTCGCGGGTGCCGTCCGGGTCGGTGTAGCCGGCGTCGGCGAGCTCGGCCAGGCGTCGCTGTTCGAAGGCCGCGCCGAGCTGTTCGAGCTTCGCCTTCGGGGTGCTGTCGCGCAGGGCGGGGAGGATGTCGGTCTCCTCCTCCTCCACGTGGTGCGTGACGGCGTGGATGAACTCGGTGCAGGCGTCGGCGAAGCCCGCGGTCCCGAGCGCCTTCTTCGCCGCGGCGAGCTTCTCCTCGGCCTCGCGGTGCTCCTTGACGCCGTGGTGGACGTCGCCGACCTCGCTCGGGTCCTCCCGCACCAGGGCGGGGTAGACGTGGTCCTCCTCGGCGATGCTGTGGGCGTGCAGCCGGGCCTCGATCTCGGCGAGGAGCGCGGCGGGATCGCCGTCGCCGACGCGGAGGGCGGCGAAGAACCGTTCGAAGACGCGGTGGTCGTTCATGATCGCGGTGACGGCATCCATGCCGGTTCCCTTCCTGGTGGGCGTGGACAACGCCCGGCTGCACCGCCGGGCGCTGTCGGTGGCGACACTCGGTGAGCCCCGCTTCTTGAGCCGTCCCGTGGCCTCACGCGCGCGCCGGGACGGGTCACCAGATCTTGAATACCACCGCGGTGACGTGCTTAAACGTGCCGATAGGACGGGTTTATCAGCGAACCGGCCGGGTACGGCCGATAGATGGCGACTCGGTGAGGGCCCGCGGGTCCCGTCGCGAGTGGAGACGTCACGAGACATCCGCGGCGGTGGGAAGCCGTGTGCACCACGCCGGGCATGACGAAGGGGCCCGTCGCCGGGCCCCTTCCCTACGTGAGGCGTACCTAGACGCGACGTCCCCGGACCGCGGATACCGCGGCCACCCCGATGGCCGCGAGCACGACCTGGAAGAGGATCTCGACCCAGTCGATGCCGTCGGTGTCGGCGACGCCGATCCCACGCGCGATCGCGGTACCGATGAGTGCGGCGACGATACCGACGACGATGGTCAGCCAGATCGGGACGTTCTGCTTGCCCGGCACGACGAGCCGGCCGAGCGCACCGATGATCAGACCGATGATGATGGCGGAGATGATTCCTTCGATGGTCATGGCGGGCCTCCTGATTCGGCGCGGACGAGGGGCGTTCCGCAGCATGGGATTGCCCGCTTCGGGAGACGGTGAAACACGCGATCGCGGAATCGCGCCCGGGAGGGCGCCGGTTCAGCCTCCGAGGACCACGCTCTCCGGCGTGACCAGGCAGAACGGGTGCCCAACGGGGTCGGCGTAGACGCGGTAGCCGATCGGCTTGTCCGAACCTTCCAGCAGCGTCGCGCCGAGGGCGAGGACGAGCGGTTCGGCGACGTCGAGGTCGTCGACCTGGACGTCGAGGTGCGCCCGCGCGGGCCTGGCGGGGTCGCGCCAGCGCGGCGGCTGGAAGTCGCCGACGCGCTGGAAGGTCAGCCGCTCGGTGCCCGCCGCGTTCTCCGAGACGACGTAGTCCGGGCCGTCCTCGACGCGTGACAGGCCCAGCAGCTCCTCGTAGAAGCCGGCGAGTGCTGAGGTGTCGGGACAGTCGATGACGAGGGAGAATAGGCGTCCGATCATGGGGTGAGTTTGCCAGAACGGCACGCGGCCTTGCGGACTCGGCGGCCGCGACGGGATGGTCGCGAGGCGACCGCCGACCCGAGGAGCCCTCGTGCACGAATACGACGTCACCGCCACCACCAGCGCGCCGCCCGAAGTAGTCTGGAAACTGCTCGCCGACGCCACCACCTGGCCCGGCTGGTCCTCCGTGGACGCCCTCGACGCCGACCGCTCCGTCGGCCTCGACCCCGGCGGCGACGACCCCGTCGGCTCCGTCCGCGCCTTCCGCACGGGCCGCACCGTCACCGGCGAACGCCTCACCGAGAAGGTCGAGAACCGGCTGCTCGCCTACGAGGACGCCTTCAACCCGACGATGCGCGACTACCGAGCCCGCGTCGAACTGACGCCGACGACGGACGGCGGCACCGTCATCCGCTGGCGCGGCGAGTACGCGACGAGCTGGTGGCTGGCCTGGTTCATGCCGGGTTACCTGCGGAAGTTCATGCGTGGCATGGCCGAGGGACTGGCGCGGTACGCCGAAGGGCGGGTCGGCGGCGAATGAGCCGCACGCGCGGACGTCTCGGCCCCCGTCACCAGTCCACGACCGGCGCCAGATCCCACACCCGCATGTGGTCGTCGCGGCCGGCGGTGATCGCGACCGTCCGTCCATCGAGGACGGTGACGCGGACGGCGTTGACGTCCTCCTCGTGCCCCCGCGCGGGTTCGCCGATGGGACGCGGGGTCGTCAGGTCCCACAGTTGGATGCGGCCGTCGGCGGTGCCGACCACGGCGACCGGCCGGCCCGCGAGGACGCCGGTGTCCATGCAGGTGATGCCGGACTCGTCCTCGTCCTCGTCGTACTCCTCGTCCTCTTCGGACGGTTCCGGCTCGAACCACTCGCCCGTATGGGGATCGGCGAGCGCGACCAGGTCCTCGCCGGCGACGACGACGCGCTCCTCACCGTCGACGGTCGCCATACCGACGCCCGTGACGCCGACGGGGCACCTGGGGAGGTGGCTCGCCTCGCCCTTCGCCACGTCCCACATCGTGACCGTCCCGTCCCCCTGGCCCCAGACGACGACCGGGTTCCCGTCGTACTCGCCGATCGCGACGTCGCCGGTGCTCTCGAAACCGGCGTGGAACTCCGGCGGCTCGGTGGCGTCGTCGCCGCGCGCGTCCCAGATCCGCAGGCGTGGCGGAACGCTGCCGTCCCCCGCGACGAGCACCGGACGCCCGCCGAGGACGCCACCACGAGCCCGTCGGACCCCGGCGTGGTCGAGCCGCGCGTGCGAACGGACGGCGCCGGTCTCCAGGTCCCACAGGGCGAACGGCTGGTGATCGGCGCCGCCGCCGACCACGATCCGCCCGTCGGCCTCGACGGCGGCGATTCCCACGATCTCGACGATGTCGATGTCCGGGTCGTCGAAAGGCGACTCCAGCGGATGCTCCCGCCAGCGATCGGCCGCCGGATCCCAGCTGTAGACGTTGCTGACGGAGTCGGCGCAGACGGCGAGGAGGCGCCCGCCGTGCGCGACGAGGTCGAAGTCGTCGATCCCGCAGTCGGACGGGATCTTCGAGGAGAGCAGGAGAGTCGGGGAGGCCATGGTCGACGACCCTACGACACGGTTGTGACGGGTCACGTGCCCCACAACGAACAGCGGCCCGCCGGGGAACGGCGGGCCGCTGTCACGTTCCACTCCCGATCAGACCCGGCGCCTCCGCACCAGGGCCACGAGCCCGCCGCCCAGCAGCAGCGCGGCGATTCCCAGGTAGATCACGATTCCCTGTCGTCCGCCGGTCGCCGGCAGCGCGTCGTCGGGACCGGGCGTCTCACCGCCACCGGGCGGAGTCGGCGGGGTCGGTGGCGTCGGCGGTGGCGGGAAGGTGTTGGTGATCGTCGCCGTCGCCGCTTCGCCGGTGGCGTTCCAGGGGACGACGATCGTGATCGGGTCGCCCTTGGCGTGGTCGCTGTCACCGCCCTGGTCCTCGGACTCGTAGATCACGCATGAGGCGTGTGCGGGCACGCCGGTGAGCGTCCACGGATCGTCTGGCGTGAAGGTCGCCGTGCCCGAGCGGACCACGACGGGGTCGCCGGTCTCCGGCGTCACCGTGCACTCGTAGGTGAGCTCGTACTCGCCGCCGGGCACGGTCGCGCCCGGCTCGGCGACGACCTTCTTGTCGACGCGCAGTCCGCCGAAGACGAGGCCGACGCCGACCTTCTGCGGTTCGACCGCGCCCAGCTGGGTCGGCGACCCGGGCGTGTCGATCAGCTCGGAGTGCCCGAAGGAGTTCCACGCGATCGACGGGTCGGCGGCCTCGGCGAGGTCGGCCGGGGACGTCATCTCCCACACGACGTCGACCGAGCCTCCCGGCGTGAGTCCGGGCGCGGTGAACTCGGCGTACATCTGGAACCCGGTCGCCTCGGCGTCGAACGGCTCCGTCCACGCCCCGTCCGGGCAGGAGTCCGGCGGGTTCAGGTCGTCGGCGCAGACCGGGTCGTCGGTGGTGTAGGTGAGCGTGGTGTCGGCGGTGCTCCCGTCGGAAGGGGCGGCGACCTCCGGCGGTGCCACCAGCGTCGGCGGCACGTCCCACATGGTCCCGCGGTCGGCGGGGTCGACCACGCCGGTGTCACCGGGCGCCGGAAGCGCGTCGATGAAGCGCGAGTCGACCGCCCGGTAGGTGCCGCTGTTGGTCAGCCGCGCGAGGAACGTGAAGTTCTCGCCCGGGTAGACCAGGGCGACGCACGGGTAGCGCGTGTAGGAGACGCCGTCGCGCGTCAGGTGCGGGCACCGCGGATCGTCGATCGGGACGTACTCCTCGCGGTTCACGTCGTACAACCCCAGCTCGGGGTTTCCCGCCACCCACTTACGGGCGGTGAACGACGCCCCGGCCCGCGTGGTCACCTTCGCCGGGGACGTGCAGTTGCGGCCGGGCAGGAACGGGTCGCCGTCGACGATCCCGTCCGGCGGCGCGCCGGAGCAGTCGAAGTCGTCGGTCGTCGACGAGCCCGCGCCCATCACGTTGGTCACGACGTCCCCGGCGAGTGTGCCCGGCGCCATCCTCATGCCGATCCGGATGACCAGGACGCTGCCGACCTCGAAGCGTCCTGGGAACTTCCACACCAGCCGCGTGACGCGCCCGTCGCCGTTCGACTCGGCGGTGAACTCCTCCGGGACCGGCGGGCTCGTTCCGTCGGGCAGGTTCGTCCAGGTCAGCGAGTACGGCCCCCCGTTGACGGCGGTCTCGTCGAACTCCAGTTGGTCGGGCAGCGGATCGGACACCTCCAGGTCCGGCAGCGCGGCGGTGCCGGAGTTGCGGACGGTCAGATCGAAGAACACGATCTGGCCCGGCGCCAGCGACGCCGACCCGACGACGGCCTTGTTCACGTCGATGGCCGGGCGGCCTTCGACGACCCTCAGGTCGGCGTCGACGGGCGGGATCGCGAAGCCGCCGCCGAGGTCGGTGAGCGCCTCCCCGGACCCGGAAGCGGTGTCGGTGTACGTGCCGAGGACCTTCTCACCGGTCTCGCGGTCGGTCGCGCGGGGCGTCACGGTGAAGCACACCGACGCCTGCACGCAGGGCCCGCTCGTCGGGAAGTTCTCCCCCGGTGTCAGGTTGTACCCGTTGTGCTTGGGATCCGAGGACGTGAAGGTCACCCGGATGCCCTGGATGTCGGCGGGTGCGACCCCTCCCGGCAGCGGGGGAGTCGCCGACGTGGTCGCGGTTCCCAGGGTCCAGTCGCCGTCGGCGCAGCCGGTCGTGCAGACGTCGACCCGCACCATGTCGGCGCCGGGCGGGAAGGAAACCCCCTGCAGTTCGACGAAGTCGAAGGAGCGGAAGAAGTCCGAGCCGGCGCCGTCGTCGTCGAAGTCGGTGATGGTCAGCGACTTCAGGTGCGTGTTGCCCGTGTTGGCGACCCGCAGCTTCACCGTCGCCAGGTCCGGATCGAGTCCGGCGGTCGGTGTGGTGACCTCGCCGGGCTCGATGAACTTCTGGAGGCTCGCGGCACTGTTCGGCGGACTGGTGACCACGTCGGGAGAGCACGAGGTCGAGGCGTCGATGTCGCCGTTGATGGCGGGCTGGCCACCGGCGAGGACGATGTAGCAGTTGGGGATCACGACGCCGTCCGGGACACCGTCACGGCGGATGACCTCGACGGTCACGTCGCACGTCTGGCCCGCCGCGAGCGGATCCGCGGCGACCTCGAACCCGCGGGCCGCCTCGTAGTCGGCGGCGGTCGCCGAGTCCTGCGGGACCCTGGTGAACCCGCCCGAACCGTCCGGGACGAGCAGGTTCACCGTCGCGTCCGGTCCGCAGTCGACGGTCAGCTCGGTGATGCGCACCGACGCGAACGGCTGACTGTCGTCGGTGAGTCCGCCGGTCGCCGAGGCCGGGTCGATCAGGTGGAAGTCCGACAGGGACTGACCCGAGTCGTTGGTGAAGCTGATGTCGTACTCGATCGGCGTGTCCTCGGGCAGCTCCTGCTGGCTGACGGTTTTGGTGCCGGGCCCGGACGGGCCGAGGCGGTCGACGACGGTCAGCAGGGCGCAGGCCGTGGCCGTCGCCGAGGTCGAGCCGTTGCCGGAGTTGACGGCGGTCGCGTCGGCGCAGTTCGTGAACGGCGAGTCGCCGGGGACCGCGTTGTCGGTGAGCGTGCCGTGGACGTCCAGGCCGGCCTTGGCGCCGATGGCGATCGTCGCCTCACCGGGCGGGCTGGCATAGACGACCTCGATGGACGTGACCTGCATGTCCGGGTCGTCGGGGCCGCCCGCCGGGCACGTCCAGTCGTCCGGGCGGTCGAGGGTGACCTCGGTCGGCGGGGCCGTGAAGTTCAGCTCGACCAGCGAGCCGTCGGCGCAGGTGACGGTGAGGGCCGCGGTCTCCGCGCCCTCCGGGAACTCCAGCCGCAGCTGGGTGAGGTCCATGTACTCCAGGCCGCTCTGCGGGTTGGAGACCGAGGGCTCGCGGACGGTCATCGTCTCGACCGGGAACGGCGAGTTGTTGGTCGCGTCGACAACGGCCGACACCGGCCACCGCCGCTGCCCGGGCGCCGACGGCGGGTTGTCGGCGACATAGTCGCCGTCGGCGTCGGCGAACCACTGCTTCTGCACGTCGATCTTGGCGATGTTCGGCACGATCTGGAAGGTGTCGCTCGCCGGATCGCCGTCGGTGGTGCCGTCGGGGACGGTGATCGACGGGGTCGCGGTGTTGGTCACCGTCTGCGTCGTCGTGGGCTCGATCGGGACGGAGTCGTCGGCGCGCTCGGTGTCGCGGAGGGTCATCTCGAAGGCGACGTTTCCGGAGGCCCCGTTGGGGATCTCGCCGCCGGTGGAGCTGGAGAAGACGAACTGGACGCCGGTCACCTGGGCCAGGTCGACACCCGCGTCGGGCTGGAGCGGCGAACCGGTCTGGACCGCGCCCTCCGTCCAGTCGCCGTCACCGCAGACCTGCGCATAGGGAAGCGTGCAGTAGAGGACCTGGACCTGGTCGGCGCCGTCGGGGTAGGTGACGTCGCCGAAGCCGGTGAGGGTGAAGTAGTTCCACGGGTCGCCGTCGGGCGTGCCGGTGGTCTGGTCGGTCAGGGTCATGCTGGAGACGTCCGACGCGCCGGTCGAGGCGTTGGTGACGCCGAGCGTGATCGTGCTCGCCTCACCGGAGGCCGCCAGCGCCGAACCGTCCTGCCAGTCCTTGGTGGCGGTGACGTCGACGTTGACCGGGACGTTCACCGGGACGTCGACGTCGTCGCTGGCCGAGGGGGCGTTGTCCGCCGTGACGGTGGCGGTGTTGGGGACGACCGTGCCGTCGGGGACCTCGGTGTCCGACGGGAGCGTCGCGCCGATCTGCACCGAGGCGGACGTACCGGCCGGGACACTCGGGACCGTGACGCTGAGCTCACGGGTGGAGTCGTCGTAGGTGTAGGTGTACTGCGCGACGCCGGGGAAGACCGTCCCGCCCGGAGGATCGGTGTCCGGGCCCCCCGACCAGGTGTAGGTGCCCGGGACGAGGTCGTAGTCGAACTCCTCGGGGAGGGTGTCGGTGACGGTGACGTTCTCGCAGTCGTCCGCCAGCGACGTGCAGTCGACGCGGATGACGTAGTCGAAGGTGCCGCCCGGCTCCACCCCGCCGGCCGGGACGCCCGTCGTCGACTTGGCGATGCCGACGACCGCGGCCCACGCCGGCGTCGCCGGAACGATCGCCACCCCCGCCGCGACCAGGACCGCCAGCAGGAGCCCGAGGTATCGCCGGAGGCGACCCTCCCGACCGAGTCCGCGTGTTCCAGAACGTGGCGCGTTGATGACGACCTCCGGCTGCGATCGGATTTTCGGGCTAACCCTCCCTATTTACACGATTTAGGATGAATATCGGCGCTTATCGCCGGAATGTTCCGCTTGGGGTGGGCGAGCGCGGTTGAAGCCGGAGTGGCGGTTAAGGGAGCGCCACCCCCTGTTCACCAGGACACCGAAGGCGTTCCCGGAAGCAACGAGGACGGCGACCGCTTTGGCGCGGCCGACGCCCGCGACGATCTGGCCGTCGGCGCGCCCGGGCGGGCTCGGTGTACGTGTCCCCCGGTTCCACCACCGGCCTGGCGACCTCGCGGTACTCGATGCTGACGCGGGTGCGGGCGCCTTCACCGTCCTGTACGGCGGCAGCGGCGGGATCACCGACTTCGGTGCGACGTTCTTCTCCCAGGACACCGACGGGATTCCCGGCCGACACACGAGGAGCGAGGACCGCCCGGTGCACGACGACGGGAAACCCTCACCCTCCCAGTCGCGCGACCACGTCCTCCACGGAGTGCTCCAAGACCAGCATGGTGGCGGGTTCCTCGAAGCCGAGGGCGGTGTTGATCCGGGCCATGTGGACGTTGTCGCGCGAGGTCGAGGTGATCACGGTGGTCAGGTCGGCGCGGTCGCGTGCCAGTTCGGTGAGCATCGTGGCCTTGAGCCACAGTCCCAGTCCCTTGCCCCGGTAGGCGGCCAGGACGGCGGTGTCGCGTTGCATGGCGAGGCTGGGGCGCGCGGGCATGAACTCCACGATCGTCAGCCCGGCGACCTTCCCGGTGGGTTCTTCGACGGCGGCGAGCACGCGCTGTTCGACACCGAGCCGGTCTTGTTCGCGTTCGTGGGCGCGGATGCCCTCGGGGGTCCACTGTGGTGCGTCGTAGGTCTCGGTCCTGGGGCGGTCGTGGATGGCGTTTCTGGCGGTGGCGTACTCGGCGAGCAGCTCCTCGGGAGCCTGCTCGCCCCACGCCCGCGACACGAAACCCGGTACCGGCGCGACATCCCACCGCCCGCGGTCGGCTTCGGCCAGGTCGAGGCGCTGTTTGCGGAAACCGGCGGTCACCGCGAAGCCGAGACCGACCGCCCACGCGTGGCCGGGGCCGCCCTCATCGGCGCCGCCGGTGACGTTGGTGCGGCCGCCGTCGCCCAGGCGCGGTGCGATCGCGCGCATCAGGGCCGTGCCGATGCCCTGCCGGCGAAACTCCGGGTGCACCCGCACCATGAGTCCCACGATCGCGGCGTTGGCGCCGGTGAGCGGCTCGACCTTGGCGTAACCCAGGACCCGGTCCCCGCGACGCGCCAGCCAGACCGAGGTCTCCGGGGCGGGAACCGCGGGCCGGATGTTCTCGATCATCGCCGCACGGCCCGGGACGGCGGCGTAGGGCTGGTCCACCGGGAACGCCGCCGTCATCAACGCGCAGTACTCGTCGAGAACCCGCTCGGGCAGCGCTAAGGTATCGACACGTGCGATGTCGAAGGGCATGAACGGAAACCTCCGGTCGGGACACGGGAACGAACGCCTCGAAGGCATTCTGGTCCCTCGGTCAATACCTCCTTCCCCGCCGTCACGCCGCTTGGTAGAACAGCCCGATGACGGATCGCAGCATTGTCGTGGTCGGCGCCGGCATAGTCGGCGCGTGCCTGGCCTACCGCCTGGCCGGGCGCGGCCGGCCCGTCGTGCTGGTCGACGCGGGCTCGCCCGGCTCCGGCGCGACGCGCGCGTCTTTCGCGTGGATCGGGCGGCCGCGCGTCAGCGACCTGCCGTCGGCGCCGCTGCGCCACCTCGCGCTCGACGAGTACCGGCGCCTGGAGACCGAGCTTCCGGGGCTGGCGATCCGCTGGACGGGTTCGGTCAGCTGGGACGGCTTCGACGACTCCCCGGGCACGCGCACGACCGACGTCACGGCCCTCGAACCGCATCTGCGCCATCCCCCCGCCGAGGCCGTCCACCGCCCGGAGGACGCCGCGCTCGACCCGCTCGCGGCGACCGAACTCCTCGTCGCCGCCGCGCGCGACCGAGGCGCGCGGGTCCTGACCGGAACCGAGGTCACGGGCCTCGACCACCACGCGGGCACCGTCCACGGTGTCCGCACCGGCGACGGTGTCGTGCCCGCCGAGACCGTCGTCCTGGCCGCCGGCACCGGCGCCGCCGCGCTGTGTTCGACCGTCGGCGTCGACCTGCCCGTCGAGTCGTCGCCCGCCGTCCTCGTCCGGCTGCGCGCGAAACCCGGCCTGGTCCGCACGATCGTCGCGACACCGTCGCTGGAGGCCCGCCAGCTCGACGACGGCACGATCCTGGCCCCCACGAACCACCACGGCGAGACCGACCGGGCCGCGCTCATGGCGACGGCCCGCCGTGTCCGCGACCGCTTCGCCGCCTCCTTCACCGACGCCGACGACACCGAGGTCGTCTCCGTCGAGATCGGCCGACGCCCCATGCCGGCCGACGGCGAACCCGTCATCGGCCGCCCCGCCGGGACCCGCGGCCTGTACGTCGCCGTGATGCACTCGGCGATCACCCTGGCCGCCGCGGCCGCCCGCCTCGCCGCCGACGAGATCCTCACCGGCCGGCCGGCCCCCGAACTCGCCGGTTGCCGGCCGGACAGGTTCCGCTGAGCCGGTCCACGCACGGATCACGGCTCACCCACACGGTTCGGCGACGACCCGCCACGACACGGCATCCAATCCCGCGAAACCGGGTATGGGACTCCTGGCGGAGTCCATCCGCACAGGACGTGCCCACCGACCCATGGAGTCCGATGTCCCCCTTGCCCGGTCAGGTTCTCGTCGGCCGCTACCGGCTCGACGCGCACATCGCCACGGGTGGCATGGGCGAGGTGTGGCGGGCCGAGGACACCAGGCTGCATCGCGTCGTCGCCGTGAAGATCCTCAGCCCCGGCCTCGCCCAGGACGCCACCTTCCGCGAGCGCTTCGCCGCCGAGGCCCGCACCGTCGCGGCCCTGCGGGTGCCGGGGGTGGTCGGCATCTACGACGCCGTGGAGACCGTCGGCGAGGACGGGCGCCCCCTGGCCTTCCTGGTGATGGAGCACGTCCCGGGCGTGACCCTCGCGGCGCTGCTCGACGAGGAGGGCCGGCTCGAACCGGACCGGGCGATGTCGATGCTCGCCCAGGCCGCCGACGCGCTCGACGCGGCCCACCTGGCGGGCATCGTGCACCGGGACGTCAAGCCCGACAACATCATCGTCGGCGAGGACGACCGCGTCACGCTCGTCGACTTCGGGGTCGCCCGGGTCAAGGGCGAGGCGACGCTCACCGCCGCCGGGAGCATCCTGGCCACCATCAGGTACGCCGCGCCCGAGCAGCTCTCCGGTGTGGAGATCGGCCCTTCCGCCGACATCTACGCGCTGGGCGTGGTCGCCCACGAATGCCTCGCCGGTGAGGCGCCCTTCAACGGGGAGTCGACCGCCGCGATCGTCGCCGGGCATCTCCTGCGACCGCCTCCGCCGCTTCCCCTTGAGGTCCCCGCGGCCGCGGCCACGGTGGTGAGCAAGGCGCTGGCCAAGGAACCCGAGCGGAGGTACGCGTCGGCGGCCGCGTTCGCCGCGGCCTGCCGGGACGACGCGTCACCGGCGGGAACACACCGCCTGCGCACCGGTGCGATCGCCGCGGCCGCGCTGGTCGTCGTCGCCGCGCTGGTCGTGTGGAGGATCGCCACCCCGCCGAACACCGAAGACGCCGACGCCACCGCGTCCGGCACGACCGTCGCCGGCACCACCGACGTGCCGCCCACCCCCACCGACTCGCGCGTCACCAGCGCCTCCACGGGGCAGTGCCTCGACGTGGAGTCCGAGGTGCGGCTCGCCGACTGCGGTCCGGCCGCGACGATCAGCTTCTCCGGCGCCGACGGCACGTACCTCCTCGCCCTCGACGAGGACGGCGAGCGCCGCTGCCTCGCCGCGGCGGAGGCCCGGATCGAGGCCAGGGCCTGCGACCGGACCGAGGGCTGGGCCGTCACGTGGCTCGGCGCCGATGAGGGGCGCGACCGTTGGCGCATGGAGAGCACGACGTACGCCGGCCGCTGCCTGTCGGTGGCCGAAACGACCCAGGACGAGGTCGACGCTACGGGCGAGGGCAAGGGGCACGGCAAGGGTAAGGGGAACGGTCACGGCAAGGGCAAGAAGGACGAGTCGAGGGTCTACCAGAGCCCCGGCCTCGCGTCCTGCGGCACGGGGGACGAGCAGGTGTGGCTCACCGGGTGACGGGTGGCGGCGCCACCCGGAGCCCTCGGCGGACGCGTAATCTCCCCGCTGATGACCCATGCGACAGCACCCGACGGGACCCGCATCGCCTACAGCCTCCGCGGCACCGGTGAGCCGCTGGTCCTGCTGGCCGGCCAGGCGAACGACCACCGCTGGTGGGACGCCGTCCGGGGCGACTTCCACCCCGCTCGCGCCACCCTCGCCCTCGACTACCGGGGCACCGGCGCCAGCGGCAAGCCCGACAGTCCGCACAGCACCGAGCTGTTCGCCGACGACGTCGTCGCCGTCCTCGACGAGCTCGGCATCGACCGCGCCGACGTCTACGGCACCTCCATGGGCGGCCGCGTCGCCCAGCAGCTCGCCGCCCGTCACCCCGGCCGGGTGCGCGCCCTGGTCCTCGGCTGCACCTCGCCCGGCGGCCCGCACGGCGTCGAGCGCGGCATGGACGTCCGCCGTTCCCTCGCCCGGCCCGAACCCGAAACGGTCCGGCGGGCCCTGCTGGAGCTGATGTACACGCCCGGCTGGCTCGCCGGCCACCCCGGCCCGCACCACACCCTGGGCGACCCGGACATGCCCGCCCACTCCCGGCGGCACCATCTGGCCGCCAGCAACCGGCACGACGCCTGGGACCTCCTGCCGGGCATCGGCGCGCCCACCCTGGTCGTCCACGGCACCGACGACCTGCTCAACCCCGTGGCCAACGCACCGCTCCTCGCCGACCGCATCCCCGGCGCTCTGCTGCGGCTGATCCCCGGCGCCAGGCACGCCTACTTCGAGGAGTTCCGCGCCGAGGCGAGTCCGCTCGTCCTCGACTTCCTCACCGCCTCGCACGGACCGTAGGGATCACGTCTCCCGCGTCCAGCCCTCCACCCGCTCCAGCTCGGCGGCGGTCAGCTCCGCTCGCAGGGTCCGTGTCCAGTCGGTTCCGCGCCGGTCGTTCCACCACGCCGCCGCGTCCCGCCGCGCCACCGCCCTCAGCAGCAGCGGGACCACCACCTCCGCCCGCTCCGGATCCACGCCGTGCTCCCAGCTCCGGACCTGCTCGGCCGCCTCGTGCCGGATCCGCCGCGCCGACTCCACCTGCCGCTCGCCGCCGGTGAGCACCGGCCAGTCGCCCGCGTCCTCCGCCGCGGCCATCGCCTCGACCGCCGCCGCGTCCCTTTCCCGCCGACGGCAGTCACGGCACGGTCCCTCCGCGAGCCGCTCGGCGGCCGCCTCCCGCTCACCGAGCACCTTCGTACCGTTCAGCCGCCGCTCCACCACATGCCCGCAGGCGTGCTCGATCGTGTACCAAGCCATACCGGCACTCTCTCGCACGCCCCCGCCGACGCGGCATCGGCGCCCGCCCCGGCGCATCGTTAACAAACCGAGATGATCTTTACCTAGGCTGTCGCCATGCCACCCCGCTACAAGATGACCGCCGTCGAGTTCATCGTCGCCGACATGGCCGCGTCCCTCGCCTTCTACCGCAGGATCGGTTTCGACATCCCCGCCGAGGCCGACACCGAGGAGTCCGTCCACTACGACCTGGGCAACGGCGTCGAGCTCGTCTGGGACGACCTCGCCATGATCCAGGGCGACGGCTCCAGCTACCTGCCCGCCACCAACGGCCCGGCCATGACCGTCGCCTTCGACTGCGGCTCGCCCGCCGAGGTGGACAGGCTCTACGCCGAGCTCGTCGCCTCCGGCGTCAAGGGTTCCGTCGAGCCCTACGACGCTCCCTGGGGACGCCGCTTCTCCCTCGTCCTCGATCCCGACGGGAACGGTGTCGCGCTCTACGCCGAGCTCTGACGGCGACGACCTCGACCCGTAGCCCACCCGGCCGAGCTCGGCGCGCGCATCCACCGATCGGCGGATGCGCGCGTCCACCGCGGTCGGCCCGCCGGTCGACCGGCGGGCCGATTCGGGCGGGCCGCCGGAATTCCACGATGGAGTCTCCGAACAGGCGTCGGCATCGTCACCCAGCTGGAGACGGCCGAGGCGGAGCCCACATCGGACAGTCGCCGGCTCGGCATCGCCAAGGACCTGGCGCGCTGGCCGCCCAGGTCGAGACCTGGCGGCTGCGGCACGACACCGCCGCCGCCTTCGCCGTCACCGGGACACCGCGGGCGCTGCCCGCCGACGTCGACGAGGCCGTCCTGCGCGCCTGTCAGGAAGGACTGTCCAACGCCGCCCGGCACGCCGGTGCCGCCCAGCTCGGCGTCACACTCTCGTACATGGAGGACCTGGTCGTGCTCGACATCCGCGACGACGGCCGCGGCTTCACCGCCACCGTCACCGGGGGCTTCGGCCTCAAGGCGATGCGCCAGCGCGCACACTCGCTCGGCGGCGACGTACGGGTGGAATCGTCGCCCGGCAACGGAACCGCCGTCAGCGTCAGCATCCCGCTCACCGGGGTCGCCTTGTGACGCCGCCGCTGCGTCTCCTGATCGCCGACGACCATCCCGTCGTCCGCGACGGCCTGCGCGGCATGCTCGCGACCCAGGCCGATTTCGAGGTCGTCGGCGAAGCCGCCGGCGGCGCCGAGGCGCTGACCCTGCTGGCCAACACCGAGGTCGACGTCGTCCTGACCGACCTGCGCATGCCCGAACCCTCCGGGGCGGTACTGATCCGGCGGATCCGCCGACTCCATCCCACCACGCCCGTCCTCGTGCTCACCACCTACGACGCCGACGCCGACGTGATCCCCGCGATCGAGGCCGGTGCGGTCGGCTACCTGCTCAAGGACACCCCGCGTCAGGATCTCTTCACCGCCGTCCGCGCGGCGGCCAAAGGCGAGAGCGTGCTCTCCCCGAGCGTCGCCGCGCGCGTGATCGGCCGGCTCCGGACCGGCTCGCCGTCGGCCCTCAGCGCCCGTGAGCGCGAGGTGCTGGAACTGGTGGCGGGCGGGAACTCCAACCGCGCGGTCGCCGCCGCGCTGTTCATCAGCGAGGCGACGGTCAAGACGCACCTGCTGCACATCTATGCGAAGTTCGGCGTGAACGACCGCGCGGCGGCGGTGTCGGCGGGCTACGCGCGGGGCGTACTGGGCGGCTGAGGACACCCCCGTCGGCGGTGGGTTCACGGTCCGGAGCCCTGTCGCGTCTCGGCCCTCAGCACGACCGCGTCCACCATCAGTCCGAGCGCGAACTCGAACTCGCGCTCGTGGTCGCAGCGCGCCAGTTCCGTCGCGGCCTCGGCGAGCCGCGCGAAACCGGACTCCTCCAGGGCCGCCCGGCGGCGCCCGATCCCTTCGATGTCACCGACTCCGAAGGTCGGGCCGGCGTCGACCTCACGCAGGAGCGTCCCGATCACCAGTGCCAGCAGGGATCGCAGCAGACGCACCGACTCCCCGGGCGGGAAACCCGCGCCACGCAGGGTTTCCAGGACCGCTTCGACCGGTGCCAGCGCGGCCGGTGACTCGGCCTGGCGGGTGAGCACGAGGGCGGCGGCGCGGGAGTGGGCGAGGGCGTCGCGGCGGAAGTCGCGGGCGAGGGCGAGCAGGTCGACGCGGAGCGAGCCGGTCGGCGCGGGGATCGTGAACCCGGCGAGGACGTGCTCGGCGACGGCGTCGAGCAGGCCGTCCTTGCCGTCGACGTGGTGGTAGAGGCTCTTGGCGTCGACGCCGAGGCGGGCGGCGACCGCGCGCATGCTCACGGCCTCGACGCCGTCGGTGTCGATGACGGCGACGGCCGCGGCGAGGATCGCCGCGCGGGTGAGCGCGGTCGATCCCTTCGGCGGCCGTCCTCGCGGGCGGGTCCTCGATGGGGTCACCCGGCCATCATGCCCGCCCTTGCCCGAAACCCACGGTGTGGATTAAGGTTCGGCGCAGAAAACCCACAGCGTGGGTAATCCACGCCGACGATGAGGTGGATCCCTTGCACCGCTTAGCCATTCCCGACGCCGAGGTGCTGCGCGCCCGCGAGCGGCTCGTCCTCGACCACTTCCGCGACGAGGTCGTCCAGCAGTGGGACGACGTCCTGTCGACGTTCCCCCACCCACACTACGAGATCGTCCCCACGCTCACCGTCCATGATGGAGACTCGGCGGTCCGCGGCTACTACCGCGATACGCGGACGGCGTTCCCCGACCAGCACCACGAGATCATCGAGCTGCGGCACAGCGCCGACGCCGTCATCGTCGAGTTCTGGCTTCAGGGAACACATCGCGGCCCGCTGGGCGGGATTCCGGCGACCGGGCGGCCGTTCCGGGTGCGGATGACCGGCTACTTCATCTTCGACGATGACGAACGGCTCGTCTGCGAGCGCGTCTACTTCGACAGTCTCACGATGCTCAAGCAGCTCCTCGGCGGCGTCTCCGTCAAGCGCCCGAGGACCTGGCTGACCGCCCTGCGCGCCTTGCGCGGTCTGGCGAGCCTTTCCGGCGAGCCCGATCCGCGCCTGCTGACCACGACGCCCCCGAGCGACCTCGCCACCTGATGCGCGTCCACCACCTCAACTGCGGCACGATGCGCCTCGCGCGCACCCGCCTCGTCACCCACGTCCTGCTCGTGGAGACCGGGCGCGAGCTGATCCTCGTCGACAGCGGCATCGGCCTCGCCGACATCGCCGATCCGCGAGGCCGCATCGGCCCCTACCGCCACATCGCCCGCCCGGCACTGGATCCCGGCGGAACCGCCGTCCGCCGGATCGAGCGGCTGGGGCTCGACCCCGCCGACGTCGCGCACATCGTCGTGACCCACCTCGACTTCGACCACATCGGCGGTGCCGCCGACTTCCCGCGCGCCCGGATCCACGTCACCGCGGGCGAACGGGCCGCCGCGGACACCCGGCGCACGCTCCTCGAACGCAGCCGCTACCACCCGGCCGGCCCGGGTCCCGAACCCCGGGTCACCACCTACGAGCCGACCGGCGACACCTGGCGCGGATTCGCGGCCGTCCGCCCGCTCGACGGCATCGGCGCCGACATCGCCCTGATCCCGTTGCCCGGACACACGCGCGGGCACGCGGCCGTGGCGGTCGACACCGGCGTCGGCCTGATCCTGCACGCCGGCGACGCCTTCTACCACCACAATGTCCTTAGTGGACGACGCCAGCCGACGCTGCTGGGCCTGCAGGAGCGCCTGGTCGCCCACGACTGGAAACGCGTGCGCGCCAACCACGAGGCGCTGGCCGAGCTCCACGGCCGCGGCGATCCCGGCCTGCTCATCGTCAACGCACACGACGCGGTATTGCTGGATCGGGCGACGGACCCCGATCACCGCCGCGAGTCGACGTAGGACCCTCGACGCACTCGAATGTGCGACCCACCAGCACTTCCGCCAATTATCCGACGCTTTCCTTGACCCTGTGCGAGCACTGGGCGACTCTTCGTCCACGGGCCCGTGAGCGCCCGTTTCGAACGTCGCGACGGTCGCCTGCCGCGCGCGACCCGCCCTGCCCGAGCGGATCCACGAACATCCAGCGCGCCGCGTCGTGGTCCCCGCATGCCCGAAACCCTCAAGGAGAAGCCATGCACCCCAGCCCTTTAACCGTTGCCCGGCGGACCGTCGTCGCCGCCGCCGTCCTGGCCGCCGCGATCGGCGGCTTCGCGTCACCCGCCCCGGCGGCACCGGAGACCGGTGAGATCAGGCATTCCGGCGCGGCCACGGCGATCGCCGGGTCCTACATCGTCGTGCTGCACGACGTGACGACGACCGAGGCGCACTCCCTCGCCGGGAGCTACGGCGCCGACGTCGACGACGTCTACACCCACGCGCTGAACGGTTTCAGCGCCACCATGTCCGAGGCCGACGCCGCCCGGCTCGCCGCCGACCCGGCCGTCGCCTACGTCGAGCAGAACCGCACGGTCGGCCTGACCGGGACCCAGTCGCCGACCCCGTCGTGGGGACTCGACCGCGTCGACCAGCGGAACCTGCCGCTCGACAACTCCTACACCTACCCGAACGCGGGCGCGGGTGTGCGCGCCTACGTCGTCGACACCGGGATCCGGATGACGCACACCGACTTCGGCGGCCGGGCGGTCTCGGGGATCGACACCGTCGACGGCGACGGGGACGCCGCCGACTGCAACGGTCACGGCACCCACGTCGCGGGAACACTCGGCGGCACCTCCTACGGCGTCGCGAAAGAGGTCACGCTCGTCGGAGTGCGTGTCCTGGACTGCGGCGGCAGCGGCTCCTACGCCGGTGTCATCGCCGGGATCGACTGGGTCGCGGGCGATCACGACGCCGGTGAGCCCGCCGTCGCCAACGTCAGCCTCGGCGGCGGTTACGACCAGGCCACCAACGACGCCGTCACCGGCGCGATCGCCGACGGCGTGGCGTTCACCGTCGCGGCGGGCAACAGCGACGCCGACGCCTGCGCCGGTTCACCGTCGAGCACCCCGGACGCCGTGACCGTCGGGGCGACGGCGTCCGACGACTCCCGCGCGAGTTTCTCGAACCACGGCACGTGCCTCGACCTCTTCGCGCCGGGCCACAACATCACCTCCGCCTGGGCCACCTCCGACAACGCCACGAACACCATCAGCGGCACGTCCATGGCCGCACCGCACGTCGCCGGCGCCACCGCCCTCGTCCTCGGCGCGCACCCGGGCTACACGCCGCGACAGATCCGCGACGCACTCGTCGCCGACGCGACCCCCGACCTCGTCACCGACGCGGGCACGGGTTCGCCGAACAGGCTCCTCCACCTCGGCGCGATCCGCCCGCCGCTGCTGGACTTCTCGGTCGCGGTGACACCGAACGCGGGCACCGTCGACCCCGGCGGAACCCTGAAGATCAAGGTGAGCACCAAGACCACCGCGGGCATCCCGCAGCCGCTGGCCCTGTCGGCGTCGGGCCTGCCCACCGGCGCCGCGGCGAAGTTCGCGCCGAAGTACCTGCTGTCGGGCATGTCGTCGTGGCTGACGATCACGACGTCCGCGACGACCCCGAGCGGCGCCTACGCCGTTGTCGTCAAGGCGCAGGGCCTCTTCGGGAGCCGCTCGGCGACGTACGGGCTGACCATCGCCCGGCCCGCGAGTTGCGCGCGGACCAACGACGCCGACTACCCGATCTCCGACCGCGGCACGGTCGAGAGCCCGGTGACCATCACCGGCTGCCCGGGGGCGGCCCTGCCCGGCGCGACCGTCGAGGTGCACATCGTCCACACCTACATCGGCGATCTGGTCGTGACCCTCATCGCGCCTGACGGGACGCCCTTCGTCCTGCACAACCGCGTGGGAGGCAGCGCCGACAACCTCGACCGGGTCTTCGAGGTCGACCTGTCCGGTGAGACCGCCGACGGCGAGTGGAAGCTGCGCGTGTCCGACGACGCCTTGGCCGACGTCGGTTACATCGACAGCTGGACCCTTTCGCTGTGACCGCGCGCTCCGGTGGGGCGGGATTCCCCCACCAGGGGGAGCCGACCGCCCCACCGGAGCGAGGCGCCTGGACCCGTCCCGGCGCGATGCTGGCCTGACCGTCTACGGAGAGGCCAGAAACCATGTCCGACAAGCGAAAGCGATCCCACCGGCGGCTTCGGCGCTTCGCCGCCGCCGCGACGATCGGCGTCGCGCTCGCGACGACCGCCGTCGCCGGAGCGGGCGCGAGCCCCGCCGGCCCCAACGCGTCATCGCCGGCGTCGAAAGAGATGCGGCTGTCCGGATCGGCGGGCGGAAACCTGCCCGCGGCCTTCGGCCAGTGGGCCGGCGACGCCGTCGCCTTCGACATCGAGGCGCGCGGAACGACCGGGACCTTCGACGTGTCGCACCGCAAGCCCGACGGCGGCTTCGTCGCCGCCTTCAACGGCGACATCACGTGTCTGGCCGTCGGCGGCGACGTCGCGGTCGCCACGGGTGTCATCACCGAAGGCAGCGCCGACATCCCCGGGCAGGGCGTCACCGACCTGACCGGGAAGAAGGTGGCGTTCACGGTCCTCGACGACGGCCGCCGCGACCGCTTCTTCTGGCAGTGGGAGTTCCTCGGCGCGCCGATCAACGACTGCCAGGGCACGGCACCCGTGTGGGACCCGTCGTGGGGCGGCTTCAGGGTGTCGGGCGAGATGCTCTGAACGGTCGCGGGCCGGGTCACCCCGGCCCGCACGTCGTTTCTAGCGGCTCCCGAACCACGCGGTCAGCGCCTCACGCAGCCCGCGAGCCGCCGACTCGGCGTCCTCACCGGTCTCGGCGGCCCAGGCGATGTGCGCGTCGGGGCGGATGAGGACGGCGTCGGCCGTCCGCTCGCCGGTCTTCCCCGTGCACACCCGCACGCGGTCGGCCCAGTCGCGGGCGACGTCGCGGAGTTCGGCGCGGTCGGCGAGATCCAGGAGCACCGGGCGCGCCTCGTGCATGAGTTCGGCGACGCTGGTCGTGCCCTGGTCGGTGTGCAGGGTGAGGTCGGGGGCGAAGGTCCCGGCGAGGGCGTGCGGGGAGGCCCCCGGCATGGGGTAGCGGATGTCGGCGCCCGACAGGAGGGCTCCCATGCGGCGCTGGGCCGGCTCGTCGCCGAGCAGTTCCTGGAAGACCTCGCGCAGCGCCTCGGCGGCCCGGTCCTGGCCTCGCCGCAGGGCCACCTGGGCCTGGGTGTGGAGCATGGTGCGGGCCCCGGCGAGGTGGCGTTCGGCGTGGTAGGTCTCCAGGAGCCCGTCGGGCGCGTCACCGTTCACTTCGGCGGCGAGCTTCCAGGCGAGGTTGACGGAGTCGAGCATCCCCGCGTTGATCGCGATGCCGGTGGCGGGGAACAGGTGCGCGGCGTCACCGGCGAGGAAGACGCGTCCGGCGCGGTAGTTCTCGGCCTGGCGGGCCTTGAAGGTGAACCGCGACAGGCGCTTGGCCTCGCCGAGCGGCACGCGAGCGCCGAGCACGCGCTCGATGCTGTCGCCGACCTCCTCCAGGGTCATCGGGACGTCGTCGTCGTACTCGGTCTCCTCGTCCTCGATCGTGTACAGCGCCACGACCGGGGAGTCCGGCGAGGCGGCCATCCCGAACAGGCCGCGCTCGGTGCGGGTGAAGCCACCGCTGACCGTGCCGAAGCCGGGGACGTCGAGGGCCCCGTCGGCGCCGATGGACACCTCGGCGGGCAGGGTGACCTGGGCGAGACGGTTGACCTCGGGATAGTCGATGCCGGGGAAGGCGATGTCCGCCGCGGCCCGGACCCGGCTGCGCGCCCCGTCGCAGCCCACCAGGTAGCGGGCGGTGATCCGGTAGGTCCCGTCGGGGCCGAGCACCTCCGCGGTCACCGAGGTCTCGTCCTGCTCGATGCCGACGACGCCGTGACCGCGACGGGCGTCGACGCCGAGTTCGGCGGCCCGCTCGTCGAGGAGCAGTTCGAGCCGCTGCTGCGGAAGCGGCAGGGCATGCATCGGCGTGTCGGTCAGGGCCGTGAGGTCGACGTGCACTCCGCCGAAGGGGAAACGCGGGGGCGGGACCGGCTCGGTGCACGCCGCCTCGAAGCGCTCCAGGAGACCCCGGTAGCGCAGCAGTTCCAGGATCTGCCCGCCGAGGCCACCGGCCTTGGGGACGTCGCGGCGCCGGGGCTTGCGCTCCAGGACCAGCGGACGCACCCCGGCCAGGTGCAGTTCGGCGGCGAGCATGAGACCGGCGGGACCGGCCCCGACGATGAGCACGTCGGTCTCGGGGTGGTCGTGCTGCGTCATGGCGGTGCTCGTTCCATCGAGGAGTTCACGATCCGGCGCTGTCGCGACCGGCGTCGGAACCGATCTTGCAACAGGACGGCCGGTCCCGGCGAGGCGGGCCCGAAAGTAGCGCGTTGTCGGGGCAAAGCCCGGCGAACGGGACGCGCAGGCGGCGGGCCTCGTCGACGACCGCGAAGTGCCCGCCTCTTCGCCAAGCCGGACACGCCGCGGCTTCAGCGCGGAACGCCTTCTCGCGTCAGCCGGTGCCGCGCGGGCATCACGTCGCTCGCGCCGCGAACCCTCCACGCCCACGCGGCTCCACCGATCGCCGCCAGCACCTGCAGAACGCCGGTCGCGACCATCATCGGCGCGGCGCCGACCCAGCCGATCAGCGCGCCCCCGGCGAGCAGACCGAGCGAGGCCCCGCCGGAGTGCAGCACCGTCTCCACCGTGAAAGCGGTCCTGCGGGCCGCTCCCGAGGTCTGCTCCCCGATCAGCGCGTTCAGTGCCGCGATCCCCCACGGCGCCATCGCACCACCCAGCGCCGCCACGGCGGCGACGCCCGCCACGTTCGGCGCGGCCATCGGCAGGAGCGCGAAGGCCACGCCGAGACCGGTCCAGGAGACGACCTGCATCGCCATGCGCGGCAGGCGATCCACGACCATCGGCACCAGCAGGGACCCGATCACCGAGGCGATGCCGTAACCGCTCATCCCGGCGGCGATCAGCGCGCCGGGCCGGTCGTACTCCACGCCGAGGACGGCCAGGCCGAGGCTGAAACCGAACCAGCAGACACCGCCTATCCCGCCCATGACGACACCGGCGGCGATCTGGGGCCGGGAGCGCAGCACGTCCCCGGCCGGGACCCTCTCCTCGCCGCTCGGGACCCGTCCACGCCGTCGGCCGGCGGCGGGCACGGCGAGCATCACGACGGCGGCGACGGCGATCGCGGCGGTCTCGCACCACAGCAGCGGTCCCGTGCCGACCGCGACGACGAGCCACGCCCCCAGCGGCGGTGCGAAGACCATCGAGACGCGGTGGGCGAGATCCTGCCAGGCCAGCCACTTCGCCGGGCCCGATCGGCCCCCACGGGCGGCGTGCGCGTCGGCGAAGTCGGCGACCAGCGCCCGCTGCGCCGGGCCTAGCAGCGCGCCCGCCGTCCCGGTGACCAGGCCCGACAGGCACAGCGCGACCGCGTCGACCCGCCCGATCAGCGCGGCGACCGGGACGATGGCCAGACCGGCGGCGTTCACCGCGGTCACGACCGCCAGGGCCGGTCCGGAGGTCAGCCGCTCGCGTAGCCCGCGGCCCCACCAGGCCGCCGTCAGCAGCGGCAGCCCGGCGAACCCGCCCACCAGCCCGGTCGTCCACGCCTCCCCGGTCTCCGCCAGCGCGACCAGCGGCAGGGCGACCGCGGTCATGCGCGCGCCGATCCAGGTGACGAAGGTGATCACGGTCAACAACAGCAGGGGTCTCCTCATGTCGTTGATCATGCGGAGGACGCGTCCCGGCCGGTAGAGAGCGACCGACCGGCCGCGCTCATACACTGGGAGCATGAGCTCCCGTCTGAGCGTGGAGGACCTGGCCTTGGCCGAAGCCGTCGCCCGGCACGGGTCGATCGGCGCCGCCGCCAAGGAACTGCTGACCACCCAGCCGTCGGCGTCGCGTCGGCTGGCGGCCCTGGAACGACGCCTGGGCGCCCGGCTGTTCGAACGCGACACGACCGGCGCGCGCCCGACCGCGACCGGGCGGGAGTTCGCCCGCCACGCCGTTCGCCTGCTGTCGGAGATCGACGAGCTGCCCGACCGGATCCTCACCGCCGACGAGGCCCCTTCGCTGACCGTCGGCACGATCCAGGCGCTCTCACCGATCGTCTTCACCGCTCTCGACGCCGAACTGCCGTCGGTGACAACGCATCCCGAGATCGACCACGGGCCCGCCCTCATCCAGCGCGTCCACCATGGACTCCTGGACGCCGCGGTCGTCACCATCGCCGAGCAGACGAAGGTGCCCCGCGAACTGCGGCACATCCGCCTCGGCGTATCACCCCTCGTCCTGGTGCTGCCCGAGGGCGTCGCGGCCCCCGATCGCGGAAAACGGCCCCTGGCAGGGCGAACGGTCCTCTACTCGACGATCGACCGCACCGGCGAGACCCTCCACAGTCGACTGTCCGCCCTGGGCGCCGTCCCACGACGCGGCGCCACGATCGAGGCGACCCTCCGCATCGCCCGACACCGGCGGGTTCCGGCGCTCCTGTCGCTCCTGGCCGCTCGCTGGTGGAGCGCCCCCGGCGACCGCATCGCCTCGTCCCCGATCCCCGGCCGCCTCACGGTCTCCCTGGTCACCCGCCCCCCACTCCCGCGGTACCTCGCCGACGCCCTGCCCGGAATCGCGCACTGGATCCTCGGCGACACCGGCGATCGGGATGAGATCTGACGGCTAGACGCGCGTTCGGAGCGGGCCCGGCGAATCCAATATGGACAGCGGAGGCACGCGTCCGTATAGTGGCGCCAGCCCGTGCCCGTACCACGTGACAATTCCTCCAGTACCACGCGACTATGCCGATGCCCAAAGGCGGTCGTGCGTCCTTCACAAGGACCTGGCGGATGGTGACGTGCATCTCATAAGTAGGTCCACAGTGCCCGAGAACCATGGAGAACGCCGTCCGGTAACGGTCTTCGACCTTGAGCCACGCCATCACCGAACGAAGATCGCGGTCCAAGAGGCGATGAGTATCCGGACCGTACCGAAAACGCACCCGATACCGCTGTCCGCCCAGAAGTTCGACGAGCTGATCGGGGCCTTAAAGCAAGCCTCGGCCGCTTTCACCTCCACGGCCCGGGATCAGATAGCCCGCCGCGCGAGAGCCTTCTTCAGAGAGACGGATCCATCGCCGGAGCAGAAGATCAAGGCGACGTTCGCGCACAGATCCTTCGGGCGCGCCAAGGGCCGGGTACTTCATGACCCCGAAGCCATGGACATGGTCGATCGAGCACTGAAGTCCGAGAACGATCACGTGCGGCTGTTCTGCACGGGCTTTCCCATGAAGGTGTTCAATCCACTGGAGACCGAGTATCGGGGTGACGTCGTCGACTTGGGTGACATCTCCGTCCTGCTGCGCTTCGCCGAGCTCGCGAGTGTACTGACGCATTTCGGTGAACGCATCGGCAAGACGTTCTCCGTGTCAGTCGTGTCCGATGGGCGGCTGAACGCCGGGATGTTCAGGGCGGATCAAGGGATCTGCGAATCCTATACCGCCAACCTCAATGCCATCGTCCAAGAGCTCGGCCTGTCATCACTCGTCTCGGTGCTCGAATTCCATGCCGCCCTGGGGCCGCACACGAACCGGAGGGCGGAATTCGAGCAGGCCGTCGCCGATGCGAGAAACGAAGCCCATGCGGGTTTCGGTGTCCTCTTGAACCCCGGAGATCTGGAGCGGAGCCTATCCACTGCTCTCGAACACGAGCGCCGGCACTACTTCGGATCCTCGTTCCGCGACATCTTCCACTCCACCGTCGGGAGCGTTCGTTACACGGGAATCGAACGGCTCAGCCGGATTCTCGGTATCGGGCTCCTGGAGACCTACACCGTGATCCTGCACAGCATCCTCTGGAATCGCAGGATCGACGCCGACCACGTGCGAAACCTGCTGCCCGCCGGTCCGCGCGACGAGACACTCGGCGCCGCCTTGCGCGAGCTCGACCGGGAATGCTCACATACGACGAGGACGGCGTGGGAAAGCACTATCGAGTACTTCGCGGTCCTGCGGGCGAACAAGAGGGTCGACCCCCTCGACGAGCTCTTCCCGGACGGGATCAGGATCACCACTCGCCCGAAGCCCGGGCAGATCGGGGTCCATACCTCTGATCAGAGCGCCCCGACGCTCTTCTCGTACCATTCGGTTCCCGTTATCGTCCCATGCGACAAGGGAAGATCCGTCAAGGTGGACTTCCGCCTCAGACTGCACGCGTTGATGGAGGGTTGCCGACCGGTCGTCATGGATGGGGGCGACATCCTGTGCTATCGACAGCCGGGGGTACCCGACCTTCCGCTTCACCGATTGCCATGGGCGAGGGGTTGATCAAGGTCCCAGGAAGCGACCATCATGACCATCGCCGACAGCAACCCGAGGGGCACCAGCGACATGACCGCACCATCGACCGCAAGCCCGCGTATCTCGTGTGCCATCATGGCGCACCCGCGTCGACGTGACCGGGCTGAGGCACTGGCGGACACCCTGAAGTCATTCGACCCGGTGATCGCCTTCGATCCCCGGCCGGAGGGGCCGCCCTCCGCGATGGCGACGGCTCAGCGCGCGTGGGCCTCCTACTCGCCCAACGCCACACATCATCTGGTGATCCAGGACGACGCGACGATCCCCGACGGTTTCGAGGAGGCACTGCGCCGGGCCATCGCCTGGCACCCCGACCGCGTCTTCAACCTGTGGCAGGAGTGGACGGCCCGAGCCGGCCAGGCGGTCCGGCTCGCCACCTTCGCCGGGACGTCCTGGGCTCCCATCCCCATCGACACCGTGGTGGCCGTGGCGGCCGTCATGCCGACGTCACTGGTTCCAGACCTGCTGGAGTACCTGCCAACGCACCCGGACGACCGGGACTCGCGGGCGCTGTTCGAATTCCTCCGCACCCGTGGCGAGATCGCGTTGACCACCGCCCCGTCCCTGGTGCAGCACGACACTCCACCATCACTGAGCATGTGGGACCGCAACATCTCCACCGGCCTCCGCAGGGCGGCGTCGTACCTCGACGTGGTCGATGACACGGTTCTGTCGAACGCGGACATCGCACGCGTGGACGCGGTTCCGCACATCCCGCACCGGTTCATGGCGGCGGTGGTCGATGTTCCGCAACCGAAGCCGTTCACCTTCACGAGCTACGACGCCGTCGCCACCCTCGCCTCGATCGGTGAGTCCGAACACAGCATGGCGCGCTACTTCCGGACCGATGCGCTTCCGTTGGCCACCGGCGTCGAGGACCTTCTCGCGCCCGCGCACATCTTCAACGTGTGGCAGGTCGCGGTGCTTTCCGGTTACGAAGTGTGGCGTCTGCACGGTCGCGCGCCAGAGACGTCCACCGCCGGCGCGGAGGCCTCGATGCGCTCCCTGGTGATGGGCTCGCTCAAACGCACGCTGACGGTGGAGTGGGTCGAACGTCTCGGTGCGGCCGACATCTCCTGGATCGTCCAGGGACTGGCGCTCGGTGCCGCGATCGCCCAGCGGCGAGCGGAGGACGGTGGGGCCATGCCGCTCACGGTTTCCGCGACCACCCGCGCCACGCACGTCGGGATGGGCCCCTTGCCTGAGCTGCACTCCCGGGATTGAGAGTGGTGGCCGGCGCCGCGCGCCCACGTCGGTGCTGGGGCACGAGACGGGGCATGTCCATGGTGACGTGCCCCGTCGATGCGGCCACCACCTCACACCGCCTCTTTCGTGGCCGCGCCGGGTCTCGCGGTCTCGGACACGGGTGTCGGGCTCAGCGCGAAGACCAGTAGGCAGACGGCGCAGATCCCGGCGGGGATCCAGAAGATTCCCGGCAGGCCGAGTGTCCCGACCGTGGCGGCGCCCAGCACTCCGGCGATCGGCATCGCCGCGGTCTGGGCACTGAAGAACGCTGACGAGGCCAGTCCCGTTTGTCCCGGAACGAGCCGCTGGGCGTAGGTGACGCCCAAGCCGATGGTCACGGTGAACACGAGGACCTGGAGCATGTGGAACAGCCAGACCTGCCAGATGGCGCCGCTCGTGGCGAGGACGGTGTAGCCGGCCACGGCGATACCGAGTGCGGCCAGTATGACTTTGCGTGCCCCAAGGCGATCCGTCGCGAACCCCACGAGCGGGAAGACCACGATCTCGACGGCGGCCGCCACGGACACAAGGGCTCCGAACATCGCCTCGCTCTGGTGGAGACCGTCCACCACGTAAATGGACAGGTAGAGGGCGCGGAATCCGTCGCCCATGATGACGAGGCAGACACCGAACGCGAAAAGCCAGAGAGGCCATAGCCTGCTCTTTCCGGACGCGGCCGGTTTCTCCCGGTGCGCGGAGGAGTGCCCGCCGGTGAGGCGGGCGAGGAATCCCAGTGCGGCCAGGAGCACGTACAGAACCGACGCGACCACGAACGCCGACCACAGCCCGGCCAAGGCGGCGACGGTCGTCCCGAACAGCGGCCCGATCACATAACCGAAGGAATATCCTCCGCGCAGTGTCGAGGTGATCGTCGCCGGACGGGATTCTCCACGTCGATCGAGCGTCTCCGTCAGCCCGGCGAAGATCTGGGCGTTGATGGCTCCGATGAACGGGAGCCCTAGGACGTAGACCACCGCCGCGGACCAGAAACCGGGCATGGCGGGCAAGAGCAGCCAGCCGACGGCCATCCAGCACGAAAGGACGCCGAGCAGGGTCGAGCGCGATCGCAGCCGATCCGAGTATCGCCCCAGGGGCAAGCCGATGGCGGCCTTGAACAGTCCGGCCGCCGCCAGTAAACCGACCTCGGTGAGACTCGCTCCCAGTTCCCGGGTCATGTACAGGGGCACCAGTGGAATGGCGGCGGAACCGGCCATCCCCGCCAGGAAGAACAAGAGACCGAAGACTCTCAACTCGCGGTCACGGACCAGCAGCTTCACCAGAGAGCGCACTGCGGACCTTTGTCCGTGGAGACGACACCGCGAGGGTATTCCACTGTACGAGGCAATCCAATCAACGACTGAAGCGGGACGGGCACGTCGCTCAGGCACATCTGGCCGAAGACTTCAACGCTTGCAGCAGTGGATCAGTGTAGAGACCACAGTGGCCTCGCACAAGGCGCAAGACTCCCCGCGCGAGACGGCCGGCGCGCCGAGCTCCCGTGGCACATCCGGTGGCGAGCGGTGAACGCCGCTTAGCCTGTGATGGTGTCGATCCAGGCGAACCGGCGAGGGTCGGCCGCCTCGGTACTGTGATCCTCCATGACCGACACCGAGATCACCGCCGACCTCGTCCGCGACCTTCTGCGCGAGCAGCATCCCGACCTCGCGGGGCTGGCCATCCGCGAGGTGCCGGGCGGCTGGGGCAACCAGATGTGGCGACTCGGAGACGGGCTGGCCGTGCGAATGCAGCGCATGGACACCACCCCGGAGCTCCAGTTCAAGGAGCGGCGATGGCTGCCCGTGCTGGCCCCGCTCCTGCCGCTCCCGATTCCGGCCCCGGTGCGGTTCGGCGAACCGTCGGAGCGTTTCCCCAAGCATTGGACCGTGATGACGTGGGTCCCCGGCGAACCGCTCGACCTCGCCTCGATCAGCCGCGGCACCCACGCGGCCGACACCCTGGCGGAGTTCCTGCGGGCGCTCCACGTCGAAGCGCCCGCCGATGCGCCGACCGCCACGGACCGCGGCGCCCACCCCAGGGACTGCACGGGCGGCTTCGAGCACTTCTTCCACGCGGTCGCCCCCGACGACATCCCCACCGACGTCCGAGCCGTGTGGGACGACGCCGTCGCGGCCCAGGACTGGGAGGGCCCCCCGGTGTGGGTGCACGGTGACCTTCACCCCGCGAACGTCGTCGTGTCGGACGGAACCCTCTCGGGCATCGTCGACTTCGGCGACCTGTTCGCCGGCGACCCCGCATGGGACCTCGCCGCCGCCTGGGTCCTCCTCCCGGCCGGCACAGCCGGACGCTTCTTCGACACGTACGCCCTCGCCGACGAGGCGACGATCCGGCGCGCCCGCGGCCTCGCCGCCATGAAGAGCCTCTTCCTGATGCTCATGGGACAGAACGGAGATCGCGGCCTCCCCGGCGGCAAGCCCCACTGGGGACCGGCGGGCCGGGCGGCGCTCGATCGCGTGCTGGAGGGTGTTTGAGGCGGCAACCCGCGCTCGCCGGCCGCGAGGACGCGGCGGTCGCCGAACATGCCGACGACATCACGACCGGCGAGGCGCGACAGGACGGCCACAAAGCCACGCGGATTTCCGTCGAACGCCTCCACATGCCCGTGACCTACGCCTTCACCACGCCCGGGGGCTGCTGCGGGGCGGTGTTTCGACGACGGGGGAGTTTCGGGCCCTGTCGCCCCCGTTCCCCCGAGGGACACCCCGCCCTCGGTTCTTCGGGCGCGGCGGCGACGGTGAAGGCAGATGTTTCGCGGCCGTCGGCGAAGGCCGCTCGGTGCTACAGGTGCCGTACATCTTCGCCGGCACAGACGGTTCCTCTTCGTGCGGTCCTGCGCCGCCGGCCCTCCGGTGTACCTACTGGCATGCGTCCGCAAGAAACAACAGGTCAAACACCATGCCTGCCTGACCTTCCTGACACCGGCGGGATTAGCCGTCGGCGCCCTCAACGTTTTGAGAGGAAGGAGCGGAGGGTCGGTATAGCCGGAGAACGGTTATCCGGGCCGCCGAACCTCCGTCAGAACGTCTTCCAGGAGTCCTTTCACGTCCCGTCCGCCCAGAACCAGCTGGCGATCCAGTAGTCGGTTTCCGGCTTCGCAGGAGGTTTCGCTCACCAGGGAGCAGCCGTGGCAGGCGGAAAGGTTCAGCTGCGAGGCTCCCTGCCGGTCGCTTTCGATGCAGACCGGGTCGTTGGAGCAGAAGTCGGCGTCGTCCAGGGCCGCCACCAAGAGCGGGATCAGCTTGTCGGGAGCCCCGAGTCTGACGAGTCCGCCAAGGGTTCCCTGCGCGTCCCCGGCTGCGGTGTAAATCAGGATGCCGGCAGTCTTGTCCATCCGGTTTGAGTTGGCGTAAATCCGCTCCTGCAGCGCGGCGGACGCGTAGCCGCTGGCAAATGCCAACCGCCGAATGAGGAGATGCGCCAGGGTGTGAAGGGCGACGTACCTGGGTTCCGGCTCATCGAGACGGCCAGCCCACGGGAGGGCTTCCCTGCGCCTCCTGAGAATGCCGGCACGTGCCTGTACCCCCGGCTTGGCCTCCCACTCGGCGAGCTTCCTCTCGTCGAACCGCAGGAAGATCCCTTCACCGAACAGCTCGATCGCCGGGTAGGTGGGCTGCCGCCTGCGGTCGGGTCCCAGATCGGCATTGATCCTGGCTGCTTCCGCGTTGCCGCGCTGGAATCCTCGGAGAGCTCGGACCTCCCGGACCCGGCGTACCTGCCCGACACCGTCGATGTTGCCAAGAAGGCTCTGTGGCCCTTCAAGCCCTTCGACGCCTCGCCCGTCCACGACGAAGTCACCTCCCGTACGGTCGCGTCCACCGCCGAGTTTCTTCAGGAACGCCGCCCACTCCCCGTCCTTGAGATCGAGCAGCATTCCGTCCGCGCCGGTATCCTCGCCTGCGGCCACGGCGAGGACGGTCTCCGGCGCCACCTCCAGCTCGTCGGCGATCCATCCCGCCACCATCTCCGCCTGGGGTCCGCCGTTGTCGGTCACCACCTTTTCGAAGAATATGTGGCCGCGGATCCTGTCCGCCGCCTCCACCGACCGCGGACGCTCCTCCGGGATGTCGAGGGCCGAGATCCGTTCCGCAATGTAGTTGCCGGTGGCACCGCGCTGAACGGCGACCAGCGGGTGTGAACAGGGCTCCTTGACCGCGCTCTCCGGCTCCCAGGGCTGGCGTCCGATGCAACGCAGACCGTCTCGCGGCAGAGCCCCTTTTATGACGAGCTCGGCGAAGCTACGTGAGTTCCCGCATCCGTAACACTTGACTGTGAGAGCGGTGAGGCCCTCCCCTCGGTCGGCCAGTTTTCTGAATCGGAGGGCCTTGTAGTCACGACAGAAGCGAACCGTTTCGTTGAGCTCCACCCCGCGTCCGCGATGCGCCCACTGGAACCAGTGGACATCCTGGATGTGGCTGCCCTTCTCACAGATGGCGACGTAACGCATCGGCACGAACAGACCGCCGCAATCACAGGTGTTGCTCCACCTGCCCTTCTTCCTGCCAGTCAGCTTCGACAGCCGATCGCAGCGCTCGCAGAACCGCCAGGCCGGGAAGCGCCAGTAGGGCAACGCCTGCGTGTCCTTGCCGGCATGCCCTGCATGCGTCGGGGGCTGTCTCAGGACACCCGCCCCAAGGCGGGCCAACAGACGCTCGCAACTGATCTCCGGGGCGAACCTCTTGTCCCACCAGGAAGTGTCTGGCGCAATGAGCGACTCTCCGCGAACGTCGACGATCGCTCCGACCCCAAAGGGTGAGATCATCTCGGAGAGTCGTAGGTCATGCTTGATCTTCTCCACGGTGCGCCTCCTCCAACGGCTCCTGAACCTCAACCGCCACATTGGGCTCGACCGATCTCATCGAGTCGCCGACGAGCCAGCCTTCGCCGGGTTGGCCGAATCTCTTCAACAGCGCGCCCTGCCCCTTCTTGGATCCCTCGTAGTGCAGGGACTCGCCCGACTCGCGCGCCTTCCCCGCCCTGCGGTCCCAATCCTCGAGGAGGTGCCGCAACGCATCGCGCGTCTCTTCTGCTTCGAGGGGGTCGGCGCGCGTTACGTACCCGAGGAACCGCTCGAGGAGTCCGTCGACCATCTTGTTCAGCCGGTCATCCGCAAGGTCGAGCCGCTCCGCGGCGTCGTTTTCGGCGAGCGGACCGACCGAGTGCCTCAGCAACGCGACGAGGGCTCCGGCGAGAGACCGGTCGCGTGATGCCAATGACCACGGAGTCACGCTGGTGGGCTCCACGCTGCGGTAGAGGGCCTCGTGGTAACCGCGGAAGGTCTCGAAGTGCGAGCGATCGCGGGCCCTACTCGACCTGAAGAGCGTGACGACGACGCCGTTGACGTCCCCGCGGCCGACACGGCTGGTTGCCTGGATGTACTCGGCCGTGGTCTTCGGCTGCCCCACCATGAGCATCATCGCGAGCCTCGGAATGTCGATGCCGACAGAAAGCATGTTCGACGAGAGGACCACGTCCACGGCGTCCAACGGATCTTCGACCTTGACACGGAGCGCGCGAAGGTCTTTCGGCAGCTCTTCGGCCCCGCGACGACTCGTCAGCTCCAGAACCCTGCCGGCCTTGACGGTCCGCAGTGGAATGCCGAGCCGGTCGGCGCGCACCTCCAGGCGGCCGTTGACGTCGTCGACGACAAGAGTTCCACTACGGCCGAGTTCGCGAAGGCTGTTGTGGTACATGACCAGCGTCCAGAACGCGTCTTGGGTCGCAGCGGCCGGAGTCCGGGCGCAGAGCACCTCAGGTATCTCGATCATCGGGGTGACCGCGGCGATGACGGCCGATGTCTGAGAGACCGACTGCGGCATCAATCCGACGTAGAGGCGTCCCTCTCCACTCGCCACGGGACGGGAGAAGAAGGTGCGGTCGTCATCCAATCCGGACGGCGGGTACAAGGCGACCTCCCGCCCATAGAGTCCGCGCACCTGTTCCTCGGAGGCTCGGATCGTGGCCGTCGACGCGATGATCTTCGGGCTGGTGCCGGATCTGCTCACGAGGAGCTGGATGACCGCGTCGAAGGCGGCCACCGTGGTGCCGAGCGGACCTGAGAGCAGGTGCAGCTCATCCTGGATGACCATGTTCGGCTGTTTGAAGGTGGTGCCGATCCCAAGCAGTCGTCCTGCTTTGGGCATGAACTGCAGGCGCGCGAACTTGTCGACGGTGGCGAGCAGGATTGTCGGTGGTTCGTCGTAGAGAACATCGTCGACGACCGCGAGTGGGAGTTCCTCATTGAAGGGGCACGAGTTGTCGACGCAATGGAGCACGACGTCGTTGCCCACCATCCGCATGCCATAGTCCTGCGGCCTGTCACTCTTGGTAGTCGGCAGCAGCGGTGTCAGGCACCACGGGCAGCTTTCGACCTGGAATCGGTTCGCCTCCTCCGGGCGCCTGGCCTTCTGGAGGCGCTCGAGTGCGTCTCTCGCCTCTCGGCGCGTGTTCGGGGTGACGTCGCTGCCGACCCAAAGGCCGATGGAGAACCGCGCCATCCCCTTCGCCCGCTCGTCCGTGACCCGCAGTCGTTCCATCGCGCACACGAGTCCCGCGGCGCGCTGGAACTGTTGGGAGGTCAGCAGCCGCAAGGTGTATCGGGTGATCACGGCGGTGCCCGCGCCGGGAATCCCGTGTTCGAGCCTCCGACGGAAGATCTCGATCGCGGCGAGGCCGAGGTACGCCTCGGTCTTGCCTCCGCCGGTCGGAAACCAGATCAGGTCAACGAGGTCCCGGTGCTCATGCGCGCCGTCCACAGTGGATGCCAGGGAGACGAGCAGGAACCCGAGTTGGAACGGTCGCCACTGCGGTTCGGTCACGTCCTCAGACGACGTCCCCCGGCTGACCGAGCCCTGCCGCAACTGCATGCGCATGGCGGCCATCGCGAGCGAAAAGGCCGTTCGCAGATTCCGTCCTTCGGGCGCCCGAAGAAGGCTCACCCCCTCCCGCATTCTGTCGACGGCATCCAGAGAACGGGCGGCGATGCGAACCGCCACGTCCTTGTCCCGGGCGAAGGACTCCGCGCGCCCGTTCTGTTCGGCAGCCCAACGGGCGAAGGTATCGACGAAGGCGTCGAGTGAGCTGAGCACCTCGACCGGATCCGTGTCAATGCGCTTGAGGTGCGCCAGAAGCAAGCACTTCGCGGCAGCCGTCCCATCGACGAATCCCGTCGTCTCGACCGCGGGCACCACGAACGCCGGTACCGGATCGAGGAAGACCTTGGTACAACGCCCTTCCGTCAACTCCCAGTCCGCGGCCATGCCGTGCCCGACCGCGTACACCTTTCGGCCGCGGTATCGCAGACGCAACTCCGCGCTCTCCGGGTCCACGTCGAACGATCGGGTCGTGTCGTACTCCAGTATCTGCGCACCGGCGGACGGGACCGCCGCCAGGCGTACCTGGAACAGCGTTCGGGCAATGTCGAGCCGATCGTCACCCGTTGACTCATTCAGAATTCGGACGTGCACGGTCACCAGCCGGTCGTCGCCGAACTCGCGCCAGCGTGCGCCGACCTCAACGGAAACGCCCTTGACGGAGAGCGGCACCGGGCCTTCTCCTCGGCGCAGCACAATGCCGTCGTCGCCGAACTGTGAACGGCACCATCGTGGCGGTCCGTCGGCGGTGACGGCCGCGTATGTGCCGCATGAGAAGTCGACGTCGACGGAGTCGCCGTCGGTGACGAAGGATATCGCCACCGACGAGGGGCGCCAGTCCTCTGCCAATGGCACCGCGGCGCCGTCCTCCTCGACATCACCGTCGGGCACGTCGGCGAACATCGTGTCGTTGGCGTCCTCAAGGGATGAATGTTCCGCGGCCTCCCTCGGGAACAGCATGCCCACGGAATACTGCCTGTTGGGCAGGTTGGTCGTATCCTCGTCGTCCCCCGCCTCAGGCCCGACGTACGACGCGCGGAGATGGTCCAGCGCCGCCTGTTGGGCTGCAGTGAGATTCATTGGCCGACCTGCTTCCGCAGGAGGTCCTGAAGCCGCTTCTTGTCCTCTTTCGAGGCCACCACGTGAAGCGTGACGCGGGCCCTCGTGACAGCCACGTAGAACGCGGCAAGTCCCCGGTCGTCATACTCCCGCGGCAGGTCACAAACGATGACGTGTTCGGCCTCCAGTCCTTTGGCAAACCGCGGGCTCGTCACGTGGAGGCCCGCAGCACTCGTTCGCGGCGCGGAGTCCGAGGAGACGGAGATGATCCAGATGTCACCACGACGAGCCCCGTTCGCGACGAGTTCGCGGGCCACCACCTCCGCCGCATCGACATCGGCCGTCCTGCCCGACCAACGCCACGCCACCAGGTCACCGTGGACGATGCCCGGATCACCTATGTCGGCGCCGATGTACTCCTGCACGACGTGGACGATCGCCCTGGTGTTGCGGACATTCCTGTCGAGGTCGCATTGGAGCGCCTCCTCCTGCAGCAGTTCGAAGACATCGGGATCGAACTCGCCGTCGATGTGCGCCTGGTTGTTGGGGTCGAGGAACATTCGCCAGCGGCCGCTCGCGCGGCCATCACGAATCACGGTGTCAAGTGCGTCCATTCCGTCGGCGTTCATGAGGTCTTGTGCCTCGTCGACGAAGACGGCGTCGTACCGTCGATCACCGGACAGCTCGGCGAACGGAATCAGGTCGATGTCTCGTCCTGCGATCCGGGGCTTGAAGAAGTCGACCAGGGAGGGCGAGCGGAACGTGATGAGTACCGACTTCCCCTCGGCCGCCTCGTGTTTGGCGCCCTCTGCCAGTACAAGGGACTTTCCGGTGCCCGCACCGCCGAAGACGAGCATCCTGGGGTTGCGCGAGAGCGCCGCTAGGACCCGTGCCTGACCTTCGGTTGCCCGGTTCTGCTCTTCGATGACGGCACCGCGTTGGGCGTCGATGACGGGCATCCGGGTGAACTGGCCGAACAGGCGTGCCCGCAGCTCATCCGGCCGCGCGATCCTGGCCCCGTACGGGGCCGCTTTCGCGCCGCGGGCGACCCGTTCGAAAGCCTCCGTCATCGCGGTTATGCTCATCTGTTCCTTGGCCCACCAGTGGCTGTCCTTCCACTCGACGGCCGGAGGGGGCGCGTCGATGTCGGGGGTGACCGCGACGGCCTCGGTGGCGAACCATCCGACGCCGTCCTCATGCAGGATGGCCCGCAGCGCGTACATCGCCGACTTCGCTTGGTCCATAGGGGATTCGCGTAGCTTCCTCCAGTCACCGTGACGGTCGATGCTGTACCAGACACCGTCGTACCTCCTCACGCCGCCACCCTTGACCTCGATCAGGATGACGACCCCGTCCCAGAGGACGACGAAGTCCGCCTCACCCTGCTGCTTGACCGCGTGACTGCGCAACTTGACCGAGTAGAAGGCGACCGCATCACGGGACACGGCAATCGACTGAAGCAGGCGCGCCACCCGACGTTCAGCGTTGCTGGTGGTCGTGATCTCGATGTCGGCGAGATCCGGAATGAGGATCATGCGCCACGCCTCAACCAGTGTTCCTCATAGTCGCGATAGCCGAGTATGTCGTTGATCGCTCCAAAGTTGTCGGCGACGTCCACGATGAGGCACTCCTCCTTGCCACCGTTCGCGGGGCCGCGCAGCCCGCGACCGGCCATCTGGATGTATGCACTGGGGCTGAACGTCGGCCTCGCGATGTACAAGGCTTGTACGCCTGGGGCGTCGAAGCCTTGGATCAACAGGTCACAGTTGGTCAGAACCTGGATCTCGCGCTTCTTGAACTTCTCGATGACCTCACGACGCTCTTGCCGTCCGGTTTGACCGCTGACCGCTTTGGCCTTGACCTGCCGATAGCGAAGTGTCGCGGCAAGTACCTGAGCGGACAGGACGCTGGGCGTGAACACAAGGATCGACCAATCGCGATCTTGCTGCAGAATGTGGTTCACGAGAGCTCTCATCCTTGCCTGGTCACGACCGATTCGGTCGAGCACTCCGGACTGAAGCTTGCGCGTGGAGCGCACTTGTCTCTGCTCCTCGGGATTCAGGGCCACGTCGACGCCGCGCAGCACCTCATGTCTGACCCGTGCGAGGACACCGAGCCTGGACAACTCCTGGTACGCATTACCCTCGAACGCCTTGATTCTGCGATTACCGAAGCGAGCCGCCAGGGTCTTGGTGGGCTCACCGTTGTCCGCGTTCCCCTTGAAGGGAGTCGCCGAGAGGCCTACGAGAGGACGTTCCCAGCTGTGGCCGTCGACCCCGAGCCATCTCAGGATTCCCGTGTAGAACGTCGAGCCGCCGGCACGGTGCGCCTCGTCGATGAAGACGGCGGAGGCCTGGCTCAGCCACTCGTACTCGGGAGCGTCGATCAGGGTGGCGAGCTTGGCGTCCGTGGCCACGATCACGCTGAACTCGGTGTCGGGCTCGTGAACGGTGTTGCCTTCCCAGAGTCGACCGATCGTCAGGGGCCGTTCATCACCGAGGCCACGCCAAACAGTCTTGAAGGTCTGCACCGCCTGCTCGCACAGCTCGATCGACTGTGCGATCCAGAGCACCGTTCCATCCATGCGGCCGTCGATGAAGAGCCGAAGCACGGTCTCCGTGGCGATGCGGGTCTTGCCGGCTCCCGTCGGAAGCTCGACCATGCCCTTGAGCGCGCGACCGTTAGCCTCCTGCAGCGTCAGAACGTCTCGCAATTGTCCGCCGATGTGCTCCTGGAAGGTGTGCAGAGGGTCGAGCCGGACGGCACCGGGCACGACGAATTCGTTGTCCTGGCGCTGATCGCGACGCCCGGCGTGTTCGGCGCCGAAACCCATCTTGCGCAGCCAGGCGATCGTCGATGGCCCTCCTGCCCAGTATTTCGGCACATCCGGGTGCCCCTCGATGCTGAACTGGTCCTTGAGTTGCTTGATCGAGTCGCTGCCGTAGACGGTCAGGAACAGCTCGGCGACCGACGTCGAGTCGTCCACCAGCGCCTGATCCTCAAGGGCCTGCCAGAGTCCATTCGGCAGGTTCTCCTTGAGGGTGTCGTCCCCGAAGAAGATCGTGAGACGCTCCACATCGCCGGACGCGGCACGGGCGGCCTCCCGCTGTACCTCTAGACGATGGTCCACACTCGCCTGAAGGACACGGCTCAGGTCGGCATTCGTCAACCTCAGGTCGAACGTCTCGTTGAGGTTCTCCAGGACCCGCCGTTCGTCAAGGTCGGCGCGGACGACGAACGTCAATCCCTCCAGGTGCTGGTCGAGTGACTGATCCTCGACGCCGCCTTCCGTCGTCACTCGCTTCGTGATGTGGACGGCTTTCGCCACGGTCACGTTCGTGACCTCGTCCACATTCAGCATCGAGCGGAGGCCCGGATACAGGTCGACGACGTGCTCCGCCTCCTGCTGCCCCTCGATCGACACGGAGAAGGAGAAGCTGTCCTCGAACCTGCGGCAGCCGATCTTTTCGACGAGCAGGGTCGCCTCGTCCGGTGTCGCCAGGAGATACGGCTTCTGCCTAGAAGAGAGGTACTCGTCCTGTTCCGCGGTGGTGGCCACGTATACGGTGTCAGGACGTCTCACCTCGATGCCGCGTCCGACCCGGGTGGGTATGAGCGTCGGATGGCAGTCTGGGAACGCCACCGTACCTGCTGTGATGACGAACCTTGTCAGCGTGTGCTCCTTGACGTGCGAGGGAATCAGCGTCGATTCAAGCGCCTCCCTCAAGACGTCCGCCGGTACCTGGTCCAGTTCCCTTGGCAGCGACAGGGCATCCTCGATGCGGCGCTCCCCGCGGAAGAGCGGGAGCATGTCCTGGTACGCGACAAGGGAAGCGGATACGACCTTGTCCGGGGCGCGGTAGCCGCGGGTCGAGTTCAGTAGTCCCGCTCGCCGCACCGCCCACCGCACCGGGGAGTCGACTCGGTGTGTTTGCGCGGTGTCGAGGTCCTCACAGGTCCAGTCGTTGCCTTCGGCCAGCCTGAGTAGTTCGACCGTCCATTTCTCACGAACCCGGCCTGGGGCCTGCGCCTCCTGCAACAGAAGCAGCACCGAGAACGGGCCGGCCCCCTCGATCCTGTCGAACTCGATCCGTTCGATGGCACGTTCTCCGGGCCCACGCCTGCGGTTGAGCTCCTCAAGCACATCCTGGCGGTATTCCCCGGAGTGGACCTCGTCCTCCATCGAGTAGGCGGATACCGGGGTATGAACGACCCCTGCCTCGTGCGCGACCTGCGGCACACACCTCGATCGGTCCAATCTTCGATGGGGGGCGGATTCACCAAGTCCATCAATGTCCAGCACCTGCCTGGGCAAAGACCAGCGACCGTCGCATGTCGGGACCTTGATCCGGTCCGTCGCGTCCCGCGATACCAGCTCACGGGCCTGCGCCACAGGCACGTCGAGAACGGCGTCCCAGAACCGCGCGAGTTCGTCGTCACCGGGTTCTCTGGAGAGCCTGGCCAGCCTGGCGTGAAGGATCGCGAGTGGATCCAGATTCCGGAAGCCTCGGCCGCTCAACTTCTTTTCGACAGTGGGTAGGCCAAGGAATCCCGGGTCGACGAAGCTCGCTCCTTCAATGTCGACGTCGTCCACGCGCTTGAGGAACACCTCGCTGTGGTCCCTGAGGCACCGCATCCCGTCGGTTGTCGGGATGACCTTCGCCGACCCGATGTGGTCGATCCCGGGGTGCATCAAGACGAAGTCGAGGGCTTTGGCGGCGGAACCGAGATCGGCTCCTTCGGCCCACTCACGCAGCCAGGACAGGACGCCCCTCTTGGGGATGTGTTCCAAGGCCTTCGACTGGTCCCTGGAACGTCGATCCGAGAAGGCGGAGGAGACGCTGTTCACAAACAGATCGCGTAGGCGGGTCACCCGCTGGCCGTTGGCGTAGCAACGCCAGTGGGGAACGTCGTCACCGGTGTTTGGCGACTTGATCCACGCCTCGTGATCCCGGCCCTCGACTTCGTTGCCGACAGCGAAGTCGAGGGGGCGAAGCTCTCCCGGGGTACGCATGATGCCCGTCGCGTCGGGGATCAGGGACTTCGCGACTCCGATCTGTGGAACGAAGGCGCAAAGGATCTCGTCACCGAACGAGTGTGTTTCACGACCACGCGCGGGCATGTAGTCAAGGTGGGCGGCAGGGTCGTCGGTGGAGGAGATCTTCGGGAGGCTGCCGACGAACATCTCGGAGAGGGTGACCAGGATTTCTCGGTTGTAGTTGTTCTCGAGAAGAGTCGTACGGTCGTCGTTGACGCTCCAGGGCGCGTTGAAGAGCGCGGACGCCGACGTCCTGTCCTGGAGGGGAAAGTACGACCAGAACTCGCCCACCCTCAGTCGGGCGAAGCGTGCGGGTACCGCGACCGTGACCTTCACCTGGTCACGCGACACCGCTTCGCCGACCTCGGCCCGAGCCTTCGCGCTGGGTGCGTGCATCTCGTTCTTGACGTGCCACACATCGTGATCACTACCTGGTCGCTCAATCCGGAACCGACCGTCTCCGAGATCACGCGACACATGGCTTGTCACGAAGTCGGCACCCGCCCCGACGATGCGGAGTTTGACCTCCCGCACCGCGTTGACGAACAGAAGGAACTCCGAGCGGAACTCCTTGATCTCCTTCGTGAGGTTGTCCAGCTTCGACGCGAGCGGCAGCCTGACGATCGTCACCGCCCACTCCGCGAGTTCCGCCAGGATCGGATCCTCCGTGAACTCTGCTTCCGCGTCGATCCGCGTGGCGGTTCTGAGGACCGGCAACCTCTTGACGGTCGAATCGACCGCCGCAATCGCCGCCTTCGACTCAGGCGAGTTGAACTCGAAGGCGATCGATCGGCTGAAGACCTGCGGAGAATCGGTGACGGCGAGCACGGATTTGAACCCCAGCCCGAATCGTCCGATCTCATCGCCTCTCTTGCCGCTGAGGTGTGCGTGGGCGATCGTGTTCAGGCCGCTCCGTGAGAACGGGCGCCCTACATTCGCGCAGTACAACGTCCGGTGGCCGAGGTCAAGGACGATCTCGACCCGTCCTGCTCCGTCGGCGTGCTCGTCCGACCCTGACATCGCGTCGGCGGCGTTCTGTACCAGTTCGAGCAGCGTACGGTTGGAGTATCCGCCAACCCGGATGGACTCCTCGTGATTGGCGTGCTCGGTGATCAGGTTCGGATTGGCGCGGTACGCGTCAACCGCCCGCTCGAATAGATCGTCAACCTCTCCGACCATCCCCGCGTCAGGGGCCCACTCGGCACGTTTCATCGTCACGGCTACGCCTCCCCAGTCGCCGACGAGACCGGAATACACCCCTGCAAGATCCGCATCCAAGTGGCTCCTGAAGTTCGATTGCCTGTTTCCCTCCACAGCTCGTCGCATGACCCACCGCATCACTACGGAGCGTAGTTGGAACGAGCGACACCCCGGCTCTTTGCCATCAGAACGGCTCTTCGAGACAGAGGGCGGGCACAGGCGACGAACATTCACATTCTGTCAGGCGTAATCGGGGGGTGGGTATCCGGTGATGTGCGCACGACACCGCCGCCGGGAGACCTCAGCCTCCTGAAGGTCGACCGAGACCGGCTAATAGAATCTGTCTCCATGATCCCTGAACAGGCGCGGCCGTCCTCACCTGCGCCGATCCACATAGTGGATCTCTTCGCCGGTCCAGGTGGACTCGATGTGGCGGCGCGCTGGTTGGGTGTCGGGGTGGACGGGATCGAGTGGGATGCCAATGCCTGCGCAACTCGGCGGGCGGCCGGGCTGGGGACCGAGCAGGGCGACGTCCGCAAGTACGGGCCTCGCGACTTCAAGTTCAAGAGCGCGAATGTTCTGGCAGGCGGTCCGCCTTGTCAGACGTTCACGGTGGCCGGGTCAGGTGCCGGGCGTCGGGCCCTAGACCAGGTTCTGGCATTTGTGAAGGCGATGGCCGCTGGCGAGGACGTGTCCGCAGAACTTGCAGACCTTGACGACGAACGCACCGGGCTGGTCTTGGAGCCGCTGCGGTGGGCGCTGGAGGCGGTGCGGGCGGATGACCGTAAGCCCTTTGAGACGGTCGTGTTGGAACAGGTGCCGGCGGTCCTGCCGGTGTGGAAGGCCGTCGGTGAGGCCCTTGAGGGCGTCGGTTACAAGGTCGACTGCGGAATTCTGCACACCGAGGAGTTCGGTGTGCCACAGACCCGTCGTCGGGCGATCCTGATCGCCCGACGTGACCGTCAGCCTCGGCTGCCCGAGCCGACGCATCGCCGCTACCGCAAGGGTGTGCCGAGGTCCGCTGGGGAAACACGGTTGTTGCCTTGGGAGACGATGGGTGCAGCACTGAAGCGGCCGCATCCGTTCGTCGTGATCTCGAACTACGGCACGGGGGGTGACCCCAAGGCGAGAGGCAGGCGCACGAGCGAGGAACCGTCGGCCACCGTCACGGGCAAGATCTCCCGTAATCGGCTGGTGTCGCCCGCCGGCGCCGAGCTCGACCGGTTCACCAACTTCGAGGCGGGGAGGCTGCAGACGTTCCCGATCGACTACCCGTGGTCGGGGGCCGACGTCGCCCAGCAGATCGGCAATGCGATCCCGCCCCGCCTGGCGGCTCATGTTCTCGCCGCGGCGCTGGGGCGGGATCTGGACGAGGGTTTCTTCGAGTCGGTTCTTGCCTCCGGATGGGGGCCGTTCAGCGGTCCCGAGGGGGAGACTCCGCCGGTCTCGTCGCCTGGTGCGGACAGTCCCGAGCAGTCAAAAGCCGTTCCGGCTCCGGTCGCGTTGTAGGGCGGGACGTTACCGTGTCGTCTTGGGCGGCGCTGCGGACCTCTTCGACGGGGTGGGTGCGGCTGGGCCGGTGGCTTTCAGCAGCCGTGCGAGTCTGGTGGCTGCCGTGTCGGAGTCCTCGTGTTCCCACACCCGCAGCACGGTCCAGCCAGCGGCTTTGAGGGCGGTGTCGGTTTCGATGTCGCGCTCCTTGGTGCGCTGTATCTTTTCGGCCCAGAACGCCGCGTTGGTTTTGGCGACAGTGTGGTGTTCGGGGCAGCCGTGCCAGAAGCATCCGTCGAGGAAGACGGCGACCTTGGCGCGGGTGAAGACCATGTCCGCGGTGCGTCGCAGGGAGCGTATTGGTCTAGTGGAGACCCGGTAGCGCAGCCCTAGGGCGTGGGCGGCACGTCTCAACTTGAGTTCGGGGCGCGTATCGCGTCCCTTGTTGGACTTCATGCTGCGCCTGACGCCCTCGCTGGACGCCCAGGACTTTTCTCGGGTCATGTTCTTCTCATACCACCGTCACGCTTCGGTCGCCCAGGTCAATGTCGGCGCCGGTGTCCACGGGCCATGGATCCGGCGGCCTCAGGGTTCAAAGGCGATGTCGTGAACGTGTTCGGCGATGGCCCGACCCAGGAGTGCGGGGACGGCGTTGCCGATCTGGCGGGCGACCTCGATCTTGGTGCCTTCGAAGACGAAGTCGTCGGGGAAGGACTGAAGGCGTGCGGCCTCGCGGTGGGTGATGGGGCGGTCGGCCTCCGGGTGGAGGTAGCGGCCCTTCTCGGGTTTGTAAAACTCGGTGCGGATGGTCACCGAGGGACGGTCCCACCACAGGCGGCCCATCACGTCGGTGGTGCCGGTGGGTTTCTCGGCCCAGCACCTCGGAAGCAGGTCAGGACGGTTGCGGGCCAGGTCGAAGCGGTTGCCGCCTTCGGGAATCGCCCGGTACCGCTCCAGCGACGTCGGGCGTGGGTTGCGTTTGAGGTGAAGGTCCTGCTGGTCGCCGTCCCAGCCGATCTCCTCGCGGATCGGTGTGACCGGCAGATCGGCGATCGCGTCGCGCACCGTGCGATAGGCCTGGCGGGTGTCAGGTCCGTGGGTCGCCGGTGGCGGCCAGGGAACCTCGTCGACGTCGCGGACGGCAATGAAGATGCCCCGCCTGCGGCTTTGAGGGACTCCGTGGTCGGCGGCGTGCAGAACGCCGTGGCCGTGGGCGTAGTCGCGAAGGACCGGGTCGGTGTCCATGAGTTCGAGGAGCCGGGCGAACTGCGCCGAGCGTTGAAACTCCGGAACGTTTTCGATGACGAACACCTTGGGCCTGATCTCTCGCACCGCGGTGAGGTAGTGCCGCCACAGTTCGTTGAGTTGTGAACGGGACTCGTCGTCACGGTCCCGGCCAAGCGGGGAGAAGCCCTGACATGGGGGGCCTCCGATGATCACATCGGCCTCGGGGTATTCGGTGACCATCTCGATGGGCCCGGAGTACACATCACAACCGAAGTTGCGTTTGAAGGTGCGGGCCGCAGCAGGGTCGACCTCGACGGCGAACACGGGTTCGTACCCGCGGCCGGACATCGCAAACCCCTGACTCAGCCCACCCGCACCGGCGAACAGGTCGACCGTCCGGATCACTTGATCGGCCACGACACCGACTCCTCCCGGGCGAATGACAACGCTGTAACCATACGACCGGGGTCCGACGAATCAAGTCGAAACAGTCGGCGAGACGCGCCAACCTGTTCAGGACCCGTGCCCTGCGGAATCAACCTTGACCGGCCCCGCCTGTTCTGCGGCTGTGCCAGAGTTGCCGCATGCAGGAACCTCTCGACTTCGGCTCCGACGCCGAGCCGCCCGCACCACCATCGGCACCGGTGTCCGATGACCCCGGGCTGAGAGAGGTCGCCTGGTGGCTGGAGGGGTTCACCGACATCGAGCAGCGGTTCGGCGACGCCCTCCGCCGGTCGATCGACGAGGTACTCGACGGGCAGCGCACCAGCCGATACGACATCAACCAGCTGGAGAAGACCGAGAAGACCTATCTCGGCACCAAGGTCGAGATCGTGGTGCGCGCCTTCCTGGAGCTGCCCAGGGGCGCCAGGATGGACTATCTGATCGCCGGACACGAGGTCGACGCGAAGTTCTCCCTGAGCCCGTTCGGATGGACCATCCCCCGCGAGGCGATGAACCACCTGTGCCTGCTCATGCATGCCGACGACGCACGGTCACGCTTCACGGTCGGGCTACTGCACATTACCGAGGATGTGCTCAACCAGGGCCGCAACCAGGACGGCAAACGTACCGTCTCCAAGGCCGGACGCGCTGCCATCCGATGGCTCGTGCCCGACGGTCGCCTCCCTATCAACGCCCTGCTCCACATGAAGCCGGTCGACCGAGAAAGGATCCTCGCCGCCGGGTTCGGGCAATCCGGCATCGACATGCTGTTCACCGTCGTCCAAGAACGCATCGTCGAGCGCGAGACCGTGGTCACCATCGCCGCGCAGACCGACTCGGCAAAGCGCGTCCGAGACGCCCGCCTCCACCTGCGCTTGGCAGGGATCGTAATCCTTGGCCATCAGGAAGACCATCCGCGCATCGCACGCGACCTCAACCTGCCCGTCCCCGCCAAAGGCGAATGGATATCCGCGCGACTCGTCCCCGCAGTCGGAGACAATCGCCCCGCCACCCGCATCCACGGAGAACAGTTGGTCATCGCTCATCCCGACGACCCCGCGCACCCCATTACCCGCAAGTACTGACCAAAACCGCGAAGGGACCCCACCGTGGCACCAGCCTGGCTTGCCGGCCTTCTCCTGTACAAGAAGGTCAAGACACCGGCACAGCGCCAACGCATGCTGGCGATCACCGGTCACCCCGCCGCCCCGAGCATCGCCGACATAGGCAGCGACACCAGTCTGGAAATCGCACACCGCGTCCTGCGTGAACTCGGCGTCACCCACGGCACCGACGGCCACATCGACGCGCCATCGGGGCAGAAGGCCGGATCCGACTTCGAAGCCGCGGTTAAGACCGATCTCCGACAGTCATTGAGCACCACCGCCTCCTACCGCACCTGGCAGATCGGCGCCGAGGACGTCAAACACTTCGAACAATACAAACACCTCGGCGGACTCGAGGAACTACTCGCGGACCAACCCACGCTGCGAGTCACACTCGGCACCGACTACCAGATCAAACCCGATGTCACCGTCGGCATCGAAGACGACCGGGGTCGCTACCTCCATGCCGTCGTCTCCTGCAAGTGGACCCTGCGCTCCGACCGTGCCCAAAACGTCCGGCACGAGTTCAAACCCCTCATCGCCTCACGACGGGGTCGTACTCCCCACCTGATCGCCGTCACCGCCGAACCTCTTCCCACCCGCCTGGCCTCCCTGGCCCGCGGCACAGGCGAGATCGACGCCGTCTACCACGTGGCATTCGAGGAGATGCACGCCGCCGTAGCCGCAAGCGAGCACCCGGAACAACAAGACGCCTGGAACGAGATCGTCGGCCAGGAAAGACTTCGCGACTACCGGCACCTCGCCGCCGACCTCACCCGCTGAGGTGATCCAACCCGGCGTCGAGAACACACATCGCTCATGCCGATTGCAGTTGTCAGATACGGTCGTCTGATCTACCCCTCGACAGACCGGCGTGGCAGCCGCGCTCTCACCGCCCGCTCCCGTGGCCTCACTGCGCCACAGGTCGGACCATCGACATCACCGACAGGCAAGCCGTTCCCGGTCTTGAACGCAGCCGCACGGCTGCTTCGTGTCCTCGGTTGTGCTGTCACGCGAAGCACGAGCAGAGCGATTTCCCGCTGTGCGTTTTGCGGGCAGGTTCCTTGTCTCCTGTCGGGCCGTCGACGACCTCGAACGCGAGGCTCTGGGTTCCAGAGTGCTGGTGAACGTGGCCGACTACACCGCAGCCCTGCGACACGCAAGTATGCCGGGTGCACAGAGGCCACGGTGAAGATCTGAAAGCCATCCCTCCGCTGCTCGATCAGCGCGCCCTTGAAAGGGGAGACCTGCTCGAATTGGGGGACGTCACGGCCGGTAAGGGTGTGATCTTCAAACGCTGCGGATGCCGAAGCGCCGCGCCCGGGAAGCGACTGAAAAGGAAGTGCCCAAGACCTAGTGGGCATGGAATCTGGTACTTCCACTGTCCGGTCGTCGCGGCACTCATGGTCTTCCGTGAGGAGAGGACCCCGCGATGCCTGGTAGCCGGCGACATCGCGGCACCGCGCGTGCTGGTCGGCAACCGCACGGGTGATCATCCGGTGGTAGTTTTACGCGGCCGGGAGCCCACCCGGCCCACACCCCACGGGACAACACACATATGAATAGACGCCTTTTGGCGGGTGCCCTCGCCTGCGCGCTCACCGCCACCGGTGCCGTCCTGGCCGCCCAGCCCGCCGTCGCCGATGCCCCCGCGACCACCACCGCCCTGACCGGCACCACGTTCATGGACCTCGTCGTCGACGAGGCCCGCGAACGGATCTACATCTCCATGCAGGGCCCGGATTCGGTGATCGTCGCCGACTTCGAAGGCACCGTTCTGGAGACCCTCACGGGCTTCACCCGCCCACAGGACCTGTCGATCAGCGCCGACGGCGACACGGTCTACGTCGCCGAGCACGATCAGCCGTCGCTGGCGGTGATCGACACCGAGAGCCTTGCCACGACCCGCCTCGACCTGCCCGCCGAGCACTGCGTCCACACGACCGCCGAAGCCGGCGGGAAGCTCTGGTACACCTACCTCGGCTGCACCTCGGTGGTCGGCGGCCTGGCCTCCTACGACCCTGTCACCGGCGAGTTCGCCGCGGGCGAGGAGGGTTTCGCCCCCGGTGAGCTGCGTGTCCTGCCCGAGCGCCCCGACCGCCTCTTCGCCATGGAGGGGACGCTCGACCCCGGCGTCATGCGCGTCTACGACGTCTCCGCCGGATCCCTGAACGAGGTCGTCACCGGGAATCCATGGCCGTACACCGGCTGCGTGGACGCGGCCTTGTTCGCCGGCGGCGACAAGGTCGCGATGGCATGCGACGACCAGGGCGTCCCGGTCCACAACACCGCCGACCTGACCTACGGCGCGGCTTTCTCGTCCCCCACCAAGGCCCGCGCTGTCGCCGTCAGCCCTGACGGCCGCTTCCTCGCCGTCGGCGGTCACGAGCAGAACGTCGGCTTCACGATCTCGATCAAGGACACCGCTTCCCGGGCAGAGATCCGATTCACGCAATTCGGCGCGACGGCCCTGCGCGCGAAGTCGCTCGCGCTCACCGGCGACCGAAGGCTGGTCGCCGTGATGGAACGCGGCGGCGCCAAGAGCCTGTACATCCTCCGCGACGCCACCGTCGCCGCCACGTCGCTCAGCATCGAGGCGTTCCTCACGAAGCCGTCGGACGATGTCAGCGTCCACGGTTGGATCCGCCGCGGCCCGGGTGCCGGAACCGTTCTCACCGTGACTCGCACCGACAAGTCCGGCTCGCACGAGCTGCCGCCCGTCACCGTCAACAACAGCGGGTTCTACTCGTTCATCGACGAACCGGATGTCAACGGCATCGTCACCTACCGGGCCGACTTCGCGGGTGACGCCGACCACGAATCCGCGTACGCCACCGACAGCATCGTCGTCGGCGGCCCGGTCGAGGACGTCGACGGCAACGACTACAACGACACGGTCGTCGGAGCTCCCGGCGAGGACATCGGCGACGACGCCGACACCGGCCAGATCCACCTGCTCTACGGCGCGGGCGGCAGCGTCACCGCCGCGCGCAACACCGTGATCCACCAGGACACCACCGGCGTCCCCGGCTCGAACGAGGACGGCGACCGCTTCGGCCACGCCAACGCCCAAGGCGACTTCAACGGCGACGGGTACGGCGACATCGCCGTCGCCGCGCCCGGCGAGAACATCGGGACCACGTCGGACGTCGGCGAGGTCTTCGTGTTCTACGGATCGCCGACCGGGCTCAAAACGAACGGGGCCAAAGGCATCTACCCCGCCAACCCCAAGGCGAACTCGCTTTTCGGAACCGCGCTGTCCGTGGGCGACTTCAACGCCGACGGCCACGACGAACTCGCCGTCGGAGCCCCTGGCGCCGGGACCGTGTACATCTACACCGGCTCAGGCACCGGTCTGGCAGGCTCGCCCTCCCAGACGCTGACAGGTGGGACGAAGGGCGACCGCTTCGGATTCTCACTCGACACCGGCGACATCAACGCCGACACCCGCGCCGACCTCGCCGTCGGCGCACCCGGGAACGGATCGGTCACCGTATACCGGGGAGCACCGACGACCGGCCTGACGTTCCCCCAGCGCTTCAACTGGGGAACCGGCGCTTTCGACGAGGCGAAAGGCGATCTCCCCGACATGTTCGGCTACGCCGTGGCGCTCGCCGACTTCAACGGCGACAGTTACGACGACCTCGCCATCGGCTCGCCAGGTGAGGCCGTGACCGGCACCGATGGCAAGCGCAAGGCCGACGCCGGGGTCGTCACCATGTTCTACAGCGATGGCACCAACATCGGCTCGCCTGAGTTCGAACAGTCACAGAAGTCCCCCGGCATCCCCGGCAGCCCCGGAGCCGACGACCGCTGGGGCGCCACCATCGCCGCGGGCGACAGCAACAACGACGGTCTCGACGAACTCGCCGTCTACGGTGCAGGCGAAGACTTCATCACCGTCATCCCCGGCCACAACGTCGTCAATCCTGGAACCGGCGCGACGGCCTGGAGCCAGTCCTCGCCCGGTGTTCCCGGCGGCTCCGAGGCGGGCGACCGCTGGGGCGCGAGCCTCCGCTTCACCGACACCGACGGCTACGGCCACATGGCGCTCATCGTCGGCGCACCCGGCGAGAACACCGGCGCCGGAGCCATCACCGTCCTGTACGGCAGCGTTTCGGGTCTCACCGCCCACGACGCGTACTTCATCTCGCAGGACACCTATGGCGTCCCAGGCGCCGAAGAGAAGAACGACGGCTTCGGCTCCTTCTTCTAACCCGCTCTTCCTCAAGATCCCCGGCCCGATCAGTGATCGGGCCGGGGATCTTGCCGCACCGCTCACCGCCGACACCACCGGGACAGCCTCGATCGACCAGGTCGTCCGTCCGATATGGAGCAGCACCGCTCGGCCCGCTGTGGTTTCCTGTTAACCCACATGACCAACTGCGTGTCGCCCGGCACGCTATTTCTCTGAGGTGCCCACTTCATGCCCACACCCCCACGCGGTCCACGCATGGCCGCGTTCACTTTCGGTGCCGCTCTGGCGGCGACCGCCCTCGTCGTCATTCCCGCCACCGCGGCACAGGCCGACGCCTGTGTCGGCGGTGTCGACAGCGACTACAACGGCGACGGCGTCCGCGACATCGCCATCGGCGATTTCCTCGGCCACGACGGCTGGGACGAGGCCGGCTGGGTTCGCCTCCAGTACGGCGGTGGCAACGACACCTACTGGTACCAGTTCTCCCAGGACAGCGATGGCGTCTCCGACTCCTCGGAGTACCAGGACCGCTTTGGCCTGAGCCTCGCCTCGGCCGACTTCAACGCCGATGGCTGCAGTGATCTGGTCGTCGGTGCCCCCTTCGAGGACGTCGGCGGCAAGACCGATGCCGGTCGCATCACCGTCCTCTACGGCAGCCCGACCGGTCTGACCGGCAAGGGCACCGCGTACACCCAGGACTCGGCCGGCTGGCCGGGTGGAGTCGAGGCCGGCGACTACTTCGGCTACGCCGTCGCCGCAGGAAACCTCGCCAACGGCGAGCCGTACCTGTACGTCGGCGCTCCGGGCGAGAAGTTCAAGTCCGCCTGGGGAGAAGGCGTCGTGTACTACCGGCGCGGCTCGTACCCGATCACCACGTTCAACCAGGACTCACCTGGTGTGGCAGGTTCGGCCGAGGCCGACGACCGCTTCGGTACCTACATCGCCGCCACGGACACCCACGTCGTGGTCACCGCGCCGACCGAGACCATCGGCGGCGACGCCGACGCGGGCTCGATCAGCATCTTCAGCCAGGCCATGAGCTCCGGTCGGCCGAAGCCGATCACCGGGCTCGACCAGGACAGCTCGAAGGTCTCCGGCAGCGCGGAGAAGGGCGACGAGTTCGGTGGATCGCTCGCCGCGATCCCGTACCGCCCGTCTGGTGCCACCGCGACGGGGACGCTCGTGGCGGTCGGTGTGCCGTTCGAAGATGTCAACGCCAACACCCGCAAGAACGCCGGAATGATCCACACCCTGTTCATCTCGGCGAGCGGAGGCGTCAGTCAGGTCGCCGAGTACAACCAGGACGTGTCGGGCGTGACCGGCACCGCCGAGAGCAATGACACCTTCGGTTTCGAGGTGCGCCTGGCCAACCTCGGTGACCCGGCGTTCGCGACCCCGGCGACCGCCATGCTCGCGACGACCGTCGCGCGGGAGGCCAACCCCGACGGCAGTGTCGGCGCGATCCAGACATTCCGCTTCGACACCAGCGTCGGCGGCGGTGACGGCTGGGTCGTCAACGGCGCCTACGGGCTGCCGCAGGACGCCTTCGAGAACCCGCCCTGCGTCGGGGTCTCGGCCTCACGGCTCTACGCGGGCTTCCCGAACATGACGCTGCTGTACGGAATCCCGTGGAGCAACATCCGCGACGGCGCCACCGACCAGCTCACCTACGACGAGCCCGGCCACGCCGGCTATGACGGTGGCTGCGCCGCGTTCCTCTGATCCGAACAGAAGGAGCAGCCCTCGATCAGCAGTCAAGGTCGAGGGCTGCTCTTTGCCGCTTCCGGCACTCAGGCGAAACCGGGCCGAGCCACGGTGATGCGCTGCGGCAACCTGTGGCCGCACCCATGAGTGATCACGACAGTTCCATGAAGAAGGAGCCGTCTCCAGAGGTCCGGAAAGGCGACCCATCGTTCGGGGTGCTCTGCTGCGCGGAGGTGCGGTGGGCTTCATCCCCAGACGCTCACCGCCTAAAGGACAACGGCAGGGGCGGCCTGACGGACGGTGCCTGGTTGCGGGCAACAACGCCACCGACTCGATCCCGGTTGACGCGACACTGAAGCAAAAGACCAGGTCAGGGACTGTTCGTGCCTGACCTGCGCCCCACATCTGGCGGTGGGCCCCAGGGACTCGAACCCTGAACCTACGGATTAAAAGTCGAAGGAATCCGCCGCCTTTGATATCAATGTCGATCGGGTTGGGTTATTTGTTCCGAACGTCGATGCAGCCCGCCCCGTCCCGTGTCGGTTGATAGTCATCTATACCACGGCCCTCCAATTGACCGGGAGCAGTTAAGGAGCAGCTGTGGCCAACGAGGGACTGGTCGCGGTGCTCCTGGCCCTCGCTGAGCATCGTCTGTCCAGCAGCGGAAAGACGCCATCTCCTCCCAAAGAAGACTGCAACCGCAGGCACTGCCCATCCAGCACTGTGCAGACTCTGACTCAGTGAGTGCTCATCTGTGAAATCTGTCTCCCACTCACCTGCCAGCAAACACTGCATAATAAGAGCATGGGGATCGCATTACCGGAACCAAAGGGCCACCAAAGGGACGTTGTCAGCTTGAAGGCCGAAGGACACTGCGTCGTCCTTGGTACCGCTGGCAGCGGTAAGACAACCATGGCGGTCCATCGTGCCCACTATCTCGCCAAGGCACCGGAAATAGGTGGCCAGACGCTACTAGTCACCTTCAACAAGGCACTGATCACCTATCTCAGAGGTATCAGCGTCGTGTCACCCAGCCTGCGGATCGAGACGTATCACAGGTTCGCTCGCGGCTACTTGAACAACCGCCAACCACCAGTACGGATTTACAAGGACAAGGAACAGGCAGTCCAACGCTCACTGGACGCGCTCCGTGCCAACGGTTCCCGACGAGCGGTACTCGACCGTCCGATCGAGTTTTTCATGGACGAGCTGCACTGGATGGTCGGGCACGGCGTCACCGATCGTGGCTCCTATGTGGAGGACGTCACACCTCGCATCGGCCGCGGCCAGCCTCTTCAGCAGTCCGACCGAGAAATCGTGTTCGAGATTTACCGAGACTACTTGCGCCAGCGGGCCGAAGCGGGATATCGATACGATTGGGACGATATAGCCTCGATCGTCCTGCGAAGCCTTAAAGAGGATTCCACGAACCGACGCTACCGCCACATCGTCGTAGACGAAGGACAGGACTTTACCCCGGAGATGATCCGAAGCCTCGCTGCGGCCATCCCTGAGAACGGCTCGCTCACCTTCTTCGGCGACTACGCCCAGCAGATCTACGGGAGCCGCATGTCTTGGCGTTCCCTCAGACTGACGGTGCGAGAAATCGCGAGGTTTGCACACAACTACCGCAACAGCCGCCAGGTCGCGCACTTGGCGCAAGCTATGTCAGCGATGCCCCATTTTCGCGATGGGGTGGACCTGGTCGAACCGACAGGGTTCGACGCCGATGGCCCTAAACCGACCGTCGTCAAGGTTGCCGACCACGATCGGCAGTTGGGTGAGGCAGCGAGACAGGCGCGCGCGCTCGGGAGTGACAGGCAGGTAGCGGTCCTAACTCGGACTCGGGACCACGAAGCGCGGCTCCGATCACTGCTTCTGAGCGAAGGCGTGTCGCCGTGGCGTCTGCATCGCGACCTGTCGAGATGGCCGCAGGGCCCTGGAGTGTTCTACGGGACCTACTCGTCGGCTAAGGGGCTCGAGTTCGACTCTGTCATTCTTCCGCTCTGCGACCGCGCGACGTTGCCGAAGCCCAGCGAGGTACTGGCCCATGGGCAAGCCGAGGCCGCTGCACGCGAGTCACGACAACTCTATGTCGCGGTGACACGGGCCAGAACCGAGCTGGTCTTGCTGCACTCAAGCAAGCTCACGACCCTGTTGCCAGACGAAATGTCGGACCTATATGTTCGAGTGGACCGGTGAACGACATCCTCGCCGCTGCTCGCTCCCGCGGGATCACGCGCCTGTGCCACTTCACCAAGTCAGTCAATCTGTCGCACATCCTTGACGTCCGCGAGATCCGCCCTGTGACTCAACTGCAGGAAGGGCAGAACGCGTTCCGGCCCGCAGACACACAACGTCTCGACGCAGCACCCGAGTACACGTTCCTCAGTGTGGAGTACCCCAACGCTTGGTATTTGGCGAACGCAGCCAGCCGTGACGACAACTTCAGGGACTGGGTAGTGCTCACCTTCGGCATCGAACTGCTCTCCACCCCAGGCGCCCGGTTCTGTCCGTACAACGCCGCGTCGGACGGGAGCGCCGGCGCGAAACATGGCTTGGCTGGCTTCAACGCCATGTTCACACCCAGGGTAATGCGGAAGGTGTTGCGCAGCCGCGGACAAGACCATCCAGCATGGTGGCCAACTGACGACCAGGCCGAGGTCCAGATCCCTGGCGTGATCCCACTGTCAGCGATACGCACAGTGATCGTCTCCAGCGGCTCTCAGGCCAGGCAGGAGTTCACCCGACTCGATCAGTTCGGCTTGGCGCGCTCACTGCCGCCGCTGGTCGTCGCGCCTATGCTGTTCAAGAAGCACGACCTAAGCTCCGCGGTACGCGCAGGCCGACGACCACCCGAGACCCCGTTCGATCCGTTGACTGACATTGGCAGAGTGGACCGGTGAACGCTGAGCAACACCCATGGACCGATCGAGCCTCCGGCACTTTCGTTGGGGCTGCAGTTGGTGATGCCCTGGGATGGCCGTTTGAACGCCGAGATCGGAGCAGGCCTCTTCCTCCGGCAAGTCGGACGCCAGGCCGGTTCTTCGGTTGGGAGCGCAGGGTTGGCAGCCGGTTCAGGCCGGTCATCGAGGCGATAGGTCCGGGTGAATACAGCGACGACACGCAGATGTTGATCGCAGTTGCTCGAGCCAGGCTGGTTGCGGGCACGGAGTGGGCCGCCTGGCTTCGGCGCATCGAATGGCCGTTCCTCCTAGAGTACGAGAGGGGTGCAGGCGCGAGCGTCAAACGTGCCTGCCATGCCTGGGGAAAAAACGACGCGGCGTGGGGCAAGCGGGCCGACGACCAGGAGAAGTATTTCGCCGCCGGAGCTAATGGTGCGGCAATGCGCATCGCACCGCATGCCATCGTTCATCATCAGGGGTCGTTCAGTGAACTCGCGGTCGATGTGGTCCGGGATGCAGCGACCACACATGGACACCCGCGAGCGCTGCTCGGCGCCCTCGTACATGCATACGCCTTGTGGATCAGCATGCGCCAACCTGCGCCTTTGCCGTACGGCTGGCTCATCAAGACCACGCTCGAAGGCCTTGTCGACTGGCGCGAGCCTGTATGGCGGGAGTTCGACGGGAACTGGCTCGACGCGGCGGCGAAGGCGTACCCAGAAGGCTATGAGCAGGTCTGGGATGCCACAGTACGGGAGGTCGAAGACCTGCTGACCAAAGCGCAAATCTCTTTGGATAGCGGTGCACTCAGCTCACCGTCCGGCTTCCTCGAGGCCCATGGCCTGACCCGACGGGCAACTAACGGTTCGGGAACACTGTGCGCGGTGGGTGCGATCTACCTGGCGGCGAGATCTGCCTCCAGCCCAGATCGCGGGATCAGCGTTCCAGCGCGCCTAGATGGAGCTGACACCGACACCCTGGCATCCATGACTGGAAGTCTTCTGGGGGCCGGACTGGGCCGGGAGTGGCTGGGTTCCATGGGACGAAATGTGCAGGACGAGGCCTTGCTGATCGATCTGGCCGAGCGGCTCCTCCGTCCATCATCGGCAGCACCAAGGATTCCATCACGTGCCGAAGCGGCCGCTGCCCGCGAGCGCTTCCGCAAAGAACTCGACACAGGTGATGACTCAGCCCCCGTTCTCCTGCCAGACGGGCGATCGTCTCGCATCGAGAGTCGTGCGGGTCTGGCCGGTGGTGGCTGGACGGCCCGACGCACCCGTCTCCTCACGGGAGATGGTCAGAGCCTCTATGTGATGGATCAGGTCCAGCAGTCTGTGGTGGGCCTGGACGAACCCGTTCTCCCCCGGACGGACGGCAGCCGGGTGACCTCTTCGACTGAAACGATCACATCTTCTTTCCTTGAGAGCGTCGATCTGCCAGTGGTCAACCTGGAACGGGTGCGGCAAGCTCTGGAAACACTCGGGATTGCGCCGGCAAGGGCAGGAGATGACTGGTTCAGCTACGAGAAGCTCCGTATCAGGCAGACATCGGCGAGGGAAGCCAATCTCGATGTTCCAGCCGCGCGGGTTCGGCTCGTCCTCGCCGACCTAGCAACCGCAAGGGCGCAACTGCACGAGATGGGCTTCGACGGTGGTCCCCGTGCAGACGGTGGGTTCTGGGCCTCTGTAGACCCATTTCTCGTCGTCGTAGTCACTGGTGCCGGCTTCTCCGGACCGTGAAATGCGCCAACACCGTCAGGTGGCTGGCAACACAGCCACAACAGAATCGGACTTCCTCCGCGGATATGCATGAGGCGCATCTACCCAGGCGGGCGAATATCAACAACCCGAGCGAAAACTCGTGTCCCGGTTTATCTCAGGTCCTTACCCTTTCCATCGATCACAGCAGTGCCACCTCCACGCCCGCTGTACTGGGCAGATATAGCGATCGCGGCGCATCTGGCGCCCAGCTGGGCTGGCGGCAACGAGCAAACGATGCCCAGCGAAGTGGACTAGTTCGAAGCAGGGCCCATTCGTTGGCGAAGGTCTCCATCTGCTTGATGACCAGGTCGACGGCCTGGCGTTCTTCCTCGGGTGGGTAGTCGTAGCGGGCGAGGAGGCGGCGGATGCGGGTGCGGAGCTTGGCCCCGACAGGTTCCCGGGAGAGCCAGTCGACGCTTAGGTTCTTGCGGATGTCCTCGACCAGTGCCCGGGCGATGTCGGCGAGGGTGCCTTCTCCGCCTTCGACGAGCTCAGCCATGTTGTGGAAGGGATCGTGTTCGCCGCGGCGGTTTCGCTTCGCGTGCCGCGGCGATCTCCGCGAAGGAAGAGCTGCTGGCGCAATCCCAAGCCCAGGCCACCGGGTGCTCGTGGAGCGTAACGCGCTGGCCGCGGTTCGCATGTCCGCCGCAAGACGATCTGCCTTACCACGGCGCGGTCCTACAGCCCAGCACATCGACCTCATGGCGCCCTACCTTGACAGGATCAGTCTCGCCGAACTGACGTGTCAACACGTGACGGCGATGTTCGCCGAACTGGGTACTCGAACCAACCGATACGGCAGGCTGTGCGCGGCTTCGACCTTGCAGCGTGTCTGCGCGACTCCGCGAGCCGTTCTCAACGGCGCCATCCGGGAGAGCCTGATCACGGACAACCCGGCCCGGCGCGTTGAGCTCGCGAACCCGCACCCGCTCACACGCGGTGGTCTGGACGCCCGGCCGAGTCGATGCTTGGCGGAGGACTGGTGAGCGCCCGGCGGTTGCGGTGTGGACCGCGGCGCAGCTCGCGCTGTTTCTTGAGAGCATGCAACATGATCGGCAATACGTGCTGTGGTCCCTGATTGCCTTCGGTGGTCTGCGTCGAGGTGAAGCTGCTGGGCTGCGGTGGACGGATGTCGATCTCGAACGCCGGCAGCTGTCGATCACCCAGCAGTTGGCGAGACTCGGTCGAGTGATCTACGTCAGTCCGCCCAAGAGCCGCGCCAGCCAGCGAACCATTGCTCTTGACCGCCACACCATCGCACTTCTGCGCGAACACGCCGGGTACCAGGAGCGTGAACGCCTCGCGGCAGGCGACACGTGGCATGGAACAGGGTTTGTGCTCACCCGCCCAGATGGCCGATCGAATCCCCCGGGCTACCTGACCAGCAGGTTCCGGCTCCCCTCCGACCGGTACGACCTACCGTCGATCCGGCTCCATGACCTGCGGCACGGAGCTGCGAGCCTGGCGCACAGCGCCGGCGGGACCTCAAGATCGTTCAGGATCAGCTCGGCCACGCCAGCATTGTCCTGACCCGCCGACACCTACACCTCGATCCTGCCTCAGGCTCCGCACAAGGCCGCTGCCGCGACCGCTCGGCTGATCCTCGACACCGCCCGAGCCACCGGTCGGCGGGTGTGGCAACCGGTCGTGGCGAACCTGCGCGGGGGCCTACGTGAGCAGCGCTCACTAGCCACTGAGAACACCGAGACCGAAGTCGGCACGGCCACAGCAATGACCAAACGGCCAAACCACACCGCAAGGCGAAGAGAAGCCGACGAAGCCGCAAGGCACCCATCGTCTACACAGGAGACGACGTAGGTGAGTACGTGCAGGTCAACTTGGTGGGCCCCCAGGGACTCGAACCCTGAACCTACGGATTAAAAGTCCGCAGCTCTGCCATTGAGCTAGAGGCCCGCGCGTGCCTCAGGCACACGCGCGATGAGCATACCTGGGGGTCCGGGACGGCGGTACCGAGTATGCTTTCGTGTCTATTTACCCTGCGAAGTCCTGTTTTCTGTGGCCGTTTCGGGCCGCGGCACAGGTCAGGCACACGAGACGCACAGATCGGGTCAGGGGTTCGCGGAGTTCGGGATATACCGGGCCGTGACGGCTTGTGCCGGGCTGTCCGGGCGCCCACCGAGCCGTTTTCGAGCCATCGCAAGTCCATTGTGGATGGTCGAACGCAGCCCGCCCGACCGTCAGAGCGATGGGCGCCGTCGAAGTTATCGTCAGCCCCACCAAGATGCTCAAGCAACAGACGTATGGACGAGCCGGACTCGACCTGCTCTGCAAACGCCTCCTTCACCCAACATGATCAACAAACGGGGCCCGAAGTGAGTACAGGTTACGAGCTCGCCGCGCAGGCAAATGGCGACGTCGCCGAAGTCAACCTCGGCCTCGCGGCCCGGGAGGTGCTCTTGCGGGATGAACGCGTTGGCAGGTTCCCGTCAGACCTCGACGCGAATCTCACGGCGTCGGGTGGCGACGTCTACGCGGACCATCCAGTACGACACCACCCGGCCCCGTCATGTTCGTCAAGGTCGATCGAAGATCCGCTTCGCCGTGCTTGCGCTGCAGCGCGCGGTTGGACATCCCAGAGCGAAACGGTGACCGCATGCGACCACAGCCCGGAATGACTGGCCCTACCGAGGTGCCTGGTCATGTGCTGCGCAGGGCTTCGGTGGGCCGTACTGAGTCGGCCCGGAGTGCGGGGTATGACCGACGACGGAGCCGATGAGCAGCGAGTATGTCCGCCCCGTGTCCCTGGCGCGACGAAGATTTACTTGCGCGGTGCCTCATCGGTATTCCCACAACACCTCGCGGGCCCCTCAGTGTTCGGTGCTGAAGAACCGTAGCAACAGCGGGCCGACGGTCTGGGGGTCGACGACGTGATCCGGCCCTTCGAAGATCTCCCGTTGAGCGCGGGGTAGTAGGTCTGCAAGCTCGTCGGCTGCGCGGTCGAAGAAGTCCGAGGGCAGGCCTGCCATATAAGGGACCGTGATCGGCCCTCCGGTGGTGACCAGGACCGGTTGGGTGACCGTTGCCAGTCGATCGGCCGGCAATTGGTAGCGATTGAGGAAGACGCTGTCGTGGACCAGCGTGGGCGCGAGGGCGACCGAATGCGCCCAATGCGCCGTCTGCTTGCCTGCCGCTTTCCTGGCCGCGATGTTGTCGTCGGAGGCGCCGGTCATGCGCATGAACAGTTCGAGAACCTCCTCGTCTCGCCCGGCGTCGAAGGCGCGTCGGGTGTCCGCGATGTACTCCTCGAATCGCGGGCGTATGTCGTCCCCGACCGCGTAGGGCACCTCCCAGACGGCGATCGTGTCGATGGCCGACCCGGCCGCGGCGGCCTCCAGCGCCAGCGCGCCGCCTGAGGACGCCCCGAACAGGTGTGCCGAGCCGCCCGCCTCCGCGATCAACGCATCCAGGTCCTCGATCTCCCTTTCCACGGCGTACGGCTCGGTGAAGCCGCTCGCGCCGCGTCCCCGACGGGCATAGTTGTAGACCGTGAAGTGCTCGGCGAGAGCCGGCGCCAAGGGAGCGTTCTCCACCCCCTCGTCGAGTGCCCCGCCCACCAGAATGACGGCCGGACCGCTTCCTTCCCTGTCGTAGGCGATGGTGGTGCCATCGGTTGATGTCACGCGAAAGGCCATCTCGTTCATCTCACATCTCCGTTCGAGAGGTTTGTCTCAGCGCCTGAGCAGCGTGCCGACGACGGCCTCGGTGCGCGACCACCGCACCCTTGCGATCACGGCCGCCACGACGAGAAGGGCGAGCGGCAGCCAAGGGCTCTGCTTGAGCACGAACTGATCGGTGATGACAGCACCGGTCAGCAACGCCGCCAACCCCAGACTGGCCAGGCCCGCCAGCGCCGGGATCAGAAGCCCGACCCCTCCCGCGACCTCCAGCGCTCCGACCAGGTACCGGAGCCACTGGCCGGCCCCGATGTCGGCGAACATGTCCACCATGACCGGGTCGCCGGCGAGCTTCGAGATTCCGCCGCCGGCGATGATCGCCGCCAGCACGACTTGCAGAATCCAGACCCCGATGCTGCTCGCCCGCCCGGGCGTGTGCGCAACGGTTTCCGAGTTGTTCTTGGGGATGGTGCTCATTCGGCTCTCCTTGTCGTGTCCGGGCCTGGTATCGGTGATGGCGTTGGCCGAGTTGGCCGGGTTGTCGGAGTTGATTCGACCAAGTGCTCGCGGTAGCGGCATCTACTTCTTGTTGCGGTAGAGAACCATGGCGATGGGACCGAAGACCGCGACGAGAAGTACGGACGAGACGAGCACCCAGCCGATTTCCCCGGCCGGCACCGAGCCGTGCATCAGGCCGCGTACCACGGTCGCCAGGTGGGTGATCGGGTTGACCTCGACGACCGCCTGCAACCACCCGGGCATCGTCTTCGGGTCCACGAAGATGTTGCTCACGAACGTCAGCGGGAACATCACCATCATGCTGACCCCAGCCACCGAATTCGGCGTGCGCAGGATCAGGCTGAGCATCGTCCACAGCCACGACAGGCAGAACGAGAACACCAGCAACAGCACCACCGAGAGCACCACCCCGACGGCGCCACCCTCCGGCCGGAACCCCAGGACCAATCCGAGCGCGATCACGATCACCGACCCGATCGAGTAGCGCATCACATCGCCGAGCAGGGCGCCGACCAGCGGCGACGGTCGCCACACCGGAAGTGACCTGAACCTGTCGAACACCCCCTTCTGGATGTCGGTGTTCAGCGTTATGCCGGTGTTCATGGTGATCATGACGTTCGCCTGCACCAGGATGCCGGGCAGCAGGAACCGCAGGTACTCCTGCGTCGACCCGGCGAGCGCGCCACCGAACAGGTAGGTGAACATCAGCGTGAACATGATCGGGAACATGGTCACGTCGACGAGCTGCTCCGGGACGTGTTTGATCTTCAGCAGAGCGCGCCAGCCGAATGTCAACGAGGTGAGCACCGGGCCAGGCCGAGCCGGCCGCTCGCCGGCCAACAGCACACTGCGCAGCGCGTCCTCGGTGACCAGCACCGACGCCTGCTCCGCGGACGTGGTATTCATGCGGCATCCTCCTCGGGTGGCTCCTCGGCCGGGTGACCGGTCAGGGCGAGAAACACCTCGTCCAGGCTCGGCTGGCCGAGCGCGAACTCGGTGACGTCGATGCCCCCGCGGGACAGCTCGGCCAGGGCGCGGGCGACCCGCTCGGGGTCGGAGATCCCCGCGGACAGCGCGACCGGGTCGGCGGAGAGCTCGATCGGCACGTCGAGGACGCCGGCGAGGACCCGTTCGGCCTCGGCCCGCTGCTCGGGCACACGTAGGCGTACATGCAGCGAGCCGGCACCGACCGATGCCTTGAGCTGGCCGCTCGAACCCTCGGCGATGACCTTTCCGTGGTCGATCACGGCGATGCGGTCGGCCAGCTGGTCGGCTTCGTCGAGGTACTGCGTGGTGAGCAGCACGGTGGTGCCCTCGGCCACCATGACCCTGACGATCTCCCACACCTGGTTCCTGCTGCGCGGGTCGAGCCCGGTGGTCGGCTCGTCGAGGAAGATCAGTTCCGGGGGGACGACCAGGCTCGCTGCGATGTCGATACGTCTGCGCATCCCGCCGGAGTACTTCTTCACCTGCCGCTCGGCGGCCTCGGCAAGACCGAACGCGTCGAGCAGGTCGGTCGCCCGCTCCCTGCCTCGGCGGCGTGAGTAGCCGAGCAGCCTGGCGAGCAGCAACAGGTTCTCCACCCCGGTGAGGTCTTCGTCGACCGACGCGAACTGTCCGGTGAGGCCCACCCTGCTCCGCACCGCCTGGGCGTCACGCACGACGTCGTGGCCGAGCACTTGCGCCTCTCCGGCGTCGGGGCGCAGGAGCGTGGCCAGCATGCGGATCGTGGTGGTCTTGCCCGCCCCGTTCGGACCGAGCACGCCGTACACGCCCCCGGCACTCACGGCCAGGTCCACACCGGCGACCGCGTGGGTCGCACCGAAGCTCTTCTTCAACCCTCTCGTCTCGATCGCGAGCTTTCCCATGGGTTCCATTCCTTCTCTCGGTGTTGCGAACGGATTGGTCGACGCTAGTCAAGTTTGACTACTTGGTCGGAGTGCATGCGGAGGAAACATCTGGTCAAGGTTGATTAGGAGTGCATATTGAGGTGATCGTGGACCGTTCGCCACGAACCCGGATCATCGGCCATGACGTAGGCGCCCTCAGACAGTCGTCTGCTCAGGCTCTTCGCCCACTCCAGTTCGGTGCGTGCGTGTCCCGCCCACAGTTCGGCCTGATCGCGGACGTGCTCGGGGGTGTCCCGATTGGGGTGCTCCCGCCACTTGGCCTGCACTACGAGCTCCGCTTCCAGGCGCGCGACCCGCTCGTTAATGTGCGCGATGGCATCTGTCCTGGTCAGCATGGGCAACATGGCGATGGACGCGTTGAGCATGTCCGGGTCGTGGGTCCGCCGCAGACCGTCGCGGACCAGTTCGACCATCTCGTCACGTCCCCGGGTTGTCGCGCGGTACAGAACGCGCTCCGGCCCGGAGTTGCCCGGCTCGGCGTGTTCGGTGAGGAGGCCATCAGCCGCCGCCTTCTTCAGCGCGTGATAAATCGAGCCGGGCTTGATCTTGGCCCAACTCTCCGCACCCCAGCTCTGCAGTTCGGACCGCACCTGGTAGCCATGCGCGCCGCCGGAGAGGTGCACGATACCGAGCACCAGGAGCTTCGTCGCCGACACGCGCCCGCCTCCGCTCAGCCCTCTCGTCTCGATCGCGAGCTTTCCCATGGGTTCGATTCCTTCTCTCGGCGTTGCGAACGGATTGGTCGACGCTAGTCAAGTTTGATTACTTGGCCAGAGTACACGCGGAGGAAACATCTAGTCAAGGTTGATTAGAAGCGCATCTTGAGGTGATCGGACACCGTTCGCCACGAACCCGGATCATCGGCCATGACGTAGTGCATGTGCCAACCGGGCTCGGATCCTGCGCCGGAGCTTAAAAGTCCGCAGCTCTGCCATTGAGCTAGAGGCCCGGTTGTGCGCGGATGAGCGCACCTGGGGGTGGTCGGGCTTGGTAGCGAGTATCATTTTACGCCTGTTTGACCCCTGGAGTCCTGTTCGCATTTCCTGCTTCTGAGACTGTCGTGGTCTGCGTGTCCGCGGTGTTTGTGCAGGCGGGAAGTGTCGTACCCATGCGGGATCATGTGGGTATGACGATCGCTTCCGTTGCTGCCATTTCGTCCCGGGCCGAGTATGACGCGGGTGTCGACACCGCGTTGGCTGCTTCGGCGGCCTATTACGGGGAGGGGGACAGTGCTCTTGACGACGCGACTTTCGATGGGCTGTTGCGTGGGCTCGTCGCGTATGAGCTGGCCCATCCCTCGCACGTCCGCGCTGACTCGCCGGTGGGGAAGGTGGGTGGGGGCGCGGCGCCGGTCGGGGATGTGGCACACACCGTCCCGATGCTCTCCCTCGACAACGTGTTCAGTGCCGAGGAGCTCGTGAAGTGGGGGGCTTCGCTGGAGCGCCGTCTCGACGGGCCGGTGGCCGGGGGCTTCGCCGTCGAGCCGAAGCTCGACGGGATGGCGATCGCGGCTCGTTATCGCGACGGGCGCCTGGTGCAGCTGGTCGGGCGCGGCGACGGGCGGGTCGGCGAGGACCTCTCGGCGGCTATCGGGACCGTCGTGGGGCTTCCGGAGCGGCTGGCGCGGCCGGTCACGGTCGAGGTTCGCGGGGAGGTCCTGCTGACGGCCGCGCAGTTCGAGACGGCGAACGAGCTGCGACTGGCGAACAAGGCCAAGGTCTTCTCCAACCCGCGCAACGGGACGGCGGGTTCGCTGCGCGGCATGAAGTCGCGCTCCTACGCCATCCCGACGACCTTCTTCGCCTACGGCGCCGTCGCCCTCGACGACTCCGGCGTCCTCACCGGCGCCTCGCACTCGGCGGTGATGGACGAGATCGCCGCGCTGGGCGTCCAGACCACGGCGAGCGTCGACGGCGCCGGCCTGCGCGTGCACGCCACGATCGAGGAGGTGCAGGCGCGCGTCGAGGAGGTCACCGCGCTGCGCGGCTCGCTGCCCTTCGGGATCGACGGCGTCGTCATCAAGGCCGACGCCCTCGCCGAGCAGAAGACCGCGGGCCTGGCCACGCGCCACCCGCATTGGGGCATCGCCTACAAGCTGCCACCGGTCGAGCGCCAGACGAAACTCCTGGCCGTGGAGTGGAACGTCGGCCGCACCGGCGTCATCGCCCCGCGCGCGGTCCTCGAACCGGTCGAGGTCGACGGCAGCGTCGTCACCTACGCCACGCTGCACAACCCGGCGTTCATCACCAAGAACGACCTCATGATCAACGACACCGTCAACGTCTACAAGGCCGGCGACGTCATCCCCCGCATCGAGGCGCCCGTCCTGGCGTTGCGCGGGCCCGACGCCGTCGCCATCGAGCTGCCGACGGCGTGCCCGAAGTGCGGCGGCCCCATCGACACCTCCGGCGAGCGCTGGGAGTGCGCCGGCGGCGCGAGCGGCGGTTGCGGGCTGCTGGCCGCACTGTCCTACGCCGTTGGCCGCGACCAGCTCGACATCGACGGCCTCGGGCACACCTTCCTGGAGGCGCTCGTCGAGGCCGGTGACGTCGCCGACGTCGGCGACATCTTCACCCTGACCCGCGAGCAGCTCGCGGCCGCCGCGCGCAGTGAGAAGCGCGCCGACACGCTCCTCACGCAGATCGAGGCGGCGAAGGAGAAGCCGCTGAGCCGGGTCTTCTGTTCGCTGGGCATCGTCCGTACCGGCCGCACGCTCTCCCGCGAGATCGCGCGCTACTTCGGGACCATGGATGCGATCCGGGCCGCCGACGCCGACGCACTCGCCCGCGTCCCGAAGCTCCCGGCGGCGAACGCGCCGAAGATCGCCGAGCACATCGCGGCGGCCGGTCCGGTCATCGAGAAGCTGGCGGCGGCCGGGGTGAACATGGTCGAGCCGGTCGCCGAGGGCGCCGCCGACGGTCCGCTCAACGGCGAGGTCGTGGTCGTCACCGGCGGCATGAACGGGCCGCTCGCCGGGCGCAACCGCAACGACATGCGCGCGCTGATCGAGGACGCGGGCGGCACGTCCTCGGGGAGCGTGTCGAAGAAGACGACGATCCTCGTCGCCGGGGAGAACGCCGGATCGAAGGTCACCAAGGCCGAGGAGCTGGGCGTCACGGTGCTGTCCGAGGACGAGTTCGCCGCGCGGGTCGCGGAGTTCCTCGGCTAGGGCTCAGCCGGTCACGCCGGTGTTCTGGCAGGCGGTCAGCAGCCAGCGTCCGTCCTCTTTGGACATGACGAACAGCGGCGTGCCGACGTCGGCTCCCTCCGCGGTCCGGTAGGTCTGCAGGACCTTGACGGCGGCGACGTCGGGACGGATGAACAAGACGTGCTCCACCTCGAAGGTCACGGTCGCGCCGGCCATGCCGCCGGGAAGGACCCGCCGGGTGAACGCGCCGATGGCGTCGCGGCCGAACAGGCGCTCGCCGCCGCCGGTGGTCCAGACGGCGTCCGCACGGAAGAGCGCGACGAAGTCCTCGGGCAGTTCGTTGTTCTGGGCGTGCTCGACGGCGGCCACGACCTGGGCAATGGCCGCGAGTTCGGTGTCGTGCTGCGTTGTGGTCATGTGCTCAACCTAGGAACCGAACCTCGGTTGAGGTAAAGGGCGAGTGGTGGGGGACACCGGATGCGGTGTCCCCCAAGGGGTTCAGCGGTGCAGGAGGGTGTGCCCGGCGGAGTACGCGCCAAGGTCTCGTCCCGTCCACACGCGCACCGGGACCAGGCCGACGAGCTTGGTGCCCCGGGGACGCATGGTGACGTAGACGGGATCCAGTTCGGCCATCTGCCCGGTGGCGCCGTCGAAGCTGCTCGCGACGAGCATGTCGAGGGAGCCGACGCCGTCGAGGTCGAGGATCGCCGTCGACTGCCCGAAGTAGTCCAGGGTCTCGGCGGGGCCGAGGATGTTCAGCGGGTTGTCCGGCGCCCCGGGGCCGTTCTGGGTCAGCATGACCGATCCGGCACCCGTCAGGCCCTGGGCGGACCCGGGCAGGAGCAGCACGGCTCCGGCGTCGGCGATGCCCCGCACCTCGTACCCGATGGCACCGGTGAGCACGTCGGCGCGACCGTCGCCGGTCATGTCGCCGACGGCCACGGCGCGGCCGAACTGGTCGTTCTTCTCCGGACGGCTCGGCATGCCCGCGATGCCTTGGGACAGCAGCTGGGCGCCGGCGACCGTCAGGCCCGTCGCACCTCCGTAAGGACGGTGACCGAGCCGGCCGCCCCGGCGCCCCCGACCGCTTCACCGGACGCGCCGACCGCGAGGTCGTCCCAGCCGTCGCCGTTGAGGTCGCCGGCGGCCAGCGAGGCGCCGAACCTGTCGTAGCCGGCCATGTCCCCCGGGACGCCCTCGGTGTCCTGGTTGAAGTGCCGCGGGTTCGCGATGTCGAGGCCCGTGGCCCCGCCGTGGAAGATCCACACCGCGCCGCCGAAGGCCACCCCCGCGGCGTCGCGCTCGCCGGGGTTGGCGACGGCGAGGTCGGCGTATCCGTCGGCGTCGAAGTCGCCGAGGTCATCGTGTCACCGAAGTTGGGCCGGGTTCCCGACCTGATCGGCGTGGAGAGGTAGTCGCGTTGCGGCAGTCCGGAGTAGGTGACGACGACGCTGTAGCCGCCCGTCTCGCGCCAGGCGCCGACGACGATCTCGTCCTTGCCGTCGCGGTCGATGTCGAGCCGTGAGCTCGCGGTGCCGGCGCTGAGTTTCGGGGCCGTGGTGCCGGAGGCCGCGACGCAGGCGGCCGTGGCGTAGCGGCGTGTTCGCACGGGCCTGGGCTTCTCCTGGTGCTGGTCGATGTGGGCGGCATCGCGCCGAACGGCCCCGGCGCCGATGAGCGCCGGGGCCGCATACCTGTCACGGCGAGGCTTTCAGCCCCGCTGACGGCTCCACTCGGCGATCTTCTCGCCGAAGGCGGCCTGCCGGCGGGCGGCGAGCGACTCGCCCTCGGTGGCGGCCTTCGCCTCGGCGGGCGCGGCGGTGGCGCTCATCGGCGAACCACTGAGCGAGGCCCAGTGGTTGATGACCACGCCGAGGATGTCGATGGTGAAGTGGGTCGTGGCGGTGACGTAGATGCTCAGCGCGTCGGTGCGGACGTCGTCATAACCGACCGGGGTGAGCGTGGTGTTGCGGACGCTGACACCCTTGTAGAACTGGACGCTCGCCGGAACCGGCCGGGGCGTGCCGTAGGGCCAGACGGTGATGAAGCCACCGTCGAGCTGCCCGAAGGTCACCACGTTGACGAAGGCGCCGAGCGAGAACGACACCAGGTCACCGATGTCGAGGTGCACGGTCTTGCCCGCCTTGAGCCGGCCCGCGCTGTCGAAAGAGCTGGAGGAGGCCCCGAAGAGGCGCCGCCGGTTGCCCTTCTCGACACGGCTGTCGACGGTCCGGAAGACGTTGACCGGGACGGTGAACGTCGAGTTGAAGGAGTCGTAGAGGTAGTGGTTGGGCAGGGCGCCGCCGGCGCCGTCCGGGGGCGCGATCATCGTCATGCCGTTGGCGCCGAGCATCATGCTGCCGGCGGGGGCGTTCTCCGACATGACGGTCGCCGTGCTCGGTGCCAGCGCCAGCGACGGGCCGCCGCTCGCGCCGTTGGTTCCGGTGTTCGCCAGGGTCAGCGCGGCATCGTCGGCCTTCGCCGTCGTCAGTGACGTGGCGGCGGTCTTGGCGTCGTTGGCGGCTCCCTGGAGGACCGCCTCGCCGGGGGCCGCGGCCGCCGGGGTGGCCGTCGCGGCACCGGCCACGGTCGCACCGGCGACGCCGGCCATCACCGCTCCGGCGCGGCGCAGCATGCGCCGCCGGTCGACGGTGCTGTCGTCGGCTGGTTTCTTCTCGTCGGGCACGAGTTCTTCTCCTGTACGCGGGTTCTCCGTTGGGCCGAAAGGATTGTTCACAGCCCGTTCAGGAACCGGCCATCGGCCACGCGGCCATTTCGCGCTCGCGGGCCGGACCCCGGGTCGCCCGGGCGACCCGCCGCTACCCTCGACAGGAGACGAGACGACGGGAGGTGCGGCGTGACGGTCCAACTTGTCATGGTCGCGCGCTACCTGCTCGTGGTCTTCGCCGTCGGCTTCGAGGCGCATCCGCCGGTTCCGGCGCTGGTCCTGCTGCTCGTCCTGGCGAGCGCGACCGTGCTCGTCCCGGCGTTGCGGGGGCTGGTCCGCGCGGTGCTGCGGGCGCTGTCGTCGCCGGCGCACGGCCCGCCGGGCCCCAGGCTCTCCGGCGGCTCTCCCGAGGTCCGCGTGCCCGTGGCTCCGGGCACGCCCGGGACGGTGCGCGCCCGCGCGCCCTCGGCCGGTGTTCACGCCTTCGCCTGAACGCCGCCGCTTTCACGCCTGCTCCGTTCACGCGAGGCGATCGACCCGATCAGTCCCGCCGAACGAGAAGAGCCTCCATGTCCCGGCAACGCCTTCGTACCCGCGTCACGACCGTCGTCTTCCGCCTCACCGAGCGCCTGCGGCTCGGTGCCGCGACCGCCTACCTCGCCGCGGCGTCGCTCATCGGCTTCGAGGCGCTGGTCGCGCTGCTGTCCCTCAGCTCACTGTGGCCGGCCTCGGTGCCGTTCGTGGTGGGGGCGCTGGCCCTCGCGTATCGCTTCCGCGAGCGGCTGCGCGCGTGGTGGGGGTGGTGGCGGCGGTAGTACGCACGACGGCCCGCCCACCTCGCGGTGGACGGGCCGTCGCCTGTCGTGCGGTTAGAAGAAGGAACCGAAGTGGTCGCCGTTCTCCGCGCTTCCGGGGACGCCGGGCGAGTCCTGGTCGAAGAGCCTCGCCCCCGAACCGCTCGGGCCCGAAGCGGTCCCGGGCAGGACCGTGACCGTCCCGCGGCCGCTGTTCTCGCCGTCGGCGCCGACGAGCAGGGCGAGGAATCCGCTGCCTTTCACGTCGGCGAAACGAAGGCTGTAACCCCAGCCGTCCTCGGACTCGGTGCCGCCGGGGATGCCTGGGGTTTCCTGCGTGACGAAGCGGGAACCGGCGAAGTTCAGGCCACCGGTGGCGCCCGGGATGATGGTGACGAGGTCGTCGCCGGGGCTGTAGACGACGAGTTCGGCGCGGCCGTCGTTGTTCGCGTCGCCGGCCGTGATCGTCGCGCCGAAGAAGTCGTTGGCGCCGGGCCCGCCCGGGATCCCGCCGGTGGACTGCGTCAGCTGGACGGCGCCGGTCGTGGCGATCCGGGAACCGTTCGAGTACAGGATCGTGACGGTTCCGGCGTCGGCCTTGCGCACTCCGTCGACGGTGACCGGGGCTCCGGCCGCCGCGACCGCGAGGTCGGCGCGGCCGTCGCCGCTGAAGTCGGCGAGGGCGACGGAGTTGCCGAACTGGTCGGAGACGTCGCCCTTGTCCTCGTTGAAGGACGCGGCACCCCCGGGCACGCCCGGCGTCTCCTTCGACAGCCGCTGCGCCCCTTCAACGGACAGGCCTTTGGCGGTGCCGTACATGACCGTCACCGAACCCGTCGACCAGTCCTTGTCCTCCCAGTCGTAGACCTCACCGATCGCCAGCTCGTCGCGGGTGTCGCCGTTCACGTCGCCGGCGGCGAGCGCGTAGCCGAACAGGTCGTAGCTGTGCGCCTCACCGGGCATGCCGTTCTCGCCCTGCACGAAGTGGCTCGACCGGGTGCGCGACAGGCCGCTCGACGAGCCCGGATAGACCCACAGCTCACCGGAGTAGCGGCCGGGACCGGCGGCGGCGAGGTCGTCGCGGCCGTCGCCGTCGAAGTCGCCGACGGCGAGCGCGTAGCCGAAGAGCATGTCCTTGCTGTTCGACGTCGTCGGGTACAGGCCGCTCACGCCGTTGGTGCGCAGCCCGCTCGCCGAGCCGTAGAACACGAAGACCTCTCCGGCGTCGCGCGTCGAGCCGAGATTCTCCTTCGGCGCCGACACGGCGACGTCGGCGTAGCCGTCGCCGTTGAAGTCGCCGCTGGCGGTCGTCGAGGCGAACCCGTCGCCGTCCTCGTTGTCGCCGGGGACACCGGCGGTGTCCTGGTGGTAGGCCTTGCTGCCGCTTCCGGTCGTGCCGGACGCGGTCCCGGGCAGCACGTGCAGCTGGCCGGTGTCGGTGTCGTCGCCGAGGTTCTCGCCCGGGGCGCCCACGACCGTCTCGGCGTAGCCGTCGGCGTTGACGTCGAAGGGCAGGGGCCGCATGAAGACGGTCCTGCTCAGGGTCGCGGCCTGGTGGGCGTCGTCGCCCGCGTAGGCGAGCGTGTAGGTCACCGGGCCGGTCAGGCCGGGGGTGTGGCTGAAGGCGAAGGTGCCGTCGGCGGCGACCGGGACGGTGCCCATGTCGTGGGTTCCGGTGCGGTCCTTGCGGCTCAGCGTCAGCGTGGTCGGGCCGGGGCCCTTGTTCAGGGTTCCGGTGGCGGCGACCGTGCCGCGGAAGTCGACGCCGCCGGGCACGTTGAGGGTGATCGAGGAGTCGAACCTGGTCGCCCGCTGGAAGACGTGCAGGGACAGGCGACGGTCGGCGGCCCAGTCCTCGGTCACGGCGAGGAGGTCACCGCCGGCGGTGAAGGACACGCCTTCGGGCACGACCTCGGTGTAGAACTCGTAGCCGTACTCACGCACGGGCGTGCCCGGCGAGCCCTCGGCGATCTCGGCGATGTGGACGCGGGAGCCGTAGGGGTGGCTGTACCCGTCGCCGACGTCGGCGAGGAAGCGGCCGTCGGCGCTGACGGCGAGCGCGGTGGCGATGTCGTGGTACGGGATACGCGCGGCCTCGGTGAGGTCGGCGGTGTTGTACACGAGGTGGCCGTCCTCGATGGAGCAGCCGGCGACGACGACCTGCTCGCCGCCGCCGATGAGGGCGGCGTCGTCGCAGAACGGGCGCCCCTTGCCGCCCCCGGCGACCTCGACGGGGGTCTCACCGGAGACGTCGTAGACGTGGAAGAGGCCGCCCGTGGAGGTCTCGCCCATCTGGAAGAGGCGGTCGGGACGGTCGGGGAGCGCGCGGATCTCACCGGGTTCGGAGCGGAACGGGGTCCCGCCGGACGTGCCGGTCGCCGGGTCGTAGGCCTGGGCACAGAAGCGGTAGGAGTACCAGAGTTTCCCGCCGGTGAAGGTGCCCGCGACGGGGCAGTGGTCGGCGGGGAGCGCGACACGGCTGACGGTGTAGGTCCTCGTGTCGACCAGCGCGAGGGTCTTGGCGCGCTCCTCGATGACGTAGAGGGTCGAACCGTCCGGGCTGACGGTCAGGTCGGACGGGTTGTTGAGGCCGGTGACGGTCCGCCGGATCGAGCCGTCGAGACCGGCGACGACGAGGGCCGAGGGCTCCTTCAAGGCGATGAACGCCTGCTGGTGGGCGTCGTCGACGGCCAGGTCGGTGAAGGAGCCGGCGGGCAGCAGCGTGGAGATCTCGGGACCGGGGAAGACCGGGTCCTCGGCCGCGGCGGGCTGGGCGGTGAGCAGGACACAGGACGTGGCGGCCAGCACGAGGGCGGACGCGCACGCGGGCAGGCGTGGTCTCATGGGCACTTTTCTCGCGGGGTGCGGGCGCCAGGACGGGCGCTCGGGAGCGCAAACCTAACACTCGCGGGAGGTGCCGCGCCGACCTGGAAACACCCGCCCGGCCGAGGGGAGGCCGGGCGGGTGGGGTGGGGGAAGGGAGGTCTACCAGCAGGCGCAGCTTCCGTCGCCCTCGCCGTAGCTGTCGGAGTAGCCGCCGCCGGGGGTGTCCCCGGAGGTGCCGTCGCGGTCGTCGGGCGAGCCGGACGAGTTGGCGGGGGCGCCGCCGTCGTCGCCGTAGCCGCCGCCGGGGGTGTCTCCGGAAGTGCCGTCACGGTCGTCGGGGGAACCCGAGGAGTTGGCCGGGGCGCCACTGTCGGAACCGCCGTCGAAGCCACCGCCGGAGGGGCCGCCCGGGGAGTCCCCGGAGGTGGTGTCCGACGAGTCTCCCGACGTGCTGTCCCGGTCGTCGGGCGAGCCGGACGAGTTGGCGGGGGCGCCGCCGTCCGAGCCGGTGTCCGAACCGGGGGATCCGCCGTCGCCGAAACCGCCGCCCGGGGTGTCGCCGGAGGTGCCGTCACGGTCGTCGGGCGAGCCGGACGAGTTCGCCGGGGTGCCGGGGTCGTTGTTCGGCGAGCCGTCGGAGCCGTTGTCGCGGTCGTCGGGCGAGCCGGACGAGTTCGCCGGGGTGCCGTCGCCGGAGCCTCCGCCGAAGGGGTTCCCGCCGAGGTCGTTCGACGGCGGGGTGTCCGGCGGGGCCGGGTCCGACGGTGCGGTCGTCGGGTCCTGCGCCGGGTCTCCGCCGTCGCCGCCCTCGTGGGAGGGGGTGTCGGACGGAGGCGAGTCCGGGACGACGGTGACCGGGTCGGAGGTGTCCGGGGTGGACGTGTCCGGGGTGCCGGTGCCGGGGTCGGAGGTGCCGGGGTCCGGCGTGCCCGGATCGGCCGTACCTGGATCCGGCGTGCCGGGGTCCGGATTCTCGGTGCCGGGATCGGCCGTTCCGGGGTCGGAGGTGCCGGGGGTGTCGTCCGGGTCGGCGCTGATCGGGTCCGCCGACGGCGTACCGTCGCCTTCGCCCTTCCCGTCGCCCTTGCCCTTGCCGTCGTCCTTGGCGTCCGAGTCGTCCTTCTTGCCGTCCTGCTCGGAGGCGTCCTCGTCGTCGTCGTTCCGCTGGCCGCGGGTCAACGGTTCGAAGCCTTCCGGGTCGGGGGCCTCGCGGAGCTCGTTGAACGGGGTCGGCGTGGCGCCGCCCTCGTCCGGCGGCTTCAGCCCGAGGGCCTCGGCCAGGGCGCCCGCGATCGCGTCGGACATGAGCCCGCCGCCCTCGACGTTGGGGTGGAACGGTTCGTTGGAGTTCCATTGGTCGTGGCGGCCGGTGAGCGCGGCGTTCAGGTCGTTGATCGCCGGGTCGTCGGTGTAGGCCTCGCGGCCGTCCAGCGCGCCCGCCATGTCGGCGACGGTCGCGCAGCCGCAGAGTTCCACCGACTTCGCGATCGCCCGGTTCAGCTGGGTGCCGAACTCGCGGAAGCGCTGCAGCTCGTACTCGCTGAAACGGCTCCAGAACGACGTCGCCTCCGGGTTCACCGGGAGCGGGTAGTTCGGGACGACGAGCTTGGCGCCGGGGGCCTTCGCCTGGATCTCGCGCATGGCCTGGAGCAGCCGGGCGACGATGGTCGGGGCCTGGCCGCCGGGCGTCGACTCGGCCTGCCGCTGGTACTCCTCGGCCGACAGGTCGGTGTCCATGAGGGGTTCGAGGCCCTCCATGAAGCGGTCGAAACGCGGTGAACTCTGCCCTTGGGTCGCCGACCGCCACGCCTCGGTGAGCACCTGCGCGAACTGCGCGTCGTTGCCGCCGAAGCCCATGATCACCGCGTCGGCGTCGGGCCGGACGAGTGAGTTCTGGGGCGGGTTGACCGGGTTGCCGTCGGCGTCTTCCTGGGTCTCGAACACGTCGCGCGTGGTCGCTCCCGAGGAGGCGCCGATCTGGCCGTCGATGTCGATGTCGGGGTTGGCGTCCTGGAGCCGTTGGAGCGCCTGCGAACCGGAGGCGAAGGGCGAGCGGTGCCGCCGGTCCTCCGGGTCGAAGTAGGTGCCCCGCATGCCTTCGCCGGAGTTGTAGGAGTCGCCGAGGATGTCGACTTTCACCTGGTCGTCGGCGAGTGGTGCTTGTGCGTTCGCGGGTGCCGCCAGGCCGGCGGACGCCGCCAGGGTCACCGCCGTGGTGACCGCTAAATAGAGGAATCTTCTCAGCCTCAGGCTCACGAGTGAGCCACCTCCTGCTTGTGCCGGGTTATCCGCAGGGGGATCGCGGATAGGTCTTGACCAGCGGGCGCGTATGAAAAAAGCGCTTCCAGTCAAAGCGTTACTGCTTAGTAGAATGGCGGCTCACAACGGCGAATTCAAGGGGTGCGCCAAGATTCTTTGGATTAGCGTGGATTTGGCCCGGGAATGGCGGAAGGGATCATTCGGGGCGGTGATCGGAAAGGGTGCGACGGGAAGCCCCGCGACACCGGCACCCGCGACCGGCGAACCCGCATTCGCCGCACCCGCGTCCTCCTTTTGACTTGCCCGGGAGGAAAGTCAGTGCTAACTTTCCTCCCAGGCAAGTCAAACCGAAGGAGCCCTCCATGTCCCACATCGACGACGCCAAGGCGCGCCTCGACGCGATCGGCAGGCACCAGGACGAGGTCGTGGAGGCCGCGACGCGCGGACGGCATCGGGGCTGGGACGCCGCCGGCGCGGCGGCGGCGTGGGCGGCGATCGCGTCGCTCGACGTGCGGCTTTCCGAGGCGCTCGGACTGGTCGCCGTCGTGGGCGCCATGGCCGTCGCGCTGGTGTGTTTTACCCTGGCCGGACGTAGAGGTCGCGCCGTCGTCCACCGTTCGCGGATGACCGGCCGGACCTGGCTCGTCTTGGGGGTGGCGATGGTGGTGGCCGCGGGTGGGGCCTTCGGCGCGGTGCGGCTGATCGAGCGGCTCGACGTGCCCTTCGGGCACACGATCCTCGGTGGCGTCGCGGTCGCCGTCATGGCGCTGACCAGTGAGGCCGTCAACCGTGCGGCGTTCCGGCGACGGCGCTCATGACCACACCGCACGGCTTCGACGAGCTGATCCACCCGCCGACGCGGCTGGCGCTGATGTCCATGCTGGCCGCGACGGAGTGGGCGGAGTTCGTCCTGCTGCGCGACACCCTGAAACTCAGCGACTCGGCACTGTCCAAACAGGTCTCGACCCTCGTCGACGCCGGTTACGCGCGCATCGAGAAGCACGGCGCGGGCCGGCGCCGCCGCACGCTCGTCTCCCTCACCCCCGAGGGGCGGGCGGCCTTCGACGGACACGTCGCCGCGCTTCAGGCGCTGGTGAACCAGGCGCCGCTGACGCGCTCGGAGGACTGAAAGAGCTCGTCGAACACACGCGTGCGATCGAAGGCCAGCGCGTGTCGCCTCGCCCGCGACGCCATGTCCGCGCGCTCGCCCGGCGACAGCTCCAGCACGACCCGGTCGATCGCGGCCGCGAGTCCGCCGACGTCGCCCGCCTCGACGATCACGGCCGTCTCGCCGACGGCCTCACCGGTACCGCCGGTGATCGTCGTGATCACCGGCCCGCCGCCGGCCAGCATCTTCTCGCTCAGCGCGATCCCGAAGGTCTCCACGAAGTCCGGTTCCGGCCTCGTCGGCAGCGCGAAGGCGGCACAGCCGCGCATGAGCAGTGGCTTCTCCTCGTCGTCCACATCGGACAGGAACACCACGCGCCCGTCTCCCCCGGCCAGTGCCCTGACCTCCTCCAGCGCCGGACCGTTCCCCGCGACGACCAGCTTGACCCGCGACCGCGCCCGCCCTCGCGCGAAGGCCTCGACCAGGTCGAACACGCCTTTCGCGCGCGCCACCCGGGACAGGAACAGCACGTACCCGTCGCGCTCCAGCCCCCGGCGCGCGAGGACCGCGTCGACCCGCGCCGGGTCGAGATCGAGGTACGCGGCGGTGTCGATCGGCGGATAGCTCACGACCACGCGCGCGCGGCATTCCACCGCCAGCCGCGTCCCGCAGTGCGCGTCGACGGCCTCGGCCGCCGCGACGATCTCGCGGCGGGTGTACTCCGACACCGCGAGCACGTCGTCGTTGGCCAGGAAGCCCGCGAGCAGCGCGACCGCCGCCCCGAAGCGCCCTTCCCGCAGGCAGGAGCGGATCACGTTCGTGACGTCCGACCCGACGGCCTTGGCCATGGTCCGCACGTCCGTCGCGTACCCCGCCGCCCGTGCGGCCGCGACGGCCTCGCCGACCACCGCCGTGTGCGGCGCCAGGTACAGCGACAGGCACACCACAGACGCGGCCCCGGCCAGCAGCTCCACCAGCCGCCCGGTCAGCCCGGCGATGTAGCGGCCGTCGGGGACGCGGTAGTCCCCGACGGGCTCGGGCCGCTCGACGGTGATCCCCGTGCTGTACGGCGAGATCCGGTCGAGCGGCTTCAGCGGCAGCCCCGCCGCCCGCAGCGCGGGGATCGGCCAGGTCAGCAGCCGCACGTCGTCGAAACCGCGGGTCAGGGCCACCTCGGCGAGGTTGCGGGCCTCACCGGAATGGCCGCAGATCACCGGATCGGCGCGGACGACGATGACGAGGCGGCGGTCGGGTCTGCTCATGTGCGGGCTCCGGTCCCGTGCGGGTCGGACAGTGACGGTGGACGGACCTTGCGCCCCCAGGCCGAGGGCTCGGGCCCGAGTTCGAGATGCAGGCGCCCGCCCGCGTGCACGTCGGTGGCACGCAGGTGGGCGACGTCGAGGGCCTTGCCGTTGAAGCGCGCCGACCGCACGTACCGCGGCGGCGGATCGGCCTCGGGGTCGTCGGAACCGATCGGCGACGGCCGGTGCCCGCTGGTCTCGACGACGAACTCACGCTCGCCGACGGCGATCACGGCGCGCTCGAAGGCGGGCGCGTTGAGCAGGAACAGGTTCTGCCCGGCGACCGGGAACAGCCCGAGCGAGGCCCACACGTACCAGCTGCTCAGCCCGCCGGAATCGTCGTTGCCCGGCAGCCCGCCCGGTCCGGTGCCGAACTGCCAGGTCAGGGCCGCGTGGACGATCTCGGCGGTGCGATCGGGACGGCCGGCGTAGTGGTAGGACCAGGGCGCTTCCATGTCGGGTTCGTTGTTGAGGCCCTCGAAGCGGTTGAGGGCGTACCCGATCGCCATCTCCGCCGGGTCGGGCCGTTTCCCCGGTTGCGTCACCGGTGAGGCGCCGTAGCCGAAGAACGCGTCGAGCATCGCGACGTAGGCCGCGTCGCCGCTGGCCATCGCGATCCGGCCGGCCATGTCGTGGAGCAGACGGAAGGAGTAGTTCCACTTGCCGCCCTCGTAGAACGAGGAGTCGCGCAGCAGCCCGGTCGCCGGGTCGAAGGCGTTCGTCCACAGGTGGGCGCGGGCGGCGAGGTCGTAGGCGAGTTTCCCGTCGTTGAGCGCGCGGGCGACGGAGGCCGTGCAGTGGTGGGCGTAGGCGAGGTCGAGGGTGTGGGAGATGGGGTGCACGACGCCGTGCTCGTAGAAGTCCTCGCCGTAGAGCCGGTGCAGGTCGGCCTCCATGTGCACCAGGGCCCAGTTCCAGTCGAGGTCGCCGAGGCCGAGGGCCTGGGCGTCGGCGAGCGCGGTGTGGGCCAGGGCGCTGGCCTGCCGGAAGAAGCGGTCGGCACCGCGGGCCATGCGGTATCCGATGGGGAGGTTGCCTTCCTCCTCGCAGACGCGGATGAGGAATTCGAGCAGGTCGGCGGCCCGGCCGGGGACGATCGCGGCGAGCAGCGGGAGCTGGGTCTTGTAGATGTCCCACATGGTGCAGATGTCGAAGGCGAAGGGGCCCGAGGAGGGCCAGAAGGGGCTTTCGTCGTCGGCGAAGCAGGGTTTGACGAGGGAGTGGTAGAGGGCGGTGGCGAAGACGCGGCGGCGGGCGGGGGTGCCGCCTTCGACGGTGACGCGGCCGAGGTGGTCGCGCCAGCGTTCGGCCGTCGAGGCGCGGACGGCGTCGAAGCCGCCGCTTTCGCGGTGGAGGTTGTCGCGGGCCTGTGCCGGTCCGCGCAGGGAGAAGCCGATGCGGAGTTCGACGGGCCGTCCGGTGCGCGCCGGGCCGTGGAAGAGCAGCCCGAAGGGGCGCAGGGTGGTCTGGCGGATGCGGTCGAAGTCGAGGCGGGTGCCGCCTTCGATGAGGCGGCGGTCGTACCAGAGCATCTGGCGCCAGCCGGGTTCGGCGAGTTCGATGTGGAAGGACAGGGGGACGCCTTCGACGACGACGGTGCCGTGGGCGGCGTCGCCGGTGCTCTCGACGTGCGCGCGCAGGGGGACCGTGCGGCCCTGGTCGATGGCGAGACCGCCGCAGGACAGGTCGACGACGACGCGGGCGTTGTGGTGTTCGGGGAAGGTGAGGCGGTGGACGGCGACCTTCTCGCCGACGGTTGTCTCGCAGCGGATCCCGGTGCCGAGGGTGGCGGCGTAGTAGCCGGGTTCGGCGGTCTCGTCGTGCAGGGGCCAGGCGTCACCGAGGGCGTCGAGGGGCTGGAGCATGGGGGTGACGCGCAGGTAGTTGTAGTACTTGCGGATCGCGCCGGTGCCCGACTGCTGGAAGTGGGTGAAGCCGGAGGCCTGGGAGTGGCCGAAGAGCTCCTCGGGCAGGCCCTCGGTGTTCTTGGCGTAGCGGCCGTAGCCGGTCGGGTAGGCGCCGGAGTAGGCGCAGGCCGAGACCATGCCGAGCGGTGAGGTCGCACCGGGGTGGGTGTTGCCGATCTGTGCTTTCGGCCACCACCAGGTGGCCGCGAGCCCTCGCGCCGGTGGCAGGGCGGTCGCGGCGGTGCCGATGAAGGGATCGATGTCGTCGAAGATGGCGTGACTCTAGGTGCGTGACGTGTTGCCGCCGGTTTCGCCGAGGTAAAGAGCGTGGGTCGAGATCCGGGACGGGTCTGCCCTTTTCGCGTCCCTTGTGGACGTTCATTGCGGAATGCCGCCCGCTTAACGTGAAGGCCTCTTCCCTCTCCCGACCGGAGGTCGGCCATGATCTTCATCAGCGGTGTTCGCAAGGAGAAAGGCGAGGTCACGGCCCCGGCCCACATGTTCGACGACGACCGGGTCCGCGACTTCGACAACCTCGCCGAACTCGCCCGGCACGTCAAGGGCGACACCGACCATCTGGGCTCGATCAGCGTTCCCGGCACGCTCGGGCGGGTGTGGGCGCGCTTCAGCCCGCAAGGTCTCAACATCTTCGGCGAGCAGCACGACCACGTGCGCCTCCTCGACGTCGTGGGGAAGGTCGGCACGCGCTCCTTCATCGACGAGTCCTTCTTCGTCGAGAAGCTGGCCACGAACTCGAAGGTGTTCGCGACCTGCGTCCTCGAAACCGCGGGGGCGAGGCAGAGGCTCGACATCGACGCCGCCCGCATGCACGACTTCGGCGCCGACGCGCTGTTCCCGAAGATGGCGGTCCCGCTTCCCATGACCTTGGCGTATCTCAAGGGGAGGCAGGTCGAGATGCGCCGGGGCAGCGCCCTCGGGTTCGCCGCCCAGTACGCGCTGCGGATCGCGTGGGCCTACGTCAGGGACCTCGACGCCAACGTGGAGACGGTTCCGCCCGGCGGGGCCGCGACCGCGCCGAAACCGAAGCTCTCGGATGCCGAGAACCGGGCCGCCGGCAACGTCATGGCCTACGACGCCTCGATCGACCCCTTCGTCGCGACCCTCAACTTCGGCGGATACCTCGGCGACAAGGTCGACGCGCGTTCCAACCCGCTGTTGCTGGGGGGCTTGACATCCGTGCTCGAAGACGTCATCGAGGTCATGTACGAACGCATCGGGGACGATCCCGTGCTCGACGCCACCGAGCGGACGCTGCTGCTCGGCCGGAGCCGCACGGGGCCCGAGGCCCAGGGCGAGACCTTCGCCCTCTGGCGGAACATGCGCTTCGCGCGCACGATCGCCCCGGCGGCCGTGCGCGGGGTCCGGTACGCCGGGGTCGGCGCCGGGCACCTGCTCTACCTGATCGACAACGGCAAGGTCCCGAGAGGTTCCTACCTCTACGACATGCGCCCGGCCGGCTCGCGTGAGGTACCGAAACTCACCGGGAAGCCCGGGGTCACCCCGCTGACCAGGATGGTCGAGCACACCGCCGAACTCCGCGAGAGCGCCTGACCGAACCCGTGGACATCCGCGCCGGGCGGGACGATCATCGGAGCCATGCCGAGCTACCAGCCCCCGCCCGCCGCGCTCGACCCGATCGAGACCGCCTCCGCCGACGAGCTGCGCGCCCTTCAGGACGCCCGCCTGCGCGAGACGATCCGGCACGCCCACGACCACAGCCCGCACTACCGGGCCGCGTTCGCGGCCGCGGGCGTCGAGCCGGGCGACGTCGGGGGCATCGGCGAACTGTCGCGGCTTCCCTTCACCACCAAGGAGGATCTGCGGCGCAACTATCCCTTCGGCATGTTCGCGGTCCCGCGCGAGCGGGTCGCCCGCATCCACGCCTCCTCGGGCACGACGGGACGCCCGACCGTCGTCGGCTACACCGCCGGTGACCTGCGGACGTGGGCCGAGGTCATGGCCCGGAGCCTGCGGGCCGCCGGGGCGCGGCCGGGCCAGATCCTGCACAACGCCTACGGCTACGGCCTTTTCACCGGCGGGCTCGGCGTCCACGCGGGCGCCGAGCACCTCGGCTGCACGGTCGTCCCGGTGTCGGGGGGCCTGACCGAGCGGCAGGTGCGCCTCATCGCCGACTTCGGGCCCGAGATCATCACCGTCACACCGACCTACATGCTCGCCATCGCCGACGAGATGGAACGCCAGGGCATCGACCCGGCCGCGACCTCGCTGAAGGTCGGTGTCTTCGGCGCCGAACCGTGGACGGGCCGCCTGCGCGAGACCCTTGAGGAGCGGCTCGACATCCACGCCGTCGACATCTACGGCCTCTCCGAGGTCATCGGGCCGGGCGTGGCGCAGGAGTGCCTGGAGACCAAGGACGGCCTGCACGTCTGGGAGGACCACTTCTACCCGGAGGTCGTCGACCCCGGCACCGGCGCGCTCCTCCCCGACGGCGAGCTCGGCGAACTGGTCTTCACCAGCCTCACCAAGCGGGCGATGCCGGTGATCCGCTACCGGACCGGCGACCTCACGCGCCTCCTGCCGGGCACCGCCCGGACCATGCGGCGGATGGAGAAGATCACCGGGCGCACCGACGACATGCTGATCGTGCGGGGCGTCAACGTGTTCCCGACGCAGATCGAGGAGTTGCTGCTGGCCGAGGCGGAGCTGTCGCCGCATTTCCAGTGCGTGCTCGGGAAGCGGGGCCCGCTGGACACGCTGACCGTCACGGCCGAGCCCGCCACCGACTCCACTGTGGACGCCGCCGAGGAGGCCGGGCGGCGGCTGGCCGAACGGATCAAGGGCACGATCGGGGTCACGGCGGCGGTGCGGATCGTCGCGGTGGGCGGGGTGGAGCGTTCGGCGGGGAAGATGCGCCGGGTCGTCGACGAGCGCTAGTTCACCTTGGTCAGCTGGGTGACCAGGATCGAGGCCGCCAGCAGGATCGCCAGCGCGATCGCCGCGCGCCACCGCCAGTCGAGCCGCCGCTTCGGCTTCCGGGGAGCGACGGGCGGCGGGCGCACCGGAGCGGGTGCCGGCGGGGGCGCGACGACCGGCGCGGCCACCGGAACCGAGACCGCCGCGCCCTGCGCGACGACCAGCTCCGGCTGCTCGATGACGGTCGGCGCGACGCCCAGGGCCCGGTGCAGCATCGTCGCGACGAGCGGCATCCGGCTGGCGCCGCCGACCAGGAACACGCCCGCGATCCGCTCCGGCGTCAGCTTCGCCGCGCGGACCACGGCCCGCGTCGTCGCGACCGCGCCCTCCAGGAGCCGCCCGGTCACCGCCTCCAGCTCCTCGCGCGTCAGCATCGCCGGCACGTCCAGCAGCGGTATCGGAAGCTCGGCGCGCGAGTCGGTCGACAGGGCCTCCTTGGCCATGCGCACGTCCTCGGTGAACAGCCTGCGGGCCGCGCGCTCGCGCGGCGACTCCGGCGACATCAGCCGCGACCAGCCCTCGCGCTCGCCGTGCACCCGCGCGAGCAGCTCGATGAGCGCCTGGTCGACGTCCACACCGCCCAGGCTCTCCAGGCCGTCGACGGCGGCGACCTCGAAGCCGCCGCCACCGGCCGTCACGACGCTCGCGTCGAAGGTCCCGCCGCCCAGGTCGAACACGACCACGGCCTGCCCGGCCGAGATCCGCCGGCCCAGCACGGTCGTGAAGTAGCGGGCGGCCGCGACCGGCTCGGGCAGCAGCGTGGCGCCGGCGAGTCCGGCGTTCTCGGCGGCGTCCTCCAGCACCAGGCGCCGGCGCGGACCCCACGCCGCCGGGTGGGTCAGCACGACCGCGTCGACCGCGCCCGCGACCCGTACGGCCTCCGCGCGGACCCGTGTGAGGACGGCCGCGATCACGTCGACGACGGCGAACTCGTCCTCGCCCAGCAGCAGGGAACCGTCGTCGACGCGACGTTTCGGGTTCGGTTCGAAGCGCGCGGGGTCGACGCGCGCGGCGTTGGCCGCGGCCCGGCCGGCGCGCAGGCCGTCGACGGTGTCGGCGTAGACGCCCGACGGCAGCAGCGGCGAACCGTCGAAGAGCAGCGGCACGGCGGGACCGTCGTCCCTGCGCCACACCGCGACCGTGTGGGACGTGCCGAAGTCCACGCCGAGGGCGACCGGTGACATGGAAGAAAAGTAGCGGGTCAGCGCACGATCAGCCGCGGCTCCACCAGCAGCCCGGCGGTCTGCGGCGCCGGGCCGCGGCGGATCTCGGTGCCCTCGCTGCCCATCAGCAGCTCCAGGATCCCCTCGGCGACCCGCTCGGGCAGCTGCTCGACGCTGGAGATGCCGATCGCCTCGGCGGCGGCGGTGTTGTCGAAGCCGACGATCTGCAGATCCGGGCGGCCCGCGCGGACGGCGGCCAGGTGGGCGCCGATGGCGAGGGCGTCGCTGGCGCACACGATACCGTCGACGGGGGTCTCCCCGCGCTCCAGCAGTTCGCGGACCAGCCGCCGCCCCTCGTTCACACCGTCCAATGTGGCCAGTCGGGGTGCCGCCCGGTCGCCCATGGCGGCACGCCAGCCGCGCTCGCGGTCATCGCCGGTCCCGGAGTCGGGAGGCCAGCCGAGGAACGCGACGTGCTCCCCGGCGCGGGCGAGGAGGTGCTCGGTCGCGGCCCGCGTCCCGGCGGCGCCGTCTATGTCGACCCACGGATGGTCGGCGTCCCCGGCGCCCCACGGACGGCCGAAGGCCGCGAAGGGCATGCCGCGCTCGCGGAGACGTTCGGCGCGCGGGTCGCCGAGGGCGGTGCCGGTCAGGATGATCGCGTCGACCTCACCGCCGTCGGCGAGGCCGTTGATGTAGCCGAGCTCGTCGGCGAGGGTGCGGGCGGCGTAGACGAGGACGCGCAGGCCACGCGAGGAGGCGTGCTCGGTGAGGGCGTGCACGAAGCGGTCGAGGACGACGCCGGAGATGCCGCCGGAGTAGGCGTCGAGCTTGACGCCGATCGTGGAGCTCCGGCGCTGCCGCAGGCGGCGGGCGACGGCGTTGGGCGCGTAGCCCAGTTCCTCGATCGCGACGAGGACCTTCCGCCGGGTCGCCTCCTTGACGATGCCGGGCCGGTTGACGACGTTGCTCACCGTCTGGCGGGAGACCCCCGCCTCCCGTGCCACGTCCTCGATCGTCGCCACGCGCTGCTCGGCCACCGTCGCCCCCTCACGTCCTTGACATGCCGCTTTGCCGGAGCCTATCATTTTGATCGTTAAAATTTGATCGTTCAAATCACCTCGTCAAAGGAGATGCAGCGTGAAACCCACCGCACGGGCCGCGCTCGCGGCGGGAGGCGCGGCCCTCGCCGCGACGCTCCTGCTGGCGGGCTGCGGACAGGGATTCGAGGAAAGCCCCGACGACGCCTCCTCCGCCGACGCGCTGACCTCGTCGAGCGACCCGCTGACCATCCTCTTCGGCTCCAGCGGCGACGCCGAGACCAAGGCCGTCCAGGACGCGGTGGCGGCCTGGTCGGCGCAGTCGGGCGTGCAGGTCACCGCCACCCCCGCGACCAACCTCAACCAGGAACTCTCGCAGGGCTTCGCGGCCGGTTCGCCGCCCGACCTGTTCTACCTCTCGCCCGACCAGATCGCCGCCTACGCCGCCAACGGCTCCATCGAGGCCTACGGCGACCAGTTGACCAACAAGGGCGACTTCCACCCCTCCCTGGTGCGGAATTTCACCGTGGACGGGAAGTTCTACTGTGCCCCGAAGGACTTCTCCACCCTCGCGCTGGTCATCAACACCGACATGTGGGCCGAGGCCGGACTCACCGACGCCGACATCCCCACCACCTGGGAACAGCTCGACGCGGCAGCGGCGAAACTGACGAAGGGTGACCGCGCCGGCCTCGCCTTCGACGCCCAGTACCAGCGCGTCGGCGCCTTCACGGCCCAGGCCGGCGGGCGACTCGTCAGCGCCGACGGCACCCAGGCCGTCGCCGATTCCCCGGAGAACCTCGCCGGGCTCGAATACGTCAAGAAGCACCTGACCGACGGCACCTTCGCCTACTCCGCCGACCTCGGCGCGGGCTGGGGCGGCGAGGCCTTCGGCAAGGAACTGGCGGCGATGGCGATCGAGGGCAACTGGATCACCGGCGCCCTGTCGGCCGACTTCCCCGACGTGAAGTACCGGGTCGCGCAGTTGCCGGCCGGGCCCGCCGGGCAGGCCACCCTCCAGTACACGAACTGCTGGGGCATGGCCGCCGACAGCCCCAACCAGAAGGCCGCACTGGAACTCGTCGAGCACCTCACGGGCACCGAGCAGCAGCTGGCCTTCTCCAAGGCCTTCGGCCCGATGCCGTCGATCCAGTCGGCGGCCGACCGGTGGCGCACCGACAACCCCGCGCTCGTCGCCTTCCTCGACGGCGCCGCCTACGCGCAGGGCCTGCCGACCGACGTCGGCGCGACCGACGTGATCAACGACTTCAACGCGCAACTGGAGTCGCTGAAGTCGGGCGACCCCAAGCAGATCCTGACCACGGTCCAGGGAAACCTTGCGCCGGTGGTCGGAGGCTGAGATGACCCTCGCCGAACGGGCGCCCCGCCGCGCCGGGAAACGCCGCACACGCGGTTCCCGGCGCGGTGAGGGGACCGCCGGGTGGCTGTTCACGCTGCCGGTCGTGGTCATCCTCGGACTGTTCCTGCTGGTCCCGGTGCTGATGGCGCTGTGGGTGAGCTTCTCCGACTGGTCGGGGCGCGGCAGCCCGCTCGCCCCGGGAGTCGGCTTCATCGGGCTCGGCAACTACGGCGAGATCCTCACCGAGGGCGGGCTGGCGACGCGGAACCTCGGCATCTCGATGCGCAACGTCGGCTGGTACGTCCTGCTGGTCGTGCCGCTCCAGACCGCCCTCGCGCTGTTCCTCGCGGTCCTGGTCAATCGCGCGATCCTGCGCGGGCGCGGAGTCTTCCGGACCGCGTTCTACTTCCCCTCGGTGACCAGTTCTGTCGCGATCACCGTCCTGTGGCTGTTCCTGTTCTCCACCACCGGAGTGGTCAACGAGGTGCTGTCGTGGGTCGGGATCGGCGGCCCGAACTGGTTCAACGACCCGCGCGGCATCGTCCACATCGGACTCTCGGTCTTCGGGGTCGACTCCGGCCCGGCCACGATGACCGGCTCCGACGTCCTCGGCGTGTCCTGGTGGGACTGGCTCGCGGGCCCGTCGGTCGGGATGAGCGCCTTCATCCTCATGGCGATCTTCACCACGAGCGGCACCTTCATGCTGCTGTTCATCGCGGCCCTGCAGAACATCGGGCCCGAACTCGGCGAGGCCGGGATGATGGACGGCGCCAACGCCTGGCAGCGCTTCCGGCGCATCACGCTGCCGCAGCTGCGCCCGACCCTGTTCACCGTGCTCACGCTCGGCCTGATCGGCTGCTGGCAGGTCTTCGACCAAATCTACACCGGCACCCAGGGCGCACCCGGCAAGACGACGATGACGCCCGCCTACCTGTCGTACCAGGCCGCCTTCGCCGACCAGAAATGGGGACAGGGCGCGGCGATCTCCTTCATCCTCTTCCTGATCATCGTCTTCTTCACCCTGCTCCAGCGCCTGCTCCTCCGCGAAAAGGGGGGACGGTCGTGAGACGCGCCCGGTGGCTCGCCCCGGCGGGACTGTACGCACTGCTCGCCGCCCTCGCCGTGATCTACGTCTTCCCCTTCCTGGTGCAGGTCTCGACGTCGTTCAAGACCGACGCCGAAGCCGCCGGGAACGCCGTTTCCCTGCTCCCGCAGACCTTCACCGTCGCCGCCTACGAGCGCCTTTTCCTGCACAGCGACTTCCCGCTGTGGTTCGCCAACTCGGCGATCGTGACGATCGCGGTGACCCTCGGACGGGTCTTCTTCGACTCCCTCGCCGGTTACGCCCTGGCGCGCCTGCGCTTCCGCGGGCGCGGCCTGGTCTTCGCGCTGATCGTCGGCGTGATGGCCGTGCCGACGGTCGTGCTGCTGATCCCGAAGTTCCTCGTGCTCAACCAGCTCGGGATCTACAACTCCTACGCGGGCATGATCCTGCCGCTGCTGGTGGACGCCGCCGGGGTGTTCATCATGAAGAACTTCTTCGAGTCGATCCCCACGGCCGTAGAGGAACAGGCGCGCATCGACGGGGCCGGGACCTTCCGGGTCTTCTGGTCGATCGTGCTGCCGATGGCCCGCCCGGCGCTGATCACGATCATCATCCTGTCCTTCCAGGGCTCGTGGAACGAGCTGAGCCACTTCATCGTGGCCACCCAGTCGCCCGAACTGACGACCCTCACCAAGGGCGTGGCCTCGCTGGCCTCCGGTCAGCTCAGCCAGGGCACGCAGTACCCGATCAAACTCGCGGCCGCCGCTCTCATGACGATCCCGGTCGCGGTCCTGTTCTTCATCTTCCAGCGACGCATCATGAACCGAAGCGAAGGAGCCGTCAAGGAATGACCCCCGGCCGCCAGCCCTTCCTGCACGACGCCGTCATCGCGCTCCACGCCCCCACACAGGCCTGGTCGCGCGCCGACGGCGAGATGACCGCGGCCGTCGACGGCCTCTTCCACGGCGACCGGCGCTTCGCCCGCGGCCTCCAGATCGAGATCGCCGGCGAGCGGCCGGAGACGATCGCGGTGAGCGAGCGCGGCGCCAAGACGGTCGTGTTCGAAGCGGTCGTGCGCAGCGTCGACGACACCCTGCCCGACCCGCACGTCAGCCTGTCGCGCACGCGGGTCGTGCGGGCCGGGCGGATGAGCGAGACCGTCACGGTCTCCTCGGTCGTCGAACGGGAGGTCGGCGGACTGCTGCGGCTGCGCGTCGAACCGGACTTCCGGGCGCTCCAGGACGTCAAGTCGGGCCTGGGCTCCGGGGCCGGCTGGGAGGCGCTCGTCGAGGGCCCGCGCGTGACCGTGAAAGGCGACGCGGCCTCCTTCGAGCTGGCCGCCGAGGCCGGGGAGTGGCGGACCGAGGGCGACGCGCTGTACCTGGAGTGGCCGGTGTCGGTCGCGCCCCGGGGCTCGGCGACGCTGATGTGGTCGATCGCGATGCGGGACCCGAGCCTGGTGGTGCGGTCGGCGTCGCGCCCGTCGGGCTGGGCGGTGTCGACCGTGGGCGCCGACGAGCGGCTCGCGCGCTGGGCCGAGGTCGCCCTCGACGACCTCGACGCGCTGCGGCTGGCCTTCCCCGACCGGCCCGAGGACATGTTCCTCGCGGCGGGGGCGCCGTGGTTCCTCACGCTCTTCGGCCGCGACTCGATCTGGGCGGCGCGCATGCTGCTGCCCGTCGACGTGTCCATCGCCGCCTCGACCCTGCGCGTCCTCGCGCGCCTCCAGGGCACCCGCGACGACGCCACGACCGAGGAGCAGCCGGGCAAGATCCCGCACGAGCTGCGCGCGGCGACGTTCACCATGCCCGGTGAGGGCATCACCCTCCCGCCGCTCTACTACGGGACGGTCGACGCGACCGCGCTGTGGGTGTGCCTCCTCGTCGACGCCTGGCGTGCGGGGACGGCCCGGGCGGAACTCGCCGAGCTCGTCCCGAACCTGCGCGCGGCCCTGGCGTGGATCGCCGACTCGGTCGGGGAGGACGGTTTCCTCTCCTACATCGACCGCACCGGCAAGGGCCTGTCCAACCAGGGGTGGAAGGACTCCGGCGACTCGATCCAGTGGCGCGACGGACGGCTCGCGAAAGGCCCGATCGCGCTCTGCGAGGCCCAGGGCTACGCCTACGAGGCGGCCGTCGGCGCGGCGGACCTGCTCGACGAACTGGGCGAGGACGGCGCCGGGGAGTGGCGCGCGTGGGCCGCGGGCCTGCGCGGACGCTTCAACGACGCCTTCTGGGTCACGACCCCCGAGGGCACCTACCCGGCGATCGCCCTCGACCGCGACGGGAACGCCGTCGACACGCTGACCAGCAACATCGGGCACCTCCTCGGGACCGGCATCGTCGACACCGAGGCCGAGGCGGGGATCGCCGCGCTGCTCACCGGCCCCTCGATGAGCTCCGGCTACGGCGTGCGGACCCTCTCGACGGGCGCCGCCGGCTACTGGCCCCTCGGCTATCACGGCGGCGCGGTGTGGGCCCACGACTCGGCGATCATCGCCCACGGCATGGCCCGCGCCGGACGGCACGAGGAGGCGGCGGTCGTCGTCGACGGCCTCCTGCACGCCGCCGAGGGCTTCGGCTTCCGCATGCCCGAACTGCACTCGGGCGTCTCCCGCGAGGAGTACGCCCGCCCGGTCCCCTACCCGGCGGCCTGCCGGCCGCAGGCGTGGTCGGGCGCCGCGGCGATCACCTGCCTGCGGATCGCGGCGGGCTAGCGCACTGACGGGGCGGGGGAGGCGTGCGCGCGCCTCCCCCGTCGTCGTCTAGGCGGCCTGGGCCTCGGCGGCCGCGTCGGCCTGGCGCTGCTTGCGCCAGCGGATCCCGGCCTCGATGAGGCCGTCGATGTCGCCGTCGAGGACGACGTCGGGCTGGTTGGTCTCCCAGCCGGTCCGCAGGTCCTTGACCATCTGGTACGGGTGCTGCACGTAGGTGCGCATCTGGTCGCCCCACGAGGCGGTCACGTCACCTCGCAGCTCGTTGATCTCGGCCTCCTCCTCGGCGCGCTTGCGCTGGAGGAGTTTGGCCATGAGGACGGCCATCGCGCTGGCCTTGTTCTGGAGCTGGCTGCGCTCGTTCTGGCACGTCACGACCAGGCCGGTCGGAATGTGGGTGAGCCGCACGGCGGAGTCGGTGGTGTTGACGCCCTGGCCACCGGGACCGGAGGCGCGGTAGACGTCGACGCGGATCTCGTCGTCGGGGATCTCGATCTGGTCGGTGGTCTCGACGACCGGCACGACCTCCACCGCCGCGAAGGCGGTCTGGCGGCGGCCCTGGTTGTCGTACTTCGAGATCCGCACCATCCGGTGCGTGCCCTGCTCCACGGAGAGGGTCCCGTACACGTAGGGCGCCTTGATCGCGAAGGTCGCCGACTTGATCCCCGCCTCCTCGGCGTAGGACACGTCGTAGACCTCCGTGGCGTACTTGTGCCGCTCGGCCCAGCGCAGGTACATGCGCATCAGCTGCTCGGCGAAGTCGCTGGCGTCGGCCCCACCCGCACCCGAGCGGACCGTCACGAGCGCCTCGCGCTCGTCGTATGGACCCGACAGGAGCGTGCGGACCTCCAGCTCGTCGACGAGCTTGCGCAGGTTCGCGATCTCGTCGCGCGCCTCGGTCAGCGTGCCCTCGTCGCTCTCGTCGGCGGCCAGTTCGAGCAGGACGCCGGCGTCGTCGATGCGGCTGCGCAGGGCGCCGACACGACTGAGCTCGCCCTGCACGTGGGAGAGGCGTGACGTGACCTTCTGGGCCTTCTCGGGGTCGTCCCAGAGGCCGGGCTCGGCGGCGAACGCCTCAAGCTCGGTCTTCTCCCGGTTGAGCGAGTCGAGGTCGAGCACCGACTCGACGGTCTGGAGCGTGGCGTCCAGGTCACGGAGTTCGGCGGACAGGTCATGGCTGGTCACAACGGTCAAGCCTACGCGCACCGGGAATCACCATTCGGCCCGTCACGTGCGGGAAGAGGCCTGGGGCACTGCGCCGGGCGTCTCGGTCACGCTCCGGTGGCCATGCGCTGCCGCACGCATTCGTAAGTCACCACGGCGGCGGTCACGGCCACGTTGAGCGAGTCGACGCGGCCGAACATGGGGAGTTTGGCGCGGATGTCGGCGGCGGCGAGCAGTTCGCCGGACAGGCCGTGCTTCTCCGAGCCGACGAGGACGGCCGTCGGGCCGCTCAAATCGAGACCGGCGACGTACTCGTCGGTGTCGGGAGTCGTGGCGACGACGGTGAGCCCCCGCTCGCGCGCCCAGGCGAGGAACGCGGCGGTGTCGCAGGAGGCGACGGGGACGGAGAAGACCGCACCCTTGCTGGCGCGGACGACGTTGGGGTTTCCCCAGTCGGTCACCGGGTCGACGGAGATCACGGCGGTGACGCCGGCGGCGTCGGCCGTGCGGAGGATCGAGCCGAGGTTTCCCGGCTTCTCGACGCTCCCGCACACCACGACCAGGGGATTCGGGTCCTCCGGCAGGTCGGCGAGCGCGGTCTCGATGTCGGGGACGACGGCGAGCCACCCGTCGGGGCCCTCGCGGTAGGCGGCCTTTTCGAAGGCGAGGCGGCCGAGGCGGTGGACCTGTGCGCCGGCCTGTTCGGCGCGGACGGCGACGTCGCGCGGGTCGCCCGCGGACAGTTCGGGGCAGAGGTAGAGCTCGGTGGGGGCGACGCCGGCGGTGAGGGCGAGGTCGAGTTCCTCGTAGCCCTCGACGAGGGTGACGCCCTGTTCCTGTCGTGCCCGGCGGCGGCCGCGGAGGGCGACGAGCGCCTTGACGCGCGGATTGGTGACGCTGGTGATGGGAGCGTCGCGCGGGTCGGTCGGCATGGGCGGATCGTACGGGACGGGTGAACCTGGGATCGGTAGCGCGCGGAACTCCCGCAGGGTGGGGACCTGATGGGAGGTGGGGTGTGGCGGATGGTCTGCCCGAGTTCTCGGTGAGCGAGCGCGCCGGGGACATGGTCGTCGAGCTGGGGACGGGGCCGCCCGCGCGTCTGCCGGGCGGGGTCGTCGGGTTGTCGGTGGCGGCGGGGGCGTTGTGGTGCGGGGTGGTCGGGGCCGGTGGTTTCCTGGCCTTCTCGACGGTGGAGTTCGCCGGGTGGCACGTGGTCGTCGGGGTGGCGCTGTTGATCGCGGCGGCGGTGTGTTCGGCGAACGTGGCGGGGTGGGTGGAGCGGAGGTTCGGGCAGTACGACGCGGCGATCCGCGTGGCGGGGGTGTCGGCGTGGGCCGGGGTGGGCGTGGGCGCGACGGCGGCCTGTGCCGGGCTGGTGGCCGCCTACGGGGTCGGGGCGGGCTGGGTGCTGCTTCCGGGGGTGTTCGGGGGGATGTGCCTGCTGCGGGCGCCGTTCGCGGCGGTGGGGGCGCGCCGGGGACTGGCCTATGTGCGCGGGCGGCAGGCGGCGATCCGGCACCTGCGGCGGTACGGGCGGCGGATGCGCGGGGTGCTGGTGTCGGTGGAGTTCGAGCGAACGTGGCATCAGGGCGCGCCGGAGTTCCGGGTGGAGATCGCGTGCGGGCTGGGCGTGGTTGGCGCGAACATGGTGACGCGGGCGGATCGCGTGCCGGTCGTGGGGAGCGGCGTGGTCGTGACGTGCGAGGTCGCGCGCGGGGACGTGCTCGTGGATCTGGCGGCGGGGGCGGCGTTCGAGGCCGACGCGAACCGGTGGCGGGAGCCCGCGGAGTAGGGGTCCCCGCCAGTGCCTGGCACCGGCCGCCCGCCCCCGGCAGACTGGCCTGGATCGGGCAGAGGAGCAGACCATGCACACGCGCACTCTCGGACAGGGACTAGAGGTTTCCGCCATCGGCCTGGGCGCCATGGGCATGTCGCAGAGTTTCGGCCCGAACCCGGGCGACCGCGACGACATGATCGGTGTCCTGCGTTACGCGATCGAGCGGGGTGTCACGTTCATCGACACCGCCGAGGTCTACGGGCCCTTCGTCAACGAGGAACTCGTCGGCGAGGCCATCGCGCCCCTGCGGGACCGGGTCGTCCTCGCCACGAAGTTCGGCTGGGACATCGTCGACGGGGTCAGGCGGGGCACCGACTCGCGCCCGGAGACCGTCCGCCGCGTCGCCGACCAGTGCCTGGCCAGGCTGGGCGTGGACGTCATCGACCTGTTCTACCAGCACCGGGTCGACCCCGACGTGCCCATCGAGGACGTCGCCGGGACGGTCGCCGAGCTCGTCGCCGCGGGCAAGGTCCGCCACTTCGGGCTGTCCGAGGCCGGTGCGGGCACGATCCGCCGCGCCCACGCGGTCTTCCCGGTGACGGCGGTGCAGAGCGAGTACTCGCTGTGGACCCGCGATCCCGAACCCGAGATCCTGCCCACCTGTGTCGAACTCGGCATCGGCTTCGTGCCTTTCAGTCCCCTCGGCAAGGGCTTCTTCAGCGGGACCGTCGCCCCCGACGCGACTTTCCGGCCGGGCGAGATCCGGGCCCGGATCCCGCGCTTCGCCCCGGAGAACCTCGCCGCGAACCAGGCCCTCATCGACCACGTCCGCGCCCTCGCCGGCGAGCGCGGCGCCACGCCCGCGCAGGTCGCGCTGGCCTGGCTCCTGGCGCGGCACCCGTCGATCGTCCCGATCCCGGGCACGCGCCGGCGGGCGCGCGTCGACGAGAACGCCGCCGCGACCGGGGTCGCCCTGTCCGCCGACGACGTCGCCGACCTGACCGGCATCGTCGACCGGTTCGGCGTCGCCGGGGACCGCTACGACGAGGAAGGCCTGAGGATGGTCGGCATCTGACGGGCCTAGGCCGCCAGGGAAACCGTGGTCCCCTCGGCCGGGTCGCCGTACTTCGCCCAGATCTTGTTGAGTTCCATCTGGTAGTACAGCGAGTGCAGGCTGAACACGAAGGTCAGCAGGAACCCGATCCACGGGTTGCAGCTGGCCTCGATCCCGGCCGCCCGCTGCATCCGCCCGATGCGCCTGCCCGTGTTGAACACCGACACGAAGGGCGGCACGATGATGATCCACCCGATGAGCACCGCCAGCAGCGACACGCCTGGCGTCACGTGGATGCGGGCGTCGAAGTCGCGGGCCTCGCGGTTGATCTTGTACCACCACACGAAGTGGTAGATGCCCAGCGTGATCAGCGGCCACACGAACCACACCAGGAACACGTTGCGGGTCTTCCCCGTCGCACCCGTCATGTCGGCATTGTCGTCCGCGACGAGGGCTCGCGTGGCCGGATGCGCCGAAGGCGTATGGTGCCATCCTGCACAGCGAGCGAGGTGACTTCCGTGAGCGAAGACCAGATCCGCGCCTCCGACGGCGATCGTCAGCGCGTCGCCGACCGGCTTCGGCTGGCCACCGACGAGGGCCGCCTGACCCTCGGTGAGTACGACGAGCGGCTCGACCGCGCCTTCAAGGCGCAGACCTACGCCGACCTCGACGCGCTCATCGCCGACCTGCCCGCCCCGGCGGGCGAGGAGAAGTCGCGGGTGGCGCCGGTGGAGTCGGCGAAGGAGGTCCGCTGGGACTGGGGACGCGACCGGGACCGGCACGACCGCCGCCGCGACCGGCGCAGCCGCCGCAAGCGCGGGATCCGTTCCGGCTGGGGCGGATGGCTGGGCCTCTCGGTGTTCCTGACCGGCATCTGGTTCCTCTCGCGCCTGTCCGACATCCGCGAGGAGGGCTTCGCCGAGGGCGTCGCGGGTCACGGTTTCTGGCCGCTGTGGCCGATCGCGGGCATCGGCCTGCTCATGCTCGCGCGCACGATCGGTTCGATGTTCGGCGACCGCGAGGACTAGCGCTACCCTGGCCGTGGAGCCCGGGAAGGGCTCGCGGACGAGGGAGCAGTACCCGCATCGGACAAGACTGACTCGGAAAGGGTCTCGTCGTGTCCTGGTCGATCCTCGTTCTCTCCGGCGTTCTGGAGGCGGTGTGGGCCGCGGCCCTGTCGGCCTCGGGCGGCCTTCGCCGCAAACGCCCCACCGTCCTTTTCGCCGTCGCGCTCGTCGCGAGCATGGCGGGTCTCGCCTACACGATGCGTGATCTGCCCGCCGGGACCGCCTACGCGGTCTGGGTCGGGTGCGGTGCCAGCCTGACCGTCCTGTGGGGCGTCGTCAAAGGCGAGGAGCGGGCGACCTGGGGTCGTTCCCTCCTCCTGGTCCTGCTCGTCGGTTCGGTCGTCGGCCTCAAGGCGGTGAGCTGACATGGCGTGGCCGGTCCTCGTTCTCAGCGCGCTGTTCGAGGCCGTGTGGGCGACCGCCCTCGGCCGCTCCGACGGCCTCACCGTCCCGGTGCCGACCGTCGTGTTCGCCGCCGCGCTCGTGGTGAGCATGGCCGGGCTCGGCTGGGCGCTCAAGACCATCCCCGTCGGCACCGCCTACGCGGTGTGGACGGGCCTCGGCGCGGCCTTGACGGTCGGGTACGCGATGGCGACGGGCGCCGAGGCCGTCTCGGTGTGGAAGCTCGTCTTCATCGCCGGGATCGTCGGCTCGGTGGCGGGCCTGAAGCTGCTCAAGCCGGGGCCGGCAGGATCCCGCGGGCGATCGCCGTCGTCACCGCCGCCGTCCGGTCGGTGACGCCGAGCTTGGTGAACACGTGCGTCAGGTGGCTTTTCACGGTCGCCTCGCCGATGTAGAGCTCGCGGCCGATCTCGGGGTTCGACAGGCCGCGCGCGACCGCGCGCAGCACCTCCAGCTCGCGGGCCGACAGCGCGCGCCTGCCGACCCGGGCACCAGCCGCGAGCTTCGCGGCGACGGGCGCGGCCAGTACCGTCTCACCGCGCGCGGCCGCCCGCACGGCCTCGGCGAGTTCGCGCCGGGGCGTGTCCTTGAGCAGGTAGCCGGTGGCCCCGGCGGCGAGCGCGCGGGCGATGTCGCCGTCGGTGTCGTAGGTGGTGAGGACGAGGACGGCGGCCCAGGCTTCGGCGACGACGCGTGCGGTGGCGGCGACGCCGTCGAGGACGGGCATGCGCAGGTCCATCAGGACGACGTCGGGGCGCAGGCGTTCGGCGAGCCGGACGGCTTCGGCGCCGTCGGCGGCCTCGCCGAGGACGTCGACGTCTCCGGCGGCGGTCAGGACGGTGCGGAGGCCTTCGCGGACGATGGGGTGGTCGTCGGCGATGACGACGGTGAGGCTCACAGCGGCAGCTCCCCGCGGACGGTCGTGCCGGTGCCGGGCCGGGATTCGACGGCGAGGCCGCCGCCGAGCGCGGCGAAGCGTTCGCGCATGCCGCGCAGGCCGTATCCGGCGGCGGTGGCGGTGTCGAAGCCCCCGCCGTCGTCGCTGACGGTGAGGACGATGCCGTCGGGCCGATAGGCGAGGGCGACGTCGACGGTGGTGGGCCGGGCGTGGCGGGCGATGTTCATGAGCGCCTCCTGGGCGGCGCGCAGGACGGCGGTCTCGCCGGGGACGGGCAGGGGGCGGGGTTCGCCGGTGACGGACAGGCCGGCGGGGACGCCGAGGTCGCGGCGGGCGCGGTCGAGGAGGGCGCCGACGGCGTCGGGGAGGGTGGCGTCGCGCAGTTGCGGTGGGCAGAGCGCGGCGACGAGGGCGCGGGCCTCGGCGAGGTTCCCGGCGGCGGTCTCGCGGGCGCGGGCGACGCGGTGGTGGGCGGCGTCGGGGTCGGCGCGGATCTCTTCCGCGTCGAGGTCGAGGAGCAGGGTGATGGCGGCGAGGCCCTGGGCGACGGTGTCGTGGATGTCGCGGGAGAGGCGCTGGCGTTCGGCGAGGACGCCGGTCTCCCGGCTCGCCTCGGCGAGCTGGGCGCGGGTGGCGGCGAGTTCGGCGACGAGCCGGGCGCGCCGCTCGCTCTCGTGCACGATGCGGCTGATCCAGGCGCCGAGGAGCCAGGCCATGGCCAGTGAGGCGGCGCCGACGCCGACGGACATGAGCAGGCCTCTGGGGCCGATGTCGGCAACGACGGCGATGCCGGTTCCGGCCGCGACGACGGCGCTGGCGAGGACGGCGCGGCGGGTCGGGAGCAGTGCCCAGATGTGCGGGTAGAGCAGGAAGAACATCAGGGCGCCGACGGGCGTCCAGGCGTAGAGCGCGACGGTGAGGGGGACGGCGGCGCAGATGTAGCGCAGGCCGAGACCGTTCTGCTCGGTGCCGAGGGCGCGGGCTCCGGTGAGGACGTACCAGCAGGTGAGGGTGGCGAGCAGCGCCAGCCGGCCGAGGCGTTCGAGTGGCCGGGCGTCGGGGTCGAAGGCGATGAGGAGGGCGGCGAGGACCGCCATCGAGGCGTAGACGAGGTGCCAGCCGCCGATGCCGCGGTGCCAGGCGTGCCGCTCGGCGGTGTCGGCGGCGGGTGCCATGCCCTTCAGTATTTCGGGCGCGGCGGGCGGTGTCCATCCGACTGTCGTCGGATGCCGGGGTCCGTCCACCGGGGACTGTCCACAGTGCTCGGACGGCCGGATGCTCGGGTCATGAAGTCGAAGCTGAGTGCGAGATACCTGGTTGCTCTGTCCATGGTCTACGGCGTGGTGATCGCCGCCATGGCGGTCTTCGACGTGCCCGGGATGAGCGCCGCCGCCATCATCGGCGCGATGGTCATCGGCCTGGCGTGGGCGATGTGGGGACTGTTCGCCAACCGCCGCGACCAGCCCGGAAAGGAGTGATCAGGACCGGACGAGCCATGAGCGGTCCGGCTCGTCGTCGCCTTTCGGCCACGACGCGGTGAGCGCCTCCAGCAGGTCGCGGTGGCGTTCGATCAGGTGGGGGTGGGACAGCCCGATCGCCGCCTCCACCTGGATCTCCACCTCCGGCGCGGCCGCCGCGCGCTCCAGCAGCGCGGTCACGGCCGGGTCCGGCACGTCGAACAGCGCGATGACCGCCAGCCGCCGTGCGTCGATGTCCACCGTCTTGTCGAAGATCAGCCCGTCCAGGGCCTCGACGAGCTCGGGGGCGGTCTCGATGTTCTCTTCGAGGATGTCCGACGCCGCGCGGGTCGCGCGCTCGCGGACGCGCGCGCCGATGCCGCGGTCGTTCAGGAAACGGGCGACGATCCCGGCGTCCTCGGGTTCGGCAAGCCACTCGACGACGCGCAGCGCCGAAGCGTGCAGCCCTTCCTCACCTCGCACCGCGAGGGATTCACGCGCGACGGCGAGGGCCTCCTCGGCGAGGTCGGCGGTCTCGATGCCGAAGCGGTCGAGGCCGTCGTCCATGTGGACGTGGTCGAGGGCGATCCCGGTGGCGGCGGGCACTCCACTGTGGAGCATCGCCCGGAAGGCCGCCAGGTGCGCCGCTTCACTCGTGGGCGAACGCATCTCGGTGAGCGCGGCGGCCATCTCGGCGCCGAGCACCGGTTCCGGGTCGGTCCAGTGGACGCTGTGCGGGCCGGGCATGAGGGCGTCCCGGATCTCCGAGGCGGCCCAGGTCCGCTCGTCGGCGGGCCAGGTGGCGTCGAGGCGGGTGAGCAGCTCCCGGTGTTCGTAGAAGCGCTTCTCCAAGACCAGCCGCCAGGCCGCGTCCTGCCGCAGCCGCTGCTCACCGTCGCCGGTGGCCACGGCGACGAACAACGCGGTCACGGCCGGGTCGTCGACGTCTCCCAGCGCCCGCACCGCGGCCTCACGGTCGTGCCGGCCGGCTTCGGGATTCTCCACGACGGCCGTGACGAGGGCGATGAGCCGCGGGTCGGGCTCGTCGGCGTCGGCCAGAGCGCGACCGGCGGCCGACAGCGCCTCGTCGAGGTTCCCGTCGAGCGGCGCACGCTCCAGGTAGTCGGCGATCGCGGGCGCGTCGCCGGCCTCGGCGTAGTTCCGCAGGACCGAGAAGGCCGACGCGTGGTTGGCGTTCGGGAGTCGCCGACCGGCCACCGGCGGCATCCGCAACAGCTCCCGCGCGTTGAAGAGGACCTCGTCGAGATGCGGCTCGAAGGGGTTGTCCTCACCGAAACGGCCCGTGGCCAACGCCCGGTCGAAGAAGTCCAGGGCCGTGCCCCGCGCGGCCGGATCGGTGCTGCGCAGCAGGATCAGGTGCAGCCGGCGGAACTCCTCAGGCGTCTCGGCGCTGCCGGTGGCCTCGAACGCCTCGGTCGCCTCCGGGTCGTCGTACTCCCCGTCCCAGTGCCAGGAACCGAACTCACGCAGGAACTGCATCATGAACACCGCAGGATTCAACCATTGTGGACGGATGGGCGCGAGGCCTTAGATCATCACGATCGTCGATTCCATATGCTTTCGGTGCTTTTCGCCCGACCATGGGGAGTCCACATGCGCCGCCGTCCCGGCACGGTCCTTCAGGAACGCCCACTGCCCCGCGCACTGTGGCCGGACGCGACGGGGGCCGCCCACCGCGTCGCCTACCAGGGCATCGGCTACGACGGCACCGGCCGCCTCGTCACCGGATCGGTCTTCGTCCCGGCCGGGCCCGCACCCGACGGCGGCTGGCCCGTCATCGGCTTCGCGCACGGCACGACCGGCCTGTCCGACGCCGCCGCGCCCTCCCGCACCGGCCTGCCCCGCCTGGAACGCGCGCACGTCTCCGCCTGGCTCGCCGGCGGGTACGCCGTCGCCGCCACCGACTACGAAGGCCTCGCCACCCCCGGCCCGCACCCCTACCTCAACGGCGAAGCCGTCGCCGACGACATCATCGACGCCGTCCGCGCCGCCCACCAGCTCGGGCACCCGCTCGCCCGCGACTGGCTCGCCGTCGGCTTCTCCCAAGGCGGGCACGCGGCCCTGTTCTGCGCGCACATCGCCACCGGCTACGCCCCCGAACTCGACTTCAAAGGGACCGTCGCGCTCGCCCCCGCCGTGTCGATCGACAAGCTCGTCGCCATGGTCACCACCGACGGCAACGGCCCGCTGTCCCCGCTGATGCCGCTCATCCTGGCCGGAATGGAGGTCAGTCATCCCGGCTGGACCGCCGAGGCCGGACTCACCGCGACCGGCCGCCGCCTCGTGACCCGGGCCGCCGACGCGACCCTCCTCGACATGTTCCGGGCCGTCCGGGGCGTCACCAACGACGAGGCCGGCACCACCGGCATCGCCTCCCGTCCCGCGCTCGCCCGCACCATGGCGGCCGCGGGCGTCCCGGTGAGCTTCCTCGACCGGCCGGTGCTCGTCTCGGCCAGCCGCGGCGACGAGGTCATTCCCTACGCGACCGCCGCCGACTTCGTCACCGCTCTGCACGGCACCGGAACGGCCGTCCAGCACCGCGAGTACGACGGCCACGACCACGCGGGCATGCTCGACGGCGGCCGTCCCGACGCGCTGACCTGGGCGGGGGAGCACCTCGCGGCCGTGGCCGCCGCGCCGGTCCCGGGCACCGGCTTCGACCTGATGGACCGCTCGGGCGACGGTGCACTCCGTCGCGACGACTACGAGTCCTTCGGCCTGCGGCTCGCCCAGGCCCTCGGGCAGGCGCCGGGTTCACCGGCCGGGCTGGCCGTCCGGCAGGGCTACCGGCGGCTGTGGAACGCGGTCCGCCGCAACGCCGACGGCGACGGCGACGCGGCCGTGTCGAAGGCCGAGTACACCGCGTGGATCGCCCGTGAGGCCGAGGGCGACGGCTTCGCCGAGGCGGTCGCGCCACTCGCGGAGGCCGTCGTCGGGCTCGTCGACACCGACGGCGACGGCGTTCTCGACCGCGACGAACTCGGCGCGCTGCTCACCGCCTGCCGGCTGTCGCCGGAGGAGTCGGCCGCGGTCGCCGGGAGGCTCGACGCCGACCACGACGGCCGCGTGAGCACCGCCGAGATCGTCGCGGCGGCACGCGATGTGTGCCGGGGCGAGGACGCCCCGGCGGCCTGGCTGTTCGGGCGCTTCTAACGCGAGCGGGCGATCGCGTCGAGGACGCCCGCCAGCTCGGTGGGCCGCGACAGGAACGGCGAGTGCCCGCTGTCCAGGGAGTACACCGCCTCGACGGGCGTCTCGGTGTACATCCGGCGCTGCTTCGCCGGGTCGAGGGCGCGGTCGTCGAGACACTCGACGTAGAACCGCGTGCTGTCCACTTCGGACTCCTCGGCGGGCCCGCTCGCACCACGCCGCAGCGCTTCCGGCGTGAGCCGGGCCGTGGCCCGGGCGGCGTCGGCGGGGTCGCAGTCGTGGTAGAAGAGTTCTCCGGCCAGTTCCGGCCGGATCGCCATGGTCCCGGCCTCGCGGTCGACGACGAGGGCTCGGTCGAACAGCGACCCGCGCCCGCCACCCAGGTCGTGCGGGGTGCGGCCGGGCGCCAGCAGGAATCCGCTGAGGTAGACCAGGGCGGTCGCCGACTCCGGCGCGAGGCGGGCGAGTGCCGAGATCAGCATGCCGCCGGAGCTGTGCCCGACGAGGATCGCCGGTCCGTCCAGTTCGGACAGTACGTCGGCGGCGCTCTTGCGGCCCCCGTCCAGGTCGGGTGTGTGGACGCGGTGCCCGGCGGCGGTCAGCAGTGGTGTCACCCGCTCCCAGCACCAGGCGCCGTGGAAGCTCCCGTGCACGAGCGCGATGTCGGCCATTATTCCTCCACATCGGACAGTGTGAGCGCGGCGAAGGCGCCGCGCAGGCGGGGTTCGAGGGGTTCGGCGTCGCGCGCGCACTGCCGGCGCAGCGTCCAGAAGACGCCGAGGGCCACGGCGACGGCGAGTTCGGCGCGGTCGCGGTTCCCGGCGCGGGCGGTCGCGGCCTCGACGAGTTCGTCGGTGCGGTCGGCGACCCGGTGTGGGACGAAGTCCGGATTGCGCGCGAAGAACTCCGGCCACAGGCCCGACACCTCGGCGTCGATCCGCACGGCCGCGTCGGCGAGCACCGCACCGACGGCGGCCAGGGCGTTCTCGCCCGGCGGGCGGGCGGCGAGGAGTTCGGCGAGCTCCCCGGGCCGCCAGGGCGAGTCGGGGGTGAGCGCGTCCTCCTTGGACGCGAAGTGGGTGAAGAAGGTGCTGCGTGCGATGTCGGCGGCGGTGCTGATCGCCTCCACGGTCACCGCGGCGACGCCGTGCGCCGCGGCCAGCCGCAGCGCGGCGTCTTGGATGGCGCGGCGGGTGGCGAGCTTCTTGCGGCTCCGGCGGTCGGTCACGCCCCCAGCCTAGACCTTGTATTGGACGGTGTCCATTAATGGACACCGTCCAATATCGCTGAAGAAACGCCCACAAGAGATCAATGCTTATCAAATCTATAGATTGTGTTTCGAAAATATTGAGATCATGACATAAGGTGAGCCCATGACCGGTGTGCTCGTCGGCGGATGGCTGACGTTCGGGACCGTGGCGGCGCTGGTGATGGCACCGCCCGCGCAAGCCCACAACCGTCCCCCGCCGCCCGACGGACAGGTCGCCGGCCAGCGCGTCTGCACCCTGGAGGCGACCGACGACCATCAGGGCGAGGACCTCAAGTTCTGCGACCTGTCCGGCATCAGCCTGTCGAAACTGGACCTGCGCGAGGCCGACCTGAGCTGGGCCAGCCTGTCGGGCAGCGGCGCCTTCGACACGACCTTCGCCGGTGCCCTCCTGTTCGCCGCCGACATCCGCGACGCCGACCTCACCGCCGCCGACCTTCGTGAGGCCGACCTGCGCTACGCCGACCTGAGCGGCGCCACCGTCTCCGGCGTCCTGTGCGAAGGCGCGCAGGTGAAGGGGGCCTCACTGCCCGACGACTGGCCGTGCGACGGCGAGGCCGCCGCGGAGTGATCAGCCGAAACTGGCCGCGTCGCCGGTTTCGAGGACCGTCTTGAGGTTCGACAGAATCCCCGGCCAGCCCTGCGAGATGCCCTTGAGCATCTCGGCGTCCGGCGCGAATCCGTCGTGGACGACCGTCAGCTTCACCCCGTCGCCCGCGGGCTCGATGTCGAAGGTGACCTTCGAGACCGGCTCGGCGCGCAGTTCGGCGAGGCGCGCGCCGGTCCAGTCGGGGAAGTACTTCGCCATCTCCGGCTCGTAGTTGTGCCAGGTGTACGACAGGCGCTTGCCCGGTTCGGCCTCCAGCACGCGCTGGCCCCAGTCGTGGGACTCCCCGTCCGCCTCCGTCGACCAGGTGATGGGCGAACCCGGCCGCCAGTCCGAGGTGGGTCCGGTGCCCTCGAAGTACTGGGCGATGAACTCCGGCTCGGTCAGCGCGCGGTACAGCTTCTCCGGCGTGGTCTTGATGTAGGTGACGTAGACGAATTCCGTGGCGCCCATGGTGATGCCCTCCAACGCGTGTTTGAGATTGGCGAGGGCGGTGACGCGCCCTCGGACGTAGCTGCTGATCCAGCGTTCGGCGATGTCGTCGATGGGGGCGGCGTTGAGGTGGTGGTGCTTCTCGCGGCCCTTGCGAACGGTGGCGACGAGGCCGGCGCCCTCCAGCACGGCGAGGTGCTTGGTGACGGCCTGCCTGGTCATGTCCAGTTCAGCGCAGAGTTCGCGCAGCGTCTGGCCGTCGCGCCGATGGAGTCCGTCGAGCAGCGCCCGGCGGGTCGGGTCGGCGAGTGCTTTGAATACCGCGTCCATCTCCGGCTTCCGATGACAGGCAACCTTGTGGTTGCCTGTCGACCATAGGCAGCCGTACGGTTGCCTGTCAAGGAAGGTGGCGACGATCACCGCTCCTTGACCTCAACCGCGGTTGGGCCCATAGCTTCGGCCCGGACGAGAGGAGATCCACCATGACGATCCTGGTCACCGGGGCCACGGGCAACACCGGACGGCACGTCGTCGCCGAGCTGCTCCGCCGTGGGCGGACAGTCCGGGCGCTCACCCGCGACCCCGCGACGGCGAAGGTCCCGGCGGGCGCGGAGGTCGTCGGCGGCGACCACAACGCCCCGTCGACACTCGACGCCGCCTTCGACGGCGTCACCGGCCTGCACATCACGGTCACCGAGGGCGTCGCCGACTCCGGACCCGCGCTGGTGAAGCGGGCCGTGGCGGCGGGCGTCGAGCGCATCACGATCCTCTGGGGCGGATACGTCGGCCCGGCCGAGGAGGCGGTGGCGCGGTCGGGCGTGCGGTGGACACGGCTGGAGCCCGAGGAGTTCATGGCCAACGCCCTCGACTGGCGCGACGACATCGCCGAAGGCGTGGTCCGCGCCCCCTTCCCGGCGGTCCGCAGCGCCGTCGCGCACGAGGGCGACATCGGTGAGATCGCGGCCGTGGCGCTCACCGAGGACGGCCACGACGAGCGCGCCTACTCGATCAACGGCCCCGAGCCCCTGACCGCACCGGAGCGGGTCGCGATCCTGTCGGACGCCCTCGGCCGCGAACTGCGCTACGTGGAGACCAGCAGGCAGGACGCGCTCGGCAAACTGCTCGCCCGGGGCGTGTCCCAGGCCGACGCCGAGTACGTCGTCGGCTGGCACGAGTCGCCGCCGGCCAGCGCCTACACACCCAACGACACCATCGCGAAGGTGCTCGGCCGCCCGCCCCGGACCTTCGCCGCGTGGGCCGCGGAGAACGCCGGGCGCTTCTAGGCCGCCGTCCCGGGTGCGCGCGGCTGGACGCGCGCCCGGGACGTGCCTGAAGGGGCAGACAAAAGCCGTGTGTCTTGCCGCCCCTCGCCGCCTCCCGGGAGACTTGTCCCAACCTTCCGAGGGGGCCGACCATGCACACACGCGTGCCCGCCGAGCAGCTATCCCCCGACACCGCGACGCCCACGCGGGCACGTCCCGGTCCGGGGGTGCTGGCGCTGCAACGCTCGGCCGGGAACGCCGCCGTCGCCGCCCACCTCGCCCAGTCGCGCACCCGCGCGCCCCACCGCCCGCCGGCGCTGCGATTCACCGCACCGGCGAACGTGCAGCGCTGCGGGCCGGTCGCCTGCGACTGCTCGAACGAGGAACGCGCCGACTACAACGCCAAGCACCCCGAATGGGCCGGCAAGGACGTACAGCGCATGGTCGCGCTCCAGCGCTGGCCCGGCGACGGGATGGTCCCACCCGGCGACTGCGACCTGCTCCAGTACGCGGCGCTGCGTCTGTCGGTGGAGTCGGCGAAGGCCGTCACGAGCATGATGGGCGCCTGCGCGCCCGGCGACAGCTGCCTCTTCCTGGCCACCAAGATCGCCGCCATCACCGCCGAGATCGGCGCCCGCGTCGCCCTCGACACGACCTGCTTCAAAGGCGGCGACACCGGGCACCGGCAGCAGGTCCAGGACAAGATCAACATGATGAACCGCTGCTACCGCTTCTTCCAGAACTCCAACTGCTCGCAGGGGCTCATCGCGGCCATGGAGGTCGTCGTCGCCTCCGCGCGGGCGGTCATCGAGGCCGCCGCCATCGCGGCCGTGATCGCCGCGATCGTCGCGCTGGCCGTCGCGATCGCCGCGCTCATCGAGGTCATCGCCGCGGCCGTCGCGGCGGCCGCCGCTGCCGCCGCCGAAGCGGCCGCCGTCATGGCCGGACTCGCCGCCCTGGCGGTGCTGGTCGGCGTGCTCCGCGACGCGGCGTCCTCGGCGACGCCGTCGGGCGCGTGAGGATGGGGTCATGACCTTGCGGAACAGGCTCTACACCGCCTTCGCGGCCCGCCCGCGCCCCTCGGCGCTCGCGCAGCCCGAAGGCGGCGGCACCGCCCGGCTCCTCGGTGACGGGCTCGCCGGCCGTGCCGTCGGCGACGTCACCACCGACGACGTCAAGGGCGTCTTCGAGGGCAACCTGTGGGCGCTGTCGCCGGAGGCCCTGCGCTACTACCTGCCGGCGCTGATGGACCTGGCGCTGCACCGCTACCGCGAGGTGAGCGTCTTCGCCGCCGAACTCCTCAGCGCGCTGACCGAACCCTCGCGGGAGGACGTCGTCGCCTCCCTGGACGCCTTCGAACGGCTGCCCCCGGCCGAACTGCGCGACCCGCAGATCGCCGACGCGCTGCGGCGCCAGCAGCTCGAATGGTTCGACTCGGGGACGCCGACGGCGGTGTTCCACGAACGCTTCGACGGACTCACCGCCGCCGAGGGAAGCGCGGTGCTGGAGTTCCTGACGGCCTTCGCCGCCGCGCACGGGGAGAACTTCCCCTTCGGCGAGGTCGACGCGGCCGTCGAGCGGTACTGGGCGCGCTACGGGGGCTAACCCAGCGCCCGCCCCAGGGCCTCGACGGCCACCGACAGCTCCTCGGGCGTCGCGACCAGCGGCGGCGCGAGCCGCAGCGTGTCGCCGTGCGCCTCCTTGCAGAGCACACCGTCGGCGGCGAGCCGTTCGCAGACGAGCCGCGCGTCGGGGGCGTCGGCGGTCAGCGTCACGCCCGCCCACGGCCCGCGCGTGCGGATCTCCTTGACGTGCGGGCTTTCCAGCGCGTGCAGGGCCGCATCGAGATGCGCGCCGAGGGCCGTCGCCCGCTCCTGCCAGTCGCCGGTCGCGAGCATCGCCACGACCTCCCGCCCGACGGCCGCCGCGAGGGGGTTCCCGCCGAAGGTCGAGCCGTGGCTGCCGGGCGTGAACACGTCCATCACCGCGCGGTCGGCGACGACCGCCGACAGCGGCAGGATCCCACCGCCGAGCGCCTTCCCGAGCAGGTAGACGTCGGGCACGACGTCCTCGTGATCGCAGGCGAAGGTGCGGCCGGTGCGGGCCAGACCGGACTGAATCTCGTCGGCGACCATGAGAATCCCGTGCTCGTCGCACAGCTCCCGCACCCCGCGCAGCCAACCCCCGGGCGGCACGATCACGCCCGCCTCGCCCTGCACGGGTTCGAGCAGGACCGCGACCGTCTCGGGGGTGAGGGCCGCGCGCAGGGCGTCGAGGTCGCCGTAACCGACGACGTCGAAGCCGGGCGTGAACGGGCCGTAACCATCACGCGCGACCGGGTCGGTGGAGAAGCCGACGATGGTCGTCGTGCGGCCGTGGAAGTTGTTCGCGAAGACGATGATCCGCGCGCGGTCGGCCGCCACGCCCTTGACGCGGTATCCCCAGCGGCGGGCCAGTTTCACGCCCGTCTCGACCGCCTCGGCACCGGTGTTCATCGGCAGCACGGCGTCCTTTTCGGACAGTGCGGCGAGCTCGGCGCAGAACTCGCCGAGCTGGTCGGAGTGGAAGGCCCGGCTGGTCAGCGTGAGCCGGTCGAGCTGCCGTTTCGCGGCCTCGACGAGCCGCGGGTGGCGGTGACCGAAGTTCAGCGCGGAGTACCCGGCGAGCAGGTCGAGGTAGCGGCGGCCGTCGACGTCGGTGACCCAGGCGCCCTCGCCGTGGGAGAGGACGACCGGCAGGGGGTGGTAGTTGTGCGCGCCGTGGCGTTCCTCAAGCGTGATCGACAAGGATCGGTCCCCCTAGCTGGGCGTGGGTCAGGACGGCCGACGGGTCGGCCGACAGGTCCGGCCGCGACGGCTCGGCGCCGGCGGCGACGAGCAGGTCGCCGACGGCGGCGATCATCGCGCCGTTGTCAGTACACAGCCGTGGTGGTGGGATCCGCAGCTCGATTCCCGCCTCGCGGCAGCGTTTCGCCGCGAGGTCGCGCAGTCTCCCGTTGGCGGCGACCCCGCCGACGACGACGAGCGTGGTGACGCCGTGCGCGCGGCACGCGGCGACGGCCCGCGCGGTCAGGACGTCGGCGACCGCTTCCTGGAAGGACGCGGCGACGTCGGCGACGGGCACGGGGCCGTCGTGGCGTTCGACCCAGCGCGCGACGGCGGTCTTGAGGCCGGAGAAGGAGAAGCCGAAGTCGCCGACCTTCGCGCGCGGGAACGCGATCGCGGCCGGATCGCCCTGCTCGGCGATCCGCCCGATCGCCGGCCCGCCGGGGTAGGGCAGCCCGAGGAGCCGCGCGACCTTGTCGAAGGCCTCGCCGGCGGCGTCGTCGGCGGTGTCGCCGATGTGCCGGATCGGCCGCCGCACGAGGTCTTCGACGAGCAGGAGCGAGGTGTGCCCGCCCGAGACGATGAGGACGACGCACGGCGACGGGAGCGGCCCGTGGCCGAGAACGTCGGCGGCGGCGTGGCCCGCCAGGTGGTGCACGCCGTAGAGCGGGACGCCGAGGGAGGTCGCGTACGCCTTTCCGGCCGCCAGCCCGACGTTCAGTGCCGACGCCAGGCCGGGACCGGCCGTCACCGCGACGGCGTCCACATCGGACAAGGACACCCCGGCGGCCGACACCGCGCGCTTCATCATGGGGACGAGGGCCTCCAGATGCGCCCGCGCGGCGATCTCGGGGACGACGCCGCCGAAGCGCGCGTGTTCGTCCACACTGGACGCCAGGGCGTCCCCGAGCAGGACCCCGTCGCGCACGAGGCCGACGCCGGTCTCGTCGCACGAGGACTCGATGCCGAGGACGAGGGGCATGTCAGCGGTTTTCGGCGGGGATGGGGGTCGCGGCGGTGGTCATGCGGGGAGTATGGCTTATTGCAAGTTGGTTGCAATAGTGAGGGTCACGCGACGAGGGCGGCCGCCGACGGTCGCCGCGATCAGGGTCGTGTGAGATGGCTCGCTCTCGCCCGCCGGCCCCGGGGCGCCGAGCCCGGCGGCGGTCTCCATTCGCGGAATCGTCACGCGACACGCGCTTCGGCGGTGGGTCGTCGGCCACACGCCGCTCGCCAGACCGTAAAGGCCCGTTTATGCCCCGATGGGCGCTCGCGGGTCGATCGTCGCCGAAATCCCGCGGATCCGGCGAGCCCGGCCTCCGTCGGCCGGGATGTCACCAACACGCGTTTTCGCTGGTCCACGGGCCGCGGCTCACGCCGCCCGCGCCCACCTCAAGCCCGAGCCTGAGCCCAGGCCCTGAACCCGCCCCCGGTGTTCACTTCCGGACACCAAAAAGGCCGAAGGCCCGATCCGTAAAAATCGGGCCTTCGGCACATTGGTCACTCTGTAGATCAGACAGGCCGGACGTTGTCCGCCTGCGGGCCCTTCTGACCCTGAGTAACCTCGAACTCGACCTTCTGGCCCTCGTCCAGCGAGCGGTAGCCGCTCGACTGGATCGCGGAGAAGTGAACGAAGAGGTCAGCGCCACCGTCGTCCGGGGCAATGAAGCCAAAGCCCTTGTCCGCGTTGAACCACTTAACTGTGCCTTGGGCCATGATCGGCCTTCCTAACTTGAGGGTATTCCCTGGTCACTCTACCTTTTGTCAGGCGCGGAAATACCCGGGTGACACGATCATCACACGTGGCCCTCGGAAAGGTGCGACCAACCCCAGGTCAGACGGGTCTTCCCACGCCTGGATGATGCCTGAAAGGATGACCGCCGTGCAGCCGATTCAGCTTCTCCGCCTTGGCCGCGTCCTCCCCGTCGTCGTCATCGAGCGGGTCGACGACGCCGTGCCGGTCGCGAAGGCGCTTCTCGCCGGTGGCGTCTCCACGCTCGAACTGACCCTGCGCACGCCTGTCGCGCTCGACGCGATCGAGCGGGTCGCCACGGCGGTGCCGGAGATACTCGTGGGTGCGGGCACGGTCGTGTCGCCGGCGCAGGCCCGCGACGCCGTGCGCGCCGGCGCCCGCTTCCTGGTGTCGCCGGGATCACCCCCGGCGCTCGTCGACGCGATGCTCGCCGAACGCGTCCCGGTCCTTCCGGGTGTGGCGACCGTCACGGAGGCGATGGCGATGATGGCGCGCGGCCTCACCGAGCTCAAGTTCTTCCCCGCGCAGACCTCGGGCGGCGCGGCCCAGCTGCGGGCCTGGCAGGGTCCCCTGCCGCGGTTGACCTTCTGCCCGACCGGCGGCATCACGCCCGACACGGCCCACGAGTTCCTCGCACTGTCCAATGTGGCCTGCGTCGGCGGGAGCTGGCTGACCCCGCCCGCCCTGATCGACAAGGGCGACTGGCAGGGAATCGCCGCCCTGGCGGCCAAGGCGGCGGAGTGGTGAGAGCGGGCGGACCGAGGGGGGAATCGAGCCCGCCCGCTCCCCTGGAGGGGTCGTACCAGCGCTACGTACCCATGCGGTAGTAGTAATAACCGCCTTTGGTGTGATTCTTCGTCCGGACGTTGTCGCGCCCGCCGTTGCCGTCGACCGTGGTGATCTTCGAACCGCTGACGGCCGTCACGATCATGATGTGCGAACCGCTCTTGGCGACGGCGACGTCACCGACCTTCGGCGTCGACACCCGGTCGAGGGCGTTCTTCCAGCCCGAGACGCCGAACGACGCCGGGATCTTGCTCCTCGGCACGCCCGCGTTCTTCCACACCCAGCGGGTGAAGGCCGCGCACCACTGGCCGTTGACGTCGTCGTCGCAGTTGAGGCTCGAACCGAAGTCGCGGAAGTAGCGCTGGCAGTTCCAGGCCTTGACGGACTTCGACCCGTCCTCCTTGACGCCGAGGTGCGCCTTGGCGACGCAGGCGATCATCGCCCGTGTGCCGATGTCCTTCTTCTTGCAGTCCGCGGTCTTCTGCATCGGCGTCTTCGCCGCCGCCGTCGTGACTGCCGTCGCGGCGCCCGGCGACGCGGCCGGGGCCTGCCCCGCGCCGCCGAGGAGAACCGCGGCGATCACCGCGAACGCGGTGGCGAGCCCCAGCAGGTCGAGTTTGATCGGTCTCCGCACGAGAACACTCCTTGATTCGGGGTTTCCGTCGCCCACTGAAACAGGCGATGGAGATCAAAGGGAGCGTTCGGCCGTTCGAATCCGTGCATCCGAACGACCTCGAACACCGACGCGTCCCGCTACGGCCCTCTCACACGGCCGCTGAGCCCACCGCGCCGTCCGCCGTAGGCCGTTTAACGTCCGATGGGCCGCATCGAGCCCAGGGCGCGCTCGGCGGCCCGTACGCCGTCCCTGGAACGGCGGGTCAGGCCCGCGTCCGAGGAACGCTCGGCGTGGCTGAGGGCGTTGCGGAAATAGTCGGCGGCCCGTTCCGGCTCGCCGGAGAGCATTCCGCAGCGGCCCGCGTCGACGAAGATCTCGGCCAGCAGCACCGGGCTGTGCAGACCGCGGGCGACCTCGACGGCCCTGGAATGGTGCTCCCGCACGGCATCGAAGGACCCGATCATCGCCGACGCCAGCGCCAGGCGGCTGTGCGCCAGCGCGACGCCGAAGGTGTACCCGGCCTCCTCGGACACCGTCAGCGCCTGCTCCAGCCGCAGCGACGCGGCCACGACCTCGCCCTTCTCCAGCTGGGCCGCGCCGAGGAAGAACAGCGAGACGGCGACGCCGTGGCGGTGCCCTTTGAGCTCGAAGGCCTCCTGTGCCCGGATGAAGTACTCGCAGGCCTTGTCGTTGTCGCCCTCGTGCATCTCGATCTTCCCGAGATCGGTGTAGGCACCGGCGAGGGGGACGTCGTCGCCGAGTTCGGCGAGGATCGGCATGCCCTCTTCGAGGCGCCGGCGGGCCTCGGCGTAGCGCCCGGCGTCGAGCAGCGCGTCGGCGCAGTTGCACAAGGCCCGGGCCTCGCGCTTGCGGTCGCCGAGGCGGCGGGCGAGGGTGAGGGCCCGCTCGTAGTACTCGATCGCGCGATGCGGTTCGCAGCGGGCGGCGTGCGCGTTGCCCAGGATCAGCGAGAACAGCGTCTGCTCCTCGATGTCACCGAGCCGGTTGGCCATGTCGAGGGCGAGATCGCCGGTGGCGTTGAGCTGCTCGTACTGGCCGCGCACGAGGTAGTAGCGCCACATGAGGCTGGCCAGGCCGAACACGTAGCTCGACAGCTCGGCCCGTTCGGCGGCGATGATGGCGGCGGTGATCCCGGCGGCCTCCTCGTCGAGCCAGGCGAGTGCCTCGGTGTAGGTGGGGAAGGAGACCTTCCCGCCGCCGGCCGAGATCTCACCACGCAGGACGTGTTCGTTGGCGGCGCGGACCATGGTCGTGTACCAGTCGAGCAGCCCGCGCAGTCGCGCTTTCTGCTCCCCCGTACCGGTTGCGCCGAGGTGACCGGTGACGTATTCGCGGACGAGGTCGTGGAACTCCCAGCGGTCGGCTCCGGCGCGGCCGACGAGGTGCAGGGTGGCGAGTTCCTCCATGTGCGTGCGGGTCGCGGTCTCGTCGCGGCCCGACAGCGCGGCCAGCGACGCCAGGCTCATGTCGGGGCCGGGGTGGCTGCCGGTGAGCCGCAGGAGCCGCTGGGCCTCGGGGCGCAGGGAACCGTAGGAGAGGTCGAAAGTGGTGCGCAGCGCGGTGTCCGGGTCGTCGGGAACGGCCAATGTGGACAGTCTTCCGGCCTCGCGGACGCGCAGCGCGAAACGCGCGATCGACTGGCGTTCGTCCACGGCGAGCTGCGCGGCGGCCAGGCGCAGCGCCAGCGGCAGGGTCCGGCACAGTTCGACGAGGTCGACGGCGGCGCCCGCCTCGGCGCGGACCCGCTGGGGGCCGAGGAGTCTGACGAGGAGCTGGACGCCCTCGTCGAGGCTGAGTCCGTCGACCATGACGCCGTGCAGGTCGTGGGAGACGGCGAGGCCGCGCAGTTCGACGCGGCTGGTGACCACGACGAGGCAGGTCGCGGCGCCGGGCAGGAGCGGGCGGACCTGGGCGGCGTCGCGGGCGTTGTCGAGGACGATCAGGGTGCGCCGCCCGGCCAGCAGCGAGCGGAAGAGGGCGACGCGCTCGTCGATATCGGTCGGGATGTCCTCGGCCGTGGCGCCGAGGGCGCGCAGGAACCGGTGCAGGATGAGGGATGGCGGGATGGGCGCGGTGTCGGAGAAGCCCTTGAGGTCGGCGAAGAGCTGCCCGTCGGGGAAGCGGCCGCCGATCGCGTGCGCCCAGCGCACGGCGAGGGCGGTCTTGCCGATGCCGCCGGGTCCGACGAGCGCGACGATCGGCAGCGGCCCGGCCGGGTCGGTGCCCTCCCCGGCGCTGAGGAGGGAGTCGAGAGTCTCGAAGGTCTTGGCGCGGCCGACGAAGGTCCCGATGTCGCCGGGCAGCTGGCGCGGCACGACCGTGACGGGCGGCGCGGCCTCGGCCGGGGCGTCGGGGAACACCGAAGGCGGTGGTGGCACGGACAGTTCACCCGACAGGCGGCGGGACGCGTCGACCCAGCGGCTCACCGTGTCGGGGTCCCCGCCGCAGGTCTGCACGAACGCGGCGACGACCTCGGCGCGCGGGACCGTCGTGCGGCCGAACACCGTCGCCAGCGTCGACGCCGGCAGCCAGTCCCCGGCGACGCGGGCGCGCTGTTCGATCTCGCGATAGCTGAGCCCGGCGTCGATCTTCAGCGCCCGCAACATCTCGACGAACTCCGCGGATGTCCGCGCACGTCGGGGATCCAGCTCGTCAGCGCCGGGCATGGGCCTCCTTCAGGGCAGAGAAGGCCAATTATGCGTGCGGTGCGGCGTAGGTCACAAGAGTCTTTGCGGTTGCCCGAGGAAGGTGACCCGGTCGGCTTTCGGTGGGGCGAACGGCTTCTTCGCGGAGCTGTGCGCCTTGAGGTAGGAGACGAAGGCGTCGAGGTCGACGCCGTTGTTGACCCGGTCGGTGCCCTCTTTGAAGGTCGGGAAGTCGTTGCCGCCGTCGGCCAGGAAGGTGTTGGCGGCGACCCGGTAGACGGCCGACGGATCGAGCGCGGCACCGTCGATTCGCACGGTTTCGGCCAGGATCCGTTCACTGTCCTTTCTCGACTCGTCGACGGAGTATTCGAGTGAGCCCGAAAGCTGGAGCAGCCGGGGGAACTCGGCGTTGGCGCCGGAGTACTGCTCGCGCAGGACCTGGAGCACCTGCGCGCCGGTGAGGTCCATGGTGACCAGGATGTTGCCGAAGGGCTGGACCTGGAAGCTCTCGCCGTAGGTGACCACGCCGTCGCCTTCGCGGCCGCCCGCCTCGTAGACCAAATCGGCGCGCATTCCGCCGGGGTTGAGGAAGGCGATCTGGGCGCCGGTCGCCTCGGCCTGGGTGTCACTGATGAGGTCGCCGAGCGGCTTCTCCGGATCCTTCGAGCCGCGTCCGGGGATGTCACCGGAGATGTAACCGACGGGGGCGTCGGCGATCTCGGCCGAACGCGCGTGCCAGGTGTCCACAAGGGACTTGATCGCCGGGTCCTCCGGGGTGTCGAGCGCGACGATCCGGTTGGCGGCGGTCACCGACTTGCGGACGACGTCGCCGGTGTCGGGGTTGATCTGGAAACGGATGTCGGTGAAGGTCCGGCCGAAGGACGCGGCCTGCGTGATCAGGCGCGGTTTGCCCTTCGGGTCGGGGATCGAGCACACGTAGGCCTCGTGCGAGTGGCCGGTGACGATCAGGTCGACGGCGGAACTGGCCCGCTCGGCGATGGCCTTGATGGGCCCGACCACGCCCGTCCCGGGGCCCTGCGCGTCGCAGTCGAAGTCGTAGGCGGGCGAGGTCTTCTCCCCGCCTTCGTGGATGAGCGTGACGATCGCCTTGACGCCCTTGCGGGACAGCTCCTTGGCGTACCTGTCGATCGTGGCGACCTCGTCGCGGAACTCCAGCCCGGCGATTCCACTCTGCACGACCACCGAGGGGACATCGCGCGTGACCAGCCCGATGAAGCCGACCTCGACACCGTCGTAGTCCTTGATCCAGTACGGCGGCAGGATCGGTTCACCGCTGGCGGTGTCGACGACATTGGCGGCCAGGTAGGGGAACGGCGTACCGGCGTACTCCTCGCCGTCCACCGCACAGCCGTCGACCGGGTGGCAGCCACCGCGGACCATGCGCTGGAGCTCGTCGCGGCCCTCGTCGAACTCGTGGTTGCCGACCGAGCTGACCGCGAGGCCCATCTCGCCGAGGACGTCGACGGCCGGTTCGTCGTGGTAGGCCGCCGAGACCAGGGGACTACCACCGATCATGTCCCCGGCGGCGACGGTGAGGCTGCGGTTCTGCCCCTCGCGGGCCCGCTTCAGGAGGGTCGCCATGCGCGCGAGGCCACCGGCCTGGACGTTCGCCGGCTGCCCGGCGTCGTCGGTGGTCACGACCTGCCCGGCGGCTCCGGGCACGGCGTCGAGGTTGCCGTGCAGGTCGTTGAGCGCCAGGAGCTGGATCACCGGTTTCGGCGCGGCCTGCGCCGGAACCGGTGCCAGCACGGTGAAGGCGAGCGCCGCCGCGGTCGACGCGGCGGTGATTCCAGGAAGCTTCACGCCAGTCCCCCCAGGTCCGGTGAAAGCACACTTGGCACGGATCGTATGGGGACGCCCGGCCCGGCCGATGGGCTCCGGGCGGCGAGGACGGCGGGTTTGCGCCAGACTCCCGCGAAACGCTACGTGGCCGCCGGGGCCGGGTCGTCGAGCTCGCCGAGGAAGCGCTCGACGGTCCCGCGCTCGCGGGCCTCCTCGGCCAGGGATTCGCCGACGATGCGGCCGGCCAGTTCGACGGCGATCGCGCCGAGCCCCGGCCGGAGTTCGGCGAGGACGGCGCGGCGGTCGGCGGCCATGGCGTCTCGTCCGGCGGCGATGATCGCGTCGCGTTCCCGTTCGGTCTCGGCGAGGATCTCGGCGCGGCGGGCGTGCGCTTCGGCGCGGGCCTCCTCACGGATGGCGGCGGCGTCACGGCGGGCACCGGCGAGCTGCGCGCGGTACTCCGCCAGCAGTGCCGCGGCCTCCTCCTGCGCCCGGGCGGCGCGTTCGAGGCCGCCTTCGATGGCGTCGGTGCGGGCCTCGAAGGTCGCCTCCATGCGCGGGAAGACGTACTTCATGAGCACGAAGCACAGCAGCGCGAACAGGACGAGCCCGGCGATCATTTCGGCGGGCAGGGGCTTGATGACCTTCTTGGGGTCCTCGATGGCGAAAAGCACACGCCGCTCCCGTCTCGACGACCGCGCATCGTGGCGGCACGGTCACCGCCCACTGTAGACAGTCGGGCCGCCGCACGCCGTCCCTCGCGACGGCTCAGACCACCCCCGCGGTCTCGGCGGCGAGCGCGCGCAGGATCTCCTCGGTCGCCGAACCCGCCGCGGGGTGGTAGATCGCCAGGTGCTGGCCCTCGTCGTCGGGGAGGGCCAGCATCTCGGAGGTGAACTCCAGCTCGCCGACGCCGGGCACGCGGTAGACGCGGGTCGCGGTGGCGCACAGCTCGATGGGCTGCTCGTCCCACATGGCGGCGAACTCGGGCACCTCGGTGCGCAGTTCGCCGACGAGGGCGGCCAGTTCGGTGTCGCCGGGGTACTTCGCGGCCGAGACGCGCAGGAAGGCGACGTTGTCGCGGGCCTTGGACTCCCAGTCGGCGTAGATCTCGCGGGCGGCCGAGTCGCGGAAGATCATCCGGATCACGTTGAAGGGCGTGGCGTCGAAGGCGACGTTCGGGGCGATCACCCGCCGGCACAGGCGATTCCAGGCGAGGACGTCGAAGCGGCGGCCGAGGACGAGGACGGGCACGTCGCGGATCGCGGCGACCATGTTCGCCACGCTCGGGCGCAGCACCTCCGGTGGTGCCGGGCGGCGGGGACCGGGGCGCGCCAGGCGACGCAGGTGCGCGGTCTCGGTCGGGTCGAGCCGCAGCACGCGCGCGATGGCGTCGAGGACGGAGTCGGAGGCGCCGTCGGCCGCGCCCTGCTCAAGCCGCGTGTAGTAGCCCATGCTCACGCCGGCGAGCTGTGCGAGTTCTTCCCTGCGCAGGCCCGGGACGCGTCGCCGCCGGACGCCTTCGGGCAGCCCGACCTCGGCGGGCCGGATCCGCGCGCGACGCGACTGGAGGAAGTCGCCGATCTCGGTCATGCGGACCAGTCTGCCTGCACCTGCGGGATGTACCCACGACAGAGCACTGGCTCGTTGATCACGGCGGTCGCAGAGTGGTCGTCATGGCAAGCGAAACCCTCCGAAAGGCGCTTTCTGTGACAACTTTGACTTCGCGCCCGAAAGCCGTCGTGGCGCGGCTCGGCGCGCGCGGCTGGCTCACCCTCATCACCTTGTGCGGGGCCACGTTCATGGTCGGGCTCGACTATTCCGTGGTGACCGTCGCGCTTCCCGCGATCGGGCGGGACCTCGGTTTCGAGGGCGCCGGGCGGCTCCAGTGGGTCGCGACGGCCTGCCTGCTCCCGACGGCGAGCCTGATCCCCCTGTTCGGCCGGGTCTCGGACCTGGTGGGCCGCCGGCGCCTGTTCGTCCTCGGTGTCTCCTTGTTCACCGTGATGTCCGTGGTGGCCGGGTCGGCGCTGTCGCCGGGCATGCTGATCGGCGCGCGGGTCGGGCAGGGCGTTGCGGCGGCGATGATCGGCCCGACGGCCTTGGCGCTGCTCACCTCGGTGTTCCCCGAAGGGCCACGACGGACGCGCGCACTCGGCGTCAACGGCGCCCTGCTCTCGCTCGGTTTCGTCGTCGGCACCATCGGCGGCGGCGTCATCACCAGCGGCTTCGACTGGCGCTGGACGATGGCGCTCCTGGCGGTGATGGGCGCGGCGATCCTGCTCGGTGCCCTGACCCTGCTTCCCCGCGACGGCGGGCGTTCGGCGGCCGCCCTCGACGTGCCCGGCGCGCTGCTGTCCAGCGCGGGACTGTTCGCGCTCGTGTACGGGATCTCCACCGGCGGCGAGAACGGCTGGACGGCGCCGTCCACTGTAGGCAGTCTGGTCGCGGCGGTGCTGCTGCTGGCCGGCTTCGCCGTCGCCGAGTCGCGCCACCGGTCACCGTTGATCCCGCTCGGCCTGCTGCGGCGCCGTAACGTCGCCTGGTCGGGCCTCGTCGGCTTCGTGACCTTCGGAATGTGCGGCGGCGCGACGCTCCTGCTCAGCCTCTACATGCAGGACGGGCTCGGCTACACCGCACTCCAGACCGGTCTCGGATTCCTCGCCGAAGGCGTCGCGGCCCTCGTCGGCGGCCTGCTCGCCGCCCGCCTCATCGGCCGCTTCGGCGCGGTTGCCGTCATCGCCGTGGGCCTTGCCGTGCAGGCGATCGGGACCGGCGCGATGGCCGGTCTCCCGGAGGGCGGGAACCTCGCGATGCTCCTGGTGACCTCCGGCGCGATGGGCTTCGGCCACGTCCTGGCCGTCGTCGCGTTCATCACGACCATGACCGCCGGTGCCCACGACGACGAGCAGGGCGTGCTCGGCAGTCTCGCGCAGCTCCCGCAGAACGTCGGCGCGATCGGCGTCGCCGTCCTCGCCGCGATCGCCGCGGGGGCCGGGCTCCCGGCGGCGTTCGCGGTGGCCGGGATCGTCACGGCCGTGGGCGGCACGGTGGGGGTGGCCTTCCTGCGACGCTGACCTCAGCTCGCCGGCGCGGCCGCCCGGGCGTCGAGCCAGTCGAGCAGCGCCTCCTCGTAGCGCGGATGGACCGGCCCTCCCTCGTGGAGGGCCGGTTCGTGGCCGCAGCCGTCGAGGCGCACGACCGTCGGCGGCTCGTGCCCTCCGCGATCGACTGCCTCGCGCCACATCCGGACTGTGTCGTCGACCGGCGTCCACATGTCGGTCTCGCCGAAGAAGCACAGGATCGGGATCGTGAGCCGCTCATAGTGGGGCGCGGGGTCGAAGTCCAGGTCCGGCCAGGTCGCGGCGCTCGGCGCCTGCGCCGTGGACTCGGGCAGGCCGGTCAGCGGCCACCAGGGTTCGCCTTTCACCGCGTCGATCGCGGCCTGCGCGGTGGACTCGCCGACCTGACCGCGGACGTGGCCGTAGAGGAGATCGACGACGTCGGTGAGTTCCTCGACGTGGGCGCCGAAGCCCTCGCGGCGCAGGAGTTCGGCGAGTCCATGACGCATCTGCGCGCCGGACTGAGGCCGGCGCCGGAGACGTTGACGAGGAAGTCGAACTCACCGGGGTGGGTGGCGGCGGCAAGGGGAGCGACCGAGCCGCCGCCTTGGCTGAAGCCCCACAGTCCGAGTGGGGCCTCGCCGATCTGGCGACGCAACAGCGCGGCGGCGGCGCGGGCGTCGGCGGCCTGGAGATGAAACGAGACGTTGTGGCCCTCGCTCGGCCGGCGGTCGTAGCGCAGGACCGCGATCCCGCGCGCCGGAAGGATGTCGGCGAGGTGGCGGTACAGGTGAAAGTCGCGCCGCCCGCAGTTCGCGCCGTGCAGGACGATCAGTCCGCCGCGGACGGGCCCGTCGGGCAGGGTGAGCGTCGCGGGGAGATCGGCGCCCTGGGCGTTGACCACTAATTCCATGTCCATGCCGCAATGATGTCAGAGAGACGTCACAGAGTCAAGGATAGTGACGTCTCCATGTCGAGCCGCGCACTTTCGGGCTCGGCCGAAACACCTTGGCGGCGGACTCGCACGTCACGACGCTTGGGGCATCCGAAAACGAGGGGAGAAACGGATGCGAGCGCTCATCAAGGCGGCCTTGACGGGGGCGGTGGTCATCATGGCCACCCTGGCCGTGGCGGCTCCTGCGGAAGCGAGTCCGGCGGAGGGGATGGTCAAGGCCAACGTGCCCGGGCCACTGTCCGATGACTGGAAAGACGAAGGCGTGGTGGACCGGAACACCCGCGCGTACAGCGCCGCGACCGGCCTCTGGCAAGCCGTGCTGTGGGCCGACGGCGCCATCGAGCGCGACGGCACACGCTACGACGAGAGCGACATCGACTGCGAGTTCGGTCCCAACACCCAGGCCGCGACGCGAAACTGGCAGAGCGTCACCGGAGGGCTCGCCGTCGATGGCAGTGCCGGACCACTGACGTGGGGCCGCGCCGACGACAACCTGAGCCTGGAAGTCATCTTCGACGACGGCGCATGGCTCGTTCGGTACTACGGCCGGTACGCGGGCAGGAGCTTCCAACTGCTCATCGAGCCGAACAACGGCACCTCCGTGGCCAACGCCTACTACACCTGGGCGTGGGGCGGGACCTATTTCTACTACGGTTCCAAACCATCGAACTGCTCAGGTGTCCCGTTCTAACGGGTGAACACGACAGCCGGGTGGCGGGAACTACACATCCCCGCCACCCGGCGCCTTCCGTCGTGAGTCAGAGCCCCATCGCCGCCCCGATGATCGGCATCATCAGCGGGTGCTGGTCCTCGCTCTTGGCGTCGGTCGCGCCGAGCGAGTAGACGAGGATCCGGGAGCCGTCGCGCAGGGCGCCGATCCCGTTGAGGTAGCCGGGACGGGCGCCGGTCTTGCCCCACACCTCGATGCCACCGGGCAGGACATTGCGCTGCAGTCCCATGCTGCGGGTGGCGGCCTCGTCGTCGGCGGGGTCGTCGTTGCCGTCGTAGACGGGAACCTCGGGGACGGTGAACATGTTCTCCAGCACCGGATCCGGCACGACCTCACCGGCGAACAGGGCCTTCGTGAAGCGCGTCAGGTCGGCCGTCGTGGAGATCATGTCGCCGGAGGCGAAGCGGTCGGAGACGTTCCAGCGGGTCACGTCGACGAAGCGCCTCGTCCCGTCGGCGGCGACGACGAGCTGGTAGCCCCGCTGGTGCTCGCCCTTGATCCCCGTGGCGTTCCCGGGCGCGTAGGTGTCCTTGAGCCCCAAGGGTTTCGTGATCCGCTCGCGGAGCTGCTTCTCCCAGGTCGAGCCGGTGACCCTCTCGATCACCAGTCCACTCAGGACGGTGTTGATGTTGACGTACTGCTGCTTGGTGCCCGGCGCGAACAGCATCTTTTTACCGCGCAGGGATTCGCGGACGTAGCGCTCCGGCGTCCAGTGGTCGAAGCGGTGCTCGTACTGCCACGCGAACTCGTCCGAGCCCGGGATCGACATCGACGGCAGTCCGCTGGTGAAGTTCAGCAGCTGCCCGACGGTGATCGGCGGGTAGTCGGCCGGGAGGAGCCGGGGCAGGTAGTGCTGGACGGACTCGTCCAGATCGACCAGGCCCTCGTCGACGAGCTGGAGCACGATCGCGGTGTTGAAGACCTTGCTGACACTGCCGATGCGGACGCGGGCGTCGACCTCGGCCGGCGCTCCCGAGCGGCGGTCGCGGACACCGGAGGCGCCGGCCCAGTCCTGCGCGGGATCGACGTCGGTGACGCGGACGAGCGCGGCGGTCGTCCCGTCGGCGGGCAGTCCGGCGATGGCGGCGGCGAGACCGGTCTTGTTCACCGGCGGGAGGACGACCGGCTCGGCGGCCGCGGGCGCCGCCAGTCCGCTCAGAACGGTCGCGGCGAAGGCGGCGGTGAGCACGGCGCGGGTTGTCTTCTTCATGTCCCCAATGCTGTTGCCGCGCGGACCCTCCGGCATCGCCGGGCAGAGCGGTTCGGGGTGTGGTCCCCAGGGGTGAGACGGGCCCGCCGGGCTCACTCTCCCGAACTACCCCAGAGCCCTGGACAGGGAAAACCCCGGCCGCGCAAGGGTCTTACCCCGAGACGTCCCCTAGTCCCCCTCGGTCCCCGGGACCAGTCACAAGACCCCTCTGCGCACCGATGTGGCGAGGGGGTCGTTGATCGCAATCTTGCGGAGTCGATCAACCGCCCCGCCCCGAAGGACTCGCATCATGAACCTCCGCCACCTCACCCACCGGTTCGGCCCCGCCGCGGGCGTCATCGCCCTCCTCGGCCTCATCGTCGCCGTGGCGGCCACCCTCTTCGGGCACCTCGACGCCGACGCCGGGCTGAGCCCCTTCGGGTCGACCATCTCCGACTACGCCGCCGCCGACCGCTCCGGCCCCGTCGAGACCGCGATCTTCCTCGCCGGAGCCGCCGCCCTCCCCCTGCTGGCCGCGCTGAAGGCCGCCGGAGCCCCGATCTCGCGTACCGTCACCGTCCTCTTCGGACTGTGGAGCGCCGGGCTCATGGTCACCGCGATCATCCCGACCGACCCCCTCGGCCACGCCACCATGAGCACCGCCGGATACGTCCACCGCTACGCCTCCACCATCGCCTTCGGCGCCCTCGTCGCCGCCGGGATCGCCCTGGTCGCCGGCCTCCGCCGCCACCCCGCCTGGCGCGACCTGCGGCACGTCGTCGCCGGACTCAGCGCCGTCGCCGTCGCCTCCGCCGTCGCCGTCACCTGGACCACCTACCTCGGCGACCGCGTCCTCATCGGCCTCGCCGAGCGCACCCTCGCCGCCGCGATGCTCGGCATGCTGATCCTCCTGGCGACGCGGTCCATCCGCCTCCGGCCCGCCACCGCCCCCGCCGTCCTGCGCGCCCGCGCCGCCTGACCCACCGCACCCGAAGGCCCGGATCCCCGACGGATCCGGGCCTTCGCCGTGGCTCACCATGGACGCATGAGGTTCGCAGTACTCGGCACCGGCGAGGTCGGCCGCACCCTCGCCGCGGCGCTCGCCCGACGCGGCCACGACGTCCACATCGGCAGCCGCAGCAGGGACAACACCGACGCCGCCGCCTGGGCCGAGACCAACGGCGTCGCCCAGGGCTCCTTCGCCGACGCCGCCGCCTTCGGCGAGATCGTCATCGTCGCGGTCTCGGGCATGCACGCCACAGCCGTCCTCGGAGCCGCCGGCCGCCCGCGCCTGGCCGGCAAGGTCGTCATCGACGTCACCAACCCCCTCGACTTCTCCCGCGGCTTCCCGCCGCGCGTCGTCATCCCCGAGGAGGGCAGCCTCGGCGCCCACCTCCAGGCGATGTTCCCCGAGGCACGCCTGGTCAAGACCCTCAACACCACCAACAACGCCGTCATGGCCGACCCCGCGAGCGTCCCCGGCGAGCACTGCCTCTTCCTCTCCGGCGACGACCCCGAGGCCAAGGCCGTCGTCACCGAAGTCCTGTCCGTACTGGGATGGCGCGCCGAACAACTCATCGACCTCGGCGGCATCGCCACCGCCCGCGGCCCCGAGCAGATGCTCGTCCTCTGGTGCGACCTGACCGTCGCGCTGCCCGGCCGGCGCTTCAACTTCGGCGTGGCCCACGACTGAGGCCGTTTGCCACCGCGGTGCACTATTGCCTGGTGACCGTGCGCTTCGACCATTCCGCGACCGACGTCGAGTCCCGCGAGGAGCTCGACGCCCACCTCGCCGACGGGACCCTCTCCGGGCTGACCGTCCAAGGCCTCGACCTGCGACAGGACTGCCCCGACCTGGCCGTCGTCGACGTCGCCGACGCGATGTTCATCGGCTGCCGCTTCCCCGACGAGGCGACGGCCGCCACCCTCATCACCCGTGGCGCGCACATCATCCCGACCTTCGGTGAGACGCCCTACTCGACGCAGCCCGGGCACCTCTACACCGCGGCCGAACTCGCCGCGGGCTTCGCCGAGGGCGGCTTCGCCGGCATGTTCGACACCCGCGTCTACCGCCACTACGTCGAACGCGGCGAGGCGATGCCCGAGACGCGCGAGGCCCTCGCGCAGCGCCTCCACGACTCCGGGATCGACAACGCGCTCCTCGACCTCATGCGCGGCTGGAGCCACCACGAGGGCGGGCCCGTCGCCGGGATCATGGGCGGCCACGCCGAACTGCGCGGAACGCCCGAATACCGCAAGGTGACCCGGCTCGGCCGCAAACTCGCCCGCGCGGGCGTCCTCGTCGTCACCGGCGGCGGACCCGGCGCGATGGAGGCCGCCAACCTCGGCGCCTACGCCGCCGACACCTCCGAGACCGCACTCGCGCGAGCCGTCGACCTGCTCGCCGAGCACCCCGACTTCCGCGACCACGACCCGTTCACGGCCGTGGCGTTGCGGGTCCGCAAGGAACTCGGCGACCACGACCACAACGGGATCGTCAACGCGGCCTGGTCGCGACAGGGCGGGCTGTCCATCCCGACCTGGCTGTACGGGCACGAACCGGCGAACCTGTTCGCCTCCCGGATCGCCAAGTACTTCAGCAACGCCATCCGTGAGGACACGATCCTGCGCCTCGCGCGCGGCGGCATCGTCTTCGCGCCGGGCCGCGCGGGCACGGTCCAGGAGGTCTTCCAGGCCGCCACGAAGATCTTCTACAACTCCGACGGTCCGACGGGCCCGATGGTGTTCCTCGGCGTCGACTACTGGGCCGGGCTGCCCGCGCCCGAGCTGCTGCGGACCCTGTTGCGGGACAGCCGGGACGGCGACCGGTCGGGGCTCGTGCACGTCACCGACGACACCGACGAAGCGGTCGCCCTGATCGTCGAGGCGAACGTGGCGGGTTAGCTGCCCGCGCCCTGGTAGTGCCGGATCTGGCGGCGCCAGAAGGCGTACGCGATCGCGAAGACGGCCGCGCCGACCAGCGGGGACAGGTAGGCGAGGATCCGCGGGACGCCGAGCTCACCGGTCCGGCCGAGCAGTACCGCCGTGGGCAGGTAGGCGACGAACGCGACCGGCAGGATCGTCAGGGCCCACTGCCCGGCGCGGCCGAAGACCGAGCCGGGGTAGTTGCCGTAGAGGTTGAAGACGCTGTCGACGGTGAAGCGGACCTGCGCCGAACCCAGTGTCCGGAAGGCGATCGCGGACAGGCCGAGCTGGATTCCGCCTTCGACCATGGCGCCGCCGAGGAGTGCGGCGAGCAGGAAGGCGAGCTTTCCGAAGGTCCAGTCGACGTCCACATGCGACATCGCAACGCCGAGCATGACCAGGCCCGCCACCAGGTCCCCGAGGGTGTTGAGGCGGACGCGGCTGGTCATGAGCTGCACCAGGGGATTGACCGGCCGGACGAGGAAGCGGTCGAAGGTGCCTTCGCGCACGAAGTGCTCGACGTCCATGAGCTGGTTGAACGGCACCGCCCACACTCCGTGCGCGGTGAGGCGGATGCCGTAGAGCAGGGCGACGTCGGTGATGGTCCAGCCCGCGATGTCGCCGAAGCGGGCGAGCATGACCCACAGCGCCAGGAAACCGGTGGTCTGGAACAGGGCTCCGGCGGCCATGGTCAAGAACAGGTTGGCCCGGTACTGGGCCGTGCCGCGCAGCGCGCCGCCGAACAGGATGCCGGCCGCCTTCAGCTGCCAGGCGATGGATCCGCGCACGGTCATCCGCCCTGCACCACCACGCGGTGGACGGCGCGCCGCCACACCAGCCGGACCAGACCGCCCACCAGGACCAGCCACAGCAGCTGCACCCCGATCGCCTCCCACGCGCGAGCCCCCTCGAACCGTCCGATGTAGATGGCCACCGGGGTGTACACGACCGACTGCCACGGCAGCCATTCCAGGATGACGCGCATCCAGTCGGGCATCACCCACAGCGGAACGAGCGTCCCGGACAGGAAGCCGCTGAGCACGAAGTACAGGAACTCCATGCCGCTCAGCTCCAGCGTCCAGAACGCCACCGAGGCGACGAGCAGGGTCAGGCAGCAGCTCACCATCCAGCCGAGCAGGGTCGACAGGACGTACGGACCGACCGCGCCCGGCGCGGGCGCGCCGAGACCGCTGACGAACACGACGACCGGGAGCAGCAGCACCACCATCGGCGCCTTGACGAGGAGCTGCGCGACCTGGCCGCAGACCTGCTGGCTCAGCAGCCCGACCGGCCGCGCCATGTCGGTGCCGATCTTGCCGTCACGGACCCGCTCGATGAGCCAGTCGGTGGTGTCGTCCCAGCCGATGAGGTGCTGGATCGCCGCCAGGGACACGTACGTGGTCATCATCGCCAGCGGCACACCGTCCACAATGGCTCGTTCACCGTAGATCGCGCGCCACAGCGCGGCCTGCAGCACGACCTGCATGGCCGGCGCGAAGAGCCAGATGAGAACGTCGGTGCGGTAGGCGTAGACGGTCCTGACGCGACTGGACGTGAAGGCCCAGCGCGCGTTCGCCCAGCCGGTGAGCGTCACCGCGACTCCCGTTCCAGGTACATCCGGCGGATCACGCCTTCGAGGTCGGGTTCGGTGATGGACAGGTCGGTGATCTCGTACTTCGCCGACACCGCCGCGATCAACCGCGCCGCAGGGGTCTCGCGCGGGTCGAAGGACAACCAGACCCGGCCGCCCTCGGCCTTCACCGTCTCGGCCCCGTCGATGTCGACGACGTCGGTCTCCGCCGCGAGCTGTACCACCAGCTCACGGTGAGGCGCGTAGTGCTCCTTCAGGGGCGCGACCGGTCCGTCGTAGAGGACCTTGCCGTGGTCGATGAGGATCAGCCTGCGGCACAGGCGTTCCACGTCGTCCATGTCGTGCGTGGTGAGCAGGACGGTCGTGCCGGTGTCGCGGTTGAGCTCGGCGACGAACTCCCGGATCCGCTCCTTGGCGATCACGTCGAGCCCGACCGTCGGTTCGTCGAGGTAGAGGATCTTCGGCTCGTAGAGCATCGCGGCCGCGAGATCCCCGCGCATCCGCTGCCCGAGCGACAACTGCCGCACCGGAGTGTCCATGAAGGACCCCATGCCGAGGATGTCGACAAAGCGGTCGAGGTTCGCGCGGTAGCGGTCCTTCGGTACCTCGTAGAGCCGGCCGATCATGCGGAAGGAGTCGATCAGCGGCAGATCCCACCACAACTGGCTGCGCTGACCGAACACGACACCGATGTTGCGGGCATTGCGCTCCCGCTGCCTCCACGGCGTGACCCCGGCGACGTCGAGATGGCCGGACGTGGGCGTGAGGATGCCGGTGAGCATCTTGATCGTGGTGGACTTCCCGGCACCGTTGGGGCCGAGGTAGCCGACGAGCTCGCCGGGCTCGACGGCGAAGGAGATGTCGTCGACGGCCCGGGTGGTCTCGAAGTCCCGGCTGAAAAGGGTGCGGACGCCCGCGAAGGCGCCTTCTTTTCGCCGCACGCGCTTGAACTCCTTGACGAGGGCGGCGGTCTCGATCAGGGGCATGCGGACAGGGAAGCACCGGCCGCGAGGAGCGGCAAATGATTTAGCGCACAGGCGATCGGTGCCGCCCCGGCGACGTTTTATGCTCAAGGTCACCGAGCGTGAGATGGGTGGTGCCCCGACATGACCGACAGGTACGAGTCCGCGGCCGACATCGCGATCCGCCAGGCCCAGGAGCGCGGCGACTTCGACAACCTTCCGGGCGCGGGAAAACCGCTGCCGGGTGCGGGGCAGCATCTGCACGAGGACTGGTGGGTCCGCGACTGGGTGGCGCGCGAGGGAATCTCGGGCGTACTGCCGCCGGGACTGGCGCTGAAGCGCGAAGTGCAGGACCTCGACGGACGCCTCGACAAGGAGGCGGGGACCGAGGCGGAGGCGCGGGAGCTCGTGGAGGAGCTCAACGCGCGGATCCTCAAGGCGCTACGGGGACCGGTCGAGGGGCCGCCGGTGACCGTGATGCCGGTGAAGGTGGATGTGGTCCTTGAGCGGTGGAGGGGCAGAAAGGGCGCCTGAGGCGGTCAGGTCCGATCCTCACCGCGCAACGCCCGAATCATCCCCCGCAGCGCCCGAAACGACTCCGCGCGCTCGGCCTCGGACATGCCTCCGAGCATCCGTGACTCGACCGAGCGGACAGCCACGGTCGCTTTTGCCAGGCTGCGCCGCCCGCGAGGCGTGAGCCGCGTGGGCAGAACCTTCCCGACGGGCGCCTCGGCGGGCCTGATCACGTATCCGTCCCGCTCCAGGGCCTGCAACAGCACGTTCATCGTCTGCCGGGTCACGAACGCGCCCCTCGCGAGCTCGGAGTTCGACAGGCCCGGCCGCTGCGCGAGCAGTTCGAGGCAGGAGTAGTGCGTCACGCTCATCCCGAGCGGCCGCAGCACCTCCTCCATGGCCGTGCGAAGGGCGCTCGACGCCTCTTTCAGCAGGTAACCCAGCGATGTGTCCAGGTCAACACCGGCTCCGTCTTGCTTCATGTCAGCAGTCTGACATAGATTCGTTCATGTCAGTAAGCTGACACGACACGAAGGAGCCCGACCATGACCGCCACCGGCCCCGACTTCATCTCCCTCCAGGCCCGCGACCTCGGCGCCTCCCAGGCGTTCTACGAGCGCTATCTCGGCCTCGTCCGCTCCCCGGCCGGCCCGCCCCACGCCGTGGTCTTCGAGACGAGCCCGATCGCCTTCGCGCTGCGCGACATCGTCCCCGGCACCGACCTCGACGCCGCCGCCCGGCCCGGCATCGGTGTAGCGATCTGGCTCCACGCCACGAACGTCCAGGAGATCCACGATGCGCTCGCCGCCGACGGCCACACCATCGTCTCGGCACCCGTCGACGGACCGTTCGGCCGGACGTTCACCTTCGCCGACCCCGACGGCTACCACGTGACGCTCCACGACCGCGCCTGAGGAATCGTCGTGGGAGGGGGAGAAACGGGCGCCGAAACCGCGCCCCTCCCCTCCTAATCTATCTACCACGCCCTCTCGCGACATGCACACCGCCCCCCTGCCCCGGCCTTCGCGGTACGGCAAAATCGCCGGTCGGGCACTTTCGCACTCGCGCCTAGGGGGACCACGCATGCGCATCCTGCTCTCCACATACGGATCTCGCGGCGACGTCGAGCCGCTCGTCGCGCTCGCCCTTCGCCTTCAGGCTCATGGCGCGTCGGTATCTCTCGCCGCACCACCCGACTTCGCCGGGCTCCTCGGCGAAGCCTCCGTCCCGCACGTGCCCGTCGGATGGCCGATCCAGGCGCTGGCGACCGGGTCACTGCCCGACGCACCGAAGGGTCTGCCCGAACTGGCGCCCCGGCTGGTGGCCATGGCCTACGAGGCCGTCGTCTCGGCCGGAGACCTCGACCTGGTGCTCGGCACCGGTTCCCTGCCCGCGGCGGCGGGGGCGCAGGCCGGGGCCGAGAAGCTCGGCGTCCCGTTCGTGTCGACGACGTTCTCCCCCTGCTACCTCCCGACCCCGCACAACCCGCCGATCGGGTGGCCGGGGCTCGTCTTCCCCGAGGGCGAGCGCGACAATCGCGTCCTGTGGCGGCTTCTCGCGGAGTACCTGCACGGCATGCTCGGCGCCCCGATCAACGCGCACCGGGAGTCGGTGGGGCTGCCCGCCGTCGACAACGTCCGCGACCACGTCTTCGGTCCGAGTCCCTGGCTGGCGGCGGATCCCGTGCTCGGCCCCTGGCCGCTGCCCTCGGAGCTCGCGGTGGTGCAGACCGGCGCCTGGATCCGGCCGGACGAGCGGGCGCTGCCCGCCGATCTCCTGGCGTTCCTGGATTCCGGCGAGCCGCCGGTCTACGTCGGGTTCGGCAGCATGCCGATGCGGGCGGCGACCGAGCCCGCCCGCGTCGCGGTCGAGTCGGCGCGGGCCGTGGGACGCCGTGTCGTGCTGTCGGGCGGTTGGGCGGAACTGGTGCCGGTCGACGACGGCGGCGACAGCTTCGCCGTCGGCGAGGTGAACCAGCAGGCCCTGTTCCCGCGCGTGGCCGCCGTCGTCCACCACGGCGGTGCGGGGACCACGACGACGGTGGCACGTGCGGGAACCCCGCAGGTAATCGTCCCGCAGGTGGCCGACCAGCCCTACTGGGGCGCGCGCGTCACCGCGTTGGGGACCGGTGTGCTGCATGACGGACCGGCCCCGACCGCCGAGTCCCTCACCGCCGCGCTTCACACGGTCCTCGAACCGGGAGTCGGGGCGCGGGCGGGTGAGGTCGCTCGTGAGGTCCGCGGGGACGGAGCCGAACTCGCCGCCCGGCTGCTGCTGGAAGGTCAGTAGTACTCGGCCATGAGGTCGTCGACCCATCCGGGCTGCGTCACCGTTCCGCGCGCGCCGAACTCGGCGAGGTAGGGCTTCACGTCCAGCACGGGAGTGCCGTCGAGGGCGTCGAGCCCGGCGACCCGCAGGGTGAGGCCGTCGACGGCGAGCAGACGGCAGCGTGAGACGCCGAGTCTGTTGGGGCGGAAGGGTTCCCGGTGGGCGAAGACCCCCACCGGGGGCCATTCCGGGTTCCCCCGGGCCGGGCGGGGCCTGAGGTTGATCTTGTCGGGGTCGACGCGGTCGAAGAGGAACACGACCTCCAGGTGGGAGAAGTGTTCCAGGCCGGTGGTGGTGTCGGGTTCGAACATGGTCGCGTCGAGCCGGATGGCGGCTTCCACGTCGGCCCAGTCGTCCTCGACCCACTCGGTCCGGCCGCCGTCGACGCGGCCGAGGGCTCGCAGGGGGTAGGAGTCGTTGGTCGTCATCAGTACCTTCCCAGGGTTCCGCGCTTCTTGGCGACGCGTTCGAGCCTCGCGAAGAGCACGACGCCGATGACCAGTATCAAGATCGGTTGCAGCAGCAGCCATCCGAGGCCCCAGCCCGAACCGAGCGCCGTCAGCGGGTCGCCCCCGATGACCATGTCGCGCATGGCCTCGACGCCGGGCGCGATGGGGACGAGGAGCCTGGCGGCGGTCGCGGTCCAGTCCGGCATCGCCGTCAGAGGCACGAGGGTGCCTCCCGCGACGGCGTAGACGGCGACCGAGACCTGCGGGATGATCTCGATCCGCTGGTAGACGAGCGTCAGTCCGCAGATGACCAGCGACAGCCCGGCGGTGCCGACGGCGATCGCCGCGAGCGGCACGAGAACGCCCGCGGTGACGGGGAATCCGCCGTCGTTCACGGTGACGGCGAGGTAGCCGGCGGCCAGCACGGCCGCGGCGGTCGGGAGGGCCGAGACGGCCGCCGCGACCTGCCGTCCGAGCACGACCACGACGGAGGGCAGCGGGGTCAGGTAGGTCTGTTCGAGCACGCCGGACTGGATGTCGCCCTGGTAGCTCCAGAACACGCGGTTGACCTGCTCGTGGATGAAGGTCAGGGCCACCATGCCGAGCAGGGTCGGCAGCAGCAGTTCCGGCAGGAGCCTGCCGCGGCCCATGAACAGGACCACCAGCAGGTAGAAGACCGGGAAGGTGAGCATCTGGATCGCGAGCTCGCGACCTCCGGACAGCAGCTGCCGGAGTCCTTTGCCGATCTCGTTGCCGAAGGCACCGGCGTAGTGCGTCGTCGTCATCACGCCTCCTAGTACTGGCCGAGGTGGCCGTCGCGGACGGCCACGCGGTGGTTGCGGCGGAACAGGAGCGCGGCCCCGACGGCGAGGACGGCGGTGTGCGCGGTGAGCCACGGGAGGGCGCCCGAGGTCCACAGTTCGGCGAGGGTGAGTCCGTCGAAGAGGGCCTTGCCGACGGCCTCGATCCCCAGCGTCGTCGGCAGCAGCCGGGCGATCCCGGCGAGCCAGCCGGGGTAGAGGGACAGCGGGAGGAAGGCGCCGTTGAGCAGCAGGATCAGTGCGGTGAAGAGGGACTGGAGCGCGCCGACCATCGGCGAGCGCACCGCGATCGCGGCCAGTAGGTAGATGAAGGCGAGGATGTCGAGGAGCAGCAGTGCCAGGGGGATGACCGCGCCGGCGTTCCAGGGGATGCGAATTCCCGCGACGGCGGCGGGGACGGCGGAGGCGGCGACGGCCACGACGAGACCGAACAGGGACGCGGTCGCCAGTCGCGCGAGCATGAGCGCCCACGGGGGCGCGACGGACATCTGCGACTGGGCGAAGGTTCCGCCGCGTTTCTCCTCGACGAGGTCGGCGACCATGACCATGGCGGAGTACTGGAGGAACCAGTAGGCGCCGATGGCGATGAGGGTGGGCGGCAGGAGGTCTTCGCGCAGTCTTCCCTGGCCCATCACGAATTGCAGCCCGAGGTACATCGACATGCCGACGGCGAGGCTGATGACGTGGCCGAGGGGATGCGCGAGCTGGCTCCGGAGTCCTTTGTGGACTTCGGCGCCCATGACGGCGAGCGTGCGGGTGTCAGCCATGGCGGGCGTCTCCCACGAGCGTGAGGAACACGTCCTCGATGCCGGGCTGCGACTGGGTCAGCGAGCGGAGCACGAGCCCCCTGGCCCGCAGCAGGTCGATGAGGTCGTAGACCTCGCGCGGATCGGCGACGCGGCCGGTGATCGCGGTGGTGTCGGCCTCGGCGGTGGCGGTGAATCCGGCGGGGAGCACGGGCAGGTCGGGGTGGCCTTCGACGTGGACCTCGTAGGTGTCGCGCAGGCGGAACCCGGCCAGCAGTTCCCCGGTCGGCAGGTCGGTGGCGATCCGGCCGGCGCGGATGACGGCGACGCGGTCGCACAGCTCCTCGACGACGTCGAGCTGGTGCGTGGTGAGCAGGACGGTCTTGCCGCGATCGTTTGACAGTTCGGCGATCCAGTTCTTCACGGTCCTGGTCGCGGCCACGTCGAGCCCGAGGGTCGGTTCGTCGAGCAGGACGATCGCGGGGTCGGCGATGAGGGCGGCGGCGATGGCGACCTTCTGCTGCATGCCTCGTGAGAAGCCGCCGACGGTGTCGTCGCGGCGTTCCCACAGGTCGAGCTCGGTGAGCAGGGCGGTGGCGCGGGAGCGGGCCGCCGCGCGGGTCATCCCTTTGAGGCGCCCGAAGTAGATGAGGTTCTGCCAGGCGGTGAGGGTCCAGTAGACGTTGCGGGAGCCTTCCAGGACGGCCCCGAACTGGGCCATCGCGGCCGATCTGCGGGCGGCGACGTCGTGCCCGTTGAGGCGGACGGTGCCTGCGGTGGCGCTGAGCAGTCCGGCGGCGATCTTGATGGTGGTGGTCTTCCCGGCCCCATTGGGTCCCAGGAAGCCGATGACCGTGCCGGGTTCGACGGTGAGGGACAGGTCGTCGACGGCGGGCTCGCCGCCCGGGCGGTAGGTCTTGGTGAGTCCGGTGATCTCGATGGCGGGGGTGTTCACGGTGCACGTCCTTTGTGGATGGAGCCCCGGGCCGTGCGGCCCGGGGCGTCGGGGTCACTTCGCCTCGTGCAGCTCGATCTCCTCGGCCGACCGCACGGTCGTCAGCGCGAAGGCCGCGGCGGCCTCGGGTCCGGCGTTCTGCCGCGCGGCGGCCAGGTCGGCCGCCGAGTCCCAGCGCCAGACGGCGATCCAGGTCGTCTCGTCGAGGCGGCCGATGCGCGCGTCGGCGAGTCCGGGCCCGGTGGCTCGGACGAGGGCGTCGTGGCGGGTGACGAGCTCGTCGGCGTCGCCGGGGCGGGCGGTCACGCGGGTGATGGTCAGGATCGGCATCCCGAATCTCCTTTACTAGAGTTAGTCACTAGTGATGGACTCTAGTTATAGACTACGACCATGACGATCGGCAAGGGCGAGGGAAAACGCGCGGTCAAGGCCCGCGAGACGCGGCGGAGGATGCTCGCGGCGGCGCGGGACCTGTTCGTGGAGCACGGATACGGCGCCACGGCCCTGCAGGACGTGGCCGACCGGGCAGGCGTCGCCGTGCAGACGATCTACTTCACCTTCGGGACGAAGCGCGCGCTGCTGAAGGAGGTCGTCGACGTCGCGATCGCCGGCGACGACGAGCCCGTCGCGACGATGGACCGGGCCTGGTTCCGCGAGGCCCTGGCCGCGCCGAGCGCCGCCGAACAGATCGGCCTGCACGTCGCGGCGACGGCCACGATCCTGGCGCGGGTCGCGGCGATCACGAAGGTGCTCAACGCCGCCGCCGCGACCGATCCGGAGATCTCGGCGGCCTGGCCGCAGGGCGTCGATCCGCGCTACACGGTCCAGCTCGCGGCCGCCGAGGCGCTGGTCGCCAAGCCCGGCGCACGGCCGGGACTGACGGCCGAAGAGGCCGCCGACGTGCTGTACGGGGTGCTCGGACCGGAGCTGTACCTGGTCTTCACCGGCGAACGCGGCTGGCCGGGCGAGAGGTGGGCGGCCTGGACGACACGGGTCCTGCTGGCCGAGCTGGTGGTGGCATGACGTCGCCGGCACCGCTCGACGGGCCCGGCGTCGAGGTCGCCGATCCGGGTGAGCTTCTTCTCGGCTACCTCGACTGGTACCGAGAAGCGCTGTCCCGCAAGCTTTCCGGCCTGTCCGACGAGGGTCTGCGCACGCCCGTCGCACCCCTGGGCTGGTCCCCGCTCGGGCTGGTCCAGCACCTCGGCTGGGTCGAGCGCCGGTGGATGCGCTGGGGTTTCGCCGCCGAAGACGTGCTCGCCTACCCGCCGGACGGCGACGATGGGGAGTGGGGAATCCCCGCCGACCGGCCGACGGCCGAGATCCTCGCCGCGTACCGCGTGGAGGTCGCCGCCTCCCGGGCGCTCGCGGCCGGTTCACCGGTCGGCGAGCGGGCCCGCGTCGGCGGGCGTTTCGCCACCGAGGCGCAGGCCCCCACGCTCGGCCGGATCCTGTTCCACCTGCTTCAGGAGTACGCCCGTCACGTCGGCCAGCTCGACGTCGCCCGCGAGCTGATCGACGGCGTCACCGGGGAGTGATCCGACCCATCTACTATCCTCCTTCGTAGCTTAGTAGTACCGTCGAGCGCGCACGGTTCCCCTGACACGAAGGCGATGCGGATGACGAGCGTTGGGCACGGACGGCTCCTGCGGGCGGGTATCGCGGTTCTCGCCGTCCTCGCGGTCCTGCTGCCGGCCACGGCCGTGCGGGCCGACCCGGTCGAGGACGCCGAGGAGCAGATCGAGCGGGAGTACCACGATCTCGAAGCGGTGATCGAGGACTACAACAAGATCAGCAAGGAGTTCAAGGACACCAAGAAGCAGGTCGCGAAGCTGGAGAAGGAGCTCAAGCCCTTCGAGGAGAAGCTCTCCGTCCTCTACGAGCGGGTCGCCGAGATCGCGTCCAATGTGTACATGGGCGGCTCGCTGTCGGGCATGACGGCCGTCTTGACGACCGGCACACCCGACAATCTCGCCGAGCGGATCACCCTGCTGGATCAGGTGACCGTCGACGACAGCACGGCCATCGACGAGCTCAACGCCGCCAAGGCCGAACTGGACGAGCGCAAGTCGGTCCTCGACTCGCTCTACGCCGACCAGTCGGGCCGCGAGGAGGAGCTGCGGGAGAAGAAGGAGACGATCGAGACCGACCTCGAACGCCTCCAGGAACAGCGCGAGAAGGCCTACCGCGACTCCCGGGGCATCGACCCCGACGACTTCGTCCCGCCCTACATCCCCGGCGACCGGGGCAAGGTTGTCAACTTCGCCCTCAAGCAGGTCGGACTGCCCTACATCTGGGCCTCCTCGGGCCCCGACGGCTTCGACTGCTCCGGCCTGACCCTACGGGCGTGGAGCCAGGTCGGCCTCGACCTGCCGCACAACGCCGAGGCGCAGTGGAACATGCTCCCGCACATCCCGCGCGACCAGCTTCAGCCCGGGGACCTGGTGTTCTACAACGACTTGAGCCACGTCGCGATGTACATCGGCGACGGCTACGTCGTGCAGGCCGCGATCAACTACAACAACGTCGCCATCGAGACCCTCGACGGCGCGGCCAGCGACTACTACGGCGCCGCACGCATCCCCGGCTTCTAGCCGTTCAGGTACCCCCTAGGGGTTCAGGTCACACTTCCTGGATACCCTTAGGGGGTATCTGTTACGGTCGCCGGAACGTCACCGAGCGACCGAGGAGCGACCATGAACGGCTGGAAGCGGCGCGGAGTCCTGGCAGCGGGCCTGACCGTCACCGGAGCCGCGATCACCGGCTGCGGAACCGATCCGGCCGACCCGGCAGGCGAGGCGGTCGGTCCGGCCGACCCGGCCGTCGCCGCCGCCGAGACCGCGCGGCGGGCGCCGTCGGCGCGGGTCGTCGAGGTCGAACTCGTCGCGCGGGAGTCCACGGTGGATCTCGGCGGTACGAAGGTGCGCACCTGGTCCTACGGCGGAACCGTGCCGGGCGCGGAGATCCGGGTCAAGGCCGGGGACGTGCTGAAGGTCCGGCTGGTCAACGAGTTGCCCGCCGAGACGACCGTCCACTGGCACGGCCTCGCCCTGCGCAACGACATGGACGGGGTGCCGCACCTCAACCAGGACGCCGTCCCGCCAGGCGGCGAGTTCCACTACGAGTTCACCGTTCCCGACGCCGGAACACACTGGTTCCACCCGCACGTCGGCGCGCAGCTCGACCGCGGCCTGTACGCGCCGCTGATCGTCGAGGATCCGGCGAATCCCGGCGACCACGACGTCGAGGCGGTCCTGGTCCTCGACGACTGGCTTGACGACATCGACGGCCGCGACCCCGACACCCAGCTGGCCACCCTCAAAGAGGGCATGGACATGGCCGGCCACGAGGGCATGACGATGTTCGGAAGCGACCTGCTCGGCGGCGACGCCGGCGACGTCGACCACCCGCTCTTCGTCATCAACGGCCGCACGACCGCCGATCCCTTCACCGTCAACGCGAAACCCGGCCAGCAGGTGCTGCTCCGCCTGATCAACGCCGGTGCCGACACCGCCTTCCGCTTCGCCGTCGCCGGGCACGAGTTCACCGTCGTGGCCACCGACGGCTACCCCGTCGAGCCCGTCACGACCGACGCGCTGCTCATCGGCATGGGCGAGCGCTACGACGTCGTACTGACGGCCGGGAAGGGTGCCTTCCCGATCGTCGCGGTCGCCGAGGGCAAGGAGAAGCGCGCGGCGGCGATCCTGCGCACGGCACCGGGCAGGGCCGACGTGACCGCGGGGCTGCCCGAGCTGATCGGCCGTCCGACCACAGTGGACGAGTTGACGACCCCGGCTTCGCATCGGCTCGCCGAACGCGAGCCCGACGTGACCCACGAGGTGCTGCTCGGCGGGGACATGGCGTCCTACCGCTGGACCATCAACGGCGCACAGCATCCCGACGTCCCCCCGCTGACCGTCCACGAAGGACAGCGGGCGCGGCTCGTCGTCAAGAACGCCACCACCATGTTCCACCCGATGCACCTGCACGGGCACACCTTCCAGATCGCGGGGAAGGCCGGGCCGCTGCGCAAGGACACGCTGCTGGTGCTGCCGGGACAGGAATTCGCGCTCGACGTCGACGCGGTCAATCCCGGGCAGTGGATGATCCACTGCCACAACCTGTACCACGGCGAGGCGGGGATGATGGCGACGTTCTCCTACCTGCGGTAGCGGGCGCCTCCGCGAGGCCGGTCAGACTGGTCGGCCAACCGTGGGAGGGGAAGCGATGGGCGCCGGACACGACCATGGCCAAGGGCCGCCGGTCTCGCGACGGACCGTGCGGGCCGCCGCCGTCGTCCTCGGGCTCGCCGCGGCGGCCACCGTCGCGGCGATGATCTGGCTCTGGCCGGGCGAACGGCCCGAGACCGAACGGCCCGCCGACGTGGCGTGGGCCTACGGCGAGGTCGTCGCCGTCGACACCGATCCCTGCCCGGAGACGCCCGACGACGCACCGCCCGGCGCCCGGCCCGGGCCGAGTGGCTGCGGTACCGCGACCATCGCGATCACCGAAGGCCCCGGCACGGGCACAGAGGTCGAGGCCGCGCTGCCCGCCGGTGCCGGGGCCCCGACGGTCGACGTCGGCGACGCCCTGGTCCTGCGCCACCTCCCCGACGACGCGACCTACCTGATCAGTGACCACCAGCGCGGCACGCGGCTGTGGATCCTCGGCGCGGCCTTCGCGCTGGCCGTCATCGCCTTCGGGCGCTGGCGCGGACTCTCGGCGCTCGCCGGGCTCGCGGTGACCTTCGGGGTGCTGCTGCTCTTCGTCGTCCCGGCGATCCTCGACGGGAAACCCCCGCTGCCGGTGGCGATCACGGGCGCGGCGGCGATCATGCTCGTCGTCCTCTACCTCACCCACGGGGTGTCGATGACCACGACCATCGCCGTCGCCGGGACCCTCGTCAGCCTCGTCCTGACCGGCCTGCTCGCCGCCCTGGCGACCGGCGCCGCGCACCTGACGGGCATCGCCGACGAGAGCTCCAACCACGTGTCCCTCACCTACGGCTTCGACATGCGCGGGCTGCTGCTGGCGAGCATCCTCATCGGCACCCTCGGCGTCCTCGACGACGTGACCGTCACGCAGTCGGTGACCGTCGGCGAGCTCGCCCGCGCCAACCCCGGTTACGGGCCGCGCAGGCTGTACACGGCGGCGACGCGGGTCGGGCGGGCGCACATCGCGTCGGTGATCAACACGATCATCCTCGCCTACGCGGGCGCGTCCCTGCCGGTGCTGCTGCTGGTCGCGGCGGCCGACCGGCCGCTCGGGGAGGTGCTGACCGGGCAGGCCGTCGCGCAGGAGCTGGTGCGCAGCGCGGTCGGCACGATCGGGCTGATCGCGGCCGTGCCGATCACGACGGCGCTGGCGGCGCTGGTCGCGCGACGGCGGACCGAGACCGACGGCACGCCGGCGCGGCCGAAGGAGCCGAAAGGCGAGTGGCTGGGGATGTACGGGGAGCCCTAGCCGCGCGCCTCCGCCGCGGCGATGCGGGCGGCGACGCCGTCGAGGAGGACGTCGAGGCCGAAGCGGAAGTCCGGGTCCTCCGCGGCGGGTTCCTCGAAGGCCGGTGAGGCGAACAGCCGCGCGGCCTCGGGGAAGCGCCCGGGTTCGACGAGTTCGGCGAGCGCGCGTCCGTATGCGCGTTCGACCTCGGCCTGGGCGCGGTCGCCGCGGCCGGTCGCGAAGCCGTGGTCGAGGGTCGAGGCCTGCCGCACCCAGCCGCCGAGGAGGAGGACGACGCCGACCTTCTCGGCCCAGTCGAGGGCGGTGTCGCGCAGGGCGCGGAGGGCGGCGTCGAGCCAGGCGATGGCATTGGGGCCGCCGGGTGGGCCGGCGACGGGGACGCGGGCGAGCCACGGGTGGAGGCGGTAGACCTCGCGGTTTCCCTCGGCCCAGGCGTGCAGGGCCGGTCGCCACGGGCCGTCGGTGGGCTCGGGCGGGGGCGGCATGGCGTGGTCGGCGAGGAGGACGAGCAGTTCGTCCTTGGAGCCGACGTAGCGGTAGAGGGCCATCTTGGTGACGCCGAGGGCCTCGGCGACCTTGGGGAGGGTGACGCCGGGGAGGCCGTGGCGGTCGGCGAGGTCGAGGGCGGCGCCGAGGACGCGGTCGACGTCGAGCTCGGCGGGTCGGCCGAGCCCGGTGGCGGCCGGGACGCGCCAGAGCCGGCGCAGGTCCGGCGGGACGTTCGTACCGGTCATGTGGTGCATCGTAACGGCCCGGGTTAGTATCCTAAGGATAGTATCCCTAGGACGCTAACTCGGAGGAGTCCGCATGACCACCCCTCGCCGCCGCCGTCCCCGGTGGCTGCTCGCGCTGTCCCTGGCGACGCTGGCGCTGCTGACCTTCATGCTCTGGGCCTACATCCCGCCCGACATCGACACCAGCCGCGCCGACATGCACGGCGACCGGCTGCGCTACGCCCTGCTCGTCGCGCACATGGCCTTCGGGACCGTCGCCACCGTCGCCGGGCTGCTCCAGTTCTGGCCCGTTCTCCGGGCGCGCCACCCGCGCGTGCACCGCTGGACCGGCCGCGCCTACTTCTACCTGGGGATCTTCCCGGCGGGCGTACTCGCCGTACCCGTCACGATCGCCTCCGAACAGGGCGTCTCGAACCAGGCCGCGCTGCTCACGCTGACCGCGCTGTGGCTCGCGACGGGCGTCGCCGGGCTGCGCGCCACGCTCGCGCGCAGGTACGCCGACCACCGCCGCTGGATGATCCGCAACTACGCGCTGACCCTGGTCATCCTGGCGTCACGGGTGTGGGGCGGGCCGCTGTTCGCGATCGTGTTCGCACTGGAGGACTCCCGCGTCTACCAGGGGAACACGACCGCGATGATCCACGACATCGCCAGCGCGGGCGCGTGGCTGTCGCTGCTGGTGAACATGCTCGTCGCCGAGTGGATCATTCACCGCAGGCGGGGGCGCGGGTCCTCGTCGACACCGGCGGCCGCGATCCGGGTGGAATCCCCGCGCTGACGCAGCAGCGTGTCGAGGTTGCGCCGGACGACCGGATCGGTGACGCCGAGCTGGATCGCACAGCGGTACCAGGCCTCGGCCTCACCGATCTCGCCGCGCTCCTTCAGCAGCAGCCCCAGGTTGTTCATGGCCCCGGCCACGCCCGCCGCGATCGCCAGCCGGTAGAAGGTCTCCGCCTCCCCGCCGCGACCGAGCAGTTCGAGGACGTGCCCCAGATTGAACAGGGCCTCCCGGACCCCACCGGCGACGGCACGCCGGTACATCGCCTCGGCGCCACCGAGATCGCCGGAGTCGGCGAGGTGCAGGCCCAGGTGGTTCATGGCGACCGCGTCACCCGCCTCGGCCGCCTCCCGCAACAGCGCCACCGACTCACCGCGACGGTGGCCGTAGGCCGTCAAGGCGATCCCGAAACGCCCCAGCCGCTGCGGCACCTTCGCCTGCGGTTCACGCGGCCCGGGTGCCTCGGGCACCTCCGGCACCGATACGTCGGCCCCGGCCGCGAGATTGCGCGCGATGACCAGGTCGGCACCGGCGTTGCGGCTGCGCTGCTGCGGAACCGGCCGGGAACGGCCGCTGAGACTCGCGTGGAGATGCCGGTACAGCGCGCCCATCGTCAGCAGACGGCCCGCACCGGGCACCCCCTCGGTCAGCGCCCGCACCAGCTCACCGGTGAAGGCCGTGAACGGTTCCCCGTCGGGCGACAACGAGATCCGCGTCTCCGCCGACGACGTCAGCAGGAAGGTCCCGTCGATGCTCGTCCGGTCGGCGATCTCCTCGCCCCCGCCCATCCCGCCCAGGAGCGCCAGGCCCGAATAGCAGGAGTCGATGACGACGACCTTGTTCCGCGCCCGGGAACCGAGCACCGCCCGCCGCAGGTACTCGTAACGCAGCGCGCTCTCCGGCTCGTTGGGCAGCGAGTCGCGTAAAGCCAGGTAGAGCTCGCCGTCGTGGAGGTCGACGAGACCGTGACCGGAGAAGTAGATGAACAAAGTATCGGTGGCCAGGGCCGCGGCGGCCCGGATGGCGGTCAGGATCTGCCCGGTGCCCGCGCCCTCCGGGGTCACCGTGCAACGTGACCGGCCGATCCCCCAGATCCGCCGGTCGGTGAAGGCCGCGCGCAGGGCCTCCACACCCGCGGTCACCGCGGGCAGATGCTCGAAGGCCCCATAGACGGGGACCCCCACGAGGACGACCCGCGAGGCCCGCGGGTCGGGAACGCCGGTGCCGTCGTCGACCGCCACACCCCAACTCTCGCCGACCGGCCCGCCTTCGGCAAGCTCACTCCTCCCCGGCCAGCCCCGCCTCGTAGGCGACGATCACCAGTTGAACCCGGTCGCGCGCGCCCAGCTTCGCGAACAGGCGGGCCACATGCGCCTTCGCCGTCCCCATGCTGATGTACAGGCTCGCGGCGATCTCGGCGTTCGTCAGCCCCCGCCCGACCAGCGTGAGCACCTCCCGCTCCCGCTCGGTCAGACCGTCCACGGCCCGGCCGCGCGTCTTCCGGCGCGCGGCCGGGCGGGCCGCGAACTCGGCGATGAGCCGTCGCGTCACGCCCGGCGCGATGAGCGCGTCGCCCGCCGCGACTACCCGGACCGCGCCGAGGATGTCGTCGAGGGCCATGTCCTTGACCAGGAAACCGCTCGCGCCCGCACGCAGGGCCGCGTAGACGTACTCGTCGTCGTCGAAGGTCGTCAGGACCAGCACGCGCACCGGCTCGGCGGCGGCGGTGAGCGCGGCCGTCGCCTGGATCCCGTCCATTCCGGGCATGCGGATGTCCATCACCACGACGTCGGGCCGCAGCTCGGGCACCAGCCGCACGGCCTCCTCGCCCGACCCGGCCTCGCCGAGGACCTCGATGTCGAAGGTGTCGGCGATCAGCACGCGCAGACCGGCCCGGATGAGCGGCTGGTCGTCGACGAGCAGGACCCCGATCATGACGGGAGAAGCAGCCGCGCGGTCACACCGAAGCCGCCTTCCGGGCGCGGGCCCGCGCTGAACTCGCCGAACAGCATGCTCACGCGCTCGCGCATGCCCGCGATGCCGAAGCCCGCGCCGGGGCTCACGGCGGTGGTGCCGCGACCGTCGTCGGTGATCTCGATGAGCAGCTCCCCCTCCCGGTACTCCACGGTCACCCGGCAGGTGTCGGTGCCCGCGTGGCGGACGACGTTCGTCAGCGCCTCCTGGATGATCCGGTACGCCGAGAGGTCGATGTCGGCCGGGACCGGCCGCACCGGCCCGATCCGGTGCAGCTCGGCGCGCACCCCGGCCGCGGCGGTCGAGGCGACGAGGCGCTCCAGGTCGGCGAGGCCCGGCGCGGGATCGAACTCGGCGGGCGCGGCCGCCGAGCGGCGCAGCGAACCGAGGGTCCGGCGCAGCTGGGCGAGGGTTTCCCGGCTCGTCGCCTCGATCGTGGCGAGGGAGTTGCGGGCCTCGGCGGGCTGCGTCTCGATGACACGGCCGCCGACGCCGGCCTGGATGGCGATGATGCCGATGCTGTGGGAGATCATGTCGTGCAGCTCGCGGGCGATGCGCAGGCGCTCCTCGGTCACCGCCCGTTCGCGCAGGGCCAACCCGTACTCGCGGCGCATGCGCACGGAGTTCCCGATGATCCACGCCGTCACCGCGATGAGGACGCCGACGAAGAGCGTCGCCGGGGCCTGCGCGACCTGCGGGTTGGGCAGGTAGTTGAGGAACGCGGCACCGAGCTGGCCCACGAAGGTCAGCCCGGCGGCGGTCAGCGAGATCAGCGGCCGGCGCGTCGCCGCGACGTACCCGACGGCCGCCTGCATGGCGATGACCTGCACGAAGGTCGGATCCCAGCTGTCGCTCGGACCGCAGAGGTAGAAGGCCGCGATCATCGCGACCGTGCCCACGAGCGGCCAGCGGCGCAGCAGCCCGGCGGGCAGCACGACCACGAAGATCCGCAGCGTCAGGTCGGCCAGGTCGGGATTCGGGCGCAGCGACAGGATCAGGAACGCCAGCGCGAACGGGAGCACGGCCATGCAGGTCCACAGCAGCAGGCCGCGCGCGGTCGGCGAGAGGCGTTTGAGCAGCGGAGGACGAGGGGCGAGGGCCATGCCGCCAGGCTAAGCCGGGATCTTCGGACCCGCATTGGCCCACGGACCTAATCCCCAGGTCTAGTTTTCGCCCGAAATGTTCTAAACCCTGGACCGATGCGTCAGGCCTCCCGAAACCGGATCGTGGTACATGTGATCGAACTCGACGCACTCACCAAACGCTACGGCGGCACGACCGCCGTCGACGGCCTCACCTGCACGGTCCGGCCGGGCCGCGTCACGGGTTTCCTCGGGCCCAACGGCGCCGGGAAGTCCACGACGCTGCGCATGGTCCTCGGCCTGCACGCGCCCAGCTCCGGCACCGTGACCGTCGCGGGCAGGGTCTTCGGCTCACTCCCACGCGGGCTGCGGCACGTCGGCGCGCTCCTCGACGCGGCCGACGTGCACGGCGGCCTCAGCGCCGTCGGGCACCTGTGGGCGCTGGCCCGCGGCAACCGCATCCCACGGTCACGGGTCGGCGAAGTGCTCGACGAGGTCGGGCTCTCCTCCGTCGGGAAACGCCGGATCGGTGGTTTCTCGCTGGGGATGAAACAGCGGCTCGGGATCGCCACGGCCCTCCTCGGCGACCCGCCGGTCCTGCTCTTCGACGAACCCTTCAACGGCCTCGACCCCGAAGGCGTCCTGTGGGTGCGGGGGCTCTTCGGGAGACTCGCGGCCGAGGGACGCACGGTCTTCGTGTCCAGCCACCTCATGAGCGAGATGGAGAACACCGCCGAGCACCTCGTCGTCATCGGCCGCGGGCGCCTCATCGCCGACGAGAGCCTCACCGCCTTCTCCGCGCGCAGCGCGGGCCGCCGCGTCGTCGTGCGCACGCCCGAAGCCGCCCGCCTGGCCGGCGTCCTGGCCGCGGCGGGCGCCGTCGTCACGCCCTCGGGCGAGGAGACGCTGACCGTGACGGGCATGGGCCTGGAACGCGTCGGCGAGCTCGCCTTCGAGTACAGCGTGCCCCTGCGGGAGCTGTCGGGGCACGGCGCCTCGCTGGAGGCCGCGTTCATGGAACTCACCGCCGCCAGCGTCGAATACCTCGCAGGAGACCGCCGATGAGCACCACCGTGACCGAGGGCCGCTTCACCGACCTGCTCGCCTCCGAGTGGATCAGGATCCGCTCACTGCGTTCCGTCGCCTGGGCGATCGGCCTGAGCGGCCTCCTCGTCGTCGTCATGAACATCGGCGCCGCCCTGACCGACCACGTCAAGTGGTTCGACTACGGCGAGAGCGTGCGCGCCGGGTTCTTCCCCCACTGGTCGATCGACGCCGCCTTCTCCCAGGGCGCCATGATGGTCAGCTTCCTGGCGGTCTCGGCGATCGGCGCCGTCCTCGTCGCCTCCGAATACGGGACGGGGATGATCCGGACGACCTTCGCCGCCGTCCCGGCCAGACGCACGCTCATGGCGGCGAAACTCCTCGTCACGGCCGCCCTGTTCACCGTCTGGGGCGCCATCGTCGCGACGGTGTCCTTCTTCGGCAGCCAGTGGATCCTCTCCTGGCACGACGTCGGCGTCCCGATCACTCACCCGGGCGCCCTCCGCGTCGTCACGGCCTCGGCCCTGCTCGCGCCCTTGGCCGCCCTGGTCGGCATGGGCCTGGCGACGCTGCTGAGACACGTGGCCTCCTCGATCGTGGCCGCCGTCGGACTACTGCTGCTGGCCCCCGCCCTGATCAATTCCCGCCAGGGCTGGCTGATCCACGTGGACAACGCCTTCCCCATGACAGCGTGGATGCGACTGTCCGACCTGTCCACGGACGTGCCGCCCCCGTACCTCGGCCTCCCCGGAGCCTGGACGGTCAACGCGGTGTGGACGACGGTCGCGGTGGCCCTGGCGACGGTGGCGGTACGCCGAGACCCGTGAGAGGGGGGGGGAGGTGGGGGCGGGGGGCGGGGGTGTGGGTGGGGCGCCCAGCGGTCGGCGGCCAACGCGGCCGTGGGCCGTGGGCCGCTGCGGGCCGTGGCCCGGACCGCAGGCCGGGGGGCCGCCGGGGCCGTGTACCCGCGAGCCGTGGACAGGCCGCGAGCCGTGGGCCGTGGGCCGGGCCGTGGGCCGGGCCGTGGGCCGGGCCGCAGGCCGTGGGCCACACCAGCCCGGCGGGCTCCAGCCTCACGGCGACTCCGGCCCGGGGCGAGCCCACGCCGCACCCCTCCGAGGACCGGACGGTGAGGGTGGCAAGGCCGCCTGCACGGCTCACAGCTCCCGCGCCTTGCACGGCTCGGACGCCTCACACGCCTCCCGCACCTCACACAGCCCGGACGACACGGCTCCCGCGCCTCCCGTGCCTCTCGCGCCTCGCCCGACTCCCACGCCTCGCACGGCCCGGACGCCTCCCGCACCTCTCCCGGCCGGGACGCCTCACACGGCTCCCGCACCTCGCACGACTTGCACGCCTTACACGGCTCCCGCGCCTCGCGCGACGGACGGCCCGGACGACTCCTGCGCCTCACACGGCTCGCATGGCTCCCGCACCTCGCACGACGGACGGCCCGGACAACTCGGACCCCTCGGACGACTCCCGCGCCTCCCGTGCCGCGCACGACTCGCACGCCTTCCGCGCCTCGCACAACGGACGGCCCGGACGACTCCTACGCCTCACACGGCTCGGACGCCTCCCGCGCCTCACACGACGGACGGCCCGGACAACTCGGACCCCTCGGACGACTCCCGCGCCTCCCGTGCCGCGCACGACTCGCACGCCTTCCGCGCCTCGCACAACG